>NZ_SNYR01000001.1:0-1592500 GCF_004363175.1 Maritalea mobilis
ATTACGTTTACGCCAGGTTCTGATGCGATCAGCACGATTGTGTTCTCAACGGATGTGAGTAATCTCAGCGGCGGTCTGACTTGGGTACGTGTGTCTGATACACAAATTACAGGTTCCGATGGCGGGGACACGATTGTGACGCTTGATCTGAGCGTTGTGGGTGATGTTGCGACGGTGACCGCAACCTTGAACGACAATTATGATAGCCACCCCAGCTTTACCGCCGATGATCTTCAGGCGTTGGGCAGCGTGACCGTTGTGGCGACCGATACAGATGGGGACGAAGCCGAGGGCACTGTTAATCTGAGCGTATCTGACGATGTACCATCGTCATTCAACCCGCAGAGCGGCACGTTGCTCAACGAAAACGGTGCCACCTATGTTGGTGCGCTCGATTTTGATGGCAATGTTGATAACAATGTGGGTGCGGATCAGAATGGGGCAATCAGTTTCGCAGCGGCGCTAGATGGTGCGGATAGCGGCCTAACATCTGG
Source organism: Maritalea mobilis (assembly GCF_004363175.1). Taxonomy (GTDB): domain Bacteria; phylum Pseudomonadota; class Alphaproteobacteria; order Rhizobiales; family Devosiaceae; genus Maritalea; species Maritalea mobilis. Next base: position 495 of record NZ_SNYR01000001.1, read on the forward strand.
TGGTTTGGCGATTACATACTACTTGACTGATGGCGGCGCCACGCTGGTTGGCACAACCGGAGGTGATGCGAGTACGGGAATCGTGTTCACTGTTGAACTAAATCACGACACCAGCGATGCAACAGATGATAGCTATACTGTCACAATGTCTGGCACAGTTGATGGTGGCCAAACTGACATCGTTTTTGATGCGAATTCTGGTTATGCATTTGTTGGTGGTAATGATCCTTGGTCTGGCTTTACTGATGGCAGCGGCAATAATCTAGACTTGCTTTTGACGCCTATGGATGGCGGTGTGAGCGACGGAACCACCAACACGAACGCAAACTCTGGCGGTGTTAATGACAGCTTCATTGACGCGGGCGAAGCAATGCGTCTGGACTTTGTGAATGATCTTAGCGGAAACCCAGCCAACTCAGGCGGCGGTTCTGCTGACTATAGTGATGGTTTCAATCAGGACCACACATTTACAGGACATTACAACGTGAATGGTGCAACAGCGACATTTACCGGAATTAGCGGTGGTGGGTCGAACCCAATAAGCGAAATTCGGATAAAAGCATTTGATGATCCAGATGGCGATACAACGGTTGGCGATGGCACGAAAGAGTCCATTACTGCAGTGTCGATTATGTATAACGCCGCTGTGGGTACGCTAACATTTGACGCGATCGGAACAACGGCGACAAACATTACCGTCGGGGGCGTCACTTTTACCGTGCAATTTGTAATGACGGCTGGCACCTATGATGTTTTGATTGACGGTGTTGTTTCCGATACCCAAATCGCCACCTTCACGGCAGATGGGTACAACAGCGTCGAATTTCACCACGAGTCAGGCCAGGATTTCCAAATTGGTGAGTTCGGCACAACTGTGACTGACCCAGGTGAGCCAGTGCAAATTGCATTGGATCTGGAATTGACGGATGCTGATGGTGACAGTTCAACCGGCACCTTGGACATCAACTTGCTGCCGGAAGCACCCGCGACAGTGGATGCGAACTCAGTTTCGGTTACGTCGCCCTATATTTTAGGCACGAACAGTGCGGCAGAGACGCATTTCCTTGGTTCCGGGGCGAATGAGGACATCACCGGCACAGCGGAAACAAACATCATGTTCGGCGGCGGGGGGAATGACACGCTAAACGGTCTTGATGGTCTCGACTTCTTGTCTGGCGGTGATGGTGATGACGTTCTTATTGGTGGCCTTGGCTCCGACACAATGGAAGGTGGTCTCGGCGCTGATACATTCAAGGTGGACAGTGACTCAGCTGGATTGACCATTGAGGATGTGATTGCTGACTACAATTATGGCGAAGGTGACGTTGTCGATCTGTCCGACTTGTTCGGCGCCATAGGTGCTGTGGATTTGGATGATGACGGCTTTGTTTCCATTGCAAGCACTGGCAATCCAAATGAATATACCATCAAAGTTGATACTGATGGCGGTGGAGATTCATATGTCGATGTGGCCATCATCACAATTGACGATGGCAATAAAATCAACATTCTATTTGATACTGGCCAAGATCAAGACGTAGATGTGATTTAAACTTGAAAAGGCTGGTGGCTGCAATGTCGCCAGCCTTTTAGTTTGAGGCGACCAATTGAACTTTTGCAGTGTTTGGTTTGCTGCGGCCATGAATATAGGCAACGTCTGCAACGAATGAGAAAATCGGCATATAGTTTGGAAATGCAGATTGCTCGGCGATATTATTGCTCAAATTATCAAGAATAAATGTGTTGCCGCCAACATGAACTGCCAACACAGCGTGATATAGATTGCGACGGGTGTCTTTCAGAACAATCAACTGAAGCTGAGATTGGTCGTAGCCCAGAGCGCGCAACGCCCAATACTTTGCAATTGCAAAATCTTCACAATCGCCGGCACCGCGTAATGCAAGTTCGGCAGGCGTTGCCCAATAATCGCTTTTGCCAAATGCCTTTATATCATCGCGATAGGTGATGGCTTTATTTACTGTGCGGTTGATTTGGCTAAGCTGCTGAAACGAACTCGCGCGTTGTAGTGCTGGCAAAAGATTCTGCATCTTTTTGGCGAATGGCGTATTGCACGCGCCAGAGGCAAAATTACAACCGTCACCATAAAGCGCCGAAAAGTCGCTGCTAGAGATTGCTTGCCAGCTTTTATTGCTTGGCAGGTTAGGCGCCAATACCGCCACAGAATTGAGCACATCATAAGCAGGAATGTCGAATTCTTGCCGCACAACGGGTGTGGATTTGCGTTGATCAACCAACATCCGAACGCGCTGTGCAAGTTTATGATTGTCATTTGCTTTTGCGCGATCTGCAGCTGTAGTTATAAAATCTTGCATGAAGTTTTGCGCCGCACGGTTCAATAACTCAAAACTTCTCCGTTCTACTTGATTCAAATCGGCGAATTCTGGTGTTTTCGCAGATAGGTTAAAAGTAGAAATAATTAAAAATATAAAGCAAGACGCTGTTTTTATAGCAATTGTTATTTTACTCATGACGCTCTCCATTGAGATTATCATGAGGGTTATTTAATAAATATAGGTCAATTAGTTAGGTTTATTTATATTTACTTAAAATGATAAAATTTTATGCAAATTCAGGTCGGTTGTGTGGTTTTGCCTTTGGGATGGCTTTTGCGGGTGTGATTTCTCCCAGCTTTGGGCTAGGCGAATGTGTTATCGCGGGTGTAACCTGAAGGTATGTGATCTGGTGCATTTGCCGGATGGGGAGCTTTGGAGGAGGCTTTTTGTCGGACGCAGGGAAGTTTGTTGCTGATATTGTTCGGGCGTTAAAGGCTGGGAATGTTCAAGGGGCCGAACGGCTGGTGCTGGAGGCAGGTGGGCCGTTTTTTGCGTTTACTTTAGGCTATGAAACGCTTGACGAAATTTTCTCGTCGGCACCCGAGGGGATTGCTCAAGAAAGCGAAATCTTTTTGGTGGCCATGTGTTTGAGCCTTGTGAAGCACGGGCGGGCACGACGCGCCAAGGCTTTGCTGTATGATGAAGAGCGAAGTTTTGCGCCATCCTATATCTTTGTGCTGACGGAGCTGATGGTGCATATCCATTTGGGCGAGCGGGTGAGCAAAAAGCAACTCAGAGCGTGGGAGCAATTGGAGGGGCGGTTGCCCTTGGGCGAGCATCTGTTCAGCGGGCTCTATTACAATTCAATGCTTGTTGTGTATGGGCGCCTAAACATGATCTCGGAAGCGCGGATGATCGGGGCGCAGGCGCTCGAGACATATGAAAAGGCGAAGCAGCCTTATCTTCAATTTTTCATACATTTGCATTTGGCTGATTTGGCAATAATTGAAGGTAAACTGCGTCAGGCTAAGCAGCATTTAAAGGCAGCCGAGCGATTTTTTAAGATCGCGAATATTTGTATTTCAAGTGAGAAAGAGCTTATCGAGGCGCTGTGGCTGACGATTGATTTCGAGGCAGGGGAGTTTGCCCACATTCCTGAGCGTGCTGCGAAAATCAGGCAAGCTCTTGTTGATGGCGACAGTTGGTCAGAAATCTTTATCGAAGTAAGCCGTATCGGTGCACTGAGCATTTATTTTCTGGAAGGCCGGAAAAAGGCAATTGCGTTTTTGCAGGAATGCCAAGTCGATTTTCACCGTCGCCATGGAGATTTTTCGCTGGCGATTGAGGCGATCCAAGCCCATATCGAGCATATTGACGGGCTGCAAGATCAGGCCAATTACTTTCTGTATGATCTCGATAAAGCGGCAATGTATAGCCCGACCGGGATTGTGATTTCTGAGACCATGTCCCTCAAGCTGAACCCGGAAAAGGTGTTGGACAAATTCTCTATCGATGAACGCAATGTGCGCAGCAACGTCATGTCTGAATTGGCACGCGCTGCAGTTGCTCAATCAGAAAAACAACGGTCGAAAATGCGGCAGCATGTAGAAAATGCCATGCGTATTGCGGCCCATGAGAATTTGGCGTCGATCTTTTTGGAATATCGCGAAGTGGTGTCCAAAGTTTCCTCCCAACTCGCAACAGGCAAATTTGCGCGCGGTCATAAGCGGCTCGCCTACTTCGCGAAGCAGGTGCACCGGATTATTCGCAAAAGCTATATCGCGCCAAAAGAATTCCAGAAATACAATATGTCAGCCCAACAATTGCGCATTTTGAATGCGTTGCAAGATGGCGGATCAAACAAGAAAATCGCAGTAAATCTGGGGCTTACAGAGGCTGCAGTGAAATATCACCTCACCAATTTGTTTAAGATTTTTAACGCAAGGTCGAGAGGTGAATTAATTGAAATTATTGATAAAATTTCCAATAATGAAAAAAGCTATACTTTTAAGAGTTAAACTAGACTGATTAGCGCCTTCCGTTTTGGGTGAGATGCCGCAACCATACCTGTGAGGGAGGATTGCGGTGTTTTATTATTTGCTGAAAAGGGCGGCTTCGCTTTTTCTTGTACTGGTTGGCTTAGCCATTCTCATATTTGTTATTGCACGAATTGTGCCGGGTGATCCTGCGCGGATTGCGCTTGGCCCGCTGGCATCTGCCGAGCAGGTGGCGCAAATGCGCGAGCAAATGGGGCTGGACCTGCCATTCCATACTCAATTGTGGAACTATCTGGTGGGGCTTACCCATGGTGATTTCGGCAAATCCTTGCTGACCAGCCGACCAGTTTCGGCAGATATTATGCAAGCCTTGCCCGCAACGCTTGAATTGGTGCTCTTCACCATCGTCATTCAAATCGTACTGTCCATTCCGCTTGGCGTGTTGGCCGCGATCTATCGTGACACTTGGGTGGACAATGTTTCCCGGATTATTTCGCTGATCGGGGTGGTGACACCGGGCTTTGTGCTCGCGATCATCCTGCAGCTGATGGCGAGCTATGTATTCACCTTTTTCCCTGTGACCGGACGCCTCGATGGCGGGTTGGATTTCAGCGCAGATGTAACGGGCCTTCTGCTGATCGACTCTATTTTAGCTGGTCGGCCAGATGTGTTCGGCGATGCCTTCATGCATCTGATTTTGCCCGCAACGGCACTGGCGGCGGCAGGCATTGGGCAAGTGATGCGGATCACGCGGTCTTCAATGATTGAATTGAGCGGCCGAGACTTTGTGGAAGCGTCGCGGGCCTATGGCGTGCCAGAGCGCGTGGTGACGTTCAAATATATACTGCGGCTCGCCTGTGTGGCACCCTTGACCATCTTGGGCTTGGAATTCGCTTCCCTGATCGGCAACGCCTTTATCGTTGAATTTGTGTTCAGTTGGCCGGGCATTGCCAGCTATGGCGTGCGCACAATCTTGCAGAAAGATTTGAACGCAGTGATCGGCGTGGTGCTGGTATCTGGCCTGTTCTTCGTGATTGCCAATCTGGTGATTGATATTTTGCTGGGCATTTTAGATCCCCGCCATCGGTTAAGAGAGGGGGCGTCCAAATGAGTGTCGACAGCACAACCACCACCCAAGGCACTGCACACCGCAATATGACCAGTGGGCAAATGGCGTGGTATCGCTTCACGCGCAACCCAGCAGCCATGATCGGTGCCTTTATTGTCATCTCCGTGATTGTCGCCGCGATCTTTGCGCCATTTCTTGCGCCATCGCCACAATCTGCCGGGTCATTCGTCGACTTTAGAAATCGGCACACGGCACCCAATGCAGAATTTTGGTTCGGCACCGACAATGTGGGACGTGACATTTTCTCCCGCGTGCTTTTCGGCTACCGCGTTTCGCTGGGCATGGTGATTGGCGTGTTGGGCTTTGCCGTGCCATTCGGGGTGGTGCTTGGCCTTGCCGCGGGCTATTTCGGAGGCTGGATCGAATTTGCCATTATGCGCTTTACAGACGTGATGCTGGCCATTCCGCCTTTGGCGATGGCCCTTGCGATCACGGCGGTGCTTTCACCCAATTTGATCAATGCGATGATCGCCATCACCATGCTGTGGTGGACCTGGCACACGCGCCTGATCTACCGCATCGTAAAGGCGCAAATGAGCGAAGATTATGTGGAAGCCGCGAAAGTGGCGGGCGCAAGCCACACGCACATTATGTTCCGCGAATTGCTGCCTAATTGTGTGTCTGCCATTTCGGTGAAAATCTCACTGGACGCTGGCTTTGTGATCCTGTTCGGCGCAGCGCTCTCTTTCCTTGGTCTTGGCGTGCAACCGCCAACCCCAGATTTGGGCACAATGGTGAGCACCGGCTCCGAATATTTGCCTGAATATTGGTGGGAAGCGCTGATGCCGGGCCTCGCCATTCTGTACGCCATTCTCGGGTTCAACCTGCTGGGCGATGGGCTGCGCGACATGATGGATGTGGAGGTGTGATGATGACGACAACTCCAATTCTCGACATCGACAAGCTCAATATCAGCTTTTCAACTTACGGCCACAAATCTCACACTCTTTTTGATGTGTCGATGACCATCAATGAAGGCGAGCGGGTTGCGCTTATCGGTCAATCTGGTTCCGGCAAAACAGTGACCATGCGCACCATTATCGGCACCTTGCCGATGCCGCCGGCAACCATTGAGAGTGGCTCAATCAAATATAAAGGCAAGGAACTTCTAAGCCTTTCGAAGCGTGAGCGCGACGGATTGAAGGGGGCGGGGATCTCGATCATCTTGCAAGATCCACTACTTTCCTTCAATCCGGTTCTGACCATCGGCAAGCAGATGGACGATATTGTTCGTTTTGCAGACATTCGTTATGGGCAAAACCGCTCTGCCGACGCGCGCAAAAAGCACATCATTGAAACTTTGGCGAAAGTGCAACTGGCCGATGGGGCGCAGATTATGGGGTCTTATCCCATGATGCTTTCTGGCGGGATGCGCCAAAGGGTGTTGATCGCCATGGCGCTGCTGAACAAGCCCAAACTGCTCATCGCCGATGAGCCGGGCACGGCGCTTGATGTGACAACACAACAAGAAATTTTGGACCTGCTGAATGCGCTGGTGCGCGATGAGGGGCTGTCGCTACTGTTGATCACGCACAATTTGGGCGTGGTGCGCGAAATGGCAGACCGGGTCTATGTGATGGAGCGGGGACATATTGTTGAAACGGGCACACTTGAAGAAGTGTTCTCGGCTCCCAAACATCCATACACGATCAAGCTGATGGAAGCAGTGCCACCGCTTTATGGCTCGCGGGTACGCGACATTGAAAACAAGGCGGACAAAAACACAGAAATCAAAATTTCGAACATCAGTAAAACCTTTGTCCGGCGCGGCGGTTTGCTCAATCGGCCAATTGGCGAAGTGCAGGCGGTGAAAAACGTTTCGCTGGAGATCAATCGCGGCGACATTTTTGGCATCGCGGGAGAGTCCGGCTCGGGTAAAACCACCTTAGCCAAAATGCTGCTGGGCCTTTATGGACCGACGTCGGGCGATATTCAGTTCAATGGCAAAAGCCTGAATGAACTACGGGGTACCGTTGAGTTCAGAAAATTGGTGCAGATCGTTTATCAAAATCCCGGTTCGTCTTTGAACCCGAAGAGAACGATTGCCGACCAACTGGCCGTGCCATTGCACTTCACAGGTTACGACAAAGCTCAAATCAAAGGCAGGGTTGCGCAGCTGCTGGATATGGTGGATTTGCCCGCGCATTACGCCTCCATGTATCCGCATGAGCTGAGCGGTGGGCAAAAACAACGGGTCGCCATCGCGCGTGCGCTTTCCGTGGAGCCTGAAATTCTGGTGTTGGACGAGCCAACGTCCGCTTTGGATGTGTTGGTGCAAAACACGGTGATCGAGTTACTACACCGTCTGCGTGAAGAACTCAATCTCACCTATGTGTTCATCTCTCACGATTTGTCGCTGATGCGCAATTTCTGCAACAAAATTGCCGTGATGTTCCGCGGCGAAATGTGTGAGCTTGGCGCCACCAAAGATGTGTTTGCCAACCCGCAGCACAATTACACCCAGGCCCTGATCAGCTCCATTCCGGTGATCAGCGCTGAAGAAGAAAATCTCAAACCAAAACTAACAAAACAAGAACGCGCGGCGGTGCTGGCCACCTCAACCGCGCTTGGTAAGTAAAGCGAGGGGACAATGTACCGAATTGGCATAGATGTAGGCGGCACAAACACCGATGCGGTGATTATGCACGGCGATAAGGTGCTTGTGGGCGTGAAATCGCCAACCACTTCAGATGTGATGTCCGGCGTGGTCAACAGCATCAAAAAAGCCTTGGACGACACACAAATCAGCGCAGACCAAATTTCAGCGGTGATGATCGGCACAACCCACTTCACCAACGCAGTGGTGGAGCGGCGCAATATGTCTGAAACCGCAGCGGTGCGCCTTTGCTTGCCCGCAGCGCAATGCTTGCCGCCTATGGTGGATTGGCCAGATGATATTCGCGAGGCAGTGGGCGGCCATTATTGGATGGCTGCCGGCGGCAATGAATTTGACGGCCGCGAGATTTCGAAAATCGACGAAGATGAACTGACCAAAATCGCTGATGAGATTGCGGCGAAGAACATCGAAACAATTGCCATTTGCTCCGTGTTCAGCCCGGTCAATGACGATATGGAAAAACGCGCAGCTGCGATCATGAAAAAGCGCCTGCCAAATGCCAATTTCACGCTATCGAGCGAGATTGGTCGCTTGGGCATCTTGGAGCGCGAAAACGCGGCCATCATGAATGCATCCTTGCGCAATTTGAGCACGCACACAGTGGATGCATTCCGCCGGGCGCTGCAATCGTTGAAGCTGACATGCCCATATTTCATTACGCAAAATGATGGCACGTTGATGGGCTCAGATTTCGTGCAAGCCTATCCGGTCTTGACCTTTGCCAGTGGTCCAACAAACTCTATGCGCGGCGCGTCGTTCCTGACCGGCGAGCAAAATGCCATCGTGGCGGATGTGGGCGGCACTTCTACTGACGTGGGCGCACTTGTTAAAGGCTTTCCACGGCCAGCCAGCACGTCAGTTGATGTGGGCGGCGTGCGCACAAACTTCCGTATGCCAGATGTGTTTTCCATCGCCTTGGGCGGCGGCACAATTATTGAGCCAACTGATCCAGCGAAAATTGGGCCTAAATCTGTGGGCTATCGCATCCATGAAGAAGGCAAATTGTTTGGCGGCAACACGCTGACCTCTACCGATATTGCTGTTGGCTTGGGCATTGCCGACATCGGTGACGCAGGCCCTGCACGCGAGCTAGGCGAAGAAAAGCTGAAACAGATCAAAGCCCAGATCGACGATATGATCACCAACGCCGTGGAGCGCATGCGTGTTTCACCAGATCCAATCCCAGTTTTGGCAGTGGGCGGCGGTTCAATTCTGATCCCAGATCAAATTGGCGATCTGCCTGTGAAGCGACCTGAAAACTTTGCAGTGGCCAATGCGGTTGGCGCGGCCATTGGCCAGATTAGCGGTGAAGTTGACCGGATTTACAGCCTGTCCGAGATTTCACGCGATCAAGCACTCAGCGAAGCGCGGAAAGAAGCGACAGACAAAGCGATTGCTGCTGGCGCGAAGCCGGATAGCATTGAATTGCTGGACCAAGAAGATGTGCCATTGGCTTATTTGCCAGGCAACGCCACCCGCATTCGCCTCAAAGTTGTGGGGGACCTCAATGGATAAGGTGCGGAAAATTGAAGACAGCGATTTGGACGCTGTTGAAATTGGCGCAGCCATTTTGGGCACGGGCGGCGGCGGCAACCCATATATCGGGAAGTGGCGCTGTCGGCAGGAATTGCGCAAAGGCAATAAGATTGACGTGATCCCGCTCGATGAACTGCCGGATGATGCCTTGGTGGTGTCTCTTGGTGGCATCGGCGCTCCAGTGGTCGGCGTTGAAAAGATCGAACGTGGCGACGAATGTTTGCGCGCCCTGCGGGCTATCGAGCAGGAACTCGATTGCAAGGTGGATGCGCTGATTTCATCGGAAATTGGCGGCGCAAATGCCATGGAGCCGATGTTGACGGCAGCGCAAGCTGGCATTCCCGTTGTAGATGGCGACGGCATGGGCCGGGCATTCCCGGAAATGCAGATGTGCACCTGGTCAATCTATGGCCACAAATCCACACCTGCCGCCATGGCAGATGAGAAGGACAATGTGGTGGTGATCCGCAACACACGCGATGAAGTGTGGGTGGAAACCATTGCGCGGGCCACGGTTGTGTCGATGGGCGCGGCGGCGGCAATCGCCATGGCGCCAATGCGTGGCGAGTTCGTGAAGAAGGCTGCAGTGCCGAACACGATCACACAGGCCTTATCTTTGGGGCAGGCGGTTCTAGACGCGCAAGCGCGCAATCTCGACCCGATTGCCACTGTGCTCAAGCAAGAAACCGGCAAGCTGCTGATGACGGGCAAGATTGTTGATCTTGAACGCCATCTGAAGGGCGGGTTTGCCCGCGGGCATATCCATTTGGAAGGCTTTGGCAACAACCAGGGCGAACGCGGCGAAATTGCCATTCAGAACGAATTTCTGGTGTTTTGGCGTGATGGCGAAATGGAAGTCTGCGTGCCAGACCTGATTGTGGTGCTGGATGCAGATACTGGCCTGCCGATCACAACGGAAGTGCTGCGCTATGGCCAGCGGATCGCTGTGTTGGCGCTGCCTTGCCATGATTTGCTGCGCACGCCACGCGCACTTGAAGTGATCGGGCCAGCCGCTTTTGGCTATCCAGAATTGAGCTTTACACCGCTCGATCGCGCAGAATTGGGAGGAGCATAATGTCCGCTGATATTTTGAAAAAGATCGACCTTGAGGACATGAAAAATATCGCCCTTGGTGGTGCCTTTCTGGGCACTGGCGGCGGCGGTGATCCTTACATCGGGCGGTTGATGGCAGAACAGGCCATACGTGCCAACGGACCAGTAGATGTGGTGGATGTAGACAGCTTGGCAGATGATGCCTTGGTGATCCCCGTTGCCATGATGGGCGCGCCGACAGTTATGTTGGAAAAACTACCCCGTGGCGATGAAGCCAATAATGCATTGAAATCACTGGAAGATTATCTCGGCAAAAAAGCGGATGCGATCTTCTGCATTGAAGCGGGTGGTTTGAATTCCACTATCCCCATCGCAGTTGCCGCAGGCGTAGGCCTGCCCATTGTCGATGGCGATGGCATGGGGCGGGCTTTCCCAGAGTTGCAAATGGTGTCCATGACCATGCACGACATTACGGCATGTCCCATGGTGATGGCCGATGAGAAGGGCAACTCGCTGGTGCTGAACACAGTCGATAATTTGTCGACCGAAAAGTTCGCGCGGGTGATCACCATTGAAATGGGCGGGGCAGGGCTAATCGCCCTTTACCCGATGACAGGTGCGCAGGCCAAAAAGGCGATTTTGCGTGGCTCTATGTCACTGATCAATTCCATTGGCCGCATTATCCATGAGGAACAGGCCGCCAATCGCAACCCAGTGCACAAGCTTTCAAACGACCTTAATGGGGTTTCGCTGTTTGAAGGCCGCGTGATGGATGTGGACCGCAGAACCGAAGGCGGATTTGCACGCGGCTCATGCACCATTGAAGGCTTGGGCTCATATGATGGCGAGAGCATTTCGCTGGAATTTCAAAATGAATTCCTGCTGGCCAAAACGGCTGACGGAAAACCAAAGGCGATCACGCCAGATTTGATCTGCTTGCTGGATTTGGAAACCGGACAACCCATCACGACCGAGCAAATTCGATATGGCTTCCGCGTGATTGTGTTTGGCCTGCCGTGCGACCCGCAATGGCGCACGGACCATGGCATTGAACTCGCGGGGCCACGCTACTTTGGCTACGACCTCGATTATCAAAAATTAGAAGCCCTCAACTAGAGGGACGGGGATAGAACTTAATTTCAAAAGGAGGACTAATATGCGGATTGCAAAGAAACTACTGCTGGGACTGGCAGCGAGTACTGCTATTTCTAGCTATGCCTTACCCTCATTTGCCGACAATGTGGCAACGGTCAATGTGGTGCAGATTTTCGGCACCATCGACCCGGCAAAAATCAACGACTACACAGAATATATGGCTGGCGTGAACCTTTATGACGCGCTGACCACGCTCGATTCAGAGGGCAACATCCTGCCCAATCTGGCAGAGAGCTGGACAGTATCTGAAGACACGCTCACCTACACCTTCACGCTAAAAGAAGGCGCCACTTTCCAAGATGGGTCGCCAGTAGAAGCGAAAGACGTGGCTTATTCTGTGGGCCGTCTGCTGGCACTAAACGAAGGCCCTGCCTATTTGTTCGAAGGCGTGCTGGATGAAAATTCAGTCAAGGCGCTGGATGAACGCACCGTCGAGTTCAAACTGAACAAGGTCTACACACCGTTCTTGACCAACACACCGATCCTGTTTGTGGTCAACTCCGACGTGGCAGACGCCAACAAAACCGATAGCGATCCGTGGGCACAGGATTATTTGGCCAATAACAGCATTGGCGCTGGCGCATACATGATGACCAATTGGGATCGTGGCGCCACCATGACCATCAAGAAATATGATGGCTATCATTTGGGTTGGAGCGATCAACCCGTTGATGAAGTGCGCTTTGTGGTGACCAATGAAGAGGCCACCGTGAAAGCGCTGGCCGCTTCTGGCGAACTGTCTATGTCATCAGACGGGCAGGCGCAGGAAACCTATGACGCGATCAGCAAAATCGAAGGTTATCGCATTGAATCGTTCCCAACGGCGACCAACTTCTATTTGAAACTGAACCACCAAGTTGCGCCAACGGACGATGTGCACATCCGCAAGGCCATTGCCTATGCAACAGACTATGAAACCATCCGGTCTCAATTGTTGCCTGGTGAACCACTTGCCGGCCCAATGCCGAAAGTGTTCGCCGCGGCCTATCTCGATGATCTGGCCATGCCAGAATATAATCTTGAAAAGGCAAAAGAGCATGTGGCCATGAGCAAATATGCCAATGCGGGTGCAATCCCGATTGAGATCATGTTTGTGGCTGGTCTGGCCTTTGAAGAAGAAATCGCGCTGCTGATGAAGTCGAATTTGGACCAAGTTGGGTTCAATACGATCATGAAGCCAGAGCCATGGAACCGGATGACAGAGTTGGCCAGCTCCGCTGAAACAACGCCAGCCATCAACGAAGTGTTCTATGGCGCGACCTATCCATCGCCCGATAGCTTCTTCTATCCCCAATATCACTCACGCGCCCAAGGCACTTGGACCTCCATGGAATGGGTGTTGGACGATAAGGTGGATGAGTTGATCGAACAAGCCCGCGGCGAGGGCGATATCGACGCTCAAAACGAAATCTACAAAGAATTGCAGCGTTATCTGGTGGATCAACAATCAGACGTGTTCTTGCTGACCCAAACCAGCCAAGTGGCCTTCTCAAAATGTCTTGAAGGTTTCTCTTGGGTGCCAATGCAAAGCTTTGAATACAATTTCCACACCATGCGGTGGGTTTGCGAATAAGCTCCTCTTGACCCTAGACGAGCAACTTGGCCCGCTCCTCGGAGCGGGCTTTTTTGTGCGCAGGTAGCTAGGTCGCCTAACTTGTTACGATATTAGTATAAATCGTTAGTACCGTAACGCTCACCTCGACACAACCAGATGCCAGCTGAACAAGTGATGCAGCACTAAAGCTAATGCAAATGATTTGGATAGAAGCTTGACTGATAAATTTTGTAGGTAGTAGTTGTTTGTTGTATTTTGACTTAAAATTTCAGCCAAACTTTGGAACGCTAAGTTCTAGCATAGTTTTTTAATTGAAATAAATTTTGACGGTAATGTTTGTATATGAAGGTTAGACTTAAGAGAACTGGTGAGGAGTTTTTGGTGTTGGCGATAACATGGCCTATCAATGCACCAAAATTCATAGGTTCGAAAAACCAAACACAACTTTCAGGTTATGATGGTAATGGATTGTTTGAGTTTTATTGGGATGAGTGTGAAATCCTCATCGCCGGTCTGAATGATTTTATAATCGTACAAGACGTGGAGCATGATGATCACCTTACAATGCGTTGGCGACCAATATCGGACGTTGAATTTTGGACTTTGGTTAGAGAATTTGACAGAAAAGCACTGTCTAAACTGAAGCAAATGGTTGAAAGTGCTCCGGAATTGATAGGTGAGTATTCGAACGTCCACGACATGTTCGAAACAAGGTTCTCTGCCGCTAATCAGCTGCGTGTTTTGGTTTGCCAATGCAAAATTTTGTCAACTGATCATATCGCCGACGTGCTAAATTTGCTGAATAACGACGAAGTTGAGTTGGCTGGAGAAACATTAGTTGATGCATTTTCTCAGGCGAAATTTAAAATTCCAGCACCGCTGATATTCAGACTTCACCAAGTTATGGATAGTTTAGGTGCGAGACGGTATTTCAAAGATCATTTGCAGTTACCGGAAACCGCCGAGACCTAAGATTTGGGGTGGAGAGTGCGCCTATGAAAAGCGGTAACTTCTCAAAGCCTCATTCAGCTTAAAATGTAACCCGAGCCCATGTAGAAGTCGGTCCGCTTCGTTGGAAACCCAAACGGCCCAATTTACGCGGCATTTGGTAGGTACACCTTTAGGTCCATTGCAATATGTATTGTATTCTCGCGTATCAACTTTTGATTGCTGCCTGAAACTGATGACTTCGCCAACCAAATAAATTAGGAAAAACTAGTGGCCACCAAGGTAAAGAAGCTCGCAGAGGGCGTTTTTTTTACATTGCTTTATATACTGATGTTGGTGTTGCTCTTTCGAACAGCCATTGCCCATCTCCCACGCCCAAGAGGGGCGCCATTTACGCTGACGCTAAGGTTTCTCTTGCATATGTTTTTTGGGCTGGGGCTGGTTGCGTTTTTTACTTTGTTGGTTTCAAGTTTTAAACACGCAGCGGTTTTAACAGCCTTAGCGTCAGCTGCAATATTTGCTTTCGCATTACCGGGAAGGTCGGGGTTGGCACTATATACAACCATTGTTTTCGGCGCGGTTGGATTAATTTTCCTGATTATGGGATTAAGGGCGGTTGCTAAAATATGTTGGAAAAATTGGCGCAAATCGCATGCAAGATAATAGCAAAAATAAACTAGAAGACGTTGAGGCCTAATGCTTTCCGACGCCTACTTGTTGGATGATTGGACTTCCGCCTCTGACATCAGCGAAAGATATTCGCTCACAGCTGAGGACTATCTTGCTCAAGAAGATGCATAATGGGAGGCGGCTAGGGAAATTTTTAGTCGGCTGCAAATTACGAGCTTGACGATATCTGAGGTTGAAATCGAACTCCCGCTGAGACGGTCAGGTATTCCCCGACTTGAAAAGTTATCTGACCATCCGGTTTTGAGGAAACTATCTGAAGGCTCCAATGTCGATATTCTGGAATTTGAAGTGCTTTTTCGATTGAGTTTGCGAGAAATGCTTTGGGTGCGCGCCAACGCCGATAAGAATACCTATGTCCATTTTGGCTATGATTTATATGTATATATTGGATCAGAACAGGAATTTACGGTGCCAGATGTAGAAGGTGTGTTTATCGAACCTTTTGCGTCGCCTTACCATACTGATTGCTTGAATTGATTTTAGAATGTTAAGCGGGCTGACGCTCCAAATGTGCCGTGAATTTGCTTTTGCGATAGATAAACTGAACATCCTCATACTAAATCGTAATCCCACCATCAATATTGATAGCTTGGCCTGTGATGAGCGCGCTTTCATTTGAGGCTAGGAAGGCGCAGATGCCTGCGATTTCTTCGCTGGTGCCGAAGCGGCCTGTGGGTTGGCGGTCTATGAAGAACTGTAGGGCTTGCTCTTCGCTGCCCATCTGCGCGGCCAATTCTGAAATGCGATCACGTAGGCTGGGGCTGTCTACGGTGCCAGGGCACACGCTGTTGCACCGGATGCCGATGCCGACATAGTCAGCGGCGATGGCCTTGGTGAGGCCGATTATGCCGCCTTTGGCTGCGCCATAGGCTACGCGTTTGGGGAAGCCCTTGATGGAGCTGGCGACTGAGCCGATGGTGATGATAGAGCCGCCTCGGGCTTTCATCTTCGGAATTGCGGCGCCAATGACATTATAGGCGCTGGTGAGGGTGATGTCGATAGACCGTTGCCATGCATCCGCATTTGTTTCTTCAATCGTGCCTTGGTGCACGTAGCCCACTGCGTGCACCAAGACGTCAATCTGCTTAAACTGCGCGACATAATCGGCAATCGCAGATTGATCCGTTGCGTCCAAGACATTGTTGGTTGTGCCGTTCAAATCCGTCAGCAAGTCACCATTGATATCGGACGCAAAAACGTCAGCCCCTTCATCCCGCAATCGCTCGGCAATGGCGCGGCCAATACCTTGGCCTGCGGCTGTAACAAGTGCAGTTTTACCTTCTAGTCGGTTTGGCACAATATCCATTTTTCTCTCCGCTAAATCGCCACAACACGCTGGGACTGTGTGCCCAGCTTATCGATGCTGAGTTCAACCTGATCGCCCGGCTTAAGATAAAGCGGCGGGGTTTTGCCCATGCCGACGCCTGGCGGAGTGCCAGTGCAGATCAAATCGCCCGGTTCGAGACGCATAAATTCTGAAAGATAGGCCACGATAAAAGCAGGGTCGAAAATCATGGTGTTGGTGTTGCCGGTTTGCATGCGCTCACCATTCACATCAAGCCACATGGCGAGATTGTCCGCGCCGCCCAACTCGTCTGTCGTTAAGACAAGCGGCCCAGTGGGGCAAAAGTTCGGGAAGCCTTTGCCCTTTGCCCATTGGCCGCCCCGATCCAGCTGCCAAGCACGCTCCGACACATCATTGACCACGGTGTAGCCCAGAATGTGCTCCAACGCCTGATCTTGTGAAATGTTTAGCGCTTGCTTGCCGATCACAATGCCCAGCTCAACTTCCCAATCCAATTTGGTCATTTTGTCTGAAAACAAAATGGGATCATTGGGGCCACAATAGGTGCCGGAAGATTTGTTGAACAAAATCGGTTCTTTCGGCGGCTCCATGCCCGCTTCTTTGGCGTGGTCAGAATAGTTGAGGCCAATACAATAGATGTTTTTCGGCTGTGCCACGGGCGCGCCGATGCGCACATTTTCGAGTGAAACAACGGGCAGGGCGGACAAGTCAAAATCGGCCAATGCCTGCTGCAACCCAGCAATTGTTTCCGGTGTAAAATCGCGCGCAAGGCGTGATACATCGCGTGCTTTACCGTCTTGATCCAGAATGCAGGGCACTTCCTGCCCAATGTCGCCAACGCGCATTAATTTCATGTCTATTGCCCTTTCTGAGCCCAAAATGTGTTGTGAAGCGGCGCGCCTTGCACGAAGGCACCTGCGCCAAGTTGATCTTGAATGCGTAAAACCTCGTTCCACTTCGCCATGCGCTCGGAACGGGTGAAGGAGCCAACCTTGAGTTGGCCAGCACCCAGCCCAACGGCCAAACGGCTGATGGATACATCTTCAGTTTCGCCAGAACGGGCCGACACAATCGATTGCCAACCCTGTTGCGATGCGGCTTCAAATGCCGCGATGGCTTCGCTGACAGTGCCCGCCTGATTGACCTTGATGAGCACGGCGTTGCAAGCGCCCATCTGCTGCGCATCTTTAACCAACTTAGCGTTGGTCACGAGAAAATCGTCGCCAATGATTTGGACCCGGTCGCCAAATCTTTTGGTAAACTCGATCATGCCTTCAGGGTCGTCTTCGCCCAGCGGATCCTCAATGCTGGCGATGGGATAATCGGCAATCCATTGGCCCAACAACTCAATCAGTTGAGCGCTGGACAGGTCGCGATCTTCTAGGGCCAATTTATATTGGCCGTCTTTCCCAAACTCGCTGGCGGCGACATCAAGTGAAATGACCACGCGGTCGCCGGGCTTTTCGCCAGCTTTCTCAATGGCGCGCACCAGAGTTTCTAACGCTTCTTCATTGCTATCGAAGTTGGGCCACCAGCCGCCTTCATCGGCAACACCTGCCAATTGGCCTTTCGCTTTCATCAAATCGCCAGCGGCGAAATAAATCTCATTAGTGATTTCCATCACTTCGTCGAAGCTTTTTGCGCCGGGTACCATCACCATGAAATCTTGAATGTCGACCCGTCGTCCTGCATGGGCACCACCGCCAAAAATTTGAATTTCAGGGAGCGGTAAGCTTGGTGTGCGGCCATAAAGTTTTGATACGCGCTGCCAAAGCGGCTGATCTAAATTTGCGGCGCTGGCGTGCAAAAAGGCGAGGGAGGTTGCCACCATGGCGTTGCCACCCAACTTGGATTTGAGCGGCGAGGGATCTAGCTGCAGCAAAAGCTGATCTAGGTCGGCTTGGTCCTCGATGTTTTTGCCCACAAATTCGGGTGCAATTTGATGATTGAGATGATGCAGCGCCTTTTGCACATCCATGCCGCGCAAATGTTTGCCGCCATCGCGTAGGTCAATGGCTTCGCGCGTGCCACGAGACGCGCCCGCTGGCGCAATGGCGCGACCCAATTTGCCATTCTCTAAGGTGATCTCCACCTCAATGGTGGGGTTGCCGCGAGAATCCCAAACGCGTCGACCCTTAATGTTTTCAATTGCGGTCAAAGTCCGGCTCCCTCGCTAAAGTCGCCTGCTGCAAAAATCTCGCTAAGCTGGCTGGTGTTTTGTTTCAACAGGGAGATTGCGAGTGCGCGTACATATTCCCGTTGAGTGCGGCCCAAATATTCGACGGGCGATTTGCCATCTACACGGGCCAGCATGAGCGCCGGTAAAAGGCGGGCAACGCGACGTTCTAAGTCTCGGCCCGGTTCCCAATTGGCTTGAATGGCATAAAAATCCCAAAACCGATGGGCTTCTTGCACATATTCACGCTGCATCGCTGGCACATGAATAGCCTTCAAAATCAGATGGTTTAGGCAAAAGGCCGCATCAAAAGCAGGATCACCAAAAGTGGCGCATTCAGCGTCTAGAATAATGGGCTGACCATCTCGAAACAGAATATTCTTTGGACTGATGTCCCCATGGATGAGCGCTTTTCGATTGGCACGCACCATGTCAATTACATCGTCCAAATCCGCTTCGAGATTAGGGTGAACCGTTTTGAGGTGCTGCAGATAGGGTTCAATCCGCAGCGCTTCAAAGTCACCCTGATTGTCAAAATCTGCCTTGTTGAAATTTGCCTGGCTGCTGAAAAGATGAAGTTTGGCCAGCAAGGCGCCCAATTTCCCCGCTTCACCGCGCGGCGGTGCGCTGTTGAGAAGGTTAGACTTCCAAACAAACACATCATCGCCTTCAATAAACTCCATGACGAAACCACCCAATTCTTCGGAGTGGCCGTAAAGTTGAGCGCAATTTTCTGGTGCAATTTGGGCGAGAGACTGCAACCACAAATATTCCGCTTTATTGCGGTGAATAGGGGCCTGCCAGTCCTCCGTAACCTTCATTTTAGCAAGCGCAAATTTTGCGCACAGCTTTTGGGTTGGTGTTTCAATAACCGCGATATCAGACGCAACGCCCCCGGTGAGCGGCGTAACGGACAAGATGTCGTTCTTGTCCATCAAACCCAAAGTGCTCACCAAATCTATGCACCGTGTGCTGATATCGCCTTGCATGATCGTGCCGCCTTACATCACGCCAAAGCGTTCATAGGCTTCAACGGTACTCATGCCACCTTCGATCGCCAACCGAACTTTATTTTCGGTGCTGGTCTTTTCAAAGGCGCGCGCAATGGCTTCTTCTTCAGCCGCTTGCGGGATCACCAAAACGCCGTCACGGTCACCAAACATCAAATCACCGGGGTTGATGCGGATTTTGCCGATTTCAATGGGGACGCGATAATCAATCACTTTGCCGCGCGGGCCTTGATCTTGCGCATAGGTGCCATGGCTGAAGGTTGGGAAGTTCAACTTCAAAATGCCTTCACTGTCGCGACAATATCCGTCGCAAATCGCGCCATTGGCTTTTAGATGTATGGCGCGGGTCGACATAAGTTCACCCCAAACTGCATAGTTGGGTGATGCGCCAGCGCAAACATAAACTTCGTTTGGCTTAAGATCATCAAGCGCATGGAACATCAGGCCAAAGCCTTGATGGCTGAACGGACCATTGCCCTGCGAAGGCTCAGGCTCAAAATAATCAGCTTCCAAAACGGTCATGGCACGACCAAGCACCACCATATCGTCGCGAAGCGGCTTAATGTGAGGCGGCAAGAATTGGTGGCGATAGCCCATCACGTCTAAAATGTCGCCGACAACAGCAGTGAAAAGCTTTTCGCGAATAGCGGCGAACAATTCATCATCATTTTTATAGCTGGTCATCCCTATCGCTCCTTGATTTGCATCCGTTGGGCACTGGCGATGCCGTGCATAGCGCCCCGCAATTCGGCCAGGCCGCGCAAACGACCAATGAGCGAATAGCCCGGATAAGTTTCGTCTTTATCGATGTCATCGGCCAACAAGTGCCCATGGTCCGGACGAACAGGAATTTGCCAGTCGGCCCGGCCTTCGGCTTGGCGGCGCTTTTGTTCGTCCAAAAGCGTGTAAAGCACAGCAACAATGTCGCTTGAGCCAGCCAAATGATCTGCCTCATGGAATGAACCATCTTGCTCGCGCTGCACATTGCGCAAATGCGCGAAATGAATGCGAGGGGCAAACTCAGTGGCCATCGCCACCAAATCATTGTCTTCGCGTGTGCCAAACGAACCTGTGCAAAAGGTAAGTCCATTTGCATGATCGTCCACCGCGCCCAAAATTCGACGGGCGTCATCTGCGGTGGAAACAATGCGGGGCAGGCCATATAGCGAGAAAGAGGGGTCATCCGGGTGAATGCACATGCGGAGACCCAATTCTTTTGCAACCGGTATGATTTCATTCAAGAAATGCGCAAGGTTGCTGTGCAAATCCTCATGGCTGACCCCGTCATATTCCTCAACCGCCTGTAAAAAGCTCTCGCGATTGTATTGGCGCTCTGTGGCGGGGAGCCCTGCGATCAAATTGCGCTCAATGCGTTCGATCTTTTCAGGTGTTAGCGCGTTGAACCGCGCTTCGGCGATGGCAATGCCTGTCGGTGCATAGCTGGCTTCCGCATTACGCCGTTTCAAAACAAACAAGTCGTATGCGGCAAAATCGACGGCATCGAACCGTAGCGCAAATGCGCCATTTTCTAACGGATGGGTGAGTTCGGTGCGGGTCCAGTCCACAACGGGCATGAAGTTGTAGCAAATAACCTCTAGGCCGCTTTGGGCCAGATTGCGCATCGTGTCTTTATACCAGCCGATATAGGTATCGCGGGCTTTGGTGCCCAGCTTAATGGAATTATGCACCGGAATGCTTTCGACAACGCTCCACCGCAATCCAGCGTTCTGAATCATGGCGTTGCGCTTTTCAATTTCCTCAGTCGGCCACACGGAACCATCGTAAATATGATGCAGTGCAGAAACCACGCCAGTGGCACCAGTGTGGCGCACGTCGCGCAGTGAAACAGGATCCTCTGGCCCGTACCATCGAAAACACTCTTCCATAAAATTCATGCCGCACTCCCAATTTTCTTTTTGTTGGACCAGATTGAGGCAATAATGGATAAAAAGTTGAAATTTGCAAGATTTAATCAGAAAAAAAGTGTAAATTTGACGAAAATTACAAAAATTTTCATTTTTTCTTGACATATTTTTTCATGTGGTCCAACAAATAAATAAGCGTGGGAGGAAATTTTGAGCGCAATTGATCAAAAGCCAAATCAGGATGCCGTTTCGGAAGAGGGGGCTTCAAAAACCTCTGCTGTTGACCGTGCGGTTGAACAGATTAGAGGGCTTATTGCTGAGCGTGAGTTGACCATTGGCGATGCCTTGCCAACGGAGCGCGAGCTCAGCGAGCAATTTCAGATCGGCCGTAACACAGTGCGCGAAGCCATGCAGGTTTTGCGAGCCTTTGGTATCATCGAAACACGCCCCAAAGTCGGCGCGGTGATCTGTGGCGGTCAATCAGAAGCGCTGAAGCGTCTTTTCTCTTTTCATCAAGGTATCTCGCCTGAATCGTTCCGCGATTTGCAGGACTATCGCCGGATTATTGAAATCGGGGTAGGGGATCGGATTTTGATGAAGGCGAAGGATGAGGACATTGATCATCTCAGCACCATCAATGCTCGCATGTTGAGCTCAAAAACTGCAGAAGATGCGGCGCGTCACGATTTTGAGTTTCATGAAGCGTTGGTCGCGCTATCTGGCAATCGCACCACAGTGGCGGCCTATCGCATGATGCGGCCAGTGATCGAAGAAATCATGCTCATCGGTAAAACTGAGCGTCCCACACAATCGGCAACCTACGAGGCACATGAGGAAATTATTGGCGCGCTGCGCGAGCGCGACAGAATTGCCTATGCCTATTTGGTAAGCCGTCATTTGGAATTTGGTTTGCGGTTTGTTGTGAAAACATAGGACTGAGCCGCAATCAAAAACAGCAGGTGTTTTGCATCTGCAATCACGTGCCAAGCCGGAGGAAGCCCGACACGCCGGTGACAACTATAAAGGGCGTTGTACAAGGAGATTGGAAATGGACAAATCAAAAAGAAACTTTCTTGTCATGGCCGCTTTGGCCGCTGGCGTCAGCTTAACGGGTACTTCTGCTTATGCTGAAGGCAAGTCAATCGCGGGTATTGTGTTCCAGCAGGACCAATATATGCGTGGCGTGCAAATTGGCATGGAGAAAGCAACCGCTGAATCTGACGACCAATTGCTTTCGGCCAACAGCGACAGCAAGCTAGAAAAAGAAGCTCAGTTGATCGACACATATATCGCACGCGGTGTTGATGCGATTGCTGTGACCCCATTGTCAGCCGATGCGTCAATGACAGCCCTGAAAAAGGCGCGTGATGCAGGCGTGATCGTGGTGACATTCGGCACCACAGTAAATGGCGACATTGCACAAGCCAGCGTAACCAGCTCAAACACCGATATCGGTATTGGCACAGGTAAAGCAGCTGTTGAGTTCTTGAAAGAACTGGGTGGTGGCGAGAAAGTGAAAATCGGCACATTGGCCTTTAAGTCACTGTTGCCAGAACAATCAGATGGCCGCGTAAACGGCTTCTTGAGCCAAGTTGAAGACTATGTGGACGTGGTCTCGGCGCAAGATGCGTGGTTGGCTGAAAAAGCGGTGGCGGTAGCCAGCGATATGTTGACCGCTAACCCAGACATTCAAGTGCTTTATGCAGCGAATGAGGGCGGCACAGTTGGTGCGGTGCAAGCCGTGAAACGTGCGGGCCTTGAGGGCAAAGTGTTTGTGTTCGGTACAGACGGTTCTGAGCAATTGGCAAACATGCTGCTTGATGACGACAATGTGTTGCAAGCGGTGACTGCACAGCAACCTCTTGAAGTGGGCCGTTTGGCGATCGACGCTGCAATCAAATTGATTGATGGCGAAGAGGTCGAGAAAGACATTTCTGTGCCTGTATTGCCATTGCAGCGCATCGATCCTGAAGGCGTAAACGCCTTTAAAGAAGGCTTGAAAGCCCTAACCAACTAAAATGAGAATTGGGGCGATTTAACTCGCCCCATTCAACTCTTCTCTGGGCGATGATTATGCAAAAACTCGCGACAAAAACCGACGAAGATGGTGTGCTCGAATTCCACGATGTCACCAAGCTTTATGGTCCAACAAAAGCACTCTCATCCTTTACCCATCGTTTTGATAAGGGGCGTGTACACGCCTTGATGGGAAAGAACGGCTCCGGCAAATCCACTCTTGTGAAGCTGCTGGCGGGTGTTATTCAACCTACATTGGGCACCATGTTCGTAAATGGTGAGCAACGCCAATTTACATCGCCTCACGATTCATTCGCCGCCGGCATTGTGACGGTGCACCAAGAACTGTCTTTGGTGCCAGAGCTGACCGTGGGTGAGAACATCTATTTGGGCCGATTGCCCCAGCGAAATGTGGGCGGCTTATCATTTGTGCATTGGAAAAAACTGCACGCGCAGGCTGATGCCTTGCTGCAAGATATGGGCGTGAACATTAAATCACGCCAAGCTGTTTCCACGCTGAGCGTTGGGCAGCAGCAAGTCGTCGAGATCGCGAAAGCCATGTCCTTCAACCCGTCAATTTTGTTACTTGATGAGCCGACTTCGGCACTCGCAACAAAAGAAGTGAACATGCTGTTTGGTCTGGTGCGCCGCTTGAAAGAGCAGGGCGTGACCATGATTTACATCACCCACCGCATGAGCGAACTGTTTGACATTGCTGACACCTGCACGGTGATCCGCGATGGCCATTATATTGGCAGCGTTGAAATGAAAGACGCTGACCATGCCGACATTGTGGGCATGATGTTTGGCGATGAAGCCCATGCAACCCGGCCGCCGCGTCGCGCCATTGAGCGCAGTAACCCCGTGTTGCAGGTGAAAAATATCTCCCGTACCCACGCCTTCAAAGACATTTCGTTTGAACTGTATCCCGGCGAAATTCTCGGCATTGCGGGGCTGCTCGGCGCGGGCCGCACGGAAGTGATGCGCGCGATCTTTGGCGCTGATCCATTGAATGCGGGCAGTGTGACGCTGAACGGCAAAGATGTGACAGGCTATACGCCACGGCAGATGAGCCAGGCGGGCCTAGGCTATACGCCGGAGAACCGCAAAGAAGTCGGTTTGGTGCAAATGGCGGCGATCACGGACAATTTGTGCATGGCGAGTTTGGACGCAGTGGCAAAGGGCGGCGTCATCACCCGCGCGCAGGAAAAGCCATTTGTCGACAAGCAAATCAAGGATTTGTCGATCAAAACTGACGATCCGGAATTGCCCGTTTCATCCCTTTCTGGCGGCAACCAGCAAAAAGTTGTGATCGGCAAATGGCTGAACACCAAGCCGAACGTAATGTTTTTTGACGAGCCGAGCCGGGGCGTGGACGTACACGCGAAACGGCAGATCTTCGATATTATTTGGGAAGGTGCCGAACATGGTTTGTCGAGCATCTTTGTATCTACGGAATTGGAAGAAGTGTTGGAAGTTGCTGACCGTGTTTTGGTGATGCGGCAGGGTGAAATTGTCACCGAGGTGGACCCAACAAAAACAAATCTTTCTGAGCTTTATGGCTTGTGCATGGAAGGAGCCAAAAATTGACCACAACAACTGAACATGTTGAGCGCAAAGAAAACTTTGCCATTGGCATTCTTCGAAATTACCCGATGGAAATCATCCTCGGGGCGTTGATTGTCTTTTTGATTTTTATGGCGCCAGGCTTCGCCTCAACCCATAATTTGCTGAACGTTTTGCGCACAGTATCCATGCTCGGCATCATCGCCTTTGGCATGACGGCGGTGATCATTTCAGGCGAAATTGACCTTTCCGTTGGTGCGGGCGTTGCGCTCGCGGGCTGTATCGTAGCTTGGTTTGCCGGGGCAATTGGCGGCTGGGGCGGCGTGGCCGTTGGGTTTGCTGTTGCCGTATCGGTCGGCTTCAGCGTTGGCTTTCTCACTGGGCAATTCCGCCGCTGGTTCGACGTGCCAACCTTCATCACCACCTTGGCGCTGTTTGCAGCGCTGCGCGGCGTGGCAAACTTGATCACGGGCGGCTTTCCGCTCACCAACTTCCCATCTGGCTTCGACTTTTTGGGCGGCGGCTATCTGTTTGGCATTCCGTTCCCTGTCTATGTGTTTGCCTTCACTTTCGTGGCGATGCATTTCATCATGAACAACACCAGCTTTGGCCGTGCGGTTTATGCCGTGGGCGGCAATCTGGAAGCTGCACGGCTTTCCGGCATCAATGTGTGGTTGGTGAAAAGCATGACACTGGCCATCACCGGCGTGCTGACAGCTATTTCAGGCACATTGATTGCCTCGCAAATCGGGTCAGGCACCGGCACAACCGCCACAGGCATGGAGTTGGATGTGATCGCCGCGGTGATCATTGGCGGCACCTCGCTGTTTGGTGGCAAAGGCCGGATTTGGGGCACACTGATCGGCGTGCTTTTCCTCGGCTGTATTTCAAACGGCATGACGCTGATGAATGTGAGCGAATATTGGCAATATGTGGTGCGTGGCGGGATCATCCTCGGCGCCGTGCTGCTGAACCAAGTGCTAGAGCGTGTGCGCTAAGGAGGGCGATATGACTGAATTTGAAGGAAAAATTGCACTTGTTACAGGCACGTCCGGCATTGGGCTAACCTCAGCAGTGCGCATGGCGAGTGCCGGGGCGACCGTTGTTGCCTGCGGCATTGACCCGGACGCAAATGCGAAATTCGACGCCATAGCTAAAGAGCAAGGGCTAAACATGTCCGTGCGGCAAGCGGATGTTTCCGATGAGAAAGCGGTGCAGGATGCTGTCGCGGCCATTGTGGCAGCACATGGCGGGCTGGACATTATTGTCAATGCGGCAGCCGTGCATCCGTTTGGCACCGTGACCACCACGGATTGGGCCACATGGCAAAAATGCCTGACGGTCAATGTGGGATCTATCTATCTCACGGCCCATTTTGGCATTCCAGAAATGGAGAAACGCGGCGGTGGTGCCATCGTCAATATTTCTTCCGTGCAAGGTCATAATTGCCAGCAAAATGTTGCGGCTTATGTAGCGTCAAAAGGGGCAATCCACGCGGTAACTCGCGCCATGGCGTTGGATCATGCAGAAGCTGGCATTCGCGTGAATTCCGTGAGCCCAGGTTCAGTGCGCACGCCCATCCTTTCACTTGCAGCTGCCAAATATGGCGGTGAAGGGGTGAGCGAAGAGGAGGCCTTCGCCCGTTTTGGCGCAGCCCACCCAATTGGCCGCATTGGCGAGCCAGAAGAAGTGGCCGAATTGGTGGCCTATCTCGCTTCTGATCGTGCAGGCTTTATCACCGGATCTGACTATAAAATCGATGGGGGGCTCACCGCAGCTATTGGCGTTAAATAGCTGCTGGGCAAAATTTATGAAAATTGGTTTAGGCCTTTATAGAGAACAACTTACGCCTGATAATCTGCAATTCGCAGTGCAGGCAGGGGCCACCCATATTGTGGCGCACCTCACCAATTATTTCCGTGGGGTCGATCCGCGCATTGCGAGCGGAGATGATAGCGGATGGGGCGATTGCTCGGACGATACGCTGTGGACCTATGAAGAATTGCGCGATTTGGTGGAAATGGTGCGCGAAGCCGGGTTGGAACTGGCAGCCATTGAAAACTTCTCGCCGAAATTTTGGCATGACATCCTTCTCGATGGACCAAAGCGCGACGAGCAAATTGAAGATTTAAAGCAACTTGTGCGCGATGCTGGGCGCGCGGGTGTTCCCTGCATTGGCTACAACTTTTCGTTGGCAGGCGTTTATGGGTGGACACGCGGACCTTATGCACGCGGCGGTGCGGAATCTGTTGGCTTTGGCGTGAAGGAAGATCAACACAAACGTCCTGATCCAGATGCGCCCATTTCAGATGGCATGGTGTGGAACATGCGCTATCGCAAACCAGAACCGAACGCGCCGCAAATCACAGCAACATCAGACGAGATGTGGGACCGCTTATCCCGCTTTCTGAATGATCTGGTGCCTGTGGCTGAAGAGGCCGGGGTGGTTTTAGCAGCACACCCGGACGATCCGCCAGCCGAACAATTGCGCGGCACGGCCCGCTTGGTCAATCGACCGGAAAAATATGATCGGTTGATGGGCGTGATCGACTCGCCATCCAACGGGTTAGAACTTTGCCTTGGTTCACTGCAGGAAATGCCGGGCGGTGAGATTTACGAACATGTGCGCCGTTATGCGCGGGCCAACCGCATTGGCTATATCCACTTCAGAAATGTGAAGGGCAAAATTCCACACTATGTGGAGACCTTCGTCGATGAGGGCGATATTGATATGGCGGAAATTGTGCGGGTGCTGCGCGACGAAAATTATCAGGGCGTTTTGATACCAGACCATACGCCAGCCATGCAATGCGCTGCATCCTGGCACGCCGGCAAGGCATTCGCTCTTGGTTATATGAAAGCGCTTGTGCAGAATATGGATGCTCTGGGTCCGTCAAGATCTCGGTCATAGGAGGAGATGATGTCGCAAGAAATTCAATGTGTTGTGCCTGCGGGCGACAAAACCGGCGAAGGCGCTGTTTGGTCTGCAGAGGAGCAGGCTGTTTATTGGTGCGATATCAATCGATTTCTTGTGCATCGTTACGATGAGAAAACCCAAAGCACCCAAAGCTGGCTGTTTGATGAGCCTGTGGTGGCTGTATCACTGACCAGCGAAGCAGGGCGGTTTTTACTGGCGCTTGCGTCCAAACTGATCTGGTGGTGGCCAGAAACGGATCGGCGCGAAGATCATGGCTTCAAGTTAAAAGGCTTTCCGCAGGTGCGCCTGAATGATGGCCGAGCCGACCCGCTGGGCAACTTCTGGGTAGGCTCCATGAAAAACAATGTCTTACCGGATGGCGAACTGGGTGATGCGGGCCCGGGCGAGGGCGTTCTGTTCCGCATCACGCCTTCAGGCGAGGTAACGGAATGGCGCGATAATCTCGGGATTTCGAATACGCTATGTTGGAGTCCTGATCACACCAAGTTCTATTTTGGCGACACGCTGGAAAATCAAATCTATGCCTATGATTACGACAAGGCAGATGGCTCAATTTCGAATGAACGGGTATTCTTTGATGGCTTTGATCGGGGCGGGCCAGATGGGTCGGCTATGGATGCTGAGGGCTATTTGTGGAATTGCCGCTTTGGCGGGGATTGTATCGTGCGCGTCGCACCGGATGGGGCGATTGACAGATTGATCGAAATGCCAATCTCAAATGTCACCACCTGCACGTTTGGCGGTGCAGACTTGCAAACGCTCTACATCACCAGCGCGAGCATATTGTGCCCACCGGGGCAGCGACTGGCGGGGAGCTTGTTCTCTTTGCGTGTCGACGAAAAAGGCATGGCAGAAAATCGATTTAAAGTGCAGGCCTGATGGAAAAGACGTTTGAATGGCGCCACGGTCAATTGAGTGTTCAAGCACTCGGCGGCATGATTGGTCCCGTCGAGTTCAAACTGCCCAATGGTCGACGCGTTTCGCCCTTTCAAGTTGCCCCTTGGGGAGAGGATGATCGGCGGACCGAACTGCCTGGCATTTTGCAGCGCTTGCGGGGCGAATGGCCTTGTGTGCCTTTTGGCACAGACGCATTGCGCGAATTGCCAGAAAACTGGCCAGCGGTCGGCGTCGATAAGAATTTTGCCACTGATCCGCATGGCTTTAGCGCCAATCATAATTGGCAATTTGATCAGGTCAGTTCTGATATGATCAGCATGTCGATCCGTTATCCGGATGAACACCCGATTGAGATGTTGCGCCGGACAATTACACCAGACCCAACTGCGCCAGCCTTGGACTTCGAGCTGGAGGTGATTGTCCGTGAAGCTTGTGACCTGTCATTTGGATTGCATCCGACATTCAAGGTCTTAGGTCGCCCCGGCGATATGCGGATTGATGCCAAACATTATGATTTCGTGCATAGTTTTCCCGGCGATGTAGAGCCTGGAGCAGCACTGTTCGCGCCAAACCAAACATTTGAAAAATTGGAAAATGCAGCAGGCCGAAATGGGCAGCAGATTGACGCCTCGCAGTTGCCATTGCCGGAGGAATGCGAGGACTTGTTGCAGATCGTCGGGATCAACGGTGAGGTTGGCCTAGAATACACCGCAGAAAAATATGCTGTGAATCTGAACTGGCAAAAAGAGCATTTTGGCAGCTTGCTGCTTTGGTATTCCAATAAGGGGCGCAAAGCCTATCCGTGGAATGGCCGACACCAAGCGTTGGGCATGGAGCCAATTTGTGGGGCCTTCGATCTGGGACCAAGCCAATCGAAAGCGGGCAATCCCATCAGTGAGAGCGGCACGCCCACCACAATGAGATTTAAGCCGGGCATTCCGTTTAAAACAAAATATCGAATTGCTGCCGCGCCACTTTAGGCTCAGTCAGCGCAAAGCTCGCCCAACCGTTTGCCAAAATGGTGCGCGGCGGCGCCGATTAACTCATCGGCATTATGTTTGTCGCCAGCGATAATGTGGGGGCGCATATCTTTAGTGATCAGCGAATTTGGGGGCAGAGCTTTATCAAACGCAGCCAGCAGTCGTTTGAAGATCGCTTCATTGTGGGTGAAGGGGCCGGTGAGCACAATTTCGTCAGGGGTGAGCGTGAGCACCACATTGCGCAAGGTGAGGGCCATCAACTCGATTTGCCGCGCGTAATCTTGTTCATTGTCCTTTTGATCAAGATAGGTTTGAAACCGACGCTCATCGATGGGCATATCCGGGTCTGACGATTTTTGCTTGAGTGCCCACAGGCCAGCTTCGGCTTCGACGCAGCCGACCATGCCGCATTTGCAAATGGCTGTGCTGGCCTGATCCACACAGCAATGGCCGATCTCGCCCAAGCTGGAGCGGCGACCATTTTCTTGCGCGCAAACATAGGCGGCGCCGATGCCCAAACCCCAGTGCACGAGCACCATGCTTTGAGTTTTCTGGCTTGATCGCTTGTCAAAGCGCGCATGCAATTCGCAATTCAGGTTTTTGCGCACACCAACTGGGGTTTGCAGCTTTTGTTCGAGAACATTGAGGTCTAGCCCAAGTAGCTTTGGCCAATAGATAGAGTAAACCCATTTCTTCTCGGCCTCATTCACAATGCCGGGCAGGGAGATGGAATAGCCTGCAAACTGTGCGCCTTTGGGTAAATTGGCCATGCACTCGCGATAGAGGGATTCCATGATCGTGATAAAACGGTCCGGGTCGACGCTATCAGCCACGGTTTTTTCACTCGCCACATGCAAAACTTCGCCCGCCAAATTGACTGCGGCGCAATGAATGGTGCGCGAAACAGTGTAGCCAACAAGCGCGACCAACCGATTCACATTTGGGGATAAAACAATCTCCGGACGACCCTTTTGGCTGATTTCTTCAGGGCGTGATTCTTCCACGAGGCCTGTTTCAATCAAATCGAGAACCAGCTTGGAAACCGTGGCAGGTCGAATGCCCGTATCTTCTGCAATTTTCTTTCGGGTTTGGAACGGCTGGGCGCAAATCATTGAAAAAATTCGGCCTTTTCGGCCCGCGGGCATGTCATGCCCGTCAAAATTAAACTGCTTAGAATATTGGCTAAGCATCGGAATAATCGTCATAAATTTAGTCCCATCTCCATCATGCTCACTATGCAGCGAAAATTTTCAAAAAAAAACTCATGAGCGCGATTTTTATTTATTGACAAAAATGTATTTAATTACGAAGATGGAAATAAATAAGGAGTAGCCATGAAAATTTCAATATCTGACACCAAAAAACAAAATGGCGCATTGGCAGCAGAGGCGGGGGTGAAAGCCATCCGCGCAGCGATTGCCGAAAAAGGCCATGCTCGGATTATTTTGGCGACCGGTGCAAGCCAATTCGAAATGCTGGAAGCATTGGTGCAGACGCCAGATATTGATTGGGCCAAATGCGACATCTTCCATTTGGATGAATATGTCGGCGTTGGCGAAGATCATGGCGCAAGCTTTGTGCGCTATTTGCGCGAGCGCTTTATTGCCAAGGTGCCTGCGGTAGCAACATTCCACGCAATTGATGGTCAAGCTGCAGATATGGACCGGCAGATCGAGGCGCTTAACGCCGCGATCTCCGAGGCGCCGATTGATGTTGCCTTTGTTGGCATTGGTGAAAATGGCCATCTTGCCTTCAATGATCCGCCAGCAGATTTCGAAACCGAAGTGCCATATATGATCGTGACGCTTGATGAGGCGTGTCGCCAGCAACAGGCTGGAGAGGGCTGGTTCGAAAATCTTGCCGCTGTGCCAGAGCAGGCGATTTCTATGAGCGTGCGTCAAATTTTGAAATCGAAAGTGATCATCTGCACCGTGCCAGATGAACGTAAATCGGACGCAGTGAAGGGCGCTGTGGAAGGACCTGTGAGCAATCTATGTCCAGCATCAATCATGCAGACGCATGATCAGACCTATGTGTTTTTGGATGCGGCTGCGGCCAGCAAACTGAGCGAAAGCGCAGCATAAGTGGCTGATCAAATGGTTCATATGCCCCAAATCGCGCCCCATAATGCTGATCTGGCACTACTGCAAAAGCAGGCGGAACAGGCTTGTGCGGCTTCAGTGGACGAAGCCGTGCTCAGCTATGGCCTGATTGATCTGCAAGTGAATGGGTTTGCGGGTGTGGATTTCAACCGCGCGCCGATCACAGCGGAACAGCTAGATTTGGCGTTGGCGCAACTGGCGCTGACAGGGGTGACATCGGTTTTGCCAACCCTGATCACCGGGGCAGACGAACATTTGGAGCAAACACTGGTTGCGCTTGAACAGGCAGTGAACCAATCAAAACTTGGCCCTCATATGGTGCTGGGCTATCACATTGAAGGGCCATTCCTTTCCCCACAAGATGGTTTTTCAGGTGCCCATAATGCCAACCATATGGGGCCAGCCCGCATCGCGCTTTATGAGCGGTTGCAAATGGCTGCCAATGGTAAAATCAAACTGGTGACGGTAGCCCCTGAGGTGACAGGCGTGTTGACCCTGATCCCCCAATTGGTGGCGCAAAATATCTGCGTGTCGCTGGGGCATACGGCCGCCAATGGCAAGCAGGTGAGCGATGCAGCGTCTGCCGGGGCAATGCTCTGTACCCATTTGGGCAATGGTTTGCCGCAGCAAATGCACAAAACGGAAAATCCACTCTTTTGGCAACTGGCTGAAGATCGGCTGTTTGCAATGTTCATTGCAGACGGCATCCATGTGACCAAAAGCGCATTGCAAACCATGTTGCGGGCCAAAGGCGTGGAGCGGTCAATTCTATCGACTGACGCTGTGTCAGCGGCAGGGGCGGAAATGCCAACTGGGCTTTACACGCTCGGCGAAGCTGAGGTGGAGCGCGATGCAGGTGGCACAGTGCGCATTCCGGGTTCCAAATATCTTGCCGGTTCATCCACCACAATGGATCAAATGGTGCGCAATGTGATGGATTGGTATGGCTATTCCTTCGCGAATGTGCTGACAATGACCAGAACCAACCCTTTGAAAGTGCTCGGCAAACAGCCGGAGAACTTAAGCTCAAAAACAGAACAGAATTTTGTGGAATGGCAGCGCCATTCGACGGGCCTTGCGGTGAAACGCGCCTATGTGGGCCCCTACAAAATTGAACGTGAATTATCGTGATTGTGAGGAGGAAACTATGTCAAAAATGATCACAAAAAGCAGCCTAATGATGGCGGCAACATTGCTGTTCAGCAGCGCCACATTGGCAAATGCACAAACCGTTTTGCGCTTGGCAGAAAACCAGCCAGAATCCAACCCTGTAACCGTGGCGATGCACCATTTCGCCAAATTGGTGGACGAATATTCTGACGGTAGCGTGAAAGTTGAAGTCTATTCAGGTGCGCAGCTCGGCCAGGAAGTGGAAACCATTGAGCAAACTCAATTGGGCATCATCGATATGGCGCGGGTAAACACTGTGCCGTTGGCCAATGTGTCACCATCTGTCGGCGTGTTCACCTTGCCTTACATTTTTAAAGGCAAAGAGCATAAATATGCGGTGTTGGACGGTGAAATCGGCCAACAAGTGCGCAAAGACATGGAAGCAACAGGCATTGTTGGCTTTGACTTTATGGAAGCGGGCTCACGCAGCTTCTATACCCGCGAAGGTTCACCGATCAATTCAATCGATGATTTGAAGGGCTTGAAAATTCGGGTGCAAAGCTCCCCAATTTCAATCCGCATGGTTGAACTGCTTGGCGGCGTGCCAACACCAATGAACTATGGTGAAGTTTATTCAAGCCTGCAAACTGGCGTGATTGACGGTGCGGAAAACGACTTTGTGAGCTTCCTGACCTCTGGTCATTATGAAGTGACGGCCAACTATGTGATTGATGGTCACTTGAGCCCACCAGCCATTTTGATCATGAACAAAGCCAAGTTCGACAGCTTGTCACAAGAAGATCAGGACGCGATTTCAAAAGCGGCGAAAGATGCAGCTGTTTATGAGCGTGACTTGATGTTCACCGCCAATGACGAAGCGCGGGCGAAAGTTGAAGAAGCGGGCGTAACCGTATCAGAAATTGACAATGGCCCATTCCAAGAAGCCATTTTGCCAATCTATGATGAATTCCCGCATCTTTCTGACTTGATTGAAAAAATTCGCGCAGTTGACGCTGAATAATTCATGGTAAAATGAGTGAGGGCAGGCCTGTGCTTGCCCTCATTTTATGCGGAGGGGAGGCAAATCAATGATCATGATTGCAAAAACAATAGATGGCATAAATGCTGTGGCCGAATTTGTGTGCCACCGTTTGCTTGAATTGATCGTGTGCGTCACCTTTTTGCAGGTGGTGATGCGCTATGTATTCAGCAATCCCACAAAATGGTCTGAAGAAACGGCCATGATCTGCTTGGTTTGGTATGGCATGATCGCCGCAGCAATTTGCGTGCGTCGCCACCAACATATCGCCATCACATTTTTCCGGGATTTAGCCGGACCGCGCATAGCGCGCTTCCTCGATATTGCCGCGCAAGTGGCGGCATTTATCTTCGCGCTGGTGCTGATCTATTCCGGTCTGAAACTAACAGAGCTGACAGGGGCGGTGAAGCTGCCTGCGTCTGGTTTCCCGAAATCTACCCTTTACATGAGTGCGCTTGCAGGCGGTGCTCTGATCTGCCTCAACGTGATTGCAAATCTGATCACAAATTCACTCGATTTGCCTGGTTTTCAAGAGGGGAGCACAAGCGCGTGACCCAACAAACTATCGGTATTTTTCTATTGCTGGGCAGCTTTTTGGGCCTGTTGTTTGCGCGGGTGCCGGTGGCCTTCTCCCTTGGGCTATCCTCGGTGATCACCGCGACATATTTGGGCCTGCCATTGATGATGATCGGCCAACGCATGGTCAATGGCCTGTTCAGCTTTACCTTCCTTGCCGTGCCGTTCTTCATTCTTGTCGGCAACATCATGACCGAAGGCGGCATCTCCGACAGGTTGGTGAAATTTGCCGATGTGCTGGTAGGCCGTTTCCGAGGCGGCTTGGCGCAAGGCAATGTGGTGGCCAGCACCTTCTTTGGCGGCATTTCTGGCTCGTCCGTGGCGGACGTGGCCTCCATCGGATCGTTTTTGATCCCAGCCATGAAAAAGCGAGGCTATAGCTCAGAATATTCCGTGGCAGTTACTGTGACCTCATCGGTGCAGGGCGTGCTGATCCCGCCCAGCCAAAACATGATTTATTATGCCTTGGCCGCTGGGGGCATTCCGATTGGCCAGCTTTTTATCGCTGGCTATGTGCCAGGCATCTTGCTGTCCGTTTCGTTGATGGTGCTGTGCTGGATTGCGGCGATCCGCCATAATCACCCAAAAGGCGACAAATATGGCTTTAAAGAAAGCATCGGCATTATGAGCCGTGCATCCATTGGCCTGTTCACCATTGTGATCATCATTGGCGGCATCATTGCGGGCATTTTCACCGCTACTGAATCTGCTGCTGTGGCCGTGGTTTATGCGCTGTTGGTGACAGTGTTTATTTATCGCACCATGGATCGCACAAAAATGCGCCGCATCATGTCCTCAACACTGTCATCGCTGGGCATGGTCGTGTCGATCATCATGACATCATCCGCATTTGGTTTCTTGCTGTCTTACCTAAAAGTGCCGACCATTTTGGCCGAATTCATTTTGGGCATGTCGTCAAACCCAATCGTGATTTTGCTGTTGATCAATCTGTTGCTGCTGGTGCTGGGCATGTTGATGGATATGGGTGTTCTGATCTTGATCATGACTCCAATCTTATTACCAATCGTGCTGAAAATTGGCGTCGACCCGATCCATTTCGGCATCATCATGATTTTGAATTTGGGGATAGGCGTGTGCACGCCGCCAGTCGGCACCTCGCTCATGGTCGGGTGCGGGATCGGCAAGGTGAAGATTGAAAACACCATCAAAAGCCTGATGCCTTTCTACATGGCCATGGTGATCGTATTGTTGTTGGTCACCTTTATTCCCGCATTTTCCTTGGGCTTATTGTCCATTCTCAACAATTAGCCGCGAGTGAGTGGAGCATTGATATGTTAGAAGCATGGCGCTGGTATGGACCAGCTGACCCGGTTCCGTTGCCCCATATTCAGCAGGCGGGGGCCACTGAAATTGTATCTGCCTTGCACCATGTGCCAGCAGGGCAGGTGTGGACCGATGCGGAGATTGAAAAGCATCAAAGTCACGTGGCGCAGTTTAGCCATCCAGAGGCACCGTTGCGCTGGAGCGTGGTGGAAAGCGTGCCAGTCTCTGACGCGATCAAAGTGGGCAGCGCTGAGGCAGGCGCACATATCGCTGCCTATAAAGACACGCTGCGCAACTTGGCCAAAGCTGGCATCAAAACCATCTGTTATAATTTTATGCCGCTTTTGGACTGGACACGTACCGATTTGGATTTCGCGCTGGCGAACGGCGCAAAAGCACTGCGGTTTGATGCAACTGCGTTCGCCGCGTTTGATTTTTTTATCCTGAAAAGAGATGGCGCTGCAGATGATTATGACTCGGATCGGATTGAAGCGGCTGAAGCCTATTTCCAAAGTTTGTCCCCTGATGAAGCCGAAGCGATTTCCCTCAACATCGTGGCGGGGCTTCCAGGGGGCACTTCTGGCGGACACACGCTCGAAAGTTTCAAAGCCCAACTGGCGCAATATAAGGGCATCACGTCAGCCGATCTGTTTGATCATTTTGTGAGCTTTTTGCGCGAAGTGATTCCCGTTGCTGACGAATTGGGGATGCGCATGGCGGTGCATCCAGACGATCCGCCACGGCCATTGCTCGGCTTGCCGCGTATTGTTTCTACTGCCGCTGACCTTGAAGTACTGTTCAAAGCGGTGCCAAGCGAAGCCAATGGATTGACTTTCTGTACGGGAAGTTTTGGCGTGCGTGCAGACAATGATTTGGTGGCAATGGCGAAAACATTTGCAGACAGAATTTACTTCGCCCATTTGCGCGGCACGGTGCGTGAGCAGGATGCTGAGAGCTTTTATGAAGGCAATCATTTGCAATCTGATGTGGATATGCCGGGCGTGATTACGCAATTGCTGAATGAAGAAACGCGCAGAAAACAGGCAGAATTCAGCGATTTTGCTGAGATCCCGTTCCGACCTGACCACGGCCACCAGATGCTGGATGATTTGGACAAGCAAGGCGTAAACGCAGGCTATACCGCCATTGGCCGCTTGAAGGGGCTAGCCGAATTGCGGGGTGTGATCGCGGGACTTGATCACAGCCGTTCATTTGGAGCGCGATAAATGAAACTCACTCAATCAAATTTTGCGACGCTGAAAAATGTGCAGACGCCAAATTATGATCGCGATGCCATCAGAAGCGGCATTGTGCATCTGGGCGTTGGCGCGTTTCACCGTGGGCACCAAGCTGCCTTTATCGATGATATTTTGACGGATGAGCCCACCTGGGGCATTGTCGGCGCGTCTCTGCGCAGTGCCAGCACGGCAGACGCGCTTAACCCGCAAGACGGGCTTTATAGCCTGATGGTGAAAGAGGGGAATTCGACCCACATTCGTGTGATGGGTAGCCTTTCCCGCGTGCTTGTTGCGCCAGTGGAGCGCGAAGCATTGTTGGCAACAATGGCAGACCCGCAGATTAAAATCGTGTCGCTCACCATCACCGAAAAAGGCTATTGCTATGATGCCGCGCAGGATCGGTTGAACAAGAGCCATCCGGACATTGTGAAAGACCTCGCAAATTCGCGTGAACCGATCAGCGCGCCGGGCTTGATTGTTGAAGCACTGCGGCGGCGCATGGAAAGCGGAGCAGGGCCATTCACAGTGCTATCTTGCGATAATCTGCCCTCAAATGGTCGGGTGGTCCAAAAGATCATTATTGAATTCGCCCATCTGCTTGATGAAAAATTGGCACCGTGGATCGAGGAAAACGTAACTTGCCCAACCACGATGGTGGATCGCATTGTGCCCGCTACAACGGATGCTGACCGCGCATTGTTGAAGTCCACGACCGATATTGAAGACCAATGGCCGATTGTCACGGAACCCTTCCGCCAATGGGTGATTGAAGACAATTTCTGTGCGGGTCGTCCCTCCTTTGAAAGCGTGGGCGTTGAGATGGTGGCTGATGTGACGCCGTTCGAACACATGAAGTTGCGCATGCTCAATGGTAGCCATTCTTTCTTGGCCTATGCCGGACTGCTCAAGGGACATGAATTTGTGGCTGAAGCCATCGCCGATGATGAATTGCGAACCCATGTCCTCATCATGATGACTGATGAAATTATGCCAACGCTTGATTTGCCGGATTCATTTGATTTGCATGCCTATCGCGACGAGTTAATCGAACGGTTTGAAAACCCCGGCATGGCGCACAAGTTGGCGCAAATTGCGATGGATGGCAGCCAAAAACTGCCGCAAAGATTGCTGAACACAATCAGAGATCGCATGGCTGCCAATCAGCCCTTTGGCCATTTGATCAAAGCGGTTGCCGCTTGGGTCAAATTTGTAAGCCAATCAGGTGAGGGGCAAACCTTCGGCCCATTGAATGATCCGATGCGTCAGGCGTTGGAGCAAGATGTACGCACTGCCAATGGCGATCTGCAGCATCTCGCTGAGCTGGTGCTGGCGCGGCAGGAGATTTTTGGCGCTGACCTGTCGCAGTCGGACATCTTTCGCAACGCTCTTCTCGAGAAAATAAAAGCCTAGGACCTATCATGAGAATTTCTCAAAAATTGATGCCGCTCGGCGACGGGCTGGGCATTGCTTTAGCGCGCATTGAAAAAGGTGAGCCATTGACCGCTGATCTAAATGCGGTGGATCGGATTTTGAAGGGGCACAAAGTTGCGCTGCTGCCATTTAAGGCGGGCGAAGTGATCAAGAAGTTTCAGCGGCCAATCGGTGTGGCCAGTGCTGATATTGTCCCCGGACAATGGGTGCACGATCATAATTTGGCGTTTGACGACAGCTTGGCCAGCGCAATGGGCGAAATTGCGCCGTCAACAAGCCAAAAGATGCAATCACAAAAACACAGTTTTCAAGGCTTTGATCGGGGAAAAGGCCGCGTGGGCACCCGCAACTATGTGGGCATCATATCTACGGTCAATTGCTCTGGCACCGTGTGCCGCATTGTGGCGGAACGGGCGAACAAAGAGCTATTAGCTGAATTCCCGAATATCGATGGCTTCGTGCCAATTGTGCATCAGTCTGGCTGTGGCATGGCCAATTACGACATGTCATTTGATCTGCTACAGCGGACACTGAAAGGATATATCGACCACCCAAACTTTGGCGCCGTGATGGTGATCGGGTTGGGCTGTGAAGTGAACCAGATTGGTGCTTATGCTAAGGCGGGCCAAAATGGCGAACAGCTAACTTATTTCAATATGCAGCAGACGGGTGGCACCGCGCAAACAGTTGAATCAGCACTCAAAGCTTTGCAGCCAATTTGTTCTAATCTCAATCAAAATTCAAACCGCACCCCATGCGATGCATCACACTTAATGCTTGGCTTACAATGTGGTGGCTCAGATGGATTTTCCGGCATCAGTGCCAATCCGGCACTTGGAAAAGCCGTTGATCTATTGGTGCAAGCAGGAGGCACGGCTATCCTTTCCGAAACACCTGAGATTTTGGGTGCAGAGCCGCTGCTGCTCGGCGGCGCAAGTGCGGAAACCAAAACGAAGTTAATGGGATGCGTGAAGTGGTGGCAAGACCATGCCCGGGAAAACAGCATCAGTTTGGACAACAACCCATCGCCCGGCAACAAAGCCGGGGGATTGACCACAATTTTGGAGAAATCACTCGGCGCAGTTAGCAAGGCAGGCACGACACCGCTAAACGCATATTATGATTATGCGCAGCAGATCACCCACAAGGGATTGGTGTTTATGGATAGCCCGGGTTATGACCCCGTGTCAGCCACCGGACAAATCGCTGCTGGCGCTAACCTGATCGCCTTCACCACAGGACGTGGCTCATGCTTCGGCGCAAAACCCGCCCCAAGCTTCAAACTTGCCTCCACTTCAGAGCTCTTCACCACCATGGAAGGCGACATGGACTTAGATTGCGGAACGGTCTTAGACGGGCGCCAAGACTTTGACGAGCTAGGCGAAGAGATATTCAACGCCATCCTAGCCTATGCCTCCGGCCAACGCACCAAAAGCGAACTATTAGGTTATGGCGACGATGAATTTATCCCCTGGCGGTTTGGGGCAGTGCTTTAAGCTGCACACTCCAGCCGCAATCCGTCCATTTTTGGCGAAATAGTTGAAATTGATATCGCAATTACTGCGGTCAAATTGTAACTTATGGGCAATTCAAGCTCATAAGATTAAATTGGATAGCCTATGTCTGTTGTGGCGCAGCTCAAGAATATTGTTGGCAATCGCCATGTGAAAACCAGCCCACGCGCCACCAAGCGATTTCGCAAAGGCTTTCGCTCGGGTGAGGGCGAGGTTGAGGCGGTGGTGATCCCCGGTAGTTTGTTGGAACTTTGGCAGATTTTGCAAGTTGCCGTGGCGGCTGATCGGATCATCATCATGCAAGCGGCCAACACCGGATTGACAGAAGGGTCGACGCCAAAAGGTCAATATGATCGCAACGTTATTCTGGTGAGCACGCGGCGGATGAACCAACTGCAATTTATTCAAAATGGCGATCAGGTGATCAGCTTTCCCGGCGCATCCTTATTTGATCTTGAAAAGCAGCTTGGTGAGATGGGGCGGCAACCGCATTCGGTGATTGGCTCATCCTGCATCGGTGCCTCCATTGTTGGCGGCGTGTGCAACAGCTCTGGCGGATCGCTGGTTGAGCGCGGCCCGGCTTACACGGAGCTATCGCTCTACGCGCAAATTGATGAGAATGGGCAACTTAGTTTGGTCAATGAGTTGGGCGTTGAGCTGGGCGATAGCCCGGAAGACATTCTCACCCGTTTGCAGCAGGGCAAATTTGATGAGACCGACGTGGTTGCGGATCACCGTAGCGCGTCTGCCAGCGATTATGTGAAGATTGTCCGTGATGTGGACGCAGATACGCCTGCGCGTTTTAATGCGGATAAATCAAGGCTTTATGGTGCATCCGGCTGTGCGGGTAAACTCGCGGTTTTTGCGGTGCGCGTGGATACATTTCCAAGCTATGCGCGCGAGAAGACATTCTATGTTGGCACCAAGGATGAAGATGTTTTCACCGATCTGCGGCGTGCGATTTTGAGTGAATTCAAAACCTTGCCTGTAAGTGCAGAATATATGCATGCCGAGGCATATG
Source organism: Maritalea mobilis (assembly GCF_004363175.1). Lineage (GTDB taxonomy): Bacteria > Pseudomonadota > Alphaproteobacteria > Rhizobiales > Devosiaceae > Maritalea > Maritalea mobilis. The sequence goes on from NZ_SNYR01000001.1 coordinate 41,538, forward strand.
ACATCGCGGCCGACTATGGCAAAGACACAATGGTGATGATCGATAAGCTGGGCACAGCACGCTTGCCACAATTCTTTGCGCTTAAAGGCACTGTTGATGCATGGTTGGAAAACATTCCGTTTCTCTCCAAATTTACCGATCAGTTTTTGCAGTTTGCCATGCGGTTCTGGCCAGAAATTTTGCCCAAAAGATCACGCGAATTTCGGCAGAAATATCCGCACCATTTGATCTTGAAAATGCATGATGGCGGAATTGAAGAGGCACAAACTTTGCTGGAAAGTTTGAAGGCACAAGGCAAGCTGGATTTCTTCGAATGTAACCCGCGTGAAGCCAAAATGGTCGGCTTGCATCGATTTGCAGCCGCGGGAGCAGCAATCCGCTATCTGAATGTGCACCCTAAAGAGGCGGGTGACATAATCGCACTTGATATTGCCCTGCGCCGAAATGACAAACATTGGTTTGAGAAACTACCTGCGGACATTAGCAAGCAGATTGTTGCTAAGCTCTATTATGGTCACTTTATGTGCCACGTGCTTCATCAAGATTACATCGTGAAAAAGGGCGCTGACCCTGCGAAAATCAAGGCCGCAATGTTGGATATTCTAGATCAACGCGGCTCGGAATATCCGGCTGAGCACAATGTTGGGCATCTTTATAAGGCAAAACCGGATTTGGCCAATTTCTATAAAGAGTTAGATCCAACAAACTCCATGAATCCCGGCATCGGCAAAATGTCCCGTAATAAACATTATGCGGAGCATTGAAATCAGGCGTCCGGGGGACCTTTCAGGGCTATCTCAACTGTTTTGATGGCACCGTCTAGGGCGTCGCCATTTTCGTCCATTAATGCCGCATCACGCCAACGGCGAACCCAATCTGCAGCATCCGGTAAGTTAGCGACCAGCGGCAAATGTTCGAAGATACGGGCAAACTTGCTCAATGAGCGATGGTGCGTGTCGCTATAACCTTTGATTAGACGGCGGCATTTGATGAGCTCGAGCGCAAGATCAGGATGATCAGCAAGGTGCCGTTCAATCTCTGCCAGCCACGCGGCGCAGTGATCGCGCTCGATCTGATCGCGTAGTGTATGCTTGCGCCACCATTTTAGGCCACCCAGCAGATAAAGCGTGCTGAACCCCCAGAACCCGTTGCTGCGGATGCGGCGGCCTTTATTGACGCGGCGGTCCAGCCAGGCGAAGCGCTTGGGACTGTCCTCAAACCAGCGACCCAACTTTGGCGGCATCAGGCCGCAAATCTCTTCGGCGCGCGGGTGAAAATATTCCGTCAACTTTAACCCGTCCGCCGATTGCAACTGCACTTCGCTTTCAATGCGGGTGAGGCGTTGCCGCCTGGTTTTCAGATCGGCCACGCGGATCAGATCATCATAAGCCATGGCGTTGGCTAAATGTTTTGCCAGTTCGGTCAGAATATCGGGGTGCTTGGCGGGCACTTTTCGCGCGAACCGCTCGAGCGTTGTCAGATAATGCTCGCCATAAGCCACGTCTTGAAATTCAATGGACTTTTTGAGGCCTGCCAGCGCCATATCTTGGCATTCGTTCGGTAATTGCGCGATGCGCTGCTGCAGGGCATCCCATTGGGCCATCAGCTTTTGCGGACCTTGCGCTTTGGCAGCAGTGGAGGTTTGCTCTGACAGTTCCGGTGCGGTAAGTGGTTCGGCCTTTAGCGCCGCCTTGAAGGCAGCGATGCTTCGGGCTGCGGCGCGACCAGATAGTTCGAGGATGGCTTCAAATTGTGTGGGCGTGAACGGTAGTGCTTCGGAGGCGGCGAGGGCGCCGAACAGGCTGGCCGAGATATAGGAGCCATTCTGAATGGCTAGACGATCATAATTGTGCAGCAGCACGGACTGTGCCGATTTGTGGGCAGCATCAAAGATCACTTGATCCTCAGCACGCCCGTCGCCTGGGTTGATTTTTTCGGACACAGCGTGCAGCCGATGGCTGGAGCCGATCAGGCAGGTGCGGTTGGGACTGACAAAGCCACGTTGAATGGCGCGGCCGACTTCCATCAGCTCTGCCGCGATCAGAATATCGACATCGCCGACGCTGGGGGCGAGAGAGAAGATGGGGCGCTTTTCTTGCTGCGGGGCCATTTCCACATAATAGATGGTGGCGCCAGTGCGTTGGGCGACGCCAGCCACAGCGGTGGATTGGGCGACCCATCCGTTCTGCTCGGCCAGATCAACAATCCAATTGGTGAGCACGCCGCCGCCTTGGCCGCCTACGGCGAGAATGGCTAATTTTATGATTTGATCCTGCGCCATAAATTATGCCTCAAAACGCAGTGATTTGCGGTCGCGTCGCGCCTGCAACCAGCTCATAAAACTACTGGAGAGCGTGCGCCAGATTTTGTGGGCTGTGCCCGGATTATGGATGCGCTCGGCTTTATAGAATGAGGGGCACAGAATGGCCGCGTCTGCCACTTCGCCGCAATTGCCGCAACCGACGCAGGATTGGTCAATATAGGCGACGGGATCGTCGCGCAGCGGATCATCAAGCTTCTTGACAGTAAGCGATGGACAACCGGATAGGCGCATACAGGCATGGTCGCCGGTGCAAATGTCCTCATCGACGCCGAATTTTGGCTGGGTGATGGTTTGCCCTTCGGCGATGGCTTTTGCCTTGAGTGGACGTTCGCGCCGTTGACGGTTCAGCATACATTCTGAGGAGGCGACGATGACCTTTGGTCCCGTCTCATCTGTGGTGAGTGCCTCTTTCAACGTCTCGCGCATTTTGACCACATCATAAGTGTTGTCGATTTCGCGCACCCATTTTACGCCCATGCCTTTGACGGCTTTGGCGATGGGGTTGTTGGTGTTGCGGGATTTATTGTTGGCGCGGGACGACAAAATATCCTGCCCACCAGTGGCGGCGGAATAGTAATTGTCAACGATCACCGTCACCCCATCATGATTATTGAATGAGGCATTGCCGATAGAGGAGGTGAGGCCATTGTGCCAAAAGCCGCCATCCCCAACAAAGCTGATCGAGCGGCGCGCGCCTTTGGCATTGAGTGCAGAGGACGACGCAGGGCCGAGGCCGTAGCCCATCGTGGTGCCGCCAATTTCAAAGGGCGGCATAATGGAAAAGAGGTGGCAGCCAATATCTGATGAAATGTGGTGCGGACCGAGTTCTTCTTCTACCAGTTTGGTGGCTGCGAAAATGGGACGTTCGGGACAGCCCGTGCAAAAGCCCGGAGGGCGTGCGGGCACCGTGTCGTCCAACTCCGGCTGTGGTCGGAGTTGTGGCTCGTTTGGTGCGCGGTCTTGATCCTTGACCAGGTGCGGGGCGTGGGTGGTGATAAAGCTGCGCAGGCCGTCTAGCATCACCTGGCCCGTCAACTCGCCCGCCAGTGGTAGCACGCCTTTACCCGACAAATCGGTTTTGATTTTATGTTTGAACAACAGGGCCGCAACGGCTTCTTCAAGGCAAGCGGGGTGCCCTTCTTCCACCATCAGCACCGCCTTTTTGTCGGCGCAGAAGTCCACCACTTCGTCCGGCACCAGCGGGTAGGTGACATTCATGACATAGAGCGGCACTTTGCTGTCGCCGTAAAGATCGGCCAGCCCCATGCGCTGCAAGGCCCGCATCACATTGTTATACATGCCGCCCTGCATGATGATGCCGATGTCGCCCTGGTCCGGGCCAAAATGCTCGTTGAGCTTGTGCTCTTGTATATAGTCGATGGCGGCAGGCAGGCGCTGCTCTACCTTTTCCTTCTCATGCAGATAGGAGGCGGGGGGCAGCACAATCCGGTCCGTTTTGCGCTTAGGGTTTTCCAACGCATCGCGTACGGTGAAGGACGGCGGCACATTGTCTTTGGTGTCAAAATGCCCATGCACATGGCATGCGCGAATGCGCACTTCCAGCATCACCGGGGTGTTGCTGGCCTCGGACAGCGCAAAGCCATGGCCCACCGCATCAACGATTGACGGGAGGTTGGGGCGAGGGTCGAGCAGCCAGATCTGACTTTTTTGCGCAAAGGGATGGCTGCGCTCCTGCATGATGGAGGAGCCTTCACCATAATCTTCGCCAACAATGATCAGCGCGCCGCCTGTGACCCCGCCTGAAGCGAGATTGGCCAAAGCGTCTGACGCCACATTGGTACCAACAGTTGACTTAAAGGAGACTGCGCCGCGAATGGGATAATGCACCGAAGCGGCAAGCATGGCGGCGGCAGTGGCTTCAGAAGCACTGGCTTCGAAACGAACGCCGAGTTCGCTGAGCAAATCTTCCGCGTCGGCAAACACATCCATCAAATGGCTGATGGGGGCGCCTTGATAGCCGCCCACATAACCCACACCATTTTCCAGCAACGCCTTGGTGATCGCCAAAATGCCTTCACCGCGAAATGTATCGCCATTTCCAAGGCGCAGTTTCTCAACTTCTTTGGCAAAGCTCCGTTCAGCCATGGCTTTTCACATTCAGTTTCGGCGCTTTTTCCGGGAACAGTCCGGCGCGGAAGCGTTGCAGTACAAATTGCAGGAACAGCCCGATCAGCAACATGCGGATATAGGATGAACGGGTGGCCCAATCTGGTGGCAATTGCTGGGTGATGATTTCGGTCATCGACCAGATGGCCCAAATGATCAGTGCGCCCGCAACAGCGCCCTTATTATTGCCGCTGCCGCCTGCAATCAGCATGACCCACGCAAGGAAGGTAATGAGCAGTGGTTCGGTGGCATCCGGGCTGAAGAATTTGAAATAATGTGCACTCAACGCCCCGGCGACGCCCATAAAGATCGCGCCGATTACAAAGCTTTGGATGCGGAAAGATTGCACGTCTTTGCCCACGGATTCCGCCGCGGCTTCATTGTCGCGGATAGCGCGCATGACGCGGCCCCAAGGGCTTTTATACAGGCGATGGGCGACCCAGAAGGTGATTGCGACGATGATCCAGACGAAAATGAAAAACACTAGTTCGCTCTCGCGGCCCGTGAAGAAATCTTCCAGTGGACGCGGAATGCGCGACACGCCAAGGCTGCCATTGGTGAGCCATTCTTCATTGATCACGGCCAGGCGGATAATCTCAGCAATGCCGATGGAGGCCATGGCCAGATAGTCTGCTTTTAAGCGCACGCAGATGCGGGCGATGGCCCAGCCGACAATGCCTGATAGGATGCCGGCGACAATGAGGCCGACGACGATTGGCAGGTCAAACCCGCCCACATGGTTGGCTGAATTGGCGGAGGTGATGATGGCGGCTGAATAGGCGCCGACAGCGTAAAAGCCTGCGATGCCTGCGTTGAACAGGCCGCCAAAGCCCCATTGCATATTGAGGGCCAGGCAGATCACCGAATAAATGCCGCCCATGATCAAGAAAGAGACCAGGTAAAAAAGCATACCACTCAGTTCCATTAGAGGAGCCTCCCTTTAAATAGGCCACGGGGGCGGAAAATCAGGATCAACAGCATGATCACGAACGCAACCGCGCTCTTGTAGCTTGGCGAAATCAGGCTCTCGCCCAAAATGGGGTAGGTACAGATTTCTTCGGCGATGCCGATGATCAGGCCGCCCGCGATGGCACCCAAGGGCTTGCCGATGCCGCCCAGCAGCGCGGCGGCGAACATGGGCAGCAACAGGTTCCACCCCATCATGGTGTGCACATCTGTATCGAGGCCAACAAATACGCCTGCGATGGCGGCAAGGCCCGCACCGATGATCCATGTCCAGCGGATGGTCTTTTCCGGATCAAGCCCGGCGACGCTGGCTAGCGCTGGATCGTCTGACACGGCGCGCATGGTTTTACCCATTTGCGTATGGTGTAAAAACCAGTTGAGCGCGACGGTGATGACTGCCGTGGCTGCGATGATTTGAATGTGGCGGGTGGCGATGCGCAAGCTATCGAACAGCACAATCGGCTTTTGGAACCCGACGGAATAGACTTGGCTTTCCGTGCCCCACAAAAGTTGGATTACGGAACGGAAAATGAGCGCCACGCCGAACGAGGCGATCACCGTGTATATGGTCGGCAATTGCCGCAGGGGCTTATAAAAGGCACGATCCGCGAAAAGGGCGACCAAGCAGGTTAGTGCCATCGCAATCGGAATGGCGGCGAGGGCGGGAATGCCCAACAGCCAAACGGCGGAGAGAGCGAAATAGGCCCCAACGGTCATCAAATCGCCATGGGCAAAATGGGCAAAACGCAAAATGCCGAAGATCATGGAAACGCCAACAGCGCCCAAAGCATAAATAGAGCCAAGCGTGATGCCGGGAATGAGATAGAAATTGATGAAATCCATCATTGTGGCGCACCTCCGCCCAAGAATGATTTGCGCACTTCGTCGTCCTGCAGCAATTTTGCGCCTGTGCCTTCATAGGCATTTTTGCCGTTCACCAGCACATAGGCATAGTCGGCAATGCGCAGCGCCTGTTTGGCGTTTTGCTCCACCATCAAAATGGCCACGCCGCTATCGCGCACTTGCAGCAGCAAATCGAAAATGACTTCCAAATAGGCGGGCGACAGGCCCGCTGTTGGTTCGTCGAGCAGGATCAGTTTCGGCTCGCTCATCAGCGCGCGGCCCACAGCCACCATTTGCCGTTGTCCGCCAGAGAGTTCGCCTGCTTGCTGGCCGAGCTTGTCTTTTAGGTCCGGAAACAGGTCGAGTATTTTTGATTTGGTTGCTTTTTTATCCTGCGGCGGGGCAGCGAATGTGCCGACATCAAGATTTTCCTCCACCGTAAGGGTGGGAAACACATTGTGCGATTGCGGCACGGCGGAAATGCCCATGGGCACCAGCTCGGATGTTTTGGCTGTGAAAATCGACTGGCCGTGAAATGTTATATCCCCGTCCATGCGGTTATTGAGCCCAAAAACGGATTTCAGCAAAGTCGATTTGCCCGCACCGTTAGGGCCAACAATCACAACGATTTGCTGGTCGCTCACATTGGTATTGATGTTTTCAATGATCGCTTGCTTGCCATAGCCCGCAGTGAGGTTTTGCACATCGAGAATTTTGTTGCTCATACGGCTTCCTGATATTTTCCGCCACCGAAATAGGCTTCAATGACGCGCTCATCTTTGCGCACTTCATCAACGGTGCCTGTGGTGAGCAGGGTGCCTTGCGCCATCACAATCACGGTGTCGCAGAGGCGAGAAACATAGTCCAAATCATGCTCTATCAAGCAGAATGTGTAGCCATGCTCTTTGTTGAGTTGGATGATCTTTTCGGCAATTTTGCCCAAAAGGGTGCGATTTACGCCCGCGCCAATCTCATCTAGCAAAATGATTTTCGGGTGCTGCATCAGCGCACGGCCAAGTTCCAGCAGCTTCTTTTGTCCGCCGGAAAGGTCGCCAGCCAGCTGGTTTTTCAACTGTTCAATTTCGAGGAATTTCAGCGTTTCCATGGCGCGGTCATAGGCAGCTTGTTCTTGCGCCTTGCATTGGCCCGGGCGGAAGATGGCATTTAAGATGTTTTCGCCCAACTCGTTTTTGGCCGCCACCATCAGATTTTCAACCACGGTCATGCGGTGAAATTCGTGCGCCAATTGAAAGGTGCGGGCAATGCCCTTGGCTTGCCGTTTATGCGCTGGAAGGGCGGTTATGTCTTCGCCTTCCAAAAGGATGCGGCCGGAAGTGGGCTGCAAGTGCCCGGCGATCACATTGAAGGCGGTGGTTTTGCCTGCGCCGTTGGGGCCGATTAGCCCGGTGATCTTGCCGCTTGGTATTTCAAAGCTGCATTGATCCACCGCGGCAACGCCGCCAAAGCGCATGGTGATGTTCTCAAAAGCGATCATGGATTTGTCCTGACCTTAGTGTGCCCGCAGCAGAGGGGGCTGCGAGCACCAAAGCGTTTGACTATTCGAAGATGGCGATTTGCTTGTAGCTATCACCTTCAACTACGAACTTGCCGATGAAGCCGGCGACGTCACCGTTATCGTCAAATTCATGGCTACCAGCGGCGCCTTCATAGTTGATGTCTTTGCCTTCAGCCAAAAGCTTCACAGCTTTTTCCCATTCACCCGGGCCAACAATTTCGCCCGGCGCATTGGCCACAAAGCGCAGCGCGTCTTTAATCGCGGTACGATCTGTGCTGCCTGCTTTTTCAATCGCCAAAGCGATCAGCATGGTGGCATCATAAGATTGATCAACAAATGGCTTGTCTGAGCCTTCGCCATAGACCTCATCAAAGCGCTTATGCAGTGCGTCGCCCGCTGGGTTTTCAGCAGGTGATGTTGGCGCTGAGAAGAAGGAGGTGGCCAATGCTTCGGCGCCCACTTGCTCGATCAAAAGATCGTCGCGCAAACCATCGGTGCCGATGAAGCGGTCAAACAGACCTGCTTCTAGCGATTGCTTTACAATCTTCGCGCCACTGCCGCCCGCATAAGCAATCAAAACCAGCGCTTCTGGATCGCCATTGGCCAAAGTTGCCAATTCACCGCGATAAGAGTTTTTCTTATCTTCGTGCTTTTCATAGCCTGTGATGGTGCCACCGAGCTTTTCAAAGTTTTCTTTGAAGGTGCCCGCAATGCCCACTCCATAATCATTGTTCACATAAGCAACTGCAACTTTGTTGATGCCTTCATCCAGCACGATCCTGGCGAGCACTTCGCCCTGATAATTGTCGCTCGGTACGATGCGATAAAGGAAATCGCCATCGTCCATATCGGTCATGGCAGGTGAGGTGGCAGTGGGTGACACTTGCAACACGCCATTTGGAATGGTGACCGCGTTGGCCGCCGCGATGGTGGCCCCAGATGAAAGGGCACCCATAACGGCCGCCACATTTTCAAGGTTCACAAGCTTGGTGGCCGCATCAACTGATGGCTGCGCCGCCGCTTGGCCGTCTGCAACAACAAGTTCGAATTTGCCACCGCCCAAAATGCCGCCGCCGGCATTCACATCGGCTTCAGCCAATTTGGCAGCGTTCAGAATAGGTGGAATAAAGTTAGCCAATGGGCCAGTGATGCCCATAACAGTGCCAACTTTTACGTCTTCAGCCGCGGCAAAGCCCGCCTGAGCTGCAAGTAGAGCCGATAAAGCAACGGCTAAAATTGGTTTTTTCAATGTCCTTCTCCCTTTTGATGTTCTCCCACAATCCTGCGCTTTAGTCTTTTTATTGCAGTGCGCGCGGATTAAACGGAGACATTTGCGTATTTCGGATCTCGCCAGATCTCCTCTTTGAGGATTTTTTGAAGCCGGCCCACTGCCTCCACAACTTGTGCGTGGGTAAGTGAAACCGGGCTCAAACCAAATCGAATAGCGTCGGGCTTGCGGAAGGAAGAGACGACTTTCGCGTCAATCAACGCTTCCACCACATGGCCTGCGCCGGGGGCCTTAAAGGTCACGTGACCACCCCGTTGATTATAATTGAGCGGTGAGGCGATTTCGACACCAAGATCACCGCAAGATTGTTGCAGCGCCTCAATAAAGAAATTGCTCAGGCTTTCATGCCGGGCCCAAATGTCTTTTGGAGCAAATTTTTGATAAATCTGGGCGGCGCAATGAGCGATCTGATTGGCACCTACCATCGGTGTTCCAGATATGAAACGCCTGATGCCGCCGTGCGGCTCATAATCACCCGCAAAAGCATAAATATCTGCATGTCCCATCCAGCCACAAACGGGTGGCCAAGCTTTCTCGCTCAAGTCTGGACGTACATAAATAAAGGCAGGGCCGCCTGGGCCAGTGCTGAGATATTTGTAGCCACAGCCAACAATGTAATCTGCATTGCTTTCGCGTGCCAAAACCGGTACAGCTCCCGCGGAGTGAGAAACATCCCAAATGGTGAGTACGCCCAATGCCTGCGCGGCGCGGTTGAATTTTTCCATGTTCCAGCGTTGGCCAGACTTGTAGCCAACATGGCTAAAGGTGCACACAGCAACATCTGAAGAGAGGGCGGCAAGCGCTTCTTCTTCCGTTTCTACATAGCGCACTTCCAAGCTGGGGTTGGCGCGCTCAAAGCCCTGCACAACATGAATATCAGTTGGGAAATTGTCTTTTTGCGTCAGAATAATCGTGCGTTCTTGATTAACTGCCAGCGCATGACCCGTCGCCTTATAGAGATTGATGGTCGTGTTGTCGCAAACAACTGTAGTGCCTTTTTCCGCGCCAATCATAGGAGAAAGCAAATCACCCAAAATGGCAGGCATATCCACCCAATCACGTTCCGCCCATCCGCGGCGACGCAAGGCAATCCAATCGTCAATTAAAGCATTGGCTGCAGGGCGCGCTGTTTTAGGCACGGGGCCGACAGAATTAGAGTCAAAGAAGATCCAACCCTCAGGCCGCTCATATTCTTCAACAATGTGCGCGATTGGGTCGTTTCCGTCCAACTCTGATGCGCGTTGTGTCAATTCAGACAAATCTTGCATTTCTCTCGCTCCCCTTGCTTAAAAAAGTTTCATACTTGAAATAACCTGTCAACCGAATTTCACATATGAAGCAAATAATTTTAAACATAAAATACATGGAGGTAAAAATTATTAATATATTTCAATGCTTTATATATTGACAAATTGTCGCATATGAATGTGAACAACGTTAATCTGCCAAATTTACAGTTGCAATTGCAAAATCTTTCAAATATGAAATAAATAGATTTTGTGGGGCGGGTGACTGCATTTGATGTGGTTGCTCAGGAGGAAGAGGCGCATATGCGAGGCGAAGAATCTGTCCGACTGGCGGTAGATATTGGCGGCACTTTTACGGATGTGGTGCTGGAGCTGGGGGACGTGCGCCATAGCGCTAAAGTGTTGACCAATGTGCAAAATCCAGAGCTTGGCCTTTTGGATGGTGTGCGCGTGGTGCTGAAAGAAGCCGCTGTCGCCCCACGAGATATTGATGTTTTTGTGCATGGGACAACCTTGGCCACCAACGCGCTGATTGAACGCAAGGTGGCAAAAACGGCGCTGATCACCACAAAAGGCTTCGAAGATATTTTGGAACTGGGTTATGAAAAGCGCTTCGACCATTATGATTTGATGATCGATATGCCGCCCGCCATTGTGCCCGCTGACTTGCGGTTTGGCGTGACGGAACGTTTGGCGCAAGATGGGTCAATTCTCTCTGCGTTGGACGAAGATGAGCTGGTGGCAATCTGTGCCGAATTGCGTGCTGTCAAAGTTGAGGCCGTTGCTATCGGCTTTTTGCATGCCTATGCCCATAGTGATCACGAAAAGCGTGCGCGAGACATCGTGCTGCGTGAACTGGGCGAGGGGGTGACTATCTGTGTCTCCCATGAAGTTTGCCCGGAAATCCGCGAATATGAGCGCTTTTCAACCACATGCGCCAACGCCTCGGTGCGGCCGCTGATCGAAGGCTATCTCACGCGGTTGGCGAAAGAGCTTTCTGACCTTGGTATTGATGCGCCACTATTTTTGATGATGTCCGGTGGTGGCCTGACAACTCTGGAGAGTGCTTCACGATTTCCCATTCGGTTGGTCGAATCTGGCCCGGCGGGTGGCGCGATTTTGGCCAGCCATATCGCCAAGCAATGTGATTTGGACAATGTCTTGTCGTTCGATATGGGCGGCACAACGGCCAAGATTTGCCTGATCGCTGGCGCTGTCCCCGAACGGGCGCGACATTTTGAGATTGCCCGTACCTATCGCGACACGAAAGGGTCCGGTTGGCCTGTGCGCATTCCGGTGATTGAAATGGTGGAGATTGGCGCGGGTGGCGGTTCCATTGCGCGAATTGACGCGATGCAGCGGATCAAGGTGGGGCCGGATAGCGCCGGGTCTGAACCCGGGCCGGTCAGCTATGGCCGTGGCGGCGAATTAGCGACGGTGACGGATGCCAATTTGGTGCTCGGCAAAATCGATCCTGCCTATTTCGCAGGCGGCAAGTTGCCGCTTTATCCAGACGCAGCGAAGGACGTGTTGGGCCAACAGATTGGTGCACCCCTCGGGTTGGACGAATTTTGGCCAGCTGCTGGTGTGGTGGAAATTGTAGAAGAGAATATGGCCAATGCGGCGCGGGTGCACGCCATTGAGCGTGGCCGCGATATTGCCGCCAGTACCATGATTGCCTTTGGCGGCGGGGCACCGCTGCACCTTTGCCGACTGGCGGAAAAGCTGTCGATCGACAAAATGATTGTGCCTGCCGGGGCCGGGGTTGGCTCGGCCATCGGCTTTTTGCGGGCGCCGATTTCCTATGAAGTGACGCGCAGCTTTCCGATGGTGCTGGACCATCCGGATATGAAGCGGGTCAATCAGATGCTTGACGATATGGCGCGCGAGGCGGGTGATATTGTGCGCCCTGCCGCAGGTGATCGCAAAGTGCAGGTGCAACGCGTCGTAGATATTCGCTATCAGGGGCAGGGGCACGAGCTTCAAGTTGTGCTGCCCGAAGGCACGCTAGATGCTGCCGATGCGCAATGGATTCATGATCAGTTCGAAACACAATATCGCGCCATCTATGGCGTGACCTTGGACAATGTGCCGAGCGAGATTGTTACCTGGTCGGTGACCGTGTTGTGTGAAATTGACGATGGGGTATCGCCCACATTTGGTGAAGGCGAGGCGACTGAGATCGCGCCGCGCAGCCATCGCGAATTATTTGACGGGGCGCAGGGCACGATGTTGGAAACACCTGTATATTGGCGATTTGATTTGCCAGTGGGTGCAAAGATTTCCGGTCCGGCCATCATCGCAGAGCATGAGACGTCGACCATTGTCACCTCGCAATTTGATGCAGAGATTGACGCCCATAGCTACATCATTTTGACCCGCAAGGAGGCTGTCTAATGCGCCAGAATGCTCATGACGCTATTCGCACCCAAGTGATGTGGAACCGCCTGATTTCTGTGGTGGAAGAACAGGCGCAGTCCTTGCTACGCACGGCCTTTGGCGCTGTGGCGCGCGAGGCGGGCGACCTGTCTGCCGGGGTTTATGATTTGAACGGGGCGATGTTGGCGCAGGCGGTGACGGGCACGCCGGGGCATGTGAACACCATGGCCAATGCGGTCGTACATTTCTTGGAACGCTATCCTGTGGAAACGCTAAAGCCGGGCGATGTGTTGGTAAGCAATGACCCATGGATGGGCACCGGGCATTTGTTTGACTTTGTGGTGGTCACACCAGCCTTTTACGACGGCAAAGCGATCGGGCTTTTTGCCTCCACCTGCCACGTTATCGATGTGGGCGGCGTCGGTTTTTCGGCAGACGCGACCTCGATTTATGAAGAGGGCACTTTGGTGCCGCATATGTATTTGCGGCGCGAAGGGCAGCTCAATGAAGATTTGCTCAGTGTGATTTTGGCGAACACGCGCAATCCAGTGGAAGTGCGCGGCGATTTGATGTCGCTGATCAGCGCCAATGATACGGGTGTCAATCGACTGGTCGAGATGATGGAAGAGTTCCAGATCGATGGGCTGGACGATTTGGCCGCACATATTTTGGAAACCTCCAAAGCGGCGACACAAAAGGCGATCCGTGAGGTGCCGGATGGTGTCTATCATTATGATTTGCCATTGGATGGCTATGAAAGCCCGATCACCATCAAAACCGAATTGCGGGTGGAAGGCGATCAGATCACCATCGACCTGTCGGGCAGTTCGCCTGCCTCTAATTATGGAATAAATTCGCCGCGCACCTATAGCCAAGCCTATGTGGTGTTTGGCCTGAAAGCCGTGATCGCGCCAGATGTGCCGAACAATGCAGGCTCGCTGGGCTGTTTTGATCTTATTAGCGAACCGGGGACTTGCGTCGACCCGGTATCTCCCAGTCCGGTTACGGCCCGTCATGTGATCGGCCAAATGCTGCCTGATGCAGTGTTTGGTTGCCTCGCACAGGCGTTGCCGAACCGGGTTCAGGCGGAAAGCGCGGGCAGCATTTGGGTGTTGGCAATGGCCTCTGCCCATGGCCATGCACTGCCAAGCGAGTTGAAAGACACAAGCCGCTTCAACGTGATGAATGTGGCTATTGGCGGCATTGGCGGACGGCCGGGTAAGGACGGGTTGAACGCTATGGCGTTTCCTTCTGGCGTGGGGTCCATTCCGGTGGAGATCACCGAAAGCCAATGTCCATTGTGGTTCAAGCGCAAGCGGATTTTGCGCGACAGTGGCGGCAAGGGCAAATATCGCGGCGGCCATGGGCAGGTCATTGAAGTGGCGAACCGCGAAGCAGCACCCTTTACCATTTCGGCAGCCACGTTTGATCGGTTGCAGAACGCGGCCTCGGGCCGCGAAGGCGGCGAGCCAGGGGCGTTGGGTAAGGCCTACTTGGGTTCAGGGCCAGCTTTGAAGGGCAAAGGCATTCACCTAGTTCCCGCAGGCGACAGCCTGGTGGTAGAATTGCCCGGCGGTGGCGGATTCGGCCACCCGGACGAGAAGGAGCAAAAGAATGGCGACTGACCCCTCACGTAAGCCAAATTTTGAAGATTTAAAGGTTGGCGCACAGGTGAAAGCCTTCCGCAAAGCCAAGAAATATTCGCTGAGCGAATTGGCGCGGATTACCAGCATTTCCGAGGCGACTTTGTCGCGGGTGGAAAATGAGCAGACGCCTGTGAGTGCCCACAATCTTTATATACTTAGCCAGGCGTTGGATGTGGACATAACAGCCTTTTTTGAGGCGGCGGCACAACCGATGCGCACGGGCGTACGCTCGATTTCGCGGGCAGGCGAGCAACCGCCCATCGAGACCGCGCGCTATGTGGCGGAGGTGTTGTCTACGGATCTGGCCAACAAGAAGATGCACCCGGCCGTCAACACGGTGACCAAAAAGTCGTTGGAAGAGGCTGGCGGATTGGCCAGCCATGCGGGCGAGGAATTTCTATATGTACTGGAAGGTCAGTTGATCTTTTATACGGACTTTTATTCGCCGACTTTGCTCAATGAGGGCGACAGCATTTATTTTGATGGCAGCATGGCCCACGCCTATGTGGCGGGGGGCGATGGCCCGGCGAAGATTTTGGTGGTGACCAATATTGATGGCAAATCAGAAGGCTTTATCAATGAGCATTCTTGATAGCCATATCACCTCCATCGTGATTGATGTGCCCCATGACAAGGTGGTGGATTTTGTGGCGTCGCCGCAAAATCTGGACCAATGGACCTTTGGCACATGGGAAATCGAAACGCTTGGCGATGGCGTGACCAAAGGCAAAAGCCTATTTGATCGCAGCGAAATCTACGTCAAAGTCGCCTACGAGCCAGCGTTTCATATGGTGCATTACTTGCTATCTGCCACGGAAGCCGGGCCTTTTGAAGCCCGGATCAGTGCCCGCATTTTGCCCGGCCGGACCATGGGCCTTGGCGCTGACCAGAGCGTTTTTTCGCTGATGGTTTGGCGACAGGCTGACATGGACGATTTCCGCTGGCACAAGCTCAAAACATGCCATGAGACCGAGGTGATGCTGGTGAAAGCGCGCCTTGAACATCAATAGGGAGGAGATGGTCATGGATCCACAAAATGCAGAATTGCAAACCAAGCCGGATTTGGTGAAGGGTGCGGAAATCGTGCTGTCGACGCCGGATTTGAAAAAGGATTTGCCATTTTTCTTGAAGCGGTTGGGTTTTCGGCTGGATAAGATTTTTCCGGCAGATGATCCAAGCGTTGCGGTGATCTCTGGCCATGGCGTCTCTATCCGGCTAGATCGCGATGCGACCAGCACGGTGCATAGTTTGCGCTTGAATTGTGATGATCCTGACAAGTTTGCGGCAGGCGAAACTAGGCTAACCGCACCGAACGGCACCCATATCGAAATTATCGATGCCAACCCACCCTTGGTGCAGCCTGAAACGCAACATAGCTTTTTGGTGCGCCGCTTGAAGGATAGCGACAGCTGGGTGATCGGCCGCGCCGGGATGCGTTATCGCGATTTGATTCCGGATCGGCTGGGCGGCTCTATCATTGCCTCCCACATCCGCATTCCGGATGGTGGCCCTGTGCCGGATATGGTGCACTATC
The DNA here is from genome assembly GCF_004363175.1 of Maritalea mobilis. Taxonomy (GTDB): domain Bacteria; phylum Pseudomonadota; class Alphaproteobacteria; order Rhizobiales; family Devosiaceae; genus Maritalea; species Maritalea mobilis. The sequence continues at coordinate 57,407 of NZ_SNYR01000001.1, forward strand.
ATACGGTTGGGTTTCAGTTGATCTTTTGCTATCGCGGTTGGGTCGACGTGCTTTATGAGGATCAGGGTGACAAAATTCGTCTGACAGCAGGCGACTGCGTGATCCAACCGCCAGAAATCCGGCATCGTGTTATGGAAGCCTCGGACAATGTTGAAGTGGTGGAGATCGGCGTGCCTGCCGACCATGTGACCACCATTGATCATGAGATGACCTTGCCCAATGGCAAAGGCGACCCGGACCGTGAATGGCAGGGTACTAAATTTATTTATGACAAAGTGGCCGAAGCTACTTGGAAGCCGTGGCGCATTCCCGGGTTTGAAGCGCGGGATACGGGTATCGGCACGGCCACCAAAGGTGTTGCGGGCGTGCAAGTTGCGCGGCCGATCAAAGGCGAAGTGGCACCGCGCACCAGCCACAACACCGATATTTTATTCACCTTCGTCAAGGAGGGCAGCATGACCCTGATGGTGGATGGCGAGGAGCCTTATGATTTGGTGGCAGGCGATGCGTTTGTGGTGCCGCCGTTTATGAAGGCGGCCTATCGCAATTGTTCTGACGATTGCGAGTTGCTGGAAATAACCCTGCCGTCAGAGTTTGAAACCGAAGTGGCGGATGATTAGTGCTCGATATTTAGCTCTGCGATAAAATCGTACCGGTCGCCGCGATAGGCGGACATGGTGACTTCAATTGGGCGGCCATTGGCGAGGAAGGAGTGGCGCTCGGTGTGGAAAATTGGTGAGCCAATTTCTATGCCGAGCAGACGGGATTCCTCTTCATTGGCGATGGCCGCATGCATGCGCTGCACCGCGCGAACGGGCATATTGCCACTCTGCCGAAGCGCCTCATAGAGCGAAGCCTCAATAGTTTCAGGCGGGGCGGCATAAAGCGGCACGGTGGCATTTTCAATGCCCAGTGGCTCGCCTTCCGCAAGACGTACACGCGAGAGGCGAACAACTTGTTCGCTGGGCGAAATGCCAAGTTTCAGCGCTTCATTGGCGGTCGGCAAGCCAACTGATTTGTCTAAAAGAATGGAGCTGGATTGCTGCCCACGTCGCTGCATGTCTGCGGTGAAGCCCAAAAGGATAGACAGCGGCTGATCAATCTGGGGCTTCACAAAAGTGCCAGCCCCATGGCGCTTGGAAATCAATCCGTCATTCAAAAGGCTTTCAATGGCTTTGCGTACAGTGATGCGGGAAAAACCAGTGGCTTTGACCAACTCACGCTCGGATGGCAAAGCTTCACCACCGCGCAACGCGCCGCGCTCAATAAGCTCGCGCAAAACGCCTGCCAGCTGGCGATAAAAGGTCTCGTTGCGCTTTTGACTATGCTGAAGTTTCAGCAAAATTTCTTCCATGACGGGATTTCCCGACAAAGCAGAAACAGTTTCCCCGTCAGGCTGTTGTTGGCTTTTATCGGATTTTCCGGTCACTGAAACATTCCTAATTATCAGAGCGTAGACGCGGGTCTAACGTGTCGCGCAGGGCGTCGCCCAAAAGGTTGAAGCCAAACGACAAAAACAAAATAGCAAAGCCAGCAAATATAGCAGGCCATGGCGATAGCAATAAAAAATTGCGGCCTTCGGATAACATCAAACCCAAAGAAGGTATAGGCGGCTGTGCGCCGAGGCCGAGGAAGGACAGGGAGGCCTCCACCAAGATAGCGGCAGAAAGCAACAGGCTGGCCTGCACCAAAATCACAGATGAGAGGTTGGGCAGCAGGTGCGAAAAGATAATCCGCAGGTCTGATGCGCCGATGGCTTTCGCCCCCATCACATATTCGCTTTCAACAATCACAAGGGAAGGGCCGCGCAACAGCCGTGCGAAAATAGGCGTGTAGACAATGGCAATCGCAATGGCAGCGCCCCATGTGCTTGGCCCGATCACAGCGATAACACCGATGGCAAGCAGCAGGATGGGGAAGGCAAAAAGAATATCCATCAATCGCATCACAATGCGATCAAACCAGCCGCGATAATAAGCGGCGAGCATGCCCAACATGCCGCCGACCAACAAAGCCAAGCCCACCGCAGTGAGGCATGTCACCAATGACGTGCGGTAGCCATAAACAATACGCGCCAGCACATCGCGGCCTAGTTGGTCTGTGCCCAGAAAATTGACAGCATTTGGCGCTTTCATCCGCTGGATCATGACCTGCTGATAGGGGTCTTGAAAGCCTAGAATGGGAGCGAAAAGCGCCAGCCCGATCTGCAACGCCACAAACCCAATAGCAAAGCTAAGTAGCTTATTTTGTTTGATAAACTGTCTCATTGGGACACCCGCGGATCAATATATGCGTAAAGCAGGTCGACAAAGAAATTCACCATCACGAAGGAGGCGGTCATCACTAGAATGGATGCCTGTACCAGCGGGTAATTTCGTTCTGCAATGGCCCCAAGCACCAAGCGGCCCAAGCCAGGGATAGCGAACACTTGCTCAACCACAATGGCACCGCCCAGCAAATAGCCCGTGGCCACGCCGACGCTGGTGATGAAGGGGATCAGCGCATTGCGCAACGCATGTTTATAAACAAGGCCCCGTTGCGGCACGCCTTTGGCGCGCGCGGTGCGAATGTAATCCTGGCTAAGCGCATCCAACATTGCGGAGCGGACAAGACGGGATAAATTTGCCAGCATGGGCAAGCCGAGGGCGATCACGGGCAAAATCATGCGCTGCAAATTGCCCAATGGATCTTCGCTAAAGGGCACATAGCCAAGCGCCGACACGCCGGGGAGCAGCTTTGACACCATGAAAATTGAAACAATGCCAAGCCAGAAAGACGGAATGGTGAGGCCAGCAATCGCGCCGATGCGCACAGCGACTTCCGCTCCTTTGCCACGCGCTTCGGCCATAAAACAGCCGATGGGGATGGAAAGACCAGCGCCAAACAGCACGGAAAGAAAAGTGAGTTCTAGAGTAGGCCACAGATTGGCGCTGATTTCGGACATAACCGGACGACCCGTCCAGATCGAGGTGCCGAAATCTCCGCGAACCGCGCCCCAAATCCAATCGAAATATTGCACATATATGGGCTTATCCAACCCAATACGGGCTTCCAATTCGGCGATCCGCTCCGGTGTAATTTCAGTGTTTGCGCCCAACATGATCGCCACGGCGTCGCCGGGGATCAGCCGGATCATCATAAAGACGATGATCGACACACCGAAAAGAACAACGGCAAGATCAATCAATCTGCCAACAATAAATCGAGAAGAAGTGCGCATCTTATGACCCAAAGTAAAAGCGCGGCATCACAAAATGACGCCGCGCTTGCTTATTGGTTATTTCATTGTGGCGTTGACCAAGCTGGTCAAACGGCCCGTTGGGTAAATTTCAAAGCCTTCAACCTTGTTGTTTACCGCAGTGAACAAATTGCCATAGGCAAGGTGCGCAACTGGACCTTCACAAGCAAGCATGCGCTGTACGTCATCGTAAATTTCTTTACGTGCAGCTTGGTCTGTCTCGCTGCGGCCTTTGTCCAACAGATCATTCAGCTCAGGATTGTCATATTGGAACACGTTGGTTGAACCACCTGAATAGAAGGTGCGGTAGAAATATTGGTCGGGGTCTGGATTGCCGCCATTGGCAGAAACGAACATGTCGAAATCTGAATTGCGCCAATCTTGCACAAACTCACCAATTTCCTTGTTCACCAACTCCACTTCAATGCCGCCAGCAGCCAGCTGTTGTTGGATGACCTGCGAGATGTCGCGGGCATCTTGCCGTGGCAACACAAGAATGGAGAGCTTGATTGGCATATCTACGCCAGCTTCTTCCAGCAATGCTTTTGCGCCATCAACATCTGGCGTGTAGCAATCGAACTCAGACGTATCGAGCGCCCATGAGCTGAGAGCAGGGGAAAGCGGGCCGCCTGGCACACCCGCGCCAAACAAAGCGCCATCAATGATTTCCTGCCGGTTCAGCAGCATATTGATCGCACGACGCACTTTAGGCTCCGCCAAAGGACCACGGGTCACATTCATGCCCAGCAGTGTGTAGGCCACGTCCCGTGTATCAAAAACGGAGACGTTAGGCTGCGCATGCAATTGCAATGCAGTTGCCGGGTCAATGCCTGGCAAAATGTCATAATCGCCGCTGGTGAGGCCAACTTGGCGGGTTGCCGCTTCTGGCACAAAGTTCACCCGCACACCATCCAATTTCGGCAAGCCATCTTCGCGATAACCGTCAAATTTGGTCAGGGCGATATAGCCATTGGGCTGCCATTCGTCGAACTTGAAAGGGCCAGTGCCGATTGGTGTTTGCTGAAGCTTCTCAATGTCGTTTTCCAACTCTTCCGGCACGATGGCGATGCCAGCGAGTGCAGATAGAATTGGCGCAAATGGTGCGTCCAATGTCAGCTTAACAGTGGTTGCATCAACAACTTCAATGCCGGTGATCGGCGAAACGCGGCTGGCCAAAGGTGAGCCTGTAGCTTCTGCCTGTACCCGGCGGATAGAGGCCGCCACATCATTGGCATCCATGGTTGAGCCATCATGGAAGGTTACGCCATCATGCAATTTGAATGTGTACGAAAGGCCGTCCTCAGAAACGTCCCATGATTTGGCCAAATCTGGCACAACATCAAGGTCAGCATTGATGTCGGTCAGGCCTTCATAAATATTGCCCTGTACAACTACAACAGAGTTGAACGCAGTGATCAAATGCGGATCAAGGCCCGCAGGCGATGAATCAATTGCCACATTTAAACTGGCCGCAGATGCGCCTGTGGCGAGCATGCTGGATGCAAATAATGCAATCCCGAATTTTTGAATAGACATGGTTCCTCCTAAATCTAAGACTTGCGTTTCAGCGCAAGCATATGTCCGATTTCATGGTTCATCTCTCAGCCATGCCGCGATATATCCACTATAGAACCACTCTGGACAATTTCGACGTTATGGTATTATTCTTTGCTATGCAAGTGGGTCTATAATCGAAAGAAAGCTGCTTTTCTTTTGAGCTATACCCATTCAAAATTGGTCATCAATCGTGACCATTTTCAACGGGAGGAACTATGACCCAATCGCCACTACTCACAATCGATGATTTGTGGATTGATGTTGGGTCGAATCCCGTTATCGAAGGCGTTTCTTTATCGATTAAACCGGGCGAAATGCTAGGATTAGTGGGCGAGTCCGGCTGCGGGAAGTCAGTAACTGCGCTTTCTATCATGCGCCTCTTGGCAGAGCCACCTATGCGCATCAGACAGGGCGCAATTCACTATGACGGTCAGGATATTTTGGCCATGTCTAACGCTGAATTAGAACGGCTGCGCGGCAATCAAATCGCGATGATTTTCCAAGAGCCGATGACCTCGCTAAACCCGGTTTTCACCATCGGTGATCAAATCGCCGAAGTGGTATTGCTTCATAAGACCAGTGATAAGGCGGAAGCAGCGCGACGTGCGGTTGAACTGCTCGAAAGGGTTGGTATTCCAGCCCCGGAAAAAGCGGCGCAAAAATATCCACATGAAATGTCTGGCGGGCAACGACAGCGCGCAATGATTGCCATCGCCTTGGCGTGTGACCCGAAACTGCTGATCGCCGATGAACCTACCACCGCGCTGGATGTTACAGTGCAGGCGCAAATTCTCGAACTGATCGAAGATTTGCGGCGTGAAATGGGGATGGCTGTGCTGTTGATCACCCACGATTTGGGCGTGGTGTCTCAATATTGTGGTCGCGTCGCGGTGATGTATGGCGGACGCGTGGTGGAGGAGGCGCCAGCAGAAGAGCTGTTTGCCAATCCGCGCCATCGCTACACTGAGGCGTTGTTGCGTACAATTCCGGCGGCGAACCCGCCCGGGGTGGAGCTTCCGGCTATTCCCGGGACGGTGCCGCCACCCGGTGCGCGGCCAAGCGGATGTGCTTTCCATCCGCGTTGTTCTGCTTGTCTGGACATCTGCACAGAGGAAATGCCCGAGTTAACCGGGGATGATCACCATCGTTTACGTTGTTGGAATGCGGCCTAATGACTTTGCTTGAAATCAAAAATCTTTCGAAAATCTATCACGGCAAAAATGGCGCGAAAGTGCAGGCCTTGTCAGATGTGTCACTGGACATTACCGCGGGCGAAGTGGTTGGCGTCGTGGGGGAATCCGGTTGTGGTAAATCGACATTGGGACGCTCATTGCTGCGGCTGATTGAACCCAGCGGCGGCCAGTTGCTGTTTGAAGGGCAAGACATTGTGCCGCTGAAAAAATCGGCTCTCAAGCCGATGCGGCGCGATTTGCAGATTATCTTTCAGGATCCGTTCGGATCGCTCAACCCGCGCCATAAAGTGGGCAAGGTGATTGGAGAACCGTTGGAGGTGCATGGCATTGGCACAAAACAGCAGCGGCAGGAGAAAGTGCGCGAATTGCTGGATTTGGTGGGCTTGCCACAAAATGCCATTGATCGGCATCCGCACGAATTTTCCGGCGGCCAGCGGCAACGGATTGCCATTGCCCGCGCGCTGGCGCTTGATCCCAAGCTGATTGTTGCTGACGAAGCAGTGTCGGCATTGGACGTGTCGATCCAAAGCCAGATCATCAATTTGATCGCCAAGCTGCAAAAACAGCTCAACATCTCCATTCTGTTTATCAGTCATGATTTATCTGTCATTCGCCATGTGAGCGACCGGATCGCGATTATGTATCTCGGGCGGATTGTGGAAATGGGCGAAACCGAAGAGGTGATGCAAAACCCGCAGCACCCTTATACGCAGTCGCTTTTGTCTGCCATTCCTCGCGTTGGCGAGAAGCGGGCGCGTACCGTTTTGGCGGGGGAAGTGCCTGATCCGGCAAATCCGCCATCGGGCTGCGCCTTCAACACAAGATGTCCCAAGGTGATGGATGTTTGCAAACAAACCCGTCCTGAGTTGAAGGCGCAAGCACAGGGAGCTGTGGCATGTCATCTCTTTCCGCAATAAGTGATGTTGAATCCATCGCTGAACGGGCGTTTGAACCCGTTCAAGCCGCAATAGATACTGGCAAAATCCCCGGCGGCGTTCTGGGTATTGTGACCGCAGATGGCGCACGCGCCATTTTAAATGCCGGGAACGCGCAGACGGTGCCGAACCAGCGACCTATGGAAAAAGACACCTGGTTCGATCTCGCGTCACTTACCAAGGTGATTTTCACGACCTCGCGCATTCTAGATTATGCCCTTGAGGGGCAGATTGATTTGGATGCGCCCTTGATCAGCGTGTTACCGGATTTGCGGCAATACAATGCCGATGCATGGGAGCGTAAGGTGACGTTCCGCGAATGTTTGGGACACCAAACGCCATTTCCAGCGGTCGAGCCGATCTACACCTATGGCCGCGATCCGGAACTGCTGCGGGCCTTTATCCTGCAACGTGAATGGCGCAAAGGGCCTCCGGTCTATTCTGACATCAATTTCATCCTGCTCGGCTTTGCTTTGGAGCGTATTGAAGGCTGCAAATTGCGCGAGATGGTACCGCCAGAGGGGTTCGCGTTCAGCGCGCCTAAACATGTGAGCGCGGCAACAGAGGATTGCACATGGCGCTCGAAAATCATATGCGGCGAAGTGCATGATGATAATTGCTATGCGTTGCAAGGGGCAGGGCATGCAGGCTTGTTTGGCACGGCGGACGCGGTGCTAAATTTTGCATCTGATCTGCTGGAAAACGCAGACAGCCCAAAAGTAGAGCTGATGCGCACCAAATTGAGTGAGAAGCGCAGCCACGGTTTTGAACATCGCCATGACGGATGGCCCGGCGGCGATAATTGCAGCGATGGAACAATTGGCCATACCGGGTTTACAGGAACGGGTGTGTGGGTGGATTTTGACCGGAAAATCGGGTGGACCTTGCTGACCAACCGTATTCACCCAACGCGACATTTCGATAGCGGTATCGCTGAACTGCGCCGCGCTGTGGGCGATCTAGTCGTGCAATCTTAAGGGGAAACATGATGAGTGCAATTTGGTCTGTTGGCCTGATGACCGGAACGGTTTTGGACGGCTTTATCGATGTGGCTTTGCTGCGCACAGACGGCGAGGAAATTGTTGAGTTCGGCCCCTATGAGCTGATGCCTTATCCCGAACATATCAATGAAATGCTGGTGCAAGCCTTGGCAGAGGCGCGCGAATGGCAGTTTGCTGACGAAGACCCAAAAATCTTTGCTGAAGCCGAAGCCGCGCTGACTGACGCACAGTCAGACGCGGTGAAGGCACTGGTGGCGCAAGCGGGCTTGAAAATGTCTGATATCGGTGCTGTGGGTTTTCACGGACAGACCGTTTTGCACCGCGCCCCGCAGCCAGAAAGGATCGGACAAACCCGCCAGCTTGGGGATGGCCAACGGATGCATGAGCGATTGGGTGTGCCAGTTGTCTATGATTTCCGCAGCGCGGATATGGCCGAAGGCGGGCAGGGCGCGCCACTATCGGCGATCTATCACGCGGCTTTGCTGAAACGCATAAATACGGGTGCAGAAAGTGCGGTGCTCAATCTGGGTGGAGTGGCCAATATTTCATGGATGTCTGCCGCCGGCGATCTGATTGCCTTTGACACCGGGCCAGCCAACGCCCCCACGAATGATTTTATGAAGGCGCGTGGCTTGGGCAAAATGGACGAGGATGGAAAGCTGGCCCTGTCTGGCACAGTGGACGAAGAGCGGCTTGCATCGCTTTTGACCCATCAATACTTGGCGGCAGCCTATCCTAAATCGCTCGACCGCTTTGATTTCGGCCCGGAAATGGCAGACGGGTTAAGCAACGCAGATGGGGCGGCAACTTTGGCGGCGTTCACAGCGGGTGCGGTGGGCAAAGCACTGGATTTGCTGCCAGCAAGACCTGAAAGATTGATCGTTTGTGGCGGTGGCCGCAAAAACCCTGCCATTATGAAAGCACTGGAAGTGCGTACGGGCTGTACCATCGATCGGGCGGAAGATCATGGCTGGCGCGGTGATGCGGTAGAAGCAGAATGTTTTGCTCATCTTGCAGCCCGCACATTGCGCGGACTGCCGATCAGTTTCCCAAAAACAACGGGTGCGCCAAAACCGCTGACCGGAGGCCGGATCGCGCGTTAGAAAGCTAAAGGATTGATTGTCCTGTTGATTTCCAGTCTTTGACGAACGCGTCCAAGCCCTTGTCGGTCAATGGATGTTCAGCCAATTTGCGGATCACCGCTGGTGGAATTGTCGCCACATCAGCACCCGCCAGCGCGCTGTCGCTCACATGGTTGGCAGAGCGGATAGAGGCCGCAAGAATTTCGGTTTCAAAGCCGTAATTGTCATAAACGGTGCGGATATCTTCAATCAGCTGCATGCCATCAAGATTGATGTCGTCTAGGCGACCAATAAATGGTGACACATAAGTTGCGCCAGCTTTGGCGGCCAACAGCGCTTGGTTCACGGAGAAGCACAAGGTGACGTTGGTTTTCACGCCTTTATTGGTGAAATAGCGGCAGGCTTTCAGGCCTTCCATGGTCAAAGGCAATTTGATCACCACATTGTCAGCCAGTGAGGCGAGGTAATCGCCTTCTTTCACCATGCCATCATAATCTGTGGCAGCCACTTCAGCAGAAACTGGACCTTCAATCAGGTCGCAGATTTCTTTCACCACTTCAATAAAGTCACGGCCAGATTTAGCAATAAGGCTTGGATTGGTGGTCACACCATCCAAAAGGCCAGATTCATTGAGTTCTTTAATGTCAGCAACTTCGGCTGTATCGACAAAAAATTTCATGATTTCCTTCCTTAGCGCTGAGTATATTCAGCCAATATTTGGCGCGACCGTTCAACATCGCGCATGGTTTGTTCTTTAAGGGCGTCGACTGATGGAAACACCACCATCTCGCGCAAAAGCGCCACAAAACTCACTTGGATGGCGAAATCATAAAGATCACGATCAAAATCGTGAATATAGGCTTCGAAGCGCCGTTCTTTCACATCATCAAATGTGGGATTGTCGCCAATGCTCATTGTAGCATGATAAATTTGATGCTCGTCTTCAATTGTCACTAAACAGGCATAAACACCATCCGGTGGGGTGGGGGCATCTGCGGCAACAGAAATGTTGGCCGTGGGAAAGCCCAGCACTTGCCCGCGGCCGTGGCCGGAAACCACATGGCCGGATAAGATGATCTCTTGCAATGATAGGGCAGGAGCGGCGGAAATCATGCGTCGTCCATCAATTCGCGGAATTGGCTTTGATGAAACACCAAAGGTGCCTTTGCGGGAAACAGCTCTGCATCGTGTACATCGAGAATGATGATTTCGTGATCACCAGCAGTCACAGCTGCGCTTTGGCTGCATTCGAGCCACAAGGCCCCCCCATTGATCAACACTGCACCATTGTCTTTTTCAGTCCATTCAGCCCCATCAAAGCGATCAGCCGTGCGCGACGCTAATTTGCGGCAGAGTTCGCTGTGCTGCGCGCCCAACACTGTTAGGCCCAACCGCTCTGCCTTTGCCAAAAGGGGCCAAGTGGAGGAGCCATTGCCCACACAGATCGATACAAGTGGCGGATCGAGCGACACCGAATTGAATGAGTTGACCGCAAAACCAACGGGCTTGCCCTCAATCAGCGCACAAACGGCAACGACACCGGTGGGGAAAACGGAAAAGGCGCGGCGCAATTCGCTGGGCGAAATTGCATTTGCTATTTGAGTTTGTGCTGACATTAAATTCTCCCGGACCGTTTGGTGGCCCCTAAACTAAATTTGGTCTTATTTCGTTTGAACTATTCTATCTTGAATGTTCAAAAATGATCACGTAAACATAAGCTTATGTCGAACCTTACACGCCTCATGGTGCTTGGCGCCGTTCATCAATTTCAGCCTGTGCATGGATATTTTCTGCGCCAGGAACTGATCACTTGGCACGTTGACGAATGGGCCAACGTCAACCCCGGTTCCATTTACAATGCGCTGTCGTCGCTCAAAAAAGATGGCTATGTTGAAGAGCATTGCATCGAGACTCAGGGCAAGCGCCCCGAGCGCACGGTTTACAAAATGACGCCCGAGGGCAATGTCGAATTTATTCGCTTGCTGCGGAAAGTCATTTGGACCGTGGATGCGTTCGACACGAAATCCGGCATGGTGCTGACCTCGTTCATGTTCGCTTTGAGCCGACAGGAAGTCATCGAGGTGCTTGAACATCGCGTGCGCGAAATCGACGCGCGTGTGAAAGCCAATGGCTATCATGTTGAAGATGTGGCGCAATCGGAAACCACGCCGCTCTATGTGCGCGAAATTTTTGAGCTGTCCACCACGCGCTTGAAAGGCGAGAAAGAGTGGACCGAGACGCTTCTTCAGCGGCTGCATGATGGCGAATATAGTTTTGCTGGTGAAGAACCCAGCAAGCGCGGACGACATCAGCCGTAACGATTTGACGGCAATCTTAGTCATAAGATCACCTGTTTCGTTTGCGGTGATTTGCTGATCATCGCGTGAATTTTCTCTAGCGACAAGTTGTCGGTTTGTGCGCCCATCGCCATGGCGGTGAGTGCCCCTGCAGCTGACGCATGGCCAATCGCATCTTCAATTGAATGACCTGAGGCTAGAGCCGCAGCAAAGGCCCCACAAAAGGCATCGCCAGAACCTGTTGTATCAACGACATTTATGGGGAATGCAGAGGCAGTCTGCGCCGGAGCATCCTGTTCTGCCCACATTACACCATTGGCCCCCAGCGTCATCACGATGAGGGAAGGGCCGGCTTGCCGCAAGGCATCAAAGCCGCCCAAATCCTCTGCCTCGGTTTCATTTACCACCAAAATATCAGCCAATGCCAAATGCTCGGGGCCAACATCGCGGGACGGGGCTGCATTCAGCAAAGTCAGCACACCAAGATGCTGGCTAATGGCCATGGCGGTTTTTGCTGCCTGAGGGCCAATTTCCATTTGCACCATCATTAAATCAGCATTGCTGAGGGCATGTGGCAGTTGGGTTAGGTCCAACTGTTCATTGGCGCCAGGAACCACAATGATGGAGTTTTCGCCGCCGGATTGGCAGGAAATATAGGCCGTGCCAGTGGGTGCTTGCGGGTTGGTACGCAGATAACGGTCACTTAGGCCGATTTGCGCACAGACCTTGCGCAGATGCTGCGCCTCGTTGTCGGCACCAACTTGCCCCACAAATTGGGTGGAAGCGCCGCAGCGGTGGGCGGCAACGGCTTGGTTGAAGCCCTTGCCACCGGGCATTTTGCCCAGCATTTGCCCCATAATGGTCTCGCCCGGCGCGGGGGCATGATCAACCTGCACCATAAGGTCCAGATTGATGCTGCCCACAACACAGACTTTTCCCAAAGCACCCATGATGGACTAGCCCTTCGCGCTAGCGCGATAGCTCGCGCCCGGGTGATCATCGCGCAATTGTGGTGTGGACGTGCCCACCAAACGCTCGCGCAATGTTGCTTCAGGATAACCTTCACGCGCATAGCCACGTTCACGCAAGATCGGCAACACTTTGGTCGCGAAATCCAAAGTTGAACCGGGCTGCGTGACCGGGGTCAGCAAGAAGCCATCTAGATCGGTGGCGTCGGCCAGCTCGCAAATATGATCCGCAATTTCTTCGGCAGTGCCAACCAATGGTGCTGGTTTTACGCCATGGGCATGCCAATCTGCCAATACATCAGCGACGGTTTTATCGCCAAAACGTGCAATCTGCGTTTGCGACAGTTCGGTGTGCAACGAGCTCATTTTTGTTTCTGGTGCGTAAGACGACAGGTCTAGCCCCGTGAACATGGCATAAGACGCGACAGCAACTTCTGGGTTTTGTGCATCCAAAACCTCTTTATATTTGCGTTCGGCTTCTTCCTTGGTGTCGCCAATCACACATGAAAAGGCGCTCATCAATTTGATGGAATTAGCATCACGCCCAGCTTTTACAGCCTCATCGCGGATGGACTTGACCTGTTCAGCCAATTTTTCTGCCGTGCCACCACCAAGGAAAATACATTCCCCGTGGGTGCCGCCAAATTGGCGACCCCGTGGGGAGGAACCAGCTTGGAACAGAACAGGCGTGCCCTGCGGCGAATAGGACGTGTTGGCATAGCCATCAGAATTGAAGTGTGTGCCCTTATGCTTGACGCGGTGCACTTTTTCAGGATTGGCGAAATGGCCATCCTTATTGCGCTCAATTGCATCTGGCTCCCAAGAACCTTCAAACAATTTATAGGAGAGTTCCATAAATTCATCGGCCATGTCATAGCGATCATCATGGGCGACCATTGGCACACCGAAGGCTTTGACTGCGGTTTCAGCTGTGCCAGTTGTCACCACATTCCAGCCCAAACGGCCCTCGGAGAAATGGTCCAAGCTCGCCATGCGCCGGGCGAACGAATAGGGCTGTTCCAGAAGCGTTGACCCCGTTACCACCAACCCAAGATTTTTGGTTTGGCTGATCAGCGCGGCAGCGACAATAAACGGGTCCATACGCGGTAGATCCAAAGATTCAGTTGAGCAGATATCTGGCCGCTCACCATTCACTTCAGACCACCCCCATGCGTCCGCTAGGAACAGAAAGTCAAGTCCACCTTCTTCGCAAATGCGAGCGACTTCCTGCCAATATTCTAGCCGATCAAAATGATCGCGTTTATTGCCTTTATGGCGCCATGTGGCGGTGCCGGAATCGTTAGCCTGTGCGTTCTCAAACACACCAAAACGGAGTTGTTTCATCTTAAAACTCTTTCATTATTAGGGACGGTGGGCGCAAAAGGAACATTCGTCCTAGCGCCCAACAGCATTCTCGTCGCTCCACCACAGAACCCGCTTGCGGATTATGGCGAGGGCCGCGATCAACACGATGCCCAAAAGGCAAAGCAGTGCGATAGATGCCCAGATCACCGGCAAATTGGCCTGCGCCGCGGCAATGGTGAGCAGGGAGCCAAGGCCCGCTTGCTGACCCGCAGCCACAAATTCCGCCACAGCTGCACCCACCACTGAAAGGGGAAGGGCAATGCGCAAACCGGCAAAGAAGAACGGCATGGAGACAGGGAAGCGCAGATCACGGAAGATCTCCCAACGGCTGGCGTGAAGCGTGCGCAACACGTCCAATGCGCGTGGATCAGCTTCTTTTAACCCTGCAAGCGAGTTCACCAGCATTGGGAAAAAGACAACCAAACCCGTCACAATATATTTGGGCAACATGCCAAAGCCGAACGCCACCACCAGAGCAGGGGCAATCGCCACAACCGGCGTGACCATAATCACCACCATAAGCGGCATAACGGCGCGTTCAATCAGAGGAAATTCGCACATAATGACGGCGAGGATAAATCCGGCAAATATGCCCATACTCGCGCCAATGGCAATTTCTTGCGCGGTGACCAGAAGGTTTGCCCAATACATTTGCGGCGAACTCATCAGGCTGTTGCCGATCGCATCCAATGTGGGGATCACATAAGGATTGGAATAGGCCACAAGCTGCCACAACACGGCAACCGCAATGAAGGTGACAATGGTGGGGAGGGACGAGAGCGCCATGGCCACCAACTTATAGTCTCGCAACGGCCGCAGAGCTGACCCATCCAATTTTGTATCTGTCGGTGTTGTATTAGCCATGAGCTTCCCTCATCACTTTTTTCAAACTATTACGCACATAGCCTTCCAAATCGCGGAACGCGTCCGTTGCATAAGCGGCTTCCTGACGTGGCCGGGGCAGGTCAACTGGAATAATTTCAGCAATGCGTCCGGGATGCGCCGCCATCAAAATAATCCGATCGGACAACATGATTGCTTCTGGCACCGAGTGGGTGACAAACATCACCGACTTCCGGTTGGACTGCCAAAATTCGAGTAAGCCCATGCGCTGTTGATCGCGGTTCATCTCATCAAGTGCTGAAAACGGTTCGTCCATCAGCATAACAGCGGGGTCAAAAACAAAGGCGCGCGCAATCGCAACACGTTGCTGCATCCCGCCAGACAATTGACCGGGAAATTTGTGCATGGCATTGCCCAGCCCAAACGAGCGCAACAAGGCTTCCGGGTCGCGCAAATCGCGACCCTTATTGGCACCTTTGTTGATCAAGAGCGGTAAGCGCACATTGTCCAGCACCGTGCGCCAAGGCAACAATGCCGGGGATTGCGGCACCAAGCCAATTGATTTGGCTTCAGCTGCCGCCTTAACGGGGCTGCCATTGATCTCAACTTGACCGGCATCGGCCTTGGAAAGCCCTGCCACAAGTTTCAACAATGTTGATTTGCCACACCCACTTGGTCCGATAACTGAAACAAATTCGCCCTTTTTGATATCAAAGCTGACATCATCAAGAACCGTGATTTTTGCGCCTTCAGGGCCAAACCCTTTAGACACATTTCTCACCATCACGCCAACATCATCATCCTTAGGAAGTGATGATGCTGGCTGGCTGCTAACATCTTGCATCAACATCACCGATTAGCGTGGCCACTGAAGCTGGCCGTCCTTATACAGGTTGGCCACAAGGTCCGCGTCCATCATTTCGTCAATGGCTGGGAGTTCAGCAAGTTCGCCATATTTGGCGACCATGGCGTGCTCATTTTCCCAATCGGCTGGGGAGTGGGCGCCTGGTGCTTTATTGCTGTTGCGCACCCAAGAGGATTCAACAGCCCAAGTGCGGGCTTGCTGATCAGCAGGGAAGGCTGACCCTTGGTTGTTTGCCGCAGCAAGTGCGCTGATTTGCTCAACACAATCTTGTTCGTTCGCCAAACAATATTCCAATGCACGCAGTGAAGCCCGCATGAAATCAGCCGCAACTTCACGGTTTTCTTCCAAGAACTGCGAGTTGACTTCCATCACATTATAGGTGCCTTGCAGGCCATAATCTTCTGGGCGGAACTCATTGAATGGCATGCCGAGCGAACGCAGTTTCTCAGGCTGGTTTGACGCGTAACCAACAATGGCATCCACTTGGCCGCGTGGCACAACAGTGGGGTCATAATTGGTCATTTTGATCAGGCTGACTTTTGACATATCAACGCCAGCAGCGTCCAACATGGCTTTTGCGATTGGCGTAATATTGATGAAATAGCCAAGCGTGCCGCCTTCCAAATCTTTCAAAGATTTGATTTTCTCATTCGCAAAAATCGAAAAGGGCGAGTTGTTGCCATAAGTGGCAACGGCTTTCAAATTCCGGCTATTTGCAGCCGCCAACATCACATCTGAGGCGGAGCCAAGTGCGGTGAACTGGGCTTGGCCAGATGCCACCAATAATTGGCCATTTGCACCGCCTGCATTGATTTCAACATCAAGGCAAAGCGCATCAAAAAAGCCAAATTCTTTCGCCAAAAACACATCCAGCTGGCCAGCGCTGGCTGAATAACCATAGCCGGATACATAGGTAATAGTGCCTACAGATTGGTTGCGCTCGCACTCTTCAGCGCTGATCGCCACATTGTCTTGCGCCAATGCGCTGCTGGCCATCAAGCTGGCGGGCAGGGACGCAGCCGCCGCAAGAGCAATCGTTCCAAATGTAGACGCAAAGGCACGACCTTTGTGTCCTAAATTACGCGAATCCATTCTCATGATTCATCTCCTCTCCTCGCAATTCATGCAAAAAGTTACATATTTAAATTCAATTAGTCAACTTTGAATAATATGATTGTGAATAATGAGGGTACGCGCACTTGATCTGCAGATTAATCGATAAACTTCAATGAGATATACGCGCGGGAACGCCGAGCGAATGCTCGTCGCTACATGTTCGTATAAATATTTTTGAATGTAAAGCTTGGAGATTTTTTGACAGAATGTCGCAGCGGAAAGTGCGCGTCTAAGTGCAAATTGAAGCCAAAAAAACGGCGCCCAAAATCAATTTGGACGCCGAGAGGAGGAGAAGGGAAATTAGCCCAATGTTGGCATGGAGAATTGCGCATCAGCACGCATACCAGTTGGCCAGCGACTGGTGGTGGTTTTCATGCGGGTATAGAACCGCACGCCTTCCATGCCATGCATGTGATGGTCGCCGAATAGGGAGGCTTTCCAGCCACCAAAGCTGTAAAACGCCATCGGCACAGGGATCGGCACATTGACGCCAACCATGCCTACTTCAATTTCCTCGCTAAAGGAGCGCGCCACATCGCCATCGCGGGTGAAGATGGAAACGCCATTGGCATATTGATGACCATGGATCAGCTCAACAGCATCTTGATAGGAATTGCGGCGGATCATGGTGAGCACCGGACCAAAAATCTCCTCTTTGGAAATGGTCATGTCCGGTTCTGCATGGTCAAACAGCGAGCCGCCAATAAAGAAACCATCTTCATGGCCTTGCGGCTTTTTGAATGTGCGCCCATCCACAACCAGCTTTGCGCCTTCTTCAACGCCCTTATCGATATAAGAGGTGACTTTGGCCAAATGTTCGCCAGTGACAAGTGGACCCATTTCCATGCCTTGTTCAAGCGAAGGGCCAACTTTCAAGGCTTCAATTTTTGGAACTAGTTTTTCCACCAACGCATCTGCAACCGAGTCAGTAACGGGTACGGCCACAGAGATGGCCATGCACCGTTCGCCTGCCGAACCATAGGCTGCGCCCATCAAGGCATTGGCTGCCATGTCCAAATCAGCATCCGGCATGATCACCATATGGTTCTTTGCGCCGCCGAGGGCTTGCACCCGCTTGCCATTGGCCGTGCCTTTTTGGTGGATATATTGCGCGATGGGGGTAGAGCCAACAAAGCTAATGGCTTTCACATCTGGATGCTCAAGCAAGGCATCTACAGCCACTTTATCGCCATTGACCACATTGAACACACCATCAGGCAATCCTGCCTCTTTTAGCAACTCAGCAATCAACATAGGTGCTGATGGATCGCGCTCACTCGGCTTTAGGATGAAGCAATTGCCTGTGGCCAGCGCGACGGGGAACATCCACATTGGCACCATGGCGGGGAAGTTAAACGGGGTGATGCCTGCCACCACGCCCAATGCCTGGCGCACCATATGGCTGTCTACGCCTGTACCAACATTTTCAGAAAACTCACCTTTCAAAAGATGGGGCATTCCAGTTGCAAATTCTACCACTTCAAGCCCACGGGTAACCTCGCCCTGCGCATCGTCAAACGTCTTGCCATGTTCAAGCGACACAACACGAGCGAGTTCATCCAGCCGATCCCATAGAATGGTTTTGAACTTGTCTAGAATACGTACTCGACGCAGGGCAGGCGTTTTAGACCATGCGGGCCATGCAGCTTTGGCTGCTGCAACCGCTTGATCAACTTCCTGCGTGCCGGCCAGCGCGACTTGCGCGCTGATTTCGCCAGTTGATGGGTTGAACACATCCTTTGCCAGGCTCGATGTGCCCGCCACTTGCTGATTAGAAATGAAATGTCCAATAGACGCCATGATAATCGCTCCTTTGCCTTTGGATCACCATATACATTGCAAAAATGGAACTAAACGCGCATAATTGCGTAACTGAATTGCAAAAAACGAAATAAGATATGAATTGGGACGACGCGCGAATGTTCCTCGCGGTGGGGCGCCATGGTCAATTTTTGGCCGCATCCCGCACGCTGGGCATCAACCAGGCCACGTTAAGTCGCCGGATTTCGGCATTGGAAGCTGATGTCGGCAGCAAATTGCTGGTGCGCCGCACCAACGGCTGTGAGCTAACCGAAGCGGGGCGTAAAATGTTGACGGCATTGGAACAGGCCGAAAGTAACATTATGGACGGGCTCGAAAGTGTTTCGCATCAAGATTCTGATGTGAGTGGCACCGTTCGGATCGGTGCCCCAGATGGCTTCGGCATTGGCTTTTTTGCGTCACGACTTGGGGCGCTGGATGCAAAGCACCCCAATTTAAAAATTGAACTGGTGCCCGTGCCGCGCAGTTTTTCACTTTCCCAGCGCGAAGCAGATATCGCGGTGATGGTGGGCCGGCCAGATAAGGGCCGACTGGTGGTCCGCAAGTTAGTTGACTATAGTTTGGGGCTTTATGCTGCCAAGAGCTATTTGGACCAAGCAGGTCGCCCGCATTCGCGCAATGATCTGGCTGATCACAAATTGATCGGCTTTGTAGATGACCTCATTTATGCACCATCACTGGACTATGTGCAGGAATTTTATCGCGGGTGGCGATCTAGCGTCGCCGTGTCGAGTGCGACGGGGCAGGTTGAAGCAGCAAAAGGTGGCGCGGGCATTGCCATTTTACACGATTATCTTGTTTTGCCAGAAAGTGGCCTAGAGCCTGTGTTACCCGATTTGAAGATCAGTCGATCCTATTGGCTGG
Organism: Maritalea mobilis; assembly: GCF_004363175.1. GTDB lineage: Bacteria > Pseudomonadota > Alphaproteobacteria > Rhizobiales > Devosiaceae > Maritalea > Maritalea mobilis. The sequence continues at coordinate 76,552 of NZ_SNYR01000001.1, forward strand.
CGGTGCATGAAAGCCAGCGCAATTTGGCCCGCATTGCTGCGGTGAATGACTTTTTGATTGAGATTGTAGGCAAAGAACGAAATCTATTTGCGTAAATTTTGCATGTAAAAACATATTTGACATTTAAAAATACCTGCCTAGTTTGTGCGGGCTGGATCAAAATGTTGCAAAGGTGCGCCAACGATGAAGCTGATCGATACACATCAACATCTCATTTATCCTAATGATTTGCATTATAGCTGGACCGATGATGTTCCTGTCTTGGCGGGGAAAGCGTTTCAAATAGAAGACTATCAAGCGCTTGTTGGCGAGGCGATTATGGGTACAGTTTTTATGGAGGCCGCGGTGGACGTGGAGCTCTACCAAGATGAAGTGGCGTTTATATCGCAGCTTAGCGCGAAATCAGGAAGTGGAATTTTGGGAATTGTTGCGGCGGCCTATCCGGAGCTGGATGGTTTTGATACATGGTTCCAGCAATCACTCGCCAATACTGACATTGTTGGTTATCGTCGCATATTGCATGTAGTCGACAATGAGATGTCTCAAAGTGAAAGGTTTCGGCAAAATATACGCAAACTAGGAGAGGCGAATAAAAGCTTTGATATGTGCTTCTTACAAAGCCAATTGAGCTTCGCAATCGAGTTTGCGAAGGCTTGCGATAATACTCAATTGATCCTTGATCATTGCGGTAACCCAGTTTTGGAAGCTGAGCAATGGGATGATTGGTATCAGCACATGTTTGAACTCGCGCAGATGGAGCATGTCGCAATCAAAATTTCTGGCATAACTTCAAGTTGCCCGTCAAATGTGGATATGAAGAAAAAAATTACGCCTTATATTGAAGCCTGTATCCAATTGTTTGGTTGGGACCGCTGTGTGTGGGGGGGCGATTGGCCAGTAGTAAATTTGGGACAAGGCTTATCGCATTGGATTGATTTGACACATGAGATATTCGCTGCGGAATGTAGCGATAATCGCAAAAAGCTTTATCAATCCAATGCGAAGCAAATTTATGGTCTTGCCTAAAGCGGTGCGGTGCTTTGCCGGGGGATGAGTTTCACATCTACTTGCTGCACAGGCGTAGTTTGCGGCGGTAAGCGATTAGCGAGTTGGTCCAGAAGATAAGAGGCGGCCAAAACGCCGATTTGTGTGCGGTTCTGCCGGATTGTGGTGAGCGACGGAATAAAACTGCCCGCAATTTCAATATCATCAAAGCCGATCACAGAAATATCATCCGGCACTTTCAGGCCACGACGCGATATTTCGGAAATAAAGCCCATGGCAATCAGGTCGGAGCCGCAGGTAATTGCCGTCGGGCGTTCTGTCATCTCCATAAAGGACCGGGCGGCCTGTGCGCCCGCATCAAGAGAGAATGCGCCGCCATCAATAAAGAAATCGCGGTTGATGGTCAGGTCTAGCTGTTCCATCGCGCTTTCAACGCCGCGCAAACGCTCTTTTGTCAGCACATTGTTGCGCGGGCCTGATATATGGCCGATTTTACGGTGGCCTAAACTGTGCAAATGCTCAACTGCCTGAACAGCGCCACCAAAATTGTCACTGCGGACAGAGGGGAATTCAAACTCAGGTTTCCATTCGCACGCAAAGATAATGCGATTGCCAAAAGCGGAATTTTGCATCTGTGTAAGAACATCACGCGGAATAGCGCCATCGAGAATGATCATGCCATCCGCGCGCATATCCATGAAGTAATCCAAGAGATTGTCTTCACGTATGCCCTTGGTGTCTGACACCAGCAAGCTCAAATCTGAGGTGGTGAAAACACTCTCAATGCCAGATAGAATTTGCGAAAAGAAGGGGTTGCCCAAATCAGGGAGCAGGGCAAGGATCGCATCCGACTGCCGCTTACGAAGGTTTTTCGCAGCGCGATTCACGCGATATCCAGTGCGCTTAACCGCGTCCAAAACCAGTTCGCGGGTTTTCTCGGAGACCAAATCCGGGTTGGAAAGGGCGCGGCTTACCGTGGCTGTGGATACGCCAGCAACGGTTGCAACATCTTGAATTTTGGGGCTTTTCCCGTCCATAAGTTGCGGTCCTTTTCCTCACCTTCTTCCAGTCATAAACAAATTCTTGACAAAATCAAATCTTTGATTGATCGTTTGTAATCGATTACAGAAAACGATTGCAGTTTAATGTAATCGATTGCACAAACTTTGCTGGTAGGAGGCCAGAAAAGCGGGTGCGAACGGTCGATTTTAGGGAGGAACAAATGGACCAATTGAAGAAAATTCTAATCGCAACCTCAGCAATGGGCGCGATGAGCTTAGGCAGCGCAGCGCTGGCCGCTGATCTGGAAGTTACACACTGGTGGACATCGGGCGGTGAAGCAGCAGCTGTGGCTGAATTCGCCAAAGCCTTTAACGAGAAAACAGACCATAATTGGGTGGATGGTGCCATTGCAGGCTCTGGTGGCACAGCGCGGCCAATCATCATCAGCCGTATTTTGGGCGGGGACCCAATGGCGGCAACCCAGTTGAACCACGGTCGTCAGGCGGAAGAGCTGATCGAAGCCGGATTGATGCTGGATTTGACCGATGTGGCTGAAGCTGAAGGCTGGCGTGATGTGGTGCACCCAGTATCATTGCTTGATAGCTGCACCGTTGATGGGCGTGTTTATTGCGTGCCGGTGAACATTCACTCTTGGCAATGGCTGTGGTTGAGCCATCAGGCATATGCCGATGCGGGCGTTGATGTGCCAACAAACTGGAGCGAATTCGTTGCAGCAGCGCCAGCATTGGAAGCCGCAGACAAAGTGCCATTGGCGATGGGCCAGCAAGGGTGGCAAACCTCAGGCGCATTTGGCGTGATCAATGTGGCCATTGGTGGGCTTGATCTGTGGCGCAAAATCAATGTGGACAAAGACGCGGCGGCAGCAGCGAGCCCTGAAATGTTGGAAGTGTTCCAAGCCTTTGCTGAGGCACGTTCATTGTCGTCTGGCTCGAATGTTCAAGATTGGAACTTGGCCACCAACATGGTGATCACTGGACAAGCCGGTGGACAAATCATGGGTGACTGGGCGCAAGGTGAGTTCCAAGTAGCAGGCCAAACTGCAGGCGAAGACTACACCTGTTTGCCAGGTCTGGGCGTGAACGAAATCATCTCAACCGGTGGTGACGCATTCTACTTCCCGAAAACGGATGACCCCGAAACCACCGCTGCACAAAAAGAATTGGCGAGCCTGATGCTCTCTAAAGAAGTGCAGGTGGCGTTCAACTTGAAAAAAGGCTCTCTGCCTGTGCGGGGCGACGTTGACCTGCAAGCAGCAAACGACTGCATGCGTAAAGGCCTCGATATCTTGGCCAAAGGCAACATTATGCCAAGTGGTGACCAGCTGTTGACTGCGGATACCTCGTCGCAAATCGAAGATTTGCTGGTCGAGTTCTGGAGTGACACCAGCATGACGGCAGAAATGGCGCAGGAACGCTACGCCGACATTATCGCCAACGCTGACTAATTGCTCCCGCGACCGGGGCTGGTTCTTCGCCTAATAGGCATAAGAGCCAGCTCTGTGCTCAAGGTTCGCGCGTCGATTAAACGTGCGAACCCTTTCGCAAGACTTGAGAGGCATTTCACATGGCGGGCGCAAAACAACCCGTGCGCATTTTGCGCAATTTGAATGCGAAAATCGCAGCGCTGCCCATGATCGCCACGGCATTGGTGATTTTTGTGGGCTGCACAGTCTGGACGATTGTACATTCATTCACAAAATCCAGATTGCTGCCGAAACTCGAATTTGTAGGCTTCGATCAATATGAACGGCTTTGGAGCACGCGCCGCTGGCTGATCTCCATTGAGAATTTGGCTTATTATGGTATTGGCTCACTTGTGTTCTCGCTCACCATCGGCTTTTTACTCGCAGCTTTGCTTGATCAAAAAATCCGGTTCGAAAACACATTTCGCACAATCATCCTCTATCCATTTGCCTTGAGCTTCATTGTGACTGGCCTTGTTTGGCAGTGGATACTCAACCCTGAATTTGGCATACAGCACATTGTGCGCTCGCTCGGTTTCGAAAGCTTTGTGTTCGATCCGCTTTATACGCCAGACATTGTGATCTTCGGCGTTTTGATTGCTGGGCTTTGGCAGGGGACAGGGTTCATCATGGTGATCATGCTTTCCGGCTTGAGGGGCATTGATGGTGAAATTTGGAAAGCGGCGCGCATCGACGGCATTCCGAAATGGAAAACCTATCTTTTCATCGTCATCCCGATGATGCGCCCAACCTTCGTGACCGCGCTCGTGTTGATCTCGGCCGGCATCATCAAAGTTTATGACCTTGTTGTGGCGCAAACCAATGGCGGGCCGGGCATCGCTTCTGAAGTGCCAGCTAAATATGTTTATGACGCCATGTTTAGAAGCCAGAATTTGGGGCAGGGCTTTGCTGCTTCCACCATGATGCTGCTTAGCGTGCTGGTGGTGCTGATCCCCTGGGCATATCTAGAATTTGGGGGCCGCAAAAATGGCAAATAACGCAAAAACAATAAGCGCATCAGGCGTAGAGCCACGCGGGCCGAAACCACGCCCCATGCTATCGCCGCGCAACATCATGATTTACGGCACCTTGTTCATCGTCGCGATCTACTACGCATTGCCACTTTATGTGATGGTGGTCACCAGCCTGAAAGGCATGCCCGAAATCCGCCTAGGCAACATATTCGCGCCACCAGTTGAGGTGACGTTTGAACCTTGGGTAAAGGCGTGGGCTGAAGCTTGCACAGGCCTAAACTGTAATGGGCTGAGCCAAGGCTTTTGGAATTCAGTAAAAATTCTCATCCCATCGGCAGCACTTTCGATCCTGATCGCTTCGATCAATGGCTACGCTTTGGCCAATTGGAAGTTCAAAGGCTCGGAGGTGTTTTTCACTATCCTGATTTTTGGTGCTTTTGTGCCTTATCAGGTGATCATCTATCCAATCGTGATCATTTTGCGGGAACTGAACCTGTTCGGCAAATTGGGTGGCCTTGTTATGGTGCACGTGATTTTCGGCATGCCAATCCTCACCTTGCTGTTCCGCAATTATTTCACTTCACTCCCCGAAGAGCTGTTTAAAGCAGCGCGCGTGGATGGGGCAGGGTTCTGGGGCATCTATTTCCGGATCATGCTGCCTATGTCTTTGCCCATCTTTGTAGTGGCGCTGATTTTGCAGGTCACTGGGATTTGGAACGACTTTCTGTTTGGCGTGATCTACACCAAGCCAGACAATTACCCGATGACAGTGCAACTCAACAATATCGTCAATTCGGTGCAGGGCGTGAAGGAATATAACGTCAATATGGCCGCGACCATGCTCACGGGCATTGTGCCGCTCATTATCTATTTCGCATCAGGCAAACTATTCGTGCGCGGCATCGCTGCTGGCGCGGTGAAAGGTTGATCATGACCAGTGTTTCTATTCAAAATCTTGATCTTAATTTCGGCAGCGTAAACGTGCTGAAACAGTTGAACCTCTCCATCGAAGAAGGAGAGTTTCTGGTGCTGCTTGGCGCTTCAGGCTGCGGCAAATCCACTTTGCTCAATTGCATCGCTGGCTTGTTAGATGTGAGTGACGGGCAGATATTCATCAATGGCAAAAACGTAACTTGGGCCGAACCAAGCGAGCGTGGCATCGGCATGGTGTTTCAATCCTATGCACTTTATCCGCAAATGACGGTGAAGGGTAATCTCAGCTTTGGATTGAAAAATGCCCGTATGCCGAAGCAGGAGATTGAAGCGCGTGTGGCACGTGCTGCTGAAATTTTACAGATTGAACCCTTGCTAGATCGCAAGCCCGGCGCGCTTTCCGGCGGGCAACGACAGCGGGTCGCCATTGGCCGTGCCTTGGTCCGCGATGTGGATGTATTTCTATTTGATGAGCCGCTCTCAAACCTGGATGCCAAGCTGAGGGCTGAACTACGGGTGGAAATCAAACGACTTCACCAGAAGCTTGGCAACACCATGATCTATGTGACCCATGATCAGGTGGAGGCGATGACGTTGGCTGATCGCATTGCCATCATGCGCGGAGGGCTAGTGCAGCAGTTGGCCAGCCCGGACGAGATCTATAATCGCCCAGCCAACAAATATGTCGCCGATTTTATCGGGTCGCCCGCCATGAATTTCTTTGAGGGGCAAATTGATGCGGATGGCAAATTCAATGTCGGTAAACTGACGATAGACCTCAAAAACTATGATTTCGCTGATGGTACGGCCAAAGGCGAGCATTGGCTGGGATATCGACCGGAACATGTTGTGCTGGGCGAAGCAGCGCTGAGCATGCCTGTGCATGTGGAAGCTGTGGCAGACATTGTAGAGCCAATGGGATCTGATACGTTGATCTGGACCAAGATCGAAGGGCATGATTTCCGCATTCGCACAGACGGACAGCAAAAAGTGGCCGCAGGTGATCGGCTTGTCGTGGGCATGGACCCGCGCTTTGCCTCAATTTTTGATAAAACAACCGAAGAACGCGTTTAGGACGAATAAAATGGATTTGAGTTTTCAATTATATAGCGCCCGCAATTTTCAACCTTGGAGCAAGGTTTTTGCAGCTTTGGCGGATTATGGCTATGCCCAGGTTGAGGGTTTTGGCGGGATGTTTGACCAGCCGGATCAATTGGCGGAACTGCTAAAAGCCACGGGTCTGCGCATGGATTCCGCGCATTTTGGCCTAGACCAACTGGAAGATGATTTCGACAATAGTCTCGCCATCATCAAACAACTTGGCATCAAATCTGTCTTTTGCCCGTATCTGGATGAAGCAGAGCGCCCGAATAGCGCCGCGGGTTGGGAAACATTTGCCCAACGGTTGGCCTCAATCGGCGACAAACTGGCCTCCAACCACATTGCTTTTGGCTGGCACAATCACGATTTTGAGTTCAAGGCGCTGGATGATGGGCAATTGCCGATGGACATCATCTTGCAAAGTGCGCCCACTTTAGAGTGGGAGGCAGATATTGCTTGGGTGCATGTGGGCGGACACAACCCACTAGACTGGATTGAAAAATATAAAGACCGCATGACCGCCATCCACGTGAAAGACCGGGCGCCCGAGGGTGAAAATCTTGACCAAGATGGCTGGTGCGATGTGGGTGACGGTGTGTTGAACTGGCAGGAGATTTTGGATGCGGTACGCAGCAAAACCAATGTCAAAATTTTCTGCGTCGAGCACGATAATCCGGCAGATGCATTTGCCTTTGCACAAAACTCATTCAACAATATTCAGAAATTTTAGGGGGCAATATGGCCAATAAACTTGGTGTCGGCATCATCGGATGCGGCAATATCTCTGCAGCCTATATGCGCCTTGCGCCCATGTTCAACTCCATTGAAGTGCGCGCATGTGCCGATTTGAACCGTGAGGCAAGCGCCGCGCGTGCGGCCGAATTTGGTTTGCGTGACCTATCAATTGATGAGCTTCTCGCCGCAGACGATATCGATATTATCGTCAACCTAACAGTGCCCGCGGCGCACTTTGAGGTGAGTAAAAGCATTTTGGAGGCAGGCAAACACGCCTATTCCGAAAAACCATTTGTGTTGAGCGTGGAAGAGGGCAAAGAACTTGCGGCAATCGCCAAAGCGCGAAACCTCTATGTTGGCAGCGCGCCAGATACTTTTATGGGCGGGGCCCATCAATTGGCGCGACATCTGATTGATAAAGGTGAAATTGGCAAGGTGATTGCTGGGTCTTGCCATGTGATGAGCCACGGCATGGAGGATTGGCACCCCAATCCGGATTTCTTTTTCCAGCCGGGTGGTGGCCCCGTTTTGGACCTCGCACCATATTACATCACCAATTTGGTGAATATGATTGGGCCAGTGAAACGCGTTGCGGCATTGGCTACTAAGGGGTCGGATACCCGCACCATCGGCAATGGGCCACGCGATGGCGAGAAAATTCCAGTGGACACGCCAACCAATATCCATGCGCTACTTGAATTTGAGAATGGTGCCACCATCACCATGTCCAATTCGTGGGACGTGTGGGCGCACCGCCACGCAGAAATGGAAATCTATGGGGCTGAAGGCAGCCTGTTTGTGCCGGACCCGAACTTCTTTGGCGGCGATGTGGAACTGGCCAAATCTGACGGTCAAATCAACAAGGTGCCCATGTGGGACCATGCATTTGCGAAGCCAAATGAAGAAGATGGCGCGAACTACCGCACCGTAGGACTTGCAGATATGGCCGACGCAATCATCCACAACCGACCATTCCGGTGCTCAATCGACTTGGCATTGCATGTGGTCGATGTGATGCTAGGGATCTTGAAATCTGGCGAAACAGGCGAGTTTGTCGCCATGACAACAAGTTGCACGCGACCAGCAGCGTTTAACCCCGAACAGGCTAAATCGCTTTTGGCTGATTGAAGGGAACAATAATGACAAAGAATATGAAGGGGCCGGGCATCTTTCTGGCTCAATTTCTAGGTGACGAAGCCCCCTTTAACAGCCTTGAAGGCATGACCAAATGGGCTGCCAATTATGGCTATAAAGGCGTGCAAATTCCCGTTTGGGACAAGCGTGTTTTTGATTTGGATAGAGCGGCGACGTCTCAAGCCTATTGCGACGAAATTAACGGCATTTGCGCGGATAATGGGGTCGAGATTACCGAGCTTTCAACCCATATGTTAGGGCAGCTGGTTGCAGTGCACCCGGCCTATGATCTCCAGTTTGATGGTCTTGTGCCAGAAGAGATGCAGAACAACCCAAAGGCGCGGCAACAATGGGCCATTGATGGGGTGAAGAAAGCCGCGAAGGCGTCTCGCAATTTAGGGTTAGATGTCACCGTGTCCTTTACCGGTTCGCTGGCATTTCCTTACATCTATCCTTGGCCGCAGCGCCCAGATGGGCTGATTGATGAGGCCTTCACCGAACTGGCGAAACGCTGGCACCCCATATTTGATGAATATGAGGAGCAGGGTGTCGACATTGGCTTTGAGCTACACCCCGGCGAAGATGTGTTCGACGGCATTACCTTTGAAATGTTTTTGGACAAGGTGAAGGGCCATAAGCGCTGCACCATCAATTACGACCCGTCACACTTTTTGCTGCAACAGCTCGACTATCTCGACTTCATTGACATCTATCACGAGCGGATCACCGCCTTTCATGTGAAGGATGCTGAATTCACTCCATCGGGTCGCCAAGGCGTTTATTCCGGCTATCAGCCATGGTTGAACCGGGCAGGGCGTTTCCGCTCGCTTGGTGACGGCCATGTGGATTTCAGCGGCATCTTTTCACGCTTGGCCACCCATGGCTATGAGGGCTGGGCTGTGTTGGAATGGGAATGCTGTTTGAAGCACCCTGAAGATGGCGCGCGCGAAGGTGCGCCTTTCATTGCCGACCATATGATCCGCTTGACTGAACAAGCGTTTGATGACTTTGCGGGTGGTGAAACTGACCGCGCCGCGCTCAAAAAAATGATGGGCATAGACTAGGAGCATCGCGATGCACAAAAGATTGAAACTTGGCATGGTGGGCGGCGGCCAAGGCGCCTTTATTGGTGCAGTGCATCGCATTGCAGCCCGCATTGATGACGAATTTGAGCTGGTGGCAGGGGCATTGTCTTCCAAGCCAGAGGTCGCGCAACAATCCGCTGCCCAGCTCGGCATCGCGCCAGATCGCGCCTATGCAGACTTCAAAGAAATGGCCAAGGCTGAAGCCGCGCGAGCTGACGGCATCGATGCGGTGTCGGTTGTCACGCCCAACCATATGCACTTTCCGGTCGCCAAAGCTTTTCTGGAACAGGGCATCCACGTCGTCTGCGACAAGCCGCTCACCGCCAATTTGGATGAGGCCAAGCAATTGGCCGAAATCGGCAAAGCCAGCAAAGTAGAATTTGTGCTGACCCATAATTACTCTGGCTATCCCATGGTGCGGGAAGCAAGGCATTTGGTGCAAAGTGGCGCGCTGGGCAAATTGCGGCGGGTCAATGTGGAATATGCACAAGATTGGCTAAGCGAGGCAATCACCGATCCGGAGAACAAGCAGGCCAGTTGGCGGGCAGACCCAAAACAAGCAGGCAAAGGCGGTGCAATTGCCGACATCGGCACCCATGCCATGCAATTGGCAAACTTTATAACGTTGCAAACGCCTGAAATCCTTGCGGCGGATCTAACCAGCTTTGTTAAGGGACGTTTGGTGGATGATGATGCCCATATGATGTTGCGCTATGCCAGTGGTGCAAAAGGTTATCTGCTCGCCACACAGGTGGCACCGGGCAATGAAAACAATCTCCGCATCCAAATCTATGGCGAAAAGGCAGGACTGACTTGGGCGCAGGAAAACCCAAACCAACTTTGGTTTGCACCGCTCAATGCGCCAAAGCAATTGCTGACCAGAGGTGGGCATGGCACATCTGCGCAAACACAAGGCCAAATACGCGTGCCACCGGGACATCCAGAAGGCTACCTTGAAGGCTTCGCCACCATTTACCGAGATGCGGCAGATTTAATCCGAAACGGACGTTGCGAAAATTGCCTGTTACCGACGCTGGAAGATGGCCTGCTGGGAATGCAGTTTATTGAAGCCGCGATCCAATCATCTGCACACGATTCAGCTTGGACAAGAATTGGCGATTGATATGCCAACGGAAAAGGCGGCCCCTTAGGGCCGCCAGTTTTTTACGGCATTGGTGTGAATTGGCGCCCAGCAATATGCGTGGTCAACAAATCTAAATTCAGCTCCAGGGCGGAGAATGAATAGCCAAATGCGGCGTAAGGGAAAAAGATCATCTGATCATTTTCGCAAGCGTGTAGCTGAGCGCACCAGTTTGGCAGGAACTTCTCCAAACCAGCTCGGACTTCTTCCGGGCCAGCGCTCGCTTCGTTGCCATAGAAATTAATGATGAAATCGCCATCGATCAGCTGGATTTGCTCAGGGCTAACGCTAAAGCTGCGCTTTTCTTCGTCAAGGATTGGCTGTGGAAGATTTAGCCCCAAATCATCAAGCGCCACGGTGAGCGCGCCTAAATCGGTGTAGGCGTAAAGTGTTTCACCTGCTGGGAAGGAGAAGCTGACGCTAACTGTGATGTCCTGCTCCTTAGGAAAGTGATTTTGAACTGTGGTGAGTTTATTCTCGTAATTCTCCAACAACCGCTCATATTCGTCCATACGGCCAGCCGCGTCGGCCAGTTTTTTCATGCCGTCTTTGACAGGATAGTTGTTTGGATCAATGTAAAGCGTAGGCGCAATGCGGGACAATGGCTCCACAAATTCATCGCGTTGTGTGAAGATCAGATCAGGCTTTAGTCCGGCGATCTTTTCATAATCCAAATCATTGTAAGTGCCCAAAAACTCAATATCCGAATTGGCCAAGCTGATGCCCAACAAATCTGGGACGGTGCGCAAAAATGGGGTACCATTGCCAGCCAATCGACCAGCGCTGCCCACAATAGGCACGCCTAGCTCCAACAGAGGCAGGGTGAGGCGGTTGTCATTTTGAGAGATAACGCGCTCAGCCTGTACAGGCACTTCGACCTGCCGACCTGCATCATCAGTAAAAATTCTCGTCTCCGTGGCAGAAGCTGTATGCACCACCAAGCTCAGCAAAATGGTGAGCGGTAAGAGTAATGTTCGCATGATTTTTTTCCCTATTGTTGTGCGACCTAATTGAAAATTTAAAGTTCGGTGCGGGCCTGCTGGCGCATGATGAGCCAAACGAAAAGCGGCACGCCAATAATGGCCGTGACCAAGCCCGCAGGGATTTGCACCGGAGCGAATGCGGTGCGTCCAAACAAATCGGCAACCGCGACCAAAAGGCCGCCAATTGCTGCCGTGATGAGAAGATGCACACCAACACCAGAATGGGTGAGGCGGCGCGTAACATGCGGTGCAACCAGCCCGACAAAGCCGAGAGGTCCCACGGCTGCTACGGCGAAAGCCGCCAACGCCACGGACAGCATGATCAAGCCCCAGCGCGCAATTGAAACATTCACGCCCAAACCAGTGGCGGTATCCGGCCCCATGCGCATGGCAGCCATTGGGCGGCTTGCCCACATCAAGATGGGCAGCAAGGCGAACAGACAGGCACTAGTGAGCCAAACATCTTGCCAGTTTGAAGCATGCACCGAACCGGCGAGCCAACCCAACGCGGCTGTGGCGCGGTTGATGTCGCCATAGGTCAAAAGGGCTGATGTGCCAGCGGAAATGAACGCCGCGACGCCTACGCCGGTGAGAATAAACCGCATGGTGGAGCTGCCCGTGCGACCAGCAGAAATCCATTGGATGATAATCGCGACAACCAACGCGCCGCCAAAGGCGTAAAGCGGGCGATAATAATAGCCAAGCTCCGGCATCAACACGGTGAGAGCAACAACGGCAAATCCAGCACCTTGGCTGACGCCGACCAAAGATGGATCCGCCAAGGGGTTGCGGGTTATATTTTGCAAGGTTGCGCCAGAAAGACCCAATAGTGCGCCGACCATGATCGATACCAGCACTCGAGGGAACCGAAACTCCCAGACAATAGTGGTGCCTGTTTCGTCGGCGGGGCGTTGCCACAGAATATCCAAAACCTGACTGGCACTTAGCGGATAGCTGCCGAGCATCAGCGATAGGCCGATAATGAACAGCAACGCGATCATCATGCCGAGCAGCACCCATAAAGCGCGGACCGGCAGGCGCAATGCGAGTTTTTGGCTTGGTGTGCGAACAATAATATCCGGCTTCATAATTTTGCCCTCACCAGCCACACGAAGAAGGGGGCGCCCAAAAGGGACGTGACCAGCCCGGTCGAAATTTCAATCGGTGCCAAAGCAATGCGGGCGACAATATCGACGAACAATAAATAGGCTGCGCCTACCAGAGCGGAATAGGGCACAACGAAACGATAGTCGGTGCCGACAAACAAGCGCACAGCATGGGGAATGACTAGCCCGATAAAACCCAAAGGGCCGGACAGAGTGACCGCTGATGCGGTGAGAGCAACAACTGCAATTAAGCTTAAGATTTTCACCTGAGCCACGTTCACGCCCAAACCGATTGCCACCTCATCGCCCATCGCCAGAGATGTGATCTGCCGTGCAACAGCGAAAGAAACAAGAAAGCCAACCAACAGCCAGGGCAGACACCACATCATGTAAGACATACGGTTGCCATTGATGGTACCTGTCAACCAAACCCGTAATTGGTCAAAATTATCTTGGTCAAGCAACTGCACCGCAGCAATGATGGCGCCAAGAAACGCAGTGATGGCGGCACCTGCCAAAATCAAGGTGAGGGGACGTGCGCCGCCGGGCGCGGAAGACGCAATCCAAAACACCAGCGCAGAGGCCGCCAAGGCGCCCCCAGCAGCAACCAAAGGCATGATAGGTACAATGGCGCTTCCCCAAATGCCGAAGCCGACAACAACGGCGAATGACGCGCCTGCCAAAAGCCCCAATAGGCCGGGGTCGGCGAGTGGGTTGCGCGTAAGGCCTTGCATCAAAGCCCCGGAGACAGCCAAGGCGGCACCCACCACCATGGCGATCAGCGCACGTGGCATACGCAAATTCCATACAACGATGTGATCAAACACAGTTTCATCTCGTGCGATCAGCGCCGTGAACACATCAGATAGCGGGATAGCCTTGGCACCGATTGAAATGTGTAAGGCAAAGAACAGGGATATGACCACAGCCATCAAGCCGAGGCGTCCAACTTCGCCAAATTTTTGAATTGTCATTATTTCGCGGCGTCCATCAGCCATTCAGATTGGGCATGCACACCGGACGGCCCGCTTCTGCGTCAAAGATAACGCGTGCATCTAGGCCGAAAACGGCGCGTAAATTTTCGCGTGTGAAAATGTCATTCACATCGCCTTGCGCAATGATTTCACCACTGCGCATCATCACCAAGTTATCAGCGTAAGCAGCTGCGATGTTCAGTTCATGCAATACAATGACCATGGTTTTGCCTGCCTCTTTGGCAGTCTTGGTCAGCAAGTTCATCACATCGACCTGGACCTTCAAATCCAAAAAGGTCGTGGGTTCGTCCAGAAGCACCAAATCCGTTTCCTGCGCCAAGGCCATGGCGATCCAGCAACGTTGACGCTGCCCGCCGGACAGGGCGTCGATGGGGCGTTCAGCAAACTGCGAAATGTTGGTCACTTCCATTGCCCAATCAACTGCGACGCTATCATCCTTCGTCCATTGTTTCAGCAATGTTTGGTGGGGGAAACGCCCTTGCGCCACCAATTCACGCACCTTTAAGCCTTCCGGCGCAATCGGCCCCTGGGCGAGTAATGCCATTTGCTGCGCAACTTGGCGCGTGGGCAATTGGTGCACATTTTGCCCGTTAAGGCTGACGCTCCCTTCGCTAGGCGTCAGAATGCGGGCCATGGTTTTCAGTAAGGTAGATTTGCCACACCCATTTGGTCCCACAAGGATGGTGATTTCACCCTCTGGGACATCCAAATCGATATGCTTCAGAATTGGTGTTTCACCATAGCCCGCGCTGATATTTTGCGCCCGCAAACTGATTGGCTTTTGCGTCGCTGGTTTTTGCGCCAGCGGCAAGACCTTCACTTTTTCATTGTGATAAAAATCTTTCGCCATTTGGGCCATGTGAAACTCCAATTCAAAAGGGGTGGGCCATTGGCCCACTAATTGCGCGTAACGTGCCTTACGGACGGTCGTCTTCATGTGTGTTTGGGTCACCATCAAGAGCCATCTCAATGGCTGCTTCCAGCCGATCAATGGTGTAGGGCAGGCTCAACAAAGAGGCATGGGAGAATGCGCCTGTGACCTCTTTGCCCAAAAACACTTCCCGACCGTCTTTCACCACATTAAGGAAAGGCCGTGCTGCCAACTCTTCGATAGGGCCAAACTCGCCAGTTGAGGAAAGCCAGATCAAAACGTCAGTATCCAGCGGCGTTAAATCTTCGGGAGACAATTCCGCCCAGAATGCATCGCCAACCGCATCATCAATTTTTTGCGGAGTGCCGAGCCCCATATTGGCCAGCAGAAGCGGGCGAATATCGTTGGAGGCATAAACGCCGGGCGTGCCATCCCATGCCGTCGCCACAGCAACATTTTTGCCTTGCCATTCAGGGTGATTTGCTTTCACGTCCGCCAATTGGTCGCGGATTTTTTGCACCTTTTCTTGGCCAAGTTCTTCCATTCCTGCCGCACGCGCGGCGATCATCGCGCGTTCGTCCCACGGCAAGGCATAGTCGCCAACGCCATCAGGCACAGCCACAACAGGCGCAATAAGGCTGAGGCGCTCATAATCTTCAGCGCTAATGCCGGACCAAAGGCCGATGATCACGTCAGGCCGTGCCGCCGCAATGGCTTCAAAATCCAACTCGCCCCGTAAAATGGTTGGCTCCGTTGTGAGCGAGGGGGCCGCCCATGGCCAAACCACACTGTCATAATCGCCATACCAATAGCGTATGGTGACGGGCTGGATACCCAGCGCCAGCAAATCATCTGCCCCGGCATAATCGATGGACGCCACGCGTTCGGGCTTTTCTTCAATGATAGTGGTGCCAAATTTGTGCTCTATTGAGAGAGGGAACTCTTGGGCCATCGCTGTGGTGCAGGAGACAACCAGCATGGCAGCGACACCAAGATATCGAATTGCTTTTTGCATTGTGAAATTCCTATTTGCTTACGACAATTGTCGCAGGGTCGCCATCGATCGCCGCTTCAATCTGCGGCACCAACGCATCAATCGCAGCGTCAAGGCTAATCAAAGAGCCATGCGAAAGGGCGCCATTGGTGATGGAGTTTGTAGACATCATAATTTCGCGTCCCTCTTGCGCGGCTTTAAGCGTGGGGCGCAGCGGCAAGTTTTTGATCTGCTCTTCAGACTCTGGCGTGGTGAACCAAAACAACACATCAGCATCGAGAATGGGCAGCTCTTCTTCAGAGATAGTGATGTAGAACTCGCCCTTTTTGGAGATGTTCTGCACGCTAGGCGCAACCGTGAGGCCCAAGCCTTCGATAAATTTCACGCTTGAATCATAGGCGGAATACACGCCAACACTGCCGTTCCAATAGGTGGCCATGGCGAAGGTCTTACCGTCCCATTCAGGATGTGAGGCTGAGACAGACTTAATTTTCGCGCGTATCTCATCAATCTTGGCGAGCGCTTCATCTTCTTTGCCCAGCACGCGGCCTGCTAATTGTGCCTGCTCATGCCATTGCAATTCATAATCGCCATAGCCCGGCGGTACTGCGACAACAGGCGCAATTTCGCTTAGCTTTTTATATTCTTCTGCGCTGATGCCAGATCGAATAGCCATAATCACATCTGGATTGGTTTTGGCAATTTGCTCGAAATTCAACTGGCCGCTCAACACCTCCGGTTCGACGGAAAGCAGGTCTTGCGCCCACGGCCACACTGCATTTGGATAATTGCCAAACCACAGTCGTGTCGTCAGCGGCTGCTCGCCAAGCGCCAAAATATTGTCATGCCCCGCATAATCAACGGTTGCAATTTGCTCAGGTTGCGCCTCAAGCACCGTTGTGCCGAATTTATGGTCGATTGTGAGCGGATATGTCTGCGCAAAAGTGGGCACAACCAGTGCCAAAAAAGCGCCCAAAATCGCAATATTCTTATTCATTATTTTCCTTTCGGCTGCCGCTGCAGCGCTGGTTATGCGACCTTTGAACTGTGGGATTAGGCGGCGTGTTCTTCTGCATATTTATCGCGCAAATGTGTTTGCAGCCGCGTGATCATGCTGTCTTCATCACGCAGCACGCAGGTGGAGCAATATTCACCGCCATCTGAAGTGTAATAGCGGCAGCAACCGCCACGCTTGCGAAACCATTCTGAGATTTCAGGCCGTTCGGGCAGTTTGATTTGAATAAATCCGCTCTGTTTGGCGAAAAGCTTGCTGCCTTTGGTTTTTAAGATCTGCTCTGCAATCCGCATTGCAGGCATCATGCTGTTGAAATTGTCGCCCTGCACCAGAAAGGCAGTTGCCAAACTGTCGCCCACAAGCCGCCACAGCGCAGGCTTCGCGAGGCCGGACGCTGCATGATGTGCCTCAACAAGCGGGGTGAACAATTGCTCAAGCAATTGCGTGAAGCGGGCGACGACGTCCTCATCAGATGTCGCCAAGCGCCAAGCGGTTTGCGCGCTGTCTAGACTGATATCGGCTGCACCCATGGTGCCGCTTTGCCCATTCTTGTGCCAAGACACTTGACGCAAATGCAGACTGAATGCGGCGAGTTCGGTCTCATCCAGCCACATATTGTTCATGGCATAGCCTGCAATCGGGCGAAGGATCGCCCATGACATGCGACCCATAGAAAAGGCTGCGCCCATTTTAATGTCGGCGCTCGGATAATGTGCTGTCGCCAGCTTAAACAAACGTGGCAAATCCGCGGGCGTTAAAGCGCCAATATTCTGTCCCTCACGACCATTGGGCGCAAAAGTAAGGCGAGGGGAGAACGCACTTTCATCGCGGTTGATGGCACTCAGTAAGTGAACCAGCTTATCTTGGGTCGTTGCAGGAGCGATTGGCATATCGGCCTCACAGTTTCGAATAACTGGAGTTCAATAATCATAATAGAGTGGCGTACGCAAGTTTAACTGGAGTAATTTGGTATAGTTTAATTTTAGATGGCTTCGCAAAGGTTTTGCTGCTCTCCGAATTATGAAATTACGATTATATATCAATGTGTTGAGAATGATCCCAGCGGTTGGTGTTATGGTGGATTTCGGTGAAAAATGAATCTGTAGTCCACAAGATGCCCAAAAATTCAGAAAATTTTTTCCTGTTTAGAACCTGTCTAATCTTTGGCATCTTCAAAGAGAAATACTAATTATATATCAGTAGGTTATGCTGTAAATCAGAATCATTTTATCATAAATTCTGTCAAATCTTCTACTCGCAGTATAGGGCACGCAACTGCTGCGGCGCCGAATAAGCGCTTGTGATTTTGAAAAATAACAATCAAAATATAAACGTTTATATTTCGAAAAATATATGCCATAACCAATGAAGTGTTTGATTCCGGCTGACGCGTAATTCGTGCAGTTGGTGGATGGTGAGGAGAGTTTATGCTTGAGTTGGGCGTGTGTTATTATCCGGAACAATGGCCGGAACATATGTGGGAACGCGATGCCCAACGCATGGTTGAACTTGGCCTGACATGGGTGCGTGTGGGCGAGTTTGCCTGGTCTCTTATCGAAGAGGAAGAGGGTAAATTCAACTGGACGTGGCTGGACCGCGCCGTTGATATTCTTGGCAAAGCGGGCCTGAAGGTGGTGATGTGTACGCCATCGGCTGCACCACCAAAATGGTTGATCGACAAACATCCCGAAATTTTGCCTGTAGACGCAGAAGGACATGTGCGCAAATTCGGCGCGCGTCGTCATTACTGTTTCTCAAGCGATATTTATCGCGAACATGCCGTCCGTATCGCTGGCGAATATGCCAAGCGTTATGGCGCCAATCCCTTTGTAAATGCGTGGCAAATTGACAATGAATATGGTGACCACGACACCATTCATAGCTATTCAGAAAGCGCGAAAAAGGCATTCCAGAGCTGGCTGACCAGCCGCTATCACGACATTGAGGCGTTGAATCAGGCCTGGGGCACTGTTTTTTGGAGTATGAAATATAATCGTTTTGATCAGATTGAACTGCCGAACAGCTTGGTTGAAGAGCCAAGCCCGACACACCTGCTCGATTATCAGCGATTTGCTTCCGACGAAGTGATTAAGTTCAACCGCGCACAGGTCGATATTGTCCGGAAACATGCGCCTGATCGGCCAGTTACCCATAACTTTATGGGGCATAATACCGACTTTGATCATTATGAACTGGGCCAGGATTTGGATTTTGCGTCATGGGACAGCTATCCAATGGGCGCGCTTATTCATGGTAAAATGGATGATGCCGAGAAAGCGCGCTTGCTTCGCACAGGGATTATCGACCAACCAGCCTTTAACAATGATCTTTATCGTCAAGCTGGGCAGGGGCGTGCGTGGATTATGGAGCAGCAACCCGGGCCAGTGAACTGGGCGGCCCATAATCAATCGCCCCATGATGGCATGGTGCGGCTGTGGACGTGGTTGGCATTCGCCCACGGGATCGATGTTGTGGTCTATTTCCGTTGGCGTCAGTCGAAATTCGCGCAAGAACAATTCCATGCGGGACTATTGCTGCCAAATGATGAGCCGGATCAGGCCTATTTCGAGGTGGCGCAAGTGGCCAAAGAAATTGCTCAGTTGCCGCAAGAGATTGCTGACCGGAAAACTGCTAAAGTTGCGCTGATGCTTGACTATGCATCACGTTGGGCGGCGCTGAGCTTGCCGCAGGGCAAGGATTATTCGAGCGCCCGCAATATGATGAATTGGTATCAGGCGCTATCTGCTAAGGGCGTAGATGTTGATATCGTCGGGCCGCATAATGATTTAAGTGCATATGATCTGGTGATTTTGCCCGACATTATTTTGGAAAATGCTGAGTTGGTGCAAAAGCTAAAAGCGAGCAATGCCAAAATCTATCTCGGCGCACGCACGGGCAGCAAAACGCAGAATATGCACATTCCAGACAATCTGCCGCCGGGCGAATTCGCCCAACTTATCAATGTGAAAGTCAAGCGTGTTGAATCTTTGCCTGAATATAATCAGGACCTTATCGTAATGGATGAGCAGCGTTTCGCTGTTGGCAATTGGCGCGAATGTATCGAAAGTGATGAGCCCGTTTTGGCGCGCTTTGAATCAAACCATCGAGATCAATCGCCCGCATTGGTGGGCAATGAGAAATGCTGGTACGGCACCGCCAATTTTTCGGGTGCGGCATTGGAGCATTTGGTTGATAGATTGTTGAGTTGGGCAGGTGTCCCAATGAGTTCATTAGACCGCGATGTGCGGGTGACTAAAAGAGGCCCATTGCATTTTGCTTTTAACTTTGGCGAACGATCTGCTGAGGTGCAGATGCCAGAAGGGGCGGAGATATTGCTCGGAAGGGCGGAGATTGCGCCGCGCGACGTTGTGATTTGGCGCGAGTAGAGAATGAATCGATCTGAAAAGTCAGATTGGTAAAATACTGAAAAACAATAATAAAAACTCATTTTAAAACACATTTCTAAATTAATTGAATTAACACTTTACAACTTAAGTTAAACGTTTATATTTTTGACAAATGCCAGGGAGAGGGACGAAGCATGGCGGGCGTAAAAATCGATGGGCTGGAAAAGAAATTTGGTAGCCTTCGGGTCCTGAAGGGGATTGATCTCGATATTCGCGATGGCGAGTTTGTCAGTTTCCTTGGGCCGTCAGGTTGCGGCAAAACTACGCTTTTGCGGTCCATTGCAGGTCTTGAAGAGATCGATGGCGGGCGGGTTGTGTTGGGTGGTCAGCCCATCAGTAAATTGCCGCCAGCTAAGCGCGATATTGCCATGGTGTTCCAGAACTACGCGCTCTATCCGCATATGAATGTCTACAAGAATTTGTCATTCGGCTTATCGCTGAATGGCGTGCCAAAGGCAGAAATTGACGAGCGGGTGCAAAATGCAGCCCGCATCCTGCAAATTACCGAGCTTCTGAAGCGGCGACCTAAGCAATTGTCGGGCGGGCAGCGTCAACGTGTGGCGATTGGTCGGGCGATTGTGCGCGATCCAAAGCTTTTCCTGCTGGATGAGCCATTGTCGAACCTTGATGCTGGCTTGCGGGTGACCATGCGGGTGGAACTTGCAAATCTACATAAGCGCCTTGGCGTCACCATGATTTACGTGACCCACGACCAAGTAGAGGCGATGACCTTGTCTGATCGTGTGGTGGTGCTGGACCAAGGTAAAGTTGCCCAATTCGGCACGCCGCTCGAGCTATTTTATGCGCCGCGAAATCTATTTGTGGCCAGCTTTATCGGCTCGCCCAAAATGAACTTTTTGGACGTGTCGGTCAAAATCTCTGGAGAAAAAGAACTTACTGTAAGCGCCGAGGAATTGTCCGGTGAAATCAAAGTGGCGCTCGAAGCCGCTGCGAAAGATGTTGCTGGCCCACACACTCTCGGCATTCGTCCGGATAATATCGAACTGGTCGCGCAAGACGAGGCGCATATGAGTGGCCAAGTGCTGCTGGTGGAGCGCTTAGGCACTGAAAGCCAAGTGCATATCAAACTCGAAAATGGCCAAACATTTGTAGCGATTGCCCGCGGCACCCATCCGGCGGCGACGGGCGACCGCGTTTACCTGAAATTTCCTGCTCAACATTGCCACATTTTCAATGGGGAGGGGCAGGCATATCCGCGTGAACTGGATGCGGAAACCCGATCACTGATTGATCGACAAAAGTCGCTGCATGGTGCGGCGCAAAGAGGAGAGGAAAAATGAAGCATTTGAAGAAACTGGCCTTGGCGTCTGTTTTGTCAGTCGCGGCGCTATCAGGCACGGCTCTTGGGGAGGAAACCATTCGCTTTGCCACGTGGGATAGCGATGAAAGCCTTGAAATTCAAAAAGAAATTGCACGTCGCTTTGAAGCGGCCAATCCCGGCGTGAAGGTGCAAGTTGAGCCATATGCAGATGGCTACGACCAGAAGCTGATTGCTTCATTCGGTGCCGGCAACCCGCCGGATGTGATGTATATGTGGAACTATCCCAAATATTACACATCATTGATGCCACTTGACGATTTTATGGCGCGCGACGCTGAAGCCATGAATTTGGATGACATCCCGCCGGGCCTGATCAATACGACGCGGATCGACGGCAAAGCTTACGGCATGCCAGCGGGCTTCACCACCCATGTGGTGTTCTACAATAAGGACATGTTCGAGGCCGCAGGCGTTGAAATGCCAAGCGAAGATTGGACATGGGCTGAGCTGCGCGAAAAAGCAGCGAAATTCCGTGATGAAGAAAGCAAAGTCTACGGCTTTGCGGTTGAGGCCAAACCCGACCCATTTGATTATGAGCAATTCTTCTGGTCAAACGGCACGCGCTTTATCGCAAAAGATGGCTCTGCAGTTGATGGCTATATGAACAGCCCAGAAGCTGTGGAAGTGCTGACCATGTTTGCGGATATGGCTGCAAATGAAGAAGCAGTTGTGCTCGGCATTGGCGACAATAGCTCAGGTTCTGCGCTGTTTAAGGGCGAAAAGCTGGCCATGTATCAATCGGCTATGTGGTCAAAAGGCGGCTTTGACGAAGCTGGCATCAATTATGGCGTGGCAAAGCTACCATCCTTTGGTGACAAGCCTGTGCATTCGTCCATCGGCGCGTCAGCCATGTCCATGGCCAAAGACACAAAGAACCCAGATTTGGCATGGGAGTTCATCAAGTTCTTCTCATCAGCTGAAGCGGTGAAGTTGCGCACAAATGATTTGCCAATCCGCACCAGCGTTGCTGAAGAAATGGAAATGACCACCGATCCAATCTTCAAGCCATTCTTTGACATGTTGGCGGTTTCCGACAGCGAGTCAAACGCATTCCTGAAACACGAAAATTGGGGCAAAATCCAAGCGAACCTAGAACGCGCGATTGAGGCCACGATGATCGAAAAAGGCAATGCAAAGAAACATCTTGATGACGCTGTTGCTCGTTCGCAGCGCCACCTAAACTAACCCACGATAGGGGGGATGGATATTATGTCTGGAGTTCAAGATCGGCAGTATCAACGACAAAAGTTTGTTGAGAAACTCACGCCATATTTGTTCATCTCCCCTTGGATATTGGGCTTTTTCTTCTTCACCCTTGGCCCGTTAGTGTTCTCCTTTGTGATGAGCTTTTACGATTGGCCAGTGGTGGGGGAGCGCGAATTTATCGGCACTCAGAATTATGAAGTGATGCTGACTCAAGACCCGCTTTTCTGGGACAGCCTGTGGGTCACCATCAAATTCGGCCTGTTCTTTGTGCCGTTCAATATTATTCTTGGCCTGCTGTTGGCGGTTTTGCTCAACCAAAAGGTGATCGGCAGCGGCATTTTCCGCACCATCTTTTACCTTCCGAGTGTGATTTCCGGCGTTGCTTTGGTGACGATCTGGGCGTGGATCTACAGCCATGAATATGGAATTTTGAATTTCCTTTTGGGATTGGCAGGCATTGATGGGCCGAACTGGCTCGGTGATCCAAGCTGGGCACTGCTGGCCATCGTCATCGCGTCGCTTTGGGGCCTTGGCGGCACCATGCTGATCTTGTTGACCGGTCTGCAATCCATTCCGAAAGAACTTTACGAAGCGGCAAAAATCTCCGGTGTCCCCGGCTGGGCGCGGTTGATCTTTATCACTATTCCTATGCTGTCGCCGATGCTGCTTTTCACCTTCATCACCTCAATCATTGCGGCATTCCAGCAATTGACCATTGCCTTGTTGCTGACAGGCGGCGGGCCGCTCGAAAGCACCTATTTCTTCGCGATGTATATTTACGACAATGCGTTCAAGCATTTCGAAATGGGCTATGCCGCGGCTAATAGCTGGGTGATGTTTCTGATCATTCTGGCGCTCTCCATGATGGTGATGAAATCTTCGTCTGCCTGGGTTTATTACGAAGGCGAGATGAAAAAGGGAGGCAATAAAGATGCTTAGAACCTTCACATATGGCGCGCTGATTTTTCTTTCTGCGCTGTTCATTCTGCCTTTCTATTGGACCTTTATCACCGCAGTGAAAAGCGTTTCTGAGCTATATCAATATCCGCCTGTGTTCTGGCCATCGGACGTGCAGTGGGAAAACTTCATCACCGCATGGTTCAAGCAACCTTTTGATGTGTATTTCAAAAACTCTGCCATCGTGGTGGTGATGTCCACCATCGGGCAGCTCTTTTCATCCTCGCTGGTGGCCTATGGCTTTGCCCGGTTCCAGTTTAAAGGGCGTGACGTGATCTTCATCATTTTGCTGGCCACCATGATGATCCCATGGGACGTAAAAATGATCCCGCTCTATATGGAATTTAACATGCTGGGCTGGATCAATACACTTAAGCCCTTAATCGTACCTGCCTATTTCGCTGAAGCATTCTTCGTCTTCTTGCTGCGGCAGTATATTATGACGGTGCCAATTGAGATTGATGAGGCAGCGCGAATGGATGGGGCGAATAGCTGGCAGATTTACTGGCGTATTCATTTGCCCTTGATGATGCCTGCATTGGTGCTGGTGGGCACGTTCCACTTTATGAACGCGTGGAACGACTATCTAGGGCCGCTAATCTTCCTCAATGATCAATCGAAATATACGCTTACGCTTGGTCTTTCCATGTTCAAAGGGCTGCATGAAACTGACATCACGTCTATTGCGGCGATCACCGTGCTGCTGTGTATCCCGCCTCTGATCCTGTTCTTCTTCGCTCAGCGCTACATTATGGATGGGGCCATCGGATCATCGGTGAAAGGTTAGGCAATGCTGTTTGATTTCGACAAGGTGCCATTTTCAAAGCACCAACGTTTCACCACATTGTCGATGATGGGTGAGGGCACAGATCGCGCCCTTTACCTCCGTTATGTGGCGGGCGGCGACGAACGGCCAAGCCTTGGCAAACTAAGCCGCGTTCGCTTTGAAGATGAGGCGGGTCATGATTTATCACCGAAGTATGACCTTACGCCTGCTGCATTGAAGGTCAGCTTGTTCAACGGCGCAGAACAAGTCGGCATCGCGGCTTTTGCCATCGGCGAAGGCGAGACTTTGCATGTTAAGGCTGAAAATATTGCGGTGATCTTCGCTTTAGAAGGATCGCGCTATGATTATGCATACAAAACAGCTCATGGCGCTGACTGCGTCGTGGCCGCCGGGGAAAATCTTCGCCTAACGCCATTTGTACATCAGGGGCAAATGAACGTGAGCGGCCAATGGCGGCGCGATCATGCGGATAATGTAGAGCTGCGTTTCGCTGGCACGATGCTTGACGCTGGAATTATGTTGCATGAACGTTTGGCCCCTAAGGCACCAACGGCAAGTTTCGAAGACGCGCAAGCGCAATCAGTCATTGCATTCGAGGCATGGCGTACAGCAGATAAAGGCGAAGCGGCGCTTCTGGCTAATTATCTGTTGTGGGCCAATTGCGTGCCGAAGCGGGGCTATTTGACCGCACCCGCCATCTACATGTCCAAAAATCATATGATCAACATA
The DNA here is from genome assembly GCF_004363175.1 of Maritalea mobilis. Lineage (GTDB taxonomy): Bacteria > Pseudomonadota > Alphaproteobacteria > Rhizobiales > Devosiaceae > Maritalea > Maritalea mobilis. The sequence continues at coordinate 101,537 of NZ_SNYR01000001.1, forward strand.
TGGAGTTGGGACAATGCATTTTCCGCACTTGGCGTGGTGGAAAATGATCCGCAACTTGCTTTTGATCAGTTTGCGGCCATCTTTGATCATCAGGATGAAAGCGGCTTATTGCCTGACTTCGTGCACGATAAGGGCGCGTCTTATAGTTTCACCAAGCCGCCTGTGCATGGTTGGGCGATCAGTTTGATGCTGCAGCGCAATCCAGATATTTTCACTGAACCGCAATTGGCTTATTTGCGGGAAAAGTTGGCACGGCAGTTCAATTATTGGATGGAACATACGCGTGCAGATGAGCACTCACTGCCCAGCTATGCCCATGGCAATGATAGCGGATGGGACAATGCGAGCTTTTTTGCCGAAGGTGGCCCAGTTATCGGCCCGGACCTGCCAACATTTCTGGCGCACACCGCCCGCACCATTGCACATTTGGCTAAGCGTGCAGGAGATATTTCGCAGGTCGCAGAGTTTACGCAGCATGAGGATCAATTGATTTCGATTCTGCTTTCGCAATTGTGGGATGGCAACACCTTCCAAGTGCGCTTGGTCCATAATCAGGCAAAGCCTTTGCCCGATCAAAGTCTTATTCAATTTATGCCACTTCTGCTGGGCGATAAGCTGCCCACAGAAATCACGGCTAAATTGCTCCAGCGATTTGATGAATTGGGCATGGTGACGGCATGGGGGCCTGCAACAGAATCGCCAAGCAGCACATTTTATGAAGCAGATGGATATTGGCGTGGCCCGATTTGGGCGCCGACAACATTGCTGATTGTCGAGGGCTTATTGGCGCAAAATGAACGTAAGCGCGCTCGTGAAATTATGCAAAAATACCAGCATTTATGCGAGACTTCCGGCATGGCTGAGAACTTCGATGCACTAAGCGGCGCTGGCCTGCGTGACAAAGCTTTTGCTTGGACATCAGCGGTTTATTTGCGTTTTGCCCAACTATTGGCTAACGATTTTGGGGAAGAAATTTGAGCACACTTATGTCACCGCGCCCCACAATTAAGACCATTGCCAAAGAAACTGGCCTTTCGACGGCCACCGTGTCCAAAGCCCTGAACGGCTCGCCGCAAGTGCGTCCGGACACGCGCGATAAGATTTTGGATGTCGCCAAAAAGCTTGGCTATGAAATGAATTTGAGCGGTGTGCAACTGCGCACGGGCAAAACCCACCAAATTGCCATGATCACCGTGATCTCGTCGCCCCATGACGATGAATGGGGCGGGGTAGGCTATGCCCAACTTGTTTATGGAGTTTCAGATGTGCTGCACGACACGCCTTATCGCGTGGTGCAATACCAAGCCAGCTCTTATGAGGAGAGCTTTGACATCATTAAGCGCATCGTGGCCAACCGTAAAGCGGATGGTATTATTTTGCCCGGCACGCGAGTGAAAGATAAGCGCGTTGAATTTATGCAAGCGCAAGATTTCCCGTTTGTGACCTATGGCCTCACCGAAGCCGAAGTGCCCCACGCTTATGTCGATACCCACAACCAACGCATTGTTTCTATTTGCGTGGAACGTTTGATTGCTAAGGGGCATAAGCGCATCGCCATGCTCAACGCTGATATGGTGCTGATGTATTCGCGGGACCGTGAAAATGCCTATCGGCAAACATTGCAGGATGCCGGATTGAAGTTTGATCCAAGCCTTGTGGCCAATGGCGAACTTACGCCGGCATTTGGGCGTGAGCAGTTTTTTGAAATGTCGATGTTTGACGATCCGCCAACTGCTTATTTCTGCGCCAATGAGGCGACAGCCATGGGCGTTTTGTCAGGTTTTCATGTGCGCGGTTATGAGCATGGGCGCGATGCGGTGGTGATTGCTACGGACGATTTGAACGTATCGCAATATTTCTCACCACCAATCACAACTTGCTATTTGCCCATTTCAAAGCCCAGCCAAGTTCTAGGCGAATTTATGCTGAAACTGCTGAATGGCGAAGCACCCGAAAAGCTACAAAAGCTATTCGTGCCCGATTTGATTGAGCGCAGCTCAGATGAACTGCGCAAATAATCAGACTACCAAGCAGTATATCCACCATCGATGACAAAGTTTGATCCGGTGACATAGCTTGAGGCGGGCGAGGCGAGGTAAAGTGCGAGGCCCGCAATTTCGCGCGGATTACCCGCACGCCCCATCGGCGTGCACGAAACAAACTTCTCAATCGCTTCCGGTGCTTTCTTTGTCCACGCTTGATTAGGCTCGGTCATAAACAGGCCCGGGCTGATGCAGTTTGCATTGATATTATGTGGCGCCCAATCCACCGCCAAAGCTTTGGTGAAATGAATGATCGCGGCTTTGCCCGCTTCATAATGTCGGCCCGCAACGCCTTGGTTGATGATCATGCCGGAAATGGACCCCATATTGATAATGCGGCCGCCCTTGCCACGCTCGATCATGGCTTCGCCAATCAAACGTGTCATCAAAAAGCAATGGTCAACGTTCAGCGCGAAACCTTCTCGCCACTCATCATCGCTGGTTTCTTCAATCTTGGTATTTGGTTTCCGCCCACCCACATTATTGACCAGAATATCGATGCCGCCGGGCAGGGCGAGGGCCTCTTGTGCCGCGCGTTTACATTCATCTGGCACAGTGACGTCTGCGATGATGATTTGGGCTGAGGCACCGCGTGCCTCAATTTCGGCGGCCGTCTCTTTCAAACTGTCCTCGCCACGCCCCACCAACACGATCTCAGCACCTGCGTCAGCATAAGCAAGGGCGATCTCGCGCCCCAGACCACGGCTGCCGCCAGTGATCAGCGCACGTTGGCCGGTGAGTTTAAAATCATCAAAGATAGAAGCAGGCATTGGGACACTCCAAAATTAGGGGAAGCCTTGCGCGCTGGCGCAAGGCGAATTTGCACGACCCTATATTTATGACAATGCCCCGGCCAGACAGCAAGTCTTTTAAAGACCAATTTTATACCTTTAGGTATTCGCTTTGATGAAGCGTGCCGCACGTTCTGCAATCATCATCACTGGCGCATTGGTGTTGCCTGACACCAAAGTCGGCATAATAGAAGCGTCTGCGACCCGAAGTCCTTGCACACTCTTGACCCGCAATTGCTCATCAACAACCGCCATTCTGTCGTGGTCCGGTCCCATTTTTGCAGTTCCTGAGGGATGGAAAACTGTTTTCGCGGTTTGTCGTACATAATCGCGCAGCGCATCGTCATCTTTCTCAATGCCGGGTTTTGGCAAGGCGCGGCGATCAATCAATTCAGCTAGGGCTGGGGCTTCCAAAATCTCAATCGACTTTTTAACGCCGCGCACCAAAACTTCCAAATCAGCCTCATCAGAAAAGCTACCCGCATCAAATAGCGCGCTGTCTTTGGGGTTGTTTGAGCGCAGTTTAACCGAGCCGCGCGACTTTGGGCGCAGGAAGCATGGTGCAATTGCAATGCCGTGTTCAGGAATGGGCTCACGATCTGCCCAGCCCACCATAAATGGTAAGACGTGGAATTGTAGATCTGGCATGCCCGCATTCGACACGTCTACAAATCCGCCAGACTCCACAACATTGGAAGTCAGCAATCCCGTGCGGAACATCAAATATTGCGCCATATGTTTGACGGCGTTGAAACCCTTATCTTGCTTAAAGAACGAAATCGGCGCTTTGGAAACACCTTGCACCGTTGTTTCAAGGTGATCCTGATAGTTCTCACCAACGCCGGGTAGGTCGGCTACGACGTCAATGCCATGTTGCGTGAGCTCAGTTGCTGCACCCAAGCCAGACAATTGCATCAAGCGTGGGGTTTCAATCGCTCCTGCACACAAGATGATCTCGGCACCGGCGGTGATATTTTCGCCGCTTTCAAGTTCGACACCAACCGCTTTTTGTCCGTCAAACAAGATGCGGGCAACGCGCGTCTCCGTCATGATCTTGAGGTTTGGGCGTTTTTCAGCCTTCCGCAAAAAGGCTTCAGCGGCAGACCAGCGCCGCCCATTGTGGGTTGTTGTTTGATAAAATCCAACGCCTTCCTGCACCTTGCCGTTAAAATCAGGATTATAGGGCACACCAGTTTGCTGAGCGGCGCGAATAAAGGCGCGGGAGAGGGGATGATGATAGCCAGTCTCGGAAACATGCAATTCACCCACGGTGCCATGCATCTCATCCGCAATTTCCATATTGTTTTCAATGTCGCGGAAAACGGGCAATACGTCGTCGAATGACCAACCTTTATTGCCGGCCTGTGCCCAACTGTCATAGTCCTCTGCTTGACCCCTTATATATAGCATTGCATTGACCGATGAACCGCCACCAATCACATGCCCCTGGATTACAACTGATGGTCTGCCATTTAGCCGGTCTGACGGTTCCCCAATATAAGAGACAATATCGCGCCCTTTTTCGATTACTTTAAAGAAGGTCGCAGGCATCTTGATATAGGGCGATCTATCTTGCCGACCGCTCTCAATCAGCAAAACTCTGTTTTTAGGATTCTCAGTAAGGCGCGACGCCACTACGCAACCTGAAGAACCGCCGCCAACAACAATATAGTCAAAACTGTCCATAATTCCTCCCAAACAGCTTGTTTGGTCGGTACACTATTTTCAACACGATTAAGCGTCTTGCCTGAGCGCGCCTTTGGTGTTGGCCAGGCGGGTCATAAAATTGAATCAGCGCAAATACTTCTGAAGAACAATTAGATTTGACGACAAATAAGTCGACGAACCAGAAGAAAAGCGTTAATGAAGTGTTAAATTTATCAAGGAGATAGGGCAAATTGCGTGGCAAAATCTGCCGCATATGCCTTAATTTTGACGGTCTAGTGCATAAATTGTGTCCAAAATGCAACATGGTCAGCAGAACAGACATTTCGCACGCCAAAATTTGAATTCTTAACTTGTATGTTTTCCTTTCATGGGTAGTTTGTGTCTTGCGAATCCATGCATGGAATCGTTTGTCGGTCGCGAATGCGACGTCAAACACACCCTCATAAGTGTGGTCGCGTTTCGACAAACAGCCGGAAAAACCGGCAAAATGAAAAACAAACTGATTTTGGAGGTCAGTACTATGAAAGTTAAGAGCCTATTTCTCGGTTCTGCAGCAGCGGTAGCGCTTTCTTCAGGCGCAATGGCAGCTGATCCAATCGGCGTAGCTTTGGACACATGTTCATTGTTGAACATCACTGGTTTGACAGTTTCTTCTGAAAGCAATTGCTTGAAGTTCTCTGGTGAAGTTTCTTACGATTGGGATTGGGATCTCGACGCAGAAACAACAACTAGCGAATTTGGATGGGAATTCACAATGGAAGCCACTGCAGACAGCGACTTCGGTCCTGCCAAAGCAGTTGTAACTTTGATTGATGAAAGCGGAACCTCTACATCTTCAGATGTTGACATCGATGAAGCTTACGTAGCGATCGGTGATCAAACCGTGATCATGGCTGGTCAAAAGGGTTCTGTTGCTAAAGATGGCGACGACGAAACTTTCACAGCTCTGTTCGATCTTGACGGCCGTGACGGTAACGATGAAGGTATCGACCTAGGTGGCGGCCAAGGTGGTCACGTGATTCAAGTGACTTCTGATCTGGGCAATGGCGTGGACGTCGCTTTGGGTCTGGAAGACTTGAGCACTAACGACAATGCTTCATTGGTTGCTGGCCTTGGTGTTGATCAAGATTGGGGTACTGCACACGTTGGTATGGTATTTGACGATATTATCGATCCAGGTACTAACGATTGGTTCTTGCATGCTGGTGCAACAATTAATGTTGACGACATGTCATTCCGCGGTGCTTTCAGCACGGACGATGCTGGCGAATGGGCTATCATGGTTGCTGGTAAAGCGACATTTGATATGTTCACATTGGCTGCTGGCGTAGAGTTCTTCGAAGACGATCACTCTACTACACTTGGCGGACCTGACGCCGACACTGACGTTGAGTGGGAAGCTGCCGTTTCCGGTGAAGCTGCAGTTAACGATGCTGTGACCATCACAGTTGCTGGCCGTTGGGACGACAACGACGAGTGGGATGTTGCTGCTCAAGGCGTATTCGCAGTGTCTGATAATCTCGACTTGACTGCAAAAGTCAACTTCGACGAAGCTAACGTTACAACATTCAATGCTGATCTTGATTGGGCACCTGGTGGTGGCTTCGAGGCTGGCGTAGGTGTTGAAATTGATAGCAACAGCAACTCTGCTTTGTCTGCTTCATTCTCTAAAGCTTTCGAATAAGTCTTATAGACTTTATCGAGATGGAAGGCCCGGCAATTTGCCGGGCCTTTTTTTGTGCGAAATTTCTGCGATAAATCCGTTAAATCATTGAAATTTGTCTGGTGATTTGAATTAGAAGCGTTACACTTTCGCGCGGATGGGATCGTTGTTCGGCATTGCTGATCGACGGTTGAGGTTTGACCAAACGTTGCGGGGAAGTGCTGTGAAGTGGATTAATGTTTTGGTTGTTGGCGCTGTTGTGGCGCTCGGCGGCGGTATGTTCGCGGTTTCGCAAAACCAGAATAATATGGAGCAGGCGATTAAAGCCCAATTGCTTCAAAACCCACAATTGCCCGTTGCAACTTGGGCAGACATTTCAATTGAAGCGCGCGATTTGACGCTTAATGGTGTGACGACCGATAAGGCAGAACTGGAAAAACTTATTTCCGGCCTATCCGCAATGCCAGAAATTGCCTCAATTTCGAACAATGCAAAACTTGCACCGCTTGCTGATCCTTTTGAATTCAATGCGCAAATTGAAGTTGGTACTGTAAAACTGAGTGGGCATATGCCCAGTGCTCAGGTGCAGCAAGACTTTCTTTCGCAAATGCCGGAAAATGTGGAAGCGGAGTTTACCCTTGCGTCAGGTGGTCCTGCCGCGAAGGATTGGCGCGAACTACTTGATTATAGCACGCGCTTATTTGACCATTTTGATCAAGGTGAGATCAGTGCACGTGGTTTGAAGGTATCTTTTGCAGGCCGCGCAAAAAACCATGAGTCATTCCGTGATCTTGATTTGATCGCAAATGCCGGTTTCCCTGATAATTTGAAGCGAGGCACTGCAGAAATCATACCGCCATATGAAGAAGATTTTGCCCTGAAGGCTTCGGTTGGTGGGAATGGGCTTGTGCTTGATGGATTTGTGCCGAGCAGTGACACGCGTGCAGCCCTGAAAGAGCAGGGTGCAGATATTTCAAATGTGCTTATCGCTTCGGGCGCACCGGAGAATTTTGAACGTGACATAAACCGGCTCATTCAGCAGCTTACATTGTTGAATCAAGGTGAATTTTCAATCTCCGAAGCCGAGCTGAATTTTACCGGACACACCGATAATTTTGAAGTTTATGATCAGGTGAATGTTGTGCTGAATGCGATATCTCGTGATCAAAAGAATATCGACCTACCATTGCCAACAGTTGCGCCATTTACATTTTCACTTGCGGGAACTGCCGATGCAGTCAAGGCAAACGGATATATTCCAGCGGAGATGCCTGAAGATCTCTCCACCAAAATTGATTTGAGTGAAACGCGTGCAGCAAACGGCGCACCTGAGAATTTCGATGAAATTGCTGCTTGGATGGGCAATAGCCAGGCACATTTGGCTGATAACTGGGCGCTAGAGCTGCAGGGAAATATCGTGAATGTGACCGGGCAAGCGAAAACACCTGAAGCTTATATGGATTTATTGGCCCATGCCGCCCAACCGCCTGCAGGCGTGACGATTGACTTGTCTAATCTCGATTTGGCTGTCGCGGAGCCATATATTTGGACGCTTGATAAATCCGGCAGTGGCAAAGTGCAAATGGCTGGCTATTTGCCAGACAGTCAGTTGCGCCAGACAATTTATGCGGTTTTAGATACAAAAGCTGACGACACGACATTGTTGGCCGCAGGCGCGCCAGAGGATTTTGGCGTAATGGCAACCCTAGCTGCGAAAACAATCAATATCGCGGATTCAGGTCAGGCGATCCACGATCAATTGGGCTGGACGACAGATGTAACTGCGCGCGACCTTTATAATAAAAACAATATATTACAGCTGTTTTCTAATGAAGAGATTCAACCTGAGCAATTGGGTCTGCAAGTCGCTCAATTGCCGCCGCCATTGCAAGATCCATATCGATTTGCGGTGACCAAAACAGCTGATGGGGCGCGGTCGTTTGAAGGCTTTGTGCCAAGCGAAGCGATGCTGATCAATTTGGCTGATCAGGGCACGCTGGAATTGGAAATAGCGCGCGGCGCGCCGAGCCAATTTGAAGAGTTCGTTGCTTTGGGCAATTCAGTGCTTTCTGGTCTCGAAACAGGGAAATTGCAGCTGAATGGCGACAAATGGACCTTGGAAGGCACTGCTGAAAGCTTTGAAAAGAAGCAAGGCTTGTTGACGCAAATTGAAGAAGCTGGCCTGAACAGCGAGAACTGGACAATCGAGATCAATTCGCCAGCGCAAACCATTTCTCCTTATCTCTTCTCGGCAGAGAAGCAGTTGAACGGCGATTTGAGCGCGAGTGGATTTGCTCCTTCGCAAGAGATTATTGACCAGTGGGCACAAGATTTCGGGTGGCGCGCGCAACTGCAAGTTGGGGCAGGTGCGTCTGATCAATTTATGCCTCGTGCAGCGGTTGGGCTGGAGGCGCTGAAGAAGCTGGATGCTGGTCGCCTCAGCTTGGTTGATGGGCAATGGGCGCTGATTGGCCGCGCCTCATCTGACGATGATTTGGCCGAGATTGTTGAAATCTTGGCACCGGAAAGCGAGGCTTTCCTCGTTGATGTTCAAATTTTGCCACCAGTGGAAGCACTGTCTTTGCAGATTAAAAAATCTGCGGAGGGAGTGTTCGAGTGGTCAGGCTATCTGAGCGATAAAACCTATTGGGATCAAAGCGGCGACTTGCCCGTGAACACTGAAAATAACCTGCCGGAGCGCGCTGAATTCAACCAAATGGTTGCCTTAGGTATTGATGCACTGTCCATGCTCAATACGGGTGAAGTCATCCATGCGGGTGGGCAATGGAGCATTTCTGGCGAAGCGCCTGATCGTGCTGTGTTGTCGGCTGTTAAACTCATTCTGAGCAATGCGCCGCTTGGTAGTTTTTACACGACATTGACGGTGCCCGCAGAGCCAGAGACGGCAACGCCTGATCCTGAAATGGAGGAGCCTGCCGCTGAGGAAGCTGCTGAAGTCGAAGCAGAAGAACCGCAGGAAACGGAACAGAACGATCAGCCGCAAGAACCTATTGTGGAAGACGCTGAACCGATTGTGGAACAAGACGCTGAAGAAGCGGAGGCGACGCCAGTTGAGGAAGAGGCCGCACCTGTTGTTGATGAGGCCAACGATGCTGAAACTGCACCTGCTGAAGAGGTGGCAGCACCGGAAGAGGTTGTTGAGCCTGAAGTTGAAGCAGAAACGCCTGCTGTTGACACAAATGAAGAAGCAATGCCTGCAGAAAGTGAGCCTGAGGTAGAGGGAGTTGTTGAAAGTGCTGAGCCTTTCACAACCCTGTTGAGCAAAGAAGCAGGCGCGCCACTGACGATTTCAGGCAATGTACCGGATGCAACCGCGCGCTACGCATTGGAACTCAGCGCTGGTGAAGGTGCAGTGCTTGACGACATCTCAACAGCTGAAGGTGCTCCAGAGCGGTTTTTGGATCAAGCTTTGACAATCACACAGGCTTTCGGTGCTCTGGCAAGCGGCGAAGCGAGCTTAAACGACGGCGAATGGCGCGTTGTTGGCAAAGTTGATAGTTTTGATGCGCGTGACAAGGCTTTAGCCGCACTTGGCAGATTGCCGAATGCGCAGATCACCATCAACACGCCACCAGCGCACAAATTGTGCAATGTGAATGTTGAGCAAGTTATTGCCGAACAAGCTATTTTGTTCGAATCCGGCAGTGCCCGCATCACAGCAGGGTCGCGTAGCGTTTTGGAAAAAATCGCCGCAGAATTGGCCAATTGTCCGAATTCAGTTGTGGAAGTAGAAGGCCATACAGATGCTGATGGCGATGATCTGATCAATCTGTCACTCTCTGTGCAACGTGCGGAAACAGTGGTCAGTGAGCTAGTTGAAATGGGTGTAAATGCCGATCGGCTATACGCCTTAGGGTTTGGCGAAACTCTACCGATCGCGGATAATGATACGCGCGCGGGCAAAGCGCAGAATCGTCGCATTGTGTTTACAGTGCGGCCACCGCTAGAGTAGATTGCAGAAAAAAGGGAGGATCGGATGTTTTTCCAAACCATCGGATTTCTGATTTCACAATATTGGCTATATTTTAGCCTCGCGCTGGTTATTGGCTTATTGACCGGATGGATGAGCGTTTCTGTTGAGCAAAACAAAGAATAGCCGGGGAGAGCAACATGCCACATTTGATTGAGATCGTTTTGCTAATGATGGCCTTCTTTTTGGTGGGCTGTCTGATTGGCTATTATCTGCGTCGCGCGACCATGAGCAACGACACCGCACCCGAGTTGGCACCAAACGTAACGCCGTCTGGCCGTTCAACGGGAAGCGAAACTGCGCCAAACGAAGAAACGCCAGCTGCTGCGCCAAAAACAGCGTCTGCTGAAACTGTGACTGAAAAGCCAAAGCCTGCGCCAAAACCGGCACCGACGGCCAAACCAGCTGACAAAAAGCCCGCTGCTAAGGCGCCTGCAAAGAAAACAGCTGCGCGCAAACCTGCAGCGGCTGCCAAGGCAGCTACTGATGATAAGCCAGAGCTTTTGTCCGCTCCGCGCGATGGCAAAAAAGATGATTTGAAAAACATCAAAGGCATCGGTCCGAAAATCGAGACGATTTTGAACGAGAAGGGCATTTACCATTACGATCAAATCGCTGCTTGGAAGCGCAAAGATGTGAATTGGGTAGATGGTGAGCTTTCATTCAAGGGCCGCATTGATCGTGAAGAATGGGTCAAACAGGCCAAGGCGCTGGCGAAAGCGCAAAAGTAGTTTTCGAGAAAGCCTAAGAACAATTAAACGCGGCGCTCAGCCGCGTTTTTTGTGCCATTTGCAAGTGTGCAGCACAAAATCGGCAATCACGCCCAACTCGTCGGCGCCTTCCAGCAGCGCAGGTGAGCCTTCGCCCATAATCTCATAATTGAGGCAATCAGGGCGTTTCTTACACATCATTTGAAACACTTCTGCTCGAAGTAAATCGGTGTGCTGGGTTCGCAAAAGAAGCAATGGTGTCTTGTTCAAGGCATCAAATAAATGCCAGTTGGCTTGCAAAACATCGTCATTATCAAATGCATTGAGCTGTTCAGCGAGCCGCATATCAAACTGCGGTTCCAAACGGGCCTTGGCTGTTTCCTGATGTGTGCGCGCGCCAATTTGATCAAGAAGACCATCGCCCAAATTGGGATAATCTACCCGCAAAATGCGCCGTAATGAATCGCGCACGGCATTCTTACCTCTGATTTTGCTGAGATAGGCAAGGTTGTTGCGCAAGCGCACAAGGCCGCGTGCATTGATGATTGGCCCTGCGTCACAAAGCACAGCGCCCGAAATTATGCCCGGTTGCAACGCCGCCAACGCCATAATCACCTGGCCACCATGGCCTTGCCCGAGCCAAATCGCACTTTCAATGCCCATGGCGCGGCAAAATTCGGCCATATCTGTTGCATCGTGAAGGGTAGAGTAGGCGCGGTCTTTCCGCTCTCTGCGGGCTTTGCCGCGTCCTATCAGGTCCACCTGAACGATGGGCCAGTTGCGCTTGGCAAAGCTGGAAAAACGTTCCGCAAATGCGTCAAAGTCCGACATATTGCGTTGATAGCCGGCCAAACAGATGATCGGCAGTTTCAGCGGATCATCAAAATCACCCTGCAGTCGATAAGCAATTTGCCGCGCGCCATCTCCACAAGTGAGGTGGCGCACATCGGCATTTTGACTGGATGTAGTGGTCTGCGCTTGGTCCATAAATTGGCTATACCAGCTTTTGGAGCCGGGCAATAGATGTAAGATCGGCCAGAATTAGTCGATCTTCATCAAATAGTTGGCCAAACGCAGACGATTGTCGCCCAGGCGCACACGATAGACCTGATAGTTCGCGAGAACCTTTTGCACATAACCGCGAGTTTCGGTGAACGGGATCAATTCAATCCAATCCACAACGTCGATTTTGCCAGACCGTGGGTCGCCGAACCGCTTGAGCCATTTGTTCACATTGCCAGCACCAGCATTGTAAGCCGCCGCTGCCAAAACCAAAGAACCGTCATAGCGTTCCAACTGCGCTTTCAAATAGGTAGAACCTAACAATGCATTGTAAGACGGGTCACTAGTTAAGCGAGATTTCGAATAGCTTAGGCCTAGTTTTCCGGCAGTCTCTTTCGCGGTGCCCGGCATCAATTGCATCAAGCCCAATGCGCCAGAATGTGACTGCGCTGTGCGGTCAAAGCGGCTCTCTTGCCGGGCAACGGCATAAACCGCCGCAGCGTCGATTGCAGCCAATTGATTGCGCGGCAAGCCATCCTTTGGAAATTCAAACAGATCGAGGTCGACGCCGCGGTTGCTGGAGATGCTCGCCATCAAAATTGCCAGATCATGAGCTTCAATATCTTGAGCCAAACGGGCAGTGAGCAACATCTCGCCAGGCGACTTCACCTGATAGATCAAGCGGCGCAGCAATGGGCGGGCAAAACCATAAGTTTTATTGCCTTCAAACAAGCGGATGGCCTGTACCAATTCGCGCCGATTAAAGCCAGCTTCAGCATCTTGCCATGCTGGCAATGGGGAAAGCTGCAATTGCTGCACATTCAATTTGTGCGAAGCCAATTGACCGTAATAATAATCATCATGTTTGGCGGCGCGTTGATATTTCACGCGTGCATTTTCAATTTGGCCCATCGCTTCATAGGCGCGGCCCCACCAATAGTGAGATTCGCTGACGGATGAGGGCAGGGTCGACAAGGACGCCATTTTCTCAAAATGCTTGGCCGCAGTGGCTGCATCACCGATAAAGCGCAGTGCGATCCAACCCGCATGGAACTGGGCATCAACCACTCGGCCTTCTGGGCCGTTGGTATATCCAGCCGCCGCGAGATAGGCATTTTGCTTATCGCCAACTTCCAAAAGTTCACGCGCCAAATAGCGGCGTTTGTACCACCACAAATGGCTTTCCGGCAGTTCGCCGGCTGCGCGGTTCAAATGCGCCACAGCACCCGCGTTAGAGCCCTTTGCCTGTGCCCATTCAGCATTGGCCCAATGGAACAGATTATGATTGCGGAATTGCGGATCAACGCGATCTAGCAATGTCTGCGAGTTATTATCTTTCCGCGCAACAGCAATGACAGCCCGAAGCAAGCTTTGCTGTGCGGGCGAATATTCATTGAAAATGCGTTCCACCGCACGCGCACGGTCATGCATCAACAATCGGTTGGCGCGAGCCCAATGGTCTGCATTGGTCAATTGGCCTTTATAGCGGGCATAAAGATCTTGCTCCGTACCCGCATCAAGGAAGTTGTTGATCCAAACGTGCTTGATGATGCGGCCAGCGCGGGCGACTTGCCCATCGCGCACATATGCATCGGCCAAAGCGATTTGCGCGTCCACCAAATTCGGCATTTGGCCGCCGAGCAGATCAATAACCTCATTATAAGGCAAATCACGCTTGAGCATGGCTTGCTCTAGACGTGTTTTATAGGTGCTATCGCTGGCAAAATGAGGGGCGTCTGCCTGAAACCGCAAGATGGTCTGATGGTCAATATCATCTTTGCCAAAATAAATGGCTGCCCATTGAACTGCACGACGCTCTACATCGTTGGAAAAACCACGCGCCGCATTATACGCGTCTGCATAATTGCCAGCTTTGAGCGCGCCAATAGCATTTTGAAATGGGCTGCTTCCCTTAGCGCCTTGCATGATCACGCTACCAGCACCACCGATTGAACTGGTGGTGGTCGGATCAATCTGAGCTTGAGCAAATGTAGGCGCGGTGAGCGCTCCAGACATCATGAGTGCAGATCCCATCAGCAGCGCCCGCAAAGATGCCGCGCGGCGAGGGAAAAATTGGCGAAGTGAAAAAGTGCTTTGAGAAAGCATGTGTAAACCTGTCAAATTACGCAATACAATTTTTGACGGCATATTCTTGGGGCTGCCGAACCCACACATGAAGGCTAGCAAATTAAGGTGAATGATTGGTTTAGATTGAATTTTAATCAATTTGTTTTATCCAATCAGCGAAACAGGGCTTGTTGCCATCTTTTCAGCTCATTATGGTGCGCAACTCGGGTCTTTCTGCGTTAAAAGCGCGGAAAAAGTTTGACCTTTTTGCGCCAACATGGTGTCAACATGCCAATGAACGAAAAGAAAAAAGGATGTGAAGGGATGTTTCGCGCCTCAATTACCGCATTGATCACGCCATTTAATAACGGCGAGGTTGATGAAGCCGCGTTTAGACGCTTTATCGACTGGCAGATCAATGAAGGCACGTCTGGATTGGTTCCTGTGGGAACCACTGGTGAATCACCAACCGTTAGCCATGAAGAGCACAAACGGATCATCAAGATATGTGTTGAGGCGGCAGACAAACGGGTGCCCGTGATCGCGGGCGCAGGCTCTAATTCTACGCGCGAAGCCATTGGCTTTGCCGAATTTGCTGAAGAAGCAGGGGCTGACGCAATCCTTTCCGTTTCGCCTTATTACAATAAGCCAAATCAAGAAGGCTTGTTTGCGCATTTCAGCGCGATTGCGAAATCAACCAAATTGCCTGTGATCCTTTACAATATCCCGGGCCGTTCAATCGTAGACATCAATGTTGAAACCATGAAGCGTTTGGTGGATGAGTGCCCGAATATCGTTGGGGTGAAAGATGCAACGGCTGATATGGCGCGGGTGTCGCAACAGCGTCACGTTTTGGGCAAAGAGTTTGTTCAACTTTCTGGTGAAGACATTTCCGCACTTGGTTTCAACGCTCATGGCGGGGTGGGGTGCATCTCTGTAACGTCAAATATTGCCCCGCGGCTTTGCGCTGAAATGCAACAAGCTTCGCTGGACGGCAATTATGAAGCTGCTTTGGCCATTCAAGATCGCTTGGCTCCACTGCATAAGGCATTGTTCTTGGATCCAAGCCCTGTGCCAGTGAAATATGCGGCTGAGCGTCTTGGGTTGTGTAAATCAGATACACGTTTGCCATTGTCGCCGATCACGCCGCAAACCAAGTTGGCGGTAGATGAAGCGCTGATTCATGCAGGATTGATCAATTAATCTATGGCGGCCAAGAAGAAAAATTCATTGAAAAGCACTGGTGTCGTGGCGGAGAACCGCCGCGCCCGCTTTGATTATGAAATTTTGGATACGATGGAAGCTGGCTTGGTGCTGGAAGGCACTGAGGTGAAAAGCCTGCGCAATGGCAAGGCGCAAATTACCGAAAGCTACGCGACGCCAGAAGAGGGCGAGATCTGGTTGATCAATGCCCACATTCCAGAATATTTGCAGGCCAACCGCTTCAACCATGACGAGCGTCGTCGGCGCAAATTGCTGCTGAAAAAACGCGAAATGAGTCGCATCATGGCGGCGGTTGAAAAGCAGGGGCAAACGGTTGTGCCGCTCAAGCTTTACTTTAACGATCGTGGCATCGCAAAGCTGCAGATCGGCATTGCCAAGGGTAAAAAGCAACACGATAAACGCGAGACCGAGCAGAAACGCGATTGGTCACGCCAGAAGAATCGATTGTTGAAAGACTTGGGCTAAGCGATTCTATTCGCTCAATAATTCCCGAACAGTTTTAAAGACATCATCAAACATCTGCGATGTGAGCACGTTGGTGTTCACATTGTAGCGCGAGCAATGATAGCTGGCGATTAGCTTCTGGCCTGTCGGGAGCTCGTATGCCGCACCATGGCCGAAGGCAAAGTCCTTTTTGCGTACATCAAAGCAGGTCAAAAACGAATTATGGGCAATGCCGCCAAGCGTGACGAAAACTTCTACATCGGAGAAATGCTTGAGCGTAGCTAGCAAATAACGGCGGCAATTGTTCACTTCTTGTGCAGTGGGCTTGTTCTGCGGCGGCACGCAACGCACCACATTGATGATGGCGCAATCTACCAGCGCTAAACCATCGTCTGCACTGTTGCCATATTCACCGGCTGCAAAACCGTTTTGAAGCAAAATGTCGAAGAGGAGATCTCCCGCAAAATCGCCGGTGAAGGGGCGTCCAGTACGGTTCGCACCCTTAAGGCCAGGGGCCATGCCCACAATCATGACACGCGGATTGGGCGCGGCCCAATTTGGAACCGGCGCGTTGAAAAAGTGCGGAAACTTTTTTTGATTATCCTTGCGGAAAGACTTTAGCCGCGGGCACTTGCTACAATTTGGAGCAGGGTCAAAAGCGACCAAAATCTAACCTCAAGTCATCATTACATTGCAAAAAGGGCGTGACGATTAAGCGTCACGACCCACAGATTTTGCAAGATCTGCAATATCCATAAAATAGTCAGCCTGCCGCCGAAGATCGTCCGAAATCATCGGGGTGGAGGTTGCTTTTGTGGATACAACAGTCACTTTCTTGCCCTTGCGCTGCAATGCCGCAACAAGCGCAGTGAAATCGCCATCACCGGAAAATAGAACCAGGTGGTCGTAATTATCGGCCATATCTAGCGCATCAATGGTAATCTCAATATCCATATTACCTTTGATTTTGCGCCGACCTTGATGGTCCGTATATTCTTTCGCTGGCTTTGTAATAACAGTGTAACCGTTATAGTCTAGCCAATCGATAAGGGGGCGGATCGAGGAATATTCCTGATCTTCCACCAGAGCCGTATAATAATAGGCGCGTAATAAATAGGCCTGACTTTGGAATTCTGAGAGCATACGCCGATAGTCCAATTCGGCGCCCAATGCCTTAGCAGTGGCATAAAGGTTTGCTCCATCCATAATCAGGATAACCTTTTCGCGAGGATCAAACATTAAACAATAGCCTTACTTTGCTTATCAGGCGAATATTACCTGTATTCGTTTGATAAAACATTACTGGAGCCTGAACTCAATAAAAAGGCGCAAAGCTCGCGGCAATTAAATGCGAACAAACACCTCCCAATGGAGATCAGACCGTTGGTCTTTAAGCACAATGCCATATGAATGCTAAGCACCGCACACGGCAAAAAGGCCACCCTTGTCCAAGAGGTGACCTCAGTACTTAACGTAGTCATAAATCATATTTGGTGAATATGTCGATTCAATTATATGAAACAATGTTAATTCATTTATTGGGTTGTAAATTTTAACAGCTTGGTGTAGATCAGCCCACTGATTACCCAAAATTGCGGAGATTTGCTTTGGCGCGCGTTACCGTTGAAGATTGCATTGAAAAAATCCCTAACCGTTTTGAGCTGGTTTTGCTGTCTGCACACCGTGCTCGGCTTATTTCGTCAGGGGCTCCAATCACTGTTGATCGCGACAATGACAAAAACCCTGTTGTGGCTTTGCGCGAAATCGGCGATGGCACAATCTCACCAGGCGATCTTAAAGAAGATCTGATCCACTCACTACAAAAATATGTTGAAGTGGATGAGCCTGAGGCCGAAACAGCGCCGATGATCGAAAGCCAAGGTGGCGACGATGAGGGCATGGTGTTTGACACAATGAGTGAAGAAGACCTTCTGCGCGGCATTGAAGGCCTTTCCCCACCAGACCGTCGGGACGATTAATCTTGCATCTTTCACTGAGCTGCAT
Organism: Maritalea mobilis; assembly: GCF_004363175.1. Classification (GTDB taxonomy): domain Bacteria; phylum Pseudomonadota; class Alphaproteobacteria; order Rhizobiales; family Devosiaceae; genus Maritalea; species Maritalea mobilis. The sequence continues at coordinate 119,143 of NZ_SNYR01000001.1, forward strand.
GATAATGGAAGGGCGCCTTGATCGGCGCCTTTTTTGTGATTCTTACCATGGTTTATACCGACCAACGGAGCTGAATTTCCGACCATGATGCGCCAATATGAACTTGTTGAGCTGGTGCAGGCTTATAATCCAAATGCGGATGAAGCCCTGCTCAACAAAGCCTATGTCTACGCCATGCAAAAACATGGTAGCCAGCGCCGCGCATCAGGCGATCCTTATTTTGCCCACCCGTTGGAAGTGGCCGCTATTCTCACCAAATTGCATTTGGATGATGCCACCATTGCCGTGGCTCTGCTGCACGATACCATTGAAGATACGGACGCGACCCGCGCTGAAATTGACCAGGTTTTCGGCCAGGAAATCGGCGCGATTGTGGACGGGCTCACCAAAATTGATCGGCTAAACCTTGGCTCGCGCGAAGAGGCGCAGGCCGAGAACTTGCGCAAGCTGCTGCTGGCAATTGCGGAAGATGTGCGGGTGCTATTGGTGAAACTGGCTGACCGCTTGCACAATATGCGCACGCTGGAATTTGTGCCGGAGCATAAGAAACGCCGTATCGCGCAAGAAACAATGGAAATTTACGCCCCATTGGCTGGACGCATGGGTATGCAGGATATGCGGTCTGAGCTGGAGGACTTATCCTTCCAAACGCTGCATCCTGAGCAATATCAAGTCATCCGCAACCATTTGGACGCTTACGCGAAAGACAATCGGGCAGTCGTGGATGAAATCCGCATGGAGCTGGCGCAACGCTTTGTGGATGCCGGGATCATTGCCGATGTGACCTCACGGCTGAAAGCACCATTTTCCGTGTTTAAAAAGATGGAGCGCAAATCCATCAGCCTCGAACAATTATCCGACATTATCGGGTTCCGCGTTATCGTGGATAGTGTTGACCTTTGCTACAAAACGCTTGGTGTGGTGCACCAAACTTGGTCTGTGGTGCCGGGTCGATTTAAAGATTACATCTCTACACCCAAGCAGAATGACTATCGCTCTATCCACACCACCATTGTTGGGCCTGAACGTGAGCGGGTGGAACTGCAAATTCGCACCAGCGAAATGAATTCTATCGCCGAAATGGGCATCGCTGCGCACGCGCTCTATAAAGACGAAATTTCTGGCGATATGAAACGGCTGGAGCATGAAAGCCGAGCCTATGCGTGGTTGCGCAACACCATTAAGCACCTGACCGAAGGCGAGAACCCACAGGAATTTTTGGAGCATACCAAACTTGAACTGTTCCAAGATCAGGTCTTTTGCTTTACCCCGCGCGGTCGCCTGATTGCATTGCCACGGGGCGCAACGCCAATTGACTTTGCCTTTGCTGTGCACACAGACATCGGCAATAGCTGCGTCAGTTGTCGCATCAATGGCACCGCCATGCCGCTAACAACAAAGTTGCGCAATGGCGATGAAGTGCAGATCGACCGTGACGAGAATCATCGGCCGCCGCCAAACTGGGAAAATATCGCTGTTACCGGCAAGGCGAGGGCGGCGATCCGCCGTTCACTTCGACTTGCAGCGCAAGAACGGGCTGAGCGGTTGGGTAAGCAAATTTATGATGCCCTGTTGGAGCGTGAGGCGTTCTCAGTCAATCGCAAAGAGCAAGATGAATTGCTGAAGCGGCTGAAAATGCGTAGCATCCGCAGCCTTTATGTCGCGCTAGGTGAGGCACAGCTTTCTGGCGAAGATCTGGTGCATGAGCTGGATGAGTTGAAGGGCTATGAGCGGACGCGGAAGCGCAAGCCGCTTGGCTTGCCTGTTGGCGCAAGCAAGGATGGCTGGTTCTCACTGGCTCAAGGCGAAAACTTCAAATTCCGTATTCCCGGCGGTCAAACGGTGGACGCAGACATTTTGGGTGGTGCCCATCTCGAATTTGGCACGCCAGTAAAAGTGTCAGCTGAAGGTGTGCTGCCCGGTGATCGCATGGTCGGGATTTTGCCAGAGAATGGCATTTTGACCATCTATCCCATTGGGTCAGAAGCATTGCTTGAATATCAAGACAAAGATGCACTCTGGGTTGACGTGCTGTGGGATTTGGACGCGGAGCGGCATCAAAACTTCCCCGTTGTGATGGTGGTGCAATCAGTCAATAAACCCGGCATATTGGGGCAGATCTCATCTTCCATCGCGTCTTGCGATGCGAACATTGTGAACCTGTTTTTCCGCACCGTTCGGTCTGACTTTTCTGATATGTTGTTCTGCATCGAAGTGCAGGATATCGCCCAGTTTAATGATGTAACAACAACCCTGAAGCGCATTGTGGGGATATCCAATGTGCGCCGCGCAACATGCGAAGAGGGCGAGTTGATCGATAATTTGACACAGCAATATAAACAGCTTGAGACAAAGGTGAACTGATGAACCAGCAAGAAGTGCTCGATATTTTCCGCTCCTGTAACGCTCTTTTGGAAGGGCATTTCATTTTGTCATCTGGCTTGCGCTCACCTGTGTTTTTGCAAAAAGCAAAAGTGTTTATGCATGCGGATAAATCCGAAATCTTGTGCAAAGCCTTGGCTGAAAAAATCCGCGCAGAAGGTTATGGCGATGTGTCTCAAATCGTTTCTCCAGCTGTTGGCGGCATTATCCCCGGATATGAAACATCGCGTCACCTAGGCGTGCCGGCCATTTTCACAGAGCGGGTGAATGGCGAGTTTGAGCTGCGCCGCGGTTTCCATGTTGAAAAGGGCGAAAAAGTGATTGTGGTGGAGGACATTGTGTCCACTGGCCTTTCCATCCGCGAATGTGTCAAATGCTTGCAAGATTTGGGCGCCGATGTTGTGGCTGCCGCTTGCTTGGTAGACCGTTCTGACGGCGAGGCGGATGTGGGCGTGCCGTTGGTGGCGCTAACTGGCTACAAAGTGCCAGCTTATGCAGCGGACCAATTGCCGCCAGAATTGGAAAATATACCTGCAATCAAACCAGGTAGCCGCGGACTGCAATAGGGGGCAAAGATTTGATCATCGGGATTGGCAACGATATTTGCGAAATTGAACGGGTCGAAAAAACGCTAGAGCGTTTTGGCGATCGGTTCGTGCAACGTTGCTTCACCGAGATTGAACAAAAGAAATCTGACCGCAGGGCACAACGCGCCGCAAGCTATGCCAAACGTTTCGCCGCGAAAGAAGCCTGCGCCAAAGCACTTGGCACAGGCATGTCGCACGCGGTCTATTGGCGCGATATTGGCGTGGTGAACTTGCCCTCAGGTAAGCCGACGCTGGAACTGACCAATGGCGCGCAAAAAGCATTGGAAAGGCTTGTGCCTAGCGGCTACACACCCTATCTGCATTTAACAATCACAGATGATAATGGTATGGCTCAAGCCATCGTTATCATCGAGGCAGAGCCGACGCGCGCCTAAACTTAGAAGCAAAGCGAAATTTATGTCTGATCCGGAAATCAAATCCTCAAAGCAAAAAGCCAAGGCAGATGCGCCTAAAAATGAGGTCTGGGAAACCATTGTTGTTCTTGTGCAGGCACTGATCATCGCCTTGGTGATCCGCAGCTTCTTGTGGCAGCCATTTTCAATTCCCACCGCGTCGCTGCAATCAAACCTGTTGATCGGTGATTATATTTTGGCGTCAAAATATACCTATGGCTATTCAAGCTATTCGTTCCCGTTCAAAGCTGTGCCGATCAATGGCCGCATTTTTGGCCGCACGCCTGAGCGTGGTGAAATCGCTGTGTTCGAGCCTGTGCCGCAAAAAGATGCCTATATTAAGCGTGTGATCGGGTTGCCGGGCGATGAAATTCAAATGAAAAATGGTGTGCTGCACATCAATGGTGAACCCGTGCAAAAAGAACGCACTGGCACTGCAATTGATACGGACAGCAATGGCATTTCAGTTGAGGTGATCACCTATAAAGAAACCTTGCCGAATGGCGTGAGCTACACTGTGCAGGAGATTTCTGACACGGGCGCATTTGACAATACCGCTGTTTATAAAGTGCCCGCAGATCATTATTTCATGATGGGCGATAACCGTGACCGTTCACTGGATTCACGTTCGCTGTCAGCCGTGGGCTATGTGCCGTTTGCCAACTTTATCGGCAAAGCTGACGTACGTTATTTCTCCATCAAGGATAATCTAAACCCATGGGCGGTTTGGAACTGGCCGGGCAATGTGCGCTGGGATCGTATGTTTGAGTCTATCTATCAATGACCCAGATTTCGCCCAAAATCCAAAAACTGACAGAACGGCTCAATTATCAGTTCAACGATACTGAATTATTGATCCGGGCGCTCACACATTCCAGTGCGATCGCGCCATCTAACCGGACACGCCAATCCTATCAGCGGTTGGAGTTTTTGGGTGACCGTGTGTTGGGCCTTGTGGTGGCTGAATATTTGCATCTGCACCACAAAAGCGCCAATGAGGGTGAATTGTCGCGCGCGTTGAACGCTGTCGTGCGCAAAGAGAGCTGTGCAGCTGTAGCGCGGCAACTGAACGTGCCTGCTGCACTGGCTTTGGGCCAATCAGAAGCCCGCACAGGCGGCGCGCAAAAAGAAGCAATTTTGGGCGATGTCTGCGAAGCCATTATTGGTGCCATCTATCTCGATGGCGGACTAACACCAGCCAAAACCTTTATTGAGCGCGAATTTGCGAGCTTCTTCAAATCTTCCATGAGTGGGCGCGGGGACGCGAAAACCACGCTGCAAGAATGGGCGCAATCGCGCAGCTTGGCGCTGCCGCAATATCAAGAATTGTCACGGGAAGGGCCAGACCATGCGCCCGTTTTCACCATTGCCGTGAAGCTGGAAAATCACGAACCAGCACAAGCCGTTGGCAAATCCAAAAAAATAGCAGAACATGAAGCCGCGACCGCCTTTTTGGTGCGCGAAGGCATTTGGGAACAAGATGACGAATAATATCGAAACAAAATGCGGCTTTGTGGCGCTCGTGGGCGCGCCGAACGCAGGCAAATCAACATTGCTGAACGCGTTGGTGGGCACCAAAGTTTCCATCGTAACGCACAAGGCACAAACCACCCGCACACAGGTGCGTGGCGTGGTGACCCTTGATCAAAGCCAAATGATCTTTGTGGACACCCCGGGTATTTTTAAGCCCAAGCGCCGCTTGGACCGCGCCATGGTGCATTCCGCATGGTCTGGCGCTGCAGATGCAGACGTGCTTGCGCTGATCATTGATTGTAAAAAAGGCTTGAATGATCAAATTGAAGAGCTGATCGAAGGCCTGAGCGACTATAAGCAGCCAAAAGTGTTGATCCTCAACAAAATTGATCAGGTTGAGCGCAGCACCTTGCTGGCCTTGTCGCAAAAGCTGAACGAAAAGTTGAATTTTGACCAAACCTTTATGGTGTCGGCCCTTAAAGGCGATGGCGTGAAGGACTTTGTTGATTATTGCGCCGAAGCAATGCCAGTTGAACCTTGGCACTTCCCAGAAGATCATTTGACGGATTTGACCTTGGCGCTGACAGCTGCCGAAGTGACACGCGAAAAACTGTTTCTGCGTATTCACGAAGAAATTCCATATGCAGCGACTGTCGAAACAGAACAGTTTAAAACGCAAAAAGATGGGTCATACCGCATCCAGCAAGTAGTTTATGTGTCGCGCGATGGTCACAAGAAGATTGTGTTGGGCAAAAATGGCCAAACCATCAAAAAGATTGGCGAAGAATCGCGCAAGGAATTGAGCGAAATCTTCGAAACCAAAGTTCACCTCTTCCTGTTCGTGAAAGTGCGCGAAAAATGGGCAGACGACCCATCGCGATATCGCGAAATGGGCCTTGAGTTCCCACAATAGGCACAAAATGGAATGGCAGGCTGAAGGTTTAATCATCGGCACCCGTAGGCACGGGGAGAATGCTGTGATCATTGAAACCATGACAGCCGAACATGGCCGCCATTTGGGACTGGTGAAGGGTGGTCGCTCGCGCAAATATGCGGCATTGCTGCAACCTGGCAACTCGGTCCAACTTGTGTGGCGTGCGCGATTGGCCGACCATTTGGGCATGTTCACCGTCGAAGCCGTGAAATTGCGCGCAGCCAGCCTGATGGAAAGCCGCCAGCGCTTGGCGCTCAGCCAATTGCTTTGCGAGCATATGCGGCTATTGCCTGAACGTGATCCACATCCGCGGCTATATGCTGAAGCCTTAGCTATGCACGACAATGATGCGGACGGTGAAACCTTGGCACGCGCCTTGGCTAAATTTGAAATGAGGCTATTGAACGAGCTTGGTTTCGGCATTGATGTTTCTGCCTGCGCGATTACGGGGGAAGAAGAGGGGCTTTGCTATGTGTCGCCCCGCACTGGTCGCGCAGTGACCAAAGAAGCTGGCGAAGACTATAAGGATAAGCTGTTTGCCCTGCCGGAAATGCTTGGTGGCAGCCTGAAAATGGGCCCGGCCGAAGCCATTGACGCTGCTTTTCGGCTCACGGGACACTTTTTACACCTACATATTTGGTCTCCACGGCAATTATCCCCACCTTCTATGCGTCAGGCCCTCATCGAAGGCTTGGTAAAGGCGCTATAATCAAAGTGATTCGGAACGACTAAACCAAAGGGATCCCCATGGGAGATCAAACGCCTGTTGATGGCGGCGGCGAGCTGCCAACAATCGATTTGCGCGGCGCGCTTGAAGAACGCTATTTGAGCTATGCGCTTTCCACCATTACCCAGCGGGCCTTGCCCGACGTGCGCGACGGCTTGAAGCCAGTACATCGGCGCATTCTGCACGCCATGCGCTTGCTGAAGCTCGATCCCGGCCAAGGATACAAAAAGTCTGCCCGTGTGGTTGGTGATGTGATCGGTAAATTCCACCCCCACGGCGACCAGGCTGTTTATGACGCATTGGTGCGCTTAGCACAGGATTTTGCCGTGCGTTATCCGCTGGCGGATGGGCAAGGCAACTTCGGCAATATCGATGGCGATAGTGCAGCGGCCATGCGTTACACAGAGGCGCGCCTGACCAGTGTAGCCGCACGACTTTTGGAAGGCATCACCGAAGATGCCGTCGATTTCCGTGAAACCTATGATGGGGAAGATGAAGAACCCATCGTTTTGCCGTCCAACTTCCCGAATCTGTTGGCCAACGGTTCTTCAGGCATTGCCGTGGGCATGGCCACATCCATCCCGCCGCACAATGTTGCTGAATTGTGCGATGCAGCGCTGCATTTGATCAAAACACCAAATGCACGCACTGAAACACTTGTGAATTATGTGCAAGGCCCGGATTTCCCAACTGGCGGCATTTTGGTGGATGATCGCGAAACCATCATCCAAGCCTATGAAACGGGCCGAGGCGGTTTCCGCTGTCGTGCGCGTTGGGAAACGGAAGATCAGGGCCGGGGCGGCTATCAGATCGTTGTGACCGAAATTCCCTATCAGGTACAAAAATCTCGCTTGGTGGAAAAAATCGCAGATTTGCTGCTGGCGAAAAAGCTGCCGCTTTTGCGCGATGTGCGAGACGAATCTGACGAAAATATCCGTTTGGTGTTGGAGCCGAAAAGCCGCACAGTTGATCCTGTGCTGTTGATGGAATCCTTGTTTAAGCTCACCGATTTGGAGAGCCGGATTTCGCTTAACATGAACGTTTTGGCCCACGGCACAGTGCCCAAAGTGATGGGGTTGGGCGAGGCGCTGCTTTCTTGGTTGGAACACCGTAAGGAAGTTTTAGTTCGTCGATCTAACTATCGCTTGGGGCAAATCGAGCACCGCCTGAACGTGCTTGGCGGCTATTTAATCGCCTATCTCAATATTGATGAGGTCATTCACATCATCCGGGAAGAGGATGATGCCAAAGCGGCTTTGATGAAGCGGTTTGAATTGAATGAAGTGCAGGCCGAAGCCATTTTGAACATGCGCTTGCGGGCGTTGCGCAAACTGGAAGAGTTTGAAATTCGCAAAGAGTTCGACAAGCTAAGCGAAGAAAAAGCTGGGCTGGTTGAATTGTTGGGCTCCACTGATAAACAATGGGAAGTTGTTGCGGATCAGGTGCGGGAGATCAAAAAAGAATTCGGCAAAGACACAAAAATGGGTGCACGACGCACCACATTTGAAAATGCGCCGGAAGCCAATTTGGACGACATTCAAACCGCAATGATTGAGCGCGAGCCAATCACAGTAATCTTGTCAGAAAAAGGCTGGATCAGAGCGCTTAAAGGTCACACAACGGATTTGAGCTCAGTGACCTTTAAAACAGGCGATAAGCTGAAATTGTGGGCACATGCGCAAACCACCGATAAATTGCTGATGCTGTCCACCAATGGCCGAATCTACACCATCTTGGGCGATAAATTGCCCGGTGGTCGCGGTCATGGTGAGCCTGTGCGTATCTTGGTGGATATGGACGAAGGCACGGATATTGTTGATCTGGTTGTGTATAAAGCTGGCGCCAAGCGTTTGATTGCATCTGATTTGGGCAATGGCTTTATCGTGCCAGAAGATGGGCTGATCGCGAACACCCGCAAAGGCAAGCAGGTGCTCAATGTTTCCGGCAAAGTCGAAGCAAAAATCTTTGCGCCGATTGAAGGCGATATGGTCGCTGTGATCGGGCAAAACCGCAAGTTGCTGGTGTTCCCGCTGGATCAGTTGCCCGAAATGGGCCGTGGCAAAGGCGTGCGCTTGCAACGCTATAAAGATGGCGGCGTGTCAGACGTGAAAACCTTCAATAGAGAAGAGGGGCTCAGTTGGACCGACAGTTCAGGCCGCACTTACAAGCGTGAATCTGATGAGCTGATGGAATGGCATGGCGAACGGGCCCATGCGGGTCGTCAGCCGCCTCCAGGCTTCCCACGGAACAATAAGTTCAAGGGTTAGTGATTGAAAATCCCCGTGCATTGCGCGGGGATTTTTTTAATTCTCAGTTTGAATGATGAAGTCTGTATAAAGCGGGTAATGGTCCGAACCACCGCTTGGCCCTTTGCGGGCAGGCGTTGCAACCACGCCGCCGCGCCTCATTAATTGATCCAACTGCAACCATGCGGGCATCGGAACAGGATAGGTTGGTGGCGCAGGCCAAGTGGGTATGCCCTTCGCAACCCGCTCAAGCGAGGCACGTTCAATCAAACCTTTCAAGGAATAAGAATAGGGCGTCGAGTTAAAATCGCCCGCCACCAACATTGGTCCCTGAACCTGCTGAAGCGCCGCCACAAAAACGTCTACCTGCTCGCGCTGCCGTTCAATCGGCACCGGCCAATCAAAATGGGTGGTAACCACGCTAAAGCTTTCATGGGTTTCCGTTGCGGGAAACTTCACTGAAATGATGGAGGTCCGTTGGTTCGCTGCCAAGCTGTCCAAGCAATCATTGCCCGGCTGTGGGGCAAATGGAATTTTCGCATAGAGCGCCACAAAGGACCTGCGCCCGCCTTGGCAATGCAAAGTATATGGGTAGGTTTCGGTCAAGCGTTCTTCAAGCCCGGCGCGGTGCCAGCGCCAAAACTCTTGAAACACCACAATATCTGGGTCGACTTCGAGCACACTTAGCGCCAGCGCGTTCAAATCATCATTTTTTGCATAGATGTTGAACGTCATTAGCCGAAGGCTTTTTTCGGTATCGATCTGAGGTGTTTCTTGCCGCACACCAGCAAGAAATTCTGGCAAAACCACTGAAGTTGCCGCCAAAAAACCAGTCGCGCTGATGGCGATGATAAAGCCGCGAACAGGTTGGCGACGAAGCAACAATGGTGACAGCAGCAAGCAGCCCAAGCTGCCGATCAACCAGATAGGTTGCAAATGATTGAAAATATCAAATGGCCAAAAAGCGAATCCCAAAAAGCCGACAATGGCGGACAAAGCAAAAAAGCCCGCCGCAGCAGAAAAGCCAAAAATAATCAGGCTAGTCAGCGCTTTGCCCATAGAATCCTCATCATTTATCGGGAAGATTAGTCTTCCAGCGGCACCCAGCGGTCAGCATCGGTCAACACTTCCAGCGGAGTATATTCTGCTTTATATGCCATTTTGGGCGAGTTTTTGACCCAATATCCCAAATAAAGATGCGGCAAACCTGCAGCTTTGGCGCGACTAATCTGATCAAGAATCATGTAAGCGCCCAAACTGCGTTTATTGGCTTCAGGATCAAAGAAACTGTAGACCATGGAAAGGCCATCAGGCAGCACATCTACCAAGGCAACCGCCAGCAACGAATTGATTTGATCTGCGTCCAAAGATCGCTTGCGATATTCCACAACAATGGTGTGCACCGGTGTATCTTCGATCATATATTCGTAGTCGAAGGCTGACATATCCGACATGCCGCCGCCCGCATGGCGCGCATTGAGATATTTGCGGAACAGCCGATATTGCTCACGCGTGGCAGCGGGGAACACATCCTGCGAGCTTAAGTCAGCATTTTTGCGCAAAATGCGCCGCTGTCGCGCGTTCGGATCAAATTCGTCCACAATAACCCGTGCACTTTGACAAGCTGTGCATCCTTGGCAGGCAGGTTTATAGACAATGTTTTGGCTGCGCCGAAATCCATGAAGTGACAATAAATCATGCACTTCCGCAGCGCGACGACCACCCAAATGGGTGAACACTTTGCGCTCTGTCCGGTTTGGAAGATAGGGGCAGGGGCTGTCCGTGGTCAGATAGAACTGAAGTTCAGCGGTGCGATGTTCTGTCATCGTCCGGACCTTGTTTTGTTTGTGTGTCGAAATTTAGTCTAAACGCCATAATAGATTGGCGCAACAATACTGAACACCAACCAAACAATCACGATAAGCGGAATGCCTGCGATGAAGAAATGCTTGAACCGATAGTGGCCGGGCCCCATGACCAACAAGTTGGTTTGATAGCCAATCGGGGTCGCAAAACTCGCATTCGCGCCCAAAATCACCGCAATGACAAATGGCAACGGATCAATGCCGAACGCTTGCGCCGTGGAAATGGCAATCGGGGTGAACAGCACCGCTGTTGCATTGTTAGACAAGAAGTTGGTGAGCACCGCCACAATCAAGAAGATCAGCGACATCACCATCGCCGGGCTGACATTGGAAAGGGCCATAGCCGTCCAATCCGCGATCATGGTGGCACCGCCTGTGGTTTCCAGCGCGGTGGACATGGCAATGGCCGACCCCACCAGCAAGAAAATACGCCGATCAATCGCACGCGTGGCTTGCCGCACATTTAAGCAGCCGCCAGCCAACATGCCGAATGCACCCGCGATGGCAGCAAACACGATGGGCACCATGCCTGTGGCAATGGCGGCAACCGTTGCGGCGAAAATAAGCTGTGCGCGTGAGGCAAAACGGTGCGGGCGCACTTCGGAGGCGCTCCATTCGATCACCACCACATCTTGCTGCCCGCGCAAATTGTTGATGGCGCTTGAGCGACCAGCAATCAACAACACATCACCCGCATCTAAGCGGATTTCAGAAAGGCTTTCGCGCGGCATGCGGCTGCGGCGCTCAATGCCCAAAATCAAACAGCCATGCTGAGAAAGGAAACCGCGCTGATCAATGCCGTTGTTGATCAAACGAGAGCCGGGGGGCACCAATGCTTCACACAAAACAATGCCATGGTCCGTTGGGCCGTCCTGATCTTCAGAAATGCGTGGATTGTCGAACGCACGCCATTCTTTTAGCGCGTCGGTCAACTGATCGCGCGTTGCGGCCAAAATCAACACGTCGCCCGTGCGCAGTGTCAAATCTTCGAACGGCGGCACATAGCGCTCATATCCCCGCATCACCGCACGCACGGTCATTTTGGTGAATTTAGGAAACATGCCCGCCACGGTTTTTTCGCCGATTAGCGGGTGCCCTTCATAAAGGCGAATTTCGGTGATGAATTGCAGATTGCGGGCCTGAACTTCCTGTCCCTTTTCGTTCATCCGGCTGGGCAGGATGCGCGGCATCAAAAAGATAACATAAAGCGCACCAATGCCCGCCATAATCGTGCCCGGCACGGTGAAGGCAAAGAAATCAATGGTGACGCCATAGCCTAGTGCAATGCCGGCTGCCAGCAAGTTGGTGGACGAGCCAATCAATGTGGTCATGCCACCAAGGATTGAAATAAAGCTGAGCGGCATCATGATCTTAGGCGTTGCCAACTTTCGGCGGGCCGCCACAGCGGTCAAAAGCGGAATAAACATCACCACAACAGGTGTATTGTTGATTACCGCGCTCGAAATGCCTGCAATCAGCAAGATAATTGGGATAACGCGAGAAGGGTGACGCGGCCAAAGTCGCTCAAATGCCTTGGTGATTCCACCCAGCGCATCTGTTTGGAAAAGCGCTTGCCCGATCACCAACAACGCAATGATGGTCAACAAAGCGGGATTGGCAAATCCGGAAAGCAAACTTTCAGTTGTGAGATTGGTCTCAGGTGCCAACAGGCCAATGGCCATCAGCAGCACCAAAACCCCAAGCGAAACAATTTCTAGGCTAACCAGTTCAGTGGCAAATAGCACAATGGCCGCGAGAATCACGGCAATGGTCAACCACATGGCCACAGGCATCGAAAGCATGCCCGCTTGGAGAATAGTGTCTATCATAGTGGCGCATTTTGCCGCTAAATCACTGCGCCACCAAGTCTTATTTCTTTAAATTAAGAACTTTCTTCAATAAAAATTCCTACCGGCCAACATCAACCCAAGGGGCTTCGTAATTTTCATATTCGCTATGCCAAAAACGATCCATGGGTGAACGGCGCACCATTAATGTGCCTACCACCAAATCATGCACCAATTGGCGGCGCGCGGTGAACAGCCCGGCCAACAAGATAAAAGGTGTAAACAAGGTGATGCTGACCCAGCCCACAATCGGGTGAAGAATGGCCAACCAACCCTCCAGCGGGGTTGCGCGGGTCGGAGTAAGCACAATGTCCATCATCTGCATGCCCAAAGTTGCCCGCACTGGTGTGCCCAAGGTGAGCGCATAATAGCCGATCCAAACGCCCGGCACCAAAATGAAATACCCCAGCCAAGCAATGCCAAGGGTCAACACCCCAAGAATGCCCAACAAAACAGAAGCGATGACGATCAAAATCGTCACAACAATCAAATCAATGACAAAAGCCAAAATACGGCGCAGCAATACACCGTCAAAAAGCTCTGGCGCTGAATGTGGGTCTGGCAAATCGTCTCGCACAAACCAACCAAATGAATTCTTTCCCATAATAAGGTCTCCACAGTCCCGTTCATTTTAAGATGGCAACAAATAGATGAATTACAAGGGGAACTTATAGTAAGGCTCGACAGTTTCTTTTAGGACTGACAAACTGATCTTGTTAACAAGGAGGGAATTTATGGATATTGGAAGCTTGTTGATTTTGCTCCTCATCGGGGCGGTTGCGGGTTGGCTTGCAGGTCTAATCGTAAAAGGATTCGGCTTCGGGCTCATTGGCAACATTGTTGTGGGCATTTTGGGTGCGGTGATCGCTGGCTATTTATTGCCAATGGTCGGCATCGCGATTGGTGGGGGCATCATCGCCTCGATCATAAATGCCACAATTGGCGCGGTGATCTTACTGTTCGTCATCAGCCTCATCAAAAAGGCATAAATAAAAATGGCGGGGACTTCCCCGCCATTTTATTATTCTCATTTAGCCACGAATCTTCTTCGCTGCATCCAGAGCGAAATAGGTGAGGATGCCAGAACAGCCAGCGCGCTTAAACGCGATTAGGCTTTCCATCATTGCACCATCCCGGTCCAAGGCACCCGCCGCCGCCGCAAATTCGATTTGCGCATATTCACCGGACACTTGGTAAGCAAACACAGGCACTTCAAACCGATCTTTCACCTCCCGCACAATATCGAGATATGCCATGCCTGGCTTGACCATCACCCAGTCTGCGGCTTCCAGCAAATCTTGCTCAACTTCGCGCAGGGCTTCTTCGCGGTTGAACGGTTCAAGCTGATAAGTCTTTTTGTCGCCTTTCAAGCGGGCACCTGAACCCACCGCATCGCGGAATGGGCCATAAAAGGCAGAGGCAAACTTGGCGGCATAAGAGAGGAGAATGACATTTTCATACCCTTCTGCATCCAATGCTTCGCGCAATGCGCCGATGCGCCCGTCCATCATATCTGATGGCGCAATAATATCGGCACCGGCAGCAGCCTGATTAAGCGCCTGTTTGATCAATACCGCCACGCTTTCGTCGTTGAGAATTATTTCGCCATCCATCAACCCGTCATGCCCATGGCTTGTGTAAGGATCTAGCGCCACATCGGCGATCAGACCGATATCTGGCACCGCCTTTTTAATGGCACGCAGTGCCTGACACATCAAATTGTCCGGATTATAGCTTTCACGACCATCCTCGGTGCGCCGATCATTTTGCGTGCAGGGGAATAATGCCAATGCGGGAATGCCAAGGTCGCGGGCTTCTTTTGCCACTTCAATGGCCAAATCAATGCTCAACCGCTCAACACCGGGCATAGTGGCGATTTTTTCGCGCTGATTTTCACCTTCTAATATAAAGAGCGGCAAGATCAGGTCGCGACTGGTCAAATCTGTTTCTTGCACCATGGCGCGGCTCCAGCCGGTTTGCCGGGTGCGACGCATGCGTTTACCCGCTAGAAAATCCAAATCGGCTCGTTCACGTGTGGATTGTGTCATAGTGACTCCTTCGCCCGTTATATCGACAAGTGTTCAGTCAAAGCATAAATTGAACTCAGCTTCTATATGGCATGACGCACAAATGCCGATAAAAAATGCGGCACCTTGCCACGGCGTGTGCCAAAGGTTATGGCACTGGAAGGCTGAAGGGGGAAGTGATTTGGCATTTTCTGACAAACCATATTCATTTGTGGCGCGAATATTGGCGCTTTTGGCAATGGCGCATGGCCTAATCGCTATTTTTTACAATTTTGGCGCCACCCGAGATGTAAATGTTCCTGCCGAGGCGTTAGGAAATATTGCGTTCGCCATTATCATTTTATGCGCATTGTTGCGATTGCTGGCGGCTGTTGGTTTATGGAGTCTAACCGCCTGGGGCGGTGTTTTACTAATTATTGCCAATATTACCGAGCTGATTGGCGCTTTTTGGTCCCCCAAAATTCTCTCATTTTCGCCTGTGGAAATCGGCTTCAGAATCCTTGTTTTACTGGCGATTTCGGCACTTTTGATATGGGCAAATTGGGCGCATAAAAAGCGTGGTCACTATTTGTAAGGGTTTCTAATTCGTAACCTAAGGTAAGAAGTTAGAAAGCTAAAAATCCTAATTTTATCAGTAACATATTTTTAAGTCTGTATTTTAAACTGATCTTATTTGCTGGTCGGTAGATTAGCCTCATAGACACGAAAAATCGTGCGACCAATAACAGTGAGGCTAAAATGGGTATCAACACAATGAAAGTGCAGGCACATACGCCTGTTGAAGAAGAAGGTCTTAAACCGCGTTACTTGGAGGCGGTGTCACGCGTTGAACGTTTGCACCGTCGTTTGCTTGATCTTGTTAAAGACGAGTTTGACCGGATGGGCTGGGACGACATTAATCCTGTACAAGCGATCATGATGTTCAACATCGGCAATTCAGAGCTGACTGCTGGCGAATTGCGCTCTCGCGGCTACTATTTGGGATCAAATGTTTCTTATAATCTGAAAAAGTTGGTCGATACCGGTTATATTTTCCAGACCAAATCAAAAACCGACCGTCGCTCAGTGCGCATCCGCTTGACACCTAAAGGTGAAGAAGTGGCTGAAGTGATCGACGAACTTTATGACCGTCACTTGAAATCAATTGCAGAAGTTGGCGGCTTGGACGAAAAAGAATTTGAAGGCTTGAACTCAGCATTGGCGCGCTTGGAGCGTTTCTGGGTCGACCAAATTCTCTATAAACTTTAAGCACTTTTGCAAACTGATTGGTCGAAGTGTGTGGCGTTTATATTCTAACGCCACACCTACCAATCTCGACCAGAGAGCCGACAATTGACGATCTACGCATCGTCAATTCATCTTTTTGTGGCAAATGAAAAGGTGAGGGGCACAAAAATTTCAAGATTTCATCTTTTGGCCCAAAAGAAATAGAAACTGAGTTCGAATCGTTAGTTGTGACCATTTAAGCAAACTGCTATGGGTTGCGCAGGATTTGGGCTGAACTATTTCATATTTGGGGTCAAAAACATGAATCGACTGAACTGGCTGGCAAGTTGGAGCAATACAATGCGTGCAATGTGCGGTGTGGCCGCGCTTGGTGCTTTGATTTCTATGCCCCAATTGGCAATTGCTGACGAAGAGTCAAACAGCGTTGCAGCACAACAAGCCATCAACAGTTCAGAACCTATCCTTTCCTACGAAACATCTTATAATTTGATCGCCGCAACTCAGCGATATGAGCAAATTGTTGCCAATGGCGGCTGGGAAGAAATGACCCGCGGAGCCTACGGCCTGCAAAAAGGTGATGATCGCGGACATGTGCGGGCACTGCGCCGCCGATTGATTGCATCTGGCGATTTGGAAGATACAGGGCGTCTGTCGAGTGAGTTTGACGATGAATTGGATGGCGCGCTGCGCCGCTTTCAAGCGCGTCACGGCCTTCAAATCACGGGTATTCTCGACCAAGAGACCTATTTGACCCTTAATATCCCAGCTGATGTAAAGCTTGCGCAACTTCGGTTGAATTTGGAGCGGGTAAACCAAGTGGTGGGCGAATTGTCGAACCGCTATATTTTGGTGAATATCCCGGCAGCAAGCATTGAAGCCGTTGAGAATGGCGTTGTTGAGCGCCGTCACACCGCAATTGTTGGGCGTATCGACCGTCAAACACCGATTTTGACGTCAAAAGTGCACCAGATCAATTTCAACCCTTATTGGCACGTGCCAAAAAGCATTATCCGTCGTGACATCATCAAATATATGAACCAAGACCCGAACTATCTTACTGATTTTCGGATCAAGATTTATGATGCGAATGGCGACGAATTGGACCCGCGTTCAGTCGATTGGTCAACCGATGAGGCTGTGCAATATCTGTTCCGCCAAGAGCCAGGTGGCGAAAACTCAATGGGTCATGTGAAAATCAATTTCCACAACCCACATGCTGTCTATCTTCATGATACACCGCAAAAATCACTGTTCGGCCAAAATCGTCGTTTCCACTCTTCTGGTTGCGTACGCGTCGAAAATGTTGATGAGCTTGTATCTTGGCTGCTGCGCGAAAATGAAACCGATTGGAGCTTGCCAGCGGTGGATGCGGCCTTTGATTCAGGCGAGCGGCTGGATGTTAATTTGGAAAAACCTGTGCCGATCATCACCACTTACATTACCGCTTGGGCAAATCGCGAAGGCGTCGTAAGCTTCCGTACTGACATTTATGGTTTTGACGAAGCGGGCAGGGTGGATTTCGCCAGCGCACAATAAGTTAGCGCGGCTTGTGCCGCAATGATTGGCACAGCGATGAGGCAACAGGCGAGATGAAAGACCGGGACATTGCCCCAAATATGGGGGAGGTTTTGTTCGAATTTGTGCAAATGGGTGGGCAAATGCGGGTTGCGGCCGTCCACGCCAAATCCGGCACAGAAGTCACCATAATTGCGCCGCTAACTGCCAGCGAACTGCAAATGAAAAATCTTGCTTTGGCTAAGTTGCGCCGTGCGCTTGTACGCAATTCGTCTTAGCGGTCCCGTTTTAGCCAAAAGGCGGCTTGGATAAACCAAAGGCCTGTGCTAAGCGATCTCCACCGAAACGAGGGCTAGACTCAATTGGGAGGTGGAATTTTGTTGCAAGCAGTTTGACGATGTTCAAACACGGCGCTTCATGGTGTCCAAACCGCTCAAAGTGCCTTTCGATTTGTTGAGCCTTGCGCGCACAGAATTCAACTCCCTTTTACGATGGTCCTAAATCTCATCCATCTTGGGGATTATAATGACTGAGATTTTTCCAAACTTTTTCTCGAATTCGCTCGCTCAAACAGACAATGATGTTGCGCAAGCGGTAGCTGCTGAATTGAACCGTCAGCAAAATGAAATCGAATTGATTGCTTCTGAAAACATCGTGTCAAAAGCGGTAATGGAAGCTCAAGGTTCTGTATTGACCAACAAATATGCTGAGGGTTACCCAGGCAAACGCTATTATGGCGGTTGTCAGCATGTTGATGTGGTTGAGAACTTGGCGATTGATCGCGCAAAACAATTGTTTGGCTGTGATTTTGTGAACGTGCAGCCTAACTCTGGCTCACAGGCCAACCAAGGCGTGTTCCAAGCGCTGATCCAGCCAGGCGACACCATTTTGGGTATGAGCCTTGATGCCGGTGGTCACTTGACCCACGGTGCGCGGCCAAACCAGTCTGGTAAATGGTTTAATGCAGTGCATTACGGCGTGCGCAAGGAAGATGGTCTTTTGGACATGGACCAAGTGCGTGACCTTGCAAAAGAACATCAGCCAAAATTGATTATCGCAGGTTTCTCTGCTTACTCACGTGTGTTGGACTTTAAAGCTTTCCGCGAGATCGCAGACGAAGTTGGCGCATTCTTCATGGTGGATATGGCTCACGTTGCGGGCCTTGTGGCCGGCGGCCAATATCCAAGCCCTTTCCCACATGCGCATGTGGCAACAACCACAACCCACAAAACTTTGCGTGGTCCGCGCGGCGGCATGATCATGACCAATGATGCAGATATCGCGAAAAAGCTGAACTCTGCGATTTTCCCTGGTATTCAGGGTGGTCCTTTGATGCATGTGATCGCAGGTAAAGCAGTGGCTTTCGGCGAAGCGCTAACAGATGACTTTAAGAACTACACAAAACAAGTTGTTTTGAATGCGAAAAGTCTTGCTGATGCATTGATGAAGGGCGGTCTTGATATCGTTTCTGGCGGCACAGACAACCACTTGATGTTGGTTGATTTGCGTCCAAAAGGCGTGACCGGCAAGGCGACCGAAGCATCATTGGAGCGGGCACACATCACCTGCAACAAAAATGCTATTCCGTTCGATCCGGAAAAGCCATTCGTAACTTCAGGCATTCGTGTGGGTACGCCAGCGGCGACGTCACGCGGCTTTGACGAAGCAGACTTCGCACGTGTTGGCGAGCTGATCGTTCAAGTTGTTGATGGCTTGAGCCAAAATGGTGAAGACGGCAATGCTGAAGTGGAAGCACAGGTGCGGGCTGAAGTGAAGAAACTCACTGACGCGCACCCAATCTATTCGGCATAAGGTTCTTCAATGCGTTGTCCCTATTGCGGAAATCAAGACACACAAGTCAAAGATTCCCGTCCAACAGAAGACTATAATTCCATTCGTCGCCGCCGGGTTTGTTCCGGCTGCGGCGGGCGGTTCACCACGTTTGAGCGTGTGCAATTGCGCGATATTGTGGTGGCCAAAAAATCTGGCCGCAAAGTTCCATTTGATCGCGAGAAATTGGCGCGTTCCATCAGCACCGCGTTGCGTAAGCGCGAGGTTGAGCCAGAGCGCGTGGAACGTTTGATCTCAGGCGTTGTGCGTCGTTTGGAAAGCCTTGGCGATGGCGAAGTGCCATCTGAAACAATCGGCTTGCTGGTGATGGATGGACTTAAAGAACTTGATGATGTCGCCTTCGTGCGCTTTGCCTCGGTCTATAAGAACTTTTCTGCCGCCGACGACTTCAAAGCGTTTCTATCAACATTGAATGATGTTGATGACGAACAGTCGGACGAGAATTAAGTCGTTACGTCGCAAACTACTGACAATTCGCGCCACAAATCCAAGCGGAATAAACTTTTTTGTCGCATTGCGCGTCTCGGTCTGATATGCGCAAGCTATGAATATGCGCGCCTTTTGGTGCGCAATTAGCCGTTTCCCGACACCGGAAGAGTTGATGAGCAGTTCTAAATCATCCCCAAATTCAAATTCTACAGCCAAAAAAGCCAACCAGCGCGGCGCAGCTCGCCTTGCAGCTGTTCAGGCGCTTTATCAAATGGATATTGGCCGTACTTCTTTGGACCATACATTGTCACAATTCATGACATTTTATATGGGGCAGGAGATTGAAGGGGACGAATATCTGCCTGCAGATAAAAACTTCTTCAAGCAAATCGTTGAAGGCGTTGCCAAAAACCAACTTCAAATCGATCCACTGATCGACAAATCTTTGGTGGAAGGTTGGCCTGTAACGCGCATTGATAGCACCCTGCGTGCCATACTGCGCGGCGCAACATTTGAGTTGCTGCACAAAAAAGACATTCCCGCCAAAGTGATCATCACCGAATATGTTGATATCGCGCGCGCATTTTTTGAAAAAGATGAGCCACGCGTAGCCAACGGTGTTTTAGACAATATTGCCCGCCAACACCGGAGCGCCGATTTGGGCGACGGTGCTAAAAACTAACCGCGACTGGGCTGGCATTTCTTAAGGTTCCCCCCTCAAGCCAGCCAATTATGGAGATTGAAGTATGAGTGAGCCAACTGACGTGCGGCCCTTTGTGGCCAGAAATATTAGCTTGTTGGCCCTCATGCAGGCCATTGTTGGGTCCAACCAAGCCATCATTATGGCCGTGGGCGCGTTGACCGCAGCCTCGTTGGCACCCGATAAATCAATGGCCACTTTGCCCACCACCTTTATGATTTTAGGCTTGGCGCTGATGGCAGCACCGGCAACCAAAATCATCTACGCACTTGGCCGCCGCAATGGCTTTATGCTGGGCGCATCAATCGGCATTATCGCTGGCTTTATCGCGGGCCTTGCCGTGTATCTTGGCTCTTTCTGGCTGTTCGCAATTGCATTGGCGGTTGTTGGGGCATCGGCAGCATTTGGTCAGCAAATTCGCTTTGCTATTGCAGATAGTGTGCCTGAAAATATTCAGGCGAAAGCCATTTCATGGGTTTTGCTTGGCGGTGTTGCCGCTGGCTTCCTAGGGCCGCGCCTCTCTTACATCACCAAAGATTGGGTGGGGGACGTAGAGTTCACCGGATCTTTCTTGATCATTGCGGTTCTGTCTGCACTGGGCGTGCTGATTTTGAGCCAAACCAAGCTGGCACCAGTACGTGTGAAAAGAGAAGAAGATCCTGTGGGTCGCACCGCACGTGAACTGATCCGTGTACCGGAAATCTTCATTCCGTTGGCCACCGGCATGGCCACATACGCATTGATGACATTTGTGATGGTCGCAGCGCCGCTGGCTATGGTGCATGTGTGTGGCCATTCGCCTGAAGCGGCCACAACAACAATCCAATGGCATATCATTTCCATGTTCCTGCCCAGCCTGTTCACAGGGAGCATCATCACCCGTATCGGCAGCCACGCTGTTGTGGGCATTGGCATGTTGTTGATGTTGGGCTGTGCGCTGATCAATTTGAACGGCACAAGCACGCTGCATTTTGATATTGCGTTGATTTTGCTCGGCGTTGGCTGGAACTTTGGCTTTATCGGCTCAACAACCATGTTGGCCAAAGCTTATCGCCCAGAAGAAGCTTCAACTGCGCAAGCATTGAACGAGCCTTTAGTGTTTGGCACCATGGCGATTGCATCCATCAGCTCAGGTTTTCTGCTGGAAAATATCGGCTGGGAATCAATCAATGTGATGGTGTTGCCCGTTGCAACCGCGGCATTGGCCTTGTTGGCCTGGGGCGATCTTCGCCAACGCAAGGCAAAGCGCGCATAAGTTTTCACAACAAAGAAAGTTTGGGGCACTGACCCCAACAAAATGGGGGCGCAAAAGCGCCCCCAATTTTTTTAATTCGTTTGATTTGCTCGCGCAAATTAGAAGGACAATGAGCCCAACAATTGCTGCAAGAATGAGCGGTCTTGGCCAAAGCCCGGTGTACGGCGAGAAACAATGTCCACCACTTTACCGTCTTCCAAGCCATAAACAGCCTTGTCAGTCACACGGTCTTTCTTATCAAAATAAACCGCCAAAACTGTGCGTGATTTCACGGTGGTTAGGCCAAAGGCAGTCTTATCAACCTTTGTTTCCACATAATAATAGGCTTTTTCTTCACCAAATGTGTTGGTGGTTTGTGGTGAGCCCAAAACAAACTCAACCAACTCCTTAGACACGCCGGGGCGCACTTGTTCAAGACTGTCCTCAGGAATGTCATAGCCTTGTGTGCGTTGTTGTGTCAGGCAGCCGGAAAGGCCCACTGCGACAAAAACAACGAATAAAATGGAGAGAAAACGATTTGCAGAACGCAGGACCATCATATAATTGGCTTTCTGTGACAATCTCGATTAACTAGTCTAAACACAAATTGAGTGCGTAACACTGTTTAGCTGGCATAAGGCCGATTTGGCAAGCCAACAAACAGTAATGACACTGAACAACAGCTTTGCGGCATCAAACGACGAAAAGAAGATGATTTTCAACCCCTTTCGTAAAAACCCACATGCTGACGCTGCTTACGCGGTTTATAATGCCATTGTGGCGCAATCTCGGCATCCCGACTTTTATTTACATTACGGGATCAAAGATAATGTGACTGGGCGTTTCGATATGATTGCCTTGCATCTTTCTTTGGTTTTCCATCGTCTGCACGAAGAAGATGAGAAAACCAAGGCATTTGCTCAAACCCTATTTGACTTGTTTTTCAAAGATATGGACCGCTCTTTGCGCGAAATGGGGGTAGGCGATTTGACCGTGCCAAAAAAGGTCAAAAAAATGTCCGAACTCTTTTATGGACTGCTTGGCGCAATCAAAGATCATTTTGACCCGAAAGATGTGGATGGACTGACGCAGGCACTATCGCGCAATCTATTTGATCCAGAAGACCCAGAAAATGCCAAGATGTTGGCGCACTATTGCTTTGGGCAACTAGATCATTTAGACCCGCAAGGTCAAATTGACAAAGGAACGCTCAATCTATTGCCGCCAAATGACGCGATTAAAGCTGGCGGCGGGCAAGGTTAGACTATGGTGGCGCAAGACGTACACAAGCTGCTCGATCTGGAAGTGCGCCTTTCTGAGGTGCCAAAAGACGGGCGCGACTATGAATTTCAGGCCGACCAAATGACCAAAGAGGCATTGGTGGCCGAAACAAAACTTGATGGTGTTGATAGCCTGAATGGCAAAATCTCCGTCCGCCCCTTCCGCGGCGGCTATCAAGCAAAAGGCAAGGGCCAAGCCACAGTGCAACAAGCCTGTGTGGTGACTTTGGACCCCGTTACCGAACATGTTGAGTTGGAGTTTGAACGCATCTACATGCCTGGCAAGCCGCCAGAAATGGATGTGGCACCCAACGCAGAGGTTTTCGTCAATCTGGACAGTGAGCCAGATCAGGATTGGTTTGAGGGCGATTATATCGATCTAGCACCTATGGTGGTGGAAACGCTTCTTTTGTCGCTTAATCCTTATCCGCGCAAACAAGATGCTGAATTTGCCGACGTTGAAGAAGATGTCCGCGATGAAAGCGAGTCGCCATTCGCTGCGCTTGCAGCATTGAAGGACAAGAAATAAGTTGGAATTATCTGAAAATTACTTGTTTCATGGCCTGTCTTGGCTAAGCTGCGCCATAACGGAGTGCAATTAAAGAAAAATAATGTCAGATTCTATCACCATTTCCGTTGATGCCATGGGTGGCGACAATGGGCCAAAAATCGTGGTGGAGGGTGCTGCCCTCGCACTGATTGAGCGCCCAAACGCCAAATATATTTTTCACGGTCGTGAAGATGAGCTGAAGCCGCTTTTGGCTCAGCACGAAAAATTGCAAGCTGTTTCCGAAATTCGTCATTGCGACAATGTGATTTCAATGGACGACAAACCATCCCAAGCCTTGCGCAAGGGGCGGGGCGATTCTTCCATGTGGAACGCATTGCAATCTGTCAAAGATGGTGAGGCGCAAGCCGCCATTTCTGGCGGCAACACAGGCGCGCTGATGGCCATGGCCACATTTTGCCTGCGCCCAATGGATGGCATTTCGCGGCCTGCTTTGGCAGCTCTATGGCCAACATTGCGCAGCGAAAGCGTGGTGCTTGACGTCGGTGCCACCGTTGGCGCTGATGAAGAGCAATTGATCGACTTTTCCATTCTTGGTGCCGCAATGGCGCGGGCTTTGTTCGATGTGGATTTGCCCACCATCGGCTTGCTCAATGTTGGCGTGGAAGAAGTGAAGGGCCTAGAGGCAGTTAAAGACGCCTCCAAACAATTGCACGCCCATTCTGGCCAAGGCTTTAAATATCATGGCTTTGTGGAAGGTGATGATTTGGGCAAAGGCACTGTCGATGTGGTGGTGACCGAAGGCTTCACCGGCAACATCGCGCTCAAAACGGCAGAAGGCACCGCCCGGCAGGTAGCAACATATCTGCGCACCGCGCTCAGCCAAAGCTGGTTGTCCAAACTCGGCGCGCTGCTTGCGATGGGAGCTATGCGCACTTTGCGGTCTAAAATGGATCCGCGCACAGCAAATGGCGCGGTGTTTCTGGGCGTAAATGGCATTGTGATTAAAAGCCACGGCGGCACCGATGAGATCGGGTTTAAAAGCGCCTTGGGCTTAACATATGAAATGGCACATAATCAGTTGATCAATAAAATCAGCGAAGGGTTGCGCGAATATGCTGCCCATGATGAAGCCAATAAAGACAAGAATAACAATGAGGTAGGTTCAGCGTGACCAATTTGAAAACGATTGTGCGTGGCGTTGGCCATTATTTGCCAGAACGAGTTGTAACCAACGATGAACTGGCCAAACGCGTAGACACGTCTGACGAATGGATTGTGCAGCGCACAGGCATTAAACAGCGCCATGTGGCCGCTGAAGGCGAATATACATCAGATTTAGCCACCAAAGCCGCTGAGCGGGCCATTGCCGCTGCGGGCCTTACGCCAAATGATATTGATTTGATCGTGATGGGCACCACCACGCCAGACCGTACGTTCCCAGCCACGGCCACTTTGGTGCAAAACAATCTTGGCATTCGTCATGGCGCTGCGTTTGATGTGCAAGCAGTTTGCTCCGGCTTTGTGTTTGCTGTGACCACAGCCGACAGTCATTTGAAAAATGGCATGGGCACCCGTGCACTTGTGATTGGCGCTGAAACCTGTTCGCGCATTCTGGATTGGGACGACCGCACAACTTGCGTATTGTTTGGTGACGGGGCAGGCGCAATGGTGCTTGAAGCCGTGCCAGAAGATCAGGAAGATGATCGCGGTATTCTTTCCTCTTGCATCCGCTCTGACGGCGCACATTGGAACAAGCTTTATATTGACGGCGGCCCATCTTTGACTGGCACAGTCGGCCATTTGCGCATGGAAGGCAAAGAAGTGTTCCGCCACGCAGTGGGCATGATCTCCGATGTGGTGGAAGGTGCTTTTGAAAAAGCCAACAAAAATGTTGAAGATTTGGATTGGTTCGTGCCGCACCAGGCCAATCGACGGATTATTGAAGGCGCTGGGAAAAAATTAAATATCCCGGAAGAAAAAGTGATCATCACTGTGGATAAGCACGCCAACACGTCCGCTGCGTCAGTGCCTATGGCCCTTAGCGTGGCTGTGGAAGATGGTCGGATCAAAAAAGGTGATCTGGTGATGATTGAGGCCATGGGCGGCGGGTTTACCTGGGCTGCATCTCTAATTCGGTGGTAATTGAGTAAAACTCACACATTGACCGATACAAAACGTGGTTCTATGCTCATAAAATTATTGATCTTTTTTGCGGGGGAGACATGAGCGGAAAAACACTAACGCGCGCTGATTTAAGCGAGGCTGTTTACCAGCAAGTCGGCCTGTCACGGGCTGAATCAGCTGAATTGGTTGAGCGCGTATTGGAACTGATGAGCGATTCTTTGGTTGAAGGCGAAAGCGTGAAATTGTCTTCATTTGGCTCATTTTTGGTGCGATCAAAGAATGAGCGCGTGGGTCGAAACCCGAAAACTGGCGAAGAAGTGCCTATTTTGCCTCGCCGCGTTTTGGTGTTTAAGCCCAGTAATGTGCTTAAAAGTAAGATCAACAAATCTATGCTTTCACGCAAGAAATAAGCGGAGCGAGGGGTCAGTTGCAGAAGTCGCCAGACGCTTTTCGAACCATTTCAGAAGCTGCTGACGAGCTTGATCTCCCGCAGCATGTATTACGTTTCTGGGAAACGCGCTTTAAACAAATCAAACCGCTGAAGCGCGGCGGTGGACGGCGATATTATCGCCCAGATGACGTGCAGCTTTTGCGCGGTATCCGATATTTGCTCTATGATGAAGGTTTCACCATCAAGGGCGTTCAAAAAATTCTCAAAGAAAATGGCGCACGCCATGTTATCGCAATCGGCGAAACCGGCGCGATTGAGCCCGTTGTGCCCGTTGGTGCCTTGACCAATGGCACAAATGACCAAATCGACACTGACGAGAATACAGGCACATCAGAACAGAATGACAATACGCCGAACTTGCCGAGCGAAATCACCGTAAATGAAGCGATTGAAATTGCGAAGAAAGCCGGTGTTACAGATACTTATTCGCGCGCACGGTTGAATGAGGCGCTAACCGAATTGCTTGAATGTAAGCGTATCTTAGAAGATGCAGTAAATTCAAAGTCTGACTGACGACAATTAAATAGATCGAAGTTCAGGCCCATCTGGAACCAACCAGTTGGGCCTTTCTTTTTGGGAGGATCAAGATGCCGACAAGACGAGGCGGATGTTTTTGTGGCGCAGTTCAATATGAACTCACCGGAGAGGTGTTTGGCGCGCGCTCATGCCATTGTTCGCGCTGCCGAAAAGCGTTCAGTGCTCAGGCAAATTCATATGCTGTGATCACACCCGGCAGCCTTAAATGGTTGAGCGGCGAAGACAATCTTAAAAAATACCCAGAAGAAGGACATGAGGGACGATTATTCTGTTCAACCTGTGGTTCAAGTCTTTGCGGCGTGGTGCAGGGTGAAATCCACGGCATTACCCTTGGCTGCCTGGAAGATGATCAAGATATTGAAATCAAAGCCCATATTTTTGTCGGCTCTAAAGCACCTTGGGAAGTCATGCCTGAAAACGTGCCGCAATATGACCAGTTTCCGGACAATATCGAGATATTGACCAAACCATAGCAATGGATCTGGCTGTACCGTCTATTTCTATATGTTTTGGAAATGGTCGGAGCGGCCGGATTTGAACCGACGACCCTCTGTCCCCCAGACAGATGCGCTACCAGGCTGCGCTACGCCCCGACGTGGGGCAATGTCTAACCAAGTTTTGGATAGGGCGCAAGTCAAACGAAGCTCGGCATGGCAAAAATCTACAAACGAATAAAGCTTCACTTTCATTTTGGCATTTGCAAAGAAGTGCGCTATGGCCACTGGCAAGGAGAGCAGGGCACCCAATGAGTGATCAGATCGCACAAACAGAAATCAGTTCAACAAAATTGGCTAAGTCGCTTGTGCTGTGGCCAGAATGGGCTGATGCAACATTTGAGCTGATCAATCATACGGAAAATGCCACCTTTTTGATGACCCGAGCAGACGGCGCAAAAACCGTGCTGCGCGTGCATCGATATGGTTACAACAGCGCGGCCGCCATTCAATCAGAACTGGCTTGGATGCAGGCATTGCGGCAAGATCAGCAGATGTTCACGCCAACGCCTATCGCAGGCGCAAATGGCACCTTGCTTCAATCCGCTGCTGTGAACATAGACCCGGCGGTACCGTCGCAATTTATGGTGCTGTTCGAGTTTGAAACTGGCCGCGAGCCGCAAGAGAATGATGATTTAGAGAACTCATTTGTCGAGTTGGGGCGGCTGGCTGCCAAGGCGCACAATCACGTGCAAAGCTGGACTTTTCCTGCTGGATTTGAGCGGTTGAGATGGACTGAAAACACCATTTTAGATGCTGACGGTCTTTGGGGCGACTGGCGCAAAGCACCGCTGATGGACGCGCATTTCGACCTTTACCAGCATCTGGACCAACTCTTGCGTGAGCGACTAGCCCATTTCGGCAAAGGAGCCGATCGCTATGGCCTGATCCATGCCGATATGCGACTGGCCAATCTGCTGATTGATGGCAACCAAACAAAGCTGATCGACTTTGACGATTGCGGCTATTGCTGGTTCTTATACGATTTCGCCGCCGCCATCTCTTTTATGGAAGACAGTCCAAAAGTACCCGCGCTCAAAACCGCGTGGCTTAAAGGCTACCGTGAAATCAAAGAACTATCCGTTGAAGACGAGGCGGAGTTAGACACGATGATCATGCTGCGGCGCATGGCGCTGACGGCTTGGATTGGATCGCATATCGCCTCACCATTCGCGGCAGAGACTGCGCGTGATTTTGTGCCGCGTGGTGTGCCGTTGATTGAGGAATATCTCAGCAAATTTGGCTAAGGCAAATAGCGCTCCGCACGCGGCGGTGGTACCTTGTCATAGCCCGCTGTAATGCCCCAAATAATCCCCATAATCAGGAAATAATGCCGCCAGTGATCCACGTCGATAATCGCAGCTTCGATGCTCATAGGCACAAAGCTGGCCAACGCAGGGATCAGCAACAAGCGGTTGGGTGAGGGGATCGCCATGCAGCGGATGCCGCGATTGAGCGTCATCAAAATCATCCACACAAACGCCATGCCGCCAAACCAGCCATAATCCAAAAATACTTTGAGGTAAGTGTTATGCGGCTCTTCGGTAATGCGCATTGAAGAAAATTGCGACGGCCCTGTGCCCAGCGGTGTTTGCAACGCCAGCGCATAGCCCCATGCTTGACGGCCAAACCGGCCCGTTTCGCCACCATCATAGCTTTGCACCAGTGCAAACCGCTGCACAAACAATTCCTGCACTTCTGGAATGGACAACAGGCCAAGCAAAGCGACAAACAAGCCAACCGTGCCCAGAATCGCCAGAACAATCATGCGCATTTTTTCGCGGGCAGTCGCTTCCAACATAAAGTTGAGCAAAAACACCAAGCCTGCAGTTGCCACCAAATGGCCCCAAGCACCGCGCGAGAAGGACACGAAAATGCCCACAAACAAAATCAGAAAGAATATGCAGTTCACCAGCATATCTTTAGGCTTGCCCAGCAAAATGCGCTGAAACACATAAGCCGTTGGCAACATCAAAAACGGGCCATAAACGTTGGGATCGTTAAACATGGCCTTGGCGCGGCCAAACCGCAAAAACACGTCTCCACCTGGCAATACGCCCAAATAGGCTGTGATGCCGATTATCGCGCTTAACATCGCTGCAAACAGATAGGCCTTATTGATGGTGCGCATACGCCGCCATGGGCTTTCGCTGATGTAATTGGCGATAAAATAGCCCGTCAGCATCAAGAACAGCGTGACCGTGGTGAAGATCAACGCTTCCATCAGCGTGCCATATTTAATCTGTGTTACGGCGATATAGGCCGGCGGGATAAAGCAAAGAATGGCGAGCAACAAATTGTTGGTGCGCCAGTGCATTTTCATGCCGCCAACCATGGCCAAGGCGAACACGGCGAAGAACAGCAGCTCATAGGGCGCAGGTTCGAACAGAACAAAAAAGCCGCTCCCAATCCACACCGGCACCAAAAAGCGCATCGCTGCATGCGCCAAAAGGGGCACGCCGCGATCTGTGGTGTCGATTGATGTGGGGGAGGTGACGCTCATATCATTTCGCCTAACGCAAGAGAAGCGCCTTAGTAGGCGCCCTCATTTTTGCTGACCAATGAAATTGGCGTCATGAATAGAATGTAGATATCCATAAAGATCGACCAATTTTCGATATAGTGCAGATCGTGGCTCACCCGCTGTAACAGCTTTTCCGTGGTATCTGTTTCGCCGCGCCAGCCATGAATTTGCGCCCAGCCTGTGATGCCCGGCTTCACCCGGTGACGGGCGAAATAGCCATCCACAGCATCATGATAAAGCTGGTTCGCTGCTTTGGCCTGCAATGCGTGCGGGCGAGGGCCACAAATGGAAAGCTCACCGCGCAACACATTGAAAAATTGGGGTAATTCATCAATGGAAGTTTTGCGGATAAACCGACCAACCTTGGTCACGCGCGGATCGTCTTTTGTCACCAGTTTAGAAGCTTGCGCGTCTGACATGTCGGTGTACATGGACCGGAACTTATAAACCTCGATCAGCTCATTGTTAAAGCCATGCCGCTTTTGTTTGAAGAACACAGGGCCTTTGCTGTCGAGCTTGATCATGATGGCGGTGACCAACATAACGGGCGACAACAGCAGCAAAGCCAACAGCGCAACAATTTTGTCGAACAACCATTTAACCACCAAATTCCAGTCCGAAATCGGCTTGTCGGCCATGTCGAACACAGGTACGTCGCCTAGGAAGGAGTAGGCACGGTTCTTAAACTTGAGTTTGCTCATGTGGGCAGACAGGCGAATGTCGACTGGCAACACCCAAAGCTGTTTGACCATGTGCAACACCCGCGCTTCCGCGGAAACGGGAAGTGACACGATGATCAGATCAACACGTGTTTGCCGCGCAAATTCCAACAAATCGGCAACTTTGCCAAGCTTGGGACAATCGGCAACCATATCTGGCGAACGCTTGTCAGCGCGATCATCAAACATGCCAAGCAATTCAATGTCATTGACCGCGGTCTGGCGAATGCTTTCGATCAAAAACTCTGCTTCTTGGCCGCCACCAACAATCACCGTGCGCCGCTTCAAACGGCCATGATTGGTCCATTGCATGATTTTTTCGCGCACGACATAGCGGAATAGCACAATGGAAACAGCACCAAGCGCAAACCAGCTGACAATCCAAACACGAGAAAAATATTCACCTAGCTTGACCATAAACAAGCCTACAAGCACCAAGCCCAGTGTGGCCGCCCAGGCCCCAAAAGCGCGACTGGTTTGCAGAATTCGCGTGCGATAAACGCCAATTTCGTGGGATTTAGCAATGTTGAAGGCAAATAGCGAAATCAGCAAAGCTGTGCCGATCAGCGCTGCATAGTGGCTAAATTCTTCATTGCCGACATAAGCAAAATAGATACCGAAACCGAGCAAGCCAAGCATAGCCGTTTCAAGCGCTTGCACCGTACCCACAATCACCATGCTGGACAATGCAGGCTCAACGGGTGCGTCTACAATTTTCTGCGCAAGCTTTGATAATTTTGGCGCGCCTTGACCATTATTGTTGCCGACATATTCTGCAACGACGCGCTTCGGATCTATTTGAAACATACTCTTCCCCAAACTCTATTGTCGCAAATAATAGAGCTCGAGAGTGAAAAGCGAGTGAAAGCAAAGGGTTAATATTCTATTTCGCCAAACGGTATTGGTCTAGAATCGATGCTACCATTCGGCTGGTCACAAATTCGCTTTTTACGTGAGAATAGAGTTGTTTATCTGCCGGACCTTCAGTTTCAGGCATATCCAGTGCTTCACGCATTTTTTGGTGCAATGCGGCACTATCACCGGCGGGGAGAAGTTGATTGGCGCAGGGGCCATATATTTCCGAAATGCCGCCCACATCTGTCGCGATCACATGTTTTCCGGCAGCAATGCCTTCCATCACGATGTAAGGCAGCGATTCTTTGAGCGAAGGCACAATCAGCGTGCGGGCTTTCTCAAATCCATATTGCGCGGGGCGAGCACCGGCAAAAACAACATGATCTTGAATGTTAAGCTCTTGCACCTGTTGTTCAAATTGTTGGCGGTGGGGGCCATCTCCAATCAAAAGCAAACGTAATCCATTTGGGCGCTCCGCATTAAGCGCAGCAAATGCATCGAGCAAAAAGGCAATGCCTTTCAAATCACGCAATTCGCCTACAAATACGAAATCAAATGAGTCATCGCTGGCAATCGGCGTGAACTCTGCCTCGTCGAGCCCGTTATGGATCACAACGCCACGTTCTCCCACGGCGGTGATTGCCTCATTATAGGTGCGCTCAGCATAGGCGCTTTCGAAAATGATTTTGCTGCTGGCCGGCACCAACGCTTTTTCCAATTGATGAAACACAAAGCCCGCAGGTGAACGGCCAGAAAAATGCAGTGCTCCGCCGTGTGGCGTGTAGAATGCCTTGGCCCCTAGGCCGATGGTGCCCAAACGAGCATGAAAACCGCCTTTGGCCCCATGTCCATGCACTATATCTATGTCAAGCGCGCGAACCAGAGCACGAACTTTGAATGGCGTGGTGATATCAGCGACGCCGAACAACCGTGGAATCGGCATTTCGTGAATGCCCAGCGTGGCGTAAGGCGAAAGGGCTGATAGTTTTTCATCAGTTTGCGCATCTTTCGACAATGTGTCGACGATCACACCAACTTCATGACCCTTTTCATGAAGTCCTTTTGTTAAGTCATTGACATGCCGAAATAGTCCGCCAACCGGCGCACGCAATATTTGCAGGATTTTCACGATCAACTCGCTTTAAATTGGAAATCTATAACCAGCGTTCATGCACAACAATGGTGTCGCTTGGCATCAACACGAAATCTAGCGCAACCCGTTGTTCAACCACTTTGCCATCATATTTGCGGTAAAGCGTTACGCTTGTGCGCTGCGCCACATCGGTGAACCCGCCTGCAACCGCAATCGCGTCCCGCACTGTCATGCCATATACATAGGCAAACTGCCCGGAACTGGCCACTTCACCTTCAATAAAGAAGGGGCGGTAGGTTGCCACTTCAACAGCAACATTTGGATCGCGCAAATAGCCTTCGGCCAATCGCGCGGTAATCAAAGCACTGGCTTGATTGGTCGTTTTGCCCCGCAAATAGATTCGGCCCACCAAAGGAATCGAAGTGTGACCAGAATCGTCAATGCCGTATGTGTTGGTCAGTTGTTCGTCGTTATAGACAGAAACGCGGATAACATCGCCTGTATCCAAGCGGTACGGCGCGTTTGCTGGTGTAGGGTCTAACGCAGGTTTGCCCACATTAGCGCAACCGCCAAGCGCAACTAGAGCAGCCAAAAGCAAAATCTGAACAAAACGCATGATCAAACCCATCTGATTTCAATTGCTCTATCCATGCAGGATTATAGTTAACAATAAGCAAAGTTTCGCGATTTTGTGTTCACCAAAAGGGTGAGTGCAAACCTCCGAATTAACGAAATACTTACTATAACGAGGCATCTATGTGGGGAAAGCTGCACGCATATCAATGAAGGATTCGGCGCATGACCCAGAATGGGGCCTCGAGCTACGAAGATGTTCAAATCAATATCCATCATCTGCTCGGCGCTATTTTAAAGCGTCTGCCACGGATTCTTATTGTTACGGCATTGCTGGCCGTAAGCGTTTATGTGCTCACATCTATGATGACACCTAAATATGACGCGACGGCGTCGATTTTGGTTGAGCCACGCCTCGATACATTCGTCAGCACGAACGATCGCCA
Source organism: Maritalea mobilis (assembly GCF_004363175.1). Lineage (GTDB taxonomy): Bacteria > Pseudomonadota > Alphaproteobacteria > Rhizobiales > Devosiaceae > Maritalea > Maritalea mobilis. The sequence continues at coordinate 152,207 of NZ_SNYR01000001.1, forward strand.
GCAGGCGGGTTCTCGCCCAGGTGCGGATGATGCAGCAATTGCCAGTCAAATTCAGCTTTTGAAATCTCGAGAAACATTGTTGCAAGTGGTGGACCAGTTGGATCTGCGTTCAGACCCTGAATTCACCCAATCAAGCGGTGGCTTGATGTCGACCATTATGGGCTTGCTGGGGCGCGAACAGAAGGCTTCAACAAAAAGCCTTGATGATCGTATCGTCAATAAACTTAATGAAAATATTGTGGCAGCGCGTGCGCGTGACAGCCGTGTGATTGACATCACATATCGTTCAGAAAGCCGGCAGACGGCTGCTGATGTCGCGAATGCGCTTGCTGCCGCGTTGGAAAAACGTCGCTCGAACCTCACCATTGAAGATACTGCAAATGCCACCCGCTGGCTGGAGCAGGAAATTGACCGTCTGCGCCGCGATGTAACTGAGGCCGAAAACAAGGTCGCCGACTTCCGGGTAAATAATGACCTGTTCACGGGCCAAAGTGACAATTCATTGTTGGGGCAACAGCTATCTGAAATTTCTAGGCAGATCAGTGCCGCGTCAGAACGTAAAAATGCGGCAGCAACACGTTCACGCTTGATCCAGGATTTGCTGGCCAAAGGTCAAGCGCTTGAGTCTGTTCCTGACGTGCGAGAATCGCCAATCGTGCAGCGTATGCTAGAGCAGAAGGCCAACTTCCAAGCATCGCGTGCGCAAAGCGCGGCAACTTTATTGGATAACCATCCTACCATTCAAGCACTTGATGCGCAGATTCGTGACATTAACAGCCAAATCGCAGGCGAGGGACGTCGTATCGCCCAAGCATTGGCCACCCAAGCAGAAATTGAGGCTGAACTTGAAAAGTCATTGCAAGATGATCTGACCCGCTTAAAGCTTTCTGCCTCGAATGCGGAGCGCTCAGGGGTCACCCTAGCAGAGTTGGAGCGCGAAGCGAGTGCGCAACGCGATTTGTTGAACACGTTTCTTGCGCGATTGAGTGAAGCTACAGCCCGCACCAACAGCGGCGCGACATTCCCTGACGTGCGCACGATTTCAACAGCCAGCGTACCAAACTCTCCGGCGGCACCGAAAAAGACCATGTTGACCATTGTCGCAGCGGCATTGGCTCTAGTGGTACAAGTCGGCTCAATCATCGTCGGCGAACTTGCTTCAGGCCGTTTGGTGCATTTGCGCCAAGCTAAGGCAGAAGATGAAGGGCGTAGTGTAGCTGCTGAACCTGCACTGGTTGCAGTGCCATCAGAGCCCATCAAACCTGAAGTAGCCGAAAGCGAGAAGCCAACACCAGAAGCGGCGAGCCATGATGAAATGTTCGGCCAGGGTGAAGTGCATAAGATCGCAAAACATGATCCCAAATTGGCAGATGATTTGCCTGTGGTGTTGAGCGAGCTTTCTTTATCACAACAGCATATTGTGTTGGTGGCGACACCAAAGTCTGGCCGTGCGGATCAGCGCTTGGCCGCTGAACTTATGGCACACATTGCGGAGAGCAATCACACTGCCGTTGTGGTGAATGCTGGCGGCGCTGATCATCTGCCCGATACGCTTGGTCTAACGGACTTGTGTGAAGGTGAGGCTGAGTTTGGCGATGTAATCCACGGCGGACGGGATGAGAACCTATTTTTTGTGCCTTGGGGCACAAAAGATCGCCTGCGCTTCAATTCGCAAGACTTCATGTTGCTTATCGACGCCTTGGGCGCACTATATGACTATGTGATTGTCGAATGTGGTCAATTGGGCGCACGTTCACCGATTGTGGCTTTTGCCGACAGTGGCGCCCATTTGGTGCTGCCAAGCGATGGCATTAATCGCGCGCAATTCGATAAAATCCGCGCTGATGCCCAAAGCCTTGGTTTAGGATTCTGCCGCATAACTGATGTCGAAAATCGCGACACCCACGTCGCCTAATCGCTAAAGAATGAGCATTTTGTGTCTGGATTGAAATATAAAATCTTGCAGGCCGGCTTTGAAGTGCTGGCCGCAACCCGTTTGAGCGGACTAATCCGGCAATTCTCTGCATCCAAAGGCGTTATTTTCACGCTACATCGTGTCTTGCCCGACACGCCAGCAGCCTTTGCACCCAATGCGATTTTGCAAATCACGCCTGAATTTCTGGAACAGGCCATTTTGGCATGCCGCGAGAAAGATATTGATATTGTCGACCTAACTGAAGCGCGCAAACGCATTCAGGACCCCGGCAAAACAAAGAAGTTCGCGGTGTTCACCTTTGATGATGCCTATCGCGATAATCTGCAATTTGCGCTCCCGATTTTGCAAAAACATCAATGCCCGTTCACCCTGTTTGTGCCAACAGCATTTCCAGATGGCGAGGGAGATATTTGGTGGCAGGCGCTTGAAGATATCATCGCCCAAAATCCCAGCATCGAAATTGATTTGGCAGACGCTCAAACCCAATTTAGTACGCAAAACGCGGAAGAAATGTCTGCCGCTTTTGATGAGATTTATTGGCACATGCGCAAAATGCCAGAGCATGACCGGGTAAAGCTGATGCGTAAGCTCGCTGAGCGATATGGATATGACCTGCGCAAGCAATGTCAGGACTTGATCATGTCGTGGGAAGAGTTGCGTACCTTTGCGCAAAACCCGCTTTGCACCATCGGCGCACACACGATGTGCCACTATGAATTGAAAAAACTGTCCGCCGATGAGGCGAAAGCCGAAATCCAAACATCATTCGATGTGTTGGAGGAGAAGCTAGGCAAACGCCCAACGCATTTCTCTTATCCCTTGGGTGGCCCGCTGTCGGCCGGGAAGCGGGAATTTGATATGGCTGCGGAAATGGGCATCGAAACGGCAGTTACCACGCGCCCTGGCGGACTTTATCATGACCATGCGGAGCATCTCACGGCGTTGCCGCGGGTGTCGCTCAATGGTCATTTTCAAAAACAGCGTTTCTTAGATGTGTTTCTCACGGGTGCGATTTTTACCGCGCAAGCGGGCATGAAGCGCGTCAATATTGATTAGAGATCGGCGTAAGGATCTTCATTTTCACCGGGGCCAGGGGCGGACATCCACTTGATCGCCCAGGCGGCAGGGAAAAACCAACCAAAGCCAGCCACAGCAAAATAGATCACTTGCGCCCAGTTTGGCAGGGTCATAAAGCCAAGTTCATAAATGAACACGCCGAGCCATGAATATAGGATCAGGATCAACACAATCAGCGGAATGCCCAATAGTTTTTTCGTGCGTCGATTCATTTCAACCTCATCAATTGCCGCCCCTGCGGCAAAAACTAGCATTGCACCGCAGCGCCAAAGGCTTTACCACACTCAACCAAATTAACAAGTTGTGAGTGCCCCATGAGCCAGACAGCATCCCCATCCGACCAATCTCAAGATATTTTGCGGCCCGTCCGCATTTGGCTATATGTGTTGGCCGTGCTCATCTTGATTATGGTGGCCGTTGGCGGCGCGACACGGCTCACCGATTCCGGTCTTTCCATCACAGAATGGAAGCCGATTTCTGGCATGATCCCGCCACTTACAATGGAAGACTGGCAAGCTGAGCTTGAAGCATATCGCCAAATTCCAGAATATCAGCTCATCAATAAGGGCATGAGCTTAGAAGAGTTTAAGTTCATCTTCTGGTGGGAGTGGGGTCACCGCTTTCTTGGCCGCATCATCGGCTTGGTCTTTGCCATTCCATTCGTGATCTTCTTGTTCCAAAAACGGTTGAATTGGCAACTTGCGCCATCCTTGTTCATTCTGTTCCTGCTTGGCGGCTTCCAAGGCTTCTTGGGCTGGTGGATGGTCAGCTCCGGGCTTACTGAGCGCGTGGATGTTTCTCAATACCGGTTGGCAACACACTTAAGCGCGGCTTGTATTCTATTTCTAGCCATCGTTTGGGTGGTCCGCCGATTGCGCCAAGTTGATCCAATCTGGGTTGAGAAGGGCTGGCGCCCAGTCATGTGGTTGTTTGGCGGCATGGTGTTTATCCAGCTTATTGCCGGGGCCTTTGTCGCTGGCATGGATGCGGGACTGACCTACAATACGTGGCCACTGATGGACGGTGCGCTAATCCCGGATAATATTTACACCTCGACGCCAGCTTGGCTTGATGCGTTTGAGGACATCACGACAGCTCAATTCAATCACCGCACCTTTGCTTATGTCATCGCCATCTTTGCGGCATTCCTGCTCTATAAAGCATGGAAGAACACGCAGTTTGCGGGCGTTCACGGCTGGATGTTGATCATTGGTGCATTGGTGCTGGTGCAAATTCTATTGGGTATTTTCACCCTTATTTATGTCGTACCATTGGGCCTTGCACTTGCACACCAAATTACAGCATTTTTGCTGCTCGGCTCAATTGTAGCTTATCTTGCTGATATGAAAGCAGAAAATAAGCGGTAATTTAATACCGCTAAATTAAGTATTTGATTTTGCTAGATAAAATATTTTCTGTTGACGTGCTTGGATTTTTGGCCTAAATGCTGAGCCGAACCGACAGAATAGGGGCGTTTGCTCCATTCTTGACCAATCAAGGAATTTAATAATGAAGACCTACTCGGCGAAACCGAGCGAGATCGAGAAAAAGTGGATCTTGATCGACGCAACTGACGTGGTTGTGGGCCGCTTGGCAGCTATCGTTGCCACTCGTTTGCGCGGCAAGCACAAGCCATCTTACACGCCGCACATGGATTGCGGTGACAACGTCATCATCATCAATGCGGACAAGGTAAAATACACCGGTAAGAAGCTTGATGACAAAATTTTCTACTGGCACACTGGTCACCCAGGCGGCATTAAAGAGCGCTCAATGCGTGATTTGTTGACTGGCAAATATCCAGAGCGCGTGTTGGAAAAAGCAATCGAACGCATGATGCCACGCGGTCCTTTGGCCCGTCAGCAGTTGAAAAACTTGCGTGTATATGCTGGTGCAGAGCACCCACACGAAGCTCAGTCTCCAGAAGTGCTGGACGCTGCCTCTATCAACGCCAAAAACAAGCGGGTGAACTAATATGGCCGAACAAGAGACCATCAATTCGCTTGAGGAACTCGGCGAAGTAAACACAGCAGTTGCAGCAGATGATGCGCCTGTACACGTTCAGAAATTGGACGAGCACGGCCGCGCCTATGCAACTGGTAAACGTAAAGATGCGATTGCACGCGTATGGATTAAGCCAGGCGCAGGCAAAATCACTGTAAACGGCCGTGAAATGAATGCTTATTTCGCACGTCCAGTTTTGCAAATGGTTTTGCAACAGCCAATCGTTGCTGCTGAGCGTAAAGACCAATATGACATCGTGGCCACAGTTTCTGGCGGCGGTTTGTCTGGTCAAGCTGGTGCGGTACGTCACGGCATTTCAAAAGCTTTGACATATTTCGAGCCTGAGCTGCGCGCAGTATTGAAAAAAGGCGGCTTCCTTACTCGGGACAGCCGTGTTGTTGAACGGAAAAAGTTCGGTCGCGCAAAAGCTCGTCGTTCATTCCAGTTCTCAAAACGCTAATCACAACGCGTTTCGAATTTCAGGGTCGCCTTTGGCGGCCCTTTTTTGTATTTAACTGAATATTCAAATTTGCATTGGGAGATTCGGCGTGAATCAGGTTGATCAACGTCCGCAATATGATGAAATTGATCTTGGCGATTTGCTTGTTGGCCTTTGGGACGGCAAGTGGATTATCATTGGCTGCACATTGCTAGGGCTTATCTTTGGCCTTGCCTATATCTTGGTGCCCAATCATCCTGAAAAGGCGTCGATTGAATTGTTTCCCGTAAGCACAATCGAGCAGAACACTTACGCGCCGTTGAACCGCACGGAATTCATCTCCGTCACGCGCGGTCGTTTAATGAACGATTTTGTGCAGGAACTTCAGTTGCGTGATGTCATTGTTGAAGCCGCACGCGAAGTGCTTGTGGACCCAGATGGCACCAACCCAGACAGAAGCGCTGTCGGTTTCGCCAATGCAGTTAAATTGGTCGCGCCTGAGCCCGAGGAAGGTGCGCGCCCAAATTGGCAAATGAGTTTCACCGTACCGTCTGAAGAAGCAGGTATTGCCGTTATGACAGAGATTGTGAAAGCTGGCACAGCCCGCGTGCAACGCAATCTCGTTCAACTATTTGAGCAGCAGCTGCAATTCTCCCAACAAAGCCGCCAGTTGCAGTTGGAAGATCTGCGCGAAGATCGCCAAAATGCAATCGCAGATTATGACCAGCGCGTGAATGAACGTTTGGCGTTTCTTGAGGAGCAGGCAGCTTTGGCGCGCTCGCAAGATTTGGCGCAAAGTGCTTTGCTGGAAGGGAACACTTTTGGCCGTAATGCAACGGTGACGCAAATTCAGGCTGATGTGCCATATTATTTCGCTGGCTATATTGCGATTGAAAAAGAAATTGAAATGATGCGCAGCCGTGAAAACAAAGAGAATTTTGTCGCACAATTGGCTGAAATTGATCGTCAAATTCGCGAACTTGAGCAAGACCGCTCAATCGAACGTGCTCGTGTCGCTTTTGAAGCGACACCGTTGGCAGGTGATAATTTCCGCGCCATCAATTTTGATCCGCGCGACATGCAATTTGCGAGTACCGCGCGAAAATCCCTTATTTTGGCGGGGGCGATCATGTTTGGCGGTTTTCTTGGCTTGATGGTGCTGATTATGCGCAATGCGCTGCGCAATCGCAAAGCTGCCTAACCGAGCAGATCATTATCTAAATTTTAGCAAAGCCGCTTTTTTAAAGCGGCTTTCTTTTTACCTCTTGACTCTAGTTAGATGAATATCTAATTAGATTATTATCTAAATAGGTGAAAAATGAACGCAGTATTTGAAGCATTGTCACATCCGGTGCGACGTAAAATTATTCAACAACTGAAGAAGGGCCCGCAGTCAGCGGGGGAGTTGGCGGATATGTTTGAACTGACCAAACCGACCATGTCGACCCATTTTGCAAAACTGAAAAAGGCAAACTTGGTCAGCACAAAGCGCGACAAAAACACGATCATCTACAGCCTGAATATGAGCATTCTCGAGCGGGCACTCGCCGAGCTAATTGATTTTGGTGGAGAGAAAAATTGACCACAAATAGAATCTTAAATCGTGTCCATGTGGCACAGCTTATCGTGATTTTTGCCGTTGCTGGTTTGGGCTATTTATCGCTCGATCTGGATCAATTGGTGCCAATCCATTGGAACATCTGGGGAGAGGCTGACAATCTTTGGCCAGCGAAATGGGCGCTGTTGATTGGACCATTTCTAGCGCTTGTCTTTTTAGGGCTATTTGCGGCAATTAGCGTGAAAGAAGAGGGCGCATGGCTCGCGCCACTCACCACGTCCATTTTGGCTTTGTTCTTGCTGATCGAAGTGATCATGCTGTTGTCAGGCCATGGTGTAGAGCTGAATGTGCCACGCATAGTGACGATGGCCGTCGGCTTGCTGCTAGCGGTCGTGGGCAATTATTTGCCTAAAACACAGCCCAACAAATTGTTCGGCATCCGTTTCCCGTGGACCCTAAACGATGAGCAGACATGGGCGCAGGCCAATCTATTTGCTGGCTGGTTCTTCATGTTGGTTGGATTGGCCACCGCATTGTTCGCTGCCCTGTTTGAAGTGGCAGCGCCGCTCTATTTCGTCTTTTTGATTGCTGGTGTGGCTGCGGCCTTGATCATCACCACAGCCTACAGCCATCAAATCAGCAAGAAATAAATAGCGCTAGAGATGTGCGGACCGCTGTGGCTGAACCATTGATTGAGGTTGATAGCGGTCCATCATATCCTCAATAATATCACAAGCGTTGGCACAACCATCTTCTTGCTGAAGTTGAGCGGCCAGCGCTTGAGCATTTTGAGCATATTCTGGTGTGTTTGCCAAAAGCCGCAATGCATCCGCCAAATCATCAGCCGTTAGCTTGCGCAAGCGCACAGGCTTCGGCCCGCAGCCCAAATCATAAACACGGCGGCCCCAATAAGGTTGGTCAACCGTTTGCGGCACAACGAAGGTGGGCAAACCCTGGTGCAAGCCGGCAGACGTGGTGCCTGCGCCACCATGATGCACAACGCCGCGCACATACTGGAACAATTTGTCGTGCGGCGCCTTGCGGATGGCGTAAATGGTTTCGGGTAAATCATCAGGGTTGATGCCACCCCAGCCGCGCGCAACAACCACGCGGCCGCCCCATTTGGCAACGGCTTCTTTCAAAATTTCAGTATTGCGCTGAGCGCCAAAAGGCATGGAGCCAAAGCCAACATAAATCGGCTTTTCGCCCTCGGCGAGAAACGCTTTAAAGCGGTCGCTTGGTTCCCAGCCCGTATTGTCATTCAACTGCCAGTAACCGGTTACCTTGGCGCTTTCTGGCCAATCTGAAGGACGTGGCGACACATGTTCGGAGTAGGCATAGAGCGTATCCAAATCATTGCCTTGCGTATCCTTGAAGAAGCCGCCTTTTTTGCGCGGCTTCAAGCCCAAAAGCTCCTTGCGCAATCGGTTGCGCGGCAAATCGTAATAAAGCTGTTGCACATGCATGATGGAGTAAGACAGCTTATTAAAGGTCTTGCCCAAATCAGGCCCATAGTAGGCGCAAAGCGGAAATTCTTCAGTGGAATTAAGCGGTTGCAACGCGGCCATGACGGATGGGATATCCAATGCCTCAGCAATATCAATGCCGAAACTGGTGTTCATGTTCAACACAAGCGCATCGGCACCTTGGCACATCTCCCAAGAGTGGCGCGCAGCCGTTTCCACAATCTGTTGCCCCTTGGCCAGCAGAGAGGGCATGTTCACCAACATGTTCTGACTCATGGCGTTTTCAAAGTCAGATTGCTGCAGAAAATTTTGAATCTTGTCGCCCAAGGAATAAAATTCTAAGCCGCGACTTTCGATCATATCTTTGAAATCGTCCGGCGCGCCGACCACAACATCGTAACCACGATCCTGCAGGGCCATAGCCAGAGCCACATAAGGCTGGACGTCACCTTGCGTGCCAATGGTGGCAACAGCAATGCGTTTTGCCATTTGTACCCTCACTTCCACCGAATAGCCGAACCATATCCAAGGTTCTGCCCATTTACTTTACATATTCAAGCAAGTAGAACGGCTTTCTGGACAATTTCTTTCGCATAATCAACCAAGAAGGGCAAGAGATATGAGCAACAAGCTCAAAGCAGCACTCCTGGGCGCATCAGGTTATACCGGAGCGGATTTATTGCGAATAGGTGTCCTCCATCCTCAGCTTGAATTCACTGCTTTAACTGCCAATACCCATGCAGGGAAGCCCTTGGGCACGGTATTTCCCCACCTAGATGGGTTGGGTTTACCCCGATTACAACAGACTGATGACATGAAATGGCAAGATTTTGACGTTGTGTTTTGTGGCTTGCCCCACGCCACGTCGCAGGAAATCATTGCTGAGATTGTGGAAAACCATGACCGTCCGCGCATCATCGATATGTCAGCAGACTATCGCTTGCGCGATCCCGATTCTTATCAAAAATGGTATGGCAACAAGCATATTGCGCCTCATTTGCAGGAAAAAGCGGTCTATGGCCTGTCCGAGCATTATCGGGAACAGATCAAAGATGCCCGCATCATTGCTTGCCCCGGCTGTTATCCAACTGCTGCACTTATGGCGCTGATTCCATTGGCGAAAGCGGCTCTGATCGATCCTGCAGATATTATCATTGACGCGAAATCTGGCGTTAGCGGAGCAGGGCGTGGCCTTAAACAAAACACGCTCTTCACAGAAGCAGGCGAAAGCTTGTCCCCTTATGCTGTCGCGTCGCACCGGCATAGCGCAGAACTTGATCAGGAAATCAGCTTGGCAGCAGAGCAGCAAGTTGCTGTTGGCTTCACGCCACACCTGATCCCCATGAGTCGCGGCGAGTTGGTGACGTGCCATCTGCGCCTTGCAGAAGGCAAATCTGCCGCAGACTTACGTGCCGCCCTGAAAGCGAAATATGACGTCGAGCCATTCGTACATATTTTGGACGAAGGCGTCATGCCATCCACCAGCATGGTGCGTGGCTCAAACCTTTGCAAAATCAATGTGTTTGAAGACCGTATTCCCGGCCGCGCCATCGTGATCGCCACGCTCGACAACCTTGTTAAAGGCAGCGCAGGACAAGCGATCCAAAACTTCAACATTGCTTTCGGCATTGAAGAAACCACCGGCCTGCAACAAGTGGCGATGTTCCCGTAGCGCTTGACTTTATGGCAGGGCGGCGTAGCCTTGAGACAGGTTTACGCCACCTGCCTGCGCAATCCCGCTGGGAATGGTGAAGGCGTTTAAAGTGTAATAATCGTCACATCAGCGACGATGTTCAGTAATTTGCGCAACTGGCTACAATCGTCGCGAATGAGGCGATCATGACTTATTATTCTGACCATGCCAAAGCGCTGGCCAAAAGGCTGCGCCAGTCTCTAAAACAGCGCGATATTGACCTGTCTCACAGTCAATGTCTCGAGATATTCTCCGAATTGACCGGGGAAATCAGTTGGAATCATTTAAACGCCAAGCTGAACACAAATCGAGACCGGGATAGCTTGCCATACGGCTGGTTTGCCCACGGAGAATATCTCAGCTCTTGCTATCAATTTGCGTTTGAAGAAGCGTCACGAACGATATCAATAGAGTGCGAAAAACAGCGTCCTAGAACTTATGCGACGCTGATGCAGTTTTTCTCAGCGGACCGCTTTAAAGACGAAGCTTTGAAGTTTTCAGGAAAAATCAAGACCAAGGACGCCGACAGCGCGTGCCTTTGGATGCGTGCCGATGGTGCTGATCGAGAAGTGCTGGCGTTCGACAATATGCAAACACCGGAACTGGATCGCTCGATTAAAGGAGACTCTAATTGGCAGGATGTCGCCATCGAGCTATTCATCCCAAAAGAAACGGAGAAGGTCTTCTTCGGTGTGTTGCTGTCGGGCAAAGGCAAAGCCAGCTTCCGCAATCTCAAGATGATTGCGCAAAATGGGGAGCCTTTACCCCTTGATTATGACGACACTGAATCGCTTTATCCTATTAATCTGGGTATGTTCGCTAGCCAAACAATGTGAGTTGTGAGGCGTCGAATTCGGCTTGTTTTGCCGCGTCCGCCGCCTCTTTTGCTTTTTGAGAGTCAGACTTCTTCTTGGTTTTTTCCGTCTGCTCTTTTGCTTTTGGCGATGCTTCTGGAGCTGGTGCGTCGACTGCCGTAATGGTGCCTAGATCTAAATCAGCAACGGTGGCCTCTAGCGCGGCATAGGCAGCTTTACCAGCAACCCGAAGCTCTTCGCCTTTGGCGGTCAAAACAATATGTTGCGCACGCGCATCTTTCTTGCATGGCTTGCGTTTTACCAGCTTTCGCTTCTCCAGCTTGTCCATCATGGCGCTGGCAGAGGCTTTGTTCACGCCCATGGAACGCACAATATCGTGCAAATGCTGGCCGTGAAATTCTTTGTCTTTGGCCAGTTCCGCTTGCTCAAAAATAGCACTCAAATATTCGAACTCGCTGTGGCTCATGCCCAATTCGGACGTGTGTTTCATCCAATAGCGGTGGGCAAGGCGGTGGAGCAATTCCAAATGTTCGGCACGCATAATCAACTCATTATCTTTGTACGCTTTCCGTACTAATTGCAGGCGGCGCCGAGAAATCAATTTGAATTTTAAATATTTTGCGACAATTTTCCAGTTTTCAACGGAAAATCGTATCTTGCGGGCTGACTATCGAGCGGGTGGGCAGTTTAGGCCAAGGCTCACGCGAATTGCATTCACCTGCCGAACGGAACTGCAAACATTTTCACAGGGGATACCATCCCCATCGCCATCTGCTCGCGGGTGCCGACCCTCACACCAATTGACGACAGCTTGTTGGCAGGCGCTATAGCTTTTGCAGGTGATGGCCGATGCGGGAAGGGCCGTGGCGCTAGAAACCAAGAATGTAGCAAAAAACAGAATAAAAATACGCATCTTAAACACCCCGTCGGCGAATGGCCGAGATCAATATTGTTGACACATACACTAGCTTGAAAATTCGCTGTCTGGTGAAAATATTGGGTTCCTCAAGTCAAATTTGATAGAAATCGGCTTTGCAAATTTTCTTATCCATTTAAAAACCACAATTTGTTACAATTCTAAGATGAGCGCGTCGCAAGGTGCTTCGCGCATTCCTGAGAGGTCGAAAGAGGAACCATGACCGAAGAATTTCACCGTATTCGCAGACTACCCCCTTACGTGTTTGAGCATATCAATCCGATCAAGGCGGCGGCGCGAGCGGCGGGCGTGGATATTATCGACCTCGGCATGGGCAATCCGGATCTGCCAACACCTAAGCATATCGTTGAAAAGCTACAGGAAACGGTGAAAGACCCACGGGCGCACCGTTATTCCTCATCGCAAGGTATTCCCGGGCTGCGTAAAGCGCAGGCGAGCTATTATGGTCGCCGCTTTGGCGTAAAGCTTGATCCAGATACACAGGTGGTGGCCACACTTGGCTCCAAAGAAGGCTTTGCCAATATGGCGTCTGCCATCACCGCCCCGGGCGATGTGGTGTTGGTGCCAAACCCGACATATCCGATCCATTCATTCGGCTTTATCATGTCTGGCGGCGTTGTGCGCTCTATGCCCGCTGAGCCAAATGAGGAATTTATGCGCGCGCTTGATCGTTCCGTGCGCCATTCAATTCCAAAGCCAATCGCGTTGATTCTGAACTATCCAGCCAACCCAACGGCTTACACAGCTGATTTGGATTTCTATAAGGAAGTGGTAGATTATTGCCGCGAGCACGAAATCTTTATCCTGTCCGATTTGGCCTATTCCGAGATTTATTTCGACGGCACACCGCCACCTTCAATTTTGGAAATTGAAGGGGCAATGGATATCGCGGTTGAATTCACCTCAATGTCGAAAACTTTCTCCATGCCCGGTTGGCGCATGGGTTTTGCGGTGGGTAATGAGCGCTTGATCAAAGCGTTGAAGCGCGTGAAGTCATATCTCGATTATGGCGCGTTTACGCCAATCCAAGTTGCAGCAGCAGCCGCACTCAATGGGCCGGACGATTGCGTGGCGGAAGTGCGCAATATCTACCAGCACCGCCGCGATGTGCTGGTGGAGAGCTTTGGTCGAGCAGGCTGGGAAGTTAATTCACCACCAGCGACAATGTTTGCTTGGACCCCAATTCCGGATCAATTTGCACATTTGGGCTCACTCGAATTTGCCAAATTGCTGATAAAGGAAGCGGACGTTGCGGTCGCGCCGGGGCTGGGCTTTGGTGAATATGGCGACAATTATGTGCGCATTGCGCTTGTGGAAAATGAACAGCGGATTCGCCAAGCAGCGCGAAATGTGAAGCGCTTCATGCAAAAGCATGGCGGCATGGGCGATAACATCGTGAAGCTAAAAAGCTAAACGGCCAGCCCAACTGTTCTAAAAATGTTACGGCGCTGCACATTTTATGTGTGGCGCCTTTTTTTGCCGCAAATTGGTCCGAATCTAAATCTTATGTCTCCGCATTAGGGGAGACGCGAACACGCACCGCGTAAATGTGCGTTATTAAAGAGGTTTCTAATGAAAAAGATATTCCTTTCAATTTTGGCAGTTGGGCTGCTTGCGGCCTGCGATAACCCGCAAGAAACGCCAGAAGTCAACGAAGCGCCGCAGACAGAAGTTGAAGTTCAGGTTGAAACTGAGCAGCAAAATGATGCGACCACCGAGCAACCTGAAGCGGAAACGGAGCAGACTGGCGATCTCATCCAGGATTTGCAGAACCAGGCTGATCAAGTGAGCAAAGACATTGAAAACAATGTCAACACGCTGACAGAGCAGGGCCAAGAAGCCGTTGAGCAGTTGGGCCGCGATGCACAGGACGCGCTTGAGCAAACCCAAACCAGCGCACAAGATTTGGCGAAAGAAGCTGAAAAGGCTTTGGATGCGCTGACAGATGGCAACACTGAAGATTCGCAACAGGTGATCGGCCCGGATGGTGAAGTGCTGACATTGGAATCATGTGCAGCTTTCACTTACGATCCAGAAAATATGGATGCGAAAACGCGTGCGAAAGTTGAAGCCTGTGAGGCTCTGTTCGCAGCAGCGCAGGATGAAGAGGGCGAAAGCCAATAATTCTTCAGCCAGCTGATTTGATTTAAGGCCGCGCTTTATGCGCGGCTTTTTTGTGTTCGATTCACTTTTCCTACAATCAATTCTTGACCTGTAGGACTTTTCCTATTTATAGCTGCGCAAGTAATCTAATGTAGGATTTGTAGGATATGTCTGAGCAGGCTGAATTTTTGGCGCAGGTCGAGCGCTTTCTGGCGGAAACGGGGTGTTCACCCAGCCGTTTTGGCCGAGAATTCGCGGCAGATCCCTTGTTTGTTTTCAACTTACGCAAGGGCCGTGAGCCACGTTCAGACACACGAAATAGGATTTTAGCGCAGATGCGTGAATCGGAAAGGCAAGATATGAACGACGATGCTCCCCTCCGTGTAGGCATTGCTGGTGTAGGCACAGTTGGCGCCTCACTCATTTCAATGCTGGTGAATGAGCAAGAGCGCATGACCCAACGTTTCGGGCGCCAAATCGTTGTCACGGGCATTGCCGCGCGCTCACGCTCCAAAGATCGTGGGGTTGATCTTTCTGAAATGACTTGGTTCGACGATCCTGTCGCTTTGGCCAAATCTGACGACATTGATCTTTTTGTGGAGCTGATGGGCGGTGAAGATGGTCCGGCCCTCGCATCAATCCGTGCGGCGCTTGAATTGGGCAAACCTGTTGTCACTGCCAACAAGGCGTTGATCGCCAAACATGGTGTTGATATTGCGCGCTTGGCTGAACAAACCAATACACAGTTTGGCTTTGAAGCAGCGGTCGCTGGCGGTATCCCGATCATTAAAACATTGCGCGAAGGTTTGGGGCTTGCTCAGGTGCAGCGCGTTTATGGCATCATGAACGGCACCTGCAACTATATCCTGACTCGCATGACCAATGAGGGGATCAATTTCCAAGCTTGCTTGAAAGATGCGCAGGAACTTGGCTATGCCGAGGCAGACCCGACTTTTGACATTGAAGGGTTTGACACGGCTCACAAGCTGGCCATTCTCACCAGCCTTTGCTTTGGCTGCAAAATCGCTGCCGACCAAATGTATGTTGAAGGCATCACCCGCATTGATCAAGCCGACATTAAAGTAGCCAGCGATTTGGGCTTTGATATCAAACTGCTTGGCGTTGCCCAGCGCACTCCAGACGGCATTGAGCAGCGCGTGCACCCGACGTTGGTGCCGAAAAGCAGCACCATTGCTGGCATTGATGGCGTTTTGAACGCGGTGTCGCTGGAAACGGATCATGTGGAAGAGTTGCTGCTGGCTGGCCCTGGTGCAGGCGGCGATGCAACCGCGGCCTCTGTGATCTCAGATATTTTCGACTGTGCACGTGGCACCCATGTGCCGCCGCTTGGTTTGCCGGTGGATGAATTGGTGCCTTATGATAAAGCGCGGATGCGTGAGCATGAGGGCGGCTACTTTATTCGACTAAATGCTAGGGACATTCCTGGCGCACTTGCTGCTATAGCGTCTCGCATGGGGGAAAGTGATATTTCGCTTGAAAGTGTCATTCAACGTCCAGACTTGGTTGTTAATGATCCTGAGACCAAAAGCGAGGCAACACGCACCGTGGTGTTGATCACGCAAAAGACCCTTGAGCAGTCAGTGCGGCAAACCATTGATCGGATTGCAGCAGATGGCTTTATTGTTGGAAAACCGCAGGTGATCAGAATCGAGCGGTTTTAACGCCAAAGTTGAAAAGGCAGAGGCATCAAAATGGCAGTGACAGCTAAATCCACAATCACCGCTGAGGCGATTGTTGATCGTAATTTGACCCTTGAAATTGTGCGCGTAACCGAAAATGCGGCTATTGCAGCGGCCCATTGGCGCGGCAAGGGCGACGAAAAATCAGCAGACCGCGCGGCCGTGGAAGCCATGCGCGAAGAGCTGGGCAAAATCTCAGTTGATGGCCGTGTGGTGATCGGTGAGGGCGAGCGTGACGAAGCGCCAATGTTGTTCATCGGCGAAGAAGTTGGCATCGGCAAAGGTGCAAAAGTGGACATTGCTGTTGATCCGCTTGAGGGCACAACTTTGTGCGCCAAAAACCAGCACGACTCATTGGCTGTTTTGGCCATGGCAGAACGTGGTGGCCTGTTGCACGCACCTGACGTTTACATGGAAAAAATTGCCGTTGGCCCGGGTTACGAACCAGGCATTATCGATTTGGACCGCACCCCAACTGAAAATGTTGAGGCCATTGCCAAAGCGCGCGGTGTTTCGGTTGCTGACGTAACAGTGTGCGTGCTTGATCGCCCGCGTCACGCTCACATTATCGACGAGTTGCGCGAGATTGGCGCGTCGATCAAATTGATCAATGACGGTGATATTGCTGGCGTTATTCACACCACAGATCGCGATGAAACCGGAATCGACCTTTATATGGGCACAGGCGGTGCGCCGGAGGGCGTGCTGGCGGCTGCGGCATTGCGTTGCGTTGGCGGCCAGATGCAGGGGCGTTTGGTGCTGGATAGCGACGAAAAGCGTGTCCGCGCGACCCGTTTGGGCATCACTGATCACAAGCGCAAATATGCGGTTGATGAACTGGCGTCTGGCGATGTGTTGTTTGCCGCAACAGGCGTAACAGATGGTTCTATGTTGGATGGCGTGAAAATCCGCCCAAAACATGTGGAAACTTCAACCATTGTAATGCGCTCATGGTCAAAGACTGTGCGCCAAATCAATGCACGGCATTTGCGCGATATTTAATCGTCCAAATTCAGTTTCAAGGCGCGCAATTCTCTGCGCGCCTTTTTTTGTGCCATTATTTGCTTCAATCAAAGGGCGACAACAGGTAAGTTCGCGTTATGTTTGAAGAAAAAGACTTCTTTTTAAATGTCGAAAAGTCAGTGAATGGCCGCGCTTGGATTGACCGGTTGAGCGCCGCTCAAATGCGCACGGCAACAGCGATGGCGCAACAATATGGCATAAGCGAAATCCTTGCCCGCATTTTGGCCGCGCGAGACGTGCCGTTGGACGGGACAGAAGAATTTTTGCTGCCCACTTTGCGCGACTTGATGCCAGACCCGAGCACCATCACCCAAATGGATGAGCTGGTGGATCGGCTGGTTGTGGCTGTGGAGCGTGGCGAGAACATAGCCTTGTTCGGCGATTACGATGTCGATGGTGCGTCGTCCTGCGCTTTGATGACCCGATATTTGCGGGGCGTTGGCCTTGCACCCGCCACCTATATCCCTGATCGGATATTTGAGGGATACGGCCCCAACATTCCGGCGATGGATCAATTGATCGACGAGGGCGCCCAATTGATCGTCACGCTCGATTGCGGTGCAACCTCTTTTGAACCCATAGCCCATGCGCGGGAACGCGGCGTGGATGTCTTGGTGATCGATCACCACCAAGTGGCGCACGAATTGCCGAACGCCAATGCGGTGGTGAACCCCAATCGGCCAGACGATATTTCTGGCTTAGGCCATCTCGCTGCAGCAGGCGTCACCTTTATGGTGTTGGTCGCGCTCAATCGGGTGCTGAAGGAACGCGGCAATTTCCCACAATTGCCAAATTTGATGCAGCTCACCGATCTGGTCGCCTTGGCCACCATTTGCGATGTGGTTCCGCTGCAAGGGCTGAACCGCGCATTTGTGCAGCGTGGACTGGATGTGATGCGTTCCGGTAAAAATCCGGGCTTGGCTGCCTTGGCGCTGGCGGCGCGAGTTTCCGGCCCACTCAATGCCTATCATCTTGGTTTTCTGCTTGGCCCGCGGATCAATGCCGGCGGGCGTATTGGCGATGCCTCATTGGGCGCGCGCCTGCTTTCTTGCGATGATCAGCATGAGGCAATGCACATTGCAGAGCAATTGGAGGGCCTAAATGCAGAACGGCAAGCTATTGAAAAGCGGGCTGTTGAAGAGGCCGTCGCTGTGGCCGATGCGGAAATCGGCGACGGAGAAGGGCCGCCAGTTATTGTTGTTGCCTCGCCTGATTGGCATCAGGGTGTTGTTGGGCTTGTGGCCGCACGGTTGAAGGAGCGGTTTAATCGTCCGGCCTTTGCCATTGCGCAAAAAGCCGATGGATCTGGCACAGGCTCTGGTCGATCCATTCCCGGTGTGGATCTCGGCAAAGCGGTGATAGCTGCCGTGGATGAGAATTTGCTCACCAAAGGCGGCGGCCATGCCATGGCAGCGGGCATATCAATCGGATCAGGCGAAATTGGCCATTTTCGCGCTTTCTTAGCCGAAAAACTGGCTGAAAATGTGCATGAGGCGCGCAAGCAAAACACCATCAAAATTGATGCTGCAATGACCGCCAGAGGCGCTACAACAGATTTCATCCATCAAATTGAACGAGCAGGGCCCTATGGCGCGGGCAATCCCGGCCCATTGTTCGCATTTCCTGCCCACCGCGTCGCTTTTGCAGATATCGTTGGCGTTGGCGGCCATGTGCGGATTACGCTGAATTCGCCAGACCGCGCACGGCTGAATGGCATTTGCTTCCGCGCGGCGGATACGCCTTTGGGGCAAATGCTATTAAATGCAAAAAATGGTGATCCAATTCATATAGTTGGCGCGTTGAACATTAACCATTGGCAAGGACGTGAAGAACCTCAATTAAGAATATTGGATGCCGCAAAATCATCCTAGTTTTTGTCTATGGTTGTCTTGAGCGGGGAAATTGCTGTTTAAAAACAATGCGTTTTTTAAAGGGCTTGAAATTTTCCCATTCACCGATAGAATTTTGGACATTATTAGGGAGGTCTTGAACCGTAGGCCAAAGGTTAATTCCATGCAGATGGAAAAAGGTTCAGGAGTGTAGCGTATGAGTGATTTGGCATTTGACCAACAGCGGTCGTCACCGACCCTCGCGTCGAAATTTTTATCGTTTATTTTATACCGTGCCGCGCGCCGGATCATTAAAGATGTGCCGCATGGCAGCATAAAAGTCATTTTGCCTTCTGGCCGCGTTGGCTATATCGGCAATCCGCAAAATAGCGGGCCGAAAGCCACGCTGAAGCTCAACAATTTCAATTTGCTGTTTGAAGCGGCGCGCCGGGGCACTGTGGGCTTTGCTTCCGCCTATATGAATAAAGACATTGAATGCGATGACCTTCTCGCCGTGTTCAAATTCTTCTTGATGAACCGCGATCAGCTTTCAGCGGCAAAACCGGGCTTTTTCCACCGCGCTGCAAAAGACATGGCCTACCACATCTCGCGCCGAAACACGCGGGAGGGCTCAAAGAAAAACATCGCTGAACATTATGATCTCGGCAATGATTTCTATGATTTGTGGCTTGATGAATCGATGATCTATTCGTCAGCTTATTTTACGGACGAAAATCAATCTCTGACTGATGCGCAATGGGCGAAGAATCGCTTGGTTGCAGATCTGGCAGGGGTAAAGCCCGGCAGCGACGTGCTTGAAATTGGCTGTGGTTGGGGCGCTTTTGCCGAAACAATCGCTAAGGATTATCAGGCAAATCTGCGTGGTATCACCCTGTCCAAAGAGCAGCTAAAATATGGCCTTAAGCGACTTTCTGACAAAGGTTTAGACAAGTTTTCTAAACTAGTGATTGAAGACTATCGCGACACACAAGGTCAGTTTGACCATATTTGCTCAATTGAGATGATTGAGGCCGTGGGCGAAGATCACTGGCCAACTTATTTCCAAACTGTGCATGATCGGTTAAAGCCAGGCGGCACTGCCTCAATTCAAGCCATCGTGATCGACGAGGACGACTTTGAAGAATATCGCAGCAATGTTGATTTCATCCAGCGCTATATTTTCCCGGGCGGCATGCTGCTCACCAACAAGGTGATGCGTGAGCAGGGCGAAAATGTTGGCCTAAAGCTGGAACGGCAGGAAATGTTTGGCCAATCCTACGCCAAAACATTGGCCATGTGGCGCGATGCGTTTCTGGCTAACTGGGATGAGATTGAAAAACTTGGCTTCGACGAGACTTTCAAACGCAAATGGGTCTACTATCTGACATATTGCGAAGCTGGCTTTGCAGAGCAGATGATTGATGTTGGCGTATATCAATATAAGCGCATCGACTAAGGCTTAAAGTTTCGACCCACATAGAGCTGATAGCGATAAATCTCCACGCCGAATCTGGTGATCGACAACTCATCGAGCAACTCAACCGCGTCAAAACGGCTTTCCAATAGGCCGTTTGGCGCAACCTCATCTTTCAAGATCAGCACATCTTGCCCTGCCGCCTTTTGCGGCATCTGCCAATAGTCAAATTGCGTTGGGCGGCTATCAATGGCGAACACATCCACATCATTCATGGCCAAGCTCAGCATGCTGGTCGATTGAAAGCGCAGGGCTGCAATTTGATCTAAATTCTGCTTTTGCGAAGTGGTTTCCACCCACTCAGCAATTTCTGACCAGCCATAAACGCTTGAAGCTTCTTTGTCATAACCCGGCACCCACACTGTGATCGGCGCAACGATATAGTGAAAGCTAGTCAGGGCGATAAGCAAAATCCCAAACACATAATGCGCCCAAATCATCAACTTTGTACGCATCAGATAGGGGATCAGCAGCAATAGGCCGAGATAGGCCAAATCGCTCCAATACCAAAGCGTATAGGCAAAAGCGGATACGGTGGCAAAAGCGAGCGTTGATAGAACAAAGGTGTATTGAGCAAGGCGCATCAAATAGCGCGGCGCGTGTTGGGTATATTTCCGACGAAATTGATTGACAATGGCGACAATCAGAAAGGGTCCGAACAATATCCAAGTTGCAGCGACGAAGTTGAACAATGCAATGGGATTAAACCGCTCAAGCCAGCCTTGTCCGTGGCGTTGATCCAAATGGAAGCCAAACGACGCCCAATCATTGGCATAATTCCACGCCAGCAAAGGCAACATGCAGGCGAAGGTCAGTAATGCAGCCAGATAAAGATGCGGTGACTTTAGCTGCCACCGCAATTTGCTGGAAAACAGAATAACAAACGCCAACGCCAACCCGAGGAACACCGAGCTATATTTTGTCAGTCCCATAAGCCCGAGAAAAAGAGCGCCAATATAGAGCCCCGCAAGATCATTCTGCTGCCTTCCGGCACGATCCAAATAACGACCAAGATAGAAGAACGCGCCACTGGCTAGAAAGATCAGTAAATGGTCGTGATAGATGAGGCTGGACCATACTAATATGGTCGGTGAGGCAAACATCATGGTGGCGACAAATAAAAACAAGTGCCGATGGGAAACATGCGCGTCATTGCTGCGATAGTGGCCGATAATCTGCCAGATGAAATAGAGCGTGCCAGCAGTCGTTAGCAATGTAACCGCGCGAATCCCGAACAGAGCATTGAGACCTAGCGCCTGAGCCGCCGCAATCAACCAAGCGCCAAGCGGCGGGTGATCGAAATAGGAAAGCTCTGGCGTTTGCGCCCAGCGCCAATAATAGGCTTCGTCCCCCAATGGGGCCATACCAAAGGTCACCAACAGCTTTAGCAGCAGCAAAAGGCCTGCAACCACACCAAGTGAGCGAATAGACGGCAGATAAGCGTGCGGGGTGGTCAGTTGCATAGGATCAATCTTCTTGAGGCTGGTAATTGGTGCCGAAATAGAGCTGATAGCGATAGATGGGATAGCCATATCGCTCGATGATGATTTCATCTACAAGCTGAATTTGTTCAAATTGGCCCGTCAGCTTTTCAATATTGGCCTGTTCATCATGCAGCACCAACCCATTTTGGCCAGCAAGCGCATTGAGGTCTTGCCAGAAATCGAACTGGGAGGGCTGTGGGGATAGCTCATATATATCCTGCCGCTTGGCGTGATAATTGAGCTGTGCCACTGTCTTAAAGCGACTGGTGCCGATAAAGTCGGCCCGATACTGATCTTCTGCGGCTTCGACTGTACGCACAACTTGATCCCAGCCGAACGTCTTGCCCGTTTCCACATCATGCACGCCGAAAAGCGCAGCCAATGGTAATATGCTGTAATTGATGGTGACCAATATGGCCGCAACCAGCCCAAGGCTGATATGCGCCCATAGAAGCCACCCGCTGCCCATCAACACAGGTGCTAAAACAATCAGGCCAAGATAGGCTAAGTCTGTCCAATACCAATGGCTGGAGACAGTCATCACCATAGACAGCAGAAACGCCATAGTCGTGCCGCCAACGAATAGCAACAGCCAAGCCAGCGTGCGCGTGAACTGGTTCTCAGTTCGGATCAAACGCACGCGGAATAAGCTAAGCGCAAGGAAGGGACTAAACAGGATAAAGGTATAAAGGAAGTAGCGAATGAAATAATGTGCCGCATAGCTTTGCCACCAAGGGCCAGAGTGCCGATCATAAAGGTGGAAGCTAAATGATGCGAAATCATTCTGCATATTCCAAATCAGGGTCGGCGCTTGCATCACCAGCGCCAATAGGGCCGCAAGATAAAGATGTGGCCGCAGTAAGCGTGACCAATAGGCAGGCGTGAGCAAAATGGCCAATGCAAAGCCCAATCCGACAAAGAGCGCGCTATATTTCGTCAGTGCCGCCAAACCAAGATAGAACGCCGCCCAATAAAGGGCAGATATGTTCGCTTCACCATCCTGTGGGGCATCTAGATAGCGCCCATAATTATAGATTGCAGCAAGGCACAAAAGGATCAGCAAATGATCGAAATAGACAATAGTGGTCCAGGCAAAGAAAGTCGGCGAGGCGAGTAGAACAATCTCTGCCACCAGAAAAGCACGTAAAGGTGCCTCAGGACGCATACGATGCGCAAATAGCCACAACAGGTAACTCGTGCCCGCAAAGCTGATCAACGCGCTCATACGTGCGCCTAAAATGCCTTCACCAAATATCAGGCGCGTGACACCGATAAACCAAGCGCCAAGCGCGGGATGGTCAAAATAGGCAAGCTGGGGGCGATGTCCCCAAACCCAATAATATGCTTCATCGTCAAGCAGACCGGTCTGGGTCATTAAGGCAAGTTTGATCAGTACAAATATCGCAATCAGCGAAACCAGCACGCGATCAAAGGGGGTGAATTTTAGCTGTTGACCCAATCGGTCCATAAATGCCTGCTCGAATGCCGTTTGTTTCGCGGCAATATAGGTAGGGACAGATCAATTGGCCAGTGCCTAAGCCTATCTTTCAATCGTGCCTGTGCGCCTTATCTTCTTTTGCAACAGCATAACGCTGTAGAGTAAGGCTTCTGCAGTCGGCGGGCAGCCCGGCACATAAATGTCCACGGGGATAATTCGGTCGCACCCGCGCACCACGGAATAGCTATAATGGTAATACCCACCGCCATTGGCACAAGAGCCCATAGAGATCACATAGCGCGGTTCGGGCATCTGATCATATATACGCCTTAGCGCCGGAGCCATCTTGTTGGTGACCGTGCCTGCTACGATCATAAGGTCCGCTTGCCGGGGAGACGCGGGGAAAGCCATGCCAAACCGTTCGAAGTCATAGCGAGGCGTAATATAGTGCATCATCTCAATGGCGCAGCAGGCAAGGCCAAAGCATAATTGGTGCATGGAGCCGGTTCGCGCCCAATTGATCAGCTTAGAGGTGTTGGTCACCACATAACCTTTATCGGCCAACTGGTCGGAGAAAGTGTCAAATGAGTAGGGGCCGTAATTTGCTTGCTTGTCCATATCGCGCCTCAAGATTAAACTTGGCGACATGATGCGCAATTGTGGCGCTGGATATAGAACGAATACGACATGGCACACCCAACCCAGAACGCGCAGATCATTGGCAAAACTCGATCAGAGCTAATAGAACCAGTTCAAGCCTTGAGCAGTTGCCTTTTGTTGGGGCTGATACGCGACACGCGCAGCGCCCAACTCAAAGCCGAAGATCGATACAATCACTTTTTTACTTCGCCCTATTGCGGCATTAGCTGCTTTATCGAGGGCGAAACCCGAATGGTGTCGCCAAATTGGAATAATGGGGAAGCTTTGCCACGCATCAGTGTGCAGGGGCCAAACACCGTGCCGCTGCTATCTTACAATCCAAGGCCGCTTTACGTTATCGGGTTTGCCTTTCGAAACGATGCCTTTTTCGCGCTAACCGGCATCTCGCCGGAAAAGATCAAAGACCAAATATTGGACGGTCAACAAATCTTGCCGCCCAAATTGCTTGAGCTGATAAATGTTAGCTTGCTCTATAAAGCGCTGGATGAGGCTGAGCGTCTGACCGCCTTTCAATCTGGACTGGAAAAGCTATGGGCGCAGACGCGCACTTCTAATTTTGGACGCTTTGGCGATCGCGTGTCCGACTGGACAAATTATATGGTTGGTCAACTCGCTAAAAGCTCCAGTGCAAAAAGCGCAAGACAATTTCAGCGCACACTTAAAAAAATATCTGGGCTGAGTCAGCGAGATCTGAAGCAGTTTACACGGCAGGAAAAAATGTTCGAACGCACCATTTCCATGCGCGGAGGTGAGCAATCAGATTTATCTCAGATCGCGCTGGAAGTTGGATTTTCAGACCAGTCTCATATGGGACGTGAGGTGCGACGCATCACTGGAAAATCGCCGCTGCAAATCAATAGGTTGATCCAAACTAAGGAAAGTTATTGGTGTTATCGGCTGATGGAAAGCTATTATGGCTAAGCTTTTAGAATATCAATAAAATTTGCGCACAAAAAAACCGGCCAGAAGCCGGTTTCTTGTCGTTCATTTGGTCCCCAATTTATGAGGACCGTTGGTACGCCCTACGGGACTCGAACCCGTGTTTCCGCCGTGAAAGGGCGGCGTCCTAGACCGCTAGACGAAGGGCGCCTCGAACGGTGCCTGTCGTATATTTGCGTTCTTCAAAAGACGCAAGAGGCTTTTTCAATTTTTTTCGTTTTTTTTCAAAAAAACGTCAAAAAAAGCAATTTTCGCCCTTATATCAACAGCCTTTAAATTGCACCGGATGTTTATAGCCTGAAGGACGGCCACGAATATCCACGTGAATGAACTTTCGGCCCGGATAACATCCCAATCCACCCACTTGCGATTGTGAACGCATAAAGGCGATCAATTTTGATTTTGGTACACCGGGAATAAAAATATCGGCCGCCATACATTTTTGATGATAGGAGCCCCACGCGCCCCCCACCATATAATTATGGATGGGATTGCGGAAACCTGAAGTCACCACAACAGGGCGCCCAAAGCGCATTTCGGCTTTCCACAGCACATAGCGCAGCTTCGGCAGCAGGCAAAATGTGTTCACCTTGCTGTGCTCAACATGCAAGCCATATTTTTTGTCGTAATTGCGTGCAGCGTCAAACCCGCCCAATGAGGCGCAACCTGCCAACAAAGCGGCAGAGAGCAGGGCAGCGATTAGAGGACGCGCATATTTTGTGAAAAATGCCATTGGCCAAGCCAGTTCCAAAAATTTGGAGTGTGTTTTGCGTTTGGCCATAAAATAAACCGGCGATGCCTAATCGCCGGTTTAAACAAATGGTTAATTTTTTATTTTCAATTTTACCATTCGCCCGTGTTGGCCATGCTCGCCCAAGGCTCTTTCGGTTCCAAATGGTCGCCTTCTTGCAGCAACTCAATGGAAATATTGTCTGGCGAACGAACAAAGGCCATATGCCCGTCACGTGGGGGGCGGTTGATGGTATAGCCCATATCCATCAAATGCTGACAAAGCGCATAAATATCTTCAACCCGATAGGCGAGATGGCCAAAATTGCGACCGCCATCATAGGTTTCAGGATCCCAGTTATAGGTCAATTCAACCTGCGCGCTCTCGTCGCCCGGGGCAGAAAGAAAGATCAGCGTGAAGCGACCTTTTTCATTTTCGATCCGGCGGTTCTCTTGCAAGCCCAGCCCTTCACAATAGAATTTTAGGCTGTCTTCAATGTTCGAAACGCGAACCATCGTGTGTAAATATCTCATAATTTGCCTTACATTTTGTGAGGTGAAAACCGACTAATTCATAAACGATTTGAGCACAAAAACTGTTCCGGTGAAACAGGTCTGCAGCGATCATTGGTCAAAAAAGCTTGAACAATCAGTCGTTTGGTTGAATGGTTAATAAAATGCAATTAAACTCTTAACAAATCGCTTTGAATCGGACAAACTCGTTCAATTAGGAGTAATTGAGTAACCTAGCTGTGGCGGGCAGGTCAATTTAAGAGGACATGGCAAAATGGGGGCCAAGAGCACACCGGATCTAAATTCCGATTTGGAATATGAGCGCGACCAAAGCAATCTAGACCGGGCGCGCAGCGACGCGGAAGATGGCTCGGTTGATGTCATTGAAGTTTCGGGCACGATCAAATGGTTTGACGTGGCCAAAGGTTTTGGTTTCATCGTGCCAGATAATGGCATGCCCGATGTGCTTGTTCATGTGACATGTTTGCGCCGCGATGGTTATAAAACGGCCTATGAAGGCGCGCGCATCGTTTGCGAAGCGCTTGATCGCCCTGGTGGCCTACAGGCATTCCGCATCCTCTCCATGGACGAATCTACCGCAAAACATCCGTCTCAAATGCCCGCACCACGCACTCATGTCGTGGTGGAGCCGACTTCTCGGTTGGAACGTTTGGAAGTGAAATGGTTCAATCGCCTGCGTGGCTTTGGCTTTTTGTCAAAAGGCGAGGGGCATCCTGACATTTTTATTCACATGGAAACATTGCGCCGCTTCGGCCTGACAGAATTGCGCCCTGGCCAATTTGTATTGGCGCGCTATGGCGATGGCCCAAAAGGCCTGATGGTCGCAGAGATTCGTCCGGATGGATGGGGCGAGGCGCCTTCTTCTCATTAGATTGGGCACAATGATGCTGTTCAAAATGTTGCAACGCTCGGTAAAATTGCTGAGCGTTATTTTTTTGACCCTGTTCTTGGTTGGCTGTTTAGGTAACGACAATAAATTGGTGCTGCAAACAGAGCTGGGCGATATTCCCATTAAGGTGGAAGTTGCAGACACGCCAGAATTGCGGCGGCGCGGCCTAATGTTCCGCACCAAAATGCCGCGTGATGAGGGCATGTTGTTCGATTTTCAGGAAACGCGCGAAGTCGCCTTTTGGATGCGCAACACGTTCATTCCGCTTGATATGATTTTCATTGATGAGCGCGGCTATATTAAACACATCCACCAAAACGCCATCCCGCAAGACCCAACCAGCATTCCATCGCAACATCCGGTGCGCTTTGTGCTGGAAATCAATGGCGGCTTGTCAGCGCAATATGGGCTGAAGGTTGGTGATCAAGTGCGCCATCCGCGCATGAACAGCTAAGCAAAAGCAATGAATTGGCTGCGCGGCAAAATCGATGCTGATCAATTGCGGCGAGGGGCAAAGTCCAAAAAGGCCTACAGCCTTTTGGCCGCAACCTCCTTTCTGGAAAGTGCGTTGCTGCCGCTTTCAGTGGACATAATTGCCCTGCCCATGATGGTTGGCTCGCCCAAAAGAGCATTCAAAGTTGCCCATGTGGCACTTCTGGCCTCATTGGCGGGCGGCTTGCTGGGTTATTTGATCGGCTTTGCCTTTCTCGAAACGCTGGGACAGTGGATCATTTCCACCTACCGCCTCGAGACCGCATTTCATGAATTCCAACAGCAAGCTGCCGAAAATGTTTGGGCGGCGGTCACCGCAATTTTCCTTGGTGCCGTCACCCCGATTCCATTCAAACTCGTCTGCATTGGCGCCGGCGTGTTGAAAATCAATTTGGCGATATTTCTAGCTGCCGCATTTGCCGGGCGCGCATTGCGATTCTATGCCTTTGCGCTCGCCTTCAAACTGTTCGGCCCCTATGTGCGCACATGGGCGGAGCAGCATCTGAAATGGTTTGGGCTAATTGTGCTCGCGGTGACAATTCTGGGCTTTATTGCCGTTATTTATTGGCCCCACTGAGCGGATTCGCCGCTTGACAGTTATGGCCTGCCAAACCATCAATGCGGGGCAAAGGGGATGTTATGTCAGGTCAATCGTCAGATTTGCCCAAAATTTTGGTGCGCACTGTAGATGCTTTTGCACTGTCCGGTGGCATGATTCTGGCGCTCGTGGTGCTGGTCAATGTTTTGGCCACTGTAATGAACGCGCTTTCCATTGGCTTTGCAGGCGATTTTGAATTGACCGAAATGGGCGTTGCCATGGCCGCCTTCTGCTTTCTGCCCATGTGCCAGCGCGACGGTGCCCATGTCGCCGCCGATATTTTTACCCAAAATCTGGGCGAAGTGCCGCGCCGCTTTTTAGAACAGGTTGCAACCCTTGTCTCACTCATCATCGCGATCATTCTGCTGTGGCGCATGAGCTATGGGTTCTGGGATCAATGGCGCTATGGCTATCAAACCGCCATTTTGCAATTGCCACATTGGCTGGCCTATATCCCGATTTTGCTGTCATTGGCGTTGTGGAGCCTTGTTGCGCTGCTGCAATTAGGCGCCAGACTAAAAGGAAACGCCCATGATTGAGTGGTTCACCAGTGCATTCGGCTTGGGTCTTCTGGGCACTTTCTTTTTGATTCTACTGATCATTCTGCGCATGCCGATCGCTTTCGCCATGATTCTGGTGGGCGGCATTGGTGTTACGCTGCTCAACGGCCCCGCGATCTTTCTCGCCCAACTGAAAACCTTGGCTTACGGCCAATTCTCCATTTACGATTTGAGCGTGGTGCCAATGTTCCTGCTGATGGGGGCTTTGGCCACAAAAATCGGCATGGGCCGAGATCTGTTTCAAGCCGCGCAAGCTTGGCTCGGCTGGCTGCGCGGCGGTGCTGCCATGTCCGCTGTGGCTGCCTGTGCAACCTTCGGTGCTGTGTGTGGCTCGTCACTCGCCACGGCCACCACAATGGGTAAGGTGGCGTTGCCAGAGTTGGAGCGGCTGAATTATTCAGGACGGTTAGCCACAGGCACCATCGCCGCTGGCGGGGTGTTGGGCATTTTGATTCCGCCTTCGGTGGTTTTGGTGATCTACGCCATTATCGTGGAAGCCAATATTGTCACCATGTTTATGGCCGCTTTGGTGCCGGGCATAATTGCCGTACTGTTGTTTCTGGTCGCGATTGCTGTTGTGGTGCGCATATGGCCACACACAGCGCCGCAAACCACCAGCATGAGCAAATCCGAACGCAAAGGCGCAACGCGCGCCGTGCTGCCGGTTCTGTTGATTTTTGCTATCGTAATTGGCGGCATTTATGCCGGGTTTTACAATCCAACCCCCGCCGCAGCCATCGGCGTGTTTCTCGTGGCGGCATATGGGCTGGTGCGCAAGCAACTCAATTGGCTTGATGGAAAGGCTGCCTTGTTCGACACCGCCCGCACCGCAGGCATGATCTATTTAATTCTGCTGGGCGCAGAAATGTTGAAAATTTTCATGTCGCGGGCAGGGGTGCCGCAAGCCGCGGCAAGCTGGGCCATCGAAAGCGGTTTGCCTGCTTTCACGATCTTGATCGTGCTGCTGCTCGCCCTGATCATTTTGGGCTGTCTTATGGATTCGCTGTCCATGATTCTGTTGGTGGTGCCGTTTTTCTGGCCTGTGCTGGTTGAAGTGAATGGCGGCCTGTATCAAGGCGCAGACGGCGCCGCATTCGGCATGAGCACAGAAGATTTAAAAATCTGGTTCGGCATCCTTGCGCTTATTGTCGTCGAGCTTGGACTCATCACGCCACCAGTGGGCATGAATGTATTTGTGATTTCCGGTTTGAGCAAAAACACGCCCATGTCAGAAACCTATAAAGGCATTCTGCCATTCTTCACTGTAGAAATCTTGCGCGTCGCCCTGCTGCTGGCGCTGCCAGGGCTGGTGCTGTTCTTACCCAAGCTTTTGCAAGGCTAGGGCGCTCGGCAAGCGAAAACACGCCCAGCGCCCCTTAAATCCGTTTCTAGCCGCCAACCATCGGCGCGAAATGGCTGCCGAGATAATAAGGCCACACCAAAAGCCCCAACAGGCCCTGAATAAAATTCAGATTCAAATAGCCAATTGTAAACAACCAACCAGCAAACCAAAGCATCCCGGTGCCAGAATGCTGCGTGATATTGATTTTACGTTCCATTTTCTCCCCCAGAGATAAGTACACTTAATCATGTGGGGAAAATTGAACTGATTTCAATGGGAGAGGTGGAGGAGGTGGTACGAGCTTATTAGACGGATATATGGCTGTATCTTCCGCTTATAGGTCGTGGATGATGCCGTACAGTTCTACAAAGAATGTGATCAATGGCAGCTCTGCGGACATTTCGGTCGTTCATTATGATACTCGAATTGGCCAATCGGGCCGTCTCTGGCTATTGCAAGGTTTTGGCAGTGTTAGACAGGCCAAAGCACTTCTGCATCTTTAGCGGGCTTCTTGAAGTCCTTCAGATCTCGTTTGGCGCTATCGGTAACACAGGTCTGGTAGAGGCTTAGTCTTTTCTTGTCGCCCCATTCCGTAGCGCGCGCTGCAAAGCCGCTTCTCTCGCCATGCCTTTCCCAAGTGATGACCTTAACTTGCTGTCCGTCAGGCAGCGTTTTAAGCATTCGTTCAAAGGTCAGAAGCGTGTCTGACCGACGCTTCCGTGCGTCAAGGTAGTGATAGTGATACCCCCATTGCCCATGAATTTCCCTCTTAAGAAATTTCTTGAGACCAGGGATTTTCACGAATAGTGCGATTACGTTTTCGGGTAGACCGGGAGCCACGACGAAACGAGAAATAGGCTCAAGGTTTCCCCGCAGGAAGGGTATGAGCGGCTCGCGAATTTCTTCTGCGCCCAATGACCAGTGACCATCACGTACGGCTGAGAAGTCCTTTTGCCCTGCCCTTAAATCAAGATCAGATTGCTCCATGGCGTCCTGCACGTAGATGACCTGGTTGTCGATTTCGCGCAAAAGTCCTCGAACTTCTTCTTCGGAGTTTTCTTGGGTATAGTTTTCCCATCTTGCGTTGCGGATTGCTTGCAGCATTTTGCGCTTCGAGACAATATCGTCAATGCATTTCCTGACTTTGTCTCGTTCGACAAATTCTATAAGTGGATCTTTTTGCATAAAGTTGAAGTCAATCTCGCTCAATTATCATAGGCAAAGTGAGGTTTCGGAATATTCCTACTAAAATATATAGCTTCTACTCGATTCATTCCACATGCCGCCAGCATATTTTGGCCTGCAGAACGGTCAGAGCCGCAGAGATTCGATAAGCGGCTTGGTCAGTAAACCAATGCCATCGACCGAAATTACAGCACTATGGACGACTGGCCGCTCCGCGGACAAAGATACCGTTTGTTGCCGACTTACACATGCGCTATTCTGCACAGAATTTTCCGTCGAGAAGTCGAAATTAACGTTTTAAGAACACTACATTTAAGCTGGCTTTGATGAGGCGCATCCCTCATTTGGCGCATTAATCGAGTAAATATTTCATGCTGGACACCAACGACATAGATACATTTGTCGCACTCTTTATAAAAGCAGAAATTGGCAACGCTAGTGAAATTACAAAAATAGCAAAAACGCTGCACACCGAGTCGAATGATGGACTAGACGCCGCCGAGTTTTGGAGACTTGCCCAATCAATGCAGATAGCAGCTCACTTGGGGGAGGTTGCACAAGAAGAAGCAAACGTTGCTACCATAATCGCCGATAACCTAGAAAGCGGAGTTTGCCACCCGTTTTCGCAGGATCAAGCATGGCTAGATGCGATCTCCATTGCAAAAGCGATAAACGGCCGCTCACCAAGACCTAGGATACCCGAACGTACAATTGGAGTGGCAGCATCCTGCGCCAGATTGAAGAAAAACGGTCGATCCATCTCGGTCAACGCATTCGGTCCATCTTGGGATCAACAGTCACTTAAAGACGCGTGTAGGGAAATAGATAGTTTAGCGCAGCTGATTGGGGGTGAAGTAATCATCAAACAACTTGGTTACGCCAAAGATAAGACTAATCAAATCTACGACGAGTTGTGGTTGTTCGGCGAGACTGGCCTTGGTGTACTTGAAATGAAAGAACCCTCATTGCCGGAGGGTTGGTTGTTAGCGTTGGCGGCCAAGCATATGGGTCAAGCAAATATTGCGCGCAAACCTGAGAAATGTTGGCAATCTTTAAGAACCAAGATGAGCGATGTGGCATCGACTTTCGACTGCGAGCGTTACAGTCAATTCGAACAATTAGACATCCATCCGGCTGACTTTTTTAGATCGGTGCAAAGCGCACTACTTTGGAAGGAGCTTTTTACTGCAGCGCAAGCTCCGAGTAGGGCCTTACCCTATATTCGCGACGCATTTAACAAACTTCTCGTGCTTGACAAACACGCAGACTTCTTGGCGTTGCTTAAACTACTGTGGTCAGAGTTCGATGCCCTTTCGAGACAAACCGTATACGGCGGCAGTCTAAGCATGACGGTAGTTGAGGCCAATCGGGACTTTCCAAACCTTATGGAACATTCGTATGCAAGAAATGGTGACATTAACCGCAACTACATTGTGCCATTTGACGAATGTGCGACAAATGATGGCAGATTCGTTCTGTTTCAAGGACCAACTGAAAAGGTCCTTGTGAGACCCACCTCAATCACAAACTCAGCATTTCTAGAAACTGTCTTTCGCCTTATGTGGAGACTCTTGAAGAAAGACGCAGAAAAGCTCAGCGGAGGTGTCGTCGAGTTTGCGTTAAAGCTAGCTTGCACCAACAAAGCAGATAAGCTGCTTTCTTGCGAAAAGTACACCGTCGGAAAAGAAACATTTGAAATGGATATTGCTGCACGATCGCAGTCAAATGTTACGTTGATCGAAGCGAAGTCCAAGTCATTGACTGATCAGTCTCGGAGTGGAGACATGTTTTCATTTCTATCTGACTTGTCCAAAAGCTATTTCCCGATGATGACTCAGTTGGCGAGGCATGAAAAGCACCTAAAAGCGGGCCTAACCGCACTTGCTTCCATCGGAGATCCAATTGGCGAATTGAAAATTGAGAAAATTGCTGTTTCACCACTTTCATATGGTCCTGTCGGCGATAAAATTCTCGCGAGCGCGATTCATCGATCGCTTGTAAACTACAATTTGGTGTCTATTGAAGATGATCCCCAAAAGGCGAAGATCATTTCTGATTTCAACAACGCCTATAAGGATTCAATCAACGAGATCAAAACTGTTGCACCCAAACAGGATGACCGAGTTGAATTTCACGCCTACTTTCTTCACACCAATTGGGTCGACTTAGGACAGATGTTGTATGCTCTAGACCGAGCAAACAGCGTTGCGGATGCTCTGGGACCAATGCGACACATTAGCTTTATGTCCAGAGACTTTTGGACCGAAGTGGCCTACAGCGACAAACAGACACTTTTATCGGGACGCTGGAAGTCACTAGAAGAATGATCTACTATACAATTGCTGTGACAACAATTCGCTCACATCTCATAAACTGCGACTGTTTCAGAATGAATCTCCAAGTGTAGCCCAAATTATTGAAGGACCGAGAAGGGCTCACAACTGTCGTCGGCAATGCGGACAAACCGTATGGCGACTGAAACTAGGACAATGTCCGCATATTTCCATTTAGCCCGCGAATTGATTTGTCAAAGAATACTGCGTTGGCTGACCAGCATAGTATTCCTCATTCAATCTGTTTAGCTCATCAAAGGCTGCCTCAAATATTTCGAACATCTGAGATTCTGTAAATTCTACTTTGTCACCGACCTCAATCATGTTCAGTAGTTTCGTTTTGGTGTCCAATCTACCCCCAGCATGAAGAATTGCCTGTCGGTATTTGTTGATATCAAAGAAATAGTCACTCATGATTTCGTTTTTGTGTTCTTTACTGCACTCTTTCGCAATAATCGCTCTGTACTTATCCTCCCAAAGGCTGCAAATGTGGGCCACCATCATTCCCCTGTGATATTTTTGAAGAATCCCGTCCTTTTTTGAACGCAAAAGCATTTCCTGAATTGTTTGTGAGTGATGATACTTTGCACCTTTATTGTTTGGGTCTTCCCTTCCAAAATAGGTTACATTTAGGGGTGTCGATTTTCCGTTCCTCAGCTGTAAACGTATGTTTTGATTACCCTGAAAGATGGCATAGTCAGTTTCAACAATTGTGCCCACTGCGTCTCTCAGCTCTTGTGCGAAGCTATCTAATGCGCTCAATCTTTGAACTCCTTACATCCAAACTGTAGCCAGTTTACAAAGCAAAAAGGCAACTGCCTACTAAAAAACAATGCGGGAAATGTGGGCAAAAGATGGGATTTTGCGTCCGACCCGTTTCACGATCGAATGTCTAGGTTGGGCTCAAAGCGGACATTTAAACGCAGGAGCTAAATGGGCTGGCCACGGCGAGCAAAAACGCATTGTGTTTCAATAGAATTGTTTTTAGGGGTTAGCAATTGCAAGCCTCTAAAACCCATAGGTTGTGGCGATCCCGGCAGGACTCGAACCTGCAACCTATTGATTAGAAGTCAATTGCTCTATCCAGTTGAGCTACGGGACCCAAACAATGCGAGGATGAATTAGTGGGTCCAAGGCGCTTTGCGGTCAGACCTGAAATTATCCGCATAAGCGACTTTTTTCGGCGCTGTTTCGTGGGGCTGCTGCACCACATATTCAATGCCTTTGCGCTTTGCATAATTTTCTGCATCTTCAAGGCTGTCAAAACGCAGCTTGATTTGCGAGGTCATATCTGTGGAGGAGGTGTAGCCCATGAGGGGGTCAATTTCACGCGGAGCCTGAGGTTCAAAAACCAACACCCAATGTTTCGATTTGCCTTTGCCAGATTGCATGGCGTTTTTGGCTGGACGAAAAATACGTGCTGTCATGATCTTCGTTGTCCTCATTTTCCCGTGATGGTCGGAGCAGCAAGATTCGAACTTGCGACCCCTGGTACCCAAAACCAGTGCTCTACCAGGCTGAGCTATGCTCCGACGTTTCACACGAGATGTGATCACCGGACAGGGCTTTACACATTCTTGTGACATCAGGCAAGTCATGATAGTTGCCCTTTTTGAAAAAAATGCGTTTTTTTCCAAATTAATACACAAGGAAACATAAATGATAAAGCTGTTCCAAGCCCACATCAATCCCTCAAACCGCGCGCTGGCTTGGCTTTCAGCCTTTTATCTCTGTTTTTTAACGATAATTTTGATCGTCGCGATTTTTTTCGACAAATCTCTCTCAAATTTTTTCACCACCGCGCCAGAACCCGTAATTTCGTTTTTTGAATGGACGACAGACGTCGGAAAATCCAATTGGATGCTGATTCCCAGTCTCCTGATTTGGCTTTTGACGCCAATAATTGGATTTTTGGGGCTGAAATATTCGCTTTATTGGAAAGCGCGCGCCATTACGGGCCTATCTGGTTTTATCTTTTTGGGAATCGGCTTGCCGGGTTTGGCCACAAATTTGATGAAACGCGCCATCGGTCGCGCACGCCCGATGCATTTGGAAGAATTTGGCACCACATATTTTCAGCCACACTTTTTGATGGATAAGGCGTGGACCTTCCAATCCTTCCCCTCTGGGCACACCACCACGTCTTTTGCGGCGGCAGTTGTGGTGTTTTTGCTGGCTGGGCGGCGTTGGGGCGCTGTGGCGTTTATGTTGGCTGGCTTTGTCGCCATTTCGCGCCTTGTGATCGGCGCACATTTTGTGACGGATGTTTTGGCAGGCTCTTTGGTGGGTACCATGGGTGCGCTGGCTGTGCACTATCTATATGTGCGCAAGCTAGGGGGCTTTAAATTGATAAACGGCGCAAACCATGTGCAATGGTACGCGCCGTTCAAATTACATAGAGTCAAAGGCTAGATCTTAAAATTAGCCAATTGCGCATAGCGTTTCATGCCTTCGGCCAAATCAGTTTGAAGATCATCAATATCTTCCAGGCCGATATTCACACGAATCAAGTTGCCAGCGTGCGGCCACTGAGTCGCTGAACGCTGCGATGCAATTTTGACGGGCAGAATAAGGCTTTCATATCCGCCCCAGCTATAACCCATGCCGAAAAGCGACATCTCATCCACCATGGCGGCAATGGCATCTTCGCCAGCCGGCTTAAGGATAAAGGCGAACAGAGAGCCTGAACCCTTAAAGTCACGCTTAAAAATATCGTGCTGAGAATGTTGCGGCAGCGCAGGATGCAGCACCGTTTCCACAAGCGGATGATCTGCCAGCCACTTAGCGAGTTTAAGCGCCTTTTGGCCCTGTTCGCGCATTCGCAGCTCCAATGTGCGGAGGCCACGCCCAATCAGGAAACTGTCCTCCGGCGAAACGCACACGCCGAGGGCGCGATAAGTCTGTTTTACCACCTTTGCGTATTTTTCATCGGCGGTGATGGTGCCAAACATCACGTCTGAATGGCCTGCAAACATTTTAGTCCCGGCGTGAATCACAATATTCGCGCCATGGTCTAGGGGGTTATAATAAAGCGGCGAGGCCCAGCTATTATCTGCAAGAATGGCAATGTCCCGCGGCGCACATACTTTTGCAATGGCGGGCAAGTCCTGCACTTCAAAGGTGAGGGAGCCGGGTGATTCTGTCATCACCGCCCGCGTGTTCGGCTGGAGCAGCGCTTCGATTCCCGCGCCAATTGTTGGGTCATAATAGCGCGTCGTGATTCCCATCTTGGCGAGAATAATGTCGCAAAACTGGCGAGTGGGTTCATAAACCGTGTCGCACATCAGCAAATCATCGCCTGCGCTCAGCACAGACATTAACGCTGTGGTGATGGCACTCACGCCCGATGGCGCCAAAAGCGTATCCGCACCATGCTCCAGCTCGGTGATGACGTGGCGCACCGCATCGTCTGTCGGGTTGCCATGCCGACCGTAGGCATATTCCCGCTTATTGCCTTTAATTTGGTCATAGCTGTCAAAGATCACCGTGGAGCCGCGGACAATTGGTGTATTCACAAAGCCAAACTGCTTTTCTGGGTTCCGCCCATGGTGAGTGACAATTGTTGCAGGCTTTTTTGGTGCTGAATTGGTATCGTTTTTACTCATTTATTTTGCCATTACCAAAATTTTTTTTACAGATTTGAGATTTACTTACCCAGAAGTGGGTGTGATTTACATTAGTTTTATCAACACTCTTGACCCAAAAGCAAAAGTGCTTTTCGATAGTGCCTGCGTACACGATAGACTGTGTAGCGCAAAGTCTCCATCCAAGGAGGGGGAGACATAAAAATTAAAAGGGTTAGGAAAAAAGGCAACGTTATGAATAAAAAAATCGTAACAATCGCTCTTGGAGCTGCGTTGAGCCTTTCAGCGTCAGCGGCAATGGCGGACACTTTGGAAGATGTGCAGGCTAAAGGCTACCTGCAGTGTGGTGTTGCACCAAGCACACCAGGCTTTGCATCTCCAGATGAAAACAACAACTGGTCAGGTATCGACGTAGACTATTGCCGTGCAATGGCTGCAGCGATCTTTGATGATCCAGAAGCTGTTCGCTTCACACCGTTGACATCTAAAGAGCGTTTCACAGCGCTTTCTTCAGGTGAAATTGATGTGTTGTCACGCACAACAACTTGGACAATGAGCCGCGACACCAACTTGGGCATCTCCTTTACAGGCGTAATGTTCTATGATGGTCAGGGCTTTATGGTGCCAAAAGATCTTGGCGTGAATTCAGCACTTGAGCTTTCAGACGCTGCTGTATGTATCGAAGCTGGTACAACAACAGAATTGAACGCTGCTGACTACTTCGCAACAAATGGCATGAACTACAACCCAGTTGTGTTCGAAGACCAAGACGAAGTTGTTAAAGCTTATGACGATGGCCGTTGTGACGTGTTCACAACAGACTCATCTGCATTGGCTGCTGAGCGTTTGTCATTGGCTGATCCAGATTCACACAAAATCTTGCCAGAAATCATCTCAAAAGAGCCATTGGGCCCATCAGTACGTCAAGGTGACGACCTGTGGTTCAACATCTCTCGCTGGGTATATTTCGCATTGCTCGAAGCTGAAGAATATGGCGTGACTCAGGCAAATGTTGACGAAATGCTTGGTTCTGAAAACCCATCTGTACGTCGTTTGCTCGGCGTTGAAGGTGAGTTTGGTAAGGCAATCGGTCTTTCAGACGATTGGGCATACCGCATCATCAAGCACACCGGTAACTACGGTGAAATCTATGAGCGCAACGTGACACCAATCGGTATCGACCGTGCAGGCTCATTGAATGACCTTTGGACACGTGGTGGTCTTCAGTACTCACCACCAATTCGCTAAGTCGGATTGAGTTGTTTGGCTCGGCGCACTGCGCCGGGCCATTTTTTCGGGGGAGGGCATTGCCCGCCAATAGGTGAAAAACACCTAGTAAGACTACTCAACAATAAGAAAAAGGGTAGCCATGGCCAAGAGTCAGGAACAGCTGCAGCAGAGCCGCAGCTTATCATCATTAATTTACGACCCAAAATTCCGCTCCTACGCGTTTCAAATCTTGTTGCTGTTGGTGCTGGTCGGATTTGGCTGGTGGATTGTTCAAAACACCATCGTCAACCTGCAGGCGCAAAACAAAACAACGGGTTTTGACTTTTTGGGCGTAACGTCCGGTTTCGATATCGGATTTTCACTCATAGAATATAGCCGTTCATCGACCTATTTAGATGTGTTTATCGTGGGGATACTGAACACATTGTTGGTGGCGGTTACCGGTATTGTTCTTGCAACAATGCTTGGTTTTGTCCTCGGCGTCGCGCGCCTTTCATCCAACTGGATCATTGCGCGTATGGCCACAATCTACATTGAAGTGATCCGGAACATTCCATTGCTCTTGCAATTGTTCTTCTGGTACTTCGCGGTGCTGAAGTCCATGCCATCTGTGCGGGACAGCCTCGAAGTAATCAGCGGCGCAGTGTTCTTGAACAACCGCGGTCTATATTTCCCAGATCCAAATCCAAACGATGCATTCTTGTGGGTGCAGATTGCAGTGGTTCTGGTTTTGATTGGCGGCTTCTTCTTGCAGCGTTGGTCAGTTCGTCGCCTTGAGCAAACAGGCGAACGTTTTCCCTATATCCCAGTATTTATTGGGCTTTTGATCGTTGTTCCAGCCATTGTCTGGTTCATTTCTGGTGCAGGGCTGGATGTCAGCTACCCAGAGCGCAATCGTTTCAACTTCCAAGGCGGCATTCAATTGCCACCTGAATTTGTGGCCTTGCTATTTGGTTTGGTGATCTACACAGCTGCCTTTATTGCTGAAATTGTACGGGCTGGTATCGTTTCGGTGAATAAGGGGCAAACAGAAGCAGCTCAATCGCTAGGGTTGAAGGATAATGATCGGCTCAACCTTGTGGTTATTCCACAAGCGATGCGGGTGATCGTGCCACCTTTGACCAGCCAATATCTGAACTTGACCAAAAACTCATCGCTCGCGGTGGCAATTGGTTATCCAGATATTGTGAACGTGTTTATGGGCACCGCGCTGAACCAATCAGGTAAAGCGGTGGAAGTGATCTTTATGACCATGGCTGTGTATCTCACATTGTCATTGCTCACATCGGTCATCATGAACATCTACAATGCGCGTATTGCGCTGACAGAGCGGTAGAGGGAGGCTGTTATGTCGAATAAATTCGCTTATGTGCGAACAGAAATGGCGCAAGCCATGCCACCACCTGTCACGCAAACTGGCGTTGTAGGGTGGATGCGGAAAAATCTGTTCTCAGATATTCCTAACACCATCATGACATTGCTGGCATTTGCCTTCCTGGTTTGGACAGTGCCAACCTTGTATAACTTCTTGATCGGCAACGCGATTTTTGTGGCTGAAGATGGTACACCTTGTCGTGCACCAGAAGCAGGCGCATGCTGGGCATATGTGATCGATCGGTTTGACTTCTATATTTACGGCTTTTATCCAGAGTCTGAATATTGGCGTCCAAACCTTGTATTTGTGGTTGCTGCCGCATTAATCACCCATTTGCTATGGCCAGAATTGCCGTTCAAAGGCATTTCAGCGATTGCGTTCTTTGTGGGTTTGCCCATCTTCGCAGTTATCTTGCTGAATGGCGGTAGCTTTGGTTTGCCTCAGGTCACCACTGAAAAGTGGGGCGGCTTGATGCTGACTTTGATCATCGCATCAGTGGGTATCGTTGTGTCATTGCCGTTGGGGGTCGTTCTGGCGCTCGGTCGGCGGTCGCACATGCCATTTGTCAAATATGTGTCCATTGCCTTTATTGAATTGTGGCGTGCAGTGCCGTTGATCACGGTATTGTTCATGGCATCTGTGATGCTGCCGCTCTTCTTGCCTGAAGGCACAACAATCGACAAAATCCTACGTGCACTTGTGGGCGTGGCGCTCTTCCAAACTGCCTATATGGCTGAGGTGGTGCGCGGCGGTTTGCAAGCTCTGCCCAAAGGACAATATGAAGCTGCACACGCATTGGGCTTGAACTATTTCAAATCCATGTACTTCATCATTCTGCCGCAGGCGTTGAAACACGTCATTCCCGGCATTGTGAACAGCTTTATCTCATTGTTCAAAGATACCTCATTGGTATCGATCGTGGGTCTGTTTGACCTGTTGGGCACAGTGCAAGCCACCTCTGCGCTTGTAGAATGGAAAGCACCGCATCAGGCAACAACAGGCTATTTGTTCGCCGCGGCTGTTTTTTGGATTTTCTGTTTCGGCATGTCGCGCTATTCTATCTATATGGAGCGCCGCTTGGACACGGGACATAAGGAGTAAATAATGTCAGAAGTTAAAGAAGAAGATATCTCTGTAGATCGCTCAAAGATGACCGTGTCTGAAACTGATGTGGCTATTGAGATCAATGACATGAATAAATGGTATGGTGACTTTCACGTGTTGAAAGACATCAATCTCAAAGTCATGAAAGGCGAACGGATCGTTATCGCCGGGCCATCTGGTTCAGGTAAATCGACCCTCATTCGCTGCATCAATCGGTTGGAAGAGCACCAGCAAGGTCAAATCATTGTTGATGGCATCGAGTTGACATCAGACTTGAAGCGTATTGATGAAGTGCGTCGCGAAGTGGGCATGGTGTTCCAGCACTTTAACCTCTTCCCGCATTTGACCATCATGGAAAACTGTACATTGGCTCCAATGTGGGTGCGCGGTATTCCAAAGGCCGAAGCTGAAGAAACTGCAATGCATTATCTTGAGCGGGTTAAAATTCCAGAGCAGGCTCACAAATATCCTGGCCAGCTTTCTGGTGGTCAGCAACAACGTGTGGCGATTGCGCGCTCTTTGTGCATGAACCCAAACATCATGTTGTTCGATGAGCCAACTTCTGCCCTTGACCCTGAGATGATCAAGGAAGTGTTGGAAGTGATGGTGAATTTGGCTGAAACAGGCATGACCATGCTGTGCGTAACCCACGAAATGGGCTTTGCCCGCCAAGTGGCGAACCGGGTTATCTTTATGGACCAAGGGCAAATCATCGAGCAAAATGAGCCTGAAGAGTTCTTCAATAATCCACAGCATGAGCGGACAAAATTGTTCCTAAGCCAGATTTTGCATTAGAATCTCTTGCTTTATTGATGGTTATTCGCTTTGCTGAATAACCATCGGGGAATTAATTAGGCGGCCCCACGGGCCGCCTTTTGCATATTGGGTGTTCATGTGCGTACCTTTCTAACTTTGATCCTGCTTTTAATTGGCTTCAGCACATCTGCGTTCGCAGATACGCTTGAAACCGTGCGCGAGCGTGGCTTTGTTAAATGTGGCGCGAACCAAGGGCACCGCGGGTTCTCAAATCTCTCAACTGATGGATTTTGGACTGGCTTCGATGTTGATCTTTGCCGCGCCGTTTCCGCAGCGATATTTTCTGAGCCTAACCGCGTAGAATTCGCCGAATATCCCGGTGACGTACGCATGACTCCGCTTCGGGTAGGGGAAGTCGACCTGATGGCGCGAAACGGCTATTGGAACCTGCCGCGCGACAATCAATATGACGTGGTTTACACAGGCATCGGTTATTACGATGGCCAAGCCATCATGGTGCGCAACGAAACCCAAGTTATCTCAGCGCTTGAGTTAAAGAATGTATCGGTCTGTGTTGTCGCAGATTCACCGCAACATAACGCGATTGAACGCTTTTTCTTCAATAACCAGATCACTTATGAAGAAGTGATGGTGGAAGATGAAGCTGATTTGCCTGGCGCATATATGTCCGGCCTCTGCGATGCGATCACCGCATCAGCAACCGTACTGCAGGGCATCAAAATCAACGCAGTAGACCCGTCATTGCACCGTATTTTACCAGAACGTTTGAGCAAAGAACCCATGGGGCCAGTTGTGCGCAAGGGTGATATGCAGTGGCAAACAATTGTCCGCTGGGTGCTATTTGCCATGATCAATGCCGAAGAATTGGGCGTAAATTCACGCAATATCGATACGATGATGGAAACCAAAAACCCAAGATTGCGGCGCTTGCTGGGGTTAGATGGAGAGTTTGGTCAGGCACTTGGCCTCAACGCCACGTGGGCGCAAGACATCATCCGCAATGTCGGCAATTATGGCGAGGTCTATGAGCGCAATTTTGGCAGTACGTCCGGATTGATGATCCCGCGTGGCTCTAACGAATTGTGGACCAAAGGCGGCCTGCAATACGCACCGCCAATCCGCTAAGGCGATCTCAATTCTCTGCAGTGCTTAGTTGTGAGCCGAAGGCTTGCTCGACTCCAACTGAATCGAAATCAACACCATCAAGACAATAAAGGTTCACTCCATAATGCTCGGGCAGGGACCTTTTGCGGTGGAATATGTAAATGCCGCAAATTTTGCAAAAATGATGCTTTGCGATCTTCATGTTCCATTGGTAGGTGCCTAAACACTCTTCGCCAGCCAACAGTTTGAAATGGTCTTGATGCACATCGACCATCACCGCATTTCTTTTACGGCATAGCGAACAATCGCACTTCATCACCGTGCTGAGATCACTTTCAATCTCAAATTTCACAGCCCCGCAATGACAAGATCCCTGATAAGTGGTCATTTACTCATCCGCAAAATGTATCGCAACGCGACGATTCTGCTTGCCCTTTTTTTCCACTTTGCCCAAGCGCATGCGGCCAATTTCTTCTGTGTTGGCAACGTGCGTGCCGCCGCATGGCTGCCAGTCAATCGTTTGGTCGCCATCCAAAATGCGGATCATCCGAATTTTCCCCTGACCGGATGGTGGCTTAACCGACATGGTTTTCACGAGGTCCGGATTGGCTTCAAGCTCTTCTTCGCTGATCCATTCCTCACGCACATCGAGATTGCGCTCAATCAGGGCATTGAGCTGTTCTGCCAAGGCGTCCTTATCCTCTGGCGGTTCAGGCATCTGAAAGTCCAGTCGCGACTTCGCAGCGCCGATTGAGCCGCCTGTGACGGGTAGTGGAATGACAACTGACAGCAAATGCAGTGCTGTGTGCATGCGCATAAATTTATAGCGATTGTCCCAATCAATGTGTGCGGTGATCTGCTCACCGGGTTGCAGACCATGCTCGGCGCTCTCGGGCACCAAAAGACATTGGGTTTTATCCCCATCGGGATGCACGCATGTAGTGATGGCGATCTTGTCGCCATTCTCGCGTTCCAAAAAGCCGTTGTCTCCCGGCTGACCGCCGGAAGTGGCATAAAAGTTTGAGCGATCTAAAATGATGCCGCCATCCTCGTTGATAAACGAGATCGTGGCGGCAGCAGTTGTTAGGTAAGCATCTTCACGAAAAAGAAAATCAGTCTGCGTCATTCTCAAAAACCGTACTCATGTCAATTTCATGAGTGTGGCTTAAGAAATCAGGCACTGGCAAGTCCTTCTCCCGCAAAAACATTGGATTATAAAGCTTGGATTGGTAGCGATTGCCATAGTCACAAAGAATAGTGACAATGGTTTTGCCCGGCCCCAAATCACGCGCCAGTTTCACTGCGCCAGCGATGTTGATCGCGCTTGAGCCGCCCAAGCAAATGCCTTCATCCTTCAACA
This sequence comes from Maritalea mobilis, assembly GCF_004363175.1. GTDB lineage: Bacteria > Pseudomonadota > Alphaproteobacteria > Rhizobiales > Devosiaceae > Maritalea > Maritalea mobilis. The sequence continues at coordinate 195,978 of NZ_SNYR01000001.1, forward strand.
GATCGAAGATATAGGGCAGGGCTTCCGCGTCAGAGATTTGATAGGCGTGGTCCGGCTTGAAACCATCAAGATTAGCTGTAATCCGGCCTTGGCCAATGCCTTCGGTAATCGAACCGCCTTGCGAAGCAAATTCACCACTCGTGTAAAAGCTATAGAGCGCGGCACCCATCGGGTCCGCCAAGCCAATTTGAATGTCTTTATTGCGTTCTTTAAGCGCGTGTGAAACACCCGCCAACGTGCCGCCGGAGCCAACTGCACAAATAAACCCGTCAACTTTGCCACCAGTTTGCTCAAAGATTTCAGGGCCGGTGGTCTCAATGTGCGCTTGACGGTTGGCCACATTGTCAAACTGATTGGCCCAAATTGCCCCTTCAGGCAATTCGTTTGCCAATTTCTCGGCCAGACGACCGGAAACCTTCACATAATTGTTTGGATTCTTATAAGGCTTCGCCGGCACTTCAATCAGCGTGGCACCAGCCAAGCGCAGCGAATCCTTTTTCTCTTTTGATTGGGTTTCTGGAATAACGATCACAGATTTATAGCCCAAAGCGTTCGCAACCATGGAAAGGCCGATGCCTGTGTTACCCGCAGTGCCTTCCACAATAGTGCCGCCGGGCTTCAACAAGCCCTTGCGCTCTGCATCACGCACAATATAAAGCGCGGCCCGGTCTTTCACAGACTGACCGGGGTTCAAAAACTCTGCCTTGCCCCAAATTTCGCAGCCGGTTGCTTCGGAAACGGCGTTCAAGCGAATAAGTGGCGTGTTGCCAATCGCGCCCAGAATATCTTTGTGCATGTCATTGTGCTCTGTCATTGGAAAATCCTCTGGTGTGTTAGGCTCAAAACTAAGGAGAAGCAGAGCGCTGATCAAGCCTAGAGTGAAGAAAAGAAAAGCCTTTTTCCATTTCGCCAATAAGACAATGCGAAAAAACTAATATGGCTCGAAAACGCAAAAATCTCATTGCGCCAATCTTTGCTTTTAAAGTGCAGTGGCCCCAACCGTTAGCGCTATTCAAGGCATATCCAGCGGGGAAATAGTTTACCCGTATAAAGTGAAATTGCGCGAAATGATTTTCCTGATCTTTAGGGGTGCTAGAGCAAAAAACCATGGAAGTTGGACTGCACGAAAAATCGACATATACAATCATAAACCTTTGAATTTACTGCTTGTTTTGTCGTGGTGCGCTAATTATTTTGAAGTCTGTTTAAACAAGCGGACTTTAATTATGCCAGAAATACGTCACAGTCACCTTGACGCTTTGGAAGCGGAGAGCATTGAGATTTTTCGCGAGGTCGCGGCCAGTTTTGAGCGGCCGGTGATGATGTATTCGATTGGCAAGGATTCAAGTGTTTTGCTGCATGTGGCACGCAAGGCGTTTTTTCCATCGAAAATTCCATTTCCGCTTTTGCATGTGGATACCACTTTCAAGTTCCGCGAAATGATCGCTTTTCGTGATCGCATGGCCGAGCAATATGGTTTTGATTTGATCACGCACACCAACCAAGAAGGTGTGGTGGAAAACATCAATCCGTTTGACCATGGCTCCGCACGTTACACTGACATTATGAAAACCGTGGCTCTGCGTCAGGCGCTTAACGCTGGCCAATATGATGCAGCGATTGGCGGGGCGCGGCGCGATGAAGAAAAGTCTCGCGCCAAGGAACGTGTGTTCTCGCACCGCAATGCGCAACATGCGTGGGACCCGAAAAACCAGCGACCAGAACTTTGGCGCTTGTTCAACACCCGTATCTCACCGGGTGAAAGCATGCGTGTGTTTCCACTGTCCAATTGGACTGAGCTGGACATCTGGACCTATATCTACAAAGAAGAAATCGAAATCCCGTCGCTTTATCTGGCCAAGCTGCGTCCCGTGGTGGAGCGCTCTGGCACGTTGATCATGGTCGATGATGAACGCTTGCCGCTCAATGAAGGGGAAACACCGCAAGAAAAAATGGTGCGGTTTAGAACCCTTGGCTGCTATCCGCTCACTGGCGCGATTGAATCAGAAGCTGCCACCTTGCCCGAAATCATTATGGAGATGAATGCCTCACGCACGTCTGAGCGGGAAGGGCGTTTGATCGATAGTGATCAGGCTGGGTCAATGGAGAAGAAAAAACAAGAGGGCTATTTCTAATGAGCATCACACAACAGGCCCCACAACTGGATATTGAACAATGGCTTAGCGCCCAGACCGATAAAAGCATTTTGCGCTTTTTGACCTGCGGATCGGTGGATGATGGCAAATCAACCCTGATTGGCCGTCTTCTTTATGATAGCCAGTTGATCTTGGATGATCAGTTGGCATCGCTGCAAAAAGAAAGTCATAACCGGACCACGGGCGATGAAGGCATTGACTTCTCGCTGCTGGTGGATGGCCTAACCGCTGAGCGCGAGCAGGGCATCACCATTGACGTAGCCTATCGCTTCTTCACCACCGAAAAGCGCAAATTTATCGTCGCTGATACGCCTGGCCATGAGCAATATACCCGCAACATGGCCACTGGCGCGTCTAATGCTGACTTGGCCATTGTGTTGATCGATGCGCGCAAAGGTGTGTTGACCCAAACCAAACGCCATAGCTTTATTTTGTCTTTGATTGGCGTCAAGCATGTGGTGGCTGTGGTCAATAAGATCGACCTAGTTGATTATGACAAAGCCGTGTTTGACAAAATCGATGCAGAATATCGCGAATTTGCCGCTCAGCTGGGCTTTAAGAGCTTGGTCACTGTGCCAATCTCCGCGCTGCGCGGCGACAATATTGTCAGCAAAAGCACGCAAATGGATTGGTATAACGGTCCACAGCTGGTGCCATATCTTGAAGAGATAGATGTGGCCGAAGATCGGGTGGAACAGCCGTTCCGCTTCCCCGTACAATGGGTCAACCGCGCCAGCCTCGACTTTCGCGGATTCTCCGGCACAGTTGCGTCTGGTCAAATTAAGCCGGACGACGATGTGCTGATTGCCGCCTCGCGCAAGCCTGCCAAAATCAAACGCATTGTCACCATGGATGGTGATTTAAATGCTGCGCGGGCAGGGGATGCGGTGACCTTGGTGCTTGACCGTGAGGTGGATATCTCCCGCGGCGATGTGCTGTCCGCGCCGGGCGAAACGCCAGAATTTTCCAATCAGTTCCAAGCGCGCCTGATCTGGATGCACGAAAACCCAGCCATGGCTGGGCGGTCTTATCTGATCAAGATTGGCAGCCAAATGGTGCCGGCGACCATCACCAAGATTAAGCAAAAAACCAATGTGAACACTTTGGAGCAGAACCCGGCCAAATGTTTGGAACTCAACGAAGTGGGCACGGTGACCATCGCGACCGACAAGCCTATTGCCTTTGATGCCTATGCGGAAAACCCACTCACAGGCGGCTTTATCCTGATTGACCGCTTGTCCAACGCCACTTTGGGCGCAGGCACCATTGAGTTTGGTTTGCGGCGCGCGCAAAACCTGACCTATCAGGACTTTGATGTAAACCGTCAGGTGCGGGCTGATATGAAAGGGCAAACCCCACGCATTGTGTGGTTCACCGGCCTGTCCGGCTCTGGCAAATCCACCATTGCTAATCTGCTCGAAAAGCGCATCACAGCCGAAGGTAAGCACACCTACATTCTCGACGGCGACAATGTGCGCCACGGCCTCAATAAAGACTTGGGCTTTACCGATGAAGACCGCGTGGAAAACATCCGTCGAGTGGCAGAAGTGGCCAAACTGATGGCTGACGCAGGCTTAATCGTCCTCGTCTCTTTCATCTCGCCCTTCAAAAACGAACGCCGCTTGGCACGCGAAGTGGCTGGCGACATCCAGTTCATCGAAGCCTATGTGAACACCCCGCTGGAAGTATGCGCACAACGCGATCCAAAGGGCCTTTACGCCCGCGCCAAAGCAGGTGAAATCAAAAACTTCACCGGGCTAGATTCGCCATTTGAAGCCCCCGAACAAGCAGACATCACCCTCAATGCTGCAGAAAACGACCCCGTAGACCTCGCAAACGAACTCTATGATTTGCTGTTTGAAGGTCATCAATATAGCGCACTTTAACGTTCGGATAGCGAACAATAATAATACTGAATAAGGCGGCCAAATGGCCGCCTTTTTTATTGAACAAAATTCACTTCAAGTTCCATGAGCCTTTGGTCAAGCATTGCACGGTCGTAAAACTGGCCCGCCAACATAACGCCCTCGATTGTTTTCACATTTGCGATGTCATCAATTGGGTTATGATTGAGCAGGATTACATCTGCCAGCTTCCCATCATTGATACCGCCAAGTTCTTCAGTTCGCTTGAGATATTCGGCAGGAATGCTTGTGGCGCTGCGGAGTGCATCCATTGGCGAAAGACCAGCACGCACCAGCAACTCCAATTCGTGATGTGCCGAGAAGCCAGGCACCACCATACTGTCATTCGCATCTGTGCCCATCATGACTTTGACGCCTTGATCATGGGCAAGCTTTGTCAGCTCTAACCCGCGTTCAAAGAAAGCTGGGTAGTGTTTCCGAGTGTCTTCTGGCTCATTCGCCATGTTATCGATGTCGCGTTTCCATTCGCCCCATTGCATTTCGCCGATATATTTCAACTCATCAAGCTTGAGATAATCTGGGTCAGTGACGCGCACATCAAACTCGCGCGTAATGTGGGTTGGGACATAATAAACATCATGCTCAACCATTGCGCTTATGGTGGCGTCGCACTGTGCTTCATCTGCAGTGGCAAGGCTTTGCTCCAATGCCATTTGATCGGTGGGATACTCAACCGATTGGTCACCCTGTGTCAGCTTAATAAAACGCGCCTTATATTCTTGCCCCCACAGGCTACAATCCCAAACAAGATCGCGCGCATGCTCCACACTGTCTATGCCCATTGCTGCGGCGTCTGCGATATCCATGGTCAGCGGAACATGGCCGCCAATTTGCAGATTATGCACCTTCGCTTGTTCAAAAATGCCCTTGGCTGCCTCGAGTGTTGTCGGGTGGTAGACTTTGATTAGATCAATATCACTTTCCGTCAGCAGGTCGACCACTGCGCGGCCCTGTTCTTCGGTGAACGGCATATATTTATCTTGGCCCTCACTGGGCAGGCGTGGCGACTTATCAGACATGACAGGTGCACTCGACACCTGCAAAATACGTGGCCCAAAACTCTCATGTGCAACATTGCTTTTATGCGCATCCTGTAAGGCATTGGCACAAAGGAACACTGGGGGACCGCCCGGCAAACAATCGCCAGCCATGTCACGCACACCGGTCACGCCATTGGCCAAAAGGAGTGTCTGGCTGGTTTCAAAAACAGGGGCAATTGTGAGATGAACATGCATGTCCACCAGCCCTGGGATCAGATAACGCCCAGTACCATCAATCTTTTGCGTCACGCCTTCCATTGGCGCGTCACCATCTAGGATTTGGGCAATTTTTCCATCGCGAATATAAACATCTTGGTGCGCATTGACCTGTCGGCTTTCCGGGTCAATCACCGTCACATTGTCGAAAACATAATCAAATGAAACAGTGTTTTCAGTTGCCAATGCGCTTTGCGCCAAGCTGAACCCAGCGATGACCGCACAGGCACCAGCGCCAATAGATTTTAGTGAGTGTGATTTAAACATTTTGCCGTCCTCCAATATATGGAAGAGGTGGGCGACGTTCTCACGCTTTCAAGCATTCCCATGGCGGAAAAATACAGCAATGGCGGCTAACTGGCTGAAATATATATCTGAAAAATTTTCATTGAAGGTATCGCCGCCGAGCAGTCAGAAAGTTGGAGGTTCTGACAGAGAGAAGAGAGGCTCAGCGGCGAATTCCTATTCGGCGGGCACTTTGTCGTGCCATTCATATCCCGGACGTTGATGATAAAATCCGTTGGAGAAGGGGGCATCTACGCAGTCGTCACGCATCTTCTTCAATGCTTCTGAAGGACTGATGCGCCCATTCAACACATCGTTAAACGCGTGAATAGCGGTGAAGGTGCCTACGCTCTGGGGTGAAATGCGGAATCGGTTCACGCCAATAGATTGTAAGTCATCCAAACAATCGATCAAATTGAGCACTGAGTGAGACTGCGTTTGAATACCGTTCACCGTGAGAAACTTATCGCCCTCCAATGTGTCCAGCCGCATGCCATCCGGGTCTTCATCGCACACGAACAGGCAGGAATCTTTGGTGCGATTGTGGGCGCGAGCATGGTAACAGCGTGCCGAAAGCGCCAGTGAAACGCGGCCATAAACTTGGACTTCAAGTTCAACACCAAGCGGCTCAGCCGCTTGCGCAAGTGCAGCAAGACCATCGCGCGGAATTTCAGGGTTGAGACAAATTGTTGTTGCGCCATTGGCCGCATAAACCTCAAGTGCTTCCTCATTATAGCAATTCATCAGCGGGCCAATATGGTGCGGCCCTTTGGCCATTTGCTGTAGGGCGGACACATCATTTGCTTCAATCGGAAACCCTTCAGAAATGGCAACGCGTTTGACCAAACGACGATCAATATCAGTAGTGACTTCCGAAAGCGTCGAAAAGATCACATGCTTGCCCGCATCGTGAAGGCGCTCCACCACGTCCGGTAATTGATTGTCATAAAGCGGTGCCCGCTTCGAGCAGATAACTTCGCCGATAAAAACGGTCTTTACCGGCGTTTCATCGGCAATCTTAAAGTAGAAATCCCGCCAGTCCTCCGGCGCCCAATTATATTGCACCGGGCCAAGGGTCAGCTGTGCACTCATTTCTATCTCCAGCTCTTCGATTTAAATGCACCTTGGGTTTCTTTATGTCCCTCGGTCAGCGCGATCAGTTCGGTGATGTCTGGCTCGTCGCCAGCCGCATAAGCATCAACCGCATCGCGGAATGCCGAAACGACCGACCGGATATAGGCGCGAGACCGCTGGCGCCCCTCAATCTTGAGGGCCGTAACACCAGCCCGCATCAAGTCGGGCAGCAGGCGGGTCAGGTTAAGGCTGATCGGCTCTTCAAATGCGTAATAGTTTTTCTTGTGCGCTGTGTCATAACGGCCTTTGCAGATGGTAGGGTATCCCGCGGTTTCGCCACATGAAATGCAATCAATGGCGAAATCGCCAAGCCGGGTCGTCAGCCCGTCATCATCATCCGGCTCATAATCCACATGGCTGGCGGGCGAGCACACGCCATCCATATTGGTGGAAATACCGGTGACATAATTGGTCAGCGAACAGCGCCCTTCGGCCATCATGCCTATATTGCCGAACACAAAGGCCTCAATCTCGCAATCAATCGCGTCATGCACCCGCTTGATTTCAGGCACGGTCAGAATGCGCGGCAATACCACGCGTTTCACATTAAACCGCTCGACGTAAAAATTGATCGCTTCAGGCGAGGAGGCCCCAGCCTGAACTGAAAGATGCAAGCGCTGATTTGGATGCTGTTCGGCGACATATTTGGCCATGCCGATATCGGCAATAATCACCGCATCCACGCCGATTTCAACTGCGTCATCAACGGCTTGCTTCCAGATATCGGTGCGTCCCGCTGTGGGAAATGAGTTTATCGCCGCCAGCACCATTGCGTCTTTGTCGTGCGCATATTTCACGCTTTCCGAAAGCTCCTTTTTCGAAAAGTTCAGGCCGGGAAAATTCCGCGCATTGGTGGGGCCCTTAAAGCCGCAATAAACCGAGTTTGCGCCCGCATCAACGGCAGTGCGCAAGCTGGCAGGCGTGCCAGCGGGACACACCAATTCAGGTTTGATCAAATCACTCATGTTCTGGAACCTACAATTTTTGTCGCTGCATCAATGCTGGCGCGTACCGGGCCGCGTAGTGGGCCAAAAGCCGTCGCGACGTCATCGGCCAATGTCGCATCCATATCGTCAAGCGCATTGCGTAGAGCGACAATGGCTTCTGTGTCGCCTGTCACCATGATGTCGCGGTTGAAAAACAGCGCGTCGCTATCGGTTTTGCTGTCGATCATGCGCAGCAAAGTTTTAAACTTGCCGCTCACCAGCACATCATAGGGAATTTCTTCGTGGCGCGATTTTGCCACCAGCATCAGATTGTCTGGATCTGGACGCAAAAGCAGCAAAAAGGGCATGCCTTTCGCGTCGATCAAAAAATGTTTCCGGCAGCTATCTTCCAGCCGCTCAAAAAGCTCAGGATGCAGCGTCGCCACATGCCGAACAATGCGCCGCAATATGGGTTGCATCGCAAAAAGGGGCATGGCTTTAGACACTGGCCCAGCTTGAGAATCCTTGAAGATTCGAGGTTGGTCGCGTTTATGTTTGTCTCGCATGCCTATTGATTAAGCTGCGAAATCCTCCGCCAATTTGCAAAAATGCAAATAAATTACATTTTTAGCATCCAGTGACGGCTTGTGTTGAACTAGAATCGATCCCGCAACGCATAATAGGTCATGGCCAGATAGAGCAGGGCACCGCGCATCGTCTCGCCGCCAGGAAAGCGAGGGCTAGGCAAACCCGCCATCAAATCAAACCGTTCCGCTTGGCCCTGCGTAATCTCTGCCAAAATTTTGCCCGCCATTGTGGCCATGCCCAATCCATGCCCAGAAAAGCCCGCGGCTGAATATATATTGGGGCCTAACCGCGCAAAGTGTGGCAGCCGCTGCATGGTGATGCCCAATGTGCCACCCCACGCATAATTGATCTTTGCATCCGCCAATTGCGGAAACACATTCAGCATCGGCTTGCGCGAAATAGTTTCGAGGTCAGCTGGGAAGCGAAGGCTATAGGTTTCGCCTCCGCCGAACAAAAGCCTATGGTCTGGTGTGCGGCGGAAGTAATTCACCACAAAACGGCTGTCAGCAACGGCCTCATTATGTGGAATCAATGTCTTGGCACGTTCTTCGCCAAGCGGTTCAGTTGCCACAATAAAGCTATTGATCGGCATCACACGAGCGCTGATATCCTTGTTCAAGCCACCAATATAGCCATTACACCCAAGAATAAGATGGTCCGCTTCAATTGTACCCTCAGCGGTTGTAACGCGTACCTTGTTGCCAGGTTCAATTTGTGTCACGCGGCTTTGTTCATAAATCCGAGTGCCGGATTTGTGCGCCAATGCGGCCAACCCAAAACAGAAAGCAAGCGGGTCCAAATGCCCCGCACCTTTATCCAGTGTGCCACCAAAATATTGGGTGCTCGCTACATGTTCGCGCACCTCAGCCTTGCTGAGAGCAGAAATCGCGTCATAGCCATAATCGCGGTTGAGCTTTTCAACGTAGCGGTGGGAGTCGGCAACAAATCTTTGCTTATGATCCGCCTCGATAATGCCAGAACGATAGTCGCAATCGATCCCATTGTCGAAAATCAGGCTTTTGACCAACTGTTTACTGGCCTCGGCGATATCCCAAAGTGCATGTGCACTCTGTTCGCCAACCAAACATTCTAATGTGATCTGATCAAGTCGTTGGCCGCTGCCCAATTGCCCGCCATTGCGGCCAGACGCGCCCCAGCCAATGCGATGCGCCTCCAACAGCGCCACGTCAAATCCAGCTTGCGCCAAATGATAAGCCGCCGAAAGGCCGGTGAAACCGCCGCCGATGATGCAAACATCAGCGGACTTATGGCCTTTCAACTGTGCATGAGGTGCGGGCGCAGGGCGCTGCGCCGCATAATAGGAAAGCGGATATTGGCCCTGCACATCATTGGCGGTCAGAATATCAATCATCACACATTCAGCAAAAGATGCTCACGTTCCCATGGGCTGATTTCACCTAGGAACTCTTCAAGTTCCTGCCTCTTGATCGCTTCATAAACCAAGCAGAAATCCTCACCGAGCAGATCACGCAAATCGCGATCTTCCTGAAACGCCTCCAATGCGTCCATCAAGGCATAGGGCAGGGTAACCCCATCCTCATAGGCATCGCCCTGCCGCATGGGGCGGGGCGTAAGCTGATTGATCATGCCCAGATAACCACAGGCCAAGCTGGCGGCAATCGCGAGATATGGGTTGCTGTCCATGCCCACAATGCGGTTCTCAATGCGCCGCGCTTCTGGTGTTGAAATGGGTATGCGCAACCCGGTTGTCCGGTTGTCTTGCCCCCATTCCACGTTCGCTGCCGCAGAATCGTCTGCTTTAAAGCGGCGATAGCTGTTCACATAAGGTGCAAAGATCGGCATCATCGCATCAATATGCGTCTGCAAGCCGCCCAAGAATCCATAGAAATAAGGTGTGGGCTCGCCCTGATCGTCAGAGAAAATGTTCTTACCGGTTTTCACATCCACAATCGATTGATGCAAATGCATAGCGCTGCCCGGCTCATCGCGCATGGGCTTGGCCATAAAGGTGGCAAAACAATTGTTTTTCAACGCGGCTTCGCGGATGGATCGTTTGAAATAGAACACTTCATCTGCAAGTTTCAGCGGGTCGCCATGCTGCAAATTGATTTCAATTTGCCCAGCGCCGCCTTCTTGGATCAGGGTGTCAATTTCCAAACCCTGCGCTTCGGCAAAGTCATAGATATCGTCGATCACTTCGCCATATTCATCAACCGCCACCATGGAATAAGCTTGGCGGCCAATACCCTTGCGTCCAGTCCGGCCAATCGGCGGCTCAATCGCCTCATTTGGATCTGTATGGGGACGTGTGAGATAAAACTCGATTTCAGGCGCGACAACGGGCCGCCAGCCCTTATCTGCATAAAGTGAAAGCACACGTTTCAACACATTACGGGGAGCCACAGGTACGGGCTCACCCTGCGTGGTTTCAAGATCATGGATTACCTGAAGAATCACATCGTCTGTCCATGGCGCGGCGCAGGCGGTGCTTAAATCAGGTTTCAGCACCATATCGGTTTCCATCCACTGATCTTTTATGTCCATATCGGCATAAGCGCCGGTGATGGTTTGATAAAAAATCGAGGTGGGAAGATAGAAGAATGCATCGCTCGAAAACTTCTTGGCGGGCATGGTTTTGCCCCGCGAAATGCCCACAAGGTCAGGCACAATACATTCAACCTCTTCAACGCGGCGGCCTTCCAGCCATTCCAACGCTGCATCGGGAAGCAGTTTCACCCATTCCTGTTTGTCGACCATATTTCAGCCTTGCTGTTTGTTATGCTCAAACGCACCATTTCGGATACGCCGCAAATCAATTATCAATTACGCGCAACTGTAGGTGAGTAAAGGAGAATCGCCAATGACCTTCTGGAAAAGACATGAATTCTTTATCAATGGCGATTGGGTAGATGCGTCAGATGCAAAAAGCATGGATGTGATCAATCCAGCGACCGAACAACCTATCGGTTCCATCGCCATGGGCGATGCGAAAACGATTGATGCGGCGGTGGCGGCGGCCAAGGCGGCATTCCCATCCTTTTCGCGCACCACCGTTGCTGAGCGGAAGGAGCTTTTGCGTTCAATTCTGTCGGTTTACCGCCAACGCCGGGATGAGGTGGCCCATGCCATTCAGCTGGAACTGGGTGCCCCACGCCATTTGGCCTATGGCGCCCAAACTGCTGTAGGCGAAGGCCATTTGGATGGATTTCTGCAAGCACTAGGCACATTTGAGTTTGAGGAAACGTTGCTTAATGGTGATCTGGTGATCCGCGAACCCATCGGTGTTTGCGGCTTAATCACGCCGTGGAATTGGCCAATCAACCAAATCGCCCTCAAAGTGCTGCCCGCTTTGGCCGCAGGGTGTACGATGGTGTTGAAACCAAGTGAATTTACCCCGTTCAACGCCATGCTTTATGCCGAGATTTTGGCTGAGGCTGGCGTGCCGAAAGGTGTGTTCAATCTGGTGAATGGCGAAGGACCTGAAGTTGGGGCAGCGCTCTCTCGTCATCCAGATGTGGCGATGATGTCTTTCACCGGGTCATCACGTGCAGGCGCTGCTGTCAGCCGAGATGCGGCCGAAGGCGCAAAAAAGGTAGCGCTTGAACTGGGCGGCAAGTCACCAAACTTGGTCTTTGCTGATTCAGATTTATCTGGAGCGGTGAAACGTGGTGTGCGCCACATGTTCAACAATACGGGGCAGTCCTGCAACGCACCATCGCGTATGTTGGTAGAGCGCAGCGTATATGACGAAGCAAAAGAAATTGCACTTAAAACCGCCCAGCAACAACAAGTTGGTGATCCGGATGAGGCAGGGCGGCACATTGGGCCGTTGGTCAATCACATTCAGTTTGACCGCGTGCAGGAGCTGATCAAAGCGGGCATGGATGAGGGCGCCACTGTGCTGATTGGCGGCTTGGGCAAACCGGATGGCATGAATGAAGGTTACTTCGTCAAACCAACCATTTTTGTCGATGTGGATAATGAGATGCGAGTCGCACGCGAAGAAATCTTCGGTCCAGTGCTGTGTATGATCCCGTTTGATGAGGAGGATGAGGCCATTTCCATCGCCAATGATACGGAATATGGGTTGGCCGCCTATGTTCAAACCGAAGATCAGGATCGGGCAATGCGCGTTGCCCGTCAGCTCCGCGCGGGCATGGTGCACATAAATGGCAGTGACATCGAGTATGGCACACCGTTTGGCGGCTACAAAAAATCCGGCGTGGGGCGCGAAGGCGGCACTTTTGGCTTAGAAGAATTTTTGGAAGTCAAAGCCATCGCACGCCCAAAAGAAACTGCCTGATCCATCTCAACCCACCTCTCGTAGCTAAAATAAAAAATGCGAGGTGGATATGTTAGATCAAGTAGCAGAAATCAATGCGATTATTGTTGGGGCGAATGGCGGCATTGGCCAAGCGCTGAAAGCGAATCTATCCGAGCGCCCCAACTTCAAAAGCGTTGTCAGCTTTGATCGGCAAACCTATCCCAAATACGACATTACCAAGCCAGAAAGCTTCGTGCCCGAATTTGCCAAATGGCAGCGGGAAGGACGTAAGTTCAATTTAGCGATCATTGCGACTGGCGCGTTGATCATCGATGGCGTGCCACCGGAACGGCGCTTTGCGGAGCTGGACGCCAAAAATATGGCAAACCACTTTGCGTTGAATGCCACGGGCCCCGCAATCATGATCCAACAGCTTCTGCCATTAATGCAGCGGCACGAACCGGCGGTCATGGCAGCGCTATCTGCCCGTGTCGGCTCTATCGGCGACAATGAGTTAGGCGGATGGGTTTCTTACCGAGCGGCAAAATCAGCTTTGAATCAGATTGTGCGCACAGCGTCCATCGAGTGGGCGCGCAAGAACCAAGAATCGGCGCTGCTGGCGATTCACCCTGGCACAGTAGATACTCGGCTGACCGCAGACTATGCGCACCCAAAAAAAGTGAGTGCTGATGTCGCCGCGCAAAAGATTATGGATACAATTTATAAAGCCAAACCACCAATGACAGGTGGCTTTTACGACAATCAGGGCGTTGCAATAGAGTTTTGACACAGCAAAGCGAGTTCACAAAGTGAATCAAGAAACTTAAGCAACATATTGATGTTTTGGGAAAAGTGGCTCCCCGGGCAAGACTCGAACTTGCGACAAAGCGGTTAACAGCCGCTCGCTCTACCAACTGAGCTACCGGGGATCACGATGTGTGTATCTAACGAGTAGATGAGGCGGTGTTTAGCGTTTTTGATCGCGCTTGCCAAGACCTTTTTTGAAAAAATAATCGCCTTTTTGTGAAAAATTTCTGACAGCCAATAAATTGAGCATTTTTACCGTTGAAGCTGCCTGCTCAAAGCCAACAGATCTGACATCTTGTTTGCATTAGCAAACGGGTTCTGCGGATAAAATTGTTGGAAATCAATTTCTTGCGCCCGAAGCGCCCTCAGCATAGGGCGCAGTGCATAGCCATTCTGCTTTTCCAACTGGGCAGGGATGTCCAATGCCATTTTCAATGGCCACAGCCCGCAAATCGGATAAAGATCGTTGCCATACCGTGCAATAATGGGAGTTCGTGCAGCCATCATCGGTTCAGCATGTTGCACAAAATCAGTTGGAAATATCGGCCCATCCACCGGCGCAGTTAAAATCCAATAATGACAAGGGCGATCGCTAAGGTCACTTGCCCATTTGGCACCTGCATATATGCCACCGAGTGGGCCGATGGGAGGATCATACCCATCTGACAGATGAATCACAGCTTGGGGCAGAGGTGCATTTGTTTGGCCAACCAGTGCGATTTGCGCTGTTTGCGAATCGAGGCGGCTGACGAGATGGTGAACGAGCGGCATGTTTTTGAGGCGCAAAGCGGCCTTGTCTACACAACCAAAACGTGTGCCTTCACCACCTGCTAAAATTACGCCAAATATGCTCATATACTTATAGTGCCCAGCCATAAGGGCTTTGCCTAGCATTATATGCAAAATATTGAAAGTTATGGGAAAATTTGGAGGCCACGCCCGGAATCGAACCGGGGTACACGGATTTGCAATCCGCTGCGTCACCACTCCGCCACGTGGCCTCACTGGAAGGAGGTTGCTATAGCAATCGGAAGCAAAATTCAAGCATCCATTCTCAAAAACTTCACGAAATCGTGAGGCTCACACTAACCTTTAGCTCCTAAGTGCTGATATCGTCTTGCATAGACGCGGCAAGATGGCTATTGAACAAACTGGTTTTAACTTCTCAGAATGGGTGCTCCAATGGATTTCGAACACGCACGCAAGTCAATGGTGGACTGTCAGCTCCGCCCCAACGCGATCACTGATTATCGCATTTTGGCTGCGATGAGCGAAATCCCGCGTGAGAATTTCACCCCGGCTGCAAAAAAGCCTCTTTCTTATCTGGATGAAGATTTGCCGCTTGACCCAATGGGTGCCCGCAAAATGATGGAGCCAATGTATTTTGGCCGTTTGGCGCAATTGGCTGAAATCAAATCAACTGACTTTGTGCTTCATGTGGCCTGCAACACAGGTTACGGCACAGCGGTTCTATCAAAGTTTGCCGATTCAATTGTCGCGATAGACGATAATGAAGACTTTGTCGAAATGGCCAATGATGCGCTGGCAGATTTGGAAATCGGCAATGCGGCTGTGTTGTCTGGTGATTTGAAAGAAGGGTTGGCAAAAGAGGCGCCCTTCGACGTGATCTTTATCGAAGGTCACATTGATGAATTGCCAGAAACATTCTTCAAGCAATTGAAGCAAGATGGCCGTTTGGTATGCGTAGAAGTTGAAAATGGTGTGCCAAGCGCTGTTTGCTATGTCAAAACCGCATCAGGCGTAAGCCGCCGCGTGGCATTTAATGCCATCGTGCCAAAGCTAATTGCCTTCGAAAAACAAAAAACTTTCACATTATAGAGCCTGCGCTCTTGAACTTTGTGTGATAATAGCCACATGACGCTTGATATATCGGTCCGTTATATGGAATTAACGAAAAGTTAATTTTATTTGTGGGCCGAAACATGCATACTGGGCGGCATAATAGTTCTGGGGTGAGTAAGGTGCTTTTAAAGAAGAGTGTTGTAATTGCGGCGATTTTTTCCGCGGCAATGGGTGGAGCTGCGCAGGCTGAAAGTCTGACTGAGGCGTTGGCGCGTGCTTATGTGAAAAATCCGGCCATCGCATCGGCGCTGGTCAGCGTTAAAATGGCCTCCGAAGATATTGTGATGCGCAAGTCTGGCTTGCGCCCCAAAATTGGCCTTTCCGCAACGTCGCAATATGGGTTCACCATGGTAGGTGGCTCAACCACCACCAGCAGTTCAACAACGCTAAACGTTTCTTACAATCAGCGCCTGTTCGACAATTTGCAAACCACGGCGCAAATTGACCAAGCCCGCGCTTACGCTGACGCGGCCAAATATGGCTTGCGCAACACTGAGCAAAATGTGCTCTTGTCTGCAGCAACGGCCTATATGGATGTGGTGCAAAACACCAATCTCGCCTCGTTACGGGCGGACAATGTGAAATTCTTGCGCGCGCAGGTTGATAATGCCCGCAGCCGTTTGAATGTAGGTGAGGGCACCAAGATTGACGTTGCGCAAGCCGAAGCCCGCTTGGCGCAAGCTGTGGCGTCCTATAAATCTGCCGTGAACTCATTGCGTACTTCCCAAGCCTCTTATGTTCGCTGGATTGGCGCGAAGCCTTCCGGCCTGAACTCGAATTTCCGCTTTGGCAATGTGATGCCAAAAAGCATTGATTCAGCGTTGCAATCAGCGCGCCGCAATCACCCAGCTATTTTGACAGCACGTGCGCAAGTTGAAGCGGCACGTTACGGCACCGAAGCCGCGTTGCGCGCATTCGGCCCAACGCTAGATCTTATTGGCTCTATTTGTGCCATTGATTGTTTGGGCGGTGGTGCGCAGCCAAACGCCACGCAAGGCTCACTTCGTCTCACATTGTCGATCCCAATTTACCAGGGCGGCATGCTGGGGGCCTCTGCGCGTAAGGCAAACCTTGGCCACATCAAATCTGAAATTGACGCTCAAGTGGCGGCCAACCAAGTTGAAGAGAGCGTGATCTCTGCATGGTCTGGCCTACAATCTTCCATCGCAGCTATTGAATCCGCGCAAGCGGCGGTTCGTTCAGGTCAAATTGCTTTGGATGGTGTGATCGAAGAGCGCAATGTTGGGCAGCGCACCACATTGGACGTGTTGAATGCCCGGGCCGAGCTGACCAGTGCAAAAGAAGCGCTTTACACAGCTGAGCGCAGCCGTGTTGTTGCAGCATTCTCATTGATCGCGGCAACTGGTCGCTTGGATGCGGCTTCACTAAATCTACCAGTGCAACTTCAATCGAGCGATGGATATCGCGCCCGCATTGAAGATGTTTGGGCAGAATTACGTGAATAACAGCAGTCGTGGATAAGTGCTAAATAGTGCTTAGCTGGACTAACGGCCAAATATTCATCACAATACTATAATTAAGTGCGAATCGCATTTCGGTGCGACTCGCGCCGCACAGCAGATGGCAATTGCCTTGTGTGTGGTTGGGTGAGTGCGGTGCACCGACCACATATGTCCTTAATCGGACAGCTTGAGTGGCCAGATGTGATGCGGTTTGAAGTGTGTTTGCGCTGAATATGCCGTATATTGGGCGCTTAAGGCACATAGAGTAGTTTAATGTATCTCGAGTTTTGCTCGAAGGTGAGGCCATTATGAACCGACCTGCGTCTAAAGAACCGTCAATGGACGAAATCCTGTCGTCTATCCGACAGATCATTGCCGATGATGAGCCGCAGCAGGAAGATGCCGCACCAACCCAACAGCAAGATGAAGAGGCAACCGCGCGCGGCAAGTTAAGCGATATGCTTGACGATGTGGACGCCGATGGCGAGGCCACCACCATCGAAGTCGAAGATGGGCCCCATCCAGATATTGAAGCAGCGCCGATTGAGCGCAAAGACGTTGCAGCAGAAGCATTAGCTGAAGCGCAACAGCCCAATATTGAGCCAGAGGGCGATGCTGAAGAGCCGTTGGCCCTGTCCATCGATCAGATGCTCAAACCATCAAACAGCAATTTTGGTCATGACCCAGCGGATGAAGAGCTAATTGCCGACCCAGGCGAAGTGGTGCCGACCACAGATGAAGAAATCGATATGGCATCGTTGCTTTTGCAAGAAAGCGCTGCACAAGAATCTCCCGCCGAGGATGATGCCAAGTCGATTGAAGATTTAGTGCCTGACGAAGTGGCGCAAGTTGTGCCGGACGATATTGCCTTCATCAATGATGATGACGCTGAAGAGCAGGGCGACGATACAGATAGCACCGATCCATTTGCTGGCATGGGCATTGACGAAGAAGCCGAAAGCGAAACGCAACCGCTCGCCGCAGCAGAGCCTGAGCCAATGTTGCAGACGCAGCCTGAGGCCGCTCAGCAGCCAGAACCAGAAAGCCCGCTGCCTGACAAAGATCTTTCGAGCGATATTGCAGACAGTTTGCTGGAACCAACCGCGCAAGCGGCAACCAGCCATGCCTTCAGCCAGTTGGATAATTTGATCCTGTCACAAAAGCAGGGCCAAACCATTGAAGATTTGATCCGCGAAATGCTGCGCCCGATGTTGAAAGCTTGGCTAGATGAAAATCTGCCAGGTGTTGTGGAACAGCTTGTGCAGCGCGAAATTGAGCGTGTTTCTCGCGGAAAGCGCTAAGCACCACCACAATTTAGCCGCTTAGCGGTTGACTTGTCCCACCAGCTTCGCTTTTAAACCAGTTAGATGAATTTTTCTCCCGCCCATCATTTGGGCGGGCAAAAGGTAATGGGCAAATATGATCGATAAAAATTATAACCCGCAAGACGTTGAAGGCCGCATCTATGATGAGTGGGTTCAACAAAACACATTTGCCGCCGGCGCTGGCGCTAAGGAAGGCGCGGAAAGCTACTGCATTCCAATGCCACCACCAAATGTGACGGGTGATTTGCATGTGGGTCACGCCCTTACTTTTACTGTGCAAGATATGATCACCCGCTTTGAGCGGATGCGCGGCAAAAATGTGCTTTGGCAACCCGGCACCGACCATGCGGGCATCGCCACCCAAATGATCGTGGAACGCAAGTTGATGGAACAGCAATTGCCATCACGCCGCGAAATGGGCCGCGAAAAGTTCCTCGAAAAAGTTTGGGAATGGAAAGAAGAGTCTGGCGGCAATATTGTGCGCCAATTGCGCCGCTTAGGCGCATCGGCAGACTGGTCGCGTGAACGCTTCACCATGGATGATGGTCTTTCGCGCGCGGTCGTGAAAGTGTTCACAGAGCTCTACAAGCAGGGGCTGATCTATAAAGATAAGCGCCTTGTGAACTGGCATCCTGTTTTGCAAACTGCCATCTCTGATCTTGAAGTGGAAAATATCGAGATCAACGGCCATATGTGGCATCTGCGCTACCCGATTGAGGGCACTGATGAAACCATCACCGTGGCGACAACGCGGCCTGAAACCATGTTGGGCGATACAGGCGTTGCCGTTCATCCGGAAGATGAGCGCTATAAGCACTTGGTTGGCAAAATGGTGATCTTGCCGCTCACCGGTCGCAAAATCCCGATTGTCACCGACGAACATGCTGACCCAGAGCAAGGCTCAGGTGCCGTGAAAATCACGCCCGCACACGACTTTAATGACTTTGAAGTTGGCAAGCGCAACAATCTGGATCAAATCAACATCTTCACAGCCGAAGCCAAAATCAATGATGAGGCACCAGAAGCTTATCGTGGTTTGGATCGCTTTGAAGCGCGTAAGAAAATCGTTGCAGATTTGGATGCGCTCGGCGTGTTGGTTGAAATCGAAGATAAAGTCATCTCCGTGCCGCACGACGAGAAGTCAAAGCAGGTGGTTATTGAGCCTTATTTGACCGACCAATGGTATGTGGATGCGGAAACGCTGGCCAAACCAGCCTTGGCTGCGGTGAAAGAAGGCCGTACCAAATTTGTGCCGAAAAACTGGGAAAACACCTATTACTCATGGATGGAAAACATTCAGCCTTGGTGTATTTCACGTCAATTGTGGTGGGGTCACCAAATCCCAGCATGGTACGGGCCAGATGGCGAGTATTTCGTAGCGGAAGACGAGGCGGAAGCACAGGCTTTGGCTGACGCGCATTATGGCGCACCGACGCCAATCAAGCGTGATGAAGATGTGTTGGACACATGGTTCTCATCAGCACTTTGGCCGTTCTCAACTTTGGGTTGGCCGGACAAAACGCCAGAACTTGAAACCTATTATCAAACGACAACCTTGGTGACAGGCTTCGACATCATCTTCTTCTGGGTTGCCCGGATGATGATGTTCGGCATCCACTTTATGGACGAAGAGCCGTTTGAAAATGTTTACGTGCATGCCTTGGTGCGCGATGAGCATGGGCAGAAAATGTCCAAAACCAAAGGCAATGTGATCGATCCGCTCACCTTGTTCGACGAATATGGCGCAGACGCTACACGCTTCACATTGGCTGCAATGGCTGCGCAAGGGCGTGACTTGAAACTCGCCATTTCTCGAGTTGAGGGCTATCGCAACTTCGTCACGAAGATTTGGAACGCTTCGCGCTTCTTGGAGATGAATGAGTGTGTTCGCGTTGAAGGTTTCGAGCCAAAAGGCGTGAACTCAACATTGAACAAATGGATTCTGAGCCGTGCAGCGAAAACCGTTGCCGAAGTTGAAAAATCCTTGGAAGCTTTCCGCTTTAACGAAGCCGCCAACGCGGCTTATGATTTTGTATGGGGCACATTCTGCGACTGGTTCGTGGAATTGGCTAAGCCTGTGTTCAACGGTGATGATGAGGCCTTGAAAGCCGAAACCCGCGCCACAGCGGCCTTCACGCTGGATCAAATCTTGAAGCTGTTGCACCCATTTATGCCATTTGTGACCGAAGAGCTTTGGGCGCAAACCGGTCAAACAGGGCCGAAACGCGACAAGCTGTTGATTGTTAGCGAGTGGCCACAATTGGCTGAGTTGATCAATGAAGACGCCGAAGCTGAGCTGGGCTGGATGATCGATTTGATCACAGGTATCCGGTCTCTACGCGTTGAAATGAACGTGCCAGCAGGCGCCAAGGTGCCATTGGTTGTTGTGGATGCAAATGCTGAAACCAAATCACGTTTGGCCACACAAGACCCGATGATCAAGCGTTTGGCACGTGTCGAAACAATCGATTTCGCAGATGAGGTGCCGGGTGAATCAGCGCAGCTTGTGTTGGGCGAGGCGACCTTTGCGATGCCATTAGCTGGCGTGATTGATGTTGCGGCAGAAAAAGAGCGTCTTAACAAAGAGCTGGCGAAATTGGACAAAGAAATTGACGGCGTGGCGAAGAAATTGGCCAACGAGCAGTTTATTTCCAAAGCACCAGCACATGTGATTGACGATCAAAAACAGCGCAAAACCGACGCAGAAGAGAAGAAAGAGCGGGTTCAAGCCGCGCTCATGCGTCTCGGATAAGCTGTTGCATTTCGGCAACTAAATTCTGAAATTCATATTTCGGTAAGGCTGGCCTCAATCTATAGTTGGGGCCGCCTTTTTTTTAACCAATTCACAGCGCAAAACTGAATATGTTGACAGCGAGCAACGGGGCGGATGTTGCGCGAAAAGGTTGGATGCGGCGATTAGCGCCGCCAATTGGACGCGCACGCCTTAATGTGCCCTTGCATCAAACAGCAGCACGATTAAAAGTTTAGGCTGAAATTGTGCCTGCATGCAGGGGAAAGGTTTTATAATGGACGCGAAAAACGTAGATAAATCAAAACTGCCAAGTCGCCACGTAACTGAAGGGCCGGCGCGCGCGCCGCACCGCTCTTATTATTACGCGATGGGGCTGACACCAGGTCAAATTCACCAGCCATTTGTTGGCGTGGCGACCTGTTGGAACGAGGCAGCGCCCTGCAACATCGCGCTGATGCGTCAAGCGCAAGCCGTTAAAAAAGGCGTTGCCGCTGCACACGGCACACCGCGTGAATTCACCACGATCACCGTGACCGACGGTATCGCCATGGGCCACCAGGGCATGAAGTCTTCATTAGTTTCTCGTGATGTGATCACCGATTCCGTAGAATTGACCATGCGCGGCCACTGCTATGATGCACTTGTTGGCCTTGCTGGTTGCGATAAATCTTTGCCTGGCATGATGATGGCGATGGTGCGGTTGAACGTGCCTTCTGTGTTCTTATATGGCGGCTCAATCTTGCCCGGCACTTTCAAAGGCAAGCCTGTTACCGTTCAAGATGTATTTGAAGCCGTTGGCCGCTACTCTGTTGGCGACTTTTCTGACGAAGATTTGGAAGAGTTGGAAAAGAATGCTTGTCCATCTGCGGGTGCGTGTGGCGCGCAATTCACCGCCAACACAATGGCAACCGTGTCTGAAGCGATTGGTCTTGCATTGCCATATTCTGCAGGTGCACCAGCACCTTACGAAATTCGCGACCAATTCTGCGCCACCGCTGGTGAGCAAGTGATGGAATTGCTGAAGCAAAATATCCGTCCGCGCGATATTGTGACCCGCAAAGCCTTGGAAAATGCGGCAACCGTTGTGGCTGCTTCTGGCGGCTCTACAAATGCTGCCTTGCACTTGCCAGCGATTGCCCACGAAGCAGGCATTGAATTTGACTTGTTCGACGTGGCCGAGATCTTCAAAAAAACGCCTTATATTGCTGATCTAAAACCAGGCGGCAAATATGTGGCCAAAGATATGTTTGAAGCAGGCGGCATTCCGCTTTTGATGAAAACATTGTTGGATCAAGGCTATTTGCACGGCGACTGCATGACCGTGACAGGCCGCACCATTGCGGAAAACATGGAAAAAGTGAAATGGAATGATGAGCAGGACGTGGTGCGTCCAGCCAACACCCCAATCACAAAAACAGGTGGTGTTGTAGGTCTTTCCGGCAATTTGGCACCTGATGGCGCGATTGTAAAAGTCGCTGGCATGTCCAACTTGGTGTTTAAAGGCCCAGCACGTTGCTTCGATAGCGAAGAAGAGTGCTTTAAAGCTGTCACCAAGCGCGAATATAAAGAAGGCGAAGTGCTGGTTATCCGTTACGAAGGGCCAAAAGGTGGTCCAGGCATGCGGGAAATGTTGGCAACAACCGCCGCGCTTTATGGCCAAGGCATGGGCGACAAAGTGGCTTTGATCACTGATGGCCGCTTCTCTGGCGCAACCCGCGGGTTCTGCATCGGCCATGTTGGTCCAGAAGCAGCCGTTGGCGGCCCAATCGCTTTGATCGAAAATGGCGACATTATCGAAATCGATGCAAATACAGGCTCAATCTCAGTTGAGTTGAGCGATGACGAGCTGAAAGCTCGCCACGAAAAATGGGAACCACGTGAGACCGACTTCGGCTCTGGCGTGATTTGGAAATATGCCCAGCTGGTGGGGTCAGCCCGTTATGGCGCTTTGACCCATCCCGGTGCGAAGGCAGAAAAGGAGTGCTATGCAGATATTTAGTGCGAATTTGATTGGCTTGGTGCGCGCAACTTCGGTTGCGCTCATCCTGTCAACATGTTCTGCATTTGCCCAAGATGAATCGGCAGATATTCTGTCGGTCTTCGGGCAGTTCGATACAGATGTGTCGAACGAAAATCTGCTTGCGGCTTTGGAAGATGCGGCGGCGGCTGGCCAGCCTATTGCTCTGTGGCGCTTGGGCGTCATGTATGAAAATGGGGAAGGGGTCGCCCCCGACCGCTCCAAAGCGTTCCAATATTTCTCTCAATTGGCCGATGGCCACGCCAACACCCCGCCCAAATCTTTGGAAGCGGATATTGTGGCGCAAAGCTTCTTGAAAGTGGGCGAATATTATCGCGAGGGCGTGCCAGATGCTGGCGTGCCAGCCAATGATGATTTGTCCCGCAAATTGTGGCTTCACGCGGCATCTTACTTTGGTGACCCAGAAGCCCAGTTCAAAGTGGGCCAACTCTATCTTGATGAAAATGAGTTGGGATACTCACCGCTGCAAAGTGCCCGCTGGTTGGCGCTTGCGTCCCGCAAAGGCCATGCCGCTGCGCAAGCAACTCTGGGCAATTTAATGTTCAATGGCGATGGCATCCCCGCCGATCCGGTGGAGGGGCTGATGTGGCTAACTTTGGCAGACCGAAATTCCCACGGTACCGAAGATGAACCGTGGATTGCTGAGCTGTTTGACCGCGCCGTGTCCATTGCATCGCAAGATCAACGCGAGCAGGCCATTGCTGCTGCGGATTCTCTTGGCAGTCGATTTGGCGGCTAACGCCTTAATCTAAATGTTGAAATGCCCAACCACAGGCACGTGGTCCGATGGTTTGTCGCGGCCGCGCATATCTTTGTGGATTTCGACCGTTTCCAAAATATCTGCTGCTTGTGGTGAAAGCATCAAATGGTCGATGCGAATGCCGTTATTTCGGCGCCAAGCACCTGCTTGAAAGTCCCAGAACGTATAAGCCTCTTCACCATTCACAGCGCGCAAACCGTCGGTAAAGCCAAGATTGGCTAGCGCGCGGAAACGTTCCAAGCTTTCCGGACGGAACAGGGCGTCGCCCCACCAATCCTTGGCGCTGTGCGTGTCTGCACCTGTGGGGATAATGTTGTAATCCCCTAGAATGATAAATGGCTCTTCAAGCTTTAGGCGCTCTTCAGCCCAATCAATCAGGCGGTCCATCCATGCTAGCTTGTATGGGAACTTCTCAGTGTCAACTGGGTTGCCGTTCGGCAGGTAAATGCCTGCGACGCGCACGGCACCTTCTGGTCGGGAGATAACGGTTTCGATAAAACGCGCTTGCTCGTCACTATCATCGCCCGGCAATCCGCGATTGATCTCGTCAAATGGGTGCAAAGAGAGCAGGGCAACACCGTTAAAGCTTTTCTGCCCATGGGTGGCGACGTTATAGCCTAGCGCTTCAATCGCTTCGCGTGGAAAATTCTCATCAATGCTTTTGATTTCCTGCAGCGCCACAAGGTCTGGCTTATATTCGTTAAGCCAATATTCAACCTCATTAAGGCGTGCTTTAATGCCATTAATGTTCCAAGTTGCGATTTTCACTATGCTTTTCCGATCCGAAAGGAAGTTGCCACGCGAGTCGCAATCATCCTATCGGGGCAGTCGCTAGAAAACAATCATGAGATGGCGGGTTTAAACCGCAAAGCTGGTCCCGCAGCCGCAAGACGCAACCGCATTTGGATTATTGATTTGGAAGCTCTGGCCAATCAGATCATTCACAAAATCAATCTCAGCACCCTGCATAAATTCGAGGCTAAGCGAATCGATCAACACAGTGGCGTTTTTCTTTTGCAGCACCACATCATCGTCCGTGGCGCTTTCTTGCACCAAATTATATTCATATTGGAAACCAGAACAGCCGCCACCGGAAACCGCCACGCGCAAAACCGTGCCTTCTGGCTGCTTTTCCAGGATTTTCGCTATGCGCTCGGCAGCGCGATCTGTAAGCTGAACCTGTGTTTCTGCCATTTGCGTGTCAGACATTTGCCCTATCCTTATCCTGATGGCTTTTTTATAAGCCATCCAATTGCTAACACATAGATAAGCTTCATCATCGCCTTTGAAAAGAACCCTAAGGGTATAAAGGGTACAAATTTATGTCATCAAAGCTCAATCTGGCACCATATGCCGCAGACCCGTTTAACAGTTTGGGGCGTCGTCACCAAGCTGACGATAGTGCCACGCGGAACGAGTTTCAGCGCGATCGCGACCGGATTATCCATTCTAACGCCTTTCGTCGCTTAAAGCACAAAACCCAGGTCTTTTTGCACCATGAAGGCAATCATTATCGCACAAGACTGACGCATACATTGGAAGTGGCGCAAATTGCCCGTTCAATCGCGCGGTCGCTCAATTTGTGTGAAGATTTAGCCGAAGCCTTGGCCTTGGCTCACGATCTTGGCCACACGCCATTCGGTCACGCAGGCGAGCGCGTTTTGCATGAAAAAATGCACGATCTTGGGGGCTTTGACCACAACATCCAAGCCTTGCGTTTGGTCACACGGTTGGAAAACCGCTATGCGGAACATGACGGGTTGAACCTGACTTGGGAAACCCTAGAAGGCATCATCAAACATAATGGTCCTTTGATGGATAGCGAGGGCAATCCGACGCCAAAATATCAAAAGGAAGGTTTGCCCGGCGGCCTTGACGAGCCGTGGGCAGTCGCAGACCTAAGATATGACAGCTATGCCAGCCTTGAAGCGCAGGCAGCGGCGATTGCAGACGATATTGCCTACAATGCCCATGACATTGATGACGCCTTGCGGGCAGGCCTTCTGTCGCTGGAAGAGCTGCGCGATGTGCCGCTTGTCGGCCCGATTGTTCAGGAAGTGCAGGGCAAATATCCGTTGGTTGATCAGGATCGGCAAACCCACGAAGTTGTTCGTCGCTTGCTCACCCGCACCATCGAAGATGTTATCGCCGACGCCAAATCCCGTTTGGCCGAAGCAAACATTGAAACAGCAGAAGATATTCGGCAGGCGAACCAAACTTTGATTGGCTTTTCACCTGAGATGGCTTTGGCCGAAAAAGGGCTGAAAACCTTCTTATTTGCGAAAGTCTATCGCCACAAAAGCGTCATGGATCAAGTTGATCGGGCGCAGCATATTGTGTCCAAACTCTTTGATGCCTATCTCGCCGGGGAAGAATTGCCAGGCGAATGGAAGGAACGTGCTAAAGTCATCGAAAAACAAAAGATGCCGCGCCTTGTTTCCGACTTTATTGCCGGTATGACAGACCCATATGCGACGGCAGAATATAACCGTTTGTTTGACGCGGACGAGGATTTCCGCTAACCGCAATGCGCTAACAACAAAATGGAATGACCATCAATGGATTTATTCGCTTTATATCAATCGCGTATCGCAGATGCTTTATCTGCATTGTTCCCTCAATTGGCAGACGCTCCTGAGCTGTTGCGCCGATTTGTGGTTGAGCCTCCGCGCGATGCGTCACATGGCGATATGTCCACCAACGCGGCCATGGTTTTGGCCAAGCCGCTGAAATCCAATCCACGGGCGATTGCAGAGCAATTGGCTGAAAAGATTGGCGAATTCGATGGCATTGAGGCTGTGGACATTGCAGGCCCGGGCTTCATCAACATGCGGTTGGCCGCAAACGTGTGGCAGGACATGATCGCCACCATCAATGCTGAGAGCGCCGACTATGGCCGCCCGAAAGAAGCACCAAGCGGTAAGGTGAATGTTGAGTTTGTTTCAGCAAACCCAACGGGACCTCTGCATGTGGGCCATACACGTGGCACCGTCTTCGGCGATGCATTGGCGCGTCTAATGGCATTTTCGCGGTACGATCTGTCGAAAGAATATTATATCAACGATGCTGGCGGCCAGATTGGCGTTCTCGCCAAGTCAGTCATGCTGCGCTATTGCGAAGCGTTGGGCCATGAAATCGGCGAAATCCCGAAAGGGCTTTATCCGGGCGCTTATCTGGTGCCAATCGGCAAAAAACTTGCCGATCAGTTTGGCGATGAATTGTTGAATATGGATGAAGCCGCTGCCATCGACAAAATCAAGCCAATCGTTCTTGATGAAATGATGGGCTTAATCAAAGCAGATTTGGCCAAACTGAACGTGCATCACGATCATTTCTTCTCCGAAAAACAACTACACGGCGAAGATGGCGATATCCGCAAGACTTTGGATTGGCTGCGTGAAGAGGGCCTTGTTTATCAAGGCACATTGGAGCCACCAAAAGGTAAAACGCCAGAAGATTGGGAAGACCGCGAGCAAACCCTGTTCAAAGCCACCGACTTTGGTGACGATACAGACCGGGCCTTGGTGAAATCTGACGGGTCATACACCTATTTTGCCGCTGACATTGCCTATCACCGCAACAAATATCTGCGTGGATTTAACGAGCAGATCGTTGTGCTCGGCGCAGACCATGCGGGCTATGTAAAGCGGCTGAAAGCGGCAGGGAAAGCCGTTTCCGGCGGTGAAGCTAATGTAGATGTGAAAATTTGCCAGTTGGTGAATTTGTTGCGCAATGGCGAGCCAGCTAAAATGTCCAAGCGGGCAGGGACCTTTGTAACTCTCGGCGATCTGGTCGACGAAGTTGGCCCAGATGTGGTGCGTTTCATTATGCTGTTCCGCAGAAATGATGCCCCGCTGGACTTCGACTTTGATGTAGTTACAGCGCAGACACGCGATAATCCGGTGTTCTATGTGCAATATGCTCATGCACGGGCATGTTCGGTGTTCCGGAACGCAAAGCGTGACTTGCCAGATTTGGATATTTCGCTGGCCGCATTGCAAAAAGCAGACCTGAGTTTGCTTAATGATCCAGCAGAAATCGAGCTGATTAAAGTCGCATCACAATTCTCGCGGGTGGTGGCTGGAGCCACCGAAGCGCACGAGCCGCATCGGATTGCATTCTATGTGCACGAGCTGGCCAGCGCCTTTCACGCCTTCTGGACAAAAGGTAAAGAACGGCCAGAGTTACGATTTGTTAACCTTGATGAACAGACAATAACATTGTCGCGACTCGCTTTGGTGAATGCAGTTCGGCAAGTATTGGCAAATAGCCTGGAGATTTTGGGAGTATCTGCTCCTGAAGAGCTATCATAATTCAGGCACAATGCTGTGCTGACTTACGTTCGGGGCGAATACTTATTCTAACTATAGGGGCAGCGCGGTTGCGCGCTGACCGTTAAATGGCAGATTCAAAAAAACCTGCAGACCAAGGTCTGGATCAATCTGATGATCTGATTGCAGAATTGGCCCGCATTGTGGCAGACGACGCGAAACGCGCATCGGTGTCACAATCTATTGAGCAACGTGCGCAACAAGAGCGTCCGGTGGAACCGAGCAGACCTGCTGCCTCTTCCAGTGGGCAAACTGGTGCTGCGCCCATGTCTGCCTTTTCTGGCCAGCAAGATCGACAGCAACAAAATCAGCAGCAGCGCCAAGAGCCGACTTTTTCTGCGCCAGCAGAGCCAAAGCAGGCTGAAACAGAAAAAGCAGCTGATCCGTTTGAGTTTGACTTTGCCAGCAGCTACCGCGAAAGCGCGGCCGCCCAGTCAACCCAATCAACAGCTCAAGATGCGCTAGATCGCATTGAAAATGCGCAAAATGATTTTAGCGCTGAAGTTGAGCAATTGGTGGCTGAGGCTGAGCAAGAGCAACGCCCCGAACCGATTGCGCCTGAAACGCAAACACGCGAACAACGCCAATCAGCAGAAGCATTGAAGCAAGAAGTCAACGCTGCAGCTGCGGTGGACGAAATCGCTGACCTTATTTCAAAGGCTGATGAAGCTGAAGAAACAGGCGCGTCATATGCTGAGCCTAGTGCGCCAGCGCCGGTTGAGCCGAAATATGACCATGAAAGCGATGCGCTATTTGCTGAAGAGCCTTATATGCAAGCGCAGGAAGAACCTGCGCCACAGCCACAACAGGCACCAGCGGCTCCTGTTCGGTCAACGCCAGAACAGCCAGCGCCAACTGCGCCTGCACAACCGCAGCAGCCTGCGGCACAGCAAACCCAGACATCTGCCTATGATCCATTGGCGGAAATTGAGCGCCTGATTGAGGACACTTCAGACGGTCGTCCGTCACGTTCGCATCATTCTTATTTGGATAGCCAAAGCAGCACTGAGCAACCAACTGCAAGCAGCAAGGACGATTCTTCTAATGCTGCAGAGGCAGCTATATTGGCTGCAATGGCTGCGGCGCGCCCGTCGTCAGAGCCAGCAGAAGCGCCAAGAGCGCAAGCCCCAGTCGGTCCTGCACCGGAAGCAGCACCAACCGCTGCCGCAGCGGCAAGCCAGAAACCAACTGCACCATATTTGAACGCAGATGATCAACGCGCCTCATATGAAGAGGTTGAGCCAAAGCCAGAAACCAACAAAGAGCGCAGCAAACATTTGCCACTCTATGCTGGCGGCTTGGCAGCGATCCTGTTGTTGGCCCTTGGTGGTATGACGCTTTGGAACTTCATCGGCGGCGGCCAAACCGACGGCGATGTGCCGCTGGTGACCGCGCAAAATACCGATGTGAAACAAACACCAGAAACAACAGATACTGGCGAAGAATCTCCGTCTGTATTTTCCGCGCTTGAAGGTCAGCCTGAAGATACGTCTAGCGAGCAACTGGTTTCGCGCGACGATACGCAGGGCGCGTCAGGCGAAGGCGTTTCTCGTGTAATCACACCGTCAAACACTGGCGAATCCAGCAGTGGCTTGACCAACCGCAAGGTGAAAACCGTCACGGTTTTGGCTGACGGCACCATCGTCACAGGCGATGAAGCTTCTGCAGGCGCGCAGCAGTTGCCAGATATCCGGCCAAACGTACCTGCTGTAAGTGGTAGCCAAACTGGCGAAGCCACCACCAGCACGGACCCAATTGGCGATGCGATTGCTGATGCACAGGCTACAACGCCAGACAGCAGCACCGAAACCGCCACAACCGATCAAACAACGACTGACGAACCGGCCACGACGGAAGAAGATTCAACAGCGCAAATTGATGAAACGGCTCCAACACCACCGGCACGTCCAGCAGGCTTGGGCACCGACCAGCCTTTGGCATCAGCCGTGCTGAACAATTCCGTACCAACGAACGGCTCGACTGATAGCAATGATCAGCCTTTAGGCTTGGTGCCAAATTCACAGCCAGCAACGTCTACGCCAGCGCCACAAACAAGCTCAGCGCCAGTGAACGCGTCGACCAACGAGGTGAATGCGCCATTCTATGTACAGTTGGCATCGCAACGCACCGCCGCAGATGCGCAATCAACTGTGACGACAGTTACGCGCCAATTTGGCAGCGCATTGGGTGGTCAAACCGTTGGCGTCAATCGGGTTGATCTTGGCGATCGCGGCATTTTCTACCGCGTGTTGGTCCCCGCAAACTCAATCGAAGCGGCAAATGCCATCTGTAACAATGTAAAAGTTGCTGGCGGCGATTGCTTCGTGCGGAACAACTAATCACTGGCAAATTGCCATTATTTCGTTGATGAGCGCAGGGTTTTGTTGACCCTGCGCTTTTTTTTGCGCCATGATTTATTCAAACAGCCAAACAAAGCGAACCAGATGCCTTTTCAAGACAATGATTTCACTCAACAGCCAGAACCGCCCCGCCAGGGCGTGATGTATGTTGATGTGAAAGGCTATGAAGGACCGTTGGATTTGTTGCTGGATTTGGCGCGCAAACAGAAAGTGGATTTAGCCCATATTTCTGTGCTGTCGCTTGCCGAGCAATATTTGGGCTTCATCGAAACCCTGAAAGAACGGCGCATTGAA
Organism: Maritalea mobilis; assembly: GCF_004363175.1. Lineage (GTDB taxonomy): Bacteria > Pseudomonadota > Alphaproteobacteria > Rhizobiales > Devosiaceae > Maritalea > Maritalea mobilis. The sequence continues at coordinate 226,487 of NZ_SNYR01000001.1, forward strand.
GTCGCTGCAGATTATCTGGTGATGGCGGCGTGGCTTGCCTATTTGAAAAGTCGCCTGATGGTACCACACGATGATGAGGATGAAGAACCAAGCGGTGAAGAAATGGCTGCTTTGCTCCAATTCCGATTGAAGCGCTTGGAAGCGATGCGCGATGCGGCGGGTAAATTGGTCAATCGCCCGCGTTTGGGGCGTGAAATTCACATGCGCGGTGATCCAGAAACAATCGTCACCACCAAAACCAAGCAATGGCAGGCCACTTATTATGATTTGCTGCGCGCCTATGTAATTCAGCGCGAGAAGGCACTACCGAAAGACTATTCCGTCAAAGTGCGCACTGTATGGTCGTTGAGTGAGGCTGAAGAGATTTTAGAGCGCTTGATCGGCCAATCGGCAGAATGGGTGCCGCTTCAATCTTATTTGGCTGAATATCTGACTTCTGGTGAAGAACGGCAAACTGCGCTGGCGTCGTCATTCACTGCCAGTTTGGAAATGGTTCGCCAAGGTCATATTGAATTGCGCCAATCGGCACCATTTTCGCCACTCATGGTGCGACGAAAGCGTCAATCTGAGGGGTCTTAGGTCAACTTACGCTTGGACAATTTTTCTAAAATTGATAGATAAAGGCACAAGTGGATATTCCACATAACGGCCTGTTCAACTCGGAAAGTATGCCTAATGGAGCCAGAAATCCCTGAAAGTGATATCCAAACGCGCAATTTGCGGGTGTTGGAAGCATTGCTTTTTGCGGCAAAAGAGCCATTAGGCGCTGAGGATATGCATCCATTTTTGTCGGATAATGCCGATTTGGCCGATCTGCTGGATCAATTGCAGCAGCGTTATCAGCATGCGGGCGTCAATTTGGTGAAGCGCGGCGAAAAATATGCATTTCGAACCGCTGAAGATTTGTCCTTCTTGCTACGGCGCGACGATGTAGAGCAAAAGCCTTTATCCCGCGCGGCATTGGAAACCTTGTCCATCATCGCATATCACCAGCCGGTCACACGGTCTGAAATTGAAGAGGTGCGTGGCGTTGCAACGTCTAAGGGAACCTTAGATGTGCTGATGGAAGCAGGGTGGGTGCGTATGCGGGGCAGGCGGCGCACGCCGGGTCGTCCGGTAACCTATGGCACCACCCTTGAGTTTCTGGATCATTTTGGGTTAGAGCAAATTTCAGATTTGCCGGGGCTTGGCGAGCTTAAAGGGGCAGGGCTATTGTCCTCAACTTTGCCGCCAGATTTTAGCGTGCCCAAACCTGTTGATGGCGATTTGACTCCAGACGAAGATCCGCTTGAACCGGATGACACAGGCGATGATTTGCTCAGCGAGTTAGAAGCCGCCAATAAACCGAGTGACGTGTAATTTATGACCCAACAAAAAATTGAGACCACTCGGGGCGCAACAGATGTGAATTGGGGCCCACGCGGCACCGCGGGCATCAGCTTCGCTGCAGCTCTCGAATTTCAAGATGTTAGCTGCAATGTCGGTGCGACTCACGTGCTCAAGGACACAAATTTCGAAACTGCACCGGGTGAAATCCTGTGCCTGTTGGGCGAAAGCGGTTCCGGCAAGTCCACCATTTTGCGCGCCACAGCAGGTCTACAGGAAATTGATTCAGGGCGAATTCTGATTAACAAGCGCATCATGTCCGCGAAGGGCGTCACCGTGCCGCCCGATAAGCGTGGCATTGGCTTGATGTTTCAAGATTTTGCGCTTTTCCCACATTTGTCGATTTTGCAAAATGTAGAATATGGCCTCAAATCATTGGGTCGCGAAGAAGCAAAAAAACAAGCCTTGCAGGCGTTGAAGCGGGTGGGGCTTGATGGTCGCGCAATGGATTATCCATCGCAGCTCTCAGGTGGCCAACAGCAGCGTTTGGCGCTCGCGCGATCCATCGCACCAAAGCCGGGCCTTTTGTTGTTGGATGAGCCGTTTTCTTCATTGGATGCGCGCTTGCGTGAAAGCGTGCGGGCGGAAACTTTGGCCGTGCTGCGCGAAACCCAAGCAACCTGTATTCTGGTGACACACGATCCGGAAGAAGCAATGATCTTTGGTGACAAGATTGCCTTGCTGCGTGATGGTCAGATCGCCCAAATCGGCACATCAGACGAGATTTACAATCATCCAAAAGATATTGATGTCGCTCGGTTCTTCTCCCCCGTCAGTGAAATTCCAACGATTGTACAAAACGGTGTAGCCACAACGCCATTCGGTAATGTGGAAGCCAAAGGCCGCCCTGATGGTGCGCGGGTGATTGTGGCCATGCGCCCAATTGGCGCAGTCTATATCGATGCATCTGGAAACGGCACGCCGGGTCGCATTGTCGCCAAGCGCGATGCGTTGGGCGTGGATACCTTGGAAGTTGCTGTTGCGGGCATCGATAATACAATTCGGTTGAGACAACCTACAAATGTCAATATTCGTCCGGGTTTGGATGTTAATATTGCTATTAATCCCGAACACGTGCTTGTGTTTGATGCGATTTGACCATATTTGATGGAGTGTAGATCGTAATAGATCACCAGTTAAAGGAGTAAGAGAATGAATCCGGGTCCATGGGGTATTCTCATCATCGCCGTTGCCGCTTTGCTTTTGTTTGGCCGTGGCAAAATTTCTGGCATGATGGGCGAAGTCGCTTCTGGCATTAAAGCCTTCCGCAAAGGCATGCAGGACGACGATCAAAAAACCGGCGAAATCGAGAGCAACAATACTGTCGATGCAACTGCCAACGAAAAAGAAAAAGACAAGCAAGGCTAATAAGCTAAGCATGTCGCCTGTTTTCAGCGACCATTCATAAGAGGAGCATTATGCTCAATATCGGCTGGAGCGAGATGTTGATTATCGCAGCAATCGCATTGATTGTTGTGGGGCCCAAAGATTTGCCCGCATTGTTGCGCCAATTGGGCCGCATATTCTCTTCAGTGCGTCGCATGGGGAACGAATTCAAATCAGAGCTGAACAAAGTTGCAGCGATTGATGAATTCAAAGAAGCCAAAAAATCAATCACTGACCCATTGAATCAGACCTCCAAACAGATTTCTGATGAATTCAACAAAGTGAGCGAAAATGGCAGCGTTGAACCAACAGGCAAAATCAAGCCTAAGGTTGAGGGGAGTGAAAGCGTCGCTGATGAAATTCGCGAGGCGGCGGGCCTTCCTCCTGTGCCCCAACCTGATCCTGAGGCGGCTGCCGCCTCAATGAAAGAAGCGGTAAAACGCGGGCAAGAACGCGCCGCCGAAGCTGCTGCACAAGCAGAGGCAGCTAAAGCTGCTGCCAAGGCAAAAACAGCCGCGCCAGCAGAGCAAAGCGATGCCGCTGAAGCCAAGCCTGCATCTGCGACCGCGAAAAAAGCGCCAGCTAAGCGCAAACCTGCGGCACGCAAAACCACAGCTGCAAAAACGGCCAGCACCGCGACCAAGACCAGCAAAGCGACCACAGCTAAAAAGCCTGCGACCCGCGCGGCGGCCAAGAAGCCAACAACGCGCAGCACCGCAGCTAAAAAGCCCGCGGCGAAGAAACCTGCCGCACCGCGCAAAATAACAAAGGCCAGCACGGCCAAATCTAAGGAGCAATCATCATGAGCAAGCTCCTAGAAAATCCAGAGGCACAGCAAGAAGCTGACGATATGGAAGTGGCGCAGAGCGAAGCGCCCTTGATGGAACATTTGGTAGAATTGCGCCAAAGGCTGATTTATTCGCTGGCCGCAATCGCCGTATTGTTCGTCGTCTGCTTTTTCTTCGCAGGCCAAATTTTTAACGTGTTGCTTGGGCCGTTTGAACGGGCCGTTGGCAATATCGAAGATGTTGAACTGATCTACACAGCACCGCAAGAATTCTTCTTTACGCAGCTTAAAGTTGCACTGTTTTCCGCGATATTCTTGGCATTCCCCGTGATAGCCATTCAAATTTATCGTTTCATTGCACCAGGGCTCTATAAGCGCGAACGCAAGGCATTCCTGCCATTTATGTTCGCCACGCCAATCCTATTTGTGCTGGGCGCAAGCCTCGTTTATTTCGGTGTGATGCCGCTGGCGCTGAAGTTCTTCATTTCATTGGAGCAAACAGGTTCCGGCCAAGCCTCCATTCAAATGGTCACGCGGGTTTCTGAATATCTGTCATTGACCATGACATTGCTTTTGGCCTTTGGCTTTTGCTTCCAACTGCCTGTGGTGTTGGTTCTTTTGGCCAGTGCCGAATTGATCAGCTCCGACAATCTGAAAGCATGGCGGAAATACGCGATTGTGGCGATTTTGACCGTGGCTGCGTTCTTAACCCCGCCAGAACCCATGACCCAGATTGGCCTCGCGGTTCCAGTGTTTTTGCTCTATGAATTGTCAATCTTGGCCGTTCGGATGGTAGAGCGATCGCGCAAGCCTGTTGAAGCCGACACCGACTCAAGCAAATAATCAAAAATACCTAAACGGCAAAATGCCGGAGAAAAATGATGTTCGATATTAAATGGATTCGCTCTAATCCAGACCTGTTTGACAATTCTTTGGCGCGTCGTGGCGTTGAGCCAATGGCAAATGCGCTGCTCGCATTGGATGATGAACGCAAGAAAACCGTTCAACAACTCAATGAATGGCAAGAAAAGCGCAACGCATCCTCCAAGCAAATCGGCCAGGCCAAAGCGCAAGGCGATGAAGAGAAGGCGCAAGCGCTTCTCGCTGAAGTCGCTGATTTGAAAGCAAAGGTTCAGGCAGGCGAAGAGCAAGAGCGGGAACAAACCGCAGAATTGAATCAAATTCTGGCTGGCGTGCCAAACCTGTTGCTCGATGATGTGCCTGATGGTGAAGATGAAGACGCCAATGTGGAGCGCCATAAAGTCGGCGAACCAAAGCGCTTTAACTTCGAACCGAAAGAACATTATGAGCTGGGCGAGGCCCTCGGCCATATGGACTTTGAAACAGCTGCCAAAATTGCCGGTTCGCGTTTTGTGGTGCTGAAAAGCGATATTGCACGGCTGGAGCGAGCATTGGGTCAATATATGCTCGATCTGCACACGCGTGAGCATGGCTTTACTGAAGTTGTTGCGCCACTTTTGGTGCGACCAGAAGCATTGTTCGGCACAGGCCAATTGCCGAAATTTGCCGAAGATGCCTTTCAAACCACAGATGATCGCTGGTTGATTCCAACCTCTGAAGTCTCGTTGACCAATTTGGTGCGTGAAAGCATGTTGAGCAAAGAAGAGTTGCCGCTGCGCTTCACCTCTTTGACCCCATGTTTCCGGTCAGAAGCCGGTTCTGCGGGGCGCGACACGCGCGGTATGCTGCGTCAGCACCAATTCTATAAAGTGGAAATGGTGGCAGTAACCACACCTGACACATCGCTTGACGAGCATGAGCGCATGCTGGGCTGTGCCGAAGCCGTGATGAAAGGCCTCGAAATTCCATATCGTGTGATGCGCCTTTGCGCAGGCGATATGGGCGCCACCATGCAGCGCACCTACGATATTGAAGCTTGGTTGCCTGGCCAGAACACTTATCGCGAAATCTCTTCTGTATCTGTTGCAGGGGATTATCAGGCGCGGCGTATGCAAGCGCGTTATCGCGATGAAGATGGCAAGCCTCAATATGTGCACACGCTGAACGGTTCAGGCGTGGCCACTGGCCGTGCCTTGATCGCGGTTATGGAAAACTATCAGCAAGAAGATGGTTCAATCGCCGTGCCAACAGTGTTGCAGCCTTATATGGGCGGCCAAACGGTGATTTCGGCGGACTAAATGAAACCTAACCCGCGCATTTTGATCACAAATGATGACGGTGTGGACGCACCGGGCATCAAAGTGCTGGAACAAATTGCGCGGGAAATCTCGGACGATGTGTGGGTTGTAGCTCCACAAACAAATCAATCCGGTGTCGGTCACAAATTCACGCTCGGCCAAGAGTTGGAAATCGAGCAACGCGATCAGCACATTTTCGCGGTCAATGGTTCCCCAGCTGATTGCATTGTCACTGGCATGACCCATTTGTTGAAAGACAATCCGGCAGAGATTGTTTTGTCTGGCGTCAATCGCGGTCAAAATATTGCTGATTTGGTCAATTGTTCCGGCACAGCTGCTGGCGCGCGAGAAGGGGCCTTGCAAGGGGCTTTGGGAATCGCTTTGAGCCAAAGCATGGATTTTTCCAACGAGCATTTGATCGAATGGGAATGTTCTGAGGCCTATGGCGCGCAAGTTGTGCAGCAGATCATCGAAACGGCCGAAGGCACCGAAACTTATTACAATGTCAATTTCCCTCGCTGCACTGCAGATGAGGTGAGTGGCATTGAGGTCGTGCCTCATCAGCGATTCTCAACATCGCCATTTGAATATTATCCATCCGACAATGCGGGCAAACATTTTGTGGCCATCTTGGAAACGCCAAAGCCACTCACACCAGAAGCAGATTGTGTTCGGTTGCTAGACCATAATGCGATCACGGTCACACCGCTCTTGCTTCAACAAACGGATATGACAGAATTGAAACGCATCTCAGGCGCTTTTCAATTTTCAAAGGTCAATCCAAATGCAGGATGATGAACCGCTAAATTTAGAATGGGCCAAAGCCTCGCTGGTGCTCAGCCTGCGCCAAAAGGGCATTACCCAGCGTGCCGTGGTGAACGCCCTTGAAAGCACACCGCATGAACTGTTCCTGCCTGCAGATTATGCCGAATATGCCTATAAGGATTGTGCATTGCCCATAGAGTGCGGGCAGTCGATGACATCGCCTGTCAAAGTCGCGCACATGCTCTCTAAATTGCAATTCGACGAGACTTTGCCAAAAATTTTGGAGGTGGGCACCGGTTCTGGCTATGCCACCGCTTTGCTTTCTCGATTCGCCAAACGTGTATTTACCATTGAAAAATATGGCACCTTGTTGCGCTTGGCGCAGGAGAGGTGGGAGCATTTAAAGCTTTCAAACATTGTCAGCCAACATGGCGATGGCCTAACGGGGTGGGAATTGCAAAGCCCGTTTGACCGGATCATCCTCACAGGCTCAGTGCAGCAAGTGCCGCGGCAATTGCTTGACCAGCTGGTGGATGGCGGGCTTTTGCTGGCGCCAGTCGGTGCGCCAAACGAATTGCAGCAGCTCACGCGATATGAGCGATTGGGCGATCAATTTGTTGAAGATGTGGTCGGCACAATCAGATTAGCACCATTGTTGAGCGGAAAATCTCAAACTCTTTAAACTCCCCTTTACCTTAATGAATTTATATTGGGTTGAGTAAAGTTGTATTGAGTATGAGTAAAACCATGATTGTGCGCCAAAAATCACGGCTGTTGAAAAACAGCGTTGCCCTTGTCACCACATTGGGCGTCGCCGGAATTCTGGCAGGTTGCACCACAGCCCGATCACCCTTCGTGGCACAAGGGCCGTTGGTTACCAATTCCGTGAATACGGCTCAAAATGCAGATTTAAATCAAGCCATGCCTTCCGCTATCGGTGCGTTGCCCAACAGCAACCCAACATCGCCAGCGCCAGTGCGTGTTGCGCAAAACACCAATGCGCCATTCACGCCTCCGGCTGATGTGGGCGGTTCTTATGGCAGCACATATCCAACAAATTCAGGGTCACAAGATCCACTTTTAGCGGGCAATTATCCGCAGACACAGGCGTCTAACTCTAATTTCGGCAATGTGGCCGCAGCACCGTCTCAGGTTTCGCAGCAACCTTTGCCTAGTTTGTCACCACTTCCAGTAAAGAGTACCACCACCATGACAGCGTCTACTTCGCCTGCCGAAATTCAGACACAGCCGCAAACTTTGCAGCCTCCCGCAACGCAAACCGCAGCCACACCGCGCTTGGTGCCGGAAAATGCGTTTATGCACAAAATCGAAGCTGGCGAATCGCTTTACGTGATTGCGCGCCGCTATGATGTGACACCGCAGGCGATTGTTACCGCCAACGGTTTGGCGTCAGCAGATCGTATCTTTGTTGGTCAGGAATTGATCATTCCAGGTCGCCCGGATCTGATTGCGCAAAAAGCGCCAGCACCACAAAAAGTGGCCGAAGCTGCGCCGCAAACCCAAGTGAGCCAAGTGCAAAGCGATGCACCGCAATCCAGCCCAACGCCAATCGCGCGTCCACAAGGGCTGAAAGTTGCTGCAGCACCAACACAAACTCAAGTGCAACAGCCAAAGCCGCAAGCCGCAGCGCCAAAGCAAGTTGAAACAAAGCCAGCGCCACAGCCTCAGCAAGAAGAGATTAAAACAGCGTCCGTGCCGCAAGCTCAAATTACAGCGACACCCCAAGCGCAGCCGCAATCTCAAGGCTTTCGCTGGCCTGTTTCTGGTCGCATGATCCAAGATTTTAAAGCGTCCAAAAACACTGGCATCAATATTGAAGCACCAGAAGGCACTTCAGTAAAAGCTGCTGATGCGGGCACTGTGATTTACACTGGCAACGCCGTTGAGGGATACGGCAACCTTGTGTTGATCAAACACCCGAATGGTTATGTGTCAGCTTATGCGCACCTGAAAGACATCAGCGTGAGCAAGGGCACAAATGTTGGCCGTGGCGATCAAATCGGCTCTGTGGGCCTAACCGGCTCCGTTGCCCGCCCACAATTGCACTTTGAATTGCGCAAAGGTGCAACGCCAGTTGATCCGGCACCACTGTTGGTCAGCTAACATCAGCAAAGTCTGATTGATCTAAAAGAAATTTGAGGGCGCGTCAGTTAATGGCGCGCCCTTTTTTACCTGCTAAATGCCGCACAAACTGAATGGCCACGCGGCCAGAGCGAGAACCACGTGTTTGCGCCCACTCTATGGCTTGCGCCCGAATGTTTTCCGGCGTTTCTTCAATGCCATAGTAAGCACAATAGCCATTGATCATTTCAAGGAATGTGTCTTGGTCGCAATTGTGGAATCCGATCCAAAGACCAAACCGATCAGATAGAGAAATCTTTTCATCATTGGCTTCATTTGAATGGATCGCCGCGCGCGCCTCATTGTCGATCATATCTCGTGCAATCAAGTGGCGACGGTTTGAAGTGGCATAAAACAACACATTCTTGGGTCGGCCTTCCAACCCGCCATCCAGCACCGTTTTCAGTGCCTTATAGTCAGTTTCTTCCCGGTCGAACGACAAATCGTCGCAATACACCAAAAATTGAGCGTCATGCACCGCCAGTTTGCGCATCAATTCGGGCAGGGTAGAGATGTCTTCCCGATGAATTTCCACCAGAATAAGACGCTTAATCTCAGCATCATTTTTGCCGCGTGCATTGATCTCGCCGTGGATGGCCTTGACGATGGAGCTTTTGCCCATGCCTTTGGCGCCCCAAAGCAATGCATTGTTGGCGCCCAAGCCCTTGGCGAACTGTAAGCTATTGTCCAGCAATGTCTTTTTCTGCGGCTCAATACCTTGCAACAAGTCCAGTTCAACGCGATTTACATTCACCACTGGCAGCAATTGACCGGCGCCGCCTTCCCATTGATAAGCATTGGCGTCTGTAATCTTCACTTTTTCGCTGCTGGGGCGGCTGGCCAACACGCGCAAGGACTGCGCAATATCTGCCAAGAACTCTTTTAATTTCATTTTTGCTCCAAACTGGTGAAAAAGGTGGGGTTTTCACTTTGCATTTCAAAAATCCCCCCTATATATTCCGGCAAAACCAAACCAACCCGTGGCTTGGGTTTTGGCGCAGATTATGTGAAATCTGTCTTCAACAAAAGCCACATCAAGGAGTATCCGTATGTTTGTTTCACCCGCATTTGCTCAGGCTGCAGGCGCACCAGGTGCCGCTGACTATTTGACCAGCTTGATGCCAATCTTGTTGATCATTCCAATTTTCTATTTTCTGATCATTCGCCCGCAGCAAAAGCGCGTGAAAGAACAGCAATCAATGTTGGAAGCCATTCGCCGTAACGATGTGATCGTGACCAATGGTGGCCTTGTGGGCAAAGTGACCCGCGTTAAAGACGACAATGAGCTTGAAGTTGAATTGGCTGAAAATGTACGGGTTAAAGTTGTCCGTTCAATGGTGGCAGACGTGCGCACCAAAGCTGAGCCTGTTAACGACAACAAAAAATAATTCTTGAAACGCGAACGCTAGGTTTTCTTGCGATGCTAAATTCATCTCCACTACGCGCTACCCTGATTGTTTTGGTGGCGCTTGCCGGCATTTTGTTCACATTGCCCAACTTTGTTGCGCCTTCAACGCTGAATAATCTGCCAGACTGGATGCCGAAAAAACAAATCGTGCTGGGGCTGGATTTGCAGGGCGGGTCTCACTTGCTGTTGGAAGTGAACCGCGAGGAAATTGTTAGCGAGCGCGTGAAAGAATTGCGGCGCGAGTCGCGTTCAATCTTGGCGAATGACAACGGTATTGGCCACTTGATCCGCACTGAGGGCGCTAAGCTCACCATCGAATTGACCGATGCTGAAAACATGCAGACTGCTCTCAATGCGTTGCAAGAGCTTGATGTGCCTTTGTCTCAGGCCCTTGGCGGCGTTGGTGGTGTTGATGAAATGATCATCGGCCAAGCTGGCGACAAGCAAATCACCATTGAGTTGACCGAAGAGGGCATCTCAGAGCGTTTGTCATCAGTTGTCGCGCAGTCAATTGAAGTTGTGCGTCGTCGGGTAGACGAACTGGGCACAACCGAACCGACCATTCAGCGCCAGGGCAATGACCGTATTTTGGTTCAAGTGCCAGGCTTTGACGATTCTGAGCGCCTGAAAGACGTTATATCAAAAACAGCGCGTTTGACCTTCCACATGGTGCACCCAAGCATGAGTGCAGCGCAGGCCAAAATCCAAGGCTTGCCAGATGGCACTATGATCTTGCCAAGCCAAGATGGTGGCGAAGAATTGCTGTTTGAAGAAGTGGCCATTGGCGGCGAGTCTTTGGTTGATTCTCAGCCCGGCTTTGATCCGCAAACCAGCGCACCAATCGTTTCTTTCCGCTTCGACACTCGTGGCGGCGTGAAATTTGCTGAAATTACTGCAGCCAATATCGGTAAACGTTTTGCCGTTGTGTTGGACAATCAGGTGATCACAGCACCTGTTATCAACTCAGCAATTCCTGGCGGTTCAGGCCAAATTTTTGGTAACTTCACTGCGGAAAGCGCGAATGATCTGGCCGTATTGCTGCGGGCAGGTGCGTTGCCAGCCACATTGGACATTATTGAAGAACGCTCTGTTGGCCCAAGCCTTGGTGCAGACAGTGTGGCTGCAGGTGAAACCGCAGGCCTTGTCGGCGGCATCATGGTCATCATCTTCATGATTTTGGCTTACGGCACATTTGGTATTTTCGCCAACGTCTCACTCCTGATCAACGTTACCTTGATCTTGGGTGCGCTGTCGCTCTTGGGTGCAACGCTTACGCTGCCGGGTATTGCAGGTATCGTTTTGACCATCGGTATGGCCGTTGATGCGAACGTTTTGATTTATGAGCGTATTCGCGAAGAAAAACGCGCAGGCCGTTCGCCAATTCAAGCAATTGAAGCAGGTTTCCAACGCGCCTTTACCACCATTTTGGATGCGAACGTCACCACATTGATCGCTGCGGCCATCTTGTTCTTCTTGGGTTCAGGCCCAATTCGCGGCTTCGCGGTCACTTTGGCGATTGGTATCATCACCACCTTGTTCACCGCTTATATTCTGACACAGTTCATGATTTCAAAGTGGTATGCACGTCGTCGTCCAAAAGAGTTGAAAATTGCTTTGTTCAACTTCTTCCCAGAAGATTTGACCTTGAAGTTCATGAAGGTGCGTAAGATCGCATTTGCCTTCTCACTTGTCTTGATCGTTGGTTCCATGGGCTTGTTCGCCACAAAAGGCTTGAATTTGGGTATCGACTTTAAAGGCGGCTCGTCTATCGAAGTCCAATCTACTGAAGGTCCGGCCGATATCGCGCAACTGCGCGAAATTGTAGGCGCGTTAGACCTTGGCGATGTGCAGGTTCAAGAATTCGGTACTGATGTGGATGTATTGATCCGCGTTGAAACCCAGCCAGGTGGCGATGTGGCGCAGCAAGAAGCGGTAACCAAGGTTATCGAAGCTGTGGAAGTTGAAGGCTATGAAAAGCGCCGCTCTGAGGTGGTTGGCCCAACCGTTTCTGGTGAACTGGCCACAACCGGCACACTTGCCGTTGTCGCCGCCATTGTTGCGGTTCTTGGCTATATCTGGATGCGGTTTGAGTGGCAGTTTGCCTTGGGTGCTGTTGCCGCCTTGGTGCACGACGTGCTGTTGACCATTGGTCTTTTTGCCATCACTGGTCTGGAGTTTAATCTGGCCTCAATCGCGGCCATTCTGACGATCGTGGGTTACTCGCTCAACGATACGGTGGTGATTTACGACCGTGTGCGGGAGAATCTGCGCAAATATCGTAAGATGAGCATTCCAGACTTGCTGGACATGTCCGTCAACCAGACATTGTCACGGACCATCCTGACATCGATCACCACATTGCTGGCTCTTGGCGCGCTTGTCGTGTTTGGCGGCGAAGTGATCCGCAGCTTTACCATTGCGATGGCTTGGGGCGTGCTCGTGGGCACATACTCCACCATCTTCGTGGCGTCACCATTGCTCATCAACTTCAATCTAACTGCCCGTAAAGAGCCAGTGAAGAAAGAAGAGCGCCGCGCAGATGGCGCATCGGTGTAGTCTTGACCTCGCAAGAAGGTAGCGGCTTTCTAAAATATCAAGTTCCCATTGACGCTTATGGCAATGGGGGCTTCCGCTTTGCGGATATGTCGCACAAAGGCTCGTTGCTGTGCTTGCCCTCCGGCATGCACAGTTGGGCCGTGTCTGACGCAAGTGAAATCACCCATGCCAGCTTGGAAAAAGTCTGGGCTGAAACCGACCAAATTGATGTTCTGTTTGTGGGCACTGGCGACCAATTGCTTGTGCTTGAAAAGCCGATCAAACAAGCCGGACGTGAGCTAAACATCATCACCGAACCTATGAGCACTGGCGCCGCTGCACGTACATATAATGTGCTGTTGGGGGAAAAACGAGCGGTAGCCGCTGCGTTGTTGGCAGTTGAGCGTGGGAAATGAGCGACAAAACTGACACGGCCAATCACGAATTAGTCGGCGCGCAATTACGCGAACTTGATCGTGATGCCTATTTGGCCAGTCTTGTTCTGCCACAACAAGCTCGCTTTGCCGTGCAAACGCTCTATACCTTTTCCGCTGAACTCGCCGCGATCCGCCGCCGCGTCAGCGAGCCAATGCCGGGGGAGATTCGCCTGCAATTCTGGCGTGATGCGTTGGAAGGTGAGGGACATGGCGATGTGGAAAGCAATCCGCTCGCCAAAGCGCTATTCGACACAATCAAAATTCATCAGCTATCCACTGTGCCGCTCATGCGCATGGTCGCAGCGCGTCGGTTCGATCTTTATCAAGACCCGATGCCTGATCAAAACCAGTTTGAAGGTTATGCAGGTGAGGTGGCGTCCATCAATCTGCAATATGCCGCACAAATTTGCGCAGGTGATGCAGCCGAACCTGAATCGTTCAACGATGCGGCTGGTCATTTGGGCGTCGCGCTGACCTATCTCCGCGCGCTTTATAGTTTCGAATATGACCGTCGACGGGCGCAAATCTTCCTGCCGCTCAGCATTTTCAACGCTTACGGTCTTAGCGATGCTGAGATTTTGGCAGCAACAAAAAAACAAGAACTTGTGGCTGCATTATCTGCTTGCGCGGAAGAGGCGCGAGGCCATTTCGAAAAGGCCAGCACCGCCATCGGCGCGTTGCCCAACATCGCAAAACCTGCTTTTGCCTTGCTGCCCATCGTGGATGCGGACCTCAAACGTGTGGAAGATGCGTTGAAATCTGGTGATTGGCATGCCGCAAAAATGTCGGATTGGCGAAAAATACTCAAAATCATATTTTGGGGATTGCGCAAATAGGAGAGAAAAATGGCCGAGCCGTTGCAATTAAGTGCTTTTGAAAAGTGGCGGCAACGCTTAGGGCCAGAGCTTAGCCGCACAGCCCAACGCTTTCCAATTCCCGTCGTGCTGATTGTCATCGCCACGATTCTCTTTTTGATCGAAGTGAATACATCGCCCGAGATCGAAGGCGACATTCTGGCAAAAAGCGTTGTGACCTTAGCATTTTCCACATTATTCGCTGTCGCATGTCAGCTGATGGTGGAAACAGGCGTCTTGTCCAAACTGCTTTCTTGGATTTTGGCGGGCATTGGTCTGCTGGTGTTTGGCGCCACACTTTTCTTTGACAGCATGGCAATAGGCGAACCCTTCATGTGGGCGCCTATTTTGGTGCTGTTCACATCCGTTGCTCCGGCTTTGAAGCCGCGTGCGAACAGCTCACACAGCCAGCAAGATTTTTTCTGGTGGATCAACCATCGCTCCATTGTGGCAGCTTGCATCGCGGGCCTAGCATTCCTGCTGATCTTGCTAGGCATGGTTATCATTGAACGTTCTGTCGCAGTTCTCTTTAATATCGGCGTGGACCGATTGATTTATGGCTATTTGCTCACGCTAGCTGGCGTGCTTTTTGCGCCGATTTATTGGCTGGCGATGATTCCGGAAGTTACGCAATTTGACAAAGGCGAGCTGGAACAACCAGACCCATTATCACGCGCGGTCGGCTTTCTGGGCCTTTACATCTTCACGCCATTCTTGTGTCTGTATTCGCTCATCCTCATGGCTTACGCCGCACAAATTTTGGTGCTGCAGACCTATCCGGAAGGCACCGTCGGCTGGATGGTGGTGGGCTTTATCTGCGTTGCCGGTCTAAACCATCTGCTGCTTTATCCGGGCTTTATGCGGGCAAAGCCTATGGTGGCACGCTATTTGCGCTACTGGCCATTTCTCGCCATCATCCCCTTGATCATGCTGGTCATCGCCATTCAAATCCGCGTCAGTCATTATGGCCTCACGCCAGAGCGGATTTTGTTGATTGCTGGCGCTGTATGGACAATTGCGATCATCGCGCTCGGAGTGTTTAACAAGCTCGATATCAGGCTGCTACCCGGCCTCGCAGCGCTCATTCTGTTGCCCATTTCTTTTGGCCCGTTCAATATCGAAATGTGGGCTATGCGCGACCAATTGAGTCGCTTTGAGCAGAATTATGCAACGTGGCAAGATCAACAATCAGATGAAGCTGCCCAAGGCTTGCGCAGCGCCTCCAATTATTTGTTGAACTCTGCGGAAGGTCGACAAGCGCTAACCCAAACATTGACCGTTAAGGGCATGGATGTGGAAGGCGAAATCACCCGTGAACAACTTACAGCGCTGTTGGGCGTGCCCGATATCGCGCCGACTTATCGCGATAATGAATTTGTGCTTTTGGCGCAAAAGGAGCCGGTTGATTTGAGCGGAGACTTCATTTTTTACGGCAGAGGCGAATTGCCGTGTTGTGAAAAGGAAGTCGGGCCGTACGAATTCAAATTGGATGATCGTGAATTGGTAATCACGCGCGACAATGAGCCCTTTGCCACTCATGATTTAACGCCGTGGGTGAACCAGCAAAATATGAGCGTCACCACGTTACGTGAACCGATGATTGAAATTCAGGCGGATGGCCGTACATTATTGCTTCTGGTCTACCACGCCACTTTCGAGCTAAAGCCCGACGAAGTGCGCAAACCGGCGCGTCTGGACTATTATGTGCTGGAGAAAAAAGGCAATGGCGCCAATTAGCGCCATTGTTCCAAATCAACCAATGCTCGTGCCGATGTAGCTTGCTTTTTCGCCTTGCCACGATCCGGCCCGCGCCAGCGTTTCACGCCTTCTGGCTTTGTCACCTCAATTGGTGGAAACAGGCCAAAATTCACATTCATCGGCTGGAAGCTTTTGATGCCATTGCTCTCATCTGCAAGGTGACCACCCGTAATGTGGTTCACCAATGCACCAAGCGCAGTGGTTTTTGGCGGGGCATCAATTTCATTGCCCAAAATCTCATGAGCAGCCAAACGACCAACAACAAGGCCAAGGCCCGCACTTTCCACATAGCCCTCAACCCCAGTCACTTGCCCGGCAAAGCGCAAACGCGGGTCTGCTTTCATGCGTAATTGACCATCCAGCAAAACGGGTGAGTTCAAAAATGTGTTGCGGTGCAAGCCACCAAGGCGGGCAAATTTCGCGTCTTCCAAACCAGGAATCATGCGGAAAATATCGGCCTGCGCGCCATATTTAAGTTTGGTCTGGAAACCAACCATGTTCCAAAGCGTGCCCAACGCATTATCTTGCCGCAATTGCACAATGGCATGTGGTTTCACATCAGGATTGTTTGGGTTGGTCAAGCCAACGGGCTTCATTGGCCCAAAGCGCAATGTTTCGCGCCCGCGTTCGGCCATCACTTCAATCGGCAAACATCCATCAAAATAGGGTACATTTTCCCATTCTTTGAATTCGGTTTTGTCGCCTTCAAGCAGCGCATCGATAAAGGCATTATATTGCTCTTCATCCATCGGGCAGTTCAAATAATCGGCGCCAGTGCCGCCCGGGCCTGCTTTGTCGTAGCGAGATTGCGCCCACACCACATCAAAATTGATGCTTTCCTTATGGATGATTGGGGCAATCGCATCGAAAAATGAAAGCGAATCTTCGCCTGTCAGCGATTGAATGCCCTGCGCCAACGCCTCAGAGGTGAGGGGGCCAGTAGCAATAATCACATGTTTCCACTCTTGAGGGGGCAACCCAGCCACTTCACCGCGTTCGATGGTGATGTTCGGGTGGGCTTCCAACTGCGCGGTCACAGCTTGTGAAAACACATCGCGGTCAACGGCCAAGGCACCGCCTGCTGGCAATTTGGCTTTTTCCGCAGCGCTCATCACGATTGAGTTGCAGCGGCGCATTTCTTCATGCAACAAGCCGACCGCATTATTTTCATAATCGTCAGAACGGAAGGAGTTGGAGCAAACAAGTTCAGCCAACCCATCTGTCTGGTGCGCATCGGTTTTGCGCACGGGGCGCATTTCATGCAGCACAACTTGAACGCCAAGTTCAGCGGCCTGCCAAGCAGCTTCAGAGCCAGCAAGGCCACCACCAATGATATGCAAAGTTTTTGAATGATCTGTCATGGGGGCAGTTAGCAAGGAAAGGAGGGAGAGTGCAACAAAATTCAGACACAAAAAAACACCCGCGAAAGTCGCGGGTGCTTAAAGATTTGGGAGGTCTTTGTGAGCGCTCAACGCATTAGATGCGTTCAGCATGCTCACGTGCCAATGGCTGGATGTCACCGCGTGTGATGCCCAAATCGTTCAATTCACGATCATCAAGAGCGCTCAGTTCACGAACTGTTTTGCGGTATGAAGCCCAGCGGCGAAAAGTTTTACCAAAATCCATCGCTCATCTCCTTGGTTTGCGTTGGTGTGTTCCGTTTGTTGTCCTGTATATAGTCCTGCCTCTTGCGCATGAGTAGACGGTTTTTTTGCAACGCGCCTATGCATTTTTTGCAGGGCTGGTTAAGAGGTGGTTGCTTTGGCCTTATGGCCTGTATCAATTTGAATTTCAGGCTTGAACAATCCAAGGTGATCATTTTCCTTGGTCACGCTGCAATCCAGTTCCAACAAGGTCTGGCGTATATGAAACAAGTCTTTAATGGAGGTCATTAACGTGCGATGCATGGCTTTGTCCTCGGGGCAATAGTGATAAATACACCGCCAGTGTAACCGCTATTGAAAAGGCCCCAAAACGCAAAACATGCGGCCCAGATATGTGTGAGCCGCATGCAAGTCTTGTATAAGTGTCATAAACTTTTGCTAGGGTGCAGTCTTTATTCTGCTGCATCCTGCGCTGTGGGGCGACGCTCCAGCAGCTCCTTCAGAAACCGTCCTGTGTGTGAGCGTGGCTCGTCGATGATCGCCTCTGGTGGGCCTTTGGCCACCAGCTCACCACCACCATCGCCGCCTTCGGGACCAAGATCGATCACCCAGTCAGCAGTTTTCACCACTTCTAGGTTGTGCTCAATCACAACAACTGTGTTGCCCTGGTCAACCAACTCATGCAGCACCTCAAGCAATTTGGCTACATCATGGAAGTGCAAGCCAGTGGTCGGCTCGTCCAACACATAAAGCGTGCGGCCTGTTGCCCGTTTAGAAAGCTCTTTAGAGAGTTTCACCCGCTGGGCTTCACCGCCAGATAGAGTCGTCGCCTGTTGGCCGATCTTGACATAGCCGAGACCAACCCGTTGCAGCGTGATCATCTTGTCGCGAATGGCTGGCACAGCAGAGAAGAACTCGACGCCTTCATCTACAGTCATTTCCAGCACGTCAGAGATGGACTTGCCTTTAAACTGAACTTCAAGCGTTTCACGATTGTAGCGTTTACCGTGGCAAACATCACAGGTCACATAAACGTCTGGCAAGAAGTGCATTTCAATCTTCAAAACGCCATCACCCTGACACGCCTCACAGCGCCCGCCTTTCACGTTGAACGAGAAGCGGCCTGGTGCATAGCCACGCGCCTTGGCTTCTGGAAGCCCAGCAAACCATTCGCGAATTGGCGTAAAGGCCCCGGTATAGGTGGCCGGGTTAGACCGTGGAGTTCTGCCAATTGGGCTTTGGTCAATATCAATTACCTTGTCCAAAAACTCCAAGCCGAGCAATTGATCATGTGGGGCAGGTGTCAAACGTGCGCCGTTCAATTTGCGCGCAATGCCCGCATACATTGTATCCAGGATCAATGTCGACTTGCCGCCGCCGGAAACACCCGTGATCGCAACAAAGCACCCCAAAGGAATGTCTACATCAACATTCTTCAAATTGTTGCCTGTCGCCCCGGTGACAGAGATTTTGCGTGTATCGGAAATAGGACGCCGCTCCGCAGGCACTTTCACGCCCATTTTGCCCGACAAATATTGTCCAGTTAGGCTGGTCTTGTGCTTGATGATGTCTTGTGGCTTGCCCGCAGCAACAATCTGGCCACCATGTACGCCAGCGCCCGGGCCAATATCCACCACATGATCCGCAGTCAGAATAGCATCTTCATCATGTTCAACCACAATCACGGTGTTGCCCAAATCGCGCAGGCGCCGCAATGTGTCGAGCAAACGCGCATTGTCGCGTTGGTGGAGGCCGATGGACGGCTCGTCCAGCACATAAAGTACACCTGTCAAGCCTGAACCAATTTGCGACGCCAACCGAATCCGTTGGCTTTCACCGCCGGAGAGCGTGCCGGAATTGCGCGATAGGCTAAGATAATCTAGGCCCACATCCACAAGGAAGGTAAGACGATCGCGAATTTCTTTCAAAATCCGTTCGCCAATTTCCTTTTGGGTAGCGGTGAGTTTCGCTGAAATCTGATCAAACCAAATATGCGCTTCGCGGATCGATTTTTGCGACACTTCGCCAATATGCTTGCCGTCAATTTTCACCGCCAAAGCTTCAGGCTTGAGGCGGTAGCCACCGCAGGAATCACACGGCGCAGAAGACATATATTTTTCGATCTCTTCACGCATCCCAGCGCTTTCCGTCTCGCGGTAACGACGGGAAAGATTGCCCACAACCCCTTCAAACGCCTTTTGCGTTTTGTAAGAGCGCAAGCCATCATCATAAACAAATTCGATTTTTTTGCCCCCGGTACCGAACAGCACAGCTTTGCGCACATCTTCAGGTAAGTCGCGCCACGCCGTTTCCATTGAGGCGCCATACGCTTTGCAAACAGCCTGCAATGTCTGTGCGTAATAAGGGGCAGAGGTGCGCGACCATGGCGCAATGGCACCCTTTTTCAGACTCAGAGAATCGTCCGGCACCACCAAATCTTCACTGACCTTGGATTCCGCACCCAAGCCATCACATTTAGGGCAAGCGCCAAATGGGTTGTTAAACGAGAAAAGCCGCGGTTCAATCTCTGCAATTGTAAAGCCGGAAACAGGGCAGGCGAACTTTTCAGAGAACACCAATTGTTCATTTTCGCCATCGCTGCCGACAATCTCAGCAATCGCAATGCCCTCGGCCAGTTGCAACGCGGTTTCAAAGCTCTCGGCCAACCGCGCCTGCATATCGCTGGACACAACGATCCGATCGACGACCACATCAATATTATGTTTGAATTTCTTGTCGAGGGCAGGCGCGTCTGGAATTTCGTAAAACTCGCCATCAATGCGCACACGCTGAAAGCCGCGCTTCATCAAAGCAGCAAGCTCTTTCTTATATTCACCTTTCCGGCCACGCACGATTGGCGCAAGCAGATAAAGCCGTGTGCCTTCTTCAAGTGCCAGCACCTTATCGACCATCTGGGTCACTGTCTGGCTTTCAATCGGCAATCCCGTTGCAGGAGAATAGGGAATGCCCACACGCGCAAACAGCAAGCGCAAATAATCGTAAATCTCGGTTACAGTACCCACTGTAGAACGTGGGTTCTTAGACGTTGTTTTCTGCTCAATCGAAATAGCAGGAGACAAGCCATCAATCTGTTCCACATCCGGCTTTTGCATCATTTCAAGGAACTGGCGCGCATAGGCCGAAAGGCTCTCTACATAGCGGCGCTGCCCCTCCGCATAAATCGTATCAAAGGCCAAAGAAGATTTGCCCGAGCCAGAAAGCCCGGTCATCACGATCAATTCATCACGCGGCAACGTGAGATCGACAGATTTAAGATTATGTTCTTTGGCGCCACGAATAATGATTTCGCGATTGTGATGTGCCGATTTCGACATGTAGACTTCCTGCTTGTTCCTGCGGCATGAGCCAGGCTGATTGATCTGCGACGCTCAACCTAGGGTGCTTAAAAATGAATCACAAGAGTTGACTTTGCTCGATTTTATGTAGAACATAAATAGAACAAATAAATGAACGTCAAGTGGATTGTGGATGAGTGAGAAACACTTCTTCATTCTCTTGGCGTGTTGTGCACATAAACTCTACGATTAAAACGTGAAATTGGATGCACATAATTTGGTTGCACATATTGGATTGATCTCAATTCAATATGACGCCTGAAAGGGAAGAAACGATGGCAGGCAGTGTTAATAAGGTAATTTTGGTTGGTAATCTTGGTGCTGACCCCGAGGTGCGCAACACCAATGATGGTCGCCCCATCGTGAATCTGCGTATTGCGACATCTGAGCGGTGGCGCGACAAAAACTCAGGCGAACAGCGTGAGCGTACAGAATGGCACCGCGTGGTGATCTTCAATGAAGGTCTGTGCCGCGTGGCGGAACAATATCTTCGCAAAGGCTCAACTGTTTATATTGAAGGCCAGTTGCAAACCCGCAAATGGCAGGATCAGGACGGTAATGACCGTTACTCAACTGAGATCGTGTTGCAGGGCTTCAACTCAACCCTGACCATGCTTGGTGGCCGCAGCGACAATGCGGGTGACAGCAACTATGGCGGTGGCGGCGGTTCCTCATATGGCGGGAACAACAATCAAGGCGGTGGTGGTCGTCCACAAGCGAATGCTCCAGCATTTGACGCTGGCGATATGGATGATGACATTCCATTCTAAGCCGCAAGCTAAAACCTGAACATAAAAAAGGCCGCTCAATTTGAGCGGCCTTTTTGCTTGGAATTTTAAGTGCTTTAGCTCTTGGAGAACGGAATGTTCGCCGTAGACTTGCCACCGCTTTCCTTATGCAAAATATCAAACTTCACAACAATCTGGCCGTTACGGAGCTGAAGACCAACTCCAATATCAAACGCATCGTCATTCTCTGCCTTCACATTCAGCAAGGAGAAATTGAGGTTTTTGCCTGAACGACGGCCGATGGCAACGCCTTGGAAGCTCGTGTTAGAAGACATTACAGCTTCAAACCGACGATTTTTCTCAACATAAGCGACGGTGCCGCGCATCGATAAAGTTGTGCCAGCCAAAGAACACCGACCGCGCAGACCAATGCGATCTGGTCCTGTATCTGTGAAATCCATTTTGCACAAAACGGTTTCGTCTTCACCAGTGGAGGCGAGTTTAGCTTCGCCACGGCCACGCCAATTGCCAACATAGCTTTTCAGCAATTCTATATCGGCTTTGCCCGCGAAACTGGGTGTTGAAAAGCCACTGGCCAAAACAGCGCCCAAAATCAGCGCTTTAAAAGCATTCGCGATATGCTTGAAATTCATTTCGGTTGTCCTCCAAAGGATCTAAACAATCGCCCCCCGGCGATCAGCAATGAAGGCAAAATAATCAAATCGCCCAACAAAGCCAAGAAAAGAGTAAGCACGCAAAGTGCCCCAAATAGGGCGACCTGCGGCAACACTGAGAATATAACTACGGTTGTGCCCGCACAAAGGATGAGTGTGGTGGCAATCAAAGCAGGGCCAACACGTTCCAATGTCCGCATAACCGCTTCCTTGTGACCATAATTTTGATTCCGTGCACGTACATAATGGTTCATGAAATGGATCGTGTCATCCACGGCAATACCAAATGCAATCGTCAACGAAATGACAGTGGTGAGTTGAAGGCCTGCGCCTGAAACCCACAGATAAAGCTCTGTGCCCAAAATAGGCGCAAAGTTTGGAATGGTGCAGATCAGCGCAACGCGCCAAGACCGAAAAGCAATACCGATGATGAAGATCGAAATCACCACGGCGATGGTCAAGCCATCTTGCAGCCGTTGGATCATATCGACACTTTCATAGGCGGAAAGCACTCTAAACCCGGAGATGGAGGCATCGCCCAATCCAGCTTCTTTCAAAGCGGCGTCGGTTTCTTCCACCAATTCACGCACTTCTTTAGAGCCAAGCTGAGTAGGCATAAAGGCCGTGGCCATAGCCAAATCGCCTTCATCGGTGATGAAACGGCGTTTCATGAACGGGCCAACCGCATCAAAAATTTGGTCACGACTAAACCCGGCTTCGCTATAATGGTTGAAGCTGGCACCGGAGATCACTTTGCCTTTGCCGAAGATATTTTCTAAAATACCGTGAACGGTCTCAACCCGCGCAAAATCATCATCTGTGATCTGCGGGTCATTGTCCAAAAGCGGGATGGAAACGTAAAGCGGCGCCACACCGCCAACACCTTGGTCAATCGCTTCAGACGTATCCAAAGCTTCCGAGCCTTTTGGCAAAAATTGCTGGAAAGAGAAAGTGGGCTGCAATTGGAAGTGCGGATAAAGCATCAGCACAAAGGCCAGCACACCCAAAATCGCAACAGGCTTGTGTCCACGCTCCGCTAGCTTGGAGAGCGGTGGAATGATGGCAGTAAGCGCCACGCTAGGGGCCTGCTTTGGCTTATAGCCCATGCGGGTAGCTGCACGCAGTGCCAAAGGCAAAAAGGTCACTAGGGCCAAAAATGCCATCGGGATGGCGAGGGCACCAGTGATAGCAAATTCGAAAATGCCTTGCCCTGGCGCAATGCTAAGCGACAAAAACGCCACAACGGTGGTGATCGAAGTCAGCGCACAAGCTGGGCTAACGCGCACAATCGTTTCGCGGATCGCTTCTTCATGGTCCATGCCTTCACGCGATAATCGCAGCCAATGGAAACAGAAGAACATACTCTCCGCAAAGGCAATCACCAGAACGAGCGCTGTCAAAATATTGGTGAGGAAGGTGAAGGAACCGAAAATCAGCACAACGCTGCCCACCACCCAAAGAACCGAAACAAACGGGGCCAAAGTTGCCAACACCGCGCCCCAGAACGTGCGGAAGGCCAAAAATGCGGTCAAGAAGCCAAGAATAATGCCCGCAGCCGTAAATTTGACTTGGTCAGATTTACTGGCGTTCAAAAGTTCAGATTTCCAGATCGGCGGGCCTGTCAGTTCAATTTGATAACGCGGATCATCATAAAAACTGATCATTTCTCGCAGCTCTGCGATCATACGTGCTTCGCCGTCACCTTTCAGCATGTCCGGGTTGGGGAACATCAGCATCACAAAGCCGGTGAGATCTTCGACGATAAGGTTGCGCATCATCGGGTCATTTTGGCGCAAATCATTCAGCGCAGCGGCTACTTCTTCGGCACTGGCCATATCTTCCGGCACAGCAGGGCGCGTGATCCCATCTTCTTCAGCAGGTTTGCGCAAAGAGAACGGAGAAAGCGTGCCGCTGGCAAAGCTGTTCAACTCGAGCTCCAGCGCCAGTTCGCGCATGGTTTCAATCACTTCTGGATCAGTAAGCTGATCAGATTTGACCAAAATGTAAGCATCATTCTCAAAAGTGCCGAACCGTTCGCCCAACTCCACATAGGTGTCGTAATATTCGCCTGAATTCTTATAAAGCCGCAGCAAATCGCCATCGATGGTGATGCGTGGCACTTGTGCCAGGCAAAGCAGAGTAAATGCGATGAGAACCGCAGTGACAATTTTAGGATATTTCAGGGTGATAAGGCCGATACGCTCGAGGCCAAAACCGATTGACAATGTACAACACTCCAATAGTGGCAGCAGCGACTTAGCTGCAGGCGGCAAGTCTTTGTTCTGGTTTTTTGCGGAGAATTAAGCAGATTCTGATTTAAATTGCCACGATATTGCCAAGTTTGCGTTAAATTCGGCGTAAAAAACGCCAAAATCCGGCCTTCTTATGTGTACAAGCGTGCAATCTGAATGGTGTTCTGTTGCGGAATCACTTAAGAACAGAGGGTTAACGCACACGCAACAGCAATAAGAACAGCCGTGACTGATACGCCCAACGATCAAACACCAGAAAATGAACCCAATTCAGATATCTCTTTGATCTCTGTCACTGATGAGATGCGCCGCTCTTATCTTGATTACGCGATGAGCGTGATCGTGAGCCGGGCGCTGCCAGATGTGCGCGATGGGTTGAAGCCTGTGCACCGTCGAATTCTCTATTCGATGCACGAAAATGGCTATGAGTGGAACAAGCAATATCGTAAGTCGGCCCGTGTGGTCGGTGACGTAATCGGTAAATATCACCCACACGGTGATACTGCCGTTTATCACGCACTTGTGCGGATGGCGCAGGAATTTTCCATGCGCTTGCCACTGATTGATGGCCAAGGCAACTTCGGCTCCATCGATGGGGACATGCCGGCCGCCATGCGTTACACCGAAGTGCGCATGGAACGCGTTTCCACCGCCATATTGGAAGATATTGATAAAGACACTGTCGATTTCCGCGACAACTACGATAATACAGAGAGCGAGCCGACCATCCTGCCGGCGCGCTTCCCGAACCTGTTGGTCAACGGTTCAGGTGGTATTGCCGTTGGTATGGCGACAAACATTCCAAGCCACAATTTGAGTGAAGTGATCAACGCTGCAATCGCTTTGATGGACAATTCAGAGATCACAACTGAAGAATTGATGGAAATTATGCCAGGGCCGGATTTCCCGACCGCGGGCATTATTCTTGGTCGTTCCGGCATTCGCTCTGCTTATGAAACGGGCCGTGGCTCTGTTTTGATGCGCGGCAAAGTGGGCGTTGAAGAAATCCGTAAAGACCGCGAAGCGCTGATCATCACCGAAATTCCATATCAGGTGAACAAGGCCTCCATGATCGAAAAGATCGCGGAATTGGTGCGCGACAAGCGCATCGAAGGCATTTCTGATATTCGCGACGAGTCAGACCGTGAAGGTATGCGCGTTGTGATCGAGCTGAAGCGCGACGCAGTGCCAGACATTGTGTTGAACCAGCTTTATAAATATTCGCCGCTGCAAACCTCGTTTGGCTGTAACTTTGTTGCCTTGAATGGTGGCAAGCCAGAACAAATGAGCCTGCGTGACATTTTGAGCGCCTTTATCGACTTCCGTGAGGAAGTGGTGACGCGCCGCGCCAAGTTCTTGCTGAACAAAGCACGTGACCGTGCGCACGTTTTGGTGGGCTTGGTGATCGCTGTTGCCAACGTTGACGAAGTGATCCAGCTTATCCGCACAGCGCCCGATCCTGCCACTGCGCGTGCGCGTTTGTTGGAGCGCGCATGGCCTGCGCGTGATGTGGAAGCTTTGATCAAGTTGATCGATGACCCACGCCACACCGTCAATGAAGATGGCACATATTATCTGTCAGAAGAGCAGGTGAAAGCCATTCTCGATTTGCGCTTGCAACGTTTGACAGCGCTTGGTCGTGACGAAATTGGCGACGAATTGAACAAATTGGGCACCGAGATCGAAGATTATCTCGACATTTTACGGTCTAAAGAGCGCGTTGTTGAGATTATCCGCGAAGAGATGCTCGAAGTGCGTGATCGTTACGGCACTGAACGCCGGACTGAGATTGTGGACGCCGTTGGCGATGTTGATGATGAAGATTTGATCGCACGCGAAGATATGGTGGTCACCGTTTCTCACGGTGGTTACATCAAGCGCGTGCCGCTTTCGACCTATCGTGCCCAACGCCGTGGCGGCAAAGGCCGTTCCGGCATGGCCACACGTGATGAAGACTTTGTGGCGCGTCTGTTTGTGGCAAACACCCACACGCCGGTTCTGTTCTTCACCAGCCGTGGCATTGTGTACAAGCTGAAAGTGTGGCGCTTGCCCGTTGGCGCAGCCAACTCACGCGGCAAGGCATTGGTGAATATTTTGCCGCTACAAGAAGGCGAACACATCACCTCCATCATGCCGTTGCCGGAAGATGAAGGCACTTGGCAGGATTTGGACATCATGTTCTCCACCAAGCGCGGCACAGTGCGTCGTAACTCATTGGCTGATTTTATCAATGTGAATCGCAACGGTAAGATTGCCATGAAGCTGGAAGATGGTGATGGCATTGTTGACGTGGAAACCTGTTCTGCTGACGACAATGTGTTGCTCACCACCGCATTGGGCCAGGCTATGCGCTTCTCAGTGGATGATGTGCGCGTCTTCACCAGCCGGAACTCAGTCGGCGTGCGTGGCATTCGCCTTGCAGATGGCGACGAAGTGATCGCTATGTCCATCATTCGCCACCTCGACGCTTCACCAGAAGAACGCGCAGCTTATCTAAAGCTGCGTCGTTTGATGGATGGTGATGCAGAAGAGGGCGCTGAGCTTGATGAAGAGTTGAGTGTGGGCGATGTGGAAATGTCGTCCGAACGCTATGCAGAAATGAGCGCAGCTGAGCAATTCATTCTCGCCATCTCTGAAAATGGTTACGGCAAGCGGACCTCTGCTTACGAATATCGTAAAACAGGCCGTGGCGGTAAAGGCATCACCGCAATGGCTATGAGCGAGCGTAACGGCAAGATTGTCGCTTCCTTCCCAGTGGAAAATGACGATCAGATTATGCTCGTCACCAATGGCGGCAAGCTGATCCGCGTGCCTGTCGATGGCATCCGCATTGCTGGTCGGGCAACGCAAGGGGTAACCGTGCTGTCCACCGCCAAAGATGAGCATGTCGTGTCCGTTGAGCGAATTTCCGAACCCGAAGCCGATGAAGGCGAGGAGGGGGATGAGATCGCAGGTGATGGCGCCCCACCAACTTCCGGTGGCGATCAGCCAGAAAATGAATAATAATAAAAGGCCGAGATTTTCTCGGCCTTTTTCTTTGGGAGGATTTCATGCTTGATAGCACCATGCTTTTGGCTTTTGTCACGGCCTGTTTCTTTCTGGCCATTGTGCCGGGCCCAACCATCACCATCATTGTCGCAAACGCACTTTCTCGCGGGTTGCGCGGCGGCTTTGGCACCATCTTGGGCGCACAGATCGCGGTGCTTTTGATGGTCAGCATCGTTGCACTTGGCTTAGAGGCGGTCATCGCCATCATGGGCAATGCTTTTGTATGGTTGAAAATGCTTGGTGCAGCCTATTTGATCTATTTGGGCATCAAGATGGTGCGCAACAAATCAGGCTTGAAATTTGAATCTGACCGAGTGGATGGACGCGGATTTATCGAATATGTGGTGCAGGGCTTTCTGGTCACCATGGCCAACCCCAAAGCCTTGCTGTTTTTGGGGGCATTTCTGCCACAATTTATCAATACTGCTCAGCCCGTGGCGCCACAAATTATGGTCTTAGGACTCATCACTGTGTCCTTTTTTGCCACCATTGATAGTTGTTATGCCCTTGCGGCCAGCAAGGCGCGTAACCTATTGTCAAAACAGCGTGTCGCTTTGCTGAATAAAATGAGCGGCGGCTTTCTTATCGTTGGCGGTGCCTGGTTGGCGCTGCAGCAAAAAGGTTGAGGCACTTATGGCGGAAAAAAGAACAGGCTTTTACCCCGGATCATTTGATCCCATCACCAACGGACATATCGATGTCATTGAGCGGGCATGTCGCTTGGTGGATCGGCTCATTGTTGGCGTGGGTGTGCATCACGGCAAATCGCCGATCCTCACAGGGGACGAACGGCTAACATTGCTGCAACAAGCCATCACGCCGATTGCCAAACGTAACGATGTGACCATTGAAATTGCTCAATTTGATGGCTTGATGATCCATGCTGCACGTAATTTGCACGCAAATATCATCATTCGCGGCTTGCGTGACACCACCGATTATAATTATGAGATGCAAATGGTAGGTATGAACGCGCAAATGGCACCAGACCTGCAAACAGTGTTTGTGCCATCAAGCCCACATGTTCGGCATATTTCTGCAACATTGGTGCGTCAAATCTCTCAGATGGGCGGTGACATCACGGCCTTTGTTCCCAACGCAGTTCTAAATGTATTGAAGAGTAAATGACTGAAAATAATAACAAAACCAAAGCCTTTGCGATGCTGGGCGTTGCCTTTGTGGGCGTATTTGCCTTTGCAGCCTATAGTGAGTTGACTAAAGCGCCGGCCCAGGCGGCTTCTTCCGCACAAGCGCAATCCTATCCAGCGTGCGAAACACCTGCCGCGCCAGAAGGCGTTGAAACAGTGGCCATGGAAATGGAACTGAAAACCGGTACAGTTGCGTTTGAATTGCGCCCAGATTTGGCACCAAAGCATGTCGAACGCATAACAACATTGGCCAAAGAAGGCTTTTACGACAATGTGGTGTTCCACCGCGTGATCGAAGGCTTTATGGCCCAAACGGGCGACCCAACCGGCACTGGCATGGGCGGCTCAAGCTATGATGATTTGCCCGCCGAATTCACCGACACAAATTATCAGTGCGGCACATTGGGCATGGCGCGCAGCCAAAACCCAAACTCTGCCAACTCACAATTCTTCATCACCTTTGAAGATGCTGAGTTCTTGAATGGCCAATACACCGTATTTGGCTATGTCACAGACGGCATGGAACATATTCACCAAATTAAAAAAGGTGACCCAAATCGCAATGGGATGGTCGTAGAGCCAGATAAAATTGTTTCATTTCGCGTGAAAGACCAGTAAAACCCATCTCGAATAGCGGCGGATATCTTGTCCGCCGCATATGAAAATGACCGAACAACGCCTTCTGTGCGTTGAGGAGAACAAAATGGTTGATATTAAAGATCCTGAAAACACATTGCTTTTGGAAACAACTAAAGGCAGCGTGACCATCGAGTTGTTGCCACAAGTTGCGCCAAAGCATGTTGAGCGCATCAAAGAATTGGCACGCGAAAAATTCTATGACGGGATCGTATTTCACCGTGTGATTGAAGGCTTTATGGCTCAGGCTGGCTGCCCAAATGGCACCGGTACTGGCGGTTCAGACAAGCCAGATTTGCCACAAGAGTTCAACGACACACCACACAAGCGCGGCACATGTTCAATGGCCCGCACAATGGACCCGAACTCAGCCAACTCACAATTCTTCATCTGCTTTGACGATCAGTCATTCCTTGACGGCCAATACACTGTTTGGGGTCAAGTGATTGACGGCATGGATGCAGTTGATCAGTTGAAGCGCGGTGAGCCTGTGGCCAACCCAGATAGCATCGTTTCCATGCGCGTGGCTGCAGATCAGTAAGCCTTTATGCGCGTAGACGAGTTCGACTTTACATTGCCGGACGATCTTGTGGCACTGCATCCTGCGGTGCCACGTGATTCTGCACGTATGCTTGTGGTCAATCCAGCTACAGACCTGCAGGACCGTTCGGTCTCCGAACTAACTGATTTTCTAACCGAAAATGATGTTTTGGTGGTCAACAACACTAAAGTGTTGCCCGCTGAACTTGTCGGCACCCGCACACGCGGCGAGGCGGTAGCGAAAATCTCCGTCAATCTGCATAAACGTGTCGACCCGCAACAATGGCGGGCCTTTGCGCGTCCAGCCAAAAAATTAGCAATCGGCGACCAAGTCGAGTTTTTGCGCGAAAGCGTAGACCCGTTGCGCGCCGAAGTGGTGGAAAAAGCCGATGCGGGCGAAGTGCAGCTTAAATTCGCCGAAAAAGGTGCTGAACTGGACGAGGCGATCAAAGCCCGCGGAGCCATGCCACTGCCGCCCTATATCGGCGCAAAGCGTGATCATGAAGATCAAGACGATACGGACTATCAAACCATCTATGCCAAGCATGATGGTGCGGTCGCAGCACCCACTGCTGGCTTGCACTTCACGGATCGTTTGCTGGACGCTATCCGCGCCAAAGGCGTGAAGATTGAAGAGGTCACATTGCATGTTGGGGCAGGGACATTTCTGCCCGTTAAAGTGGACGACACAGAAGACCACAAAATGCACGCAGAATGGGGTGAAATCACCTCATCGACCATCGAGACCATCAATGAGGCAAAAGCCAAGGGCGGACGCGTGATTGCTGTGGGCACCACCAGTCTGCGCCTGTTGGAAAGCGCTTCAATGGATGGCGAGCTAAAGCCATTCTGTGGTGAAACAGATATTTTCATCACACCGGGCTATCAATTTAATGCAGTGGATGTGTTGATGACCAACTTCCACTTGCCAAAATCTACACTTTTTATGCTGGTTTCGGCCTTTTCTGGCTTTGAGACCATGCAAAAGGCCTATAAACACGCCATCGACAGCAAATATCGCTTCTATTCATTCGGCGATGCCTCTTTGTTGTTTCGTGCTGATTTGGCGGCCAAGGATTAAGAATGACCCAAGACTTTGCTTTTGAACTGAAATCGAAAAGCAATGGCGCGCGCCTCGGCGAAATTTCAACGCCACGCGGCGAAATCCGCACGCCTGCCTTTATGCCTGTCGGCACCGCCGCCACGGTGAAGGGCATGTATCCTGATCAAGTGCGTGAACTTGGCGCAGACATTATTCTGGGCAACACCTATCACTTGATGTTGCGCCCCGGCGCAGAGCGCGTGGCGCACTTGGGTGGCCTGCACAAATTTGCCAATTGGTCTCGCCCCATCCTCACGGATTCTGGCGGCTTTCAGGTGATGAGCCTCGCCAAATTGCGCAAGCTGGACGAACACGGCGTGTCGTTCAAATCGCATATTGATGGCTCCAAACACATGCTCACACCTGAACGTTCAATTGAAATCCAAACCCTGTTGGGTGCGGATATTCAAATGCAGCTCGACGAGTGTGTCGCCTTGCCATCGACGCGCGAAGATATTCAACGCGCCATGGAATTGTCTGTCCGTTGGGCCGAGCGGTCCAAAAATGCATTCGGCACCCAGCCGGGCCGGGCGCTGTTTGGCATTGTCCAAGGTGGCGACCAAGAAGATTTACGCCTGCGCTCTGCGCAAGCGCTTACCGAAATTGGTTTCAAAGGCTACGCTGTCGGTGGCCTTGCTGTGGGTGAACCGCAAGAAACCATGTTTGAGGTGTTGGACTACACAACACCTGCTTTGCCTCAAGATCGACCACGCTATTTGATGGGCGTGGGCAAGCCGGACGATTTGCTCGGCGCGGTCAAACGCGGCATTGATATGTTCGATTGCGTGCACCCTACACGCGCCGGACGCCACGGTCATGCCTATACCAAATATGGTGTGATCAACCTCAAAAATGCGCGTCATAAAGACGATGCACGTCCCTTGGATGAAACCTCGTCCAATCCCAACTGTCAGATTTATCAGCGGGCCTATTTGCACCATCTTATTCGTGCCAACGAGATGTTGGGCGCGATGATTTTGTCGCAGATCAATTTGGCTTATTATCAAACTTTGATGCAAGGTATGCGCGATGCAATTGCCGAGGATCGGTTTGATGATTTCGCAGCCGAAACCCGCGAAGGTTGGGCGAAAGGTGATATTCCACCTCTATAATTAAAGGAAAGATCATGTCCCAGATCGATTCAGCTTTTACTGCGCTTTCCCATCATCACACCCGCTTGGCAGATGCCAAAATGCGGGAGATGTTTAAATCTGATCCGGACCGGTTCGGCAAATTTAGCCTCAAGTTGGATGATCTCGCCCTTGATTATTCCAAAAACCTTATCGATGAGAGTGCGTTTAACGCGCTGATCGATCTCGCCAAAGCCGCCAATGTTGAAGCGCGGCGTGACGCCATGTGGGCAGGCGAGCATATCAATTCCACAGAAGACCGTGCCGTCATGCATATGGCGCTGCGTTATCAGGGCGACCAGCCTGTCATGGTCGACAGCAAAGACGTCATGCCTGATGTGCGCGAGGTATTGGCCAATAT
This sequence comes from Maritalea mobilis, assembly GCF_004363175.1. Taxonomy (GTDB): domain Bacteria; phylum Pseudomonadota; class Alphaproteobacteria; order Rhizobiales; family Devosiaceae; genus Maritalea; species Maritalea mobilis. The sequence continues at coordinate 258,683 of NZ_SNYR01000001.1, forward strand.
GCGCACTTTTGCCAACGCCGTCCGCTCTGGCGACATCAAGGGCGCAACAGGCAAAAAAATCACCGATGTAGTCAATATCGGCATTGGCGGGTCAGACCTTGGCCCCGCCATGGTGTGCAACGCACTGCGTCCATATATCGACGCAGGCATCACGCCGCACTTTGTCTCAAACGTGGATGGCGCGGATATTGCTGACACGCTGGCGCAAATTCAGCCCGAAACCACGCTGGTTCTGGTCGCCTCAAAAACCTTCACCACCGATGAAACCATGACCAACGCCAACACCGCCCGCAAATGGCTCGTGGACGCGCTGGGTGATGCAGCGGTGAAAGATCATTTCGCGGCGCTTTCTACGAACTTAGATGCTTGTGCTGATTTCGGCATCGCCCAAGATCGCATCTTTGGCTTCTGGGATTGGGTCGGCGGTCGCTATTCCGTCTGGTCCGCTATCGGCTTGCCCGTCATGCTGGCCATCGGTCCAGACCAGTTTGATGAATTTTTGGCTGGCGCCTATGAAATGGACCAACATTTTCTCACTGCGCCACTCGCGGAAAATATGCCCGCGATCATGGCCGTATTGGGCGTGTGGTACCGCAATGTATGGGGCCATGCCACCCACGCCGTTCTGCCTTATGATCAGCGTATGAACCGCTTCGCCGCCTATTTGCAGCAGCAAGATATGGAATCCAACGGCAAATCCGTGCAGCTAAATGGTGAAAAAGTTACCCGAAAGACTGGCCCAATTGTTTGGGGCGAACCGGGCACCAACGGTCAGCACGCCTTTTATCAATTGATCCACCAGGGCACCGACATCATTCCCGTCGATTTCCTTGTGGCCGCGCAGGCACACGACAATCTGCCCGAACATCACCAAAAGCTGGTCGCAAACTGTTTCGCCCAGTCTGAAGCCTTGATGCTCGGCAAAAGCGCCGATCAAGTAGTGGCAGAGTTGAAAGAGCAGGGCTTGTCAGCCGCTGAAATCGAAGCGCTCACGCCGCATAAAGTGTTCGAAGGCAACCGCCCGTCCAACACTTTGATCTACACCAAGATGACACCAAAGATGCTCGGCAAACTGATCGCACTTTATGAGCACAAAGTGTTCGTGCAAGGCGCGATTTGGAACATCAATAGCTTCGATCAATGGGGCGTAGAGCTGGGCAAACAACTGGCCAGAGCCATCCTGCCCAAAGTGAAGGACGCCAACGCGCCGAGCCAGCACGATGGCTCCACCGAGGGCTTGCTTGCACAATTTCACGCTTGGAAGGGTTAGCCCCAACCATCTAAAAGAATCATTGCGCAATTTGAAGGCTAGGCTATCGTAAAGGTCCAACCAATCCGGTGGATCATGTCACAAGATAGCCTAGCCATTATTTTGCGCGTCGGATCAGGCATTTTATTTGCGCTGATGGTCGCTTGCGTAAAAGCCATGTCCGATGCTGCCCCAACGGGGCAAATCGTCTTTTACCGCAGCGCTTATGCACTCATCCCGCTGGTTGGCTATTTGTGGATTCGCGGCGAGTTTCCCAAGGGCCTGAAAACAAAATATCCGATCAAACATGTGTTCCGGTGTTTAACTGGCTGCTGCGCCATGTTCGCGTCATTCGCCACGTTGGCCTATCTCACCATCGCTGAATCAACCATGTTGACCTATCTGTCGCCCATCTTCGTGGTGATCTTCGCACAAATCTTCTTGAAAGAAGTGGTGCCAGCCGTGCGTTGGGTTGCAGTTATTCTCGGTGTTTTCGGTACAGGTGTGCTTGTTGTGCCCGAATTGATGAACAGCCGTACCGACAATGAATCCTACTTGATTGGCGTGAGCCTTGGCGTTTTAGCCGCAATTCTCACTGCGGCCTCAATCATCCAGATTCGTAATCTTGCCAGAACCGAACATCCCGCCGCGATCGCATTTTATTTCGCGCTCACTTGCGCAATCTTCGGCTTATGCACCTTGCCATTCGGCTGGGCTGAAACAGATTTCAAACAAGAAATCTTGCTGCTCGGCGCAGGATTGTTCGGCGGTTTTGCCCATATTCTGGTCACCACCAGCTTCCAACTGGGCGAAGCATCCAAGCTTGCGCCTTACGAATATCTATCGCTGATTTGGGCGGTGATCATCGGTGTCACAATCTTCGGCAACATCCCCAGTCTCAGCTTTTATGCCGCATTGCCGTTCATCGTTGGCAGCGCTGCCATCGTAGCGTTTAAGGAAGGCTTCCGCCGCAACATGCCGCGCTAATAGTTTGATTTGCCAAATCTGGCTTTGTGAAGCTATCCTTTCTAACGGGAGGAGAAGTTCAAAAGCCGATGAACTTTGCACATATCTTGTTATTTCTGGCTGGCGCTATTGCAGCTTTATTGCTCGCATCCGCTAAAATCGTCGGAGAAGTGGTGCCACCAGGCCAAATCATTTTTTCCCTTGGCATATATTCATTTTTGCCAAGCCTGATTTATTTCGGGTTGAAGGGCGATATTCCGTTTCGCCTATATTTGAATGCGCCATTGCTGCAATCCGCCATGGGCTTAGGTGTCGTTGCTGCCTTCTGGCTGTTGTTGATGGTTCTCAATACTCACTCACTGCTGTTCGCCGCCTTGCTGGTGTTCATGCTAAGCGCCATGCAACTCGCCAGTCGCTATTGGCGCCGTAAGGAAAGTCGGCAGGCGGAGGGCCGTTTTGGTATCGATATGATCATCTGCGGCGTGGCCATGTTTGCCTTGCCGCTTCTCATTAAACTGCCTGTTGCGACGGCAAATCTGATGGCCATTTTGGTCGTGGCATGGTGTGGCGCGCTCTTGGCATTGCGGCAATCCAAGGTCTGGCGAAGCCAGTGGAAGTTGGTATGGCCGTCTGCTTTGGGTTTCTATTCATCCATACTGGCTGTCATCGTCGGCGCATTCAGCACGAGCCAGGGGTGGGTTGATCCCAACACAGCAGAGTCATTTCATTTGATTTGGATCGGTGTCTTGTTCGGCCTAATGCAGATTGCAATCATTCATGCCAAACGTCTTGAAGGCCTAAAGCGGCCAAATTTCAACTTTGAAACCGGCTTTTTGCTCATGGTCACATTTTTGGAAATTGCATATTTCAGAGAACGGCCCGCAAACAATATTCTGTTTGCGTTGCCATTTTTCCTCTCCGCACTAATTTTTATGGCAGGGCAAAAAAGGGCGCCGAAAGGCGAGCGCTAGCTCGCCTTTGTTGCAGGCATGTCGTCCACATGCATTTGTGTTGCTTCCGGCGTGATTGTTGGCGTAATCGGCACAATCGCGTCCTTGTCGTCCACTTCGCCTTTGTCGCTGGCCACAAGCCGCTGAATGCCCGTTCCCGCCAACACAAGCGCCACAAGCGCATAAAACACATACATGCCGGTGCCGCCAAACCGATCCAACGCAAACGCGCCACCAATCGGTCCAATCACCATGCCGGTTGAGAACACCAAAACCAACGTGCTTGAGGCCGCAACCATTTGTTGTGGCTTCAAATAATCATTCATGTGCGCCATGCAGATCGAATAAACGGGCAGGGTGAATCCCCCCATAATCAGGAAGCCGCCAAATAAGAATAACGGATAAAGATGCGGCGTGCCGATATAGACCATCACAAAGCACACAAGGCCATTCACCAGCGAGGCACCAACAATAATGATCCGTCGATCAAACAGGTCTGAAAGCTTGCCCAGCGGGAACTGAAGCAACAGTCCGCCCAACGTACTCGCCGCCAGCAAATAACCGGTTTCTGAAACGCTTAAGCCAACTTTCCGGGCATAGATCGCCGTAACAAACGCCAAGCCGCCATTGGCGATACCGATGAAGAAACCGCCAATCACGGCCATGGGCGAAATATTGAACAGTTCCACTAGCGTCACACGTTGTGGCTCTTCCAAGCTGGGCTGTGTGGTCGCCGCAATCAAAATCGGCACCAATGAGACGGAAAGCAAAACAGAGATAAAGATAAACAGCGTGATATCGCCTGGCGCTGAAAGGCCGATCATCAATTGGCCAGCCATATAGCCTGCCGTTTGCACTACGAAATAAGATGAGAGCAAGGAGCCGCGATTCTTATTATCTGCCAATGAGTTCAACCAGCTTTCTGCCACGATATAAATGCCAGAAAAACAGAAGCCAGATAGAATCCGCATTGCGCCCCAGCTTACAGGATCATTGGTGATCAGGTGGATAAGCGCGGAGGTGCTGGCAATGGAAACCAATGCTGCAAACACCCGCACATGACCGGAATGGTTGATCATGATCGGGGTGATGAAGCAGCTTAAGATAAACCCGATGGGATAGCCGGATTGCACCAAACCGATTGTGGTTTCATTAAACCCGATCTCTTGCGCACGAATGGTCAAAATTGTCGACAACAAGCCATTGCTGACCATCAGCAACACCATGCCCACAAATAACGGCCATGCCGCACGGATAGCTATCCACATTAAGGGAACCCCATTAGGTTTGATTTGCAAATCATTGCTAGCCTAAACATGCTAGCTTAATGATCTCAAGACGAATTATTGTTTTATTTTGCGCATATGGACGGAACAATCGGGGCGCCATCGCATTTAAAAACGGGGCAATTATGGCCGAAATTAAGAAACTCAAAAATGGCATGAAAATCCTGCCGCTAATGGCCACAACCATTGAATATGGCGAACATCTCAATCAGCAGATCGCTCCGTACATTATTGGAGTAGGGCCTGTTGAAGCTGCAATGAACAGCATGCAGATTCTGAACCAATTGCCAGAGAAGCCCGATTATGCAGTGCTTCTTGGCTCATCAGGCTCGTCACGACTTGCCCAAGGCGAAATCTATCAAGCCTCAAGCGTCAGCTATCGCGATATGGACGCTTCGGCCATCGGATTTGAAAAAGGCAGAACGCCATTTCTCGACTTGCCAGCAACATTACCGCTGGGCCCAATGTTTGACTTTCTGCCCGCCGCAACCTTGTCCACAGGTGGCAAGGTCATTGTGGGTCCTGAATTTGATCAGCTAGCAGAAGACATGGTGGATATGGAGAGCTTCGCGGTAAAACGCGCCTGCCAATCCCACAATGTGCCCCTCATTGTCCTACGTGGCATTAGCGACGGCAAAAAAGAGCTGCAAAAGTTTGATGATTGGACAGAACTATTGCCCATGCTTGATCAAAAACTGGCAGAGGCCTTGGCAAATATTTGCAACGAGCTTTCCCAGCCTTAGAGGCCGTTTTGCCAACGATCATTCGACGCACCCGCACGCACACCTTCATTAAACAACTGTGTTAGTTCGGTTTCATCTAAGCGAACTTCGTTCACAGGTAAATCATAATCCATGCGCAATGCCGCCATGCGCATTTTCCAGCCATGGCGTTTTGCAAATTGTTGCGCAGCGATAATGCTTTGCCGTGAGTTGGCTTTAATGGAAGAGCCAAAAGAACGTTCCAAGATGCTAACCGTATGCGGTTTTACCAGCTTATATTCATGCCCAATCTTTCCATTGACCAATAGATATAAGGTTGGCGTCGAAGAGAAGTTTCTCAATTGCCCTGCCTGTACAATCGCTTCAGGCAGCAACATGATATTTGCGGTGACGCCGCCATCCACATGCATTTCTTTGAATGTCTGTCCCTGATGCGTCACCTCAATATATTGTGGGGGCAAAACGCCCGGCACGCTGGCAGACGCCACCAAAACCTGTCGGAATAAATTAAGGGCGGACTCATTTTGAGCACTGGCAATCGCGCCCATATCCCAAATGGCGGTACGCTGGGTGTCAATATTGGTGGTGATCACATAAAGCCGGCGGCCCTTTTTGTGCTCCGCTGCAATTTGCTGCAGCAATGTTGGCGTCACATAACGCGCAACCATCTTTTCTAAGGGCTGTGCGCTCAACACGCTTGAACCAAAAATTGCCGACAGGCCGGCAACACGAACCAAATCGCTTGTTTTTTCTTCGGTGAATAGCCTCGCCAAAATGGGATCATATCCGCGGCCCAAGAAGGCAAATGGAGCCAATAGTGCACCTGTGCTGGTGCCACTCACCACTGTGAATTGTGGCCGGGTGCCTGCTTTGCTCCATCCGGTCAAAAAGCCTGCTCCAAACGCACCCTCGGCACCGCCGCCAGAAAGCGACAGCATGGTGAGTGGGCTGGATTGGTTTTGGAAACTCGATGGAGACCATAATTTCGCATTCACGATTCTCGGGTCGTCTGCCCAAATGCGCACGCCTTTAAGATTGGGCACAGTGGCGGCACTGCTGGCACTCATCGTATAATCGGTGCGATCAGTCGCGCAAGCAGCCAAAAACAAAGTCAGCAGCAATGCCATGACCGAAAGTAGCGCGCGAAATGATGTGTGAGCCGACATAAAAATTCCTTTGCCCACCTGCGAAAAATTCGGGCAGGGCTGCGCACAGAATACTGAAATTTAAAGAAGAATAAAACGTAATTTTAGTGGCGCATTTGCGCCGCTTCGTCGCATCGCAAGCTACGCGTGGCTTTCCACTTCACGCCACAGCCGCTGCAATGTCGGCTTGTCATTGTCTTTTTTCTTATAAAGCCGGATCTGCAAATTCTCAGTCAGTCGTTCGTCGCCCATCTGCAAAATATTACCATTCTCCAGCTCTTCTTTGCAGAGATCAAAGGGCAACCATCCAAAGCCAAATCCTTTCAGAATCATAGCCTTAATGGAAACAGCCAAGGCATTTTTGCTGACCACAAAAATGCTTTTGGGGTGTATTTCACGCGAAAGAATGCCATCCACCACAGGGCGAAGTGATGACGTGTTGCCATAACTCAAAAGCGGTACAGAACTATTTTGTCCAGTGTCGAAACTAAATAGCGGCGCGCCATTTTCCGCACCCGTCACTGGCAACAATCTATCTGTAGAAAGCGTGATGTAATCGCATTGCGCCACTTCCAACGGCGCCAGAAAATCCATGTCCGGATGCCAATAAGTCAGGATAATGTCGCAATAATTTTGCTGCAACGCCGTAACAAATTTGCTCGCTTCCCATGCCGACGAATTGAGGTCCACATCTAAGCCGACCTGGTCCACAAGCGGTGCGATATGAGACTTATAGTGGGTAAGATATAGGGATTGAGTGGTGGCAAATCGAATTTGATTTTCATTTGCCGCATCAATGGTTTGGCAGCGCTCGACCGTTTCCGAAAATGTATCCAAGATGATTTTCGCTTGCGACAGAAACACTTGCCCCGCAGGCGTAAGTGATAAGGGTAGCGTTTGCCGATCAATCAGCTTAACACCAACCTCATCTTCAAGCGCGCGAATGCGTCTAGAAAAGGCAGGTTGGCTCACATTGCGCACCTCTGCCGCCCGCGAGAAACTCTTCTGCACGGTAAGCGCCTCAAAATCTCTGAGCCAAATGAGGTCCAAAGCCTTATTCCATCCCTAAACTTGGTGGGTGATCAATCATCCAAACGATCTTCTTCAACTGCGTGGCACGCTACTGTGCTTCCATCGGGTTGGCGCATGGGACGAGGGCGCTCATGACGGCAGCGATTGGTGGCGAAATGACATCTGCTTTCAAACGGACAGCCAGTTGGCGGCGCAAGCGGCGTTGGCCGCTCACCACGCAGGCGAATATATTTTGGCTTGTCGTCTTTAAGTTGCGGAATGGCAGACAAAAGTGCCCTTGTGTAAGGATGTTTCGGGCGTTCAAACAGAGTACGAGTACTGGATATCTCACAAATAGACCCCAAATATAAAACCGCGACACGCGTGGCAAAATGCTGCACCACATTCAAATCATGCGCAATAAATAAATATGTTATGCCGCGTTCTGCCCGTGCTTCAAGCATAAGGTTCAAAATTTGCGCCTGTATCGAAGCATCAAGTGCAGAAATCGGTTCATCAGCAATCATAAATTCGGGATCAACCGTCAGCGCGCGCGCAATCGCTATGCGTTGGCGTTGCCCGCCTGAAAAAGCATCGGGGTAACGATCACTCCAGGTCTGATCAATCCCCACCGAACGCATAATGTCCGTCTTGCGCTGTTGAATGTCCTGCGGCGAATAATCGGGAAAGTGGTGCTTTAGAGGTTCAACCAAAGCCTCATCCACCGTCATGCGTGGATTAAGCGATGCGTAGGGGTTCTGGAAAATCATTTGCATGCGCTTGCGCAAGGGGCGCTGTTCACCACGTGAAAGTTGATCAACTCGTTGACCATCAAAGTGAATTTCGCCCGAAGTTGGCCGCTCCAACCCGGTGATCAGTCGTGCAATCGTTGACTTCCCGCAGCCAGATTCCCCAACCAAACAAAAAGCCTCGCCCTGATCGATGGAGAAAGAAACATCGTTCACCGCATGCACATAGTTTTTTCGGCTACGCAGACCCAGCGAACCAGGGCCACGATGGTGCAACTCAAACTGCATATGTAAATTTTTGACGTCCACCAAGGGGCGGTTTTGTACCACATCATTCATAGAGCTATTCCACCAATGTCTCTTGATGCAAGCGGTTCACTTCGTGGCAGGCCACTGAGGCGTCGCGATATTGCACAAGGCTCGGCCGCTCGCGCGTACATTCTGGTGAGGCATACGCGCACCGCGGATGAAAGGGACAACCCTCAGGGAGTGACAGCAAAGAAGGCATATAGCCCGCGATAGACTTAAGTGGCGTGCCGGGCAAAGTCTGTTGCGGCAATGCGGAAATTAGGCCCTGCGTATAAGGATGCTGCGGGTCGTTGATCACTTCACGGGTTTTTCCCGTTTCCACCACTTCGCCCGCATACATCACCATTACGCGCTCTGTGAGTTGGCACACAACACCCAAATCATGCGTGATGAGAATAAGGCCGACATTGTTGGCCATGCATAAATGGAGCAGCAACTCCAAAATATCGGCTTGTGTGGTGACATCTAACGCAGTTGTTGGTTCATCAGCGATAATAAGATCAGGATCAAGCAGCAAAGCGATTGCGATAATGACGCGTTGCCGCATACCGCCGGAAAGCTCATGCGGATATTGGCCCAGTCGGCTTTCAGGCGCAGAAATATAAACTTCGCGCAATTTTTGAATGGCAATAAACTCGGCCTCATCCTGCCGCAATCGTCGATGCGCCATCAATGTTTCAACCATTTGTTGGCCGATGGTGAGTACCGGATTGAGCGTTACCAGAGGATCTTGAAAGATCATCGCCATCCGATTGCCACGAATTTTCCGCAACTGCCGCTCATTTAGGCGAACCATATCTTGTCCGTCAAATAGCACCTTGCCGCGATCAATAAACCCGGGAGCGTTCAGCAAATTCATCATGGCAAATCCAGTTATGGACTTGCCCGCGCCAGACTCGCCAACAATGCCTAGGCGCTCGCCCTTTTGCAGCTCAAATGAAACATTGTTCACCGCAGTGATCGCGCCAAAAGGCCCGCCAAACTTTACATTTAGATTTTGCACGGACAACAAAGCCATTATCCAGCCTCCGGCACATGTTGCGGTGCAATGCTGTCGCGCAGCCAATCACCAAGCAAATTGACCACTAAAATCAGCACCACGAGCAACAGTGCAGGCAATGTGGTGATCCACCAACTACCGGAAAACAAATAGTCAAATCCACTGGCAATCAGCGAACCAAGTGATGGGTAGGCGATCGGCATGCCAAGTCCCAAAAAGCTGAGGGATGCTTCCGCGATAATGGCGTTAGCGATTTGAATGGTTGAAATCACAAAGATCGATGCCAAAGAGTTGGGCAATATATGGCGCACCATAATGCGAACAGGGCCAAAGCCCATAATGCGCGCCGCATCCACATATTCCTTCTGCTTTTCCGCCAAAACTGTCGCCCGCACCGTGCGGGCATATTGCGGCCACTCGGCCAAGCCGATGATCACGATCAAAAGGAAGGGGGCATATTGCGCAAAAAACGCACGGCCACCCACCACTTGGGTTAGCGCGAGGAACACAATAGCAATCATAAGTGTCGAAAAGGAGAGTTGAATATCAGCAAGGCGCATCAACAAACTATCCACACGGCCGCCCACATATCCGCTAATCAGGCCAATGCTGACGCCGATAAGTGTTTGCACCAGCACCGCACCCAGTCCAATGATCAGCGAAAGCCGAAGCCCATAAAGCATGATCGACCACATATCGCGGCCTTGATCATCTGTGCCAAACAGAAATGCGGGCTCAGCGCCTTCTGCCCAGAATGGCGGCCGCTCGCTGTTGAGAATGTCAATTTGGGTGGTGTCAAACGGATCAAATGGCGCAAGCAGCGGTGCAAACGCTGCCAGCAGGCACAATATTGCAAAGATCACCAGCGAAACAAAAGCCACAGGATGATGGCGCAATCCAATGGTGAGGTCGCTTTGAAAGAATCGTGAATAGGGCGAAAGATATGAATTGCTCATGCGGCCATCCTCGCCAAATTAACAGTCGGATTGATCGCACTGTAAAGCACATCAACAATGGTGTTCAGCACCACGAAAATCGCCCCGACCACCATCAGATAGGCAACGATCAACGGCGCGTCGCCACGGTTCACCGCTTCCAAAAACATAAAGCCCATGCCCGGCCACTGAAACACGGTTTCTGCCAAAATTGTATAGGCCACCAATGTGCCGATTTGCACACCACCAACGGTTACAACTGGCAGTAATGTGTTTTTCAATGCGTGGACAAAATAGATGCGCCAGGGCGATAGGCCACGCGCACGGGCATATTTCACATACTCGCTTTTCAACACTTGCCGCATCTCGGCGCGGATCAACCGCACAAAAAGTGGCAGCATGACTGAGGCCAAAGCAAATGCGGGCAAAACAATATGTTTCAGCCCATCCCAAGATGCGAAATTTGTTTCCCAATAGCCGACAATTGGCACAACATCGCCGCGACCAAATGAGGGTAAAATGTTCCAAGTCACCGAAAACAGATAGATCAACAAAATGGATGTAACGAATACGGGAACAGACAGCCCCAAAACAGAAACACTCAAAATCAGCCGGCTAATCGTATGATGGGGATAAAGTGCTGTGAAGATGCCTAGCGGCACGGAGAAAATGCCCACAAGCACTGCCGCCGCAAAAATCAGTTCCAAAGTCGCAGGCATCTTTTTCAGGATAACCGTCAGCGCAGGCTCTTTGAAAAATGAGCTGGTGCCCAAATCACCCTGAATTGCACCGGACACAAACTGGAAATATTTGGTCAAAAACCCGGCATCAGTTTCAACATTATACGCCGCAGCCGAGCCTGCATTGAGTCCTTGTTGGAAAGCAAGATTATCCTGCACGGTAAACCCAATCAGCGAGATTACCGCGAGCACAAGAAGTGCCTGAATAAATCTTTTTGCCAAATAAATAATCATCTTATCTCAAATAAAACTCGCGGTTGCAGCTCAAGTGAAAATGGTTGTGGGGTTGCATTATTGAGCCTCCATCACAAGGTCGCCGAAATAGGGCGCATTTTGCGCATTCACAATGTCTTCAGCCAAAATGCCGTTACGCACGCCCCAAGCTAAATTTTGCCAGTGCAGTGGAATAAAAGCGGCATCATCGAACAAAATCTGTTCAAGATCACGCAATAGCTCCGCTCGCAAGGTCGCGTCCATTTCGCTATTCGCGCGTTGCATCAACTCGTCCGCATCGGGGTTACAATACCCTGATGAGTTGTAACGGCCTTGCCCGGTTTCTTCATTCGGACACGCCGTCAAAAACTGATGGAAATTAGCGCTGTCTTCGGTGTCTGAATGCCAGCCGATCATCATAATATCAGCAGCCCGCGCGTCATACTGGGTCCAATATTGCGCCTTTGGAATGGTTTGCAAATCAACTTCAATATTGATCTTGCTCAGCATCAGCGCTACCGCCTGCGCGATACGTTCATCATTCACATAACGATTGTGCGGTGCCAACATGCTGACTTGAAAACCATCCGCATATCCGGCCTCCGCCATCAATGCCTTTGCTTTGTCTAAGTCATAGCGCGGCGCTAGCACCTCAATATGTCCCACATATCCTTCGGGGCTCATTTGCGCGCTAACCGTTGCAAATCCATGCATGATGCGCTCAACAATTCCGGCGTTGTTAATCGCATAATCGACAGCTTGCCGCACACGGATATCTTTGAACGCAGGCACACGATCCATGTTCAGCTGAAAGGTGATCGCGCGTGTGCCGGGCATGGTGATGAGTTTGGTTTGCGGATGGTCTGAAACATTTTTGAGGTTCGATGGGGCAACGGGGGCAATAAAATCAACCGCTCCCGAAAGCAGAGCCGCCAGCCGGGTTGAATCTTCTTTAATCGGCGTCAGCACAATTTCTTCAACATTGCCTTTGGATTGTTGATCCCAATAGCGGTCAAAGCGTTTGAACACGCTTTTCACGCCTTGTTCGCGCTCTGCCACGATAAATGGCCCGGTACCCGAGGCATTGCGAGAAGAGAAGCTATTGCCGTGTTTAACGATCTCGGCTTTGTCACGTCCATCATCCGTCAAACCGGAGTAAAAAGCTCGATCCATAGGGAAAAGATAGGTCAGAGAGTTTAAAACAAGCGGGTAGGGTTGGCTCATTTTGACATCGAATGTGTGATCATCAATCACTGAAACAGACGTGAAGGGCTCAAAAATCGCCTTGAAGTCACCACTGGTTTTTAAGCGGTTGAATGTCCATTCAACATCGTATGCCGTCAGCAAATTACCACTGTGAAACTGAACATTCTCCCGCAAATGGAAGCGCATCGTTTGCGGGGCGACATATTCCCATCGCTCGGCCAACCGCGCTTCAATTTCGTGATCTTGCGTCCAACGCACCAGCGGATCAAAAATCAAATGCGACAATTGCAACGTGCCGCCGGAAAGCTGCTCATAAGGATCCAATGAAACCGGATCTGCATCATAGGCTACGCGCAAACTGTTCTGCGCCGCCGTTGGCCCACTGAACATCACAGTGAGCATGATTGCTGCAAAAACTCTCCTCAACATGTGGCTTTGTCCTCCCCAGAACCAAACGCACCAATTTCAAACAGAAGTTTGAAATATTTTGGCTGCGTTCCCCATCACAAGCTTGGCACTCTAATGGGCTGTTTGTGATCTGAAAAGAACTGTTCCGCAATCCGCTCAATATTCGGCGATTGCATGATTGAATAATGATCGGCCTCCAATATCTCCCCATAAATAAGTTCAGGTAAGCGTTGGCCCCATTTTGCCATATGGCCCTGCGGCTTGATCGGGTCGACCAGCAGCCCATCGGCAACCTGTCCTGCAACAAAAAGATGAACTTTCGTATGGCGTAGTTCGCCCGGCACATGGGCGCGCATCGCCGCCATGTTGAGCTGACAGCATCGCACAAGGTTTTCCAAATGTTGCTGCAACTCAGGGGCAATTTGGCTCTGTAACGAGGCATGAGATTTATTTAGACGCGGTGCCAAATCGTGCAAGAACGCCTCTTGTACTTCCTCTTTGGAATGTTCAGCGATCTCCGCGCCGCAATCAGGTTCTGGCGGATCAATCATGGTCAGATAGCCAAACGAATTATCCTGATGCTCTGCTAGACGACACATTTCTGCCGCCACCCATGCGCCAAACGACCAACCAACCAATTCCAAAATCTGCCGTTCTTGGTCAGTTTTCTGATCCAATGCCTGCAAATATGCTTTTGCCCGTGCTTGGATGGTCAGCGGCTCACCAGGTTCCAATCTAAGATTTGGATCGGAAATCGCATAGACCGTGGTGGCTTTGTCTAGATGCTGAAATAACGATTTGTATGAAGCCACTTCGCCGCCCACCGGGTGGATAAAGCAAATGACCTTCTCGCCATCGCCTTGTTGCCAGCAATCTACAGAGACAGGTAGGCTTTCGCCACCCTGCCGAACCTCACCGTCTTCCAGCCCTTCTTCAACATATTGCACCACATCGTTCAACGTCGCGTCCTCATGAAAGGCCGAAACGGGAAGGCTTACACCAAATGCAGCTTTGATTTCATCGATCAAATCCAAGGCCATCAAAGAGTCGAGGCCCAACTCACCAAATGAATTGGATGGCGCAAATGTATCCAAGCCAAGCACGCTTTGAAGCATTGCCGATAAACGTGCGGCAATATCCGATGAACTGTCTTTACCAGCGATCAATTCAACCAGTCCGCCAACAGTCAATACAGGCGGCAATTCTGAAAGCGCGAACTCGGTGCCTAAAGCCGCCTTGATCTCATCAATCAAATCCAATGTCGCCAGCGAGTCGATGCCCAATTCATCCAAACTATGTTGGGTCGAAACTTCGGTTTCACCAGAAATGCTCTGAATCAAATCGATGATGATCTCATCTTTAGATTGATTAATCCCGCTCGGTGTCGCTACCGGTTTTTCTGAAGCACGATAAAATTGAACCGCGTCCTTCAACGCGACTGTCGATACACAAATTTGAGGATGCGAACTCGCCAAGCAACGTCGGAAAACGGAACGGCCTTCATGATCTGACAAACCATAAGTCAAATGCAATTGGTGCAGATCATCACGCTCAAGCGCATCAACCGCCATGCCGCTTTCCCGCCAAATATCCCAATTGATAACCGTACGCACCGTGTCGGGCGCGTTTGGGTTTATCCAGTGCGAAAAACTATCCAGCAACCCATTGGTCGCCGCATAATCCAGCTGCCCGCGACCTCCAAATTCCGAGGCCATAGATGAGCAATAAATGACGCGCTTGGGTTGTTGGATCTCAACCCAGCTCTCCAGTTTTAACAGGCCTTGCGTTTTTACTTTGTTGTTTTGACGCATAGCGTCATTGTCACGATGTGCAATAAGCGCACCATGTGCCGCACCAGCGGCAAAAACGACATTTTCAACCGGGCGGTCCAGTTTCGGCAGTGTCGCATCTTCTTGTGCAAGATCGAGAGCATGCACGGTAATCCGATCCGCATAGTTCGCAAGTGCTTCAGGCAATTGTCCGCTACGTGTCGTGATGTCCAACTCAGCATTTGGATCGGATAGAATCTCAAGGCATATATTTCGTCCAATGCCACCGCTGGCGCCGATCACCAAGTGCCGACCACCATATCCCTCAATTTGCAAGCTTGACGAAACCATAGGCGCCAATTGGCGCTGCCATAAACATCCATTTCGAACTGCATAACGACCAGCTTCAACGGGCCTAAGCGTCAGGAAATCATTTAAGTCTTCAAGGCAGCCATTCGCGAAATCAATCCAGCTGGCTGCCAAATCACACTCGCTGGTCAATACAGATTGTGCACCCGCCAAAAGCCCAGCGAGTGGCGCTTCATTTGCGCCATAAACATCCGCTGCCTCGCATGAGGCGAGGACAATGCGCAATTTTGATGCTTTGAAATGCTGTGCCAATTCAAGCACCGCCGGAATTGCGTCCAAACAATAAATCTGTGCGTGATCCAGCTGTGCACTTGAGACACCAAGTCTGAGCTGCGCAGGCGCGAAGTTGATCACATCTACCGCCGCGATAGGATCGCTCTGATCAATCTCCCTGATGATTTCAGCTACGTCATCACCAATTTTCAGAAAGTGAACTTGCTCATAATTGCTCGCCAACGCGGCTTTCGCTTCGGCATCCAATCCATCGGCGTGCAATATGATCGCCAAATCTCGTTTTACACTCGGCCCATTCAAACGGCCCAAATTCTGCCAAGCAGGTGCATAAAGCCAGTCCTGCGCATCCAAGCGACGAATGTCGTTCAAATTTGCTGGGGCTTGCGCTTTGCCTTTCTTGGCAAATTCAAAATTCTCCAACATGAACGAATAAAGTGGAAAACCTTGTGGACGAGGGGCTATTTGCGTAATTTCGGGTGAAAGGTGCGCACCAGACAACCAGCGCTCCAAACGTTCTTCCAAATCATCACGTGCCGCCAAGTCGATCTGTTCATTGGATGCTGACTTTCGTCCATCATCCAGTTTTCGCAAGGCAGCTACTGCTTGTTTCGCATCTGCACACACAAAGCCTGCACGGTAGGATAGGTGCGGCGTGCCGTACTGCAAAAATGACAAGACGTTATTGAGCTGGTCAGGTTGCTGTTCCAGATAATCAGCAATTTGTTTCGCCCAAATCACCAATGCATCATGACTGTGCGCAGAAAGCAAAAATAGCGGTACCGTTTGTTTTGATTTAGACGCAAGCGTTTCAAATTCGCCAACAATCGCATGGGCATTGGTGCCACCGATGCCAAAACTGCTGACGCCAGCGCGACGTTGCGTTTGGCACGCCCATGTCTTGCTTTTCGCCGGGAAGTGAATGGGTGTGTCGCCCAACGCAATTTCCGGGTTCAACGCTTTAAAATTCAAGTTCGGCGGCAAAGTTTTCGTTTTCAACGCCACAATCGCGCGGATAAGACCAACTAGACCAGCCGCCGCGCCCATATGGCCAATTTGGCTCTTAAGTGAGCTAACTGCAAGCGTGGTATCTCGTTCGCCATAAGCACGGCGTAGCGCTTCAATTTCAATTGGATCGCCTAACGCGGTTCCTGTGCCATGCGCTTCGATAAAGGTGATGTCGTCAGCGCTTAAACCAGCATTGCCCAACGCGGCTTGCAAAACCTCTGTTTGCCCTTGAACAGATGGCGCGGTGTAGCTCATCTTGTCGTGGCCATCATTATTGATCGCCGATCCCTCAAAAACAGCATAAACCTTATGCCCAGCATCAAGTGCCTTAGACAATGGCATCAACAGCACAAAGCCATAGCCGCTGGCCCCGATAGTGCCAGACGCATCCCGATCAAATGGCCGACACAGCCCATCCTTGGAAAAAATATGTTGAGGCCGATAGGTGTAACCATCTTGCAAAGTGGCGTCGATCAAACACCCGCCCACCAACATCATGTCCGCGTCACCATTGCGCAACATGCCGGCAGCCATATGTAGCCCGATCAATGAACTGCCACACGCAGCCTGAACCGCAATCGCCGGTCCTTTCAATCCCAACCGATAGGCAATCTTTGAGCCCAAAAAGTCCTTATCGTGGTGCAATGCCACCTGAAAGCTGTCAGGCAAGTCAGCGTCATATTCGCCGTTCAATGTCTGCTGAAAATAAGTGTTCTCACCAGCGCTCGCCATCACGCCAATTCGGGCTTGTGAATGTTGCGGGTTCACACCTGCATCTTGCAAGCAATGCACAGCACCCATCAGCAAATGACGTTGCTGCGGGTCCATCAATTTGGCTTCGGGTTTGGAAATGCCGAAATATGTAGGGTCAAAACCCATCATATTTTTCAATTGGCTACGAGCGCCAATTTTTCCATGTTCAGCATCAAACCGCTCAATGCCCGTACGATTGTTGAGGACTAAATCTGTAAACGCCTCATAATTCTCGGCGCCAGCAACATTAATCGAAACACCAACAATCGCCATCTTTTCTTGGCTGTTATGGCGATCCGATTTCGGCGCACTTTTGGTTTCTTCTTGAGGGCCCAAATGCTGCGCAAGCTTCTCAATGCTGCTAAATTGAAAGAGCAGGGCGACAGGTAGCTGAATGCTAAACGCTGACTGGCAAGAATCGCGATAGCGAATAAGGTCTAGGCTCGTTGCACCTGCTTCGAAGAAAGTCTGCTCTGGTCGAATTTCACGATGGATGATGTCCTTAAACAGATCAGCTAGCTGACGTTCCGTTTGGTTACCCCAATCTATTTCCGCGAAATCTGAGTGCAGTTCTTGTTCTATTTTCTGAAGCTGCAGCTTCTTGCGATCAATCTTACCGCTTGGCGTTTTTGGCCAATTTTCCATCGCCACAAAACTATTCAGCCGCACATAATCCGGCAGGTGCTTTGCCAGATGGGCATTGACTTTGCTCAGGGTAGGGGCTGCGCCATTCGCTTCATAAAAACAGGCCAGCTCACTGTCTGACTTTTGCACAACAATGGCCAGCGCAATGCCGGACATGCGATTAAGCACCGCTTCGATTTGCTGCAACTCGACGCGATGTCCAGACAATTTGATTTGATTGTCCAGTCTGCTGCGATAGGCAAAATGATAGTTCCGTACAATCGCCGCACGATCGCCAGTCTTATACCAAACACGCCCTTCTGCGTCAGTTTCAAACGCTTTGTCATTATCCTTGTCATCAGCATAGCAAGGGCGCACAAAATCACCTGAAACCAACAATTCGCCGGATCCATCCTCACTGTTTTGTGCATCCTTTATCCGGAAGGAAACATTAGAAATAGGGCGTCCTATTGGTGCACTGTCTGGCCACTGGTCTACATCTTCCGGCAGATTATAGGCACTCACCACATGGGTTTCGCTCGGCCCATAATGGTTGATCAGCCGCGCCTGCGGCAATTGCTTGAACCAGGCTTTAAGCGTCTGCGTGCTCACAAGCTCTTCACCCGCTGAAACAACTTCTTTTAGATATGGCAAAATAATGCCGGAGCGGAGCGCTGTTTCAGCCAAAAGCTTCAGGGCAACAAACGGTAAGAATATACGCTCAATTCGTTTGTCACGCATCTCTTCCAGCAGGATGGCCGGATCTTGCCTTAGCTCGGGCTCGATAATATGGAACGTGCCGCCCGTTGTGAGCGTGGTAAAGATCTCTTGAAAACTTACATCGAATGATAGTTTAGAAAATTGTTGCGTGATGGCAGCTTTGGCCAATGTGCCTTCCTGTTTTTGCCATTGAAGCAAATTGCACAAGGCGTCATCGGGCACATAAACCCCCTTTGGTTCGCCAGTCGAACCAGAGGTGAAAAGCAGATAAAGCGGGTTTTCACCATCATGCGACGCAGGTTTGTTTTGCGAAGGCTGATTCAGGTTGACTTCATAAACATCAACATCTGCAAAACTGCGAGGTTCAGCCTTAGGATGGGTAAGAATGAGTGAGGGCTTGGCTTTCTCAACAATGCGTTGCAGCATCTCGTCGGGATAGCTGGGATCAAGCGGCAGGATGGTAATGTTCATCTGTGCCAGCGCGATCAATGCAACAATATGCTCACGCGACGGTTGAATATATACACCGATCACATCGCCGGACTTGCGGTCACCGAGCTGAACTTTCAACTCATCAATCAATTTCCACGAATGTTGAATGAGCGCGCGATAGCTAAGCCAGTGATACCCATCCACAACCGCAATTGTTGAAGGCGTCAGCGCCGCTTGCTGTTGGAACATCTCAGCAATAGTTTTGGGTGCTACAATTGTGCTTTGTGCAGACAATTCATCAATCAGCGGCAAGGTGAACTGCCCAATCGACGTATCTAAGTCCGCCAAGCCATCAATAGCTTTCCCAAAGCTTTCACAAAGCCGATCAACATCTTCCTGCGTGAAAAAACGAGACTGAGCTTCAACAATCAGCTCCGGCCCATCAGCTGTTTCCAAAACAAAGGCAGTGATAGGCGCTTTTCCATCCACATGAGACGGGATTTCAAATTTCGTTCTGCATTGAGCCAGCTGCAATTGATCATAGTCTGTGTTTTCCAACACAAACATAGCATCAAATCGACCAGCACTTGCGTGACCTGCCTGTGTCAAATCTTCGATGAAGTGCTCAAAAGCCACCTCATCAAATTGCAGAAATTCAGCCCAAATTGAACAGTTTGTGGCAAGCGCTTCATTCAAAGATTGTTTGGCAGGCAGACGAACGGGCAGCAGCATGGTGTTGGCCATCATGCCAATCGTCTCGGCGAAGGCGGGATTAGTTCGGTTACTTACAGGCGTCGCCAGTTTGAAATTCTGAAGCCCGGTTATATGGGCATAACCCAATGAGAAGGCAGTCAAATATAGATTAAACGGTGTCACATTCTGAACAGATGCGCACCGCCGCACAATCTGTGCTGCCTCAGCGCCGAAAGTCTTTCGCGTAACAAATGCATCCATTTCATCGCACGCACATTGAACCGTCAGCGGAGCATAGATGCTGTCATCATTGGTCCAAAGGTCATGCAGTGCTTTACGCTTGGCCGCGTATTCGTCAGTGGAAAATTGTTCACGCTGCCAAAGCGCAAATTGCCCCATCTCAGGTCCGGCATCATCAGGCAGCAAATCTCCGCCATAGAGGCTAGAAAGCTGCTGCAACATCAAATTGAGCGACCAGCCATCCAACAGAATGTGATGCGCATTGATCAGCAAAACGCCTTCATGCCCATTAAACGGCAGCCAATAAGCCCAGCAAAGCGCAGGTTCGCTTAAATCGAATGGCTGAGCAAATGCGTCTTTGGCAAAACCCTCCCAATCCTTCGCTTTATATTTCCCGGCACGAAAGGCCTCAAATGTGCAAGCGCTCTCCTCAAGCACCACTTGCATCAATTCACCGTCAACCTCCCGGAACGCCGTGCGAAATGAAGCATAATGTTTGAAAAGCGAACTAAAGGCATGTTCCAGCTTTTCTGCATCAACAGGACCCGCAATCTTAAAAACCAACGGCACAGAATATGCCCGTGACTCCGGATAACGCTGAGCGTCCAACCAAAGCCGCTTTTGCTCGCTTGTTGCCGGGCTTATGCCGCTTGGAGACTGTTTGAATGCCTGAGCTGCTTCTTCAATGGCAGTCGCTTTGCTCCGCAAATCTTTCAGTGGCAGCGATAAAATGTCTCCAGCTGAAAGTGAAAGGCTTAGCTCGCGCGCAACTTGATGCTTAAACCGCAATGCCGATAAGCTATCGCCACCCGCGCTCAAAAAAGTACTACTCGCATCCAAATCAGGCTGTTCTAAAACCGCTGCAGCAATGTCCCGCAGAGCTTTAACCTCGGGGGAAAGCTCCGTTGCAAAATTCGTGGGTTGCCATCTTGGGTGGTCAGCCTCAATCAACGCTTCTCGATCAATCTTGCCATTTGCATTGGTTGGAAGATGTGTCAGACGATAAAAATGATGCGGCATCATATATGTCGGCAAATGCATCTGCAGATAGGCGTGAACATCATCAATGCTCACTTTACCGTCCGGCACCACAAATGCATGCAGCTCAAGCACACCTGTCGCAGATTTTGCGGCCATCACATGCGCATTTTCAATCTCAGGATGACGATTCAAAATCGTTTCAATTTCGCCTGGCTCCACCCGGAAACCGCGAACTTTCACCTGTCGTCCAATGCGCCCAACATAGTTGATCGTGCCGTCTGCATTGCGTTGCACCAGATCGCCAGTGCGATAATGCACCTTGCCATTCAGCTTCACAAAGGCCTGATCATTCAGCTCTTGCCGTTCATGATAGCCAAGCGCCACTGCGTCACCTGAAATGAGCAATTCGCCTTTCTGGCCATCATTCACCTTCTGCAAATCAGCGTCGACGACCGTAAGCTTTGTGCCCGGCAATGGCCGTCCAATCGGCGCATTCGCAGCCTTTTCATCGCGTGGAATAGGATAGTTAAGCGAGAACGTTGCGCATTCGGTGGGGCCATACACATTGTAAATTGTGCAATTACTTTTCGGGTTGTTTTTATACCATTTCAGCACCGTTTGCGTGTTGATTTGCTCCCCGCCAATCAACAATGTCGACAGGTTCGCAAAGCACTGTTCCTGCTCAGCAACGATCGCGTTAAACAAGGCGACGGTCATAAACAGCGTGTTGATGTTATGGTCTACAAGTTGCTCAGAAAAGGCGCTGAAATCATCAAACGCACCATCGGGGAAAACAATGCAAGTTCCACCATTCAACAATGGCGCCCATATATCAAAATTGATGGCATCAAAAGACGGATTGGAGATATGTCCAACGCGCACATGTTCATCCAGCGGAATGTAGCCTTGCATACCCAGCCGCAAAACGCCGCGCTCCGGCACCAAAACCGCTTTCGGCTTGCCGGTTGAACCCGACGTGAAAAACACAAAGCTAAGCGCTTCTTTCGAACGTTCATGCGGCTTGAATTTACTCTTTTTGCCTGAATCTAAAATGCTGGCAAAAACAGAGCAGCGCTGCCCGCCAATCTTTATTGATTTTGCATCGACCAAAATAAGGGCACAGCCAATATCTTCAGCCATCTCTTTGATACGGCTTTTGGGACTTTGACGGTCCAGCGGCGCGGCCACAGCACCAGCTTTCACAATGCCCAAAATAGCAACAATTTGCTGCCAAGAGCGCGGCAACATCAGCCCGACAATACTGCCAACTTCGATCTTCTTTGCCGTTAGTCCGTGTGCGAACTGATCACTTAAACTGTCGAGCTCGCGATAAGTGAGTTTGGTTGAGCCATCTTCCACAGCGATGTGGTGCGGAAATTCATTCGCAACATCATGGAAACGCTTTGCGAGAGAAGTAAACTTATCCATGGGTCACCTCCAGCTCAGAAGCCGTCGCGATAGCGTCCAGTTCCTGCAAAATTACCTTTTTAACAATCTTGAGTTCGTCGGTTTCCAACATCTCCCAATGATCGCCACGCACGAGCTTGACTGAGAAATCACCTTCGGTACGGCTACGCCAATAGGCACGGGTTTCATGCAAGAAGGGCCGGGGTAGGTCGCTGCGCGCTTGGATAAACGCCATGCGCGCGCCGCTCACAGGCACTTCATAGTCGCGCACAGCCAGGCGGTTTTGGTTATAAACATTGAAGTACCGTTCGATCTGAGCATCATCAATGCCCGGATAGGTGCCGTTAAACCGCACCAACTTGTCGCGAAACTCGGGCAAATCCACCACATCAATCATCCGGCGGGCTTCAACATCATGGGTGCCTTGGGTATCAAGCAACACCACGGAAACATCTTTCTTGCCACGGGCATTCAGCAAACGGCCCATCTCATGCGCCACCAAACCGCCGAAGGATAGCCCCGTGATCACCATCGGTTGATCCATCAAGGGCTCAATTAGGGGGAGATAATGCGCCGCCATGTCCTCAACGGACGTACAGGTCACCTCATTGGCGTTCAATCCCATAGATTGCAGTCCATAAACGCCGATATTCTCGTCTAAAGTTTTGGCCAGAGATAGATAGCAAAACGCGGTGCCGCCCGCAGGATGAACACACACCACATTGGTCGAGCCATCGCCTTGTTGCAGGGTGATTAAATGATCTTCATCCTGCCGTTCCGCCGCATCGCCACGCAGCATTGCCCCCAGTTCCTCGATGGTTGGGCTGGTGATGATGCTTTTTAGAGCCAACTGCACGCCAAAACTTTCCTTGATTTGGTGCACCAATTTGATCGCGGAAATAGAACTGCCGCCAATGGCAAAGAAATTATCACGGATGCCAATGGTCGGATGCAGCAAAATAGTCTTCCAAATGCGATAAAGCTTCATCTCAGTGTCATCGCGCGGGCTGGCTTGGTTCACCGCGTTGCTCGCCATAAAGTCCGCCGGATCGGGCAGGGCCTTGCGGTCTATTTTCCCGCTGGCATTTAGGGGCAATTGGTCAAGGTGAATAATCATGGACGGCACCATATAGGTGGGTAGAAACTGCTTTAATGCCGCTCGTAAATTGTCGGGCTCATCACCCCCTTGCACAAATGCCACCAGCTGATCTCGCCAGCCAATAACGGCTGCAAGGGCACAGCCACAACGGCGCAATCCCGCTTCAATCTCACCCGGCTCAATGCGGAAGCCATTAATTTTAAGCTGAAAATCCTTGCGGCCAATAAAGCGAAGTTCGCCGTTTGTGTTCTCAACGCCCAAATCGCCAGTGCGATATAGTTTGGTCTGCGGCAGATAAGGATGATCAATAAAAGTCTTAGACGTCAGATCATCCCGCTGATGATAGCCATTGCCGACCCCGACGCCCGCAATGCAGATCTCGCCAATTGCGCCACGAGGCACAGGCAAGCCTTTTTCATCCAGTAAGCAAATCTTGGTGTGCGAAATCGCTTTGCCAATTGGCACATGCAAATGGTCATCTCGATCCGGATCAAAGATGTGAAAAGCAGAATCCACCGCGCATTCGCTCACGCCGTAAACATTGATCAACTGAACCTCGGGTAGCTTCTCAGTCACCGAACGCGCCAAATCTGTTGTAAGCGCACCACCGCCACAAAAAACATATTTCAAGCTCGTGCAGCCGTTTTCTGGCAGTGCATCCAAAAACAATTGCAGTGTTGCTGGCACAAACTGGATGGCCGCAATCTGGTGCGCATTCACAAGTGCGGGCAAGTCAGCTGGATTCTTCCGCGCATCCCCCTGTGCCAACACCAACTCATGACCTGAAAGTAGGGGCCAAAAAAATTCCCACAAACTGGCGTCAAACCCAATGGCACTCTTTTGCAAAACACTTTCCTGCTCACTGAGCGGAAATTCACTCTCTGTCCAAGTCGCCAGATTAACCAACCCCTTATGGGTGACATATGTACCCTTTGGCGTGCCGGTAGACCCAGAGGTGAAAATCAAAATTGCATTGTCAGATGGTTTAATTTCAACATCAGGGGACGTTGCCCCAAATGCATCTAAGTTGGTGTGCAGCTGATCCAAATCGACAATCTCTGGCGCGTCAAAAGCAGTTTCACCCGAAGCAAACACCAGTTTCGCCTGTGCATCCGCCAATATTTGCTGCTTTCGTTCGCTTGGCAAACGCGGATCAAGCGGCAGCGCAACCGCGCCAGCTTTCAGGATACCCAGTAGCGCGGCAACATAATTACAGTCAGGCTCTGCACTGAGCGCAACAACGTTGCCCTTTTGGATAGATTTCGACAAAAGCAACTGCGCGACTTGGTTCGCTTTCCCATCTAATTCAGCAAACTCAAGGTGCTGATTTGCATCCGTAACCGCACGCGATTGCGGAAATTGGGTCACAATATCGGCAAAACGGGCAGGGATGCGGGTAAGTTCATGGTCATGCGCAGATGTGTCATGTAGGTGCGCGCGATAAGCATCAAGATCAACCAACGCAATATCGCCAACTGAGATGTCGGGCTTCGAACTCACAGCCTTAAAAGCATGGGTGAACGCACCCGCCATGCTTTCAATCGTGCTCAGGTCAAACAGGTCGCTATTATATTCAAAGCCAAGCTGGAAATTATCCTGATTTTCAAACAGCTCTATGGTGATGTCATATTTTGCCGTGGCGCTGTCGGTCTCCATTGGCGCAATGTCCAACGCGCCATTGGTTTGCTCACCCACAGGCATATTTTGAAAAATCAGCATGGTTTGAAACAGCGGTGAATAGCTGGCCGAGCGTTTGGGATTGACGGCCTCAACAACTTTTTCAAACGCAATATCCTGATGGTCCATCGCGCCCAACACCTTGTCGTTCATTTGGGCAACTAGTTCAGCAAATTGCATCTGATCCTCAAATTGCGCGCGAATAACGACAGTATTGATAAAATGACCAATCAGGCCTTCCAGCTCTTGCTGGTCGCGTCCAGCCAGTGGCGTGCCAGTGCAAATATCATTTTGCCCACTAAAACGCCCCATCACCAAAGCATGCACCGCCAGGAAAATGGCAAACGGTGTTACACGCAGCTTTTGGCAAAGATTGTGAATTTCTTGGAATAATGGACCGTCGATCAGATAGCGAAAATGGGCACCATTCATTGATTGTTCGGCTGGGCGAGGTCGGTCCGTCGGCAAGTCCAACAAATCAGGCGCATCGCTGAGTTCTGCCCGCCAATAATCAACTTGCCGCTGCATTTCGTCGGATGACAATTTATTGCGTTGCATTTCTGCAAACTCTGCATATTGCAGTGGAAGCGGTGCGAACGCGGGCATGTCTCCGGAGGTAAATCCCTCATAAGCTTTGAAAATTTCATCCACCAAAATGCCAATAGACCAGCCATCAGCACAAATATGATGCACATTTAACAGCAAAACATGTTCGTCACCGCCCAGTGTTATAAGCTGTGCGCGAATGGCCGTTTCCTGTTCCAGATCAAAACCAGTTTGCGCTTCTATGCGTACGATTTGATCCAGCTTTGTTGGTTCCGATTGCAGGTCAATGAGGGTGAGTGCACGGTCACTTTCCGGCAAAACCCGCTGGCGCGGTTCGCCCTGATGATCAAAAAACACCGTACGCAAAATGCTGTGCCGTTGAACGACAAGATCAAAAGCCTTGCCCATAGCTTCCTGATCCAATGCGCCCTTTATCCTAAAGGCGAGTGGATTGTTGTAACGCGGGTTTTTCGGCTCCAGCCGATCCAGAAACCACAATTGTGCCTGATTGAAAGATTGCGGATAATCCCGGCCTTGCCGCAACCGCAAAAGAGACAATAATGCGGGCTTGTGCTGCTTCATTTGCTGCAAAAGTTCAGGTGAAATCGCCCCCTTTGCCGCCTTCACTTTCAAATTTCCATCTTGCACATGAAGGGTCACGCCCAAGCTTTCGAGTTCATTGAGAAGGCGAATAGCACTCATATTTCAAACTCCTCCATCTCTTCAGATGGATCATCTTGCGCAGGCGTGGTGGCGGGGACGCCGCCGATCATGGAATAAATAAGTTGATGGTTTGGCCCAAGATCGAACAGCTCGCACAAGGCTTCATTGATCATCTCGCCGATGCCACATAAGCCAAGGCCGATTTCGCCCGCGCGGTGCGTTAAATGTTGGGCAACCAAACCAGCTTCAATCAGTGACATATCGCGGCCCTGATCGCCATAAAGCGGGCGAATAGCGGCATCATCCGCCACAAAGAACAGAGCGAAAGCGCCACCTTCAAAAGTCGGTCGGTTGACAAAATAGTCATAGGCGTCCGCTGAAAGCGATTTGCCGGTCCCCGTGGCCACCAAAGTCCGATCCTTCGGATCAACATAGTAACAGCCGCCAGGCACACCCATCACGCGATCAGGTTTCACATAAATATAGGTTTGCACCGGATAGAGCCCACCCGCAGAGGCATATTGAAAGCGCGGACGCCCCTCAGCAGGGTTTTGCATAATGGCCGCAAGCAGCTTCGAGAATGTGCGCTTGTCCACCGACGCATCGGAAAACTCGCGCACTGAGCGGTTTGCCTCAAACACATCTCGCTCTTCAGGCTCAATATCCAACGGCACGCGCTTTGCATCTGGCCCAAATTTGCGACGCCCTTTTTCTGCAACCTTAAAGGCTTCACGCTCCGCTTTATCTTCGATGACGCGTGGTGCAGCCTCTGTTTGCTCAGGCTCTGGTTCCACTACGGGGCACGTTTCCTGCCAAATATCAAAAAGTGTGCTCACCGTCGGCGCGCGCATAAATCGAGCAAGCTTGGGCCGGAAACCCATCTCCGCCGCCAGCGCATTGCTGATCCGTACAATATCAAGCGAAGTAGCACCCAGAGCCAACAAATTTGCATCTATGGCGATTGCGCTTTGCTTCAACACCTTTTCAACAATAGCCACAATTCTTTGCTCGTCCGGCGCCAATTCTCTAGCAACGCTGGCCTGCGCCTTCAGTTCAGGTTTAGGCAATTTCTTCCGATCAACTTTGCCATTGGCCGAAAGCGGCATTTGATCAATAAAACTGATGCTTGATGGAATTTCATAGGCAGGCAGCAATTGCGCCAAATGCTCCCGCAGCGCATCCTCAGTCAATCCGCGGTCTGACGTCACCACATAGGCGGCGAGGCGCTTCTCCTCCATGGTGTCGCCCCAAATCCGCACCGCGGCTGCATCCACCGCCGCGTGCTTATCGAGCGCCGCTTCGATTTCACCAAGCTCAATGCGATAGCCTTGCACTTTCACTTGTGTATCGGCACGTCCCATAAATTCGATATTGCCGTCAGGCAATATGCGCCCCAAATCACCCGTGCGATAGAGTCGCTCGCCTGTTTTCGGATGTTTGATAAAGGCTGCGTCCGTCCGTTCCTGATCGCCATAATAGCCGAGGGCAACTCCGCGGCCGCCAATATACAATTCGCCAACCACCCAAGTGGGACGGGCATTCAACTGCTCATCAAGCACATGGAAGCTTTGGCCCTTTAGTGCCTTGCCATAGGGGATGCTTTTCCAGCTTGGATCAACGGACTCGATCGGATAGCAAATCGACCAGATCGACGCTTCAGTGGCACCACCCAAACTCCAAATCTGCGTTTCCGGGCTTTGCGCGCGCACCTTGCTCGGCAGATCAAGTGGTATCCAATCGCCAGACATCATGGCAACGCGCAAAGAATAGGGCGCAGACATTGCGTTCGCGTGATCCGCTAGAAGGCCGAGCAGGGCAGGCACCGAGTTCCACACGCTCACATCATGTGCATTGATCAACTCGAGCCAATGTTGCGGATCGCGGCTCTTTTCAGCCTCCGGCACAACAAGGGCAGCACCTTTGCTCAAAGTCCCGAAAATATCATAAACGGAAAGGTCGAAATTAAGCGCTGAAACGCCCAAAATACGATCCTCTTGGTGCAAGCCAATCCGCTCATTTATATCGTAAATGGTGGTGCACGCCCCACCATGATCAATCATCACGCCTTTTGGTTCGCCAGTCGAACCAGAAGTAAAGATGATATAGGCCAAATCATCAATGTTGCGTTCAACTGGTGCAGGCTTACTTCCGTCCGCGCCTTTGTCCACATTGACAGCCTCAACATGAGGCGGCAAAAGATCTGGCTCCGCAAAACCGTCTTCCACCAGCACAATTCGACTGTTGGTTTTGTCCAAAATCTTCCCTAACCGTGCCGCAGGTAAATTCCGATCCAGCGGTAAATAAACACCACCCGCCATTAAAATGCCCAGTACGGCAACAGTTTGCTGCCAGCTCGGCTCCAGAAAAATGCCGACAATATCACCTGGCGCGCAGCCATGATCTTGCAACCGCGCCGCTAGCGCCTGCGCTTCCCGCAGCACCTCGGCATAAGTCAGCGTCCGATCATGTGCAATCACGGCCACATTATCCGGCGTTAGGGCGGCTTGCCGCTCAAACAACCCATTCAAAGTGGTGAGATCAGCGAGGGGTGTAGGTTGATCAAGCAGCTTCTGGTCAAACAATTCTTCGGTTCTTGCCTGCCATTGCGCATCATCGCGAAGCACGTCCAAAAGCTGGCAATAGTCAGCAAACATGGCATCCATCAACCCATCAGGAAACAGCGCGTCAATGCTGTCCCAATTGAAGATCAGCTCGCCCTGTTCTTCCATAATGGTATGGTCCAGCCAAACCTGCGGCGTCTGCGTAATGGTATGCACATTCTCCGCATCAAACGCCTTCACTTCTGCCTCTGCATTCGCGCCTTCAACCATTTCGGTGAGTGTTGAGTTGAACACAATCGGCAAACCGCTCGGTTGCACCCCAAACTTGCGCCCCAACTCACGCATAATTTCAATGCCAGAAATTTTGGCATGGTCCATATCCCGCCATAAATCCTGCTGAATATTTTGCGCGAACGCCGCAAATTTCTGATCTTTTTCTGCACGCTGACGATAAAGTAGCACAGACGTGAAGTCGCCGATCACACGGTCAATCTCTGGATGCACGGGCAGCCGATTAAACAGCGGCAGTGACAGGCTGAATTCTCCACTTTGCGCATAGCGATTAAGGGTCAGGCAGAAGGCAGCGAGCAGTAAGCCTGACGGCGTGACCTGTTGTTCATTGGCCACCTGTTTGAGCGCCGCCCATTCGTCCCGCGACATTACCTTTTCACGCCGCACAAATTCCGGCGCTTTCAAGCTTTCAGGCGTACGTACCAACGGCAATTGTGGTCCTGCTGGCATATCGTCATAGTGCGACAGCCAATAGTCCAAATCCGCGCGATAGCTTTCGCTCTTTCGAAACTCCTGCTCTGCCAACACATAATCCCGGAAGCTAACGCCAATTTCAGGCAGCTCCAATGATGGTTCAGCATAAAAGCGGTTCAGCTCATAAAGGAAAATCGACGTGCTGGCCGCATCAAGAATAAGCGCATCAAGGCTCATATGGAGATGACAAAGCGTGTCATTAAGCAGCGTCACTTCAAACCCGAATAACGGCCATTGCCCCGCATCGAAAACCTGATGCGACAAACGATTACGGTTCGCATCTAACGCGCGCTCTTGCGCTTCTGATCCCTGATCCGAAATGTCGTGAACAGCAATCTTATAGGCCGGAACCTTTGCCAAAATCTGCTGCTGCCCATCATCGGTGAAGATGGCTCGCAACATGTCATGGCGGGCAATCACCTTGTTCAGCGCGTCTTCAAACCGCTCGACATCGAAGTTCCGAATACGCAGTTCATTGTAGGAGTGAGCGCCAACGCCACCCAAATCAAATTCATCATTACGGCCAACAAGATAGGCTTGCTGAATATCGCCGAGCGGGAAGGGCGCGTAACGATTATCTGGATCTGGGGTAAGCGTAATCTGCGTTGAAACAATGCCTTTGTTCGCTTGCCGATCAATATGCGCAGCCAAATCCTCAAGTAAAGAATGTCCCATCAAATCAGATAGTTTCAGATCGATCTCGAAATGCTGATTGATGCGGAAAACAAGTTTGGCCGCCAACAATGAATGGCCACCCAAGGCGAAGAAATCATCATTCGCGCCAATTTCATTAACGCCCAGCACAGCCGACCAAATTTTGCCTAGCGCTGTTTCAGTTTCTGTCCGCAACGGCGTCTTGTCGGCGGTCGTCTCTTGCCAATTCGGCGCGGGTAGCGCCTTGCGGTCAATTTTACCGCTCGAATTCAGCGGCATTTTATCGAGGTGTTGCCACGCAGTTGGCACCATATATTCAGGCAGTTTTTCTTTCGCCAGCGCCCGCAATTCCTCTGCGGAAATGGCACCTGTGAAATAGGCAGCCAGCGCCAATGGGCCATTGGGCCGTGGACGCGCCAGCACCACACAATCTCGCACATTGGGGTGCGCACGTAGCGCAGTTTCAATCTCTCCCGGTTCCACCCGGAAACCGCGTATTTTCACCTGATCGTCAGCGCGTCCCAAATAATGAAGCACGCCATCTTCATCGCGCCACACCAAGTCGCCGCTCTTGAACATCTTCGCGCCTTCGCGTGGCGAAAATGGATCATCTAGAAAACGTTCAGCGGTGAGGTCGGGCCGATTGAGATAACCCAGCGCCACATTATTGCCGCCCAAATAGAGTTCGCCTACAACACCATCTGGCACAGGATTTTGGACCTCATCCAAAATATAAAGATTGGTGTTGGCAATCGGTTTCCCGATAGGTGAAACATGCGGCCAATCGCTGATGCTGTCCAATGGCAAACGATGGTGGGTCACCACATGGGTTTCTGTTGGACCATAATGATTGTTCAACGCATATTTGCCGAGCTTTGGCAGGTTCTGACGCACGGCATCGGTGATTTTCAGTGCTTCACCAGCAGTGATAAATTCACACCCGCCAAACTCATCTAAATCGCCACATGTCTCCGCAATAATATGCAGCACCGCAACAGGCAAAAACGCCCGGTCAATTTTCTGCGCGGCAATAAAGCCAGCCAAATTCGCAACGTCTTTCGCTATGTCTTGCGAAATCAGCACCACGGACGACCCAGCGCACAACGATGTGAAAATCTCCTGCATCGACACGTCGAATGTCAGCGATGCAAACTGCAGCACGCGTCTCGGCGTGATCCCATCGGTAAACTGCCAGTTGATCACATTGTCCAGCGTGCGGTGCGATTGAACCACGCCTTTCGGTGTCCCCGTGGTACCTGATGTGTAGAGTACATAGGCAGGGTCCAGCGGAGAGGGCACCGCATCTTCAAAATCCACAGGCGCTTCAGAATCCAGCAAACCTTGCAGATCCACCTGATGGACCTGAACATTAGCATCAATCGAAGCATTGGTCGCTTTTGCGTCAGATGACAAGATCAACTGAGCTTGCGCGTCGCGCAAAATAAAATCAAGTCGGTCGCGCGGATGCGACGGATCGAGCGGCATAATCGCGCCGCCAGCTTTCAATATAGCGAAGATCGAGATGACGGTTTCAATCGACCGGTCTGCCCAAATCCCCACTGGCTGATCAAATCTGTAACCTGCATCAAGCAGATCGTGGGTCAAACGATTGGCACAATGCTCCAATTCGTCAAAGCTCAGCTGACGACCATCTTTCTCAATCGCCATTTCGTTGGCATGCGCCGCACAAACGGCTTTAAAACGCGGCAATGTGCGCAACGCTTCATCATAGTCCGAAACAGGTTGCAGCCATCTTTCAAGATCAGCCTGCGCGCGTTCCTTCGGCGCAAGTCCAATCTGGACCAACTCTGCGTTCGGTTGCTGCACAAACGCCGTTAAGATATGTTCGAAATATCGCGCGTATTTCAGAATTGTTTGGCGGGAAAACAAACTGGTCGCAAACTGCAAACTGCCCGCAATATAGTCATCAAATTCCGTCGCTTCCAACAGTAAGTCGAACTTCGCATTATCGAGTTGCAGTGGCATGGGCTCAAAGTCTGATGGGCACGTTTCACCAGATGCACCGCGCGCATTTTCCCAAGCCAGCATGTTTTGGAAAATTGGGCTATAGCTCCGCGAACGCGCAGGGTTCAAGCGTTCCACAACATGATTAAACGGAATATCCGCACGCTGCTGCCCCTCTTGCAAGGTCTCAGAAGCCAGCTTAATCAACGCCGACGGCGTAGCAATTTCAGTTTGGTCCAGACGCAATGCGAGCGTGTTGACGAAAAAGCCAATAATATCTTCAACTTCTTTCGGCTTACGATTGGCAGTCGGCACGCCGGTGACCACATCTTTTTCGCCAGAAAGCTTGGCCAGCATGTAGCTCCACGCGGAAAGGGCAACGCTAAACACCGTGGTGGCGTTTTGCTGGGCGAAGGCACGCAATTGCGTCAGCAATTCTCCTTCAATCTTCACCGGAACGCTATCGCCTCTAAAGTCTTGCACCGCCGGGCGCTGATGATCTGTTGGCAGCGGCAAAAGCGATGGCGCGTTGGCCAACTGTTTTGCCCAATAATCAGCCTGCTCGGTGCGTTTTTCCTCGGTCAAATTCTCCCGCTGCCACGCAACAAAGTCGCTATATTGCAAATCCAGCGGCGCGAGCATATTGGCACTGCCGCGCTTGAACGTCGCGTAAAGTTCGGAAAATTCACGCGCAAAAATATCCATCGACCAGCCATCAGAAATGATGTGGTTCATCGTCACCAAAAGAAGGTCTTGACCATCTTGGTTCCTGATCAAACAGGCACGAAGTAGAGGAGCTTCCTGCAGATCAAATGGACGCGCAATTTCCGCAGCTATTTCTGCACCAATTTGGTCCACCGCTGATGAAATTTCTCTCCAATTAAGCGGCGGGGCCGACATATGAATTTCAAGTTGCGGCGCCCCATCTACCGAAACAAATGAAGTGCGCAGCGCTTCATGGCGCTCCAATAAAGCCGTCAAAGCTTGCTTAATCGCAGCCACATCTGCGTCTGATGTCAGCTGCCACCCCATTGGCATATTATAGGCCGCATTTTGCTCCACATCTTGCGCCAGCAACCACAGGGATTCCTGCCCGAAGGACGGTGGCATATGTGTCACATGTTTGCGTTTTGTCAGCTTCGGCCCAGAAGCATTTGGCTGCTGCACCGTAGCAGCAAACTCTGCCAAAGTCGGATGCGCAAAAACCTGCGTCCCATCCACCTCTAGACCCAACATTTCACCTGCCTTAAGCGCCATGCGCACCGCGAGCATAGAATGGCCGCCACGTTCAAAGAAGTTGTCATGCCTGCCAATGGGCGCACCGCCCAAAAATTCGTGCCAGATGACGGCCAGTTTTTCTTCAATGTCGCCAATAGGTGCTGCGTATTCCTGATTTATCTCAGGTTGCGGAAGGCGGTCGCGATCAATCTTGCCGTTGGTGGTCAGCGGGAAGCTGTCCATCGGCACCAGATGTGTAGGCACCATAAAATCGGGTAATGCAGCCCGCAGATGCGACGCCAGCGCGTCCATATCAGACTGCCCAACCACATAGGCAACCAGTTGCCCATTTCGCTCGCAAACAAAGACTTGCTTGGCCTCGAAACCTAAAATGGCATGTTCCAACTCGCTAGGGTCAATACGATAACCGCGGACTTTAATCTGCTGATCTATCCGCCCAAGAAACTCAATTTGGCCGTCTGCATTTAAACGCCCTAAATCGCCCGTGCGAAACAAAATTTCGCCGTTCGCCTGCCGAACAAATTTGGTTTCAGTCAATTCATCTTGCTGCCAATAACCGCCAGCCAAACATTTGCCCTGTATGCAGATTTCACCCTCCGCACCCTGGGGCAATACATTCAAATTCGGCCCGCAGATCAAGGCGGTGTTTACCCCAATTGGCGCACCAATCGGCAAGCTGCTCGCACCGTCTTCAATTTGACGCACGTCAAAATAAAGCGCATCAACCACCGTTTCGGTCAGCCCATAGGCGTGCACAATTCGGCAGCTTGCAGGGCATATCGCACGCAGACGAAGCGCATGATCCAGCGGCCAATGGTCAGAACCACATAGGATCAGTCGAAACTGACTAAAGCAGTCGCGAGCCAAGTCTTCAACTTCTGTCAAACTGTCCAAAACAGCTGGCACAAAGTCTGCTGCGTTAATGCCTTCACTCTTAATCAGCCCTGCCAACCCGATAGGATCAGACAATGTGTCCTTAGGGCACAAAACCAATTTGCCGCCAAAGCATAAAGTACGGAAGAAATCAGCAATGGCGACATCAAACCCAAAGCTGGCCATCTGCAGCACATTCATGTGCGCATCAAACCCAAACTCGCACCGCCAATTCTGTGCCATTTGCGCCAAGGCATCATGGCGCACAAAGACGCCTTTCGGCGTGCCAGTGGAGCCAGATGTATAGATGATATAGGCCAATTGATCCTGCAACGCCTCAGCAGCAGGCAAATCAAGTCCACCAGGATCAACACACTCAGCAAATTGCACCATGGGCACATCAACAAAAGCAGATGAATCTGCATCACCCGCAATGACAGCTTTCGCATTACAATCCTGCACAATGAAGGCCTTGCGGGCTTCAGGATAGTAATATTCAATCGGCACAAAGCAGGCGCCAATTTTCAAAATGGCCTGTGCCGCAATAAACATTTCCGATGATCGCGGCAGACAAATCGCAACCCGATCGCCAACGGAAATGCCTTTAGCCCGCAACAAATTTGCCATCTGATTGGCACGATGCTCAAATTCCGCATATGTAATGGAACGTTCACCGTCTCGCACAGCAATTTGATCAGGTCGATTTTCGGCTTGCTGAGCAACCAATTCATGCACCAATGGCGCATTATCTTCAGTTTGGCCCAACCCCATTAAGCGAGAAGGTTTGGCAAACAAACTTGCCGATATATAGGCAAACTCATCACCAGCATGCTCAACCAGCTGCTCCAAGATGTGCTGATAGCGATTAGAAAGCGCCTGAACCTCATCAGGTGAAAACAGCGCCGTCGCAAATTCAAATTCGCCTTTTATCTGATTGCCCCGCAGCACCAGATCCAAAGTCAGGTCTAATTGCGCTGTCTGGCCGCCAAGTGAGTTTGGGGTAGCCACACAATCACCAAACTTTAACCTGCCATCATCATCAGATTGCGCCCAAGAAAACATGGTTTGAAATAGAGGGCTATGCGATGGATGTCGCGGCGGATTTACAGTCTCAATAATCTGGTCAAACTGTATATTTTGGTGGTTCTGCGCCTCCAAAAACACAGACTGAACCTGCCGCACCAATTGGTCGGCTGATTGATCAAACAGATTGCCAAAGCGCAGCGGCAATGAATTGACCAGCGGGCCAAAACTATTGCGCAGTTCCGGCAAATTGCGCAGCGAAACCGGGGTACCTGTGACAACATCATATTGATGGGCCTGCGTTTGCAGTAAAATCACCCATGCGGCGACGGCAGTTGTAAAATCAGAGACACTAGCCTGGCGTGAAAAGGATTGAACCTTCGCGGTGACGTCCGCGTCGAGCGTAAACGCCTGCGTTTGCCCCTCAAATTCAGCCACCTTGGGTCGCTTCTTTTCAGAGGTTGGAGTAGAGAGCGCAGGGCAGTTCGCCAGATTTTGTTGCCAGAATTGCTTTTCACGCGCCAGTTGAGTTTTTACAATTTTGTCCTGCTCCCATGCAGCAAAGTCGGCATAAGGCAAGGCATCAACTTTTGCAGGCGCTTGAGCACCAGCAACAAGCGCGCTGTACTCACCAGCAACGTCTTGCAGCATAAAGCCCAAACTATCGCGGTCAGCCACTGTATGGTGCGCCAACACAAGCAAAATATGGTCATGATCGCCAACGCTAAACAGATGCGCCTTCACCAACCCACAGTGGCCCAAATCCATCGGTGCGGCGACAGCTTTGCTGATCTGCTTGTCGCGCTGAGCAATGCTTTCCGCACGTTCAAAACTCAGCGGGAAGGGCGTACCAACCGCCCCAATATGTTGCACCAATCCATCGCTCGTCATGTCGAATGACGTGCGCACCGCTTCATGGCGGTCAGAAAAAGCATGGAAGGCTTGAGTTAGAAGCTTCTGATCTATTTGCCCGTCCAACCGCAACATGGCCTGCAAAACATAAGCTGCACTTGCATCTTCGCCCTGAGAGAGCAACCAGAACATCTTTTGCGCAGCAGAAGCAGGCAATGGCTGTCCATCGCGCGGCAAACGAGGAATGCCGGCATTGGCCTTCACCTGCTTCAAACGATCGCGCGAAAACCGTGACTTTTTTGATGGTGCTGAAATTGTTTGCCCACTCATTGTGTCGTCCCGTCCAATTGATCTTGCAGGTAAAATTCTTCGATATATTCCGCCAGACTGGCGATGGTCGGCCGTTCAAAGATCACCTTCACATCCACATGCTCTTCCAGCATTTCGCGCAAAATGGTGATCACCCGAATGGCCAACATGGAATGACCGCCAATGGTGAAAAAGTTCGCATGACGACCAATATTTTCCAGCCCCAAAATATCGGTCCAAATCTCCGCCAAAGTGGCTTCAACTTCACCCTGCGGCGGCTCATCCGAAGGCGCGGGCACCGTGCCAATCTCAAGCTCTGCCAGTGCGCGCCGATCAATCTTGCCATTGGGGGTAAGCGGAAATTGTTCAAGCTGAATAATTAAGGAGGGCACCATATAGTCCGGCAGCACCTGCGCCAGCTCAGCGCTCAAAGCACTTGGCTCTCCATTGGAAACAAAGGCGATCAGCCGATTGTCACGCAGTTGGCACACAGCATGCTGCACCCCAAGTGCGTTTAACCGCGCCTCAATCTCCCCAAGTTCAACACGATAACCGCGCACCTTCACCTGACTATCGGTGCGCCCCACAAAGGCCAGTGTGCCGTCCGGCTGCTGCTGAACCAAATCACCTGTCCTATATAGCCGCTGTGTAGAACCCGGAATTTGAACAAAAGCCTTTTGCGTCAACTCACCTGCATGCAGATAGCCAAAAGCGAGCGCATCGCCGCCAATATAAAGTTCGCCCTTGTACCCCGCAGTCACAGGGCGCTGATTTTGATCCAGTACATACAACGAGATATTTTGCAGCGGCGTGCCAATGGACACGGTGCCATCAGTTTCTTCGCCGCTAAATTCATAAGCGCTCGCCCAAACAGTGGCCTCTGTCGGGCCATACACATTGGTCAATTTCGCGTTAGGGAAGGTCGATTTTGCCGCGTGAAATAGTGCCGTTGAGCTTGCTTCTCCACCGCAAAGGACATGCCGGACACCAGCAAGATGCCTATTCTGATCCACCAGTAGCGACAGCATAGATGGCACCATCTGCAAAAAGCTAACGCCTTCTGCCTCCACCAACTCAGCAATAGATACCGCATCAAGTTCTTGCCCCGGCGCGGTGAGAACGACACGCGCACCAAGACGCAGCGGCGCAAGAATTTCCGTCACCGCAATATCGAAACTAAGTGAGGTTACCTGCAAAACGCGATCATCGCGCGTCATCTCAAATTGCGTGGCAATTGCGTCGAGATAATTGCACAGGCTCTGATGTCCAACTTCCACGCCTTTAGGCACTCCAGTTGAACCCGACGTATAAATGACATATGCCGCATCGGTGGCAATTTGCACAGGCGTTTGCACATTTGATGCCGAATAAAACTGCTGATCCCGAAGCGAAAATTGATCAGCGAATAAGCCACTATTGACCTCTTCGGTAATGATCAAATGCAGGCGCGCATTCTCCACAATCTGCGCCAATCGCGCAGCCGGATAACCCGGATCGAGCGGCAAATACGCTGCGCCAAGCTTATGAACAGCAAGGATCGCCTCAATCATGCGCGGTCCACGCGCGACATGAATTCCCACCAAGCTACCAGAGCCAACCCCATGAGAGGCTAGATTCTTCGCCAATTGGTCCGCTGCCGCATTTAACTCAGCATAGCTGATGCTTTGGCCTTCAAAGCGAATGGCCGTTGCGTCGCCATCTATTTGTACCCAATGGGCAAACCGCTCGATAAATGAGGTCGCATTGATGTCGGCTTTGGGCCCAACGAGGGCGGGGTCCAACTTCGCTAGCGGCAATAATTGATCAAGTGACGCTTGCGGTTCTCCCACCGCTTTTTCGAGAAAATCAATAAAACCGTCGGCTAGCTTTTGAATTCGCGCTGCGTTAAAAATATCAGTCGCATAATTGATATTGAAGCTGATCACATCACCGCGCCGAACGCCCACTGACAAATCAAATTTAGCCTCAGTCTCAACCGGATCAATCATCCGCATTTGAGCGGCGCCCAAATTAATAGGGCCGCTTTCGCTATTGTCCTGCACCATCATAATTTGGAAAATCGGACTATGTGCGAAGCTGCGTTCAGGTTGAAGACGGTCAACCAGCTTTTCAAATGGCAGCGATTGGTGCGCCATATCTTCTTGAAATTGAGAATGGGTGGCATGCAGAAAATCATTGAAAGAAGTGGAAAAATCAGGTTGCACCCGCAACGCGACAGAATTGACAAAATTGCCAATCACGGCCTCAAACGCGTCACGCTCACGGTTTGCTACAGCCGTACCGATCACAATGTCAGCTTGCCCTTGCACATTGCAGAGATAGGCCGCGAAAGCGTTAAACAGGGCGGAAAATTCTGTCACACCAAGTTGCGCAGCGAGAGCGTCAAGCTTGCTCGAGACCTCCTCATTCAGTGCGGCGGAAATCGTTTGCCCCTTATGCGAAGGCTGCGCAGGCCGCGGCGCATCCAATGGCAGTTGATGCAATTGCGGCGCGTCTTCCAACCGATCTAACCAATAAGCAAGATCCTGGTCGCCATCATAATGTTCATGCTGCCAAACCGCGATATCCGCAAAATTCAAACTGGCGACAGCTTTTGGTTGGGAGCCGCCAAAAAACGCCTGAAGCTGGTCAAAGAAAATACCAACAGACGTGCCATCAAACGCAATATGGTGCACCGCAATAAACAAACGCGATTTATGATCAT
The DNA here is from genome assembly GCF_004363175.1 of Maritalea mobilis. Lineage (GTDB taxonomy): Bacteria > Pseudomonadota > Alphaproteobacteria > Rhizobiales > Devosiaceae > Maritalea > Maritalea mobilis. Next base: position 297,729 of record NZ_SNYR01000001.1, read on the forward strand.
TCAAAATAGCCAGCGCCGCCCGGAAAACCTGCCCCGAAGACAAGTCAAATGGCGCGTTTAAAATCTGATCTTCAAAATCAGTCAATTGCGATGGAATATCTTGGCTCTGGCGCAAATCTGAAACGCTTAGAACGCCAGCTTTAAAGGGCACTACTTGCTGATAGGCTTGATCAGATTTTTGCAGATAGGCAGTCCGCAAAATCGGATTTTGTTCGACAAACTGATCAAAAAATATCGCTAATTTTTCAACATCAATTTCGCCATCAATCTCAAACACCAAGGGTATGGTGTAGAACCGACCATGGGCATCAATCTGGTCAATTGCCCACATGCGTTCCTGAGAAAAGGAAAGGGGCAATGGTTGCGACAAATCTTGCCGTGCAATTGCAATCGGCACCGCGCCAACATTCGTTTGCTTGGCATCCAATGCTGAGGCGATCGCCTCAATGGTTAGATTTCTGATCACATCGCGCAGTGCGAGCTGACTGCCAAAATACTGATTGACCTGATTGAGCATCTTGATGGCCAGAAGCGAATAACCGCCAAGAGCAAAAAAGCTGGCGCGTACGTCAACCACATCGCGATCTAGCAGCTTGCACCATAACGCGCACAAATCTTGCTCAGCCTGATTGCGCGGCGCGGTGCCTTGTTGCACCTCTTGGGTAATATCCGGTGCGGGTAGGGCTTTCCGGTTAATTTTGCCACTGCTGGTCAGAGGCACGTCATCCAGCACAATATAGTGCGCGGGCATAAAGCTCGGTGGCAAATGCTCAGCAAGAAAATTAGCCAAAACGCCACTTGCTTGCCCCGATTCTAGCGACGTTTGAACATAAGCCAGCAATTGCTTGCTGCCATCTGGCAGGGCATTTGCAACAACCGCTGCTTGGCTCACGGCTTCATGCTGCAGGAGCGCAGTTTCAACTTCTTCCAGTTCAATGCGCACACCGTTGATTTTAACTTGGAAGTCACGGCGACCAACAATTTTGATCGTTCCGTCAGCACAACGCTTCGCCACATCACCCGTGGCATAAGTCCGCACAGTCCGCCCACCAACATTAAGCTGACCAAATCGTTCTGCCGTCAGCATTTCATTGTTAAGATAATGCAGGCCTACTTGCGCGCCCGACAAAACCAATTCGCCTTCGCAATGCGCAGGACAAGGGTTGCCATATGCATCAAGCACATGAGCGCCAGTGTTCGGCAGCGGCTGGCCAACATGCACTTCATCACCGTCGCAAAGCGTGGCCGCCAAAACATAGCCAGTGCATTCACACGGGCCGTAAATATTGATCAGATTTAGGTCTCGATTGGCGGCAAACAGTTTAGATTTAAGCTGGTCAGAAAGGGCTTCACCGCCAGAAATGATGGTCTGTTGCGCCTTAGGGCGCCAGCCATCATCAAGCAGAAATTGCCAAGTGGTTGGTGTGGCGAACAAATAATCAACGGCCAGCCGCTCTTGATCTTGGTTCAGCAGTTTTCCGTCACGAAACCGCGTTGGTTCGAACAGCGCAATGGATCCGCCAAAGGCCAGCGCAACATAAATCTCAAAAAGATGGGCATCAAAAGTGAGGGTGGACGCCACGCCGAAACATTGTTCGGAGGCAAAACCAAACCGTTCTTGGCTGGCAAAAATCAAATTGGTCAGTGCACTGGCGGGCAACGCCGCGCCCTTCGGTTTGCCAGTCGAACCTGACGTAAACACAAACATCGCTGGCATTTCACTGTGCCACCCATCGCCAGTTCGGTTTGGGTTTTTCGCTTCAATGCGCCCATCAGGCTCAACGCAAATAAGTTGTGCGAACTCGGCACATTGCCGTGCGGTGCCAATCAAATGCGTGCATTCCGTATCCTGAATAATCTGCTCATTGCGTGTTGCCGGATTATTGCTATCCAGCACCACATAGGCACCACCGATTTTCTGCACGGCGATCAAAGCAATCAGATTGTCGGCTTCATCGCCAATAAAAACGCCCACGCGACTGCCGACTTGCACACCATTCGCGATCAGTTGAGCTACCAGCCCATTGGCACGCGCGTTCAAGTCGACATAACTCAGCTGTTGAACAGCACCATCTTTGCTGAGCCAAGCGCAAGCCTTAGCGTCTGGTGTTTTCTCAACCTGCTTTTCAAACAGATCGGCAAAACCTAGCTCAAGCGGATAGGGGACCGATATGCTGTTGAGTGCATCCCAGTTTTCCTGAACTTCAGGCGCAGCCAGCGCCACATTGGCGAGCTTCTGGTCAGGTTCGCTTGCCAAACGATCCAAGGCATAAGCATATGTTTTAGCGATAGATTCAACGGTTTTCTGCTCAAAAAGCTTGTCAGCATAAAGCCAATTGGCAACCAGACCACCGTCAGACGTGCCAGTCAAATGCAATTCAATTTCAAATCCAAGATGATGCGCGTCGAGATCAATTTTTTCGCCTTTTTTCCCATCCAATGTAGGACAAGATTCGGCTTCCTCCGCGAGAGAAAAGATCAATTGGGTGAGGGGGGTAAAACTCGCTTCACCTGCAAAGCCAAGCTGTTCAATAATCTGCTCAAAATGCAAATCTTGATGGGCCTGCGCGGCCAAATTACTGTTGTGCACCCGGTTAACGAACTCGCGAAAACTTAACTGATGATCCGCCTGCACCCGCAGCGGCACCATATTGGCGAAAAAGCCAATCAGATTATCAAGCTTTGCACCCTGTCGGCCCGCCACCGGCGTGCCGATCACGCAATCTTCCGTCTGGCTATATCGCGCCACCACCACATAAAACGCAGCCAACATCACCGAATATAGGCTGCATTCGCACGCACGGGCCAAATCGCGCAATCTTTCCAAAGTTGCACGATCAACTGGCATGGATAAAAGCCGACCAGAAAAACTCGCCCGAGACGGACGTGCATGGTCAGGCTTGATGGTGTTGAGAATTGACGCACCGTCCAGTTGCTCGCGCCAAAACATGCGGCTTTTTTTCGACCAATCTTTGCCGCCTTGCCACCGCGCAAAATCCCCATATTGAAAAGGAATGTCCGGCAAGTTCTGACCTTCGTCGGCGTTGTAAAAAGCCGCCAGTTCTTTGTAAAAACAATCGAACGACCATCCATCAAACACCAAATGGTGAAAGGCAAAAAACAGATAGCTCGTATCTTGCTGCTTTTGCAGTCCAGCGTAGCAAACCGTGCCCTTGCCAATATCCAACGGCACGGCCATTTGCTTTGCGATCCAGCTGTCAAAGTCTACTTCTTCTTGAACATCAAAAGCGAATTCCACATCAGCAATGGGCGTTTGCATTGCTTCGCCTGCATCATCAATCGAAAACTTTGATCGCAAGATTGTGTGTCGATCCAAGATCGCGTTGAGCGCCCGTTTCAGCCTTGTGGCGTCCAACTGCCCATCAAAGCGATAGGCGGCGCGCATCACATATGTATCTTGCAGATCAAACGCTGTTTCTTGATAAAAAACACGTCGCTGCGTTTGGGATAAAGGCGCGGCAGAAGTCGGGTCACCAGCTTGCGGGCCGCCATTTTTCTGTGCGGGCGCTCGTTCTTCAAAAAAAGCAATCAAGTCCGATTTGCGACCCATAATGGCTTGGCGTAAATCATCGCTTGGCGGCTGAGTGCGCGCGCGAAACTTGAGTTTCCCAGCTTCCACATAAAGCTGAATGCCTTCCGCCTTGGCTTGCCGCAAAAGCTCAAGAACCATCAGAACTCACCATCAAATTGATAGTCAGCTTTTGGTTCGGCGAGGCTGCCCTTTATCAGATCAATATATTCCGCCAAATCCTGCACAGTCGCATGGTCGAAAAAGTCATTCACTTTAAGTTCGACATTAAACTGATCGCGAATGGGTCCAATCAACCGAATGGCCAAAAGCGAATGTCCACCCACTGTGAAGAAATTATCGGCAATGCTGAGTTTTTCGACATTTAGCGCCGCACACCAAAGTGCATGCAAATCTGTTTCAGTTTGCGTTTCTGGCGCAACATATTGAGCGGCATGGGCAATTGATTCTGGCAGCGCTTTAACGTCCACCTTGCCCTGTGGTGTCAGTGGTAGGCGATCCAACACGATGATCGTGTTGGGCACCATATATTTCGGCAACACCTTGGCAAGTTGTGCTTTCAAATGACGTGTTAGCTTGTCTTCATCAACGCTGCTCGTCACAGTCACATAAGCGCAAAGCGCGCTGTTTTTCACCGCAACCGCAGCCTGCGCCACATCAGAATGGCTTTGCAAACTGCTCACAATTTCTGCAGGCGCAATCCGGTAGCCGCGCAGTTGAATTTCGTCATCAATACGACCCAAAAATTCCAACTGCGCATCATGGCGCCAACGTACTTTGTCGCCAGTCCGATAAAATCTTTCATTCGGCCAATCCGCCAATTGCACAAAGGATTTGGCGGTTTCTTCCGGCAGATTAAGGTAACCCTTGGCAATGCCAGTACCACCGATCACTAATTCTCCAGGTGCGCCAACCGGGCATAGCCGTTCATCATCCATCACCAAGGCACTTGTGTAAGCCGCTGGTCGACCAATGGGCGGCGCCTCAGGCCCATTGCGCGGCACTTCATAAAACGTGGCATCAATGGTAGTTTCTGTCGGGCCATAAAGATTGAGCAGTTTCGCACTAAATCCGTCAGGCAAACGTACTGCTGACAGGCGGTCACCGCCCGCGGCCAAAACCTTCAAACTATCCGGCCAAGTTACATCGCTGTTGAATGCTTCTTCCAGTAGTCCAGTCGGCAAACAGGCCACACTGACCAGTTGCTCCCGCATCAATTGCATCAAACCGCCCAAATCATCACGTTCCTGATCCGCAATCAGTGAAACGCTGCCACCTGCGAGCAGCAGAGGCCAAATTTCGCCGTGATATGCATCGAAACCCGTGTGAGAAAGGCTAACACCGCGCGATTGCGCATCAAGCTCCATAATCGACATGAGATGAGCGCATTCGTCCAACAAGCTATTCGCGTATATCTCCACGCCCTTAGGCTGTCCGGTAGAGCCTGATGTGTAATTCACATAAGCCAAATGCCCATCTTGCAACGGACGCTCGTAAAAGCTTGTGTCTGATGCACTCGCCTCATTGATCTCCACACAGTCGAAAGACTGTGCTTGCGGCGGAAACGCATTGTCCCAAAGCACAATGCTTGGTGCGCTGTCGCGCAACATATGTTCAATGCGGGCATCGGGCAGGGAGGGATCGAGGCAAACAATAGTTCCCTGAAGTTTTTGCACCGCAACCATCGCCACAATTTGCGCCATGCCCCGCGCCGCATAAATCGCCACGCGATCATTCGGCTGCACCTTGTGTTCGAGTGTTGCCGCAAGAGCATCAGAACGCTCATCCAATTGGCGATAGCTCATCACCTCATGGCCAGCCCTCAAAGCAATATGGTCGCCTTGGGATTTAAGCTTCGCGTTGAGCGCTTCGACAAGGCTCTTGCCATCAAGTTGCGCACGAACAGGCGCCGGCACATCATAGCCCCGTCCCCAATCAAACAACAGAACATCTCTTTGTTCTGTCGTCAGGCTCGGCACGTCAGCAATGGTCATATCCCGCGTTTCACACAGGGCCAAAAACACCTGTTTAAAGCTCTCAACAAAATGACGAATTTCATCAGCATGATAAATATCGCTGCGATATTCCCAGAGAAACGAGACCATGTCATTGTCTGTGAAATGCTTGTCGCGGTTCACCACCAAACAGTCCAAATCAAACTTGGTGGTTTTGGAAATCACCGTTTCATCTTTGCGCCAGCGCAGCCCGTCAATTTCATCCACATCAATCGGCGCATCATGGAAGCCAAGCAAAACATTGAATAGTGGATTCTGCCCGCCAAACCGATCTGGGTTAAGCGCCTCAACCACAGCACCAAAAGGCATTTCCTGGTTGGCATAGGCAGCATCAATTGTCTTTTGCGTTTGTTGAACAAATGAAAGCGCGTCTTGATCAGGATCAATTTTGGCACGAAGCACCAGCGTGTTCACCAACATGCCGAGGATTGATTGGCTGTTCAGCCAATTTCGGTTAGCAAATGGCGCACCAAAAACAATGTCTTGCTCGCCTGAATATTGCCAGAGCACCAAGTTGAGCACCGCTGAGGTGAAGCCAAAAGGCGTTACACCAATTTCGCGGCACATGTCCTCACATCTTGCCCACTCAGCGCGGGTGAAATCGATGCGCTCATAACCGCCTTCAAAGCCCAATCGCGTTGACTTCTTACCAAATATCGGCACCGCACGTGGCGCATCTGCAAGTTGCTCAACCCAATAGGCCTTTTGCCGCTCCGCATCTAGTGAGGCGAGCCATTCGGTTTGTGTGAGCAAAAAGTCCGAATATTGCGGCACATCTGCGGGCGCAAATTCGTAATCGGGCGAAGCAAAATGATGATACCAACCCATTAATTCTGCGGTGAATTCTGAGCCGCCCCATCCATCATGCACAATATGATGTTCCTGATGCAGCAGAGCATAGTGCTGATCAGAAAATTTGATCAATGCAAACCGTGCCAGTGGCAGTTTGCTCAAATCAAAAATACCCGGCAGCACTTCTGCAAATGTCTGCTTGATAAAATCCTGGCGCGCATCTGCTGAAACATGCGTGGCATCGATGCTCGGATATTCAACCTGATGATGCGGCAAAATCTGCTGAACCGGTTCACCCTGATCTTCGAAAAAGACTGTGCGATAAATCTCGTGCCGATCAAAAATCTTCTGCGCCGCGTTCAGCATCGCTTCAGGATTAAACGCGCCTTCAAAGTGATGTACAGCTTCAGCGAGATAGGCTTTGCTGGTCGGGTCTTGGTTGAACATATACCAAGCCGCATTTTGCTGCTGCGACAGCGGCAAAACATCTGTGTCACGTTGGTTCAGCTCAATCTGTACAATATCGGTCGCATCGCGCTCCAGCAGATCAATCAATTCGGCAAGTGTCGGCGCTTTCCGAAAGTCGCCAACTGCAACCTTACGGCCAGTTAGCTTCGATAGTTTGGCCAACAGCCGCATCGCGCCAACTGAATCGCCACCAAGCTGGAAAAAATCTTGATCCAACTCGACATGCTCGCGTCCAACTTCATGCAAGAAAGCCGCACGCGCCACACTTTCCAAATCATCGTCTGAATACACAATTTCAGCATCAGCAGTCGCAAGCGCCGCCAGAGCTTTGCGATCAACTTTGTGATTCAATGTATAAGGCAAGCGATCCAAAAAATTGAAATATTTAGGGAAATGAGACTCGGGCAGCCGCTTAGACAATACGTCTTTCAACTGCGGCGTTAACTCATTCTCGGCGGCATCCGCCACCACGAACGCCACAAGATGACGGTCACTGCTATTGTCGCCAACAGCAATCACAGCCGCCTCACGCACCTCGTTTTGCTCCAACAACACAGTTTCAATGGCGCTGGTCTCAACGCGCGCACCGCGAATTTTCGCTTGAAAGTCTGTCCGGCCAACAAACTTGAAATTACCATCTGGAACTACTTGAACTTCATCGCCCGTAAAATATCGAACGATGCCATCTTCGCCTTCGATAAAGCGTTCAGCGGTTTGCTCCGGCGCGCCCATATAGCCTTTCGCTAGCCCAAAACCACTAATCACCAATTCAAGGCTTTTCGGGTCTTGCGACAATTGGATATGCTTAAGTGGAGCGCCCAAACTGATCGGCAAGTTCGGTTCAATTTTGCACAGGCTGGTGCAAACTGAAGCTTCTGTTGGTCCATATCCATTGAATGTTGGGCAAACCGCCGCCCAATCCCACAGCAGCTGATCATCAAGCTTGTCGCCAACGCAAATTAACGCGTCCAGCGCATAATCTTGCCGTTGTGGCAAATAGGGGGCGAGGGCAGCGGGCAACGTCAAATGTGTTATCTTTTCCGCAACGAGAAACGATGCCAGTTCCTCCGGGGCTAACCGAGCGGTTTCCGGCACAATCGCCAATTCGGCACCATGCAAATAGGCCTGCAAAAATTCCAGCACCGCAGAATCGAAGGAAAGGCCCGTGAATTGCGCAATGATTGAATTGGCATCCATCCCGGTACGCGCACCGAAATCTTTTGCCGCCATCAACATGGCATCCAGCGCCAACATCACGCCCTTGGGTTTGCCTGTTGTGCCAGACGTAAACAACACGAATCCCACATCGCCAGCCTCCAGCGGGGCAGGTGTCGTCTCTTTTTCCGCTTTGACTGAATCTAGACTTTCAAGTGTCTGGAATTGTGTGTCCGCCCATCCTTCAGGCTGATCGGTAATCACCAAACTACATTGCGCAGTTTCAACCAGATCTCGTTTATATTCTGCACCATGTGCTGGATCGATCGGCACCACAACGCAGCCCGCTTTAAGGCAGGCCAACATGACAACAAATACATTCGGCCCTCTGTGTAGAGAAATGCCGATGGTGGGGCGTCCAACTTCTTGCGCGATGGGAAGGTTTAGGCCGCCAATTGCCGTCGCCAGCGCGGCAGCTCTTTGCTCTAAGCTGCCATAATCCATTCTCATCCCTTCAAAAGAAAGGGCGATCCGGTTCAAATCCAAATGGTTGGCCGGGGTGGTGCGAAATGGATTTACAAAATCTGGCATCTTTAAAGATCTCAAATGCTATGAATAAAGCGCCAATTGCTTGGCGATCCGGGCAATCAAATAAGCGAATAATGTCGCTTTTATGCTGCTGATGCCCACGGATAAAATGATCGAACCTCGCACCGTACGCCTAAAACTTTAGTCGCGAAAGCTAAAGCGAGGGAGATGAAGTGCGAGATTCGATCGAATAGGGTGCAATGCGAAAAGGCTATAAACGCACCAACTTGGTTGCGCCGAAGTGCATGGACACACAAATGATCATCGGCGTTTTTAAGTTTGTTCTTAAAATGTTTTTTTCGCCCATAATGCTAGTCCCTCCCAGAGCATAATTGGCAACCAAGTCATATGTTTTGGTCTCACATATGGCACCTGATATTATCGTTTTTGGTCACCGCCATTTTATGGTTCGGCAACTCGAATAAGCTAATTCCGATTTTTGCATCAATCCAATGCTGAATCTGCATACCCTATGCATCTCTTGCAATGGATATCCGATCCATATGACGTTACGCTGTCAAACTTGTGGCGTAAAAGAACGTATCAATACGCAGGGACAAAATCCCACATCGCCGATAAAGATAAGAACGATCCAATAATGGACGTTTGGGGGGAGAAGAGCGTGGCCAATGAAAAGAAAGCAGGGGGCTTTGTCGCAACTTTGCGCAGCTTGCCGCCTCACGCACAATTCTTCATTGTCGCGATCACTTTGACCCGATTGACCAGTTTTATGGTCTTTCCGTTTTTAGCTGTCATTTTGAGTGAGCGCTTGGGGGCAACCGTTTTTCAAATCGGCTTTCTGTTTACCTTGGGCGCATTTGTCGGTCTGGCGGCATCGCCTATTGCTGGCTTCATTGCCGACGGGATGCGGAAAAAGAATTTGATGCATGGCGCCAACCTGCTGACCATCATTTGCTTTCTGATTTTAGCATTCCTGCCCAATTTACAGGCTTATTTCATCGCGATCACCTTGTTCTCGGCTGCTGGAGGGGTGCTGGAGCCACTTTTGCGCTCATCTTTGGGCGAATTGGCCGAAAATGAAGAACAGCGCCCAGCGCTCTTCCATGTGCGATATTACATTGTGAACATTGCAGGCGCCGTAGGGCCATTTATTGGCCTGTGGTTTATTCAAAACGGAAACAACTCAATTTTCCTCATCGCTGCCGCAAGCTATATACTCTTGGGCTATGCGATTCAGTTCAAATTGCCTGAAATTGAAGACACACCGACCGCCAAAGAACGTGGCTCAAGCCTTTCCGTCTTAAAAGAGGCATTCAAACATCGTCTATTTGTCGCCTTGTTCATCTCCAACTTGCTGTTGGTCTTTATCTATGCACAAACCGACGAGCCGTTGACCTTGCATATGATCAATCTGGGTGTGCCCGATCTGGCGGCGATCATCGCCATGCTCACCGTCACCAATACCGTCGTTGTGCTGGTCATCCATGGCCTGTTTATGAAGCAGATTATGGAAATGGGGGAACGGACAGCCTTTCTGGTCGCCATTGCCTGTTTGGGCTTGTCGCTATTGATGATTGCCATCAACCAACAGCAATTTGTCTGGCTTTGGGTCTTGGCCATCGGGGTTTCAACACTCGGCGAAATTATTGCTTTGCCTATGTTTCTCACGATTGTGGATCGTGTCGCGCCAAAAGATCAGCGAAATTCCTTTTTCGGCATCTACATGTTGTCCAATCTCGGGGGCGCCGTTGCGCCTTTGTTGGCCGCACAATTGATCATCACATTGGGCGGGCCAGTTTTGTTTTATGCCGCAACGGCCTTGTGCCTGCCGTTGGCATGGATCGGCTATATCGCTTTGAAAGAAAAACAACCAATTGCGGAGGAGGGGGAGATTGAATCCGTATGAAAAACTGGATGATCGCGCATTTTGGAAACTCGGCGTTGCCGAGCCCAAACAGGGCGAACTCACCCAAGTCTGGCTTCCCAAGTTTAAAATAGAAAAGCAACATGCCGTTGCCACTGCCGGCTCATGCTTCGCGCAAAATATTGGGCGCGCACTGCGTAGCCGTGGCATGAATTGGTTGGTCACCGAGAAGCCACCGCAATCTTTGCCGCGTTCACTGCACACCGCGCATAATTATGGACTTTTCACCTTTCGCACGGGCAACATCTATACGCCTGCTTTGTTGGCGCAATGGGTGCGCTGGGCATTAGATAGATCCAGCATGGACCAAGAAGTGTGGGAAACAGACGGTCGATTTTTCGACCCGTTCCGCCCATCAGTTCGGCCTAATGGTTTTGAAAGTGTCGAAGAGGTGTTAGCCTCTCGACACATCACCGCCGATGCAGTCAAAACAGCAATCGAGCAAGCCGATATCTTTCTGTTTACACCGGGCCTTACCGAGGCTTGGGTCAACACAAAGTCAAAATCCATTTATCCAGCTTGTCCGGGCACAGTGCAGGGTACCTTCAACCCTGATGAGCATCAGTGCATCAATTTCGGTTTTGAGTCGGGCAAAAAAGCCTTGGCGAGCGCGTTCGACGCCATGCAAAATCACAATCCAAACATCAAAATGCTGCTTACCGTTTCGCCTGTGCCGATCACGGCAACGGTAACTGGCCATCATGCGCTCACCGCCAGCACCTACACGAAATCGGTGCTGCGTGCCCTTGCTGGCGAATTTGCCAATGCCAGTGAGCATGTGGACTATTTCCCGTCCTATGATTTGGTGTCGCCAGCCATGTTGGACCAGTCCTATTTCAACGAAAACAAGCGAACAGTTTCCCCCAGTGGCGTCGATTATGTGATGAAGCATTTCTTTGAGGGCTTGGGGCAAGAGAAACAATCCAGCCCGGTTCCAATGGGCGATATTGTCTGTGAAGATGAGATTTTAGAATATTATGGCAAAGCATGAATTTGCACTGATTGGTGACTCGCACGCAGGCACCATTGGCCGCGCTGCGCGGGAACGGGGCATCGAATTTGGCGGCGGCCCCATCGCGTCCGGCAAAGAGTTTTATTCAGAATTTTTCGAGGTTGAGCAAGGCAAACTCAGCTTTGTTGTAGAAGATACAATCCGGGTATATGGCGAACTGTGCCAGCTTTGGGGTGTAGATTGTATTGAAGATGTAGAGATTCCAATTGTCTCCACCATTGGCTCTGGATTTCATTTCCCAGCGGCACGCGCCGTTTGGGCAAACTTCCGAGATGAGAACCTTGGCTTTCCCCAAGACTTCATCGCTGGCCCCATGTGCCAATCCATCTTTCAACGCATGCAAGCACCCATGTTGGCCTTTCATCAGCACCTAGTCGAGCAGGGCAAAACCGTGTTTTTCGCCCTGCCACCACAACGCATTCCAGACAGTGCATGGGGTGAACTGTTCCGTGCACTGCAAAATCGTGCCGTTAGCGAACTCACAAAAATTGGCTGTTCAGTCATCGATGTGCGCAATGACACGTCGGATAAGGAAGGCAATCTTCTGGCTGAATATTGCCAGGACAATGATCCAATTCATGGAAACACCGCCCTAGGCAAAAAGATGTTAGAGGTCGCTGGCCTCTAAATTTTCTCGTAAGGCTTTTCGCCCACAAGCGTCACCCGCTCACCAAAGCGGGAATAGGGGTAATAATCCCAAATGGCCCGGTGTTGCGTGCAACGATTATCCCAAAACACCACGGTGCCAGCTTCCCACTGAACACGGCAGCTCAACAGCACTTCATGCTCAATCTGCCGGAACAGCATTTCCAAAATGGCACGGCTCTCAAACTCAGTGAGCTGCAAAATGCGCGTTGTAAAACCGGGATTGATATAGAGCATTTTTGCGCCCGTTTCCGGATGCTTCACCACAATCGGGTGTTCAATTTTTGGCAAATTGGGTGGCGCTTCATAGCCAGCCCATGGCAACGCTGCATCGTGGATCGCCGTCATGCCTTCCAGCATTTCTTTCATGCCTGGCGAAAGCATTTCATAGGCCAAATGCATATTGGCAAAAACCGTATCGCCACCGCATCCGATTTCGGGGATTTGATGAATGTGCAGCATCTGCGCCCATGCGGGCTGTTCCGATGCAGTGCCGTCTGTGTGCCAAACTTCACCCGCCACAAATTGCGAAGCGTCCGATGCTTGGATCAATACAATCTCGGGATCATCGCCATCAATATCTTCAAGTGCCATTTTCCGCAGCGTACCAAAATTGCGAGCAAACTCTTTTTGCTGCTCCGTATCAATTTTTTGATCGCGGAAAACCAACACATGATATTCATTCAGCGCCTGCCGCAATTCAGCAACCTGCTCTTTGCTGATCGGTTGTGACATGTCGATGCCACTCACTTCGCCACCAATAACCGGATTGAAGCGCTTTACATTGATGGTCTTAAAGTCAGTCTTTTTGGCTGTGGCGATCTTTTTGATCGCTTCTAAATTGGTGTGATCCATTTCTCTCTCCCAGATGACAATTCTTCTTGTCCGTTTGTTTTAATTGATGGCCTGCTGCAGTTTTTCCTGCAATTCTGTTGCCAATTCTGCTTGGCTTTTTGGGCCCAAGGCATTCTGATAGCTGCGCATCAAGCCACGTAAAAATGCGTCAGGGCAACTATTCAAAAATTCGTCGACGCTTCTTGTCTCAAAGCTTTTTGCAATGCCTTCGCCCATCGCCGCACTCACCGTGCGGTTGAAAAAGGCGAGCATCGCATTGGTGTCAGTTTCGGCATAATATTCCGCATAATTCTCCGCACTGCCGAAATGCTCATTGATCATGTCTTGATTTTTGCCAGCAAATTCCATGGCACTTTCATGCGCCGCATCATAAGTCGCATCATAGGCAAATGATTGGCCTGTTTGCTGCTCAAACATGTCCCGTAATGCTGCCGCCCAAAGTGTGCCAACATAAGTGCCGTCTGTTTTCCATTGCTGCGCCAAAGCTTCAACGCGCTGAAGGGGCGACAAATCCTCAGCCCGCAATTGCGAAACAGTTTTCGCCACGGGCAATAGCCCATCGCAAACCCATTTAATCACCGCGTCAAAATCATCTCTTTCGACATTATCAGCCGTAAGCGGCGGAACATTTTCCGCGGCTGAATTGGCGCTTAAAATGTGTGAGAGGGTGAGGGCCCAATGGGGATCATTGTTCATTATTTTGGGCCTCATTTGATGCAGTATCGCTTTTCAAAAATCTGGTGATCGTGCGCATCAATTTTTGACCCGCAAAATCTATGATAAACCTAGCAATTCTGCGCTATTGAGGCAAGTCAGAACGCAGCCATTTACAGCTGAATTTACCGCTAAACAGCCAATTATTTCGGCCTGTGGATCATCAAAATCCAACAAGCGAAAAGAACCAGAAAACTCAACAACTGGATTATGCGTATTTAGCCGTACATCAATAGTGTTGAGCTCATCAATCAACCCCGTTGCCGTCACCTTCAACAGCGCTTCTTTGCGCACCCACATACGCAAAAAACCAATGCCTTGTTCAGCGGTAGCTTTTTGGGCAATCCAATCTTTCTCATTGGCGTGACACACCATATCGATCAAACTGTCAGCTTCTTTTTTGCGCGACATTGTTTCAATATCCACGCCCACAGAATGGTGCCGATGAAAGGCAACCGCAACCGCTTGTTGTGTGTGGGAAATATTGAAATGCATGCCCGGGAAAGTTGGTTTGCCATTTTCAGTCAGATCAAAGTCAATTGTAGGCAAGTCCAAGAAATGCCTGACCAAACTACGTCCCAAAATGTGCGCTTGGCGTTGTGCGGGGACTAAAACACGACCAAATTTCGCCGTTTCGTTCGGCGTAATTTGAGGCGTCAACTCCTTGAGTTCGTCAAGCGACGCATAAAAAATGGCTGCTTGATCGGCATCTAACGCCTGATTTATCCGCGACCTACATGCATCAAGTTGCTCATGCAGTGACATGGGTTTTTCGCGCCACGAAGTCATTGACGATATTTTGCAATTCCGGGCTGGGCGCCTCATGCATACTGTGCTCACCGTCAATTTGCTGAAGGTCAAATTGCCCGCTTGTAAACTGAGCCCAAGGTTGCATAGTCTCAGGGCGCGTAACACTGTCCTGATTCCCAGCAATCGCCAGAATATCGGTGGAAATGACCCTTCCGTTCACTGGCTTATAGGCTGCACACATCCGAAAATCGCTGATAATTGTTGGCAGCAATAATTCCAACAATTCAGGATATTGCATAAGTTCTTTAAAGTTTGGGTTGAACGCCAACAAATCATCGGTAATCCGCGCCTCATCTTCAAGCGTTGGCAAATGCCGCGGCTGGTCGGGTGAGGGCGACGTTAGCGCGATGATGAACTCAGGCGCTTGACCTGCCTGTTCAAACCGCCACGCTAATTCATACGCAATCCATCCGCCCATGCTGGAGCCCAGAAATGCAAAGCGGTTCATTTGGCTGGCACGTAGCTCTTCGAACACATCATCACATAGGCGCTGAAAATCGCTTGGTGGTACATCATCAAGCCGCACACCGCGGCCCGGCAAGGTGACTGGGGTCACCTGCACATCATTGCTCAGAAAACGCTCCCAGCTCTTAAATATGGCCGCGTCAGCGCCAGCCTGTGGAAAACAGAACAGCTGCAATGCGGAAGTAGCGGCAGGCATAAAAACAAGCTCCAAATCACTGCGCAAATCATCATTGGCATGCATATAAGCAGACCTGTTTCAGATTCACAAATGATTGGGAGAAAACAAGAAATATCGGGTGCAAGCGCAAAAGCTCGCGCAAAAACACAACAAATTTACCGAAGCAATCTGCGTGAAGAAACCGAGATAAGTCTTTGAAGGGAATGGTGTGCCCGGAAGGATTCGAACCTTCGACCGTCCGATTAAAAGTCGGATGCTCTACCAGCTGAGCTACGGGCACAAGAGCGTTGTTCATCAGCGAACAGCGCGGACAATAGTTTTATTCGCGTCTGTGTCAACCAGAATATTTCAACTTTTGAAATTTTTTCTAAATCAGCTCAAATCTTCCAGCGGAATCCCATCAAAACTGCCTGCTTCACACACATAGCCCTGACGGATAATTTCTTTGCACAAACGCAGCGCATCGTTCTCTTCTTCCAAAGGACCGACCACAAGTTGGATTTTATCTGATTCATTCACCACTGGAATCATCTTTGGTTCCAGCCCCAAAAGCAGCGTGCCCACATTGGCTTTGATGTTCAACCAGTTGAGCTCTGCTTTGTTTTTCTCGATTCGCGGTCCCAGAATCACACCGTAGATGGTTTCAGCACTCGGCAATGCGTCCATCGCATTCACGCTGGCGGTGGTCATCGGATCAGTCTGCGCGCCCGCCGCAGCATCAATTTCCGGCAACGCGGCCATATTGGTGATTTCGGTTGGCACCTCGTTGCCATCAATATTGGCCACAATTTCTGGCAATTCCTGTTGCAGCTCCGGTGGCGCGCTCTCGGCCAAGGGCAATGTTTCAAACAGGTAAGAGCGGGCAACCTTCAAATCATCATCAACGCGAATAATCTCTTCGCCGTTGGCTTCGTTGATAGAAGCCGTGATCAAGCTCTTGTCCAATTGCGCGCCAGGTGGCAAAGCTTCAAGCAAAATCGGAATGCTGGCTTCCAGCGCCCGCACACGTTTTGACACAAAACTGTTGCTCTCTTCGCCTAACGTAAGGCGGCTGTCTGCCACATTGGATTCGCGCTTCATTGCGGCAAATTCAATGCGCATGGCCCGCAATTCAGATTGCACTTGTGCGATTGTACCAAGATTGTTTGGTGTTTCTTTCAGCATGTTGCTCCAACCTTGTGGCAACAACAAGCTGGCAGAAGAAAAGACCAGCATGGTTGTAAGTGAAGCAATCGCAACAAGACCCCACAATCGCATATCTGATTGTGTAAACTTATTGAGTTCTTGTTCCGTCATCACTAGTTTTCCCCAAAAGAGCTGCGAATCAAACTGTTAACTAAGAATAATAATGCAGATATAATTTACCATTTTGCCAACACATTCGTGGCATATGCCCAAATACAGGACTTAAAAGGGGTGGGGACCTTTATTTTATGACCGAAATTTTGACGATTATTCTGGGTGCCGGTGAGGGCACGCGCATGAAGTCTGATCAACCGAAGGTGCTGCATAAGGTTGGCGGACGCCCGATGATTGGCCATGTTTTGGCCGCTTGCGCCGAAGCTGGAGCCAAATCACGACATATTGTTATCGGCCCAGATCATGATCATGTGCGCGATTACGCTAAAACTGTGGATAGCCACATCACGACCTCCATCCAAAAAGATCGCTTGGGCACTGGGCACGCAGTGCGCGAAGCACGCGAAGCGTGGAAAGATTTCGATGGCTACGTGCTCGTGCTGTTCGCGGACAACCCGCTCATCTCACCAGCGGTGATCGCTGATACGGTAGCTTGTTTGAACGAAGGGGCTGATTTGGCCGTCGTTGGCTTCCAAACGCCAGAACCGTTCGGCTATGGCCGCATCCTTGTCGAACATGGGCAAGTCAAAGCCATCCGCGAAGAAAAAGACGCTACCCCTGAAGAGCGCAAAATCAAATTCTGCAATTCCGGCATTATGGGCTTCAAGGCGGATTGCCTGCGCGCTGTGATTGATGAAATCAAAAATGACAATGTGAAGGGTGAGTTTTACCTCACCGATGCAGTGGAAATCGCCAATGCACAAAACAAGCATGTGCGTGGTGTTGAATGCCCATTCGTCAACGTACTCGGTGTGAATGACCGGGCCCAACTGGCTGAAGCTGAGCATATTTTCCAGCAGGAAAAACGGTCCCACTTCATGAAAGAAGGCGTAACTCTTGTTGCGCCAGAAACTGTATTTTTCAGCTATGACACCAAAATCGAAAACGATGTGGTGATCGAACCAAATGTTGTGTTCGGTCCCGGTGTCACCGTGGAAAAAGGCGCGCACATTCAAGCCTTCTCTCATTTGGAAGGCGCATATGTGGGAGCCAATGGCCAAATTGGTCCCTATGCGAGGTTACGTCCCGGTTCCAATCTCGGAGCTGGCGTTAAAGTGGGCAATTTTGTCGAAACCAAAAAGGCAGAGATCGGCAAAGGCTCTAAGGTCAACCATCTTAGCTATATTGGCGACGCCAAAATTGGTGAAGGCACCAACATTGGGGCAGGCACCATCACCTGCAATTATGATGGTAAGAACAAATTTGTGACCGAAATTGGCGATAATGCCTTTATCGGCTCAAACAGCGCATTGGTGGCGCCTGTGTCTATTGCAAACGGCGCATATGTGGCGTCTGGCTCTGTGGTCACCATGAATGTTGAAGAAGATGCCCTGGCGATCGGTCGTGCACGTCAGGAAAATAAAGAAAACTATGCCGCGCGCATCCGTGCCCGGTGGGTTAAAAGCGAATAGGATCAAAATATGTGTGGGATCGTAGGTATTGTCAGCACGACACCTGTGGCTGAACGAATTGTGGATGCGCTTAAGCGGCTTGAATATCGCGGCTATGACAGTGCAGGCTTGGCCACGTCTGTTGGCGGCGAAATTGACCGCCGTCGTGCACCGGGTAAGCTGACCAATCTGCGTGAACGGTTGGAACAATCGCCGCTTGATGGCACCATTGGCATTGGCCACACACGCTGGGCCACACATGGCGCACCGACTGAGGAAAATGCCCACCCGCACACCACAAATCGCGTTGCCATTGTCCATAATGGCATTATCGAAAATTTCCGCGAACTGAAAAAAGAGCTGGATAAGGACGGCTATCAGCCTGTTTCTGAAACAGATACCGAAATCGTGGCGCTCATGGTCACCCGCGAGCTAGATCGTGGCGCGGCGCCTTTTGATGCGGCGGCCAACGTCATCAAGCGGCTCGAAGGCGCATTTGCCCTCGCCATGATGTTTAAAGGTGAAGACAATCTGATCGTCGGCGCCCGTCAGGGCGCGCCATTGGCCATTGGTCATGGCGACAATGAGATGATTTTGGGCTCTGATGCCATCGCCATCGCGCCGTTTACCGACAAGGTGACCTACTTGGAAGAAGGCGATTGGGTCGCCATCACCAAAGACGATGCCCGCATCTTCAATCGCGAAGGTCAGCCTGTTCAGCGCGCTATGGCGCAAACCCAATTGGGTGTGAACATGGTGGATAAAGGCAATCACCGCCATTTCATGCTCAAAGAAATCTATGAGCAGCCAGACGCGATTTCTCACACCGTTTCGCATTATTTGGATTTGGCCAACGGCAAGGTGAAGCTGCCAGCTAAATTGCCATTTGATTTCAAGTCGCTCAATCGCTTGACCATTTCTGCCTGTGGCACTGCATTTTATGCGGGCTTGGTCGCCAAATATTGGTTTGAGAAATACGCGCGCTTGCCAGTTGAAGTCGATGTGGCGTCTGAGTTCCGCTATCGCGAACCGCCGATGGATGCAGATGGCCTGGCGCTATTCATTTCCCAATCAGGTGAAACG
This sequence comes from Maritalea mobilis, assembly GCF_004363175.1. Classification (GTDB taxonomy): domain Bacteria; phylum Pseudomonadota; class Alphaproteobacteria; order Rhizobiales; family Devosiaceae; genus Maritalea; species Maritalea mobilis. The sequence goes on from NZ_SNYR01000001.1 coordinate 316,694, forward strand.
GCCGACACGCTAGCTGCATTGCGCTATTGCAAAGCACAGGGCCAGCACATCGCCTCCATCGTGAACGCGCAGGAAAGCACAATCGCCCGCGAGAGCGATATTGTTTTCCCCATCCAGTGTGGTCCTGAAATCTCTGTAGCCTCCACCAAAGCCACAACGGCGCAATTGTCTGTATTGGCCTCATTGGCCATTGCGGCAGGCCGTCAGCGCGGCACCATTTCAGAGGCAGAAGAGTTTGAACTGGTCGACATGTTGGCCAAACTGCCCGGCGCCATCACCAAAGCTCTCGCATCTGAAGATAAGATCGACCAAATCAGCCACGCCCTGTCAAAAGCAGATGATGTGCTTTACCTTGGCCGCGGTTCACTCTTTCCAATCGCATTGGAAGGCGCACTCAAACTCAAGGAAATCACCTATATTCACGCCGAAGGTTACGCCTCAGGCGAATTGAAGCACGGTCCGATTGCCTTGATCGATGAGACCTTGCCAGTGGTTGTGGTCGCGCCATCTGATCAATTGTTTGATAAAACCATCTCAAATATGCACGAAGTTGCAGCGCGTGGTGGTAAGATCATTTTGATCACCGATGAGGCAGGGGCCAAATCTGCCGGTGATGATGTAAGTGAGATCATCATCGTGCCCGACGCCCATGAATTTGTGATGCCCATTATCTGTGCGATTCCAGTACAATTATTGGCCTATCACACAGCGGTCTTTATGGGCACAGATGTGGATCAGCCGCGAAATCTCGCTAAGTCTGTTACGGTTGAGTAAGCGGCAGACTTCGTATTCGCGATAAAATGCGCTAAAGCCGTTGTAATGCGGATTCGGCGGTCTATATAGGTTTCTATGATGAACGATAAAAACGATAAAAAGCATAGTGACGATAGCGCAGAACCTGTTCACCACACAGGCCCTGGTCGTCGGCTGACGAATTACTTTTTGACAGGCTTGGTCATCGCGGCGCCTATCGGCCTCACGATCTACATCACATGGTCAATCATTCGCATTGTTGACGATTTCGTCAAACCGTTGATCCCGTCACAATATAATCCGGACACATATTTACCGATCACAGTGCCCGGATTTGGCTTGGTCATCGCTTTTATCGCAATCGTTTTGCTCGGCTTCCTCACCGCCAACTTGGTGGGCCGCACGTTGGTGCAGTTTGGCGAAAGCATTTTGCACCGCATGCCGTTCGTGTCCGTGCTTTATCGCGGATTGAAACAGATTTTCGAAACTGTGGTCAGCCAAAGCCATTCCAACTTTAAGCAGGTCGGCTTGATCCAATATCCGCGTGAGGGCCTGTGGGCATTGGTGTTTATCTCCACCAGCGCCAAGGGCGAAGTGGCAGACAAAGTGCGCGGCGATGACATTATCAGCGTTTTCTTGCCCACCACGCCGAACCCAACATCCGGCTTTTTGCTGTTTGTCCCACGTAAAGACATCATCATTCTTGATATGTCTGTGGAAGATGGCGCAAAACTGGTGATCTCCGCAGGTCTCGTTTCACCTGAATATCAGGCGAAAATGGCAGAGCTGGCCGAAGAGGCTGAAGAAGTCGTCCACCAAAAAAACACCAAATAGGTACGCTAGCCCGCCTTGATCAGCGGGATGGCGAGATCTTTCCGGAACAAATAGAGCAGGGTGCGCACCGCATCCCCCTTCGGGCCAGTCAGGCCCGGATTGCTTTCAATTATATTGGCTGCATCTTCATGCGCCATATCCAGAAAATCCCGATGAAATTCAGGTATGGCAATGCGATAACCTGGCATGCCCGATTGCCGCGTGCCCAGCAGATCGCCTTCACCGCGCAACTCCAAATCGCGTTCGGCAATCTTAAACCCATCCTCAGTTTCCTTGATGGTCTCCAACCGTTTTTGCGCAATCTCGCTCAGATTTTCCCCATGCAGCAGCAGGCACGCCGATTTTTTGCTGCCCCGGCCCACGCGGCCGCGCAACTGATGCAATTGTGACAGGCCAAACCGTTCCGCATGTTCAATGATCATTATGCTGGCGTTTGGCACATCGACGCCCACTTCAATCACGGTGGTCGCGACCAAAATTTGCAACTCGCCAGCCGCAAATTGCTCCATCACTGCCTGTTTGTCCGCAGCCGCCATGCGCCCATGCACAAGCCCAACACGCCCCGGAAATGCTTGGTTGAGCGCTTTGAACCGATCTTCCGCCGAAGTGGCATTTAAATGTTCCGATTCCTCAACCAACGGGCACACCCAGAAAGCTTGAACCCCTTCATGCATCCGCTGTCCCAACCGCGCGACAACCCGGTCATAGTCTTTTTCTGAAAGAATGGCCGTATCAATCGGTTGCCGCCCTTTAGGCTTATCGGTCAGCAAACTCACATCCATGTCGCCAAAATGGGTAAGCACCAAGGTGCGCGGAATGGGCGTTGCGGTCATCACCAACAATTCGGTCTTGCGGCCCTTATCAGACAAGGCCAAGCGCTGATGCACACCAAATCGGTGCTGTTCGTCCACAACGGTTAGACCCAACTGCTGAAACTCAATGCTGGATTGAAACAGGGCATGAGTGCCCACCACAATATCAATCTCGCCATCTGCGATTTTCGCTTGGATCGCGCGGCGTTCTCCTTGTGGCATTTTCCCGGTTAGCAAAGCGACTTTCAGTCCAACTTGATCACAAATGGCCGAAATGGAATGGAAATGCTGGGTCGCCAAAATCTCCGTGGGCGCCATCAACGCACTTTGCGCACCACTTTCGGCCATGGCCGCCATCGCCAGCAGCGCGACGACTGTCTTGCCAGCCCCCACATCGCCTTGGATCAACCGCGCCATTTTCCGCTTTTGCCGCAAATCGGCGTAAATATCGGTAAGGGCAGATTCTTGCCCCGGCGTCAGGCTAAAGGGCAGGGCGCCTCGCACCTTTTCTGCCAGTGCACCGCTAAACTCGCGAGCAATGCCGGTTTCCCGCGTCAGGGTTGAACGCACGATTTGCAAGGTCAATTGGCCGGCTAAATATTCATCATAGGCCAGCCGCGCCCGCGCAGCGCCATCCAGCGCCGCTTCGCCAGGTGTGCCGGGCATATGGGTTTGCCGCATCGCATCTGCAAAGCTTGGCCAGCCATTTAAGGTGAGACGATTTTCGGGCACCCATTCAGGCATCTCCGGCATTTGCGCCAAGGCATCGCGCACCGCACCTTGAATCTTTTTCGCACTCAACCCTTGCGTCAGCGGATAAATCGGCTCAACCAAAGGCATTTCGTCAAATTGATCTGGCTTCACCACAAAATCAGGATGGTTGATCTGCTTTTGCCCCTGAAACGCCGTCACCATGCCAGAGACATAGCGTTGCTCGCCTTCGGGCAGCGTCTTTTCCAACCATGCGGCGCGTCCTGCAAAATAGGTCAACATCATCTCGCCTGTGTCATCATGGGCAATGATGCGATAAGGCACACGCTTATTGCCGCGAGGCGGTGCACGATGTTGATCAATGGTCAGCAAAAAAGTGGAAATGGCACCCGGTTGCGCAAATGCCGCTCCCGGTTGGTGACGCCGATCCACCAGCCCCGCAGGCATATGCATCAGCAAATCCAACAGAATCGCGTCTTGCCCTTCCGGCGCGCCGAAAAAGCGAGCCATGGTTTGGGCCAATTGCGGGCCGATTCCCTTTAGTTTCTTGACCGATGCAAAAAGCGGGGTGAGTTGTTGCGGCCGCGCCACGCCATATCCTTCCATAAATGTTCATAAATCAGAACAAGTGCGTCTACATCAGCCTAAAGGGGCAAAAAAATCAATCAGCCTGCTGACAAATCCAACGATTGATAATATTGAAGGCGTCACTTCCTTTCGCGTCTTCTAAGGTGATGCCATGACCAGCACCAACATGAACAACCCAACCGACCAAGCCCATCTCGACCGCTTGAAGCGCATCAAATATCGCGCCAACCATCGCGGCACGCAGGAGATGGACATCATTTTGGGTGGTTTTGTTGATCAGGAAATCCGGAACTTTGACGCAGAAATGCTGGATCGTTTGGAAAATCTGATGAACGAGACAGACGCAGATCTATATCAGTGGATCATTGGCCAACCCGGTACCACGCAATGTCAGGATGTTGAATTGCTCGACATGATCATCGCCTATCAGCGCGACAAAGTGCGGTCGGGAGACTAGCAATGGCCGAGCAGGGCGACAGCTTCAGCCTAATCCCCAGCACCTATTTGTGCGGTGTGCCAGATGGCATGCAGCCAATTGTGGTCAGCCAGCAACTAGAGCAATTGCAGCAAGATGCACCCAATGCACCTGCCGCTGTATTTGTGGCACGTGATGGTCGGCGGATGCAGAAAATGGCTGAACATCTGCGTCGGCTTTGCCCAAATCATGATGTGCTGCTGTTCCCCGCGTGGGATTGTTTGCCTTATGACCGTGTGTCGCCAAATGCGGGCGTGTTGGCCGAACGGATGACCACGTTGGCGCAATTGGCTTCTGGCAACAATGCGGGCAAAATTGTCGTCACCGCCGTCAATGCAATTGTTCAGAAGACCTTGCCACCAGAACTGGTGCAGCAATTTGCACTGTTCTTTAAGGTAGGCGAAAATATCGGCACTGAAAAGCTGATCGAATGGGCCAGCGTCAATGGCTATCTGCGGGTCCCAACGGTGCGAGAAGAAGGCGAGTTTGCCGTGCGCGGTGGCCTTGTTGATCTTTACCCGGCTGGCGCTGAAGCGCCGTTGCGGTTCGATTTTTTTGGCGCATCGCTGGAAACAATCCGGACTTTTGATCCTGAAACACAGCGCACCTTGGCGCAGCAAAAATCTGCGGCTTTGGTGCCCATGAGCGAAGTGGTGCTCACGCCAGAAGCAATCTCAACCTTCCGCCGTGCCTATACCCGCCAATTTGGCGGCGACACGGCAAATGATCCGCTTTATGCCGCCATCAGCGCTGGGCAGCGCTTTGCGGGCATGGAACATTGGCTACCCTTCTTTTATGAAGATATGGGCAATTTCCGCGACTTCACAGGCGAAGCGACTTGGATATTGGACGATCAGGTCAGCCAGGCCATTTCGGAGCGCATGGCACAAGTTGCTGATTATTACGAAGCGCGCTTTGAGGCCCTAAGCGAACCGCAAACAGGTGGCGCACCCTATAAGCCACTACCGCCAGATCTGCTTTATGATTTGCAGGACGACACAGCAGAATGGCTTGGCACCAAGCTGCTTCAAATCACGCCATTCCATTCGCTGGAGCGTCCTGATGCGGAAGTGAAGTCTCTGGATGGCCAATTGGTCGCCAACTTCTCGCAAGAACGGCAAGCCAAAGACACCAATGTGTTTGAGGCCGTGATCAACCGCATTAAAACCAAGCAGGCAGAAGGCAAACGCACCATCATTGCCTGCTGGAGTGAAGGCACGCGCGACCGCATGGCGCAAGTGCTCAAAGATCATGAATATGAGAATCTAAACCTCATTCAGTTCTGGCAGCAAACCCAAAAATTGGGCAAACACACAATCGGTCTGATTGTCCTTGGCCTCGAATCTGGTTTTGAGACCGACAGCCAATTTGTCCTGTCAGAGCAAGATATTCTGGGCGAACGGATCATCCGATCGCGCAAACGCAAAAAGGGCGCTGATGCCATCACGGAGGCCAGCGGTTTGGCGGCGGGTGATTTGGTGGTGCATGTGGATCACGGCATTGGTCGCTTTGTAGGCCTTAAGGCCATTGAGGTGACGGGTGCGCCTCATGATTGCGTTGAAATCGAATATGCCAAAGGCGATCGTCTTTATCTGCCTGTCGAAAATATCGAACTTTTATCGCGCTATGGGTCTGAAGGCGGCGCGGGCGTGTTGGACAAGCTGGGCGGCGTTGCGTGGCAAGCCAAGAAGTCTAAGCTCAAGCAACGCATTCGGGAGATGGCCGATCAATTGATCAAGGTCGCCGCCGCACGCGAATTGACCAAAGGCGATGTGATCGAGCCAACAACAGGGCTTTACGAAGAATTTTGCGCGCGCTTTCCGTTTGAAGAAACTGACGACCAACTCAACGCCATCGATTCTGTGTTTGAAGATTTAACCAGCGGCCGTGCGATGGATCGCTTGGTCTGTGGAGATGTGGGCTTCGGCAAAACCGAAGTGGCGTTGCGCGCTGCCTTTGCCGTGGCGCTCACTGGCAAACAAGTTGCAGTCGTGGTGCCCACCACCTTGCTCGCACGTCAGCACTTTAAAACCTTCAAAGAGCGCTTTGCGGATTTGCCAGTGCGCGTGCGTCAGGCATCGCGCTTGGTTTCCCCAAAAGAGCTTAAGGCCACCAAAGAAGGCGTGGCCAGCGGTGACGTTGATATCGTTATCGGCACCCATGCTTTGCTCGGCAAAAGCGTTAAGTTCCACGATCTCGGCTTGCTGGTCATCGATGAAGAACAGCATTTCGGTGTCGGCCATAAAGAGCGTTTGAAAGAACTGAAATCAAACGTACATGTGCTCACACTTTCCGCCACACCAATTCCGCGCACATTGCAAATGGCACTCACTGGCGTGCGTGATCTGTCCATTTTGGCAACCCCGCCAATTGACCGTCTGTCCGTCCGCTCCTTTGTGATGCCGTTTGATAGTTTGGTGATCCGCGAAGCCTTGTTGCGCGAGAAATATCGTGGCGGCCAAAGTTTCTATGTGGTGCCGCGCATCAAAGATCAGGCAGACATCGCCGCATTTTTGGACGAGCATGTGCCAGAGGTCAGCTATGTCGTCGCCAACGGCCAAATGTCCCCCGGTGAACTCGATGACATCATGAACGCCTTCTATGATGGCAAGTTCGACGTGTTGGTCGCCACCACCATTGTTGAGTCTGGGCTGGATATCCCAACAGCCAACACATTGGTGGTCCATCGTGCCGATAATTTCGGTCTCTCACAATTGCACCAGATCCGGGGGCGCATTGGCCGCTCTAAAGTGCGTGCCTATGCCTTGTTCACCACGCCAGCGCATCAAAAGCTCACCGACACGGCAAATCGCCGCCTTTCTGTCCTGCAATCACTCGACAGTCTTGGCGCGGGCTTCCAGTTGGCCAGCCACGATCTCGATATTCGCGGCGCAGGCAATATTTTGGGCGAAGAACAGTCGGGCCACATCAAGGAAGTTGGCTTCGAGCTCTATCAGGCCATGCTGGAAGAAGCAGTGGCACAGCTCAAAACTGGCAATGATCAAGATGAGGTGGAAGACCAATGGTCACCACAAATCTCGTTGGGCATGCCGGTGATGATCCCAGAAGATTATGTGCCAGACCTTCAGGTCCGCATGCAGCTTTACCGTCGTTTGGGCGACTTGAGCGAAGCGCAAGAGATTGACGCCTTCGGTGCAGAACTGATCGACCGCTTTGGCCCACTGCCAGAAGAAGTGAAACATTTGCTCAAAATCGTGCTGGTGAAATCGCTGTGCCGCCGGGCAAATGTCGAAAAAGTTGATCCAGGCCCCAAAGGCGCAGTCATCACTTTGCGCAACGGTGAGTTTCCGAATCCTGCCGCGCTTGTGCAACTTATTGCAAATCCAGCAGAAAAAGCTAAAGTGCGTCCGGATCAAAAGCTTGTCTTTGCGCGCAACTGGCCAGACAATAACAAAAAACTGACTGGTGCCGCCCGAATTTTGGCTCAACTGGCTAAGCTGGCAGAGCAGGGATGAGCGGGGGATTTAACAAGACGACGTTAACATTGGGCAGAAACCATTTTTGATAAAAGCGGTTTGATTGAAGTTTTTGTCATGTTATTGCCCGATTTAGAACGTCAATAGGGTGGAACTGAAAACGCGAGCCATCCACGTGCTCGCGAAACAATTAGGGTGCGTTATGCTCAATATTTTTAAGTCAGGTGCAAAACTTGCAGCAGCCGGCATGTTGGCCATGTCACTAGCTGGTGGCGCGTTGGCACAAGACGCTTCACAACAACCAGAGCGCAAGCCAGAAGATAACTGGCTCAAAGTGTGCGACAAGCTCAGCTCAGGTGAGCTGGCCTGTATCGTGCGGCAAGTGGTTTACCAAGGCGGCAACAAAATTGGCGCGTTCACATTGCGCGACGATCCATCAGGCGAAAACCGCTATTTGGCCATCGCCGAAATGCCGTTGGCCGTTCTGTTGCCATTCGGTTTGACATGGCAGGTCGACAACACCAAGCCAATCCGCATGCCGTTTGTCACATGTGACCCAACCAAATGCACAGGCCAATTGGTGGTCAATGAAGCATTCATCGGCGCGTTAAAGCGCGGTGCGAAGCTCAAATTGTCAGCCAAAAACCGCGCCAACAAAGATTTGGTGGTCGACGTGAACCTTTCAGGCTTCACCGCGGTGTATGAAGGCGACACTTATTTCACACCAGCTGAGTTCCAGGCTCAATCTTCTGGCCAAAATGCACTTGAGCAGCAATTGCAAGGTGTGGCGGAAGAATTGCGCAAAGAGAAGTCAGGCGAGGGCAGTGACCAGCCTGCGGAAAACACAGGCAATTAGAGTTTGCTGTAATTTTCTAAAATTATAGCTGAAGTTTTTAGATGTTTGGGGCGCTTTTTAGCGCCCCATTCCTATTTTAAACGCCAATTTTCTTAGCGGCGAAACAGACTTCAACGCCCACAACCCAGACAGCCGCAAAAGCTGTGCGGGCAAAAAGTCCGACAAGAGCGACTTGAACAGCCCATCAACAAAACCACCCGTTTTGATTAAATCCGGCGTACGCTTTGCCGCATAAAGCGCGCTCACTCGATCCGCATCAGCGCGGGTAAGCGGTTGTTTCTGTGGTGAAACCTCATCAATCGCTTCGATCAAAGATTCCACATCGCGCAGACCCAAATTCAGCCCCTGCGCGCCGATAGGTGGAAAAGCATGCGCTGCTTCGCCGACCAGCACCACACCATCCTTGCCCGCAACACGCATATGCAAATTCGACAAGGGGAACACAAACCGTTTGGTCAGCAGCTTAGCATGCCCAAACAGGTGATTTGCCTTATCTTCCAACAGCTTCTCAAATTTCTCATCTGAAAGCGCCAGCGCCTCATTCAGCACTTTATGTTGATCCAACCACACCAGATTGATCTTGTTATTGTGTGCAGGCACAAGCGTGAACGGGCCGTTTTCATAATGGAATTCGATAGAACAGTCGCCAATTGAGCGCTCAAATTCAAAGTCGCACACGAGCGCTGACTGGGCGAACTGTTCCTCATCAAACTCAAAGCTAAACTGCTGGCGCACCATAGATTTTTTACCATCGGCGCCGACCAGCAAACGCGCCCGGTGCTCGTTCTGGTGTGCATCGGTGATCACGAACACACCATCATCCTGGCGGTCAATCAATCCAACCCGAGCCTCCACCTTGGTGATCTCACCCGGCTGATCATCCGCAAAGGCCTGAAACCGCGGCAGCAAGTCCGCATTGGGGAAGTTGTAGCCAAATTGCTCGTGCCCAGCCTCACGGCTGTCAAACAGCGCCTCAGGGCCGCGTAGAAGGCGGTTGGTGGCATCGATGATTCTGATCTGCCGCAGCGGATAGCCTAACGCGTCAGGATCAGGGCAAAGGCCCGAATCTTGCAAAAACTCAACGGTAGGCATCATCAAGGCCGAGGTGCGGAAGTCTTTTTCCATCACCGGTGCAAAATGCACCACCGATTTGCCGCGCGCTTTCAAAAGCCCCGCCAACGCGGCTCCCGTCAAGCCGCCACCCACAATTGCAATATCGTATTCAGCCATAGTTTTGTCCCACAATTTCAAGCGAGTATGTATGATCACACGCCAAATGGCCAATGTGAAATTGTCGCATTTCGCCCATGGACATTCTTTGTAGCTGATCTATTCTCGGTGACCTACAGATGCTGCAAAAATCAGCCAAGCAGAATTGAATCAGGGAGATGCCTCATGCAAAAAATTGTTGTGAACGAAACAGGTGGCGCCGATCAGCTTCACCTTGTCGACTTTGAATTGGGCGCACCCGGCGCAGGCGAAGCGCAAATCAAACATACTGCCATCGGCCTGAACTTCATCGACGTCTATTTCCGCACCGGCCTCTATCCGGCAGAAACACCGTTTACGCCCGGCATGGAAGCCGCAGGCATTGTGGAGCAGGTGGGCGAGGGTGTCACCAACGTGAAACCCGGCGACCGTGTTGTTTACTGCGGCGCCATGGGCTCATACTCCACCCATCGCAATATCCCGGCTGATAAGCTTGTGCCGTTGCCCGATGGCGTTTCAGATGACGTTGCGGCAGCATCACTTTTAAAAGGTCTAACAGCACATTATTTGCTTTTCCTCACCTATCAGTTGAAAAAAGGCGATGCGATGTTTGTGCAGGCAGCCGCAGGTGGTGTCGGCTCGATTCTGTGCCAATGGGGCAAACATTTAGGCGGCTATGTGATCGGCGCAGTTGGTTCTGAAGAAAAAATGGCCCTTGCTGAAGCCAACAATTGCGATGTGGTGATCAACTCATCAAAAGATGGTTTTGTTGAAAAGGTACGCGAGGCCACAAACGGGAAGGGCGTCCGCGTCGTTTACGATTCCCTGGGTAAAGACACTTTTGAACGCGGCTTGGACTGTTTGCAGCCGCACGGCCTTATGGTGTCCTATGGCAACGCAACAGGTCCCGTATCCATTCCTGATCTCGGCATTTTGGCCCGCAAAGGCTCATTACATGTGGTGCGCCCCATGCTCGGCGCCTACACCAGCACCTATGAGGAACTCACCAATAATGCCAAAGCCTTGTTTGATGTGATTCAGAATGGCGTGGTGAAGGTGAATATCGGCCAAAAATTCGCGCTGAAAGATATTGCCAAAGCACATAACGCCTTGGAAAATCGAGAAACTACGGGCTCGACAATTATTTTGCCGTAAAATTTTGAAAGAATGGTCTTTAAGCCCTTGCAACTGATCGCAAGGTGCGATAGATCACCTCTCACATTGCGGGTGGGTGGCAGAGCTGGTTGAATGCACCGGTCTTGAAAACCGGCGAGCGTGCAAGCGTTCCGGGGGTTCGAATCCCTCCCCACCCGCCATGTTACTTTTTTCTTCCGACATTTCAGATAGTTAGATTTCTGAATTGTCTAACCCTTCCAAGGTTAGACAATTTGCGGTCTATTTTTTTCTTTGTAAGCCTTGTCCATAGCGCCTTGTGCCAAGCGTTTTTGGCTTGAAACTATGGTGTATCTACGCGCTTGCTTATCCGCGTCTGGGCCAATGAAGGTAATGAAAAGCCATAGCTAACTCATTTAGACAAATTTTTAGGAACTGGATATCCAAGATAATTTGTTTCAAATCTAGAATCAAATTTTTCAAGTTTGAAACACTCTGTGAATTTAAACGCGTCCTGATTACTGTCTATCACCAAATCTAGGTCGACAACTGTACATCCGTGCAGATGAATAAAAAACGACTTTGGGTTAGGCATATGATGGTAGTGAATTTGCGATACTGTGCACTTATGCATCCGCACATCTTGCCCCTTAAATGCTGACCACCCAAAAAAATTAAACGATAATTCCCCAACCAAACACTCATTAAACTCTATGTTGCAGCCGTCCGAAAAGCTAATGAAACCACCAAAAAAACTTGAGTTGTTACATGTGAGGTATCTTGGCTTACTTCCACCCATATCCACATGGTCCAGATCTACATTTTCAAAAATTATTCGATGGCAGTCCAAATAAAATTTTAACAATCCCAAATCTAAACAGGTTAGGTTTATGGTGGATCCTTGAACCAAAATTGCAGGTATATTGCCAATTCTATCTTTGTATCTACCAGTAATTTTATCGCGATATATATCCCGAACATTCAAGTAGGATTTTTTATCAATTTTACCAATCTCATATTTTTTTATATATCGTAACTTTCCTAGTATTTGAGCAATTGCAAAACGCGTATGTTCATTTGCTTCAATAGATTGGATTATATTTTTTAAATCTGTTGTTTCATTTTCTATTTCGGTTTGGGTGGGGTTTTGATGTTTAGGCGGTTGAATAGGAAAATTCAGATAAGAAGTGTAATCGAAACTGCTTTTATTTAAATCTGATATTTCAGCAAGACGAGATTTAGCGCTTCTCCAGACGCTAATCTGATCATTTGGAGAGTTTTGTAACGCTGAAACTAGAACTTCGATGACAGGATCTAGAAATTTTTCTTTATCTACAATTGCCAGCCTTTCAAGGACAAGGGCACCGGCCAAGGAAGAGCGTTCATCTTTGAAGAGAAGCTCGACACCGTCTTTGAAACGGGCATCAAGTTCACTTCTTTCCTGATGTCCAAGCGTATTTTCAAGCGCTTGCGTGCGTCGATTAAGAAGGACAATTGCATAAAGGCCGACGATAAGTGTAGCAACTGAAGAAAACGTTTCAATTGTTCCCACTCTCGCGCCAAACGGTGGTACACCTTCTCTTATTCCCGCGTGTAATACGACTAAAAAGGCGATGAAAATAGCAATCGCTAACAGGCCATATTTATTCAAGAAATTATAAAAATCAAAGTTGCGTTTCATCATTTACCTTTATTTTGAAAGATAAATATTTCGATGTTCCGCTAATCAGGTCAATCCCAGTATTAGGAATTAAAAATAGTTTTTTACGCCTTCAATCCCATTTATGAATGGTTCACTCCACCTCCAACCCGTCCCCAATCGCCCGGAACAAAGCAATCGCTTCAACCTCATGATCGTGGAAATCAGGGTCTGCCCCGGTTTTAACAATCACCAGCTGTTGCTCTGGGTGGATATAGATCATCTGGCCCCAAATGCCGATGGCGACGAAGTCTTGGGTGTTGCCGTCGGGTAACCACCATTGATGGTGATAGCCCCAGGTATCGTAAATTTGGCGACGCTGTAGATAGGGTTCTGGCGCGGTGCGGATTTGATCGATCCATTTAGCGTCAATGATTTGCGCGCTGCCCACACGGCCCAATTGGCTGATCATCAGGCCAAAGCGGGCAAAGTCGCGTGGGGTGGCGTTGAGGGCCATAAAGCCGAGCTCAGTGCCGTAAATATCAGTGTTCCAAACCGCATCGCTACTCATGCCGAGTGGTTGCCATAATTTGGTTTCAACAAGATCACTCAAACTGGTGCCATATACTGCCATCAGCACCTGTGCCAAGAGTTGCGTATTAATGCTGGCATATTCAAATTGTGTGCCCGGCACATTTTGGCTGCCATAGCTGGCGGTCACCGATTTCAGCGGTTGAAACTGCAGAAACAGGCGCTCAAAAATCTTATAACTGTCCGCACTTTCATCTTCATAGATTTCTGAAAAGGCAATGCCGGACGACATATTGAGCACGTGCTCAAGGCTGGCATGCGCAAATCCGCTTTCGGCCATTGCTGGCAGATATTTCACCACCGGATCGTCAAAGCTGTCGATTTTGCCCTCCTGACGCGCAATTTGCATCAGCGTGGCGACTACAGACTTAGCAACAGAGAAGGACGTTGCGCGGCTATTTTGATCATATCCGTGCCGATATTCCTCATGCACGATCATGCCGTCTTTAATCACGAGCAGGGACGTTGTGTTGGTGCGGGTGAGAAACTCATCGCGGTCGCGTTGAGCGCCTTCGAAGTGATAAGCCGCAGCAACATCCTGCAATGCAACTGCCCATTCTTGCTGATTGCTGCCTGTCTTGATGGTGCGGCTGGGAAATACATTTTCCATATGTGCGAAATGGTGCAGGCGTTTTTCCGGAGAAAATAGAGTGAGCTTTGGTTCTAAATAAAGCGCCCAAATGCCAAAAACAATGGCGGTGATAACCACCAAAGTGCCAACCAACAATCTGCCCATTCTCATTTCCTTCGTAATTTCGGGAAAATACGAAATAATAGATATTTGAACGAATTGCAACCCTAGCTCAGCAACAGCTGAGCCAGGTTTCGATGTGACGAAGAAACTGCGAAATACCTTCTTTATTGACCTTGTAAAACACAACATTGTCCGCGCGGCGAGAACTGAGAATGCCAGCTTTCTTCATCTGCGTCAGATGTTCAGACACCGTGGAAATGGCCAAACCAGACTTCTCCGCAATTTCACCCACCTTATGTTCGCTCTTATCTGTGAAGATTTCGAACAGAATCCGCTGGCGGTTTTTGTTGGCGAGTGCTTGGCAAAATTCCAAGAAGGCGGGGTCAATCCCGCTCGAATTTTTGAGTTTATCCATCATAACTGGCGTCCCGATCTCTGCGTTTGGTGCCGCGATGCGCTGGCCACTTTCATAAGGCGCTGAAATGTTGGGCATTGAAAATGGTCTTCATGAGGGCACTCTGCTGCGTGACGCAATCCGTCGCGCATGGCCTTCAGCTTTTCAATTTTCCGATCCAGTTGGTCCGCCTTATTGTGTAGCTTTTCGCGATCTATCCGTACATTTTCTCCTGCACCAAACATGCCCCTAATCTCATCCAGCGAAAATCCGGCATTCTGTCCCAGCGCGATAAGCGACAGCCGCATTTCTGCGTCTGCATCAAATAAGCGCTTCAAACCTTTTCGCCCGACAGACTGGATGAGTCCCATCTCGTCATAATAGCGCAATTTAGAGGCGGAAAGGCCAGTTTTTTTTGATAATTGGGCAATATCAATCATTTAACACCTAAAGCTCACTTGAAGTTAGATTGATATGATTTGCCCCATTTGGCAAGCCTAAGCCTGTTTGGGCAATCGGTTTTCAATGAAGATAAACAGCGCATAGAGCAGGGCGACGCAGAGAAACAAGCCAACAATATTTCGCGCCAAAAGGGCCGCGCCCAACACATCATAATTCAAAAACGGGTAGGGATATTCCCCCACCATCAGCCCACGCGCCAAGGCCCACACCAAATATAGGACGGGCGGCAAAAGCATAATTGGAATGTCGCTGAACTTTGCGGTTTCACCCCGTGGGGCGGTCAGCCACCATGCGAGATAAAGCAGCGGAGTAACATAATGCAGGCCAATATCGGCAACGGCGAACAGGCCTTGAGGTTGCCAAAGCGGCGCTAAAACAAAATGATAAACCAACATCACCACAAAAATCAGCACAGCAAACATGGCGCGCACATGGGCCTGACGGAACCAGCCTAAGCCTTCAACTGTAGTCTGAGTCGATAGGTGCACCAACACGACACCAATATTGGTGAGGATGGTGAAAAAGGTCAGCAAAAACCACAAAGCACCGAAAAGATTATCGCCATTGGCCAAGCGAAGCGGTATGGAGAGATAAAACTGCAAAACGATAAAAGCACAGCCAAGCGCCAGCCCAGCCCAAGACACAAATTTTGAAATATCCATAACCCGACCAATAAATCTAAAACTGTTGAGATTATTGTCGGTTTTGGCTTCTATTCGTCAAGGCTTTCCAAAAATCGATGCGTATCTGCGCGGATCGCGTCGATCTTTTCATCCTTCATGCGATTGAGGGTGCCATAAGCATTATTCAACCGCGGATTGCCTTTCAGCTTATCTTTGTTGCGCAAGAAGAAATCCCAATAGAGATAGTTGAACGGACAGGCCTTTGGCCCGTTCTTTTGTGTCACCTTATAGGTGCAGTTCTCGCAATAATTCGACATGCGGTTGATATAGGCGCCGCTGGCCGCATAAGGCTTGCTGGCCAACTCGCCGCCATCGGCAAACAAAATCATGCCCGTTACATTGGGCATCTCAACCCATTCGAAGGCATCCGCATAAACGATCAAATACCATTCATTGACCTGTTTCGGATCCAGCCCCGCCAACAAGGCAAAATTGCCAAGCACCATCAAACGCTGAATATGGTGGGCATATGCGTTTTCTTTGGTTTCCAAAATGCACTGGCGCAGGCAGTTCATCTGCGTTTCGCCCGTCCAGAAAAACCAGGGCAAATCGCGCTGAGCATCCAACGCATTCTCTTCCGCATAATCCGGCATCTTTAGCCAATAAATGCCGCGCACATATTCGCGCCAGCCCAATATCTGCCGGATAAAACCTTCCACCGCATTCAGCGGCGCTTGCCCGTCATAAAAGGCAAATTCGGCGCGTTTCACCACTTCACGCGGGTTGAGCAACCCGCAATTGAGATAGAAGCTGATATGGCTATGAAACATCCAAGGTTCCCCCTGAATCATCGCATCCTGATAATCACCAAACTGGCCGAACCGTTCGTCAAAGAAC
This sequence comes from Maritalea mobilis, assembly GCF_004363175.1. Classification (GTDB taxonomy): domain Bacteria; phylum Pseudomonadota; class Alphaproteobacteria; order Rhizobiales; family Devosiaceae; genus Maritalea; species Maritalea mobilis. The sequence continues at coordinate 332,782 of NZ_SNYR01000001.1, forward strand.
TTATCCAAGGCATAAAGCGCCTGATCACGCGTCACCGCGAAGTAGAAGGGCTCTAGATCACCAAAATGATCACCGAACCGTTCAGCAACCAGCGCGATACAGTCCTGCGTAATCTCATCGGTTTGCCCGCGATAGGGGGCAGGCACATTCATGCCATCACGCGGCGGCTTACGGTTCTCTTGGTCATAGTTCCACTTTCCACCTTCAGGCTTATCACCATCCATCAATATCCGATGGTCCTGCCGCAACTGCCGATAGAAATATTCCATCCGCAAGCTTTTGCGTCCGCTGGCCCATTCTCCGAACCAATCTGGCGACACAAAAAACCGACCATCCTCGCGAATATCGAAATCGACATTGAAGCGTTCTGACCATGATTTGATCTCTTCCAAAACCCGATATTCGCCGGGAAATGTGACAACTAGTTTTTCGGGTGAGAATTGATCTAGAGCGCGTTTAACTTCGCCAGAAAAGGAGCCCGCATTTTCTGCATCATCTAATTTTGTGTAGCTGATGGGCATACCGTCAGCCTCCAATTCATTGGCAAAGTGGCGCATGGCCGAAAATAGGAAAGCAATTTTCTTTTTGTGGTGTTTTACATAGGTGGCCTCATCCCACACCTCACACATCAAAATGTGATCTTGCTTCGGGTCGAATCCCTCTAAACTGCTGATATCGCGAGAAAGTTGATCGCCCAGAATCAAAATGAGGTTGCGCATACAAAGTCCTTGCGGCGGGATTGGCGGAATGAAGATTGTCATATGCTCTACGCAGTGGCGACATATACAGATCAGCCAAGGATTATCCGCAGGATAGGCCGCCGCGCAGATTGGTGGGCTAGACAATTACAAAATGAACGCGTTTAATCGCGGCAAAAAATCTGTGGGGACAGAAATGACTTTTAAATCTGATATTGAAATCGCGCGTGAAGCGCGCAAGCAGCCAATTGCGCAAATTGGCGAAAAACTTGGCATTCCATCTGAACATCTTTTGCCGTTCGGCCACGACAAAGCCAAGATTTCTCAAGACTTTATCAAAGCACAAGCGAACCGGGAAAACGGCAAGCTGATTTTGGTGACAGCAATCAACCCAACACCTGCGGGCGAGGGTAAAACCACCACAACAGTTGGTTTGGGCGATGGCCTGAACGCAATCGGCAAAAATGCCGCCATTTGTATTCGCGAACCTTCGCTCGGCCCATGCTTTGGCATGAAGGGCGGCGCAGCTGGGGGCGGATACGCCCAAGTGGTGCCGATGGAAGACATCAATTTGCACTTCACTGGCGATTTCCACGCCATCACCTCAGCGCACAATCTCTTGTCGGCCATGATCGACAATCACGTCTATTGGGGCAACGCGGAAGATATCGATATCCGCCGCATCACATGGCGGCGCGTGCTGGACATGAATGATCGCGCCTTGCGCTCTATCGTGACCTCTTTGGGCGGCGCCACAAACGGGTTCCCACGCGAAGCCGGGTTCGACATCACGGTGGCTTCCGAAATCATGGCAATCCTTTGCTTGGCTGAAGATCTTGAAGATCTGCAACGCCGTTTGGGCAACATCATCGTCGCCTATCGCCGCGACAAAACACCTGTTTATTGCCGTGACATCAAAGCAGACGGCGCGATGACCGTGTTGTTGCAGCAAGCAATGCAGCCCAATCTGGTGCAAACGCTGGAAAACAACCCAGCCTTTATCCATGGCGGCCCATTTGCCAACATCGCCCATGGCTGTAACTCCGTGATCGCCACCAAAACTGCGCTTAAACTGGCCGACTATGTGGTCACAGAAGCAGGCTTTGGCGCTGACTTGGGCGCAGAGAAGTTCTTCGACATTAAATGTCGCAAGGCAGGCCTGTCGCCAAATGCAGTGGTGGTTGTGGCCACCATCCGCGCGTTGAAAATGAATGGCGGCGTAGCGAAAGAAGATTTGGGCGCCGAGAATGTCGATGCTTTGAAAAAAGGTTGCGCCAACCTTGCGCGGCACTTGGAAAACATCAAAAAATTCGGTGTGCCGGCTGTTGTGGCGATCAACCATTTCGTGACCGACAGCGATGCTGAAGTTGACGCCCTGAAAACCTTTGTTGAAGGCGAGGGCGCGAAAGCCATCCTCTGCCAGCATTGGGAACATGGATCAGAAGGCACCAAAGCCTTGGCCGAACATGTTGTTGATATGATCGACAATTTCAACGGCAAGTTTTCGCCACTTTATGAAGACAATCTGGGCTTGGCGGATAAGATTGAAAAGATTGCCAAAGAAATTTACCGCGCTGACGAAGTGGTGATGGACAAAAAGGTGCTTACCCAATTGAAAAATTGGGAAAAAGCCGGATATGGCGACTTGCCTATTTGTATGGCAAAGACCCAATATTCCTTCACCACCGATCCAAACATGCGCGGCGCGCCCACAGGCCATTCTATCCCCGTGCGGGAAGTGCGGCTTTCAGCAGGTGCGGGCTTCGTTGTGGCGATCTGCGGTGAAATCATGACCATGCCGGGCTTGCCAAAAGTGCCTTCAGCAGAGGCCATCAAGCTTGATGATGCGGGTCAGATCGAAGGGTTGTTCTAAAACACTTATGGTTGAACTGGCATCGCAAAACCGAAAACGCGGGCACGTTAAGCTGCAACCGCTTGGCGACCGCGCCATTTTGGTGGTGTTCGGCACCGAATTGCAGCTTAACGCCAATCGGCAAGCGATTCAGTTCACCAAAATTGTTGAAGAGAAATTGACCCCGCTGATTATTGGGGCCAATTCCAACTTGCTCTCATGCCTTGTGCGATATGATCCAAAACGCGTGGCCTATGCGACATTGCGGCAAGAGTTGCAAATGCTCTTGGCCAGCTTTGATTTGGAAAAGCTGCGCGCACACGAAGGCAACAAAATCCATGAAATCGAAATCACCTATGGCGGCGATGCCGGCCCTGATTTCGAAAATGTGCACAGTAACTTAAAGCTGTCCGCAGCCGAATTTATCGAGCAACACACCGCACTCCCGCTTGATGTCTTGGCTTTAGGGTTTTCCCCGGGGTTCTTCTATCTTGGATTGCATGAAAATTGGCGCGACTTTCCGCGCCGCACAGAATTGCGGGAAAATGTGCCCCCCGGATCAGTTCTGTTTGCCGCCGGGCAAACAGCCATCACCAGCGTGCCCATCCGCACCGGTTGGAGCGTAATCGGCCATTGTGATCTCAACAATTTCGACGTGCACATTGATCCCCCGGTGAAACTACGGCCAGGTGATTTTGTGGAGTTAAGCGCAAAGGGGCAGGGCAATGAATAAAATTGTGCTCCAACGCGTCTCTCCGCATTCCACAGTGCAAGATGAAGGTCGCATCGTCGGCCTTAAATATGGCGTTTCGGCTAGCGGACCGATGGACCGACAATCATTCGCCCACACGCTCGCGCTTCTCGGCCAAGGTGCCAGCAGCGCACTTGAATTCACCATGCTGGGGCTGAAATTCACCTATCATGGCCAATCCATGCCGATGGCAGCCGCAGGCGGTGCATTTAGTTGCACCATCAATGGCCAACCGCAAAGCTGGCCTTTGTCTACCCAACTAAATGATGGCGATGTGGTTGATGTCACGACTGGGCATAGCGGCATGTATGGATATGTGCGGTTCAACGACGAGTTGAATGTGCCCACGCTTCTTGGCAGTAAAGCCACCAATTTGGCGGCGCACATTGGCGGGTTGGATGGCCGCGCCCTCAAAACAGGCGATCAGATTGAGTTGGTGACTAGCGATTCTATTGAGCAAACTGCTCAGAGCATCTCGCCAATTGAAACTGAAGACGAAGCAGTCAATGAAGTGACCCTCCGCATCTTACCCGGTTTGCATGCGGATTTGCTGGGCAGAGAGGCATGGCAAAGCCTATTTGAGGCGCCATTTTCCATTTCATCCTCCACGGATCGCATGGGCCTTCGCCTAAACGATCCAGAACACCGCTTCGCCAAAATCGACAAGCTGCGTCTAGTGTCAGATGCGGTGGTGCCCGGTGATATTCAAATCTTAGGCGAGGGCACGCCTGTGATCTTGATGCGCGACCATCAGCCCACTGGCGGTTATCCACGAATTGCAACTTTAATTGATAAAGACCTTGACCGCGCGGCCCAATTGCGGCCAAACACCCGCATCAGATTTCAATCCATCACTCTAGAGAAAGCGCATCAACTATTATGACGCAACACGGCCCCACCAGCATTGACCTTAATGCGGATTTGGGCGAGGGCGCCGGAACCGACAAAGAGCTGATGCCGCTGATCTCCAGCGCGAATATTGCCTGCGGCGGTCATGCCGGGGATGAGAAAACCATCCGCGACAGCATTCAACTGGCTCTGGCCAACAAAGTCAGCATCGGCGCTCATCCCGGATTTGAAGACAAAGAAAACTTTGGTCGCACCCGCCTTCAACTCAGTTTCGACGAACTGCGCGATCAATTGCTCCGGCAGTTGGAGCGCTTTCAAAAAGTGGCTTCTGCCGAAGGCACGGCCGCACGTTATGTGAAAGTGCACGGCGCTTTGGCCAATATGGCGGCTGAGGAAGCTGAAACCGCCGATCATGTGATGCGCATCATCAAAGAATTTGACCCGGAAATGGCGGTGTTGGCACTCGCCAGTTCCGAGCAAACCATGGCGGCCATCCGGCACGGACTTCCAGTCTATGATGAAGCCTATGCTGACAGGGCATACACTATCGATGGACAATTGGCATCTCGCAAACTGGATGGAGCCGTGCTGCACGACGCGCAAGATGCCATCGCCCACGTGACCAGCATTGTGCAGCGCCAAGGCGTATTGGCCATGGATGGCAGCTTTACCCCGCTGAAGGCGCAATCAATCTGCGTACATGGAGATAGCCCTGACGCAGTGGCAATGGTGAAAGCCATTGTGGATGCCCTCAAATCACAAAATATTGAGATATTGCCGTTTTTAGACGCTCAAGGAGAGAAATGATGACTGCTCAAATCATCGATGGCAAAGCCTTCGCACAGCAATTGCGTCAACGCATCGCCGAACATGTGCAACGTCTGAAAAGCGAACATAATCTGACGCCCGGTTTGGCCGTGGTGATTGTGGGTGAAGACCCGGCTAGCCAAGTCTATGTAAACTCAAAATCAAAGCAGACCAAAGAAGTTGGCATGAACTCATTTAAATATGAGCTGCCAGCTGACACCAGCGAAGCGGACTTGTTGGCGCTGATCGACGAGCTGAACGGGCGCGATGATGTAAACGGCATTTTGGTGCAAATGCCTGTGCCAGATCATATTAGCGGCGACAAAATCATTGAACGTATTTCACCTGCCAAAGATGTGGACTGCTTCACACCGGAAAATGTGGGCAAACTCGCCATTGGATTGCCGGGGCCCGTGTCTTGCACACCATTGGGCAGCTTGATGTTGCTTCGCGATCAATTGGGTAAACTTGAAGGCTTGAACGCCGTGATCATTGGCCGTTCCAATCTTGTGGGCAAGCCAATGTCGCAACTACTTCTACGCGACAATTGTACCGTCACCGTAGCGCACTCGCGCACCAAAGATTTGGCAGGCATTTGCCGTCAAGCGGACATCATTGTTGCCGCCGTTGGACGGCCTGAAATGGTGAAAGGCGATTGGGTGAAGCCCGGCGCAACGGTCATCGATGTAGGTATCAACCGCGTCGACGCACCAGAAAAAGGCGAGGGCAAAACCAAACTTGTCGGCGATGTTGAGACCACAGAAGCTGCGAAAGTCGCTGGCGCGATCACACCAGTTCCCGGCGGCGTGGGTCCGATGACCATCGCTTGCCTGTTGGCAAATACAATCACCACAACCTGCCTCGCCAACGGCCTCACGCCTCCAAGCGATCTGACCGCATAATTATTTTTGGGGCCGCTTAATGCGGCCCTTTTTTATGATCGCCAATGACGGATATTGGCGAAGGCAATGTAAGCGGCACACATCTGCCCAAAAACCACGGCAGGCCAAACCAGCGGGAATTGTGGGTCGATATATTTTTGCGGTCCAAATGAGATCATCGCCAACAACGCGGCGATAAGACCCAGAACGCGACCAGCGCGGCTATGCAGCGGCCCCAGCATCAAAGCACCAACCGCCGCGGAGAGGCTGACCGAGAGAAACGGGCCGATACCTGAGATCGGTATGATGGCAGGTGGATGTGGTTCAATTTGAGCATATAGCGAACCCAACATCACCACTTGTAAAATGATCAGACCTGCAATGGCAGCAGCGACTTGTTTTTCAACTTTGCTTTCCGAGATAGACATATGCGCTCCTTTGGCGTAATTATATGTACGGTTAACAATAAACGTAATGTTGTGTACGGATAAATCAAGAGGCAATCTTGAAGAAGCAAAATAAAGATGCCCGAATGGCTGAAATCGAGGCGACCGCTTATGCACTGTTGGCGGAGCAGGGATATGAAAACATCTCCATGCTGAAAATTGCCAAAGCGGCGAAAGCATCCAACGAAACGCTTTATAATTGGTATGGCGACAAAAAGGGATTGTTTGCGGCAATGATCCGCAAAAATGCCAGCCAAACATTAGCAGAGATCGAACAGGCCATAAGTCGGGATGAGAAACCCGACGAAACACTGCGCCGAGCAGCACATACTTTGCTGACAATGCTGATGAGTGACAACGCCATTGCGCTGAACCGCGCTGCTGCAGCTGATCCGACAGGTGAGTTGGGCAAAGTGTTGAACACAGAAGGACGCGAAACCGTCGCTCCGAAGTTCTTGCCGCTACTTACCGAAGTGGTGGGGCAATCTCAAGCGCAAGGGGGGCTGCAAATCTTTCTGTCCGTGCTGATTGGCGATTGGCAAATTCGCCGCGTGATCGGCGTTATGGATCAACCCGCACCATCAGAAATTGACGTGCGGGTTGAAGACGCCATGACGATTTTAGAACAACTGGCCTAGCGGCGTTCGCGCCGCCGTCCTCGACGCTTTGGCTTTTCGCCCGCCTCGGCCGTCTTTTTCACAAAAGCATCCATGTCAAAATGGGCGCGGGTGAGGGGGAAGGCATCAACGCTGTTTGGAATACCCATCGCATCAACAAAATGTTGCTGGAAAGCAGGTTCCAAGGCCGTCTCAATTTTGGTCACCGTCAAGGCCGTCTCTTCAATTGAACGCCGCTCACCGCGACTCAATAAGGCCCGCAACGCGCCTTGCCCGGCGGCATTGCCGACAGCCCGGACATTCTCAACCGTACAATCGGGCACAAGACCCAACAACATGGCATATGCGGGATCAATGTAAGACCCGAAGGCACCTGCAAGCTTGATTTCACCGAGCGTTTGCAATTCAGCCTTATCCATCAATAGCTTCACACCAGCATAAAGTGCAGCTTTGGCCAACTGAATGGCGCGCACGTCGTTTTGCGTCACCACCAAGCGCGGTGTACCTTCACGCACCACAAATGACCATGTGCGGCCATGTTCAATCAAAACCGCCTGTTCAGCTTCATTTTGCGGCGCACGGATAATGCCATCATCAGTCAAAATGCCTGCAAGGCGCATCTCGCCAATAATCTCGATAATACCCGAGCCGCAAATGCCCGTTACGCCTGTGGTTTGCACACCCTCAACAAAGCCATCTTCATCCGACCATTGCTCGGTGCCGATCACCTTGTAGCGACAGGTGAGGTCGTCTCGATTAATCCGGATTCGTTCAATGGCGCCAGGGGCAGCCCGCTGACCACAGGATGTCTCCGCGCCTTCAAAGGCTGGGCCCGTGGGGGAAGATGCCGCAAAAAGCTGTGTGCCATTCCACAAAGCAATTTCTGCATTGGTGCCCACATCAACGATCAGCGTTGGCTCGGTATTTTCCTGTGGCCGTTCGGCCAACAACACCGCAGCCGCGTCGGCGCCCACATGGCCCGCAATCAGCGGCAGCAAATAGGTTTGCGTGCCTTTGGGCAGATCAAGGCCGATCTCATGAGCCGCTACATGCACGGGGCTAGATTGCACCAACGCAAATGGCGCTTGGCCAATTTCAGTCGGGTCCCAACCCAAAAACAGATGATGCATCACCGGATTGGCAACAAAAACACAGTCCAGCAAATGACTGCGCTTGCGGCCAGACATATCCAGCAATTGCCCAATCAACGAGTTCACAGCATCCACAACTGCTTTATTGAGATCGTCCAAACCGCGATCATTCATCATCACGTATGACACGCGCGACATCAGATCTTCGCCAAAGCGAATTTGCGGATTAGCGACGCCTGCTGAAGCAAGAATTTCACCAGTCGACAAGTCGGTGAGGTGAGCGGCGATGGTGGTGGAGCCAATATCCACGGCGATCCCACTCATTTCATCGCTAAGACCTTCATAAAGTGCCACAATCTGCGGGCGAGCACCGTCCAAATGCACAGCAGCAGTGACTTCCCATTTGCCCCGGCGCAAAATCTTTTGCAGCTCTGCCTTCAAATGATGCTGAATTTCGAGCTGTTCCAGATCGAACTGCTGTTCAATGGCGCGACACAGCCGATCACCATCACCCATCGGGTTGTGCATGTCTGGCTCGTCCAGCTCCACATAGCAAAGCCGAATGGCCGGATCACGCAACATGCCCACCGTGTTTGCATCTTTGCGAATTGTCTGGCCTGCCACGCGGAAGGCATCGGGAATGTCGATAACAATATCGCCCTGTAAGGTGGCTGAGCAGGAAAGGCGCATGCCGGGCTCAAGCCCGCGCTTTTCATCATAGCGCTCTTCTTTAAAGCCTTTTGGCGACAGGCCTTCTTCACTGCTCTCAATGCCAAACTTGGCAAATTTGCCGCTGGCGACACTCACTTGGCATTTGCCACAAATGCCGCGCCCGCCGCACACGCTTTCCACATAAACACCAAGCTCACGCGCAGCGTCCAGAATGGGCGTGCCAATAGGAAAGCGTCCCTTGCGTCCAGATGGCTGGAAAACAAGCAGAGCGTCTTGAGGCGCGGTCATAAGTTTCTCCTATCCGCGAGCACGACGACGGCCTGAACGGCGGCGACGGCCACCAGCTTCGCCATCTTCACCTTCAGGGGCGGCGGGGCGATTGGCGCGAAGCCACTCGCCACAATCCGGATCAAAACCATTCAGCACATTGGCCGCGCGGATCGCGTCCATCTGCTCTTTGTGGGTTGCGCCCATAATCGCAGAGGTCATGCCGTGCCCAGCAGCCATTGCCAAAAAGTGACCTGTCATCAATTGACGGTTCGGAATACCAAAGCCCACATTTGACGCACCGCAAGTAGTGTTCACTTGCAATTCTTCGCGCAAACGACGCAATAGGGCAAACACCTGACGGCCCGCATCATTCATCGCACCAATTGGCATCACCAATGGATCGACCACAACGTCTTCCTTCGGGATGCCATGATCCTGCGCACGCTGAACGATCTTTTTGGCCACTTCAAAACGCACATTCGGATCGGTCGAAATGCCCGTCTCGTCGTTAGAGATCGCCACAACAGCCGCACCATGCTTTTTCACCAACGGCAATACGCGCTCAAGGCTCTCTTCTTCACCCGTAACTGAGTTCACTAAAGCTTTGCCCTGATAAACAGAAAGGCCTGCTTCAAGCGCATCAATGATTGAGCTGTCGATCGACAAAGGCACGTCAGTAAGCGACTGCACCAGCTGCACACATTCTGCCAAAATCTTTGGCTCATCCGCCAAAGGCACCCCCGCATTCACGTCCAAAACATGTGCGCCCGCAGCAACTTGTGCCAAGGCGTCTTTTTCAACGGTGCTGTAATTATGTTCTTTCATTTCCGCAGCCAGCTTTTTGCGGCCAGTCGGATTAATCTTCTCACCAATCACGCAAAATGGCTGGTCAAACCCAATGATCACTTCTTTGGTTGGTGAACTTAAAACAGTACGTACGGTCATTTTTGCCTCTTAGTGATTGCGGCCGCCATTTTGGGCCAATTGTGCAAGAATTTTTGTTGGATATTGCGCCTCAAGCTCGCCGGCAATGCGCTCCATTGCCGCCTCTGGCGCTTCGTCGCCAATTTCAATCTCTTCGCGCCGCCATTCTTCCAAATAGCTGTCATCGTCAGATGCGCCAGAAACCATCGCAGCCTTATCCACGGCCACCATAAAGCGGTCGGCGAGGGGACGTTTTTTCGCTTTGCGCCCTTTGCCAAAACTCAATTGTGTGGGGATGTCGCGCCAATAAATAATGGTCAAACTCATCTCAACTTACCTTGTTTAAAAACGGTTCCAACTCGCCATAACCCGTATCGCGAATTTCCAGCCGCAGCCCTAAACGCATGGCGGCATGCAGCGCTTTTTCGTTCAGCTTTGCATCACGGCTTTGGCGCAGATACATCAGGCGCGTGTAATTGCCGAAATAGGCATCGCGCAATTCTGGATGCCGGTCCAAACCAAGCGGCTTGAACACCAACGTATCAAACTGCCGTACCAAATAATCTGTCAGATAAAACGTGCCTGGCTCGTGATCATGCACCACATCAAACTCATCAAGGCCGAGGAAAAATGCATAACAATGCGCACCTTCCATCCGCGTTGCCCCGTGCTTTTCGATCACGGGGTCAAGTTTGCCTGCGGTGCCACAATCCGCATATCCCACCAAAAGCTGATCACATTCACCAGCCATTTCGGTAAGGGCCGCGTCCACAGCAGCAGGAATTTCTGTCGGCCGATTGTGCAAATCAGCAGGCAAAAACTTCAACTGCCAATGGTCGCCACCAAGCTGTTTTTGAAGATGCAAAATCTCACGCGCCAATGCGCCACAGGAAACTATTCCTACGCGACGTTTCGCACCTTCAACTTTAACATCATCATCTAACATTTTGATATTTTTCAATTAAGCCTGTTGCGTGATCAAACGCTTTGCAGTTTCAACCGCCACAGCAGCGTCTTTACAATAAGCGTCTGCACCAATGGCTTCGCCAAACTCTTCATTCAATGGCGCGCCGCCAACCAACACGATCAACTCGTCCCGAATGCCTTTTTCTTTCAGCGTTTCGATCACGACTTTCATGTAGGTCATGGTAGTGGTCAAAAGGGCAGACATGCCCAAAATGTCCGGCTTATGCTCTTCAATCGCCGTGAGGAATTGATCCACATCGGTGTTGATGCCCAAGTCAATCACTTCAAAGCCAGCGCCTTCCATCATCATGCCGACGAGGTTTTTGCCAATATCGTGGATGTCGCCCTTCACGGTGCCCACAACCATTTTGCCCATTTTGGGCGCACCGGTTTCAGTGAGCAGCGGACGCAGAATATGCATACCCGCCTTCATGGCGTTTGCGGCCAGCAGCACTTCCGGCACAAACAAAATACCGTCGCGGAAATCATCGCCAACGGTTTTCATGCCTTTGACCAAAACTTTGGTCAAAATGTCATATGGCGCCCAGCCGCGCTCAAGAAAGATATTGACGCCTTCTTCAATCTCTTCTTTCAGACCATCATAAAGATCGTCCTGCATCTGCTCGGACAGTTCTTCATCATCCAATTCCGAAAGAATGATATCGTCTTCTTCATCCGCCATATTGTTACCCTCAAGAGTTGACGAAAATTACCCGCGACGCCGACGACGGCTGCTGCGATCTGATGTCTTTGTTGATTTAGGCGAAACCAAAGGCCCAAGCACTTCGATGATTTCATCTGCAGTAGGCGCATCGCCACCATTGTGAGTGCGCAATGCATCGGCCATGGCTTTCACATGAGCCGGGCTGTTGCCGCAACAACCACCAATAATGGAAACACCCAGGTTCATCGCCAATTTGGCATAATCACCCATCAACTCAGGCGAGCCTGAATAAACAACTTGGTCGCCAGCAATCTTCGGAATACCCGCATTAGCTTTGGCCACAACAGGAATACCATCCGCATTGGCCACCATATCGATTGCTGCCACCAGCAAATCAGATGCACCAACACCACAGTTAGACCCAAACGCTTGCGGACGTGGATTTTTGCCTGCCATTTGCTGCGCGAATGCTGTTGGCGTGAGCCCCATCATGGTGTTGCCAGCCGTATCAAAGCTTGCGGTGACCACATAATCCAAGCCAACATTGTTGGCAGCTTCAATCGCGGCATCAATTTCTTCAGGGGAGGACATGGTTTCAATCCATGCCAAATCCGCACCACCTTGTTTAAGGCCTGTCATTTGCTCTTCAAATGCTTCAACCGCACCTTCATAAGTCAGCTCACCAAGCGGCACCAGCAGATCCCCAGTTGGACCGACAGAGCCTGCAATCACAATTTCGCGGCCAGATTTAGCGACCAAATCACCAGCGATTTCGGCTGCGGCCTTGTTGATTTCAACCACACGGTCGTGCAGGTCATGCAAATGCAAACGGCGCGCCGTGCCGCCAAAAGAATTGGTGACCAGAATATCAGAACCCGCATCAATGAAAGACTGGTGCAACTTTTGAATCCGATCCACATGATCGAAGTTCCACGCCTCAGGCGCCTGACCCGAATCGAGACCCATAGGAATAAGGTTGGTGCCAGTGGCGCCATCGGCAAGCAAAATGCCTTTTTCCTTCAAAAGTTTCTGTAGCTTATTCATGCTCATCCTTTTTTGGTCTGCTGCTGTTGGGGTGTCATATCATATTTGGGATATAAAGAAAGCTTTATATCCCGAAAAAGTGAAAATTTCCATCATTTGGCCACATCTGCGCCGCATTCTTTCTAGAATAGGGCGAAATTAAATAATTCGAAACCATGCGCGAAATGCGTGGTGGGCAATTGATCTAAAAATGCGTTATGATATTGCGTACAATTTGAAGTGTTATAATCCGAATGCGCATAATGAATAGACTAAACAAAAAAGCACGTGCCATTGCAGTACTCGCGATCAGCTTGCCTTTGTTGGCAGCTTGCGGCAATAGCGGCGGCTTTCTCAGCAAGAACATCAATACAAAAACGAAGTTCTCATCTTCGGAATATGGCGTTTCCGCTTCTCCGCGTTTGACCACAAGTTCCAATGTGCGCAAAGGCGGCGGGCGTTATCAGGTTGGCAAACCATATAAGGTTGCCGGCAGATGGTATCACCCGAAGGAAGACACCAATTACGACAAGATTGGTCGCGCTTCTTGGTATGGTCCAAACTTTCATGGTCGGTTGACCGCGAATGGCGAAATTTTTGACCAGAACCATCTCAGCGCCGCACACCCAACATTGCCATTGCCATCATACGTACGAGTAACGAATTTGGACAATGGTCGTTCCGTTGTGGTGCGCGTAAACGATCGTGGCCCATTTGCCCATGGTCGTGAGATTGATTTGTCTAGTCGCACAGCAGATGTGCTCGACTTTAAAAATCAGGGCACCGCAAAAGTACGCGTTCAATATGTTGGTCGCGCACCAATCCAAGGCGATGATACACGCTTCTTGATGGCGAGCATCAACACGCCAACTGAAATGGAACGGAACAGCGGCACACGTTTGGCCTTTGCAAATTCAGACAATTTGCAATCCATCCAAACCGCAGCGCTTGCGCCACAAGCTGTGCCTACGCCACCGTCACGCACCAACCTAGGTGCCTTGCAGAGTGGGGCAAACGGCTTGGCTAACGATAATGCATATGACTCCTTGTTCTCATCCTACGCTGATACATCTGGCGTGGTGAATGGCGCACATGCAGCGGCTAACGCGATGGCAGGCCAAAATAATGGTTTGAAGCAATGGCAGCAAAGCATGGATTTGGATGCCCGCACGATCAACAAAACCCTTGGGTTTGAAACTGATCCAAACGCGGCCCATGAACTGGCAGTTGAATTCGCACAAATCGCAGCCGTGCGTACCGTGCCAGGCACCCAAAATGGTCGCCAAGGCTATGGTGTGCTGGTGGAAACATTGCGTCCCGGCGTCACAAAACAAGATTTGCTAGAATTGACCCGTAGTCTTGGCCTAGACGAATTCCTCCTATATGAATAAGGCAATGGCGCCAATCAGTTGGCGCCAATTCATTGCCGATTAGGGGAGGTGAGCAGCATGTTATTCAAGAAGACCCTCACGCATATAAGTGTCATTGGGGCGATCTTAGCATGTCTAATCAGTTCGGCACTTGCTCAAGTTGAATTTGAAAGCCGCGCCAAGTTCGCCATTTTGATGGACTATGAATCTGGCACGGTTCTCTATCAAAAAAATGCTGATGAACCCATGGAGCCTGCCTCCATGGCAAAGCTTATGACCATCGCAGTGGTGTTTGAGCGGCTGAAGTCTGGCCAACTCGAACTCAGCGATGAGTTCTTCATTTCAGAAAAAGCATGGCGCGAAGGCGGGGCGAGTTCCGGCGGGTCAACCATGTTTGCAGAGCTGAACTCAAAAGTTAGCGTCGAAAATCTGGTGAAATCCGTCATCATCCAATCAGGAAATGACGCCAGCATTGCGCTGGCTGAAGGCATTGGCGGCACGGAAGACAGTTTCGTACGTGTGATGAACGAACTTGCTGCAGATATCGGCTTGGAGAATTCCAATTTCGAAAACTCGACAGGTTTGCCAGATGAGAACATGCTGGTGACCGCCAGAGATCTGGCCAATCTAGGCCGTTACATCATCAAGAATTTCCCCGAATATTACGACATTTTCGCGCAAGAGGCTTTCGAGTGGAACGGCATCAACCAGCGCAATCGCAACACATTGCTGGACGACGGTATTGGCGTTGATGGCCTGAAAACCGGCCACACAGAAGCCTCAGGCTATGGCATCGTTGCCTCCACCACCGAAGGCGGTCGCCGCTTGGTTGCTGTGTTGCACGGCATGGAAAGCATGAGCGAACGGCGCGAAGAAGCTCGTAAATTGATCACATGGGGCACCCGCACATTTGAAAAGCTGGAAACCTTTAAAGATGGTGAGATTGTCGGCGAAGTCGGCGTATACGGCGGGGAAATCCCTAAAGTTGGCCTGATCGGCGATGGCGCAATTGATCTTTACGTACCTAAAGGTTCTCGCCGCTGCTTGAATGCGCGCATTGTGTATCAAGGTCCGATCATGCCGCCTGTGGATCGCGGTCAATATTTGGCTGATCTACATGTATATTGTGACGAGAATCTGATTCAAAAAACACCACTCTATGCAGTAGAGACGGTTGAACAGGGCGATTTGGTGCGCCAGGCAACTGATGCGTTGAAGGAGCTGACCTTAGGCTGGCTCAACTAGAAAGACATTATGCAAGCGCGATTTATTACATTTGAAGGCGGTGAGGGGGTTGGGAAATCAACCCAAATTCAACGCCTTGTGGCCAACCTCAACAAACGTGGGGTGGAAGCAGTGCGTACGCGCGAACCCGGCGGCACGCCACGGGCAGAGGCCATTCGATCATTCCTGCTGCAAGGCAAATCAGAAGAATGGGGACCGAGCGCAGAGGCCATTCTGTTTGCCGCCGCACGTCTTGATCATGTCAATTCAATGATCCGCCCAAATCTGGAAAGCGACAAATGGGTGCTTTCGGATCGATTTCACGATTCAACCCGCGCTTATCAAGGCTTGAATGGTGGCGTGCCCACCAAATTGATCAGCGCGCTTGAGCAATTGGCACTGGATGGCACCACGCCAGATATGACCATTCTGATCGATATGGACCCGGAACTGGCTTTTGAACGCGTGCGCAAACGCGCCGCTGAAGATGGCTTAGACCTGCCGCCAGACCGCTATGAAAAAGAAAATTTGGACTGGCACCGCCAATTGCGCCAAAACTTTCTCGATATTGCAAAGCGCGAGCATGAGCGCTTTGTGGTGATCGATGGCGACAAATCGGCCAATGATTTGGAAACCGCAATTTGGGAAGCGGTTGAAAACCGCTATGCCAGCGAGTTAGATCAATAAATGGCAGAGCAGGAGCTAGAGCTACAAGCGGATCAATTGTCCAATGCGCCATTGCCAGAACAATCGGCGCAGCTATTGGGGCATAAATCTCAATTTGACCAGCTCTTGCGTGCTTATGACGATCACAAACTGCATCATGCATTTCTGATTGCAGGCCCAAAAGGCATCGGCAAATCCACATTTGCATATCATGTAGCGCGAAATCTTTTTGCAAAGTCAGGCGATGAGCCACTGGCCCGCATAGAAGAACAAATGCGCCAAGGCTCTTATCCAAACCTGAAAGTTATTCGCCGCCAAAAGAACGCCAAAACTGGCAAGTTCGCTGCACAAATTTCGGTGAACGACATTCGGGAAGCTGTGAAATTCTTCCAAACCAGCGCAGCACGTTCTGGCGTACGGGTTTGTATCGTCGATTGTGTCGATGATCTAAATGCCAACGCGGCGAACGCTTTACTTAAAACGCTGGAAGAACCGCCGCAAAACGCGATCTTCTTGTTGGTGACCCACAGGGTCGGTGGCGTGCTGCCCACCATTCGCTCGCGCTGCAATTTGCTGCCGCTTAAGCCAATCGACAATAGCGAGGTGCAGGCGGTGATTGAGCAATCCGGCATCTTGCTGGATGGGGAAGAGCTGTCGCAAATTCTAGCGATCGCAAAAGGACGCCCCCGCAAGGCATTTGAAGCGCTTGAGGTGGCGGACAATCCCGCCTTGCGCGCGCTATTTGCTTGGCTTGAAGCACCTGATCAACATGGTGATAGCGCCATGCTGGAATTGGCGGCCGCATTGGCTGATCCAAAAGCGGAACAAGCTTGGCAATTGGGCATGGAAATGATCGACAATCATGTCGCCGCAATCGCCAAATATTTAAGCGCGCAAAAAGCGCCGCGTTCGCTGCTTGCCAAAGCCTTGAGTGTGTGGGAAAAGACGCAGGAATTGGTGGCTGAACAAGCCATTTTCAATCTCGACAAGAAACAAACCATCACAATGGTGCTCGAACATATTCGCATGTTAAATCAAGCGGCCATGATCAACGAGCATCAAACAGTTTAGACCAAAAAGACCAAGAGCTTATGAGCGACAAATCCTATTATGTGACCACCGCAATCCATTATCCAAACGGCGTGCCGCACATTGGCCATGCCTATGAGATGGCGGGCGCTGATGCAATGGCACGGTTTAAACGCCTTGATGGGTATGATGTGAAATTCTTGACCGGCACAGATGAGCACGGCATCAAAATGGCACAAACAGCCGCGGCAAAGGGCATTACGCCCAAGCAACTTGCAGATGAAAACTCTGCGCAGTTCCTCCGCTTGGCTGACGCGCTAAACTTGTCAAATGATGACTTTATCCGCACCACCGAAGAGCGCCACAAAAAGGCATCGCAAGCCATTTGGCAACGCATGCAGGAAAAGGGCGACATCTATGAAGATGTTTATGCTGGTTGGTACTCCGTACGCGACGAAGCCTATTATGACGAGAGCGAACTGACCGTAGCCGAAGACGGCAGCAAAATCTCACCGCAGGGCACACCAGTGGAATGGGTGGAAGAAAAAAGCTTCTTCTTCCGTCTGTCTGCCTATGGTGACAAGCTGCTTGAATTTTATGAGGCGCATCCAGAATTTATCGGCCCCAAAGCCCGCCGCAACGAAATCACAGCTTTCGTCAAATCTGGCCTGCGGGATCTTTCCATTTCACGGACCACATTTGATTGGGGCATTCCGGTGCCCAACGCGCCAGAACATGTGATGTATGTTTGGGTCGACGCGCTCACAAACTATATCACCGCGCTTGGCTATCCCGATGTGGATAGCGAAGACTTCAAAAAGTTCTGGCCTGCAGATGTGCACGTGATCGGCAAAGACATTACCCGCTTCCACGCCATCTACTGGCCTGCATTCCTGATGAGTGCCGATATTGACGTGCCGAAAAAAGTCTATGCTCATGGCTTTTTGACCGTGGATGGTCAAAAAATGTCGAAGAGCTTGGGCAATGTGATCGACCCGTTTGAACTGATCGAAGAATTTGGTTCGGATGCCACACGGTTCTATTTCTTGCGCGAAGTGAATTTCGGCAATGATGGCGATTATAGCCACGAAAAATGCGTAAACCGCTGCAACGCAGACTTGGCCAATGATTTCGGCAACTTGGCACAGCGTTCCTTGTCCATGATTGCTAAAAACTGTGAAGGCAAAGTGCCAACACCTGGCGAGTTGACCGCTGACGATAAAGCCTTGCTGGACAGCATCGCGCCAGCTTTGGAGAAAGCGCGGGCAGCAATAGACGAATGTCTGCTGCATGACGCTGTTGACGCGATTTGGTCAAAAGTGGGCGAGGCGAACCGTTACTTTGCCAATCAAGAGCCTTGGGCGCTAAAGAAAACCGATCCTGAACGTATGGAAACCGTACTTTATGTAACGGCTGAAGCCATTCGTCAGCTAGCGATTGTAGCCCAACCGTTCACCCCAATTGGTGCAGGTAAGTTCTTGGATGTGCTAAACATTCCGGCTGATAAACGTCAGTTTGCCAACATTTCTGAGGCAGATAAGTTGCAACCCGGCGCTGAATTGCCAGCTCCAAGCCCAGTTTTCAAACGGTTCGAACATCAGGCGAAAGAAGACTAAATGCTTGTCGATAGCCATTGCCATTTAGACTTTGACGCGCTTCAGGCCGACATTGATGGCGTGATGGCGCGCGCAAAAGAAGCGGGCGTGGAGCGGATGGTTACCATTTCCACCCGCGTCAAAAAGTTTGATCAAATCAAAGCCATAGCGGAAAAATATCCGCACGTATTTTGTTCGGTCGGCACCCATCCGCACAATGCAGATGAAGAGCTGGATATTACTGTTGAGCAATTGGTTGAGCTATCCGCATATGAAAAATGCGTAGCGATCGGCGAAGCTGGTCTCGATTATTTCTATGATAATGCGCCGCGCGAAGCGCAGGAAATCGGCTTTCGCCGCCATATCGAAGCAGCACGCATCACGCAATTGCCACTGGTGATTCACACCCGTGATGCGGAAGAAGACACCGCCCGCATCTTGTCGGAAGAAACAGAGAAGGGGGCCTTCCCCTTTGTTTTGCATTGCTTTTCTTCCGGTGAAGAATTGGCACTGCATGGCATCGAGTTGGGCGGCTATGTCTCTTTCTCAGGCATTGCCACGTTCAAATCTGCCGCATCAATCGTTGAAACTGCAAAAAAACTGCCACTTGATCGTATCTTGGTGGAAACAGACGCTCCTTATTTGGCGCCTGTACCGCATCGGGGCAAATCAAATGAACCCGCTTTTGTGCGGCACACAGCCGAATTTCTGGCACAAGCATTAGAGCAAGACTTTGATGCGTTTGCCAAACAAACCACTGAAAACTTTGATCTCCTCTTCAATAAGGCGGTAAAGTGACCCAACAAAATAAGCCAAAAATTGTCGCAACAATTCTCGGCTGTGGGTCTTCCGGCGGCGTACCACGCGTGGGCGGCAATTGGGGCGATTGTGATCCAAACAATCCCAAAAACCGCCGTCGTCGCTGCTCCTTATTGTTGCAAGGCTATTATGAAGAAGGTGGTCCATCCACCAATGTGTTGATCGACACAGGATGCGACATGCGCGAGCAATTGCTGGACACTGGCATTTCCAGCCTTGACGCTGTGTTTTACACCCACGAACATGCAGACCATTGCCACGGCATTGATGATTTGCGCGTGCTCGCGCTGAATGACCGCAAGCGGGTCGAAGTCTATTCTTCAAAATCTGCATTTGCACGCATCAAATCAGCCTTCGGCTACTGCTTCACCGCACCGCCAGGCAGCCCATATCCGCCAATTTTGAATGCAAATGAGCTGGAAGCTGGCAGCAGCGTCACCATCACAGGCGAGGGCGCACCCATCCGCCTCACCGCATTTGATCAGGTGCATGGCAATATCCATTCACTCGGTTTCCGCATAGGCAACCTGGCCTATTCCTGCGACGTGTCAGACATTCCAAAATCTTCATATAAAGCGCTAGAAGGCTTGGATTGCTGGATTATCGATGCGCTGAGATATTCAACACACCCAAGCCACTTCAATCTGGAAGAAGCGCTTTCATGGGTGGATTATATGAAGCCAAAACGTGCTGTTTTGACAAATATGCATATCGATTTGGACTATCAAACTGTTCTAAACGAGACACCGTCACACGTCGAACCGGCCTATGATGGCATGAAAATTGAGATCAAAACTGACTAATATCCGCGTGAAAAGCAGCTAAAAGCCGTTCTTGTTTTTGAAACCCGAAACGCTGGTAAATCATTGCCGCGTCGCTATTTTCTTCGGCCTCAATCCAAATTTGATATGACGATGACTGCGTCATCACCCAATTCATGGCCGCACAGATCAACGCCCGGCAATAACCGTGACCGCGATGATTATCGCGCGTTTCAACATGCTGAAACCGCGCAACGTCACCACATAAGAAAATGCCCAGATCAGCAACCAGCTTGCCTGATTTAAAAACACCAAACCATTTCCCATGGTCCTGCATGCAAAGGCTTTGCAAATGGATTAAACGACGTTTGATGACTGAAATATCATTGCTGGAAACATCCGAACCCAACATCTCGATCTGCAACTCAAGCACTTTCTGCCAATCTGAGTGATTGACTATAGCGCGAATTTCACCGTCAACTTGTCGAGCATCCAAGTTTGATTGATCGCGCAACAAAAATCCGTTGCTGAAATCAAACTCAACACCGGTGCGCTGCCAGCGCTGATAATCTTCAGCATCCAAATCAACGTCGCAATCCCAGATCAAAGCGAGGTGACGAATTTCATCTGCCATGAATGCGCAATAGTGCTCGAGAATGGAATCCAACGACAAAAAATTGTCCGAACAGACAATGCCAAAATTTCCCCAATGGAAATCAGGATCATCAGGACTCCGCACAAACCCACCAAAAGGAGCAACACAGCGCACCATGTTATCAGGCAGCAAGTGTAGGTCGCTAGAAAGGATATTAGAGTGAATGTAAGCCATGGGAGATGCTAAAATCATATATCACGCAACCACAAGACCCACCTTATATATCAATAAATGTTCCATAATATATATTATATGAATTTTGTATATTTGTAGGCTTGTGTATATGTCTTACGATTGCACGGCAATTTCAGACAATCAAAGGCATCGCTTGTTCTCTTCCAACCGATATGATCAATATACCCAAAAACTTGGTGACCCAATATGTCTTTCCTGAGCGACACAGCGCATCTGTTTGTCATTGAATTGAGCTACAAAGTTGAGCTGGATAACATCGAGCCTCATTTAGCTGCACATCGCAACTTTCTGGATCAATTTTATGCTGATGGAAGTTTTCTCGCATCTGGTGCGAAAGTTCCACGCGATGGCGGTATTATTCTCGCGACTGCTTCATCAAAGGAAGCCGTACAAACGATCATTGAACAAGACCCGTTCTACACGCACCAACTCGCTGACTATAAAATAACCGAATTTGTCCCATCCAAAACAGCAGATTGCCTCAAATGAAACCTTCCCGCGACATTCAAACGCTCATCGATATTATGGCTCGCTTGCGTGATCCTGATGGCGGCTGCCCTTGGGATTTGGAGCAGAATTTCGACACGATCAAGCCACACACAATCGAAGAAGCATATGAAGTTGCTGAAGCTATCGAAAATAAAGATTTTGATGAGCTGCGCGATGAACTCGGCGATTTGCTGTTCCAGCCAATCTACTATGCGCAAATGGCGCAGGAAGAAAACAAATTCGATTTCGGCGACGTTGTTTATGGCATTTCTGCCAAACTGATCCGCCGGCACCCCCATGTGTTTGGCGATATAGACACATCTGACCCCGTTGAGGTGAAACGCGTCTGGGATGGCATTAAAGCGCAAGAACGGGCTGAAAAAGCAGCACGGCAAGGTGCAAATGAAGCCCCAAAAGGTTATTTAGACGACATTCCGCGGGGGCAACCTGCCCTTATGCGGGCCGATAAGCTGGCCAAACGCGCAGCACGCATCGGATTTGATTTTACAGGGCCAGAGCAAGCCGCAGAAAAACTGCATGAGGAGCTGGCCGAACTTCAGGACGAGATGGCTACAGACGCCCCAAAAGAGCGCCTACATGAAGAGTTAGGCGACCTATTGTTTGCCGTGGCCTCCCTCGCCCGCAAGCTGAACATCGATCCCGAAACAGCCTTGCAAGATGCAAACGCGAAATTTGTCCGCAGGTTCAAACACATAGAAAAAGGCGTGGCGGAACAAGGCCAGAAGCTGGATGAAACGGACTTCGAAACCCTGCAAAACCTTTGGGACGAAGCAAGATTGGCCGATAAACGGAAGTAGAGAACTGCGCCTAGTGCATCAGCACATAGGCGCCAAATTCTTCTAAAAAGCCAGACATTTTGTTCTTTGGAATCCGGACTTCATATACTGTCGACAACTCATCTTCGCTCGGAAACTGATTTGTCACTTCACCGTTTTCAAACAGCCAATGCGCCTTCCCGGCAGCTTCATGCGGCAGGATAACCCGTTGAATTCGGCTGGTTTTTGCCAGTGTATCTTCAATCAACGCAATCAAATCATCGATATTTTGCCCGGTAACGGCCGAGACTTCGACAACTGGCACCTCGCTGCGGTGTTGCGCCCGTGCTTGTACCAATTGTTCTTCGCTGGCTTGGTCAATCTTGTTCCAAACTTCGATAAACGGCACATCCTTTGGCGTCACGCCCAATTCCTTCAGCACATCTTCAACATCTTGCGCTTGTGCCAAATGATCGGGGTTGGAAATGTCGCGAACATGCAGCACCAGATGGGCATCAGTCACTTCTTCCAGCGTAGACCGGAACGCAGCCACAAGATCCGTTGGCAAATCCGCGATAAAACCAACAGTGTCTGAAAACACGACTTCACGCTTATGCGGCAAAATCCGACGGCGTACTGTTGTGTCCAATGTGGCAAACAACATGTCTGCCTCTTTCGCACTTGCGCCAGTCAAACAATTGAACAGGGTCGATTTGCCAGCATTGGTGTAGCCTACCAAAGAGATAATTGGATGCGGCACCACTTTGCGGGCTTTGCGCTGCTCAGTGCGGGTTTTCTTCACCTTATCCAGCCGTTGGGTCAAAAGCGTAATGCGCTCTTGCAATTGCCGGCGGTCAGCCTCGATCTGTGTTTCCCCTGGGCCACCAACAAAGCCCAAACCACCACGCTGCCGTTCCAAGTGGGTCCATGAACGCACCAAACGGCCTTTTTGATAGTTGAGGTGGGCAAGTTCCACTTGCAGCACCCCTTCCCGCGTTGCAGCGCGCTCGCCAAAAATTTCAAGGATAAGTGCCGTCCGGTCCAACACTTTTGCGCCGGTTTGTTTTTCCAAATTGCGCTGTTGAATGGGCGAAAGTTGGCAATCAAGCAGTAAAAGCTTGATTTTGTCTTCCTTCACCGTCGCGGCAATATTTTCGACATGCCCACCACCAATAAAGGTTGCTGGCTTAATCTCCCGCACGGAAACAACGCTCGAATGCACAATCTCAAGATTGATCGCAGCCGCAAGACCTTCAAATTCGGCCTGCCGCGCATCTATTGTCCGTCGATTGGGTTGTCGTGTGATATCTGGCGTAACCAGCATTGCACGTGTTGCTGCAGCGCGCCGATCAATGAATGATTTCGGGCCGCGCGCAAACTCAACACCTTCCTGCTGATCAGTCAGGTGTTCGTCTTTTGATTTACTCAACTCTTTACCTGTTGATCTTAGTTTTTGTCCGTATTTTCTGGATCAAAAAGCTGAACAGGCGCACCAGGCATGATGGTCGAGATTGCATGTTTGTAAACGAGCTGCGATTGCGCTTCACGTCTTAGCAACAAGCAAAAATTGTCAAACCAGGTGATGACACCTTGCAGCTTCACCCCGTTCACCAGAAACACTGTTACGGGGATTTTGTTCTTACGCACATTGTTGAGAAAAGAATCTTGCAGATTTTGGCTTTTATCGTTGGGCATTTGGGCCTCTTTTTTAAACGGTGCTAACGCGCAACTCAAAGTCAGTACCGTGATTGATGCCACTTTTTAAGGATGATACGCACCTTTAAAATGGTCTATATGTTCTAATGCCACGCATTACTACTCGTTGCGGCACGTGCTTTTATTACGGGCTACTGCCGCAGCAAATTTGCGATTGCTGCAAAGATGATCAAAATTTCAACTCGCCCTGCAAATGCAAATATAGTCATAAGTATAAGGGCTTGTCTACTGTGTTCCACATCGTTGGCCAGGCCAAACTCCACCAAAGAGGCAATTGAATTCAAGCTGCCCACCGCCAAAGAGAAGGCTGCCGCAAAATCATAGCCCATGGCAGAAAACGCCATCAGCGCTATGCTGAGCGACAAAATGAACAGGAAGAAATAGCTCCAAACTGCTTTCACATTTTTCGCATCAAGGCTTTTGCCACCAATTTTAATATTGGCCAAAACAGCGTGTGGAAAAACCAATTGCCGGGCCTGATTGATGGATTGCTCCAACATTGTGCCCAGCCGGTGCAACGAGATACCACCCGCCGTCGAATAGGTCGTTGCACCACCAATGGCCAGCATCCATGCAAGGGTAAGCGGCACCCCGCTCCCCAAATTTTCATTGTGCAAAATGCCAGTCGTGGTCATCAAAGCCGCAACGTCAAAAAAGTTCGCCAGCAATGTTGGATGATTTCCCGCACCAAACAGCACAGACTGGAAGGCAAAAAGCAAAATGGCGGTGATGCACACCAAGGCCACAAGTGCCATGCTCTCACGATGTTCTTTCAACAAATCAAACCGCCGATTCACAACCGTTTTATGCCAAATGATTGACGTGCCCCCAATCAACATAAAAATGATCAACGTGATCTCAGCGCTGTAATTGTTGAAAATCGAACCGCCAGAGAGCGTTGGCAAAAATCCGTTGGTCGACATGCTCGCCAGCGACGCCAGCATGGCAGTGAGCGGCCGCACCCCTTGCATCAAAAGCAGCAAGAAACAGGTGAAGGTTAGCGTTGCGTATGGCACAGCGATTTCAGCAAATGTGCGCAACAATTTAGGGCTTCCACTGGTGTTGCCGTGCAGCACAAACCGCAAATCGCGGTTCGGCAATCCACCAACCTGAAACGGCGCAAGGATGTAAATAATCATCACGAGGGTCAAAAAACCGCCATACCAGCCCAGAATGCCCCGATAAGCCGCCATCGCGCTGCTGATGCTATTCTCCGGCCTGTGAGTGACACCTAGTGTGGTGGCCGCCGAAACAGAATCTGCGACCGCCAAATCCAACATCTGCCCTTCAATGATCAGGAACGGCAACGTCCCCACAAAGCAAAGGGCCAGCCACACAATCACGGACAGCAAAAACATCTCGCCACGACGCAATCTTTGCACTTTCTGATAAAGCGCCAAAATCAGGCCGCCAGACAGCAGGAACAAGGCAACAGCGATCAATGCAAAACCTTCAACGGCCACCCAATCGCCGCCAAGCGCCGCCACAATAAGCGGCACCATCAGGCAAAGCGATAGGCCCAGAACGATAATGGCGGCAAATACGATGATGGTTTGCATGGGCTGCTTACTGGCGCGAGGTCAGCTCCCTAGAAGAAGTCGATGCTGACGCGGAACATTTGTTCCACTTTGCGCACCGATTTCGCTAGAGCGAACACAATCACCAAATCACCCGCTTCAATGCGTGTGTCCCCATTGGGCATATGCACTTCGCCGCCACGGATAATCGCGCCAATGCGCACCCCTTCCCCAAACTTAAATTCTTTAAGGGGGTTGCCTACAAGCGGTGAGGTTTCTAGCGCTTCGGCCTCAAGCAATTCTGCCGCGCCATTGTAAAGCGAATAAACGCCGCGAATGCGCCCCCGCCGCACATGGCGCAGAATTTTTGACACGGTGGCCGCACGCGGGTTCAAAAACGCATCAACGTTCAACCGACGGGCAAAGCGCGGATATTGAGCCTGATTGACCAAAGCAATGGTGGTGGCCCCACCCATCTCGCTGGCCAAGACACACGACAAGATATTCGTTTCATCATCATTGGTAAGGCCAAGGAACATTTGGCACTGCTCAATGCCCACTTCCCGCATGATCTCGTCATTCAGCGTAGAGCCATAAACAACAATGGATTTCTCAAGATTTTCTGCGGCTTGCTGCGCTTTTTCCCGGTTGGTTTCAATCAACCGCACAGAAATGCCATCCCGGCTCTCTTCCAATCGACGCGCAACATATTGACCCACATTGCCCGCCCCAGCGATCACCACCTTGTCAGGCAATTCTTCCTTACGGCCAAACATGGACAAAACGCGGTTCACTTGATCTTTCGCCACGCTCACAATGGCCTCATCGCCAGCCATCATAAAATCATTGGATTTCAGCGCCAGCATTTCGCCATCTCGAATCACGCCCATCACCATAGCCTGAAGGTTTGGGAACAATTCAGTCAGTTGATGCAATGGCGTATCGATAATCGCGCAATCTTCGGCCACCGGCACGCTGAGCACCAAAACCTGATCATCATCAAACGACACAATGTCGCTCGCACCGGGATAAGCCATGCGCTGCAAAATCAACTCACCGACCTCGACTTCGGGTGAAATAATCACATCAATCGGCAGATGGTCACGGGCAAATAGATTAGAAAATTCGGAACGGAGATAGTTCTGCGCCCGAATCCGTGCAATGCGGATCGGCACATCAAAAATAGAGTGTGCCACTTGGCAGGCGGTCATATTGACCTCGTCCACCTGCGTCACCGCAATCAGCATATCGGCTTCGCGCGCGCCCGCTTGCGCCAAAATTTCAGGGTGTGACCCGTGGCCGTGAATGCCACGCGCGTCAAGCGTATCCCGCACCCGCTGCACCAACTCCGCATTGCTGTCGATAACAGTGACTTCAATGCCTTCTTGCGACAAACGCTCGGCAATGCCGTAGCCAACTTGCCCTGCACCGGAAATGATCACGCGCATAGAATAGCCCTTTTGCTCATTCAGCTTGCCTATGTGTGCCGCGATGCGCGGCAAAATACAAGCCCCAGCGAAAAAGCATATAGATTAGGCGATCACAATCCCAATGATTTTAGTTTGCGGTGCAGCGCACTTCGCTCCATGCCCACAAATTCTGCGGTTTTTGAGATGTTACCACCAAAGCGTTCAATCTGTGCGGTCAAATATTGCCGTTCAAAAACCTCACGCGCTTCACGCAAAGGCAACGACATTAGGTGCGCGCTCGATTCGTCATCACCAACGGTTGGCAGCACTTCGCCAATATCATTCGGCAACATGGTGGCGGTAATCTCACCATTCTCAGGCAAATTATCCCGATGCAAAATAATCAACCGTTCCAGTGAGTTACGCAATTGCCGCGCATTACCAGGCCATTCCTGCGCCTGCAGCACGGCCATCGCATCATCTGCCACAGTCAAGCTTTTCATATTGTGACTTTGGGCAATAATATGCAGCAATTGCTTCACAAGCGGCGGAATATCTTCACGCCTCTCTTTCAAAGCAGGCACATTCAGCGGAATAACAGCTAAACGGTGGAACAAATCACTGCGGAACCGCTGCGCTTCAACCATCTGCTTGATGTTTGACGAGCAAGATGAAATCACCCGCACATCCACCTTCACATCATGTTCGCCATTCACCCGTTGAAACTTGTTTTCAACCAGAGCACGCAACAAATTGGTTTGAATGTCTGATGGCAAGAATTCAATTTCGGACAAGAATAGTGTGCCGCCATGAGCGCGTTCAAAAGCGCCACTCACAATGGTTTTGCCACCATCGCTCAGCACCTCTTTGCCAAACAAGGTTTCTGCCATCTCTTCCACATTGAGCATGGCGAGTTTTACCTCGATAAACGGCCCTTCCCCACGGTGTGACTGATCATGCAACTGACGCGCACAAAGCCCTTTGCCTGTGCCTGCTGGCCCAGCAAAAAATACACGCGAGTTAGTCGGCGCGCAGCGTTCAATTTGGGTGCGAATGTTCGCCAAGGCGGAAGATTGCCCCACAAGCTGCGTATGCGCCACGCCAGAACGCTGGCGCAAATCTTCCACTTCAGATTTAAGTCGATCCGTCTCCATGGCCCGTTTGGCCACCAGCAACAACCGATCCATCTTGAAGGGCTTTTCAATATAGTCATACGCGCCGCGACGAATGGCCGAAACGGCTGTTTCCACATTGCCGTGACCAGAAATCATCACCACAGGCAAATCGCTGTGCCGCTCCATCAGCGCATCGAGCAATTGCAACCCGTCCAAACGCGAACCTTGCATCCAAATATCTAGAAACACCAAATTCGGCCGACGGCCTTCAATCGCCTGCAATGCCGAGTCAGCATCGTGCGCTACGCGTGTTTCATATCCTTCATCTTCCAAAATACCCGCAATAAGCTCGCGAATATCCTCCTCATCATCCACGATGAGCACATCCAGTGCCATTAGGCTGTTCCCTTCAGTTTTTGATCAGTTGGTTCGGTTTGACCAATGACAAGCGGTTTGTTCGTTTTTTCAGGCGAGTTTGTGGCAAGAGCGTTGCTTTGATCACCTTTTTGCATTTTTGGCAGCGTAAAGGCAAAAACAGCTCCCACGCGCCCATGTTCATCAGGGGCCGCATCAAACAGTTCAACGCGCCCATTATGCTGTTCTACAATCTTGGAGACGATGGCGAGGCCAAGTCCAGTGCCCTTTTCACGCGTCGTGTTATAGGGCTCCAGCAGGCGCATGCGGTTTTCTTTTGGCCACCCTTTGCCATTGTCGCTAACCGTGACCTGATATTCGTCGCCCAAATCCTTCACCCCGACATAGATCGTCGGGTCTTGAATATCGCCGATTTCACCTTCGATGGATTCGGCAGCATTTTTGATCAAATTGGTCAAAACCTGAGACATCAATCGATCATCAAACTGCGCCAGCAGGTCACCATCTGGAATTTTGGTGTGTAACGCGATTTCAGGATGCCGCACCCCTTCGCTAAACACTGCCTGTCGCACCGTTTCGCCCAAATCTGCCTGCGCAAAGCTGGCAGACGGCATGCGGGCAAATGTGGAGAATTCATCCACCATCCGACCAATGTCGCCCACTTGCCGAACGATTGTGTTGGTGCATTTGTCAAACACCTCATAATCATCGGCAAGTTTGTCTTTATACCGCCGCCGCAAACGCTCGGCTGACAGCTGAATAGGTGTAAGCGGGTTCTTGATCTCGTGTGCAATCCGCCGCGCCACATCGGCCCAAACACTGGTTCGCTGCGCCGCAATCAAGTCCGAAATATCATCCAGCGTAATCACATAGCCTTTTGAACTATCAATCGTGCCCTCACGCGTAATCCGCACCTGATATGTCCGCTCTTCACCCTGACGGTTTTTCAAAACAATCTGTTCTTGAATTTGTCCCGTCTTATTGCTCTGCGCCTGATCAAAAATTTCGCCCAGCTCAAGCGCAATATCCCGCAAAGACGCGCCAATCAGCTCTTTCTCATCGGATTCAAAGATCGACGATGCGCGCCCGTTCACAATGGACACATGCCCTTCCGGGTCGAGGCCAATAATACCTGCAGAAACCCCTTCAAGCACTGCCTCGGTAAACTGACGGCGCTGGTCGATGGTTTCGTTGGCCGAAATCAGCGCCCCATGCTGCTCGGACAATTGCGATGTCATGCGGTTAAAACGTGCAGAGAGATCGCGCATATCCCCTGTTGTGCCTTTGGTCGGCACCCGCACATTCAAGTCGCCTGTTGAAATGCGGTTGGACGCAATCATCAAATTCCGGATAGGCGCAACTAGGCGGTTAGCCAAATAGATGCCGACCCAAACCGCGGCCAAAAGCACAACAATCGCCAAGCCAATATACATGATGGCAAAAGTGATCTGGAACACGACTCGGTTCGATTCATATTCCCGATATTCATTCACATTCTGCTCGGACAAGCGCATATATTCCAGCACTTCAGGGTCAACGCCCCGCGCCACAAACAAATAATGATTGGGATAATTGTCCAGCTTGATCACGCCGCCCACAAAAGAGAATTTCTGCCCCGGGCGGATCAATTCAATCGTCTGCTCATCAACGCCGACCAACAGATTTTCCGGTAGTTGCGGCGGTGTTGTCACCACACTGATTTGAGCACGTTCCACAATTTCCTGATTACCATCAAGAATGTAGACATATGGCAGCGAGCGGATTTGCGCCAAAGTGGTCAAAATCCGCCGATAATTCTCACGGTTTTCATCAAATACATCTGAAACACGCTCTAGCTCGCCAGAAATGCCGATAATATCGTTGCGCAACACATTGGCATGTTCCTGCAAATAGGATTGAGCAACCTGCTGCGAACTCTCCACCATTGCGCGTGAACGTTCGGAAAACCAATGGTCCAACCCCTGATTCAGCGCAAAGGTCGCAATCATCGCAACGATAAATGCCGGCACGGCCGCGGCCAATGCAAACATGCCAACCAGGCGCACATGCAAGCCGGAACCCGCTTGCTTTGAAACACGGGCGCGGATCAGCAAAAAGCCTTCGGTGATCAGCAATGCAATCACCAAAACAACCAACACCGCATTGACCAACCAGATGATCGCCCAAACATTTGGCTCTGGCTCAATAGAAGTGGCGCCTGTGAGAATCATGAAGGAGGCCACGGCACTCACAACAGAGGCCAACACCAAAACCACACCAAAAATGCGCAGCGCACTATTCTGCCGCAGCGACAATTGCTTGATTTTTGGGTGGGTAGTTTCGTTCACAACCAGCGACCTAAGCGTTACAAATTGATCAATAAGTTCATGCGCATTAGCGCACCAATGCGTTTAAACTGTGACATATTTATCAATAAGTTGGCGCAAAAGCCCCGGCGAGGCAATAGGCTTGTGGCAAAAATGTTACAGCGACTTAGCGCCCATTGCCATGTTTTGTGACCTGAATGTCATGCGCTTGAATCTTTTTGCGCAAGGTGTTTCGATTTAAACCGAGCAAATCAGAAGCGCGAATTTGATTTCCATTACAATTGTTTAAAGCAATTTCTAAAAGTGGAACTTCAATTTCGTCAATGATGCGCTGGTAAAGGCCATTTGCAGGCAGCTCTGGCTGGGCTTTGCTGAACAATTGCAACAAATACCGCTCCACCATACCACTCAAATCATCGGCTGCAACCGCCTGCGCCTTGATCGGAGTGGATATTTCACCCACACTCAATTCTTGTCGCACACTCTCAGCAGAGATGATTTCATCGGGATAAAGCGCAACAAATCGCTGCACCAGATTCTCCAGCTCCCGCACATTGCCCGGCCAACTATGTTGCCGCAGCACATCAAGCGCTTCTTTCTCAAAAGCTTTAACCGGCTCGCCATTTGAAGCGAATTTCTGCGCAAAATGTTGGGCAAGGTCAGCCACATCATCGCGACGCTCGCGCAATGCAGGCATATGCAATTGCACCACATTCAAACGATAATACAGATCTTCGCGGAACAAGCCTTGCCGGATCATCTGCTGCAAATCGCGGTGCGTCGCCGCCACAATGCGCACATCTGTTTCAATCGTATCGCGCCCGCCCACACGGGTAAACTCACCCTCTTGCAACACACGCAGCAAGCGTGTCTGCGCTGCCATGGGCATATCGCCAATCTCATCCAGAAACAGCGTGCCACCCGCGGCCCGCTCAAAATGGCCAATAGACCGCCCATGCGCCCCGGTGAACGCACCTTTTTCGTGACCAAACAGTTCAGATTCAATCAAATCTTGCGGAATAGCCGCCATATTGATCGCGTTAAATGGTCCGCCTTTGCGCTTGCCAAAATCATGCAACGCCCGCGCCACAACTTCTTTACCCGTGCCGCTTTCGCCAGAAATCATCACCGTCAAATCGGTCTGAATCAGCCGGGCCATGGTCCGATACACCTCTTGCATCGGTGCAGAGCGCCCCACCAACGGCATTTCTTCGTCTTTCGGCGCCGCCTCAGCCAAATCCTTCTTCCGTTGACTGTCTCGCTCCGCCAGAGCTTTGGCGACAGTGGCAGTCAATTCAGAGAGATCAAAAGGTTTTGGCAAATATTCAAATGCACCTGCTTCACTGGCGCGTACAGCGGTCATAAAGGTATTTTGCGCACTCATGACAATGATCGGCAAATCTGGCCGCGCTTTTTTGATCCTCGGCAACAAATCAAATGCACTGCCATCAGGCATCATCACATCCGTGATCAGCAAATCTCCCTCACCGCGCGAAATATGGTTCCACATGGTCGATAAATTGCTCATGGGAAACACTTCATAATCAGCGCGGGTGAGCGCCTGGCTCAGCACCATCCGGATCGAGGCATCATCATCTGCCACCAAAATTGTGCGCTCACTCATGTGTCGCTCCTTTTTTCGCCCGTTTCGGCTTCGCAATTGGCAGCAAGGTGCGCATTATCGTGCGCCCGCCATGGCTATCCGCATCCACAATGCCACCATGCACGCCGACCAGTTTGGCGACCAGCGCAAGCCCCAAGCCACCGCCGGTCTGCTTGGAGGTGACAAAGGGATCAAAAATATGCGGCAGAATGTCTTCAGCAATCCCACCGCCATTATCTTCAACGCAAATCTCCAACGGCAGAGACATGCGATTGCCTGATCCCGGAATGCCGATAGAAATGCCAGGGCGATACGCAGTGCGCACCACAATCTCGCCCTTGTCGCGCCCAGCAATGGCTTCTGCTGCGTTCTTGAAAAGGTTGAGATAAATCTGCACCAACTGGTCCCAATTGCCCAAAACTGGCGGCAACGATGGGTCAAAATGCTTGGAGATGGTCATGCCCTTGGCAAAGCCATTTTGGGCAATCATCTCCACATGGTTTAGCACTTCGTGGATATTGACCGAACTGAACTCTGGCTGACGCTCATCGCCAAATTCTTCCATGCGGTCGACAAGCTTAACGATGCGCCCCACTTCTTCCTGCACCAAGCGCGCCAAGGGACGATCCTTTTCATCCGCCGATTGCTCCAGCAACTGCGCCGCACCTTTAATACCGGACAGCGGGTTCTTAATTTCATGTGCCAGCATGGCCGCCAAACCGATGACAGATCGTGCAGCCCCCCGGGCAGTCAGTTGCTTATCGATCTTATCGGCCATGGTGCGCTCAATAAGCGTCAACACCGTCAGGCTCGCATCATTCGCCATGGGCGTTGCGTGCGCATCCACCAAACGCTCTTCAGGCATATTGATGTTGGAAATAGGAATCCTATGTTCGCGCGACCCAGCATCGCGACCGCGCACACGATCAAGCAAATTAAGTAAGGGCGAAGACGGCGCAACCAGATCATCCACCAATTGCCGCCGCAAACGGCTTTCGGAGGTCGAGAAAAAATCCTGCGCCGCATAATTGGCCATAATGATTTTATTGTTCGCATCACAAATCAAAATCGGGTGCGCAATGGCTTGAAATGCCGCGTGGGCTAACTCGATGGATGTGGGGCTCATGCCGCCCTCGCCTCAAGTTGATTGAAAATGTCTGTCAAGATTTTCGGCACTTCAGCGCTCTCGCCAGCCGTCAGCAACCGTTTGCGCAATGGCCCATCAATCACAGCGCCATCCTCAATCAACGCATCAAGATACCACCCCAAATGCTTGCGCGCGCAGCGCACACCAAGATGTTCGCCATATTCGTCGATCATCATCTCATAATGCTCTAAAATCAGGCTCAACAGCGCATCGCCTTCCGGCGCCGCCTTTGGTTCACGTCCGGCTAACGCATCGCCAATTTGACCCACAAGCCATGGTTTGCCTTGCGCGCCACGTCCAATCATCACCGCATTAGCACCAGATTCGGCCAATGCCTGCTCCGCAGCTTGCAAATCCACAATGTCACCATTCACCACAACGGGCAGGTCCACTGCATCCACAACCTCACGCACAGGTGTCCAACGCGCCTTACCTTTATAAAATTGCTGCCGTGTACGCCCATGAATGGTGACCATTTGCACGCCGCACTCTTCCGCAGCTTTGGCCAATTGTGGCGCATTCAAACATTCATCATTCCAGCCAAGGCGCATCTTTAGGGTGACCGGCTGGCTTGTCGCGCCAACAACGGCCTCGATAATTTCAACGGCTTTATCGGGCGCACGCATCAACGCAGATCCTGCATATCCATTGGTCACACGCTTGCTGGGGCAGCCCATATTGATATCAATAATGTCTGCGCCGGCATCCTCTGCCACCTTGGCTCCCTCGGCCAGCCAATGCGGTTCACAGCCTGCAAGCTGCACAATATGCGGCAATTTTTCAGGCCGCCCAAGCCGCCGCGCCATATCTTTATGACCATTGGCCAGCGCAGCACTGGCAATCATTTCCGAAACAACCATGCCCGCGCCAAAACGCGCCGCAATTGTACGAAAGCTTTTATCTGTTATGCCAGACAAAGGCGCCAAAAACGCATTGTTGGGCATCAAATGGTCGCCAATTTGAATAGGTTTTAGCATTTTCGCACAATTTTTAAGCATTTTATCTTTCTGCTTATTTTATGAACAGTTTTCGATGAAATTGCAACTATTTTGCTGTTTTTCCGGGCATAAGCGACAAATAGGCTGAAAGAAGAACGGCAAACCGTTCGCCCCTTGCCTATCAAATCAATGCCAGCTAAACCCAAATTCATCGAATAATGGGATCAAATATGACACGCCAAAACCAAAAGGTTGCCGTTATCATTGTTGCTGCAGGTGCAGGTCGCCGCATGGGCGAGACCAGCGTGCCGAAGCAATATCATATGTTGGGCGGTGTGCCTGTTTTGTCGCGCACAATCAAGACATTTCTGGACGCGCCTACAATTGACCAGGTTTTGCCCATTATCAGCGCCGAACATCAGCACTTGTTTGACGCCCTAAATTTGCAAAGCGCCAAATTATTGTCACCCACCTATGGTGGTGCCGAACGGCAAGCTTCCGTGCTCAATGGGTTGCAGACATTGGCAAACTCAAATCATGCGCCGGATATTGTACTGATCCACGATGCGGCACGTCCCTTTGTCTCAGCAAACCTGATCGCTGCAACAATAGATGCCGCTGCTCAATTTGGCGGTGCGCTGCCCGCTCTGCAGGTAACAGACACGCTGAAACAGGCAAGTGCAGAACAGATGGTGACCCACACCCCAGATCGCACCACCCATTATTTGGCGCAAACACCGCAGGCTTTCCGATTTAAAGATATTTTGGACGCGCATCAGAAAGCGGCAACCGCCGACAATTTGTTCACCGATGATGCATCTATTGCAGAATGGGCCGATCTTCCCGTCAAAATCGTACCGGGCGAGCCAAACAATTTCAAAATCACCATAGCTGAGGATTTCAAGCGTGCGGAAATGGCATTAACAACCCCAATGGAAACGCGCGTTGGTACTGGCTTTGACGTGCACGCCTTTGAACCCGGCGACCATGTAACACTGGGCGGCATCCAAATCCCCCACAGCGCCAAGTTGAAAGGCCATTCCGATGCAGATGTGGCCTTGCACACGATCACTGACGCGCTTTATGGCGCCATGGCCGATGGCGATATTGGCCAACATTTCCCGCCAAGTGAAATGGAATGGCATCAGGCAGATTCAGCCATTTTCTTGGAACATGCAGTCTCCCGTTTACAGCAGCGTGGTGGCCGTTTGGTACATTTAGATTTGACACTGATCTGCGAAGCCCCCAAAATTGGGCCGCACTGCCAACCAATGCGAGAACGCATTGCGCAGATTGCTGATGTTTCAATATCCCGAGTTTCTGTGAAGGCCACAACAACAGAACAGCTTGGGTTTACAGGTCGCAAGGAAGGTATTGCGGCGCAAGCGGCGGTCACTATTGAGGTGCCAGTAAAGGATTAGCTTATGCTTGAAGATGATGTGCTTCATTTGGCGCAAATCACCATTGAGCAATTGATTTCAAAACAAGCCACCATTGCAACGGCAGAAAGCTGCACCGGCGGTCTTATCGCAGGCGCACTCACATCCGTGCCCGGCTCTTCAGCGGCCGTGTTCGGCGGCTATGTCACCTATTCAAATGAGGCGAAAACCCAAATGTTGGGCGTGCCTGTACATTTGATCGAAGAAGTCGGTGCCGTTTCAAAAGAAGTTGCCTGCGCCATGGCTGAAGGCGCCCAACGCATTTCAGGCGCTACGTTGTCAGTTGCGGTGACTGGCATTGCAGGGCCCGGCGGCGGCACAGCTGAAAAGCCAGTAGGATTGGTGCATTTTGCCTGCGCCGACGAAGATGGCTCTTGCCACATCGTGCGCAATTTCAAAGAAATGGAACGGGATGAAGTGCGCGAAGAAACTGTTCGCGTTGCGCTCACGCTGGTCTTAGCGCGACTAGACCAACGTCAATTGCCGTAAAGCTCGCCCGCGCGCTTGACAAAAGCATCCATGATTTCTTCCTGCTTGGTGGCGAACAATGGCTCCGCCACCGCAGCAATCAAGCGGTTTGATAGCTTAAAATCCACATTGAACTGAATGTGGGTGCCCTCGCCCTCTGGCAAAAACGCCCACACAGAATTCAAATGCGAAAATGGCCCGTCAACGGCAGTCGCCGTGATCCGCATATTCGCACGATCAAGCTCCACCCGGCTTTCATAATCTTGCGAAATTGGCCCAAAGCTGATGCCCATACGCGCATAGCAATCATATTCGGAACTGCCGGGCCGCACCTGCATGTTAGAACAATTGGGTACAAAGCTCGGATACCGGCGCAAATCAGCCACTAGGTCAAACATTTGCTCTGGCGTATAAGGCACATGTCGATCGAATGCGATCTTAGTCATAAATCAGCTTACTTTTTGGCTTCACGCGCCTTGCGCAGCTTTTCAAAATCATCGCCCGCATGGTGTGATGACCGTGTCAGTGGTGAGGACGACACCATCAAAAAGCCCTTCGTATAAGCAATACGCTCAAACGCCTTAAATTCATCAGGTGTAACAAAGCGGTGCACTTTGTGGTGCTTGCGGGTCGGCTGTAAATATTGGCCAATGGTCAAAAAGTCCACATCAGCAACGCGCAAATCATCCATCAATTGAAGCACTTCATTCCGCTCTTCACCCAAACCAACCATAATGCCGGATTTGGTGAACATTTGCGGGTCAATTTCTTTGACCTTTTGCAACAAACGAATGGAGTGGAAATAACGTGCACCAGGACGCACCGTTAGATAGTTCGATGGCACCGTTTCCAAATTGTGGTTGAACACGTCCGGCTTCGCCGCCACCACTTTTTCCAACGCGCCCTCTTTGCGCAAAAAGTCAGGCGTTAGAATTTCAATCGTGGTTTTGGGTGAGGCTTCGCGCACCGCTTGGATCACATCCACAAAATGCTGCGCACCGCCATCAATCAAATCATCGCGGTCAACCGAGGTGATCACCACATGGTTCAATCCAAGGGTTTTCACCGTGTTGGCCACATTTTCAGGTTCGCGCGGGTCAAGTTGGGTGGGCAAGCCTGTGCGCACATTGCAGAAGGCACAAGCGCGCGTACAAATTTCGCCCATAATCATCATAGTGGCGTGCTTCTTGTCCCAACATTCGCCAATGTTTGGGCAACCAGCCTCTTCGCAAACCGTGACGATCGAATTGTCTTTTACGATTTTACGGGTTTCATTATAGCCCTTGGACCCCGGCGCTTTCACCCGGATCCATTCTGGCTTTCGCAACACCTCATTGTCTGGCTTATGCGCTTTTTCCGGGTGCCGCACATCCGCTTTTGCCCGTTTTGTCGTATCCAGCAATGTAACCATGATAATTCCTTAAACCCGTTTGGCTCTTATTTTTTGAGCCGTTGTTCATGCCCTATATATTGAGGGCGCGATCATAGGCGTCAAGTACGCTCTCTTTCATCATTTCGGACAATGTGGGGTGTGGGAAGATTGTATGCATCAATTCTTCCTCTGTGGTCTCCAAATTCATCGCCACCACAAAACCTTGAATGAGTTCAGTCACTTCCGCGCCAACCATATGCGCGCCCAGCAATTCACCGGTCTTCGCGTCAAAAATGGTTTTCACCAAACCGTCAGGTTCACCCAAAGCGATCGCCTTGCCATTGCCCACAAATGGGAACCGACCAACACGAATCTCGCGGCCAGTTTTCTTCGCGGCATCTTCAGTCAAACCAACTGAGGCAACTTGCGGCTCACAATATGTACAGCCCGGAATTTGGTTCTTTTCCATTGGGTGCACATCCATGCCTGCAATTTTCTCAACGCAAAGCACACCTTCGTGCTCCGCTTTGTGCGCCAACATGGGCGGGCCTGCCACATCGCCAATGGCGTAAACGCCATTCACATTGGTTTTGCAATAACCGTCGGTGACGATAAAGCCCTTGTCGGTTTTCACGCCAAGTTCTTCCAAGCCGATATTTTCAACATTGGCCTGCACACCGACAGCAGAAATCAGCTTTTCAGCTTCAATGGTTTCTTTCCGCCCATCTTTCAGCTCAATATGCGCTTTCACGCCATCTTTGCCATTTTCAACTTTCGCCACCTTGGCTTCAGTCAAAATCTTGATGCCACGCTTTTCAAAGCGTTTGCGGGCGTGCGCTGAAATCTCTTTGTCTTCAACGGGCATAATCTGTGGCATCAATTCAACCACAGTCACTTCTGCCCCCATTGAGGCGTAAAAGCTCGCAAATTCGATACCGATAGCACCAGACCCCATAACCAAAAGCGATTTTGGCATCTCTTCAGGCACAAGCGCTTCAAAATAAGTCCAGATATTTTTGCCATCCGGCTCAATGCCCGGCAAAATACGCGGGCGCGCGCCAGTGGCCACAATAATGTGCTTGGCTTTGTAAGTCCCATGCGGCAAAACGCCTTTTGGCGCCGGAACGCTTGGCTCCATCACCTTCTTGCTGGAAGGGCCAACTTCAACTTCGCCGCCCTTTTTCAGCTTGGCTTCGCCCCAAATAATGTCGATCTTGTTTTTCTTCATCAAGAAAGACACACCATTGTTCATCCGCGCCGCAATTTGGCGTGAGCGTTTCACAACATCTGAAATTTCAAAGCCAAATTCGGTGGCCTTCAAGCCATAATCTTTTGCATGGCCCATGTGAGAATAAATCTCAGCACTGCGCAACAATGCCTTGGTGGGGATACACCCCCAGTTCGAACAGATCCCGGCCATATGCTCACGTTCAACAACGCCAACCTTCATGCCAAGTTGC
Organism: Maritalea mobilis; assembly: GCF_004363175.1. GTDB lineage: Bacteria > Pseudomonadota > Alphaproteobacteria > Rhizobiales > Devosiaceae > Maritalea > Maritalea mobilis. The sequence goes on from NZ_SNYR01000001.1 coordinate 371,737, forward strand.
GCCGCACGAATAGCGGCCACATAACCACCAGGCCCACCGCCAATAACGATCAGATCATATTGATTTGCCGATTGAGTTGCCATGCATATTGCCTTTCATCAAAGCTTTTTAAGAGGCCAAGATTTCGCTCACCACAGGGATAAGCGCCTCGCCCAGTTTTTTTGTATTTTCTTGATCTAGGTGAAACCCATCCATCGGATCTGGGCTCACATGTTTCGCCGCATCAAAAAACGGGACATCGTTTTCATCTGCCACCAACCGGTATGCATCAGCATATTGCCGGGATAGACTCGAAGCGCCTTGCATCACATGGTTCGCAAACCGATCGCCGCCACGTTCAGCAAGCGGCGGGGATACGACCAAAATCTCTGGCACCTTGTGATTGGCTTTGTATGGAAATGTTTTGACGATCGAAATCAAGCGCCCAATACCAGCTGCCGATCCCGCAGCATTTCCGCAAATGTGCGGGCGCATATCGTTGGTGCCCAACATCATAATTACCAGATCTAGCGGTTCGTGAGTGGCCAGAATGCTCGGCAGCAACTTAGCACCATTTCGTTCAGACGCAGCCGAATAATCATCAAAAACCGTCGTACGACCATTCAAGCCTTCAGCAATCATTTGCACAGGCATATTGAGGCCGTTAGCCAAAACACTTGGCCATCGTGTCTCCAACGGATGCCGCGTCTGCGTCGCCGCATCATATCCCCATGTCAATGAATCGCCGAAGGCGAGAATGTTTTTCATTATTTTCCTAACTTGGCCTTAAGCCAACATCATCACCGGATTTTCAATCAGTGATTTGAACACACCGAGCACTTCCGCGCCCAATGCGCCATCCACTGAACGGTGATCGCAAGACAAGGTCACTGTCATAAAGTTGCCAACTGTGATCTCACCATTTTCAACAACAACACGCTCTTCACCTGCGCCGATGGCCAAGATCGTGCCATGTGGTGGATTGATCACGGCTGAGAAGTGGCTGATGCCATACATGCCTAGGTTCGAAACTGCAGTTGAACCGCCTTGATACTCATGCGGCGCAAGCTTTTTCGTTTTGGCCCGCTTGGCGAAATCTTTCACTTCTTCTGAAATTTGGCGCAGGCTCTTCTGCTCGGCTTTCTTCACAACTGGTGTGAACAAGCCGCCCGGCACAGCCACGGCAACAGCAACGTCAGAATGGTGATGCAACAAGGTGCTTTCACCCGCCCAAGTGGCGTTGGCTGTCGGGATTTGCTGCAAGGCAATCGCCCAGGCTTTAACAATGAAATCATTCACTGAAAGCTTGAACTCAGGCTTGCCGTTCTCATCTTTTTTCGCCTGCGCATTAATGTTGGCGCGTGCTTCCAAAAGATTGTCGAGCTTGCAGTCCATAGACAGATAGAAATGCGGCACTGTTTGCTTGGCTTCCGTCAAGCGCGCTGCAATGGTTTTGCGCATGCCATCGTTCGGCACAGCATCATATGTGCCTTCTTCATAAAGAGCAGTCACTTGTGCGTCAGACATGCCAGTCGCCAATTGAGCGCCCTTCTGTGCGGCAGCAGGTGCTGCTTGCGGAATGCCCTCACGCAATACTTTTTCAATGTCGCGCTTCACAACGCGGCCTTTAGGGCCAGAGCCAACCACAACACCAAGATCGATGCTGTTTTCCTTCGCCAAACGGCGGGCCAAAGGTGAGGCAAATTGGCGCTCGCCTTCTTTTTTCGACGCAGCTTGTGGCGCAGGTGCAGCCTCAGCCTTTGGTTCAGGCTTAGCTTCTTCCTTCGCAGCAGGCTTTTCCTCTGCTTTGGCTTCTGGCTTGTCCTCTTTTGGTGCAGCAGAAGCTGAGCCAGCATCTGACGGAATATCGTCAGCGCTTTCGCCTTCTTCCAGCAAAACCGCAATCACGCTATTGACCTTCACCCCTTGGCTGCCTTCTTCAACAAGAATTTTGCCAACGGTGCCTTCGTCAATGCTTTCCACTTCCATAGTGGCCTTGTCGGTTTCGATTTCCGCAATCACATCGCCCGCGGAAACCGTATCACCCTCTTTCACCAACCATTTCGCCAAATTGCCTTCTTCCATGGTGGGCGAAAGCGCGGGCATCGTAATATTGATTGTCATCCCAATTACTCCCTAAACTTGGCGATATGTTACAGCGTTCACAGCTTCGATCACTTCTTTCGCAGAAGGCAAAGCCAATTTCTCAAGATTTGCCGCATATGGCATCGGCACATCTTTACCTGTCACGCGCATCACTGGCGCATCCAGATAATCAAATGCCTCATCCATCAAGCGTGCCGCAATTTCAGAACCGATTGAACCTTGCGGCCAACCTTCTTCAACGGTGACGCAACGGCCCGTTTTCTTCACAGATTCAACAACTGTGGGCATGTCGAGCGGACGCAATGTGCGCAAATCAATCAATTCAACATCAATGCCAGATTCAACCAGTTTCTCAGTTGCTTCCGTTGCATAGCGCATACCCATGGAGTGCGACACGATGGTGACATCTGCACCTTCACGCACCACTTTGGCTTTGCCCAAAGGCACAGTCCAATCGGCAAGCTTCGGCACGTCAAATGATTGACCATACAAAAGCTCATTCTCAAGGAACACAACTGGGTTTGGATTGCGGATTGCCGACTTCAGCAAGCCTTTGGCGTCCGCTGCTGAATATGGCGACACCACAATCAAACCAGGAATGTGGGCATACCATGCTGAAAAATCTTGGCTGTGCTGCGCACCAACCCGTGCTGCTGGCCCGTTCGGCCCGCGGAACACGATTGGCGACGTCACCTGACCACCAGACATATAATGTGTTTTTGCTGCAGAGTTGATGATCTGGTCAATCGCCTGCATCGCGAAGTTGAAGGTCATAAATTCAACAATCGGCTTCAAGCCTGCAAATGCGGCACCAACACCAAGACCGGCGAAACCATGCTCGGTGATCGGCGTATCGATAACACGCTTAGCGCCAAACTCTTGCAACAAACCTTGGGTCACTTTGTAAGCACCCTGATATTCAGCAACTTCTTCGCCCATCACGAACACGTCGCCATCGGCACGCATTTCTTCAGCCATTGCGTCGCGCAAGGCTTCACGAACGGTGGTGGACACCATTTCAGTGCCTTCAGGAATTTCTGAATCTGCTTTTGCTTCAAAAACAGGCGCAGCCGGAACTGACGGTTGCTCTTGCTCACTTGGGCCAGATTCTTCAGGATTTTCCTGCTTAGGCTCTTCGCTGGCGGCTGGTGCAGAAGTGTCGACTTTAATATCGTCTGCGCTTTCGCCTTCTTCGATCAACACAGCAATCACTGTGTTCACTTTGACGTTTTGCGCGCCCTCTTCCACGACAATTTTGCCCACAACGCCTTCATCTACGGCTTCAACTTCCATGGTGGCTTTGTCGGTTTCAATCTCGGCGATCACATCACCGGCAGAAACGGTGTCGCCTTCTTTCACGAGCCATTTGGCCAAATTGCCTTCTTCCATCGTCGGCGACAATGCAGGCATCAAAATTTCTACTGACATCTTATCTCTCCTGATTTCGCTGACTTATACGGTGATCTCTGTGTAGAGCTCATCTGCATCGGGCTCCGGATCATTGGTGGCAAAATCGGCTGCTTCAGAAACAATTGCCCGAACATCTTTATCCATGTCCTTAAGCTCTTCTTCTGTGGCCCACTCATTTTCAAGCAAGCGTGCTTTCACCTGCTCAATCGGGTCACGCTCAGACCGCATGGACTGCACTTCGTCCTTAGAGCGATATTTCGCTGGGTCAGACATTGAGTGACCGCGATAGCGATAAGTGAGCATTTCAAGAATGTAAGGCCCATTGCCTTCGCGTGCATGCTGAATGGCGCGCTCTGCTGCATCACGCACCATGCGCACATCCATGCCGTCTACCTGCTCACCGGGAATGCCGAAGGATTCGCCGCGCTTCGACAAATCAGTTGTCGATGCCGCGCGCTCAAGGCTGGTGCCCATCGCATATTTATTGTTCTCGATAATGTAGACAACAGGCAAGTTCCAAAGCTTCGCCATGTTGAAGCTCTCATAAACTTGGCCCTGGTTCGCAGCGCCATCGCCGAAATAAGTCAGGCTCACTGTATCTTCTTCGCGGTATTTCGCCGCGAATGCCAAACCTGTGCCCAAACTCACCTGCGCACCCACAATGCCGTTGCCGCCATAAAAGCGCTCTTCATTGGAGAACATGTGCATGGAGCCGCCCTTGCCTTTTGACAAGCCGCCCTTGCGGCCAGTCAATTCAGCCATCACCGCTTTTGGATCCAAGCCAACAATCAACATGTGGCCGTGGTCACGATAACCAGTGATTGAGGCATCGCCTTTTTTAGACGCCATGTGAACACCAGTCACAACAGCCTCTTGCCCAATATAAAGGTGACAGAAGCCACCAATCAGGCCCATGCCGTACATTTGACCCGCTTTTTCCTCGAAACGTCGGATCAACAACATCTCTTTATAAGCGTAAAGCTCTTCTTCTTTGGTGAAAGCGGGCATATTGCCCTTTGTGCTGGCTTTGGCCGCCGCATCGGTCTTTTTAGGCATAGAAATCTCCATCTGGACCCGATTGTTCCGTCTTTGAACAGCATTCTAGTTTGGGTGAAACGCAAAACAAAGCATTCATAAACAGGCCAAAAACAACCTTAAGCTTTGTTTTTACTAGCAAATTTTAGATAACCAAATTCAGGTTAATAGTGTAATTTAACTTGATTTCAGTTATTCTTACTCAACTGGGATCAAAATATCATTGGGATTGCTCCACCCAAGCAATCCGCGCGCACGCTCGCTTAGCATATCAGGATCGAGCCGATCAGCAACCAACAATGAGTTGCGATTCTTGGCGGTCTCAATACGAGCATCCAACAATTGGCTTTGGGTGGTCAGCAAAGCTTTGCGCTCAACAAGCTCTTTTTGAGATTCAACACCATATTGGCCAATCAATGCATGGTGGGCCAAATAGCCCTGAAAGGCCAGCAAAGCGGCGGTGATGAGCAATTTATTAGCGATGGAAGGCTTTTTAAGGCGGGTGGGCATAACAACCTATAAATACGCAAAACTACACTGCGTTGGACTATACCAAACAAGCCGTTAACACCTTCTTTCAAAAACAAAAAAGGGGCACCACATTGGCACCCCTTCAAAATACTCTATTTGAAACGCTGATTAGCCTTTCAAAATGCCCTTCCCGGCATAAGCAGCAGAATAGCCTAGCTGCTCTTCAATGCGGATAAGCTGGTTATATTTCGCCAACCGATCTGACCGCGCCAAAGAACCAGTTTTGATCTGGCCACAACCAAGCGCAACCGCCAAATCAGCAATGGTGGCATCCTCAGTTTCGCCTGAACGGTGCGACATAACTGAGGTATAGTTAGCTTTGTGTGCCATTTCCACAGCATTGATGGTTTCGGTCAATGTACCGATTTGGTTGACCTTCACCAAGATAGAGTTGCCAACGCCCATTTTAATGCCAGACGCCAAACGCTCAGAATTGGTCACGAACAAATCATCGCCCACCAACTGGCACTTGCTGCCAATCTTGTCAGTCAATGCTTTCCAGCCGTCCCAATCATCTTCAGCCATGCCATCTTCGATGGAGATGATTGGATAATTGCCAACCAAGTTGGCCAAATAATCAACCATTTCGCCAGCGTCGAGCACTCTGCCCTCGCCTTTCAACTGATATTTGTCGTCCTTGAAATATTCGGTCGATGCACAATCAAGCGCCAGATATACATCTTCGCCTGGCTTGTAGCCTGCCTTTTCAATCGACTGCATGATGAAATCAAGCGCAGCGGTGGTTGAAGAAAGGTTTGGCGCAAAGCCACCCTCGTCACCCACATTGGTGTTGTGGCCTTCGTCGCTCAAACCTTTTTTAAGCGTATGGAACACCTCAGTACCAATGCGCACAGCATCTGCGATGCTTTCAGCGCCAACTGGCATAATCATAAATTCTTGCACATCGATTGGGTTATCCGCGTGCTCGCCACCATTGATAATGTTCATCATGGGCACAGGCAGCAAATGCGCGTTTGATCCGCCAACATAGCGATAAAGAGGCAGTGCAGAAGATTCCGCAGCCGCCTTGGCCACAGCCAATGAAACGCCCAAAATCGCGTTTGCACCCAATTTGGATTTATTGCTGGTGCCATCCAAATCGATCATCACTTGGTCGATTGAACGTTGATCCAACGCATCCATGCCCTGAATTTCATTGAAGATGTGTGTGTTAACAGCATCAACAGCCTTCATCACACCCTTGCCTTTATAGGCGTCACCGCCATCGCGCAATTCAACTGCCTCATGCGCACCAGTAGACGCGCCAGACGGCACAGCAGCACGGCCGAAGCTGCCATCATCCAAAATCACATCAACTTCAACAGTTGGGTTGCCGCGGCTATCAAAAATCTGACGGCCCGTTACATCAATAATGGCAGACATGAATTACTCCTCAAAAGTGGTGATTTGGCCGCTTTCTTACCGCTTATTCATGACGATGCAAAGTCTGTTTCAATTAAGTTTGGTCTTAAAAAGCAAAAGGCGGCGCTTCATGCGCCGCCAAATCAATACATTTCAGAATTTATTTGCCGCCCTCAACTGGCCCGCCAGCGTCTTTCCAATCGTTGAAGCCGCCAATATTGGTCACAGATTTAAACCCCATATCTTTGAGGGTTTTGCCAGCAAGTGCAGCCTGGCCGCCAGCACCGCATAGCAAATAAAGGTCAGTCTCTTTGGTTAGCCGATCATCGTAGAAGGGTGAATTTTCATCGGCAGCGAACTCGATAAAGCCGCGTGGGATCCGCAGTGCACCCTCAACAGTGCCACTTTTTTCGATCTCTCCGCTGTCGCGCACATCCACAAACACAGCATCGGGATGCGCATGGCAAATCTTTGCCTGCGACGCATCAATCCGTTCAACCACTGCATTTGCCTCATCTAGATAATTTTGAGCCGTTTTCATATGTACCTCTCCTGTCAATTGACCTTGCTTTTGCAAATTCTCTTGAAGCTGAAACGCAATTAAGGGTGGTTTTGTTTCACCACAGCCAAAATAAAAGGCCGCATAAAGCGGCCTAGTCTTCTTTATCTAGCTTTTGCTGATCGAGCTTTTTCTGCGAAAGCTTTTCTTGTGCTTCGTGCAGCTTTTTCACGCTCTTGGTTTGCCCATGTTTATGGCGATTGGCAGAGGCGAGCTTTTCTTTTTCTTCTCGCTGTTTGTTTTTGCGGGCCTGCCGCAAATTTACAATCTCTGCCATCTTTCACCTAAACCAAGCGGCTCTGCTCAAGTGCAGCATGCACAAATGAACGGAACAAAGGATGCGGCTCAAACGGACGTGATTTCAATTCCGGGTGGAATTGTACGCCGATGAACCATGGGTGATCCGTGCGCTCCACAATCTCAGGCAACTCACCATCTGGTGAAAGACCGGAGAACAGAAGCCCATTAGATTCAAGCACCTTGCGATAGTCCATATTGACTTCCCAACGGTGACGGTGGCGCTCAGAAATACGAGTTGAACCGTAAATATCTGCCACGCGAGACCCACGCACCAATTGAGCATCAAACGCACCGAGACGCATCGTGCCGCCCAAATCGCCTTCTTGGGTGCGCTTTTCAAGGGCATTGCCCTTCATCCATTCGGTCATCAAGCCAACAACCGGCTCTTTTGCCGGGCCAAACTCAGTTGACGACGCATTTTTGATACCCGCTGTGTTTCGCGCGGCTTCAACACAAGCCATTTGCATGCCGAAACAAATGCCGAAATAGGGAACGTCACGAATGCGGGCAAACTTCGCTGCGGCAATCTTACCTTCCGCACCGCGCTCACCAAACGCACCCGGCACCAAAATGCCATGCACACCTTCAAGGTAAGGCGACGGATCATCCTGCTCAAACAGTTCCGCATTCACCCATTGCACATTCACTTTGACCTGGTTGGCAATGCCACCATGCACCAAAGCTTCGTTCAATGATTTATAGGCATCGAGCAATTCTGTATATTTGCCCACCACCGCAATGGTCACTTCCCCATCTGGGTTGTGAATACGGTTGGAAATTTCACGCCAATTGCTCATGTCAGGCGCTGGCGCATCTTCAATGCCGAACGCAGCCAAAACTTCAGTGTCCAAGCCCTCATCATGATAGGCGATCGGCACGTCATAAATGCTCTTCACGTCAAGCGCCTGAATAACAGCACTTTCACGCACATTACAGAACAAGGAAAGCTTGCGCCGTTCACTCTGCGGAATCTCACGATCACACCGCACCAGCAAAATATCTGGCTGGATACCAATCGAGCGCAACTCTTTCACAGAGTGCTGCGTTGGTTTGGTTTTCAACTCACCAGCACTTGGAATATACGGCATCAATGTCAGATGCATATAAACCGCATCGCCACGCGGCAATTCATTGCCCAATTGGCGAATGCTTTCGAAAAATGGCAGCGCTTCAATATCGCCCACCGTGCCGCCAATTTCGCACAGCACAAAATCGAAATCATCATTATCTGCCAAAACGAAATTCTTAATCTCGTCTGTCACATGCGGGATCACTTGGACCGTGGCGCCCAAATAGTCGCCGCGACGTTCCCGTGCGATAATGTTTTGATAAATCCGACCTGTGGTGATGTTATCCTGCTGGTTTGCCGACCGTCCGGTAAACCGCTCATAGTGCCCAAGATCGAGGTCCGTTTCTGCCCCATCATCGGTGACGAAAACTTCACCATGCTGATAAGGGGACATGGTGCCCGGGTCCACGTTGAGATAGGGGTCTAGCTTTTTCAAACGCACCTTATAGCCGCGCGCCTGAAGCGCTGCGCCAAGTGCGGCCGATGCCAACCCTTTACCCAAAGAGGAAACCACGCCACCAGTGATGAATATATACCGTGCCATGGGCCTTTACCTTACATCTGAACGGCTTTGATTCGAAGCCGAAAATTGCACATATCCAAAAAAAGACGGGGGATAAAACCCCCCGTCTAATTCATTCCAAATTTTTCAACAGCTTACTGAGAAGGTGTCTCAGCTGGCTCCTCTGGTGCCGGCTCATCTGCGGTCGGCACTGGCAGGTCGAGATCGTTCTCTTGCGCTGGCGTGTCGCCCTGCAAATTGTTCAATGCGTCAAGCACTGTCACGTCGCCTTCAGTTTGGTCGGTTGCCCGGTCCAAAATGCTGTCTGCACGGTTGTCCAACTGTCCCAAAACAGTCAGGCCAATTGACGTGGCGAAAAATAGCGCCGCCAAAATGCCTGTTGTCCGGGTCAAAAGGTTGGCTGATGAACGTGCGGACATAAAGCCCCCGCCGCCACCGCCGCCGCCCATGCCGAGCGCGCCGCCTTCAGAGCGTTGCATCAAAATTACTGCAATTAGCGCCACCACAATAAAGAGGTGAGCTACGATCAAAACTGTTTCCATGGTGAAAACACTTATCTGTTGAATGTCAAATCAGCGTGCGTTCTACACATTATGACACCAATTGGCTAGACAAAATTGGCGTTTTTTTGACCCGACTTAGATTAAAGCGCGGCAACAATACCCAAAAAGCTATCTGCTTTAAGGCTTGCGCCCCCAACCAAAGCCCCGTCCACATCTTGTGTATGCAGCAATGCATTGGCGTTTTCTGGCTTCACTGAGCCACCATAAAGAATTTCAACTGTGTTGCCGCGCTCGCCATATTTATCCACCAGCGTCTTGCGCAACGCCACATGCATTTCCGCAACATCATCAACAGAAGCAGTTTTTCCGGTGCCAATCGCCCAGATTGGTTCGTAGGCGATGGCAATCTCACCATCTTTGCTCAAGCTGTCCGGGGTCGAATCGGCAATTTGCTGCGTCACAAAACCAATGGCTTCACCCTTTTCACGCTGCTGGAGTGTTTCACCACAACACACAATGGGCTTTAACCCCTGCCCCAACGCCGCTTCCGCTTTCGCCTTCACCGCTTCATTGCTTTCATGATGGCCTTCACGGCGTTCCGAGTGGCCCACAATCACAAAGCTGCCGCCAATTTCTGCAATCATCTCTGCGCTAATGTCGCCGGTGTAGGCGCCATTCTTTTCGCTATGGCAGTCCTGCGCGCCGATGTTCAGATCATCGCCAGCCAGCGCCTTGGCACCTGGCAGCAATGTGGCTGGTGGGCAAATCAAAAATGTGCCTTTATCCGCATAATGGCCAACTTTGGCGGCGATCAGTTCAATTTCCTTAAGCGACGCCTGCAAACCGTTCATTTTCCAATTGCCAGCGATCAATTTTTTGTTTTTTTGTGTCATGACGACCTTTCCAAGAACCAAAATTAAGTTTAACCCCAGATTCAACTCATTCAACGTCTTGCGATTTTTGGTACACCCTGTCTATTATGCGCCGCTCGTGACCGGGGTTCTGAAACAGCAAACAAATAAACGGATAGACTATGCTTGATACCTTTAAACGCTACTCGAACACATGGGTGGCTAAGATTCTGATGGCCCTTCTTATTTTGAGCTTTGGCTTGTTCGGTATCGCAAATGTCTTCACAAATCTAGGCTCCAGCTCGGTTGCCCGTGTAGGCAATCAGTCTATATCGGCTGTGGAATTTGATCGCGCTTACCGCCAGCAATTGAACAACATCACCCGCCAAACCGGCCGCCAGCCTTCACCTGAAGAAGCAATGGCGTTCGGCATTCCGGGTTCTGTGCTCAATCAATTGGCGTCAAATGCAGCGCTGGATCAAATGGTTGCCGACTATGGCATTGGCGCATCAGATGAAATGGTGTCTGAAATGATCGCGCAAGATCCAAACTTTGCGACCACGCTGGGCGTGTTCGACCGTGCGCAGTTCACTCAAATGCTGCGCCAGAACGGCTTCACCGAAAGCGAATATATCGATGCGCAGGCTGAATCAGTGCAGCGCTCGCAAGTTATTCGTGGTCTGTTTGGCGGCGCAATGGCCCCTGCCACCATCTTGCAAATTTCAAATCGCGTTCAAAACGATACCCGCACAATCGATTATTTCACCATTTCGACCAATGTGCTGGACACAATTGAAGCGCCGACAGAAGAGCAGCTCACAACCTATCTTGAGCAAAACCAAGCTCAATATCGCGCTGAAGCAAAAAAGAAGATTGATGTTTTGGTGCTGACCCCAGAAAGCTTGGCCCGCTCATTGGAAGCAAGCGAAGAAGAATTGCGCGCCGAATATGAAGCCGCAGGCGATCAACTCACAACGGCGGAAACACGCAACGTGACGCTATGGCGCCTGAATGACGATGCGCAAGCTGCAACACTTGTGCAGGGCATCGCACAAGGTCAGTCACTTGATCAAATCCTCGCGGTCAATAATTTCGGCATTTCCGCCACCCCATTGGGTCAAATCACGCGCGACCAAATTGAAGATGAAGCAATCGCAATTGCCGCGTTTGATGGTGACAAAGGCTTGACCATTGCTGACGCCGCAACAGGCAAAGTTGCGGTGATGGTGCGCAATATCGTGCCTGAAACACAATTGTCTTTCGAGGAAGCTCAGGAACAATTGCTGGCCCGCGTTAATGCTAAAAAGGCGCGTGATCAAATTCTCGATAAGATTGACGAGATTGAAGAGCAACGCGCCACATTGCGCCCCATCAGTGAAATTGCTGCCGAAGTGGGCCTTGAAACGCAAACAATCGAAATCACCCAGTCTGGCGTTGGCTTGAATGAAGTGAATGACCTGCCAGCAGAAGGCCAAGAACGTTTACTCACCGCCATCAACAATGCCGAGCAAGATGCCTTGTTGCCAGCGGTGACCATCGGTGCAAATGCCATGGCCTGGTTCGATTTGTTGGAAGAAACAACCGCACGCGACCTCACTTTGGAAGAAGTGCGTGAAGAGCTTGAAACCGCATGGCTAGAAACCCAACGCGCTCAAGCGCTGGCAGAAAAAGCGGATGCTTTGGTGGCACAAATCAATGATGGCACAGCCATCTTTGATGTTGCCTCTGAAGTTGGCCAGATCGCGCAACCTTCTCTGCCCCTCACCCGTCGCGGTGACGGCTCATTCATCACCGCAAATGTAGCGTCTGCTGCATTCTCTGGCGGTGAAGGCCATGCAGACGCGGTGCGCTTGTCAGACGGCACATATTTGGTGTTCCAGGTGACTGGCATCACCGCCGCTGAACCAAGCGACATTGAGCAAGATAATCTTATCGCACTGTCTGACAGTGTTGCCGATGATCTTTACCAGCAATTCATCACCGCACGTCGGGATGATTTGGGCGTAAGCATCAACCAAGGCACACTCAACCAGATCCTGTCTCTCGACCAATAAAGTAGGGCAAAAAAATGCAAAATACTGACTATGCCGCCTTCGCTTCAATCTATGAAAAAGGCGGCAGTCAGATTATGTGGCGTCGCATCGTTGCGGATTTGGAAACCCCAATCGGCACCTACCTAAAGCTGGCGGCGGGACGTAAAAACACATTTTTGCTTGAATCTGTGCATGGTGGCGCCACCCGTGGGCGCTATTCCATGATCGGCATGGAACCTGATTTGCTGTTCCGCATTGATCGCGGCCAAGCCACAATCAACCGCAATCCCAAATTCGCACCAGACGACTTTGAACCCATGTCTGGCAAACCGTTGGATGCCTTGCGTGAGATTCTGGCTGAATCCGCGCTGGAAATCCCCATGGATTTGCCGCCAATGTCAGCCGGTATCTTCGGCTATCTCGGCTATGACATGGTACGCGAGATGGAAGATATTCCCGACACAAAAGACGATACAATCGGCGCGCCCGACGCGCTCCTGATGCGTCCGTCTATTCTCGCTGTCTTCGACACCATTAAAGACGAGCTTTATTTCGCCACCCCCGTGCGGCCACAAGATGATGTGAGCGCAAAAATGGCGTTTGAGGCGGCCAACACTCGGCTAGACGATGCAACACAGCGTCTAAACGAGCCTGTACAGCGCGGCGGCACCGAAGATCAAAGCGCGGAATTGGATTTCCAATCCAACACGTCACCAGAACAATTCAAAGAAATGGTGGCACAGGCGAAAGAATATATCGTTGCAGGCGATATTTTTCAGGTTGTGCTGTCCCAGCGGTTCACCGCAGACTTCACATTGCCACCTGTCGCCTTCTATCGCGCCTTGCGCCGCACCAATCCGTCACCCTACATGTATTTCCTCGACTTTGAAGGCTTCGCCATTGCTGGCTCTAGCCCGGAAATTCTTGTGCGTGTACAAGACGAAAAAGTCTCCATTCGCCCCATCGCAGGCACCCGCAAACGCGGTGCAACGCAAGAACGAGACCGCGAATTGGCGGATGAGTTGTTGAACGACCCAAAAGAGCTGGCAGAACATTTGATGCTGCTCGATTTGGGCCGTAATGATGTGGGCCGCGTGGCTGAAATCGGAACTGTAGAAGTCACCGACAGCTTCTTCCTCGAATATTATTCCCACGTCATGCACATTGTCTCGAACGTTGAAGGCAAGCTGAAAAAAGGCTTGGACAATATCGATGCCCTATGCGGCGGCTTTCCAGCAGGCACCGTTTCCGGCGCGCCGAAAGTCCGCGCCATGGAAATTATCGACGAGCTGGAAAAACACCGCCGCGGCATCTATGCAGGCTGTGTTGGCTATTTCAGCGCCGATGGCTGGATGGACACCTGCATCGTCTTGCGTACCGCCGTCATCAAAGACGGCAAAATCCACGTACAGGCTGGCGCAGGCATTGTGGCAGACAGCGATCCAAAACTTGAACAGCTTGAATGTGAAAACAAAGCGCGTGCGCTGGTCAGCGCGGCTCACGAAGCCCTGCGCTATGCAGATGAAGCGGAGATCGGCCAATGAGCAAGATTCTTGTGATCGATAACTATGACAGCTTCACCTACAATCTGGTGCATCTGATCGGCTCGGTTGACCCCAATATTGAAGTTTTCCGCAACGACAAAATCACTACCGACGAGATCGCGGAGAAGGCGCCAAAAGCCATCATTCTCTCACCAGGTCCCAAAACACCGAATGAGGCAGGCATCTGCCTTGAAGTTGTTGAACGGTTTGGTGGCGAAATTCCAATTTTCGGTGTTTGCCTTGGTCACCAGTCCATCGGCCAAGTTTTCGGCGCAGATGTGGTGCGTGCACCAAAACTGATGCACGGCAAGACCAGCAAGGTGCGTCACAATGGCGAAGGCCTGTTCAAGGGATTAAACCAAGATGGCGTGGTGGCGACCAGATATCACTCCCTCACCCTTGACCCGGAAACCATTGGCGATAATCTTGAAGTCACCGCAAAATCAGACGATGGCATGATAATGGCTGTAGCCCACAAAATCCTGCCCATTCATTCGGTGCAATTCCACCCGGAAAGCATCGCATCAGAAAGCGGTGCGCAAATGATCAGCAATTTCTTGGAAATTGCAGATGCGTTCAACAAGAGTGCCGAGCGAGGTTAAAATGACGATTAAACCCATTTTGAACAAACTTGCTGATGCTCAAGATTTGACCATGGATGAAATGCGCCAAGCGATGAATGTCATCATGTCCGGCGATGCAACCCCGTCCCAAATCGGCGCCTTTCTGATGGGCCTCCGGGTCAAAGGCGAAACCGTGGAAGAAATCGCGGGTGCTGTGTCGATCCTCAGGGAAAAAATGACCCGCGTGGACGCGCCCGAAAACGCCATTGATATCGTCGGCACTGGCGGCGATGGCGTGGGCACCTACAATATTTCGACCGCCGCCTCAATCATCGTGGCCGCCAGCGGCACGCCTGTGGCAAAACACGGCAACAAGGCCCTCTCCTCACGCTCTGGCAGCTCAGAGGCGCTGCAAATGCTTGGTGTGGAGCTTGATCTTAAAGCCAACCAGATTGGCGATTGCATCAAGCAAGCGGGCATTGGCTTTATGTTCGCCCCAAACCACCATGCCGCCATGCGTTTTGTTGGCCCATCACGCCAAGAAATGGGCGTGCGCACGCTGTTCAACATTTTGGGTCCGCAATCTAACCCCGCTGGCGTAAAGCAATATCTGCTTGGCGTTTATGACAAACAATGGGTGCGTCCGGTTGCCGATGCATTGCTGAAAAACGGCGCCACTTCTGCTTGGGTCGTGCATGGCAGCGATGGCCTAGACGAACTCACCACAACGGGCCACTCCTACGTGGCCGAAATCAAAGATGGCAAGGTGCGTGAATTTGAGGTCAGCCCAGAAGATGGCGGCCTGCCTGTCGCTGATCTCAATGATTTGTTGGGTGGCACACCAGAAGAAAATGCCGAAGCCATGCGCAAATTGTTCGATGGTGAAAAATCCGCCTATCGCGACATTGCCCTATTCAACGCCGCCGCCGCCTTTATTGTGACCGGACAAGCTTCTGATCTGAAAGCTGGCGTGGCACTTGCTGCAGAATTAGTCGATAGCGGTAAGGTCAAAGAAAAATTGGCCGAGCTGGTCAAAGTGTCAAACGGAGTGGCGCAATCGTGAGCGTAGATATTCTTAAAAAAATCGAACTCTATAAGCGCGAAGAAATTGCCGCCGCTGAAGCACAAACATCGCTTGCCGACATCGAGGCCATCGCGAAGATGCAATCTGCGCCTCGCGGCTTTCTTTCTGCGCTCAAAGCCAAAAAACAAGCCAATGAAATCGGCCTGATTGCAGAAATCAAAAAAGCTAGCCCTTCCAAGGGCTTGATCCGAGAAGATTTCAACCCACCAGCGCACGCCGAAGCCTATAAAGCTGGCGGTGCCGCGTGCCTGTCGATCTTGACTGACACGCCTTCATTTCAAGGCTCACCAGACTTCATGATTGAAGCCCGCGCAGCGGTTGATCTACCCGTATTGCGCAAAGACTTTATGTTTGAGCCCTATCAGATTGCCGAAGCCCGCGCATGGGGCGCCGACTGCATCCTGATCATCATGGCCGCACTCAATGACGATGATGCGTTGCGCCTAACTGAAGAAGCCCTCGATTGGGGCATGGACGCGCTAATTGAAGTGCACGACGCTGAAGAGCTGGACCGCGCGCTCAAGCTGCCTTCCAAATTTATCGGCATCAACAACCGCAATTTGCGCACCTTCGAAACCACTTTGGACACCACCATCGAACTGGCCAAAAATGTGCCGGACGATTGCTTGCTGGTCAGCGAAAGTGGCATCTTCACCCACGCAGATGTGCAAATGTTGGGCGAGAAAGCCAATGTCAGCACTTTCTTGGTGGGCGAAAGCCTGATGCGCCACGATGATGTGGAAGCAGCCACGCGCGCCCTGCTGACCGGAGCACAATAATGGCCAAAGATCGCCTCACGCACTTAAATGAGCAAGGCGAGGCCAATATGGTCGATGTGAGCGGCAAAGCCCCCACCAAGCGGATCGCAACCGCCCAATCTTCTATCACCATGGCACAAGCTGCATTTGATGCAGTCAATCAAGGCGATCTGAAAAAAGGCGATGCCCTCGGCACTGCCCGTTTGGCGGGCATAATGGCCGCGAAGAAAACATCAGACCTGATCCCGCTCTGCCATCCGCTTATGCTCAATAAGGTCGAGGTGGAGATCACCCCCGCTGAAAACGCACCACGGTTCGACATCAAAGCCACCGTGTCGGTTGAAGGCAAAACTGGGGTAGAAATGGAAGCGCTCACGGCAGCCAGCATTGCCGCCCTCACTCTTTACGATATGGCTAAAGCACTCGACAAATCCATGGTGATCGGCCCAACCGAATTGGTGGCCAAAAGTGGCGGCAAATCCGGCGACTATCAACGGAGCTGACATGCAAAATCTCAAGCCTGTGGATGAGGCCCTCGCTGATATCCTGAAGCGCGTTTCCCCAACAACATCTGAAAAGATCAATCTGAGCGATGCACTAGATCGTACGCTTGCCGAACCAGTGATCGCCCTCACCAGCCAGCCGCCGTTTAATGGCTCCGCCATGGACGGCTATGCCCTCAAATCGACTGACGGACAAAGCGGTACAAAGCTCAAAAATATCGGCATCGCCGCCGCAGGCACGCCATTCACGCGTCCGCTGCAGTCCGGAGAATGCGCCCGCATCTATACTGGTGGCGAATTGCCCAAAGGCACAGACAGCGTCATCATGCAGGAAAAAGTGACCGTCGACGGTGATATGATCACCCTGAATGATGATGTGCAGGAAGGGCAAAATGTCCGCTGGAAAGGCAATGATTTTGCAAAAGACCAAACCATCGTTTTTCCCGGCAAGTGCCTCAATCCATTCGATCTGTCACTGATTGCCGCCGCGGGTCATCCGCACGTGCATGTCTATCAAAAGCCACGCGTCCACCTGCTCGCGACAGGCGACGAGTTGGTGCAGCCAGGTCAACCGCTTGAACCAGGCCAAATCTATGCTTCCAACGGCTTCGGCCTCACGCCGCTGTTCGAACAAGCTGGCGCAACGGTAAAAGATTTCGGCGTCGCCATTGATGAACAAGACAAGCTCGAAACCAAATTGCGCGAAGCCTTAAAAGATGAGCCGGAAATTCTAGTCACTACTGGCGGTGCAAGCGTTGGCGACAAAGACTATATGCTGCCCGCGCTCAAAGCCATCGGCGCAGAACTCGATTTCTGGCGCATCGCTGTGCGCCCGGGCAAACCGCTCATGTTTGGCAAATTAGGGAAAACCCTAATTTTTGGCCTTCCCGGCAATCCAGTCTCTGCTTTGGTCACCGCCACCGTTTTTGTGCAACCTGCACTTCGCGCATTTCTAGGCCAAAACCCGGAAGCGCCACTGATCACATTGCCGTTAAGTGCTGAACTGCCAAAGAATGGCCCACGCCAATTCTACCGACGTGCACGCCTCGTCAAAGATGAAGGCCAATTGTCAGTCGACCCGATTGCGCAAACGGATAGTGCCCATCTCTCCTCGATGAGCCAATGCGACGGATTTATTGTGCAAGCAGCATTCGCTGACACTCAGGAAAGCGGAAGTCTTGTGCAGTTTCTACCCATGCCATGGGCAATGCGTTCGCTTGCTTAGCTTTGCTTCACCAAACCCAGCTTGACTGAAGGTTTCACTTCATCTGCTCTAATCGCTCGACCACGCCCAAGCTCTTTGGCGCGATAAAGGGCTTGGTCTGCACTACGGATCACCATGTCCGCAGTTTTCCCATCATCTGGCCACCACGCCACACCAACACTTGCGCCGACATAAAGCTCATGATCTTCAAATGAAATTTCCTGACAAATCTGCTCAATGATATTGTCGCACAACAGCATGATTTGGTCTTTTTCAACCACACCGCACAGCAGCGCAATAAATTCGTCACCACCAAGTCTTGCCACAAGGCCACGATCACCAATCGCAGTCTCAATGCGCTGGGCCACAATCCGCAAAACTTCATCGCCAGCCTGGTGTCCATACGTGTCATTCACCGGTTTAAAGCGATCCAAATCGATACAGAGCACCGCACATTTACCCATGCGATCCTCGCCAATTTCAGCCTGCAACCGCCGGTCAAACAGCGCCCGGTTCGACAATCCGGTCAAACTATCATGCTCCGCCAAAAAGCGATTGCGCGCTTCCGCTTGGCGCGTGCGATAGACAAGCCGTGCATAAGCAATGGTAATGCCCAACATCACCAGCGAAATCGTCGCCAGCATCGCACCAAGAGCCGGCATAGAATTTTTCCAAATGCCATCTGAAGGCAGGCTAGAAATCCAGCTCACATAAATGGCAGGGCCAACCCGGCTAGAACTATAGGCAATCGCCTTTTCCATATTCGCTGGCGCGTTAGACGAAATTGCCAAGCCATTTAGTTCAATCTCTGTCGAATATTCAGCGATACGTTCTGGCGTAAATTTACGAAATGCTACCAGCACTTGTGGCGATCCATCGGGCAAGGTGAGCTCCCCGTCCGGCACCACCGCCTGCGCAACGGCAATGCCATAGATCCCATCGATTTTGCGCAAGTCAGATACAAAAAGCGGGGTTTCACCATTTACAGGATTGCCGTCGAACCAAAACTCGCCGCCCTCACCTGAACGCAATTCGAAATAGCTCATTTGCGCTTTCGCCACCAAATCTCTGGTCTGCGATAAAAACGATTCCGCCCGCACACTGGTCACAAACTTTTTGCCATCCGCGTGTAAACGCAAGGAAAAATCAGTTGCGACCAAAGCCGACCGATCAATGCCATATTCATTCGGAAACCAGCCCAACAAAGCATCTTCGAAAAACGACATGTCTAGTTCTTCGCCTGTAGCGGCCACGGTTTCATCCCACCACGCCACTTCTGAAAGGCGCTGTGCAACATCGTGCACCTCTCGGTCGATAAGGTTCGTCACCGCCCGCTTGTCTGCGGCAAGTTTTAACTCATTGGCCGCTTTGCTCGACACATTCAGCACGAACAGGCTGGAAATAACAAACGCGATCACCAAAATGATAAAGGCAGAAAAAATTGCACCTACGGAAAAAACAATGCGGCTTGGGCGTCTCGGTGTCACGCGAACCTCTGAGAAAAATTGAATATGTCCCCATATTCGCCTCAGCTCTTTGCATTTGCATTAACGCGACCAACTGAATGATTGCAGGGTTAACAGAGCGCAAAAACACTCATTCCTGTTTTCAATACCCCAACAATTTCAGATAATTTTATAATTTACAAAATTGCTAGTTGCGAACGCTTCTCAATTGCATTATAGCTTGATTAAAGACCAAATATCCAAATGAGAGTCGCACAAAATGCATTCCTTGCTAAAAGTTTTGACCACCCTCGCCGTCACTGCCAGCATGACGTTGGGCGCGCACGCCCAAGACAAATTCAAAGCTGTGACCACATTTACCGTTATCGCCGACATGGCAAAAAACGTGGCTGGCGACACAGCAGAAGTTGTGTCCATCACCAAGCCGGGCGCGGAAATCCATAACTATCAGCCTACACCGAAAGACATCATCAAAGCGCAAGATGCGGATCTGGTCATTTGGAACGGCCTGAACTTGGAACTTTGGTTCGAGCAATTTTTCGAAAACCTACGCGATGTTCCAAGCGTGGTGGTGACTGACGGCATTGAGCCGATGGGCATTGCCTCCGGCCCCTATTCCGGCAAGCCAAACCCACATGCGTGGATGTCGCCAACGGACGCGAAAATCTATGTCGACAATATCGCCAAAGCTTTTGCGGAACATGACCCGGATAATGCAGCCATTTACCTTGAAAACGCTGAGAATTACAAAGCGGAAATCGACAGTGTCATTGCCCCCATCCGTGAAAAGCTGAACGCAATTCCGGAGAATGAGCGCTGGTTGGTCACATCCGAAGGTGCCTTTAGCTATCTCGCGCGCGACTTTGGCATGAAAGAACTGTATCTATGGCCAATCAATGCTGACCAGCAAGGCACACCACAGCAGGTGCGCGCCGTGATTGACAATGTACGCGAAAACAATATCCGCGCTGTCTTTTCCGAAAGCACCGTGTCAGATGCCCCTGCCAAACAAGTAGAGCGCGAAACTGACGCAAAATATGGCGGCATCCTTTACGTAGATTCATTGACTGATCAGGGCGGCGAAGTCCCAACCTATCTGGATTTGCTGCGCGTCACCACCAGCACTATTGCTGAAGGTCTTTCCCAATGAATGATATGACCGCACTTGCCGATGGTGGCATTAAAGTCAGCAATGTCACCGTCACCTATCGCAATGGCCACACGGCCCTGAAGGATGCTAGCTTCCAAATTCCGCGTGGCACAATCACCGCGCTTGTGGGCGTCAACGGTTCAGGCAAATCCACCTTGTTTAAAGCCATTATGGGCTTTGTGCCGGTGGCCGAAGGCAGCGTGAAACTCCTTGGCATAAGCGTTGAAGAAGCCCTGCGCAAAAATCTCGTAGCCTATGTGCCGCAAAGCGAAGATGTCGACTGGGATTTCCCCGTGCTGGTTGAAGATGTGGTCATGATGGGCCGCTACGGCAAAATGGGCTTTTTCCGCATCCCCTCAAAACGCGACAAAGAGCTGGTGGACCAAGCCCTTGATCGCGTTAATATGGCGAAATATCGAAAACGTCAGATTGGCGAACTATCTGGCGGCCAGAAAAAGCGGGTCTTTTTGGCTCGCGCTTTGGCGCAAGAAGGCGAAGTGATCTTGCTGGACGAACCCTTTACCGGCGTCGACGTAAAAACGGAAGACACCATCATCCAGCTCATGCGCGACCTGCGCGATGAAGGCAAAGTCATGCTGGTCTCCACTCACAATTTGGGCTCTGTGCCCGAATTTTGTGATCGCACTGTGCTCATCAAAGGCACAGTGCTTGATTTTGGCTTGACCGAAGAGACCTTTACCCAAGCAAATTTGGAAAAAACCTTCGGCGGCGTCCTGCGCCACTTTGTACTGGGCGGCTCTGATTTGCATGATGATGAAGACACCCGCCAATTCGCGGTCATCACTGATGACGAGCGCCCATTGGTGCTTTATGGCGAACATGACAGCATGGAAACCCAAACCAAGTCGGACAAATCCAATGATTGACCTATTGTTGGAACCCTTTTCTTACGGCTATATGCGCAACGCCATCTGGGTCACCGGATTGGTTGGCGCCGTATGCGCTTTCCTGAGCGCCTATTTGATGCTCAAAGGCTGGTCGCTGATTGGTGACGCCTTGTCCCACTCCATCGTGCCCGGTGTGGCAGGCGCATACATGTTGGGCCTGCCCTTTTCCATCGGCGCTTTTTTCTCTGGCGGTTTGGCCGCCGCAGCAATGCTGTTTCTAAATCAGCGCACCAAATTGCGCGAAGATGCAATTATTGGCCTGATTTTCACATCGTTCTTCGGCCTTGGCCTCTTTATGGTTTCGCTATCGCCGACATCTGTGAACATTCAGACCATCGTGCTCGGCAATGTGCTGGCCATCACCCCGACGGATACACTGCAATTGGTGATCATTTCCGCGATCACACTCATTGTTCTCGGGGCGAAATGGAAAGATTTTCTCGCTGTTTTCTTTGATGAAGACCATGCCCGCTCCATCGGTCTACGCCCAAATCTGCTCAAAGTGATCTTCTTCACCCTGTTGAGCGCTGCCACTGTGGCGGCGCTGCAAACCGTTGGCGCGTTTTTGGTGATCGCCATGGTGGTCACCCCCGGCGCAACTGCCTATTTGCTGACAGATCGTTTCCCCGTGCTGATTTGGCTTAGCATCGCCATTGGTGCACTCACCTCAATCATTGGGGCCTACTCAAGCTATTTCTTGGACGGCGCAACAGGCGGCATCATCGTTGTGTTGCAAACCCTGTGCTTTCTCACAGCCTTTGTGTTTGCCCCCAAACACGGCCTTCGCGCCCAACGTGCGCGGCGCATGGCGGAGGTAAGCTAAGATGGAATGGATTGAAACTAGCCTTCTGGCCTTCCAATTTCCCTTTATGCAACGCGCCTTTGTGATTGCCATATTGGTGGCCATTCCCGCCGCATTATTGTCCTGCTTCCTTGTCCTTAAAGGCTGGTCCCTGATGGGCGATGCCATTGCCCATGGCGTTCTTCCGGGCATCGTTATCGCCTATATCTTGGCGATTCCGCTCGCCATCGGCGCTTTTGTCGCTGGCATGGTGTGCGCATTAGGCACTGGCTATCTCAAAGAAAATAGCCGCGTGAAGGAAGACACGATTATGGGCGTTGTCTTTTCCGGCATGTTTGCGCTTGGCTTGGTGCTGTACACCAAAATCGAAACGGATGTGCACCTTGATCACATTCTGTTCGGCAACATGCTCGGCACCAGCAATTCGGATATCTTGGAAACCGGCATCATCGCCCTGATCTTGACTGTATTGGTTATTGCCCGCTGGAGAGACCTGAAGCTTTATGTGTTTGATCCGCAACATGCCGCCGCCATCGGCCTTCCCGTGCGTTGGCTGCATTATGGATTGCTCGCCGCAATTTCCCTAATCGTGGTCGCAGCACTCAAAGCCGTAGGCATTATTCTGGCCATTGCTATTCTCATCGCACCAGGCGCCATCGCCTATCTGCTTACGCGGAAGTTGGGGCCAATGCTGATCATTGCAACCATCGTGGCAGTGTTCAGCGCCTTCACTGGTGTTTTGATCAGTTTCCATTTGGACAGTGCACCAGCCCCCACAATTGTGCTGATTATGACCATCTTGTTCATTCTGGCTTTCTTTTTCTCACCAGCCGCACAAAAGGCCAAGCAGGTCACCAGTTGAAAAAATAAGGGGGCAAATGCCCCCTTCAGTTTATAGCCCAATATCCCGACGGATATGTGCGCTCAAATCTTCAACATTTCGACGAGCTATGCGACGTTTAATTGCCGCATTGTTGGCTTGACGCCGGTTGAAGATTTGGCGCCAAGCCAAACCTAATCGTTCGAAATAAGTCAGTGTTAAAGCGTATTGTTTTTTCATTTTTTCCAGACAAACGCGCAGCCGCGTTCGCTCCCCAAAATTGGAGTTGACAAAATGCACGCGGACACGCGGAAACCCGCGCAAAAGCGCACGATTAAAGCTGAGTCCTTGGGCGCAAAGGCACCTAAGAAGGGTTGGAGTTTATAAAGTTGACAGCGAGGACGCGGTCATGACGTCCTCGAAAGAACGTCGGTTATTTAGAAACCGGCGTGAAACGCGCCGGGGAGGTTCGAAGGATATGATTAAGGTTCATATTAGTCCCCTTTGCTGGTTGCGGCGTCGTGGTTCCCGAAAAGGGTGACACCTCAGTTAAACTTACACTATCGCCTATAAGTGGTTCGCATTCATCTGTCCATACAGGGTGCGACAATTTGTACATATAGGCAAATGGAGTTGCAATAATGCAACAATAGACACACTCACCGTCAAAACATAAGCCACGGATATAAATAAGTAATTTTGAATTCATCCAATGACACTTGCGGAACATAAAAAGAACAGCTATGGTTGTTCAACATTTGTTCCGATTCTAAAAAAGGAAGTCCAATGCTGACCCGCAAGCAACATGAGCTGTTGATGTTTATTCATGAACGGATGAAAGAAAGCGGCGTTCCCCCATCATTTGATGAGATGAAAGACGCGTTGGACCTCAAATCAAAATCCGGCATTCACCGCCTTATTACCGCACTGGAAGAACGCGGTTTCATCCGCCGTTTGCCAAATCGGGCACGGGCGATGGAAGTTGTTCGTTTGCCAGACAGCATGAACCCTTCACTAGGCGGCAAAAAAGCCAAGTTTGAGCCGAGCGTAATCGAAGGCAATTTGGGCAAATCGCCCGAACCCAAGCCCAGCGCCTCAAGCGCACATGATGATGGACAGATGCCTGTTCATATCCCGGTTATGGGCCGCATTGCCGCTGGTGTGCCGATTGAGGCCATTCAGACACAATCCCACACCATTGCCGTACCGCCGGAAATGCTTGCAGGTGGCGAGCACTATGCGCTGGAAGTGCGCGGCGACTCGATGATCGATGCCGGCATTTTTGATGGCGACACGGTATTGATCAAAAAGCAGCAAACCGCCACCAATGGCGAAATTGTTGTTGCTTTGGTTGATGGTGAAGAAGCAACCCTGAAGCGCCTGCGCAAAAAAGGCAACTCTGTCGCGTTGGAAGCTGCCAACCCCGCCTATGAAACCCGCATTTTCGGGCCAGACCAAGTGTCTGTTCAAGGGCGACTTGTGGGTCTGTTCCGCAAATATTAAATTTCAACCGTTGGTGCAGATCAGTCGTTGCGAATACGCCATGTGCGTTTCGCATCCTTGATCACATGCTCAATTCGAATATTGGGCGCATCGGCGGCTGATCTGCTGTCATGTATATAAATAGCTGCGGCACCCCATCGGCGCACATCCCAGTGGCGGACAAACGACACACTTCGCTTACAACTTTGATAAAGCGAATCCTGCTCAACTATCAAATCCACGAGCCCGCAATCTTCTAACACTGCAGCCTTATCGCGGGCAAACAACACTTTGATGCCCCTCACCTCTGCGATACACCCGCGATCATCGCAATTGCCCGCAATCTCCTGTGCTTCCAAATCCACGCCCAGCCACTCCGCCCAAACACGCGTCGTGAAATTATTGCCAATCCGGTCAATCTGTGCCCATTCGCCCCTATCCTGTTTTACAAAAGCAGATCGGGTTTGATCCGAAATAAGAATGTCTGGCGTTACCGCTTGTCCAAAAATGCTAATCATCAAAGCTGCCAAAATGGGCGGCACAAAACGCCAGACATTCGGTACAATTAAAAACAACATCAAAGCCACACCACAAAGCGGCAAAACCCATCCCGCAACTGGAGGCACATAAGTCCACTCACCGCCAAGTTCGGTGAAAAAGATCGCTATCGCCACCACCTGTTCAATGCCCCACCCGGCAACCCACAAAAACGGTAGCTCCAGCCCCAATGGCATCAACAAACAGGCCGCGATTAGTGTCGGCAACACCAGAAAACCAACCAAGGGCACGGCAACTAGATTGGCAAACAAACCAAAAGGTGCGAATTGACTGAAATGCACAGCCGCAATCGGTGCAGTAGCCAAGCCAGCAATCAGGCTTGTCAGGCTTAATCCACTCAAAAATTTTGCCCATCTCGGCCAAATTCGATCATTACGTCTAAAGCTCTTGCTCCATTCATATGCCCCGACCAATGCCGCCACGGCAGCAAAAGAAAGCTGGAAACCCGGCTTAAACAATTCGTTGGGATACACAAAGATAATCAGCAAACATACAAGCGCGACATTGCGCAAAGTAATGGCCCGACGCCCGACCAGCACGGCAATAAAAGCCACGATAAGCATGATCGTCGCCCGCTGTGTGGCAATGTTCGCACCAGAAATGCCGAGATAAAACAGCGCCGCGGCCATCGCAGCAACAGCCGCAATCGCCTTGGCTGGCACATTGTGCGGCACAAATGGCAAGGCAAGCACAAATCGCAAGGCAAAAAATGCACCGCCCGCCACCAAGCTCAAATGCAAACCCGAGATCGCCAACAAATGCGCCAAGCCACTCACGGCAATTTCATCGCGTAAAACCGGATCAAGCGCCGACTGGTCGCCTATGATCAATGCCCGCGCAATCGCGGCATCCTGCGCATTCATTCCTGCGGAAAATCGCTCCCCGATCCGCGCCCTTAAATCAAAGATGGCGGTTTGGAGGTCATCCCACAATGTCGGATCACCAGGCCGAACGCTAACCGGATCAAGCGTGCTGCCATAAGCACCGATACCACCAAAATAAGCATGAAATTGCGCATCATAGGCGCCGGGATAGGATGGCTTGGGCACCGGAATAAAGCGCGCGCGCACTGAAACCACATCCCCCATAGCTAAGACCACATCGCCTAAATGCTTTTCCGAAATTGTTAGTCGAACAAACCGGACATTATCCAAAGCGCGTGGACGCAAATCATTTAGTCGCAAAACAATACGCCGACCTCCATCAGGACGCATTTCCAATTCGGTGATGTGCCCTTCAATTTGCCCAGCAGTTGGAAAAGCCAGCATCTCAGTGCCGCGCATCAATGCAGTCGCGCTCATCAAACTGATGCCCATCAGCACAAAGGCAGAAACATAGGCGATATTTCGCCCAATCCAGTTTCTCATCATCAGTGACAGCGTAAAAAGCACAATAGTTAGAATGCCATACAGCCAAAATGGCGGCTCTAGCGGCAGCAAGCTATAAATGCAAATGCCCAATATCATCGCAAATGGCAGCAAAACGACCCGCCGACGCATAAAAATGGCGGCGTCGACAACGGGCCGAGCGACGGCAATGTCACCCGATTGAAATCTAACTTGGCTATCCTTAGCGCTTAACCCAAAATATGGCGGCTGCTTCCGGATAAAAAATGGCTTTAACTCAGTATCTTTAAGTGTCACGCAACATCCCGATCTTGCGCAAATCGTCACCTATGGTACACAGGCAAGCAAAATTCTCCAACTTTTCCAAAATGAGTGTTTCATGAGCGAACAGATCATCACCCGCTTTGCCCCGTCTCCAACTGGCTTCTTGCACATTGGCAATGCCCGCACGGCCCTTTTCAACTGGGCTTTGGCGAAATCCATGGGCGGTCAAATGCTGTTGCGCATTGAAGATACGGACAAGGAACGCTCAACCGAACCAGCCATCCGCGCCATTATCGATGGCTTGGATTGGATGGGATTGGATTATGATGGCGAACCTATCATGCAATCTGAAAATCTGGAGCGGCACAAAGAAATCGCCCAGCAATTGCTGGATAGCGGCCACGCCTATAAATGCTATTGCACCCCAGAAGAGCTGGAAGAAATGCGCGAGAAAGCCCGCGCCGAAGGCCGCAATGCATTTTATGACCGTCGTTGGCGCGACAAAACTGACGCAGACGCTCCTGCTGGCCAGCCATTTGTGGTGCGCATAAAAGCACCGCTTGAAGGCGAAATCGTCATCGATGATAAAGTGCAAGGCAAAGTCACCTTCAAAGCTGAAAACCTAGATGATTTCATCATCTTGCGGTCAGACGGTTCGCCAATCTATCAATTGGCTGTGGTCGTCGACGACCATGATATGGGCGTCACCCACATTTTGCGCGGTGACGATCACCTCACCAACTCTGCCCGCCAAACCATCATTTATAATGCATTGGGCTGGAACGTACCGGTGATGGCACATACACCGCTTATTCATGGCCCTGATGGTGCAAAACTGTCCAAACGCCACGGCGCGTTGGGCGTAAGTGAATATCGCAAAATGGGGTATCTGCCAGAAACAATCCGTAACTATTTCGCGCGCTTGGGCTGGT
The DNA here is from genome assembly GCF_004363175.1 of Maritalea mobilis. Classification (GTDB taxonomy): domain Bacteria; phylum Pseudomonadota; class Alphaproteobacteria; order Rhizobiales; family Devosiaceae; genus Maritalea; species Maritalea mobilis. The sequence goes on from NZ_SNYR01000001.1 coordinate 399,382, forward strand.
CACATGGCGACGAAGAAATCTTCAGCTCAGAACAGTTTATTGAGTGGTTCTCATTTGAAGGCCTCAACAAAGCTGGCGCCCGCATGGATTTTGCCAAACTGGAAAATCTCAATGCGCACTATATCAAAGAGGCAGACGATCAGCGCCTGTTCGATTTGATGGTAGGTTTGGCAGAAGAGCTTGGTTTCGAAGTGCAAAAAGCTGGCCTTCTTGCGCACGAGCAAACTGTGCTTCAGGCCTTACCCCTTTTGAAACCTCGCGCCAAAACTGTGTTAGACTTGATCACAGGCGCCGAGTTCATTTTCGCGCAACGGCCACTGCAATTTGAAGAGAAGGCAGAAAAGGCCCTCGATCCAGAGTCAGTAGAAATGCTACGTGCCTTGCAGCCCGCTCTTGAAGCCATTGAAAGCTGGGACCACGACACGATCAATGAAGTGATGCGCAATTTCGCGGAAGAAAAAGAACTGAAATTTGGCAAGGTAGCGCAACCTCTGCGTGCAGCGCTAACAGCCAAAGCCGCATCACCCGGGTGCTTTGATGTGCTGGAATTGTTCGGCAAAGACGAAAGCATTTCACGCTTAAAAGAGACGACTAAGGTATAAATACCTAGGGTATCGGAACTTTCCCTATCGGTAACTTGCTAAACGGGAACAAATCCGATACCTCAATCCCAACCCAACTCTTGGGTAGACGGGTTTGACGTTAGTGGGGACGTACAACTTTAGTCATTTTTGAATCTTGAAGGAGGCCTATTCATGACCGATCGGATTGCAAAATTAGAGCTAAATGGCGAAAGCTATGAGTTCCCAGTATTGTCAGGATCTGTTGGACCCGACGTAATCGATATCCGCACTTTGTATGCCAAAACCGGGCATTTCACATTTGACCCTGGCTACACATCAACTGGCTCAACTGAGTCAGCCATCACCTACATTGATGGTGGCCAAGGCACATTGCTTTATCGCGGCTATCCAATTGAACAATTGGCAGAAAAATCAAGCTTCTTGGAAGTGTCCTATCTTCTGCTGAATGGTGACTTGCCGAGCAAAGCAGAATTTGCGGAATTTGAAGAAAAGATCACACGCCACACAATGCTTCATGAGCAGATGGTGAAATTCTTCGAAGGCTTCCGTCGCGACGCTCACCCAATGGCCATCATTTGTGGTGCCGTTGGTGCAATGTCTGCGTTCTACCATGACTCAACTGATATCACAGACCCACAGCAGCGCGTTATCGCATCACACCGTTTGATCGCGAAAATGCCTACAATCGCGGCTTGGGCCTATAAATATTCAGTTGGTCAGCCATTCATCTACCCACGTAATGATTTGGGTTTCGCCGCCAACTTCTTGCGCATGTGCTTTGCTGTGCCGGCAGAAGAATATGTGGTGTCCCCAACCATGGCACGCGCGATGGATCGTATCTTCACGCTCCACGCCGATCACGAGCAAAACGCGTCAACATCAACTGTGCGTTTGGCTGGTTCTTCACATGCAAATCCATTTGCATGTATCGCAGCTGGTGTTGCTTCGCTTTGGGGCCCTGCACACGGCGGCGCCAACGAAGCATGCTTGAACATGTTGCGTGAAATTGGCTCTGTGGATCGCATTCCTGAATTTATTGAACGCGCCAAAGACAAGAACGATCCGTTCCGTCTAATGGGCTTCGGTCACCGCGTTTATAAAAACTTCGATCCACGCGCGAAAGTGATGCAGCAAACTGCACACGAAGTGCTTTCTGAGCTTGGTGTTGAAAACAACCCAACATTGCAAGTTGCCCAAGAGCTTGAGCGGATTGCGTTGGAAGATGAATATTTCATCGAGAAGAAGCTCTATCCAAACGTAGACTTCTATTCAGGCATCATCTTGGATGCGATCGGCTTCCCGACATCTATGTTCACTGCAATCTTCGCATTGGCTCGGACCGTTGGCTGGATTTCACAGTGGAAAGAAATGATCGACGATCCAAAACAGAAAATCGGTCGTCCTCGCCAGCTTTACACTGGCGCGACATCTCGCGATTACACGGATATTTCAGAGCGCTAAGCGCCTTAAATATAAGAAAGTATCCGTTCTACCGGATTTTGACGGGGCGCTTCTGGCGCCCCTTCTTTCATTAGAGCCCGAATTTCTTCAAATCCCGCACGCTGTGCTGCCCGGGCATCTTCTCGATCAGCCAAATTTTTAGCGGCCTGCAGCAAATCATCGGTCCGCGCTTCAGTGCCTACAATTTCAGGCACAATTTCTCGCTGCAACAAAATGTTCGGCAACCCAACCAATGGACGACCTACCTGTTCATAATGGGCACCAAGTTTCTTATCTGCCACGTAAAAAAGAATGTGCGGCACGTCAGCGAATGCCAGTTCCAATGTCACGGTGCCGCTCACCGCTAAAGCCACCTGCGCATGCGTTAAGGCTTGTTCGAAAGCACTTCGCCCACTGGAAATCGAAATCTTATGATTGCGCACCTGCCGCTCAAGTCGCTTGCGCAAATGCTCGACGGTGATCAGGTCAGCATTTTCGAACTGCTGCAGTTTGGAGTGTGCCGTCAACAAAGCATCCAAATTACGGTCAATCTCACCCGCACGAGAACCAGGCAACAGCAACAGGTTTTCTCTATTCGTTGATCCAGCAAGTTCAGCCAAATGTTCTGCACTATGACCGACATAGCTGCATTTTGGCCCTTCTAAATCTGCAAAAACCTTCGGTTCGAATGGCAGAACAGACAAAATCTCATTATATAGGGGCTTGATCTTCTGCGCCCGCTCCGGCCGCCAAGCCCAAACTGACGGCGCGACATACAACACAATCGGCATATCCGGCAGCGCCTTGCGCACTCCAGCTGCAACACGTTGGGAGAATTCTTGAGAATCGACCAGCAACACCAAATCTGGTTTCTGCCTCACAATGGCATCCACGGTCTGCTTCAAGCGCCACAGCAAGAGCGGTAGTCGCAAATAAACATCGCGCCAGCCCATAACCGCCAAGTCCGACATGGCGAACAAAGACTTCAGGCCTGCCGCTTCAAGCGCAGGTCCCGCCACACCAGATAAGTCGAGCGATTTATGGGCCTTTAACCCCTGTACTAGGCCCGCTGCTAACTTGTCGCCGGAGCTTTCCCCTGCCACCACAAACAGCCGCATCACTGAGCTCCTATGATACGGACACCAGTTTTATGACAAAGTGCATCCAACTCGTCTTGGTCGAGCACCAAAGTTGCACCAGCCTCCACCAGAATGGTAGAAATGCCAACCTCGGCAGCAAGTTCAACGGTTCGACGTCCAATAGTCGGCAAATCACCAACACCAGTCTGCTGCGGTTTCTTCGCCTTCACCAAAGTCAGTTCACCCACAAATGGCGTATGCGTCGCAAGTGCCTTCACGCGATGCAACAACGCATCCGTACCCGCAATATCTTCGCCCACAACAGGCTGAACGCCAGCAAAGACGAGCGATTGGCCTAAATCGGTTTCACCAAACTTTCGTGTCGCTGTAAGCAACTTACTGTAAATTTCGGAGTTCACATCCGCTTCTTGGCCGAACAAATGGCCCTCAGCGGCAAGCAAACGTGCCGCAAATTCATGCACACCGATTGGACGCGCACCAATCAATTGCGCAACAACACCAAACAAGATTTCTAAGCCAAGATCACTTGTATCTCGCGCCACTTCCGGCAGTGCGGAATGTAAGCTGGCCACCATCTTGTCGCGACGCTCAGGCGAAAGATCAACACGCCCGGCCACGCTAATAAGCTCTGGCGCGGCCTGTTTTGTCATCGAAATGGCAGCTCCAAGATCATCAAGATCAAACAAAGGCAGTTCAGGCCAAGCTTTCCGACAAAGGGCAAAGCCAGCAACGCTGTCAGAACCAAACTCTTGCTGCGCCGCCTCATAGGCGGCACGCGCCAAGGCGCCCTCGCCCAAAAGCAACGCCAGCTTAATCATGATCCTAAATCGACGCCATTTTTCGGCATACAGATCGCACGCTCGGAAGGTTTGCGCACAAACGCAACCACATCTTCAACCAGCTTATGCCCTTCAAAAAGCTCCGCCGCGTCTTCAACGCGCTCACGCAATGTGCCTTCATTGGAGAAGATCATGCGATAAGCCGCACGCAGCGTGTGGATTTCTTCGCGGTCAAAATTGCGTCGCTTCAACCCAACAAGGTTCAATCCCCCCAGATAAGCGCGGTTTCCAAGAACTGAGCCATAAGGAATAACATCATTCTCGACCATGCTCATCGCGCCAACAAAGGCGTGCGCCCCAATGCGCACAAATTGGTGCACTCCACTCAAGCCACCAACGATTGCATATTCATCAACCAGGCAGTGTCCGGCCAACGTAGATTGGTTGACCATAATAACGTGATCTCCCAAATGACAATCATGCGCCACATGGGCACCAGCCATCAGTAACACATGGTCGCCAATGCGGGTTTCAAGTCCACCGCCCGAAGTTCCAGGGTTGATCGTCACATGCTCACGAATGGTGCAATAATCACCAATAACAAGGCAGCTTTCTTCACCTGAATATTTCAGATCCTGCGGCCGATGCCCAATTGAAGCAAATGGGAAAATCTCTGCATTGCAGCCGATAGTCGTACGGCCTTTAACAACAACATGCGAATGCAAAATCGAATCTGCACCAATCTTTATGTCGCCTTCAAGCACACAAAATGGGCCGATAACGACATTCTCGCCAAGTTCAACATCGGCCGAAACCAACGCTGTGGGATGTATTTGGGTCATTTTACTCGTCACGTACGATCATTGCGCCAACTTCGGCTTCTGCGACAACAACGCCATTCACCATAGCGCGCGCCTCATAACGGCCAACTGTGCGGCGGCGATGCGCTTTTTTGATGTGATATTCCAAAACATCACCAGGCCCGGCTGGTTTGCGGAACTTAGCTTTATCGATTGTCAGCAAAAAGACTGAGTGTTTTTGGCCAGATTTTTGTTCTTCGGCGATCACAATCGCACCGGCTGTCTGCGCCATGCCCTCAATGATCAAAACGCCAGGAAACACTGGCGCCCCGGGAAAGTGCCCTTGAAACATCGGCTCGTTAAACGTGATGTTTTTGATGCCAATGGCCGAATTGTCTCCATCAATTTCAACAATCTTATCAACCATCAAAAAGGGATAGCGGTGCGGCAAGCACTCCAAAACCCGATTAATATCCAATGATGACAATTCTTTATCAGACATGCCCAACCTCAAACTCAACGCGTCACTCGCGCCCCATCATTTTCAGCTTCGCCTGCATGCGACGCCATTGCTTAACGTCCACCGCAGGATTCCCAGCCAACACAGTATCCGCCTTTTGCGATTTAGATACAATCGAACAGGCCATAACCACGCATCTATCCCCCAGTTTTGCCTTATTGACAATAGATGCACGGCCCCCAAACAATACATTGTCACCAATTTCTGATGAACCTGCAAATCCTGACTTTGCCGCAATCTGACAATTTCGTCCAATTTTTGTGTTGTGCCCCACCTGCACCAAATTATCGATCTTGGTGTTCTCACCGATAATCGTATCGTCCAACGTGCCACGATCTACGCAAGTGTTAGCGCCGATCTCCACACCATTTTGAAGGATCACACGCCCCAATTGTGGAATTTTTTGTGGACCTGCAGCACGCGGAAGAAATCCAAAGCCTTCGGTGCCAATTCGTGCGCCAGAATGGATAACCGCACCATCACCGATATGTGCCGCTTGGATCGACACATTGTCACCAATGATCACATTGTGCCCAATCGTCACCCCGCGCCCGATCATTGTATTAGGGCCAATAACAACATTGTCGCCGATCTCTACATCAGCGCCAAAATATACATTCGGACTCAGATGGGCGCCATTGCCCAAAATGTCTGGCGAAATCGCTGCGCAATAGCCGAGCAACCGAATACCATCTGCATAGAGAAAATCAAGAATTTTAGTAAAAACCTGATACGGATCAGAACACTCAATGAAGGTACAAACCTTCTCAGCTGATGGCTTAGGACGTTCGAAATCGGACGAAACAAAGACAACGCCATCCTCGCATTGTGTCGCAAGCTTGCCGTAACGTGCATCAGAGATAAAACCAATCTCATTGGGCTTTAGATACGGCACCGTGCCCGCGCCAGCAATAATGGTATCTGCCACCTCTTTCCCAAGCTGGTCAGCCAAAGCCTCTTCGCCAACGTGCCTCAACGCATCGGCTAAGCTCATACCATCACGCTTAGAATAAAACCGCGGATCGACCATTAGCTACCCCTTAAACAAAAAGGACCGCAGACTTTCGCCGCGATCCTTTAAATTTCGCTCGTCCAGTTTTAATTAAAACAGGGTCGAGATGGTCAATGCAAATACTTGCGTCTGGTCAGCTGTGTCTTTGTCGATCACATGTGCAAAGTCACCACGCAACGGACCGAATGGGCTATCCCAAATCACACTTGCACCAACAGAAGTACGTGTCTGAACTCCAATACCATCAACGATCAAACCTGGATCAATGCTGTTGTGTCCAAGATAGGCGGCGTCAGCCCAAACTGCGCCTTTCAAGCCATAGCTTTCAGGAAGAACTGGAATTGGGAATTCCACTTCAGCTGAGAGTGCCAAATATTCTGTGACGCCAAGTGCGTTACCACCACCTTGAGGTCCAAGCCCGCGAGAAGAGAAGCCGCGAATTAGATTTGGCCCAGCCACGAACGTTTCAGTTGGGTTCACATAACCACCACCAAGTTCGTTGATAATACCAGCTTGACCTTTAAGGCTGCCAATCACGCCTGCATCAGGCAAAATCGGCATATAATAGCTGCCCTTAATCTCTGATTTTAGCAGATTGAAATCAACACCAACATATTGCTGGCTCACATTGATCGCAAAGCCTTCAGTTGGCGAGCGCACATTGTCAACATCTGTATAGGTAAGGTTGTAACCAATAAATGCTTTTGTAGCAGCACCACCTAGAGAGGTAATGTAAGTCGGAGCATCTACAGGGTTTGTACCGGTACCATCCTGATAGGTCGTATGGTCGATACCAATAAACGCATTAGCCTGAAGCTTATCAACTACTGGCGCACCTACACGCAACTGGAAGCCTGTGCTTTGTGTGCCGTAGTTGTAGTACTTACCTTCGTCCACCTGACGCTGATAGGCATCAACACCTGCTGAGATCTTCAGCCCCATAAAGCGTGGTTCGGTAAATGAGAAATCATATGTCCGAGTACCTTGAGTAGCACCCAATGAAATCCGCAAATCCTGACCACGACCCAAGAAGTTACGTTCAGTCAAAGACAATTCACCACCAACACCTGCACCTGGTGAGTAGTTTGCACCTAGAGCGTAGTTACCAGTTGATTTCTCTTCAACGACCACGTTCACGATTACTTTGTCCGAAGCGCTGCCTTGCTCAACGGAAACATTCACGACGGAGAAGAACCCAAGGCCCATCAACGCTTCGCGGCCAGATGCCAAGAAGGTACGGTTGAACGGATCGCCTTCAGCAAATTCAAACTCACGACGGATCACAAAATCACGTGTACGGGTGTTACCGAAAATATTGATACGTTCAACGTAAAGGCGTGCACCCTCGTCAACCAAATAGGTCACGTTGAATGTGTTATTTTCAATGTTACGGTCAATGCGTGGGCGAACCTCAGCGAAGCTATAGCCCATATTTGCCGCATCCTTAGCCATCTCTGATGCACTCTGCTGCAAGTGACGCAACGAATAGCGACGACCTTCTTGCGTACGCACAGCACCAGTCAAGCTATCTGGGTTCAAGCCAGAAATACTTGTTTCAACATTGATTTGACCGAATTCATAACGCTGACCTTCATCAATTGTGAAATTGATGAAATATGCGTTCCGCTCTGCGTCGAACTCAGCAACAGCAGAAAGCACCTGCGCATCAGGATAACCACGGTTCGCGTAATAAAGACGGATAAGCTCACGGTCGACGTTCAATTTATCTTCGTCATAAACATCATCGCGGAACAAGAAGCTCAACAAATGAGATTCGCGTGTCTTAATCGCAGCCTTCAATTGACTATCACCAATTGAGTTGTTGCCAGTAAAGCGGATCGCAGCAATGCCTGCGCGGTCACCTTCATTAATGGCAAAAGTCACTTTAACGCGTGAATTGTCTTGAACTTCTGAGCGCGCAGTTACAGTCGCATTGTCGAAACCGGCCTGATCGTATGCCAACTCGATGCTGCGAATATCCTGCTCAAGCGCTGCTTCAGTATAAACGCCACGTGAAGACAAGTTCACCATGTCCGAAAGCTGCGCATCAGAGAACTTTTGGTTCCCTTCAAACAAAACGCTAGAAATGATCGGGTTTTCAGAAACCTGAACATTCAAGGTGTTGCCCGACATGAACACTTTAACAGATGAGAACAAGCCACTTTGATAAAGAGAATCAATAGATTCATCAATCAAACGGCTAGATGCCACCTGTCCTTGGCGCACAGCCAAGAACGAAATAACAGTGCTGTCATCAACCCGTTGGTTGCCCGTCACTGAAATACGAGAAACTGTTTGTGCTTGTGCGGCTTGAACGCCCACCACTTCATTGAATGCACTTGGCATCAATGGTGCGCCAAATATCAAGAAAAGTCCCAGAATGAAACTCGGCAAAAGCTTTGCACGTACGATCATGTTTCTTGCAGCCTTTCTGCATTTGCGCAACAGACACGGCAAAACACCCGCCCCTCGCGACACTAACTCCATCATCCGTTTTACTATTTATTATCCCAAACGCAAGCCCAAATCATACTTTGAGTTACCAAAAGATTGTTGGAAGTGTCCATTTGCAACACTTTGTAATCTTTTGATTTCAAATATGCTTTGACGGATATGACCGCGTTTGCATGCCCTTTTAGAAGATATCGTTGACCAGTGTAAACACCATCAATGACATAACGACAAAGAGCCCAATGCGAAATCCAATTTCCTGTATTTCCCGACTCAAAGGCCGTCCGCGCACCGCTTCAATCGCGTAATATACAAGATGCCCGCCATCCAGCAAAGGAATGGGGAAAAGGTTGAAAATCCCGATATTTAGGGACAATAGCGCGGTTAAGCTGATCAAGGAAAATATCCCGAGCGTTGCCGCCTCACCGCTGATCTTGGCAATCTTTACTGGGCCACCCAGCTGCTCCACATCGCCACGGCCAACCAACAATTCGCCTAAAAACCGGAATGATCGGTCAATAATAAAGACGATTTCTTCAAATGTGATTCCAATCGCCTCAATCGGCCCAGGCCGCACAAAGCGGACATCCTGCCGCGTTGCATCTCGGGAAATCCCTAAAAAGCCGATCTCTGCCATATTGCCGAGTCGATCTTCCTGCATGCGGCTGCCTGTGGTCACAGGCACTTCAACCTGACGACCATTACGCTCAACCAAAAACGGCAATTCACGATTCGGACTGGTGGAGATGATCTTTTGCGCATCAGCAAAGCTCCGCACCTGATAACCATCGACCGCCAAAATCACATCATCGACCATCAATTCAGACTGTGCGGCAGGAGTATCCGGCGAAATGCCATCAATACGCGCTTCAATCGTGTAGCGTCCGAGGCCAAGCAACATGCCGTAAAGGATAACGAAAGTGAAAAGAATGTTCGCCGCTGGCCCGGCGGCAACAATCGCAATGCGCTGCCAAACATTCTTATAATAAAACAGCCGACTGCGTTCTTCAGGCGGAATATGCTCTAACGATTCACTGTCCGGCGCGCTGGCGGCATTCATATCGCCAACAAATTTCACATATCCACCCAAGGGAACTGCCGAAATCTTCCAGCGTGTGCCGTGCTTGTCATTCCAACCCACCAATTCCGGGCCAAAGCCGATAGAGAAACTCTCAATCGCGACATCGTTCCACCGGGCAACGAGGTAGTGGCCCATTTCGTGAACGAAAACGATCACAACAAGAACAATCAAAAACGGAATCAGAATACCGAGCAAACCAGCCATGATGACCTTTTCTAAAGTTGCGCTACCAGATCAACACGCCTTGAGCGACTTGGTCTGATGCAGCATGTATGACGCCGATGAGGAAAAGCAAGATCCCGCCAAAGGTGAAACTATCAATACGGTCCAAAATACCGCCATGGCCGGGAATAATGTCGCCACTATCCTTGATCATAAAGCGTCGTTTCAATGCGCTTTCAACCAGATCGCCAAGCTGTGCGACGACGCTCAAAACGGCAGCAATCAAAATGCCAATCCAAAATGGGCTATCTGTCGCCATCAACCAAACGATCAAACCACCGATGGTGCCGAAAGCTAAGCCGCCAAATGCACCGGACCAGGTCTTAGAGGGCGAAATTTCTGGCGAAAGCTTCACACCGCCTAAGATGCGGCCAACAAAGAACGCGCCGCTATCGGTTAGCCAGATGACAGAAGCCAAAAACACGGTGGCCCAAATACCATTCACAGTGTCGCCACGAAGCGCCAAAATGCAAATGGCCGCCACACCGAAAAAGATTGCGCCAGCAGCATAGTAAGGCAAACGCCACTGCCGCCAATCCACAGAAAGGATAGCCAACAAGGCGCCAAGGAAAAAGAAAATCAAACTCGCCGTGAAACCTGCAATCGGATAGGTCACCGCACCAACGGCCAAAAGCCCCATGATCAGATAGGTGAAACGGTTCATCTTGCCCTGCCCCACCATGCGCGCCCATTCGTGATAGGCAAGAGCAACAGCAACCGCCACCAATACTGCGACAGCAATTTGTCCGTAAATAATTGCCGCAGCCACAATCGGGATCAGCAAAAAGGCAGACATCAAACGCTGGCGCAAATCACTCCAGTTTGGCCCGGATTTTTGTGTGTTCTCGTCACTCATCCGTCCACGCCCCCGAACCGACGCTTACGACCAGAAAATTCTTCCATGATCCGAACAAAAATATCACGATTAAACTCTGGCCAAAATTCGTCGAAAAATACGAACTCGGCGTAGGCCGCCTGCCAAAGTAAAAAGTTAGACAAGCGAACTTCACCGCTAGATCGGAAAATCAAATCAGGATCAGGCATTTGCGCGGTATAAAGCTTTTCAGCAATCGCAGCTTCGTCAATGTCCTCAGGCGAAATTTTACCGCTCTGAACATCTTGCGCCAGCGCACGCACCGCATCGGTGATCTCTTGCCGTCCGCCATAATTGAACGCCACATTAAGCTGCAATCCGGTGCAATGCGCTGTGCGGCTTTCTGCTTGCTCAATCATTTGCAGAATGGGTTTAGACAGGCCTTCGCGCCGCCCTAAAATCCGAACCCGAACATTATGTGCGACAAATTTGGAAATGTCCGAAGCCACAAAGCGCTTCATCAGCCCCAAAATCGCATTGATCTCGTCAGCAGGCCGGGCCCAATTTTCAGAAGAGAAGCTGAAAATAGTGAGATACTCGATCTCAAATTCAACCGCGCAGGCCACAAGGCGCCGCAACGCCTCAACACCAGCCCTGTGCCCTTCATTGCGAGGCTTACCTTGGCTGGTTGCCCACCGGCCATTGCCATCCATAATCACGCCGAGATGCTGCGGCAAAACCGCAAACTCAGGCGCTACAGATGAAACGATGGCCGGTTCGTTGGACATATTGATGCAATCTAAACTTGCATGATGTCGGCTTCTTTAGTCGCCAACATTTTATCTACTTCAGCCACTGCATTATCAGTCAGCTTTTGAACTTCATCAGACTGTTGGTGCATCTCGTCTTTGCCGATATCGCCATCTTTTTCTGCCTTCTTCAGCGCATCCATGCCATCACGACGAATATGACGGATCGCCACTTTCGCGTTCTCTGCATATTGGTGTGCCACTTTAGTCAATTCGCGGCGGCGCTCTTCATTCAATTCAGGCAGTGCCACGCGGATAATTGTGCCTTCCGCCATTGGGTTAAGACCCAATGATGATTCACGGATTGCTTTTTCCACCGCCTGGGTCATGCCTTTGTCCCAAACTTGAACTGAAAGCATGCGCGCCTCAGGCACAGAAACGGTCGCCACTTGGTTCATTGGCATTTTTGAACCATAGGCATCCACCATGATCGGATCCAAAAGGCTGGTTGTGGCGCGCCCTGTGCGCAAGCCAGCAAACTCGTCTTTCAGCGCAGCAAGCGACTTTTTCATCCGCTCGTCGAGATTTTGCAAAGAAAATTCACTCATGTCCTAATCCTTTGATTTTGGCGATTATCCAACCCGAGTGGATAACCCCTTCCCCTCAATAATGGCCTGAACGCCGCCCGCGACATCCAAAGCATACACAAAAATTGGCAATTTGTTGTCACGCGCCAAAGCAAATGCAGCCATATCCATAACTTTTAAGTCGCGTGAGATCACTTCGTCATAAGAAATCTCATCAAAACGCTTGGCATCAGGGTTGGTTGCTGGGTCGGCATCATAAACGCCATCCACCTTTGTGCCTTTAAACAAAGCGTCACATTCCAGCTCAACCGCTTTCAATGCGGCTGCTGTATCTGTCGTGAAAAATGGATTGCCGGTACCGCCTGAACAAATGGCGATTCCGCCTTCTTCAAGGGTTTTGCGGGCTTCACGAGCTGTAAAATGATCTGCGACATCAGGCATGACCAAGTTTGAGAACACGCGTGCGTTGCCGCCCAAACGGCGAATCGCATCGCCTAGAGCCAGACAGTTGATCACCGTGGCCAACATGCCCATATGGTCGCCCACCACCCGGTCAGCACCACCAGCAGCCACAGACATGCCGCGGAAAATATTTCCGCCGCCCACCACAATGGCTACTTCATATCCATTTTGAGAGAGATCGACGAGTTGGCCAGCAACTTCGTCAAGAAAGCGGGATTCAATCCCAAAAGATTCGTCTCCGGCGAGCGCTTCGCCGGAGACTTTAATCAAGATGCGTTTAAGCGATTGAGAGGCCATTGCCACCCTAACCTAGTCTAGAGTTGGGAACTTTTAAAAAAGATTCTTGTTCCAGAACAGGTTATTAGTTACCAGCCGCGGCTGCAACCTCGGCGGCGAAATCGCTCTCTTCTTTTTCAATGCCTTCGCCAATTGCGAAACGCACAAAATCAACCAACTCAACAGGAGCGCCAGCTTCTTTTTCAGCGTTTTTCACAACGTCAGCAATTTTGGTTTCGCCATCGATAACGAATGTTTGTGACAACAAGCAAACTTCTTCGAAGTATTTGCGCATGCGGCCATCAACCATTTTCTCAACGATTTCAGCAGGCTTACCAGAACCAGCAGCTTGTTCAGCAAAAACAGCACGCTCACGGTCAACAACTTCTTGGTCCAAACCTTCTGGCGCAATTGCCAAAGGATTTGTAGCAGCAATGTGCATCGCGATTTGACGGCCAACGCTTTCAAGTGCGGCTGCATTGCCTGAAGTTTTGAAACCAACCAAAATGCCAATGCCGCCAAGACCGTCAACAACTGCGTTGTGCACGTAGCTGCAAACAATGCCTTCTTCTACAGAAACTGTAGCTGAACGACGCAAAGTCATGTTTTCACCGATTTTGGCAACAGCATTTGTTACTTCATCAGCGATTGAGTGTGATTTGCCAGGGTAAGTCGCAGCAGCCAATGTTTCAACATTTTCGCCTTGGTCCAAAGCAACCTTAGCAATTTCGCTTACCAAGTTTTGGAATTCTGCGTTGCGTGCAACAAAGTCAGTTTCTGAGTTCACTTCAACAACAGCACCTTTAGTGCCTGAAGTTACAACGCCAACCAAACCTTCAGCCGCTACGCGACCAGCTTTTTTTGCAGCTTTTGCCAAGCCTTTTGTGCGCAACCAATCAACGGCGGCTTCCAAGTCACCATTGGTTTCGTTCAACGCTTTTTTGCAGTCCATCATGCCCACGCCGGTCTGCTCGCGCAATTCTTTCACAAGTGCAGCTGTGATCGCCATTTTAAATCTCCTATGTTGCCAGCCCTATTTCGGGCTGGCCCAATCGAAAGTGTCGTGTTTAACCTGTAAACACGCAGATTTTATGAAGCTAATTAAGCGCCCAATTCTTTGGCTTGGTCGATCCAGCCATCGCGCTCAATGCGGCCTTTAAAGTTCAAACGCTCGTCAACATTTGCAATGTCTTCAGCGCTGAAGTTTGCGATCTGTGCGAAAGTGTAAATGCCCAAGTCATTCAACTTTTGCTCCAAAACCGGACCAACACCTGAGATTTTTTTCAAATCGTCAGCGTCTGCTTCTGGCTTGTCGAACAATGGTGTTGTGTCGCCAGCTTCTTCAGCAGGTGCTTCCGCGGCAGATTCTTCAGCAGCAGGTGCTTCTTCCAAAGCAGGCTCTTTAACGTCAACCGCAGCGCCCAAATCTTCGCCGAAAGCAACTGAAGAACGTGAAATACCGTCCAAAGCAGCTTTTGAAACCAATGAGCAGTAAAGCTCAATCGCGCGTGCCGCATCATCGTTACCAGGAATTGGCAAATCAACAGCTTCTGGATCACAGTTCGTATCTGCAATCGCGATCACTGGAATGCCCAAACGACGAGCTTCATTCAACGCCAAAGATTCTTTGTTGGTGTCGATCACGAACAACAAGTTAGGCACGTTGCCCATGTCTTTGATGCCGCCCAAATCACGCTCAAGACGCTCACGCTCGCGAGAACGCTGCAACCGCTCTTTCTTGGTCAAGCCCTGCATGCCTTCAGATTCTTGATCTTCAAGTTCACGCAAACGAGCAATTGACTTAGAAATGGTCTGCCAGTTGGTCAGCATGCCGCCCAACCAACGTGAGTTCACATAATATTGTGCTGATTGACGCGCAGCCTCTGCAACAACTGGTGCAGCTTGGCGCTTCGTGCCAACAAACAATACGCGACCGCCTTCAGCCACAGTGTCAGACACCATTTGCAATGCTTTATACAAAGCAGGCACAGTTTGTGCCAAATCGATGATGTGAATGTCGTTCCGCACACCAAAAATGTATTGTTCCATTTTTGGATTCCAGCGGTGTTTTTGGTGTCCGAAGTGTACGCCAGCTTCGAGTAATTGGCGCATAGAAAAATCAGGAAGTGCCATCGGCCTTCTCTCCTTTTAACCGGTTGTAACCTCCGCAAAGAGCTGCAACATATTTTGTCACCGGATGGCGGCCTCAACGGGCAGCCGTCTTTGCGTGCGAATTAATGAGCGCGGACTTACAGCAATCCCGCCCCATTGGCAATAGCTAATTGGCTATATGCGGCCAAACCGGCCCATTTCCCTGAAATACGCGTAATTGCCACCATAATTAGTTGTTCGGCCCAGCACTCACCCGCGCATCGGCCACCCCAGGCAGCACTTTAAGCGAACTGGCCAGTTCTGGCGTTAAGCGATAACCGCCGGGCAACTCGATCTCAAATTCATAATTGTGATCTTGATCCATCACCACAATCGCCACCTGCCCCTCACCGCCGCGCTGCAATTGCTTGGTCAAGTGCGGAATGCATTCCTTGTTGGTGAGGTGCAGCACCAACTTATTGGCCATTTTGGCAATCGCCCGTTCAATCGGGTGAAGATTGATCAGCCGCAACCGCACCCCATCCGGCTGCGCGTCGGCTTCAACTTCCACCACGATGGAGTTGCCCACCGTCAACACATCGTCAAACCGATCAAGCTGCTCGGAAAACACGAGACACTCATATGTGCCAGTAGGATCAGATAAAGTCATGATCGACATATTGGAACCCTTGCGGGTCTTTCTGTCATTCCGCGACGCGATCGTGCCCGCCATGCGCCCAGCACTCGCTCCATTGCGCGCCGCTTTTTCAAATGCGAGCCAGGTTTGTGCATAGCCTTCTGTGTAGATCGATTGATACTCATCCAGCGGGTGTGCCGAGAGATAGAAGCCGATTGCAGAAAATTCACGCTGCAATCGCTCAGAGTGACTCCAGCTTTTCACATTCTTCGCAGGCTTAATCGGCTCCGGCGCAGATGCAGTAAACATATCCACAATGCCTTCATTGCGGTTGCTGGTGGCCCGTTGCGCCGTGCTCAACACTGTTTCAGTAAGTGACGCCACTTCCTCACGGGTAAAACCAAGATCATCAAACGCCCCCGCATGGGTCAGCGTTTCAAATGCCCGACGGTTCACAATTTTCGGATCAATCCGCTCAGCAAAGTCCGCAAGATCTGTAAAAGGCTGATTGCCACGCACAGCAACAATATGCTCGGCCACATTTCGGCCAACGCCCTTCACCGCACAAAGGCTATAATGAATATTATTGCCTTCCACAGTGAAAATCACTTCAGATTTATTCACACATGGCGGCTTCACTTCGATCTTCAAACGCTGGGCTTCGCGTTTGAAATCGTTCAGCTTATCCGTGTTGCCCATATCGAGCGTCATCGACGCGGCCAAAAACTCTTTCGGATAATGCGCTTTCAAATAGCCCGTTTGATAGGACACTAAGGCATAAGCAGCCGCGTGCGATTTGTTAAAACCGTAGTTCGCAAACTTCGCCACAAGTTCAAAGATATTGTCGGCCTGGGCTTTAATCAGCCCATTCTTCACAGCACCTTCGATAAAGCGGACCTTTTGCTTGTCCATCTCCGCTTTAATCTTTTTACCCATCGCCCGGCGCAGCAAATCCGCTTCACCAAGTGAGTAGCCAGAAAGCACCTGCGCAATCTGCATCACCTGTTCCTGGTAAACGATAATCCCATAAGTTTCTTTTAGAATATCGGTCAGGCTGTCATGCAGATAATCGGGCGTTTCACGACCGTGTTTACGGGCACAGAAGGTGGGAATATTGTCCATCGGACCCGGACGATATAGCGCCACAATCGCGATAATATCTTCAAACCGGTCAGGCTTTAGGTCCAGCAGCGCCCGGCGCATACCTGGACTTTCCACCTGGAACACACCAACTGTTTCGCCCTTGGCATAAAGATCATAAGTCTTTTCATCTTCAATCGAGATGTTCTCGATGGAAAAATCGCCGCCCTCCCGGTTGATCAGTCGCTCGGCATATTCAATAACCGTCAGTGTTTTCAAACCAAGAAAGTCAAATTTGACCAGCCCTGCTTCTTCCACCACCTTCATATTATATTGCGACACCGGCATATCAGACCGAGGATCGCGATAAAGCGGCACCAATTGCTGTAGCGGCCTGTCGCCGATAACGATACCCGCCGCGTGTGTAGAAGCGTGTCGGTAAAGCCCTTCAAGCTTTTTGCCCATCTCCAGCAACTGCGCCACAGTTTCATCTTCGTCGCGCATGGCCTGCAAACGAGGTTCACCATCAATCGCTTCGGTCAATGTCACCGGATTGGCTGGGTTTGAAGGCACCAGCTTAGAGATACGATCCACCTGCGGATAAGGCATCTGCAACACACGGCCCACATCGCGCAACACAGCGCGCGCTTGCAGCGTACCGAAGGTAATGATCTGCGCCACCTGCTCAGCACCATATTTGCGCTGAACATATTGAATCACTTCTTCGCGGCGCTCCTGACAAAAGTCGATATCAAAGTCGGGCATGGATACCCGCTCTGGGTTCAAGAACCGTTCGAAAAGCAAAGCATAGCGCAACGGATCAAGGTTGGTGATGGTCAGCGCATACGCCACCAGCGAGCCCGCACCAGAACCCCGGCCCGGCCCCACTGAAATGCCATGTTCTTTCGCCCATTTGATAAAGTCCGCAACGATCAGGAAGTAACCGGGGAACTTCATGTTCTTAATCACGTTCAGCTCAAATTCAAGCCGTTCGCGATATTCTTCGGCGGTCATACCCGGCGCAGGTCCGTCTCGCTCCATAATGCGATCAAGACCTTCATGCGCCTGCCGGGAAAGCTCCTGCGCTTCAGCTTCCACCGCTTCGTCAGAGCTCATGCCTTCCGGCGCCGCAAAATTCGGCAGAATTGGCGCTCGCTTTGTCGGGCGGAATGTGACCCGCTGCGCGATCTCCAATGTATTGGCAATCGCTTCTGGCAAATCCGCAAACAACGCGCACATCTCTTGGCGAGATTTGAAATAATGCTGATCTGACAATTTGCGGCGCTCGGTTTGCGCCACCACACTGCCCTCAGCAATCGCCATCAAGGCGTCATGTGATTCAAAATCGTCGCTCTTTGGAAAAAATGGCTCATTGGTCGCCACAATCGGCACGTCATTGGCATACGCATAGTCGAGCAATTGCGGCTCACTAAGCGCCTGTTGTTCCATGCCATGCCGTTGCAACTCGATATATAGCCGATCGCCAAAAATGCGTCGCAAATTATCAAGGCGCGCAATCGCTTGCTGATCATATCCTTGTGCCAACAGCGGATCGATCCCGCCTTCCAAGCCACCTGTCAGGCAAATCAAGCCTTCATGCAAACCCTCGTCAAACCATGCAATCGGCGCTTTCAAAGCTGTCGCATCGCCAACCAGATAAGCGCGAGACACGATTTCGGAGAGGTTTTGAAACCCCTCTTCGCTCTGTGCAATCAGCACCACAGATTCCTTGGCGAATTTCTTGCGCTCTTTGCCCGGCATATCTGAAGGCGGTTCAAACTCAAGCGGCAGTTCGCAGCCTACGATCGGCTGCAACCCCTTTTCCCGCGCCAGTTCGGAGAATTGCAATGCCCCGAACAAATTTCCCGTGTCCGCAACACCCAACCCAACTTGACCATCATTTACGGCCAAATCGATCAGCTTCTTTAGCTGAATAGCCCCTTCCAGCAAGGAGTAGGAAGAATGGGCATGTAAGTGGATGAAGTCTGGTGTCGCGCTCATAGCCATATCTTATGCATAAAGCGCCCATGAAGGCCAAGCGGCCATATAAGATGTTCACAGGCGCGTGCATCAAAGCTTAAAGACCACCCAATTTGGTCAACACATCCATCCACATCAAAGTTGCGGCACTGAAGCCAGCCAAAGCGAAAAGAGCCATCACATCTTTAATCAGAACAAACATTGCAACCTCCTATGTTTCTTATTTGTTCTTATATATTCTCTTTTTGTTCTCGTCTAGTGTGCATATGCCTGTGCAGAACCTGTTGATGGTTTTATGGTTAATGTGCACAGGCTGTGAATTGCCTGTGCAAAGCTGTGGATGAATGTGGATAAGTTTGGCGCAGCGGTAAAAAACGCCTGCCGAATTCAGACCAACTTAGAGCGTGGTCGGCACCACCGCACCACCATCAAGGGTCACCACGCGATCTGCACGCCGTGCAATATCGTGGTTGTGCGTAGCAATAAGCCCCGCCGCTCCATGGTCCTTAATCGAACGTGCCAGCAGTTCAAAAACGTGTCCGCTCGTATCAGGGTCCAAATTGCCTGTAGGCTCATCTGCAAGAATAAGGCCCGGATTGTTAGCCATCGCCCTCGCAATCGCCACACGTTGTTGCTCACCACCAGAAAGCTGCGCTGGGCGATGATCGCCCCGCTCCTTCAAACCCATATGGTTCAGCAAATCTTCAGCACGCGTCTTTGCCGCCGCTTGATCTACCCCAGCAATCAATTGCGGGATCATAATATTTTCATTGGCCGAAAATTCAGGCAGCAGATGGTGGAACTGGTAGATATAGCCAACATTTTGCCGCCGCAACAATGTGCGCGCCCGATCATTCAAGCTATGAGCTTCCGTGCCACAAATGGTCACTTCACCTTGCTGCGGGCGCTCCAACAGGCCACACACATGCAACAATGTTGATTTACCGGCACCAGAAGGCGCCACCAGCGCCAC
Source organism: Maritalea mobilis (assembly GCF_004363175.1). Lineage (GTDB taxonomy): Bacteria > Pseudomonadota > Alphaproteobacteria > Rhizobiales > Devosiaceae > Maritalea > Maritalea mobilis. Next base: position 419,020 of record NZ_SNYR01000001.1, read on the forward strand.
GATCTCGCCTGCAGCAATATCAAGCGCCACATCAACCAAAATATCCAGCCGTGCTTCGCGCTCTAAATAGTGCCGATGCACATTTTTCAGCGATAATTTCAAATCAGCCATACCGCAATGCCTCAACTGGATCATATTGTGCCGCACGCCATGCCGGATAAAGTGACGCCGCAAAGCTCAGCAACAAAGCCAATGTCACCACAAAGGCCACTTCAAATGGGTCGGTTTTTGACGGCAGTGACGAAAGGAAAAACACCTCGGGCGGAAACAACGTCACGCCGATGGTTTCTGAAATCCACGCCCGAATTGCTTCCGCATTCGCCGCCAAAACCAAACCGGCGATCAAACCAATAAAGGTGCCCGCAAAGCCGATGGCTGTGCCCGTCATGCAGAAAATCCGCATGATAGATGCCCGGGTGGCCCCCATCGTGCGCAAAATCGCAATATCTGTGTTCTTTTCCTTCACCAGCATCACCAGCGAGGAAATAATATTGAACACCGCCACCAAAATAATCATGGAAAGGATCACGAACATCACAACCCGCTCCACCTGCAACGCCGAGAAGAACGTTTCATTCCGCCGTTGCCAATCAGAGAGGATCATTGGCCGCTCCGCCGCCGCCTGCACGGGCTCGCGCATAGTGTGAATATCGTCCGGATCATCAAGGAAAATCTCAAGGCCAGTCACCGAATAAATCCGCTCATAGGATTCATCGATCTGCTCGTCCGTGGCATCAAGCGGCAATGGTTCCAAACCATCTTTCAGCTCATCGCGAAACAGTTTGAAATAATTCTGCGCTAGCTGCAGCGGCATATAAACGAAATAACTGTCAAACTCGACCATGCCCAATTCAAACACCACATCCACCGGATAGGTGCGAATTTGCGGCGCGGTGCCAAAGGGCGTCACGGTCCCTTCCGGCGTGATGATGGTCACGCTATCGCCAACCGAAACGCCTAGATTTTGCGCCAACCGCATGCCAATGGCCACGCCTTTACCTTCATCCCAGCCATTAAAGCCGCCCAAAACGGCAGATTCAGCGAATAGAGGCATCTTTTTCAAGTCGCGCTCATTGATCCCGCGCACGGCAACACCAGTTGATCGGCCAATGCCGGAGGCAAGCGCCTGCCCTTCAGCAAAGGCAATCACCGCTTCAACGCCGTCTACACCCTCAATTTTAGGGATGATGCTCTCATAATCCTCGAACTGCTCTTCCAGTGGAAACGCAGTGAAGTGACCATTTAAGCCAAGGATTTTGTCTAAAAGTTCTGCGCGAAACCCGTTCATCACAGACATAACCACAATCAATGTGGCCACGCCGATGGCGATACCCGTAAGCGTCAACGCCGCAATCACCGAGATAAAGGCCTCTTGGCGGCGCGCGCGGAGATAACGCCACGCCACCATAAATTCAAACCGCGAAAATGGGCGGTTTTGCAGGTTCTGCGTGGCGTCACTCATAAATTAAACGTCCTGTCTACGTTCCGGCACAATGCGCTCGAGAAGAAAATCAACTGCTTGTTCAAGCGAAACATTTGTCCGTTCGCCAGTTTTGCGATTCTTGATCTCAACTTCGTTATTTTTAAGGCCGCGCGGTCCAACAATCATCTGATACGGCAAGCCAATCAAATCTGCAGTCGCAAATTTGCCGCCAGCGCCCATGTCACGATCATCATACAGCACTTCAATGCCAGCATTCTCAAGCTGCTTGTAAAGCCCATCGCATGTGGACGCACACTCTTCGTCGCCCGCCTTCAAATTGATAAGCGCCAATTCAAACGGCGCAACGGAAACAGGCCAGATAATGCCATCATCATCATGGCTCGCTTCAATAATTGCAGGCACAAGCCGGGTCAGACCAATGCCGTATGACCCCATATGCACAGGAACTTCCTGCCCATTTGCGTCCGCAACAGTTGCGCCCATCGGCTCAGAATATTTTGTGCCAAAATAAAAGACCTGGCCAACTTCAATTCCACGCGCCTCGATACGGCGATCTTCCGGCACTTCCGATTGGAACTTGTCCATATCGATCATATCTTCTGTCGCGGCATACATGGTGGTCCAGTCCCTCACATAAGAAGTCAGGTCACCATCAAAATCGACATCTTTTGGTGGAATCGGTTGATCCAACAACGCTTTATCGCAGAACACGCCGCTTTCGCCTGTATCCGCCAACACGATAAATTCATGGCTCAAATCACCGCCAATTGGCCCTGTTTCAGCCTGCATCGGCACAGCCGTCAGCCCCATGCGGTAATAAGTGCGCAAATAGGCCACAAACATCCGATGATAAGATTTCACCGCTTCTTCCTTCGTCAAATCGAACGAATAAGCGTCTTTCATCAAAAATTCCCGGCTCCGCATCGTGCCAAAGCGCGGACGAATTTCGTCACGGAACTTCCATTGAATGTGATAAAGATTCAATGGCAAGTCTTTGTAGGACTTCACATTTGACCGGAAGATTGAAGTGATCATCTCTTCATTGGTCGGGCCATAAAGCATGTCGCGCTCGTGCCGATCCTGAATGCGCAGCATTTCCTTGCCATATGCATCATAACGGCCGCTCTCGCGCCACAAATCAGCAGGCTGCAAAGTAGGCATCAACAACTCAATCGCACCCGCACGATCTTGTTCTTGTTCAATGATGTTTTGCACCTTGCGCAACACGCGATAGCCCAACGGCAACCATGCATAAAGGCCACTCGCCTCCTGTTTCAGCATTGCGGCCCGCAGCATAAGGCGGTGCGACACAATTTCAGCTTCCTTAGGTGTTTCTTTCAAAACAGGCAGAAAATATTTTGACAGGCGCATGATCTATTCTTGCTTTCGTTCGACTCGTCAAATGGGATTGTTGCGGGCAACAAAACGCCATAAGTGGCGCAGATGCAAGGGTTTTCAGTTCAATTTTTCCCAATCCAACCGCTGCGTAAACCAAAATTCCAATTTTTCAGAGTTTGACGCTAAAAACCGGGTGACAGGACCATTTTAAGTTGTTAGGGTCCATTCCCAATAAGAGGGCCTGCGACAATATGGCGGCCCCGTATACGCTGACAAGGTCTAGGGAGGAACGTTGGCCTCGCTTTAATTAGCTTGAGTAAGTCCAACGATTTGTCGCGAAACTAATAAACAGGGCTCCGGCCCTGTTTTTTATTGATTTCAAAGCCTTACAACAATTACTTCCAGTAATACTGCAAGCCAGGCTGCGCCAAAATCCATTGGGTCAGCATCAACAAGCCAAACGCGATCACGGTGGACGCCAGCATCTTTTTCAACAGATGCGGCTTAACCGGCGCTGCCGCTTCAGAGCCTTTATCAACGGCCAGGTCCTGCTCCACATGCGAATGATTGCCGATGGGCAGCGCCACAAAAAAGCACAGCCACCACAAAACGAAGTAAAGCGCGATAGAAGAAACAAGACCCATTTGACCTACACCTTATGGACAAAAACTTTGACGATGGGCTTCTTACCCCAAAATTGATTGACTTCCGAGCGGACAGCACGTCGCACCGCCTCACCCAGCACCTCAATGGCACCGCGCTTCTTCGCAGGCATGGAACGGATCACCCCATCAATGGCCTTTTCCACCACAATGTTGAAATCTTCGTCCTCATCCTCAAGCTGCGGCAAGCCATAAAGCTCAACCATCGGCGCATCTCGCAATTGGCCTTTGCCATCAATCACCATTGAAATGGCAATAACGCCACCAAAGCTAAGTTTGCGCCGCTCACGCACGCCGCTTTCCTCCGGCATGCACAAAATATCACCATCCAAATATAAGCGACCAGACGGCACTTCATCCTTCAAGCGCTGTGGCGCTGGGTAAAGTACGGCCATATCGCCATTGCGGATCGATAAAATATCTTGAATGCCAGCTTCGCGTCCCAATTCAGCCTGCGCCTCCAAGTGCGCCGCTTCACCGTGCACAGGCACCAAAACATTCGGCTTCAGCCAATCATACAGCTGCCGCAACTCATCGCGCCGCGGGTGGCCAGACACATGCACCAAAGCATCCTTGTCGCTGATTACTTTCACACCCTGATTGATCAGCATGTTTTGAATGTCCAAAACATCCTTCTCATTGCCAGGAATAGCCTTGGAAGAGAAAATAACCTGATCACCCTTATTCAAGGTCAACACCGGGTGATCATCTCGCGCGATCCGTGCAATTGCAGCGCGAGATTCCCCTTGCGAGCCAGTACAAATCAAACAAACCTTCTCGCGCGGCAAATAGCCAAATGCATCTTGATCCAAAAAGGGTTCAATCCCGTCAAATAGGCCAAGATCACGCGCAATCTCTGACGTGCGGTGAATGGCACGACCAGAAGCCACCACATGGCGGCCCGCCTTTTGCGCAGCACGGGCGATTGAAATCATTCGACCAACATTCGAGGCAAAAATCGTCACCGCCACACGGTTCGGCGCATCAGCGATTAGCTTTTCCAAGCTCTCTGCCACATCGCCCTCACCCGGGCTTACACCGTCACGCACTGCATTGGTGCTATCGCACACCAACGCCAATGGCGCATCCATTTCACCGATCTCACGCAGCCGTTTTTCATCTGTTGGCGCATTGCCAACAGGCGACGGATCTAACTTCCAGTCCCCCGTATGCAACACACGGCCTGCTGGCGTTTCAATATAAAGCGCAGAGCTTTCAGGAATAGAGTGCGCCACATTGATCAGTTCAACCTTAAATGGCCCCAGCTGAAGCGTTGCGCCCTGTTGAACCACATTCACTGGCACCTGATAGCCAAAATTATTGGCTTTGCCTTTTGCCTTCAGCATTTCAGCCGCGAAAGGCGATGCATAAACATCGCACTCAAGCATCGGCCAAAGGTCCATCACCCCGCCATAATGGTCTTCATGGGCGTGGGTCAGCACCATGCCGACAATATTTTCAACTTCATCTTCTAAAAACCGCACATCAGGCATCACCAGCTCAATGCCCGGCAGGTCTGGCCCACCAAAGGTCAAGCCACAATCAACGATCAACCATTTGCGGTTTTCAGGCGCGCCAAAGCCATAAAGACCGAAATTCATGCCGATCTCGCCAACGCCGCCTAAAGGTACAAAAACCAACTGGTCCTGCATAAAACTAAACTTCCGTTATAAATTGAATATTTCGCCTGCGGTGACGATGCGCTGCCGACCCATATGGTCAACAATCAACCCGCCTGTCGGGTCCACCCCTTCAAGCCGCGCTTCGTAACTCTCCGCATTGGCATTAATCCGCATGACTTCGCCCATCTTATATGCATGGGCCAGCCAGTCGGCTCGAATTTGTGCAAAATTGCGCCCGCCTTCCCATTGGGAAATCCGCTGCGCCACTGCATCTGATAAAAAAGCGAAAAAATGCGCAGTGGAGGTGTTCAGCCCCAATGCTGCAAAATCACTTGCCGGATGGTTAGATTGATCTGGGTGAAAGCTCAAATTCACCCCCATGCCAATCACCACAAAACGGCTTTGCCCTTTCATGCCACCTTCCAGCAACAATCCGGCACATTTCTTCCCATTGATCATAAGATCATTGGGCCATTTGACTTCAATTTGAAGTCCGGTCACGCCCTGAGCCTCAGCAATTTGGCTCACCGCGTCACGCAAGGCCAAAGCCAACACAAAGGAAAGCTGCGCCACATGCTCTGCTGGTGCCGGATCAATCAGCAATAAAGACGCGTATAGATTGCCTTTGGGCGAATGCCAAAAGCGGCCTCGCCGCCCTTTGCCGTCCACCTGCTCATCGGCCACAAGCCAAACGGGGCCAGCGGCCCCGTTTAAAGCATCTTGCATCAATGTCGCGCTGGTGGAGCCTATGCTCGGCACATGCCGCAATGCATAGCCATCCAAGCGCGCGCGTTCACCTAACGAAACCACTAAAAGAGACTACCCGCCGCAGTTTGAGCCCATTGGGTCAATGGCACACCAAGTGTCAAATAGTAGGTCACGATCAAGAACCCGGCCAAAGCGATAATCACGCGCAAAGCCAAGGCTGAATCGTCAAATTGATGCACAACTTCGTCGAAATACATCACCTTGATCACACGCAGATAATAGAACGCACTCACCGCACTGGCCAAAACGCCAATCACCGCAAGAATGAACAATTGCGCTTCAATCGCTGCTAGGAACACTTGCCACTTCGCAAAGAAGCCAGCCAATGGTGGCAACCCGATCAAAGAGAACATGATAATAGCAATGCCTGCCGCCACGAATGGACGCGACTGCGCCAAGCCAGCCAAATCATCAATCTGCTCCACATATCCTTCGTCATTCTTCAAGGCGAGGATACAGGCGAATAAACCAAGGGTCATGGTGAGGTAAATCGCCATATAAACGGCAACGCCTTCCACCCCGATTTGCGAACCTGCTGAAAGGCCGACCAAAGCAAAGCCCACATGGCCGATTGAAGAATAAGCGATCAGTCGCTTAATGTTCTTCTGGCCAATGGCTGCAAACGCCGCCAACACCATGGAAGCAATCGAGATGAAGATCACGATTTGCTGCCAATCGCGCGCAATTGGTTCGAATGTGTCGAACACAACGCGGACAAACAAGGCCATCGCCGCCACTTTCGGCGCAGATGCGAAAAACGCCGTCACAGGTGTCGGTACACCTTGATAAACGTCCGGTGTCCACATGTGAAATGGCACAGCAGAAATCTTAAAGGCCAAGCCTGCCATCACAAACACCAAGCCAACGATCAAGCCAAGTGACGGTTCACCTAATGAAATGGCGCGGGCGATCTCATCCAACTGCGTATGGCCAGTAAAGCCGTAAACCATGGAAGAGCCGTAAAGCAACATGCCGGAAGACAAGGCGCCAAGTACGAAATATTTCAAGCCAGCTTCTGTCGCTTTGCTTGAATCGCGCTTGAAGGCAGCGATCACGTAAAGTGACAAAGATTGCAATTCAAGGCCGACATACAATGAGATCAAATCATTGGCTGAAATCATCATCAACATGCCGAGCGTCGCCAGCACCACCAGCACTGGATATTCGAACTTGTTGAGCTTGTGCTCATCCGCGCTGGACACTGAAATCGCCAATGCAAACGCTGAGCCGATCAGCACTAGAACCTTCATGAACCGGGCAAATGAGTCCTGTACAAACGCACCGTTGAACAATACGCCATCCGCAGGGTGCGCCACTTCAAGCAATGCGGTTAGCGCCAAAAGCGCCATTGCAATGCCAAGCACAACTTGGTTGGCGTTTTTGGATGAGGTGAACACCCCAACCATCAGCAGCACGATCGCCCCGATCGCCAGCATCAATTCAGGAAAGGCTGGCGCAAGATCTGCAAAAGAAGTCAAATCAGAATTCATTATATCCCCCTAGTGCGCAACTTCGGCAAGGGCGCCGATTTGCCCCAGGCTCATTTGATATTGGTTGACCAACTGCTCAACAGACGCGGCGGTCGCATCCAGAATTGGCGCTGGATAGAAACCGAAAAAGATAGTGAGGATGATCAAAGGTACAATCACCGCCATTTCGCGCGGGCTCATATCCAAGATCGCCTTCAAATTCTCTTTTTCCAACACGCCGAAAATCACCCGACGATAGAGCCACAACGCGTAACCTGCGGAGAAGATCACCCCAAAGGCTGCGCCAAACGCCACCCAAGTGTTCACTTGGAAAATGCCCATCAAGGTCAAGAATTCGCCCACAAAGCCACTTGTGCCCGGCAAACCAACATTGGCCATGGTGAACACCATAAAGGCAAAGGCATATTTCGGCATGCGCTCCACAAGGCCGCCATAAGCATCAATCTGACGGGTGTGCATACGGTCGTAAATCACACCGACACAAAGGAACAAAGCGCCTGAAACAATACCGTGCGAGATCATTTGGAAGATCGCGCCCTGAATGCCCAGCATATTGCCGGCGAAAATACCCATGGTCACATAGCCCATGTGCGCAACAGAAGAATAAGCAATCAGCTTCTTAATATCTTCCTGCACCAAGGCCACCAACGAAGTGATGATGATCGCCGCGACAGAAAGGAAGAACACGAAGTTCGAGAAATAAGCAGATGCTTCTGGGAACATCGGCAATGAGAACCGCAAGAAGCCGTAGCCGCCCATTTTCAGCAAGATCGCAGCCAAGATCACGGAACCAGCAGTTGGCGCTTCCACGTGCGCTTCTGGCAACCAACGGTGGAATGGCCACATTGGCATTTTCACTGCCAGCGATGCGAAGAAGGCCAGCCATAACCAATATTGCGACTCTGAGGAGAACTTGAACTGCAGCAGTTTCGCAATGTCCAACGTGCCCGCTTGCCAATACATGGCCATAACAGCCAACAACATCAGCACAGAACCAATAAAGGTATAGAAGAAGAACTTATAGCTCGCCTGAATACGCTTCTTGCCGCCCCAAATCCCGATAATCAGGAACATTGGGATCAAGCCGCCTTCAAAGAACACATAGAACATCGCCAAATCAAGCGTGGCAAACACACCGATCATCAAAAATTCGAGGATAAGGAAGGCAACGAAATATTCGCGTACCCGGTTTTGCACTGACTCCCAACTGGCCAACACACACATTGGCATCAATAGGCCGGTCAAAACGATGAACAGGATGGAAATCCCGTCAACGCCCATGCGGTAGCCGATCACGTCATCGCCAATCCAGCTATAGTTTTGTACAAACTGGAAGCCAGGATTTGATGAATCAAACATCGCCCACATCACCAAGGAGAACACAAAGGTCACCAATGTGGTCGCCAAGGCAATCCGACGCATATTGTTTTTGGCCAGATCATCATTGCCCGGCACGATCAGTAGGAAAAAGACACCAACCAACGGCAGGAAGGTCAGAATCGTAAGGATGTTGTTATTTATAATATTCATCCGAGTAGGCCCCCTGCAGCAATCGCCCAGGTAATCAGTGCAGCCACGCCAATCAGCATGGCCAATGCATAGTGGTAAAGATAGCCAGATTGCAGTTTCACAACCTGATTGGTCACGTCTTTAACGCGTCGCGCCAAACCGCCAACAATGATGCCATCCACAAACCAGTCATCGAACCCGCGCCACAACACACGACCAAGCCATTTGGCCGGACGAACAAAGATGAAGTCATAGAGTTCATCAAAGTACCATTTGTTGAGCAGGAAGGCATAAAGACCGGAATGCTCTTTTGCCAATGCCTTCGGCAATTCTGGCTTGGCGATATAGAACCACCACGCCATGATAAAGCCCAAGATCATCGCAAAGGTTGCAGATAGTTTCACCCAAGTTGGAACATGGTGCGCTGCATCAATGATTTCCGCATCCACAACAACTGAGCCTTGGAAGAAGGCTTGAACATGCTCAGCATGGCCAAAGAAGCTATCATAGAACACGATACCTGAAAGCACTGCGCCAACCGCCAAAACATAGAGCGGGATCAGCATCACATTCGGGCTTTCATGTGCATGGTCAAACACTTCTTTTGACGCACGTGTTTTGCCGTGGAAGGTCAAATGCACCAAGCGCCATGAATAGAAGCTTGTGAACAAGGCTGCGATCACTAGAAGATAGAACGCGAAGTTCCCTGCTTCAGTATGCGCGCCATAAGCGGCTTCGATAATGGCGTCTTTAGAGAAGAAGCCAGCGAAACCAAGGTTCGGCAACGCATCAGACACAAGATGGAATGGCAAGCCAACGCCGGTCAGCGCCAAGGTACCGATCATCATCATCCAATAGGTCACAGGCACTTTGTTCTTAATGCCGCCCATTTTGCGCATATCTTGCTCGTGATGCATGGCATGGATCACAGAACCAGCACCTAAGAACAACAAGGCTTTAAAGAAAGCGTGCGTGAACAAGTGGAACACACCAGCTGAATAAGCCCCTACCCCAAGCGCCACAAACATATAGCCAAGCTGAGAACAGGTTGAATAAGCAATCACGCGCTTAATGTCGTTCTGCACCAAACCAACTGTCGCTGCGAAGAATGCGGTGATTGCGCCGATCACAGTCACAACTGTCAGTGCCGTTGGCGAAGCTTCGAACATAGGTGACAAACGTGCCACCATGAATACACCAGCAGTCACCATTGTCGCCGCGTGGATCAAGGCAGACACAGGTGTCGGGCCTTCCATCGCATCTGGCAACCAAGTGTGCAGCAAGAACTGAGCTGATTTACCCATCGCGCCGAGGAACAACAGCAAGCAAATCACAGTCATCGCATCCCATTGTCCCCAAAGGAAATTGATGGTCTGCCCGTCCATGTCAGCCACATGCGCAAATGCAGTGTCAAAATCAATTGAGCCAAGCATCATCACCGCAGCAAAAATGCCGAGGATGAAACCAAAGTCACCCACGCGGTTGACGATAAAGGCTTTCATCGCCGCCGCATTGGCGCTTGGCTTTTTGTACCAGAAGCCAATCAACAAGTAAGACGCCAAGCCAACGCCTTCCCAGCCAAAGAACATTTGCAGGAAGTTGTCAGCAGTCACCAGCATCAACATGGCGAACGTAAACAAAGACAAATAAGCAAAGAAGCGTGCGCGGTGCGGATCTTCATGCATATAGCCGATTGAATAAAGGTGTACCAAAGAAGATACCGTGGTCACCACCACCAACATAACAGCAGTCAATGTGTCGACACGGATCATCCAGTAAAGGTCAAGCCCAGCAGTGTCGATCCAGCGGAACAAGGTCACCTTAACCGCTTCCGCCGCCATGAACCCATGGTCAGCAGCAGCTTCAGCACCATGCGCCGCTTCGGCACCGTGCTCACCGCCGCCGCCGGTCATGATGCCAACAAACACCACCCAAGACAGCAAAGCCGCCGTCATCAACAACCCGGTTGTGATGATTTCTGCAGCTTTATGCCCGATGGAGCGGCCAAACAGCCCAGCAACCAATGCCCCAATCAACGGGAGAAAGAGAATGGCAGAATAAATCATCCGATTAGCCCTTCATCACGTTGACATCGTCCACCGCGATAGAGCCGCGGTTACGATAGAACACCACAAGGATCGCCAAGCCAATCGCCGCTTCCGCCGCCGCAACGGTCAGGATCATCAGCGCGAACACTTGGCCAGCCAAGTCTTGCAGGTGGGCACTAAAGGCCACAAAATTGATATTAACTGCCAAAAGGATCAATTCCACTGACATGAGAATGATGATCACATTCTTCCGATTCAGAAATATGCCAAATACGCCAAGCGTAAATAAAATGGCCGCCACGGTCAGAAAATGACCAAGTCCGATATCCGGTATCATTTAGGCCCCCAATTAAATCCCTTTGCCGCTTTCGACGCTGACCACTTCGACAGCATCTTCGCGTTTGCGCGCAACCTGCGCATTAATATCCTGCCGCTTCACATTCGGCTTGTGCTTCAATGTCAAAACGATCGCCCCGATCATCGCCACCAACAAAATCAAGCCAGCAGCTTCGAACAGATAGACATATCGTGTGTAAAGAAGATTGCCCAAAGCTTCGGTGTTCGACATGCCTTCGACAAATGGCACCGCGCTTGACGTTGCCACTTCGGGCGAAATCACAAACGATCCGGCCACCATGATCAGCTCGATCAGCAAAATGCCGCCAATCAATGCCCCGATGGGCGCATATTGCAAAATGCCCTGCCGTAATTCGGCAAAGTCAATATCGAGCATCATCACCACGAACAGGAACAACACCATCACCGCGCCCACATAAACAACGATCAGCAATAGCGCCAGGAACTCAGCCCCAGCCAGCATAAAAATGCCTGCGCCATTCACAAAAGCGAGGATCAAAAACAAAACTGAGTGCACCGGGTTCCGCGATGAAATCACCATCACTGCGGAGATGATCGCCACCGTTGCAAACAAATAGAAAAATGCAAGTTGAAGGGTCATATCATCCAGCTCCTAGCGATATGGCGCGTCAGCAGCGAGATTGGCAGCAATCTCACGTTCCCAACGGTCACCATTTTCCAAAAGCTTCTCCTTGTCGAAATAAAGCTCTTCGCGGGTTTCAGTCGCAAATTCAAAGTTTGGCCCTTCCACAATCGCATCCACGGGACACGCCTCTTGGCAAAAGCCACAATAAATACATTTCACCATATCGATGTCATAACGCACCGTGCGACGTGTGCCATCATTCTGGCGTGGGCCAGCTTCAATGGTGATCGCTTGTGCCGGGCAAATCGCTTCACACAATTTGCAGGCAATGCAACGCTCTTCCCCATTGGGATAGCGGCGCAACGCGTGCTCGCCACGAAAACGTGGGCTAACCGGGCCTTTTTCAAACGGATAGTTGATGGTCGGCTTTGGTTTGAAGAAATAGCGCATTGCCAAAAAGAATGTCGAAACAAACTCTCTCAGCAACAGCGAGTTGAGAAACTGAATTGCTCGCATTGGTCGTTTCTCCTTAAGCCATACCGCCGTGCCAACCCCAGCCAGTCAGCTGGAGCACAAAAGCAACGGCAAAAATCATTACGATGGAAATCGGCAAGAACACTTTCCAGCCCAAACGCATCAATTGGTCATAGCGGTAGCGCGGCACAAAAGCCTTCACCATCGCGAACATGAAGAACACCAAGCAGGTTTTCAACACGAACCAAACTGCACCAGGAATCCAGTTCAGCGGCGCCACATCAATTGGAGGTAACCAGCCGCCCATAAATAGGATCGTGGTCAACGCACACATCAACACAATGGCCACATACTCGCCCAACATGAACATCATGTAAGGGGTTGAGCCATATTCCACCATGAAACCCGCCACCAATTCAGATTCAGCTTCCGGCAAATCGAATGGAGGACGGTTTGTTTCGGCCAGGGCCGAGATGAAAAAGATGATGAACATTGGGAACAAAGGCAGCCAGAACCAGTTGAGGAAAGACAACCAAGGCACGCCCAACATGTGCGCCAAGCCCATCTCTTTTTGTGCAATCACAATGTCAGTCAGGTTCAAAGATCCAACACAAAGCAACACGGTGATGATCACAAAACCGATGGATACTTCGTAAGACACCATTTGCGCAGCAGAGCGCAAAGCACCCAAGAACGGATATTTGGAGTTGGATGCCCAACCACCCATGATTACGCCGTAAACGCCAAGTGATGAGATCGCCAATATGTACAAAATGCCCACATTGATGTCGGCCATTGCCCATCCTTCATCAATTGGCACAACGGCCCATGCCGCCAGCGACACCAAAACGGTCACGAACGGCGCCAGCAAAAATACAACTTTGTCAGAGCCAGCAGGAATAAGCGGCTCTTTAAAAACGAATTTCAAAAGGTCAGCAAAGCTTTGCAGCAAACCGAATGCACCAACCACGTTGGGGCCACGCCGGATTTGCACTGCTGCCCAAACTTTACGGTCAGCCAGCAGCACATAGGCCACAAACACCAGCAAAGTTACCAGCAGCAAGAGCGCTTTCCAAATAAACCCGATCTGTTCGCCCAACCCCAAAAAGGGTACGCCGAGCAAATAATCAAGTGATGGGAGTAACCAATCCATAATCTAGCCCCTACTCCGCAGCTTCTTTAACTTGCCCAAGCGCCAATTGCGAACATTCAGCCATCACTTTAGAGGCCCGTGCAATCGGGTTGGTCAAATAGAAATCGTCAATCGGTGATACCAAAGCACCAGCTTTGATTTTCGCTGGCACCTTCGCCAGTTTCGCCACATCAGCAGCCTTTGTTTCCACTGGGCCTTCAACAACGGCCAAATGCGGAACTTCTGCAAACATTGCGGCGCGCAACTGGTTGAGATTGTCGAATGGCAATGTGGCACCCAAATGTGCGCTCAATGCCCTCAAAATCGCCCAATCTTCCTTGGCTTCGCCCGGCCCAAACACAGCGCGGTTGGTGCGCTGCACTGTGCCTGCTGTGTTCACATAGGTCACGCTTTTCTCTGTGTAAGCAGAGCCCGGCAAAATCACGTCTGCCGCATGGGCACCGCGATCACCGTGTGAACCGATATAAACAACAAAGCTGTTCTCAAAGGCGCTCAAATCGTAATTGTCAGCGCCCAACAAGAACACAACGTCCAATTCGCCTTTTTTGCCTGCTGCCTGCATCTTGGCCGCATCCATGCCGCCACGCTCAGGCACAAAGCCAACGTCCAAACCGCCAACACGGCCCGCTGCATTGTGCAACACCGCAAAGCCGTTCCAATCGTCGCTCAACGCGCCATTGTCAGATGCGATTTGTGCGCTCAAGGCCAAAACATCTTTCGCAGTTGTGCCGCTCAATGCGCCTTCACCCACAATGATCATTGGGCGTTTGGCTTTGCTCAACACTTTTGCAAATTTGTCATCACCCGCTGCCAAAGCCGCCAAGGCTTCAGTACCAGTGCCCAGATAGGCATAATCATATTTCAAATCAGCATTTTCGCCGATCACCGCGATTGGCGTGCCGTTTTGGCGCCAAGCTTTGCGGATACGCGCATTCAAAACAGAAGCTTCTTTGCGTGGGTCGCTGCCCACGATCAAAATCGCATCTGCTTCTTCAATGCCGGTAATGCCCGCATTCATGATGTAGCTTGCGCGACCTTTAGAAGGTTCGATTGCCGAACCAACTGGACGACAGTCGAAGCTTTTTGACCCAACAGCGCTCAACAGCGCCTTAAGCGCATACATCTCTTCAGCACCAGCAAGATCACCGGCCAAAGCGCCGATCTTCGCTGGATCAGCTTTTTTCACCGCACGCGCAATAGTCGCAAACGCATCATTCCAATCAGAAGCCTGCAATTTGCGGTTCTTTTTCACGTAAACCTTGTCGAGGCGTTGTGATTTCAAACCGTCCCAAATGAAGCGTGTTTTGTCTGAAATCCACTCTTCATTGATCGCTTCGTTTACACGTGGCATCACGCGCATCACTTCGCGACCACGGCTATCAACACGAATGTTGGAGCCAACCGCGTCCATCACATCAACGCTTTCGGTCTTGTTCAATTCCCATGGCCGCGCCTGGAAGGCATAAGGCTTAGAGGTCAACGCGCCAACTGGGCAAAGGTCAATCACATTACCTTGCAACTCAGATGTCATTGCCTGCTCAAGATAAGTGGTGATTTCTGCATCTTCACCACGACCGATCAAACCAAGCTCAGAAATGCCAGCCACTTCGGTGGTGAACCGCACACAACGTGTACAGTGGATACAGCGGGTCATAATGGTTTTCACCAATGGCCCGATATATTTGTCTTCCACCGCGCGCTTATTTTCTTGATAGCGCGAGCTGTCCATGCCGTAAGCCATGGCTTGGTCTTGCAAATCACACTCGCCGCCCTGGTCACAAATCGGACAATCAAGCGGGTGGTTGATCAGCAAAAATTCCATCACGCCTTCGCGTGCCTTTTTCACCATTGGTGTATTGGTGAACACTTCCGGCGCTTCCCCATTTGGGCCGGGGCGCAAATCGCGCACACTCATGGCGCAAGAAGCCGCAGGCTTTGGCGGGCCGCCCTTCACTTCAACAAGGCACATGCGGCAGTTGCCTGCCACTGAAAGCCGTTCGTGATAACAAAAACGTGGAATTTCGGCACCAGCTTCCTCACACGCTTGCATCAGCGTGTAGTGATCTGGAACCTCAATTTCATTACCGTCTACTTTAATATTGGCCATGCTCTTGCCGCCTTATTCCGCTGCAACAGAAGGCACAGCACCTTCTGCTTTCGCATTGTGCGTATATTGATCAATCCGCGCTTCAATTACCGGACGGAAATTGCGGATCAAACCTTGAATTGGCCATGCAGCCGCATCGCCCAACGCACAGATTGTGTGTCCTTCAACCTGCTTGGTCACTTCAAACAGCATGTCGATTTCACGTTTTTGCGCTTCACCGCGCACCATGCGTTCCATCACACGATACATCCAGCCTGTGCCTTCCCGACAAGGTGTGCACTGGCCACAGCTCTCATGTTTGTAGAAGTAAGAAAGCCGCGCAATCGCTGCGATAATGTCGGTGCTCTTATCCATCACGATCACCGCTGCGGTGCCCAATGAAGAGCCAACTTCGCGCAAACCGTCAAAATCCATCACCGCGTCGCGCATTTTTTCACCCGGCACACAAGGCACAGATGAACCGCCAGGAATAACCGCCAGCAAATTATCCCAACCACCGCGGATACCGCCGCAATGCTTGTCGATCAACTCACCGAAAGTGATGCCCATTTCTTCTTCAAATGTCGCTGGCGTGTTCACATGGCCAGATACACAGAAAAGCTTAGAGCCTGTGTTGTTCTCGCGGCCCAAACCAGCGAACCAAGATCCGCCGCGCCGCAAAATTTCCGGCACAACAGCGATAGATTCAACATTGTTCACCGTGGTTGGACAGCCATAAAGGCCCATACCCGCTGGGAATGGAGGCTTCAAACGGGGCTGGCCTTTTTTGCCTTCAAGGCTTTCCAGCAAAGCAGTTTCTTCACCGCAAATATAGGCCCCTGCACCGTGGTGCACCACAATGTCAAAGTCCCAACCATGTACGTTATTTTTGCCGATCAATTTGGCTTCATATGCCTGATCAACAGCAGCCTGCAAACGCTCGCGCTCGCGAATAAATTCACCACGCACATAAATAAAGGCGTGATGTGCATCCATGGCGCGGCCAGCCAACAAACACCCTTCAACAAGGTGATGCGGGTCATGGCGCATAATTTCGCGGTCTTTACAGGTGCCCGGCTCAGATTCGTCAGCATTCACCACCAAATAGTGAGGGCGACCATCATTTTGCTTGGGCATAAAGCTCCATTTAAGGCCAGTCGGGAAGCCAGCGCCCCCACGACCGCGCAAACCAGAACCCTTCACTTCATCAGTGATCCAGTCGCGTCCCTTATCAATAAAGCTTTTGGTTTGTGACCAAGAGCCGCGCTTTTTCGCGCCTTCAAGGCTCCAATCACCTAAACCATAGAGGTTGGTAAAAATGCGGTCTTTATCTGTAAGCATTATCGACGCCCCCGCATGAATGCATAAAACAACACCAATCCGATTGCCGCGCTAACAACAATTCCGAAAAAGCCACTTGTGAGAAAGGCAGCAAAAAACGCAATCAAGCGGATCGCGATATAAGTGCCCACCATGAAGGCAATCGCCAACATGATGTTATTCGCATTTAACTCTATGCCCATGAAACGTTCAGCCATTAGCGTGGATCCTTACCAAAGACTTTGCGATATTCTTCCGCGCCGCCTTTTGCCAATGCTTTGGCTTGCGCTTTCCAATCATCGCGTTCAATCCGGCCTTTAAAGCTCAGGCGATCATCCACTTCGGCAATTTGCTTTTTAGTCAGCTTTGCCACTTGTGCATAAGTTGTGATGCCCAAATCATTCAATTTGCCTTCAAGCACAGGGCCAACACCAGAGATCAGTTTCAGATCATCTTTTTGGCCTTCAGGTGCATCAAACAATGGTGCCTTCATCCGCGCGTCATCAGCCTTGGCAGCAGCTTTCTTCGCTGTCTTGCTTG
Source organism: Maritalea mobilis (assembly GCF_004363175.1). Lineage (GTDB taxonomy): Bacteria > Pseudomonadota > Alphaproteobacteria > Rhizobiales > Devosiaceae > Maritalea > Maritalea mobilis. Next base: position 436,417 of record NZ_SNYR01000001.1, read on the forward strand.
GCTTTTTCACATCTGCGCCCGGCTCTTCTGCTTTTTCTTTCGCAGTTGGTTTAGGTGCAGATGCCTTCGTCGCGCTCTTTGTGGCTGGCTTACGTGCCGCAGGCTTTTTCGCCGGCACATCAGTCAACGTCACATGGCCACCTTCCGGTGCCGCAAATTGACGATCAATCTGCGGGCCGGTTTTAACCTCTTTGCCCGCTTCAAACTCGTCAATCATTTCTTCGAAACGTTCAGGGGTCAAATCTTCATAAGTGTCTTTAAACACCATGACCATTGGCGCATTCACACATGCGCCCAAACACTCAACCTCTTCCCATGAAAGCGTGCCCGCTTCATTGGTTTCAAACGGCTGCGCATTGATCTTGCTTTTGCAAACTTTGATCAAATCGCCAGAACCGCGCAACATACAAGGTGTGGTGCCACACACTTGGATATGCGCTTTGGTGCCAACAGGCTTCAACTGAAATTGAGTATAGAAGGTCGCAACTTCCAAAACGCGGATATAAGGCATCTCAAGCATGTCAGCGACATGCTCAATCGCAGCCTTAGTCACCCAACCATCTTGCTCCTGCGCCCGCATCAACAGCGGAATAACAGCAGATTGCTGGCGGCCTTTTGGATATTTCGCAATGGTTTGCTTAGCCCACTTTTTATTGTCGGCATTAAACGCAAATTCTTGCGGTTGAATGTGATCTTCTGCGAGACGACGAACAGACATTAGCGATCCACCTCGCCAAAAACGATATCAAGAGTACCAATAATGGCTGACACGTCAGCCAACATGTGACCACGGCTCAAAAAGTCCATGGCCGACATATGCGCAAATCCGGGCGCACGAATTTTACAGCGATATGGCTTATTGCTGCCGTCAGACACCAGATAAACGCCAAACTCGCCTTTGGGTGCTTCCACTGCCGCATAAACTTCGCCTTCAGGCACTTTGTAGCCCTCAGTGTAAAGTTTAAAGTGGTGGATCAACCCTTCCATTGATTGCTTCATCTCACCGCGCTTCGGTGGCACAATCTTGCCATCAACCGAAGAAATTGGGCCTTGCCCATCCGGTGAACGCAACAAATCAATACATTGCTTCATGATCTTTACGGACTGGCGCATTTCTTCCATGCGTACCAAATAACGGTCATAGCAGTCGCCATTCTTACCAATCGCAATGTCGAACTCCAGCTCGTCATAGCACTCGTAAGGTTGGCTCTTGCGCAAATCCCATTTCGCACCGGAACCGCGCACCATCACGCCAGAAAAGCCCCATGCCCACGCATCTTCAAGCTTCACGGTGGCGATATCCACGTTCCGCTGTTTGAAAATACGGTTATCAGTCAACAGGCCTTCAATATCGTCCAGCACGTCCAAAAATGGGTCGCACCATGCTTCAATATCGTCGATCAGTTCAGGCGCTAGATCTTGGTGCACACCACCGGGACGCACATAAGCTGCGTGCATGCGTGCGCCACAGGCACGCTCATAAAAAATCATCAGCTTTTCGCGCTCTTCAAAGCCCCACAATGGCGGCGTCAGCGCACCAACGTCCATCGCTTGGGTGGTCACGTTCAGCAAATGGTTCAAAATCCGGCCAATTTCCGAATAAAGCACGCGGATCAATTGGCCACGCTTTGGCACTGTAATGCCCAGCAAGCGTTCAACAGCCAAGGCAAAAGCATGCTCTTGGTTCATCGGCGCCACATAGTCCAAGCGATCGAAATATGGCACAGCCTGCAAATAGGTTTTGTGCTCAATCAGCTTTTCAGTGCCGCGGTGCAACAAGCCCACATGCGGGTCAACCCGCTCAACAACTTCGCCGTCCAACTCAAGCACCAAACGCAGAACGCCATGTGCTGCCGGGTGCTGAGGACCAAAGTTGATGTTAAAATTTCTAAGTTGCGCTTCGCTCATAATACGATCCTCAACCTTGTGCCTTTTCATCACCAGGCAGCACATAATCTGTGCCTTCCCAAGGTGACAAATAGTCAAATGAGCGGAATTCTTGCGTCAGCTTCACTGGCTCATACACAACGCGCTGCAACTCTTCATTGTAACGCACTTCAACAAAGCCGGTCAGCGGGAAGTCTTTGCGCAAAGGGAACCCTTCAAAACCGTAATCGGTCAACAACCGACGAAGATCAGGGTGATTGACGAACAAAATGCCATACATGTCGTAGGCTTCACGCTCGAACCAATCAGCACCCGGATACACTTCACAAATTGAAGGTACAGGGGTGTCCTCATCTGTTTTTAGCTTCACACGAATACGCAAATTCTGTGTTGGGCTCAAAAAGTGATAAACCACATCAAAACGATCAACACGCTGTGGGTAATCCACACCGCAAATATCGATGATGCAGCTAAATTGACACTGATTGTCGTCACGCAGCAAACGCGCCACTTCAACAATTGAATCGGTGGTCACATTCAGGGTCAGTTCCCCAAAGCTGCTCTCAACCGATTGCACTGCTTCTGGCAGCTTCGCGCTGATATATTCGCCAAGTTCTGAAAGGGAAGAATCCATTTGCCCCCTACCCCTTATCGCTCAATTGTGCCGGTACGACGCAGCTTCTTTTGCAAAAGCAATACGCCATAAAGCAACGCTTCTGCTGTTGGAGGGCAACCAGGCACATAAATATCTACCGGCACCACGCGGTCACAACCGCGCACAACAGAATATGAATAGTGATAATAACCGCCGCCATTGGCGCAAGAGCCCATGGAAATCACATAGCGCGGTTCTGGCATTTGGTCATAAACCTTGCGCAAAGCTGGCGCCATTTTGTTCGTCAGCGTACCCGCAACGATCATCACGTCAGATTGACGTGGGGATGCCCGCGGCGCAAAACCAAACCGTTCCGCATCATAGCGCGGCATAGACATCTGCATCATTTCAACAGCGCAGCATGCCAAACCAAATGTCATCCACATTAACGAGCCAGTCCGCGCCCAATTGATCAAATCATCGGTCGCGGTTACCAAAAAGCCCTTATCAGCCAACTGGTCGTTCACATCTAGGAAAAACGGATCATCTGCCCCAATCGGCTTGCCGGTCTTGGGGTCGATAATACCTTTTGGCTGCGGCGCAACCAAAGTTGAATTATTTTCTAATCCCATTCCAACGCCCCTTTGCGCCATTCATAGATAAAGCCAATGGTCAAAACGCCCAAGAAAATCATCATGGCCCAGAAGCCGAACCAACCCACATCCTTAAACGCAACCGCCCAAGGGAAGAGGAAGGCGACCTCAAGGTCAAAAATGATGAACAAGATGGCGACAAGATAGAAGCGAATGTCGAACTTCATCCGCGCATCATCAAATGCTTCAAAACCACATTCATAGGCAGATACCTTTTCAGGATCTGGCCGCTTAATGGCAATAATGAATGGGGCAACCAAAAGCGCCAAACCGATCACTGCGGACAATCCAACAAAAATGATCACTGGCAGATACTGAGAGAGCAATTCGGTCATAATTGCTTTGCCTTTTTTGACAGCTGAAACTCAGCCAAAGAATTTGTTCCAAGTCAGACTCACCGAAATGAGCCGAAACTTTGATTTGGTACGGCTTACGCCAACGCCCTAACGGTTTCAAGGGCTTTAGCTTGAAATTTTTAAATTATCTCCCCAATCAAACCAAATTAGGCAGACAGCGTAAATAGTTTAAAAAACTTGATTTTTTAACTCATAAAAAAAAGAGCGCTCCTTTCGGAACGCTCCTTCAAACACTTTGTTGTGTGCATTCAACCTAGTTGAAGTACCAACGTGCTTTCGCATCAATTGCGTGGCTTGAAGTGCCCATGTCTGTGAATGACCAATTGTATTCAGAACCAATGGTCACGTCGTCAGATACGGCAAACTCGATACCAGCACCAGCGATACCAACAGCATCGCCGAAGTGATGGCCGATACCACCAACACCGTAAAGCAACACATCGTCAGATACCAAGTAACCCGCACGACCGGTTAGGTCATACTGAGCGCCATAATATGTGCCGCCATCATAGTTAGCTTGCGCTGAAACTTCGAAACCAAACACCATCTGGTCGAACTGTGTGTTCATACCAGCAAGAGCACCAATGCCCCAAACGTCTGATGCTGCATTTACATAAGCGCCGTTCACACCAGCATAAAAACGATTCCAGTCAAAACCAGGATCAGAATATGCAGGCTGTGCAGGTGCTGGTGTATAATCAATCACAGGGTCCGCAGCGGACGCGCCTGCCGTCATTGCTGCAGTTGCAAGTGCAGCAAGGGAAATTTTCTTCAAAATGCTCATAATTGCCTCCATGGCTCTCTTAAGCGTTACTCTCGGCATATGGGTTCCAATTTCCAAAACGCAACAGCAGAACATAAAGTTCCATCGCATTTTTAAAAATTTGCGCGCAAATTTAAGCGCAAAGGTTCCCTGATCACCTACGACTCAAACTTATAGGCAAAAGATGACCGTATTTAGTCTGAAATGTGGCAAAAGAGATTCATGGATAACAAAGTGTAAAAATGCCACACCGCTAAAAACGGTGTGACAAAACTGCGTAATGAAAAACGAGCGGGATTAGTTAAAGTACCATCTCATTTTGGCGTCAAACACGTGGCCTGTGGTGCCACCACCATCAGTAATATACGTATATTCACCGCCGAATGTCACATTGTCATGTACGGCAAATTCAATACCGCCACCAATGCCTGCAAACGTGCTACCGCTGTCATTGAATACAACGCCACCAGAAGCATAAATAAGAGCCTCAGGCGCTACAAGGTAACCCGCACGGCCAAATACGTCATACAACGCACCAGAATATGCTCCGCCGTTGTAATAGGCGGTACCCTGCACTTCCAAACCAAATACCCAATCACCAGACTGCATGTTCAGGCCGGCAAGCCCGCCAACACCTACATATTGAGTGCCATCGTTCATACCGCCTGCGCTTAGACCGATATAAAAACGATCCCAGTCAAATGTTGAAGAAGTCACAACCGGTGCAGGTTGTGTGTAGATAATTGGATCGGCTGCACTGGCAGCAGCAACCCCGGTGGCAATCATGGTCGTTGCCAGCAAAACAGATTTATACATTTTAGCCTCACCCTTTTATTAACTAAACGTAAAATTACGCTTGAGTTTAAAAAGAGTCAAATGACGAACGGGCTAATCCAACCAAAGCATCTGCTGCGGAAGTTATGTAAACCGACATTTTAAGGAAAAATGGCGGGAGTGACGGGACTCGAACCCGCGACCTCTGGCGTGACAGGCCAGCGCTCTAACCAACTGAGCTACACCCCCTTTAAAGAGAAAGTTCTCGTCAAAGAGTGCGCGTGGTTTAAAACTGATTAGCACCTTCTGTCAAGCGCCATTTTCAATCTTTATGACATTGTTTTCAAAGAGAAATAATTTCTTTTATCCAACTTTGTCGAACCACGACTTGGTACCAAAATGGTGGGCGGTGAGAGACTCGAACTCCCGACATCTTCGGTGTAAACGAAGCGCTCTACCAACTGAGCTAACCGCCCCCCGTTTGGTGATGCATCGTTTAGTGTGTTCTTTCGCGCTCGTCAACAAAAAAGGTCTCGATTTTCACCGAGACCTTCAAAAAAATGCAAAAAAATTTGCTTAGACTAGTTCACAGCGTCTTTGAGCTGCTTACCAGGCTTGAATTTTGGTACATTTGTCGCTGGGATATCAATTTCAGCGCCAGTAGCTGGGTTACGGCCTTTTGTGGCTTTACGGTGAGAAACCGCAAATGTGCCAAAGCCAACCAAGCGAACTTCGTTGCCATCTTTCAATGTGCCTGTAATCGCCTCAAAAACAGCGTCTACTGCGCTTGCGGCGTCTGCTTTAGTCAAACCAGCTTTTTCCGCTGTTGCAGCGACCAAATCATTTTTGTTCATTAGTCCATCCTCATTTTTTGGCCCGACTTACTTTTGTCAGGCAATACGCATGAACCTTTTGACGATTCTTTGGCAAACGCAAGGAAATCCGGCGATTTCCGAGGGTTTTTAGGCAAAAAAAGAGCGGAAAAGTCGCCTTTCCCGCTCCAAATCACTGAAATTGTGGAAAACCCTAGTGTGCAACCACTGAAGAGCCCTCGCCTTTTTCGGCTTCTTTGCTGGCCGCATAGGCCTCAAAGTCCCACTCAATCGGCTCTGGCACTTCAACCAGAGCGTGTTTGAGAACCTCTTCCATTTGCTTCACAGGAACAATTTCAAGCCCCTCTTTCACAATGTCAGGCACCTCTGTCAGGTCGCGCACATTTTCTTCGGGAATCAGTACTTTTTTGATTCCCCCGCGCAACGCAGCCAAAAGCTTCTCTTTAAGCCCACCAATTGGCAGCACACGGCCTCGCAAGGTGATTTCACCCGTCATCGCCACATCGTGACGCACCGGAATGCCTGTCATTACGGAAACGATGGCTGTTGCCATGCCAATACCGGCTGAAGGGCCGTCTTTTGGCGTTGCCCCTTCTGGCACGTGCACGTGAATGTCACGCGAATCAAATTTCGGCGGTTCAATGCCGAAATCAACAGCACGAGACCGCACATAGGTGGCCGCAGCTGAAATTGATTCTTTCATCACGTCCTTCAAGTTGCCAGTCACGGTCATTTTGCCTTTACCGTGGGTCATTACCCCCTCAATGGTTAGCATTTCGCCGCCAACTTGGGTCCAGGCAAGGCCTGTCACCACGCCAACTTGAGGATCAAGCTCAATTTCACCATAGCGATGCTTTGGTGGGCCCAAATATTCTTCGATCTTTTCCACATCGAGCATGATGGACTTCTTTTTCTCATCCATCATCAATTCGGTCACCGCTTTACGCATCAGATTCGCAACTTCGCGCTTCAAATTACGCACACCAGCTTCTCGTGTGTACCGACGAATCAAAAATTCGAGGCCTTTATCTGGCAATGCGATCTCTGACGTTTCCAAACCGTGCTCTTTAATGGCTTCAGGAATCAAATGCTGACGGGCAATTTCCATCTTTTCGATTTCTGTGTAGCCAGACAGACGGATAATCTCCATCCGGTCGAGCAATGGGCCCGGAATGTTCAGCGTGTTGGCTGTGGTGATGAACATCACATCAGACAAATCAAAATCCACTTCCAGATAATGATCTGAGAAGCTGTTATTTTGTTCTGGGTCCAACACTTCCAGCAAAGCGGAACTTGGGTCACCGCGGAAATCCATCCCCATCTTGTCGATCTCATCGAGCAAGAACATTGGGTTAGATTTGCCAACCTTCTTCATAGACTGAATCACTTTGCCCGGCATCGAACCAATATAGGTCCGACGGTGGCCACGAATCTCAGCTTCGTCGCGCACACCACCCAAAGACATGCGGGCAAATTCCCGCCCGGTGGCCTTCGCAATGGATTTACCAAGTGAGGTTTTACCCACACCTGGAGGGCCAACAAGACAAAGAATCGGACCTTTCAGCTTGCCCGTGCGGCTTTGCACAGCAAGATATTCAATGATCCGCTCTTTAACTTTCTCAAGACCATAGTGATCGTGATCCAACACCTCTTGTGAGAAGTTCAGATCGCGCTTGATCTTTGATTTTTTGCCCCAAGGCAAACCAAGCAACCAATCAAGATAGTTGCGCACAACCGTCGCTTCGGCAGACATCGGGCTCATGGCTTTAAGCTTTTTCAGCTCTGCCTTGGCCTTGTCCTTCGCCTCTTTCGACAATTTGGTCTTTTTGATCCGCTCTTCAAGCTCTGTCAGCTCGTCCGCGCCATCTTCAGAATCACCCAGCTCTTTCTGAATGGCCTTCATTTGCTCATTCAAATAATATTCACGCTGAGTTTTCTCCATCTGCCGCTTCACGCGGGTGCGGATACGTTTTTCAACTTGCAGAACACCAATTTCGCCTTCCATCAGTTCCAAAACGCGCTCTAAGCGCCCCGGCACTGATGTAATCGACAAAATATCCTGCTTGTCTTGGATCTTCACAGCCAAATGTGAGGCGATTGTATCGGCAAGTTTCGAATGTTCCTCAATCTGCGATACCGCGCCCACCACTTCTGGCGACACTTTTTTGTTCAGCTTGACGTAATTTTCAAACTCATTCACCGCAGAGCGTGCCAAGGCTTCCGCCTCAACTTCGTCATGCTCTTCGGTTTCCATCGCTGTCGCTTTGGCTTCGTAATATTCGTCAGTACGTACAAATTCTTCGATGCTGGCGCGTGACAAGCCTTCAATCAAAACCTTCACAGTGCCATCCGGCAATTTCAGCAATTGCAGCACAGAGGCAATGGTGCCCACGTCAAACACGTCTTCTGGTGAAGGGTCGTCTTCTTGCGCATTCTTTTGGGTCACAACAAGAATGTTCTTGTCGTCACGCATCACTTCTTCAAGTGCTTTTACAGATTTTTCGCGTCCCACAAATAGCGGCACAATCATGCCTGGGAAGGCCACGATGTCGCGCAAAGGCAAAACGGGATAAACCCGGCTTTCGCCTGGAGCCAAATCAAGTTCAGTTGTCTTGGATTCGGACATAAAAATTCCTTTCATCAACCAGAATTGATTTCCCAAATAAAGCGGCGAAACCAACCCTGTTCTGGACCGACAATGGGTCACGCAAATGGCCACGCCCATGCACGGACGCACCAAGACTCATTGAAACTATTAGATAGGAAGTTTTGGCGGCCCTACAAGTGCTTTGCAGGGCCAAATCACAAAACTTTACGCGCCGGCTTCCAGCTCTTCTTCTTTGCGGTCAGCATAGATATAGAGGGGACGTGCGTCCTTATCCTCAACCACATCTTCGCTGATCACAACTTCTTCCACGCCTTCTAGCGATGGAAGGTCATACATAGTGTCGAGCAAAATGCCTTCCATGATGGAACGCAAACCACGAGCACCTGTTTTCCGCTCAATCGCTTGGCGAGCAATCGCTGCAAGCGCATCGTCATGGAAGGTCAGTTCAACATCTTCCATCTGGAACAAGCGCTGATATTGGCGAACGAGCGCGTTCTTCGGCTCTGTCAAAATCTGAACAAGGGCACCCTCGTCCAAATCTTCCAATGTTGCGATCACAGGCAAACGGCCAATAAATTCTGGGATCAAACCGAACTTCACCAAATCTTCTGGCTCAACTTCAGCAAACACTTCACCCAAACGACGATCTTTCGGATCGCTCACTTCGGCATCAAAACCAATTGAGCTGTGCTCACCACGCTCAGCAATAACTTTTTCAAGCCCCGCAAAAGCACCACCCACAATGAACAGGATGTTCGTTGTGTCCACTTGCAGGAACTCCTGCTGCGGGTGCTTACGTCCACCTTGCGGCGGCACACTTGCCACGGTGCCTTCCATGATTTTCAACAAAGCCTGTTGAACACCCTCGCCTGAAACGTCACGAGTGATGGATGGGTTGTCAGACTTCCGAGAAATCTTGTCCACCTCATCGATATAAACGATACCGCGCTGCGCTTTCTCAACATTGTAGTCAGAAGCCTGCAACAGCTTGAGGATGATGTTTTCTACGTCTTCACCCACATAACCGGCTTCAGTCAAAGTGGTGGCGTCAGCCATGGTGAACGGTACATCAATGATGCGCGCCAATGTTTGCGCCAAATAGGTTTTACCGCAACCAGTTGGACCAATCAGCAAAATGTTGGACTTGGCCAACTCAATGTCCTGATTTTTCGTCGCATGGTTCAAGCGCTTATAATGGTTGTGCACCGCCACTGACAAAACGCGTTTTGCCCGGGCTTGCCCAATCACATAATCGTCAAGCACTTCGCAGATTTCTGCCGGTGCCATCACGCCATCTGAGGACTTCACCGTAGAAGATTTATTCTCTTCACGGATGATATCCATGCAAAGCTCAACACACTCATCGCAGATGAAAACGGTAGGTCCGGCAATTAGCTTGCGCACTTCATGCTGGGATTTACCGCAGAATGAGCAGTAAAGCGTATTTTTTGAGCTGTCGCCGTTACCGTTATCTTTTGTCATTAAAGCACTCCTGAATGTGCATTTTTAGCAGCATATTTTTAAAACGCTATCACTTGCAAATAAACAAACCGTAAGCGTTTTTGATACCTTAGCTTTTCTCATCTTAACGCGCAAATTGCGGAAATAGGCACCAAATGTGTCATTTTTCCGCCATTTGCAGCAAAGCGCGCGCCCTATTCGCCGGGCACCGCGCGCTTTTCGTAAACTTTATCAACAAGGCCGAAATCTTTCGCGTCTTGGGCAGACATGAAATTGTCACGCTCCAAAGCCCGCTCAATTGTTTCGTAATCTTGGCCTGTGTGCTTCACATAGATCTCATTCAAGCGCCGCTTGAGGTTCTCTGTGTGCTTGGCATGGATCAAAATGTCCGTCGCTGTGCCCTGATAACCGCCAGAAGGCTGGTGCACCATCACAGAAGCATTCGGCAACACGCCGCGCATGCCCTCGTCGCCAGCTGCCAACAACAATGACCCCATTGAAGCCGCCTGACCTACACACAAGGTAGAGATTTTCGGGCGGATAAACTGCATGGTGTCATAAATTGACAATCCAGCTGTCACAACACCGCCAGGCGAGTTGATATACATTGCAATCTCTTTCTTGGGGTTTTCACTCTCCAAGAACAAAAGCTGCGCCACAATCAAAGACGCCATATTGTCTTCAACCGGTCCGGTCACAAAGATAATGCGCTCACGCAACAAGCGTGAGAAAATATCAAAAGAACGCTCCCCACGGTTGCTTTGCTCTACAACCATTGGCACCAGCGTGTTGGTCAACATATCCATCGGATCTTTCATACGTTCCACCTTCTTTGCAATCGAATCGGTTATTTCGATCAGATATGATCCTGTCTTAACTTAGCGTAAAGCCGGGAGATAGGCCCAAAAACCAAGTCATTCAAGTCACGGTTAATTTATTCGCTCACCGCCATCAGCGCATTTGGCAGCTGCGCCACAATGTCTGAAGCAATTAAACCTTCTTTTCCAAATTGTTGCGCACACATCCCATGTATATAGGTGCCCGCACATGCCGCTTCAAATCCGCCCATGCCGCGTGCCAGCATGCCGCCAATTATCCCCGATAAAACATCGCCTGAACCCGCCGTTGCCAGAATGGCCGGCGCATTTGCATTGATCACTGCACGTCCATCGGGCGAACCGATTACCGTGTCAGCCCCTTTTAAAAGAACTTGCGCACCGCTCAACTCAGCAGCCATGCGCACTTTTTGCACCTTGTTCGCGCCCGCAGCAACTGTACCAAACAGACGCTCAAACTCACCACCATGCGGTGTCAGCACAACATTGTTGCCACCATATTTATGAATATGGTCGAACAATGACTTTGGATCACTTGAAAATGCGGTCAGGGCGTCAGCATCTAACACACATGCGCGCTTGGCCGCAATGGTCGTCAAAACCTGATCGCGCAATTGTGCACTGGCGCCAGCCCCCGGCCCCAAGATCACGCAATTATACCGCTCATCAGCCAACAACTCGTCAATGGGCGCGGGCTTTAGCATAATTTCGGTCACATGCGCCGCTTGCGCTGTAAGGCCTGCCTGCTCCCCAAATAAGGACACAAGGCCCGCACCCGCTCTCAACGCCGCCATTGCACTCAACCGAGCAGCGCCGCCCCTCAGTTCATCACCTGAGAGCACCAAACAGTGGCCACGACTATATTTATGGCCTCCTGCTTCATATGGCGGCACAGTCCAAAGGTCGGGACCATTGCGCCAAATTGAGGGTTTGATTTTGGCCAACACATTTTCGGCAATCCCGATTTGCCCCAAATGCACATCGCCACAATTGCTCATACCGGGCAGCAAAAAATGTCCGGGTTTCAACCGAAAGAAGCTCACACTCGCCAGCGCCCGCACCGCAGTGCCGCGCACTTCACCCGTTTCACCGTCAATGCCACTCGGTACATCCACCGCTACAATAGGCTTGTTAGTGCGGTTCAGTCGTTTAATTAGTTCGGCGTACGTACCAATAATATCTCGATCTAATCCCGCGCCGAATAACGCATCAACAAGCAAATCACTTTCGCCCAACACATCATTCACGGGGCTGTCGTCTTTGCCCCACAAATCCAAATGCTTTTGCGCCGCTTCGCCCAGCTTATCGCGCGCGCCTAAAAATGTTAGTTTGACAGACCAACCTGCATCACGCAGCAAGCGACCAACCACAAACCCGTCACCGCCATTATTGCCCGGCCCGCAAACAATGCCCACGCTACATTTTTGAAAATGTGTGGTGATGTAATCCGCAACAACTTGCCCGGCATTTTGCATCAGCTCAAATTCGGGCACACCCTGCTGAATGGTCAAGCGATCCGCTTCACTCATCTGTTTTGGCGTCAGCAATATTGAATGTGATTCTCGTGTCATGACCTCAGTCTGACACAGCACATGGATAAATTTCTATCCCAAACAACAAGTAAGGGTTTCGCGGTATTCGCCCCACAAAACCCAAAGTCAATTAGGCCGCAGCGTGCACGCCACCAGATTTCCGAGACCAGGCCAGCGCAATCGCAGTTACGCCATTGCTCAACAGCTCAACGGCCAACATCACGCCCAGCGCAACGACGGCTGAACCTGGGAAATTGCTGAGAATCATCAGCCCCAGCAAAATTGAAATAATGCCAGAGACGATGACAGCCCATTTCAACGCACTGTCATGCACACGAAAACCCACAATGAGTTTAAAGATTCCCGAAACGAGAAACATCAAACCCAAAACAACGGTCAATGTGATGATGCCAGCCAGCGGATTCATCACCAAACTGATTCCGGCTAGCAGAGCGACAACACCCAATAGGATTGTCCAAAGGCGCCCGCCCCATTCTTCTTCGCGAAATGCATTGATAATCTGCGCAACGCCAATCACCAAAAACGACCATCCGGCCAAAAGCTCTGCAGCCAACGTCGCGCCAAATGGATTAAGCAACGCCAAAATACCTGCCAATACAGATAGGCAGCCCAAAACAAACAAAATCATCCAATTTTTTGATAGATCTGACATGATTACCTCCCCTGAATTATGCCAAACACCTATCACAACATAAGATATGCTGAATTTTGCACACTTTTAATAAAATCATCGAGAAACAAAAAAAGGCCGCCCGAAGGCGACCTTAATTCAATCAACTAAATCTCGAAGGAGATTTTAGTCGTGGTTGTGTGGCTCGAGGTCTTCCTCTTCGCTCTCTTCAACCAACTTGATCAATTCGTCTTTGGTGACTTTCTTGTCAGTCACTTCAGCCAATTCAATCACGTAATCAACAACTTTATCTTCGAAGATCGGTGCGCGAAGACCAGCCAAAGCTTGCTGGTTGTTGCGGAAATAGTCATATACCTGCTGCTCTTGGCCAGGATATTTCTGAACTTCCGCGATCAAAGCACGTTGGTGCTCTTCTTCGGTCACTTCGATTTCGTTTTTGTTGCCGATTTCAGCAATCACAAGGCCCAAACGCACCCGACGGTCAGCAATGCCGCGATATTCTTCGCGTGCTTTCTCTTCGGTTGTGCCCTCATCTTCAAAGCTGCGACCATGATGCTCAATATCGTGCATCACGCGATCCCAAATGCCTTTGAACTCAAGGTCAACCAACTGCTCAGGCACATCAAATTTGTGCGCATCGTCCAAAGCGTCCAAAACTTCACGCTTTACACGACGACGGGTCAAACCGTCCAACTGGCCTTTAAGCTGATCTGTGATCATCTCACGAAGCTGCGCGATTGATTCAAGACCCAATGTTTTGGCGAACTCGTCATCAATCTCAACTTTAGCAGGTGTTTCCACCTCAAAAACTTCCACATCAAATGTAGCGTCTTTGCCAGCCAAGTTTTCAGCGCGATAGTCCTCAGGGAACTTCACTTCAACAACTTTTTTGTCGCCTTTTTTCAAGCCAACAAGTTGCTCTTCAAAGCCTGGGATAAACTGGCCAGAACCAATCACCAATGGTGTTGAATCTGATTGACCACCGTCAAATGGCTCGCCGTCAACTTTGCCCAAGAAAGACATTGTTACACGGTCGCCATTTTCCACTTTGCCGTCTTTGGCTTCAAATGGACGATTTTGGTCGATAACTGCATTGAATTGCTCGTCGACTTCTTTTTCGTCAACTTCAACAACTGGACGTTCAATTTTGATTTTCTTGAAGTCCATCAATTCAACATTTGGCAAAATTTCATATGCCACAGTGAAGTCCAAATCAGACTCACCTTCGAAAACTTTGTTCAAAACAGCTTCGTCTTCGCCAAAGTCAATTTCTGGCTGCGCAGCTGCTTTTTCGTCGCGTTCGTTCAAGGTAGACTGAACAGAGCTGTTCACGCTCTCTTGAATCACGTCACCCATTACAGAACGGCCATAAACTTTTTTCAAATGCGCAAAAGGAACTTTGCCAGGACGGAACCCTTTAATGTTCACTTGGCCTTTAAGTTCATTCAATTTGGCATCGAGCTTTTCGTTGAGCTCAGAAGCCGGAATGCTCATTTCAAGCTTACGCTTCAGCCCTTCATTGAGGGTTTCAGAAACCTGCATGCGGAAAATCCCGTTCTTTAATTCGATCGATCAGTGCTCGCTGGGGATGATGGTGCGGGTGGAGGGACTTGAACCCCCACGCCTGCGGCACCAGAACCTAAATCTGGCGTGTCTACCAATTTCACCACACCCGCTAAAATTATTCCCTCAGCGATGAAGTCGGCGCTGGGTCTAACCCAATTGCAAACAACAGTCAAAGCACTTTCGTGATTTTTTTGCCCTAAATATGGAAAAACTGTCATTTTTTCCAATTTACCCCCAAATTCTGGGCCGAATGGCAGCGTAAATTTATTCGATGAGCAAAAAACCCCTCACGCACGCGCTGCCTAAAAAAGCGGCAATTTGCCTAAAAATTAGGCATTTCATAAAAATTACCCCTGCCCCATTTTTGCGCAAATCAACTTAAACTGCTGATTTTGTTGCTCTTTGCCATGCGCGCCAAAACTGGCACGCCTCATGCATTGTATATCGCAAACGAACCAGCCTTATGGAGAATAGGTCTCGTGAAAAAAATTGAAGCTATTGTGAAGCCATTTAAGCTCGATGAGGTCAAAGAGGCCCTTCAGGACGCTGGCTTTCAGGGGATTACAGTTACCGAGGTAAAGGGCTTTGGCCGTCAAAAGGGCCATACAGAGCTTTATCGCGGCGCAGAATATGTGGTGGATTTTCTGCCTAAAGTGAAAATCGAGATCGTGGTTGCGGACCATATGGCTGAAGAAGCTGTCGAAGCCATTCGCAACGCGGCGCAAACCGGCCGCATCGGCGACGGTAAGATTTTCGTTTCCACCATCGACCAAGCCATTCGGATTCGTACCGGTGAAACCGGCGACGACGCCATCTAAATAAACAAACCTGTCAAACAACAAACCCAGTCAAGGGAAATTAGGATAGATCAAATGACTTCTGCTAATGACATTTTGAAAAGAATTAAAGACGAAGACGTTCAGTTCGTTGATTTGCGCTTCACCGATCCACGGGGCAAGCTGCAACACGTGACAATGGACGTGTCCGCTGTTGATGAAGACATGTTTGAAGATGGCGTAATGTTTGACGGCTCATCAATCGGTGGCTGGAAAGCCATCAACGAGTCAGACATGGTTTTGATGCCAGACAATGAAACTGTGCACATTGACCCATTCTTTGGCCAATCAACACTCGCGATCAATTGCGACATTCTTGAGCCTGCCTCATACGAAGCATACAACCGCGACCCACGCACAACAGCCAAAAAAGCCGAAGCATATGTAAAATCTTCCGGCATTGGTGACACTGTTGTTGTTGGTCCAGAGCCTGAATTCTTCATCTTTGACGATGTTCGCTTTAAAGCTGATCCATACAACACAAGCTTCCAGCTTGATAACATTGAGTTGCCAACCAACACTGACACTCAATATGAAGCTGGCAACATGGGTCACCATATCGGCCAGAAAAAAGGCTACTTCCCTGTTCCTCCTTTGGACAGCGCGCAAGACATGCGTTCAGAAATGCTGACCGTTTTGAAAGAAATGGGCGTAACTGTTGAAAAGCACCACCACGAAGTGGCGTCTGCTCAGCACGAATTGGGGATCAAGTTTGACACATTGACCCGCATTGCTGACCAAGTGCAAATCTACAAATATGGCGTGCACCAAGTTGCTCAAGCTTACGGCAAAACTGCAACCTTTATGCCAAAGCCAGTTTATGGCGATAACGGCACAGGCATGCACTGCCACTTGTCAATCTGGAAAGATGGCAAACCAAACTTTGCTGGCGATGGCTATGCAGGCTTGTCAGAGCAGTGCTTGCACTTCATTGGCGGCATCATCAAGCACGCTAAAGCAACAAATGCCTTCACAAACCCATCAACCAACTCTTACAAGCGTTTGGTTCCAGGTTTTGAAGCACCAGTATTGTTGGCTTACTCAGCGCGTAACCGTTCAGCCTCTTGCCGTATTCCGTTTGGTTCCTCACCAAAAGCCAAGCGTGTTGAAGTGCGTTACCCAGATCCAATGGCCAACCCATACTTGGCATTCTCAGCCTTGTTGATGGCTGGCCTTGACGGCATCAAAAACAAAATCAATCCAGGCGATCCAATGGATAAAGATTTGTATGAATTGCCAGCTGAAGAGTTGAAAGAAATCCCAACTGTAGCGTCTTCATTGCGTGAAGCTTTGGAAGCGTTGGACGCAGACCGCGACTTCTTGAAAGCCGGTGGCGTGTTTGATGACGATCAGATCGATTCCTACATCGCATTGAAGATGGAAGAAGTGATCCGCTTCGAACATACACCTCACCCAGTTGAGTTTGATATGTATTATTCCGCTTAGGAATTCACTCCTATCCCCTAGGTAGCAATACCTAAAACTTAGGGCGCCATTTCGGCGCCCTCTTTTTTTGTGCTCAAATCAGAAGCAGCGTGAAGCCTATTCAACGGTGCGCGGCGCAATCTTGCTGCCATCCTCAATCGCAGCTGAAGGATAAAGCACCACGTCATCACCTGCACTCAGCCCGCTTTCCACTTGCGTTAGAACGCCATCGCTCTGACCAACTTCAATCGCTGTCAATCGTGCAACGCCTTCATTGGCCACAAATACTGACCATTGCCCATTCTCCTTGAACAAGGCGCTTGCAGGCACCAACAAAACATCGTTCGCCTGCCAAACAATAATGCCCACTTCCAAGCGGTATCCATGGCCAAGCGCCAAACGTTCCTCAGCAGGCGTCAACAGCTCAATCTCAACCTGAACCCGCTGCTCTTCCACACCCAGCGCAGAATATTTGGTTGCCCCAAACGGATGCACCCGCTTCACTTTGCCCTGCAAATCATTGGGTCCGCCCCAATCCCGCAACACAACCGGGTCACCTTCATCCACTTGCACAGCATCCGATGAAATCAATTCAGCGATCACTTCCAGATCAGCCGAAACATCTCCGATCTCCATAATCGGCGCGCCCGCAGGTAATGTCGTGGCGCTCTCCTGCAACACCTGCAAAATGCGCCCATTGATGGGGGAAAAAAGCGGAATATCATCTGCTTGCGCTAAATCATCCGGACCATTTAGCCCCAAATCATCACGCCCATTTATGCTCGCCTGCGCATTAGCCAATTCAGCTTCGCGCATCGCAATCGCCGCCTCTGCGGTTTCTCGGTTGGCACGGCTCGCGCGTAGATTACCCTCCGCACGCTCCAAAGCAGCTTCGCTTTCCACACCACGTTCTGAAAGGGAACGGGTTCGGCTATAGGCTGCTTCGGCCAGCTCTTCACTCGCCATAGCCGCATTCAAATTCGCTTCCGCAACACGCACCGCTGCTCGTGCCACATCAACCGCTGCCAAAGCCTGTTCGCGCGTACGGCTGTCTAACACAGCCGGGTTGGTGGGCCGCATTTTGGCGACTATGGTTTTGCCCTTGGTCACCTCATCACCAGCATGCATTTCAACCCGCAGCAGTCGGCCAGCCACTGGCGTGGAAACAATATAAGTTTCGCTCACCAGCGTGCGCCCTTCCTCGTCAATGGTCACTGCAAGGTCACCCCGATGCACCTGCCCCAAATCCACTTCGGTTGGCTTTGGCATCAAAGTCAGCGCAATCGTGGCGGAAACCGCAGCAAGCCCGACAATGATAAATAGATTTCGAGAAATTTTTGCACGTTTTGGCATGGTCGTTACTCTCTTGTCTTAAGGGCTAAAGTGATGTCAGCGCGCCCTAAATCGCGCCACACCAGCCAGCCGGAAGCGAAGGCAGCGGCCACCACAACGGCAACCGCCACGCCATAAGCTTTCGGCGCATAAACAACTGGAATTTGATAAAGGTCTGTAGAAAAACCGGCGGCGATCAATGCGGTCAAACTATTGCCCAGCAAAATGCCAACGGGCAACGCCACCAAAGTGACCACGCCCAATTCGCCCAACAGCACAAAGGCTGTCTCCCCGCGATAAAAGCCCATGACCCGCAAGCTGGCGAGATCTCTCGCCCGTTCGTCCTGCGCCACCCGCGCCACATTGTAAATAATGCCGAAGGTGATCGCGAAGGCCATGAACCCCATAATAAAGCGGGAAAACCCCGCCCCTTGGTTCATAATTTCCTGAAACGCCTGCTCTGCTTCTCGGCGCAAGCTCACACCTGCAACCATGGGCATGCCCTTAAGCGCGGCATAAACCGAATCTTGCGCCCCATCTTCGATGGCAATATAGGCACCCGAAACCCGGTTCGGTTCATTCATCAGCCGATTCAGCGCCGCAATATTCATATAAGCGGGCGAACCGATCAGACTTTCGGCAATGCCAGCAACCTGCGTGGTCACCACCATTTGGCTGCCCTCTCTTATATCGATGGTCAGCGCATCGCCAATCCCCACTTGCAACATGTCCGCAAGCGGTTTCGATAGCACAATACCTTTGTCCGGCAGCCGAATTGGCCTCACTTGAGAATCAAGCGCACGAAACAACTGCCCGTCGGGCGACAGCCCAGTGATTGCGCCAGAATGCTCATGGCGCCCATTGCGCAGCACCACCGCAACATTGCGCACCGGCTTTGCTAAGGTCACCCCACGCAATCGATCCAGCTCAAATAGCGTCTTCACGGGCGCATTGGTCACAAAGCTCACCGTCGCATCCGAACGGTCGATCACATTGAATGTCCGGTCCAATACTGTGTCAAAACCTTCATAAATGATCAGCATAGAGAGGCTCAGCGCCATCCCTGCCGCAATGCCAGCAACCGCGCCCAGCATCCGCCAGGGCTGCCGTACCAACCGCCGCACCACCATGCGTGAGGGTTGATCAAGAAATGCCATCAGCCAAGCACCAAATTGCCCAGCCTTGGAAAAATCAGGCGGCGCAGCCGGACGCATAGCCGCCGCAGGCGTCAGTTTAAACACCCGCCGTAGGGCAAACGCTCCTCCCAATGTCGCAACGCCTACGCTAGTCAAAATGCCCGAGGCAAAAGACGCTGGCTCCAACCGGAAAAGCAAAAATGGCAATTTATAGTAAGTAGTGTAAACCGGAACCGTCACCCGCCCGAGCACCACGCCAAGCAAACAGCCAAACAGAGCCCCAGCCAACGCGATAATCGCCACCAATTGCAAATAGTGAATGCTCACTTCAGTGTCGGTATAGCCAAACGCCTTCATCAAGCCAATTTCTTCACGCTCCGACTGGATCGTCCGGCTGGTGACAATATAAAGCAAAAACGCCGCCACCAGCATAAAGACGGGCGGCACATTCTTTGCGGAAATCTCCAACCCTGCAATTTCTTCTGATAGGAACCGATCAGAGGGATGATCTTTCAGGCCATAAGCGCCCGGTGAACCATATGGTTCCAAAACACGATCCACCTCGTCCAAAACAGCCTCAACAACCGCCCCACGCAGCAAAGTCATCAACACCTGATTGAACGCCCCCTCCAAATCCAATGCCGCTGCCAGCGCTGGACGGCCTATCCAAATCACACCAAACCGTTCATCATCGGGAATCATTTCGCCCGGCGCGGCGTAATAAATAAATTCTGGCGATTGCGCCGTGCCCACCACATCAAATGTGCGCCGCGTCCCGTTTAGCGTCACGCTGATCTGATCGCCGGGCAAAATATTGTGCGCGGTGGCAAAACTGTCCAACAATACAATTTCTTCGGCCTTGTTCGCGTCTGGCTTCCGTCCCGCCGTCAGTCGAATTTCATTGAGATGCCGCAACTCATGTGTAGGCAGAGAGAGTATCTGCGCCGAAACCGGAATGTCCCGACTTTCAACATCGATAAGCCCCATGCCCGTCAGTCGGGTCTGCACATTCGCGACACCGGGAATATCCTGCAATTGATGCGCAATATGCTCCGGCGCGCGCGCCACCGGCGCAAAGATTTGCGCAAATTGGTGCCGCTCATAATAAGCGTCGCGCGTCTGCGTCAGCGATGCAACAAATCCAGTCATCATCACCTGCAGCGCCACGCCAATGCCGATCACCAGCATGATCGCCAGCGCCTGCCCCTTAATCCGCCAAAGATCGCGGGTTAATTTGGCATGCAGCGGCCTCACCACTCAATCTCCTCGGCAGCCAGGCGTTTTTCATTCATCACCACTTCGCGAATGGCACCATCAGCAAAATGGATCACCCGATCCGCCATGGCCGCTGTCGCCGCCGCGTGGGTGATGATCAAAACGGTTGTCCCCAAACGCTCATTCACATCCTGCAACACCCGCAACACCGCCCGGCCAGTCGCGCTGTCCAACGCCCCGGTGGGTTCATCACAAAACAAAACGTCCGGTTGTTTGGCCACAGCACGGGCAATTGCCACTCGCTGCTGCTCACCGCCAGAAAGTTGCGCTGGAAAGTGGTCAAGCCGCTTGCCCAATCCCACCAGATGCAGCGCTTCATCCGGGTCCATTGGATTGTCGGCAATCTCCGTCACCAGTTCCACATTTTCGCGCGCAGTCAGGCTGGGCATTAAATTGTAGAACTGAAACACAAATCCAACATGGTTTCGGCGATATCGGGTCAATTGCCGATCATTCATTTCGGTCAAACATTGCTGGCCAAACCATGCTTCACCGCTGCTCGCAGTGTCTAAACCGCCTAGAATGTTCAAAAAGGTAGATTTGCCGCTGCCAGATGGTCCCAGCAGCACATCAATTTCGCTACGGCCAATCTCAAGGTCGACGCCACGCAACGCATGCACAGCCGTGCGGCCCTCACCATATGTTTTGGTGAGCCCTTTCATCAGATAAGCTCGGTCTATATCGGGTTGCGTAAAATCTGCCATGCCCCACCATAGAATCTTTTTGCATGGGCGAATTGACCGATATCAACTCGCCAATCATGGCAACAGCAGATCACAATCCTGTCATCGCGCCAAGTCACCTGAAACCATATTGTTGCACAACTCGTTTCATATACACTCGACACAATCAAAGGAGCTCGCCTGATGAAAAACGCCCTCACCCTTGCCCTGCTTGCCAGCGCACTTTCCGCGCCCGCATTGGCCCAAAATGATGCGGCATATGGCGGCCCTAAAAATGTGCCAGAGTTTCAACCCGCCTTTGAAAACCAAACCCGCGCGCCCATTCTGCAAAGCGATGTAGCCTTGCAAGTGGAAAATGTAGCGCAAGGCCTCAGCAACCCATGGGGCATCGCCGTGCTTCCTGATGGGGGCTATTTGGTCACCGAACGCGAAGGCCGCTTGCGCCTGATCACACCAGAAGGCGAACTCGTCAAAGCCCCCATTGAAGGCGTGCCCGCGGTCCATAATGTGCGCCAAGGCGGCTTGCTTGATGTGGCTTTGGCGGAAGATTTTTCTGAAAGTCGGGTGATTTTCGTCACCTATTCAAAACCAATGGAGGGCAACAAATCCGTCACCGCAGCCGCCCGCGCTGTTTTGTCGGAGGATATGACCAGCCTCACTGAGGTGCAGGATATCTTTGTGCAAAATCCGCCTTCCCCAACACCAATGCATTATGGCAGCCGCATTATCCCGCATAATGGCTATGCCTACATCACCACCGGGGAACATTCATCCCAGCAAGAACGTGTGTTTGCGCAGGATTTAGACAAAACCTACGGCAAGATCATCCGCGTAACATTGGACGGCAAAGCGCCAGAGGATAACCCTTTCTTCGGCCAGAAAGACGCCATCGACACGATTTACGCCCTTGGCGTGCGCAATGTCCAAGGCGCAGCCCTGCGGCCTGATAGCGATGAAATCTGGCTGTTAAGCCACGGTCCAAAAGGCGGCGACGAACTCAATAAATTGGAAGCTGGTGCCAATTATGGCTGGCCAGTGGTCAGTTATGGCGAAACCTATGGCGGTCGGCCCATTGGCAGCGGTGGACCACGCGCGCAAGGCTTCGTCGAACCCCGCTATTATTGGGACCCGGTGATCGCCCCCGGCGGCTTCGCCTTTAAAACTGGCGAAGAACTGTCTAATTGGAACGGCAACATCATCGCCTCGTCGCTCAATCCCGGCGGCATCGTCCGCCTCACTATGGATGGCGACAACGTAACAGGTGAAGAACGACTCCTGCCCGAACTCGGCCGCGTCCGCGACATTGAGATCGATAAGGATGGCTCCATCCTCGCCCTCACAGATTCAGGCAATGGCCGCGTGGTCAGGATTACCGCGCAGGATTAAACCAAGAAAAAAGGCCGGGGAAATCCCCGGCCTTCGCAATTCTTCAATGCGCCAAATTTAGTGCGCAACATTCACATTCGCAGCTTGCAATTGGCTCAATGCAGCAGACGACCGAAGCGCCGTATCGCGATCAATTTCAGCAAAATTCAGCACTTCATTGGTTAGGTAACCGAACCGTGCCATTTGCTGCGCATGTACTTCCAAAACTGAACGCGCATAAGCTGGCGTAAGCCCTTGTTTCCAAGGATCGCTTGAAGCTTTCTTGCCTTCAATGCCGAGTGTTTTGATCGCTTCGTCAGCCGCTTTTTTCAGTTCTTTCTCGTCAACACCAAGCCGCATATGGTCCGCAATGCGTTTAAATTGTCCATGTGGGTCAGCCAGCAAATCTTCAAACCGCACAGTCATATCCTGCGGCAATCCAGCCTCAGTCCAGCTCTTCACATTTTCAGACCAAGATCCCCAAGGCTCCATCGCATTTTGCTTGGTGGTTGGTTGGCGATATTCACTGGTTGCCAGCAATTTAATCGCATCCAACGGCTTGCGTTTGCCTGCATAAGCAAATGCCATCACCAAATTAAGCGGATTGCGCATCAAATAGATCGATCCGCCAGACACTTTAGTGTTGATGCTTGGCTCACCATAAAACTCCGCGCGCACCGCGTGGGTTTTGATAAAAGGCAAACCGGGATATTTCTTTGACAAATAGTCGTGAATTTTTGGCCGCGCCGCCGCAATTTCGGTTTCGCTCAGCTCTGTTGGCTCTTTGCCAATCACCTCACGGTAAAACCAAACATCTGTGTCCCACGGCACATCGCGATTGAGATATTCAAGGCTCGCCGGATCATTCGGACGATAGCCTTTGATTTTCGCAACCTGCTGCAAAAACGAACGGACCGCCAAATCGCCACTATGGGGATAAGACGCAATCCAGAATAATGGCCGAGCCTTGCGTTCACTCATATTCACTCACTCTAAATCAAATTATTGCAGCGCGTTTTACGCGCCTTTCACCATGCGGACAACCCTGCCCGCATGGGTTCGGTTAAAAATAATGGTTTACCCAACCATCTCATCCAAATCTTTTTCACGCAATCGGTCGAAAAATGGCTCCGGGCTATCCACTTCAAAAAGCCGCAACCGTGCGTCAATTTCAAAAAAGCGCGTGCCAATGGCGCGTACAAAATGGCGGTCGTGGGAAATCACCAAAGCGCTCGGCTCCCGCTCCACTATTTCCCGCTCCAATTGCTCACGACCATGAATATCAAGATGGTTCGTTGGTTCGTCTAACAAATAGAAGTTCGGCTCCGTCAATCGCAGCGCCAACAGCAGCAATCGCGTACGTTGCCCAAACGAAAGTTGCCCTATCGGCTGACTTTGCTGCTCATAAATATACCCAATATTGGCCAACATCCCTTTGGCTCGCTGATCCCCCACATCAAAGTGCTCCGTGATGTAGCTCAATGGCGATTGCTTGGCAGGCAGCATATCTAAATTCTGATCAGCATAGGCCACCACATTGGAGGGCGTGGTCCATATGCCCGGCACCTCTTCACCATCAAGCGCCCGCTTCACCGCTTTAATAAACTGCGTTTTCCCGCGGCCATTTTCTGCCAAAACAACAATGCGATCACCTTGATAGTGAAACAGCTTTTCAATCGAAAACAATCTGCGATCATCTGGCGTGGCCACCACGAAATTTTCAAAGCTCATCGCCACCTTGGCATGCGATCCGCGATTGGCCAGTGTCACATCACCATGCCGATCCTTATGCAAATCAGCGATACTGCCTTCAATTTTGGCCGCACGTTCTTTGAGTTGCTTGGCCTTGGTTTGCAGCAGATCTGACCCGCTATTGGTGCCGATGTTAAACAGTTTGGCCGCATTTGCGCGCAGGCGGTTGATTTCTTTTTGGTCTCGCTCCGCCTTGTCGCGCGCAGCTTGGTCCAATTCTTCAAGTGCAATCCGCGCATGAGAATAGGATACATCAAATTCCTGACATTCCCCCGGGCGCAAAAACAAAGTCTTATTGGTCACACTGTCCAAAAACGCACGGTCGTGACTGGTGAGTACTGTCACCACTTTGCCGCTCATCGCTTTCAGCACCCGTTCCACCAGATAGATTTTTTCCAAATCCAAATGGTTCGTTGGTTCATCCAACACCAAAATATCTGGCTCGCCCGCAAACAGTTTGGCCAACATCACCAATCGACGCCAACCACCGGAAAGCGACGAAAGAACCATTTCGCCATATTCATAAGGCACGCCCATATCATTCAGCGCCACATCGGCCCGCCACGCCTCAAAATCCTGCTCCTCGGGCGCAATGGCACTCAACACATAGTCACGCGCTGTCATGGGCAGACAGTCTTCCGGCAATTCTTGCGGCATATAGCCAATCTTTGCCCCACGAGAGGTGATGATTTGGCCGCTATGTGGCTCCAGCTCGCCCACAATTTGCCGCAGCAATGTGGTTTTGCCCTGGCCATTGCCAGCCACAAGCCCAAGGCAGTCGCCTTTATTGAGGGTCAAATCTAGATTTTGAAAAAGCGTTTCGCGCGCAACTGCAGAGATCGATTGAAATTGTAAAACAGTCATAATCTTCGTCACTTAATTGGCCAACGGCCATAAAATTCTGCGCCCCATGAAGAAGCGCGATCAAAGCGAGTCACAAAGATTGTTCGACCAATGCGCCCGCCCTACCCCAAATATTGAAGCAGGGCCCAACGTGGTCCGTGTGTTAAACGAAAATGGCGTGCCAAGCCAACGTCCTCCAAAAGCGATATTGCTTTTGTGAGCCTAATCAGATGTCAAAGCCTTGGCAAGATCACACAAAAAAGAAAATAAGCGCCAGCGCGACGGAAACAAAATGGCGCGGCATTTGGATATGGGCAAGTCGGTACGCAAAACTATTAAATCCGACTTGCGCCATCCAATTGGATATCGTCTCGGCAAAAGGTCCGGTTACGCTGGTTTTTGCTTTGACAATCATACGGGTACTCCAAACTCATCGACCGTATGTGGAGATTTTTATCAGCACGTTGTTAAAAAAGTGCTGACGCGCCAGAAAGATTTTATCAATAATTTCCGCACTTTAGCGCCGCATAAAGTTAAACAAACCTTTACCAATCAACCTCAATTCAATGGCTTCAAGCACTTACCAGTTTCATTCTGAAACGTCGCGCTGCAATCCATGCAATTTTCAGCATGTAAAAGATTCTTCGATAAATTTATTTTTCACGTAATTTCTAAAAATCGTCGATAAGTCGCGCAATCCGGTTATTTTCCGGGCCAAGTGATTGACCGCCCCCTAATCCCCGCAAATATGGTAATCAGAGCACTAGAGATGATTCGAGGCGGTAGCAAATGAACGATAGCGACGATCTGTTTTCAGCATTTGGCGGCGGCGAAGAGCCCAAAAAGACGACCAGCGCCAGCACTGAGAGCACATCTGCGCCTAAAAGCAGTGCGCCACTCCCCAGTGCCTCTAAAGAAGACAAATCTTATGGCGCCCAAGACATTGAAGTCTTGGAAGGCTTGGAGCCTGTGCGCCGCCGTCCCGGCATGTATATTGGCGGCACAGACATTAATGCCCTGCACCATCTGTTTGCTGAAATCATCGACAACTCGATGGACGAAGCCATTGCCGGCCACGCATCCCGCATTGAAGTGCATTTGGATGCCGAAGGCTATTTGGCCATTACCGACAATGGTCGCGGTATTCCGGTTGAGGAACACCCGAAGTTCCCCGGTCGCTCTACGCTAGAAATCATTATGACCACGCTGCACGCGGGCGGTAAGTTTGACTCAAAGGCTTACGAAACCTCCGGCGGTTTGCACGGTGTGGGTGTATCTGTGGTGAACGCCCTTTCTGACGATCTGATCGTAGAAGTCGCCCGCGACCAAACACTTTATGTGCAAAAGTTCTCGCGCGGCCATGCGGTCACTGGCATTGAGAATATGGGCCAAGTGCGCAATCGGCGCGGCACCACCATCAAATTCCACCCTGATGCCCAAATCTTTGGCGACAAAGCGAGGTTCGCGCCCAAGCGCATCTTTGAAATGTCACAAGCCAAGGCCTATCTGTTTGCTGGCGTTGAAATTCGCTGGTCTTGCGATCCTGAATTGGTTGAAGGCACAGACGTGCCGCCCAAAAAGTCATTGCACTTCCCCAATGGTCTTAAAGACTATGTGGAACACCGCATTGATGGCCGCACGCGCATTGTAGAAGAAATTTTTGCCGGACGCGCAGGCACACCGGGCAAACATGGCGCCGTTGAATGGGCAATCGCCTTCACTATCGGCGACAACTTTGTTGCATCTTACTGTAACACCGTGCCAACCCAAGATGGCGGCACTCACGAAGCAGGCTTGCGCGCAGCCATGTTGCGCGGCTTGAAAGCTTATGCCGAACTAACAGGCAACAAACGCGCGTCAATTCTGACAGCCGAAGACGTGCTGTCAAACTGTTGCGCCGTTCTCTCTGCCTTTATTCGAGAGCCAGAGTTTGTTGGCCAAACAAAAGACAAACTCTCAACCACTGAAGCGACAAAGATCGTTGAAAACGCCGTGCGCGACTCGTTCGACCATTGGTTGGCGGCCTCGCCAAACCAATCCAGCAAATTGCTGGAATGGAGCATTGAACGCGCCGAAGAACGTTTGCGCCGCCGTAAAGAAAAAGAAATCGACCGCAAAAGCGCGACCCGCCGTTTGCGTTTGCCCGGCAAACTTGCCGACTGTTCGCAAGGCGCAGCGCAAGGCGCCGAAATCTTTATCGTTGAGGGTGACTCAGCGGGCGGCAGCGCCAAGCAAGCACGCAATCGGTCTAACCAGGCCGTGCTGCCCCTTCGCGGCAAAATCCTCAATGTTGCGGGCGCAACCCGCGACAAGGTCACCGCTAACCAGCAAATCGCAGACATTGCACAGGCGCTAGGTTGCGGCACCCGCGAAAAATATCGCAGCGAAGATTTGCGCTACGACAAAATCATTATCATGACCGATGCGGACGTGGACGGCGCCCACATTGCTGCTTTGTTGATGACCTTCTTCTTCCAAGAAATGCCGGATCTGGTGCGCGAAGGCCATTTGTTCCTCGCCGTGCCGCCACTTTATCGCATCACCCAAGGCGCAAAAACTTTGTATGCCAAAGATGATGCCCACAAAGATAAATTGATGGCGGAAGAGTTTACTGGACGTGGCAAAGTTGAAATCACCCGATTTAAAGGCTTGGGCGAAATGCCGTTCCAGCATCTTAAAGAAACCACAATGAAACCGGGGTCTCGCACCCTCTTGCGCATTGATGTTGCAAGCCAATTTGATGAGACTAAAGACAGTATCGAACGTCTTATGGGCAACAAACCTGAGCTTCGTTTTCAGTTCATCCAAGAAAACGCAGCCTTTGTTGACGACCTCGATATTTAGGCTTTCCCCTCAATTCATCTTCAGTTCAGCCGGGGTTCGTTAAGAAAGATTCCCAATAACCCATTGACTTAACGGTTATTGTCGTTATGGTCTCGTGCGCGGGGCCACTAAACAAAACATGACCAACACAACTGGCTAAGTGGACGTATTTACTTGAGCGAACATTTTTCAAAACTTGGATTGAGCCAATCCGTTGTTAATGCTGTGTCTGATGCAGGCTACAGCCAACCAACGGATATTCAGCAAAAAGCAATTCCGCATATCTTGGAAAAACGAGATATTGTCGGCATTGCACAAACAGGTACAGGCAAAACAGCTTCGTTTGTATTGCCCATGTTGACCCTGCTGGAAAAAGGCCGGGCACGCGCCCGCATGCCGCGCACATTGATTTTAGAACCAACGCGCGAGCTCGCAGCTCAAGTTCATGAAAACTTTGAGAAATACGGCAAGAACCACAAACTGACCGTGGCCTTGTTGATTGGTGGCGTTTCCTTTGAAGAGCAGAATAAAAAGCTGGACCGTGGCGCAGACGTTTTGATCGCGACACCGGGCCGCTTGCTTGACCATTTTGAACGTGGTCGCCTGTTGATGACAGGTGTGGACATTTTCGTGATCGACGAAGCTGACCGCATGCTAGACATGGGCTTTGTGCCAGACATTGAGCGCATCAGCGCCCTGTTGCCAAAGCGTCGTCAAACCCTGCTATTCTCCGCAACCATGCCGGATGAAATTGCAAAATTGACCCATAAATTCTTGACCAATCCTGAGCGCGTGGAAGTGGCACGGCAAAATTCAACTGCCGAAACCATCACCCAAAAAGCGATCAAAGTTGGCTCAAAGCCGTTTGAAAAACGCGCAGCATTGCGCGCGCAAATCAATGCGGCAAAAGAACTGAACAACGCCATCATCTTCTGCAATCGCAAACGCGACATCGCCACCCTCACCCGTTCGCTCGAACGGCACGGGTTTAACGCTGGCGCATTGCATGGGGATATGGACCAGAAAAGCCGCATGGCCACATTGGATGGCTTTAAAGCTGGCACCATCAAAATTTTGGTGGCCAGTGATGTGGCTGCACGTGGTTTGGACATTCCTGAAGTGAGCCATGTTTATAACTTCGACGTACCAACACATGCCGAAGATTATGTGCACAGAATCGGTCGTACCGGTCGCGCTGGCCGTACGGGTGAAGCCGTTAGCCTTGTAACAAAGGCTGATGAGAAATATCTCAGCGCAATCGAAAAGCTGATCGAAAAAACGATTCCAATCGAAAATTTCGAACAAGAAGAATCAGCACAATCTAATTCTGATAAGTCGAAAAGCGAAAAGCCTCGGCGCAATCGCGGCCAAAAGAAGCAAGCCGCTGAAAACGCCGAAAAAAATCAGAAAAGCGCCTCGACAGAATCAGAAAAACCATCAAAGAATAACCGCAAAAAGCGTTCTGGAAATGACAACCAGGACCGGGTGCCATTTGGTCAATCAGATCAGGTGCCTGCCTTCTTGCTAAGGCCTGTTCGACGCGCAAGTTAACGGCGTTTTTAACGCAAAATTTATAGATCGCGCATTACAAACAGGGTGTGGGTAAATAAGCTTTGGGGAAATTGCATCAAATTGCAATTAACGCAAAGTCTGGTTCGGAATTAGATATGCTTGTATCTGAACATGATTATCAGCGTACTCTTGAGTACTCTTTTGCCGCTTTGGGCATGCTCAAGCGCGCGAAGATTCCGCCCTACCCGCACTTCTACGAACTTTGTTACACTTACGCATCCGGCATTAACGAGCAGCTCAACGAGCGGCTAAACATGCTGTTGGGCGAAGACAACACGCTTTCCATGGAAAATGTGTTGCAAGTCTATCGCGAGTTCTTTGACAATCCGTCAGATCTTGAATCACGTTTGACCAGCGTGTCGCAAGAAATGTCATCTAAAATTGACGCGGTTAATCGCGCCATGGATGACGCAATCGACACTGCCGAAGGTTATTCTGGTTCTTTGGATCAAGCTGAGCAGCAATTGCTTGGTGCGATTGACCAAGAAGCCCTGCGCATCTTGGCAAATAAGCTTTTAGCCGAAACCCACAAAATGCAGGAAGCCAACAAAAACCTCGAAGAAAAGCTCAAAGTGTCTAAGCAAGACATTTCCAGCTTGAAACGAGATTTGGACACGGCCCGCCGTGAAACCATGTTGGATCCGCTGACCAAAATTGCGAACCGCAAAAGCTTTGACCAACGCCTTAAGCAAGTCCTTGAAATCAGCAAGAAAACAGGCACAACCTTCTGCTTGTTGATGATGGATATCGACCATTTCAAAGCCTTCAACGACAATTATGGCCACCAAACTGGTGACCAAGTTTTGCGTCTTGTGGCCATGACATTGAAGTCAAATCTGAAAGGTCGCGATCATGCTTCTCGCTTTGGCGGTGAAGAGTTTGCTGCGATTTTGCCAGATACAGATATTCGTGGCGCTCGCTTGATTGCAGAAAAAATTCGTAAGGCTGTGCACGCCAAAGAATTGCTGAAGCGCTCAACAAACGAAAAGCTGGGCCGCATCACCGTTTCCATCGGTGCCGCGCAATATCGTCACGAAGAATCAATTCCAGAATTGATCGAACGCGCAGACGGTTGCTTGTACACAGCAAAACGCACTGGCCGTAACCGTGTAGTTTGCGAAACTGATGATGAGTTCCGCAAACCAAAAGTGGCGTAAGCCCTTAAAATTTCAAGAAAATTCTAGCGCTATTCCGCAGAAGCACGCGCTTCTGCCAAGGCTTTCAAATCTGCTGGCTCCAGCATAACGCTTTCGCCACACCCGCATGAACCTGTTTGGTTCGGGTTTTTAAAGGTGAATTCGGACCCAAGAAGCTCTTCCTTAAAGTCCATTTCCGTGCCCAGCAAAAACATGGTGGCTTTTGGGTCGACAAAAACTTCGACCCCATGCTCGCTCACATGGTCATCGCCAGGCGTTTTTTCTTTCACATAATCAAGGGTGTAGGCCATGCCAGCACAGCCAGCATTTTTCACACCCACGCGCACACCAATCACATCATCATCGCCCGATTGCGCAATAATGCTCTTCACCTCGTCGGCGGCGCGCTCTGTGATGCTCATGATTTTTAATGCCATTCTTACCACCAATTCAGGGCGACCATCGCCTCTTCTGACATGCGAGATTGATCCCAAGGCGGATCAAACACCATGTTGACCTTAACATCCTGCACACCTTCAACTGAGGCGACAGCATTTTCAACCCAGATGGGCATTTCGCCAGCAACGGGGCATCCTGGTGCGGTCAACGTCATATCGATCGTAATGTTCCGATTGTCGTCCAGATCTACTTTATAGATCAATCCGAGCTCATAAATATCGACCGGAATTTCCGGATCGTAAACTGTTTTCAGCGCACCAACAATATTTTCGGTCAGCTTCTCTAACTCTTCAGGAGAGAGATTCGAGCTCTCAGCAGAAATTGTTGCCGCGTTTGGGCTGAGCTGTTCTGCTTGTGCCATTTCAGTTTCACTCATGATCTTCTCCTAACCAAAGAATGTTTGCGCCTTGCCAATCGCGGCAACAAGCGCATCAACATCATCTTTCCCATTATATAGGGCGAATGAGGCACGACATGTAGAGGTCACGCCAAATCTTTTCAGCAAAGGCTGCGCACAATGGCTGCCGGCCCGCACCGCAACGCCATAGCGATCTAAAATGGTCGATAAATCATGCGCATGCACATTTTCGATAGCAAAGGAGAAAATCGCCCCTTTGCCCGGCGCATCGCCAATCAACCGCAAAGCGTTGATTTTCAATAGCTCTTGCCGCGCGTAGTCGCCAATTTCATCTTCATACGCTTTGATCTTATCGCGGCCAATGCTTTCAATATAATCGATTGCGGCGCCCAAACCAATGGCTTGCACAATCGGCGGCGTCCCCGCTTCAAACCGATGTGGCGGCTCAGCATAGGTCACATTGTCTTCAAACACGTCAGCAATCATTTCGCCGCCGCCCTGAAATGGCCGAGTGTCCAGCAAACGATCATATTTACCGTAAAGCACGCCAATGCCAGTTGGGCCATAAAGCTTGTGCCCGGTGGCCACATAGAAATCTACGTCCAAATCCTGCACATCAACAGGCAGGTGCACCGCCCCCTGCGAGCCATCCACCATCACCGGAATGTTGCGTGCGTGGGCAATTTCGGTCACTTTTTTGATGGGCACGATGGTCCCCATCACATTGGACATATGAGTTATGGCCACCATTTTGGTGCGATCGCTGATCGCGGCCTCAAAATCATCTAGGTCAAAGCTGCCATCTTCAGCCACATCAACCCATTTGATCACCGCACCTTGTCGCTCACGCAGAAAATGCCATGGCACGATATTGGAATGGTGCTCCATCTTTGTGATGATGATCTCATCACCTTCACCAATCTTTGGCCCCGCAAAGCTTTGTGCCACTAAATTGATCGCTTCAGTGGCAGACCGGGTGAACACAATTTCTTCCACCCGCTCAGCATTGAAAAACTTCTGCACCTTTGCCCGCGCATCCTCAAATGCTTCAGTCGCGCGGTTGGACAATGTGTGTAACCCACGGTGAACATTGGCATATTCGTGCGCATAGGCATGCTGAATGCGCTCAAGCACCTGATTAGGCTTTTGCGCAGATGCACCACTATCCAGATAAACAAGCCGATGCCCATTCACCTCTTCCTTTAAAATCGGAAAGTCTTCACGAATTTTGCCAAGGTCCAGCATAATTACTCCGCTGCCGCCAACCACGCATCAACGCGGTTTTCCAATTTGGCGTGCACTTGCTCATTTTCAATTTCGTCGAACAATTCGGCCAAGAAGGCTTTGATCAACATTGATTCAGCGTCCGCACGCGAAATGCCGCGGCTCATCAAATAGAACAAATGGTTCTCATCCAATTCGCCACAGGTCGCCCCGTGCGCGCACAGCACATCATCAGCAAAAATCTCAAGCTCTGGCTTCACCAAAACTTCGGCACGCTCTGACAACAGCAAACCTTGGCACATCATCTGCGCATCAGTTTTCTGTGCATCCGGCGCCACAATAATTTTGCCTTGGAAGATCGCCTTCGCACGATCCCGCACGATAGATTTAAAGCTCTCAGTGCTGGTGGTGTTTGGCACGCCATGGTTCACATTCAATGTGATGTCGCCATGCTGTTGGCCAACCAATAGATTCAGCCCGCCAAAGTCCGCATGCGCACCCTCGCCTTTAAAATCGGCTTTAATGTCTGTGCGGCCCAGCTGGAAATTAGAGTGCGTCACCAATGTCCGCAAATTGGCATCTTCATGCAAATCATAGCGGTTTTGCACGAACTGGCGCGCATATTTTGCATTTTGGTCAAGCTGAATGTGCAGCAAGTTGCTTTCCGCCGCCACGTCCATCGCAAAGTCAGCAAAGCGCAATCCGCTTTCATTGCTGCCTTCAAATGTCTCGATGATTGCCGCTTCAACGCCCTTGGCTGTGCGTACATTCACCTTGCTTGCCGCAACACTGTTGGCGCCATCATGCACTTGTGCAATGTGGATTGGTGTTTCAATTGATTTTGAAATCACAATCTCAATTTGGCTCTGCGCAAAACCATCCATCAAATTGATGATTTGATCGTGCCCAACAGTTCTGGCCACGTCAGCAGATTTAATCTCTACACCATCAATCGTGTCGGCATGCACCAAAGCACCATTCACCAGCACAATGCGCGAGAAGTCTTCAAACTGTTCGCTTGGCAAACCATCATTTGCTTTTGCCAAATTTGCTGGCACCTCACGCAACAAAGTGCGCAAGTCGGTATAGTGATATTCTTCAATGCGACGTGTCGGCAAACCATTCGCCGTCAGCGCCGCTTTTGCGTCTGCAGCACCAGCTGCTTGCAACAAATCCGCAAGCTGGTTTTCTGCATCCGTCAATTTCACAACATGTTGTTCCATGAATTTTGCTCCAGCGTTGGATTAAGCAGCAGTGCCGTCAAATTCGGCATAGCCTTTTTTCTCAAGCTCAAGCGCCAATTCGCGGTCACCGCTTTCCACAACACGACCATCAGAGAACACGTGCACACGATCAGGCACGATATAGTTCAACAAACGCTGATAGTGGGTGATCACAAGCATGGAGCGGTTTGCGTCACGCAAATGGTTCACGCCTTCAGAAACGATCTTCAACGCATCAATGTCGAGGCCTGAGTCTGTTTCGTCCAACACGCAAAGCGAAGGCTGCATCAATGCCATTTGCAGGATTTCCGCACGCTTCTTCTCACCGCCAGAAAAGCCAACATTCAATGGACGCTTCAGCATATCTTGGTTGATTTCCAACTGCGCAGACGCATCTTTAACAAGCTTCATGAATTCAGGAATTTTCAGTTCATCTTCGCCGCGTGTTTTCCGCTGCGCATTCAAAGCCGCTTTCAAGAATGTCATTGTGGCCACGCCAGGAATTTCAATCGGATATTGGAACGCCAGGAACAAGCCAGCAGCAGCACGCTCGTCTGCTTCCATTTCCAGCAAGTCTTTGCCCATGAACAAAATTTCGCCTTCGGTGACTTCGTAGCCATCTTTGCCCGCCAACACATATGAAAGTGTTGATTTGCCAGAGCCGTTACGGCCCATAATCGCGTGCACTTCGCCAGCCGGCAGGGTCAAATCAACCCCTTTCAGGATTTGCTTGTCTTCCTCTTCCACTTTCACATGGAGATTTTTGATTTCCAGAATTGGCGTTGTCATTTCAGTTCCTCAGTTCTCGCCCCGCAAGTTGGGCGCTTATGCGTCAATTTCAAAAGGCTTCGCTCACCACATATAGGTGATCACCAGCCAAACACTCAGAGCGGCAATTACACCTGCAATCCCGCCAATAATTTTATAGCCTTCGGGTTCTTCCGCTTTCACGCGGCCCGCCACCACATAGCCCATGCCAAGCCCGGCAATAATGGCGATGATGATCGTGCTCCAGCCCATTAGCCCACACTGCCTTCAAGGCTGATGCCAATCAGCTTTTGGCTTTCCGCCATAAATTCCATCGGCAAATGTTGCAGCACTTCGCGCACAAACCCGTTCACGATCAGCGCCACTGCCTCTTCTTCATTCAGGCCGCGTTGCTGACAATAAAACATCTGATCATCTGAGATTTTCGATGTGGTCGCTTCGTGTTCAAACACAGCGCTTGAATTACGGCTCTCAATGTACGGCACTGTGTGTGCACCACATTTATCGCCAATCAACAGGCTGTCACACTGGGTAAAGTTCCGTGCGCCAGTTGCTTTCGCATGGGCAGAAACTTGGCCACGATATGTGTTTTGTGAAACACCTGCCGAAATGCCTTTAGAAATAATCCGAGAAGATGTGTTCTTGCCCAAATGGATCATTTTGGTGCCGCTATCCACTTGCTGGTGGCCATTCGAAATCGCAATCGAATAGAATTCACCAACTGAATTGTCTCCACGCAAAATGCAGCTTGGATATTTCCAAGTGATGGCAGAACCGGTTTCAACCTGTGTCCAAGAAATCTTAGAATTCTTGCCGCGACAATCGCCGCGCTTGGTCACAAAGTTATAAATGCCGCCCTTGCCGTCTTTATCGCCTGGGTACCAGTTTTGAACGGTCGAATATTTGATCTCAGCATCATCCAACGCCACCAGTTCAACCACAGCAGCGTGCAACTGGTTCTCATCGCGCATTGGGGCCGTACAGCCTTCCAAATAGCTCACATAAGAGCCTTCATCAGCAATGATCAATGTGCGTTCAAACTGACCCGTTTTTTCTTCGTTGATGCGGAAGTAAGTTGATAGTTCCATCGGGCAACGCACGCCTTTTGGAATATAAACAAATGACCCGTCAGAGAACACGGCCGCATTCAATGTTGCGTAGAAATTGTCAGAGGTCGGAACAACCGAGCCAAGATATTTCTTCACCAATTCTGGGTGTTCTTTCACCGCTTCTGAGATCGAGCAGAAGATCACGCCAGCTTTGGCCAACTCTTCTTTAAAGGTCGTCACAACAGATACGCTGTCAAACACCGCATCAACAGCCACTTTCGCGCCTTCAACACCAGCCAACACAGCTTGTTCAGAAAGCGGGATGCCCAGCTTCTCATATGTGGCCAACAATTCAGGATCAACTTCATCAAGGCTTTTCGGCCCCGGTGTCGATTTTGGTGCGGCATAATAATAAAGGTCTTGGAAGTCGATTTCAGGATAATCGACACGCGCCCAGCTTGGCTCTTCCATTTGCTGCCAACGGCGGAAAGCTTCTAAACGCCATTCCAACATCCATTCTGGCTCATCCTTTTTGGCCGAAATGAAGCGTACAATATCTTCATTCAAACCCTTAGGGGCCAATTCCATTTCGATATCGGTCTTAAAGCCATACTTATATTTATCAACGTCAATTTCCTTGACCTGATCAATAGTTTCCTTAACCGCAGCCATTTCGAGACCTCTCTTTCATCATCCCATCAAACAGCGCGCGCGTTTGGATGCGCACTGTCTTTAAACTTCTCCGCAATCTGCGCACTGGCAGATAGAAATGCTTCAATATCATCTGGCGTGCTGTTCCAACCTACGCTCAGGCGTAACGCACAATCCGCCAAGTCTGGATCAACATGCATGGCACTCAACACATGTGAGCGCGACACTTTGCCTGATGAACAGGCAGACCCAGCTGAAAGCGCAATCCGCGCCAGATCATATTGAATCATTGAAATATTGTTCTTGATGCCCGGCAGCGCAAACGCGCTGGCCATGCCAGAACGGGGCGCATCTGCGCCAAAAAACACAACTTGCGGAAACAGCGCCTTCAAGCCCTCTTCCGCCTTCGCCACCAAATCCTGTGGCATTTGGGCAAAATTCTCTTTTGCCTGTGCAGCGGCAACGCCAAATGCAGCAATCAGCGCAGCAGATTCGGTGCCGCCGCGGCGCCCCTGCTCTTGTCCACCACCGGGGATCAGGCGCACATCATCAACGCGCGGCTTCAAAATCAATGCGCCAACACCAGCCGGACCACCAATTTTGTGCGCTGATACACTATAAAAATCTGCGCGAGATGGATCGAAATAAAACTCGACCTTGCCCGCCCCTTGGGCACCATCCACCAGCAGATAATGTTCCTTGTCGAACAGCAGCTCGCCAATCTCTTCAATGGGCTGCACCACGCTGGTTTCATTGTTCACTTGCTGCACAGCCACCAAAACGCGCTCATCTGCCGCATCAGCAGCAGCCAATTGCGCCTCAAGTGCAGCAAGGTCCAAAAGTCCATTTTCAAGCATTGGAATAAAGTCAAACGGCACTCCGGCGCTTTCAACTGCGCGGATCACCGCCATATGCTCGCCTGCGCCAACCAAAATCCGTTGGACTTTCTGGCTGCGGGCCAAGCCCCAAATCGCATGGGTCAGGCTTTCCGTAGCGGACCCTGTAAACACCACCCGTCCCCGCGCTGTGCCGCACAACAGCGCCACTTGGTCGCGGGCTTCTTCAATGATCGCACGCAGCTTGCGTCCATTCTCATGCACGGAAGAAGGATTGCCCGGAATCGCTAAAACATCCACCAACGCATCGCGCGCCGCAGGCAACAAAGGTGCCGAAGCGCTATGGTCTAGATATGTCACCGCGTTCCGCGTCATTGAAAAATTCACTCTTTTTCAGGGCCACAGGCCGATTCAGCCAAACAGTTCTTGAATTTTGCGCGCGACAATAGGTAAAAGAAGCGCACAATTATTGACTGTTGGGCGAAAAACTAGTTTTGAATAATTCTAAACTGGTTTTTCGCACTCACGTTTTAGGTAGCGTGCTGACATTCGTCAACCCTTTTCGCCGAACAATCCCTGCATTCGGCAAAAGCTTTTGGTTTTGAGTGGGGAAAGAAGGTCTCGTGTATGCCTGAAGTATTCTTTAATGGTCCCGCTGGTCGCCTTGAAGGGCGCTACCAACCCGCAAAAGACCCAAATGCGCCGATCGCAGTTGTGCTGCATCCGCATCCGGAATTTGGCGGCACCATGAACAACCAAATTGTTTATAATCTTTTTTACATGTTCGCCAAACGCGGCTTTTCTGTGCTGCGCTTCAATTCTCGCGGCGTTGGTCGGTCTCAAGGCTCGTTTGACCATGGTGTTGGCGAATTGTCTGATGCCGCTGCTGCGCTTGATTGGTTGCAAACCTTGAATAAGGAAAGCCCTGGCGTTTGGATCGCTGGCTTTTCGTTCGGTGCATGGATTGGCATGCAGCTTTTGATGCGCCGTCCAGAAGTGGAAGGCTTTATCTCTGTTGCGCCACCAGAAAATCTTTATGACTTTGCTTTCTTGGCTCCTTGCCCATCTTCTGGCCTGATCATTCATGGCGAAAAAGACCGCGTGGCACCACCAGAAGCAGTTCAAAAGCTTGTTGATAAGTTGCAACAGCAAAAAGGCATCACAGTGGAACAAAAGATCGTTGAAGGAGCTAACCACTTCTTCGAAGATCGCATTGATCCATTGATCGAAGAATGCGCCGAATACCTCGATCGTCGGCGTGAAGAAATCGCCCAAGGCGGTGGCCGTTAGCAAACCTGCGCGGCAAAATATAAAAAAAATAAAAGGAAAAGCTTATGACCTACAAATCCGACTTTTTGCGCACGCTAGAAGAGCGCGGATTTTTGTATCAGCTTTCTGATGCAGAAGGCCTAGACAAGAAACTGTGTGAAGGTCCGGTAACAGGTTATATTGGCTTTGACGCAACCGCAAAGAGCCTGCACGTGGGTAACCTCGTGCAGATCATGCTGCTCTATTGGCTGCAAAAAACAGGCAACAAGCCTCTTGTTTTGATGGGCGGCGGCACCTCCATGGTGGGCGACCCGACAGGCAAAGACGAAATGCGCCAAATGATGACGCCTGAAATCATTGAAGGCAATAAATCAAGCATTCGCGAGATCTTTGCCAATGTGCTGGACTTTGGTGATGGCCCGACAGATGCGACTATGCTCGACAATGCTGAGTGGCTTCTAAAGCTCAACTACATTGATTTTCTGCGTGATGTAGGTGCCAAAATCTCCATCAACCAAATGCTGACACGCGAAGCCGTGAAGCAACGTTTGGATCGCGAACAATCTTTGAGCTTCTTGGAGTTCAACTACATGATTTTGCAAGGCTACGACTTTGCTGAAATCAACAAGCGTTATGGCTGCACCCTGCAAATGGGCGGCTCAGACCAGTGGGGCAACATCCTTTCTGGTGTGGATTTGGCACGTCGATTGAACGGTGCAGAATGTTTTGCGGTCACCACACCACTCATCACCAAATCTGATGGCTCAAAAATGGGTAAATCGGTTGCAGGTGCTGTGTGGCTCCGGGCGGACATGCTGTCGGTTTATGACTACTGGCAGTTCTGGCGCAACACAGGCGACGCGGATGTTGGCAAATTCGCCAGATTGTTCACAACCCTCCCCTTGGATGAAATCGCCCGCTGGGAAGGCTTGGAAGGCAATGAGCTGAACGAAGTCAAAAAGCAATTGGCCATCGCCGCCACCGCCATGATCCACGGTCAAGAAGCCGCAGAAGAAGCCGCTGAAACAGCGCGCCGTACGTTCGAAGAAGGCGCAATTGATCTAACGCTACCCACTGTGGAAGTGACCAAAGCTGAGTTCAACGAAGGCTTGGGCATCTTAAATGCCTTCGTCACTGCTGGCCTCGCCGGATCAAACGGCGAAGCACGCCGCCTGATCAAATCAGGCGCCCTCAAGGTGAATGACGAAAAGGTCGATGATGAACGCGCCACACTGGGCGAAGGTCAACTTCTGCCTGAAGGCGTCATCAAACTATCAGCCGGCAAAAAGCGGCATATCCTGCTTAAGCCTGCCGAATAGGCACATCGCAATAACTAAAGAAAAGCCCGGCCATCGCGCCGGGCTTTTTTGGAGCTAATTCTGCACCTGTTCCAACGCACGCTCAGCTTCAGGATCGCCCTTCGCTTTAAATTCGAAGATCTGGCGGAAAACACCCGGGGCCAGAATTGAAGCTGGATTGATCGAGAATTGCGGATCATCCAGCGGTCCACGCACCGCAAATGTAACCCCAATAAGCCCTTCGCCATCACGGCCACCCAAAATCGCCCCAAGCAGCGGCAGCTTCTGGAAGATATTGTTCAAACCGAACAGCGGGATGTAGGTGCCCACCAAATCATATTGGCGACTGCCTGTATAAATATTGCCCCGCAATGTGCCACCAATTGTGCCGCCATCAAGCGCCCCCTTGGTCACGGTAATCACGCCATCACCGCCGGTGAACTCAATTTCAGCCTTGCGGAAACGCAATTGGTTTTGCCGCTCAATCAGCTTTCGGCTGTCCCGGTGGTTACCCAAAACCAGCGCAACCTTTTCCTCGTCCGCAATCGCAAACTCATTAAGCGTAAAGCCGCCAGAGATTCGCCCAGCCTTATCGTTGATGTTCAGCACAAGGCTGCCCACACCATTCAACAAACGCGGATAAATACCGATAAAGCGCAACAACGTTCCCAAATCATTGGATGCCGCCACCATAGACCGACCGGATTGCAGCGGATTGGTCGTAATCGACACTGATTTATCATTGCCGAACGAAGATTGCATATTCACCGTGCGGAAATCTGCCCCGCGGAACACAAACCGCCCTTTGGTGTTAAACGCAGTCGTTTTGTAAAAGCCCAAGGCCCGATCCAGCGAAATATCAATATCGATGATTTGATCTTCCGCATTCGAAGTGGCCGCAGAAGTGCCTTGATCCAACCCGAGGAAGCGCCGCAGCATGGGCTTCAAATCAAGCTGTTCGCCCGAAAGATTGACCTTAAAGCCCCCCTTGACCGGCGACAAAGACACTCTTGCCTTATCGCCTGGGTTCAGTTGGAAGGTAGACATTTCAGCATTGGTCAGTCCGTCCTCAAAATCATATTCAAGGCCACCTGCAATCCGCACATTGCCGAAGCGTAAATCAATTTGCGGCA
This sequence comes from Maritalea mobilis, assembly GCF_004363175.1. Taxonomy (GTDB): domain Bacteria; phylum Pseudomonadota; class Alphaproteobacteria; order Rhizobiales; family Devosiaceae; genus Maritalea; species Maritalea mobilis. The sequence continues at coordinate 477,379 of NZ_SNYR01000001.1, forward strand.
CATCTACATGATCTTCAGCCAACCGCAATTCAGCGTTCAATTGGCCAGCAACGCCCGCCTTTTTAGAAACACCAAGTTCCGAGAATTTCAGCGCCGCATTGGTCAAATCCACAGCGACCTGAATGTCGTCACCCACCGGGCGGCCAACAACGCGGATTGGCCCAGTCACAAATTGTGACACATCAAAGCCAAGCTTCTTCCGTTCTTTCTCGGTCAAAGTGGCGGACGCAGTGATCACCGGATCGCTTTCATCCTCAGCCTCAATCCGCAAATCGGCCAGCACATCATCAACGCGTACGCGGCCTGATGCCTGATAACCTTCTTGCGAGGCTGTAAACTGCAGATCCCCCTCGCTAACCGCATAGCCTTCAATCGGCACATCGCTCGCAAAGTCCTGCACGCTGCCATTCAACGTATAATCAAGGCCCTCCGGCTTGCCGTCACCAAACTGCGAAATCGTCGCAATCACATTGATGTCGGCCGCGCCAGTCAAATCCTCTGGCTTATATTCAAGATCAAAATCTTCCAGCAAATTCAGCGGCTCTTTGGAAGCAATGGCAATCAAAGTGCTCACATCACCTTCAAGGTCACCTGAAATCTCGAACACCTGATCCTTAGGGAAAGTATTGCGGTTCAAATAGGCCGCATTGGTGATCTCCACCTGCCCCGCCGCATCGCTTACCAGTCCACGGTCAAAGCCCATTTCTATAAAATGGTCTTTCACTTTAATGGTCGTGGTGCCCACAATATCAATCGTTGGAAAACCCGGCAGCGGCAGCAAAGAAACATCTTGCGCCGTCCCCAAAATGGTCAGACCGTCTTTTGGGATGGGCTTATCTTCACCCTTTTCACCAATGGTCCCCACCGGAAAATCAAACCGCATCTTCGCGGTGTTCAGCCGACCATCGGAAACATTTTCCACAAACCATTCTCGCGCTTCCCGCGCCAGAAAATACGGCCATAGCCGCTTCAAACTGTCCGCATCCATGCCGCGGGCCACCATGGCCAAGTCAAGCCCAATGCCCGCCTGCAAGACATCAACCCGGCCATCCGCCTGCAAACTATATTCGCCAGTATTGATCGTCACCTTATCAATGCCAATCGCGCCATAAACAGGCGCAGACCAGCCATTGAATAGAATGTTCGGAATCACCTTCTCAGGCGCATCCATATCGTTCGGATGCAAATAGACATTGGCCAGTTGCATGCCGATGCCAACCGTTGGTCCGTAAAGCTCGTCCAAACCGAGCGCAAATTCGCCTGAAATATCAGCGTAGCTTTGCCCCACTTCAATGCGTGTCGGCGACAGGAAATAACGGCTCTCGCGCGGCTTCCATTCCACTTGCGCCACTTCGGATTGCACGGGAAAAACATCACTCTCAACCGCCGCCAATGTGCCGCTCACATCCACATCAAACTGGCCGAGATAAACGCCCTTATCGTCAAAATTCACGTCAAAATCGAGCTTTGATCCGCCTTTCAGCGCAAACACGCCATCTTGATCATCCAAAAATGGCATCAGCAATGCCAAATCTAAATTCTCAAAGCTGCCACTCACGCGACGTTCTTGCCCGGCTTCCATGGTCCAGAAAAAACTGCCCGACGTGCGGCGACCTGCTGCGCTGAAGCGCGAGAACATGGAAACGCCATTGTCATAGGCCAGCAACTCAAGCTCAACATAATCAAGCGAGCGATATAGCTGATAAATCCGGTCAAGCACATCAATGCGCCCACCGCTGACAGTCAGCTTGCGATAGGCCCCATCTGCTGTGTTTTCCGCAAACAGCGCAAGCAATCCTTCCAACCCATTCACGGCCTCAATGGCCCATGCATTGTCAGACTTGACCTTGAGCGCCTCATCGCCCGAGCGCAGGCTAAGCCCTTCATCACCCACGGTAACGTTCAGGCCAGATTGGCTGCCCACCTGCAGGCGAACCGTTGGCGTGTCACCCACGCTTTCTTCATCAAATTCAAGGTTGGCTAGGTTGACCCCGTTAAAGTCCTGCACCAATTGCACATGCGGCTCACGCACCTCCACCTCAATAGCAGGACGACCGGAAAGCCACGCAGGCATAAACCAGCGTAAATCCACATTTTCAGCCACAAATTGCGCACCAGATTGCTCGTGCCAAACCCGCAATTTATTGAGGTTAAGTGCCGGTATCCAACCTTCACGCAGGGTCAGGCCAGCCTTCTGGAAATCTGCCGCATAGCCCTCAGGCAATTGCTCTTCAATTTTTTGGGCAACCAAACCATGTACACCGGGAAAAGACACAACGTTCAACGCGAGAACGATCACAGTCACCGCAATAAGCGCCACAAATGCCCCGGAGAAATGCACCCGCTTGCGCTTGTGTAAGGGCCTTGTGTCTTTGGGTGGTTTCGCGCGTTTTTTAGTTTGTCTCATTAATGGCTTTTATGCTGCGGGTTGAATTGTCTCAGCTACAATGGCAAATGATTGAGCAGGCTAGTTTTTGGCTCATAAGTCTCAAAATGGGCTGATCTGTGGCCAAACTGAATCTTCTTGTCCTTTCACAAAGGAATTATCTTATGGCTGAACTCCAAATTGGCGATAAAGCGCCCGATTTTACCAATGCCACCGAATCGCAAGATTTTACCCTGTCAGAGCATAAGGGTAAAAACATAGTGCTATTTTTCTACCCAAAAGATGATACGCCGGGCTGCACGGTGGAAAACATCGACTTTACAGCACTTTTGCCAGAGTTCGAAAAACACAACACCGTGCTTGTGGGCTGTTCAGCTGATCCTGTCGCCAAACATGCAAAATTCCGCGCGAAGCATGATTTGAAAATCATTCTTTTGTCCGATGAAGAGCACCAAACCATGGAAGCCTATGGCGCATGGGGCGAAAAGAAAATGTACGGCAAAACCTTTATGGGCATTAAGCGCACCACATTTCTGATCGATGAGAATGGGAACATTGCCCATATCTGGCGCAACGTCCGCGCCAAGGGCCACGCCGAAAAAGTGCTGGAAAAAGTGGTCGAACTCAAAAATGACTAACGGCCTATTCGAAAGCGCAGTCGCCATTGTTGCCGAACCAGATTTGGAACGTAAAACCGATCTGGCCATGGAAACAGCGCGCAAATGGCTAAAACGGCAAATGGGCAAGGGCCGCTTTGATGAAGCGTCTCTGCCTGAAGTTCCGGGCCGGCCAGATAAGCCTGAGCTGCTGCCTCCCGGCAAAATGCCCAAACGTAATTTGCGCACGCCAGAAGGCCGCAAAGCTCATGTGCACGCCCTTGCCCATATCGAGCTTGGCGCGGTTGATCTCACCTGGGACCTCGTGGCACGCGGCTGCGGCCATAATTTGCCCCGTTCATTCTTGGACAATTGGGTTCAGGTCGGTTTGGAAGAGGCCAAGCATTTCCGCATGCTGTCTACACGCTTGCAAGAGCTGGACAGTTTTTACGGCGCCTTCCCCGCCCATGATGGGCTTTGGCAATCTTGCGCTGAAACCGCCCATGATTTACTGGCACGTCTAGCCATCATCCCTTTGGTGCTTGAAGCACGCGGGTTGGACATTACCCCGGTAATGATCGAGCGCACGCAAGCGATTGGCGATGAGGCCACCGCGAAAATCTTGCAAACTATCTATAATGATGAAAAGCGACATGTGGCGTTTGGTGCGAAATGGTTTCGCTATCAATGCGACATTGAACATAAGCAGCCCATCCCGACATTTCAAAATCTGGTGCGGCAGCATTTCCGCGGTGCGCTCAAGCCACCATTTAATGATAAGGCTCGGGCCGCCGCGGGCCTAACTCCAAGTTTTTACAAGCCAATTGCCCCCATTATCGGATAGTTAACCATAATCGCCCATTCTGAAGCTCAGAAGAGAATCGAGCGCTAAAGAATGGGCGGAACAAGTGAGTGCAACGCGTACCTTTTCGGGCAGAGTAAATGGTCCTTCAGGCCAGGTCCGGGCAAAATCAGACTTTGATCGCTGGTGGGTTTATGCCCTTATCGGCATTTTGTTTTCCGGCAATATCGCCTTTGCGATCACGCTTTATTTGTCGCCTGAATTTGCGGCCACGCGTGACGCACAATCTGCACAAACCATCTCCGCCTATGAAACACGCATCGCCACGTTGCGAGCGGAGCTAGACCGATTGCATTCGCGCCAATATGCAAAAGCGGGCGACATCAATCTCCAATTGCAAGATTTGCTGGCCCAGCAAGAACAAATTCTCGAGCAGCATGATTTTGTGCGCTCAATTGCCAAAAAGGCAAAAGCCGCAGGCATCGCCGTGCCCGTTCCCGCAGCAGCGGAACCAATTAAAAGCAGCGCCTTGGGCTATGCGCCGTCAAATAGCAGCAGCACAGATATTCACGCCATCATTGAAGATCTTCAAATGATGAAAGAGGACACAATTTCAGCCCTCACCGCCTTAGGCAACGAAGCTGAAAAATCCACTTCGAAAATCGTTAGCGAACTGTCTCGTGTGGGTCTAAACCCGCGCTTTGAAGATGACGCAGTGGGCGGTCCGCTCTTGCCACCGACCATGGGTGAAAACCTGTCAGATCAAATGCAAGCTGCAAACTTTGCTTTGGATGCCTTGTCACGGTTTGAGCAAGCTCGTGAACAAATTCACAGCGCGCCCATCTTCCGCCCGCTGCCCAATTCATACGGCTACAGCTCGCGTTATGGCAACCGCCGCGACCCGTTCACAGGGCGTTCTGCCTTCCATTCCGGCTTGGATTTCCGCGCACCAACAGGTGCCAAAGTGTCTGCACTTGGTGTCGGCAAAGTCACCTTTGCAGGGCGCAAAGGCGGTTATGGCAATGCAGTGGAGGTCACCCATGTAAATGGCTTGGTGTCCCGCTATGCGCATCTATCCAAGATCAAAGTGAAAAAGGGTCAGCGGGTCACCCGCGCCACCATCATTGGGTTGGTTGGCAGCACAGGCCGCAGCACAGGTCCGCATCTACATCTGGAAGTACGCAAAAATGATCGGCCGATTGATCCGTCGAACTTCATCAATGTGGGTAATAAATTAAAGGGCCTCATTTGAGGCCCTCTTCTTTTCGTCTATAGCGCTTATTCTTCGTCAGACTTGCCAACCCGTTGGGCCAGCGCCGCTTCCATAAACGCGTCCAGATTGCCGTCCAGCACATCGCTTGGCGCTGTGCTTTCAACACTGGTGCGCAAATCCTTCACCATCTGATAGGGCTGCAACACATAAGAGCGAATTTGATGCCCCCATCCAATCTCTGACTTTTGCGCAGATTCGGCATTTGCCTCTTCTTCACGGCGCTGCAGTTCGGCCTCATAAAGGCGCGCGCGCAACATGTCCCAAGCGGTAGCCCGGTTCTTATGTTGCGAACGGTCATTTTGACATTGCACCACAATCCCCGTTGCAATGTGGGTAATCCGCACCGCGCTGTCTGTGGTGTTCACGTGCTGACCACCTGCGCCTGACGCGCGATATGTGTCAATCCGCACATCAGATTCGGCCACTTCAATATCGATAGAATCGTCAATAACCGGATAAACCCAAATCGAAGAAAAGCTGGTGTGGCGACGCGCCTGGCTGTCAAACGGTGAAATCCGCACCAAACGGTGCACGCCACTTTCAGTTTTCAACCAGCCATAGGCATTGTGGCCTTTGATCAAAATCGTAGCGGATTTGATGCCGGCTTCTTCGCCGTCATGCACTTCCATCACTTCAACTTTGTGGCCTTGCCGTTCAGCCCAGCGGGTATACATGCGCAAAAGCATGTTGGCCCAGTCTTGGCTTTCAGTGCCGCCCGCGCCGGCATGCACTTCCAAATAGCAATCATTGGCATCCGCCTCGCCAGAGAGCAAGGTTTCAACCTGCATGCGATCAGTTTGGGTTTTAAGACCAATCAAGGCTTTTTCAGCCTCTTCCACAACCTCATTGTCGCCTTCCATTTCCCCCAACTCGATCAAATCGATATTGTCGGTCAATGTGGCTTGCAATTCGGTAATGGATTTAATTTGCCCTTCGAGATATTGGCGATCGCGCATCACTTCTTGCGCTTTTTGCGGATCATTCCAAAATTCAGGGTCTTCTGCTCGTTGATTGAGCTCATCTAAGCGGGATTGTGCAGTATCCCAGTCAAAGATGCCTCCTCAGCAGGCTCATCGCCTGCTCAATTTCATCAACAACACTTTGTATTTCTGCGCGCATAATCACTCACACTTTTTGCTCTGGCCTGTGATCTAGCTGATCCGCCAGTTTGCATCAAGTCTCCATGCTGCTATTCGATTAGAACAGGCCGCCGCGTCCAGCGTTAAAGTCTTGCGAGCCGCCTTCAAGATCGGTGAACACATCTGAGTCCACGCCAATCACAGAAGTGATCAGGTTTGGCCCTGTCCCCGGCTTAAACGCTTCCACAATCGCACCATCGCCACCACCTGCAATTTTCACCCCGGTTTTCGGATCGATCCAAATCGGTGTCATCCCTGCAGGAATGTTGAATGGGGTTGGCGGTTTGCCCTTCATCGCTTCAGCCATAAAGTCGCGGAAAATCGGCGCAGCCAGTTCACCACCAGTCGCATTCCGGCCCATATCGCGCGGCGTGTCGTACCCAACATAAATGCCAACGGCCATTTCTGGTGTAAAGCCAACAAACCAAGCATCTTTATAGTCGTCAGTCGTGCCAGTCTTGCCAGCCACTGGGCGACCCAACGCACGGATACGCGTCCCCGTACCGCGCTGCACCACACCTTCCATCATGGAGGTGATTTGATAGGCGGTCATTGGGTCCAAAACCTGCTCACGATTGTCGATCACCAATGGCTCAGCTTGGTTCTGCCAGTCTTCAACTTCACACCCGTCACATATCCGCTCATCATGTTTGAACACAGTATTGCCGTAACGGTCTTGCACCCGGTCAATCAATGTCGGGTTAATCTTGCGGCCACCATTCGCAATCGTCGCGTAAGCCGCAGTCATGCGCAGCACGGTGGTTTCACCCGCCCCGAGTGACATCGCCAAATAAGGTGGCAAATTGTCGTGAATGCCAAACAGGCGCGAATATTCTGACACCAAGGGCATGCCAATGTCCTGCGCCAAACGCACGGTCATAACGTTCCGCGAGCGCTCAATACCGCGCCGAAGAGTCTGCGGCCCATAAAATTCGCGCGAATAGTTATCCGGCTGATAGCTTGTGCCGTCCGCATTCTTAATGGAAAGCGGCGCATCCAAAACCACCGAAGCCGGTGTATAGCCATTGTCCAACGCGGCCGCATATACGATCGGCTTAAAAGAAGAACCCGGTTGCCGCTGCGCCTGTGTCGCGCGGTTAAATTCGCTATCGTCAAATGAGAAGCCACCAACCAGCGCCAGCACACGGCCAGTACGTGGATCCATCGCCACCAAGCCGCCTTGCACTTCTGGCGGCTGACGCATTTGATAAACGCCTTCCTTGTCAGGCACTTGCTCCACATAGATCACGTCGCCAATGTTCAACACTTGTGAAAGTGGTTTCGCGATCCATTTCTGTTCAGGCCCCGGCAATTGGCCAGTTTCACGCTCGGTAACAACATTGCCTTGCAAGTCACGCCCAGGCTGCAAACCAACAACAGCGGAATTTTGCTCAAGCTCAATCACAACACCAAGCCGCCATTCAGGCACATCGCTCAGCGCATCGATATCGGCCAAGTCATCGCCCCAATCATCGTCCAATTCGATGGTCGCAACTGGCCCGCGATAACCTTTTGTTTGGTCAAATTGTACCAAGCCATTCATTAGCGCATTCCGCGCATAGGCCTGCAATTTCGGGTCCATCGTGGTGCGCACAGAAAGGCCACCACCATAAAGCTGGTCTTCCCCGTAAATCCGCGCCAAACGCCGCCGCACTTCTTCCGCAAAATATTCAGCAGAATATACCTGCGCACCAGAAGTTCGTGGGAACACGTTCAACGGCTCCTGCTTAGAACTCGCAGCTTCTTCAGCGGTGATATAGCCCTCGGCTTCCATTCGGTCGATCACATAGTTACGGCGCTCAATCGCCGCTTTTGGATAGCGAATGGGATGATAGTTTGCCGGGCCTTTCGGCAAAGCGGCAATATAAGCAGCTTCAGCGATGGTCAGCTCATAAAGCGCTTTATCGAAATAGTTCAGCGCTGCAGCTGAAACCCCATATGAATTGAGCCCCAAGAAAATCTCATTGAGATAAAGCTCCATGATCTTATCTTTGGAGAACGTTTGCTCAATTCGAATGGCCAGCAAAGCTTCTTTGATCTTACGGTCCCAAGTTTGGTCAAGCGTCAGCAAGAAGTTCCGCGCCACCTGTTGGGTAATGGTCGACGCACCAACCAGAGGACCGCCAGAACCATCAATCTTTTTCTGAATGTTATCGCGCGCTGCACGCAAAATACCGTCAAACGCTAAACCGCCGTGAGAATAGAAGTCTTTATCTTCAACCGCCACAAACGCATTCACCACCAAAGGTGGAATGGTTTCAATCGGTTGGAACAAACGCCGCTCACGCGCATATTCGCCCAACAAAGAGCCATCTGCTGCGTGCACACGTGTTGTCACCGGGGGCTGATAGTCTTTCAGCACCGTATAGTCAGGCAAGTCCTGCGAGATCATCCAAAGGAAATAGCCAACGCCGGCCAACGCAACCAGCCCGGTGAAAAAACCGAACGCAAAAAGCCAGCTTAAAATTCTCAGCATCTATTCAAACCCAGTCTGTTAACCCCACAGACCACATGGCCTGTAAACCTTGTCACTCACTTGCCGCTATCGCCTGAAACAACGGCAAAACTGTGATCGCAAGGGCTTTAATCAGTTTTGCGCTTCCGCGTCAAAATATTTAACAATTCCTTGCGCCAGTGATTTTGCCGCCCTGCTCTGCCAATCTGCCTTGGCCAGATTTTCCATGTCCAATCCGTTAGACAAAAAGCCTAGCTCAAGCAGAATTGATGGGACTTCAGGTGACTGCAGCACAAAAAAGTCAGCTCGCCGCAGCGGATAAGGCCGCATGGGCAACTGCCCTTCAATGTCATTCACAATAGAGCGCGCCGCCAAAAAGCTCTGGCGTCTGGTTTCGCGGCGCATCAAATCAACAAGAATATTGACCACTTGATCATCATCCTTCGGCGCGTCAAAACCAGCGATCAAATCAACCTTGTTTTCGCCTTCAGCCAACACCTTGTCCAAAACGTCTGTAGCGTCTTCGTCCCGAGTATAAACGCTAGCGCCGCGCACATTTGGGTCATCAAAACTATCAGCATGCAGCGAGATCATCAGGCTCGCTTTGTTCTCGCGGGCCAAATCAACCCGTTCATTCAGGCTCAAAAACTCGTCTCCGGTGCGTGTCATCGCCACGTCAAACCGACCGGTGGCCAACAGTTCTTCTTGCACACGCTTGGCAAATTCAAGCACCACATGCTTTTCTTCCAAGCCATTCGCTGCCCGCGCGCCACCATCAATGCCGCCATGCCCCGGATCAAGCAAAATTAGCGGGCGGACTTCCACAGCACTCGGTAAAGGTCCTGTCTCAGCAGGTGTTTCAGGTTCCGCCACGTCAACTTCGCCGCCTTCCGCCTGATTGGCTTGTCCAGTCAAAAGCGCCTTAGATTGCGCCACCGCCTGGTCAAAAACGGCGCGTTCACCCTCAGAGATTTCAACGACTAAACGCGCTGGCTGTTCGCCCACAGCTTCCAACATTTGAATGTCAGACACTTGAACAGGCTTGTTCAAAAACAAAACCAAACGCGCCCGGCCATCATCTACCATGCCAATGGCAGTTTCGCTCACAAGTCCGTCGGTTTTCAACTCGGTTGGCGCCCCATCGGCCAACCCTTCCACGCCCAGCTCGACCACAAGGCGATCAGGCTGATCAATTGGAAAAGTCGCATAGCCAGCAGCGGCACTCAGATCAACAACCAAACGGGTTTTATCCGGGCCAACGGCCAACCTTGCATCTAAGATTTCTATGCCTTCTTGCGCATTGGCAACGCTGGTCGCGCCAAGGTGCAAAATCACGAGCAACATTAATGTGGCGATATTTCGTGCAAGTTGCATTCTAAATGTCATGACTTCTTTAATGGGCCTTACAACAGCTAATAGTTGATTCGTGGCAGCTTGGGGTCATTTGCGGCGACACATGCATAAATAATTGTCATCCGTTGCTTGATTTCAACGCATTTGCGCCAACATAAATTAGGCGCAAATAAACATATTTGTTGCTAAAATTGACGTTCGAGATTAAACACTAACAATCAGCAGGAATAATGTCCTCGATTCTTGCCCTATAAAATGACCCTCAAACTGGTCAAAATTTTGTCAGTTCAATCAATTGAATGACAATTAAGGGCAATAGAACCGACAGCATTTGCTGACAACGAGATTTCGGCCGAAGCGGCCATATAGGCGAACCGCCAACAACTGCGATTTGCCACTCAAATGAAAGTAGACGTGATGAGGTTAAATCAGTTGCATTGCATAAAGGGCCCAATTGCCCCGCACGCAATCGCACAAACCCCAGCGTCTTCAAATGCCAATCTCTTGCGTGAGCATACATCCGCAAGAAAATCTTACATTTTCGCATCGCAACGGCTCACTCTGTTCAGAACAGACAAGCAGCGCTTATCCGCGCCCGGCCTGCGTATGCGTGGAGCTTTAATATATGCCAACGAAAAGAATGCTGGTGGATGCAATCCACCCGGAAGAAACACGAGTAGTCGTCACTAACGGGAACCGTTTAGAAGAATTTGATTTTGAATCGGCAACACGCCGGCAATTAAGAGGCAATATCTATCTCGCCAAAGTTACGCGGGTAGAACCATCATTGCAGGCTGCCTTTGTTGATTATGGCGGCAATCGCCACGGTTTCTTGGCTTTTTCTGAAATCCACCCTGATTATTATCAGATCCCATTGGCGGATCGTGAAGCCCTTTTGGCTGAGGAAGAAGAAGAGGTCAGAGAAGATCTTTCTGAATCTGATCAGCCAGCCATGCTGAAGGCCAAGCCTGAAGAAAGCGTGTCAGAGGAAGCCGAAAGCAACGGTGAAGGCGAAGATGAAGCCACAGCCAGCGCTGAAGATGAGAATGGCGAAGGCGAACAGTTCGACGAAGTCGGCAGCGAAGATGCTCTTGAAGAAGTGCCTGAGCGTAAACGCAAAAAGCCGCGCACCTATAAAATTCAAGAAGTGATCAAACGCCGCCAAGTGCTTTTGGTGCAAGTGGTGAAAGAAGAGCGCGGCAATAAAGGCGCAGCCCTCACCACTTATTTGTCACTTGCAGGCCGTTATTCTGTGTTGATGCCAAACACTGCGCGTGGCGGCGGCATTTCCCGCAAAATCACCAACGCAGCTGACCGCAAGCGTCTAAAGCAAATCGCTGGCGAATTGGACGTGCAAAAAGGCATGGGCGTTATTTTGCGCACTGCTGGTGCAAGCCGCACCAAAGCCGAAATCAAACGCGACTTTGAATATCTGCTTCGCCTTTGGGAAAATGTGCGTAGCCTCACTTTGGAATCCACGGCCCCCTGCCTCGTTTATGAGGAGGGCAGCCTGATCAAGCGCTCAATTCGTGACCTTTACAATAAAGAGATCACTGAAGTGCTGGTGTCTGGCGACGATGCTTATCGTGAAGCCAAAGACTTTATGCGCATGATCATGCCGTCGCATGCCAAAAATGTGCAGCCTTTTAAGGATGAACAGCCGATCTTCTCCAAATTCAATGTGGAAGAACAGCTCGATTCCATGTTCTCACCAAAGGTCAATCTGCCATCTGGCGGTTATTTGGTGATCAATCCAACTGAGGCGCTTGTTTCGGTGGATGTGAACTCAGGTAAAGCCACAAAAGAACACAATATCGAAGATACCGCATTGCAAACCAACCTTGAGGCTGCTGCCGAACTGGCGCGCCAACTGCGCTTGCGCGACATGGCTGGTCTTGTGGTGATCGATTTCATCGATATGGAAGAAAAGCGCAACATCCGCAATGTGGAGCGCAAGCTGAAAGACAGCTTGAAAAACGATCGCGCCCGCATTCAGGTTGGCCGCATCTCCCATTTCGGCCTGCTCGAAATGTCACGTCAGCGCATTCGCTTTGGTGTGCTTGAAAGCTCCACCAATGCCTGCCCAACATGTAACGGCACAGGCCTTGTGCGTTCCGTTGAAAGCCTTGCCTTGATGGTCATGCGCGCCATTGAAGATCAGGTGATGCGCCGCCCAGGCCAAGCCATCAATGTTAAAGTGGCTTCTGAGGTTGCCCTTTACATTTTGAATGCAAAGCGCCCTGCTCTGTCCATTTTGGAACAGCGCTACAATCTTGCGATTTCCATCACGGCAGAACCGCATATGCATGGTGACCAGTTCACCATCGAAAAAGGCGATCCATACGACAATGGCGAACCACGCATCACCAATCATGTGAAAGTGGATTCAGCCCCAGTTATTGACCTTGATGAGGAAGACGAAGAAGAGAGCAAGGAAGAAAAGCCATCTCGTCGTCGTAAGCGTCGCCGGGGCAAAGGCCGTGATCGTGACGAAAACAACGCGTCAAACGATCAGCAGTCTAAAGATCAAGACACAGCTGAAGCTGCAGAAGAAGGCAGCAACGACAATGCACCAGCAGGTGATGGCGATGGTGACGAGCAGCCGAAAAAGCGCCGTCGTCGTGGTCGCCGCGGTGGTCGTCGCAACCGTCGCAACCAAGATAATGAAAATGGCTCAACTGAAAATGAGCAGGTTGCGAAGGACGAAAATGCAGCGGATCAAGCTGACAAGTCTGAAGCACCAGCAAGTTTCGACCAGGAAGCCGTTGAAGCGGTTGAAGAAACCGTCACACGCGTGAAAGATCCTGCCGACGCAAAGCCAGGCGAAACCAAAGAAGCCGCATTGGCTGATGCTAAGGTTGAAAGCACTGCGGAAGCTTTGGATGATGAAGATGCCAAAGCAGCGCCAAAACCAAAGCGCCGCCCGCGTCGCAAAAAGGCTGATGCAGAGGACACCGCAACTGAAGCTAAATCAGACGATTCTGCCGCTGATAAAGACGCTGCAGAAGCTGAAGAAAAGCCAAAACGTCGCCGTGCCCCACGCAAGCGCGTGAAAAAGGACGAAGACGTCGCCACCAAGCCAGAAGCTGAAGCCGTAACGCCGCCGGAAGTTCGCGAAGAGCCTAAGCAGGAACCAGCTGAAAAGCCGAAGAAAGAAAAGCCTCAAGAAGATGGCATTATCGTCACTTCAACTTCCAGCAAGGAAGATGAGGACAAAAGCAAAGATAAAGCGAAAAAAGGCTGGTGGCAGCGCGGCTTCTTCTAAACCGCGCCACACAAAAGAATAATCAAACAGACAATGGTCGGCTCAAAAAGCCGGCCATTTTTTCTATCGCTTGCACCAAAACATCATGGTCTCCAGCATAAGAAAACCGAACAAATTTTTGGCCATTCACCCGATCAAAGTCCACGCCCGGCGTTGCCGCAACTCCAGCTTCTTGCAACAAAGCCTTGCAAAACGCCACGCTATCTTCTGCCAGTCCTTCAATGCCCACATAGGCATAAAATGCACCATCCGACATGCGCGCATCTTTAAAGCCCATCTCACTCAACGCCTCCACCAACAGCATGCCATTGCGCACATATTTCGATTTCTGAGAATCGTAATAGTCACGACAATCAAGTGCGACAGTGCCTGCCACCTGCGACAGACTAGGAGCAGAAATAAACATATTTTGCGCCAACATCTCCGTTTGGCGCACCATATCATCGGGCAAAACCAGCCATCCCAAGCGCCATCCGGTCATGCAATAATATTTGGAAAAGCTATTTATGATCAGCGCATTATCACTCAATTCTAATGCACTGGTCTCCGGCAATCCGTGGCTCAGGCTATGATAAATTTCATCTGAGATAAACCGCACGCCTAAATCATCACACGCATTGAGAATGCGCGCCAAATCTTCCCGTTCAATCATCGCCCCTGTTGGGTTTGCAGGCGATGCCAACAACAAGCCATCAAACGGATTAGCTTTATTCGCGGCGCGAATATCATCCGCATCCAATCGCCAACCATTCGCTGCATGAATTTCAATCTCCACCGGCTCAAATCCCAAGCTGGAGATAATATTGAGGTATGCCGGATAACCCGGCCGCGTCACCGCAATTTTGCTACCCTTCTCAAATCCAGATAAAAACGCCAACACAAATCCAGCACTTGAGCCGTTGGTGATCAAAATATTGTCAGGATTCACTTTGGCATTGTGCTGTGCATTATAATATTCGCTCAGCTTCTGCCGCAGGCTCAATTCGCCCTTTGCTGGCGTGTAGCGTTGCGGGTCTGTCGCCGCACTTTGCTGCACGGCAGCAATCACCTCTGGCGCAGGTGCCGCGCCCGGTTCGCCCACTTCCAAATGGCAAATTTCTCGCCCTTCCGCTTCCAAAGATTTGGCCATCGCCAAGATCTCCATGGCAAAAAATGGCTGTAAATGCTTGAGCTGCGCGATCTCTGTCATCAAATTGTCCAACTGTTCGCGTTTTTGTGAGGTGAACGGCCCGTGTCAACTGACAGAAATGCCGTTATAGTTGCGCTAACAATGTCAGTGATTCATGGTTTCAGTAAAGGCTTAAACATGCCAAAGCACGTCCAGTTGCTCGCAGTTCTCACAGCACTCCTGCTGGCACTTGCGCCCATCAGCGCCCATGCCCAGCAAATTCGGCTGATCACAGACGCTGAAACCCAAACCATGATCGAAGATTTCGCGCGCCCGCTGCTGAAGGCCGCGGGCATCAATCCACGCAACGTATCCGTCAACATCGTCAACGACCGTCGCTTCAATGCCTTCGTGGTTGAAAGCGGCGATATGTATATTAATTACGGCACCATCCTTGATTCAGCGACCCCAAACGAGCTGAAAGCCGTTTTGGCCCACGAAATAGGCCACCTGGCTGGCGGCCATCTGCGCCGTTTGCGTGAGCAGGCTCAGGTTGCCGGGCAATTACAAGCCATTTCCATGGTGCTCGGCATCGGCGTCCTCGCCGCCGCATCGGGCAATGATCAATCTGGTGAAGTCGGCAAAATGGTTTCTGCCTTCATCATGGGCTCCAGCTCTGCCGCGCGCAACAATTTCATGGCCTATCGTCAGTCTGAGGAAAGCGCAGCCGACGCTGCCGCCCTCAAATTCTTGGAACGCACAAAGCAAAGTGCAACTGGCCTCACCGAAGTACTCAACCGCTTGCAACGCAATCAATCCAGCAGCGCTGGTGCCGCAGGCTATTTGCGCACCCATCCGCTGGCCGAAGACCGCTTGAACCAAACGCAAAACCGCGCCGCAGGCAGTCCCTTCCGCAACAAACGCGATTCCGCAGCCGACATTCAGCGCCTTGAAATGGTGAAAGCCAAACTTACTGGTTATTTGGAACGCACCCAAACCGTATTAAACCGCTATCCCAACAGCGATAAATCACTCCCTGCCCGCTATGCCCGCGCCATCGCTGGCTATCGTGCTGGCGCCGGCCCTGCTGCGGTGAAACAAATGGCAGCGCTCGCTTCCGCCAATCCAAGCAATCCCAATTTGCAGGAATTGCTGGGCCAAATGCTGTTTGAAACTGGCCAGGCTACGGCGGCATTGCAGCCCCTCGCCCGTGCGGTGAAGCTCGCCCCTAACGAAATTGAATATCGCTTGATTTACGGAGCTGCCTTATCAGACACTGGCCGCGCGAAAGATTTGAATGAAGCCATCATTCAATTGTCCCGCGCCACCCAAATGGATAGCGGCTCTGCCCGCGCATTTTCGCTGCTGTCTCGCGCCTATGGTCGCGCTGGCCGCACTGGCGAGGCCGATCTGGCCGCAGCCGAAGCCGCATTTTTGCGCCGCGACATGCGCCTCGCTCGCGGGTTGGCGAAAAAAGCACAACAAAATTTGCCGCAAGGCAGCCCCGCTTGGTTACGCGCTGATGACATTTTGGCGCTAAGCTAATCTCAATTCCTATCAAACTGGACCTAGTATTTATGAATCTCTTTTCCTCTATCGCAAAATTGCCGCTCGTTGCTTTGGGCTTTGTGGCATTTATGCTGCCCGCTCAAGCCCAAAATCTGGGTGACATGACCAAAGACGATCTAAGCGCTTTGATCGAGCAGATTGTTGATGAAAAAATCGAAAATCTGTTGGCAGACACGCCAAAAGCATCCGCTGCACAAGGCCGTTTTGGCAATGCAGTTGAAGATTATTTGATGTCCAACCCGCAATTGCTCGAGCGTATGTCCGTTGCCTTGCAGACACAGGCGCAAGAAGCCGAAATCGCCCAAACCCGCGACACATTGATGGCCCTTGGCGATCGCGTTCATAATGATGCCGACCAAGTTGTGCTCGGCAATCCAGACGGCGATGTCACCATCGTTGAATTTTTCGACTACAATTGTGGCTATTGCCGCCAAGCTGTTGCCAACATGATGCAATTGCTTGAGGAAGACAAAAATGTACGCTTCATCTTGCGTGAGTTCCCAATTTTGAGCCAAGGCTCAGCCGACGCGGCACGCGTGGCTACCATTGTGAACCGCAATAAAGATGTGAGCTATATGGAGTTCCACACCAAGCTTTTCCAATCTCGTGGTCAGGTAGACAAGGCTCGCGCTTTGGAAGTGGCCGCTGAATTGGGCATGAACCCAGTTGAGGTGGAACTGCAGATGCAAGACCAGTCGGTTACCCAAGCCATTGGCCGCACTTACCAATTGGCAGATGCGCTGTCTATCAGCTCCACGCCAAACTACATTATCGGCAATGAAGTCGTGCGCGGCGCTGAAAGTTTTGAGGGTCTAAAACGTCGTGTTGATAATATGCGCGAATGTGGTGAAACCACCTGCCCATAGTAAATTGAAGAAATTTTGATGGCGCCATTTGGCGCCATCTTTTTATCTAGTTATGGGCCCATTGTCGGAAATTGCAGGCGAGCGACACAAAAACGCAACAAATTCAGGCGTGATCGGTGTAAAACTGAGAGTAATCTTTGCCTTTTCATTTGTTTTCATATAGTGCAAGCTCCTGCACGGGAGATAAAAAGGTATAACCCGCAAAATGACGAAACAAATTCATATACTCAACGGCCCAAATCTTAATTTGTTGGGCGAGCGTGAAGGCAGCATTTATGGCCATGTCACATTGGCTGACATTGAGCAAAATTGCCGCGAAGAATGTGCGCGTTTGGGGTATGAACTTGTATTTGCACAAACAAATCACGAAGGCGAACTGGTTGAATTGATCCAGAAGGCAGGTAAATCTGCAGCTGGTATCATCATCAATCCTGCTGCCTACACCCACACATCAGTGGCTATTCATGACGCGATCCGCGCCATCAATATCCCTGTAGTTGAGGTGCATTTGTCCAACATTTTTGCGCGGGAAAGCTTCCGTCATCATTCATATGTGTCCCCGGTTGCCCTGGGCACTATTTGCGGTTTTGGCCCGGCGGGTTACATTTTGGCCCTCGGTGCTTTAACATCACCCATTCCAGAATAACAAAATTGGAGAGCCCCTTAAATGAGTAAAGGTTCACAAGTTGATCGCGATCTGATCCGTACGATTGCTGAATTGCTGAACGAACAGAACTTGGCTGAAGTTGAACTTGAGCATGATGATTTTCGTGTTCGTGTCACCCGCAGCCACGCTCAAGAGGTGGTTCACATGCCAAGCTATGCTGGTGCGCCTATGGCCGCTCCGGTTGCTGCTGCGCCTGCGGCCCCTGCTGCTGCAACGCCTGCGCCTGCCGCAGCTGATGCATCTGCTGCTGACGATATTGGTTCGAACCCAGGCACATTGACCTCACCAATGGTTGGCACAGCCTATATGGCGCCTGAGCCAGGTGCAGCCAAATTTGTTGAAGTGGGCACCAAGGTCACTGAAGGCCAAACCATTTTGATCATCGAAGCGATGAAAACAATGAACCAAATTCCGGCACACCGCGCAGGCACAGTCACCAAAATCTTGGTGGAAGATGCGCAGCCAGTTGAATTTGGTGAACCTCTTGTGGTGATCGAGTAACCCAGATGCCCATGTTTAAAAAAGTTCTCATTGCTAACCGAGGCGAAATCGCCCTGCGTATTTTGCGGGCGTGTAAAGAGCTCGGCATTTCAACTGTGGCAGTTCACTCCACAGCAGATGCTGATGCGATGCATGTGCGCCTGGCCGATGAAAGCGTTTGTATTGGCCCGGCTTCTGCCACTCATTCATATTTGAACATCCCGTCCATCTTGGCGGCATGTGAAATCACCGGCGCGGATGCAGTGCATCCCGGTTATGGCTTCTTGTCTGAAAATGCGCGCTTTGCACGCATTTTGGAAGAGCACAACATCACCTTTATTGGCCCTTCTGCGCACCATATTGAAATTATGGGCGACAAAATTCAGGCCAAACAAACCGCTAAAGATTTGGGCATTCCAGTGGTGCCTGGTTCTGATGGCGGCGTCACAAGTGATGTGGAAGCACGTCGCATTGCCGCTGAAATCGGCTATCCAGTGATCATCAAGGCTGCCTCAGGCGGCGGTGGTCGCGGCATGAAAGTGGCCAAGTCTGAAGCCGATATTGGCACAGCTTTGTCAACTGCACGTTCTGAAGCCAAAGCTGCTTTTGGTGATGATGCGGTTTATATCGAAAAATATCTCGGCAAGCCACGTCACATCGAAATTCAAGTATTGGGCGATGGCCAAGGCGGCGCCATCCACTTGGGTGACCGGGATTGCTCTTTGCAGCGCCGGCACCAAAAAGTGTGGGAAGAAGCCACCTCACCTGCGGTTACGCCTGAGCAACGCGCTGAAATTGGCGGCATTGTTGCCGATGCGATTGCCAAGATGAAATATTCTGGCGCGGGCACCATTGAGTTTCTCTATGAAGATGGCGAGTTCTATTTCATTGAAATGAACACCCGCTTGCAAGTGGAACACCCGGTGACCGAGCGGATCACCAACATGGATTTGGTTTATGAGCAAATCCGCATTGCCGCTGGCCACCCAATTTCTGTTAAGCAAGAAGACGTGACCTTTTGGGGCCACGCCATCGAGGTGCGGATCAACGCAGAAGATCCTGAAACATTTGCACCATCTCCGGGCACAATTTCATTCTACCACCCTGCAGGTGGCGTGGGTGTGCGTGTTGATTCTGGTGTTTATCAGGGCTACAAAATCCCGCCTTATTACGATAGCTTGATCGGCAAGCTCATCGTACATGGCCGCACGCGCGAAGAATGCTTGCAGCGTTTGCGCCGTGCATTGGGCGAGTTTGTGGTGGATGGGGTTAAAACAACCCTGCCGCTCTTCCGTCGCTTGATCGAAGAAGAAGATGTGATCACGGGCAATTACGATATTCATTGGCTCGAAAAATATCTCGGCATGAAATAATTTAAGGGCCCTTCGGGGCCCTTTCTTTTGAGACTTATGCAAAACGATTCTGAACCATATGACATCACGCTGACGCCGGATATGCTGCTGGGGGCCTATGCCCACGGCATTTTCCCTATGGCTGAAAGCGCGGAAAGCCCGGACCTATTTTGGGTCGACCCAGAATTGCGGGGCATTATTCCGCTTGATGGCCTGCATATTTCAAAGTCTTTACGCAAAACATTGAAAAAACAGGATTATGAGGTCCGGCTTGATCATGATTTTGATTTGGTGATCTCTCATTGTGCCGCCCCCATGCGTGGCCGCGAAGAAACCTGGATCAACCCTGAAATCAAAAAGCTCTATGGCGCACTGTTCAAACGCGGCTTTTGCCACACAGTAGAAATTTGGCGCGACGACCAGATTATTGGCGGTCTCTACGGAATTGCCCTTGGCGGCGCGTTCTTCGGTGAAAGCATGTTTCACCGCGCCACCAATGGGTCAAAAATTGCACTAGTTGAACTGGTCAATCATCTCAATGCCAAGGGCTTTGTGCTGCTGGATACGCAATTCACCACGCCGCACCTCGAAACCTTGGGCGCAATCGAAATTACGCGCGAGCAATATCACGCGCGCTTAGCAGAAGCCCTGCAAACACGCGCAGAGTTCTAGCGCCACCCATTCTCGTGCGGCGCATAGAATTTCCGAACATGTTGGAGAAGATGTGTTTAGCGCTCGCTTGGCGGCGGTACGTCAGAGCTTTGTTTGCAATCCACCAACCAAATGTCATAAACCGAATGGTCCACGGCATTAAGCGCTGGGCTATCTGCAAACATCCACCCTGTGAAAATGCGGGTCACGCTCTGTTTTAGTGAAACTTGGTCAACTTCCAAAAACACAGATGTGCGTTGTGTTTCATTTGGTGGCCGAGAATAGCAAGCGCGTGGTGTGATTTGCAAAGCACCAAACTGCACCGTCTCGTCAATATATACATCAAAGGTGATGATCCGGCCTGTCACCTTATCAAGGCCAGCCAAAGCAACCACAGGGTTTGCAACAGGGGCAGCAAAGGCCGCATTGGCCCCTGCCCAACCGAGCATGACAAAACACAATGAAAGAAGAATGCGCCGCATCATATTTGCCCAATAAACCCCAAATGTGGCTTATTCTGGAGACCAAGCATCATAATCGCCAGTCACATCCGGACGGCTCTGATCATTCAGCATGCTGCCTTTTGGACGATAGGCATGTGCTGTGCCAGTCATGTTGGGCTTATGTGGCAATTCCCAAGAGCGGGCATCATATTTTTTATCAACTGGCGTGATGTCGGTGCGGTGATGCATCCAACCGTGCCAACCAGATGGAATGCGAGAAGCTTCGGCCGGACCATTATAAAGAACCCAGCGACGGTCGCCTTTTTTGGATTTGAAATAACGGTTGCCCGCTTCATCTTCACCAACAAATTGGCCATGCAAAGCTGTGTGAAGCCGTGTGCCCAATGTTTGGCCGTGCCACCAAATAAACAATTCCGCCAAAAACTGTTTCATGTCCGTTCCAATCGCCACAATCTGTGATGTTTCGTTGCCAAGCATTTAGCACCTAACATTGGCCAAGCCTAGTGCGCAAAACCCTTTTGGCGCAAAAAATCAGCATATTGTGGCGATTTAAGCGCAAATTCCAATGCCGCGCAAAAAGAACAGCCAATCAATAAAAAGCAGAATTCAAAATCCGGTCCACATCAGACTGAATGGAGTTAATCTGCGCCATATGTTGTGCCTCAGCCATCGAATCGGCGCCAAATTTGGAACTATTGGCAAATTCAGCATCCACCCGTTGCAACAGATTGGGCACCACATATCGACTTCCGTTCAATTCCATAGGGAATTCGGACGCCAATATCCAAGTGATGTAATCAAACAGCTTGGCACTAGATATAGGTTTACCCAACACAGCATGGGCCCCTAGCCTAATGGCTTTGTTGAACCGGCCTTTCCGCACCACACTCATCATCACGATAATAGGGATCAGACACACAGGATATAGGCGCTGATCGCGAAACTGATCGAGAAAATATTCGCCAACCGGGCGTTCATCGCCCCAATCCACCAACACTATATCTGGTGGTGTCGCCAGAATCGATTCGGCTGCCCGTTCCGCACTCGCAAAAACACGTAAACTGCGCACGCCAGAGGCGCTAAGCATTGATCGATAAAGGATTTGCATGTGTCGCGCAGGCTCTACGACAACAATGTTGGCTTCTTTGGCGTGAAATGACTTTTGATCGAATTGAAATGACATGAAAAAAAATCCAAAAAAACGCAAATACACTCCAAAATTATGCCCTTGACAGCATTTGCGTAAAAGTTGGGTGGCTTCCTAATCGGATCAATCCGCAAGCAGTTTTGCGTGTGAACTTCTTCACATTTCATTCATCATATGCAGAGTTTTGCTGATTTTTTCGTAAGATAGGCCCGTCTTTTCAGCTTGTTCGCTAGCCGAACCATATGGGCAAAATTTGCCGAATCTAGTCAAAAAGCCCGAATCGCACCTGCCACAACTTATCCCCATTGTTCACATAATATATACCAGATATGGGCCATATTTAGCTCACCAACCACTAGTGGTGGTAATTTTTGAAAAAATTTGCCTTGAACAAATTTGGGAAAAATGTAGGTTCAAAAATGCAAATTGAGTATCCGTATGATGACCAATCGCCCACCCCGTGTCGCCCCAATAATGCTTGGCGCGACGCCGAAAAAGGTGGCCACCATTTAGGAATGACCTTCGCGCCTCACCAAGCGCAACCAAGGTTTAAATGGCACCAGATTGGCTCCACATTCGAAAACTTTATTGCATCCAAAGCCCGGTTTCACACTGGCAAGAAAGCCAGGCGGGCAGCGGATAAAAAAAGGCGAACAAGCCTAGTGAGAACGGCTCGTATCTCACACCTAACAGGAACGCGAACAACAGAAACTGAAAACCAACATTGGTTTGATCGGACACTATTTGTGTCCATAATTTTGGGGGCATACTCGAATGCGCATTAAGCGGCACTACACCAAAAAAGGCCAATCGGCCTATGCTGGCATTGAATTTCGCAAGGCCACGAGCGAAATCAAAAATCCCGATGGGTCCATCGTGTTCCGCCTGGAAAATATTGATGTTCCAGCGTCTTGGTCACAGGTAGCAGCTGATATTATTGCGCAGAAATATTTCCGCAAAGCGGGCGTGGCTAAAGTCCTCAAAAAAGTAGAAGAAAACAGCGTTCCATCTTGGTTGTGGCGCTCAGTGCCGGATGAAAAGGCACTTGAAAAGCTGCCTGAAGAAGAACGGTTCGGTTCAGAAATTGATAGCCGCCAAGTTTTCGACCGTTTGGCAGGCACATGGACATATTGGGGCTGGAAAGGCGGCTACTTCGATGATGAAGAAGATGCCCGCGCCTTCTTTGATGAGCTTTGCTACATGCTCGCCACCCAAAAATGCGCGCCAAACTCTCCACAATGGTTCAACACTGGTCTGCATTGGGCCTATGGCATCGATGGTCCGGGCCAAGGCCACCATTATGTAGATCCATTCACAGGCAAATTGGTTCGCTCTGAATCAGCATATGAGCACCCCCAGCCTCATGCGTGCTTCATTCAGTCTGTTGAAGATGATTTGGTGAATGACAACGGCATTATGGACCTTTGGGTGCGTGAAGCCCGCTTGTTCAAATATGGCTCAGGCACAGGCTCAAACTTCTCTTCTTTGCGCGGCTCAGGCGAAGGCCTTTCTGGCGGCGGCAAATCTTCTGGCCTGATGTCTTTCTTGAAAATTGGTGACCGCGCAGCGGGCGCCATCAAGTCTGGTGGCACCACACGCCGTGCGGCGAAAATGGTGGTTGTCGATATCGACCACCCAGATATTGAAGAATATATCAATTGGAAGGTGAAAGAGGAGCAAAAGGTTGCCGCCCTCGTCACCGGGTCAAAAACCGTTTCCAAGCATATGAAAGCCATCATGAAGGCCTGCGTGAATTGCGAAGGCGCTGGCAATGATTGCTTTGATGTGCAGAAAAACCCTGCCCTTAAGCGCGAAGTGCGCGCGGCAAAAAAAGCACTCGTGCCTGAAAACTACATTCAGCGCGTGATCCAGTTCGCCCAGCAAGGCTACACTGATCTTGAATTCCCTGTATATGACACAGACTGGGATTCAGAGGCTTACTTGACCGTTGCAGGACAAAACTCAAACAACTCAATCCGCGTGACAGATGGTTTCTTGAACGCAGTTGAGGAAGATAAAGATTGGGATCTTGTTGGCCGCATCACCAAAAAGCCAACGAAAACCCTGAAAGCCCGCGATTTGTGGGATAGCGTTGGCTATGCCGCTTGGGCTTGTGCCGACCCCGGCATTCAATACCACACCACCATTAACGACTGGCACACATGCCCAGCATCTGGTGACATTCGCGCGTCGAACCCATGTTCAGAATATATGTTCCTGGACGACACTGCCTGTAACTTGGCCTCATTGAACCTGCTTCAATACCGCGCCAAAGACGGTCAGTTCATGATCGAAGCGTTCGAACATTCTGTGCGCTTGTGGACCATTGTGCTCGAAGTCTCTGTGATGATGGCGCAGTTCCCATCTAAAGCCATTGCTGAGCGTTCTTACGAGTTCCGCACCTTGGGTCTTGGCTATGCCAATATTGGTGGCCTGTTGATGACATCTGGCATTGGCTATGACTCAGATGAAGGCCGCGCCATCGGCGGTGCCATCACAGCGATCTTGACTGGTGTGTCTTACGCAACATCAGCGGAAATGGCGAAAGAATTGGGCCCATTCCCAAGCTACAAGCCAAACGCAAAGCACATGCTGCGCGTTATCCGCAACCACCGCAATGCGGCCCACGGCAATGATAATGGCTATGAAAAGCTGTCTATCAACCCTGTTCCATTGGATCATGCCAACTGCCCAGATTCACGCTTGGTCGACCATGCGAAAAAAGCATGGGACGATGCGTTGAAACTCGGCGAAAAGCACGGCTACCGCAACGCACAGGTTTCTGTGATTGCCCCAACCGGCACCATCGGTTTGGTGATGGATTGTGACACAACCGGCATTGAGCCAGACTTTGCCTTGGTTAAGTTCAAAAAGCTCGCTGGCGGTGGTTACTTCAAAATCATCAACCGCGCTGTGCCTGAAGCCTTGCGCACACTTGGCTACTCAGAAGATCAGATCGCTGAGATCGAAGTGTATGCAGTGGGCCACGGCAATTTGAACCAAGCCCCAGGCATCAACCCAACCACATTGAAAGCCAAAGGCTTCACTGATGAGAAGGTTGAAGCGATCAATGCGGGCCTTGGCAGCGCGTTCGACGTGAAATTTGCCTTCAATAAATGGAGCTTGGGCGAAGAGTTCTGCAAAAATGAGCTTGGCTTCACTGATGAGCAGCTCAATGACATGAACTTTGACATGCTCGCAGCGCTTGGCTTCTCCAAGAAAGAAATTGATGCCGCCAACATCCACGTTTGTGGCGCCATGACCCTTGAAGGTGCACCGCACTTGAAAGAAGAACATTACAATGTGTTCGATTGTGCCAACCCATGTGGCCGGATCGGCAAACGCTTCTTGAGCGTTGAAAGCCATATCCGCATGATGGCAGCCGCACAGCCTTTCATCTCTGGCGCGATTTCAAAAACCATCAACATGCCAAACTCGGCAACGGTGGAAGAGTGTAAAGAAAGCTACATGCTCTCTTGGAAACTCGCTTTGAAAGCCAATGCCTTGTACCGCGATGGTTCGAAACTCAGCCAGCCTTTGAACGCGCAATTGCTTGCCGATGATGAGGATGATGAAGATGGTTTGGACGCAACAGAAGAATTGATCGCAAAATCACCTGTAGAGCGCACTGCTGCCATTGCTGAAAAAGTGGCCGAACGCGTTGTAGAGCGTGTGGTTGAGCGGGTTCGCGAGCAAGAGAAATTGCCAACACGCCGCAAGGGCTACACCCAAAAGGCCAAAGTTGGCGGTCACACCCTCTTCTTGCGCACTGGCGAATATGAAGATGGCCGCTTGGGCGAAATCTTCCTTGATATGAACAAGGAAGGCTCAACCCTGCGCGCATTGATCAACAACTTCGCGATCTCTGTGTCTCTTGGCCTGCAATATGGCGTGCCGCTTGAAGAATATGTTGAAGCCTTTGTCTTCACCAAATTCGAACCAGCAGGCTTTGTGCAAGGCAACGACTCGATCAAGAGCTCAACTTCAATTCTCGACTATGTGTTCCGTGAATTGGCGATCTCTTACCTCGACCGTAGCGATTTGGCCCATGTCACCCCAGACAATGGCGGCAGCAGCGCAGCCAGCCAAGACGGCGGTGAAAATGTGGCGGCAGATCAATATGTGTCCAAAGGCCTCACCCGTGGCCGCGTGAAGGATAAAACCTTGATGCTCGTCACCACCGAAACCGCGGTCAGCACCAACAAAGTGCAAGCCATGCAAACCAGCGCCGCCACCATGATGAAGGCCACAACAGCCCTCAAGCAAGAGGTGGAACAGGAGTTGGGCAAAGTTGAAGAGGCAGCCCCTGCCCCAACAGCCGACACCAACACCCAACGCGCTCAGGCCCGCATGAAAGGCTACGAAGGCGAAGCCTGCCCCGAATGCGCAAACTTCACCCTGGTCCGCAACGGCACCTGCCTAAAGTGTGACACTTGCGGAAGCACTACAGGTTGTAGCTAAGAAACAACGAAGCCCGGGCAGAAATGCTCGGGCTTTTCTATTCTGATTGCCAATTATAAAATCGAGGAATCCTTTGGAGGCTACGTTCATCTGTGGACTATGAATTAGAACTCCCAACAGACAAGCGAGAGCAACTCGAAATGCTTGAAGGCATTCTTATTGAGCGAGCGACCGGTTCATATCCAGACAACAAGGTTTATCAGGCGCTAAGGCGCCCTTTTTTAGGCGACCAAGCTTTTAAGGAAAGACTACCGCAATTCGTTAGAACGCACCGAACGCTTGATGCATTCTGGGGATGGATTAAGCTTCAAGCGGACACTTATGCAGAACGACGCACTTTGATTTCTAACGGTTTCAACAAAATAGTTGAATACATCGAGAACGGTCACACAGAGCCATCGGATTCACCAATTAATCTTGCACTATCTGCACTGTCTATCCAAGAAGTAAAATCTCTATGGGACAAAGCAATCCAAAGACGGGAAAGCGATCCGGAAGGCGCAATCACAATAGCAAGGACTTTGGTTGAAAGCGTATGCAAACAGATTCTAGAACAATATGAGGTAAGTTATTCAGACAAGGATGAACTACCAAAGCTTTATCGCAAAACCGCACATCAGCTTAATCTTTCGCCGGAACAACACACAGAAGAGATATTCAAATCAATTCTAAGTGGAGCCTTCACGATGGTAAACGGTCTCGGCACATTACGGAACAAACTTTCGGATTCCCATGGCAGAGCAGGTTTTAAAGCATCCGTAAAGCCTTCAAAGCGACATGCCACGCTAGCCGTAAACCTAGCAGGAACAATAAGATCATTCTTAGTAGAAACCTATTTGAACAATAAAGATCAATAACCACTCATTGAACGCGGCAATGATTGAATCAAAACACCAAAAGCCCACGCGACAAAGATAAGCACATTGCGTGATAGCCGTCCTGCCTATGATAGGTTACCCTAGGGATCCAATTAAGCACAAATCAAGGCATGAACGCTTCTATGTGAGGAAACGTGAATTGGACCACCGGATCAAGTCCGGTGGCGACGGAAGTGGCTGGATTAAGTCTTATAAAACAGACGTTTAAATAGAGAAAGAGTTTCTACTTACCCGATGCTTCGCCTCCTCCGCCGTCATTGCAAGACTTGATCTTGCAATCCATTTGAGGGCAACCACAAAGCACCTAACCCAAGAAAACTGGCGCTCTATACCGCAATCTCATCAAACAAGTCGCGCCACTCGGCATTAAACGCTTCGATCAGTTCCACTTTCCACCGACGAGACCACCCTTTGATGGCCTTTTCACGCTGAATTGCAGCTGAAATATTGTCATGCCCTTCGAAATAAACAAGGCGTTTGAGACGATAAGAGCGGGTAAAGCCCGCAACATCCCCCTGACGATGCTCCCAAACCCGCCGCACCAAATTATTGGTCACGCCCACATAAAGCGTGCCATTCAATTTGTTCGTCATGATGTAAACCCAGCCACCCATAGCGCTAGATTTGAGCTCAAATGGACCACCGGATCAAGTCCGGTGGTGACGATGGAGGATAGCGCTGCCGTGGAAGAAACCACGCCCAGCCTCAAATCCCGTCAAAACTTTATTGTTCGCCAATAACGTCTCCTCCGCCACCGTCATTGCAAGGCTCGACCTTGCAATCCATTTGAGGACAACCACAAAGCACTTAGACAGTAGCCACGAGCAACCTCATCAAAAGCAGTTTTTCGCTACCAAAGCACAATCATAAATTGAAACTTCACCTCACAGCATTTCAATTCTCGCGAAAATTACATCACGTAACACACTGAATTATCGATAAAATTAGGACAAAAACCCAATTAGCCACTCAAAATCCAACCAATTACCTTGAGCAAACTTATCCCCGCCCCCGCAACCCATGATAAAATGGCGCCATCTTCTGCCCCATGCGGTTATTGACGGATAACGGGGTATATCTGTTTTCGCGGAATATTCTGCGGCCATTAAACAGATGAAAGAAGAAGTGGTTGATGGGCCGGACGCGGCGCATCGCGCACCTGTTTGGTTGTGCCCAACACCGAGGGCAATCCATTTATTGGATGGGAATAAAGGGTCAGCAGCCCAAGCCAATCAGGAAAGCGACAAACGCCACTGGCGCGAGGCAGTTTTGGTCTCATTCATTGCGCTACATAGCGAGCCTGAATCTGCCTCGTGCCCCGCAAACCATCGTTCCCTGAGTGCGCAAGTTCGTCAGGCACATCCGCGCGCTTGCATGAACTCAAGAATGGAGTACCAACAACCGGCGGGGGTAGTAAGCGCAGCGAGCGACGGCGGCAAGAAAAAATTCCGGGGGCACCGGGGACGGACACGCAATGTCCGGTGGCGGCAAAAACAATCTTCGCGGGTGCCGAGCCAGACCGTCGAAAGCACAGCGGGCGATAGCGAAAAGCACCGCCCACCCACAAATTCAACCCGCAGAAGCCAAAGCCTATTTCTTTTTCTTCTTCGCCTTTTTAGGCTTCTCGGCAGTCCCATCTTCGTCGTCAAAGCCATCATCAGCGGCGTCAGGGTCCACATCCCGCACAACTTCGATTTTGACCTTGGCCAAAACGCCAGCCAAACCGCCCAACAACGCCAACCAAGGCGCGGCGAGCACAACAACACCGCCCACAACCACGCTGCCAGTCAGCGGCACTTCGATCATCACATCATCATTGGAGGAACGAACCCGCAATTTGCGCACATTGCCATCGGAAATCAGCCGCGTGATCTCTTCCACCAGCTTGTGGCCAGCCACTTCAACTTCCTCGGTGAAGGTTTCCCAACTGCCTTTTTGCTCGTTGGACTTTTTGCCGTTTTCATCAACCATCATCTGGTCTCCTAGAATGTCTAACACCCTAGATGTGGGCACAAATCCCACCTAAACAAGCACTGACAAGGCAATAAAATGCAAAAAGCCGCCTTGAAACAAGACGGCTTCGCACTAACCAGATCGGCTTAAACAAGCATTATTGCTTATCTTCAGGCCGAATATCTTTGTAATCTTTGGTGGCTGGCTTGCCGCGGAACGTGACCCAGAAGAAGTTCAGCACATAGGTGCCAGCGGTTTGGAAAACGCCCTCTTCCGCCAAGCGACGACCAGAAGTGCGCATCGGCAATTTAAAGGTCCACTTAACCGGACCAATTTTAGAAAGCCGCACCGCAATGTCGGTGTCTTCGCCATAAAATGAGATCGACGTATCATAACCGCCAGCCTTCAACCAGGCGCTGCGGCGGATCACAAAGTTGCCGCCCTGGATCATGGAGCCGACTTTAAGCACAAAGCGGTTCAGCAGATAAACGAGATAGGAAATGCCATAGAACATACGCACAAGGAACTGGTTCCAAAGCGACAAATCATAATAGATATAAGGGCCGCTCAACCCGACCAACTCTGGCTTTTTTTCAAAGGTAGAGATCACCGTCTCGATCCAACCTTCAGGCAACTCAGTGTCCGCATCAATATTGGCCACCAATTCGGCAGTTGAGGCATTGAAGCCAGCACGGCGGGCATAAACGAGGCCCTTTTCAAACTCATCGACCACGGTCACACCTTCAAAGCTTTCCGCAATCTCTTTTGTGCGGTCGGTCGAGGCGTTATTGACCACGATAATTTCGCACGCCACGCCAGAGTCCTTCACGCGCTTCACCACGGATTCAACGCAGCGCCCGATCAGCCGCTCTTCATTATAAGCGGGAATAACAAAAGCCAGTTGCATGTGTGCTCCTTTGTGGGCGCCAATTTTGCGCCATGCAGCAAATTAAATCTGTGTTGCGCGGTTGCATTACACCATTTTGCGCTCAGGTCAAACAACCATGCAGTGGAAATCGCTATATGCCCTGAAAATCCGATGCAAACACGTCACACGATCCCAAAAATCTTGTGTCATTTTATCTGCCAATATTTTCGCCAATTCTGGCCAACGGCAAAAGATCATGGAATACTCAATTAATCGGAGGGGAATATGGCGAAAAACGAAAACAAGACCCAAGCCACCTCACAAGATGTGGTTGAATATCTGAACACCATTGAGGACGACCAAAAGCGTGCAGATGCGTTCAAGGTCAAAGATTTGATGACGCGCCTTTCTAGCCATCCGGCGAAAATGTGGGGCAGCTCCATCATCGGTTTCGGCACCTATCATTATAAATATGACAGTGGCCGCGAAGGTGATTTTTTGCGTGTTGGCTTTGCGCCGCGCAAGGCGAACCTGGTGCTTTATATCATGAGCGGCTTCAGCACATATGAATCTTTACTTGAAGAACTCGGCAAACATAAAACTGGCAAAAGTTGTCTTTACATCAAACGCTTGAGCGATATTGATGACTCAATTTTAGAAGAAATCATCACCCAGTCACTCGCCTATATGGCAGAAAAATATCCGGAATAATTATGCCCACAATCACCGTTTCAGAACAATTTGACTGCGCGCCAGAATTGGCTTTTACCACCCTGGCAGACTTCCCAAATTATCCCGATTTTATCGAGGCGATCATCAGCACGAAATTACTGTCAGAACAAACAACTGGGCTCAGCACAAGATTCAGCGAAACACGGATTATGATGGGCCGTGAAGCGACGGAAGAAATGGAAGTGATCGAGTTCACTGCCCCGTCAAAATTTGTGCTTTATAGCTTCGCCCATGGCACCGAATATCACAGCACCCACACTTTTGAGCCAAATGAAAATGGCACAAAAGTCACGCTCGAGTTTCGAGCCAAGCCTAAAACATTGATGGCCAAAATTTTGAGTGGATTATTTTCCCGTATGATCGGGCAAGTGGCAGATATGCTGCAAAAGGATTTACGCGATGCCAAAATTGAAGCGGAAAAACGCGCTGCTACGTAGCGTGGAAATTTTTTGGCCGTCACAAACCAACACATGAGGGCTGCAAAGGGGGAGGTGTTGGAAAGCGACGGCCATTTTGCAATCATGGGCTGAATGACTGCTCTCCAACATATGGGCATCAGATTAGACCAATTAAAGGCCGTCACACTTTTGTGATCAAAAAATATTCAAAAGCTGTACATGCCCCCAAATGGTGCTAGTTTTAATAATGAATAGAAGAACATAGAGGTCCCACATGAAAATCATTCAACCGCCTAGCCTCCCCTTCAAAAAGTTCGATAAGGCAGATCTGGCCGTTGAATATGTGAAGACCATCTATAAACGCAACACGCAGTTTATTCGCGATGCCGTGAAAAGACTTAATGACGGGCATTTGCCGGAAGGTCATGTGCGGGCCACATACCCATTGGCAAGAGTGCGCAACACCAGCTTTCAAAAGGTTGATTCTCACCTGCCGTTTGGCTTTTTGCATTCTCCCGGCATATATGAGACCACCCTTTCTGACCCGGAATTGTTCACCCATTATCTGACCGATCAGTTTTCACTGCTGCTGAAAAATCATAGCTGCGAAATTGAGGTGGGCGAATCTGAAACGCCCATCCCCGTGCATTTCGCCTTGGAACCAGCCGACACGCTAGATGGTGATACATTCAACGCGCTCAATATCCCGCTGCGCGATTTGTTTGACGTGCCTGATTTGACACATACCGATGATGAGATCGCCAATGGCACCTTCATTCCACCGCAAGGTGGCCCATACCCTCTGGCAGCGTTCACAGCGCCGCGCGTAGATTATTCGCTGCACCGCCTTGCGCATTACACGGCGACACGGCCCGAGCATTTCCAAAATTTCGTGCTGTTCACCAATTACGGCTTCTACATTGAAGAATTTTGCCGCACCGCCCATCAATGGATGGAAGAAGGTCACCCGGACTATGACGCATTCGTTGAGCCCGGCAATGTGATCACCACAAACTCGCGCCTAGACGGACAAACAGTAGGTGTAACGCCCCCGCGCGAACCACAAATGCCCGCCTATCACCTGAAAGCGAAAAATGGCAGCGGCATCACCATGGTCAATATCGGCGTTGGGCCATCTAACGCGAAAACCATCACTGATCATATTGCCGTTCTGCGGCCCCACGCATGGTTGATGCTGGGCCATTGCGCCGGCCTACGCAATTCGCAGGCCTTAGGCGACTATGTGCTGGCCCACGCTTATGTGCGCGAAGATCACGTGCTGGACGCGGATTTGCCGCTATCGGTGCCAATCCCGGCGCTGGCGGAAGTGCAAGTGGCTTTAGAAGAAGCTGTGGCGGAAATCACCAACCTGTCCGGGCAAGATCGCAAGCGCATCATGCGGACAGGCACAGTAGCAACATTCGACAACCGAAATTGGGAACTACGCGACCAAACCGAAATTGCCCAACGGCTATCCCAATCTCGCGCCATTGCATTGGATATGGAAAGCGCAACCATCGCCGCCAACGGCTTCCGCTTCCGCGTGCCATACGGCACCTTGCTTTGCGTGTCAGACAAACCGCTGCATGGCGAATTGAAGCTGCCGGGCATGGCCAGCGATTTCTATCGCAAGCAGGTGTCGAAACACCTTCAAATCGGCATTCGGGCGATGGAAATATTAAAAAAGCAGCCTGCGCATGCCATCCATTCGCGCAAGCTGCGGTCTTTTGCGGAAACAGCTTTTCAATAAGCCGTCACAAGACGGGGATTATTCCCCGTCTTGCTGCAATCCAATGGCTTCTGAAACAGCAACTGCGGTCATGTTCACGATGCCGCGGCTGGTGACAGATGGAGCCAAAATATGCGCTGGTTGCGCTGTGCCCATCAGGATCGGCCCAACTGCAAGTGCTTCATTAAATTCCTTGATTAAGGTCATTGAAATATTGGCACTTTCAAGGTTTGGGAAAATCAGCAAATTCGCCTCACCTTGCAGCTCACTGTTTGGAATATAGCGCTCGCGGAGCAGTGAATTCAAAGCCACATCGCCCTGCATTTCACCTTCAACCACAAGGTCCGGCGCCTTCTGCTTCAGCAGGCGATAAACTTCGCGCATTTTCTCTGAGCTCTCGCCATCGCGCGACCCAAAGTTGGAATAAGACATCAAGGCTGTCTTTGGCTCCAAATTAAACCGCTTCAAATGGTCTTGCGCCTGCATAGCGATTTCAACCAACTCTTCAGCACATGGGTTCATGGACACATAGGTGTCAGCAAAGAAGAACACACCCTGCTGCAAAATCAGCATGGACAATGCAGAAACGTCAGAAGATGCCGAATCTAGGCCAATGATGGATTTGATGTCGCGCACATGTTTAATGTAGCGCCCTTGCAAACCGCAAATCAGCGCGTCGGCGTCGCCACGCTTAACCGCCAAAGCGCCAATTACCGTGGTGTTGGTCCGCACAATGGTCCGCGCTGTGTCAGGCGTCACGCCTGAGCGCCCTACCAGTGAATGGAACTCGTCAACATAGTCACGATAGCGAGGATCATCTTCTGGGTTGATAACTTCAAAATCCTGTCCCGGACGCAGGTGCAAACCGAACTTTTCAATTCGGTTTTCAATTACAGATGGGCGGCCAATCAAAATTGGCTTGGCAATACCATCTTCCAAGATCACCTGGGTGGCCCGCAACACGCGCTCATCTTCACCATCGGCAAACACAACACGTTTCGGATCGGACTTAGCGCGCTCGATAATCGGCTTCATCACCATGCCAGAACGGAACACAAAGCGTGTCAGGCGGAACTTATAAGCCTCAAAATCTTCGATTGGACGTGTCGCGACGCCGCTTTCCATCGCTGCTTTGGCAACTGCAGGCGCAATGCGCAAAATAAGCCGCTGATCAAATGGGTTCGGGATCAAATAATCCGGACCAAATGTAGCGTCAGTGCCCGAGGTGCTGGCTTCCAAAGCAGGCTCATGCGCCAGTTTGGCGATGGCATGCACCGCGGCCATTTTCATTTCTTCATTGATCGCTGTGGCACCAACATCAAGTGCACCGCGGAAAATAAACGGGAAGCAGAGAACGTTATTCACTTGGTTCGGATAGTCAGACCGCCCTGTGCAGATCATCGCGTCTGGACGTGCTTCACGCGCCAATTCAGGCATGATTTCTGGCGTTGGGTTGGCTAAAGCCATGATCAATGGATTAGGCGCCATCTTGGCAAGCATTTCAGGCTTCAACACACCCGCAGCGGAAAGCCCAATAAAGATGTCAGCATCTTCCATCACTTCGGCTGTTTTGGTGAGATCGGTCTCCTGCGCAAAAGATGCACGCCAACGGTCAACATCATCCTTGCGCTTGTTGGTCACCAAACCATCACGGTCCGCCACCCAGATATTCTCGCGCTTAGCGCCGAGGCTTATCAGAAGATTCAAGCAGGCAATGGCCGCAGCCCCTGCCCCTGACGTGACAATTTTCACGTCCTCAATCTTCTTTTTCGCCAGACGCAGCCCATTGATGACCGCCGCCGCAACAATGATTGCAGTGCCGTGCTGATCATCATGGAACACAGGGATCTGCATGCGTTCACGCAGCTTCTCCTCAACCTCAAAGCAATCTGGGGCTTTGATGTCTTCCAAATTGATGCCGCCAAATGTTGGCTCAAGCGGCGCAATCACATCGACCAGTTTCGCCGGGTCGTTCTCATTCACCTCAATATCGAACACATCGATACCAGCGAATTTTTTGAACAGAACCGCTTTACCTTCCATCACTGGCTTTGACGCAAGCGCGCCAATTGAGCCAAGGCCAAGCACCGCAGTACCGTTTGAAATTACGGCCACCAAGTTACCTTTGGAGGTATAATCTGCCGCAAGGTTTGGATCTTTTTCAATCTCCTCACAAGGCGCCGCAACACCAGGCGAATAGGCTAGCGCCAAATCGCGTTGGTTCCCCAACGGTTTTGTCGCTGTAATCTCCAGCTTGCCGGGCTTTGGCCATTTGTGGAAGTGAAGCGCTGCATCGCGCAAAGATTGTTGGGTTTCGTCAGAATCCTGAGCCATCTAAGTCCCTTTCGTTCACCGGTTCTGGTGTGCCACCAAATGCAGCAAAAGAAAAGTGCAACTTATTCAGATTCTGCCAAGAAGTGGAAATTCAAACCAAATTTAAGCAACGTTTGTATCGCGCGCGGCATCCACATCGTCATCTGCGTCATCATCGAACACAACAAGGTCATCATCGAAATCATCGATTAGCTTGACCTCTTCATTGTTCATGCGTTCAGCAAGCGCGAGATAGGACTCAATTGGAAGCGCTGGCGCAAACAAGAAGCCTTGAGCTTGGCGGATGCCTTTTGCCCGCAAATAGAGCGCCTGCTCTTCGGTTTCAACGCCTTCCGCAATGATCTCAGTTTGCAGCTCATTGGCCATGCCAATCAACGCGTCGACAACTGGCACCGGCACATTGCGGTGACGGATCAACTCCACGAACACCCGGTCAATCTTGACGATATCAATACCAAGCTTCTGAATATAAGCGAGGTTTGAGTGCCCTGTGCCCGCATCGTCCAACGCCACTTTGGCACCAAGCTCGTGCAGGTCGTCGATAATCGAATTCACGCCTTCCATGTTGGAAAGCGGCTGACGTTCGGTAATCTCAAACACCAATTGAGAATAACGCACTTCCGTGCCGCCAAAAATGGCCTGCACATCCTCAACAATTGAGCCATCACGGAAATGACGTTCAAACAAGTTGATGCCGATTTTCAAATGTGAGTGGCGGGCACACAAATCTTCCAAATCGTCGCGCACTTGCTCCATCAAAGACAAAGTCATTGGAATGGCAAGGCCAGACAATTCCGCATATTCAATGAAAGCCCCCGGTGAAATGATTTCACCATTTGGCTTTTCCCAACGGATCAACACCTCACAACCCGCAATTTGACCTGTCTGCAAGTCAATAACCGGCTGATAGCGCGGGCGCAATTCGCCCGCTTGAATGGCACGTTCCAAATCGAATGTTGGCGCTTGAGACCGCCGCACATATTGGATGCACAACCACAAGAACACACAGCTTGTGAGACAAGCCACAATCGTGAAGCCAATCTTCAAATCCGCATAATCAGCACGCACCACATCCATAGGCACCGCAGCGCTAAGCTTAATCGGCACATTTTGGGCCACCTGCTCCACATACAAAAAGTCACTCGTGCGCCGTGGATGATTGTAATAGGCCTCTGGGTCACCAAACTCGACAATCGCGAGCCCCGTGGTGAGCGCATAACGAGTCATGAGCGCACCGCGAATGGAGTTATTCTCCTCCACCAGCAAATGCACATTGATCGGCACGAAAGCCGACACTTCGCGCCCCGGCCGCACCTTAATGCTTACCTTGATCAAAGGCTGTTCGCTGTCTTCAATCCGCACAATGGTCATTTCCTGCGGACCGCTGGGCATGGTCATAGTGGGCGTGATAGACGAATATTTGAAATCGTCACCATAAGCAGAGCAGAGCACATTGCCGTCAGGCGAATTCACCACCAATTGACGCAACAAATAGTTCGCACGCATTTGCTGCGCTGCGCCTTGCAAAAAGGTTGGCGTGCAAAGGGATGGACTGCGTGTAACGATGGCATTGAGCGAAGCAAGCGCTTTGTTCACACTGCCTTGAGTTTCATTAATGATGGAACTGACCTGCGCGCGCAGCGATTTGCTTTCACGCATGCGCACATATTCATCCAACATGAAATCAACGGTCAATATCGGGGCGAACGCCAACAAGGCGCACAAAATCATCAGAAAGTTTGAGAACTTGGCTTTCACTGTCGCCTGCCCCGCAAATTAAGCCACTCCGCCAACATAGCCCACCGCCCTTAACACAGGATTAACCACATTAACAGCAAAACGGCGCCCCAAGGAGCGCCGTTTAATTAGCTAATATACTGAAAGAATTACTCTTTCGGAAGATTTAGGCGAATGTGCAACTCGCGCAATTGGCGGGCAGATACGGAAGATGGAGCATCCATCAACAAATCTTCTGCTTGCTGATTCATCGGGAACGCTGTCACTTCACGCAGATTCTCTTCGCCGCACAACAACATCACAATCCGGTCGATACCTGGCGCAATGCCACCGTGTGGGGGTGCGCCATATTCCATCGCCCGCAACATGCCGCCGAACTTTTCATAAAGAATGCTCTCATCATAACCAGCGATATCGAACGCTTTCTTCATGATTTCTGGACGGTGGTTCCGGATCGCGCCAGAGCTCAACTCGAAGCCGTTACACACAATGTCATACTGATAAGCATTGATGGTCAGTGGATCTTGGTTTTCCAACGCTTCAAGGCCACCTTGCGGCATGGAGAATGGGTTGTGAGAGAAATCAACTTTCTTCTCATCTTCGTTCCACTCGAACATTGGGAAATCAACAATCCAGCACAGCTCAAAACGATCTTTATCGATCAAATCGAGCTCTTGGCCAGCACGAGTACGGGCAGCGCCTGCAAAGCTAACGAATTTCGACGGTACACCGCATACAAAGAAGACGGAATCGCCATCTTTCAAACCAAGCTGATCGCGAATGGCAGCAGTGCGCTCTTCACCGATATTTTTGGCAATTGGGCCCGCGCCCTCACCATCACGGAAGAAGATATAGCCAAGGCCCGGCTGACCTTCGCCCTGTGCCCACTTGTTCATGCGGTCACAGAATGCGCGCGAACCACCAGTTGGTGCCGGGATTGCCCAAACTTCAACCTTCGGATCATTTGCAATTTGGTTGGCGAAAATGCCAAAGCCTGAACCAGCAAAATGCTCAGTTACGCTTTGCATTTCAATCGGGTTCCGCAAGTCTGGCTTGTCGTTACCATATTTGCGCATAGATTCCGCATATGGAATGCGGGGGAATTCTTGAGTGACTGGCTTGCCTTCACCAAATTCCTCAAACACACCGCGCAACACCGGCTCGATGGCTTGGAACACATCTTCCTGCTCCACAAAGCTCATCTCGATATCAAGCTGATAGAACTCGCCCGGTGAACGGTCAGCGCGCGCATCTTCATCGCGGAAACATGCCGCAATTTGGAAATAACGGTCAAAACCAGAAATCATCAGCAATTGCTTGAACTGCTGTGGCGCTTGCGGCAGAGCGTAGAACTTGCCTGGGTGCAAACGTGAAGGCACCAAGAAGTCCCGCGCACCTTCAGGGCTAGACGCAGTCAAAATTGGAGTTTGATATTCGGTGAAGCCTTGGCCAACCATCGTGTTGCGCAAATAAGAAATGATCTTAGACCGCATCACAATATTGTTGTGCAACCGCTCACGGCGCAAATCCAAGAAGCGATATTTCAAACGGATATCTTCCGGATATTCCTGATCGCCAAACACCGGCATTGGCAATTCTTTAGATGCGCCAAGCACTTCCATATCGCGGATATAGATTTCAACTTCACCAGTAGAGAGGTCTTTATTCACGGCTTCTGGCGCACGAGCTTTCACATCGCCATCAACGCGGATCACGAACTCAGAACGCACTTTTTCAGCCAGCCCAAACGCATCAGAATCAGGGTCGACCACACATTGGGTGATCCCGTAATGGTCGCGCAAATCGATGAACAACAAGCCGCCATGGTCGCGGATGCGGTGCACCCAACCTGACAGACGAACTTTCTCGTCCACATGATCTTTATTTAATTCAGCACAAGTGTGGCTACGATATAGATGCATCTATTCCAATCCCGCAAAATTCTAGGGCTTTTTGGGGGCGAAAAGCGCATGCCACGCCCGATTTGTCAAGCATCTGATACGTTTTTCATTCTGCTCTTGCAAGTCTGACCCATTTCCAGCCATTATTGGGCCAACACTTCGCATCGCAAAACAGCGCAAAAACAGCAGATTCAATAACAGAAAGCATTTATGCACATTATTACGACCACCTCTGAACTGGCCAAATTTTGTCAGGCCGCCGCTGCACACCCTTTCGTTACCGTTGATACAGAGTTTTTGCGCGAAACAACCTATTGGCCCAAACTTTGCCTTGTGCAAATGGCAACGCCCGACGAAGCCGTTATTGTTGATCCAATTGACACCGACATTGATTTGACACCTATGTTTGAACTGTTCGCCAATGAAGAAGTGGTGAAAGTTTTTCACGCGGCAAAGCAAGATGTCGAGATTTTTGTCAATCTCTCCGGTGAAGCACCAAAATCATTGTTTGATACGCAAGTCGCCGCCGCTGTATGTGGCTTCGGCGATAGCATTTCTTACGACAATATGGTCCGCCAGATTACAGGCGCACAAGTGGACAAAAGCTCCCGCTTCACAAACTGGTCTCACCGCCCACTTACCGACAAACAATTGCATTATGCCTTGGGGGATGTCACTCATTTGCGCGACTGCTATTTGCATATTGTGGCGGAGCTGGACAAGCGCGACCGCTGGGACTGGATCAATGACGAAATGAAAGCATTGATGCAGCCAGAAAACTACATCGTGCTGCCAGAAAATGCGTGGAAGCGCATGAAAATGAAGGTCAATCGCCCACGCGACTTTGCCCTTTTGAAAATGCTGGCTGAATGGCGTGAGGAAAAAGCGCAAAAGCAGAATGTGCCGCGCGGCCGCGTGCTAAAAGATGAAGCTCTGTTTGAACTGTCGCAGCAGCAGCCTACAAATCCCAAAGCATTTGACCGCCTGCGCGCCTTTTCAAAAGGCTTTGGCCGCTCCAGCACAGCAAATGAGTTGATCAAGCTGGTAGAAGTGGCACAAAAACTCGACAAAGCCGACCTGCCAAAAATTCCACGCAAGCCGAACGGCCCCTCACCCAAAGGCGCAATTGGCGATTTACTGCGGGTATTGCTTAAGGCGGTCAGCGAGCAGGAAGGCGTGGCCCCACGCATCATCGCCACAAGTGACGATATTGATTCAATCGTGTTGGATGATGATGCAGACGTGCCAGCGCTGAAGGGCTGGCGCGCCAACGTGTTTGGCGAAAAAGCCTTGGCCATCAAACATGGCAAAATGGCCCTTGGCGCCACCAAAGCTGGCATTGTGCCTGTGAAAGTGACGTTAGAAGACGACGAATAAAACCGTCAAATAATGCGAATGTCAGCTTGCCGATTCAACAAGTCGGCCAGCTGATCAAACCGCCGCATCATTTTCTCAGCCGCCAAAAATTCCATTCCCTTTGGAATGCACAAATATAGCTTGTCATCGTCAATGTCCCAATCAAGCTGATTGAGAACACCAGGCATTGCGGCTGAAAGCAAATAGGCTACGCGATAAGTGGCGGCGACCAAAATCGCATGGTCCTGATCTTCATCACGGCATAAGTTGAGAATTTCCTCATGCCCCAATTTCTTGGGCTTCAATCCATTATAACGCGCCGCTAAGACTGTGGCGATGTAAGCGCGATCGGCATGATCTAGCCCCACGAAGGAACCAAGGGTCACCAAATCCACCGCTTGCGCACCACGATAGTCAGGATGCCCCCGCCACGACACATCAGACAATAAGCAAGACGCTTCACGCAACCGCACTAAGCTGGTGGTTTCTTTAATTTGTGCAGTTTCAATAAGCTTGGTGGTGAAGGCGGATAAATCAGCACTGTGGGCAGGCGCACGCGATCGCAACAATGCATATTCACGGCATGCCAAAAGCAGCGGATCAGCGCGCTGGTCGTCATCGCTGAGCTGACCAAACAAATAGCCCTCGCGCAAACCAAGCGCGGAAAACTTTACCGAGGAAAATGCACCAATTTCCAACACCGCTTTGAGCGCTGCAGCGCCAAAAGGCAGCAAGGTGCGGCGGTTGGAAGACAGCACTTGGGCTTCGTCTGGAATTTCACCCTTCTTAGCCTGCTTCAACACATAATCGCAAAGCGCCAACATATCGTCAGCTTCTACACGGTAGCCCTGCACCATTGACAGCGGATAGCTATTGGTGACCTGATGCAAACGCGCCAAGGCCCGCCATGTGCCACCAATCGCCACAAATTCTGGCAAGTGCTGCGCCTTGATCAATTCAGAAGCGGCGAGCTTTTCGCAAGCAATCTCATAGGCTTTTGACGCGTTGTTATCGCTATCATCCTGCAACCGGATGGCGCCTAACTTGTAAGTTTCACCGCCAAATACGCGATCTAGATCAATGCCAGCCAATTCTAAGCTGCCGCCGCCAAAGTCGCCGAGAAGGCCACGCTGATTGGGCATGCCAGCCAAAGTCCCAAGGGCCGCATAGTGCGCTTCTTCTTCACCAGAAAGAATCTGCACCTCAACGCCCATAATCTCCTGCACCGCAGTGATAAACTCGCCACCATTATCTGCATCTCGCGTGGCGGCAGTGGCCAACACATAAAGCGTTTCGACCTTGGTGAGTGAACACACCATTGCAAAACGACGCATGCCGTTTAATGCGCGTTCCACCCCTTCAGGGTTTAACTCGCCGCTTTGCGCCATGCCGCGCCCAAGACCGCAGGCAACTTTTTCGTTGTAAAGTGGCGTTAAAGCCCGCACATGGCGCTCATAGATCACCAAACGCACCGAGTTGGACCCAATGTCCAACACGGCTATGGGATCGTCGCTGCCAATTCGCCCCTGTGCAGCGGGACGACGCAGTGCATTAACAAAGCTTTTGATCAATCATCTTCCTCATCATGACGACCATCTTGAGACAGCGCGCTACCCCGACCTGAAAGCGAAGGATTATTCATGAAATATTCTTGCGCGTTAAAGATCGGTTCGCCCTCTTGCGGCTCAATCCGCCGTGAGGTGCCATCTGGCAACACCTCCCAGCTTTGCTGATTGTCATTGATGTTGGCAACCATAATCCGGTCTAGCACCTGCTTATGAACGGTTTTATTGAATAATGGCACCATGGTTTCCACACGACCATCCAAATTACGCGGCATAAGATCGGCAGAAGAAATGAATACGGCGGCCTTGCGCGAAGGCATTTCGTGCCCCTGCCCAAAGCAATAAATGCGTGAATGTTCGAGGAAACGCCCAACGATGGACTTCACCCGAATATTGTCTGAGAAGCCCGGAATACCAGGACGTAAGCAACAAATGCCACGCACAACAAGCTCAACTTCAACCCCTGCCTGTGAGGCCGCGTAAAGCGCATCAATAATGCGTGGATCGACCAGCGAGTTCATTTTGAACCAAATGGTTGCTGGCTTACCTTCCTTAGCAAACTCGATTTCCGCATCAATATGCTTCAACAATGTGTCGCGCAGTGACATGGGCGATACAGAGATACACTCAAGCCCAGACGGACGAGCATAACCCGTGACGAAGTTGAACACCCGCGCTACATCGCGCGTGATGGCCGCATTGGAAGTGAAATAGGATAGATCGGTATAAATTTTCGCGGTGATTGGGTGATAGTTACCCGTACCGATATGGCAGTAAGAAACCAGCTTACCCTTCTTCTCGCGCCGCACAACCTGACTCAGCTTCGCGTGCGTTTTCCAATCGATAAAGCCGAACACCACCTGCACGCCTGCGCGTTCCAAATCTCGCGCCCAGCGAATATTGGCTTCTTCATCAAACCGCGCTTTCAACTCGACCAAAGCGGTAACGGATTTGCCTGCCTCAGCAGCTTGAATAAGCGCCTTGACGATTGGACTGTCATTTGACGTGCGGTAAAGCGTTTGCTTGATGGCCACCACATCCGGATCAGACGCGGCCTGCTTCAAAAATTGCGCAACAATATCAAAGCTTTCATAGGGGTGATGCACCACAATATCTTTTTGCTTAATCGCAGCAAAACAATCACCATTATGGTCGCGCACCCGCTCTGGGAAACGCGCATTGAAAGGCTGAAATTTCAGTTTTGGCCGCTCAATATCACAAAGCTTGGACGCATCCGAAAGCGCCAAGAAACCTTCAACTTCAAACGTATCTTCAATGCCCACATGCAGCTCATCCGCAATGCGGCGGCGCAAGGCGCGTGGCATAGAACGTTCAATTTCAAGACGGATCACCTGCCCGCGCCGACGTTGTTTCAACGCAGACTCAAACTCCACCACCAAATCGGCGGCTTCATCGTCAATCTCCATCTCGCTATCCCGAATAACGCGAAACGCACCTGCACCAACTACGTCATAGCCCGGGAACATGCGCTCAAAGAACAAATTGATCAGCGTTTCAATCGTCACCATTTCGATGCGAGAACCAGTGGTCAAATCCTGCGGTAAAAAGACAAACCGCTCCATATTTTGCGGCACACGCACCAAGGCAGTTAGCGTGTGATCCGCCCCCGGCTGCTGCAATTCAAATGCAAGCGAGAAACCAAGGTTAGGAATGAAGGGGAATGGATGCGCAGGGTCAACCGCCATCGGCGTCAGCACCGGGAAGATTTCTTCTTGAAACAACTCTTCCAAAT
The DNA here is from genome assembly GCF_004363175.1 of Maritalea mobilis. Classification (GTDB taxonomy): domain Bacteria; phylum Pseudomonadota; class Alphaproteobacteria; order Rhizobiales; family Devosiaceae; genus Maritalea; species Maritalea mobilis. Next base: position 520,617 of record NZ_SNYR01000001.1, read on the forward strand.
ACGCCAATTGCTGCGGCCCGAGATCATTTACATCAAGCAAGATGATCTCCTGCTCGGCCAACTCATTTCGAATCGCGCGCCAGCTATCTTGCTGCTCAAGATGCAAATGCTGGGCAAGCGCAGCAATTTCTTCCAACTGCTCAGAAGCCGTCATGCCATCATCGCTCAATCGGGTCACGCCCGCCCGCAGCTGGCCTTTAAGACCCGCCACACGAACCATGAAAAATTCATCTAAGTTGCTGGCCGAAATGGACACAAAGCGCAGACGTTCCAAAAGCGGATGATTCTTGTTTCCCGCCTCTTCCAACACGCGCATGTTGAACTGCAACCACGAAACCTCTCGGTTCACAAAGCGCGCTGGGCTTTGTGACAAAATCTCAATATCGGGGGCTTCGCTGTTTGGCGTTTCCGCCAAATCCATGATCTCGTCCATACTTCACTTCCAAACTGTGCCACGCAACATGTGGCTTGCTCAAACGCACATGCGCAGCAAGCACTCACAAGGGCTTAAAGTGATTATATGGCAATTGTGTAACAGATTTATTGATTGTAAAGCTGCGCCAATGCTTCAGCCGCCAATCGCTTCGAAATTGGCTTATGCCGCTCTAGCGACATTTGGTCCATCAATTCAACCAATGCCACCACATGCGCCGGCGACCGCTCCATTCGCGACAGAAGATATGGAATAAGGCCCGGATCAATCTGGATCTGCCGATCATCAAACAATTTGACAAAAAGCTGCGCCAAATGGGCATCGTCCAACGGGGAAATCTCAAGATTGAGCGCCAATCGCAAGCGCGAGCGCACATCTTGCGTTTCTAAATCCCACTGATCTAGGGGGCGATCCGCTGTCATCAACAAGGGGAGTTGCGACCGCATAGCCTGATTGAGCAAGTTAAATAAAGGCGTCTCACCCATCCAAAGGCTGTGACAATCCTCAACCAGCAAAGGCCCATGCATCATTTGCGGCCAGTCCTCATCCATATCTGGCTTGAGCACCTGCGCGCCGCTTTGCCCCACCCAAATGCTGGCTAAATGGGTCTTACCAGACTTTTCTGGCCCGATCAGCAATGTGGTCGCACCCGGCCATTCGCGCATGCCCATCAAATATTCATAGGCCTGCAAATTGCCAGCACTCACCACAAAATCATCTTCACCCAGTGCCGTTTCAAACGGCAAATCAAGCACCAATTGCTGGGTGGAAGCCTTATCTGCACTCATTCATGCAACCCTTACGCCTGCTTCTCAGCGGTTTCGGCTTCGCCAGTCAAATCCTGCTTAGCCTGCTGCATTTCAGCTTCTGTTTTGGCTTGGTAAAGCGAGCTTTCCAAATATTTGCGCACGGCATAGCGCACCAAAACGCCTGTCACCGCCGCCAACGGCACTGCCAGCAACACACCAACTGCACCGAACAGCAAAGCAAAGGCAAACAATGCGAACATCAACCACACCGCGTGAACACCAATCGAGCGCCCCACCAGTTTTGGATATAGAATATTGCCCTCAATAAACTGGCCAAACATGAAAATGCCGAACACGAGTGCAATCATGGTCCAATCCGGCCAAAACTGCACAATGGCAACGCCGATCGACAGCACAAAGCCAATCAAAAAGCCCACATAAGGTACAAAAGAAAACAAGCCAGCGGCCAACCCAATAGCCAGACCAAAGTTCAACCCAACAAGCGTCAAACCAGTGGCATAAAACGCTGCAAGAATAAGCACCACGCTGGATTGCCCGCGCACAAAACCGGCCATTGCTTGGTTGATCTCAACAAACACATCGCGGATTTCATCGCGATAAGCGCGTGGCAACAATTCGTCGCCGCGCTTGATCATATTGTCCCAATCCAACAGCAAATAGAAGGCCACGACAGGCGTCACGATCAGCAAGCCCACAACGTTCAAAATCGCCAAACCGCTTTGCATCACGCGGTTGAGCACACCAATGGCAAAGCCAACGCCTTGGCCCAAGAAATTAGAGATATTGTTTTCAATCTCAGCCAACTGCTCATCACCAATCCACTCGCGTAGGGATGGCGCATATTCTGATGCCAATTGTTGCAAGCTTTGCACATAACCCGGCAAACGCTCGGCCAAGCCGACCAACTGCCCCAAAATGCTCGGCACAAGGAACAGGAATGCACCAACAAACAGCAAAACGCAGAGCAGCATGATGACAAAAGTCGCCCATAGCCGCGAAAATTTCATCCGTTCGAGAAAGTCTGCCGCTGGGTCGAGCATATAGGCCAAAACCATGCCCGCAATGAACGGCAGCAATATGCCGCGAAACACCCACAAAAACAAAATTGTCACCGCCAAGATGACAAGCCAAGTTTTTATTTGGTTTTGTAGTGTCATTCCCCACTCCTACACTTGCGCGAACGCCCGCAATTCTTTATCAGCGCTGTTAAAGCGTTTGCGGCCCCGTTGCAAGAAGCTGCACCCAATGCCCCAACGCAAAATTCGCATCACTTATGTGCGACGTCACGTTGCCACACATATGGGGAATGGACCAGCCCAATGCCAGATGACACCAAGAAAAACACAAATTCACTCTCTTATGCAGATGCAGGTGTGGATATCGATGCGGGCAACGCCCTTGTTGATCGCATCAAGCCGGTTGTAAAATCAACCGCCCGCCCCGGCTCTGACACAGAAATTGGCGGGTTTGGTGGCCTGTTCGATTTGAAAGCCGCAGGCTTTAAAGACCCCATTTTGGTGGCAGCAAATGATGGCGTGGGCACCAAGCTCAAAATCGCCATCGATAGCGGCATCCACAACACAGTAGGCATCGATCTGGTGGCCATGTGCGTCAATGATTTGATCGTGCAAGGCGCGGAGCCGCTCTTCTTCCTCGACTATTACGCCACCGGCCAATTGGACAATGATGTCGCCGCCGCTGTGATTGAAGGCATCGCCGCAGGCTGTCGCGACGCGAACTGCGCGCTTATCGGCGGCGAAACCGCTGAAATGCCGGGCATGTACGCCAAAGGCGACTACGATCTGGCAGGCTTTTGCGTGGGCGCTGCAGAGCGCGGCAACATGTTGCCCACCAACGATATTGCAGCAGGCGATTTGTTGATCGGATTGCGCTCTTCCGGCGTTCACTCCAACGGCTATTCGCTGGTGCGCAAAATCGTTGAACTGAGCGGCCTTAATTGGGACAGCCCTGCACCATTTGAAGATGGCGTGACACTTGGCGAAGCGCTGCTGCGGCCAACACGCATTTATGTGCGCCAGGTTTTGGCAGCGCTAAAAGCAGGCCATAAAATCAAAGCCCTCGCCCACATTACAGGCGGCGGGTTCACCGAAAACATTCCGCGCGTATTGCCAGAAACGTTGGCGGCGAACATTGATCGCTCGTCCATCGAAGCACCAGCCGTGTTTGGCTGGCTCGCCAACACAGGCGGCGTTAAAACCAACGAAATGATGCGCACATTCAACTGTGGCGTTGGCATGGTGCTGGTAGCCAGCAAAGATGAGGCTGACGCCTTGATCGAAGCCCTACAGCAGGAAGGCGAAGACCCAATCATCTTGGGTGACCTGATTGAGCGCAAAAGCGATGCCGTTGAATATCATGGTGAGCTGGCCCTATGAGCGGGAAAACCAAAGTCGCCATTTTGATTTCTGGTCGCGGCTCGAATATGAAAAGCTTGATTCAAGCTGCAAAAGATAGCGACTATCCCGCTGAAATTATTGGCGTATTCTCAAACCGCGCAGACGCGGCGGGTCTTGACTACGCCAAAGAACATGGAATCCAAACTGCTGTCATTTCCCATAAAGATTTTGATAGCCGCGAGGCTTTCTGTGATGCACTTGATGCACAACTTGAAGCATGGGGCACGGAGTTTATCTGCCTTGCAGGCTATATGCGCATCCATTCAAATGCATTTGCGGAAAAATGGTTGGGCAAGATGCTAAACATTCACCCGTCCCTTCTTCCTTTATTCAAAGGCTTGAAGCCACAGCAACAAGCGCTTGATGCTGGCGTGAAAGTTTCCGGTGCGACAGTGCACGAAGTGACCCCGGAACTCGACGCGGGCCCATCCGTTATGCAAGGCGTGGTGCCGGTGCTTGAGGATGATGATGCGGACAGCTTGGCCGCGCGCATTCTGACGGTGGAACATGAAATCTACCCCAAGGCGCTAAAATATTTCTTAGAAAAACGCCGCAACACTGACCAAAACCTTGCAGCGCAACAAACGCTGATCTGGCCGCAATAGGAGCAAAGCATATGACCAAAACCGTCCTTATCACTGGCGCAAATCGCGGTATCGGATTGGAACTGGTCAAACGCTATCTGCAAGAAGCGGATTGGCAGGTGATCGCCACCTGCCGCCAACCTGAAAATGCTGTTGAACTGAAACAGCTTGTTGCAAGCTCCTCAAATCGCTTGAAAATTCTGCCTCTTGAAGTCACGGACAGTGCATCTGTGCTGCGCCTAAGCAATGAGTTGAAAGATGCAACCATCGACGTACTGATCAACAATGCGGGCATTTATAATGATAAAGGCCAAAAGTTCGGCGCAATCAATTTTGATAATTGGGCAGAAGCTTTCAACGTCAATACCTTAGGCCCCATGCGGGTGACTGAAGCATTGTTCGACACGTTGAAGCGTGCAAAGCTTGCAAAAATCATCACCATATCCAGCCAAATGGGCGCCCTTGGCCGCAAAGCCACAGGCAGCTTCGCCTATCGCAGTTCAAAAGCTGCAGTGAACAAGGCGATGCAGACCTTGGCTTACGAATTAGAGCAGGAAGATATGATGGTCGCCCTGTTCCACCCCGGCTGGGTGCAAACCGACATGGGCGGCAGCGAAGCTGAGATCACACCAGAAGAAAGCGCTGCTGGCATTTTCAACACAATTGACCAGCTTTCAAAAGCGGACAATGGCAAATTCTTCAAATGGAATGGCGAAATTCACCCTTGGTAATGATCACTCAAATTGATCTGATCATTGTGAAAAACGGTTCGACCGTTCGAATTTGCTGGGCTAGATTGGGCGCCTGTTAAATTTCAAGAAAGCAGAAATTATGCGCCTCACGGATTGGCTGATCGTTATTGCCCTTGGCACTGTTTGGGGCGGCTCATTTCTGTTCAACGCGATTATGGTGCAAGAAATCAATCCGATCACCATTTCATTTGGCCGCGTGTTCTTTGCCGCCTTGCTATGTTGGGCCGTGTTTTTTGCACTGGGCAAACGGATCAAGCTAGATGGCAAAACACTTTTGGGCCTGATCACCCTCGGCATTGTAAACTTCGCCATTCCTTTCGCTCTGTTCCCACTAGCCCAAAAAAGCGTATCCGTCGGCGTTTCCGGCATCACCAATGCGCTCACCCCCATTATGGTGGTGATTGTTTCTCAATTCTGGCCCGGCGGCGAAAAGGCAACATTTAGCAAGTCGCTTGGCGTTTTGGCAGGCTTTTCAGGCGTCACCATTCTTGCCATCCCCGCGCTTCAACAAGGTGGCCACAGCGAACTATGGGCAATTGGACTAATCATTCTGGCCACGCTTTGCTACGGTATTTCAATGAATATTGTGCGCTCTTATCACCATATCGATTCGACGCTCACCACCTGCATTGCCCTCACCGGCGCATCATTGGCGCTACTGCCCTTCATGTTGACCATTGAAGGCATCCCGCACATCACCAAAGCACAAACATGGTGGTCGATCGGCTATATCTCGATCATCGCAACGGCGATACCGTTTTTGATTGTTTACAAGCTGGTGGAACGTGTGGGCGCGACCAACTTTTCCACCGCCACCTTTGTGGCGCCAGTTTCCGCACTGATCTTAGGATTTTTGGTGCTGGGCGAGCCGATTCTACCCGTACATTTGTTCGGCATGCTTGCGATCTTTATCGGCATTTTGATGATTGATGGACGGCTTTTTCTGCTGCTTAAGCGACCAAAACCGACGCTCTAAAGCTTCATCTCCATCAAGATCTCAAACACGCCGTCGGGCGCATATTCCGATTGCTGTCTGGCAGTTTCAACAAATCCCAGTGATTGATAGAAACCGATCGCCCGTCTATTCGGCTCATAAACTTCCAAGTGAACCAGCTCAGCATTAGGAAATGCCTCAAGCCCTTCGCCAAAAAGAGATTTTCCTACACCTATGCCGTGAAATGCAGGCTGGACGTAAAGTCTAGCTAAACGAACAGTGCCCGGCGCGATCTCTCGCAGCAGCGCTTGGCCGACAATGGCGTCACCGCTCCACGCCAATAAGGAAACGATTTCAGGGCTTTCCGCTTCCTTTTGCAATTGCGCATCGGTGAGCCAAAGTTCAACAAACTCCTCAACACGCGCAACGCCAACAAAACTGTCATAAGTCGCGTGCCAAACCTCGCGCAAACACACGCGAAGTGCGTCAGAATCTTCAACTCTGCATGGCCGAATGGTAATTTCTTGTCCCATATGCTCAGTTTAGATCAAACAAGCATTTTGCCAAGCTACAAGGTACGCACCATGCGAAACTCATACAGCTCGTCATCGGCAAACTCATCGCGTAACCGCTCCGATATAGAGAAATCATGCTTTTGGTAAAAGGCCACGGCGCGCGCATTCACTTCATATACCTCCAAACTGGCTTGAAGACCGTGGGGAAATGAAGACAAAGCAGCCGTAAGCAACTGATCTCCCAGCCCTTTGCCATAATAGGCAGCGCGCAAATATAGCCGTTTGAGATGCACATGCCCTTCACCTTCATCAGTAGCCAAAGCATGTCCAACGATCCGATCACCATCAACCACCACAAACGACGCGTCTGCAGCAGAGTTTACTTCACTCTCTAGCTTCTCCGGCGTGTGCCACATTTTGGTGAGCTGATCGACACGTTGGGCGCCCAAAAATCACGCATAGGTCTCATGCCATGCATCATACAACATTGACTTGAGCGCTGGCACATCGTCGTAATTTGTTGATCGAACAATAATCATCTTCACCTCAAATCGTGTGACGCACCAGATTAGGTTGGCGGACGCTTTCGACCTCCCACCATTCCTTTTTCAACTGGGCACGGCTTTTAGGGATATTCTGATCCAACAACGTGATGGATTGGATTCGGTCAGAGCGAAAAGCACGAAAATCCTGCCGCATTTCACACCAACATAAAAGCAGCCGCTTAAAATCGAAATAACCGAGTGAAATCGGCCAAACCCTTCGGGACGTGCGCGTGCCATCCTCTTTCACATAGTCTAGATCAACGATCTTGCCGCTACGCAAAGCCTGTCTCAACTCACCAGAACTCACAGCGCCTTCATATTTGTTTGTGGTGCCCACGGGCGCATAAAGCGAAACGTCATAAAATTCGTCGCGCAAATGGTCTGGCAATACAGCGGCCACCTTCGCAACAATATCGCGTGCGGCCATCTGCTGATCTTTATCGCCATGAGATTCCACCCATCGCGCACCTAAGATCAGCGTTTCCAACTCTAACGAGTTAAAAATAAGTGGCGGCAGATCGAGGCCATCTTCGAGCACATAGCCAACGCCTGCCTCCCCCTTTATCGGCACACCAACCGATTCAAGTGAAACCATATCTCGGTAGATAGTGCGTGCTGTGACCTCTAATTCTTCCGCAATCTGCCGCGCAGAAATTGGTTGGCCTTTGGCACGACGCAATATTTGAACAATTTGCAGCAAACGGTCAGCGCGACGCATTTTATCTCTCCATGCTGACATAACGCTGTCAGTAGCGTGTCAGTATTTTGCCCTTCATTCAAGCCAAATGAAGGAATGTCAAATGACCATTAAATTTTTCCAACCTCCGGTTGCTCCCGGCACCGCATTCTTAAGCCCTTTCTGCGCGAAGCTCGATATGTTGCTGCAAATCTCCGGACTGCCGTTTGAACGGCACGTTGAAGGCGACCCACGCCAAGGACCGAAGCAAAAAGTCCCCTTTATCGAAGATAATGGCAGCCGCATCGGCGACACCTTCTTTATCGAGCGGCATTTGCGGGAAACACAAGGCTTTGATTCTCTTCAGCATCTGAGTGCCACTGAACGCGCCATCGGCAATATGATCATGGCCACAGTGGAAGAGAAACTATATTGGGTGCTTGTTTATGGCCGCTGGCAAAGCCCCGCAAACGCGCAAGTGATGAAGGATATTTTCTTCGGTGAAATTCCAGACAAAGCGATGCGCGATGAAATGGCAAATGGTGCGGAAACAATGATGCGGCAAACACTTTATGGCCAAGGCATGGGCCGCCATTCAGAAGCAGAGGTGCTCGAAATCGGCATGCAGATCATTGACGATCTAAGCACAATTTTGGCGGAAAGCGATTACTTCTTTGGGACAACGCCAACATCTATTGATGCAAGTGTTTTCGGTGCGTTGGTGAATTTTGTGCATGGACCGATCCAAACGCCAATCGCAAACCATATTGGCAACAAGCCAAATCTTGTCAGCTATATGGACCGTATTTCACACCAATATTTCCCGAACATTCAGAAGCAAGCCGCCTAAAGTGCTGGGGCGGGCAGACCGCCCCAGACCAACTAGCCCTGCATCGGCACGGTAGGCGAAGACACATCGATCATCTGGCCGTTTGGGTCTTCAATCAACATGCGCTCCTGCCCGTAAGGCATGGCAGTTGGTGGTGAAATCACTTTCGCGCCAATTTTTTGCGCGGCGTCATGTGCAATATGCACATCCTCAACAACGAAATTCAAAATGCCGCCAGTCCCTCGCGCTGACATCCCCTCCGGCACGATTGGATTGTTTGCGTCCAATATGGCCAACTCAATCACTGGACCGTCTTGCGGGGTAAGAATGATAAACCAATCGCTGTCGAAATGGCGCTTCAAGCTCAGAATATCAGTATAGAATTTGGCAGTCGCCTCAACGTTTTGCGCCAGCATTGTGTAAAAAACACGGTTCACAGCATTCATAAAAACACCTCAATTATAAAACTTTGGTCATTTTAATGCTGGGCGGCTCATCGTTTGGCATTGGATCCGGCCCAGCTTCAAAAAAGCCTATAGCTTTATAAAACTGAATGGCAGTGACATTTTTTTGAAGAACGTTGAGCTCGACATGCACCGTGTCGGGAAAAGCCTCAATGGCCGCGTCAAGCAAAGTCGTGCCGATACCGTGACGCTGAGCATCTTCGAGCACATAGAGGTAACCGATCAAAACTGACCGATTTTCGCGCGGCAATGCATAGCAATGCCCCACAATTTCATTTTCTATCAATGCGAGAATATTGGCCGCGTTCTTATCGGCGATGCGCTCTTTAAAATTGCGCGGTGCCAACCACATCGCGCAAATCTCATTGAGTTTGTCTTGCGGCATCAAACCTTTATAGCTTTCACGCCAAGACCGACGCATCATGTTGCTCAAAGCTTGTGCGTCTGCAAGTCGGGCGTCGCGGATCGAAAATGGAATTAGATCCGCGACCACTGATTAAAGCCCTAATTTCGACTTCAAAATCTCGTTCACCGCTTGCGGGTTGGCTTTGCCTTGTGAAGCTTTCATCACCTGACCAACAAACCAGCCCATCAATTTTGGATTTTGCTGCGCCTTGGCAACCTGATCTGGGTTTGCGGCGATGATCTCATCGACGATCTTCTCAATCGCACCAGTGTCGGTCACCTGCTTCATGCCGCGCTCTTCAACCAATGTGGCTGGATCACCACCTTCGGTCCACACGATCTCAAACAGATCTTTTGCGATCTTGCCGGAAATATCGCCCTTAGCGATCAAATCAACAATGCCGCCCAACTGATCGGCACTCACAGGGCTGGTGGAAATGTCGAGACCTTCTTTGTTCAAACGGCCAAACAACTCGTTGATCACCCAGTTCGCTGCCAATTTGCCATCACGCCCGTCAGCCACTTTCTCGTAGAAATCTGCCGATGTGCGATCAGCCACCAAAACGCTTGCGTCATATGGCGTTAGGCCAAGCTCTTCTACAAAACGATGGCGTTTCTCGTCTGGCAATTCAGGCAAAGTTGCTTTGATTTCTTCAACAAAGGCATCGTCAAATTCAAGTGGCAACAAATCTGGTTCTGGGAAATAGCGATAATCCTGCGCATCTTCCTTAGAGCGCATGGAGCGAGTTTCCCCGGTTTTCGGATCGAACAAGCGTGTTTCTTGGTCAACAACGCCGCCATCTTCCAAAATATCAATTTGACGGCGGGCTTCATATTCAATTGCCTGACCAGCAAAGCGAACAGAGTTCACATTTTTGATCTCGCAACGTGTGCCAAACTCTCCGCCGGGACGACGCACAGAAACGTTGATGTCTGCCCGCAAGGAGCCCTGCTCCATATTGCCGTCACATGTGCCCAAATAACGCATAATGGTGCGCAGCTTATTGATGTAAGCCTTGGCTTCGTCAGATGAGCGTAAATCAGGTTTAGACACAATCTCCATCAGCGCCACACCAGCACGATTGAGGTCAACAAAGCTCATGCTTGGGTGCTGGTCGTGCATCAACTTGCCCGCATCAGTTTCCAAATGCAGTCGCTCAATACCGATTTCAACTTCACCATCTTCGCCCATATCGAGCAGAACTTTGCCCTCGCCCACAATTGGGTCGAGATATTGCGAAATCTGATAGCCAGGAGGCTGATCAGGATAGAAATAGTTTTTACGGTCAAAAATAGAGCGTTTGTTGATTTGCGCTTTAAGGCCAAGACCTGTGCGCACAGCCTGCCGCACACATTCTTCGTTGATCACTGGCAACATGCCCGGCATCCCTGCATCAACAAAGCTCACATTTTGGTTGGGAGGCTGGCCAAATTCAGTTGAAGAGCCTGAAAATAGCTTTGATTCAGAAGTCACTTGTGCGTGTACTTCCAAGCCCAAAACCATTTCCCAATCACCTGTAGCACCGCTGATAAATTTCTTCGGATCGGGCGTGCGTGTATCAACAATTGTCATTTTTCTTCTCTTGGCTTGATGTCGCGATCGGGTCTTCGCGCTGTCGCTTGCTTTATTCTTGGCTGCGGCGGGCGGCAATGACGCCCTTTTCAAAGTTCACATTCCAATCAATGAGGGTCCGCCAAATCAATTCAGCCTGGTCCTCATCCAAATTCTTCTCCAAAGCGCGGTTACGCACTTTTTCAATCACCGCTTCAATTCGCTTAGGATCAAAAGCTTCGTGCGGGTCCGTTTTGATCGCAGCCATGCGCGTCACATATCCATGACGTTCGGCAAAAAGCGCAATCAATTGCTGGTCCAGCCGATCAATCTCGGCGCGCACATCTTCCTTGGTCTGACATTCTTTAGGCGTCTTCATCAATTCGCTCAATCTGATCCATTTTCGCTTTAAAGATGAGGCGCGCCAGATTAAGGCACGCCAACGATTTGGATTAAAGCAAATAACCCCAATTGTCTATTGCTGTGACTGGCTTTTTCAGCCCAATTTTATGGGTTTTCCGCTGGGGTCACCACGCGAAAACCAATATGCGCATCATTATAAGAAGGCCCATCCTCATAATGCTTATAGGCAGATCGCGCCACAAAGGGATTTGATCCCCACCAACCGCCTTTTTCGGCTTTCTTGCTGCCGGTTTCCGGGCCTGTTGGGTCGTTTGTTGGGCTGCTGGCATAATAGCCTTCACCCAACCAATCCTGCACCCATTCCATCACATTGCCCGACATGTTCAACGCGCCAATCCAGCTTGCACCTTCAACATATTGCCCAACAGGCGCAGTTCCGGTTTGGCCAACAATGTGCGCATTTTCTTCAATCCACTCATTGCCCCATGGGAAAACGCGGCTTTGCGGTCCGCGGGCGGCATATTCCCACTCAGCCTCGGTTGGCAATCGACCACCCCGCCAAGTGGCATAGGCCTCTGCCTCATAAAAAGTGATGCAAGCGCGCGGATGATCCGGCGCGTCAGATGAGTCGCACGGCAATGGCAAAATGCCGATATATTGTCCCGAAAGCCATTGCTTGCCCGCTTCACTCCAATAGTCTGGCTGCTCATAGCCGCCAGCTGCCACAAATGCCGCAAAATCTGCATTGCTGACTTCTGTTCGATCAATCCAATAATCATTGGTCAAGCAAACATGATGCGCTGGCACTTCAAACTTTTGCGCGGCATCCGCAGCCCAATCAGGCGCTTCTAAGGTTTCAGCTTGTGCTTTCAACACATCAACATCTGTGCCCATTTGAAAGCATCCTGCCGGCACAAATAGTTGCGTCACCCCGGCTTCGTCACGCCGCTCGGAACCAGCTTCTATTGCCCATGCGCCTGGTGCCATCGCCAGAGCATATAGGAAAATTATCCCACTTAATTTGAAGCACTCATTCATGTCCCTCTCCCCACTTTTTCTTCAATTTTAGGCTGCTAAATGCGCGTTGGAAAGCACAATTGGATGTGGCCGAATTGCCGCACAAGGCAGTCAATTGATCTGAAGGCAGAATTTCAACTGGACCAATTCAACCAAATCATTGTTTTATCTAGCTTCATTCCGAACCTACGGAGTTTTGATGCAACAACTGTCGGAAACCCGCTAAGGACCTGCCAACAGCGCAGGTCTAAAACGAACAAAAAGACATCATGCGCATTGGCTGATGGCTTTACGGGTGAGTTGTGTCCTGCATTGCGGGGCCAAGACCGACAGAACATCAATGGATATTTCAAAAGAAGAACAACGTATTCTGCACCATTTGGCGCAAGGCGGCGTGCTGCGGGTTAAAAAGAACGAACATAAAAAAGTGACCAAGGTTGAATGCTTTACCCGTGAAGGGTGGAAATATGAGGCCATCAACATTCCGCTATTTCAAAAAATGAAGCGGCGAAAATGCATCGCCTCCTCAAGCGGCAAACCCTATCGCATAACCCGGCGCGGACTGGAACTGGTGCGCAGCCAATATGATAATCGATAAACAAAAAAGGGCGGCCCTGTGCCGCCCTATTCATTGATAAAGCTTTTAGCCGTTGGTTTTGGGCGACGGCCGAAGAGCCGCCTCATCAACCAACTCAAACGGCTCAGCGCTAAACATGGCATCCAGCCCAACGCCCAGCGCTTTTGACAAATTGAGTGCCAATTCAATGGTCGGGTTAAACTGCTGACGTTCAATATAACCAATGGTTTGCGGATGAACATTGATCAGCTCGGCCAATTGTTGTCGCGAAAGCCCCCGCTCCACCCGCAGCATCTTCACGCGGTTGTAAAAATTGACCTGCTTGCTGCTCATAGATCATCCTCAACTGACAAATCGGTAGATGCACCCAGCGTCCAGCTCAAGACAATATGCTGCGCCGTTGCGACCACCACCCAAACGGGCAAAGCCACCGCCACATAGATGGCAAACGCTAAATCAACATCGCCGATAGAAATAAAGATTGCAGGCGCGAATGCCAGCGCAAAAGCCATAATGATCACGGACAGACCATGCGAACGTGCCTTTGCCTCTTGGTAGACTTGCTCCATCCGCTCATCAAAGTGCTTAAACACCGCGCGATTAACCTGAATAACCATTGCGACTTCTGACAGCCAAGCGCATAAGGCGGCCACAGGCAACATCAGCATATAAGGCAACATCGGCCAACCTTTGTCAGACGCAAAGGCAATGAAGCCTGTTGCAACACCTATGCTGACCGCACCGAGAATAAATGCGATGGACGTGATCCGCCGCGCCCACGGATTTTGAAGCCCTTCAGCCAGATGAGAATCTGCCAAGCGCTCAATAAAGCCGACATAGCCTACCGCGGAAAGAAATTTAAAGTCGCGAGACCGTTTTTCATATTTCGGATAATTATACATTGCGCAGCTCCAGTAGCGTGTAATTTCAGCAATACATAGCATATATGCTACATTTTGCAAATTACAAGCTACAAAGCTAAAATTTTATCCCGGTACAACGTGAATACCGAACTTAGAAATGATCGCGGCCAACTGACTTTCGGAGACCTTCATGTTCCGAATGCCCGAAAGCGCCGTAATATCGATAGAATCGAGGTTTGCACCCTGGAGGTTGGCATTTTCAAAATTGGTCCGATCATGCAACACATTGGCCAAATCGCTCTCGCTTAGATCGGCACTATAAAAACTGCTGTTTGACAGGTCTGCCCCCATCAAACGAGATCTCACGATTTTGCAATCATCGAAATTTAGCTCATTGAGCTTGGCGTAATCCAACTGACAATCTTCAAACCGCACATCGCGCAACATCTTGTTGTTGCCCACCTCGCGGCCCAAAATGGCGCGACGCAAATCAATGCCCATCATTTTGCAATCGGCAAACCGCACTTCAAAAAGCTTAGTGCCCATAAAACTGGCATTGGACAAATTGCACTGTTCAAATTGAACATCTCGCATTTCCACCCGCTCAAAACTAATGCCCTTGTGCGACGTGCTGTTGAAGAAGCGGCAGTTCTCAAAGGTCACATTGTCGAACTTGGCAGACTTAAGCTGCGCCGTTGAGAGATCACAATTGATAAAGCTGGCATCAACAAACTCAGCTTCGCTGACGTCCGTTTCATCGAAGATGCAATCTTCAAACTTGGCGCCAGTAAAATCTTCATCCACAAGATTGAGCTGAAAAAGAAGGCACGCCTGAATGGGCGTGCCTGCATCAATTCGATCCAACAGATCGGACTTGGATATTTGTTCGTGTGCCAAACTTACCACCACTGAGCTGGTGTAAAGTCCTCACCGTGAGACTTTTCGATCACCCGACCTGCCGCAAACAAGGTCTCTTCGTCGAAGGGTTTGCCGATCAACTGCAAGCCCAAGGGCAGGCCCTGGCCGTCTTTACCCGCAGGCACAGCAATACCCGGCAATCCAGCCATGTTCACGGTCACTGTAAAAATGTCGTTGAGGTACATTTTGATCGGATCTTTGGCCATTTCCTGATCAGCAACGCCGAAGGCCGCAGAAGGTGTGGCAGGTGTCAAAATCGCATCAACACCCTCATTAAAGACATCTTCAAAGTCTTTCTTGATCAAGGTGCGTACCTTTTGCGCCCGCAAATAATAGGCATCATAATAGCCAGCGGAAAGCGCATAAGTGCCGATCATCACACGACGTTGCACTTCGCGACCAAAGCCTTCTGCCCGAGTTTGCTCATACATGTCGGTGATGTCTTTGCCAGCAACACGTAGGCCATATTTCACGCCATCAAAGCGCGCCAAGTTGGAAGAAGCTTCCGCAGGAGCGACGATATAATAGGCTGGCAGCGCATAATTTGTATGCGGCAAGGAGATGTCTTTGATGGTCGCGCCTTCGGCTTTCAACCACTCAAGACCCTGATGCCAAAGCTTTTCGATCTCTTCTGGCATGCCATCAACGCGATATTCTTTAGGCACACCAATCGTGAGCCCCTTCACACCGCGCTCAACAGCCGCTGCAAAGTCTGGCACTGCCAAATCAACAGATGTGCTGTCTTTCGGGTCAAAGCCCGCCATTGAGGTCATCAAATGCGCGCAATCTTCAACAGTGCGGGCAATTGGACCTGCCTGGTCAAGCGACGATGCAAATGCCACAACGCCCCAACGTGAGCAACGGCCATAAGTTGGCTTGATGCCCACAGTACCAGTGAAAGCTGCTGGCTGACGGATAGAACCACCAGTATCAGTAGCCGTTGCGCCGGCGCATAGCCAACCTGCAACCGCAGCTGCAGAACCACCTGACGAACCACCTGGCACCAAATCCTTATTGTCGCCTTCGGCGCGCCAAGGATTGATTACCGGACCGTAATATGAGGTTTCGTTCGACGACCCCATGGCAAACTCATCCATATTGAGTTTGCCCAACATCACCGCCCCATCATTCCAAAGATTTTGCGTCACGGTGCTTTCATATTCAGGCTTGAACCCATCCAAAATATGGCTGGCCGCTTGGCTGTGTACGCCTTTGGTGCAGAACAAATCTTTAATGCCCAACGGCACACCTTCAAGCGCACCGCCCTCGCCTTTGGCCAAACGCGCATCGCTTTGCTCTGCCATATCCAGCGCTTGTTCGCTGGTGACCGCCACATAGGCGTTTAAAGCCTCAGCTTTTTCAATCGCATATAGATAAGATGCGGTGACTTCTTTTGAAGTGAAGTCTTTGTTTTTCAAGCCCTTCGCAGTTTCAGCAAGGCTCAATTTTGTCAGTTCAGTCGTCATGAAACTATTCCATTATCAGCGCACTTGGTGCGCATTTGGCATCTGCACGGGAGGATGTTGCCCAAAAGGCCTATTCAACAACCTTCGGCACCATGAAGAAATCGTCTTCACTCAATGGTGCATTTGCCACAATTTTTTCCGGATACCCGCCATCTGTCACCTTATCTTCGCGGCGACGCAACGCCATTGGTGCAACAGACGTCATAGGCTCAACGCCTTCAACATCAACTTCAGACAATTGATCGACAAAGCCCAAAATCACATTGAGCTCTTCTTGCAGCTTCTCAACGTCATTTTCTTCAATCTTAATGCGGGCAAGACGACCGATGCGTCTTACAGTATCGGCATCAACCGACATGGCATTCTCCTGAGATAGAAATTAGATCGTCCGCTTTTAGCAACGAGATGACATTCCCGCAACCGAAGAACGCTGAAAAATCACATGTTGCGCACCTATGCGCCATAAAGAAAGGGCCGCAACGCAATTTGCGCTACGGCCCAACCGTTTTCGCGGTGAGGAAAACCCATATTTTATTGCTCTACACGCACGGCAAAGGTGGCCGTGCCGATAATGTTTCCTTTGTCGTCACGCACAGGCACGCTGACTTGGCTCTGAACGGCACCTGTTGAGTCGTCCAGCTCGATTTCGCCAATATCCACGCCGCCGCTGTTAAATGGTATTTGCCATTTCTCTTCATCCCCCTGCCAATAGTCAGAGGTCACAGCACTTTGGCCCACATTCAGACCCTTGGCATCAACAACAAAAATCTCAGTCAGAACGCCTTGGCTGTTATCTTGCACAGACTTCAGATAGTTCGACAGTGGGCGTGACATCAGATCATCGATCAAGGGCTTTGCATCTGCATCGACCTCTGCCCGCCACTGCGCATCCAGCGCATCGATCTGATCTTGGCTATAATCACCGGTCACTTCATTTTGCTGCAAAACAGAAGCCCAAACAGCTTCACTGTTCACAACCTCAGCAACAGGACCGGCCACAACTTCATTCAATAAATTCTCATAATCATTCGCCAGTGCCCCCGGCACAGAAGTAAGTGCAATTAGGCTGAATGATAAAATTAAACCACGCATCATTTTCCTCCTGTTAAATGATGCAAACAGCCTGAACTTTGCCCATTAATAAAACTCAAAAAGCCCATAAAATCCGGCAATTTTCATACTTACTGGTTATCAGTTAGTTACAAAATGTGTTCGAGTTTTTACGGGTAAGATCAGGGCTTGAAATGCACGCCAAAGGTGGCAACGCCGACGATATTGTTTTGATCATTCCGAACCGGCACACTGATTTGTGTTTGTATCATATTGGTCGACTCATCAAACTCGAGAGCGCTGATGTGAATACGCTCTCGTTCAAATGGCACCTGCCACTTGTCTTCATCCCCCTGCCAATAGTCAGAGCTTAGGGCACTCTGCGCCACATTAAGCCCATAGGCATCCATGACGATGATCTCAGTGATGACACCACCGCTATTTTCCTGAATTTGCTTGAGGTAAGTGGAAAGCTCACGGTTCAGCATTTCACGAATGAGTGGTTGTTCTTTCGCTTTCAGCTCAACACGCCACTGCGCATCCAACGCGTCTATCTCTTGTTGCGACAAATCAGCGTTCCGCTCGTTCTGGCTTACGATGGCGGACAATAGCGGTTTCTGGCTAACCACAACAGCAATCGGTCCGGCAACAATTTCATTGAGAAGCTGCTCATAAGCCTCTCCTTCGGCAAGGCTGATCTGCACGGCGCCGAGCAAAAACAACATCGCCGCGAAAAATGCCCTAAGCTTTGCAAGATTCGCCCTGATCATACATCCAGTCTATAATTTTTAGATCTCTACCGCATAGCCCGGTTCTAAAATTTGTGCTGGACTTTCCCCAACAGCGCAAACAAACCGTTCAAACAGTTCTTCATCCGGCGTGGGAATGGCCAACAGATAATGTCGCGGCTGAACCGTCAGTGACTTTTTAGATTTTACTTCCTTAAAACTCTTGATGATTTCATCCCGCGTGTCCGCAGCAATGATGATGATTGCATCTACAACCCATTCAGCAGGCAGAACGCCCACCTCAAACCCATCAATGACCACAATGATCCGTTCGGCCCCAGCCCGGTCAATCAGCAGGAAGTTCTCTCCCTGCACAAACGTATCTGTGGCAAATTCATCCTGGTCCAGTTTTCGCTTTGGTTTTGGCGCAGGCAATTGCCCTGTGAATCGCTCAAACGGCGCTTGCACATCCAACTCCAAAGCCAAGCACTTCGCCGTATCGGCTTTGCCAATATCAACCTGTTTGAAATTTTCGGTGTTTTTTGCGATCAAAAAATGCTCTAAGCCCGTTTCGAGACGCAGAACCTTTTCACCAAGCCAAGTTAAACGCATACTATAAAAACCCTTTTAGTATATGAAAATGCTAATACAGATTTGCGGCTGGTGCAATCCAACTTAAGAGTGAAATAATGAGCGACGACCTGCAACCCGACCTGCCAAAGCGTGGCCGCCTTATGGGGCTTGACCTTGGCACCAAAACAATTGGCGTCGCCATTTCCGACGGTGTGCAATATACGGCGACGCCCCATTCTACCATTAAGCGAAAGAAATTCACGCAGGACGCTGAACAGCTTCTCGCGATTATCGCAGATAATGAAGTGGTGGGCATCGTGCTTGGCCTTCCGCTCAATATGGATGGCAGCGAAGGGCCGCGGGCACAATCTACCCGTGCCTTCCAGCGCAATCTTTCACAAAAGACTGATCTGCAAATCGCCTATTGGGACGAACGCCTGTCCACCAGCGCGGTAACCCGCACCATGCTAGAAGCAGACATCTCACGAGCTAAACAGGCTGAAGTTGTGGATAAATTGGCCGCCAGCTATATCCTTCAGGGCTATCTGGACAGCAAACGCAACGGATAAACTCTGCGTTGGATTATACAATTTCCAATTGCCATCTCACTTGTGTGTTGCCGCGCATTGGGTTATGCCCGGTAAACCGATTTGGAATGGCAGGCAAATGACTCCCAACTCGCGCACCGCAAAGAACAACGCGTCGGGCACCAACGCGCCCACTCAACACCATTTTTCTCAAAAACATCTCTTGGGCATATCCCACCTCAATCCAGTGGAAATCACTGAACTGCTCGACCGGGCAGAAGCCATGGTGGATATTTCTCGACAACCCAAAAAGGCGAAACACAGCCTGAAGGGCCGCACCCAAATCAATTTGTTTTTCGAAAATTCCACCCGCACCCAGTCTAGCTTCGAGATCGCTGGCAAGCGGTTGGGCGCAGATGTGCTCAACATGGCGGTGCAAACCTCTTCAGTGAAAAAGGGCGAAACCCTTATTGATACGGCCGCGACGCTAAACGCGATGCAGCCAGATGTGATCGTGGTGCGCCACGCAGCCTCCGGTGCGGTGGAACTCTTGTCGCAAAAAGTGGCCTGCTCCGTGGTCAATGCCGGTGATGGCACCCATGAGCACCCGACCCAAGCCCTATTGGATGCGCTGACCATTCGCCGCAATAAAGGACGCCTGAACGGCCTGACCGTTGCAATCTGCGGTGATGTTGCTAACTCCCGTGTCGCACGCTCTAACCTGCTGCTTCTGGGCGCAATGAACGCCCGCACCCGTGTGGTTGGCCCCAAGAACATGTTGCCCCGTGGCGTGGAGCATATGGCGGCAGAAGTCTTCACCGATATGGAGGAAGGCTTAAAGGATGCTGACGTGGTGATGATGCTGCGGCTGCAGCATGAACGTGCTTCGGGCAAGATGATCCCGTCAGTTCGTGAGTTCTATCACTTCTATGGCCTGGATGAGCGCAAATTGGCTTTTGCCAAAGAGGATGCAATTGTGATGCATCCCGGCCCGATGAACCGTGGCGTTGAAATTGCCCCCACAATTGCTGATGGTCCCCGCTCAGTGATTACCGAACAGGTTGAAATGGGCGTCGCCGTGAGGATGGCCGTTTTAGAGGCGCTTTTGACCAATGGCGAGGCTGTATGATGAAGAATGAACTGATCATCACCAATGCCCGCTTGGTCGACCCTGCAACGGGCAAAGATGAACTGGGCGCGATTTGGCTGAAAAACGGCAAAATCAAAGACGTGCATTGGGGCAACGCACCAGAAGCGCCGGAAGGTGTGGAAACACGCGATGCGCAAGGCAATATTATCGCACCTGGCTTGGTCGATACGCGCGTATTTACCGGTGAGCCCGGCCATGAATATCGCGAAACGCTGGAAAGCGCTTCAAATGCCGCCGCTGCAGGTGGTGTGACCTCTTTCCTTTTGATGCCAGACACAAGCCCTGTGATTGATGATGGCGCGTTGGTTGACTTCATCATTCGGCGTGCAGATGCCACCTCAAAGGTGAAGATTTTGCCATCTGCGGCCATATCAAAAGGTCTTGAAGGCAAAGATTTGACGGAGTTTGGGCTGTTGAAGGCAGCAGGCGCAAAGGCCTTTACCGATGGCAATAGCTCCATCCAAAGCACATCCATGCTGAAAAACGCCTTCACCTACGCCAAAAATTTCGAAATGCCGATCATCCATCATGTGGCCGACAGCGAGCTAATTGGCGATGGCGTGATGAATGCGGGCATTCTTTCAACGGGGCTTGGCCTTAAAGGCATTCCCCATGAGGCAGAAACCATTCCGCTCGCGCGTGACCTGCAATTGGCGGACATGACGGGCGTGCGTTATCACGCCGCGCAAATCTCATGTGGCAAAGCGGCAGAGATGATCGCCTATGCCAAGCAGCGCAACCAGCACATCAGCGCAGGCATTTCGATCAACCATCTGTGCTTAAATGAAAATGATATCGGCTCCTACCGTACCTATTTTAAGCTCACCCCACCGCTGCGGGCTGAAGATGAGCGGCAAAAAATGGTTGAAGGCTTGCGAGACGGTACAATCGACATTTTGCACTCCGCCCACGATCCACAGGACACGGAAGGCAAACGCCGCCCCTTCGCGGAAGCGACAGACGGTGCGATTGGCCTTGAAACGTTACTCGCTGCATCCCTGCGGTTGGTACATGAGGAGCAAATCAGCCTGACTGCTTTGCTGAAAACCATGACCTACAATCCAGCGCAGCTACTGGGCATTGACGCTGGACGACTGAGCAAAGGCGCCCCTGCGGATTTGATTGAGATTGACCTCAACTATCCTTGGGTCGTGTCTGAAAAAGACTTCAAATCCCGCGCACAAAATACAGCCTTTGAACATGCGCGCCTGTTCGGTAAGGTGATGACCACTTGGGTCAATGGCCAAATCGTATTTGAGCAATCCTGATCGCGACAACAAATAGAGTGAAACCAATATGGACTATGTAAATCTGATCTTGGCCGCAGTGGCGGGCTATCTGCTTGGGTCAATTCCATTTGGTTTGGTGCTGACCAAAATTGCCGGGCTTGGCGACATTCGCAATATTGGCTCCGGCAATATTGGCGCGACCAATGTGTTGCGCACTGGCCGCAAAGACTTGGCTGTCCTCACTCTTATTGGTGATGCTGGCAAAGGCGGATTGGCCGTACTCCTGGCCAGCTATTTCCTTGGCGAACAAGCAGCCTTGGTTGCTGGTGTCGCGGCATTTGCTGGCCATGTGTGGCCCGTTTGGCTTGGCTTCAAAGGCGGCAAAGGCGTTGCCACCTATATTGGCACCTTGCTGGCGCTCAACTGGATCGTTTGCCTTTTGTTTTGCGCCACTTGGCTGATTGTTGCCTTGCTGCGTCGCTACTCATCCTTAGCAGCCCTAACTGCTGCGGCTGCAAGCCCGGTTTTTGCCTATATTTGGTCTGGCGTTGCCTTAAGCGCCACTTGTGCCATACTCTCGCTTATTCTTTACTACCGACATAAAGACAATATTTTAAGATTACTCGATGGCACAGAAACCAAAATTGGTGGCGAAAAGGCCGCCAAAAGCGAAGGCTAGTCCTCACCTCATCTGGTGGCGTTGATGGATAGAAACGCCACCACCAATGATCAGCAATTATTTGACTGGCTGCGCCTAATCCGGTCCGACAATGTCGGCCCTGCCATGTTTAAGCGGCTTATCAACCGGTTTGGCTCCGCCGGTAACGCACTGGATGCACTTCCTGACCTGATAAAAGGCGCAAACACTAAACGCGCCATAAGGCTAGCGCCCCCCGATCAAATTGAAGATGAAATTGAACGCACCCATAAATTCGGTGCGAAATTCATCACCCTTATTGATCCTGCCTACCCCGAACCACTTAAGCAAATCAGTGACGCACCGCCGCTATTGACCATTTTGGGCAATCCAGCGCATTTCACCGCACCAACCATCGGCGTGGTGGGTGCGCGCAATGCCAGCGCTGCAGGCACACGAATGACCCAGCAGATTGCCCAACAGTTGGGCGAAGCAGGCTATGTGATCGCCTCCGGCCTTGCAAAAGGAATTGATGCCGCTGCGCATCACGCCGCGCTTAAAACGGGCACAATAGCGGTTTTCGCAGGTGGCATCGATCATATCTACCCGGAGAGCAATATTGAGTTGGCCCGAGATATTTTGCGGCATAAAGGCATTTTAGTGTCTGAACGCGCATTTGGCAGTGTGCCAAGAGCGCAAGACTTTCCACGGCGCAATCGAATTGTGTCGGGCCTATCCTTGGGCATTGTGGTGATTGAAGCAGCCATTCGCTCAGGCTCGTTGATTACGGCACGTATGGCATTGGAGCAAAACCGGGAAGTGATGGCCCTGCCCGGGTTTCCACTGGACCCACGCGCCGAAGGCGGCAACAAGCTGATCCGAGAGGGAGCCGTTCTGGTGCGTCATGCCGACGATATTTTGCAAGAAATGCAGCAAATGCCCAAGCTGAGCCAGCAAAGCTTTTTGCAAGAAGATGAGTTTGACCAAACATTCACCCCCAACCCACAACCCGCCAATGCAACCGAAACAGTGCTCAATGCGTTGAGCACAACACCAACACCAATTGATGATATAGTGCGACATACGGACCTACCCGTCGCCATCGTCTCGACTGTGTTATTGGATTTAGAAATTGCCGGGCGCTTAGAACGATCAGCAGGACAATTGGTGGCATTGCGCCCTTAAAAACTGATCCAAAGCGCCCAATATTGCGAATAAACAAAGCGGCACTTTTTGTTTGGTCATTGACAATTGGACCAAAGCAAGACCATGTTGCCGCCGATTTGACGTTAGGATCTTAAGGACCAATTGAATGAAGCTGGTGATCGTCGAAAGCCCTGCAAAAGCAAAAACCATCAATAAATATCTGGGCAAAGACTATGAGGTTTTGGCCTCGTTCGGCCACGTGCGCGACCTGCCATCTAAAGATGGGTCAGTTGATCCTGACGACGATTTTGCCATGAAATGGGAAGTCGACGCGGCGTCAAAAAAACGTCTCACCGAAATCACCAAGGCCACTAAGGCCGCAGATGAACTGATTCTCGCAACTGACCCTGACCGCGAAGGTGAAGCCATTTCGTGGCACGTTTTGGAAGTGCTGAAACAGAAAAAAGCGTTGAAAGACAAAAAGGTCAGCCGCGTTGTATTCAACGCCATCACCAAAAAAGCGATTTTGGACGCGATGCAAAAGCCGCGCGAATTGGACACGCCGTTGGTGGATGCCTATTTGGCACGCCGTGCACTTGACTATTTGGTGGGCTTCACCCTGTCGCCCGTTTTGTGGCGTAAGCTGCCCGGCTCTCGCTCGGCTGGCCGTGTGCAATCGGTTGCCCTGCGCTTGGTTTGCGAGCGTGAGGAAGAAATCGAAAAGTTCAAACCGCAAGAATATTGGAGTGTGATCAGCACCCTCAATCAAGGCGGCAAAGATTTCGAAACACGCCTTTATGCTCTGAATGGCAAAAAGACAGACAAGCTGGACATTGCGACCGAAGAGCAAGCGGCCTCTATCCGCGATGCAATCAATGCGGGCAGCCTGACGGTTAAATCTGTCGAGAAAAAGCCGACAAAGCGCAATCCATATGCGCCGTTCACCACCTCAACCATGCAGCAAGATGCGTCAAGCCGCTTGGGCTTTTCACCATCGCGCACCATGCAGGTGGCGCAGCGTCTATATGAAGCAGGCTTGATCACCTATATGCGTACAGACGGCGTGCAGATCGCCCCTGAAGCGATCAATGCGACCCGCGCCCAAATCGAAAAAGATTTCGGGGCTAATTATGTGCCAGAAAAGCCGCGCATTTATCAGTCTAAAGCCAAAAATGCGCAAGAAGCGCACGAAGCGATCCGCCCAACTGATCTTTCGCGCACGCCCAAAGATGCAAAGAATTTGGAAGCCGATCAGGCCAAGCTTTACGATCTGGTGTGGAAGCGCACCATGGCCAGCCAAATGCGCGCCGCTGAGATGGAACGCACAACAGCAGATATTGAGCTGAACGGCGCAAAAGACCAAATCACATTGCGGGCGGTTGGCTCTGTCACCACATTCCCAGGCTTTATGTCGCTTTATGGAGTGTCCACCACAGATAAAGACGATGAAAACAGCCGCGAATTGCCGCCTTTGGCCGAAGGTGACAATCCTGCGCTGAAAAAGTGTGACATTGAACAACATTTCACTCAGCCCCCAGCGCGCTTTACCGAAGCGAGCTTGATCAAAAAGATGGAAGAGCTGGGCATTGGCCGCCCATCAACTTACGCGGCGACCTTGGGTGTTTTGCAAGACCGTGACTATATCCGGCTGGAAAAGCGTGCCTTGATCCCAGAAGATCGCGGCCGCTTGGTTACGGCCTTCCTGCAAAGCTTCTTCGAACGCTATGTCGAATATGGCTTCACCGCCAATTTGGAAGAACAGCTCGATGGGATTTCAGCGGGCGAAATCAACTACAAAACCGTGCTCAATGATTTCTGGCGCGACTTTAATGCCCATGTGACTGAGATTAAAGATCTGCGCGTCTCAGAAGTTCTTGATGCGCTGAACGCTTTGTTGGGTGACCACATCTTCCCACCAAAAGAAGATGGCAGCGATCCGCGCAAATGCCCGGATTGCGAAACAGGTCAGTTGTCGCTCAAAGTGGGCCGCTATGGCGCCTTTATCGGCTGTTCCAACTATCCAGAGTGTAACCACACCCGCCAACTCGGCGAAAGCGCAACCGGCGAAGCTGGCGGCGCGGATGGCACTGGCGTTATTGGCCAGCACCCAGACTATGGCGTGGACATCGAATTGAAAAAAGGCCGCTTTGGCCCCTATCTCGAGATGGAACTGGATGGCGAGAAAAAACGTTCTGGCCTTCCAAAGGGCTGGTCGCCTGAAAGCATTGATTTGGACAAGGCAGTCAAATTGATTTCCTTGCCACGCGATGTGGGTGAACATCCCGAAACAGGCAAAATGATCACAGCAGGCCTTGGCCGCTATGGCCCGTTTGTGCTGCATGATGGCACCTATGCGAACCTCTCCGATATTGAAGAAGTGTTCAGCGTGGGACTTAACCGAGCTGTTTCCGTTTTGGCTGAAAAAGCCAGCAAAGGCGGACGGCGCGGCGCGGCGCAAACATTGAAAGAGTTGGGCGACCATCCGGATGGTGGCGCAGTGACCGTGAAAGATGGCCGCTATGGCCCCTATGTCAATCATGGCAAGGTGAACGCGACGCTGCCGAAAGACACTGATCCACAATCAGTGACCATGGAACAAGCGCTAGAGCTGATTGCAGCCAAAGCTGCCAAAGGACCGGCAAAGAAACGCAAGGCACCCGCCAAAAAGAAAGCACCAGCAAAGAAAAAGGCTGCTGCGAAATCGTAAAGGACTAAAATGGCTCGGAAAGATAAAACGTCACGCCTAAAACAATCTCCCGAGGCGCGGCAAAAAACCAATTTCCGCGCTAAACAAAACCGCGATGGCACCATGCCAACGCGCGAAGAGGTTGTGGACTACATTGTTCGCTTTCCAAACCATGCGAGCAAGCGTGACCTAGCAAAAGCCTTTGGAATTCGCGGTGAAGACCGCATCATCTTCAAAGCTCTACTCAAAGAGATGGAAGAAGATGGCCTGCTGACACGGGACAAGAAGAAATATCACCCCGTGGCGGAACTGCCTTCTGTCACCGTGATTGAAATTCCACTAGATGCCGATCCTGAGCATATGATCGGCTATCCCGCCAAATGGGACGGCGACCAGGAAAGCCGCCCAAAGGTTTTGATCTCACTCGATAAGAAAAATCGCGCGGTGCCCGCACCGGGTGACCGTGTGCTGGCGCGTATTGACCGCGACGAGAACAAAGACCCGATTTACACCGCCCGCCCCATGAAGGTGCTGGACAAGCCGAAGAAGGCCTTGATCGGCATTGTTCGGAAAACAGACAAAGGCGCACGCCTTGTGCCTGTGGACCGCAAAGGCAAGGAAATGCAAATCCATGCCGGCGATTTGGGCGATGCCAAAGAAGGCGACTTGGTTGAGGTCGAACAATTTGTTTCGGGCCGCCTTATGGTGCCCCGCGCTCGTGTGAGCAGCATTATTGGTAACCCCAAAAGCGAAAAAGCCATCAGCCTGATCGCGCTGCACAATCACGATATCCCCTACCGCTTTCCAAAGTCGGTTTTGGACGAAGCCGAAGCGCAGCAAGCTGCTGGACTTGAAGGTCGCGAGGATTGGCGCCAGCTGCCGATTGTGACAATCGACCCTGCAGATGCAAAAGACCATGATGATGCGGTTTACGCCGAAGCTGATGACGACCCTGCCAATGAAGGCGGCTTTTTGATTTATATCGCCATCGCCGATGTCGCCAACTATGTGCGGCCAGAATCGGCCATGGACAAAGAAGCGCTTATTCGCGGCAATTCGGTCTATTTCCCCGACCAAGTTGTGCCAATGCTGCCGGAGCGGATTTCCAACAATCTGTGCTCACTGGTCGAAGGTGAAAACCGCGCAGCAATGGGCCTGATCATTAAGATCGACAAGGATGGCGAAAAGCTCAACCACAGCTTCCACCGCGTGTTGATGCGCTCGGCGGCCAAGCTCAGCTACCAGCAAGCGCAAACCGCCATCGATGGCCATCCAGACGAAAAAACTGAGCCTTTGTTGGAGCCAATCCTCAAACCGCTTTTCGCGGCCTATGCCGCATTGGAAAAAGCGCAAAAGGTGCGCTCGCCCCTCGCCCTTGATTTGCCAGAACGTCGCATTCGGCTAAATGATGAAGGCTTGGTGCAGGACGTATATGTGCCAGAACGGCTGACAGCCCACCGCCTGATTGAAGAAATGATGATTCAGGCCAACGTGGCAGCGGCTGAAACGCTGGAAGCAAAAAAATCTGCATTGCTTTATCGTGTGCACGATGCGCCTTCACAGCAGAAACTGATTGGCCTGAAAGAATCGCTGGCCAGCCTCAACATTAATTTGTCCGTTGGGGAAAATGTGAAACCCATGCACTTCAATAAAGTGCTGGCGCAAGCGGCAGACACCGAAAACCCACATATGGTCAATGAGTTGGTGCTACGCTCGCAAGCTCAGGCAGAATATACCCATGAGAATTATGGGCATTTTGGTCTGAACTTGCGCCGCTACGCCCACTTCACCTCGCCGATTCGACGCTATGCCGATCTGATCGTGCACCGCGCCCTGATCACCGCCCTTGGCTTTGGTGATGACGGGCTGAAGCCTGGCATGGAAAGCAAGCTGGCGGGCATTGGCGAGCAAATCTCCATGACCGAGCGCCGCGCCATGTTGGCCGAGCGCGAAACAAGTGATCGCTTGCTGGCATACTTCCTCGCAGATCAACTCGGCGCACGCTTCAATGGTCGAATTTCAGGCGTTATTGGGGCGGGACTATTTGTCCGATTGGATAAAACCGGCGCAGATGGTTTTATACCTGCTTCAACGCTTGGCACCGACTATTTCGTTCATGATGAGTCGCAACAAGCACTGATAGGGGAACGCACAGGAGAACGGTTCCGCATTGGCGATCAAGTTGAGGTTCGGTTGATGGAAGCTGAGCCTTTGGCTGGGTCTTTGCGCTTTGAAATGCTTTCAAAGGGCGAAAAGACCAAGCCAATCGGTCGTGGCCGTCCCAAACGTTCTTTTGGTAAAAAATCCAAAGGCTTTGCCCGCAGACGCGGCAGAGGGAGTGCAAAATGAGTTTAGAGATGACCACCGCCGCCAAACCAAAACGATCGATTTGGTCGGCCATGAAAAACGGCATGAAGTGCAAATGCCCCAAATGCGGCGAAGGCAAATTGTTTCGGTCCTATTTGAAAGTGAACGATACGTGCCCGAATTGCGGTGAAGATTTGCACCATCACCGCGCAGATGATGCCCCGCCATATATCACCATGGCGATTGTCGGCCACATCATTGTGGGTGCCATCCTGCACATCGAAATGGCGTATGAATGGGAACCGATGATGTATCTCTACGTCTTCGTACCCATGGCATTGCTCTCATCACTTGCGATGTTGCCTTCCATCAAAGGCGGCGTGGTAGCCATTCAATGGGCAACCTATTTGCATGGGTTTGATCCAAACCACACTGACGAGATTGACGGCCGCTAGGCCTAAATTGAATTCCACACCAGCGCTTATTTTATGAGCGCTGGCGTCTCCCATTTCACATTGCCCTCAATTCCCCATTTGCAAGCACACCTTGCACTGTTATTGCTAGTGTAACGGCTGGAATGTGTCACACACGCCAAGCCTGAACAGAGCCAACATTTCATTGGGCACCCATGAGCGAGCAAAACCTAACCTTCCGCCTCCCCGGTTCTACCGATGCTGCCGATATTATGCGCATTCATAAAATGGGTTTGGATACTGGCCATGCCTCTTTCCGCGATACGCCGATTGGCTGGACAGAATTTGAACGTGCCTATTTAGACGAGCGCAGCGCCGCACTCGTTGTGACTGACGGCGACAATGTGTTGGGCTGGGCAACAGTGGTGCCAAGCTCTCAGCGCGCTGTTTATGCAGGTGTAGGCGAAATCTCGATCTATCTAGACAGCGGGGCCCAAGGCCAAGGCGTGGGCAGCGCGTTGATGCAGGCAATTATCGACGCGGCAGAGCAAAAGGGATTTTGGACACTTTTTGCCCATATATTCCCACAAAACCAAGCCAGCATTGCCCTGCACAGCAAGTTTGGCTTTGACACGATAGGTCGGCGCAAAGCCATTGGCAAAATGACCTACGGACCAATGGCAGGCAAATGGCGCGATGTAATGCTGATGGAAAGACGAAGCCGCACCGTGGGGCTGGATTGAGCGGCCACACAAATAATTGTGCTTTGAACTTGACTTTTTAGCGGAAATGCATAGTTTGCGGCCAACGGAACGATGACAGATCGCCGCGCATGTTTGCGTGGCCTTTTAATTTGGGAATGTAGGCATGGCCAAGTCCAACACTGTAAAAATCAAGCTGGTTTCAACAGCTGATACAGGTTACTTCTATGTAGCCAAGAAAAATTCACGCACAATGACTGAGAAACTGACTTTGAAAAAGTACGATCCGGTTGTGCGCAAGCACGTTGAATTCAAGGAATCAAAAATCAAGTAAATTGATTTGAAGTTCTGAAAAACAAAAACCCGCCTGAAAAGGCGGGTTTTTTGTTGGGCGATCCAGCTCGGCCAGAAGAGGCCACTCTTAAACCGAGCCGGAACTGCCCCCTCGCAGGATCCCAGGAAGTTGCGGCGGACCTGAGCAATTATCTGCGAGGCAAACCACTCATCAGATGAATGGTGCCCTTCGCAAATACGATGCACAGCCCGGTTTTCCAAGCAAATTTTACAAAAATGGAATATAAAGACTAGATTAACTTAAAGACTTAACCTTAACGCCCCTAATTAAGGTTAAGTCTTTGTCTTAACGCATAAAATTTAAATCAAATGCGTCAAGAATTTTAGCCTATGCCGCGTCGTAAACAGTGCGGTTGCGTCCTTCCCGCTTGGCGCGGTAAAGCGAAATATCAGCGCGCTTCATCAGCGCTTCTGGCGTGTCATGCTCATTTTCATAAATCGACAAGCCAATGCTCACCGTGATGGTGAGTGGCGCAACAAGCTCGGTTTCAAACTCTTCATTGCTAATGGATTGGCGCACGCGTTCGGCCACGATTTGCGCTTGGTTCAAATCCGTATCCGGCATCATCACGACAAACTCTTCGCCGCCATAACGAGACGCCAAATCGACACCACGAATGCTGCGCTGCAACCGCAAGGCAAACTCTTTCAACACTGCGTCGCCCACCGCGTGGCCGTGTGTATCGTTCACAGCTTTGAAATAGTCGATATCGAGCATCATAAGCGACAAATTGCGTTCATGCTCTTTGGATTTCTCCAATTGCACAGCCAAATGCCGATCAAAATAACGTCGATTATAGAGCCCTGTTAGCTCGTCAATCACCGCCATCGCCACAGTGGACGACAAGTTCTTGCGCAATTCAGCAGAATAGCGATGACGACGAATTTGCGTACGTACGCGCGCCGCCAATTCGTTGCGCTCAACTGGGCGCAAAATGAAGTCGTTCACCCCAAGTTCCAGCCCGCGCACAACCCGCGGCTTATCCGGCCCGTCAGCTACCAAGATAATCGGCATATTGCGGGTTTTCTCAAGCGTGCGGATTTGCGAGCAAACGCGTAATGGATCAATATCCGGCAGGGACATGGAAACGATCACCAACTCAAAATTATGCTCGGCAAGCACCATCGGCGCATCTTCCGGACGAGTTAGGATCATTACATCATGTTCGCGATCAAGCACGTCATGCAGCCGCTCTGCCGCGCGCGCATCGCTTTCAACCAACAGCAATTTGCCGCCAGTTGCGTCAATCCGCTGGGTCATGCCCACAATATCTTCAATCGCGATAGATTGGCCGGTCAGCGCCCGCGAATGAAGCTCATCAGTGAGGTTTTTCAGCCGCGCCAAGCTTTTCACCCGCGCCATCAACTGCACATCATCTACAGGTTTGGTGAGAAAATCATCAGCGCCCGATTCCAAACCTTTTACGCGATCAGAAGGTTGATCAAGCGCCGTAACCATCACAATCGGAATATGCTGGGTTTTTGGATTTGCCTTGAGTCGGCGACAGGTTTCAAACCCGTCCATTTCTGGCATCATCACATCGAGCAGAACGATATCAACCTCGCCCTGGTTGCAAATCTCAATGGCGTCACGCCCACTTGTTGCTTCCAGCACATCAAAATATTCAGCCGTTAAACGTGCGGCCAACAATTTGATGTTTGTTGGAATGTCATCTACCACCAATACACGTGCGGTCATAATACTCGTCCCGTACTCACCTACTCACATTGGGTGCGCAACTATTTGCCTGGCCCAATAAAACTCTCAATCGTCTCCAGAAAATGGGGTAATGAAATTGGTTTGGAAATGTAGCCTTCACATCCCCCTTCCAAAATACGCTCTTCATCACCTTTCATCGCAAATGCGGTCACCGCGATCACAGGAATTGAGCGCAAAGCCTCGTCTTCCTTGATCCACTTGGTCACCACAAGGCCTGAAACCTCCGGTAATTGGATGTCCATCAAAATCAAATCTGGATGGTGCGCCTTGGCTAAATCCAACGCTTCCATCCCGTTGCGGGTCTGGATCGTGCGATAGCCACGCGACTCCAACAAATCGTTGAAAAGCTTCATATTCAGCTCGTTATCCTCAACGATCATTACCGTCTTTGCCATAAAGTCCCCAAATCTTTGCGAAACGCTTTTGCCCTTCCTTGATAAAAGCGTATAACAAGAAAACCTTACGAAAGACGTAATGAAAGCCGCATCATGATGAAATCTAGCCCCGAAAAAATCCAATATATCGCCGATGCGTGCTTGAACCATCTTATTGCAGAACCTGAACTTTTAGCGCATTTCATGACAGAAACAGGCACCTCGCCAGACGATATGCGCAGCGCCGATCCAACCACCCTCGCCGCTGGCTTGGTGGACTTCTTTGCACAAAATGAATCTGCCCTTTTATCCATGTGCGCCAATGCGCGACTAACACCTGAAGAGGTGATGCGCGCCTTTTACACATTGAATGGCCATGAAGGATAAGGTGACCCCAACAATATGCCGCGATTGCGGATATTTGGAGCAAGAGCGCAATATCTCACGATGCCCCAAATGCCGATCCGTGCGCATCATCAGCCATCCCGAACTGTTGGAGCTGGACATCGCCCATGTGGATTGTGACAGCTTTTACGCGGCGGTGGAAAAACGCGATAATCCTGAGCTTTTAGACAAACCACTTATCGTCGGCGGGCGAGAACGTGGCGTAGTATCAACCTGTTGCTATATCGCACGCATGAGCGGCGTGCGCTCAGCAATGCCCATTTTCCAAGCCAAACGCCTGTGCCCCAACGCTGTTTTCATGCCGCCAAACATGGCCAAATATGTCGCGGTGAGCAAGGAGATCAAAGCTAAGTTTCAAGCGCTTACGCCCCTTGTGGAACCGCTGAGCATTGACGAAGCTTTTCTGGACCTCTCCGGCACCCAATTGCTGCACAAGGCGGCACCAATTGAAGTGCTCACTCAATTGGCCAACGATGTTGAACGCGATATTGGCGTGACCATTTCAATCGGGCTGTCGCACAATAAGTTTCTCGCAAAAATTGCGTCAGAAATCGATAAACCACGCGGCTTGGCGCTTATTGGCAAAGAGGAAACCCGGGATTTCCTCGCTAAGCAAAAAGTTACGGTGATTTACGGTATTGGCAAAAAATTCGGCCAACGGCTTGAGAGTGACGGCATCACCCATATTGGACAGTTACAAGAAATGGGCCTAAAAGATCTGGCAGGCCGATATGGCGAAATCGGTGCCCGACTCTTTTATCTGTCGCAAGGCGAAGATAAGCGGAAAATCAAATCCACGCGCGGCGTTAAATCTGTTTCAAATGAAACAACTTTTTTCAAAGATATCACAGACTTTGACGAACTTTCTAACATATTGCTTAAACTAAGCGAGAAAGTTTCAGCTCGGCTGAAAAAGAGCAATTTGGCAGGTGACACGGTGACGTTGAAACTAAAAACCGCAGGCTTTGCCACCCGCACCCGCTCTCGCCAATTGATTGAACCAACTCAGCTTGCTCATGTTATTTTCGAAATGGGCATGTCGCTCTTGAAAAAAGAAGTTGGCATGACTGCATTTCGTCTGCTGGGTATTGGCGTTTCCGGGCTGGCAGCGCCCACCAGCACAGAAGACCCGCACGATCTTTTAGACCCCAATGTGGCCCGCAAAGCCAAGGCTGAACGGGCCATGGATAAGATACGAGAAAAATTTGGCGACGACGCCCTATTGCGTGGGCGCATGATGCGCGCCAAATATGAAAAAGAACAACGCAAACAAGATTCGCAAAAGGACAAGTCCGATGAGCGCCATTGAACAAAAATTGCAGGAAATGGGTCATAGCCTACCCGCGCCGAAAGCACCATTGGCCAGCTATTTGCCCGTTAAACGCAGTGGCAACACGCTTTATATTTCAGGGCAACTGCCCCTGAATGAAGAAGGGTTGATAACGGGCCGCCTTGGCGACGATATCAGCGTAGAACAAGGTCAAAACGCCGCTCAGATTTGCGCCTTGAACATTCTGGGCCAAATCAAATCTGCCGCGAATGTGCCGCTGGAAGATATTGCACAGTTTGTAAAATTGTCGATTTTTGTGGCCAGCACGCCAGAATTCACAGATCAACATTTGGTGGCCAACGGCGCTTCCAATTTGATTGGTGATCTGTTCGGCGAAAAAGGCCGCCATGCACGCGCAGCAGTTGGCGTACCTTCGCTACCATTGGGAGCGTGCGTAGAAATCGAAGCCATTATCGAAATCGCGTCCTAATCAAATGCTCAAACAAATTTTCGCACAGCCGATTGCACATCGGGGCCTTCATGATGTCAAAAATGGCATCATTGAAAACTCTAAAGCCGCCTTTACGTCGGCCATTGCCAATCGTTATGCAATCGAATGTGATCTTCAACTCACTGGCGACGAACAAGCAATTGTTTTTCATGATGAAAAGCTGAGCCGCTTGACCGAGCAAAAGGGAATGGTTGCGGACATCAGCATGGGCCAAGCTTGCCATATTCCGCTAAAAAACAGTGCTGATGAGGACCGCATTATGTCCTTCACACAAATGCTGGATTATGTGGATGGACGCGTGCCGCTGGTGGTTGAATTAAAAAGCCAAGGCCAACGCAACGCAGCACTGGCACGTGCGGCCCATGAAGCGGCGAAAGATTATCTGGGCGTGCTGTGCTTTAAGAGCTTTGACCCTGATCTGATCCACCAATTGCACCGTTTAAGAGATAAATGGCCAAAGGGAATTGTTTTGGAGCGGGAAACACCACATGGTGGAACGGCTTGGACCGGCTTTGTGCTGCGGCATTTGTTGCATTTGCCTTTATCACGCCCGGACTTTCTCTCCTGCGATGCCAACAGCTTGGACTTGCCAGCTGTTCGCGCCTATCGCGCCACAGGCCGAAAGGTGATGAGCTGGACAATCAACAGCGCCGAGCGCTTAGAAAAAGCAAAAGCTGGTGCTGATCAAATTGTGTTTGAAAGCATCAACCCGGTAACCGGCGCACCAGCGAAAGCAGCCGCATAAGGAGCAAAGCGTCAATTGAGTTCAATTGTGCTGAAAACCAATGCACGCATCGCCGAAATAGGCGCTGAGGCGTGGGACCAATTGGCAGGGCCAGACAACCCTTTCAATTCCTACGCCTTTTTGTCTGCTTTGGAGGAAAGCGGCTGCGTGGCTGCACATACGGGTTGGCAGCCTCAGCACCTTAGCGTCGAAACAGAAACTGGCGAAATTCTGGGCGTGACGCCTGCCTATCTCAAAGGCCATTCGCAAGGCGAATATGTATTCGATCACGCCTGGGCCGACGCCTTTGAACGTGCTGGCGGCAGTTACTATCCGAAATTACAAATTTCGATTCCCTTCACCCCAGCCAGCGCGCCCAAACTACTCACGAAGCCCGAGGCAGAATTAGACGTAAAATCCATCCTGATCGACGGGCTGGAACGCGCCTGCGAACAACTCAATCTTTCTTCTGCCCATGCCACTTTTCTTGGCGATGATGAGGTGGAATTATTTCAATCCCACCAATGGCTTGAACGCCATGATCGGCAATATCATTGGCACAATCAGGGCTATGAACACTTTGATGATTTCTTGGCGCAATTGGCGTCACGTAAGCGCAAAGCCATCAAAAAAGAACGGCGCACCGTTGCCGATCATAATCTGCGCATTGAATGGCTGAGCGGCAGCGACATTCAAGAACATCATTGGGACGCGTTTTTTGCCTTTTATATGGATACAGGCAGCCGCAAATGGGGTCGCCCCTATCTCAATCGCAATTTCTTCTCGCTGATTGGTGAAAGCATGGGCGATAGAATCGTGTTGATGCTCGCCCATAATGGCACCGAATATGTAGCGGGCACCCTTAACCTAGTTGGGCAAGACACTTTGTTTGGTCGCTACTGGGGCTGCAACCAGCACATTCCAAATTTGCACTTTGAGCTTTGTTATTATCAAGCCATTGATTTCGCCATCGAAAACAAGCTGGCCACGGTTGAGGCTGGCGCCCAAGGCGAACATAAAATTGCCCGCGGTTATGAACCGGTGACCACAAGATCTGCCCACTTTATCGCCAATCCGAATTTCCGCGAGGCGGTGAAGGATTATCTGGATGAAGAGCGCCGCTATGTGGCTAAGGACCAAGAGCTGTTGAAAGAAGTGACGCCGTTCAAGAAAGGCTAAGCGCAAAGCTTCACTTGTGATATAACCTAAGTTTGCCACATTCTTCGGCATGATAACATTTTTGTGACAAGCAGCTCGGGGCACAAAATGAATTTAGTTTATTTTCTTGGACTTATTTTTCAGGCAGCGCTGGTTTTCACAGCCTCCACCCTTTTATTCGATATTTTGCACTTCTTTCTGCACAAATGGGAAAATTCTCGCTTCGCCCTGCTCCGCGAGTTTTCGCGCTGGCACGATGTGCACCATAAATTTCTCGACAAAGAAATGAAGGTGAACCCAAGCTGGGCCAAAGCCAATTTGTGGTGCCATTTGGTGCCCGAGTTTATCGTCTCAATTCTCGGCACAATGGTTTTTGTGATGTGGTTCGATTGGATTGCGGTGCTCTTTGTGGCCTTGATTCACACAGGCCTGTTTGCGCTGCGCGTTAAAGACAATGGCCGCGACATCAACCACACAGATATGGACCGCTTGAACGGTCAGCGCGGATTTGTTTTTGTCACCCCAACTTATCACGCCCTGCACCATGTGCATCCACACCAGTTCTTCTCTTCATTCCTCAGTCTTTTTGACGTGTTGTTTGGCACCAACTGCCCAATTAAGGGGCGCCGCTTTTTGGTCACAGGGGCTTCTGGCGCCTATGGTCAAGCCCTCACCCAGCGGCTGGAAAAGCTAGGCGCGATTATAGAAACGGCAAAGTTTGGTGAAGATTACGAGATCGATCACTATGATCGCCTTGGCGAAAAGCTGCAAAAGGCAGATGTGCTGGTGTTGGCGCACGGCGCAAAAACCGACGAATGCTGGACGGCGAATTACACCAGCTTTGTTGATCTGATCGAAAAATTCCGAGTGATCGGCAAAGACCGCCTCACCCCACCAGAAATTTGGGCAGTTGGCTCAGAAATCGAATTACATGGCGACATGGGCATTGAAGCGCTTAAACCATATGCAGCATCAAAACGTGCATTTGCGGCACGTGCCCGCGAATTTTACACCAGCCCAGACCTCACCTATCGCCATATTGTGCCTGCCGCGTTCACTTCACGCATGGGCAAAGGCCTTATGTCAGCCGATGTAGCGGCCGCTCTTTCACTCTTCCTGATCAAGCGCGGCTTCACTTATGTTCCTGTCACTTACACAACGTTGGCGGTGTGGAATTATATCCGTTTTCGGTTTATACCTTGGCCAAAATCCGTGCGCAAAGCACCCATCATCAGCAATAAGAGTGCCTGATTTATGAGCTACGATCCCGAAAACATTTTCACCAAAATCATCGCTGGCGACATTCCAAGCCACAAGGTCTATGAAGACGATGTGTGCATTTCCATCATGGACATTATGCCAGAAGCGCCAGGCCATGTGTTGGTGGTGCCGAAAAACGGATCACGCAACCTGCTTGATGCAGACCCGGCGGCATTGGCTGAGGTGATTAAACGGGTGCAAAAAATTGGCAATGCTGTGAAAACAGCAATGAACGCTGACGGCATTTTGTTGCGTCAATCAAGCGAAGAAGCTGCAGGACAAACGGTGTTTCACCTGCATTTCCACCTGATCCCCTGCCACAGTGATGTGGCGCGACGTGATCATGTGAGCGGCACAACAGCCAACGAAGAGTTGGCAGCCAATTGCGAGAAAATCAAAGCTGCACTTTAAGTGAGTTTGCCACCTAGAATGAAGAAGGCCGGGCATTTGCCCGGCCTTTATTTTATTCGCTTTCCAGCGTCGATTTAGGACCACGCTTTGTGGCCTTCGGCACCCGCGTGCTCGACGCTTTCTTGGTGCCGCTGGACTTAGCGGTTGTCTTTTTCGCCGCAGTTTTACGTGGTGCCTTTTTACCTGACTTTGGGCCAGTAATGGCTTTTGGCCGCGCGGGTTGTGGGGGCAAGAAGGTCAGCTTCAGCATGTCCTCTTTCCTATCTACGCCCACTTGCACAGTGCCGCCATTCTGCAACTTGCCGAACAAGACTTCGTCCGCCAATGGCTTCTTGATGTGCTCTTGGATAACGCGTCCCAATGGCCGTGCACCCATCAACTCATCATAACCGCGTGTGGCAATCCATTCATTGGCCTCTGGGGTCAATTCAATGGTCACGCCGCGTTCGCCCAATTGCGCTTCAAGCTGCAGCACAAATTTGTCAACCACCAAAGACACAACATTCGTTTGCAGTGGTGCAAAGGAAATGGTCGCATCCAAACGGTTGCGGAATTCTGGCGTGAACAAGCGCTTAAGCGCCTCTTCGTCATCACCCGTGCGCCGCTCCTGCGTGAAGCCCATTGGGGCTTTTGACATTTCAGAAGCACCCGCATTTGAAGTCATGATCAAAATCACATTGCGGAAATTGACCTGCTTACCATTATGGTCGGTCAATTGGCCGTGATCCATCACCTGCAACAAAATGTTGAACAGGTCTGGATGAGCCTTCTCGATCTCGTCAAGCAACACCACACAATGCGGGTTCTGATCGACGCCATCAGTGAGCAAACCGCCTTGGTCAAAGCCAACATATCCCGGAGGCGCACCAATCAAACGGGAAACGGTGTGCCGCTCCATATATTCGGACATATCAAAGCGCAGCAGCTCAAGCCCAAGCGTATCTGCCAATTGCTTGGCCACTTCGGTTTTGCCGACACCCGTTGGCCCGGTGAACAGATAAGACCCGATGGGCTTTTCTGGCTCACGCAAGCCGGCCCGCGCCAACTTAATGGCAGACGACAGTGCCGTGATCGCAGCGTCCTGACCAAACACAACCCGCTTGAGGTTATCTTCAAGATTGGAGAGCACTTCCGCATCTGATTTGGAGACAGATTTCGGCGGAATCCGCGCCATCGTCGCGATGGTGGCTTCCACATCTTCCGTGTCGATCACGCTTTTGCGCTCCGCCAATGGCTTCAAGCGTTGCGCCGCGCCACTTTCGTCAATCACGTCAATCGCCTTATCCGGCAATTTCCGGTCATTGATATAACGGGCAGAAAGCTCAACCGCCGTCTGAATGGCGTCGCTGGTATATTCCACCTCGTGATATTTTTCGAAATAAGGCTTTAGCCCTTTCATAATATCAATGGCCTCAGAAACGCTTGGCTCCACAACATCAATCTTTTGGAAACGACGCACCAAAGCACGGTCTTTCTCAAAGAATTGGCGGAACTCTTTATAAGTTGTGGACCCAATGCACCGCACTGCCCCAGATGCCAAAGCAGGCTTCAGCAAGTTCGACGCATCAAGCGCACCACTGGATGTGGCCCCAGCACCGATAATGGTGTGGATTTCGTCGATAAACAGCACCGAATTCTCTTCAGCTTCCAATGCTTTCATCACCGCTTTCAAGCGCTCTTCAAAATCGCCACGATAGCGTGTGCCCGCCAACAATGCGCCCATATCTAGAGCGTAAATGGTGGCGTCTTTCAATACTTCTGGCACTTCTTTATCAACGATCCGCTTGGCCAAACCTTCGGCAATCGCTGTTTTACCAACGCCAGGATCCCCCACATAAATGGGGTTGTTTTTCGAACGGCGACAAAGCACCTGAATGGTCCGGTCCAGCTCAGCTTTCCGGCCAATCAGCACATCGATTTTGCCATCCTGCGCCTTCTTATTCAGATTAACGCAGAATTCGTCCAATGGCGACGAGCCTGCTTGTGCAGCGCCCTCTTCTTCAGCTTCTGCGCCACGCACAGGCCGGGTTTCGGTGATGCCTGATTTGGTGATGCCGTGAGAGATATAATTCACCGCGTCCAAACGGGTCATATCTTGCTGCTCAAGGAAATAGGCGGCATGGCTTTCACGCTCCGCGAAAATGGCCACCAGCACATTGGCACCAGTCACCTCATCACGACCAGATGATTGCACATGGATCACTGCGCGCTGCACCACACGCTGAAAAGCGGCGGTGGGCGTCGGGTCCAGATCCGTATCGGTGATCAAGCCGTTCAGCTCTTCATCCAAAAATTCTTCCAAATCGCGGCGCAATATCTCGCGATCCACATCGCATGCGTCCAGCACAGCAATGGCGTCGCTATCATCGATCAATGACAGCAGCAAATGCTCCAAAGTTGCCATTTCGTGGGTGCGATCCCGTGCAAAGGTCATGGCATTGTGCAGTGCACGTTCTAATCCGCGGGAAAATGAGGGCATAAGTGCCTCCTATTGCTTTTCCATTACACATTGTAATGGATGCTGGTGTTTACGCGCGGCATCCATAACGCGCGTTACCTTGGTTTCAGCCACTTCATATGGAAAAACGCCACACTCCCCCACACCATTATTATGCACATGCATGGTAATGGTCACCGCTTCTTCTTGGCTTTTGTGAAACACCTGTTGCAGCACAGCAATCACAAACTCCATCGGCGTGTAATCATCATTCAACAAAAGCACGCGATAAAGGCTGGGCCGCTGGGTCTTGGTGCGGGTTTTTGTGGCCACCCCAATCCCTGAATCCTCGTCGCCTTCATCTTTTTTCGCCATGGCAAATACCTTTGCTGAGCCGGCGCTCAATTTGGGCATCTGTTCATTGGTCATATTCAAGTGCTTCTCCGTTTTCGTTTGTCGGGTTCAAACCAAATCACCGACACTCCATTATGTAGACAATTTTGTCCCAATGTTAAGGGCAAAACGCGTCAAATCGGTGATCAGTTTAGTCTCATTTTTGTGAACACAACGCCCTTGAAAAATTTTCTTTCAAATTTTTCGACAATTTTACTCATTCGTAAGGGTGCCCCTCCTATATTCGGATCTTGAGTTGAGTTTTTAGTTTCGCGTACAGCCCGATTGTATTCAGGGCTGAATGAGTTGGAGTACAGAGTGGTTTTCCAGTCTGATCAGCACTTGTCATTTTTGACCTTAAAGCGCCTCCTATTTGTGGTGGCGCTTTTTGCTGTTTCACTTTTTTCCGTAATCGACGGTCATTCCGCAAACCTGCGCAAATATGCCGGGATCGTTGTGGACGCCAAAACCGGCAAGACCCTTTATTCTTATGCCGCAGATTCAAAGCGCTATCCCGCTTCTGTGGCAAAGGTCATGACACTTTATATTGTGTTTGAAGAGCTTGAGGCTGGTCGCCTTACGCTTAATTCAAAACTCAAAGTGTCTAAATATGCCGCAAGCGCCGTACCATCCAAGCTATATTTGAAGCCCGGCACATCAATCACCGTGTCTGATGCGATCCAAGCTTTGGTGACCAAGTCAGCCAACGATGTGGCCCGTGTGGTCGCCGAAAATATTTCTGGCTCTGTGCCAAAATTTGCTGACCGGATGACCAAAACAGCGCGCGCTTTGGGCATGAGCAGCACAACCTATAAAAATCCGTCGGGTTTGCCAGATTCACGTCAGGTTACCACCGTGCGCGACCAAGCGCGCTTGGGCATGGCGATTTTCCAGCATTATCCGCAATATTTCAAATATTTCAAAACTTCTGCGTTCCGCTATCGCGGCAACACATATGGTAACCACAACCGTTTGCTGCGCTCTGTTAAAGGCGTAGACGGCATTAAAACTGGCTATATTAACGCAGCAGGCTTCAACCTGTTGACCTCTGCCCGCTTGAACAATCGTCACGTGATTGTGGCTGGCTTTGGCTTCAACACAGGTGGCGAGCGCAATGCCAAAGTGGCATCACTCGTGAACAAATATCTGCCAAAAGCACATCGCGGCGACTATTGGCGCCAGGCAAGCATTGCCCGGCCAACAGGCGCTGGCGGCATTATTCGCATGGCATCAAACCCTGTTTCTGTGGCCATTAAAGGCACTCCGCCTTCACGCCCTGCAGCATTGGGCGGCGGTGAATTGCTCACCCCACCAGCGGTGATGGCTTTGGCCGACACCAACACCAGCAAACCGGCCGTGCCAACACCACCAACATTGAGCACGCCACAAGCTGAAACAGTGCAAGTGGCCAGCATCGAACCTGTAAATGTGGCTGCCCCTGCACCAGCCCCACCAAATCGTCCAATTGACCTTTTGATGGGTGACGGCGCTCAACCGCTTGGCGTGATTAAAGTAGCAGCACCGATTGAACTGCGCAGCCCGCAGGCACCTGCGCCTGCACCTCAGCCAGTGGCACAGCAACAGCCACAGCGTAAGTCTTTGTCATCACTGACACCGCTTGATCTGTTCGGCAATTTGATCAATGGCGGTCCATCTACCCAGCAGCCTGTGAGGCTTGTGCCACCTGCTTCTGTGGGCAATGACATCACAAGCTCGGTGACCAAAACAGCCGCAATTGATAGCTGGAGCCTGCAACTCGGCGCCGCATCAAGCGCAAATGAGGCCAATGAAATTTTGGCCAATGCAACCCAACAAGTTGATGGCTTGAAAGATCTGCGGTCTGCAGTTCAGCCCATCACCACAAATGGCCAAGCCTATTTCCGGGCACGTGTTATGGGGTTCACCAATCAAGAAGAGGCGATTCAAACCTGCCAAGCGCTTAAATCAAAAGACATAAAATGCTTGGCCCTACCGGGGTAAAAAACGACACCGCTTGAGTAAGTAGTATGGAGTAACTCAATGCAAAATGATGATAGCTTGAAGAATTTGGCAGCGTTCACGCCAAAATCGCCACTGGCATCAGACGACTACAAATTGCGGCGCGCCACCCTGTTGGGCCTTGCGCAGCAAATGGTCGAAAAAAATGCGCGTAAATCTGTCGGGGAATTGTTGAACTCTGTGCTGGCCTTATCGTCACGCACACGCCGCATTCTAAAACCAACAGTTACTATTGAATTGGATGTCTTCTCGCCAAATGGCAATCGCGCGATTTTGTGGGACTATAAAGCCAAAGAGCTAAACGACTAAACGCCCCAACTCAACTGTTGGCAATATGCTCAAAAACGGGTTGCTCCAACACCCGTTTTTGCCACTCTTCTCTCCGCGCCCTGCGCTCTTCCAGCCGCTCCCGAACGGGCAAATTAAGCGCATCAACCAAATGCCGATATTCCTGCCGCGCGCTCACCTGCGCCACGCCACCGCCAGGCAGCAGATCATCGCCCAAAGCGTCAAATACCGTTAGCCCAGACGAAAACAATGAGCGAAATGCCACGCGCTCTGCGATGCCATCGGCCATACGACACCCCAAACGCCGCGCAATATGTTCAATTGCCATCTGCACATTCCGCATATTGCGCGAAGCCAGTGTCGCAATGCGGTTGCGCACAATCACCCAATCAATGGTGCGGCCATCAATCGCCAAGCGCTCCTTACGCGCCTGCTGCACCAAGCGGGCATAATGATTGACCTTGCGGATTTCCAACGAAACTGGGTTGATGTCCGCCAATACGTCCAAATCAATCAAACTGTCGTTCACCGGGGTGATCAACGTATCCGCCAAAGCATGGCTCAGCCGCGTCAAATGTGTATCAAAGCCCGGCGTATCGATAATCAGAAAGTCAACTCGTCCCTCAACTTCGCCCACCGCTTGCCGAAACAGCGCAAACTCAATCCGCTCGCGCTCAGCCTTGCTGTCATTCTTCGCGTTTGGCAGATGATAATGGGTTGAATGAGGAATTGTGAGCTGATGCACACGCGCCCAATGGCGGCGGTTCTTCACATAATGGGTCAAGGTTTGCTGCCGACTATCCGTGTCGATTGTCGCCACCTTATAGCCTTGATAAAGCAAATAAACGGCCAGATGAAAAGCGGTGGTGGTCTTTCCAGATCCCCCCTTTTCATTCCCCAACACAATCACATGTGCGCCAGAGCGTTCGGCCATAAACGAGTCACCTCTTCCCTTTTCGGAGACAAGAGTGCGTCAGAACAAAAACTGGCGCAAGCCACCAGATTTGTTAAATCAATTTTTACCTTAACATAAAGGGTAAACCAAGGGGTTAAAGAAGCCCCAGCGCATCTAACTCTGCAGCCAACTCCGGCGGCAAATCTTCACCATCACTTTGCGAAACATCCTGCGGCGCATCTTCTGGCTTTAAGTAACGCCAGCCCTGAAACGGCCGTTTAGGCCGTGGCACGGTGCGATAAATCTCAGGATCCATCACAATATCACAGCAGGATTTGCCTTCATGGTCAGTCGCTTCAACCAAATCGACAATGCGCTGCCGAGCAGAAATCTTGCCACTCATCACCCAATAGATTGAGCCGCCATCCAACAATTCTTCCTTGCGCTTGGGTGACATACGCGTGCGATGCACATGCAACCCATCACGGCGGCCACGCCCCGTTTCACGCAAAAAATCACGATGGGCAATCAGCTCATCGACTGTTTTAACACCAACACAAAGCTTAATCAGATGAATCATAGAAATTAGTTTGTCGCCCTGCTGCGCAAAAGGCAATCGCTTAGGCAGCATTATACCAGACATAAATAAGGGTGCGCCGATCTGCCGGTACGCACCCTAGAAGAATTCCAAATTCAGCGCTTTGCTATGCGCTGACCAGTACGGATACAAGGAGCCCAACTGACAACAGACTAACAAAAGTCCAGCTAGCGGCCCGCCAACATACAGCCTTTGATTGGCTACGCATGTCGCCTCCTATAATTGTTAACCCTCACCCGCTGATAGCGATCAGCGAGACCTTTAGAGTTAATCAAATCTTACCAAACTGGCAAGTGCAAAATATGCATAGCACCTTTGTGTGGATGAAATAGTGGACAATTCGGTTAATTGCCCCTGCTTGCAAGGGTTAGAACAAATTGAAGGCCAGCGCAGCAATGTAAAGAAATGCCATAAAGCCCACAACATCGGTGACCGTTGTTACAAAAGCACTTGAGGCGATGGCCGGGTCGATCTTCAATTTATCCAGCGCCAACGGGATCAAAATGCCCGAAAGCCCAGCTGCAATCATATTAATCACCATCGCTGCACCGATCACCAGCCCAAGCAATGGACTTGCAAACCAAATCGAAGCCACCAGACCAATCACAATGGCAAACACAACACCGTTGACCACGCCCACCAAAAACTCACGCGTGATCAGCCGCCGCACATTATAACTGTCCAATTCACGCGTGGAGAGCGCACGCACAGCAACCGTCATGGTTTGTGTGCCGGCATTGCCCCCCATTGACGCCACGATCGGCATCAGCACCGCCAAGGCCACCATTTGCTGAATAGTTGCATCGAACATGCCAATAACAAGCGAAG
Organism: Maritalea mobilis; assembly: GCF_004363175.1. Classification (GTDB taxonomy): domain Bacteria; phylum Pseudomonadota; class Alphaproteobacteria; order Rhizobiales; family Devosiaceae; genus Maritalea; species Maritalea mobilis. Next base: position 565,468 of record NZ_SNYR01000001.1, read on the forward strand.
CGAGAATGGCGGTCACCAGATTAACGCCCAGCCAAGTGAGACGCGACCGCACCGCATTCCACACATTGCCGGAAATTTCTTCATTACCCACACCAGCAAGGCGCTTAATGTCTTCGCCCGCCTCTTCCTGAATCACGTCAACAATGTCGTCAACGGTCAACACACCCACCAAACGGCGGGTTTCGTCGACAACCGCAACTTCAACCAAGTCATAACGCTCAAACACGCGTGCAGCTTCTTCTTGGTCTTCTTCTGCTTCCACCTCAATGATGGTGGAATTCATAATGTCTTTGATGACCGCAGGCCGTTTCGCCCGCAACATCCGATCCAGCGCTAGTGTGCCAAGCAGATTGTAACTCGGGTCCACCACATAGATCTGGTGGAAATCGTCAGGCAAATCATCAGCCTCACGCATATAGTCAATGGTCTGCCCCACCGTCCAAAAAGGCGGAATGGCAATAAACTCGGTCTGCATGCGCCGACCGGCAGTTTCTTCCGGGAAATCAAGCGAACGCTTTAGCGCCAACCGCTCAAATGTGGGCAAGGCGTCAAGAATTTCTTCGCGGTCTTCCCCCTGAATATCTTCAAGAATATAAACAGCATCATCGCTATCAAGCTCTTGCACACCGCGCGCAATGTCGGTGTTGGGCAAAAGCTCCATCAGCTCCAAGCGAACCGCGTCGTCAACTTCAGTCAGCGCCGAATAATCAAACAACTCGCCCAAAAGGCTGATCAGTTCAAATCGATCTGCTGGGGAAATGGCTTCCAGCACATCGCCGACGTCAGACGCGTGCAACGGCGCCATATAACGCGCAACTTCGTTTTCGTCTTTCATGGCGATCAGATCAACGATCTGATCAATCCAATCCCGATTCAGCCGATCATCTTCATCCCGTAAAGGTGGAATCGCATCCAATTCTGCATCGTCTGTCCAATGTGCTTGTTCTGCATTCGACATATGTGCCTCCTAAGATGTGATACGGGGTGCGCTTGCAACTGTGTTAGCGAATTCGCAGCCAAAAGGCCACCGAATTGTGGCAATTTGAGGCATAACTACCGCCCCTATATGACAAATTTATCGTCAGCCAAGAGCTTCATCCTCCTCTGTCGCTCACAAACGTCTCACACCAAAGTGATAAATTTGCCCGTAAGCGTTATTTCTCTTTTCTCCACCAATTCGACACAAAGGGGACAGCAGATTTTCTGCGGAACAACTTTGTTTAAAATCTCATTGGAGGAAAACATGTCTAAAGCAAAAACCGCCACAAGCCTTATCGTAGCAAGCGCTGTAACCGCTGCTGTTGCTTCAGCTGCTTCTGTTGCCCCTGCACACGCAGAAGGTGACATGGAAAAATGCTTCGGCGTTTCACTTGCAGGCAAAAACGACTGTGCAGCAGGCCCAGGCACTTCTTGCGCCGGCACATCTAAAGTAGACTACCAAGGCAATGCTTGGACTTTGGTGCCAGCTGGTCTTTGCGAAAACACAGAGTTCTGGGCGAAAGTTCTTCCTGGCGATCGCGCAGGTTCATTGGAAGCGCTTGAGCGCGACATGTCTTAATTGAAGACAACACTACTCTTCCATTCTCGCGCGGGGGCATGCCCCCGCGCAATTAAAGGAGAAGCACCGTGACAAAAGCGCAAACACCCGAAATCGGCGTTGGTTTTAAACCAGAACATTTCGCCAATATCGCCAACGACAAACCAAATCTCAGTTTTTTTGAAGTGCACGCAGAAAATTATATGGGCGATGGTGGCCCTCCCCATGCCATGCTGCGCGCACTTGATGAAAATTACGATCTCTCCATCCATGGCGTTGGCCTTTCCATCGGCAGCGACGGCCCCCTAGACCGCCCGCACCTGATGCGCCTCAAAAAGCTAGTTGACCGTTATCAGCCAAAGCTGGTTTCAGAGCATTTGGCATGGTCCAGCCATGATACTGAGCGCAACATGTTGTTTCTCAACGATTTGCTGCCCATCCCCTATACCCAACGCACACTTAATCGCGTGGTGGAGCATGTTGATCAAATTCAGGAAACGCTTGGCCGCACACTATTGATGGAGAACCCGTCTACTTATGTTGCGTTCAGCGAAACAGAGATGGATGAAATCAGCTTCATCACTGAAATGCAAAAGCGCACGGACTGTCGGCTGATTCTGGATGTGAACAATGTTCATATCTCGGCCAACAATCAAAAGCTTGATGCATACCAATATCTAGATCGCTTCCCGTTGCATGCGGTGGGAGAAATTCACCTCGCCGGGCACGCCACCGACACTGACGATGATGACGCGCCATTGCTGATCGATAGCCACGACCGCCCGGTTGCGCCGCCAGTGTGGGATCTCTATCGCTATGTAGTGAAAAAGGTGGGCATACGCCCCACCTTGATCGAGTGGGACAATGATGTGCCGGATTGGCCAACACTTTACGCCGAAGCTGTTGCAGCGCGAGAAACCATGCTAACGCAAACTGGGGAGACATCTGCCCATGCGCTCGCCTAATTTCCGCAACGACCAGACAAGCTTTGCTAGGGCCTTATTCCACCCGGATGAGGAAAGTCCTGCAAACCTTGTTGACCCCAGCGGTGCACATGCACCCAAGCGGTTCGGCGTTTATCGCAATAATGTGGTGGTGAGCTTGATCGACAATCTCGCCAGCACGTTCCCTGCATGCCATTCGCTTGTGGGCGAAGAATTCTTCCGAGCACTGGCCCGGGAATATGCGCTCAATTTTCCGCCGAGCTCACCGCTTATGATCTATTATGGCGACGAATTTTCCCAATTTCTGAACCAGTTCAAACCCGCGCAACAAGTGCCCTTTTTGGCCGACATTGCGGATATAGAATATAAACGCGTCAAATCTTATCACGCTGCGGACGGGCAACGCTTTAACCCCGCCTCAATCGCCGATGCACCCCAAGATACTCTGGATAGCGCCAAACTTAAGCTGCATCCGAGCTTTTATTGGTCTTTATCTCGTTTTCCAGCATATCAAATCTATGCACGTGCCCAAGCGGGCAAAACCTTAGAGGGCATAAGTTTTGATGAAGCGGAGATCACATTAATTTGCCGACCAGAATGGGACGTACAAACGCAATCTATTTCCCCCAACAATAAGACAGCTTTGACGGCACTTGCCGCCGGTTTTTCACTGTCCACCAGCGTTGAGATTGCGCAGAAATCTGATCCCGAATTTGATTTGCAAGCCCTTTTAACCCAACTATTGGCCATCGGCGCCATTGAACGATTTAAGTTTAAATCAGGAGCAACAAAATGATTGCCACCATCTTTGGAGAATTTAAGCCCTTACGCCGTTTCGGCATCCCCATTTATGTCGTCCTGTCCGCCGTTTTGCTGGCCATACGTTTCTTCGTGGCCACACCCTACTGGAACTCTGGCTGGACCAAATGGGCGTCCTTCCCCACCCAAATCAATTCTGGTGCCAAATATTTGTTCAGTCAGGAATATAAACTACATATTTTAGGCACTGCATATGACATGCCATTCCCCGAATTATTGGCTTATTTCGCTGCACTTGGCGAAGTTGTGTTGCCCGTCCTGCTGGTCATCGGCCTCTTCTCACGCTTTGCCGGCCTTGGGCTCTTGGCCATGACCTGCGTGATCCAGCTCGTTTACCCTGGCGCATGGGCACTGCATGCCCAATGGGGCCTCGCCGCCCTAACCATCTTCATTTGCGGCCCTGGCATCTTCTCACTCGATGCAGGCATTCGCAAACTGATCAAAGCTTAGCCACTGGCGCATAGGGAACTTTCTCAACCTCGTCATCAATCGGGGTTGAGTTTTCCCCAAGGTAAATTTCGTACCAAAGAACATCAAACCCCATCAAATTAATATTGATACGCTCTAACAAGGTAAGCTTGCCAAATCGCCTCTTTGCGGTTTCCAGATCACCAAACGGATCATGCACAATTATGGCGTTTTGTCCCACAGGCACATTCTTCTGATCCCAATAATTAAATTGAGATTCTTTAGCCGCGAAATCGTAAATATCGGGCCGGTCTAGATAGTAAGACAATTGTCCGGCACTCACATAAAGAGTGCCACCAACTGACTCTACATTGAACTCGTTCTGATAATGCTCAACTTTGGGCGCAACCTGTTCCCACCCATACATACGGCCAACTTCCAGCCCATTAGCTCCGAAATAATATTCAACTGGCACCAACGCATATGTCACCAATCCATAAGCAATAAACGTAAAACTCGTCAGCACATGTGCCCAGATCAACCAACCCCATCGCAAATAAAGCAGCATAAATATGATCATCAACGCGTATGCCAAATCGCTCCAATACCAGTGGACGGTGCCACGCGCCGCAAAGATCACAAATATACTAAGAGAAATGAGAATTGTTATTTGAGCAAGGCGTACTCCCAAAGCTGCAAAGGTGCTGTCGTAGCGCCGTGGCCAAAAAATTCCAATGAGTGGAATTAAAAGGAATACGCCAAAATAAAGCGCGGTTGAAAAAAGATAACGTGCAAATGTGCCCGCATTTATGCCCTCAAACGCTTTCAACTCATACCGATCGCTTAAATGCAGTTGGAAAGACGCCCAATCATTTTGCAAATTCCAGATCAACACAGGTGCCATACATGCAAATGTAAGCACGCCCGCAAAATAGATATGTTTTTGCTTCAGCATGGGGCGCAATTGACTGCTCAGCAACACCACCAAAGCAACGGAAACACCCAAAAACGCGGCAGCATATTTGGTTAGCCCCGCCAATCCAAGCAGTAGCGCCGCTAAATACAGCCCTTTTACGTCTGTGCCGTTATCTTCTGCGAAGCGAGCAAAATAATCCGTGAAACAGTAAGCAGCGGCGATGCAAAGAAACAGCATCAGATGGTCGTGATAAACAATTGTCGTCCACACAAACAATGTGGGAGACGCAAGAAACACGACCAGCATAATCAGGAAGCTTTGCTTTGAATTTTGCGGAAAAAGACGTTGCGCAAAGAGCCACATAACATAAGTCGTGCCTGCAAAGCTGAGCAGAGCAGGAAGGCGAAGGCCAAACACATTTGTGCCAAATATGCGGTCACTAACGCCCAAAATCCACGCATTCAATGGTGGATGGTCAAAATATGACCAATCAAAATGCTGTCCCCAAAGCCAATAATAGGCCTCATCCGCTGCCACTTTGGTGAAGAATGTAAAGCCAAGCTTTAAAACGAGCAAAAGCCCCACAAAAAAGATCAGCGCCTTTACCGGTAAAAACCGATAGTCGCGATTCTGAATAGATGCCCCTGCCACAACTGCCCCCACATACAAAAAAACCTGCCCGAAGGCAGGTTCTTTTAAAACAATTTGGTGCGGTCGAGAAGACTCGAACTTCCACGGGTGTTACCCCACAGCGACCTCAACGCTGCGCGTCTACCAATTCCGCCACGACCGCATAAATGTCTTTAGCGCGCCACCATTTATCAAATGGCCTTAACACGCACAAGCTCTATTTGTCGTTTTTTTTGACTAAGGCTGTTTTGTGACTTTTTCCAACACTTCAATCGAGAGCTGGCCCTCATCAATCTTGATTTCGCCAATCGCCACAAGCGTTTTGTTGGCGTAGATTTTTAAGGGATCATATTCTGTTGCGTCCAATTCAATCACCGCACCACGGCCCATGCGCAGCAAATGGTGGATAGGCATTTTGGTTGCCCCCAACTCCACAGTGATATCAACATCAATGGATTTTAACGCGTCCATGTCATTTGGCCTCAAGCGACAGAATCAAGTCATTGCACGCGCCATGTTTATGGCATAAACCAAGTGCAACGCAATTCACCATGCATCGGGCATGGTTATCGAAGTCTTAACAAAATTTAAATTTGCCGCACTTTATGTCTCAAAATTCAACAGTTTTTCGCCAGGATGGGCACCCAACCCAATGGGAAATTTCCGATCAATTGATTGAATATCCCGAAGCTTTGGCACGGATGAAAGCCCATGTTGACCAATTGGCGCGCGGCGAAGCGGAAGAATTGGTGTGGCTGCTGGAGCACCCCCCGCTTTACACCGCAGGGACATCTGCAAAACCAGAAGATTTAACCGATCCGGACATGCTGCCGGTGTTCGATGCGGGACGCGGCGGGCAATATACCTATCACGGTCCTGGCCAACGGGTCGTGTATCTCATGCTCGACCTGAAACAGCGTGGTCGCGATGTGCGCGCCTTTGTGCGGGCAATGGAGCAATTGGTGATCGATACGCTAGCGGACTTCAACATTGAAGGCAAACAGGTCGACGGACGTGTGGGCGTTTGGGTAAAACGCCCCGAAAAGGGCTTTAACAAAGAAGACAAAATTGCCGCCATTGGCGTGCGCGTCTCCCGCTGGACCAGCTTTCACGGCATTTCTATCAATTTAAACCCTGACTTGAATGATTATAGCGGCATTGTGCCGTGTGGCATTTCTGATCAGGGTGTCACCAGTTTTGAAGATTTGGGCCAGCTTGTTTCGATGCCGGAACTCGACAGTGCCCTTAAGAAGAATTTTGAGCGTATTTTTGGCCCAACCGTGCGGGTTTAGCCCCCGCTTATACTGGCCAGATTTCAACCAATTGTGCTAAAGCTGAACAAAGACAGCCCAACCACCAGCCAAAGGTGACCAAATGAACACCGAAGATATGAAAAAGCTCGCCACAAGCGGCACCATTTTTAATCTCGATCGGATGATTGCACCAAAAATCATCAAATTGCTTTATTTGCTTGGCCTAGGCACCATCGTCCTTTGGTCAATCAACCATCTGTTCGCCACTTTTGCCGATTCCTTTGGGTCAGGCCTTTGGGGCATTCTGGAAGTAGGCATCTTTGGCCTTGGCGCCTTTGTGGCCTTGCGTGTGTTGTGCGAAACTTTGCTCGTTTTCTTCAAGAAAAACGAAAAGCTGATCGAAATTCAGCAACCTGCGCGTCCAGCTCTCTCTATCTTCGATGACGTAAAAGACGCTTTGGAAGAGCTTGCAGAAGATGATGTGAATGAAGCTTATGAGGCATTGCCCAAAAGCGAGCCTGCTGCGCCGAAAGCCAAAACCAGCACCCGCGCCGCACGCAGCACCACAACAAGCCGCAGCTCTGCAACAAAATCATCAACACGCAAAGCGCCAGCAAAACGCAAAACAACAGCCAAACGCCCAGCAACGGCGAAGAAGGCAACTGATACGCCAAAAAGCTAAGCGCTTTACAATTTCGAAAATGATGATGGGTTCATGCTAAATCAGCATGAACCCATTTTTATTTATCGCAATATCTCCCTGTCCTTTGGGGTCCAATCGACTGCAAATTTGGATAAGATAGCCAAAACAATCCAACTAAGGGTCCAAGCACATATGTCTGCCTTTGAGTTCGCCCCACCTCAGTTCACCGAAAAAGACGTAACAGAGATGCTGAAAGCCAAATATGGCATCAGCGGCACATTGCGCGCACTTGAAAGCGAGCGCGATCAAAACTTTGCAGTGAGCACGGACCAAGGCAATTATGTGTTCAAAATTGCCAATGCGGGCGAAGATTTGGACTTCTTGGACCTACAGAACGACAGCTTGACCTTCTTGAAAAATGCTGGATTTGAGGGTTGTCCAGAATTGGTGCTTACCAATGAGAACGAGCAAATGTTCGTGGCGCAAAAGGATGGACAAGATTACCACATCCGCCTGCTGACTTTCTTGGATGGCGATCTCTATTCGCAAAAGCCAGTTTCGTTAGACCGCCTTGCAGACCTCGGCCGTTTTATGGGCAAATTCTCAAAGGCCTTTAGCGGTTTTTATCGCCCTGCCGCGCACCGACCGGACTTTATTTGGAATTTGGACAATGCCTTGGCAGCGGAGGAATATTTCCCCTCCATCGCCAATCCAGCGCATCGTGAGCGTGCCGAGCAACTCTTCGCCCATTATCGCGCGGAAACTGCACCGAAGTTGCAACATTTGCGCATGGCAGTGATCCACCAAGACGCCAATGACAATAATCTAGTGATCGACCCTACGGATGAAAGCAAAGTCACCGGCCTCATCGATTTTGGCGATATGTGCCACGGACGGCAAATCAATGAACTAGCCGTAACAATGGCCTATGCGCTGATGGATCAAGTTGATCTTTTTGCCGCATCAAAAGCGCTAGTTAGCAATTATTGCGCTGAATTTCCGCTGTTCGCAGAAGAGCTGGATGTGCTGTTTGACCTGATCCGCATGCGCCTCACCGTCAGCGTAGCTATGTCCTCTCACCAGATCAAGGCTCATCCAGAAAATGAATATTTGCTGGTGTCGCAAAAGCCCGCCTTGGAGCTGCTTGATCGTCTGGACGATATTGACCCCCGCTTTATGACTGCCCTGTTCCGCCATTCAGCGGGACTGGACGCTGTGGATCATGCAAGTCACATCATCGCGTTTCTCGAGCAAAATCAATCCAACAGTGCTTCGCTGTTCAAGCCAGACTTCAAATATGAAGCGCGATTTATCATCCCGGCTGATGGCAGCGACACGACGATCCCACCTTTCAGCGATAAGGCTTTTAACACTTGGTTCGACGACAAGTGCGCCAAAGAAGAGGCCCGGTTTGGCATTGGCCGCTATGGCGAAGACCGCACTGTTTATCAAACCGATGCCTTCGCCTCCAAACTGTCAAAAGAACGCCGCACCATTCATATGGGCGTCGACGTGTTTGTGCATGCGGACGAACCGCTGCACGCGCCAATGGCGGGCGAAGTCTTTGCCGTGCATGACAATGCGTTTGAGCTGGATTATGGCCCGACACTCATTCTGAAGCATGAAACCGATAAAGGTGTGCCATTCTATTCGCTTTACGGCCACCTCTCCCGCTCTATCTTTGATCTGCACCATGTGGGCGACAAGATCGAGAAAGGCCAATTGATCGGCCATATTGGCGATTGGGACGTGAATGGCGGTTGGTATCCGCATTTGCATTTCCAGATCATGACCTCAATGTTGAGCCAATCCACCAATTTCAACGGCGTAGCACACAAAAGCATGTGGGATGTGTGGCAGCAAATCTGCCCCAACCCGAATCTTTTAATGAACCAGGCTCCACAAACCTTTGAAATTGACGAGCAAACACCAGACAAGCTGATGCAGCGCCGCGCTGATTTACTCGGCCCCTCATTGAGCGTTTCTTACAAGAAAAAGCTCAAAATGGTGTCCGGTAAAGGCGTTCATTTATACGACCACACGGGCCGCGCGTTCCTCGATTGCGTCAACAACATCACCCATATCGGCCATTGTCACCCGCATCTGGTAGAGGCAATTTCGCGGCAAGCGGCAATTCTCAACACCAATACACGCTATCTGAGCGAGTTGGTGCTTGATTTTGCGGAACGCATCACTTCAAAAATGCCAGACCATCTTTCGGTCGCCTATTTCGTCAATTCCGGCACCGAAGCCAACGAATTGGCGCTGCGGATTGCGCGACAAGCCACCGGCCAGAAAGATACGATTGTTTTGGATTGGGCTTATCACGGCAACTCGCAAGGTGCTGTTGATGTCAGCCCTTATAAATTCAAGCGCAAAGGTGGCTTCCCACAGCCAGATTTCACCCATATTGCCGAATTCCCCGATCCCTTCCGCGGCCCCTATCGCTATGGCGACAATGATGCGGGCGCTAAATATGCGGAAGATGTGAAACGACGCATCGCGGAAATTAAAGCCAAAACGGGCAATGGCGCGGCAGCATTCATCGCTGAAAGCATTTCAGGCGTTGGCGGCCAAGTCGCCTACCCTGAAGGCTACTTCAAAACAGTTTATGAGGCTGTACGGGCCGAAGGCGGCGTGTGCATTGCTGATGAAGTGCAATGTGGCTTTGGCCGTGTGGGCGAGCATTTTTGGGCATATGAGTTGCAAGACGTGGTGCCCGACATTGTGGTGATGGGCAAACCCATCGGCAACGGCCATCCCCTCGCGGCTGTGGTGACCACGAAAGAATTGGCCAACAAGTTCAACACGGGCATGGAGTATTTCAATAGCTTTGGCGGTAACCCCGTATCTATGGCTGTGGGCATGGCGGTGATGGATGTGATTGAAAATGAAGGCCTTCAGGCACATGCCAAAGAGCTTGGTAATTACATTTTGGGCCGCTGGCATGAAATCAAAGACAAATATGATCTGGTCGGCGACGTACGCGGACACGGCCTGTTTCTGGGCATGGAGCTGATTGAAGATGAGCAATTGACCCCGGCCACAGAAAAAGCTGGCGCCATTGTCAACGCCTTGCGCGACCGCTCCATTTTGTTCTCAACCGATGGCCCACTGGACAATGTGCTGAAATTCAAGCCCCCTATGGTGTTTAGCCGCGAAAATGCCGATTTTATGTGCGATCAGCTTGATGAAGTGATTGGCGCATTCTCCTAATGCTTGACGTAGGATTTGAGTGCGGTAGAAAGCCCATTCAAATCCTATTAAAGGCCGAACGGATGAACCAGAACCCAACCATTGGACTTGTGAGCCTTGGCTGCCCAAAGGCGCTCGTCGATTCAGAACGCATTTTGACCACCCTGCGGGCGCAGGGGTACAATTTCTCGCACTCCTATGAGGGTGCGGATTTGGTGATCGTCAACACATGCGGCTTTTTGGACAGCGCCAAAGCCGAAAGCCTTGAGGCCATCGGCGAAGCTATCAATGAAAATGGCAAAGTGGTCGTTACTGGCTGCTTAGGCACCGAAGAGCAATTGATCCGCGACACACACCCAAAAGTGCTCGCCGTCTCCGGCCCACATCAATATGAAGCGGTGGTGGAAGCGGTGCATGAAAATCTGCCGCCCGTGCACAAGCCATTCGAAGACCTTGTGCCAGCAGATGGATTGCGCCTAACGCCGCGCCATTATGCCTATCTGAAGATTTCGGAAGGCTGTTCCAACCGCTGCACCTTCTGCATCATTCCGTCTATCCGCGGCGATTTGCAGTCGCGTCCGGTAGCCAGCGTGCTTTATGAAGCCGAACGGCTGGTGAAAGCGGGCGTGAAAGAAATCATGGTGATTTCACAAGACACAAGCGCTTACGGCCAAGACATTAAATATGCCACCTCCCGCTTTCATAAGCGAGATGTGGAAGCGCGGTTCCACAATCTCTGCGAAGAGCTGGGCGAATTGGATGCATGGGTGCGCTTGCACTATGTTTACCCCTATCCGCATGTGGACAAGACCATCCCGCTGATGGCCGAAGGCAAAATCTTGCCGTACCTCGACATTCCATTCCAGCACGCAGCGCCAAATGTGCTTAAAGCCATGCGCCGCCCGGCCAATCAGGTCAAAACCGCAGATCGTATCAAACACTGGCGCGACATCTGCCCTGATCTCGCGATCCGGTCCACCTTCATCGTGGGCTTCCCGGGTGAAACGGAAGACGACTTCGAGCAATTGCTGGATTGGCTGGACGAAACCCAAATTGATCGCTTGGGGGCATTCCAATATGAGCCTGTGACTGGCGCCGTGGCCAATGAGATTGAAGGCGCTGTGCCCGACGAAATCAAGCAAGATCGCTATGATCGCTTGATGGTGAAAGCACAAGCCATTTCCGCAGAGCGGTTGCGCCAGAAAGTTGGCCGCGAGATTGACGTGCTGATCGACGATGTCGCACCGGAAGATAACCGCGCCCTCGGCCGAAGCCAATGGGATGCACCAGATATTGATGGCCAAGTGTTTATCGACGATGTTCAAGGCGTAAAGCCCGGCGACATGGTGAAGGTCAAACTGGTCGATAGCGACGAGTATGATTTGTTCGGCGAGCCTACACAGCCTGAATTTGTGGCGAAACCTGCAGCCGAATAATGCATCAGGAATTCAAATGGCAGCTCAAGTCGGGTGAAATCACACTGGGGCGCGATCCCCTTGTGATGGGCATTCTCAACGTCACGCCCGACAGCTTTTCTGACGGGGGTGACTTCACCGACCGTGAGAAGATTATCGCACAAGCCCAAAAGATGGTCGCCGAAGGCGCACATATTCTGGACATTGGCGGCGAGAGCACCCGCCCCGGCTCAGAAGCTGTGGCCGCACAAGAAGAGCTCGACCGCGTATTGCCAGCCATTGATGCTCTCAAAGAATCAGGCATCACAGCCCCCATCTCTATCGACAGCTATAAAGCCATTGTGGGCCAGCAAGCCATGGAAGCCGGAGCTGAGACCATCAATGATGTATGGGGCTTTCAGCGCGATCCAGAACTGGCCGACGTCGCTGCCCACTATGGTTGCCCAGCCATTTTGATGCACTGGGACCCTGACCGAGATCGCGAAAAAGACCTGATCGGCGAGATGAATCGTTTCTTTGAGAAGAGCCTGCAAATCGCTGAAAAAGCTGGCATTTCCAAGTCGCAAATCGCTTTGGACCCCGGCTTCGGCTTTGCCAAAAACTTTGACGAAAATTACGAGTTGCTGCGCCGGGTAGATGAGCTACATGCTCTTGGCTATCCGCTGCTGATTGGTACGTCTCGCAAATCCATGTTCGGCAAATTGCTGGGCAATACCCCAAAAGAACGGGTTGCGGCCACCACCGCCTCTACGGTACTTGCATATGAAAAAGGCGCGCATATATTCCGCGTGCACGATGTGCGCGAGAATCTCGACGCACTGCAAGTCGCCAAGGCCATGCTCTATGGCCCGCCACCGCCAAAGGACGTTTAATATGGTTCGCACTGACCGTATCGAAGATAAGATCATCCTCTCCGACCTCGCCTTTTATGGCTATCACGGGGTGATGATGGAAGAAAACACATTGGGCCAGCGCTTTCGCATTGACCTTGAATGTGGCGTGGACTTGCGCGAACCAGGCAAAAGCGATGATGTGGAAACAACCATCTCCTATGCCGACATTTTTGAATTGCTGCATGAAGCCATCACCGAAACCCGCTTCAAACTGATTGAAGCGCTGGGCCAACATATTGTTGATCGGCTGTTTGAGGCCTTCCCGACAATCGAATGGATCAAAGTGCGCGTGCGCAAGCCAGAGGCACCGATTCCCGTTGTATCTGGCGAATTCGCCATCGAAATCGTTCGAGACCGGGAGACAGCATAATGGCACGTGCTTGGCTGGCCCTTGGGGCAAATATTGGCCGTCCGCGCGCCCAATTGAAGGAAGCGCTACGCCGACTGGATGCGCACCCGGACATTCACATCATCAAGAAATCGACCATCATCGAGACCGACCCTTGGGGCAAAACCGATCAAAATCCATTTCTGAACATGGCGATTGAGATTGAAACATCGCTCGGCCCCGAAGGGTTGTTGGATGCTGGCTTGATGATTGAAGAAGCCATGGGCCGCAAACGCGACGAAAAATGGGGCCCTCGCCTCATCGACATCGATGTGATCGCCTATGGCCGGAAAGTTATCCAAACGGAACGCTTGTCCATTCCGCATCCCTATGCCCACGAACGCAGCTTCGTGACTGATCCACTGGAAGAAATCGAGCCTGCTATTGTGGAATGGCTGCGCGAGCATGCAGCTAAATCACAAAGCTAGATCAGATGGTTAGCTGATTTTTCGGAATCAGAATTTTAGATTCAACACTAATCTCTCCGCCGTCACCCCAAGACTTGATCTTGGGGGCCAATTCACATATCCGCTCGAAGAAGCGCTGAGGTTTTCCTCACATACCTTTCGATAAGCGGAAGGCTCAAATGGATTGCAAGATCAAGTCTTGCAATGACGTGGTGGTTAGTGGCGATGTGGTGCTTCTAAAATTTGGGTATTGGTCCCGGCTCAAGGCCGGGACGGCCACAAGGGGTTTGGCCTACTTATGAGTTCGGCTGCCCCGGACTTGATCCGGGCCAATCTTCAAAATAAAATTTAAATCAAAGACTTAGTTAAACATCCAGACTCAAAAGTTCAAACAAGCGGACAGCGGCATCATAGTCTTGCCGCTTAAAGGCGCGCATGGCCATGGCTTGATCATCTTCGCCCCATTGGCTGGCCTGATAATCTTCATCCACATAGGCAGCGGCCCACACTTGCTCAGTCTCAAAGTGCCCTTCGCGCAGGCCAATCGCCAACAAGGCAGAGCCTGTGATCGCGGTGATTGACATGGCGGCAAAGGCCGAGAACAAGCCGTAGCGCTGCACGAGCTTGTCAATTTTCTGCAGACTTTCTGCGGGCTGCGCCACATGCATCACGCCGCCAGCCAGTTCAAACTTGGCACCATGTTCACTCTCAAACACATCCAGTGGCGCATCCCAATGCTCGCGCTGTAGATCGACCAAGCTTTCCGGCCCTTCAGCGCGGTAAAACAGCAAGTCGTTGCCAGCATATTTCAGCAGTTCAGCGCGCACGGCATCCAAATGCTCGTCCCCACTCTCAACAATGGTGTTGCACAGCCGAGTTAGCGGCATTTTTGCGGGGTCGATCTTCTCTTCCGACGCAGCCCACTCATCAGCCACTTGCTGAGCCAGTGTCGCATCAGGAAATCCTACAGTCTTCTTGCCGGGCGTTTTGATCGGCTTGCCATCGAGCAACACCCGATGCTGCCCATCCTGCTCGTCTGTTGAGACGTTTTTATAGAAACGCTTGGGCAATGGCTGCTTCGCATGTTCCTGCGCGCGCCCATAGCCATCTTTGATATGTGCTTCCGCTTCTTCTAAAATTTCCCGCATTAGCCAATCAGTCCATCAATCGCTTCGTCAATATGCTCATATTTATCGATCACAATATCGGCGCCATGCTCCAGCAAATCCGCTTTATCGTGATAGCCCCACGCCACGCCAATCGCCTTCACATTTGCAGCCTTGGCCATTTGCATGTCAAAGCGCGTGTCCCCCACCATCACGGTGCGGTTAACTTCAACACCCGTTTCATTGATCGCATTGTGCAACATGCCCGGATGCGGCTTTGACGGGTTATTGTCCGCCGCCTGCAGCGTCACAAAATGATGGCCGAAATCATGATTGTCGAACAGGCGATGCACGCCGCGCAAATGTTTGCCGGTGGCGATTCCCAACAAGGTCGTATCCTGCGCGCCCAATCGGTGGATCGCGTCATAAGCACCGTCATAAATATGCTCAATATGCGGCTCGTCGGTCACCTTGCCAAAGAAATAGTCGCGATAATGCCCGGCAAGTTGATCGACCATCGCGTCATCAGGCTCTTCCAACAAATGACCGATGGCGGTTTCCAGCTTCAAACCAATGCCATGGCGCACCGCTTCTGGTGTCGGCAAAGCCAGCTTTTCCTTGTCGAAGGCATATAGCGCCGCATCAATAATAATATGGGCACTGTCAACAATGGTGCCATCTACGTCAAAAACAACAAGCCTCATAATTTCTCCGCCTTCGCCCGCAATCCTTCGTCTGGCAATGTTTCATCATACGCAATAGCTGCCTGAATCAACTCGTTCAGCCCCGGCTGATCTAGATCAGACAGTTTGCGTATCTTCACATGCCGCATGCTTTTGCCTGTACCTTCCAACAGCTTGTGCTGGTCGGCCAACTTGCTGCCCATGTAAAACTGAATATTGACGTGCTGCTTCTGCCCGCAAACTGAAATCAACGTAGAATTGCCAACGAAGGATGGGAACCCCCAACGTCTCATCTTGCCAAGGTTTGGTACCTGTTCCAACACCCAGTCATAGCTGGCTTGCGCCAACAATTTGACCTCATCTTCCAGTTTTTCAAAATGCGAGAGATCAGCCATCAATCTTCATCCAGTTCCTCATCATTCGGGTCATATTGTGCCGCATTGAAACCGAACAAATCAAATGTCTGCTGCATATGCGCAGGCAATGGTGCGGTAATGTCCAACCGATGGCCATTTGGCAGAGGAAGTGCCAACCGACGGGCATGCAAATGCAAACCTTCGCCAATTCCTTCTGGCTTTTCCCAGTTTTCAATGGAGAAATAGCGCGGATCATTGATGATCGGCGTTTTCATTTGCGCCATATGCACCCGCAATTGGTGCGTACGGCCAGTGACAGGCTTCAAGGTGACCCAAGCCACGCGCGTGGCGGCATCATCGGTTACAGAATAATGGGTGATGGAGTGCTGCGCGCCCTCTTCGCCCTGCTGCACCACATGCATTTGCTCGCCATCTTCAGTGGCACGACGTGCCAAGAAGCAAGAGATTTTGCCTTGCTTTGGCGTCGGCATATGCGCCGTAACCGCCCAATAAATTTTACGCGCTGACCGCGAACGGAAAATCTTGCCGAAATGCGATGCGGCAGATCGGGTTTTCGCCACGAGCAAGCAGCCAGATGTATCCCGGTCCAACCGGTGCACCAAGCGCGGCTTTTCGCCCTTTTTGTTGGGGATGCTTTCGAGCATTTTGTCCAAATGCCTTTTGGTGCCCGTACCGCCTTGCACCGCAAGGCCGTGTGGCTTATTCAACACCAAAATCTGATCATCTTCATAAAGCGTAATGTCGCGTAAGAACTGCACGTCTTTTTCATTGATCGGCTTTGGCTTGCTCGGCTTCACCCCAGCATCGGCAATCGGCGGCACCCGCACAGTCTGGCCCGTTTCCAAACGCTGATTGGCCTTCACACGGCCTTTATCCACCCGCACTTCGCCTTTGCGAATAATCCGGTTGAGGCGCGAAAACGGCAATTCAGGGAAATGGATGGAAAACCAGCGGTCCAGCCGCATGCCATCTTCTTCCTGCGTCACTTTTCGATGTTGAACACCACTCATATTGCACTCCCGCGCACCAACGCCATCGCCGCAAACAAAGCCGCGATGGACAAAATAACTGACAAGCCCACATAAAGCAGCGCAGACATGGTCTGCCCCCGCTCATAAAGGCTGATAAAATCTAGCGAAAAGGCCGAAAAGGTGGTGAACCCGCCACAAAAGCCCGTAGCCACCAGCAAACGCGCTGAGTGTGACCAGTCCGGCGTATGCCGCGCCAACAACGCGATCACCAGCCCCATGATAAAGGAGCCAACAATGTTCACCGCCAAGGTTGCAAATGGCCACCCAGTTAGCCCTAAGCGCATGATCAACTGACCAATGCCAAATCGCCCCATGGCCCCAAAAGCGCCACCTAAACCAACCAAAATGTAGGACATGACTGTCCTTCCCGCTTCAAAAAAGATTTAGAGCTAGCTTTTGCCCGTTTGTCGCTTCAAACGCAAGCGTTTGAAATAGTCTATGCGCTTTTGCAAATCTCGCTCAAATCCACGCTCAACTGGCTCATAGAATGTCTGCCGCCCCAATTTCTCCGGGAAATATTCCTGCCCTGAAAATGCGTCCGGCGCATCATGGTCATATTGATAGCCGTCGCCATAGCCTTCTGACTTCATCAATTTGGTCGGCGCATTCAAAATCACTTTGGGTGGCGTGGGTGATCCGGTGGTCTTCGCCACGCGCATCGCATTGTTATAGGCATTATAAACCGCATTGGATTTCGGCGCGAGTGCGAGGTAAACAGCAGCCTGCGCCAACGCCAGTTCGCCTTCCGGCGTGCCCAACATGTGAAACGCATCCCGCGCCGCCACACATTGTGGCAAGGCTTGAGGGTCGGCCAAGCCAATATCCTCAACCGCCATGCGAATAAGCCGCCGCGCGATAAACATCGGGTCTTCCCCCGCCACCAGCATCCGCGACAAATAATAAAGCGCCGCGTCAGGATCTGACCCGCGAATGGTCTTATGCAACGCCGAAATCAAATTGTAATGACCGTCTTGTCCTTTGTCATAAACAGGCGCACGCCGCTGCACCAAAGCCTCAAGTGCCTTCTGGTCCAGCACTTCATCTTCGCCAGTAGCCGCATAAACCTCTTCTAACAGGCCCAACAGCGCTCTGCCGTCGCCATCCGCCATCTCGTACAATGCGCGCCGCGCTTCGGCGTCTAGCGGCGCTTTACGGGCTTCCAGCTCTTCAGCGCGAGCAATCAGCTGCTCCGCCGCTTCATGCGTGTGCGATTTAAAACTCAATACCTGCGCACGAGACAAAAGCGCCGCATTGAGTTCAAAAGAAGGGTTTTCCGTTGTAGCGCCAACGAGCACAATGGTGCCATCTTCCATCACCGGCAAAAAACTATCCTGCTGCGCCCGGTTAAACCGATGGATTTCATCCACGAACAGCAAAGTCTTTTTGCCATTGGCCCGCATCTGTTTGGCAAGCTCAAATGTTTTTTTGAGATCGGCTACGCCAGAAAAAATCGCCGAAATTTGATGGAAATGATAATCTACCTGATCAGCCAAGAGCCGCGCAACGGTGGTTTTGCCAGACCCTGGCGGTCCCCAAAAAATCAACGAACCCAAGCGGCCCGCTTTGATCATGCGCGTCAAAACGCCGTCATCGCCCAGCAAATGGTCTTGCCCCACAACTTCTTCCAAAGTTTTGGGGCGCAACCGATCCGCTAAAGGTCGATCTTCAAATTGTTCATTGGGCGTCGAAGGTACATCTCCGCCAAACAAATCCGACATAGACTATCCGCTGACAAACGAGTTTATAACCCGATTACCACGCTGAATGGTCAAACGCCAGCCGCGCGCGCCCTCGCCCACAAGCTCTTGGAAACGATCTAGTGAGAGATTCTGCTCGCCATTAAGCGAACGGATCACATCCCCCGGCCGCAAGCCAATGCGTTGGGCTGGAGAACCACGCTGCACCTGCAACACCAAAACACCTTCAAGATTTGCTGGCAGATCAAGTTCATCACGATAATAGCCATTCAATTGCACCAGCACCGCGCCGGTGAAGCGTGAGTTACCTTTTACCGTGATCTGACGAATCTCCGCGTCACGATCAACCTCTTGCAACGGCAAACGGAGCTCCATTTCCTGCCCACGGCGCAACACCAACAAATTGGCTTCGCCACCAACCGGTTTTGTCGACAAGCGGAAGTCAAATGCTTCGGGATCTTCAACCATGCGATCATCAAGCATCAAAATCACGTCGCCCGAGCGCAAGCCAGCCGCATCCGCAGGCCCATTTGGATAGACCTCAGTCACCAACGCCCCACGATTGCGCGGCAGACCAACTGAGCGGGCAATATCACCCGTAACTTCTTGCAAACGCGCACCCAACCAAGGCCGCACCAGTTCGCCACCATTTTGCGCCGCATTCAGAATGAACTGCGCCATGCTGGACGGGATGGCAAAGCCAATGCCGTTCGACCCGCCGGAGCGGGAGAAAATGGCTGTGTTGATACCGACCAACTTGCCATCCATATCAACCAAAGCGCCGCCTGAATTGCCCGGATTAATGGCCGCATCAGTTTGAATAAAGAATTGGAAATCACTCACACCAACGCCTGTACGGGCCAAAGCGGAAACAATGCCGCTCGTTACCGTTTGCCCAACGCCAAAGGGGTTGCCAATAGCCAGCACCAAATCACCGACCAGTAAGTTTTCCGAATCTGCAAACTCAAGCGCCTGGAACCGCTCACCATTCGCATCTTTGATCTGCAGCACCGCCAAATCAGTCTTTTTATCCGCAAGCATCAATTCCGTATGATATTCGCGACCGTCAGCAAAACTCACACGAATATCGTCAGCGCCATCTACCACATGGAAGTTGGTAAGGATTGTGCCATCAGCCTGCACCACAACACCAGAGCCAAGCGATTGGCTTTTGCGCGGGCGTCGCTCAAAAAAAGGACTGTCATCGCCAAAGAACCGCTGGAAAAACGGATCATCAAACATTGAGTCGCGCTGAACCGTCATTTTCGTTGCATAGACATTCACCACTGACGGCGAAGCCTTTTGCACCACAGGCGCATAGCTCAATTGCACCTGCGCCCTATTTTGCGGCACTTCACGCGCTTCTTGTGCCGCTACAGGCACACTCAGAGCAAAAAGGCTGAGCAAAATAATGAAAATGCGACGGTGCAACATGGAATAAACTCCTCGAGCTTTGGCGTGTCGGTCCTGATCTTAAAACGCAATAAGGCAGATATAAGATCAAATTTGCATCAGACAAAACAAAAGCGCCCCCAAAAAGGGAGCGCTTTAAAACTTTCGCAATTGAAAGCTGAAACTTACGCTGCGTCTGCGTCTTCAGCTTCAACACGCTCAGCAGTTGGGCCAGAATCGGCACCTTTTGCTGATGGATCACGATCTACCAATTCGATCACAGCAACTGGCGCGTTGTCGCCGTGGCGGAAACCGGCTTTCAACACGCGGGTGTAACCACCCTGACGCTCTTGATAACGTGGACCCAATACGTCGAACAATTTCTTAGCCATTGCTTCATCACCAAGGCGAGAAGCGGCAAGACGACGTGAATTCAAATCACCTTTTTTGGCCAATGTGATGAGTTTCTCAACAATTGGACGAAGGTCTTTGGCTTTAGGCAAAGTTGTAACGATCTGCTCGTGCTTGATCAAAGCAGCGGCCATGTTCGCAAACATCGCTTTACGATGGCTTGCTGTCCGGTTCAACTTGCGACCAGCTTTACGGTGGCGCATTCTATTCTCCTGTCAACTCAATGCGGGACGTTAAAGATCAATAATGATCTTCAAAACGCTTCGCGAGATCTTCAATGTTTTCAGGCGGCCAGTTGGCTACATCCATACCAAGATGCAAGCCCATTTGCGCCAGAACTTCTTTGATTTCATTTAGTGATTTACGGCCAAAGTTCGGCGTGCGCAACATCTCCGCTTCCGACTTCTGGATCAAATCACCAATGTAAACGATATTGTCGTTCTTCAAGCAGTTTGCTGAACGAACAGACAATTCAAGCTCGTCAACTTTCTTGAGCAAGGCTGGGTTGAACGCCAATTCAGGGATGGCATCCTCAACAACCTCTTTTTCAGGCTCTTCAAAGTTCACGAACACATTCAATTGATCCTGCAAGATACGCGCAGCAAAAGCCACTGCATCTTCAGGTGAAACCGCACCATTGGTTTCCACTGTCAGGTTCAGCTTGTCATAGTCAAGCACCTGACCTTCACGTGTGTTCTCAACTTTGTAAGAAACACGCTTAATTGGCGAAAACAGCGAATCCACTGCAACATGACCAATTGGCGCATCTTCAGGACGATTGCGATCAGCCGGCACATAGCCTTTGCCTGTACCAACGGTGAACTCCATGTTGATTTCCGCACCATCATCAAGGTGGCACAAAACCAATTCTGGGTTCAAAATCTCGATATCGCCTGTTGTTTCAATGTCGCCAGCGAGAACCGCACCCGGACCTTTTTTGGTCAACGAAAGACGCTTTGGTCCCTCTTCTTCCATCCGAATAGCGATGTCTTTAACATTGAGCACCATATCGGTCACATCTTCGCGCACACCTGCAACGGATGAGAACTCGTGCAACACACCATCAATTTGAATGGCAGTCACAGCAGCACCCTGCAGCGAAGACAGCAAAACACGACGCAAAGCATTGCCCAAAGTCAAGCCAAAGCCTCTTTCCAAAGGCTCGGCCACAATGGTGGCAACGCGCGCCGGGTCATTTCCCGGTACAATGTCCAGCTTTGTCGGCTTAATCAATTCCTGCCAGTTTTTCTGGATCATTATAGTTTAACCCTTTCCCATATGCGACACATCCGCCAATGGTCGCATTGAAATGTAAGAACCTATTGAGTTGCCCAATCGATTAATTGGCCAAAACGGGCAATTCCCAATAAACTACACGCGACGCCGTTTGCGTGGACGACAGCCGTTGTGTGGAATGGAGGTTACGTCACGAATGCTTGTGACTGTAAAACCAGCGGCCTGCAACGCACGCAGAGCTGATTCACGACCAGAACCTGGGCCACAAACTTCAACTTCCAAAGTTTTCATGCCGTGCTCTTGGGCTTTCTTTGCAGCGTCTTCTGCAGCGACCTGAGCAGCATATGGAGTTGATTTACGTGAGCCTTTAAAGCCCATGGTACCAGCAGACGACCAAGCAATGGCGTTGCCTTGTACATCTGTGATGGTAATCATGGTGTTGTTAAAAGTAGAATTTACGTGAGCAACACCGGAAGTAATATTTTTTCGTTCGCGACGGCGAACACGAGCTTCTTTAGCCATTCTTTTTCCTTAAAGCGATCTCAACGCCACTGCACTGTTAAGCGGTGGCTCCACCGAACAAAAGGCACTTCAAACTGAAGCGCCTTTCAAACTTACTTTTTCTTACCTGCGATAGGCTTCGCAGGGCCTTTACGTGTACGCGCATTATTGTGCGTATTTTGACCACGTACAGGAAGACCACGACGATGACGCAAACCGCGATAGTTGCCCAAATCCATCAAGCGCTTGATGTTCATAGCAACAGAGCGACGCAAGTCACCTTCTACAATGTAGTCACCGTCAATTGTTTCACGAATCTGAATTACTTCTGCATCAGAAAGTTCGTTCACACGACGCTCACGCGCAATGCCAACCTTCTCACAGATTTCAGACGCTTTTTTTGCACCAATCCCATGGATATACTGAAGCGCGATTTCTACACGCTTGTTTGTTGGGATATTGACGCCAGCAATACGAGCCACGTCCCTGATCTCCTTAGTTAATGCAAATCTTTGTTGATCTGCGCCCAAACAACAACAAACGACCGGACCCCGATCCCTTGCTTTTTTCAAGAAACCGAACCCAGTCTTTCGCATTGCGTATGACTAAGCGCGGTTCATAACCGAGTTTTGGGCTATAAGTCAACACGCTTATAAGCCCAAAAGCTCCAATTTTTATTCAGCGTTAAGTGCTGACATAATTGAGGCTGTGACTTCATCGATTCCAGCCATGCCGTCAACACTTTTCAGCAGACCTTTGGCGGAATAATACTCAACCAGCGGTGCGGTCAATTCTTCATAGACCTTCAAGCGGTTGCGCAATACTTCTTCATTGTCATCAGCACGTGCGCCGCCATTTTCTTGGGCACGCTTAAGAATGCGACCCACCAAAATATCGGCAGCAGCGCGAATCTCAACAACCGCGTCCAACGCGATGCCCTTCTCGTCCAACAATTCATCAAGCGCTTCGGCTTGACCTGTTGTGCGTGGAAAACCATCCAAAATGAAGCCGTTGGCACAGTCTGCCTGATCAATGCGATCTGAAATGATGCCAACAACAATCTCGTCTGGCACCAAGTCACCGCGTGCGATCATATCTTTGACCTGCAAGCCAAGCTCAGTTTCTGCTGCGATAGCGGCACGCAACATGTCACCAGTAGACAATTGCGGAATACCAAACTTCTCGATCAAGAACTGTGCTTGTGTCCCCTTACCCGCACCTGGCGGGCCCAACAAAATCAGCCTCATTTTTTCCGACGTCCTCCCAAACGAGATTTCTTCACCAAACCTTCATATTGCTGGGCAATCAAATGGCTTTGTACTTGTGAAATCGTATCCAGTGTAACGGTCACCATAATGAGGAGCGATGTGCCGCCTAAGAAGGCAGAAACGCCAAGGCTAGACACCAACACCTCTGGGATCAATGCGACCGCAGTCAAATAGATTGCGCCCACCAATGTGATCCGCGTCAACACATAGTCGATGTGCTGAGCAGTCCGCTCACCCGGACGGATCCCCGGAATAAAGCCGCCTGACTTTTTCAAATTGTCAGCCGTTTCGGTCGGGTTAAATACGATCGAGGTATAATAGAACGCAAAGAAGAAAATCAAAAACGCGAACAGCGCCAAATAGAGCGGCTGGCCACGGCCAAGCACAGCTGACACCGTGGTCAACCAAACTGGCGCGTTACCCTGCGCTGCAAACCCAGCCATAGTGGCAGGCAACAACAGCAATGATGACGCAAAAATAACTGGAATAACGCCGGCTGTGTTCAGCTTCAATGGAAGGTGAGATGTGTCCCCCTGGAACATCTTATTGCCCACTTGGCGCTTAGGATATTGCACCAATAGCCGTCGCTGTGCCCGTTCAAAGAACACAATCACCGCAATCACGACGATAGCCAGAACCAACAAGCCCACAACACCAAGTGTTGGCAGCGCACCTGTACGGCTCAATTCGAGCGTTTGCGCAATCGCTGTTGGCAATGTTGCCACAATACCGGCGAAAATGATCAGGGAGATACCATTACCAACGCCACGCGCGGTCACTTGCTCACCCAACCACATCAAGAACATTGTGCCACCCACAAGGGTGATCACAGTTGAAAGACGGAAGAACCAACCTGGATTGGTCACAACGCCTTCACTGGCCTCAAGCCCGACAGCAATGCCGTAAGCCTGCAACGCACAGAACACCACAGCCAAATAGCGGGTGTACTGGTTGATCTTACGACGCCCCTGCTCGCCTTCTTTCTTGAGTTGCTCAAGACGTGTGCTTGCAGTTGTCAAAACCTGAATAACGATCGATGCCGTAATGTAAGGAATAAGGTTCAGTGCAAAAATCGCCATCCGCTCAACCGCACCACCGGCAAACATGTTAAACATGCCGAAAATGCCGTTTTGCGCCCGATCGAAAGTGGCCGCAAACGCGTCACCATCAATACCAGGAA
Organism: Maritalea mobilis; assembly: GCF_004363175.1. Classification (GTDB taxonomy): domain Bacteria; phylum Pseudomonadota; class Alphaproteobacteria; order Rhizobiales; family Devosiaceae; genus Maritalea; species Maritalea mobilis. Next base: position 589,798 of record NZ_SNYR01000001.1, read on the forward strand.
TGGGAATAAAAGTACCGAACCGATAGACCAAAAGCGCACCCAGGGTAAACAGGATGCGCTGTTGAAGGTCTTTTGCCTTGGCAAAGGTCGAAAAATTCAAATTTCGGGCAAGTTGTTCTGCTGCCGAAGCCATAAACCTTAATCCTCAATAAATGAGAAGAAGCGGCGAATTACTCCGCCGCCGCTGGAAGATCGATTTTGCCGCCAGCAGCTTCAACAGCTGCTTGGGCACCTTTTGACGCGTGGTCAACTTTAAAGGTCACTTTAGACGCTTTAAATTCGCCGCCAGCGATCAAACGTACACCGTCTTTCGCACGACGAATAACGCCGGCTTCAACAAGTGCTTTCGCATCGATCACGCCTTTAGCGTCAAGTTTGCCTGAATCAATCGCTGTTTGAATGCGATCAAGACGAACGGCATTGAACTTCTTCGCAAACGGATTGTTAAACCCGCGCTTAGGCATTTGCTGGATCAAGTTAGTCTGCTCACCACGGAACCCATTCACGGATACACCTGAGCGTGACTTTTGACCCTTTACACCGCGGCCACCGGTTTTGCCTTTACCAGAAGCAATACCACGACCAATGCGTGTGCGATTCTTTGTGGCACCTTTATTGTCGGCCAACTCATTCAGTCGCATGACAAAACCCTTTTATTACTTCTCGTCGACAACGCGTACGAGATGCGAGACTTTTTTGATCATCCCACGCACAGCTGGAGTATCTTCCAATGTGCGACGACGATGCATTTTGTTCAAACCAAGACCAACAAGCGTTGCGCGCTGGTCTTGTGTCCGGCGGATCGGGCTACCAATCTGCTCAACTGTTACTGTTTTTTCAGCCATTTCTCAACTCCGTAAACGTCAGTGGCGCAAATTATGCGCTCACCTGTTCGCCAACGTCAGATTCACGGCGACGACCTTGAATTTCAGAAACCTTCAAACCACGACGCGCAGCTACTGAGCGTGGGCTATCCAGATTTTTCAAGGCATCAAATGTTGCCCGAACCATGTTATATGGGTTTGCTGAACCTTGTGATTTAGCCACAATATCCGCAATGCCAAGTGTTTCAAATACCGCACGCATCGGACCACCAGCAATAATACCAGTACCCGCAGGTGCTGCACGCAAGAACACTTTACCCGCACCGTGGCGACCTGCCACATCGTGGTGCAATGTACGTGCTTCGCGCAAAGGCACACGGATCATTTGACGTTTGGCTTGCTCAGTTGCCTTACGGATCGCTTCAGGCACTTCACGCGCCTTACCATGACCGAAACCAACACGGCCTTTTTGATCACCAACCACAACAAGTGCAGCAAAGCCGAAACGACGGCCGCCTTTCACCACTTTCGCCACGCGATTGATGTGGACCAGGCGATCAACAAATTCGCTATCGCGCTCTTGATTGTCTCTCATCGTCTCAACCAGTTCTCTTTAAATTCAATTTCGTTTTGGCCATCGCGTTCATTTAGAAGCGAAGCCCGCCCTCACGTGCAGCATCAGCCAATGCTTTCACGCGGCCGTGATACAGATATTCACCACGATCGAAGATAACTTCGCCAACGCCAGCTTTCACAGCACGCGCGGCAACAAGTTTGCCCACTTCCTGTGCAGCTTCTTGGTTGCTGCCATTTTCAATCTTCAGCTCTTTGTCCAATGTTGACGCAGCAGCCAATGTGTGGCCGGTCGTGTCATCAATAACTTGAGCATAGATGTTCTTGCCAGAACGGAAAACCGACAAACGCGGACGACCATTTGCGCGCAAACGAATTGCACGACGTACTCTCGCCTTGCGGCGGTCTTTGCTAGAGATATTCGCCATCTTATTGCGCCCTTACTTCTTCTTACCTTCTTTGCGGAAGATATATTCGTCCTCGTAACGGATACCTTTGCCTTTGTAGGGCTCTGGTGGCCGGTACTCACGGATATTGGCAGCAACCTGCCCAACCGCTTGCTTATCAATGCCTGAAACAATAATTTCAGTCGGCTGTGGCGCTTCAAGCTTAATGCCTTCTGGAGCCTTGAAAATCACATCATGTGAAAAGCCAAGGGCCAATTTAAGGTCATTACCTTGCATTTGCGCACGATAACCAACACCGTTAATTGCCAGCTTCTTTGAAAAACCTTCTTTCACACCGGTGACAATGTTATCCACCAATGTGCGTGACATTCCCCATGCAGAACGCGCTTGTTTGCTATCGTTCACAGGATCGACCTTGACACCCTCGTCGGTCATTTCAACTGTCACCAAGTCGACCAAATCAACAGACAATTCGCCCTTAGGGCCCTTTGCCTTAACAGTCTGGCCGTCGATTGTGACCGTCACACCATCTAAAAGGGCGACTGGTTTCTTGCCAATACGCGACATGTTCTTTTGCCTTTTCGGTTCAAACCGTAGCTTATAGTGAGTTCAGTGTGTTTAACGCCTTAGAAGACGCGGCACAACACTTCACCACCAACGTTATTTTGACGTGCTTCATGGTCAGCCATCACACCTTTAGGTGTTGAAACGATGGAAACCCCGAGGCCGTTCGCAACTTGTGGAATGTTCTTCACAGAAGCGTACACACGACGACCTGGCTTCGAAACACGTTGGATTTCGCGGATCACAGGCTGATTGTCGAGATATTTCAACTCAACATTATACTCAGCAGAGCCGTTTTCAAATTCGGTCACGCTATAGCCACGAATAAAGCCCTCAGACTTCAATACGTCCAAAACACGTGCCCGCAATTTAGATGCAGGTGTTGTAACAGTAGTCCGGTTACGCATTTGGGCATTCCGGATACGTGTCAACATATCACCAAGCGGATCAGTAAAACTCATCGCTTATGTCTCCTTACCAGCTCGACTTAACGAGGCCAGGAATCTTACCTTGGTTGCCCAGTTCACGTAGCGAAATACGTGACATTTTGAGCTTACGGTAAAAGCCACGTGGCCGACCTGTAACTTCACAACGATTGCGTACACGAACAGCTGCACTGTTGCGTGGCAATTCAGCCAACTTCAATGTTGCAGCGAAACGTTCTTCAATAGGAAGAGAACGATCGTCAACAATCGCCTTGAGAGCAGCACGCTTGGCAGCATATTTGTCTGCCAAACGACGCTTTTTCTCATTATTTTCTACGGCGCTTTTCTTTGCCATCTTCTTTGATCCTTATTCGATCGTCTCGTTCGTCACTACTGACGGAACGGGAAGTTAAAGCCTTTAAGAAGCGCCAGGGCTTCTTCATCGGTGTTTGCAGTGGTGCACACAATGATGTCCATACCCCACATTTGATCAACTTGGTCATAATTGATCTCTGGGAATACGATGTGCTCTTTAATGCCCATTGCAAAGTTGCCGCGGCCGTCAAAGCTCTTCGGGTTCAAGCCACGAAAGTCCCGAACGCGAGGCAAAGCAATGTTCACCAAACGATCAACAAATTCGTACATACGTGTTTTGCGCAAAGTCACTTTAACGCCCAATGGCATTTCTTCACGAACTTTAAAGCCCGCAATTGACTTCTTGGCATACGTAATAACAGGCTTTTGACCAGCGATTGCTTCCATGTCAGCCAAGGCGGATTTAACCTTCTTGGTGTCATTTACAGCTTCGCCAACACCCATGTTCAAAACCACTTTATCCAACTTAGGGATTTCCATGTGGTTTTGGTAATTGAACTGGTCAGTCAAGCCAGCGCGCACTACATCTTTATAGTGTGTGCGTAGACGTGGGACGTAATTCTCAGCCATCGATCACATCTCCTGAGCGCTTAGCAACGCGCTTCTTTTCGCCATCCTTGATCACAAAACCAACGCGAGTTGCTTTGTTTTCTTTAGGATCAACCAATGCAATGTTTGACAAGTGAATTGGCGCTTCTTTGTTAAAGATGCCGCCTTCGCTTGTTTGTGTTGCACGCTGATGGCGTTTAACCAAATTAACACCCTGAACAACGGCGCGGTTGTCAGCTGGCGCAACGCTCAAAACTTCACCAGTTTTGCCCTTATCGCGGCCAGTCAAAACGATAACCTTGTCGCCCTTTTTAATTTTGGCAGCCATGGTTACAGCACCTCCGGCGCAAGTGAGACAATCTTCATGTGGTTCTTTGAGCGCAATTCACGAGGAACTGGTCCAAAGATACGTGTGCCGATTGGCTCTTTATTGTTGTTCACCAAAACCGCTGCGTTGCGGTCAAAACGGATCACGGTACCATCAGGGCGGCGAATATCTTTCGCTGTACGCACAACAACTGCACGCATCACTTGACCCTTCTTAACGCGGCCACGCGGAATAGCTTCTTTAACGGACACAACAATGATGTCACCAACAGAAGCGTACTTACGCTTAGAACCGCCCAGCACCTTGATGCACATAACACGACGTGCACCGGAATTATCCGCGACATCGAGATTCGTCTGCATCTGAATCATGACTGGCTGCCTTCTATACTTTGGTTGATTCTACACAACCGATTTTCAACATTCATTCCGATATTCGAAAGCTCTTTACGAAGCTTGAATAACGGCCCATCTTTTATTTTTAGAAATTGGAGCACATTCTTGAATTTGAACGATATCACCAATTTTGGCCGCATTCGCTTCGTCATGCGCCTGATATTTTTTTGAACGACGAACTGTCTTTTTCAAAAGTGGGTGCGTGAAACGACGTTCAACACGTACCACAACAGTTTTCTCGTTCTTGTCAGAGACCACAGTCCCTTGCAATATACGCTTTGGCATCAAAACGCTCCTACTGGCCTGCTACGCTTTTTTCGCGCAGGATGGTCTTAATCCGAGCAATGTCGCGGCGAACTTGCCGAACACGCGCGGTATTTTCAAGCTGCTGGGTTGCGCGCTGAAAACGCAGATTGAACTGCTCTTTTTTCAAATCAACCAACTCTTGCTTTAGCTCGTCTGCGGTTTTAGCCCGCACTTCACTCGCATTCATGAGACGTGCCCCTTAGTCCGCAATACGGGTAACAACCCGTGTTTTGATCGGCAATTTCATCGCAGCCAAGCGCAAAGCTTCGCGTGCAACTTCGTCCGACACACCATCAATTTCAAACATGACCCGACCTGGCTTAACCCGTGCGGCCCAATAATCTGGTGAACCCTTACCTTTACCCATCCGAACTTCTGTAGGCTTAGAGCTTACAGGTACGTCTGGGAATACGCGGATCCAAACACGACCGGCACGTTTCATGTGACGGGTCATTGCACGACGTGCAGCTTCGATCTGGCGTGATGTAATACGCTCAGGCTCTTGAGCTTTAAGGCCATGTGACCCAAAGTTCAATGTAAAACCACCTTTGGCTGCACCGTGGATGCGGCCTTTGTGCATTTTACGGAATTTTGTACGTTTAGGTTGCAGCATGATAAGTTAACTCCTTAGCCTGCAGCCTGCTGACGACGCGGACGCTGAGGCTTCTTGTCGCCACCACCGCTCGCTTCAATCGCACGACGCTCGTGTGCCATTGGGTCATGTTCCAAGATTTCGCCTTTGGAAATCCAAACTTTGATCCCGATGATCCCGAATGTTGTTTCAGCTTCCGCAGTACCGTAATCAATGTCAGCACGCAAAGTGTGCAAAGAAACACGGCCTTCACGGTACCATTCAGTCCGCGCAATATCCGCGCCGCCCAAACGACCAGCAACGTTAACCCGGATACCTTCAGCGCCCATACGCATTGCAGTTTGCACTGCACGCTTCATGGCACGACGGAAAGAAACACGACGCTCAAGCTGCTGTGCAATGCCTTGGGCTACAAGGTTTGCATCTGTCTCAGGCTTGCGAACTTCAACAATGTTGATGTGCACTTCTGAGTCAGTGAACTTGCGGATCTTGTTACGGATTTTTTCAATGTCCGCACCTTTTTTACCGATCACAATGCCAGGACGTGCTGTGTGAATAGACACGCGACATTTACGGTGTGGGCGTTCAATGACGATTTTAGAAACCGCAGCTTGCTTAAGTTCTTTCTCAAGCATTTTGCGGATTTTCAAATCTTCCTGCAACAAGCTGCCATATTCGCCTTTATTGGCAAACCAGCGGCTGTCCCATGTCCGGTTAACACCAAGACGGAAACCGATTGGATTAATCTTGTGACCCATTATGCGGCCTCCTCGACTTCACGAACTACGATGGTCAAATGTGAGAAAGGCTTCAAAATCTTACCCACACGGCCACGAGCCCGCGGACGGAAACGCTTCATAACCAATGACTTGCCGACATATGCTTCAGCAACGATCAACGCGTCTGTATCCAGACCGTGATTGTTCTCAGCATTGGCAATGGCGCTTTCCAATGTCTTTTTCACATCTTTAGCAATGCGCTTTTGAGAAAAGGTCAACTCGGCCAAAGCCTTCTCAACCTTTTTACCCCGGATAGCGCTTGCAACGAGGTTCAGCTTCTGAGGGCTCGTGCGCAACATGCGCAAAACGGCCCGCGCCTCATTGTCTTTAAGCGTACGCTCACGCTTTGGCTTACCCATTGTTATTTCCTCTTCGCCTTTTTGTCGGCGCCGTGGCCATAATAGGTACGAGTTGGTGCAAATTCACCGAACTTGTGACCAATCATTTCCTCAGTTACGAGAACTGGTACGTGCTTCTGGCCGTTGTAAACACCAAAGTTGAGGCCCACAAATTGTGGCAAAATCGTTGAGCGACGGCTCCAGATTTTGATCACTTCGTGACGGCCGGACTCACGGACTTTTTCCGCTTTTTTGATCAGATATCCGTCAACAAACGGACCTTTCCAAACAGAACGTGCCATAGTGACCTACCTGCCCTTTTTCTGATGACGAGAACGAACAATAAATTTGTCCGTCGATTTATTAGAGCGAGTACGCTTGCCCTTAGTTGGCTTACCCCAAGGTGTCACTGGGTGACGACCACCAGAAGTACGCCCTTCACCACCACCGTGTGGGTGATCGATCGGGTTCATGGCAACACCACGAACTTGAGGACGTTTGCCCAACCAACGCTTACGACCAGCTTTACCCAAATTGGTGTTTGAGTGGTCTGCGTTAGACACCGCACCAACAGTTGCCATGCAAGAGCCTGGTACCAAGCGAGTTTCACCTGAGTTCAACCGCAAGATTGCCATGCCTTGGTCACGTCCAACATATTGAACATAAGTACCAGCAGAACGTGCAATCTGACCGCCTTTAAGAGGCTTCATCTCAACGTTGTGCACAATGGTACCCACTGGCATTTTTTCCAATGGCATCGCGTTACCTGGCTTCACGTCAACATTGTTGCGTGAGGCAACCACTTTGTCACCCGCAGCCAAACGCTGTGGCGCCAAAATGTAGGCTTGCTCGCCATCTTCATAATTTACAAGCGCGATGAAAGCTGTGCGGTTTGGATCATATTCCAAACGCTCAACCGTGCCGACTACGTCATATTTACGACGCTTAAAGTCAACAATACGGTAAGCACGCTTAACACCACCGCCCTGACGACGCATAGTGATACGGCCAGAGTTGTTGCGACCGCCCTTGCTTGTCAGACCTTCAGTCAACTTCTTGACTGGACCGCCCTTCCAAAGTTCTGAACGGTCAATACCGATCAGCGCACGTTGGCCTGGCGAGGTTGGATTATATTGCTTCAAAGCCATTTTCTAATCTTTCCTGCCTATAGTCCGGTCGCAATGTCAATTGACTGACCTTCAGCCAATGTCACAATTGCCTTTTTCACGTCTTTGCGCTGACCGATACGGCCGCGGAAACGCTTTTCCTTGCCTTTGCGGACCAATGTGTTGACGGCTTTCACTTTAACAGAGAACAAACCTTCAACCGCTGCCTTGATTTCAGGCTTGGTCGCATCAATCGCAACGTCAAACACAACTTGGTTATGCTCAGACGCATAGGTGGACTTTTCAGTCACAACCGGATTGCGAATAATATCGTATGCTTTCACCATGCTCATGAGAAACGAGCCTCCAAGCTTTCCAAAGCATCTTTGGTCAACACCAATTTGGTGCGACGCAAAATGTCATAAACATTAATGCCTTGTGATGGCAGCACGTCGATGTGACCAATGTTCCGCGCAGCAAGCGCAAAGTTTTGATCCAACTCAGAACCACCAATGATCAATGCATTGTCCCAGCCCAATTCACCAAACGTCTTCTTCAACTGAGCCGTTTTAGCTTCTTTGGCTTCGGCTTTATCCAAAATCACCAAATCGCCTGATTTAGCTTTTGAAGACAAAGCATGCTTAAGGGCCAAGGCGCGTACTTTTTTCGGCAACTCAATCGCGTGTGAGCGAGGAGTAGGACCGAATGCACGACCACCACCACGGAAAATTGGAACCTTACGGTTACCGTGGCGAGCGCCGCCAGAACCTTTTTGGCGAACAAATTTCTTTGTTGTGCCACGGATTTCTGCGCGGTTTTTCACATCGTGCGTACCAGCCATCTTTTTCAGCTGCTGATAACGAACCATGCGGTGCAAAATATCTGCACGAGGCTCAAGACCGAATACGTCTTCTGACAAAGTCACTTTACCAGCAGATTTGCCATCAAGAGAAATAACTGAAAGTTCCATTATTCAGCACTCCCTTCCGCTTGAGCTGCTTCAGCTACTTTGAAAGAACCTGGTGTTGGAGCGTCAGCTGATGCTGGCTTCTTCACCGCATCGCGAACCATAATCCAGCCACCTTTTGAACCTGGTACAGAACCTTGAACCATGATCAAGCCACGCTCTACGTCAACTTTAACCACTTTCAAGTTCTGGGTTGTTGTGCGAACGGCACCAAGATGACCAGCCATCTTTTTGCCTTTAAACACTTTACCAGGATCTTGACACTGACCTGTCGAACCATGCGCACGGTGAGAGATAGAAACACCGTGAGTTGCACGCATACCGCCAAAGTTGTGACGCTTCATGGCACCGGCAAAACCTTTACCGATAGATGTGCCTGATACATCCACAAATTGGCCAACATGGAAGTGATCAGCCAACATTTCGGCGCCAACTTCAATCATGTTGTCTTCGGAAACGCGGAATTCCGCAACTTTCCGTTTTGGTTCAACTTTTGCTACCGCAAAGTGCCCACGGGCTGCTTTGCTCACATTTTTAACTTTGGCTGTACCAGCACCCAATTGTAGGGCTGTATAACCATTTTTGTCCGCCGTCCGCTGAGCGACAACTTGGCAGTTCTGAAGACCAAGAACCGTTACAGGGACATCTCTGCCCTCTTCTGTAAAGATCCGGGTCATGCCCAGCTTCTGTGCGATCACACCTGAACGCATCGGTTTACACCTTTTCTAAAGTTCTAAAGTTTGATCTCGACGTCCACACCGGCCGCCAAGTCCAACTTCATAAGCGCATCCACTGTCTGTGGAGTTGGCTCCACAATGTCCAAAAGACGCTTGTGAGTCCGAATTTCAAATTGCTCGCGGCTCTTCTTATCGATGTGCGGCGAACGGTTGACAGTGTATTTCTCAATTCGTGTAGGCAAAGGGATTGGGCCACGAACCTGAGCGCCTGTGCGCTTGGCTGTGTTCACAATCTCATGCGTTGAGCTATCGAGTACTCGATGATCGAACGCTTTCAGCCGAATACGAATGTTTTGACCATTCATGTCGATGTTTCCCGAAAAAGACGCTGCGGCGCTCTATAAGAACGCCGCAAAGCGCTTGTAAAATTTACTACTCGATGATTTTGGCAACCACGCCGGCGCCCACTGTGCGGCCACCTTCGCGGATAGCGAAGCGCAACTGCTCTTCCATAGCGATCGGCACGATCAACTCAACATTGACCTCAACACGGTCACCAGGCATCACCATTTCTGTACCTTCTGGCAAAGTCACAACGCCAGTCACGTCAGTTGTACGGAAGTAGAACTGTGGACGGTAGTTGGTGAAGAATGGTGTGTGACGACCACCTTCGTCTTTGGTCAAAATGTACGCCTCACCAACAAATTTGGTGTGAGGTGTTACTGAACCTGGCTTACACAAAACCTGACCACGCTCAACTTGCTCACGGTCAACACCACGGATCAACGCACCAATGTTGTCACCTGCTTCACCGCTATCAAGCAGCTTGCGGAACATTTCAACACCAGTAACAGTGGTTTTTTGTGTGTCTTTAATGCCAACGATCTCAACTTCTTCGCCAACATTGATCACGCCACGCTCAACACGACCGGTAACAACTGTACCACGGCCTGAGATTGAGAATACGTCTTCAATTGGCATCAAGAATGGCTGATCTTTTGGACGTGCTGGTGTTGGAACATATTCGTCAACAGCAGCCATCAACTCAAGAATCTTGTTCTTGCCGATTTCGTCGTCACGACCTTCCAAAGCAGCCAAAGCAGAGCCCGCTACAATCGGAATATCGTCGCCTGGGAATTCGTAAGAAGAAAGAAGTTCACGAACTTCCATTTCAACCAATTCCAAAAGCTCTTCGTCGTCAACTTGGTCAACTTTGTTCAAGAAAACAACCAACGCTGGAACACCAACCTGACGGGCCAACAAAATGTGCTCACGTGTCTGTGGCATTGGGCCATCAGCTGCGTTCACAACCAAGATGCCGCCATCCATTTGAGCCGCACCAGTGATCATGTTTTTCACATAGTCAGCGTGGCCTGGGCAATCAACGTGTGCGTAGTGACGGTTTTCTGTCTCATACTCAACGTGTGCTGTTGAAATGGTGATACCACGGGCTTTTTCTTCAGGTGCCTTATCGATCTCATCAAAGGCTGTGCCTTTACCACCAGTCGCCTCTGACAATACTTTCGTAATCGCCGCGGTCAATGTGGTCTTACCATGGTCAACGTGACCAATAGTCCCAATGTTTACGTGCGGTTTCGTCCGCTCAAACTTTTCCTTCGCCATGCGTATAATCTCCGTTCGCTTAGCATCCGGCTAATTATTTAAACACGGGACAGGCCCCTGCCGGAATTCGTTGCGTCTATTAACCCAAATTTTGCAAAGACAAAAGCCCTAATTTACAACTTATTCATTGCTAAGTGGCATTCCGCCAACTTTGCTTGATTTTAAAGAGTTTTTTACTTGTAACGACCAATCCGCTCGATCAAAAAGTCGAAGAATTGATCGCGGTCCACATCATAGGCCCATTGGGCGTTCGCGTCCTTGCCGGTTACCCCCCAAAAGTCAACGGCCGTATGGCCTCGCGTCAACTCGCTTTGGGTTTCAATTGCGATGTGACACGCCTTCAATTTAAACAGTTCTGGCTTCAGCATCCAAGCAACGGTGCACGGGTCATGTAATGGCCCGCCCTCCGCGCTATACTTTGCTGCATCATATTGGCCGAAAAATTCGAGCATGCCGGCACAAGATTTTGCAACTTCGCTGCCCAAAGCATTAAGCCGATCAACAATTTCAGGGCTGGTCATCACTTTATGGGTCACATCCAAACCGAACATGACGATGGGCCGACCGCATTTCATCACAATATCAGCCGCATGGGGATCAACATAAATGTTAAACTCTGCCGATGGCGTAACATTACCCGCCTCAAAGGACGCGCCACCCATAATAGCAATCTGCTTGATTTTGGCTGCAATATCAGGCGCCTTCTTCAACGCCATGGCCAAGTTGGTCATCGGCCCGGTGATCACCATCTCCACGCTGTCGTCTTGGGCATCCCGCAGTGTATCAATGATAAAATCGACACCATGTTTGCTCCGTTCAGGCAGGCTCGGCTCGAAAAACGCAATGCCATCAATGCCTGTCTCACCGTGTACATATTCGGCTGTAAACAAAGGCTCAACCATTGGCCCCAAACAACCAGCAAACACCGGCACATCTTTGCGGCCAGCCATTTCAACCAAGATGCGGCAGTTAACTTCCGTGCGTGCCAATGGCACGTTGCCGCCAACAGCGACAACTCCGAGCACATTAAGTTCCGGCGCATTCAGCGCCAGAAACAGCATCAAAGCATCGTCTTGGCCGGGATCACAATCGATAATTACAGGGCGTTTATTTGTCATAATTCATTCTCCATTGCCCCGGAACATGCGCGGCGATGAATGTATGGTCAAGCCACATTTTCACTCTCCCCCAGCAAAGACAAACAGCAAATGGGCGATCAACCTAATGAAGCTGACCGCCTACTTTTTTAGCCACTTAGCTATTTACTCAGCCATCTTCTCCACGGCTGCGCCAAGCTCGTTCAACACATAGGCAAGCCACCGCTCGGCCCCATCTGCTGTATCAAACCGACGGTTAGCCCAATCGGCAATCAACTTCGGATCTCGCTTGGGATCTGCCAAAAAGGCGGTGCCCTGTGCCAAAACAAGCTGATGCGCATCGATGGTGACGTGGGACAATGCAGATTTCGCCGCAACATCATCCGCCGCGCCTGCAACATCGCTGTCAGCAAATTGGCCTGCCAAATATCCTGCCAAAGCAGCATATTTTTCAGTTGCTTCTGCAGTCATTTCAACCTCGTTTGCAGTCAACTTTGTTGAACCCAGTGCGGGCATTGTTGGAAATGAGGTTAGAAGAAAACAACCACCATGACCATCAGCTTCAATCACTGTGCGAAAACGATCTGAATTGACAATGTTGTTTAAACTGGCAGGCCGATAGGCAACACGCCCAACAATGGCTGCCGCAACAAAATTATCAACACGTCGCTCACCGTGATTTGCATTGTTGGCCCAATTATTGACGGCAACACGCACTCCGGCCAACCCAGTAGTAATGGCCAATTCCGCAGTTTGCTGATCAGTGTAGGTACTCGCATTTTGGATATTGGGCGAGTTGTTCAACCGATTAACCAATTGCGCGTCAGCGAGACCAACGTGCCGGGCAATCGTATGCCCGCCCGCTAGCTCTTGTGCATTCAACCAACCCACGCCAAATGGGTTTGGCAAACATTGCGCCTGCGCCATGGGCACAAGCAGAGCGAGCATCAAAATGCTCAATTTCAATCGCATGAAATATTTCATATTTCTTTCCTTTATGTTTGGGGAGAAAGCGGGGTGTGCGCCACGCGCACCCCGCCCTGCACAGCAATCGCATCGCGTTAGATCAGGGGAGGAATCTAACTTTCAGATGCCGATCTGCCGTTGCGTCTCGTGCTATGCTTGTTGGAACAAATTCTGCTCAGTGAAATTCAACGTGATGTCAGTAACGCCATCAAATTCCACCTTGTAAGCGTGCGATGTTTCCTCAATATCGATCACATCGCCTTCGCTATATTTGGCGGACATGATGTAATATTCAGGATGCGGCGTGAACACATAATCAATGTTCGGCAGCAACTGCACCGACACAGCAGGCTTACGGTTCATTGCAATGCCCAATGCCAAATCCATTTGGGCAGAACTTGCTGCCGCATTTGTTGGAATTTTGTCATCAGAATTGGCTGCAATGATGCCCGAAGTGGTGTTGCCCGGCACACCATCAAAATAAGGCGCACCATTGGGGAATGTCCCGTCATAGCTCACATTCACGAGGTTGGTGTCATCCACCTTCACCGGAATTTGCGTTGCCGTTTGGAACTTGCGCGGGCTGGCGCTTGAACCTTCTTGCTGCAAATAACCAGCATTGATCGAATAATCGATAAACCAGGTAAAACGTGATTTGCTCGGGTTGCTCGCGCTACCACCAGCAGCTGAACCCACAATCCAAGCAAGGGAAATCGGATCAGTTGATGGCTTAGACGTCACCGGCATTTTTTGAAACAACACAAATGTTTGCAAAAGCGAATTTTGGTTGTTCACATTCAACGTATATTGAGTGCCGAGAGAGGTAGGATCATTAGACATAATAGTCTCCTAAAAGGTTGCCGCTTCAGTGTGGGCCGACCATCGACTCACTGTTCTAAAGCGTTCCTTTTCGCGACATTTCCAACAGCCCGGAGATCCTAGGGAAAGCATCAAATTCGTCCATATCTCTCCCTCAATCTCCCCGAAAATTAGATAAAATTGATAGGAAAATATTCTTATTCGCCGCTTGACTTTAATTTGCGCTCATGGTTTAAAAGGGAACCTTTTTAGAACAAAACAAGAACATATTTCTTCAAAAATTTTATACTTAACGGGAGGGCACTATGCTGCTTGGCTATGCACGCGTTTCAACCGGAGAGCAAAATGTGGAGCTGCAAATTTCAGCACTTAAAAACATTGGTTGTGATCGTATTTTTCTAGATCAAGGCATCTCTGGCGCTAAGATTTCTCGCCCTTCCCTCGACCAAATGTTGAATGGATTACATCGCGGCGACAAAGTTGTTGTCTGGCGTCTAGATCGCCTTTCCCGCTCACTTTCAGACCTGTTGCGCATTGTCAAAGAGTTGGACGAAATGGGCGCCGGATTTCAATCGTTATCAGAACAAATTGATACATCAACACCAGCAGGCACACTGATGTTTCACATGCTGGGGGCGCTGGCAGAGTTTGAGCGCGCCCTGATATCAGAACGCACAAAGGCGGGCATGCGTGTTGCCCATATGCGGGGAAAAACACTTGGCCGCCCCCCTTCTCTAACGCCTACTCAAATCGCACTGATGCAACAATTGGTTAGCGAGGGACAACCTATGCATAAAATTGCTCAGCAATTCGGGGTGAGCCGTTCAACAATTTACCGCGCGATTGCAAAGCATCACGCGGCAAATGAGAATTACGCCAACAAAACTGGCGGTATTTTTGATCGTTAGTGACTTACATGCAGTTTTTGCATTTTGTGGCGTAAGGAATAACGCTTAGGCGTTCATCCGAAATATCATCACCACATTCAACGCAAACGCCAAAAGTACCATTTTCAATGCGGGTCAAGGCATGCTCGATTTGCTCCAACTCGGCTTTGCCCGCATTGCCTAAGCCTTCCAGCATCTCATCATCTTCGCGTTCAACAGCACGCTCACTTGTGTCTGGATTAGGCTCATCGTCCAATTGGTCTTCAATATTGTGCAACCGGACATCCAATTCTTTTTGCCGGTCCAACAAACGTTGTTTGTAGATCTCAATATCTCGCATAGATCACCTCTTATTTGGTTCACTATTATATTGCATCAAACGACTTGCGCCAAATTGATCTGGCGCAAGTCAAACATTTATCGGGCGGCAATCGGCAAAAACATGCCAAACCGGTATCCGCGATTGCGTTGCACAGAGTACAGCACGGCCAAAGTGAGTATGAACATCAAAACATCACCCACTGGAGATGCAACCCAAACGCCCCATTCGCCCATAAAACGCGGCATAATCAGCAACAACGGCAAGCCAAACAAATAATTGCGTGAAAGGCTCAATATCGCCGCGCGTTTCGCATCACCAATCGCTTGGAAATAGCCGGATAACACATTGATTGGTGCGCCGATGAAATAGAACATCACCAAAATCGGCAAAATCCGCGCCACTTGGGCAATCATCGCCGCATCATCAACAAACACATCAGCAATGGCAGAGGCCTGTGTGATGAAAATGATTTCGAGCACCAGCGCATAGAAAAAGGCAACTGATAGCGCCACGCGAATGCTTGTGTTCACCCGCAACGGCAATTGCCCACCATAATTATTGCCAACGATAGACTGAAAAGCCATGGACACGCCCAATAAAGGCATGAAGGAGAAGGTCATCAACCGAGTGATAATCCCGTACGCACCAACCATTTCCTCATAATTATTGGCGTCCACCACTTTCAGCATAGCAACCACTGCCCCAGCAACCAACGAGATGGATAGATAATTCAGGCTGAGCGGTGCGCCCAACGCCAAATTTTCTTTAGCCAAATCCATAAAGGTTGCGCGTGGCGGAATGTTAAAGCCGAGCTTTGAGTTGCCGCGCATGCGATACCCCATCAACAAGGCCAAGGCCAACAATTGCGCTGCAACAGTGCCCCAGGCAGAGCCAGCAACACCCCAGTCCAAAATACCGATAAAGACATAGTTGAACCCGATATTGAACAGCGTAACGCCAGTGGACATGATCGCCATTGCCGCCATTTTACCCTCACTGCGAAGGGCATCAAATTGCACCGATAGAATAAACATCAAAGGCGATGTGAACATGAGAATGGACATATAGGTCCACGCCATGCGAGCAAGTTCATCATTGCCTTCGGTGACCCATGCCACAAGCTGCGCGCCACCGAAAATGAAGAACACCATTAAAATGGCGGCAAGGCCAACACCGAGCAGATTTGCCACGGCAAAGCTTTGCGCGGCACCATGCAAATCATGGGCACCAAATCGGCGCGCCACGATCGACGCGAAACCATTGGAGATCATATTGCTCAACGCAATGATCAACATTTGCACCGGGAACATCATGGTCACAGCGGTGAGCGCCGCCGCGCCCACATAGACGCCAAGAAAATAGGCATCCACAAGATTGAACAGGCCATTCACCGCCATAATCATTACAATCGGCGCGGCAGTTGAGAGAAACAACTTGCCCATCGGCTCAGTCAAATATTTATTATCTTCAACAGCTTGCGCAGTCATTTGGAATCACTTTCTTCTGTAGAAGGCGCCAAAGACGGGTCGAACACCACCGCAGAAATCTGCATAATGTGTTCACGCAAGCCTTTGGGCCAATCAGCAATAATATTGACAAATTCATCTTCTTCCGCGGCGAACAGCGCGCGAATTGCATCTTCATAATTGGGCATGTCACCAGCGACAGCGGTCATCAAACGATAGGTGGATTGCTGCGCACTACGCTGTGCTGCCATCGGGTCAGCAGCCTTCATCGCTTCACCAACAAGTCGGCGCAACGTCACAGACGCCCCGCCGCGTTGCTGCGTCAGCCATTCCCAATGTTTCGGCAATAAGGTCACTTCCTTGCTCACCACGCCAAGCTTAGGCCGCCCCGGCTTTTTCACCTTGGCTTTTGGTGGCAATGGCTTTTTCTGTTGCTCCAAGCGCGCATACACATCTTCCATGCTACCGCGAAGATCCACCTCAATTGGACGAGACTCCTTATGATCAAAGATCAAGATCATATCGTTGGGGTTCTCGTCATGATGACGCTTCACCTCGTGCACCACTTCTGCAAACGGCCCACTGGCAACCAAGTGCGATCCAACAAAGGCCGCACATGGCAGATCAGGCGAATAATACATTTCAAATTCCTTTCGTTGGCGCAGTTTTTACCCGGGTAATTTTAAAGAGTCAATATTACCCGGGTAAAATTTTAAAATGCAAAAAAGAAGGCCGCAAATGCGGCCTTCAATTCAAAAACATACGTAATTTTAGCTATTTAGCGCTTTGACCAGTTTGGGCAATGAATGATCATAACGATAATCCAGCGAAAAATGATCATCCGGAAATTCTTCATATCCATGTTCAATGCCGCGTGCTTCAAGCTGCTTATGCATCTGCCGTGCCGTATAAACCATATTGAACCGATCCCGGTCTCCAGACTCAATCCAAAGCATTTTGAGCTTCTTCAGATTGTCTCCATATTGATCGAGCATCACCAGCGGATCATAAGCCTTCCACGCCGCCCACTTGGCCTCATCTAGTTCGCATGTGTGCAAATCAACCGGCAAGCTCACCCCGCAATAAGCGGCTGGGTCAGGATTATAGCTTGCGCCCATCGCCAACAGCATCAGCGCGTGAATATCATCCGATTTGTAATGCGGACCTTTCTCAAAATTCTTCAGAAACGTCTCAAAGTTCATATCATGCGGTGCCAGCGCCCGCAGTGCTTTCGGCATATCGGGCAAATAAACCCAATCAAACCCCATATCTGCGGAATAGACACCTGCAGCAGACCAGACATCGGGATATTTCATGGCATGATACATCGCGCCATAGCCACCTGATGAACGACCAAACAGGCCGCGGCGGCCCTCACCGCCACAACCAAATTTTCCCTCAATGGCCGGCAACATATCTTCGATCAAAAAATCTTCCCAGCGGCCCAAAGCTTTGGAATTGACATATTGATTGCCACCCAGCCCAGTAAAGCCATCAGGCATAGCCACAACGACGGGTGGCAATATGCCCTCTGCAATCAACCGATCCAATCGATGGGGCAAACTTTCACCAAAATTGCGCCAATTGGCATGGGCCAAGCCACTGCCAGTAAAACCGGCTAAATCCACCAAGAGCGGCAAGTCTTTTCCATCATGTCCATATGGCACATACACCAGCACATCCCGATGATCTGCATCACCAATCATATTCTCCGCCAAAGCAGCAGACTGGATGTTCAGGCGAAAAAATTGACCGTCAGGTGTTGTTTTATTGTAGGGCATAAAAAAACCTTGGATTAGAGGATCATTGCGACGATCCTACCGATCCAAGGTCAAACTTCAACCAAGCGCTGGCTGTTAGCTCACAATTTTCAAAGTTTGCTTTGATCGCTCCATAGCTGAGATGCTGGTTACCACGCGGTTCCGGCCTTTGGCCTTAGCATAAAACAACCTATTATCTGCCTTCGCAAACACTTCTGCTGGCGTTAGACCCGCTGTGGCATGGGCGACGCCAATGCTGGCCGTCATTTCCAACCCCTGCGCCAGGCTAGACCATTCAAACTGTTCAATCGAACCGCGCAACCGCTCGCAAACATTGTAGATCTGCGCCGGAGTGGATCCGTTGAGGATCAAGGCAAATTCCTCGCCACCAATCCGGCAAATCAAATCTGTCGCCCGGCAACCATTGACCAAACACTTTGCCACCTGCCGCAACACATCATCGCCAAGCACATGAGAAAACGCGTCATTGACCGCTTTGAAGTGGTCCAAATCAACCACAGCAATCGCATATTTCGTATTGGGTTGATTTTTCAGCATTTCCATATGCTGATCAAATGCGCGGCGGTTGGCCAAACCAGTCAGCGGATCAGTCAACGCTTCTTCTTTGAGCCGTTCCATATTGCTCGAAGCATCTTGCAGCAGATTCTTCACCCGCTCCATTTCGCGGTTCAATTCGTCAACTTTGCCCTGCCAATGGCCTTTTTCAACCGAACGTTTACGGAATTCATTGTGGAATTTCTTTTGCATCTCAAGCGCAGATTTATAATCACCCGCTGCTTCATAGGCATTGCCCAACCGCCGAACAGCGTTGGCATAATTGTCTGCTGATGAAATATCCTTAGCCACCTCGATGGCCCGTTTGCCAGCCTCTAGCGCCGCCTCAACATTGCCGCGCTTCAACTCAAAATCACTTACAGTGTAATGCAAATGCACCCAGTTGCCCGGCGTTGCGATTTCTTCAAGGCTATACCAGTGTTCAATCCACTTTTCGCCTTCTTCAAACCGACCAAACTCAGCCATAAACTCTGCAAGGTTGGCCGCACCAACCATTTCAACCCGTTTATTGCCAAACTGCTTTGCCAGCTCAATCGCGTGCTCAGTCTGCTCTGAACCCTTTTGCATATAAGCGCGGTGGGCCTCTTTATCACCCTGCTCCAGTTTTGCTTCACCAATACGGGTGTTCAACAGCCCCAAATGCATCATCAATGTGGCATAGACGCGCTTTAGATCGTATCGATCAGCAATCATCATTGCTTCGTCCAGCATCTTCGCTGCGGCATCAAAATTGTCGGCAAAGATCATCGCAATGGCTTGAAGGTCCATTGCCTTGAGCAAAACGTCAGCTTGATCTGGGCTGGTCGCCATGGAAATGGCGCGAGAAGCTTCTTGATAGCTCTCAGAATCCAACCCCATTTCAATCAGCACATTGGCATAAACCGCCCGCGCGCGCGCTTCGCGCACCTGGTCGCCGCGTTTTACAACGCGCTGCAAAATGCGCTGCACATATTCGATTGCTTCCTCAGAACGGCCAAGCCAGCCTAGCGCCATCGAACATTGAATGCCCGCATCACAAAATGCATCCTCATGCGCACCGTCGGCTGCCATAGCAAAAGCCTGCTGCGCCAAACGCAACGCATTCTTAAAATCGCCAGTTTGGCCATACTCGAGCGCTTCCTCGAGTATTTTTTCGATTTCAGCTTGAGTTGTGGTTTCTGCACTCATGCGACACTACTCCAAATTCACTCCCACAAGTGTATCGCATGTCAATAAACAACTGCTTAAAATACACCCATTGGCCCGGTTGCTTATCCGCGCTTGTTTATTTTTGCCTCGGAGAAGTAAGCCAAGTTTGTCCATGATTAGTGAAGCCAATTGTTAAAAATAGAGATACTGCAAAGACGCGCCGATTTATTTCATATAAAACAATTACTTGCCAGTTATGCACAGACGCAGCTAAAAGCCGCGTTGAGCAAATTCAGCAACACCAAAAATTAACCCAAAGCTAAATCAGTTTGTGTCGGCTAAGCCGTAGCCGCATCTTCCGCAGGTTTTGCAGCGGCCTGACAAGCCTGTCCTCGCCCGCTGGTTTTAGCGCGATAAAGCGCTTCATCTGCGCTGCGGATCACGGTCTTAGCCGTCATCGCATCATCAGGCCACCATGCGACACCAATGCTGGCGCCCACTGCGGCCCGGCCATTGTCGAAAATCACATCTTCACAAACACTATCGATCAGCGTGTCGCACAACATCATCACGCTCGCCTCATCCAGGCCATCGCGCAACAATATGATAAATTCATCGCCGCCCACGCGCGCGGCCATGCCTTTATCGCCAATGGTATCGGCAATGCGTTGCGCCACTGTGCGGATAACCGCGTCACCAGCTTGGTGGCCATAGGTATCGTTCACCGCTTTGAACTTATCCAAGTCCATGCACAAAATAGCGCAGCGATCCAAAGCGCCCTCTGCAATGATCTCATCCAAAGCGTTGTCGAACTGCAATCGGTTTGGCAAACCCGTCAGCGCATCATGCTGGGCGAGAAAGCGGTTCTTCTCCTCACTCTTTTGCACCTGATGCGCCACCCGGCCATATAGCAAGGCAATCAAACCAAAACCCAAAGCAATCGCCCCAAAGATCGTCAGCAGAACAGGCAAAACCTGTGTCCAAATGGTTTGCGAAGGCTGCGCAACTGACCATGTTGCCGACATTGGCACATCCGCTGTGCCGCCAACATGCAACATGGTGGCACCCGCCGGAGCTTGGCCTGTGGGCTGAATTTTAAAGTCTTTCAGCCCCAACTGTTCAGAAATTGCCGCAAACAACTCCTCATCTAATGAGTGGAATGTAAGCAACATCTTCGGGTTGCCATCAGGAATCGACAATTCAAAATCGGGCACAATAGCTTGCACCACAACAATGCCAACCTCCCCTTCAACAATACGGAAGTCTGCAGAATAGAGCGGGGTTTGATCGTAAACAGGATCACCAAATGTCGCAAAGCCATTGCCACGCACTTTGCGCGCAGCGAAATATTTCGCCTTTGCGATTTCAACAAGATCTCGTTGCGTCGCCACAAAGGTTTGCGCATCCCGTGCATCAAACTGCTCGCCTTCAAAAAGCGAAATCTCTGGCTCGCCATTTTCGTCAATCACTGCGGCATGGGGAACATAATTGTCTTCCCAAAACCACTCACCCATTTCAAATTCGACAAATTCAGGGTCAGGATTGTCGCTATAAAGCTCTGCAACCGCCTCGTCCCAATAAGAAACCTCCGACTGAATGGAGGCACTTTGTTGAATTTGCAGCACAACCTCATTGCGCACCAAATGGCTCTCGCCTTCCCACTGCACATTGTTGGCCACATTCCCGGCAACCTGCAAAATATAGAAGTTGGAAAAAGCAAACGCCAAGATGATCAAAGCACTGATGACATAAATGCCAACCGCTAGATTAAATTTCTGCATCAATTTACTGAACATAGCTCGCCCCACCCCCAATTTCGCGAACTATAAACGCTCATTATTGAAGGTTTGGCTAAACAGCTTGGTTGTTAAAGGCTTAATATTAGCTGGACCAGCAAGCCTTCAATTTCTAGCGTGCGTCTGTCTGAGCTGCTGTCGGCTGCCCCAAATTCACATATACTGCCAGCAAGCAATTCACCGCATATCCAACCAGCAATAGCCGGCCAATATTGGCAATAAACAAGGCCAGGGCCAACGTGCGTAACATTTCTCCATTGGCCGCATTTTCGAATGCAAAAAACCGTTCGTGAATTTGCGTTACAATAAGAGCCGTTAAAACCAGCGCCGCACCCATGCTGATGGCGCCTCGCGCAAGCACTGCCTTCAAATCCGCTTCCTGCATGCCATACCACGCCAACAAAAGCGCTAAGAACCCGAACTGGGTCAGCGGCACAAAGTAAAATGTCGGCCCGCTGAAAATAAAGTAAGATTTATATCCTGCAACTGCAGTTACGGGGTCAAATATATGGTTTGGGATCATGGCTATGGCTTCATAAAGGTTTCCAAAGAACCAATAAGCCCCCAACAACAAAGCGATCAGCACCAGCTTCTTCACATTTCTCGTAATCATCTAAATTTCCTCTTTTCAATAGCTTCAATAGATAGTAAATTTATCTTATGAATCAAGATAATCAAAAATCAAGACAAATTGCAGTATTGAATTTATTGCGCCAGGGGCAGGATTCCGCTGCTAAATTGGACGCAGAATTCATTCAATTGCTCAATGTGAATGAAACAGATGGGCGCTTACTCAACTTGCTCCAGCTTAACGGCAGGCAAACTGCTGGTGAATTGGCAACCAAATCCGGATTAACAACCGGCGCCATCACAACAGCATTGGATCGCCTTGAAAAAGCAAACTATGTGCAACGCGAACGGGACGTAAAAGATCGCAGAAAAGTTTTCGTGGAACTGACCCCGCTCGCCCTTAACATTGGCGGACAAATTTATGGCCCTATAGGCAGCGCCACACTGGCCCATTTGGAAAGCTTTTCAGAAGATCAACTGCAAACAATTGAAAAGTTTCTACACCTGTTTGATGCGGTCAACGCGAAAGGCGCAGAAATCTTGAAAGACGCACGTTGGAACGACCCAAATGACAAAATAAAGGCAACTGAACAATTCAACCAAAAGTTCAACGAAAGCTGACGCGTTCAAAAGACAATTTGTAAGGGAAAACAAGATTTGGAGCGGGTAGCGGGAATCGAACCCGCATATTCAGCTTGGAAGGCTGCTGCACTACCATTGTGCTATACCCGCACTCAAGCTGAATGGTGGAGGGGACTGGATTCGAACCAGTGTAGCCTAAGGCGCCAGATTTACAGTCTGGTGGTATTAACCACTCACCCACCCCTCCAAGCATTTCAGCACTCTTGAAGAAGAGTCTTGTCAATTTCGTGACGAAACCAACGGCGCGAGTTATGGTCACCAAGCCCGCTTCTGTCAACACCCAATATGTTGTTTTTTTGTGCTTCTTTGCACTTATATGATTTTTTCTCACTTCGCGACATTGCCAAAGCGCATTTGTTGCTAGACCGAGCCCCACAAAATCGCTAGGCAATGTGCATGACACAGAAAAAACGATTTGCGCCAAAGCACCCTGTAAGACGAGCCAAAAAACGCCTGCCCGTTGATGACGGTCAGCTATATATTTATGGCTTGCACCCCGTAATGGCTGCCCTCGCCAATGAGGAACGGGTCAAACACACGCTGTTTGCAACCCCAAATGCTATTTCAAAGCTTGAAGAAGCTGGTGCGCAAATCAATGTCAAAGTGAAAGACGTTACGCCGAAAAAGCTCGACGAAATGCTGGGCAGCGATGCCGTGCACCAAGGCATGGCATTGCATGTGAAGCCGGTCGAACGCGGCGCGCTGAATGATTTGAGCGAAAAATCCCTAGTGGTGGTACTCGATCAAATCACCGACCCGCACAATGTGGGCGCCATTTTGCGCACCGCATGCGCCTTTGGGGCCGATGCGGTGATCACCACCATGCGATTCGCACCGCAGGAAACGGGCGTTTTGGCGAAATCAGCATCTGGCGCACTTGATTATACCTCACTGATCGAAGTGAAAAATTTGGGCAACGCCATCGAAGCGTTGAAAAACCACGGCTTCACCTGTTTGGGCTTCGATTCGGAGGCTGAAGTCGCCCTCACCCCAAGCATGAAGTCGGATAAACTCGCCATCGTGCTGGGTGCAGAGCATAAAGGCCTGCGGCAACGTACCCGTGAATTGTGCACGCAGATGGTGAAATTGGACATGCCAGGGCCAATCAAATCACTGAACGTGTCTAACGCAGCGGCGATTGCCTTGTTTGCAGCAACGCAAGGCAAATAAGCACCACGCGCCAAAGCAAAAAAGTCACACAGAAATATTGTATTACACAATTTTCTTCAGGCTTTGATTCAAGAAAGCTACTCACCACCGCTCAAATTGAGCCGTGTGGGAATTTTATTCGCAATCGCCCAGAAACCAAATTTCTTTTTGATCAGGAACAGCAGCCAAATAATCGACACCAAAGTCGATAGCATTGTGGCTGTGGCAGCGCCGACAATCCCGAATGAAGGCACCAGCAATATGTTCAGCGCCAAGTTCAATATCACAGTGATGACCAACACGAGAGACATTTCCTTCTGTCCGCCCGTCATCGCCAAGCAAAACTTGGCTGCAGCCGTATAGCTTTGCAGTAGCACGCCAAAGGCCAGAATGATCATCGGCACATATGCGCCTTGATAAACTGGCCCAAAAATACCGAGCAGCAAGGTGCCACCAAGCAGCAGCACAAGGAATCCAGCCAAGGTTGGCCAGAAGGCAAGGCTGGCAAAATGATGGGTCAAACGCTTCACCTTGTCTAAATCATCCCGCCCAAAGGCTGCCGCAATCGGCTTGCCCGCGCTTGCACTGATTGCAAAGGTCACAAAGCTCAACAACGCGGCAATTTTGGTGCCGACAAAATAAATTGCGAGTTCATCAGGCGTTGAGTAAAACTTCAAAACCAGAATGTCAGTGTTGGCCAACAATAGATTATAGGCTTCGACAGCCGTCAGCGGCAAAGCGGTCAGCAACCAAACCCGGCGCATATCGGACGCTTCAACGTCCTGCTTAGCAGCATCCACCGGCTTCGTCCGCAAAAAGCTCCATTGCCACACAAGTGGCAGCAGCAGCGCAGCGATCGAGATATAAACCAAATGAACCGCATTTAGCGTCCAACCGCTTAAAATCAGCGCCGCAACGCCAATCAGGATAAGAATCGGACGAAACAGGAATGCAGGGGCATAAGCCACCACATTCCGCCCAAACCCGCGCGCAATGCCCTTCCCCACTTCGGTGAGCGTAAACAAGGGAATACAAAATGCACCAATCAACAGTGCTGGACGGTAAATCGGTTCAACAAGAGTGTCTGGCGCAACAAAACTCGCCACAAACATCAGTACCGCTGCGCCAAAGGCAACCAAAAGACCAACAATGGCCGCATAGCGGGTGAAGCCCCGCAACTGGTTATTTTGTTGCTTGTCCTGATAGGTCGAAACAAATTTGGTGGCGGCAACCGGCAAACCAATGCCTGAGAACGTGCCCAGCAGCACAATTACCGTCCAAACGAAAACATAAACACCATATTGGGCAGGCTCGACCAGGCGCGCCAACGCCACATGAGACAGAAAGCCAATGCCTGCGCCGCCCAACCGCACGCCCAAAGTCGCAATGGATGCAAATCCGGAGGTTCCCCGGAGTTTAGAATAGGCCTGCGCGAGTGCCAATAAACTGCCCTTTAACTGACCTTCCGGTCTTTTTCTTTTTCATCATGGTCAAATTGAGAATCAAGCTCACCCTCTTTGCCCATGCTGATATAATGCTGGTCATCGCGCCGCGATGGCAAGACACGACGCTCCGGGCGCCCTTGCTTGAACCACTTGGTGCGGCGCAGAAAACGCCCTCCCAGCGCAAAATACTCTAAAAATGCGGGACGCAAATCATCCCAAACAAAGCTATCCGACACTTCACGCCCACGCAAACAACGCAGCAAATGTTTGAAAGATTGCGACAATGCGAACAACGGGAAATAGCGGTTAGGACGCTCATCATCTTCCATATAATGGATAAGTGACAACATCAGATTGCGGCCAACAATTTGCGGCGCATATTCCGCGTTAAAGATACGCCCCTCTTCGGGCACATGCACATCCAAAAGCATAGCAGGGAAATCTACCCCAAGCGCCAAAGGCAATGGCATTGAGCCCCAAGGCCGCGCATTCACCTCAAGCAGCACCCATTCGCCGCTTTCAGCAGAACGCCGGAATTCATACATGGCCACGCCGTTTAGAGCCACAGCATCCGTTAGACGCGTCACAGCATCCAACATGCCCGGATCAAGCGGCTCGCTGATCCGCACGGAACTTGACCCACCGCCAGGCTTTTCAGTCAAACGACGATGCTGGAAAGCAGCGATAATTTGCCCTTTACGTGCCGCAACGGAAACGCCCAAGCCTTCGGCAGCGCCAGCGGCGGGGAAAATTTGCTCTACAAAATAACTATTGTCGTCCTCGATGGCCGTCAAAGCTTCAACCAAAGTCTCGCGATCTTTAACAGCGATCACATCGCCACGCATTTCCAAATTATGCGCAGAGTATGAACGACGCGCTTTCAGCATCATCGGCAAACCATATTGTGCAATCAATTGGTCAGCATCAGAATACCCACCAATCGCCTCACCCTTTGCCACAGGCACATCAAGCTTCTCAGCGAGTTCACGCGTTTCGATCTTGTCGAAAAATTGTGCCATGGCCAAATCGCCAGGATGCGCAATGCGCACACCGCTCAAGCTGTCCCGTTGCGCATAGAGCGGCAACAGCGAGCGTTCGCAACACGGCACAACCAAATCATAATGATGCGTTTCTTGCAGGCCCTGAATGGAGCTGAGCCAGCTTTTGGTCCAGCTGCCTACACGCGGCAGATAATGCACCTTCTTGATGTAACGAGACGCAAGCGCAGGCGCGTGCCAATCAAACGGCGCAGCATGCACTTCAACGCCCAAACGTCCAAGTGAACGGGCACTAGCCAAAAAAGAGCGCATATCATCGCCAATCAGCAAAACGCGGAGATTGCTTTTGATCTGATTTTTATTTGTCTCTACCCGCGACACAATGCACTCCTTCAGCTGCGCGGAACTCATTCCCGCACAGACAAATTAAATAAACAATAAGAACAGTGGCTTGCTCTTTATGCTGCCATTTTGGTCAGAACGCCAAAACAGTTACAATTTACATATTCGAATTATCGAACGCACCAATTATTGATAAATAAGGTTAAGACGCCAAAGCCTTGTGCATAAGCTTGAATGCACTGCTCACACAAATGTGAAGTGCACACAAAACAGCACTATAGCCGCGTGGAAGGTCGAATAATCAATGTAGGGAGAAAATGGTGCCGGTTGAGAGACTTGAACTCCCGACCCACTGATTACAAATCAGTTGCTCTACCAACTGAGCTAAACCGGCTCCGGGGCGCTTGCTAGCACCCAATTTTGATTTGCGCAAGACTGATTTTTCAAAAAATATTCGAAATTTACGAAGTCACAGAGAAACAATGTCTTTTTCGCGCAATCAGGCTTCCACATTCTATAGGTTATATGCAATCAATAGTGCAAACAGCATCGGCAAGGGTTGCGGGCGTGACGAGAGAGAAATTCGAAAAAATCTGCTTTATTTCTAATGGCTCTGACCAGTCAAAAGCAGCACTGCAAGAACTTGTGGTTCTTTACGGCAATTGCGATTTCAAAGATGCAGACATTATTGTTGCCCTAGGCGGCGACGGCTTGATGCTCGAAACACTGCATAAAGTGATGGACCGAGACATTCCAGTTTATGGCATGAATTTTGGCTCAATCGGCTTTTTGATGAATGAGTTTCGCGCCGAGGATCTGCGCGATCGCTTACACGCTGCTGAACAGACTGACATTCACCCTCTGCGCATGCGCGTCACCACCAAAGACGGTGAAACCCACGAGGCTTTGGCTCTCAATGAGGTCTCGCTGCTGCGGGCCTCTTATCAGGCTGCAAAGTTGCAAATCCTGATTGATGGCAAGTCCCGCTTAGATGAATTGGTGTGCGATGGCATTTTGGTGGCCACACCGGCAGGCTCTACCGCCTACAACCTTTCCGCACACGGCCCAATCTTGCCCATCGATTCGCCATTGCTTGCCCTCACCCCGATTTCCCCATTCCGCCCGCGCCGTTGGCGGGGTGCCATTTTGCCAAATCGGGCAGAAGTGACGCTGATTCCACGCGAAGTCGAAAAACGTCCTGTGAATGCAGTGGCCGACAGCAAGCCCTTTAAGCGGATCACCAAAGTATCGATCAAGGAAGACCGTACCCACAAAGTGACACTATTGTTCGATCCAGGGCATAGCCTGGATGAACGGGTGCTCAACGAACAATTTGGATATTAGGCTCTAGGCGGCAGGCAGCGCCAAAGCTTCGCCCCGTAAGCGCGTGATGGAAAGGCGCGCCTCATTTGGCGCTCGGTCACAGAATGTTGCCATGACACCACGCGCCGCATTGCGGGCCAGCGTTACATTCATCTCATTGAGATAGGCAAAGATTGGCTCTAAGCTCTCCGGCAGGTCGCCCTCATGCTCGTCAATCAAGGCAGTGATCAATTGCGACACCACAAAATGCCGTGCGGCTTGGTCATGGGCTAAATCATGGCTACGCGAAACGGTCACCAACCGACAAATCAAATTGCTCAGCGGCGCATCAAATCCGCACTTGATAAACAGGGCATACATGCCGCGTCGTGACCCTTTGACCAACAAGGCAACAGCCTTGTGCGCAGGCATCCGCGCCAATTGACCCAAGCAAGACGCGAAGAACTGATTCCGCCCAAACAGATAGGACTGGATGAGCAAGCGCGGCGTCAAACGTCCGCTTTCAATCAAAGCCTCCACATAAGCATGTGCACTTTGATCAGCAATATCATCACCAATATGTGTGGTGGCATCATCCACAAGATCACGCATGAGGCGCTTCAACCGCGCAGGTTGAATGGCGCCTTTTACATAACGTGCCGCAGACAAGTCCGCCGCAATCTGTTCGGTCAGCAAATAGCGGCCGGCTGCTGGTAAATCTGCATTGTCCAACAAAGCCCCGCGCAACTCCGCATCATCTGCCCAACGGTCGCAAAGCTCTAACAGGCTCGCTTCTGACAGTTGATCAGCATTTTCACAAATCAGCTTTAGATCAACGGCGCGATTCTTCTTGGCCAAAAGCGTTGCAACAAGTTTCGGCGACAAGTTTTGCCGCCCTGCAATGGACAATAAAACCGGCTCATCACCAGATTTCACCAAAATATGGAGATCAGCCTCTTTCAGCACAGGCGAATATTGCACCACTGCCGTGGCAATAATCGGATCGTCTTGCGCCAGCGCAAACATAACCGGACGTGGTGCATAAGAGGAGCGCAGCAACTCATAAGCAAGCGCGGCCCGCACCTTCACACTTGTATCATCAAGAAAGCTCAGCACCGCTGCATAAAGGGCCGCATGTTCATCTGCGGGCCCGTCATGCTCCAAATAAGCACGCGCCGCAATGCGCGCCGCCTGCCCGCGATCATCCGCGTGAGGAGACTGAGAAAGATCAAGATAATCTTGATAACCAAGCACGCAACTTACCCTTAATTACTCACAAACTGGGCCTAGCCTAGCGTGCAAGAATTAAAGAAGCGTTCACCATAAATATGGCGGCAAATTTCCGGAGTTATTTTTTGTAAATCGAGCTGAAAAAGCTTTGATTGCTGGTGCTTTGCTCTGGTCCGCCAGTTTGGTAACTGTTGGAAGGCACGCCCGTTGGTCGATATAACGATTCGAACGGATTGACCAAACTCGCGGGCTGGCGCACCGAAAATGGCCCGCGACTTTCAAGCGCCATTTGCTGCGCGGCAAATTGTGTTGCAGCAGCCTGATCACCATTTTCCGGCGCATGATGCCGCACCAAAACCTGATAAACCTCTTTAATGGTTCGCGCCTGATCGCCTCGATAAAAAATCGGTTTGTTGGCCTTCGCTTGCGGGCCAAAATGATCAGCTGCGATTGCATTTGGCTGCTCAAGCCCCAAACGGAAAAGCTTCTCAGCGCCACCTGCCCCCAAAAAGTGAGCAATGTAAAGCTCGCCCGGGCTGGGCATACGACCAAATTTCTCTTTGAGATAATCCCCATTACGCCGGGTGAACGCCGCGGCTAAGTCTGCCGCCATTTCGGGGTCTTCCCGCAGCGCCAAAATCCCGGCCTTTTCGCCAGGGTTGATCACCTCATAACCACGATCCGTGCGAGCAATCTTAGAGGATAAATGACCATAACCAAGCTTTGGCCCCTCTTCCTTGATCACCTCAAGCCACGTGCCTTCTAAAAATTGGAACAGGCCAACAGCGGACGATGTGGCCGCTTTTGCTTCAGGATCAAGCGAGCTTTCGCGCATTGCCGTTTGCAGCAAATAGCCAAAATCCACACCATTCTTGTCCCCGGCACGCGTTAGCGCACGGGTCAATTCTGGTGGCAGGCTATTTGGATCAATTTTGGGCAAAGCACGCTCCATTGCCAATGTTTTACAGCAATTTAACTATAGCAAACTTTGCCCGAATTGCCCAATTATTCGTGCCAATAGCTCATTACATCACGTAAATTTGGCCGATCCCGCTCCTGAGGAGCAACTTCGGCGGTGCCCATATGCACAAAGCCAACAAATTGCTCGCCCTCTTGCGCACCCAACATGGTTGCCGCGTCTTGATCGAAGCTGAACCAACGCGTCACCCAATGGGCCGCATAGCCATGGGCATGCGCCGCGTGCACCAGATTAAAGCAAACGCACCCTGCGGATAGGATTTGCTCAAGCTCCGGCACCTTAGGATGCGCTTGTGGCTTGGCCAGCACGCCAATGGTCACAGGCGCTGGCAAAAAGCGCTTGCGCTCCACATCAAGCACCTCATCGTCCGCTTCAGGGTGCTTGGCTTTCCAAATCTCGGCAAGCTTCTCCCCAACCACTTCGCGCATATCACCTTGATAAACGACCAACCGCCAAGGCGCGATCTTGCCATGGTCAGGCACGCGAATGCCAATTTCCATAATCTGATCAAGCTCAGCAACGGTTGGGCCTGGTGTGGTGAGAAAGGGCGCAGTCACAGAACGACGTGTTTTCAAATAGTCGATAAGCGCGTCTTGATGCGGCATGGGCAAATCCTTCAAATCTGGACATTTTATAAACCAATTGCACTTATGTCATAGCTATTGCACATTCAAAATATGCATTGCCAAAATTTGAACCAAATCTAAGCTAAAGTGCACTTATGGTCACCTTGAAACGCCCTCACCTTGCCTTGGCTGCATCAATTTTGATGGCCGCAAGCCTTTTTGCCCCTCATCACGCAGCGTTCGCGCAGGAGGTTGCCCCCGTGCCACCACCGCGCCCAGCGGAGCTGACAGATGGTGAACCAGAAACACCAACGGCAGAACCAAGCGATTCGACACCAGACCAACCCGTGGTGCAGCCAACGCCCAAACCGGGCAAACCGCAACCGGTGACCATTTCAGCAAAAGTGGCTGAAGAAGGTGACATTATCCCCCAAGGCATTGTTTGGCGCGTGTTCAGCACCACGCCGAATGACCAAGGCGAATTGGATTTGCTCGACAAGAGCGAAGAAACACCCGCCGTGTTCAGCCTTTCCCCCGGCCAATATGTGGTACACGCTGCCTATGGCCTTGCCCAAGCATCTGACACGGTGACTGTTGAACCCGGCCCAAATCAGATTGACATCATTCTTGATGTGGGCGGCCTCAAACTCAACGCCTCGATTTCTGGTGATATCAACATTCCAGATCGCTTCCTGCGCTTTAATGTGCACACGCGTGATGCTGAAGGCCAATCTGTTCTGGTGGCCCGTGCAGTCCAGCCAGACCAAACATTGCATTTGAACTCCGGCACTTATTCGGTCACCTCCTATTTCGGTAATGTAAACGCCACCGCCAAAGCAGATTTACAAGTGAAGCCCGGTCAACTGACCGAAGCAACGCTTTACCACAAGGCGGCACAGGTAACGTTTAAGCTGGTTTCTGAGCCCGGCGGCGAAGCCATCGCCGACACGAGCTGGATTGTAAAAACCCAATCAGGCGAAACAGTCTATGAAGAAGCAACAGCCTTCCCCGCCACTGTGTTGGCGCAAGGCGAGTATATCCTGCTGGCCCGCTTGGGTGATCGCGTATTCAACCGGGAGTTCGAAGTTTTGCCCGGCCTACCGCGCGAAATTGAAATCATCACCCAGTAATCTAATTGCATAAAGCGCGCGTAGATATTCCAAACATCGGAGATATCTATGCGCAAGCTTTTGCTGATCATCACAACATTTCTGTCCTTTGCTGCGACCAGCGTTTCTGCCTCGGCGCAACAATTCCCCAATATCGACACCAAGGATTTGAACGGGCGCAGCCTTAGCCTGCCTGCTGATTTTAACGCTGAACGCTCTTTATTGCTCATCGCGTTTGAGCAAGAGCAACAACTCCAAATCAACACATGGCTACCTTTTGCAGAGCAGTTGGAAAATGCAGGGCAAGCTAAGTTTTATGAGTTGCCCGTCCTGCCGTCAGCCTTGCGCCTGATGGGCGGCATGATTGAAAATGGCATGCGCTCAGGCATTCCATCACAAGCAACACGCGCGAAAACCCTAACGCTTTACACCAATGTAACGCGCTTTCGCAAAAATCTCGGACTGGGTGGAAAAAATGAAATTTATGCCGTGGTGATTGATCGGCAAGGCCGCATTCTAGCGGTGCAAAGCGGCGCATATTCTTCAGCCAAAGCCAAGCAAATACGCGCCGCTCTATAATCTATTTCAAGTCAGGAGGTGTGGCTTCCGCCGCCAAAGCAGCAACCGCTTCTTCAACGCTCACCACCTTCTGGCCTTTTTCACCAAGACGGCGAACAGAAACGGTGCCTTCTTCTGCTTCGCGTTCGCCCAGCACCAAAATTGCAGGCACTTTTTGGGTTGAATGCTCACGCACCTTATAGTTGATTTTTTCATTGCGGAAATCGGTCTCAACCCGAAGGCCAGCCGCTTTCAGCTTCTCAACAACCTTCATGGCCGCAGGATCAACATCAGAAATAATGGTCGCAACAACAACTTGTGTCGGTGCCAACCACATGGGCATACGGCCCGCATGGTTCTCGATCAAAATGCCGATAAAGCGTTCCAAAGTGCCCAACACAGCGCGGTGCAACATGACCGGGCGTTGGCGCGAACCATCTTCTGCGATGTAAGACGCGTCCAACCGTTCCGGCAACACAAAGTCGAGCTGCAAGGTGCCACACTGCCAAGAACGGCCAATGGCATCTTTCAAATGGAACTCAAGCTTCGGCCCATAAAATGCGCCCTCGCCTTCGGCAACTTCAAACTCGCGGCCAGTTGCCCGCAAGGCATCGCCCAAGCCTTTTTCAGCCTGATCCCAAGTCTCGTCGCTACCTGCCCGCATGTCAGGACGTGTCGCCAACAAGATTTTGACCTCGGTAAAGCCCAAATCCTGATAAACGGAATCAAGCAACGCGCAGAAAGCCTCAGTTTCAGAGGTGATCTGATCTTCACGACAGAACACATGGCCATCATCCTGGGTCATTTGCCGCACGCGCATCAAACCATGCAATGCACCATGCGCTTCGTTCCGGTGGCAACAGCCAAACTCAGCAAAGCGCAATGGCAAATCGCGATAAGATTTAATACCCTGATTGAAAACCTGAATATGCGCTGGGCAGTTCATCGGCTTCAACGCCATCAATTTGGAATCAGGCGCCACATCCAACTGTTCAGCATCAGAGGCAAATTCCAAATCTGGCACCACAAACATGTCCTCGCGGAACTTGCTCCAGTGGCCAGACTTTTCCCACAATTTGCTGTCCATCAGCTGCGGGGTTTTGATCTCTTTATAGCCAGCAGCATTCACCTTGCGGCGAATATAGCTTTCCATCTGATTATAGATATTGAAGCCTTTTGGATGCCAGAAAACTGACCCCTGCGCCTCTTCCTGCAAATGGAACAGGTCAAGCTCTTTACCCAATTTGCGGTGATCGCGCTTTTCAGCTTCTTCGATCATGTGCAAATAGGCTTTAAGCTGCTTTGGGTTGGCCCAAGCAGTGCCATAAATGCGCGATAGCATCTTATTGTTGCTATCACCGCGCCAATAGGCACCCGCCACCTTGGTCAGTTTAAACGCCACGCCAATATCTTTGGTGCTGCGCATGTGAGGACCACGGCACAAGTCAAACCATTGACCCTGCTTATAAATTTTCAGGTCTTCATCACCGGGAATGGCGTCGATCAACTCAACTTTATAATCTTCGCCCTTCGCCGCAAAAACGCGTTTGGCTTCCTCGCGGTCCCAAACTTCCTTGGTGAACTCCGCACCGCGCTCGATAATTTGAGCCATTTTCTTCTCAATGGCTTCAAAATCTTGCTCGGTAAAATGCTGATCACGTGCAAAGTCGTAATAAAAGCCATTTTCAATCACTGGGCCGATGGTCACTTGAGTGTCCGGCCACAGCTCTTGCACGGCCTCAGCCAACACGTGAGCACAATCGTGGCGGATCAATTCCAGCGCAGCTTCATCGTCACGTTGCACAAATTCAATTGCGCAGTCCTCGTTCAATGGATCAGACAAATCAGCCAATTCGCCATTGATCCGCATCGCAACGGTTTTCTTCGCCAATGACTTAGAAATGGAGTCTACGATGGTGGTGCCGGTGGTACCCCGAGTATACTCTCGAACTGCACCATCAGGAAACGACACATTGACCATGATCTTTTCTCCACTTCATCTAGTCAAATTGCCACCCCACACAATTGTGGCGTGATCCGTCAAAGAGGTTGCTTTAGCATGTTTTGAAATTATTTCCAGCGCCCAAACCGCCAAGGGGCATACCATTTTGCCTTTTTTGGCAAAGTTTCTGGCACTGGATCAAAACCATCCGTGCCCCCGGGGCGACAGCGGTAGATCCGCGCTGCCCCCATCCAACCCCCAGGCCAAAAGCCATATTGCTTGATCGCCAACAGCGTAAATTCGGAGCAAGATGGGGCATGGCGGCACGTTCGGCCCATAAAAGCCGACAGCGTATAGCGATAAAGAGTGATCAACCCGATCGCCAGCCAGCGAAAGGGAAAATCAATGATCCGACCAATTAGCCGTAAAATGCTCATGCGCTTTTCGCTTGCAACTCAATCTGGTCGAGCGCATCACAAATCGCCTCAAACACCAACATCACAGACGCATGGCGTTGCGGGAAGTCTTTGACTGGCTCCAGATATTTCAAATCTTCGAACCGTCCAGTCGGCGGCGGGCCGTCCGCTTTTAGCATGGCTTGCATTTGCGTGCGCACAAGCCGCAACCCATCCGCCGTCGCGCCCACAATATTGTGCGCCACGATAGAAGCCGATGTCTGCCCCAACGCACATGTCGCCACCTCATGGCCATATGCCGACACAGTTCCATCTTCCATCTTCAAATCAATCTCGATGGTGGAGCCGCAAACCCGCGAATGCCGGCGTGCGCTGGCATCTGGCGTGTCTAATCGCGGCAAATCAGGCAAATTGCCTGCATATTCGAGAATTTTTTGATTGTAGATATCGCCAAACGACATTGTGAACTCATCTGGTACGGGAGAAGACTTGTTTCTTTTTAGATAAGCATCATATAGTGCAGGTCAATCAAAACCAAGCCAGTGCCCGGAATTTCACTTTGGCGTGTGAAATGGCAATCCGTTCAGTCTCTGGCTCCGTATAATAGGTCGACGCCATCAGGAGATGATCATGGATGCGACCGTTAAACCCATAAAAAATGACATAAGAGAAGCAAAGCCTGTTGTTCGCCCTACCCGCGAAGAAGCAGAGCAAGCCGTGCGCACCTTGCTGGCGTGGGCTGGTGAAGATGTAACCCGCGAAGGCTTGTTGGAAACCCCTAAGCGGGTAGCCAAAGCCTATGAAGAATTCTTCGAGGGCTACAATCTAGACGCAAAAGAAGTGCTCAACAAAACCTTCCGTGATGTGGGCGGCTATGACGATATGGTGCTGGTGAAGGACATTCCGTTCTTTTCACACTGCGAACACCATATGGTGCCGTTCGTGGGCAAAGCACACATTGCTTATCTACCAACAGACAGCGTTGTCGGCCTATCCAAACTGGGTCGTGTGACCGATGTATTTGCCAAGCGTTTTCAAACACAAGAAAACCTAACCCAGCAAATCATTGACGCCATCAATGATAATCTAAATCCGCGCGGCGCCGCCGTGATGCTGGAAGCAGAACATATGTGCATGTCGCTCCGCGGCGTGAAAAAACATGGCGCGACCACCCTCACCCAACGCTTTACGGGTGTATTTGCAGAAGAACCAAAAGAGCAAGATCGCTTTTTCCATCTGCTCGCCCTGCAAAAATAACCACATTCGATATAGAAATCCTCATAGGCGCATTCTATAAAGCGCCTATGAGCAATTTGATCGATCCCAAATCCATTTCAAAAACTGAACTCGAAGTTGGCGAAATTTTCGCCCCGCGCTTTGATGAGCATGGTCTGATTCTCGCCGTCGTCACCGATGCGGAGAGTGACGCCATATTGATGGCGGCCTATATGAATGAGGAAGCTCTGCGCCTCACCTTCGACACAGGTTACGTTCACTTTTTCTCTCGCTCTCGCAATAGCTTATGGAAAAAAGGCGAATCATCAGGCGAACTGCTGAACTTCGTTGAAATGCGGGTAGATTGCGATCAAGATATTTTGCAGGTCCGCGCCACCCAGTCAGGTTCAGGCGCCGCGTGCCACACAGGCCGTAAAACCTGTTTCTATCGCGCTGTCGAAAAATCAGGTGATGGATTTGCCGTAAAAGATCTTGGCATCAATCCGCTATTCGACCCGAAAGAGCGTTACAGCAAAAGCTAAAACAGCCGCCGCTCCAACCACGCCACAGCAAAGAACCCAGTGATGAAGCCTGCTATATGTGCTTCCCAAGCCACTGATGCGCCATCCATACCCATCAATTGGGGAAACAGCCCAAAGAGCAAATTGACGCCCATCCATACCACGGTGAATCCAACCGCCCGCTGATCTTTCAGCAATTCCGCAGGCGTCGCCAAGCGGCGCCCCAAAATACGGACCTCGCCTGTTTCCTCGTCCACGGCTTTCAATAGCGGTTGATACATAAAGCGTAGCGCGCCGCCCATAAGTGCCGAAACCGCACCAGAGGCGCCGATAAGAATCGCAACAGAATTGAAGTGCACGATCAAATAGCCGATTACCCCGCCAATCAGCCCCAAGCCAAAGACAACACCAAAGCCATATGGCCCATAACGCCGCGCAATCGGTGTGCCAAAAACAGCAAGCCAGAGCATGTTAAATGTCAGGTGCATCCAGTCCGCATGCAGAAAGCCATGTGTGAACGGAGTCCAGAACAAAGCACCAATTCCCCCGGGCATTTCAGGGGCATATTGAAGCCGGATCGGCGCAAAGCCAAAAGTTAAGAAAAAGCGGTAAAGTGACTCATCGGTCAGAATAACCTGCGCGCAAAAATGAATCAGCACCATCAAAACAATGAGGGCCGTAACGATCGGCGGCAAATTCACAATTGGTGCATTTTTGCCTGTTTCCTGCGGGTTTTGCTGATTCTCAGGATTATTCATGTCGACTCCAAATGGTGTAACTCCCCGTTTATGCCCGCAATTTTCGAATTTTTCCACACCTTGCCCACCGCGTTAACCTTAATAAAGGTTTAAGGGCGATTTTTCTGATTGATTGAGGCACATTGAGCCCAACTTGCAAATCAATAAATCGGGCGTCGAATTTCTCACCGAAATAACGGCGAACCAGTGGGGCGAAAACAAGACCATGCAGAAGCTAAGCACGCGCACACTATATAATTACTGGAACAATCTCCGGGGTACCCGCAGCGCACCCGAGCGTCGCGATGTGGACCCTACTAAGATTCGTCATGCGCTGGCCAACACCTTTATCCTCGAAGCTGATAAATTGGGCACTGGTTTTAACTTCCGTTTGGCTGGTTCTCACATTTGTTCTGCATATAATCGTGAGCTGAAAACCCGTCCCTTCCTTGATTTGTGGCGCCGCAAAGATCGCGACGCGATTGAAACTTTGATTAAGGCTGTGACAGATGATCACGCCGCTGCCTTGGTCACCTTCACAGGCACCAGCCAGCACAATCATCCGCTGACCTTTGAAAGCATCTTGCTGCCGTTGCGTCACAATGGCGCCACCAACACCCGCATCATCGGGGCAATCACTGCCATTGATGAGCCCTATTGGTTCGGCACTCACCCGATCATGGATCAAAAGATCACTGGCCTACGTTTGATCTGGCCTGACGATCACCCAACTGATCTGTCTGGTCGTGACATGCAGGCAGAAGTTGCGCCAGAAAACGATCTGGTGGATCTAAAAGAGAATTATGGCGGTTCTGTATCCGTGTTCGGTCGCTCAGCCCGGCGTTATGCCCATTTGGCGGTGATTGACGGGGGCAAACAATAAGGCCTGCGTTCTATTTTTTGAACAATTTCAACTTACTTACATTCGGTTAACTTAAAAACGATAAGGTTTACACACAGTCATCTGTTTGTGGATAATCTTGTGAGTATGTTGAACGCGACCGCACAAAAATTTGAGCCTCATGCAGCACCCAGCTTCGATGCCACACGCTTTCAAAGCGTGAAGGTCTCATTGCTTGGTCGCTATATGCTTGAAGATCGTCGCGAATTTCCATGCCAGATTATTGAGATGTCCCCGGGCGATGCCCATGTCATCGCCCCAGCCAGTGGCAAAGTTGGCGAAAAAATCATCGCTTACCTCGATCATGTGGGTCGCGTAGAAGGCACAATCATCGATTTGATCGATGGCGGCTTTCATATGGAAGTGAATGTGTCCCCTCGCAAACGCGACAGCATTGCCGCGCAGCTGACCTGGTTCGCCAATAAGGACATTCTCAACCTGCCCGAAGATCGTCGTCACGATCGTCAGGTGCCCGACATTCGTCACTCCAGCATTATTCTTGATGATGGCCGCAAATATAATTGCAAGATCATCGATATTTCATTGTCTGGTGCTGCAATTGAAATTGACGTGCGCCCACAAATGGGCACACCCGTAACGCTTGGCCGCATGCGCGCACGCGTTGTCCGCCATTTCGACAATGGCATCGCGGTTGAATTCTCTTCTGTTCAGGAAGTTTTCTCAGTGGTGCAACGGAATTTGCACACAAACTAAAGTTGTCTTTTACATTTTCAGATCGACACAAGCCCCGCAGCGCCCGCTGACCGGGGCTTTTTCATGCTTAACAGCAGCTGAATCCATTGTATCAATCTTGATTTAAAACCCGACATTTTTTTTCGCTAGGGCGAAAAGTCTCTTCTTCATTCTGGTCTCTGTCAGGGAGATTTGAAATGAAGAACTTTTACGCCACCGCGCGAAAACTATTGTTGGCCATCAGCACATTGCCTGCCTTTTTGGCAGCACCTGCTTTGGCCGTTAGCACCAACGAAGCCTTTGTGTTGGATGTCAAAGAAACCTCAATCCCAATGGGTCATGCCCAATTTTGCGAAACACGTCCTGCAGAATGCGGACAGAACGCAAATTTGGTGTCTTATGAAAATCTGACCCAAGCCAAGTGGGATGAGCTTTTGCAGATTAACGCCCATTGGAACAATGCTATTCGCCCCATCAACGATATTGATTTGTATCAGACTGAAGAGTTCTGGACCTATCCGCGCGAATATGGCGATTGTGAAGATTATGTTTTGGCCAAACGCCGCAGCCTAATTGAGCGCGGCTGGGCGCCAAGCACCCTTTTGATCACTGTGGTGAAGCAAGCAAATGGCGAAGGCCATGCAGTGCTCACCGTGCGCACAGACCGTGGCGACCTGATTTTAGACAATCAGGAAGGCCTTATCAAAGTCTGGAGCGAAACAAACTACACCTACATTAAGCGTCAATCTCAGCAGCACCAAGGCCGCTGGATGGAGCTTGCAGACAATCGCGGGATCATCCTCGCGTCACGCTAATTCGGCCACCCTTCCAACCCCTGACACTCTCGGCCGAATAGAAGGGTCAGCTTCCCCGAGCTGGCCCTTCGCCTATTCCGACCTAATGCGCGCGCAATTCACGCGCGAAGTGCTGGGCCCGTTCAATATAGCGTTCAGCTTGATCAATCCGCTCCGCCATTGAGCTTGGCGCTAACGTCTTTTTCACACGACCAGGCTGTCCCAATACAACAGAAAAGGGAGGCACTTTCGTGCCTTCAGTAACAATAGCGCCGGCCCCGATTATGCTACCTTCGCCAATAATGGCCCCATTCATCACAATTGCGCCCATACCCACCAAAACACCCTTTTCCAGTGTGCAACCGTGAACAATTGCGGAGTGACCAACCGTACAATAATCACCGATGATAGCAGGAAAGCCAGGGTCACAGTGTACGACAGCATTGTCCTGCACATTGCTGCCCTCACCTATTGTGATTGCGTCGGCATCCCCGCGCAAAACAGCACCAAACCAAATGCTGGATTGTTTGTCCGCAGTAACATTGCCAATGACTGCAGCATTAGGCGCAACAAAAATGGACTGCAATTTGGCCGCCACGTCCCCTAAATCGTAGAGCGGCCCCATTTCTTTAAGCTCCGATAACGCTCAAAAACACGCTGAGTGCCAACAGACCGGTGATAAAACTCCAGCCAAAGGCAATAAATGCCGAAAGCAAAACGCCGCTCATTGAAATTGAGCTTTGGCCTTCGCTGCGCCACCCCAATTGCAACATAATCATCGGGCCACACAAAAAGCTCATCGCCAAATGGCCAAGCGCACCAAGATAGTTTGCACCATCAAAGCGCAACATTGCGGCTTGCTTAAAAATCATTTGGTAGAGATAGGTGCCAACCCCGGCAACGGCCAACCCCACAGCAACGATGTAAAGTGCAATCAAAAACTCAATGGCCATAGCTTCCCCGCTTGCATTTCGGCTTTGCATTAACGTTTTATTAAACATATTTCCCCCTACATCGAAAGTCACGTCCCAACATTGCGAATGGTTAATGCCGAAGGCAGGAAGTTGACCCAGAAAAAAGCCCGAAAAAGATCGAAGAAACAAAACGTTATCATGAACACCCTGTTCCTGATGGCCCTATTGTCGATAATTGGGTTGGGGATAATTTACGCCATCGAGGCGCTAAAACCCGAAAAGGCGACCATTGACCCAAATTATGTGGCCGAAAAACGAGCCCTCACTTTGGGATTTGGCGAAATTTTTGTGCCGCAAAATTGGATTGCATCCAGCATCGATGATGAACAGCGCGCGCTTGAAAATTTAAGCCTGCTCATTCCGGTGCAATTGCAAGACCAGGTGGCAGAAGTGCCCGTGGATTTGGTGCCCGCCAGTCGCACCACGCCAAGTGCCTATTTGCTTGATGCGCTTTACATTCACCGCTTTTCATCCGATCCAGCACAATATGCGCATGGCCTTGTGGGCCGCACATTGAAAGATGGTGAAGGCTATGAAAATGAATCTGTTTGGTACGATCCGCTAAGGCCACAACCCTTTGTCGCCAAGTGCGTTGCGCCACTTGATGAAACGGTTCAAACCCCAAACTGTCTGGAAACAAAATTAGTGACCAAGCGTGTTGCCGCCGTCATCAAATTTCCGGAGCAATATTTGCCCCAATGGAAGGCATTTGACGCACAAATGCGCGCCAAATTAGAGCTTATGACAAAGGCTGATTAGCCAGTCACTTCTTCCAAATCAATGTCCAAAATGGCCATTTGGAAGTTGAAAGAGCGTTCGCCCTCATCTTCATCAAGATAAAGCACGCCAATAAATTCTTCGCCGAGATAAACCTCTGCAGAATCATCCTTTTTCGGGCGCGCGCGCACCTGCAATTGCGGATTGCCAAATTTGGCCTGCAGATATTTTTGCAGGTTCATCAATTCATCTTTTGTCATTATGCACTCCGCATCTGTTTAAATTTTTTCGCAAGATAGCCAGATTTGCCTTGGTCTCAAGTGATGGACTGGCTTTTTTCCAAACTATCCTCACCTTCCACAAAAATGTGGAATTGCTTGCGCCATTCTTTATCGATCATACGCCATAATGACAAATGAGTGGTCATTTGCCCATTGGTTTCTGGCACGCGAAAGGCAATGCAATAGCTGTCTTGTAGCCCCTGCTCACACCACATGAGCCGCGCTTTTTTCACCAATAAGCCAGTAGAATGCATCTGACTTGCAAATTGTTCCCCAGTCAGCTGATTGCCTTCTGGATCAAAGCTCACAAAATCCGCCGCAAACGCTGCATCATCATAGGCTTTGGCCGTGGCCAAAACTTCTTGCTCACGCGACCAAACCAAATTTGCCGCGTCCATATGTTCGCCTAAATCCATGATAAACTTAATTCGGTTCGTCGATCAGCATTTGGTCCATGCGCAAGGCCGGCTCAGCGCAACCTGCTTCGCCTACCACTTTGGCGGGCACGCCAGCCACAGTCATGCAGGTAGGCACATCTTTCAGCACCACTGAACCTGCGGCCACCCGGGCGCAATTGCCAATTTTGATATTGCCCAAAATCTTCGCCCCGGCACCAATCATCACACCAGAACCAATTTTCGGATGGCGGTCGCCATCTTCCTTGCCTGTACCACCCAGCGTCACCGCATGGAGAATAGAGACATTATCGCCCACAACCGCCGTTTCACCAATCACAAGACCCGTAGCATGGTCCACCATAATGCCTGCGCCAATCCGAGCGGCAGGGTGAATATCAACTTGAAACACTTGCGACACACGGCTTTGCAGATATTTCGCAAAATCTTTGCGCCCTGCGTTCCATAGCTCATGGAAAAAGCGATAGGTTTGAATGGCCTGAAAGCCCTTGAAATAAAGCAAAGGCTCAATCGCCCTATTGGTGGCAGGATCACGTTCTAACGTTGCTGCCAAATCAGTACGGAAATAGTTCGCCAATTCAGGTTTCGCCTGCAACATATCGTCAAACGCACGACGAATAATCGCCGCTGACATGTCCGCATGCTCCAACAACTCAGAAAGGCGATAGGCC
Source organism: Maritalea mobilis (assembly GCF_004363175.1). Lineage (GTDB taxonomy): Bacteria > Pseudomonadota > Alphaproteobacteria > Rhizobiales > Devosiaceae > Maritalea > Maritalea mobilis. The sequence continues at coordinate 632,611 of NZ_SNYR01000001.1, forward strand.
ATCGCCTCTTCCAAACTATTGTGGTTCAACACATTGGAAATCACGAAATTCGAGAATGCAGGCTCATCGGCCATAATTTGCCGCGCTTCAGCACAAACGTCATGCCAAACCGGATCGACAATTCTTGGTTTCTGATCACGCTTGATGTTGCCAGCCATAGCTTAATCCAATTCTATGTATAAACCTGATTTTTTACCCTGCTGGGTAAACGCGTTTGAAGAAGTCTAGCACACCTTCTTTAAACTGTTTATCCCCAGTCGCGCGCATGTGATCACGCCCTTCAATCACAAGGCTTTCGCCCTGCTCCATAAGTGCGGCCAAAGGCTCTGGCCGACCGCCAACTTCATCGTCGCTGCCCACAGCCACCAAAACCGGCACTTCGATTTTAGAAACATCTTCTTCAGAAATTTTCTGCCGCGAGCTGCCCATGCAGGCTGCAAGTGCCTTTAGGTCGCTCTTAGTATGTTCAGCAAAAATGCGGAAGGTGCGCCCAGTGCGGTCTTTCACCTCTTCCAGAGTTGGCGTCAACAGCGCATCAACAATGGTTGTGGAATTGCTCATGCCAACAGTCATTCGTTCGCCCAATCCGCCAAAAACGGCGCATGCAATCTTGTCCGGCGCCGTCATCGACACATAGGCGGAAATCCGCGCGCCCATGGAATAGCCCATAATCGCGACTTGTTTCACGCCGAGATAATCAATCAGATTGATTGAGTCTTTTGCCATTTCGCTGGAAGGATAAGCGGCAGTGTCATAAATTTTTTCTGATTTGCCGTGACCGCGATTGTCGATGGTCACAACGCGATAGCCCGCTTCAACCAGCGCATCCACCCAACCAGTGTCCACCCAGTTCACTTTGCCATTGGAGGCAAAACCGTGCACCAGCAGCACAGTTGGGCCTTCGCCATAAATCGAAAAGGCAATTTCATAGCCTTCAGAGTTAAAAGTTGGCATCCCGCATCTATCCCTGTTCAACAAACCAAAACTTTGCACTTTCTAATGGTGTTTGCTCTGGTTTTTTCCATTTGTCTCGGTTAATGTCCGCCACACTTAACCTCTCGCATTCAATTGGGCAATGAGTCGATAAGACAATGGCAAATCAAATCACACCACATTTTCAAAACAGCATGGGCGTCGCTAAAATCGAAATCGGCACCAAAGAGTTTAAATGCATTGGTGCGCTCCCGCCTTATGATCACCCACATGTTTATCTCGACATGGGTGACGAGAATGAAATTGTATGCCCTTACTGCTCAACACATTATGTATTTAATGCTGAGTTGGATAAAGCAGCCGCCTCTCCTGCAGAAGCTGCATACAACAAAAAGTCTGCCTAACTTTTAAACATCAGAGCTGGAGTGCCACATGGCCAACAGCCAAAAAACCATCGCCGTTGCCGGGGCTGGCATTGCTGGCCTCACGCTGGCTATTGCGCTGGCCAAATTTGGCTTTCGCGTTGTGGTGGCTGAAAAACAAGCCTCACCAAGTGAATTTGGCGCAGGCTTGCAAATCAGCCCAAATGCACGCCGAGTCATCAATGCACTCGGCCTTGATGAGGATTTCGCAGCAAACAGCTTCGCGCCCGAAGCCATCGACATTTATCCGCACAAGTTCGATGCGCCAATCAATTCAGTCCAATTGGGCGAATTTGCCACCAAACGCTATGATGGCTTTTCTTATGCCGTGGCGCACCGCGCCGACCTTTTAAACTGCCTTTATCGCGCTGCGAAGAAGTTCGCCAATATCGACATGCATTTCGGCATTGAAGATATTGACGCCACCCAGACCGCTGACAGTGTTTCGATCTTGCTGAAAGACCAACGCGGCACCCCGTTTCCGGTAACCGCCCGCGCCCTCATCGGCGCTGATGGTGTTCGGTCTCAAACCCGGATTGACCATATCAACGGCAAAAAACCAAAATTTACCGGTTATGTCGCCTGGCGTGCTTTGGCCTCGATTGATCATGTCGCAAAATTCTTGCCGACCAATCATACCTCCCTGTTCTGGGGACCTGATTATCATGTTGTGCTCTATCCGCTGCCACATCAGCAAAGTGTCAACATTGCGCTTTTCTCAACGCATAAGCACAAATCCATCACACACGAGGAAGAATTAAAGCTCAATCCAAACAAGCTTTCCATCAAAGAAAACAGTACATTATCGCCCATTCTAGACTCACTTTATGATGAGTTCACCCCGTGGCCTCTGTTCGGGATCACCTGCGATCAATGGTACAAAGGCAATGTTGCGCTGATTGGCGATGCAGCACACGCCATGCTGCCCTTTCAAGCGCAAGGCGCAGCCATGGGCATGGAAGATGCCGGTTTGCTTGCTGTGTTGTTGGCTGCAGAGCCAGACAACGCAAAGGCCTTTGCGCAATATCAACAACTGCGCAAACCGCGCGTCGATAAAGTGCAAAGCCAATCAGCCAAAAACGGAAAGATATTCCATATGCGCCCACCTCAGGCATGGGCGCGGAACTTTGTCGTTGCGCGCCAGTCCCCTGACGCGCAACTCAAACGGTTGGATTGGATCTATAGTCACGACCCATTTGAGGGCATGCTATAAGGCTGGGCCAAACTTGCCTGCTGAATAATCCTGAAAAGCGTGATAAATCTCGTTCTTTGTATTCATCACAAAGGGTCCGCCCTTCGCAATCGGCTCATCCAGCGCTTGGCCTGTGGCCAGCACAAAGCGTCCGCCAGTATCGCTGTGCACTTCCACTGCGTCACCTGCTTTGCTCAGCTCAATCAAGCTGCCTTCCCCATAAAGCGCTGTGGTCCCATCTGCATCCAAAATGCTGACGGTGCCTTCCACCACCAAAATGAAGCCCTGACGTCCATTAAGTGGCTCTGCAAATGTGCCGCCGGAAAGCAATTCCACATCAAGGATAAACGGCCGCGTTTCCCGATCCAGAAAATGCCCCTTTGTGCCTTGGCTGGTTTCGCCAGCAATCACACGCAGGCTAGTTTTCTCACGTTTCTCCACTTCCAGCTTGGAAATGTCGAGATTGGTATATTCGGGCTGATCCGATTTTTGGGAGGCCGGCAAATTCAACCAAAATTGCAAGCCAGACAAATCTTCATCGCCTTCCACGCGTGGCATTTCCGAGTGGATAATACCCCCAGCAGCCTTCATCCATTGCACACCACCCGGCCCCACTTCCGCGGTGTTGCCGATATTGTCGCGGTGGCCCATAAAGCCACTTAGCATCAAGGTGATGGTTTCAAACCCACGGTGTGGATGCGGCGGAAAACCGGGAATTGGCCCTTTAGGGCTTTCCACTTTAAACCAGTCCAGCATCAAGAAAGGGTTGATCACATCAATATCGGGCGTGCCGATATAGCGGTGCACCATAATCCCTTCACCTTCTTGTACATAATGGCCACGACTCGTTTTTACTGCATGTTTTAAATTGGACGTCATATTCGCCTCCATTTTCTGTACCAGCGAAAATAGGCGCATTTTGATTTACAAAAATAGCGGTAATGGCAAAGGATTGTTCACGCTCTTGAACCTAATAGGGAGATTTCTACCCTCGGGTGGTTCAATATTGACTTGCGTTCCCTATATCCAACATGTCTATTGACGCAAAATACCCGCCTAAAGGAACATCATGACAGCAGCAAAGAATTCAAAGCTGGCACTGGCCTTCATTCTGATCACTGTTCTCATCGATATTATCGGGCTGGGCATCATCATTCCTGTGCTCCCGCATCTTATTGAAGAACTGACTGGTGGTACAGTGGCAGAAGCTGCCGTTTATGGCGGCTTTTTGCTGTTTGTTTATGCGTTGATGCAATTTATCTTTTCACCCATTCTCGGCAATCTGAGCGATCGCTTTGGTCGTCGGCCTGTATTGCTCTTGTCGCTATTGGGTCTAACGCTAGATTATATGTTGATGGGCTTCGCCCCCACCATTATCTGGCTGTTTGTCGGACGCGTTCTATCCGGCATTATGGGCGCGGCTGTCTCCACCGCCACTGCCTATATTGCCGACATTTCCACCCGCGAAAAACGCGCACAGAATTTCGGCCTTATCGGCGCGGCCTTTGGCGCAGGCTTTATCATTGGCCCTGTAGTGGGCGGGCAACTGGGCGAATTCGGCCCCCGCGTGCCCTTCTTCGCGGCAGCGGGTCTTGCCTTCGTCAATTTGATTTTCGGCTATTTCGTTCTGCCCGAAAGCCTCAATATGCGGAAGCGTCGGCGCTTTGAGATCAAACGCGCCAACCCGCTTGGCACGCTCATGTCCCTGCGCAAATTTCCGTTTGTGCTGTCCTTTATCGCTGTGCTGTTCTTCTTCTCGCTGGCCGCACAAACCTACCCCAGCATCTGGAACTTCTTCACCATCGAACGGTTCGACTGGTCGCCATCGCAAGTAGGTTATTCTTTGGGTGCATTTGGCATCATGTTTGCGATTGTGCAGGCCATCATCATCCGCCCCTCCATGAAATGGTTTGGCGAAGTCAAAACCGTCATGATCGGCATGAGCTTTGCAGTCTTCGCCTTCTTTGGCATGGCCTTTATCGACACGCCATTGGGGCTTTACACATTCCTTGCCATGGGCGCCATGGGTGGCTTGGTCGTGCCTGGCCTTACCGGTCTTATGGCCAACCGTGTGGATGATAACGCGCAAGGCGAGCTGCAAGGTGGCATTAACGCGGTCAATTCGATCACATCGATCATTGGCCCCTTAGCCGCCACACAGCTCTTTTCGTTTTTCACCACCTCGCCCAAAGCCTTCACCTATTTCCCAGGTGTGCCCTTCTTCGCGGCTGGCATCGCGGTGACGCTGGGTGCAGCATGGTTTGTGGTAACATCAATTCGCGCGGGGTTGCTGCTGCGGCGTAAAGCCCATTATGGCCAATCCGCCGCCACAAACGAACCCGACGAATAACCTTATTTCCCAGCCCAAATGTCGTAAATGGCGTTGGCCACCATCAAATCGAGATGAGCGCCGCCGCCATTTTTAAACAGCGTGATATCATCATCACCTGCCCGTAAAGTGCAGTCGGGCTGTACCATGTCGTAATAGTCAGCCAGCACATCCGCCGCGCTGATCACGCCACGGGCAATAGGATCTTTCAACTCACCAATATGATCGATTGTCGTCTCACGACTATCGACAAACAGTTTCGCTTTTTGCATCAAAGCATCGTCTGCTTCGCGCATCCCATCCTTGAAAGCACCGATCAAATCGAAATGCGTGCCCGGCTTGGCCCACTCGCCCTTGATAAAGGGCTCCCGCGCCATTGTCGCGCTAGTCACAATATCAGCTTTACCAACCGCAACGGCCAAATCTTCCACCGCTTCACACTGCTTTTTCTCTGCCAGTTCCTGCGCATTTGCATGGGTCCGGCTCCAAATTTGAATGCGCTCAAGATCGGGGAAAATCTCGCGATAAGCATCAACAAGTGATTCCGCCACCACGCCAGAGCCAACCACCAACAAGTTGCGCGATGTCTTACGTGCCAACAAGCGTGCGCCCAACACAGAATCAGCCGCCGTTTTCCATTTGGTCACCAGAGCTCCATCAATCAACGCTTTGACTTGACCAGCTTCATCGTCGAACAAGATCACCACACCATGAATGGTTGGGATTGCAGGTTCGCGCTGTGCATTTTTCGGATAAACCGTCACCGCTTTCATCGCCAATCCCAGATCATCAATCCAGGCTGCACGGTTCAGCATGGTGGAATTATCTTCCTCACGATTCAAAAACAAATCGCCCAGTCGCGCCTTGCTGCGCTTGTGCCCATCAAAAATTGCATCCGCAATGCTGGTCCAGCGCAACTGATCTTCAACTTCATTCCGGTCGACAAATGGAATTGACATATTGATCCCCTTTTTTGCCCATAGTGCAAAATTGCTGGATCAAATTCAAAGCGGATGCGTCGATTTTCGACCATTTGCACGATAATGTCGTAGAAATTACATAAAGAAGCGGCTAAGTCCGAGCCAGTGAATGGAGTAAATCTATGAAAATCGCAGTTATTGGCGTGGGTTATGTGGGCTTGGTGTCTGGTGTGTGTTTGGCCGAAGTAGGCCATGATGTGACCTGTGTTGATCTGGACGCGCAAAAGATCGACAAGCTAAACCAAAATATCGTGCCGATCTTCGAGCCGGGCCTAAGCGAGATGGTCGCCACCAACCGCGAAACGGGCCGACTGCACTTCACGACAGACTTGGAAGACGCGTTGAAAGGTGCTGAAGCTGCCTTTATCGCCGTGGGCACTCCATCACGCGAAAGAGATGGCCATGCTGATTTAAGCTATATCTACGCCGCCGCGAAAAGCATCGCGGAGAAAGCAGCGAAGCCTCTCGTGATCATCAACAAGTCCACTGTACCCGTCGGCACTGGCGATGAGGTTGAAGAGATCGTCAAATCAACACGGCCCGACTTACAATTCGATATTGTGTCTAACCCCGAATTTCTGCGCGAGGGCGCGGCCATCAAAGACTTTATGGCACCTGATCGAATCGTGGTCGGCGTGGAAAGCGAGCATGCGCAAAAGGTGTTGGCTGAGATTTACGCGCCCTTTGCGCAAAAGAACTATCCCATTCTTTATGTGAACCGCCGCACCAGCGAACTCACCAAATATGCCGCCAACTCCTTTTTGGCGCTCAAACTAGCTTACATCAATGAAGTGGCTGAACTGTGCGAAGTGGTTGGTGCGGATATTAAAGGCGTGTCCAAAGGCATTGGCCTTGATCCGCGTATCGGCGAAAAGTTCCTTAATGCTGGTCCCGGCTATGGCGGCTCCTGCTTCCCAAAGGACACGCTGGCACTTGTGCGCACTGCTCAAGATCATGAACGCCCGCTGCGCCTTATAGAGATGATCGTGTCGATCAACGAATATCGCAAACGCGCCATGTCCCGCAAAATCGCGCAGATGTGCGAGAATGAGGTCAAAGGCAAGAAGATCGCCATTTTGGGCCTTACCTTTAAACCCAACACCGACGATATGCGCGAGGCCCCCTCCATTTCCATCATTCAGGGCCTGCAAGATATGGGGGCCGAGATTTATGCCTATGATCCTGAAGGCATGGAAAATGCAAAGCATATCCTTAAAGACGTGACCTTTTGCGACAGCGCCCTCGCTTGCATTGACCAAGCAGATGCAATGGTGATCGTGACGGAATGGGACGAGTTCCGCGACTTGCCTTTTGCCGAGATCAAAAAGAAAATGCGCAAACCCGTTCTCGTGGATCTGCGCAATCTTTATGATGGTCAACCCCTCAAAGCTGAGGGCTTTGATTATCAATGTGTCGGCCGTCCGCTCGAAACAGTGATGTCCTAGGACCGTCCAAACTCATCTTCGAGGCGGATAATATCGTCTTCACCGAAATATGAGCCGGTTTGCACCTCAATCAGCTCGAGCATAATCTTACCCGGATTGGCCAAACGGTGCACTTCACCTTGTGGAATGTAGACCGACTGGTTCTCACCCAGCATCTGCACCTTATCGCCAACGGTCACTTCTGCAGTGCCCGTCACCACAACCCAGTGCTCTGCCCGGTGATGGTGTTTTTGCAAGCTCAGTTGCTTACCCGGTTTCACAAACAAACGCTTCACCTGAAAACGCTCGCCCATCACAAGCGAAGAATATCCGCCCCACGGGCGATAGCTGGTTTTGTGGGTTTCCGTCAGCGCTTGGGTCTCTTCACGCCCTTTAAGGCGCTTCACAATATCCCCGACACGCTGTGCTTCATTCAGATTGCCGACAAAAACGGCATCTTCACTCACCACAACAGCAACATTTTCCAACCCATGTACGGCCACATGCCCAGCATCAGAATAAACAAGGCTGTTTTTGGTGTCAGACAAGGTCACCTCACCGCGCGCAACATTGCCGCCCGCATCGCCCTCGCCCACTTTCCACACGGCATCCCAACTGCCGAGGTCAGACCAAGAAAATGCGCTCGGCACCACAACAGCACGATCCGTCTTCTCAAAAATCGCATAATCGACCGAAATGTCCGGCGCTTGCTCGAAGCAATCTTTATCAAGCCGCACAAAGTCCAGATCACTTGCCGCCTTTGCAACTGCATCACTCACCGCCGCATGGGTCTCTGGTGCCAACTGTTCACATTCCGCAACAAACCCATCCCGCGGCATCATAAAGGTACCGGAGTTCCAATAGTAACCGCCAGCGTGCAGCATCTCCTGCGCCCGCTCAAGCTGCGGCTTTTCCACAAACTCGGCAACCTTATGCCCACCATTGGCCAAACCATCGCCCTGTTTGATATAACCATAGCCCGTTGCTGGTTCTGTTGGCGTGATGCCAAAAGTTACCAGCGCACCATCCTGCGCACAGTTTGCGGCCAACTTCACCGCTTCTTGATAGCCTGCATCGGCTTTCACCTTATGGTCAGATGCCAGCACATAGATCAGCTGATCTTCTTCATCTTGCTGCTTCAAATAAAGCGCAGCGGCCAAAATGGCGGCCGTGGTGTTCCGTGCCGCTGGTTCCAGCAAAATTGCACCAAGCTCAATACCCATTTCTTGCGCTTGTTCCGCCACCAGAAACCGATATTCGTCATTGGTCACAATAATCGGCGCTGCGAACTGATCAGAATCAGCCACCCGCTGCAATGTTTCTTGAAACAGACTGTCCTGCCCCGCCAGCGCCAAAAATTGCTTGGGCCGAGACGACCGCGAAATCGGCCATAACCGCGTGCCGCGCCCGCCAGCCATAATCACTGGAACAATTTTTGAAAGCTGATCAACCATAAGGATTTCCCGTTGGTAGGGGTAAACATTGTCGAATAAAGTCAAGACACTATACGGAAGCAACATGACGATCAATCGCCACACCAGCCCATTTCCCCAATGGCGGCGATTCCCATTTGCAATGTGATTTTTTTTCGACTATGAAAATGCCACTCTCGGGGTCACCCGACGCTGCGGACGTGGTGAAATTGGTAAACACAAGGGACTTAAAATCCCTCGCCCTAACCGGCTTACGGGTTCAAGTCCCGTCGTCCGCACCAAAACTTTCTCCCCCCTCCCCGAATTAGATTAAACCCCAATCAAAGCCCCGCCCAATAGGCGTAAAAAGTCGACTCAACGATTTTTCCCGTTTTACGCCGTCTATTCTCATTGAGCGATGTGTGGCGGCCATTCAAAAAGTAGGAATTTTTCACTTCGGGCAATAGTTCATTTACAAAGCTATAAAGGCTGTCCTCGAGCCGAAATGCAGCAAAATAATCGCGCAACTTATCCTGCCACGCACGGATGTTCGGATGGTCAAATGCTGCGAAAAGCAGCATTCTGAAAACCAGCCCTTTTTTGAAATAGTCAACAGACAAAGCCTCATTGAATAAAGGCATATGGGCACTCCATCCCATAAAATGGAATTTGTTCTGCCCATATTTCACAAGCCCATAGCCATAGTCGAAATCCTGATATTTTGGGTCAGCGATGTAATCGACGATCAAATTTATCTTCGCCTGATATGCCTTCGGCAATTTGCCGAACAAATGCGCAAAAATAAAAATGTCATGAACCAGCGGCAGGTCGAACGCCCCATTTTCATAAAGAGCCGGATTAACAAGCCGCTTCGAACGATAGGACTTGGGTATGGAAAAGCCTTCTGGCTCTACATAAATATCGAATTTGAGCGGCGAATTGGCGACAAAATCATGAAGCGTATCGATCCGATCCAACACTATTTGACAGATGGTCTCATCTTCATCGCCGCCTATTAGAAGATAACCGGCCACAATGTAGCGCGCCAAAGCGCCATAGACTTCAGTGTCCCCACTATCGCGAACAAAATCGAGATAGCGCATCCGCAATTCCGTTGAGAGAATATCCTTGCTCTTCACGCCGAAGGACAGAAGTTTGCCAAAACAATTCTCAAAGCACGCATCACTGCTGCCGAGGATGGTTGCCATATCCACTGTTTTGGGAATTTTGCTCTTCCAATAGGAGATTTCTGGCAGCGCGAGAAGGTTTGCATAGTTTTCTTCAAATTCTGCGCTGGTCTCGTCGCCCTCAAGTTTGAACAGCAAATTTCGGATGGTGACACCACAATTGCGTTTCAAGAACGCAAGCTGCTGCTCGCGCTCTATTTCATTGTGAATGTGGGTGTCACTTGGTGCCAACTCGCTTTATAGCCTTTAACTTGATCAATGCCCGCTCCCGCGCGACAGTTAACTGCATCAAAAACAGCACAAGCGCGACAGTCAAGAGCGCCATCGCGGCGATAAAGCTAAATGAGATATAGGCCGTAAGGTCTGGCTCTACATGGTCGCCGAGGAAAATCAGAATAACCACGATGCACACCAATATTGCGGTCATCACGCAAAGGCGGCTCGACCACATAATATAATGAATGCGGCGCACATCGCGGGCGCAACCGGCATCCCAATCTTCATCAGACTTGAGCTGATCGACCGCCCGCGAAAGATGGGTGCCCAGAACGTTCAGCAAGCCGCCAATAGCAGCCAACAAAAAGACAGGCGCGAAAGAAAGTTGAATTTCTTCCGCGATTGACGACGTTGAAACAAGCGTTTCCATAGATAAAGCTGTGTCCACTCAGAAAATTGATTAGTCGCCCACACCATCGCGGATAGGCGGCGCGTATGACACATCCATATCCCATGGGAAGTAAATCCAAGTGTCCTGTGAAACTTCGGTGACAAAGCTGTTCACCAAATCCCGCGCCAATGGCTTGGCATATACGGTGGAGAAATGCGCATTTGGCAACATGGCCTGCACAGCGCGGCCAGTTTTACCTGTGTCCACCAGATCATCAATGATCAGCACGCGACCTGTTTTATCGAGATCGATAATCTCTTGGCAGATCGGCTTTACCACCTGCAAATCGCCCTGATCTTTATAATCATATGATTTAACAGACACGCTTTCGATCACGCGGATGCCTAGCTCACGCGCGATAATCGCTGCAGGCACAAGGCCGCCACGGGTGATGCAAACGATGGCGTCAAACGGCTCTTCATTCATCAAGCGCCAAGCCAAAGCGCGGCTGTCGCGGTGAAATTGATCCCAAGAAACCGGAAATGATTTATTCTGCGGTTCGGTCATATTGTGGGTCCCTGTCCCTTTTTTGCTTTCTCAAACAGATCGTCCACAATCGCCTGAGCCTCGTGGCGCACCTGCTCCAATATTTTTTCATCGCTAGAGCGCATAACAATCTGGGTCATATAATCTTTAGACCCCAATTGCGGATAAGAGCCAATTTTTACCGTTTGGTATGAAGATTGCAATGCTGCAAGCGGTGCAGAAAGCACACCTTCCCCAACTTGTGAGTTCACAAACACCGAATATTGCGGCACGCCGGTCTTCAATGTTGGCGCAATGCTCTCCAACATGGCCTGCAAAATCTTCGGCACACCCGCCATCACAAACACATTCTCGATCTGAATGCCCGGCGCACCCGACACCGGATTGTCGATCAACTCACCACCTTCAGGTATCCGCGCCATGCGTAAACGACCTTCGGTCATCTCGTAATCCACAAACCGCGCCTGCATCGCATCAATTGCGCGTTGGTCGACGTTCAACTCAACACCAAACGCTTTCGCCACTGCATCGGCGGTAATGTCGTCATGTGTTGGCCCAATGCCACCGCTGGTGAACACATAATCATATTTGGCCCGCAATGCGTTGATGGCCGCAACGATCTCGTCAATCTCGTCCGCCACAATGCGAGCTTCGCAAAGATCAATGCTCAGATCGGCGCAAAAATCAGCCACCGTGCCAATATTTTTATCTTTGGTGCGGCCAGAAAGAATTTCATCGCCCACCACAAGCATGGCGGCGGTTACAGCTTTGGGTTGGTCTTGTTTTGTCATCATGTCTTTGAAATAAAGGATCGAACTTGAATTGCAACTTATTTCAACGTTTGGACCACTCAATTGGATTTCCCTTCCCCGCTACTGCACGGCACGCTGATCAAACGCTACAAACGGTTCTTGGCCGATATTCGCTTGGATGATGGTGAGATCATCACAGCCCACTGCGCCAATCCCGGTGCCATGTTGGGGTTGAAAGAGTCGGGCCTGCCTGTTTGGCTGTCTAAATCCAACAATCCAAAACGCAAGCTGCAATATTCTTGGGAACTCACCGAAGTGAACGGCCATCTGGTGGGCATCAACACGGCACTGCCGAACCGCATCGTGGCCGAAGCTCTGCTCAACAAGCAGATCAAAGAGCTTGCTGCATATGATCACATTCGCCCTGAGGTCAAATATGGCGAAAAATCCCGCATCGATTTTCTGCTCACAGGCGAAGGCCTGCCTGACTGCTATGTGGAAGTGAAAAACGTACACTTGCTGCGCGAAGGTTCGCTTGCAGAATTTCCAGACAGCAAAACCGCGCGCGGCGTTAAACATCTGGGTGAACTTGGCAATATGGTTGCCGCGGGCCACCGCGCAATAAACCTTTATCTGGTCCAGCGCACAGATTGCACCCAGTTCAGTTTCGCAGCTGATTTAGATCCGGCCTATGCCCAAGCGGCTGAAAATGCCTTGAATGCGGGCGTTGAATTTCTATGTTATGATTGCACGATCGATCAGAACCAAATATGCCTCCACCAACCTCTTCCAATTTTACCTGTGAAGCGGTAGGTTCAGCGCAAATACGAGGATTAAAAAGAGCATTCCATGGTCACCTATACCCAAGCAAAACCCGATCAAAAACGCACACCCGGCATCATTCCGCTGCATGGTGAAGAAGGTTTTGAGGGCATGCGCAAAGCAGGCAATCTGGCCGCCCAAGCGTTGGATATGCTTTATGAATATGCCCAACCTGGCATCACCACCGCTGAGCTCGACCGTCGCGCATTTGAATTTGCGATGGACAACAATGCTGTGCCCGCCACGCTAAATTATCGCGGCTACCGCCATTCCATCTGCACCAGCATCAACCATGTGGTGTGCCACGGCATTCCAAACGAAAAACCACTGAAAAATGGCGACATCGTCAATATCGACATCACATTGATCGTTGATGGTTGGCATGGCGACACCTCCCGCATGTATCCAATTGGCGATGTATCTCGCAAAGCAGAGCGCTTGATCGAAGTGACTTACGAAAGCCTTTTCCGTGCGTTGGACGTCGCCAAGCCCGGCAAAACAACAGGCGACATTGGCCACGCCATTCAAAGCTTTGCCGAAGCAGAACGTTGTGGCGTGGTGCGCGACTTTGTGGGTCACGGCCTTGGCCGCTTGTTCCATGACGAACCAAACATCTTGCATTTTGGCGACCCCGGCACTGGCCCTGAGCTGAAAGCTGGCATGATTTTCACCATCGAGCCGATGATCAATTTGGGCCGTCCAGACGTAAAAATCTTGGGCGATGGCTGGACTGCAGTCACCAGAGACCGCACCCTATCTGCCCAGTGCGAACATTCAATCGGCATCACAGAACATGGCTGCGAAATCTTCACCCAGTCGCCCAATGGTTTGTTCAACCCACTCGAAGCGCAGCGGTAAATGAGCGACGCAGACGAGTCTCAAGCCGATCAGCCAGCCCAAGGCAAAAAGCCCAAGCTGCATTATCACGGCCACCGCGACCGTCTGCGCCAACGTTTCGAACGTGATCTCGGCTCATCCTTCGAAGATTATGAATTGCTGGAACTCTTGCTTTTCCGCATTCTGCCGCGCCGCGACACCAAACCCATCGCCAAGCAATTAATCACCCGCTTTGGCAGCTTTTCCCAAGTCCTCGCCGCTCCAGCCAATTTGCTGCAAGAAATTGATGGCATTGGCCCCACAGCGGCCATGGACATTAAAATCATGCTCGCCGCCGCAAAACGTTATTCAAAAGATGCTTTGCCCGAACGGCCAATCCTCAATTCGTGGGATGCGCTGCTCGACTATTGCAAATCAGAAATGGCCTTTGAGGATAAAGAACAGTTCCGCCTGCTCTTTTTAGACAAGCGCAACAAACTGATCGCCGACGAAGTGCAACAAATCGGCACGGTGGACCACACACCGGTCTATCCACGCGAAGTCATCAAACGCTGTCTGGAACTCTCCGCGACCGCAATGATCCTCGTGCACAATCACCCCTCCGGTGATCCAACCCCGTCCAACGCCGACATCCAAATGACCCGCGCCATCGCCGACATCGCCAAGCCCCTCGGCATCACCCTGCACGATCACATCATCATCGCCAAAGATGGCCATAGTTCATTACGCGCGCTGAAACTATTTTAGCCCCACTCCCCGCCATCCCGGCCCTGAGCCGGGATAAAACCGACCCCGGATCAAGTCCGGGGCGGCCAAGTCGCAGCAAACAACCAACCCCACCCGTCATTGCAAGACTTGATCTTGCAATCCATTTGCGACGTCAAAATCCACAAGTACTAGATGTAAAATCACGTCCGCTTCCACAAGCGGACAAATCAAATGGATTCCCGGATCAAGTCCGGGAATGACGCTGTGCGTTTACGCCAAATTCTTTGCAGGAAAATCACGAGCGCTAGTCAACACTGCGCAAAGCAATGCTAGGCGGTGCACCATCCACCCACTCTGTGCTCAGTGCGCACGGAGATTGTAGGAGGCGTGCCGCAGCCCCTATTCAACATAGGGGCAAGGCGCGCCGACGCCAAAGCTCGACGCGCAATGGGCACAGACCTAGCCGAAGTTTTGGAGGACGGGGAATGTCTCCAACAACCAAAAACTAATCCGCGTAAAATCACCCGTCAGGAACAACACACCAGTAATGATCAAAAACACGCCCATCACCTTCTCAACGGTGCCAAGGTGCTTCTTGAAATTCTGGAAGAAACTCATAAACGGCCGAATGGCCAATGCGGCAGCAAAAAACGGCAAGCCTAGCCCAGCGGAGTAAACTGCCAATAGCCCAGCACCTTGCCACGCGGTTTCAGATGTGCCCGCTATTGGCAAAATCGCGGCCAGGATCGGCCCGATACATGGTGTCCAACCAAGGGCGAAGGCCAAACCAAGCCCATAGCCCCCAAGGGGACCAGTGGCCGTTGTCGGCCCGCTCATCCGCGCTTGCCTATAAAGCAGGCCGATACGCAGCAAGCCGAGGAAATGCAAACCCATCACAATGATCACGATGCCCGCCAGCGGCACCAGCCAATCCAGCGCGGAACGCAAGGCGCTGCCCAGGAAGGTGGCCGACGCGCCCATAAGAATAAAGACGGTTGAAAAGCCCAAGATGAAGAACAGCGATGTGGTCACTGTTTTCCACCAGACTTTGCTGCCCGTGTTGCTTTCATCTTGCAGCTGCTCGAATGTCGTGCCCGCCATATAAGAGAGATAAGGCGGCACCAGCGGCAGCACGCAGGGTGACAAAAAGCTCAAAACACCTGCGCCAAATACAACTGGTAAACTGATGGAAAGCATCACAACATCCTTGCTTGTTTTGCAACGCGCCTCTTTTGAACCCGTCAAAAGCCAAAAGCAAGCGACCAGATGTCGCTCTAACGCAATTGTGAGAACAGGTGAAGATTCATCCTTTGGGCAATTGGCATTTGATAACCATTGTGCTAACCCCGCTTACATATCCCAAAATATAGCTGGCTAAAGATCAGGGGAGCCCCCAAATGAGCCAATTGCCAATCAAAATTGCACCTTCAATTCTTTCTGCTGATTTTGCCCGTCTGGGCGACGAAGTCCGCGCCATTGATGAAGGCGGCGCCGAATGGGTGCATGTGGATGTGATGGACGGTCACTTTGTGCCCAACATCACCATTGGTCCAATGATTGTGGAGGCCATTCGCCCTGTCACCAAGAAAATCTTGGACGTGCATTTGATGATCGCGCCAGCTGATCCTTATCTTGAAGCTTTTGCCAAGGCTGGGTCTGACATTATCACGGTGCATGCCGAAGCTGGCCCGCACCTTGATCGTTCCCTTCAGGCCATCAAGTCTATGGGCAAAAAAGCCGGTGTTTCTCTCAATCCTTCTACCCCTGTCTCTGCGATTGAGAATGTAATTGACCGGTTGGATTTGATCCTTATTATGAGTGTCAATCCGGGCTTTGGTGGCCAATCATTCATTCCTCAAGCGATCGAAAAAATCAAACAAGCCAAAGCTCTGATCGGCGATCGCCCCATTGATCTTGAGGTTGATGGCGGTGTTACCGCAAACAATGCGGAAGAAATCGCCCGTGCAGGCGCCAATGCCCTCGTCGCTGGCTCTGCAATCTACAAAGGAAATGACCCTGCCACTTATGCGCCGCGTATCAACGAAATCCGTCGCGCTGCCGAATTAGGTTTGCGACGCCACACATAACCGCAAACCATAAAGGTCCCAATTTATGTCTATGCGAAACTGGCTCTTCTTTGTTTTCTTCTCCCAACCTGTCGCACTAGGCGCTTGGCTTCCCCGCATTCCTGAGGTGCAAGAAAAACTTGCCCTCAGCCCTGCTGAACTTGCAATCGCCCTTATCGGCGCCCCCATCGGTACTTTGTCGTCCCTGCTGGTGGCTGGTCGCATTGGCGATTGGCTCGGCGCCCAAAAAACAATGCTGATTTTCTACCCATTGTTCTTTTTGGCGATGACCCTCCCCTTCCTCGCCAACTCCCAGCTCACTTTGATGCTCTCATTGGCCGTCATGGGGTCCACACTGTCTATTCTCGAACTCGGCATGAATGTGTCTGCTGACCTTTATGAAAAGCAACGCAAAAAGCTGGTGATGAGCCGCGCCCACGGCCTTTGGAGCTTTGGCTTGATGACGGGCACAATCGTTGGCTCAGCATCAGCAGCTTTGCGCCTCGATCCATTTTTGATGGAAGTGGCAATTTTCGCTGTTCTTATCCTGCCAAGCCTCTATGCGGTGAAACAGGTTAATCTGGATCAGCCAGCCCCAGCTGCCGCAGGAAACACCGGAAAAATGGGCTTCACCATGCCCCACATCCTGCTGCTGGGCATCTGCTTGTTCACCTTCGGCACCACATTGACCGAAGGCGCGGTGGCCGATTGGGCGGCGATCTTTATGCGCGACATTCATGGCGCTTCCCATGGCTTTGCGGGCTTGTCCCTCACCTTCTTCACCATGTCCGTGGCATTGACACGCCTGACTGGTGATAAGCTGCGCGAGCATTTCTCCACCACAGATCTGGCCCGCACATTGGCCATTATCGGCGTGTTGGGTCTTGGGGTGATTTACATTGCCCCCAATGCCATCATCGCCATGTTGGGCTTTGCCATGCTGGGCAGCGGTGTTGCCCTCGGCTTCCCGCTGGCGGTCACAGCAGCGGCCAACGCGCCAGGCAAAAGCTCTGCATCCAACGTGGCCGTGCTCTCTTTCTTGGCGCTTACCGGCTTTTTGGTCGGCCCAATTTCCATTGGTTTTGTCGCTGAAGTCACCAACATTAAGATCGGCTTGATGGTCATCACGCCAATGTTGGCGGTCAGCGCCGTGCTTGCCAGCACGCTAAAACCTTCTTCCTCCCACACTGAAACGAGTGAAAGTCAAACCACATGATCCCCCGTTATTCACGCGATGAAATGGTGTCCATCTGGTCACCAGAATCCAAATTCCGCATTTGGTTCGAAATCGAAGCCCATGCCGCATCTGCGCAAGCCAAACTCGGCATCGTGCCAGAAGAAGCAGCCAAAATCGTTTGGGAAAAAGGCGAAAACGCCCAGTTCGACGTTGAGCGGATTGATGAAATCGAGCGCGAAGTTAAACATGACGTGATCGCATTTCTCACCCACTTGGCAGAGATTGTTGGCCCCGAAGCCCGCTTTGTGCACCAGGGTATGACCTCTTCTGACGTGTTGGACACTTGCCTTTCCGTGCAATTGACCCGCGCTGCAGACTTGCTGCTGGCCGATATGGACAAGCTGCTCGCCGCCCTTAAAAAGCGCGCCTATGAGCAAAAAGACACCATCACCATCGGCCGCTCACACGGCATCCACGCTGAGCCAACCACCTTCGGTGTAAAATTGGCGCAAGCCTATGCTGAATTTGACCGCTGCAAAAAGCGCCTCGAAATCGCCCGTGAAGAAATCGCAACTTGTGCCATTTCTGGCGCAGTCGGCACCTTCGCCAACATCGACCCTTCCGTTGAGCAATATGTGGCGGAAAAGCTGGGCTTGGCCATCGAGCCGGTTTCCACACAGGTCATCCCACGCGACCGTCACGCTATGTTCTTCGCCGTTTTGGGCGTGGTGGCGTCATCTATCGAGCGTTTGGCCACCGAAGTGCGTCATTTGCAGCGCACCGAAGTGTTGGAAGCAGAAGAATTCTTCTCCAAAGGCCAAAAAGGCTCGTCTGCGATGCCGCACAAGCGTAACCCAGTATTGACTGAAAACCTCACAGGTTTGGCCCGCATCGTGCGCGGCATGGTCACCCCGGCACTGGAAAACGTTGCCCTTTGGCACGAACGTGACATCTCGCACTCTTCAGTTGAACGCATGATCGGCCCAGACGCGACCGTCACTCTGGACTTCGCGTTGGCACGTTTGACCAATGTGGTGGAAAATCTGGTGGTCTACCCAGAAAACATGAAAGCCAATATGGACAAGCTGGGCGGCTTGCACAATTCTCAACGCGTTTTGTTGGCTCTCACCCAAGCTGGCCTGTCTCGCGAAGATAGCTACCGCGCCGTTCAACGCAACGCCATGAAAGTATGGCGCGGCGAAGGCGAATTTGCTGCTTTCTTGAAGGCAGACGAAGAAGTGTCCAAAGCCCTGAGTGATGCCCAAATCGACGATATGTTTGATGATGGCTACCACCTCAAACATGTTGATACGATTTTCGCCCGAGTCTTCGGCGAATAAACAGTCAAAAGCCCGGCATTTTTGCCGGGCTTTTCTTTGATCAGCACTTTTGATCTTTCCATCTCAAAATATGATAAGCAGGCGAGACCTGCATATAAGTTATTGCAAAATAACGTCTTTTAAAATCAAAATACATTCAATAAATTGATTTTGATTTATTTTTCGCTCCGTATGAAAAATGTGCCTGCTTGACCAAAGTCAGCGGCGCTGTCCTAATCGCGCCAGTTTTTGATATGATGCGCGGAACACCTCTATGCCCGTAAAAGATTTCTTCCTTGCCTTGCTCGTTGTGGCCATTTGGGGCTTCAATTTTGTCGCCATCAAGGTGGGCGTAAATGACATTCCGCCGCTCATGCTCAATGCTATGCGATTTTCACTAGTTGTGATCCCATGGGTCTTTTTCATCAAAAAGCCCAATATTGGCTGGAGCTACATTATCGGCTTCGGCATGTTTTTAGGCGTCATCCAATTCGGTTTGCTGTTCACCGCCATGAAATGGGGCATGAGCGCCTCTCTGTCCTCCATCGTTTTGCAATTGCAGGCTTTCTTCACCATTCTATTTGCGTTTTTGCTGTTGGGAGAAAAACCCAAAAGCTGGCAGATCATGGGCGCCTTTGTCGCCTTTTCCGGCATCGGCATCATCGCAGCAGAGCGCTATACCGGCGGTGCGCTTGTGCCGTTCCTCATGTGCGTTGCCGCTGCCTCCTCTTGGGGCGTGGCCAACATCATCACCAAAAAGGCCGGGCAAGTTGATATGCTCAATTTTGTAGTTTGGGGCAGCTTAATCCCGCCCATTCCGCTTCTGATCTTGTCGCTAATGCTTGAAGATCATGCCGCCATCTGGGCCGTGTTTACCAACCCGCAGCCGCTGTCCATCGCCGCCGCCTTCTATTTGGCCTATCCAACCACCATTTTGGGCTTCGGCATTTGGAACCAGTTGCTCAAAAAGCACCCCGCCAGCCTCGTCGCCCCATTTTCGCTTATGGTGCCTGTGTTCGGCGTCCTGTCCGGCACAATATTCTTGGGCGAGAGCATGAGCAGCGCCGCCATCCTTGGCGGCACCATCATCTTGTTGGGGCTGATGCTGAATGTTTTTGGCGGTCGCCTGTTTATCAAACGCGCGTCAGCTTAGGCTGCCAACGCGTCAAACCGATCAGCAAACCCGCGCATCATATCGGCCCATGCATTTGGAGATTCGAACTTCTCTTTCATCTCTGCTGCCCGCGCGCCATAATTTTCAAGCAAGCGGTGGGTCAAAGTCACCTCAGTCATGTCGCCTTTGCTTTCGAAGGTCACATAGACCTCCGTGTCCAGCGCCTCATCACGCGCCCAATCGGCAGTGAGCTGCCAACACAACAGCAGATGATCACCCCGCTCAAAGCTTTTCACAAAGCCCCAATCGGCTTCATTGCCTAGCCCATCATGCTCATACCAGCGTCCCTGCGGTGTCAGCTCCACAACCACATCCTGCACTTCATTTTGCAGAATAGAATGGCTTTTCGGCCACCAACTGCCCATCCGCGTCACAAACACATCAAATGCTTTTCCTGCATCTGCAGGCACCATCACTTTTTTCGAAACGCTCATAGTCTCAGTCATTTTCATCCTCCCTGAATTCCTGCTGATAATTGGCCAAAGCCTCATCCCAAAATTCATTCATCCAGCGCCGAAGCCCAGCCAGCCCACGCTGATCCGCAAAATAGATCTGCCGAGTGCCTTCTCTTTTGGCGCCCACCAATCCCGCCTGCAGCAACACTTTTAGATGTTGTGACACGGCGGGCCGGCTCACCGGCAACTGATCAGCCAACGGCTGGACATGGCTGGGGTGCTTCGCCACCAGTTCAAATATTTGCCGCCGCGTCGGATCGGCCAACGCATCCCATGCTTGCTGTTCCATCACCACACCTTAAGTTAGTCATTACTTACGGTAAGTAAATACTTACAGAGAGTCAAGAATTGAAATTTTGATCGACTTTTCCCTTGCACCACCCAGCAAAAATCGGCATCACACTCATATGAAGATCGCAGAAGCAGATATATTGATTGTGCCCGGTTTGGGCGGCGCCAGCGCTGACCACTGGCAAACAAATTGGGTCAAAAAAATGCCCACAGCTCGGCTTGTGGAGCAGGAAAACTGGACCAATCCAGACCCTGAAAAATGGTCAGATAAGCTGCATCATGCCATTGTGATGAGCACTCGCCCTGTTGTGCTGGTTGGCCATTCGCTGGGCGTGCACACCATTTCCCGCACCGCGCAAAAGCTAACCGACACCAAAGTGGCAGGCGCCTTTTTGGTGACGCCGCCGGATGTTGAAAACAACAAGAATGTGTCGAAGAAATCAAAGCGCTTCGCGCCCATCGTGCAAGACCCTATGCCCTTCCCCTCGCTGCTGATCGGATCAAGCAATGATCCATTTTGCGAAGTGGAAGCCGCAGCACAAATGGCCGCAGCTTGGGGTTCTGTTTTCAACGACGCAGGCGAAATTGGTCACGTCAATCCAAAGTCCGGCTTTGGCCCCTGGCCAGAAGGTCTCATGGCCTTCGCCAATTTGATGCGCCGCATCTAAAACCTGCTATCCAGCACTGTGCGACGGCCACACCGGGTGGTGACGGTCAATCTTAAAGCTATGGCTGTGCACAATCTCGTCATGCTTGTGCGGATGGGTATGCGGCTCCGGCCCCTCCCAACCTTCATGATCGTGCTGATGATGGTCTCCATGAAAATGCACGTGGTCGTGATAAACTTCATCATGCCTATGCGTCATAGGCGCATAGCTCTCTTTCGGCCAAAACAGCTTTGCCACAATCAAGGCTAGAAGGCTCAGCCCCGCAAAGGCATAAAGCGTTGCGCCCATGCCCAAAGCGCTGGGCAAAAAGCCCGCCATCGGATAGGCCAGCAACCAACATGCGTGCGACAATGCAAATTGCGCCGCAAGCAATTTGGGCAAATCTTCTTCATTGGCAGAGCGTTTAAACACCCGGCCAGCAGGTGTTTGCACCAGACTATAGCCGAGCCCAAGAAAAGGCCAAACCAACAACAGCAACATATAGCTGAGCCCACTAAACATCAGCGCTGTGATCAGCACGCCAGCCAGCAAAACAAACGCCCCGGCAAACATCACCCGGCGGTCGCCAAATCTTTGCGCCAGTTTTGGCACCAAAAACGCGGCGATAAGCGAGCCACTGCCAAATGCCGCCATGGCAAATGCAAGCTCGCTTTCGCCCAATCCCAATTGTTCACGCACCAGCATCACACTATTGACGATCACCATCGCCCCGGCAAAGGCCACCAGAAAATAAAGCGCAAACACGCCCCGCAATCTCGGGGTCTTGATGTAAATCTGAAAGCCCTGTGTCAGTTTGCGTTTCAGTGAATCTTTCACATTGTCCAGCGCCAATGGTGGCACAGTCGCCCTGGCGACCAACACAGCGGAAATCAAAAACGCCACACCATTGGCCACAAAGAAACTCTCAAAACTCACAAACACCAGCAGCAGCGCCGCTATGGTCGGGCTGAGCAAATTCTCCAAATCATACGCCATGCGCGACAGGCTGAGTGCCTTGGTATAATCCTCGTCTTTTTCAAACAGTTGCGGAATGACCGACTGGAATGTGGGCGTAAAACCCGCCGACGCGGCATTAAGCACAAACATCAGCAGATAAATCTGCCAAATCTCAGTCACAAAGGGCAGTGCCAGCACGCAGAGCGCCCGCACCACATCCAGCGCAATCAGCACCTGCTTGCGCAATTGTCCGGGGATAATCGCGCTAATTACCGGCGCGATGAAAATGTAAGCGATCATTTTAAGGGTCAGCGCCGTGCCCAACACTTGGCCTGCCGCTTCGCCTGCCAATTCATAGGCCAATAGCGCCAGCGCAATGGTGGTCAGCCCTGTTCCCGCAAGCGCGATCACCTGCGCCGCATAAAGTTTGCGGTAATCTGAATGTTTCAACACGCCAAGTGAAAATTGCATACGCTCTCCCCTTATGGCGCACAGATTTTCATGTTCGCAGCCAAAAGAAAAGGCCCGAACCAAAGGTTCGAGCCTTTTAAAAAAATCGACAGTGAAAAAGCTTAGATCGCTTCTTTCACTTGCGCATCAGCTTTAACGTATAGCTCGCGCATTTTCTCGCGCAATTCTTCTTCAGAAACATTCACGCCAGCCGCTTTAAAATCACCGCTCACTTTGCGGTAAACATCTTCGTCGCCCGCTTCTTCGAAATCTGAAGCCACAACTTCGCCCACATAGGCGTTCACGTCCGCATCGTCGGTTTTACCCAAAAGGCCAGCCGCCCAAAGCCCCAACAATTTGTTGCGACGCGCTTCAATTCTAAACTTCAGCGCTTCGTCGTGAGCATATTTGGCTTCTTCTGCCTTTTCGCGATCGTCAAATCCGGCCATCTTGGTCTCCGTGAAATAAACGGGGTTGCCCCCTAACAAAATCTCTTCCCCCGAGATAATGGCAAAAGGGGCGAAAATCAACGATTCTGCACAGCCAACCCGCCGGAAAGTGCAATTTCGCGGCATTTGGCCGCCCAAATGGCCCAATTATCTTGTCCACAGCTTCCAAATCCCACAAAGAATGCGGTAATAATTCATTAAAGGCTTGCATTTTACCCCCAAAAAGGGACATGAAGCAGCCATACATTACATTTCAGGAATCGTGGGTATTAACATGAGCCGTCGGCGTCGCCTCTACGAAGGCAAAGCGAAAGTTCTCTATGAAGGTCCAGAACCTGGCACTTTGATCCAGCATTTCAAAGATGATGCTACCGCTGGCAACGGCGCGAAGCATGAAGTGATTGATGGCAAAGGCGTGTTGAACAACCGCATTTCCGAATTCATCTTTACCCACCTGAACGATTTGGGCATCCCAACTCACTTTATTAAGCGCCTCAATATGCGCGAGCAATTGATCCGCGAAGTTGAGATTATTCCGCTTGAAGTGGTTGTGCGCAATGTAGCCGCTGGCTCAATCTGCACACGCTTGGGGCTGGAAAGCGGCACCCGCCTGCCCCGTTCGATCATCGAGTTTTACTATAAAGAAGATAAGCTCAACGACCCGATCGTGGCAGAAGAACACATCACAGCTTTTGGCTGGGCCAACCCGCAAGAGCTTGATGACATTATGTCCATGGCCGTCCGCATCAACGACTTTTTGTGCGGCATGTTCATGGCAGCAGGCATCCAGTTGGTTGATTTCAAAATCGAAATGGGCCGACTTTATGAAGAAGACACAATGCGCATTGTTTTGGCCGATGAAATTTCACCAGACAGCTGCCGCTTGTGGGATGTGAAAACCCAGAACAAACTGGATAAAGACCGTTTCCGCCAAGATTTGGGTGGCCTGGTAGACGCTTATCG
Organism: Maritalea mobilis; assembly: GCF_004363175.1. Taxonomy (GTDB): domain Bacteria; phylum Pseudomonadota; class Alphaproteobacteria; order Rhizobiales; family Devosiaceae; genus Maritalea; species Maritalea mobilis. The sequence continues at coordinate 656,710 of NZ_SNYR01000001.1, forward strand.
CGAAGTCGCGCAGCGCTTGGGCATCCTTTCTGAGGCCGATAATGCGTTGGCCACCGGCCCGCGCCTTGTTCAATAATCAAAGATTGAGACGAAGATAAATGCACGCACGCATATTTGTAACACTGAAAAATGGCGTACTAGACCCACAGGGCCAAGCAATTGAGGGCTCCTTGTCCAGCTTGGGCTTTGAAGGCGTAGACGCAGTTCGCCAAGGCAAAATCTTTGACGTGAAGTTGGACGAAACTGATCACGAAGCCGCAAAAGAAAAACTTGCGCAAATGTGCGAAAAGCTTCTGGCCAATACCGTGATTGAGAATTATTCCATCGAGATCGTGGACTAATTAACCACCAATTTTTTACCAATTGCGGCCACATTGTGGGAACAATGTGGCATCTGGTGCGTTGGATAATCAAATAAAAACGTCACAACAATATGATAGGGACGGCACATACCTTTTATGGCCGAGCGAGTAAATTATTATGATTAAACGACTTTCGCTAACAGCAGCCTTTTTCCTTGCGTTGGCCATCATGGCGGGAGCCTACGGCACTGTGCCGGTTGCCTAAGTAAAAATCTGGCGATATTTTGCCACAAATATGAATTTCTTAAGGGGGCCTCGTGCCCCCTTTATAGTTAATAAAATAAATAAAATTTTACGCTTTGAGCAGAATAATTAACCTCACCAATCAATAACCTACCGCTAACAAGCTGTATCCGTTCCTTTATTTACCTATTCGCGCTATAAACCCGCAACTATACTTTGCGAGGGTGGACAAATATGGCAAACGCGAAACGAATGGACTGGGTAGACGCGGCCAAGGGGATTTCAATCCTTTTGGTGGTCATGATGCATTCAACTTTGGGCGTGGGGCAGGATGCAGGCCAAATCGGCTTTATGCATTATGCAGTGACCTACTCTGCCCCCTTCCGTATGCCTGAGTTCTTTTTGATCTCTGGCCTATTTCTCTCATATGTGATTGGCCGTAGCTGGGGCAAATATGCGGACCGCCGTGTGGTCCACTATCTCTATTTCTACGCGCTATGGGCCGTTATCCAGCTCTTCTTCAAAACAATCATCGCATCTGGTGATGTTGCAGGCTTCATCTCAGGCCTGTTCTTTGCGATTTTTGAGCCCTATTCCATCTTGTGGTTCATTTACATGCTGGCCTTCTTCTCAGCGGCCACAAAATGGCTCTACAACAACAGCGTACCGCATTGGCTGGTTTTGACGGTCACAGCAATCCTACAAATGCTGCCTTCTCAAGAAGGTACAATCATCGGCTATTTTGCGGATTATTTCGTCTTCTTCTATGCGGGCTATGCTTTCGCACCACAAATCTTCAAGCTAGCAAGCTGGGCGCAGAAAAACGCAATGCTTGCCATTCTCGGCCTCGTGGTTTGGGCAGGTGTCAATTTCGGTCTTGTGTTCTGGCCAAGTGCAGACATGCAGCCAGACCATGTAACCGCGGGTTACGCATCATTGCCCGGCATTCATTTGATCTTGGCCTTCGCTGGTGCCACTGCGATCTGTGTGTTCTCTGCCCTATTGGCAAAGTTCAACATGGCAAAGCCTCTGGCATGGATTGGCGAACGGTCTTTGGCGGTCTATGTGGCCTTCGTTATCCCGATGGCAATCTTCCGCACCATCCTGTTTAAGCTTGGCATCATTTCGGATGTTGGCGTGATGAGCCTGTTGGTGATTATCGTTGCCGCCACGTCCTCATTGATCGCCTACGAGATCGTGCAAAAAATCGGCTTTGGCAAATTTTTGTACGAACGACCAGAATGGGCAAAACTCGAGGCAGGCCGGGAAAAACCTGACCAAGCGATCAAAAACAGTGCTCCGGCTGAATAGTTTTTGAAAAAATCGAATATTTCTTTGAAAAAAGCGGCGCGAGACCTCTCGCGCCTCTTGCTTTTTGGGGGCTTTTTGAACCATTAAGAGCCAAACCCAACCGCATCTTTTAAGCGCCCGTAGCGCAGATGCAAATTGTGCCTTTGCACACCGAAAAGGAATCACGCTCATGAAGTCTGCAGTGATTGTCTTCCCCGGCCTCAACCGCGACAGAGACATGATCGCCGCACTTGAAAAAGTGACGGGAGAAAAACCACATCTAGCTTGGCACGGCGATAGCGACTTGCCAGACGTTGATTTGGTTGTGGTCCCCGGCGGTTTCTCATATGGCGACTATCTGCGTGCTGGCGCCATCGCAGCCCGCTCACCCATGCTTCAGCGGGTGAAAGAACATGCGGATCGTGGCGGGTTGACTTTGGGCGTATGCAACGGCTTCCAAATCCTCACCGAAACTGGTCTCCTGCCCGGCGCATTGATGCGGAATCGGGATTTGAAGTTTTTGTGCAAAGTGATTCATTTAAAAGCAGAAAACACAACTTCGCCTTTCACCACTGCCTATAAGGGCCACGAGGCATTCCCATGCCCCATCGCGCACCATGATGGCAATTACTTCATCGATCAGGATGGGTTGAAAGCGCTTGAAGATAACGGCCAGATCGCCTTCCGCTATTGCGATGAAAACGGCAATGTCACCCTTGAAGCCAACCCGAACGGCTCGATTGAAAACATTGCGGGCATCACCAACAAGCAAGGCAATGTGTTGGGCATGATGCCTCACCCAGAAAACCTTATCGAAGCAGCCCATGGCGGCATTGAAGGCCGCTACATCTTTGACAGCTTAGTGGCAGCGGTGGCGTAAATGTTGAAAAATCAAAATATCGAAATCACCCCCGAATTGATCGCCAGCCATGGCCTCAATGAAGAAGAATACGCCAAAATCCTTGAGCTGATTGGCCGCGAACCAACTTACACTGAGTTGGGCATTTTCTCTGCCATGTGGAACGAGCACTGCTCTTACAAATCCTCTAAGAAATGGCTGAAAACCCTGCCAACAACTGGCGACCGCGTTATCCACGGGCCAGGCGAAAATGCGGGCGTTGTAGATATTGATGATGGCCAGGCCGTGGTCTTCAAAATGGAAAGCCACAACCATCCATCATACATCGAGCCATACCAAGGCGCAGCCACAGGGGTTGGCGGCATTTTGCGTGACGTTTTCACCATGGGCGCACGTCCCATCGCTGCGATGAACGCCCTACGCTTTGGCGCACCTGATCACGAAAAAACCCGCCACCTTGTGTCCGGCGTTGTGGCCGGCGTTGGCGGCTATGGCAACTCTTTCGGCGTGCCCACCGTTGGCGGCGAAGTTGAGTTTGACCCACGTTACAATGGCAACATCTTGGTCAATGCCTTTGCTGCGGGCCTTGCGGATGCAGACAAAATCTTCCTTTGTGCGGCCAAAGGCGTTGGCTTGCCCATCGTTTATCTTGGCGCCAAAACCGGCCGCGATGGCGTGGGCGGTGCAACAATGGCTTCTGCCGAATTTGGCGACGACATTGATGAAAAACGCCCCACCGTGCAGGTGGGTGACCCGTTCACCGAAAAATGCCTGCTCGAAGCCTGCTTGGAGCTGATGCAAACTGGGGCGGTGATCGCCATTCAGGACATGGGGGCCGCTGGCCTCACCTGCTCTGCCGTGGAAATGGGCGCGCAAGGCAATCTCGGCGTTGAGCTTTATCTTGATGATGTCCCAACCCGCGAAGAAGCGATGACAGCTTACGAAATGATGCTGTCTGAAAGCCAAGAACGCATGTTGATGGTGCTTGATCCTGAAAAAGAAGATGTGGCCAAAGCCATCTTCCACAAATGGGATCTCGACTTCGCCATCGTTGGCAAGACAACTGACGATCTGCGCTTCCGCGTGATCCATGAAGGCACCGAAGTGGCCAACTTGCCGATTAAAGACCTAGGCGACGAAGCCCCTGAATATGACCGTCCGCGGTCCGCTTATCCGGCCCCGTCAGCTCTCGGCGAAATCGACGGCAATATCGATGTTGCGCAAGCCCTGTTGACCCTGGTGGGCAACGCCAACGGCGCATCACGCCGCTGGGTTTGGGAGCAATATGACCATCTTATCCAAGGCAATTCAGTGCAAGTGCCCGGCGGCGACGCTGGCGTGGTGCGTGTGGAAGGTGCCGACGGCAAAAAAGCCCTCGCTTTTTCCGTCGACGTGACCCCCCGCTATTGCGAAGCAAACCCGCGCGAAGGCGGCAAACAGGCCGTGGCTGAATGCTGGCGCAACCTCTCTGCCGTTGGCGCACTGCCCTTGGCCGCAACCGACAATCTGAATTTCGGCAATCCTGAAAAGCCAGAAATTATGGAGCAGTTCTCACAAGCTATTCTCGGCATTGGCGATGCCTGCCGCGCGCTTGAGTTCCCAATCGTGTCGGGCAACGTCTCGCTCTACAACGAAACAAACGGCATTGGCATTTTGCCAACCCCGGCCATTGGCGGTGTTGGCCTGCTGAAAGACTGGGCAAAAATGATGACTCTTTCCTTCAAAGAAGAAGGCGAAGTGATTCTTTTGATTGGCGAAAAAGGCACCCACCTTGGCCAATCCGCCCTGCTGCGCGATTGCTTCAACCGCATCGAAGGCGATGCCCCTGCTGTCGATCTTGAGAAAGAAGCCAAGCATGGTGCGTTGATCCGTAATCTCATTGATCAGCAACAGCTTACCGCCTGCCACGATTTGTCAGATGGTGGCCTTGTGGTTGCACTGGCGGAGATGGCCATGAAGGGCAAAATCGGCGCGCAGCTTGAGCTTTCAAATGATCTGGGTGAATTGTTCGGCGAAGATCAAGCCCGCTATATCGTGACGGTAAAATCTGATAATCTTGAGTCGGTTCTGGCCGCTGCCAAGGCGCAAAATGTGCCGGTGACCCAATTGGGCACCGTAGGTGGCGATAAGCTGGAAGCAAAAGATATATTTGCCGTATCTGTTGCGGAACTCAGCGATTTCCATGAAAGCTGGTTCCCAGACTATATGGCAGCAGAAGCGGCGCAATAGCCGCCTGATTGGAGATTGTTGTTTATGTCTATTGGTACCGCTGAAATCGAACGTTTGATCACTGAGGCCATTCCTGGCGCAGAAGTGAATGCGGATACAGATGACGGCCATCACTATACCGCTGTTGTTGTGGCAGAAGCCTTCCGCGGCAAATCCCGCGTGCAACAGCACCAAATGGTCAATGCAGCGCTGAAACAAGTGCTGGATAGCGGCGAACTTCACGCCCTTGCCTTGAAAACAAACGCACCGGAATAAGTCCGGTGCGGTCCATTCTCTTTGATGTGGATGGCGTTGTCATCCACTCCCTTTTTCACCAAGATCCTGCGCGCATCCGTAGCTGGAAGCAGCACCTGCATATGGATTTCGGAATTGAAGTCGAAACCTTCAAATCCTTTTTCCGTAACCATTATAGTGGGGTCGTGACAGGCGAACGCTCAATCGTTTCGGCACTTGATGAGTTTTTGCCAAGCATCGGCGCGGACCATGTCAACAGCCTCGACCTGCTTGAATATTGGTTCAAAAACGACATGGCTATAAACCGCCAATTGCTCAACGGCATCAAGCAGCTCAAGCAAAAAGCAGACGTCAAAATCTACCTCGCCACCAACCAAGAGCACCTCCGCGCCTTTTATATGTGGCATGATTTAAAACTGAGCCATATCTTCGATGATATGTTCTACGCCGCACGCCTCGGCGCCGCCAAACCTGATCCAGCCTTTTTCCAAAAAGTAGATCACTTGCTTGGCCCACAAAGCGAGGCGCCACTATTTTTTGACGATGGCCAGAAAAACGTGGATGCTGGCCTTACACAGGGCTGGGATTCGGTTCTGTTCGAAACTGAAGCAGATTTTTTCAATCACCCTTGGGTGAATAAATTTTTGAAATGAAACGGGATCGCTCTTCACGCCACTTCTCCTGCGCAAGATTTCCCATGTTAAGCTAAAAGCCCCCTGGTTGAACTAACCAAAAGAAATACCCGAGAGCGGTTTTTCCAATTACACCGCCGGATAGGCGAACTACTCGATTATCCGCAAGATGCAATCGATTTCTATATCGAACAACGACAGCAACGCCTCGCCAAAAAGCAAGGGTAACCTTCTGCTGCAAAATAGAAATTTCGATTATTCTTTGACGATAGGCAAAAAAACGTAGATGCTGTTAGCCATGAGGGGATGAATCGCCCCAATTCAATACTGAAAATTCTTTTTAAACACCTTTTGGTGAAAACACATTTGGAGCGATGACGGTAAGAATTGTCCCAATTGCCGACAGTCACTGGCCCTTACTGCCCGACATTCATCGGGCAGCCATTCTCGCTGTTTCTGACGAATATTACGATCAGACCGCCCGTGAAAGCTGGGCATTTGGCCTCATTCCCGAGGGGTATAAACATTCTGCCGATGATGGCGAAGTGTTTCATGTTGCCCTAGATGAGCAAGATCAACCCATCGGCTTTTGTGGCTATCGTGGCTATGAAATGACTGCACTTTTTGTGCATCCCAAGCATCAGCACAAGGGAGTTGCCACCGCGCTTTATAACAAAGCCATCGATGAAATGCTCAAAGGTCGACCTGAAAAGATTGTGCTAACCTCAAGCTACCCTGCAGTTGGCTTTTATGAGAAACAGGGTTTCATCTTGCTGCAAGAGCGCGAGGAAATTACCCGTGGCGGCGAGTTCATTCCTGTTTTTGACATGGAAGCCCCAATTGATCGCCCCCCGCATGAAGGGCGCGAGTTGGATTTGATGCTCGCGGGCAGCAAGAAAATCGCCTATTTTGGCGATAAAGACCCAGAGCTTAAGTTCCAGCCGTTCGTGCTCTCTGGCCGCATCCATCGCTATGTGTGGCAGGAGCGCGCCGAAGATTTGGCGCAACTCATCAAGGAAACAGGGCAAGTCGACATCAACCCGGTGGCGCCCGTCATTTATTATTTGCCTCAATATGAAGCCGAGAAAAATCGGCTTGTCGCGCTGCTACACAAACATATGATCGACGGCGAATATGACGAACAAGATGAGCGCGAAATGGGCGATCTTCTCGGCTATCCAACCTATGCGGTGAAAGCCTTTTTAGAGCGCATGCGCGCCATGCGACAAAATTGATGAGACTGATCCTCGACATTTAATCACGACTGTCCTATTTAGGCAGCAGGTTCACCTTGTCGGGCCTTAACCCCGAATATAAAGGAAAGCATTATGAGCGACATCAACGCATTTATCGACGAACAAGTAAAAAACAATGACGTGTTCCTGTTCATGAAGGGCACTCCAGATTTCCCACAATGTGGTTTTTCCGGCCAAGTGGCACAAATCTTGAATTATTTGGAAGTCGAATATGCCAGCGCCAACGTGCTTGAAAGCGACGAGTTGCGCGAAGGCATCAAGCAATATTCAAACTGGCCAACCATTCCACAGCTCTATGTGAAGGGCGAATTTGTGGGCGGCTGCGACATTATCCGTGAAATGGCGCAAGAAGGCGAGTTGCAACAGCTTTTCGCTGACAATGGCATCAAAGCCAAACAGGCCAGCTAATGTCTCGCATTTGGAACGTCTATCTTTCAGGCGAAATCCATACTGATTGGCGCGAAGAGATTGAGAAGGGCTGCGAAGCGGCGGACCTTCCAGTGGAATTCTCTTCGCCGGTCACCGATCATGGCGCGTCAGACGATTGCGGCGTTGCCATTATGGGCGGCGAGCCAAACAAATTTTGGCACGACCATAAGGGCGCCAAGCTCAACGCCATCCGCACCCGCACGCTATTGGGCGAAGCGGACATTGTGGTGGTGCGTTTCGGCGATAAATATAAGCAATGGAACGCTGCGTTCGACGCGGGGTTCGCCGCGGCACTCGGCCTCCCCTTAATTGTGATGCATGGGGATGACCATCAACACGCACTCAAAGAGGTCGATGCGGCAGCACTTGCTGTGATTGAAACACCTGATCAAGTGGTTCAAATCCTTGATTATGTGATCAACGGCAAACTACCTGCCTAACAAATCGCACCCTGACGGAAATCCACCGTCAGGGCTTGCCAATTGGTCAAACCTCCCGCATCAATATCGCATTATCATTTTTTGTGATTTATCCGATGCGTTTAAAACTTAATCCCAACACCAATTATATCGAATTTGTGCTACTGGCTGCCACTTTGATGGCGCTGAATGCGGTCGCCATTGACATTATGCTGCCCGCCCTCCCCGAAATTGCGATATCACTGGGCGCAATCGGCGACAATCAGCAGCAATTGGTGATCACCTATTATTTGATTGGTTTTGGCCTCAGCCAACTCTTTTACGGCCCCCTGTCCGATGCGATTGGCCGCCGCAACACTGCCTTTATCGGCATTTTGATCTTCTTCGTGCCCGTCGCGCTCGCTTCCTTCGTCACCGATTTCAATTCGTTGCTTGCCCTGCGCCTGGTGCAAGGGCTCGGCGCAGGCGCATCTCGCGTTATCGCCTTTGCCGTGGTGCGCGATGTGTTTGAGGGCAAAAAGCTGGCCAAAACCATGTCGCTTATCGTCATGGTGTTTATGGCCATGCCCATCATTGCCCCCAGCTTAGGCCAAGTGCTCATTCTGTTTCTGCCGTGGCAAAGTGTATTTGCCTTTATGGCCATCATGGCCGTCATCGCTTTGGTGTGGGTGTTTCTCCGCTTGCCCGAAACATTGTCGATTGAAAACACCCGTGCGTTCCGCCCCAAAATCATTTTGGAAGGCTTTCGCATTGTGTTCACCACACCATCATCGCTACTGTTCGGTTGGGCACAGGCACTGCTTCTTGGCGCAATTATCGGCTTTCTCGGCACCTCACCACAAATCTATCTCGAGATTTATGATCTCGGCCCCATTTATCCGCTGATGATCGCCCTCACCGCCTCCAACCTTGCAGTTGCCTCTTTTGTCAATTCACGCTTGGTGGATCGATATTCGGTTGAAAAGGTTGCATTTGCCGCCAGCGCGACTTTCGCCATCTTGGGAGCCGTGTGGCTCACATTTTCCCTCACCATGGGCGTATTGCCCCTTTGGCTCTTGGTGCTGCTGCACCAACCGCTCAATTTCTGCTTCGGCCTCGCTGGCGTAAATCAAAACAGCCTCGCTATGATGCCCATGAAGCGCGTTGCTGGCACCGCAGCCTCAGTGCTCGGCTTCATCTCCAGCGCGGGCGGTGCCGTTATAGGTGCAATCATTGGCAGTTTCTACAACGACACAGTCGCGCCCATCGCAGCCGGCTTCATGATTGTCGGCATCTTGTCATGCTTGGCCAGCCTTTGGGGCGCAAAGCTGAAACCTGCTATGCCCCAACCCACCAGCGTGCCAGTAAAATAATCAAAGGCAGCGTGAAAAACGAAATGGCAGTCTGCACCGTGGCGATGGACGCATAAAGCTCTGCATCACCGCCCATCTTTTTCGCCAGCACATAGCCGTTCATGGCCGTCGGCACGCCTGCGCTTATCATCAAAATGATCAATGCGTCACCTGTCACGCCAAACAGCACGGCAAAGCCAAACATAATCAACGGCACCAAAATCAGCTTACCCACCACAGCAACGCCAACAACTGGGCTTGGCTTCAGCGCAGCCCGCAAGCTAAGCCCTGCCCCAAGCGCCAATAGTGAAATACCCAATGCCGCCCGGCCCAATAGGTCCAGAAAAGTCAGCACCGGATCCCAAACAGGAATATTCGCGAAATTGACGACCATGCCGACAACGCAGCCCCATAGAATCGGATTACGAGAAATCTGCTTCAACACATTGAAATAGCTAAATTTATACTCTTCTGAGAAGACCGATAAAACTGTCACATTCACCAATTGAAGCGCGGGCACCAACGCCACAAACGCCACAGCGATAACGGCCAAGCCCGGCTCGCCGAAAAACTTAAGCACCAGCGCCATAGCAATAAAGCCATGCCAACGGGTCACCGTTTGAAACAACGTCGTATATTGCGGCCGCCGCAAATTCATCACATTGCGGAAAAACGGATAGAGCGCCAACATAAAGGCAGATATCGTCACGATCATGCCCAGCAGCACCATCAAAATTTTATCAAATTCAATGGTGCTCAAATCCGTATTGATAAGGGTGCTGGCCAGCAGCGAGGGAAACAATATCCAAAAGCAAAGCTCATCCACCACCTGCCATTTGCTCGCCTCAACAAAGTTGAACCGTCGCAGCAAAAAGCCAAGCACGATAATGGCAAAAACAGGCAAGATACTTTCAAAAACAGCTAGCATGGGCACTCCTATTGCCCAAACAAGGGCTCCATCTGTGCCTAAGCCGCTTTCCCGCGCCGGTCAACCAATTGGTCAAACCTATTGCGCTTTTTTCCATCAACTGGCATGATTAAGCTCTAGTTTTTCAAAAATCTGCTGTTTCGCGATTCCTCCCAAATCTTCGCACGGCCCAAACCTAATTCAGGTGCCCAATGAAAATTGCAAAATTGAACCCATCCGTAAACCGGATCGAGTTTATCGGTCTGGCAGCGCTCATCATGGCGTTGAACGCGTTGGCGATTGACGTGATGTTGCCCGCTTTGCCCATGATTGGCGACGCCATGAATGTGGAAGCGGAAAATCACAGGCAATTCATTGTCACCTTCTTTTTGATTGGGTTTGGCTTTTCGCAGCTCTTTTTTGGCCCCCTTTGCGATGCCATTGGCCGCCGCGCGACTTTCCTTGTCGGTGTCGCCATCTATATCGCCGCCGCAATTGGCGGCGCGATGACGACTGAGCTGAACGCCATGTTGGCCATGCGCGTTATTCAAGGCTTGGGCGCTGGCGCTTCTCGGGTTGTAGCCCTTTCTATGGTGCGCGATTGTTTTGGCGGCCGCGCCATGGCTGAAGTCATGTCATTGATCATGATGGTCTTTATGATCATGCCTGTGCTGGCGCCAACGTTCGGCCAGCTGATTATTATGTTTGGCCCTTGGCAATATATCTATTTCGCCATGGCCCTCATCGCCATTGCTGCGGCAGCGTGGACCATTCTGCGCCTACCAGAAACACTGGCCGAAGAAAACCGGCGCGCCTTCCGCCCCAAAATCATTATTGAGGGTTTTGCGATTGTGTTTTCAAACCGCCCTGCTTTGGCATACGGCTTGGCCAACATGGTTGCACTTGGTGCTTTGTTTGGCTTTTTGGCCCCCTCACAGCAAATCTATGGCGAGCTATATGGTCTTGGCCCGTGGTTCCCCGCCGCATTTGCTGCAATCGCCACGGTGATGTCCCTTGCCTCATTCATCAACTCTCGGTTGGTGGGCCGTTTTGGCATGCGAAAATTGTCTCACAGCGCACTCATTGGCTTCATCTCACTAAGTCTGCTTTGGTCAATCCTTGCCTATCTTAATGCCCTGCCCCTTTGGGCATTTATGGCAATTCAAGCGCCGGTGATGTTCCTATTCGGCCTGATGGGCACCAACTTCAACTCCTTATCTATGGAGCCGTTGGGCCGCGTGGCAGGCACAGCAGCGTCTGTGTTCGGCTTTTTGCAGACCGTGGGCGGCGCATTGTTAGGCACCTTTATTGGTCAAGCCTACAATGGTTCCGTGCTTCCAATTGCGCTGGGCTACGTCATCTTAGGCAGCGTCAGCCTATGCTTTGTGTTAATTGCCGAACGTGGAAAATTGTTCAAAGCGCAATTTGATCCAATAAGCTGATCGCTATCAGGTTTATGTTGCGGTGCTCTGGGCAATCAAAATTTTTGATTTGCCCATTTTCAAACATACGCGCACATTGTGTGCTCAAATTTCTTGCGAGAGACCTATGACCAGCAATGCCGCTTCACACAATGCCACCCCAATGCGCACACCGCTCGCAATCATCATTGTAGCGGGTTGTCTTATCGCCATGATGTCATTTGGCGTGCGCTCTACGGCTGGCTTGTTCACCCTGCCGCTCACGTCAGAGTTTGGCTGGTCGCGCGAAACTTGGGGCCTTGCCTTTGCGGTGCAAAACTTGGTCTGGGGTTTGATCCAGCCTGTCGCTGGCGGCTTTGCTGATCGGCACGGCACGGCCAAAACATTGTGTATCGGCACGGTGATCTACGCCGCAGGCGTGCTGCTGCTGGCCTATGGTGGCACAGAGCTCACCTTGTTTCTCGGCGCAGGCCTCTTGATGGGTCTAGGCATCGGCATTGCGTCATTTGCCGTAGTGATGGCTGCCTTCGGTCGCGCCGTTCCGGCAGAAAAGCGCAGCTTTGTCTTCGGCATCGCCACCGCGGCCTCCTCCGCTGGTCAGTTTGTATTTGCCCCCATTGGCCAACAATTGATCAATGGCTTTGGCTGGCAAAATGCACTGCTGATTTTCGCGATCACCCTGTTGGCCATTATCCCGCTCTCTTTCTTCCTGCGTGGTAAAACCGAACATCAGGACGATGATGGACGCGATATGCCGCTGTTTGAAACACTGCGTGAAGCGTTCAAATATCGCTCATATGTGTTGCTGGTGGCCGGTTTCTTCGTTTGCGGCTTCCATTTGGCGTTCGTCACGGTGCACATGCCTGCCTATCTCGTGCAATGCGGTCTCAGCCCCACCGTAGGCAGTTGGGCATTGGCTTTGATCGGCCTGTTCAACATTATTGGTTCATTGGCCGCTGGCTATCTGGCTGGCCGCTTGCCCAAACAATTCCTGCTGGCCAGCATTTATCTCAGCCGCGTGGTGATCACAGGCCTGTTCCTCCTGTTGCCCATTTCAGAATGGACCACCTATATTTTCGCCGCGATCACAGGCCTCTTGTGGTTGGCCACAGTGCCACCTACCGCTGCTTTGGTCACCAACTTCTTCGGCCCGAAATATATGGGCATGCTGTACGGCTTTGCCTTCTTGTCCCACCAAATTGGCTCATTCTTCGGCGTGTGGCTGGGCGGCGTTAGCTTCGACCTGACAGGCAATTATGATCTGGTTTGGTATTTGGGCATGATGATCGGCTTGCTGTCAGCCGCATTGCACTTGCCGATTAGAGAAAAGCGCGCTGCACATTTCGCCGTTATTGCACCCGGCCAATAAGCTGCGCGTTCGCGTTAGGAAAAATCGAAAAGCTTTGGATCCAGCAAATGGCTGGCATTCACATTCTGTAGGGCCGCAAACATGCGGTCCTTCCGCCCGGGTGACTTGCGCTCCATATCCGCAAGCATCTGCTTCATCATTTGCCGCTGCAACCCATCCTGCGAACCGCACAGATCGCAAGGAATAATGGGAAATAGCATGCCATCAGCAAATTTTTGCAAGTCCTGCTCTTCGCAAAGCGATAATGGCCGCAGCACCGCCAAATCCCCCTCATCATTGATGAGTTTCGGCGGCATGGTCGCCATTTTCCCGCCAAAGAACATATTGAGCAGAAAAGTCTCCAGCACATCATCACGATGATGTCCCAACACCACGGCTGAACACCCCTCTTCCCGCGCAATGCGATAAAGGTGCCCACGGCGTAAACGCGAGCAAAGCGCACAATAGGTGTTGCCCTCTGGCACCTTGTCCGTCACCACTGAATAGGTGTCGCGATATTCAATACGGTGCGCCACACCGAGGCTTTCCAGATAGTTTGGCAAGATCTCTTTCGGAAAGTTCGGCTGCCCTTGGTCCAAGTTGCAGGCCAAAATGTCCTGCTTCAGCACCCCACGCGCTTGCAATTCCAGCAAAATCGCCAACAATCCATAGGAATCTTTACCGCCCGAAAGTGCCACCAACCAACGACCACTCACCTCATGCATATGATAGGTGTTGAGCGCCGTCTCCACCTGCCGCAACAAACGCTTGCGCAATTTGCCAAACTCAACAGATTTCGGCATATCCGCAAATAAATTTTGAATGGGTGTGGTGGCTTGATCCATCGGTGCGCTCACTGGTTCGCGTTGCCCCGACATAGCTTTTTTCACCGCAACAATAAAGTGATTTACGCGTTTTCCTGCGCTTTGCGCTGCGCTTCCGCCTTCAGCTTTTCACGCTCTTTAATCTGCGCCATTGAACGCCAAAACACCACATACACTGCAAAATCGCTGGTGAAGCTCACAAACTCATGCGGCACATCGGCTTCAATTGGCACAATATCGCCAATTTGCACCTCATGGCGCTGCCCGGCGATGGAAATATCTGCCCGGCCACGTATGCCCATATAGATGATGTTCACGCCCGGTGGAGCGGGATAAGTACCTGTTTTTGGGGTATAAAGCTGCACTGAAAGTGTGTCAGCCGAAAATGCGGGCGCAAACCAAACACCGTTCGGCCACTTGCGCGTGGCCGGCCCGGGAAGTCTTTCCAGCAAGTCATCAAATTTGACACGCATCGTGTTGCACCCATCGCTAGGCTAAATATTTTAACATCGCCATAGTGGCAAAAAACAAAAAATAAGCGGTTAATTATACACCAATCGGTCAAATCTATCATAAATGCAGTTAATAAATTCGTGATATCGCACAAAATCAATTGCAGCACTTCACATGTTTGAATCTAATTATATGCAAACATTGGGAGGTGTTTTATGTTTCGATCTTTCTTTCCCGCACCAAAATTGTTCTTCGGCAGCGCCGCAGTGTGGGCTGCACTGTGCTTTTTGATTTGGTTCACCATCGGCCCCGCACTCCAAAGCGTCATCAGCTTAGACCCCATCCTCACCCCAAATCAGGGCGATGATCCCACACCATTTCTGACCAATCAGAAGGTTTGGCTTTATCAATATGTCATTATGGGTACATATCTATTCTGTGTGCCTTGGTACTTCATTGATCGACATAGATATTACTGGTGGTCGGTTTTGGGTTCAGCAACCATAGTTCTAATGCTATTTGCCAATGTGCAAGTGCAAGCATGGTTGAATGATTGGTATGGCGACTTCTTCAATTTATTGCAAACAGCTCTCACCAATCCTGGCAGCATCGCACCAGAAGACTATTGGGGAAATCTAATCTTCGTTGCCTACGTAGCCGCACCAAACGTTTTGCTAATTGTTTCAATCAACTTCTTCACCAGCCACTACGTCTTCCGTTGGCGCACAGCAATGAACTTCTATTACATGAGTTTCTGGCCACATCTACGCCACGTAGAAGGCGCTTCGCAGCGTATCCAAGAAGACGCCATGCGATTTGCCGATGGGGTAGAATCGCTAGGAGTTAACTTCGTTTATGCATTGATGACACTGGCGGTCTTTTTGCCAATTCTTTGGGGGCTTTCAGAGCAAATTACTGCACTTCCTTTAGTTGGTGAAATACCGGGCTCTTTGGTTTGGGTCGCGCTATTGTCAGCTTCATTCGGCACGGTGGTGCTCGCCGCGGTTGGCATTAAGCTACCGGGTTTGGAGTTTAACAACCAGAAAGTGGAAGCTGCGTATCGTAAGGAGTTAGTTTACGCAGAAGACCATGAAGACCGCGCTCAACCACAAACGGTCAAAGAATTGTACTTAGATGTGCAGAAGAACTATTTCAGGCTGTTTTTCCACTATCTCTACTTCAATCTGGTGCGCTCAACATATAATCAAGCGTCAAACTTCATTACATTGATTGCACTAGGCCCGTCCATTTTAGCGGGTGCCATCACGCTTGGCATATATCAACAAGTAGCAAACGCCTTTGGGCGCGTGGAAAGCTCACTTCAATATCTCGTGGACTCATGGCCAGCAATCATCAAACTGATGTCTGTTTACAAACGTCTACGCAAATTTGAAGCGGAAATTCCTAAAGGTTCACCGCTGCCGGAATCTCCAGTTTGATGGAGCGTAAAACCCAAACAAAAAAGGCCGCCCAAATGGGCGGCCTTTTCTTTGATTTTCGTCTCGACTTAACGAGAGTAAAATTCAACAACCAAGTTTGGTTCCATTTGAACCGGATATGGCACGTCTGACAATGTTGGTACACGTGTCAAAGATGCAGTCATCTTTGAGTGGTCAGCGTCCACATAGTCTGGCACATCGCGCTCAGCCAATTGTGTTGCTTCCAAAACAATAGCCAACTGCTTTGATTTTTCGCGGATTTCAACCACATCGCCAACTTTCAAGCGGTATGATGGAATGTTCACGCGCTGGCCGTTCACCAACACATGGCCGTGGTTTACGAACTGACGTGCCGCAAAAACGGTTGGCACGAACTTGGCGCGGTAAACAACAGCGTCCAAACGTTGCTCAAGCAAACCGATCAACAATTCACCGGTGTCACCTTTCAAACGTGTCGCTTCGTTATATACGCGCTTAAATGATTTCTCAGTCAGGTTACCGTAGTAGCCTTTAAGCTTCTGTTTGGCGCGCAACTGCAAACCAAAGTCAGAAAGCTTGCCGCGACGACGCTGACCGTGCTGGCCTGGGCCATATTCACGACGGTTTACAGGGCTTTTTGGACGGCCCCAGATATTTTCGCCCAAGCGGCGGTCAATTTTATATTTCTCAGAATGGCGTTTAGACATCGCTCGTCCTTCTATAATCGTTTTGAATGACTGCGCCCTCCTCTGCTCCGCCTCTATAAATAGAGTCAAAACCGACAGACCTTGCGAAAAACACGCTTGCTGCGGATAAACCGCGCATGAAAACCGAAGATCCCGGGTGCACAATTGATTGAAACAACCAATTGATCGCGCTGAAGTAGATCAGAGCTTGAAAAAAGTCAACCGCAAAACCCGCCGAATTCTGGGCTTTTGGCGATAATTTCAATCTTTTTTCGCCTGCCCCCTTCAAAAAGCGCTTGCATTACCCATTTAGTGTGTTACAAATCTAATACACTAGATGAGTGAGACACGATGAACAATTGGAATGAAACACAGCCGATATTTGTTCAAATCAGAGAACGACTAACCGACATGATTTTAACGGCGTCGGTTAAAGAAGGCGAAGCACTACCCTCTGTGCGGCAGATTGCGACAGACTTGTCGGTCAACCCGCTCACGGTCACCAAAGCCTACCAATCTCTTGTTGATTTGGGCGTTATCGAAAAAAGAAGAGGCTTGGGCATGTTTGTTGCTGAAGGCGCGCGCAAGGAGCTTTTGGCGCATGAACGCGAGGCATTTTTGAAAAATGAATGGCCGCGCATTGTGAAACAAATCAAAGCATTGGACCTCGATTTCGAGGAACTGATGCGCCACGCTGATCAATAGAGGCAAGTTATGAACGAGATTGCTAAGCCCCTCATTGAAGCCCGCAATTTGCGCAAGAGCTTCAACAAAAAAGAAATATTGCACGGACTGAACTTCACCATTCCAAAGGGCCGGATTGTGGGCCTAGTGGGGCACAATGGTGCCGGCAAAACAACAACACTTAACGCGATTTTGGGCCTGACCGATTGTGAAGGCGATATCAGCGTTTTGGGCAAAAACCCATATCAACACCGCGCAGAATTGATGAACGACATTGCGTTTATCTCAGATGTGGCCAGCTTGCCACGTTTTTTAAAAGTGCGCGAACTGTTTGATTTGATTGAAGATATTCACCCCAACTTTTCCAGGGAGAAGGCAAATGGATTTCTTGAGGGCACAGACATCCGCGCTAATGCAAAGATCAAGGCTTTATCAAAAGGTATGGTCGCTCAGCTGCACCTTGCTGTCGTCATGGCGATCGATGCTTCGCTTTTAGTTTTGGACGAGCCAACACTTGGCTTGGACATCACCTACCGCAAGCGTTTCTATAAACGCTTGTTGGAAGATTACATGCATGAAGAGCGCACATTGTTGATCACCACCCACCAGGTGGACGAAATCGAATTTATGCTCTCCGACATCATGTTCATCAAAGATGGTCAGATTGTTCTTGATTGTCCGATGGAAGACATGAGCGAGCGTTACCGCCAATTGGTGACCGACGAGAAAGACGTAGAGGCGCTCAACGCGCTGAAGCCGATTTATGTCGAGCAGAAATTCGGCCAAACCATCATGGTGTTTGACGGCGTTGCCGCCGATCAGTTGGCGCCATATGGCAAGGTCAGCACCCCAACCATTTCAGATTTATTTGTTGCGCTGATGCAGCGTGAAGATACCCGTCATGGAGAAATCATATGAGACCCTATATTGCGCTCGTTAAACGGGAATTTTTAGAACATCGCGGGGCATTTCTCATCGCACCAGCGGTTATTACGCTATTGGTCATCTTTGTTTTCGCGTCTGCCATTGTTTTGGGCCGTAGCGATATTCAAGCCGAATTCACAATCATGGATTCTAAGGCCACCCTGTTCACCGCATTTTATGCTGTGTCTATCGTGCTTTGGACCATCTATTTGATGATCGCTCTGTTCTTCTATTACGCAGATTCATTCAGCGCTGACCGGAAGAATAATGGCCTGCTATTTTGGAAAAGCATGCCACAATCAGACCTGAAGATTCTCGGTTCGAAGGTTCTGGCTGGCGGCACCATCTTCCCTATGGCCATTGGCGCATGGATTTTGATTGCTGGTGTCATGGCATATCTGTTCTCAATCTGGATTGCGGGCTTTGTGCCGGGCGTCAACACAGCTGATCCGCTCAGCTTTTTGAACAGCTATTTCCAGATGAGCATTTCAGCAGCGATTTTCATCTTCCTATCCCTTTTGTGGTATGCCCCATTCTTTGCTTGGGTGGCCATGCTCTCAACAGTGTTCAAGCGTTGGAGCATTCCATTAGCTTTCGTGGTGCCTGGCTTGTTGATCTTGGCTGAACGCATCTTCCGCATCGGCGAAGAAAACTTCCAAAGCCACATCGGCAATTTCATTGCCTATCGCATTGAAAATATGTTCGCCAACGAAGCATTGTTGGAAGACATCGCGACCCAAGAAAGCTTCAATGGTGCAAGCTTCGTGTTCGCCATGCTGAACCAATTGAACTGGCCACACCTGTTCCTTGGTTTGGTGATCACAGCAGGCTTTGTTTACGCTGCAAGTGAATATCGTCGCCGCTTGATTGAAGCCTAATCGAGCCACCGACATCTAAAAGAAAAGGACGCCTATTCGGCGTCCTTTTTTTGTTGTTTTTGCTGTTCGCGATGTAAATTGGGACGTTCATGTCGCCGATCCAGCGCCGCGATAATTCCCCGGAATGTGCGCACTTCCTGCACATTAAATTTCGCCCGGCCCAACATGGAACGAATATTGTTCACCATTGAGGGCCGCTTGTCGGCCACCTTAAAATAGTTGGACCGATCCAACGCCTCTTCCAAATGTTCGTAAAGCCCAACCAACTGTTCGCGCGGTGCAGCTTCGCCCACATCGCCAGTGAATGGCAAATCCTCTGCCCCGTTCAATGCGCGCCGCCACTCATAGGCCAACACCAGCACAGCTTGGGCAATGTTGAGCGAGGCAAAAGCGGGTTCAACGGGCAGAGTCACAATCGAGTCACACAGAGCAACTTCTTCATTGTTAAGACCCCAACGTTCGCGGCCAAACAAAATGCCAGCTTTCTGGCCAGATGCGATATGCGGCACCATATGGTTCGCCGCCTCATCCGGGCCAATAACTGGCTTAAACATGTCTCGAGAGCGCGCCGTGGTGGCATAAACAAGGCTGAGGTCAGAAATGGCATCTTCCACCCGGTCAAACACTTGCACCCGGTCAATCACATGGTCTGCCTTTGAAGCGGCGCCACGAGCCCGTTCGCTTGGCCAGCCATCGCGCGGGTTCACAATGCGCAAATCCCACAAGCCGAAATTGGCCATAGCGCGGGCCGCCGTGCCAATATTCTCGCCCAATTGCGGTTCACACAAAATCACTGCCGGGGTGGGCTTCAGCTCGATTTGTTTCGAACTATCCGTACCTGCCATGGTCCATTCCTTTAAATAAGTCGCAGACACATAGGGCAGACCAGAACGAAAAATCAAGACCTATGCGCGCGCCATTCATCCTCTAAAATGGCATAGATATACATGTGGTCCCATTCGCCCTTGAAAATCTCATGCTCACGGAAATCGCCTTCCCGGCGCATTTTCAGCTTTTCCATCAACCGCCAAGAGGCAATGTTGGCGGCAGAACAGCGGGCGCTAATCCGATGCAGATTGAACTGATCAAACGCCGCATCCATAAAGGCGCGGGTCGCTTCATAAGCATATCCCTTGCCGTGGAACTTTGGCGAAAACACATAGCCAAGCTCGCCCTGCCGCCATTCCTCATGATGATAGAACAGCAAAACCTCGCCGATCACCTCGCCGGTTTCTTTCAACTCAACCGCCAAAAACAAAGGCTCACCACCCGGTGTCATTTCCACCAAGGCAACACGTTTTTCAATCGCCTCTTTCATCGCAGCTTCATCGCGCGGCTCATAGGGCAAATAGCGGCAAACTTCAGGATCGGAATGAATGGGAAACAAATCATCAAAATCATCATGGCGCACCCGGCGCAAAATCAAGCGATCTGTTTCCAAGGGTAAATCAAAAATTTTCATATCAGATTGAGTTGTTTCGCAATTTCGTGAATTGATTCAACCCTGAAACTGGGCCAAACTATTTAAATGGAAGCAAAAGACATTCGCGCGGAATGTGCGTGCGGTCAAGCAAAATTGGTTTTATCAGGCCCGCCGAAAACGGTGATGTTGTGCGCCTGCCGTGATTGCCAAAAATCTACAGGCAGCGACCATTCAACCTTGGGCATGTGGGCCGATGCGCAAATCACCTTTATTGGTGACAGCGTGTTTTACGCAAAGGAAGCAGAGAGCGGCGCCACCATCGCCCGCCATCGCTGCCCCAATTGCGGCACACCATTGTTCGGCATTTCATCGCGCCTTGCTGGCCACCAGCTCATCCCGTTAGGGCTGCTGGGAGAGCAGGCCAATCAGTTCGCGCCTAAATCCATGATTTTCGCGCGCTCCAAATATGAGTGGGACCACACAAGCGATGGGCTGGCGCAATATACCACCTATCGAGACAGCTAAATTCATTCAGGGGGGAATGAACATGGAACAGACCGGACAGTGCCATTGCGGCCAAGTCACCTTCAAAGTCACCGGCGAGCCGCTGCGCATGGCATCTTGCCACTGCAATGCCTGCCGCCGCATTTCTGGCACCGGCCACCTGTCACAAGCTTTTTACAAAAAAGCACAAGTTGAAATTCACGGTGAAACCAAAACCCACCAATCCCTGTCAGATGCTGGCACCACCCGCACCCGCCATTTCTGCCCAGAATGTGGCTCCCGCCTCTTTTCAGAAAACTCAAAACTGCCAGACAATCTGGGGGTTGCCGTGGGCGCGTTCGACAATTCAGATTGGTTCAAACCGCAAATCGCGCTTTACACAGCCGAACGCCCCGCTTGGGACTATATGGACCCAGAGCTAAAAACCGCGGATCACATGACATGAGCGAAGAACGCGAAGCCCTCGCCAACCGCATCCGCGACATTATTGGCGATGATCCAAACGTGACCGAGAAAAAAATGTTTGGCGGCATCGCCTTCATGCTCAATGGCAACATGCTGGTCGGCCCGCATAAGGATGGCACTTTGATGGTGCGCGTGGGGCCAGATCTTTATGACGAAGCCCTCGCCCGCCCCGGCGCAGGTTTGATGGATTTTACAGGCAAACCCATGAAAGGCTTCGTCAACGTGTCCGGCGAAGCCATTGCCTCAGATCAAAATCTGGCCGAATGGATCGCCCTCGCCACACGCTTTGTTGGAGCTTTGCCTGCGAAATAGCAGCCTAAACTTCGCCTTGATATTCGCCACGGGCCGGATAGTTCTTTTCGACGACGAAATCGATTGCCCCCAGCAACTCTTTGAAGTTCGGGCGCACAAAGGGCATGGTTTGGATCGAGCTGAAATAAAGGCTCATATCCGGCGAAATCAAAAACAATCCAGGCTCTGAAAATAGCTCTGGTTCTTCCACGCCAATTGACGTCATCCCGCGCGATTGAGAGATGAACAATCCCCACTTTTTCGCCTCCGCAAGTGAAAGGCCATAGCCAATGCGCAAGTTCTTGGCATCAATTTTATCCGCCATTTGCCGCGCACGATCCTCTTCATCCGAACTGATCGCCACAACAGAAATGCCGCGCTTGTCAAACTCTGGTACCAGCCGCTCAAGCTCCTTCAAATAGGTCGCACAAATCGGGCAATGAAACCCGCGGTAAAAGCAAATCAACGTGCCGCGCTCTGATTGTTCGGCCGAAAGCTGAAAGGCATCATAATCCAATGTGGCAACAGTCAAATCATGCGTTTTTTGTCGAGGAAATAGCATTTTGTGCTCCTAAAATTGACTTGAACACATCAATATCAGGACGTAAAGTTGCTTTGGTCTGATTTTTCCAACCAAAAAGCCAGTATGTCAAAAATTGATCGCCTAACAACACTCATTGAGACATTCCGCATTTCCGCCAGCCTATCTGCGCCAGCGCAAGCCAATCTTTTTGCATTGGAAGATAAACAATCAGGTCGGGTGATGCTTTACCTCCACCCACAAGGTACCGACCATCTTATTAAAAACGGCAATCCATTGTTTGCGCTCTATATTGAGTTTAACCAACTCGCTCCCGCCCTTGCCGCCGCGTTGCCGCAAGGCATGTCGCTGGAAGTCGACAATAATCAAGACATGGCCCATCTGGTGCATCTCATCACCAACGAAGTAAAAAGCGATAGATGTGGGGCAAAAGCGGTGATTGCCCGATATGGCGAAATTCTGCTGGTGCGTTTGTTGAGGCATCAGTTGGAAAATGGCCAGGCCAAACCCAGCTTTTTAGCTGGTCTGGCCGACGATCGTATCAGCCGTGCCCTGGTGGCGATACACGAAAAACCTGAAAAGCTCTGGAACAATGACGCGCTTGCGCAGGAAGCTGGACTATCGCCGAGCCGATTCAAGCAACTTTTCGCACAACTGGTCTGCGAAACACCCGGCAGTTATTTGCGCAGATGGCGCCTGATGCTGGCCAAAACAGAAATTGAACGCGGCGAGCGCATAGACAAAGTCGCCCGCAAATACGGCTATCGCGCGCCGGACGCTTTTTCACGCGCCTATTTAAAAGAATATGGTTTGCGCCCCAAGCGCACGGCAAAGCCTACGATTCAATAAACCGCACTTTGCCAATATAAGGCAGATTGCGGTTGCGCTGGGCATAATCAATGCCATAGCCCACCACAAATTCATCCGGAATTTCAAAACCGGTCCAGCTTGCGCTAATATCCACTTCACGGCGCGAGGGCTTATCCAGCAAGGCACAAACATCCAGCCGTTTTGGCTGGCGCGATTCCAGCATGTGCAACACATGGTTGAGCGTGTGGCCGGTGTCGACAATATCTTCCACCACCAACACATCGCGGCCTTCAATTTCGCCACGCAAATCTTTCAAAATCCGCACTTCCCGTGAAGATTCGGTGCTGTTGCCATAGGAGGAGGTTTCCAAAAAATCCACCTCGACGGGTAAATCCAGCTCACGCACTAAATCGGAAATAAAAACAAACGAACCGCGCAACAATCCCACAACAACCAACTTGTCCGTATCCGCATATTTCGCGGAGATTTCCTCGGCCAATTCTTCCACCCGTGCCGCGATGGATTTTGCCGAAATCATTTGGTCGATAACGTAGTTTGAATGGTCCATATGCCCTCACCTTCGCACGCAATTTAAACAGACCAATCGCCGCTGTCATCATCCCATTGCGCCGATCCACAAGCGGAACGCAATTTGCCGCACAGTTAAATGATTGCACATATTGCCCAAATCGCTAATCTGGCCGGATACTTAGCGTGAGAAAGACCATGACAGATCAAAAAGTTAAATCCGGAAAATGCGCGTGTGGCGCGGTCACTTTCAAGGTGAAAGCGCCAGACACTTATGGCGCCTGCCATTGCGAAATGTGTCGCCGTTGGTGCGGCGGGCTCTGGATGGGTGTTGTGTGCGACGAGATTGTGGAAATCGATGGCCCGGTGGAAGAATGGAAATCATCAAACATCGCCAGCCGTGGCTTCTGCAGTTCCTGCGGATCATCCGTTTGGCACAAGCCAAAACAATCGCAAAATTTCACCTTCGGCCAAGGCCTATTTGACGATCAAAAGGGCTGGACCCTCAGCCGCGAAATTTGCACAGATGATCAACCCGATCACTATGCCTTGGCAGATAAAGGCCAAAAAGCCTTCACTGGATGGGGCACCCTAATGGCCGTACTCACCGGCCGCCTACCCAAATAACCAAAATAGCGCGCGGCATTCCTGCCGCGCCATTCTCTCGCCCTCACACCCACCGTGCCCAGCACCCAACTGTTACCTGGCACTAAACAATCTCAAAAACCACCATCACACCCTTTAAAATAACTTTCTGGTCAGTTATATTTTACCCTACTGACCCTCATGGTGTGACTTTGATGAGCAACATTTTCTATCAACAATATGGCGATCCGCATGGAGCACCGCTTATTTATTGCCACGGCAGCCCCGGCAGTCATCTGGAAGCCATGCGCATTGATAAAATTGCCTGCGAAAAGCAGATTTCGATTATCGCGTTTGATCGCCCTGGATTGGGCAAAAGCAAATTTCGAAAACTCAATCAATTGACTGAAGAGGCTAACCTTGTTGAACAATTGGCAGACCATCTCCGCCTCAAGAAATTTGGCGTCGTTGGCCTATCCGGTGGTGCATCAACAGCTTTGGCCACTGCCCATCACATGCCCACTCGCCTCACCTTCTGTGCCAGCATGGTCGGCTGGGCACCGATTCATGATCAGCCTGCGTTGCAACAACAACTCGCCCCCGCGGATCGCTTTTTCCTGCGCCTCTCCGCCCATATGCCGTGGGCATTTAATTTGGGTTTCGCCTTTCTTGGCCATCGCCTGAAGGGCAAAAAAGAATCCCTGATCAATATGATAGGCAGCTCTCTTAGCGAAATAGATAAGGCCGCGCTGCAGCAGGATCAGTTTGCAGATTTCTTTTTGCAAGATTTACGCCTCGCCTTTGCGCAAGGCTCTAAAGGCCCCGCACAAGATGCCTATCTACGCTACAAACCGTGGGGATTTGACCTCACAGGCATTGCCTGCCCCGTGCACATTTACGCCGCGGCAGAGGATAAATTCGTGCCGCTAGCCTTTGCCCATGCAGTGCATGAATCAATTCCACAGAGCGATCTCACCATTTGGGAAAATACCGGCCACCTCACCGCCTTCGAAAAATTCAATCAGGTGGCCGATCATTTTTTGCAGTCGATCAACGACCAAAGATAAGCGTGGCGTTGACCCCGCCAAACCCAAATCCATTCGACAAAACATAGTCGATTTTGCGCAAAACTGGCCCATCATTGGCCAACTCATATTGCGCGGCGGGATCAATCGGCTGATCAATATTAAGCCCCGGCGGCACAGTTTGTGTGGCAAGCGCCATCAGAGAATAAACCGCTTCAATCGCCCCAGCAGCCCCCAGCAAATGGCCAATCGATGCCTTGGTGGAATTCACCGCCAGGCTTTTGCCACGGTCACCAAACACACTATGGATCGCCGCGATTTCGGCTTCATCGCCCACTGGCGTTGAGGTGCTGTGCGCGTTCACATAATCGATCTGATCCGGCACCAAATCTGCATCCTTAAACGCCAGTTTCATTGAACGCACGCCACCTTCGCCACCTGGGGCCAGCGCCGTTAAATGATAGGCATCGGCACAAGTGCCATAACCATGCACTTTGCCGATAATGGTTGCACCGCGTGCTTTGGCGTGGCTTTCCCGTTCCAACACCAGCGTCGCTGCGCCTTCGGAAAGCACAAAACCTGCATGATTTTCATCAAAAGGTCGGGATGCCTGCTCCGGCTCATCATTATATTTGGTGCACAAGGCCCGCGCGGCGGCAAAACCACCAATCGCCACAGGGTCAACACAAGCATCTGCACCACCGCAAACCACAACATCTGCATCACCAGCACGCAACAGCCGCACACCATCACCTATGGCTTGGGCGGAAGCGGCACACGCCGTGATCGGCGAACCGATGGTCCCCTTAAATCCATAACGTATGGAAATATGCCCTGCCGCCATGTTGCCGAGGAAAGATGGTACCGTGAAGGGTGAAAGCCGCCTCGGCCCTTTTTCCGCAATCACGCTAGACGCATTGGTCATCGCTGGAAAACCACCCACGCCCGTGGCAATAATCGTGGCGGTGCGCTCCTTCGCAGTTTCACTGTCTGGCGCCCAACCTGATTGAAGCAACGCCTCTTCTGTCGCGGCCATTGAATATTGGATAAACAAATCCATCTTTTTCAAATCTTTGCTGTCCACATAATCGAGCGGATCAAAGCCCTGCGGGTCATCTTCTTTACGCGGCACCAGCCCAGCCACTTTGGCGGCATAATCTGTCACGTCAAACCGGTCATTGCGCACAATGCCGCTTCTGCCAGCTAATAAACGCTCCCAATTGGTTTGCACGCCAACGCCCAGCGGCGTCACCGCCCCCATACCCGTCACCACAATCGGATCATCATTCTTCGCTTGCATATAGCTCTCCATCTTTGTGTATATACACAAATGCACATCCAATTATGCGCACTTTTCCCGTTGCTGACCGAAGTCAGCCATTTGTTCCGTTCAGCGAGCGTCCAACTCTTTCAGCAGACCAACCCACAATTTCTCATTAGCCACTTACATGTGTATATACACATTCAGACTTAAAAAATATGGCTACAATTTGGCCACCCGCTTCAACACATTCAGCGCAGCATCCAGTTCCTCACGGCTCACCACGTCCAAAATCGCATCTTGCGCCGCCTGCCAATGCGGCACCATTTCTTCGAACAAGGCCTGCCCTTTTGCGGTGAGGCTATAGATAACGCCATTGCCTTTATCTGCTGCCCGCTTTTGCACCACGCCCTTCTTTTCCAAAAGCGAAAGGTTGCGCGACAAGGTAGAGCGCTCAATAGCCAGATAGTCAGCCAGCGCCGAAACGGAATCATGCTCCGCTCCAGCCAGAGATGCGATCAGTGAGAATTGCTCGGTGGTGATCTCAAATCGCCCCAAGCGGCGCGAAAAGTTGCGCGTCATCATGCGCGAGGCTGCACGTGTATTGCGCAGCACACATCTTTCCATTTCCAAGATCGCTTTTTCATTCATATTCACTTCATGCCGTGTATTTACACATCAGTCAAGCGCATTTGATCATGCCATTTGTGCACCAATCAGTCTTTGCCTTTTCCCCCACAAATGCTATAGGGGCGCTGAACACCCGTCTTAAGCAAGGCGGGCCTCCCAACTTTTAGCTTTGCGGAGTTCTCATGAGCAAAATTAAGGTAACCAATCCTGTCGTCGAACTCGACGGCGACGAGATGACACGGATCATCTGGCAATTCATTAAAGACAAATTGATCCACCCCTATCTCGACATTGATCTCGAATATTACGATTTGGGCATTGAGGCGCGGGACGCGACCGATGACCAAATCACTGTAGACGCTGCAAACGCCATCAAAAAGCACGGCGTTGGCGTTAAATGTGCCACCATTACGCCTGATGAAGACCGGGTTGAAGAGTTCGGCTTGAAGCGTATGTACCGCTCGCCAAACGGCACCATCCGTAACATTTTGGGTGGCGTTATCTTCCGCGAGCCAATCATCTGCCGCAACGTGCCACGCTTGGTTCCAGGCTGGACACAGCCAATCATCGTTGGCCGCCACGCATTTGGTGACCAATATCGCGCGACAGACTTCAAATTCCCAGGCAAAGGCAAATTGTCTGTGAAATTTGTGGGTGAAGACGGCACAGAAATCGAACATGAAGTGTTTGACGCACCAAGCTCAGGCGTGGCCATGGCCATGTACAACTTGGACGATTCAATCCGCGATTTCGCCCGTGCCAGCATGAACTATGCGCTTAACCGCAAAGTGCCTTGCTACTTGTCCACCAAAAACACCATTTTGAAAGCCTATGATGGCCGCTTTAAAGACCTCTTCCAAGAAGTCTATGAAGCCGAATTTAAAGAAAAATTCGAAGAAGCCAAAATCTGGTACGAGCACCGCTTGATCGACGACATGGTTGCATCTGCGCTTAAATGGTCTGGCGGCTATGTTTGGGCCTGTAAAAACTATGATGGCGACGTACAGTCAGACACAGTGGCACAAGGCTTTGGTTCACTTGGCTTGATGACTTCTGTTTTGATGTCACCAGATGGCAAAACCGTTGAAGCTGAAGCGGCCCACGGCACAGTGACACGTCACTACCGTCAGCACCAAAAAGGTGAAGCCACTTCAACCAACTCAACAGCGTCTATCTTCGCGTGGACACGTGGCCTCGCCCACCGTGCGAAATTGGATGACAATGAAGCTTTGGCAAACTTTGCTGCAACTTTGGAAAAAACCGTTGTGGACACCATCGAAGGTGGCCAAATGACCAAAGATTTGGCTTTGTTGGTTGGCCCAGATCAAGAATGGCTCTCAACAATTGGTTTCTTGGAAGCCATCGACGAGAACCTGCAAAAAGCCATGAGCAAATAGAGCAATCTAGCTCATATATTGATTCAAGAAAGGCCGCGAAGCATTTGTCTTCGCGGTCTTTTCCATTTCTGAGATTTTGTCACAAAAATTTCTTATCAAATCTCGCCACATTCCCTTGTATGAACGATTATCTGCCCAATATGTGGAGGGCATTCGAACACAAGGTGAATTTATGTTTCGTCCCTCCCATACAACCATTGCCAAAAAATCCAATATTACCCAAACCACGCACTTAGCCGCACTCGGCTTGGCCATTGGCGCTTTCATTGTTGCCAGCCAGCCCGCATTCGCGCAAGAAACGCGCAAATATGACTTTAAAGATTTTTCGATGGTCACCGTTTCTGAATCTGTTGACGCCTACATTACATATGGCGACAGCTTCACCGTCACCGCTGAAGCGAAAGACGCAAAAACCCTCGAAACACTTGTTGTCGAGCAAGATGGCAATGCCCTCAAAATCGACCGCAAAGAAGAAGGCATTTTCAAAAGCCTGACTGACTGGTTCAGCGGCCCTTCCCCCAAAGTCCGCATCCAAATGCCAACCATCACCGATGCACATGTTTCCGCAGGCTCTGATCTTTATATTGAAGGTTTCGAGTTGGACCGTTTGAGCCTGCACAGCAGCGCTGGTGCTGATTTCCACGGCAAGGATTTGGCCGTAAAATCAATCAAAGCCCGCGCGTCCGCTGGCGGCGATGTTGAACTGTCTGGCACATGCGAAAATGCCGACCTTCAAGCCAGCGCTGGCTCTGATCTCGATGCGCGCAACATGGAATGCGCAACCGTTGAAATCTCCGCGTCGTCGGGCAGCGACATAAGCGCTTTCGCCAGCACCAAAGTGACTGCAGATGCCAGCTCAGGCGCAGATGTGACCATTTACGGCTCACCGGCAGAGACACGCAACAACACCTCAAGTGGCGGTGAAGTCACCGTCCATTAGAATAATCAGGGCGCTGCATCTCAGCGCCCTTTTCTTTTTCCTCTTCGCCCTATTTTGCCCGCAAAGCACGCCGATGTTGCAGCAAAAAAATATTGGAGGTTCCATGCGCAAAAGATATTGGGTCGTTTTAGGGTTTATTGGTGCGGTCACTGGCCTGTGGGCATGGAATAGCTCGCTGATTGCAGGCCCATCCTCAAATGGGAAACTTGAATTTATCGCCCATCGCGGCCTGCACCAAACCTTCCATCGTGAAGGCCTCACCAACCAAACCTGCACAGCCGAGCGCATATTACCGCCCAGCCATGATTATCTAGAGAACACACCAGAATCTACCAATGCAGCCATCGAGATGGGCGCAGATATTGTCGAGATCGACATCGCCCCAACGATGGACAATAAACTGGCCGTTTTCCACGACTGGACATTAGATTGCCGCACCAATGGCACTGGTCCGATCCGAGACAAAATGATGGCAGATCTGCGCCAACTCGATGTGGGCTATGGCTACACCGCAGACGACGGAAAAACCTTCCCCTTCCGCGGCAAATTTGTTGGCCAACTCTATGAGCTAAGTGAGTTTATCGAGCGCGTTCAGCCATCAGACGCCAAATTGCTGATCAATTTCAAAAGTGACGATCCTGAAGAAGCAAAATTGCTGCTCGACTATTTTGAAAATGATCCGAAGCTCAATCAAATGACCATTGCTGTTTATGGCGGCGCACGCCCCGTTGCCGAAACAATTGCCAAAAGGCCAGACCTCGGCGGCTATAGCAAACAAGACACCAAGGCCTGCCTCTTGAAATATATTGCTCTCGGTTGGTCAGGCCATGTGCCGGAAGAGTGCCACAACAAATGGGTCTCAGTTCCAGCCAACATCGCCCCCGCCATGTGGGGTTGGCCCCATCGCCTCACCCAAAGGCTTGCCGAGCATAATTCACGGCTGGTCTTGCTTGGTCCCATGGACCTAACCGACATTAAATCAGGCACCAGCGGCATCGATCAGCTTGAACAGTTGGGCTATATTCCCGAAAATTTCGACGGATATATTTGGACCAATCGGCTTGAGGTAATCAAACCAGCCCTGGACGCGCGGTAAAGCGCTGCAATCTATAACAGAATAGTTTGCACTCGCCCATTTGCAGGTTGGCGTAAGCCAGCTACACTGGTCAAATCTAAGCCGCCAACCTGCTGAAAGTGCTCTTTATGTTTGCGTCCAAATTCTTCTTTTTGTTCAAGCAATTGCTTTCTGAAATTTGGATCAGGCTCACCGCATTTTCCCTTCTGGCAATCATCACCGCATTGGCAGCCATTCTGCTGCGCCCCATTTTGCCAGAGGCTTGGATTTGGGAGCTTGGCGCAAAATCTGTTGAGCCCATTCTCAACATCATCGCCTCATCCATGCTGGCGGTCTCCACCTTTTCTTTGGGCATCATGGCCAATGCGATGAACGGCGCCGCCCAGTCCACCACGCCCCGTGCCACCCAATTACTGCTGCGCGATAAAACCTCTCAAAATGTGCTCACCACATTTCTGGGGTCTTTCATCTTCGCCCTAGTCGGCATCATCGCACTCCATATGGGCGTTTATGACCAAGGTGGTCGCATTGTACTATTGGCCATGACCCTGCTGATCTTGGTGATCATCTTCACCTCGTTCATTCGGTGGATCGACTTACTTCGCGTGTTTGGCCGCATCCCTGACACGCTAAACCGGGTTGAAAAGGCCACACTTTCCACCCTCGAAAATTGGCAAATTGATCCCCATTTAGGCTGCAATCCATTTCGGGAGGACGAACTAAAGACAGCTGATTGGATGCCCATCTATGCGTCCCAACCGCAATTTGTGCAGCATGTCGATTTGAACGCCCTGAATGAGCTCGCTGAAGAGCACGAAGCACGCATCTTTCTCACGGCTCAGCCCGGCGCATTCGCCTGCCCCACCTTGCCTTTGGCTTGGAGTTCCGCCCAATTGGAGGAAGAAGACATAGAGAAAGTGCAGCGCACATTCCATTTAGCCAATGAGCGCACATTCGCCCAAGACCCAGAGTTCGGATTTGTCGTATTGGCAGAAACAGCCACGCGCGCCCTATCTAAAGCCATCAATGACCCCGGCACCGCAATGGATTGCCTCAATCGCGGCCTGCGCATTCTGCTGCACATCACGCCCGCAGAAATCGATACGCCCAAATATGAGCATCTATGGATTGCACCTGTCCCGCTCAGTCAAATCCTGCACACATTGCTCGTCCCAGTGATGCGCGATGGCGGCGAAATATTCGATGTTCAACAGACAATCTTGCAATGCATGGAAAATCTTATTGCCGCGAACAAAGATTTATTTGCTGAACCGCTACAGCCCATCATCGAAAAGCATCTGAGCTATATCGAAACGGGTCCGTTGCTCGCTGATGACAAAGGCGCGCTTAAAGACAGGCTAAGCAATTTGCTGATCAGCTAATCGCAAAAAGGCCGCCCTGGCGGCCCTTTCAAATTGCTTCACCAACAAATTTTAATTGGCCAGTTTAGCGCGAACAGCATCAATAGCATCTTGCGCTTTATCTGCGTTCGGTCCGCCACCTTGCGCCATGTCAGGGCGACCACCGCCCCCTTTGCCGCCAAGTGTCTCCACAGCGATTTTCACAAAATCAACCGCGCTCAGCTTGTCTTTCAAATCATCAGTCACGCCCACAGCAACGCCAACTTTGCCATCGTCACCGATGCCAACAATGGCCACAACGCCTGATTTGATCTGATCTTTGCCCTGGTCCACCAGTCCGCGCAATTCTTTGCTTGGCAAGCCTTCAGCAACCCGACCCATAAAGTTGATATCACCAACTTTTTCGATCTCACTGCCGCCACCTGCGCCGCCGCCCATGGCCAATTTCTGCCGTGCATCTGCCAATTGCTTTTCAAGCTGTTTGCGCTCTTCAATCAACGCATCAACGCGGGTCACAACATCCTTTGGCGCAACTTTCAGGCGATCCGCGATTTGGCGCACCCGTGCTTCTTGCTCTGCAAAATATGCCCGTGCTGCATCACCAGTCAGCGCCTCAATCCGGCGCACGCCAGAAGCCACCGCGCTTTCACCCACAACAGCCACCACGCCAATCTCGCCAGTGGCCCGCACATGGGTGCCGCCGCAAAGCTCCATTGAATAGGCTTTGTTTGATTTATTGTCATTGAGCGGCTTGCCCATGGAAACAACGCGCACTTCGTCGCCATATTTCTCGCCAAACAGCGCCATCGCGCCCGCCTCAATGGCATCATCAACGGCCATCAAACGGGTCTCAACAGGGCTATTTTGCAAAATAACCGCATTGGCCATTTGCTCAATTTTCTGCATTTCTTCAGCGCCCACCGCTTTGGTGTGCGAAAAGTCAAAACGCAAGCGATCTGGCGAAACCATCGAGCCCTTTTGCGCCACATGGTCACCCAATGTTTCGCGCAAAGCCTCGTGCAACAAGTGAGTTGCTGAGTGATTGGCCCGGATAGACTGACGGCGCGTATCATTGACACTCAGATGCAACGCATCACCCACCTTCACAGTGCCCTCGTCAACTTTGGCATGGTGCGCAAATACGCCCGCACTTTTCGTGGTGTTAGAAATTGTAGCAGCAACGCCTTCTTCAAAAGCGCGGCCCGTGTCACCAACCTGACCACCACTCTCGCCATAAAACGGGGTCTGGTTAAACACCAAAATGCCGCTCTCACCAGCTGCCAATTGTTCAACCTGCTCGCCATCTTTCACAATGGCCACAACTTCACCATCAGCTTGCTCAGTTTCATAGCCGAGAAACTCTGTGGTGCCTTTCTGGTCAGCAATCGCAAACCAAACGGCCTCAGATGCAGCATCGCCAGAACCTGACCAGTTTTTCCGTGCTTCGGCCTTTTGTGCAGCCATCGCATCGTCAAAGCCCTTTTGGTCCACACCAATGCCGCGTTGACGCAACGCATCTTGGGTCAAATCCAGGGGGAAACCATAAGTGTCATAAAGCTTAAATGCAGTCGCCCCATCAAGGGTTGCGCCCTCACTCAACTCATTGGTTTCATCTTCAAGAATTTGCAGGCCGCGGCTCAAGGTTTTGAGGAAGCGTTCTTCTTCAAGTTTGATCGTTTCTTTGATCATCGCCTCGCCGCGCGACAGTTCAGGATAAGCCTGCGCCATCTCACGCACCAAGCTACCTACAAGCTTGTTGATCACTGGCTCATTGGCACCCAACAAAGTCGCGTGGCGCATGGCACGGCGCATGATCCGCCGCAACACATAGCCGCGTCCTTCATTAGACGGCAAAACACCTTCAGAAATCAAAAATGACATGGACCGCAAATGGTCAGCAATCACGCGGCGGCTTTGATCGCCCTTGTCACCAATATCCGTATTTGTCACATCCGCGACGCTGGCCAACAAGGCTTTAAACATATCGGTTTGATAATTGTCATGTGTGCCTTGCAACACGGCCGCAATCCGCTCAAGGCCCATGCCGGTATCAATCGAAGGGCGTGGCAAATCTGTGCGGTCGCCATTGGCGTGCTGTTCATATTGCATGAACACCAAATTCCAGATCTCAATAAAGCGGTCGCCATCTTCTTCAGGGCTTCCCGGCGGGCCACCCCAGATGTGATCGCCATGATCATAAAAGATTTCAGAAGATGGACCACAAGGCCCCGTGTCACCCATCATCCAGAAATTGTCATTTGTGGAGATGCGAATAATCCGATCATCAGTGAGACCAGCAATCTTCTTCCAAAGATCAAATGCTTCATCGTCTTCATGATAAACTGTGACCAGCAATTTATCCTTCGGCAAAGCAAATTCCTTGTGCACCATCTGCCAAGCATGTTCGATAGCTTGTTCTTTGAAATAATCGCCGAATGAAAAGTTGCCCAACATTTCAAAGAAGGTGTGGTGACGTGCGGTAAAACCTACATTGTCCAAATCATTGTGCTTGCCACCCGCGCGCACACATTTCTGCGCGCTCGTTGCGCGTTTATAATCGCGCTTCTCTACCCCAGTGAACACGTTTTTAAACGGCACCATACCGGAATTCACAAACATCAAGGTTGGATCATTGCGCGGCACCAATGGCGCGCTTTCGACCAACTCATGATCATGTGAACTGAAGTAATCAAGAAATTTGGATCGAATGTCGTTTACGCTGGTCATAAATCTATGTCGGCCTTGCACAAATAGTCAGAACTTCAGGCGGTTTTACACGCCACAACTCCACCTGTCCAGCAATTGAATAGCCCATGGAATTAAGAGGCATAGAAAAGAAAAAGGCGCCGAAAATATTCGGCGCCTATAAGGTCAGCAAGGATTATTTATTCCAACAATTATTTGTCGGAATCTTCGACAATCTCAACGCTATCATCAGCCTCAATTTTGTCTGGTTGCGGTGGGGCAATCATATTCTCAGTCAAAAGCCCGGCGCTCTCACGCACACCACTTTCAATCTCAAATGCAATCTGCGGATTGTCTTTTAGGAACTGGCGCGCATTTTCACGTCCCTGCCCCAAGCGTTGGCTATCATAAGAGAACCAAGAGCCAGATTTCTCAACCAAGCCAGCTTTTACACCCAAATCGAGCAGCTCACCGGTTTTGGAAATGCCTTCGCCATAAATAATATCAAACTCAACCTGACGGAATGGAGGGGCAAGCTTGTTCTTCACCACTTTCACGCGAGTTTGGTTGCCCACCACTTCGTCACGATCCTTAATCGCGCCAATGCGGCGAATGTCCAAACGAACAGATGAGTAAAACTTCAGCGCATTACCGCCAGTAGTGGTTTCTGGCGAACCAAACATCACACCAATCTTCATCCGGATTTGGTTGATGAAAATCACCATAGTTTTTGAGCGAGAAATAGACGCGGTCAATTTGCGCATCGCTTGGCTCATCAAGCGCGCTTGCAAACCAGGCAAGCTGTCGCCCATTTCGCCTTCCAATTCGGCCTTAGGTGTCAATGCGGCAACCGAGTCAACAACCAACAAATCGATCGCACCTGAACGCACCAATGTGTCGGCAATCTCTAGCGCTTGCTCACCAGCATCCGGCTGAGAGATGAGTAAATCATCAATATTCACGCCAAGCTTACGGGCATAAACCGGGTCCAATGCATGTTCCGCATCCACAAAGGCACAAATGCCACCAGCCTTTTGCGCTTCCGCAATGGCGTGCAAGGTCAATGTGGTTTTACCAGAACTTTCAGGACCAAAAACTTCAACAATACGGCCACGGGGCAAACCGCCGATACCCAACGCAATATCCAAACCAAGCGACCCAGTAGAGATTGATTCCACTTCAACAGCAGAATTTTCTCCAAGGCGCATAATTGAGCCTTTACCGAAATTTCGCTCAATTTGAGAGAGCGCGGCTTCAAGTGCCTTATTCTTATCCATAGATCCCCCTTCGACCACGCGAAGTTGTGAATTAGCCATTTGCCTTCTCCTTATTCCAAAGTCCGCTGGCCCATGCAAATTTATTCGGGTCCGGGGAAAAATATAATTTGTACTATATTTGTTCTCATATTTTGCGAATTTTGTCAATAAGGATAAGTCGCTGTATTATATGCATTTTTGAGATTTGTTCTTTTTTTGATCTAAAAACACATGCAAATTAACCATGTGCGTTAGTTACAATCAGTCGCAACTTTAAATTGTCAGCCTGCCCTGAAAAAGGAATCACCCACTAAGTGGTGCGGATCATTCCCCTTCTTCCGGGTCATCGCTTTCGCCTTCCAGCACCGCCCGCACCTTCGCGGCCAGTTGTTTTAGAGAGAATGGCTTCGGCAAGAAGTCGACGCTCACATCGTCCTCAAGCCCCTTGCGCACATTTTCTTCGGCATAGCCGGAAACAAAGATCACCTTAATGTCCGGATAGCGCTGACGCATTTCGCCCAATAATGTCGGGCCGTCCATTTCCGGCATCACCACATCAGAAATCAACAGTTCGATCTCGCCGTCAATTTCTTCCAGCACTTCCAGTGCTTCCACGCCACTATCGGCCTCATGCACAACATAGCCCGCAGAAGCCAAAGCTCGCGCAGAGAAGGCCCGCACGCTGTCTTCATCTTCAACGATCAAAATGCGCTCTTTGCCTGTCAAATCACGCGCTTTTTGCACTGAAGCGCGCTCTGCCGCTTCGCCCGCCACATGGGCATATTTCGGCAGGAAGATGCGGAATGTTGTGCCTTTGCCCAACTCACTATCCGCATAAATAAAGCCGCCTGTTTGCTTCACAATGCCATAAACGGTGGAAAGCCCAAGCCCTGTGCCCTTGCCAATATCTTTGGTGGTGAAGAATGGCTCGAATATCTTCGCCATCACCTCTTGGGTCATGCCCGTGCCAGTGTCTTCCACTTCGATCAACACATAGTCTGCCGCGGGCATACCGCGATAATTAAAGGTCGCCGCTTCCGCCTCAGCCACATTGCGGGTGCGAATTTTAACAGACCCACCATCTGGCATAGCGTCACGCGCATTCACCACCAGATTGATCACCACCTGCTCAAGCTGCACATGGTCTGCCCGCACAGCCCAAAGCTCTGCCGCATGGTCAACACTCAGGCTGATGCTGTCGCCAATCAAGCGTTTAAACAGCACGGTCAGATCGTCCACCAAAAGCGAGACTTCCAACACCTCAAGCCGCAAGGTTTGACGACGTGAGAAGGCCAGCAACTGCCGCACCAAGCCAGCAGCCCGGTTGGCGTTTTGCTTGATTTCCATCGTATCCTTAAAGGACGGATCGTTAGGCCGCAGATTAAGCAACAACAGGTCAGAGAAGCCAATAATGGCCGTCAGAATATTGTTCAAATCGTGAGCAATACCACCGGCCAGCTGGCCCACGGCTTGCATTTTTTGGCTTTGCGCAAATTGCTGCTCAAGCACCCGTTGTTGCGTGGTGTCCAGCGCATAAACAATGGCACTTTCGCCCTGCTCATCAGGATCTTCAATACCAGAAATATAAAGCCGAACGCTGCGCTCATTATCGCTTTTCAGCACCGCATCCACCGGCTCAATGGTCGAATGGTTGGCATTGGCCTGTTGCAATGCGGTCACCAAATTGGCCTTGGCATCATCCGCAACAAAGTCAAACAATGGCAAATGATCCGTTGCCCGTTCGCCGCGCTCATTGTCGAAAGTGCGCATAAATGGCGCGTTGGTGCGCAAAATGCGACCTTCTGAATCCAAAGCGGCAATCGCAAATGGCGTATCATTGAAGAAGCGCGAGAATTTGACCTCCGCCGTGCGCAATTCTTCAGAGAGGTCCGCGCCTTTAGATCGATCCAACACCAAAGTGCGGGTTTCACCTAAATCGCCTTCGGCCAACCGAGCCGCACGGTGCAACAAACGCACAGGCAAGTTGGTGCCGTCACGCTTGACGAAATCAATATCGATAATTTCGGTTTTGATCTGTCCGTCGGCCGAGCCGCCAAGCAACAAGCCAGACCCGTCGCCGCGCACAATTTCGGAAAGATGGATTGACCCCGTATCAAATTCGGCAAGGTCATAGCCAAGCCAATTGGCCAATGTGGCGTTCAAATATTGAATCTGCCCACTGCCATTAGTGGAAAAGAAACCGGCAGGCGCATGGTCGAGATAATCAATCGCCCGTTGCAATTCCAAAAAGATGTTTTCCTGCTTGGCCCGGTCGCGAGAAATATCTTCTACGCTCCACATCACCAACGCTTTGCCGCCCGCCTGATCGATGGCTGGCAAAGACTGCACGCGCACGCGATACCAGATCGGCATATCCGGGTTTTCACCGGTCAGTGTGGTGGTGAGGCGAATATCTTCAACACTGCGCCGCCCCTCTTGAGCGGCACGGGACAAGCGATAAATCGGCTCTGCCGCCTCTGGCGCACTGGCAAACAGACGTGGCACACTGGCCAACGCCGTGCGGTCCAACCCAGCCACCAATTCGCCATAGGCCGCATTGGCATAAACAATGCGCCCATCGCGATCAGAAACCACCGCGCCATAATCAAGGCTGTCCACAATCGCATTTTGCAGCGCAGGGCCATCATCATGATGAGACAGCCGAAACAGGCCTGCGGCCAAACCGAACAGGCTGAACACGCCCAGAACGGCCAAAAGCCCGAGCACCAGCATCAAAATGTCAGCTGAAATTTGATCTCCGTAAAAAGCATAGACAACTGCAAGACCGATGAAAAACAGCGTCAACACAACAACGCGCCAAAGGCCAGGGTTGCCCATGGACCGTTTAACGGCTGGTTGCGGATATGTGTCCTCTTGAAGCGGGGTCACCGCCATAGTCTATGCCCTCTCACACTACTCTAAATTTGGCGTTGAGAATCACCAAAATTAACCCTTCATAAATCTTTGCGCCAATTGCGTCCAACCACAAGTGAATGAGGGGAATTATTTGGCTTTTTGCCCGGTGAGATGCAAATTTATGACGTTTTTGCGCTCCAAGAGCGTACGCGGCGCAAACGCATCACATATCCGATCACTTCCGCCACCGCTTTAAAGTGCTCCGAGGGGATGGGGTCTTCAATTTCAACACTGGCATGCAGCGCCCGCGCCAATGGCGGGTTTTCAACAATCGGCACGTCGTTTTCGGTGGCAATTTCACGAATTTTCAGCGCCACCTTGTCCACGCCTTTGGCAAGGCAAATAGGCGCAGGCATGCCCTTCTCATACTTCAGTGCCACCGCATAGTGAGTCGGGTTGGTGATGATCACGCTGGCATCGGGAATATTCTGCATCATGCGTTGACGCCCGCGCTCAGCCCGAATTTGCCGCAACTTGGCTTTGACCTTCGGGTCACCTTCCATTTGCTTATATTCGTCGCGCACTTCCTTGATGGTCATCTTTTGTTTTTCAAACCATTTGTTGCGCTGATACATAAAATCGAGCCCCGCCACCACGGTCACAACCGCCAGCGTTGCCAATATGATTTTGATGCCCAATTCTTGAAAAGTCAGCATCAGCGTTGCCGGGTCTGCCGTCACCAAGGTATCCAGCCGATCACGCTCCGGCCAAATCACCAAAAACATGATGATCGACACGATCGAAAGTTTCGCGAGGCCTTTCGCAAAATTCACCAAAGCATCTTTAGAAAAGAGCCGTTTTGCCCCGCTCAGCGGCGACACTTTCGACCATTTTGGCTTTAACGGATCAAGCGACCATACGGGTCGGTGTTGCACCAGATTTGCTGCCAAGGCAAAGCCCGCCAAAATCAACAATGGCACCAGCGCCACCAACAGCACAGTACCCGCCAGCTCATACCAAAAGCCTGCAAAGCCAGATTCGCCAATCTCATATTGGTCGGCATTGGCCATCACATTTTTCAGCATACGCGTCAGCGTGCCGGCGGTGATTGGGGCCATCAGTGAGAAGATCAGGGCTGTGCCCAGCATCATAAACCAAGTGGTAAGCTCTTGGCTTTTCGCCACATCCCCTCGTTTGTGCGCGTCCTGCAGCTTTTTCTCGGAGGGGTCCTCGGTTTTCTCGGACTTATCCGGTTCGTCAGCCATTATCTCACTCCAACAAGCGCTGCAAAATAGGTTTCAAGATGCTCGATATAGAGCGCCATCATCACACTCAGCAGCAGCGCAAACATCAACAAGCCAAGGCCAATATTGGCCGGCATGGCGATAAAGAACACCTGCAATTGCGGCATCAAACGGGCCAAAAGCCCCAAGCCGAAATAGAACACCAAGCCAAAAACGATAAAGGGCGCGGCCATCTGCACCCCAACCACAAAGCTGGACGAAATAATTTTCAGCGCCATGGTGCCTGCATCTTCCAACAAAATCGGTGCGCCGGGCGCAAATATCTCATAGCTGCGATAAATCGCGGCCAACACCAAATGGTGCAAATCCATCGAAAAGATCAGCGTTACGCCAAGCACCGCGATGAAGTTACCAAAAATCGCCCCCTGCAAACCGCCCTGCGTTGGGTCAGATGTTTGCGCGAAGGACAAACCGGTTTGAAACGCAATGGTCGACCCGGCCACCTGCGCTGCGGAGGTCAACAATCTTGCTGTGCCCCCCAGCACAAACCCCACCGCCAATTCAGAGGCCAAAAGGGCGATAATCGGGTAGAACGCCAAGTTGCCCTGCGGATAAGTCGGCGAGATCAGCGGGTACATGATAAATGTAAAAGTCAGCGCCAGCGCCAATCGCATCCGAACCGAAAGTCGGCTGGAGGAAAAGCCCGGCATCAGCATGATCAATGTGCCCAGCCGCGCAAATATCAAGAA
Organism: Maritalea mobilis; assembly: GCF_004363175.1. Lineage (GTDB taxonomy): Bacteria > Pseudomonadota > Alphaproteobacteria > Rhizobiales > Devosiaceae > Maritalea > Maritalea mobilis. The sequence continues at coordinate 697,103 of NZ_SNYR01000001.1, forward strand.
ATAAAGTAAAACCGTTTGGGGCAGCCAGTTGACGCTAAAGCTCATGGCGCTAACCGCCAGTGATGATCAAATCAACCACCCGATCCATATAGCCCGCCATTTGCGCGCCCATAAACGGCAGCAGCAGCAGCATGGTGATAAAGATCGCCAAGATTTTTGGCACAAACACCAAAGTCATCTCTTGGATTTGCGTCAAAGCCTGAAACAGCGCAATCACAACGCCCACCACAAGGCCAACAATCATCAGCGGCGCCGATACATAGATCAACGTCCAAATGCCGTCTTGTGCAACGTCTAGAACTTGCGCGCCGGTCAACAACGCCTCCTAAATCATGCCACCTAAGCAAGCTTAGATTGGCATTTGCATGATTGATTCATAAGCAGTGATCACCCGATCACGAATCGTCACCACTGTTTCCATAGCAATTTCAGTTTCGGAGATCGCGGTCACCACATCAACCACGTTTGACTCGCCATTCACAAGATCCATGGCCTTTTGGTCGGCCACACGCCCTGTTTCCACCACATCGGTCAGGCTTTGCGTCAGCATTTCGCCAAAGTTTGGCCCCTCATGTGTTTTTGCTGCCAGTTGGGCACTTTGCTGGCCCGTGTTGCCCAATTGGGCTGCACTGGCATAAGCGTTAGACGCTGCTGCAAATGGTACGCTCATAAAAATTCCCCAATTTTAGTTGGCTTTTGCGGCGCGCCATTCCCCAATTTTGCACCGCTCAGCCCTTCCCCTATCCGCGAAGAATGTCCAATGTGCCGCCCAGCATTTGCCGGGTCACGGTCACCACATTCAAATTCGCTTCATATGTGCGCTGGGCTTCCCGCATATCCATGGTTTCCACCAGGCTATTCACGTTTGGATACAGCACATAGCCACGATCATCCGCTGCCGGGTGCCCCGGCTCATAGCGTGATTGAAAATCACTTTGGTCATAAGCCACGCGGCCAATCTTCACTTCATTGGCCATCAGTTCATTATTATAAACCGCCTCAAAGGTCGGCACTTTGCGCCGATATGGGTCTGCCCCCGGCTCTTTCGCTGCTGAGCTGGAGTTGGCCATGTTTTCAGCGATAATCCGCATCCGTGCAGACTGCGCATGCAGCCCTGTTGCGGCAATTTTCAGCGAATTCATAAAATCAGAAGACATCACTCACCTCGTCAAATTACTGCTTGCCCAATGCGGTTCTGATCAACCGCAAAGAGCGTTTGTAGACGGCGGTTGCCGCTTGATAGTCCATCTGGTTGCTGGAGACTTTCATCATCTCATCTTCCAACACCACACCATTGCCTTCTGGCGTAATTTCAAAATTGTTCATTTGCCGCGCGCCGAATCCGTCTGCGCCTTGCCCCACCACTGAAAAGTGATTCACATTCGTCACCCGCGTCGACACGCTGGTCATCTTCAAATCAGCCTGATGCTGCGCAAAATCGAACTTTTTCAGGTCACGCCCGCGATAATCTGGTGTATCAGCGTTGGCGATGTTCTCTGCTAACAATGTTTGCCGCGTTTGGTGCCACTTCATTTTCTGCGTCAACGCATCAAATAAAGGCAACTTTGCAATCGACATACTAACCTCATCTTAGTGCTAGGCAGATATTGCCGGGCAAATAGTTAACGTCGCGTTAATAATCTTTGCAATTTTCAATAAATGCCATCAATCAGCGTGCCAAAATGTGTCATTCGCCGAATGTAGGCTTGCACTAGGCAGTTTTTGCCATATCATTTTTTTGAGTGTTTAAATTCGATCACCACATTTTGACCAGATAGGTCGCATATGCCACACAGCAATAAAGACGAACATAGAGGCTATAATGGGTTTTTTAACTGAACTTTTGGGTGAAGATTTGGGCAATATTGCCATTGTTATTGGCGGTCTTTTCATCACAATTCTGGCCATCATTTTGGTGGTGTGGCTGATCAAAATTGGCTTCCGCGCCAGCCGCGATGGCACCCGCAGCAAATTGCGCCGCTTGGCCGTGCTGCAATCTGCGCCGGTAGACAATAAGCGCCAATTGGTGATCGTGCGCCGTGACGATGTTGAGCATCTGGTGATGATCGGCGGCCCAAATGATGTGGTGATTGAAAGCGGCTTTCAAAATCCGAATGAAGTTGATCAACGCCCAGCTGCCGCCAAAACCGAAATGCCTGAAAGTGAATCCATGAAGGCGCAATTGGAACCAAATGAGGGCCTGAAACCAGCCGCCCCTATTGTTGCTAAACCACGCGCCAGTGGCCCGTCGCGCACCACACCCGTTTCCCCGCTGGAAGACCGGATGGAACCGCAGGTTAATCCGCCGAGCGAAACCAAAGGCGGCAACGTGACGCCAATGCCAAACCTCGCCCCGATTGAAAAGCTGCAAGAGCTGGCCAAATCTAACCCGAGTGCGGGCACAAACACGTTGAAATATCCCGGCCTTTTGCGCAGCGGCAACAAGCAAAAAGACGTGGATAGCCCGGTTTCAGACAACAAAAACCAAGACGCAAATGCCGACTCAGTTAAATTGGCGAATGAAGATGCTCCGAAAAGCGAGCATGAAGGAGCCGATTCAGCGTCTGAACATGGAAAAGACAAAGCCAAGCAAGACTAAATTGCGCCCTGCGCTGGCTGGCACACCGCCAGCGCAATTATTTACGGCTGAACGTCTTAAATCCTTCGCTTGGTTTAGCGCAAAATCGTTCAGCTTCTGCTTTGTTATTTTGATGCTGGGGGCGCTGTTTGTGTTCCCCAGTTTCGCCCAAGACATTTCAATCGACTTTCAAGACCAAACAACGCTCACTGAGCGCGCGGTACAACTGATCGGGATCATCACGATCCTGTCCTTGGCCCCGTCTATTCTGGTGATGGTCACCTCATTCACCCGCATTGTCGTCGTTTTGTCTTTGTTGCGTACCGCAATCGGCCTGCAAACCGCACCACCAAACTCAGTGATGATTTCACTGGCCTTGTTCCTCACGGCCTTTGTGATGGCCCCCACCCTGCAACAATCCTATGACCAAGGCATCGCGCCTTTGGTTGCTGGCGATTTGTTGCTGGAAGAGGCGCTACCAGAGGCCATGGCGCCGTTGCACGAATTTATGCGCGCGCATGTGCGGGATAAAGATGTACAGCTGTTTCTGGACCTAACGGAAACGCCGATCCCAGAAAATCCCGAGGAACTGGACATCACTATTTTGGTGCCTGCATTTATGATTTCTGAATTGCGGCGGGCGTTTGAGATTGGTTTTTTGCTGTTTGTGCCCTTCATCGTCATCGACATGGTGGTCGCCTCGGTGCTCATGTCCATGGGTATGATGATGCTGCCGCCTATCGTGATCTCATTGCCGTTTAAGCTGATTTTCTTTGTGCTCGTCGATGGCTGGAACTTGGTCGCAGGCTCACTGATCCGAAGTTATCTCGGTTAAAGCACATCCTGATCCGGCGCCAACGCGCCTTCTGTGCCGTATCGCTCTTTATATGCCGCAAGGAATGAGTTCAGCGAATCCACATCCGCAATCTCTTTCGCCAGTGCTTTAAACTCCTTCGTGCCAAACGCGGTTTTGCTGGTCACAAATTCAAACACTGGCCACTCAGGCGTGGACGACATGCGACCAGAGAATTTCGCCCGCAACCGTGTCAGTCCAATCTCATCATTGCCCAGCGTATAGGCAACAGCTGCCTTCACCAAATCATTGCGCACACTTGTTGGCAACGATCCCGCATCTGTGTACTGATCAGCATAAATACGCTCAATCAACTCACCAGCCTCGCGATAGCGGCGCCCCGCCCAATGGGCATCAACCTCAAGCAACCGGGCGTCAAATCCTTCAATATTGCGCAAAATATCAACCGCCAGCTCATCACGGCCCGCATCGATCAAAGCCTTAGCTTCCAAAATCCGACGCTGCCGTTCTAACTGTGGCACCAAATTGGCCAAACGGGTTTTATAAAGCGCTTTAAGCGCCAAGTCTGCCCGCCGATTAGCAATATGGATCACCGCAAGGTCCGCCGCAATCTTCGCGCGTGCTACACCTTCCAAGCGATTATCAATCTGATAATCCAGCAACTCCGCCGCCTGATCCAACAAATCAACCCGCACCAAACGCCGCGCCAAATTACGGATCATTTCGTCGCCCTTAGCGCCCGCAGGCGTCAATTTACGGAAATCATAATAAAGGCCAAGCGCCCGCACAGGCTCAAGCCGATCAGCTTCGCCGTTCAAAAACAGATCTTCAAAAATCTGCTTTGACAGCTCAAAATGCCGCGTCTCCTGTGGCGTATCTTGGTGCACCACCTGCATCCGCTCAAGCGTTTCAAACCCACCACGATAATCATGGTTTTTGAACTGCAAGCGCCCATAAAGCTCTTGAATATTCGCGCCAAGCTCGCCGCCACGCCATGTCAGCGATTGAATGGACAGCGTCTGCACCGCTTTGTCCAAATCAATATTACCCTGCTTTTCCAGCACCAATAATGTGCGATAAACCGCCTCGGCATAGGTGGGCCGAATATCCATATTCAGCACTGAACCATAGGTCTCCAACGCATCAGCATAACGTTGGTCCACCTCGTCCACACGCCCGGCCAGCAGGTCATAGCGGCTTAGATTTTCTTTATCGAGCGAACTGAAATCAATACCGCCCAAATAGCGGATCGCCGCTGCGGAATCACCCATTTCAACGGCAGACCGCGCTGCCGCAAAGTAAAACTCATTGGCAATCCAAGTCGGATAAGCTTCCACCGCCTGCTCGGCCAGCAACGCATCATTGCGGGCAATGTCATATTCGCCCCGGTTGGCCCGCGCAATCGTCCGCCACATCACCGCATCCGGCTCGTCGACAAACTCGTCTTCCAATAAAATTTCCAGCGCATCATCATGGCGCCCTGCCAACACATTTGCGGCCGCCTGCACCATCTTGCCTTCTTCCACCAATTGCGGTCGCTTGGTGTCTTTTTCCCAAACCCGCAGCACGCCCAAGGCTTCATGGGTCAAACGATTGGCCAGATAATATCGGGCCAATTCAACCCGCGCACTCTCTTTCGCATTGCCCTCTGCTTCCGCAGCCCGCACCTGAATTTCTTCGCGCTTTTCAATGAAGTTGTCCGGGCGAACAGTCTCGATCGCGCTCAGGTCGATATAGCCAATGCGGTCACGAGCATCCACCAGCACTTCGCGGTTCACATCTGTGGCGGAAGACAACATCAGTTTCTCCTCCGCATCGATCACCACTTCCGAGCCTTCAATCTGCAAAATCACTTCAGAGTGATATGGCTTGATTACCAAACCATGCACCGCACGCAGCGCTTTGAAATCAACATATTCCAAGTCGCGAACAATCGCCCGTGAAGGTGGATAGGCCGTCACAACTTGCAACAAATCGCCAACATTCGGATCACGCAATTGGTGCACCCGCCCAGGTCGCAGCAGGTCAGCCACCAACACGGTGCGCCCATCACTTTGGCGTTGTTGGGTAAGCGACATTGGCTCGGTCGGCGCAATCAAAATATCGCCCAGCGACAAAACCCATGAGCGCCCTTCTGACCCCAAAGTCGCCAGCCGATCCGCATTCATGGTCATTTGAACAATTTGGGTTTCCCCGGCCGTATCTACTTTAATGTCTTGCGTGATGCCACCCAGCAAATCCGTGTCCGCTGGTGGATCAATCGCCACATGGGTGTCGAACACCATCCAAACCGTGTCACCGCGCTTGAATACGGCAGCAGGCGTATCCTGTTCAAATGGGAAAATGAGCCGAACCGTGCCACCAATTTTGTTCACAAAAGGCGTGATGCGAGTTTGGCGTGACAAGGTTGGCGTTTTCCGCAACAGTGGGTCAATCTCATCCTGTGTCGTCGTCACACGTTCATTGTCAGCAATCTCTTCTGCAACTTGTTCCGGCGCGATGTCGGTAATGGGCACGCCCACATCTTCACGGGTCGAAAAGTCCAAATCCAACGTATAGTTGCGGCTATTTTCTTTAAAAAAGCGCGGCTCAACCTTGTCGGTCAGCTTAAAGCTCACCCGCAACCCGTCACGGGTGATCTCTTTTTCAACGCTTTCAATTTCTTCCGGCAATTCCGATTGAATGGGATAAAGATCAACGTCCACAGGCCATTCAAATTTCAACACCCCGCCTTCAGCGGTGCGCTCCCAGCTACCCTCTGTGTCGATGGTCCACTCAAATTTCACGCGTGTAAATGTCGGATGCCGACCAACACGCAAAATGGCGCTTGGCTTGGTTTCCCGCGCAATCCGCTCCTTGCGCCGCTGCTCTGCCAGCTTTGCCGCTTGCTCTGCCCGCAGCGCCAGTTCCGCCACCACATCTTCGGGCAATGAGGGGTCTAACCCCTGCCAATCACGAGGAATAAAATCGATAAACAGCCGCTCACCCGCTTCAATACGGTTGATGCGATAATCCTGCTTCAAGCCGAAGCGAATGCCTTTAAAGTCCGGGTCCACCCGCGCCACGGCAACATAGTCGCCCAACTGCTCGGTCACGTCCGGCAATTGCACATTGATAGGTTGAGAGAACTCAATGCTCATCACCCCGCCATTGGTGGAAATGGAGTAAGAGGGCAAATTAAGACGATCGACAAATTTCAAGATAATCCGGCCATAGCCTGGCTGGCCTTGCGCAACCACTTCTAAACGCTGGGATTCTTGCTGATTTTGCGCCATCGCCGCTGGCGGCAAAATAGACGCAGCAATCCCGCCTGCAAGCGTGGACGCAACCAACGCTTGGCACAACGCTTTTTGCATGGCTTTAAACAACACCATTTGCGGGATGGGCCTCTTTACGATCAATCGTTCAGATCAATCTAGCGTCTAGCGATTAACACTTTACTTACCACATGCCGGAAAGCGGGCTATTGGCCTACAATTTGAGGCAGAGCATCGTCCTGTGCAGGCACAGTTTCCATCTGCTGCAAATTCGGGTTGGCGAGGTTGATGGTCAGGGCCTCTGCCTTTTCTGCATCCATCGCCGCCAAAATTGACGCCATTTTGCGTGGGTTCATGCGCTCTACCATGCGCACCAGCACAAGCATATCCAATCGGTCGAAAATCCGCGCCGCATCATTGGGCTTCATGTTTTCATACATGGAGACGAGCGAGCCAAATTGCTCATCCTCCAGCCCTTCTTTGCGGTCAACAAGTTGCTGAATACGGGCTTCGATCTCTTTCAGCTCCGCTGCCCGTGTTTCCAGCCGCTTTTCCGCTGCCCGCACAATATCTTCTTGCACTTTCAATTGCGCTTCCAGCGCATCAAGCTCTTTGCGCCGTTCACTCAGTCTGGCCAAAATGGCGCGTTCCGTGTCGGCCAAACCATCGGCATCTTCCCAAGAAACAATGTCACCATCTTTCTTGATCATGATCGGCGCTGCGTCTTGCGGCTTCTCTTCCTGTGCGGCCAATTCTTCCGGGCTCATCTGGGCATCATCCGCCAAGCTGTTCCCCGTGGAATCTTGGGTCATATCCTCTTGCACTTGCGCATCTTGTGGCTGTTCAGGCGCTTCTTGCGCGCTCACCATTTGCGCCCCGCTCAGGCTGTAGCCTTCGCCAGAAACAATGCCGAGAAATTTGAACAGAAACAACGCACCAGCAGCAACCATAACCACTGGCAACAAGCGGATTGAATTCATGCCGCTTCCCCTTTAGAGCGGGTGTATTTATCTAATTGTGACAAAGCATTACGCGCTTTTGGCACAGGGCGCTCGCCAACTGGAACATGTGGTGCAGGCGCCGCCTGTGGTGGCAACGTCACACCGCCACGCTGCGCTTCTGCATCACGTGCAGTTTTCGCAATCTGGCTGATTTTGAACAGCAAATCTTGTCCGTCTTGCACTTGCTGACCCATCTGAGTGGAAAAGCCTTCCGCTTCTTGCATACGGCTGCGCAATTGGGCGTCAGTTTCTGCAGCAGTGAGCTTCAAGCCCTGAATAGCCCCATTGGCCATATCGGTGGCGCGCACCAAATCGGTGATCATAGCCCGCAAAGCGTCGCGGTCGGCATGTAGCCGCTTCAAACGCACATTCAGCACATAGCAATAGCCAATGGTCAGCACCAACAAAATGGCAACCGCACCTTCAACAATCAAACCAAAAGCCATTTTAGTCTCTCCCCTGCTCGTCCATTGCTTCAAACACCGACATTGTCACTTTTGGCGGGTTCAGCGGACGGGTTACGCGTACCGATACATTTTTGCCAATATGGCCCATTTGCGCTTCGGTTAAGGTCACATTGCCACAACGCAGCGAAACCGGATCATTTGGTGTGCGTTCAAACATCAGCGTGTCACCCGCTGAAATGTTCATGGCGTGGGACAATGGAATTTCCCACTCATGCAACACCGCTTCCAACTCAGTTTCCGCGGCAAAAATCTCAGATGCCAAATGACCTTCCCAAATCGGGTCACGGCCAAATTTTTCACCCATGAACATTTGCAGCAATTGTTCACGGATCGGCTCGATAGTTGCATAAGGCAGCAAAATCTCAACTTTGCCGCCGCGATCATCCATATCGATGCGCAACTCAATCAAAATGGCGGCATTGGCAGGCCGGGCAATCGCAGCAAAGCGCGGATTGGTCTCCATACGCTCAACTTTAAAGGTCACTGGCGTCAGCGGCTCAAATGCCTTCATCATATCATCGAGGATCAACTCGATCATGCGCTGGGTCAGCCCCATCTCAATGGTGGTATAGGGGCGCCCCTCAACCCGAATGGTGTTGTTGCCACGGCGGCCGCCCAACAGCACATCAATCATGGAATAGATGAGGTTACTTTCAACCGTCATCAAGCCAAAGTTGTCCCACTCTTCCGCCTTCAGCACAGTCAAAATCGCTGGCAATGGCACAGAGTTCAAATAGTCGCCAAAGCGCACGGAAGTGATGCTATCCAGCGAGACTTCTACGTTGTCAGACGTGAAGTTGCGCAGTGAAGTTGTGGTCAACCGCACTAAGCGGTCGAACACAATCTCCAACATAGGCAAACGTTCATAAGATACGAGCGCCGAATTGATCAGCGCTTGCACCCCAGACATATCGCCTTCGCTCAGATCCGCCTGATCAAAGCCTAAAAGATTGTCGATTTCGTCCTGATTGAGGATACGGTCAGCGTGGGAATCCCCATCACCGTCGCCGCCCCCTTCGATCATCGCAGCCCATTCTGATGCCATATCGTCATCATTTTTGGACTGCTCTTCGTCCAGGGCGCTCATCAGATCGTCGTTTTCATCTGCCATGACGTAACCTTATTGAACCAGAATTTCTTTAAACAAAATGCTGTCCACTTGCGCGGGGAACACCGCCAAATTCACCCGACGGCGCAATTCTTCCTTCAACCGATAAATCCCTTCAGACCCCTCAAGGTCTGAGCGGCGCAATTCGCGCAAATAAACCTGAAATGTGTCCAACACCCGCGGCATACGCGGTTCCACAATTTCAATCAGCGCTTCATCAGAAAGCTCAAGCGCAATGGCGAGCTTTAAAAACACTTCATCATTGTCAGCATCATCACTCAAATTCACAGTGATTGTGGGCAAATCGTAAAACACCGCTTCACGTACATCTTGAAGTTCGGGCTTCTCGCTATCGCCACCTGCAAATAGAAAGAAATAGGCTGCACCACCTGCCGCCGCCAGCAAAACAACAGCAGCGCCAATAATCACCATTAAGGGCAGTTTCTTTTTGCCTTCGCCTTCTTCCCCGGCTTCGGGGTCGACATTTGCGTCTTCGTTGGCCATGCCAAACCTCAATTATCCAAGAATCATAGGCGATGCGCCCACATTGCCTATATATACAGAGGTAAGGGCGAGAAGGTTAACGAAGAGTTACTTTTTGCATTTTGCGGCAATTTTTGCCCGGTAAATTTTGCCACCCAGCAAACACTCACTTACCCATTTGATGAAAATTTTAATCAAAATCCATATAAATCAATAAGTTAGAAAACTGGCACGATCTTCGCATTGTATTTGGCAGGCCCGCTAGCTTGGGGAAGTTAAACGGCCAAATGTTAAATTGGGGAGACAGGTGCCATGGAAAACGCACAGCTCATCGGCTTATCAAGGCAAATTGCCCTGCAACGTCAAATGGACGTTGTGGCCAACAATATGGCCAATATGAATACAGCCGGTTACAAAAATATGGACATTCTTTTCGAAGAATATGTCATGCCGGTCGCCCGTCATAAAGATTTTGAGATGATGGACCAGCCGCTTTCTTACACGCAGGATTGGGCCACCATTCACGATTTTGCCTCCGGCAGCATCACGCAAACAGGCAACCCATTGGATGTGGCCATTCAAGGCGACGGGTTCTTTGTTATCGATACGCCAGGCGGCGAGCGCTACACCCGCAACGGTTCATTTCAGCTTAATGAGCTTGGTCAGCTGGTCACCTCAGAAGGCTACAATGTGCTGGCTGACGGTGGCTTCGTAACCTTCGGCCCGGAAGAAACAGGCATCGCCATCACCGAAGATGGCCGGGTCACCTCTTCCGCTGGCGACAAAGGTATTTTGCGGATCGCAGAATTTGATGATCCACAAAGCCTGCGCCGCGAAGGCGACACCATGTTTTCTGGCGAAAATCCAATTTTCGACAACCCATCCCGGTTGGTCCATATGGCCATTGAGCGGTCTAACGTTTCTGGCGTTTCTGAAATGACCGAAATGATCCGCGTAACCAAAGCATATGAATCCATCGCCAGTCTCCAACAGCGTCAAGATGAATTGCGCCGCAGTGCCATTCAAAAACTTGGCGACACAAGAGCTTAAGTGAAAGCGAAAGGAACAGAATAATGAAGGCACTCTATATCGCTTCCACAGGCATGTCAGCGCAAGAGCGGAACGTTGAAGTTATCTCCAACAACATCGCCAACATGCGCACCACTGGCTATAAGCGCCAGCGGGCTGACTTCCAGGATTTGCTATATCAGGTTTATCGCCGCGCAGGTTCGCAAACCTCTGCCGCTGGCACCCAATTGCCAACAGGCGTTGAAATCGGTTCTGGTGTTAAAACCGGCGCCACACCGCGGATCATGAGCCAAGGTAACATTCAGCCAACTGAAAAAGAGTTGGACATCGCCATCCGTGGTGAAGGCTTCTTCTCCGTAACCCTGCCAGATGGCCGCACAGGTTACACCCGTGACGGTTCATTCGAACGGGACTCAAACGGCCAGATGGTCACCATCGAAGGTTATTTGGTTCAGCCAGGCATCAACATTCCGGCCAACTCCCGCGCCGTTTCAATCTCAGCTGACGGCACAGTTCAAGCCTTTTTGGACAATGAGTCAGCCCCAACTACCCTGGGTCAAATCCAATTGAGCCGCTTTGCCAACAAAGCGGGTTTGGAAAGCATCGGGGACAACACCTATGTTGAAACCGCCGCCTCTGGCCCAGCACAAAACGGCGTCGCCAACCAAGATGGTTTCGGCAACATGCTGCAAAAGCACTTGGAACTGGCCAACGTAAACGCTGTGACTGAAATTGCTGATTTGATCGCCGCCCAGCGCGCATATGAAATGAATGCGCGTGTGATTTCGGGTGCCGACCAAATGCTGCAAGCCACATCGCAGATCCGCTAGGGGTAGGTTGAGATCATGTTCAAATCTCTTAGCAAATCTGTTCTGGCCCTCACCGCCGCACTTATGGCGCAAAGCGCATTGGCCATGCCAGTGCTTAAACCTTCTGTGTTGGTGGATACAAAAGTGGTCACCGTGGGCGACATGTTCAACAATGCTGGTGTGCATGCTGAAACACCTTTGTTCCGCAGCCCCGCGCCCGGCACGGTTGGCGCTGTGCCCCTCACCTCCATTCACTTGGCCGCGCAGCGGGCAGGCTTTGCCAATTACGACACTGCAGGTCTTTCCCAAGTTCGGGTTGAACGCGCAGGCGTTAAAGTTGACGCGGGCTACATCAACCAGCTCGTCAATGAAGAATTGATGGCGCGTGAATTACTTCTGGAAGGTGAAACAGCTCAAGTTCGGTTGAATGCAGCGCTCAACACCATCTTTGCAGACAGCGCATCCGACAATCCTGTGATGGTGCTGGACTTTGAAGTTGGTCCAAACACCCGCACATTCGCCGCCCGCTTGGCCTTGGCTGGTCACAGCCAGCCGCTGCAATTGAATGGCCGGATCGACATCATGGTCGAAGCACCCTTCTTGACCCAAACCAAGGGCAAAGGCGAAATCTTGCAGTTGAGCGACATTGAAATGCGCCCAGCTTCTGAACAATTGGTGCGCTCACAAGGCGTTCTGCACATTGAAGAACTGGTGGGCAAAAGCCTAACCCGCGCCCTGCGCGGCGGCAGCCCGCTTCGTGTCGCTGATGTGACCGAGCCAGATCTAATTAGCCGCAACGAACTTGTGACCCTTTATTTCCAAAAAGGCGCACTCACCCTCACTGTGAAGGCAAAGGCCATGCAATCTGCAGCCCTTAACGAGCCTGTCACCGTTCTCAATCTGATGTCCAATAAGCCAATTCAGGGCATCGTCACTGGCGCCGGCGCTGTGACCATTTCAAATGGTCCCGCCAAAGTCGCGACAGTTAACTAGGAGCAACCAAAATGAAACTGCTTCAAATCATCACTTTGATCGCACTTGGCGCATCACTCACCGCATGTACAACGGCCAATCGAATTGCAAATATCGGCAAGGCACCATCATTGACTGCCATTGAAAACCCGCAGGCAAAAGCAGGCTATAAGCCAGTGTCTATGCCTATGCCAGAACCTGAAAAAGTGGCCTACCAGCCAAACTCATTGTTCATCTCTGGCAAGCGCGGCTTTTTCAAAGATCAACGCGCCAGCAAAGTGGGCGATATCCTTACTGTGGACGTTACCATCGCGGACAAAGCCCAAATCGCCAACAAAACATCTCGCTCACGCACCAGCACAAATGATGCAGGCGCAGGCGGAGTGGTTGGCTCCATCTTCAACTCAGTGGTGCCAGACGTTTCTGCCAATGGCGCAATCGAGTTGAGCTCTGGCTCTGCTGACACAGGCGACGGCTCTGTAAACCGTTCTGAAACTTTGGACACATCTGTGGCCGCGGTGGTGGTGCAGGTTTTGCCAAACGGCAACTTGGTCATCGAAGGTCGGCAGGAAGTTCGGGTGAATTTCGAAGTCCGCGACTTGATCATCGCTGGCGTGGTTCGCCCAGAAGATATCGGTGCCAACAACACCATTCCTTCCGAGAAAATTGCACAGGCCCGCATCTCATATGGCGGCCGCGGACAAATCACCGATGTGCAGCAGCCACGCTATGGCCAGCAATTTATGGACGCCATTCTCCCCTTCTAAGGCACCATAAAATCGGCTGATCGCTTCCCCAATTTGCGGTCAGCCCTTCCCCAAAGGGCGCGACTTTCCCCAATTTGGTCGCGCCCTTTTTGTTTTTAACGCTTGGCTTATTTCTTGCCAAAATTGGCGGCATTGAAAATCACCACACCTGCGATCACTGCCGCGCCCCCAAGCAAAACCAAAAGCGTCAGTTGCTCTTGCAGGAAAGTCGCTGCCAACAGCGCACCAACCAGGGCAATCACCGGACCAATTTGACTCAGATAAACCGGACCGCCGCGTTTTTGCAGCACAAAGTAAAAGCCAAAGCCCGCCGCAAAGCACAAAATCTGCGCCCCCATCACCAAATATCCAGCGCTGGACACATCCGCCGCCGACCATGAACCCGTCACAAAAGCAAACCCATAGCTATAAAGTCCGGCCGTGATCAGCATCCATGGCGCCAACAATAAGGGCGCAACGCCAGTTGGCCAAAAGCGCGACCGGAAAATATTGCCGAATGCCAAGAACACGGGGCCAAACAGGCTTATCGCGATCCACAATGGCGCAATACTCGTGTCGGTCAATTTGCCCAAAGCCAGCAAAATTCCGCCAGTCAGGGCCATGCCGACACCTAAAATCTTGCCAAGCGAAAAGCGATCATCCCCAATCGCAACCGCAATGAAGAAGGTGAGTACTGGCGCAAAAGCTGTGGCAAAGGCGATAAAGCCCGCGCCCACATGCCGGACAGCAAAGAAAAACATCAGGTTTGGCACCACAAAAAACAGGCCAGAGATAAAATTATAACGCCAATCCGACAGGTCAAATTGCGCCCATTGCCCCAAAGATCTTGTAATAATCAACAACAGCAAACCACCACCCAGCGCGGTATGTGCGAGATAAATTGATGGTGTCCATCCCGTATTGATTGCCACTTTGCCCAACACAGCAGTAAGCCCCATAAAAAAGCCAACAATCAGCAAAAGCACCAGCATGCCGAGGTCGAACTGCTGCCAAAACGTCACCTTTGGGGACGAGTTAAGATTGGCGGTTGGATTTTGCGACAGGTTAGCCATACTCATATTCCGTTTGAATTCAAATTTATCTTACCATAAAGTATCTTGATATTAAGATAAAGGCTTAAATATGGATCGCGCTGCTCACGCTGCTAAACAATGGCAAAAAGAACGCCCAGAACTTGACACCATTCCCATGGAAACCCTTGGGCGCATTGCCGAATTGGCGCTGCGCGCGCAACGTGATCACATTGATCCCCTGTTCGCAAAATTTGGATTGCAACCTGGCGAATTTGACGTTTTGGCCACACTAAGACGCGCCGGCGCCCCACACGCCCTCTCGCCCACCGCCCTTTATGAGGCCACAATGGTCTCCTCCGGCGGCATGACCAATCGTATCGATAAGTTAGAAAAAGCGGAACTTATCGAACGTCGCCCCAATCCCAATGACCGGCGCTCAAATCTTGTAGCCCTCACGGCCAAAGGCAAATCCTTGATTGATGAGATTGTCCCCAAACATATCGACAATGAAGCCCGCCTGCTGGCAAGCCTCTCCTCTGAAGAAGTCTCCCAACTCAATGCCCTGACCCAAAAAATGCTCGGCCATATCGTAAATCTTGAAAAATCATAGAAACACAGACTACGAAACCGTGGATACGGCGAAGCAAACAAACGCAAATATGCCATAACAAAAATGGCGTGCACATTGTGCACGCCGTGTTCAAATGGATAGTTCAAGCAATCTTATTTTAGTTAAATCGCGCTTTCGCCCGTTCAAATGCGTTGGAAATATTATCCCACGCTTGGTCGAAACCGCCTTTCATATCTTGCCAAGCATCGTCGCTCGCATCGCGCAACTCATCCAATTTGGACTGAGCGTCATCGCGCTTGGCGCACATTTGGTCCAATTCTTTTTCCTGCTCGATCTTGCGATCTGCATCTGCTTCATCCAGCTCAGCCTTCTTTTTGCGGATTTCCGCATCCCATTGATCAAGCTTCGCTTTTGCTTTCTGGATATAATGATCTTTTTCAGACATGTGAGCCTCTGTTCGTTGCGCGCTTCAACTTGGCACAGCGCCAAACTGCAAACGCGATTTCACAACAGATCAACGCAAAAGGGCGTCATTCAGTTCCGCACATCGTTTCGAGAAATGGAATTTTGGCTATTTCAAAAAATGCCGTTTTTGCGACAGCTCAGCCAACAAAGGATCAATATGATCGCCAAAATCATCCGCCCGCATTGATCGAATTTGCTTGAGCACGCCCATGGCATGATCCGCGGTAAACCGCTCCAAAAAGCTTTTAGCTTCCGGGTCATGGTGCCACAAATTAGAAAGGCGGCGGTTGATATATTCTTCCACCATATATTGCTGGCGCTGGATCGATTGACCGAAAGTGCCGAGGTTCCACGCCATCTTCAAAGCGAAAATATCCACCCCTGCCCGATTGGCGCCAGACAGGCCAAAACGCTGCATATATTGCCGCGATTTAATCTCAAATCGCTCGGGCGCATAATCAGCAGTTACATCCTGCCAGCCCCGCATTTTCAATTGCGCCACAAGGCCAGATGGTGTCGTCCGCTCCCGGAACTTCATGCCGAACCGGCCAGAATCGGCCAAAATCTTCAACACGAGATCAGAGCAGGAAAGCCACTCTTTGATCTGCTTAGCATTTTGATTGTCTTTTGGCCCACGGCCAAAGCCAACAAAACGGCGCAAGCTATATTTAGATTCAATATAGCGCCAAGCACTCATCATGCTTTCCGCACCAAAAAATGTATCTGGCGAGCGCAAATCCGGACAGCGCAACACCATAAAGTCGCGATAACGCTTTTTGCTGTCGTAGCAAAGGTCAATCACCGGCACAAAGCGTACGCCACCAGGGTGGAGCATATCGGTGTAATAGCCCTTCACCGCGCGGGGATAGGCTTCAACTGCCGTCAGCTCTGAACCAACCAGCGCACAATGGGTGAATTTCCGGGAAGATTTGAACGCATCAAAATCAAATGCATGCTGAAAAGTAACGTTCACGCGACTTTTCGGGCCGCGTGAGCGATAAAAAACCACATCATATGGTTGAGAAATGGGCCAGCTTTCTGGCGATATGGCTTGAGGTTGCGTCACAGCCGCCATCGGCTGCTGCCCCTCCACCTTTCGCCCAGCATGTGCTGTCATAGCGCCAACCCTCAATTACCACGCTCAACTCAATATCTTTGTGCCAACTCAAAACTGCCGTCAACACGTCAGATAAGACACTTATCTAGTTTGTCCTATCTTTTATATATAAGTCAAATCAAGCGATTAAAAGACACGCTTAATCGTCGCGGTAAACTTTTTCGCGCCGTTCATGCTTTTCTTGCGCTTCAAGCGACAAGGTTGCAATTGGCCGTGCGTCCAACCGGGCCAAGCCAATCGGCTCCCCAGTCTCTTCGCAATAGCCATAAGAACCATCATCAACCCGCTTCAGCGCAGCATCAATTTTAGAGATCAATTTGCGCTGACGGTCCCGCGTCCGCAATTCAAGCGCCCGATCGCTTTCTGAAGATGCACGGTCAGCAATATCAGGATGGTTTTGGCTTTCTTCCTGCAAGGCGTCCAATGTTTCCTTGCTCTCGCGCAAAATATCATTTTTCCACGCCAACAGCTTGCGGCGAAAATAGGCCAACTGTTTTGGATTCATGAACTCTTCGTCCTCGCTCGGACGATAGTTGTCAAATTCCTGCGCTTCCATATCTGGTGCAGTAATTTCGCGTTCCAAGTCCATAGACATTGAGTCTTACTCCCTCAACTAATGTGGGCCATATATAGTCGCCAATGGCCTAGGCGGCAAGCCGCTAATTGCATAGCCCTCTAGTCAATTATGATGACGGTAAGATGACGCGGACTTATCCACAAATTTGAAGGAATTTCGGCATTAGAGCCGATCAAGTTTGGCCAGTTCTACTTGAACACGCAGTTCAATGTCGTCGATCACCTCTTGCAAGGCAGGATCATCAACATTGGGCGCATTTTTCAGCATCTTGAGCATATTGTTGAGCCGCGCCTCACTTACACGCCCCACCAACAGGTCAGTTTTAAGGCGCTCCAACCCGTCTAAAAGCTGGTGCCCGCGCTTAATGCTCTTCTTTTTGGCCAGCACTGGATCTTCAACACTTTGCAATGCCAGCAGCGCATCAACACTGCCCACATCTTCAACAGTCGCATGGTGACGCACTTGCTGCGTGGTGTTGTCATCACTCACGGCAAATTTTTGCCCAGCAGGTTGCCCTTTAGCGGCCTTTTTCGGCGCAGTGCGGCTGGTTCTGTTGGTGTCTGTAATGCGCATTTAAAAACCTAAAACAATCCAGTCGGCAATTTCTGCCCAACCTTTACCATCCAAATCAGATGATGGGCACTATTTACCTACAAAATCTATCATTTTCCAGCACAAAACAAAAGAACCCACACGCCCGATCTAATTTTATTCAATTAAATCATAAATTTAGCCCAACACATCCGAAGTTGGCACAGATTTCGCATTTATGTTGGCAGACCGTGCCCGATTGGGGAATGGGGCCGGACAGAAATGGGGAAAATGATGAAAGCAATTTTTGCAATCGCGACAAAATGGGGAACAATCGGGCTAGCGCTACTTTTGCTCTGCGCGCCAACCCAAGCCGCTCGCATTAAAGATATTGTCAATATTGAAGGCGTGCGCGAAAACCAATTGGTTGGCTATGGCCTAGTTGTTGGCCTCAATGGCACGGGCGATGGGCTCAACAATGCGCCCTTCACCCGCCAAAGCCTGACTGCCATGCTGGAGCGCATGGGTGTCAACACCCGCGGCACCAATATGCGCACGGCGAACGTTGCCGCCGTTATGGTCACCGCCAACCTACCAGCCTTCTCCACCCAAGGTTCACGCCTAGACGTTTCGGTTTCCGCCTTGGGCGATGCCAAAAGCCTACAAGGCGGCACATTGCTGGTCACCCCATTGATGGGCGCTGATGGCGAAGTTTACGCCATTGCACAAGGCCCCATCGCGATCAACGGCTTCCAAGCCGAAGGCGATGGCGCAACTGTTATTTCCGGTGTCCCCACTACCGGACGGATTTCTGATGGCGCATTGATCGAACGTGAAGTTGATTTTGATCTTGGCGCCCGCCGCGCAGTGCGCCTAGCTTTGCGCAATCCAGATTTCACAACGGCTCGTCGTATTGCCCTCGCCATCAACAATTTGATTGGCATGCCAACAGCCGTACCGCTAGACAACGCCACAGTAAACCTCACACTGCCCCGTGGCTTTAATGGCAATATTGTCGATCTGATCACTGATATTGAGCAATTGGTCATTACCCCGGACCTGCCTGCCAAAATTGTGATTGATGAAAATTCCGGCATTGTGGTGATGGGGCGCAATGTACGCGTTTCAACTGTGGCCATCGCGCAATCAAACCTCACCGTCACCATCACCGAAGACCCACAAGTAGATCAGCCAAACCCACTCACCAACGGCCAAACCGTAGTGGTGCCGCGCACTGAAATTCAGGTCGATCAAGTAGACAGCAGTCTCGCCACATTGAATGAAACGGTCACCTTGCAAGAACTCGTTGATGGTCTGAATGCGCTGGGCATTTCACCACGGGATTTGATCTCGATCTTGCAAGCCATCAAAGCCGCTGGCGCTCTGCAAGCTGAAATTGAGGTGATCTAATGTCGAACGTTTATTACCCAGTTCAAAAACCACACAACATGACCGACGCCCAATTCGCGTCTTTGAAAGAAAAGTCTGTTGAACTAGAAGGCGTGTTTCTCAACACGCTGATGAGTGAAATGACCAAAGCCTCCGACACAGAAGACATGTTTGGCGGCGGCTATGCCGAAGAAACATGGCGCGGCATGCTTGGCGAAGAATATGCGAAAAACATGGCCGGCAATGGCGGCATTGGTCTCGCAGACGATATTTTGCGCGATCTTATTCTCTCACAACAATCAATCAACTTGCCGCAACCAGCGGCCCAGCCGAACCCGGCCTTAGTAGCAGGAGCGTATCAACAATGACCCCACATCAGTTAAGAGCACAAACATTGGCCAAAAATCCTGCAATGCCTTTGCCCGGCACGCCGGAAGAAGTTTGTGCGGATGCGCATGAAACGCTGACAAAGCTCGTGGACATCATGAATAATGAGACCACATTGCTGCGTGCAGGCCGTCTATTGGAGGCCAGCGAGCTGGCTGCTCCTAAGGCTGAGCTTGCACAAAAATATGTCGGCCTTGCCCGCGCCATTCAACACAATGCCAAATTGTTGAAAGAAACCGCGCCGCATTTGCTGATGGAATTGCAAAAGCACCAAACAGCCCTCGCCACCCAGATGGCAGAAAATATGCGCGTGCTGGCCACGGCAAAAACTTTGTCTGAAGAGATCATCGGCGATGTCGCTGCACAACTCGGCCAAGCGCAAAAGCCAAAAACCTATGGCGGCAATGGTGCGCACGGGCAGAAGGCGCAGAGTTTACAAGGCGTCTCTATTAACAAGACAAGTTAGTTCAAATTATATTTAAATAACATCATTCCAAATTACTTATACGCAATCTCTCTTCTCCATGATGCAATGAGGCAAGAAATGCCGAGAATTTTCATGGAGAAGAGCCGTGACCGTCAGAATAGAATCTGCCGCCGGTTTTCAAGGCGGCGCAGCCCTTAGTGGCAACGCACGCCCTCAACAGGATTATAAGTCGCAGGATGCGGCGAGTACTAAAGCGCAGGTTGGCAGCGAACAAGCAGCGCCACCTTCGAACCCGCAACGCGTTAATCCAGTTGCCGACGACGGGCTGCCAGACATCCCAAAACTAGTGGGACCAGCAGCACCAGCAAGTTTATTATTTGAAGCCTCTCTCGCTGCGAACGCGGAAGAGGGTGAGCCAGGACATATTGATTTTCCACGGATGATCAATCGCCGTTGGGTCCCCTCACCTGATCTGCTGCGCGCATTGGAGACGATTAAAGGCTAAGTGTTTGTAAAATCGCTGTTAACCATGCCAATTAAACAGCGGTTTACCATAGGAATTCCTCAGGCTGCCCGATTAAGGTTTAGTTCACTTGATCGGTGGTTTATGGGGATATCGCGGGAAGTGGCGGTCAAAGAAATGACTTAAACTTTTCATTTGAAACGCGGGCCAGGAAGGCCCGTTTGTAAGCCAGAATGGAGTATTTAGTATCATGGCTATTCAACTATCAGCTGCAGTACGTCAGAACCTCACCGCCCTTCAAGGCACTGCTGATCTTCTCAGCAAAACACAGAACCGCCTTTCAACTGGTTTGAAAGTTAACTCTGCGTTGGACAATCCAGGTTCTTTCTTCACAGCACAATCTTTGAACTCACGCGCTTCTGACCTTTCATCTTTGTTGGATGACCAAGGCCAGGCTGTTCAAACTTTGAAAGCTGCTGACGAAGGTATTCAAGCGATCACCAAGCTCGCAGAAGCGGCAAAGGCGAAAGCAAACCAAGCATTGCAGTCATCTTCAACAGCTGACCGTCGTAAGTTTGCTGGCGAATATAACGAACTTCTCAACCAGATCGAAACACTTGCTAAAGACTCTGGCTACTCAGGCAAAAACCTGTTGGCAGGTACAGGCAACGACGTTTCAGTGGTCTTCAACGAAGATGGCACATCTAAGTTGGACATCTCTGCGGTTGATTACACAGACACATCAGCAGCTCTTGGCCTTTCTGACTTGACCGTTGGCACAAGCGGCACTTTGAGCATTGCAGAATCTGACCTAGAAGGTGGCGACGAAGCAGGCGACACACTCACAGTAACTGTTGGTGGTTCATCTGTTGGTTCAATCGACTATGGTGCAGGCACCACTTCTGAAGAAGTTATCACTGCTTTGAATGCTATCGACGGCATCACAGCATCAACAGATGGTACAACCATCTCGATCACTTCTGAAAACGGTGACATCGTTATCGACGACACTGACACAACTGCTGACCTTGCAACACAAACAGGTTCAGGATTTGTTGCTGGCTCATTCGATAGTGACACTTCAATCAATGCCACTTTGGATTCATTGACATCTGCTTTGGGCACATTGCGGTCACAAGCTTCAACATTCGGTACAAACTTGACAGTTGTTGAAAACCGTCAAGACTTTACCAAGTCAATGATCAACACACTTTCTGAAGGTGCGGGCAAACTGACTTTGGCCGATACCAACGAAGAAGGCGCGAACTTGTTGGCGTTGCAAACACGTCAAACATTGGCATCTACTTCATTGTCTTTCGCTTCACAAGCAGACCAAAACGTATTGCGTTTGCTGTAAGAAGATCAGACAAATCCTTTTCGGAAAGACGGGCTTCGGCCCGTCTTTTTTTATGCTTTTTTTCTCATTAATCGTTCATTAGGCATATTCGTTCATTTTCGAGGTGTTCCAGGAAGGAACTTGAGTACCTAGAAAAGGAAGTAATATGAGTATCCAACTCTCTTCAGCTGTTCGGCAAAACCTTTTGTCGTTGCAAAACACAGCTGACCTTATGTCAAAAACCCAAAACCGTCTTGCAACTGGCCTTAAAGTCAACTCTGCGCTCGACAATCCGGGTTCATTCTTCACTGCTTCTTCGTTGAACAACCGTGCTGGCGATTTGACCAATCTTTTGGACGATATGGGCCAGTCCGTTCAAACACTTAAAGCAGCTGATGAAGGCATTCAATCGATCACGAAACTTGTGGAAGCTGCGAAAGGTAAAGCCAACCAAGCTTTGCAATCCTCTTCAACTGCCGATCGTCGCAAATTTGCTACTGAGTACAATGAGCTTTTGACCCAGATCGAAGACTTGGCGAAAGATGCCGGCTATTCTGGCAAAAACCTTTTGGCAGGCACCGGCAACGACTTGTCGGTAATCTTCAATGAAGACGGCACCTCATCTTTGAGTGTTTCTGCTGTTGACTACACTGACACTTCAGGCGCACTAGGGCTTTCAGACCTTACTATCGGCACAAGCGGCACATTGAGCATTGCTGAATCCGACCTTGAAGGTGGTGACGAAGCAGGCGACACACTCACAGTAACTGTTGGTGGTTCATCTGTTGGTTCAATCGACTATGGCGCTGGCACAACTTCTGAAGACGTGATCACAGCTTTGAACGCAATTGATGGTGTTACCGCCTCCACCGACGGGACCACAATTTCGATCACATCCGAAAATGGTGACATTGTCATTGACGACACCGACACAACAGCTGACCTAGCCACCCAAACTGGTTCGGGCTATGTTGCCGGTTCATTCGACAGCGACACCTCAATCAACGACTCTTTGACAGCGTTGAATACTGCCTTGAACACATTGCGGTCTCAGGCGTCTACATTCGGTACAAACCTGACTGTGGTCGAAAACCGTCAAAACTTCACAACTCGTTTGGTCAACACTTTGGAAGAAGGTGCAGGCAAATTAACATTGGCTGACACCAACGAAGAAGGCGCGAACTTGCTGGCGTTGCAAACACGTCAACAGCTCTCCTCTACGTCACTTTCTTTCGCCTCTCAGGCAGATCAGAACGTGTTGCGTTTGTTCTAAGGATAAAGAATTTAGTATTGCGTACTTTATCGCAATGGGCGGTGTGCGGATCATGCACCGCCCATTTTTTATTATTATATAGTCACTTACCCTTTTCATTAACCGCTCATTAACCGCCTGAAACATAATGTAACCGCGTCCAGAATGGACATTTCGGGGGATAATCAGAAGATTATATGAGTAACATCCAGCTTTCCTCGGCGGTTCGGCAAAATCTATTGTCGCTACAATCTACCGCTGACATGATGTCAAAAACGCAAAATCGCCTCGCCACCGGCTTGAAGGTGAATTCGGCGTTGGACAATCCAAGCTCTTTTTTCACCGCATCGGCGCTTAACAATAGATCCAATGACCTTGGTGGCCTTTTGGATGATATGGGTCAATCCATCCAGACCCTAAAAGCAGCAGATGAAGGCATTAAGTCTATCACCAAGCTTGTGGAGGCGGCTAAAGGCAAAGCCAATCAGGCCTTACAATCGTCAAGCACAGCTGATCGCTCAAAATTTGCCACAGAATATAACGAACTGCTCGGCCAGATTGAACAACTCGCCAAAGACGCGGGCTACAATGGCAAGAATTTGCTCGCAGGCACCGGCAACGATTTGGACGTTGTGTTCAATGAGGACGGCAGGAGCAAGCTTGATATTAGCGCTGTGAACTATACAGATGTAGCATCAAGTCTCGGGCTTGTTGAGCAAGTTGACGGTCCAACGACACCAAGCGTGCCGGGATCTGTCACAATTTCGGCCGCAGATCTTCACGCAGCAGCAACTGGATTCACTGGCAACGACATATATATAACTGACGACGCATACACAACTGACGTCACCCCTTATCCTGGGCTGGATCTCAATGCCGGTGCAAGTGCGAATGATACCGCCAGCAATGTCGAAACAGAAATCAATTCCGCTGGTATCGCAGGGCTCTCAGCGTCCTTCGATTCTGGAAGTGGCCAGCTGACAATCTCATTTGAAGACCACGACATTCGCGTGCTTTCGAGAGTTAGTGGTGGCCCACCCTCGCCATATGGATTTGACGAGACGTCCTCAAACTACGCACCAAGCGTTGCTGGCTCGACCATGTTTGAGACAGACGAGATCATTAATGCTGAACTGGACAAGCTCAATACCGCACTGAACACATTGCGCTCACAAGCATCGACTTTCGGCACAAATTTGACCGTTGTTGAAAACCGTCAGAATTTCACAAAGTCCTTGATCAACACTTTGCAAGAAGGTGCGGGCAAACTCACACTTGCGGACACCAATGAAGAGGGTGCGAACTTACTCGCATTGCAAACGCGCCAACAATTGTCTTCAACATCCCTCTCCTTCGCCTCTCAGGCAGACCAGAACGTGCTTCGACTATTCTAATA
The DNA here is from genome assembly GCF_004363175.1 of Maritalea mobilis. Taxonomy (GTDB): domain Bacteria; phylum Pseudomonadota; class Alphaproteobacteria; order Rhizobiales; family Devosiaceae; genus Maritalea; species Maritalea mobilis. The sequence continues at coordinate 721,312 of NZ_SNYR01000001.1, forward strand.
AGTTGAAAAATATAGAAGATTTATTAGGCGAGCCTCGGCTCGCCTTTTTTATTGCCTGAACTATTTTTCGCATTTTGCAACAAAATCCGCATTTTGCACGGCCAGTTAAACTTCGATTAACCATGTTCCGGCATGATCATAAGTGCCCCAGAATCGGGCCTTAGAAACCATGAAGGAATAGAACTTTGACTATGATCCACTTGTCCGCTGCAGTGCGGCAAAACCTACTTTCACTGCAAGGCACAGCAGACTTGATGTCGAAAACGCAAAACCGTTTGGCAACAGGTCTTAAAGTTAACTCTGCGCTGGATAACCCAAACTCATTCTTTACCGCATCTGCATTGAACAACCGCGCTTCTGATCTAAGTGGGCTGTTGGATGATATGGGCCAGGGCGTTCAAACCCTTAAGGCAGCTGATGATGGCATTCAAGCCATCACAAAACTTGTTGAAGCAGCTAAAGGTAAAGCCAACCAAGCGCTGCAATCCAACAAGATTGAAGATCGCCGCCGCTTCGCCCAAGAATATAACGACCTTCTGACCCAGATCGAAGACTTGGCGAAAGATGCTGGTTATAAGGGCAAAAACTTGCTTGCGGGTGCCGGCAACGATTTGTCTGTTATCTTCAACGAAGACGGCACTTCCTCCATCACCATTGATGCTGTTGATTACACAGATACTTCAGGCGCACTTGGCCTTGCGGACCTCACCGTAGGTACCAGCGGCACGTTGAGCATTGCCGAATCAGATCTTGAAGGTGGCGACGAAGCAGGTGATACATTGACTGTAACAGTTGGTGGTTCAAATGTTGCAACAATCGATTATGGTGCTGGCACAACTGCTGAAGATGTCATCACTGCTCTTAATGCGATTGACGGCGTGGAAGCATCCACGGACGGCACAACAATTTCAATTACATCCGCAGCCGGCGACATCGTAATTGACGATACCGATACAACAGCTGACCTAGCTACACAAACTGGCTCTGGTTACGTTGAAGGCACCTTCGACACCGACACGTCAATCAGTGCATCACTAGACACATTGAGCACTGCATTATCAACATTGCGCTCACAAGCATCCACATTCGGTACCAACCTCACCGTGGTTGAAAACCGTCAGAACTTCACAAAGCGTTTGATCAACACTTTGGAAGAAGGTGCAGGCAAGCTCACCCTTGCTGACACCAATGAGGAAGGCGCGAACTTGCTGGCGTTGCAGACACGTCAACAATTGGCATCAACCTCGCTCTCCTTCGCCTCGCAGGCGGACCAAGCGGTGCTGCGTCTGTTCGGTTAAGACGCAACATAAATCAGCTCATCGAGCTATTTCTTCAAAGAAGGCGTCGAATTTTTCGGCGCCTTTTTTATTTATCCATCACGAATAGGCAATTTTTGCCGCGCAAACTGTGGAAAATCGCACCAACCGACCCAATTTGAACCATTCTGTTAATATGCGTTAACCTTTCGGTAAGGTTAACAATTCATTGTCATCAAGAATCGTGGCAAGACTCTATTAACAACTCCAGGAAGGATGGTTCGCGATGAAAGATATCACCCTATCACAGTCCGTACGGCAGAACCTTTTGTCGCTACAGCGCACAGCGGATCTAATGGGCCGCACCCAGAATCGCTTGGCTACTGGCCTTAAGGTCAATTCAGCGCTCGATAATCCGAACTCATTCTTTACATCTCAGGGTCTAAACAGCCGCGCTACAGATTTGGGTAGCCTGCTCGATTCCATGGGCCAAGGCGTACAAACCTTGAAGGCTGCTGATACGGGTATCACCAACATCGTGAATTTGGTTGAAGCTGCAAAGGCAAAAGCCAACCAAGCCAACCAAACCAATAAAATTGAAGACCGTCGCGTTTTCGCCAATGAATATAATAGCTTGCTGCAACAAATCGAAGATTTGGCACGCGATGCTGGCTATAATGGCAAAAACCTTCTTGCAGGCCCTGGCAATGATTTGGCCGTTGTCTTTAATGAAGACAGCACCTCAAAGCTGATCATCGAAGCTATCGATCTGACAGACACAACAACCTTTTTGGGCCTAAGCGATCTCACCACCGGCACCTCCTCCACCGGCACGGTCACAGAGGCAAACCTTATCGCTGGCCGCGAGGCGGGTGACACTTTGACCCTGACCATTGGTTCAGAAACCTACACCATTGAATATGAAGCCACCACCACGGCGGCAGACATCATCAATGCCTTGGACGCTATTCCCGATGTGACAGCCTCTTCCGATGGCACAACAGTCACCATCACCACAGCAGGCGGCAACTTCACGCTGGACGATACGAACACAACAAGTGACATGGCCACCGTAACCGGCACAGGCTATGTGCAAGGCTCTTTTGATACTGAATCTTTGGTCAATGCCGTGTTGAACGACATCACGGAGTCTCTGAATTTGCTGCGTGATCAGGCGTCAACCTTCGGCACCAATTTGACCGTAGTGGAAAACCGCACCAATTTTACCAAACAAATGATTTCCACTTTGGCCACTGGTGCGGATATGCTGACTTTGGCCGATACCAATGAAGAAGGCGCGAACCTATTGGCGTTGCAGACCCGTCAGCAATTGTCCTCCACCGCCCTTTCAATGGCATCGCAGGCAGATCAGAACGTTTTAAGACTCTTCCAGTAAGATCAAACTTAAAGCGTTCCGCGTAACCTTTAAGAGGACGAGATGGCCCTAAAAGTTGAATTGAAGCCGAAAGAGCGGCTTATTGTCGGCGATTGTGTGATCACCAATTCGGATCAGCGCACACGGCTATATGTCTCAGGCAGATCCCCGATTCTGCGCGAAAAGGACATTATGAGGGTGGAGGAAGCCTCCTCCCCGGCAAAACGCGTCTATTTTGCTGTGCAATTAATGTATCTTGATGATGACGTTGATAAAGTTCAGGACGAATATTTCATTCTTGTCAATGACTTAGTAAAAGCAGCTCCATCAATGACTGCAATTGTTGATGAGATTAATAATGAGATATTAACTGGTTCGCTTTATAAAGCCTTGAAGAAAGCCAAAAAACTGATCGAATACGAACGGGAGCTGATCGGCGATGCAACAACAGGCGGCTTTGGCGTACCAACAGACAGCCAAGAAAACAGCTAGTCCACGCGAACTGGAAGCCTCATTGCTTTCCAAGTCGGCTGCACAATTGCAGCGTATTCGTGATGATTGGGACAATAAAAAGCCAGAGTTAGACGGTGCGCTGACCTATAACCGCAAATTGTGGACAGTGTTCATGACTTCGGTGACCAGCGATGAGAACCCTTTGCCAACATTGATCAAGCAAAATGTTGCCAATTTGGGCATCTTCGTGATGAACCACACCATGTCGACTTTGGCTAATCCCGAGGCGCGCAAACTTGATGTGCTGATCAACATCAACAAAGAATTGGCTGCTGGCCTGCGCACTCAACAAAATCAGGATGAAGCCCCTAAAGGCACTCATCCCGCTCTGTAATTCACTTCACTTATTCTTTTGTGCGCCGCCACATCATCAAATAGGCGGCGCCAAAGCCAATTTCCGCTAAATTGGCAAACCAAATCCCAATTCCAGCATATCCACGGGCAAATTCATAAATGCCCATACCGGCCATCAACAACATCATGCTGCCAAAGCTGATGGAAATGATGCCCTGTACAGGCTTATCCTCAATATTCCGCGTCAAAAATGACACGAGGCCTAATCCAAAAAACAACACGCCTGCACGTTTCGCCAAGAAATCCCCAATTGCGTGAGGTTCCAAGGCAAAAAGCCAATAAATCAATGGGGGATAAAAGATCATCAGGGCGCTTAAGGTGAAAAACAACAGCGCCGCTGCAATGGAAATCTTTTTAAACATAGGTCAAACTCAACTTTGCTCAATTTTTTGAAGCAAAGCCGAGTTTGGCCACCCTTGCAAATCCAATTTAACTTTGCGGTCACAATGCCGCAGCGGTCAAAATTATGCCGCTAGCTCATATAGTTGACCATGCTCAACCGATTGAGAATGGAAGCTGTTTGATAGCTGGCTTCCATCCGCGTTTTCAGTTGCATGATTTGCATGGCAACTTCTTCCATGGAAACAGTTTCAATTTCTGCCAGCATATTTTCCAATGCAGCCTTTTGCTGCCCATGCCGCTCTGAAATGCGATGCGCTGTGGTCTTGGCCAAACCAAGCTCCATTTGCACCACTTCGATAGACCCTTGCTCTGAATTGTGGGTTTCCGCCAAACGCTCGCGCACCGCGCCATTCATGGCTTCATAGCGCTCGGTTGCCTTCGGATCAGATGGTGAAAAGCCTTCAGCAGCAAACACAGCGAGAGACTGCATCAATTTGGCAAAGCCATTCTCATTGGCCTGCACCCCATAATTGACGCGAGTATTCTCATCCACGCGCGCCTGAGAAGTTAAGCGCGGATTTGTTGCGCTTTCACCTTGATACCAGATCACGGTGTCCGCATCGGTGGCGGGCACCAGTGCTGTGGCGCTGTCATATGGTGGGCCATCAACGCGCATCGGTGCATCGCCATTGGCGTTGAAAAAGCTGTCTGCTGCTGCAAAAGAAGATGCCGCAGTCAGTTTGGTTTCAGCAAAATGCCCCAACCGCTCATTCAAAGCCGCCTGCATATTTGCGGCCGTATCCGCAATGCTACCGCCAATCTGAAACTCATCCGGGCTTTGCGGCGTGCCTGCAACAGCTTTCAGTTCAAGCGTAAAACTGGTGCCATCGGGCAAGTCCAAGCCAATCATAATGCGTTCATTATCAGCAGGTTGGCTTGTGAACTCGATTGTAGCACTTGGCGGCGCACCTGTCGGTCCAGTCAGTGTTGTTGAACCACCATCGGAAGAAAGACTATCTAGCTTAAAGCCAAAGGGATGCGTGCCATCTTCAGCGATGGTAACAGTTGTGCCAACAACCCCATTGGTCAACCGACCTAGACCGGAAGCGCCCAAATCAGCCTCACGACGTTGCGCCATGATCGTGCGGAAACCATCCTTGCCATCCGCGCCATTCATCAAAGCGTCAAAGCTTGCAACCGGATCATTCTCAGTTGCGTTGCCCGCCAATAGATGCCGGCCATTCAAGTCAGAATTTAGTAGGTCGATCACCTCTTTCATCCTGTTTTCTGCCAAATATTGCGCGGCAGTCATGTTCACACCATTGATCTCAAACGATCCTTGCTGTGCGGATGAACGGGTTTCGTCCTCAATCTGATCAATACGTGAAATCACATCGTCCAAAAAGTTGAGCCGAATATCTACATTGTCCAAATTGTGCTGATAAGTTTGCAACGCACTTGTGCGGGCCCGGAGGGTCATGTCCACAACCCGGTCAGCGCCCAGGTCAGACAATGTTTGCGCCCGTTCGCCAGTGGCCAATTGCTGGTTCAGCACATCCAACTGATTGCGCATATCAGAGATGGCGCGATAGCTGAATTTTGCGGGAAATAGCGAGTTATTTACGATCATATCTCAATCCCCTTAAAACGCCTGCATCAGACGGTCGAGCAGTTCTTGCGCAATGGTCATCACCCGAGCATTGGCCGCATAAGCATTTTGCAGTTCCAAAAGCTTGCCCATTTCTTTGTCAATATCCACGCCATAGGCATCTTCCGCCCGCATTTCCAAAGTCTGGATAAGCTTGCCCTGATGGTTGTGCGCCTGCTTTGTGGTGGCAATGTCATTGCCCTGATAATTGAGCGCTTGCCGCACAATCTCTTCCACATTGCCATTCAAGCGGAATGCACCCTGCCCTTGCGCCGCACTTTCAGCGCGGAAGGTCATGGAGTTAAGCCGATCAACCAAATAGTTGGGCCTATCAGCATCGCCAATTGGCGTCAGTGGAGATGTGGAATGTTGCACCAACAGGCTATTATCAGCCACCACATCTTGGTTGACCATCATGCGCAGCGCAAAGCCGCGTTTCTGAGGCGAGCCATCCAAAGAATTGGTGAAAGCACCTGTGTTGTCCATAAATAGCGACATGCCCAAGCCGCCATCTTGCGTGCCTGTGGCCGTGGTTTGCACCACCATGGAATGAATGTCTGAATTGTTTGGCGCGCCATCATCCATAATGCGCAACACATCGCCGGACGGGTTGGACACGGTTACATCAGGCCCCAGCGCCGCGTTCAAAGCGGTTGCCACCGCGCCAATACCACCCGAGAAATCAAGACCAATGGTGCGCACGCCGCTCTCGTCCGTGCTGTCCATCGGCAGTTTGCTCGGGTCGTCCACACGCACCACGCGCACAGTTTCGGGCGTGCCACCAACTTCATATTTCACAGTGAAGCTGTTGCCCGGCAACATCGCGCCAAGATCAGCCTCAAAACCATCTGCACCACCGGCTGCAACCGCCGTGCCATCTGTGTCGATTGTGGACATGGCTTGCGCCAAGCCAGCAGCAATCTCATCCAATTGATCTTGCGCCGTCACCAAGCGGTTATCGCGCAAATCCAACAAAGACGAAATGCGACCAGAGGTCAGCAAATCATGGGCAACAACATCAATTTCCAAATTGGCAGGCGTCACCAATTTCAACGAACCTACGCCATTCAAAGCGGGGTCCGGGTCATATAGCGAGGTCGGTGATAGGCTACCGGCATTCTCGAATTTGAAAGTGGAGTGCTTCTCGCCATCCAACAATCCGACGCCAGTTTTGGTCATCACATTGATGGTGCCATTGTCATTATATTGCACATTAATGTCGATCAGCTCGCTCACCTGCGCCAACAGGCGATCACGATCATCCATAATGCTCAAACGTGTGTCGTCAATTTTGGTCGTGTCCATCAACTCTTGGTTGATCTTAGACAACAATTCCAAATTCTGGTTGAGGTCCGACACATGTGTGAAAATCTGGCTTTCTGCCTCCTGCCGCATGCCCTGCACAGATCGAGAAAGAAAATTCAGAGATTCCGCCATGGTTTGCGCCCGGTCCACCACATCGGCGCGGGTCACAAAATCTTCCGGGCTGGTCGCTAATTCCTGCAGCGCGCCCTTAAAATTCGCAAGTTGGGTATCAAGGGAATTGATATCGCCGGGCTTGCCCAAAAGCAGCTCAAGCCGCCCCAAAAACTCGGCACGCACATCCAGCGCGCCCATGCGGCTGGTCTCGCGCTGGGTTTGCGTTTCAAGCGCCTGCACATAGGCCCGTTGAATTTGCGCCACCCGCACATTGGAGCTGGTGCCGCGGAAATTATCAATCAGCGCAACGCTTTGTCGGTGATAGCCAGGCGTTCCCGAATTGGCAACGTTTCGCGACACAATGTCCAGACTACGCTGGTTTACATTCAATCCCGATAAAGCATTACTCAATGTTACAGAAAGGCCCATAGGTCACCCTTTAGCGCATCAATTTAAAATGGGCGGCGGTTAAACCGCCCCAGCTCAATTATCTCACCATGTTCAATGCTTCTTGCAGCATCTCATCCGAGCTGGTCACAATCCGTGTACCCGCCGAATAGGCTTGCTGCGTCACAATCAATTTGGTGAATTCTTCAGAAATATCGGTGTTCGACTGTTCCAGCGCAGCGCCGGTCACATTGCCATCAATATCCAAGATTGGCGTACCGGATTCTGAGGTCGCTGAATAAAGCCCGCCATCATAGCGCTTCAACTCGTTCGGCGCGTTAAAGCTGGCTGTCACCACTTGGGCTAATTCCACCTTTTTACCGTTGGAATAGTTGGCAACAATCCGGCCTTCCCGGTTCACTTCAACCGACACAAATTCACCAGCCGGATAACCATTTTGCGACAGCTTGGTCACTTCGGTCGTGCCGTTTGGATCAGCAAATTGTGTCACGCCGTTGCTGCCATGCTGCAAAGTCACGTCACCAATATTGATGCCATCAATGGTAAGACCTGTCAGGTTCACAGATGAAATTGTTGGTGACAACGAACCGTTGGTGCCGAACACATAATCTGTGCCCACATTCTGCCATTGCGGGTCGGTGCCAGTGGCATCCGCGTCAGACTGATAGAACAAGTTCCAAGTGTCTTGGCCACCATTGGCAAATGAATCTGTTTTCGCCCAGCGCAACTGCACGTTCGCTGGCGCACCGTTTTCCGCATAAACGGTGATCGCACCACCCGCAATCGAGTCTGCTAGGAATTTGTCGCTTTCGTTGGCCGTTACAAAGCCACCGCCGCCCGTGGTCGGATCATCGGTATAATCAGCAGAGTCCAAAAGTTCAGAGTTCGCGTTTACAGGGTCATAACCCGCATTCTTAGGCAATTGCGGCAGGTTCAACTGATAATTAAACACCGCAGTCCGCTGCGCAGGCAAAAAGGCGTTATCGAGCTGAATAACTTCTGGCACAGACCCGGCCACGTTCCCCGTCACGCTGTCAATCGGCAGCCCCTTAAGGAAGGCGTTTGAACCATTGACCAGATACCCCTCTTTATCTACGTCAAAGTCGCCACGGCGCGTGTAAAAATCTGTGCCGCCAAACACCGCATTGCCGTCATTGGTGCCGATTTTTTGCTCAACCACAAAAAAGCCATCGCCATTGATCGCCATATAGGTGTTCCGGCCCGCAGTGGTCACATCACCCTGCAAATCGTTTGTTGCCCGCGACAGCGCCATCACCGCGCCAGCAACCTGGCGGCTAACTGGTGCATCGGGGATCAAATCAACAAAGTCGGTTTCAATCCGTTTATAAGCCGTGGTTTGCGAGTTGGCGATATTGCCCGAGATATGCTCCAACGCAAAAGACTGAGCTTGTAGCCCGGTTACTGCAGTGGATAGCGCCCCATAGATACCCATTTATTTCTCCTTACTGTCGATGCGGACATCGAAATCCACCTGAAGCAATGCAAAAGGGATGCCAATTTTTAAACCATTGATTTTATTGATATTTACAATTCACTAACCATAAATATGGCGACCAAACCGGAATCTTTTACCAGCTTAGGGGCAATTTTTGCCCAGCCGCATCAAAATTGCCGAACCGCCATGCGCATCAGTGACTTGAGCACAATTACGAAACCCGCTAAGACCGGATGAACAACAGTGGAAACCAAAAGATGATTTTCAATTCGCCAGATGAGTTTTTGAATGCGCCGCGCAAATGCATCACTGCATTTGGCATGTCTGGCGTGGGCAAAACCCATTTCGCCAACAAGTTGCGCGATCAGAACTGGTTCCACTATTCCGTCGATTACCGCATTGGCACCCGCTATATGGGCGAGCACATTGTTGATAATTTCAAACAATGCGCCATGAAGGACCCGTTTTTGGCCAATCTGCTGCGCACCGACAGCATTTTTATTGGCTCAAACATCACCTTCAACAATTTGTCGCCCCTCTCCACCTATCTTGGAAAGCCGGGCAACCCAGAATTGGGCGGCATCCCGTTTGACGAATATAAGCGCCGCCAAGCACAGCATCGCCAGGCTGAAATCTCTGCCATGCTGGATACCCCATACTTCATAGACCGCGCCAAGCGCCTCTATGGCTATGATCATTTCATTGCCGATAGCTCAGGCTCATTCTGTGAAGTGATCGACCTTGATGACCCGCAAGATCCCGTCTTAGAAGCTGTAACAGGTTCGTCCGCGCTGCTCTATATTCGCGGCACAGAAGAAGACGAAGAAAAACTGATTGCGCGTTTCAAAAAAGCGCCAAAGCCGATGTATTACGCGCCGAAATTGCTCGACCAGAAATGGCAGCAATACAAGCAAGAGAATAAAATCGTCCATGATCAGGATGTCGATCCAGACGCCTTTATGATCTGGGTGTTCTCCACTGCTCTGCGCCACCGCTTGCCCCTTTATCAGCAAATCGCTGACCAGCATGGCTACGTCATCGAAGCCGCTGATTTGGCCACTATGCGAGATATGGAAGATTTTGATGCGATGATGGCGGCCGCCATCACAAATCGCAACAAAGCTTGATCAATCTCTCATTACCGCCTAAACCAAAAACCCTCTTAAATCTCTAATCGGAGTACTCCAATGCCCATCAAGATTCCTAATCATTTGCCCGCGCGTCAAATTTTGGAAGAAGAGGGCATTATGGTGATGGACGAGTCCCGCGCCACCACGCAGGACATTCGCCCGCTGCAAATCGGCTTACTCAATCTGATGCCCAATAAAGAGCGCACAGAAACCCAGTTTGCCCGCCTTATCGGCGCAACGCCCTTGCAGGTTGATTTGACCCTTGTGCGCATTTCAAACCACCAATCCAAAAATGTAGCGCAGGATCACCTTGAAGCCTTCTATAAGACTTGGGACGAAGTGAAAGATCGCAAGTTTGACGGCTTTATCGTCACTGGCGCGCCGATCGCCCATCTCGAATTCAAAGATGTTGGCTATTGGGATGAAATGGTTGACATTATGAACTGGACGCGCACCAATGTGCACACCACCATGTTTGTATGCTGGGGCGCTCAAGCAGCGCTGCACCATTTCCACAATGTCCAGCGCTTCCGTCGTCCGAAAAAGGCCTTCGGCGTTTACCGCCATCAAGCGGCAACCCACGCCTCGCCTTATCTCTTGGGCTTCTCAGACGATTTCGCGATCCCTGTGTCTCGCATCAACGATATTGACCATGCCTCTGTGCCGAATAATTTGGAAGTGCTGATCAATTCAAAAGAAGTTGGCCTTTGCCTCCTTAACGATCCTGATCACCGTCAGCTCTTCATGCTGAACCATTTGGAATATGACCATAAATCACTGGTGGAAGAATATTTACGAGACAAAGAAGCCGGCCTCGACACGCCACCACCCGTCAACACGTTCCCAAATGATGACATTACCCAAGAGCCCCTAAACCGCTGGCGCTCTCACGCCTATTTGCTGTTCGGCAATTGGATCAATCAAATGTATCAAACCACCGAATACGACCTAAACAAAATCGGCACCAAATAAGCTGAATCAAATCTCGAAACATGAGAGCCAAGCATTTGTTTTAACAGCATTTGCTTGGCTCTTTTCTTGCCGCCACCGGTCGCTATCGCTCCCGTCCCCGGCACCCCCGGCTCTTTTCTTGCCGCCACCGGTCGCTATCGCTCCCGTTCCCGGCACCCCGGCTCTTTTTCGCCGCCACCGCTCGCTGCGCTCCCGTCCCCGGCACCCCCGCCATTGGCAGCCCGAGTTAAAGTTGGAACATCCCGCCCCCAACGTCATTACCGGGCTTGACCCGGTAATCCATACAGCGCCAGCCATCTGTGCCCCACGTCCCGCCACCCTCGCGTCATTGCAAGACTTGATCTTGCAATCCATTTCACGACAACACACAGCACGAAGCCAACTCTTTTCCCGTTTGCCATCCCACCCCGCCGCCCCGGACTTGATCCGGGGCCACACAACCTCAGGCACGAAACACTCATCACGCACACCGCCACCAAAAACCAAATCCACCCACCCCCTTGCAAATATATCTACTAGATATATATAAGACCCAGTTTTGCTTTTGGAGAAACCTTATGAAACGGCTTTGGTTTATCGCCATCCCCCTCATTTTGATGATAGGCGGCGCCCTTCTCATCCTGATTATGCTGCAACCCGCACTGCCTGCCCCATCAGGCCCACACCTCGTCGGCTATCAACGCACCAACATTGAACAGGGCGACCGCTGGGTGGATGTACAAATCTTCTACCCTGCGACAGAAAAGAGCGACCAGCAGCCACCTGCAATGCCCAAAACCCTCGCCGCCCAAATGGCGAAAAGCTTTGGTGCGCCAGAGGCTGCGATGCAAGATGATCGACCGCTCCCCGCCTATATCGGCGCCAAAGCCGTTGCCGGGTCGCATCCCGTGATCATCTTCAACCATGGCCATGGCATGTACGCAGGGCAAAACAGTCATCAAGTGATGGAATTGGCCAGCCAAGGCTATGTCGTCATGGCCATCAGCCATCCGGGGCACAGCCTTGTTGCCTTTAAAGGCGATGAGCCAACCCTCAAGTCTGAAGATGTCGCCAACTACCCACCGGAAGTGGCGAAAGCTCTGCTCACCCGCCAAGCCGAAGGCTATGACGCTTTGCGCCAAACCAATTCGATGGACGAGTGGACAACCACCATGCACGCGCTCGAAACCGAAGCCTTTGGTGAGATTAGCGGCCAGTTCCAAGATTGGATCGACAATAACAAACTTGTGCTGGACCAACTCCCAGCACTGCAATCTGGCGCCATCTCCACCACCGTCGCAGGCACGCTAGACCTCGACAATATTGGCTATTTCGGCCACTCATTCGGTGGTGCGGTGGCTACCCACATGAATATGCAAGATGATCGCGTCAGCGCTTCTTACAGCATGGACGGCCCGGCCTTCACTTGGTCAATTGCGGAAAATCCCGCTGGCGCATTCTGCTTCGCTTATGGCAATGCCAATGATCAAGCGGGCGTAAAGTCAGATATGTCATGGGTGAACCAACAAATCGCCAAATCCACCAACGGGTGCGAACTGGTATTTGATGGCGCAGCCCACATGAATTTCAGCGATTTGAATGAAATCTCATTCCTGAAATTCTTCGGTATGTTGGGGCCAGTTGACCATCAGGTGATGCGCAACAGCCTCAATCAATCCCTTGTTGAGTTCTTCAATTCCACCTTGCGCAATCAAGGCGAATTGACCCAAGTTGAGGGCACCGAACTCATGCAACATAAAAGCTGATGCAAGATAAGATCATTCTTGGCCTGTTGGCCTTCCAAGACGCCACATTATACGATCTGAAAAAGACGATGGAGCAGTCCACTGCGATGTTTTACAACACATCCTTCGGCTCCATCCACCCGGCCCTGCAAAAGCTGGAGCGGGCAAATCTGGTCACGGTGCACGAGGAGGCCAACGGCAAACGCGTGCGCAAAGTCTATTCACGCACGGCAAAAGGTGCAAAAGCCTTTCAAGATTGGATCAGCGAACCCGTCGCCGTCTTCAAAACCAAAGACGAAAGCATGCTGCGCCTCTTCTATTTCGGCCACATAGAAGGCGATGTCGCCCCGCACGTCCAGCTCTATATCGACGAAGCCGATCAATGGATCGCCGCACTGGAAACCATGCTCCATGCCCAAGACCTCTCAAAAGTCCCCGCCCAGTTCCAAAAAATGGCCTTCTTCCAACTCGCCACCATGCGCTACGGCCTCGATGTGATCAAATTCAGCAAAAGCTGGTACCAGCAATTGCTGAAAGACTACAAAGCCCAGGGGTTCGAGTAAACGCGCCTCTCCAGATTATGCTTGTGACCGCCCCAGACCTGATCCGGGGCCAACCTCAGTGTTCCTTGGCAACTTGATCCCGGCTCAAGGCCGGGATGGCCGAGCGGCAACGGCAGTTATGGCAGTGTTGCCCCGGAGCTTCCTCATGCGGCAGTTTTGCAGGAAGGCATCTCCCACCGTCATTGCAAGACTTGATCTTGCAATCCATTTCACGACAACCCACGGCACGAAAGAGCCTATTCAACGCCAACGCCGCCTCCCCCAACGTCACCCTCGGGCTTGACCCGAGGGTCCATGAAGAGTTGCAACATTGGGAGCACGCGCCAAGTGCACGCTAACAGCGACAAGCGAAGCAGCGGCATGGATTAGCCCGACAATGAAGCTGAGAATAACAGAACGCTAGCCCTCAATGGGGATCTAGAACGGAACAACAAACGCCCACCCCCATGGCCGCCCCGGACCTGATCCGGGACCAATTCTCCACCAACGCCGGAACTCTAAGCCCCTCGCCGCACCTTCACCTGCCGGATCAATTCCACCGCTTCAGCAGGCGGCTTCTGCTCCACCCGCAAATAATCCGACCCATCGCGATTGCGGGTCAGCAAGCCCAATCCAACCATCATCCGCCGCAACAGTGCAGCATCACCAAAGCTGTGCACCTGATCCAGCCTCGCATTCACCTCGCGCTCATGCAAATGCTTACCTTTGGGCAGCACCGCCCAAAACAACCAAATGCAAGTCTCCTGCACTCGTCGGCGCGAGGGCCAGCGGTGCATCACCCCATCCGCATCAATATGCTGCAAACAGCGCGACACCAGCGCATGATCAATCTGCGCAGTATCCACCCCATCAGCCAATTGCTGCCCAGACTTATGCGCCGCCCGCATATGTTGGAAATTGCGAAATCCCGCCGCCCGCGCCAGCATATTCATCAAGCTGAGATGGCTCGGCACCGCCTGATCCTCACTCAATTGCTTGGCTAAACTGCGAGAAAATTGAGAAATATCCGCTGCATAAAGCGGAATAGATTGCTTTGACATTTTACATTCCTAGCTGCCGCATCGAATGTCGTTGGTCGCTGACTTAACGACGCGGCATTGAATATAAAACCCAAATGCATTGCGTGAATTAAAGCAGATTTAGCACTCCAAACCCGGAGCAGCGACGCCTTGGTGTTCTGCCAACCATGATTTCTTCATATTCAATTACCGACGAAAACTCAATAACCATTAGGATTGAAATTGGAATGTTAATAATTGCCGCATGACGCTCGCCCACCAGTCAACATTTTATTGACTGAATTTCAACGAGGACATATTTCTTGCAAGAACTACAACAATTACTCCGGATATTTGATGACTTTTGATTTTAGTCTAAAGCGATTTTTATTAGTTTATTTCTTGGTGTTTTCGGCGCTTTGTTTTGCATCATATTTAATGACATTTTCCGCACTAAAGACGATTGCCGCAGTAAACTACCTTCTCTTAATCGCCGCAGCAGCTGCTGCATTTGACACTGGCTACCGCTGGATTAATTCAAAAAGTTCGCCAATAGATAGTGACAGCTGGACGCAGGCGAAAAAGATGACTTTAGTCGAGATTTTTGCATCCCTTCCTATCTTGGCCATACAGTTATTATTGTTTCTAATCCTAACTGGTCCGCACGAAATCAGCGGCTTTCCACCTATTTACGCCATTGTTGGCATTATACTCGCGGCACTTAGCCTAGCTTTTTTCTATCTGATCAGCATGGCCGCGAAACGTTTTAGCTTTAATCAAGGTGCTAAGTTTACACACTCTCGCCGCACAGGCCAAAACAAGTGAATCAAATCACGAAGCTTTACGCCCAACCCCTTGCCCCATAAAATAAAATCCCTACCTTAAGGGGAGCATTTGAGTTGAGGAATCCTGCCTGATGGCAAATTGGACCGATGAGACCCGCATCGCCCTGGATAATATGCGCGACAGCGTCACTGGCCTGTTTGTGCCCACAATTCGGCTGGGGGTCACGGGCCTATCCCGCGCGGGCAAAACCGTGTTCATCACCTCCATGATTCAAAATCTGATCGAGGGCGACAATCTTTCGCTGTTCGCGCCGCTGGCCGAAGGGCGGCTTATTGGCGCGCAGCTCAGCCCGCATCCTAATGCCGCCATGCCGCGCTTTGCTTATGAGGAGCATTTGAAAGCCCTCAAGGGAGAAGATCGCCATTGGCCACAATCTACCCGGCAGATTTCACAGGTGCGGCTCACCCTCAAATTCCAGCCAGACCATTGGGCCACCGCGTGGGCGGGACCGCGCGAAGTGCATCTGGATATTGTCGATTACCCCGGCGAATGGCTGCTCGATCTGCCGCTGCTCGACAAAAGCTATCGCGAATGGTCGGACGATGCGTTGCAAAAGGCCCACGCCCCCGCCCGCGCCAATATCGCCGAGGAATGGCTGAACCTCACCTTGAAGGCCGATGCCGCCGCCCCGCTGGATGAAGAGCTGGCCACGCGCCTCTCCAACGCCTTTAAAGCCTATTTGCAGGCCTGCCGCGCTGATGAGCATGCCTTGAGCGCTCTGCCGCCCGGCCGCTTCCTCATGCCCGGCGATATGGATGGCTCTCCCGCGCTCACCTTTGCGCCGCTGCCTGCGCCAGAGGCCACGCCGAAAAGCGACAGTCTTTATGCGCAAATGGAGCGCCGCTATGAGGCGTACAAAAACATCGTGGTGCGCCCCTTCTTCCGCGATCATTTCGCCCGGCTTGATCGTCAGATCATTCTGGTCGATGCGCTCACCGCGCTCAATGCCGGCAGTGATGCGGTGACGGACTTGGAAAAGGCCCTCAGCGAAATTTTGACCTGTTTTAAAACCGGCAACAATCCGCTCTGGACCCGCTTTTTCTCCACCCATATCGACAAGATCCTGTTCGCCGCCACCAAGGCCGACCATATGCCCCACACCAACCACGATCGGTTGGGCGAGGTGCTGGGCCTGCTGGTCAAAGGCGCGCGCCAACGTGCCCATTATCAGGGCGCAGAAACCCAGTCCATGGCCCTCGCCGCCATCCGCGCCACCCATGAGGGGGAAGTGGAACATGAAGGCAAAATGCTCAAAACCATCATCGGCACGCCGCAAAAAGACGAAAGCCTGGGCGACAAAACCTACGACGGCAAAAGCGAAATCGCTCTATATCCCGGCAACTTACCGGAAAACCCGGATTCAATTTTTGAGGATGAGCAAAGCTATAAGGGCAAGCTGAAATTCCTCCGCTTCCGCCCACCCGTGCTCGACAATGCCGCGCGGCAAAAATCCGGCCTGCCGCACATTCGGCTAGACCGCGCCCTCGATTTCCTCTTGGGAGATAAATTGCAATGACCGATCCATTCGCCGTCGACCTATCCCCTAAGGACGAGAAGAAAAAGCCCGAAAAAGACGAGCTGGGCCCGCTCGCCTTTGAGGTCGATCAGGCCATCAATGTCAGCACTGAGATTGATCCGGAGGCAGACCTCGCCATCGCGCCAAAGCGCTCCTTTTGGCCGCGCCTGTTCTGGGGCAGCCTCAGCCTGCTGGTCTCCCTCGGCATCAGCCTGACGCTCGAGCGGCTGGTGCGTGATCTGTTCAACGCCTATCCCGCCCTTGGCTATGTCGGCCTTGGCCTTGTGGCGCTGATGGTTCTGGCCCTGTTGGGCCTGATCATCCGTGAGTTTCTCGGCCTCCGCCGCCTCAAAACCCTCGCCAAACTGAAGCACGAAGCCAGCGCCGCCCACACCGGCAAAAACCTGCCCGAAGCGCAAAAGGCGGTGCAGCAACTTCGCGCCATTTATGAGGGCAACCCAGCCATGGCCCGGCAATTGGCCGAGTTTGACCGCCACGCCAAAGACATTCTGGATGGCGATCAATTGCTTGAATTTGCCGAGCGCACCCTGCTCGTCCCGCTCGACGAAAAGGCCAAAGCCATCATTGCCAATTCGGCCCAGCGCATTTCGTTGGTCACCGCGGTCAGTCCACGCGCCTTTTTCGACATCATGTTCGTGCTCTATGAAGCTGCACGACTCACCCGCCGCATTGCCCAGCTTTATGGCGCCCGCCCGTCCTTTTTCGGCTTTATTGAAATGTCGAAATCGGTTATGGCCCATCTGGCGCTCACTGGCGGCATTGCCTTGGGCGATAGCGTGGTGCAGCAATTGCTGGGACACGGCCTCGCGGCACGCCTCTCCGCCAAGCTGGGCGAAGGGGTGATCAATGGCTTGATGACCGTACGCGTCGGCATCGCCGCCATCGCCGTGATCCGCCCGCTGCCCTATATGCTGAAAAAAGGCCCCGCGGTCAGCGATTTCCTCCCCGCCCTCACCAAGCTGGCGAAAGATCAGGATCAGACCAAAGGCCAATAGGCACAGTACCCTTTTGCCGCTTTTGCGCTTGACTGGTTGGACCAGTGCGCCTACTCAAAATCAATGAGCATCTTTGTCAAACATCGCGCTTTTTTGCGCTCGCCCTATTTCATGCTGATCCTCATGGCCATCGCCATGCAGCTCAGCTTTGCCTCTTGGCAAAATTTCCTCAACAATTTTGCCCACGACAAGGCCGCCTTCACTGGCGCCGATATGGGCCTGTTGCAATCCATTCGGGAAATTCCGGGCTTCCTCGCCTTCACCGCGGTGTTTGTGTTGCTTCTGCTACGTGAGCAAACCTTTGCCCTGATTTCGCTGGCCCTTCTGGGCTTGGGCGTTGCCGTCACAGGCTATTTCCCCACGCTGACGGGCCTTTTGATCACCACCTTCATCATGTCCGTGGGCTTCCATTATTATGAGACGATGAACCAGTCTTTGCAGCTGCAATGGCTGCCAAAAGAAACCGCCCCGCGCCAATTGGGCGTCATTCTCGCGGTCGGTTCTTTCGGACAATTGATCGTGTTCGGCCTGATCATCTGGCTCTATCAATGGGCCAAGCTGCCATATACGGCCTTGTTCGCCATTTTCGGCGGCCTCACGCTGGCGCTGGTGGCCTTTATGGTGTTTTGGTTCCCGCAATTTAAGGAAGAAGTGCCGCAGATCAAAAAGATCGTGCTGCGCAAACGCTATTGGCTTTATTACGCGCTCACCTTCATGTCCGGCGCCCGCCGCCAAATCTTTGTGGTGTTCGCTGCCTGGATGATGGTGGAAAAATTCGGCTTTGAGGTGCACGAGGTCTCTATCCTCTTCCTCATCAATGTGGCGTTCAACATGTATTTCGCGCCCAAAATCGGCGCGGCCATCATCCGCTTTGGCGAACGTACCGCCCTCACCATTGAATATATCGGCCTGATTTTGGTGTTCACCGCCTATGCGTTCGTGAATGACCCGATCCTCGGCGCCAGCCTTTATGTGATCGACCATTTCTTCTTCGCGCTGGCGATTGCGCTGAAAACATATTTCCAAAAAATCGCCGACCCCCGCGACATGGCCCCCACCGCCTCCGTCGCCTTCACCATCAACCACATCGCCGCCGTGGTCATCCCGGTGGTGTTTGGGCTGATTTGGATCACCAACCCTGCGGCAGTGTTCCTTGCTGGGGCGGGCTTTGCGTTTATTTCGCTGGTGTTGGCCCGGTTGATCCCACGTCATCCGATGGAAGGGCATGAGACGGTGTTGGGGAAGAAGGCGGTTGCTGTTGGGGAGTGATAGGTTAGTCGCCTAAATGCGCTTTACCAATCATATATGTAACAAACGATGCACAAGCGCCAAGCATAAACAATGCGTCAGATTCATCAACTTTTGCAGCGGCATCTTCTATGAGCGCGTGACGGATACCTCTTTCGTCACAAGTGAACCCATAGATCTTGTCAAAGCCTATTTTTAAGGACGGATGAAGATGGCCACGCTTATCCAGTTCAGCTAGCGCAGGACCAAGGGTTTTAGCGTTTGGCACCAATTTTCGAGCAACGGACTCTACTGCAGAAATTGACTCTCTAATTGAATCTGACCATTTGCCTTTGGTAAGGTTTTCGCCAGCAGAACTTAGATGCCGTTTGGCACCATGGAATCCCCCTTCCGAAAGCTTGGTATGCGCTGCCAATATAACCTTACCCTCTTCCACAGAGGCGACTGGCACAATCGCTAGACCGCTATCGTCAACACGATAAGCGGCAAACGATTCTCGAAGTTCTTTGTCAATTGCTGGCGGCACCCACTTAGGGCAATTGGGGGCTTTTAACAGAGCTTCGCAAAACCCTAGGCAGTCGGAATATGATTCACCATAAATCTTAGACTTAATAAACTCATGAACTTCGTGACGTTGGGTTGGGCATTCATCAGCAGGAAGTTCATAATATATCGACCAAATATAGCTCAAAATATTGTTCCATTCGTAGGTCAAACTCGACGTAGAAATGTGCCCTGTGAACTCAATGTTCTCATAAAATCTTTTCCACAACCTGCTCTGCAAGCCTCGTGACACCTCCCTCAATTTTAGTTGTGAGGGCAATGGTGCGATGCCCTCAGCCTGCTCAAATGCAAGGCTTGTGCGATCAGTTTTAATGTCCGCGTTCATAAGCATTCCCAGTATTATTTATGGAGGCACAATTTGCAAAGGTAACTACATCAATGCGCAAAGGCAATTGCAACGGTTGGCTAGACGCGATGTTGCTCACGCCTGGATACCCGCCTTCCTGGATTCCCGCCTTCGCGGGAATGACGGTGGTGGGGGCGTGGGGGCTGAGGAAAGCAACTGGTGCGCAGGGGCGTTGCGACCATTGTGCCATACGGGCAGCGTTGGTGGTTGCGAGCACCCTTCCCCCTCCCGTCATCCTCGGGCCAGCCTGCGCGGCGCGAGCGCACAAATAAGCCCCCGGGGATCCAGTTAAGCGCAAATCAAGGCATGAGCGCTTTTGTGTACATCATGGCCAGCCAGAGAAACGGCACATTATATGTAGGCGTGACCAATGATCTGGTGCGGCGCGTGTGGGAGCATCGCGAAGGTCAGGTGGATGGTTTCACCAAGCAACACGATGTGAAAATACTCGTCCATTTCGAGCAGCACGACAATTTCGAAAGTGCCATCACGCGCGAGAAGGCGCTGAAAAAGTGGAACCGCAAATGGAAGCTGAAACTCATTGAAAAGGGCAATCCTAATTGGAATGACCTTTATGATGAGGTGAGCCGATAGTCCCATCTGGATTCCCGACATTTTCTCCTCACGCCGGAGGGCTTGGCAGGAATGACGGCGGTGGATGCGGGCAGCCTTTCCCCTTCCCGACGTCACCCTCGGGCTTGACCCGAGGGTCCATGATGAGCTGGCCACACAGGAAATGGGCGTGTCCCCCCCCAAAAAAACTGTTGAATACTGCTTGTGTAGAGATGCGGAACTGAAAGCGAAGCAGATGTTAGCGCACCTTGCGGCAAGTGGAACGGCATCATGGATACTCGGGTCAAGCCCGAATATGACGACTGATGTGTGGTCGCAAAATTTGCAATAAAAACAACTTTAGATTGATACAGGATATCACGCGCAAACATTCAGTTCCGCAACCTATTACAATCAACCCACTGAAAAAAGTAATAATTCCACTCACCAAAACCACCCCATCCACCAAAAGCCGCAATCACAACTGACAAACTTATCCGCACCCCCAAAACCCGTGGTAAAATGGCGCCATCTTCTGCCCCATGCGGTTGTTGACGGACAACGGGGTATATCTGTTTCCCTGTCGAGCAATCGGCAGGATGTCGCGCATCGACGCAAGCAAAGCGATCGCATTCATCCCTGTGCCGGGCCAGCCTGTCCGGTGAGAGGAAAATGCGAGCGAAGCGACCGCTATCGGCCCTCCCATTATGGCGGGGGTGCCGGGGACGGGAGCGTAGCGACCGGTGGCGGTAATAAACAGACGTATGAAGAAGCGGTTGGTGGGCCGGACGCGGCGCACCGCGCCTTTGATTTGATTGCGTCCGACACCGAGGGCGGGCCCGTCCGGTGCAACGCATCGGGATGGCCGGGACTATTGGGTAAGCACCCCGCATAATCAGATCAAAACGCGAAAAACACCGCTGGCGCGAGACGTGAACGGTCTCAATTCTCTGCGCAACCACGAGCCCCGAAACGTCTCGTGCCCCGCAAACCTTGTCTCCTGAATGCCCGCCGCATGTCAGGCGCTTTGGTGTGTCTGCGCGAATGTGGGCGGGAAGTGGAAAATTGATCCCGGCTCAAGGCCGGGATGGCCACGAGAGGAAGTGTAGACGATCAAGAAAAGATGCTTGAGCAAAGCACCAACCACCCTCACCGCGTCATTGCAAGACCAGCCCGTCCGGCGTGAGGACCAATAATGCCTTGCAATCCATTTGAGTTGTCGGCTTGTAGAAGCATGTGTGAGTCAATCGCCACCGCTTCAGCAAGTCGACAAGTGAAATGGACCCCAAGATCAAGTCTTGGGGTGACGGCGTCGGGTGTGGCCGATGTCGAGGAAAGCGCTGGTGCGGGGCACCAATCGGCGGGGGTGCCGGGGACGGGAGCGCAGCGACCGGTGGCGGCGAGAAAAAAGCCGGGTGCACCGGGGACAGGAGCCAGCCTGCGCGGCGTAAGCACTGCAAAAAGCGCACGACAGCGTCGCGCATAAAAAATGCCCCCAACAAGCGCAAACGCAGGGGGCACCTAAACAAGGCTTGGGCGGCCAGCCCGGCGCACTTTTGCGCCGCGCCCGCGCAAGTTAGCTGATCGGTGCTAAGCACCGATCAGCGCTCAACCGTGAGCGAAAACTATGCCACCTCTGCGTCAGGCTTCGCGCTCGGCGCCAGAGAAACCTTCAACCCGTCGAGCTCTTCGCTCATCAGGATTTGACAAGAAAGGCGAGAATTGTCCTCAACATCGGGAACCGTGTCGAGCATATCTTCTTCCTCGTCCGTGGCGGGGTGCAGCTTGCTTTGCCATTCGGGATCAACGAACACATGGCAAGTTGCACACGCACAGGCGCCACCGCATTCGGCTTTGATGGGCAAGCCCCAATCCCGGATCACTTCCATGACGCGCCAGCCTTCCAGCGCTTCCAGCTCATGTTCCTTGCCATTATGGTCGGTGACGTAAATATGCATTATTTCACCCCAAGCTTCTTCTGCAATTTGGTGGATGATGTGGTGTATTGGAACACAACTTTTTCATCCGGGGAAATGATCTTCTTGGCCGCCTGCGCCATCAGCGCCGCTTCGTGGAAGCCAGAAAGGATCAGTTTCAATTTGCCAGGATAATAGTTGATGTCGCCAATTGCAAAAATGCCCTCTTCCGATGTGGCGAACTTTTCAGTGTCCACATTGATCAGGTTTTCATGCAAATTGAGGCCCCAATTGGCCACAGGGCCAAGCTTCATGGTCAGGCCAAAGAACGGCATCAAACGGGTAGCTGGCAGGCTTTTTTCGCCGTCAGCATTTTTGATGTTCACGGCGCTGATCTGGCCATTTTCGCCTTCAAGCGAAGCGATTTGGCCCAGCTCAAAGTTGATTTTGCCTTCGTCCACCAAGGCGCGCATTTTGTTCACACTGTCGGTGTGGGCGCGGAAGCTATCGCGACGGTGCACAAGCGTCAGGCTTTTGGCCAAGGGCGCAAGGTTCAAGGTCCAATCCAGCGCGCTGTCGCCACCGCCAACAATCACGATGTCATGATCGCGGAAATCATCCATTTTGCGCACAGCATAGAAAACAGACTGGTTTTCATATTCTTCAATATTCGGCACAGGAGGACGCTTCGGCTGGAACGAACCACCACCCGCAGCAATCACCACAACCTTACAACGGAAGGTTTCACCCGCATCAGTTTTCACGAGGAAGTCGCCATTATCCTGCCGCTCAATCTCATTGACCATGCGGTTATAATGGTAGGTCGGGCCAAATGGCTCCGCCTGCTTCAACAAATTATCAGTCAGCTCTTGCCCGGAAATTTCGGGAAAGGCTGGAATGTCATAGATCGGCTTTTCAGGATAAAGCTCAGCGCATTGGCCGCCCGGCTTGTCCAGAATGTCAATCAAATGGCATTTGATGTCCAGAAGGCCCAGTTCAAACACCGCAAAAAGTCCAACAGGACCCGCACCGACAATCACCACATCGGTGACGATCTCTTGTTCGCTCATTTATTCACTCACTTCGTGTCTTATTCCAGGCGCTGGACCGCCTGCGGTTTAAAGGGTGCTGGACCACCCCAAAAAGATTATTTCACCCGCCGCAAGAAAGGGCGTGTGCCCGCGGGCACCTCAATGTCGCGGCCTGTGGGCTGCATAAACACTGAAACACCAGCAATCGCATCGTTTTCTAGTGCGTTTCGCGTTGGTCCGTCAACAACCACAAGGCTGTCAAAGCCGCAACGGCGCAAAAACTGCACTTGGTCTGTCAAAATATCGCCACGTGCACGCAACTCGCCCTCAAAGCCATATCGCTCACGCAACAGGCGGGCAGATGAATATCCGCGACCATCGCCGAACTTTGGAAACTCAACCGAAATCGCAGAAAAACGGCTCGCTTCGTCACCGATCAAATGCACATCGTCGCCCGGCTCAACAATCAAGCCAATGGCGCCATTGCTGGCCAAAACCCGCTCCTTATGCTCAAGATAGAGCGCAAACGGCACAAAAACATGATCGAGATCAATCAAGGCCTCATCTTCTGCAAGATCACGCCATTGATCTTCAACAAATTGACCGTCTTTAAAAAGCGTATTCATGCCCTGTCCCTTGGCCTGCGGCTTTGCGATTTTGCCGCTTACATCAAAATGAATTCCACATTCGGTTTTGTCGCGCCCGCGCCAGCGACCAGAGCGAGGGTCTTCCCCCTCCTTCACCATCGAGGTACACGGCGCACAACCGATAGACAAATAGCCGACATTAAACAAGGGATGCGGTGGCAAATCATGTTCGGCGCGATAGGCCTTCACATCCTCAAAATCCCAATAGGCCAACGGGTTGACCTTGATGCGTTCATCGCTGGTCAATTCAAAGTGCGGCAACACCCCGCGATCGCTGGTTTGGAAGCGCTTGCGCCCGGTCACCCAGCCGCCATAGGCTTTCAACGCTGCGTCGAGCGGTTCAGTTTTACGGATATGGCAGCAGCTATCAGGATCGGTTTGCCAAAGGTCGCCCTTCGGGTCAAAACGTGCCAAATCGCTGGTGTCTGGCTCCAAAAAGCGCACATTGGTCAGGCCCAAATGCTGCTTCATGGTTTCCACATATTCAAGCGTTTCAGGGAAATGCTTGCCCGTTTCCAAAAACAGCACTTCCTGATGCGGATTGATCTGCGCCACCATGTGCAGCAACACAGAAGAATCTGCGCCGAAAGAAGAGACCATCGCGATGGGGTGCGAGGTCAATTCTTCCAGCGCATGGCGCAACACGCTCAGCGCGTCACGCTCATCAAACATGCCGTTCAAGGCAACCAATTGCAGATCGCTCAGGCGCTCCTTCGGGGTAAACGCTGCAGCGGCGTTGGAACTAGCCATAAAGCGCCTCCTTAAAGGGGGCCTCACCCAAACGACGGAACGCGTCAATAAAGGGCTCATCCGCATTTTCGCGTTTGGCCATATACACATCGAGCAGCTTTTCAAGCGCATCCGGCACTTGATCACCCGTCACACCACGGCCCAAAATATTGCCAACAGAGGCGTGTTCAGTGGCGTCACCGCCCACTGTGATCTGATAAAGCTCCGTGCCTTTTTTCTCCACGCCCAGCACACCAATATGGCCCACATGGTGGTGACCACAGGCGTTGATGCAGCCGGAGATTTTGACTTTCAGTTCGCCAAATTCGTTTTCACGATCCGCAAAGCGCTTGGCAATATCCTGCGCAATCGGAATTGAACGGGCGTTGGCCAAGGCGCAATAATCAAGACCCGGGCAAGCGATAATGTCAGAAATCAAACCCGCATTGCCTTCGGCCAAGCCGATCTCAACCAAACGGTCATAGATGGCCCGTACATCAGACTTTTTCACATGCGGCAGCACCAGATTTTGCTCGTGA
Source organism: Maritalea mobilis (assembly GCF_004363175.1). Lineage (GTDB taxonomy): Bacteria > Pseudomonadota > Alphaproteobacteria > Rhizobiales > Devosiaceae > Maritalea > Maritalea mobilis. The sequence continues at coordinate 746,420 of NZ_SNYR01000001.1, forward strand.
CTCACACGCAGCTCATCAAAGCTATAGTCACGCGCCAACTCAGCAATCGCGTCCATCTGCTCATCGGTCGCGTCACCAGGCACCTCGCCCACCGATTTCAAGGAAATGGTAATGGACGTGTAGCCAGGCTGGCGATGCTTAAACAGGTTGCGCTTCAAAAACTTCGCATATTGCGGATTCTCCAACGCATGACGCTCGGCATCCAAAACATCCTCTGCATCCGCGGCGAATGGCGGTGCGGCGAAATAAGTTGAAATCCGGTCCAGCTCTTCCTGTGGCAGGGTCAATACCCCGTCCTTCAGTTGCGCAAACTCGGCTTCAACTTCTTCGCGGATTTGCTCAATGCCGGTTTCGTGCACCAAAATCTTGATCCGCGCTTTATATTTGTTGTCGCGACGACCATGCAGATTATAGACCCGCAAAATTGCTTCCAAATAGGCCAGCAAATCTTCGTGCGGCACAAAATCATTGATTTCCTTGGCAACCATCGGCGTACGGCCCAAACCGCCGCCCACAAACACGCGCCAGCCAACCTGACCGCCCTGCTCATTGGCCATCAAACCAATATCGTGAAACTTCACGGCAGCACGATCCTGCGGCGCGCCAGTGATGGCGATTTTGAATTTGCGCGGCAAGAATGAAAATTCAGGATGTAGGCTCGACCATTGACGAATGATCTCAGCTACTGGGCGCGGATCGATGATTTCATCGTGGGCGGCGCCAGCAAACTGGTCCGTCGTCACATTGCGAATGCAGTTGCCCGAAGTTTGAATGGCGTGCATTTCAACTTCTGCCAATTCCTCAAGAATTTTTGGCACATCCTGCAATTTCGGCCAATTATATTGAATATTCTGCCGCGTGGTGAAGTGGCCATAGCCACGGTCATAGGTGCGGGCAATGTGCGCCAATTTATGCATCTGGCGGGAGTTCAGCGTGCCATATGGCACTGCAACCCGCAGCATATAGGCGTGCAATTGCAGATAAAGTCCATTCATCAAACGCAGCGGGCGAAACTGATCTTCGGTCAATTCCCCAGCAACACGGCGCTTTACCTGATCTGAAAACTGGGCGGTACGCTCGCGCACAAAGGCGGCGTCAAATTCATCATAGCGATACATAATCAGCCTCACTCAAATGCTGGCGGCCATAGGTGCCGACCGTTGGGCCATTGGCGCGAATTTGCTCGCGCAAGCGGTTGGTCTGCACCAACTGATTGTCGTGCTTTTCAACCGGAATGGCTTCAAGGCTCACCACCTTGTCCTTCTTGGTTGCCGCCGCCAAAATCTCATCAACTTCTGGCGCTTTATCGTCAAAAATTTGCGCTTGCTGCAAATCCATGCCCCAGCGGTCTTCGCCGTAAAAATATACGACGGCGCCGGACAAAAGCTCGTTGCCTGTAATTACTTTCATTGCCCCACCTATGCCACTTGCAATGTTTGAGGCAGTTGCGCCTCAAATTGTTGCCAATTGCCACTGGCAATCGCTTCACCGATGAAAACGATCGCTGGCCCTTCGGCCAATTGTTCTTTCAATTGTTCAGCGTCCGCCAATGTGCCCAAATGACGAGTGCTGTTTTCACGGCCCGCATTCACCACAACACCCACTGGCGTTGAACCTGCCAACCCGTGGGCGATCAAATCATTGGCCACATCTGCCAAGATCGACTTGCCCATATAAATGCCTAATGAAATGCCGGACTTCGCCAAGCTGGCCCAATGGGTCACCACTTGATTGTCTGCGCCATGCGCTGTTGCGAACACGATGCCTGAAGAAACATTGCGCAATGTAACAGCGGTTTCGCTGTCTGCCGCCGCAGCCAAAGCCGAGGTGATGCCTGGCACAATGTCAAAATCCACATTGTTTGCCCGCAAATGCGCGATTTCCTCGCCTGCGCGACCAAAAATCATCGGATCGCCAGACTTCAACCGCACCACGCGCTTGCCCTGCTTGGCCAAATCGACAAGCATCTGATTGATGCGCTTTTGCGTGAAGGAGTGACGGCCCTTGGCCTTACCAACTGCAAAACGTTCCGCATCGCGGCGGCCCATCTCCACAATGGCGTCTGGCACCAATTGGTCATGCACAATCACGTCTGCGCTTTGCAACACGCGCTGCGCGCGAAGCGTTAGCAAATCTTCCGCACCCGGACCTGCGCCAACCAAGTGCACAAAGCCCTGCCCTTCGGCACGCGCTTGCATCAACCAGTCCGCAAACAAGTGCGCGTCCTGATCCTGATCACCAGCCACCAGCCGCTCATATTTCGGCGAGGCCAGCAAATCTTGATAGAACTTGCGGCGCTGATCACCCGAATGAATCGTTTGCTCAACTTTCTCGCGTAAGCCACCAGTAAATTTCACGATTTTCCCCAAAGACAGCGGCAACAAGGCCTCAATTTTAGCCCGCACCAACCGCGCCATCACAGGCGCTTCGCCCTCAGATGAAATCGCAACGGACAAAGGAGCACGATCCACAATGGCCGGGGTGTAAAAATCGCACTCGTCTGGCTTGTCCACCACATTCAACGGAATGCCGTGCGCCCGCGCTGCCTCTTTGGCCAAATCCGCATCTGGCCCTTCATCACCGGAAAACACCATGGCTGCGCCTTCAAGCAAATCCTCGGTGAAAGGTTGCTCCAGCACAGTGATATCCAAGCCGCCGAAATCAGCAAAAATTTTACGGGCCACCACAATGGTGTGGGCATCAGTTTTGGCCGCCAACCGAGCTTTCGCCAAGGCTTCTGGGCCGCCACCTGCAATCACAATTTTTTTGCCCCGTACCTTCATAGATACTGGGAAAATGCCGAGTTTGGTCATCATCGCGCCTCGTCTAAGTTGTTACACAAAATAATCGAGGGGCGAACCATTGCCAAGCTACTGAAATAAAATAGCTTTTTTATTTCCCCATTCACAGGGAAAAAGAGAAAACCGAACCCAAAAAGAAAGGGGCGGTGAGTAAATTAAACTCACAACCCGCCCCTTTGATAGAATTTTTGCGCCAAATGGCGAATTCTGGAATGAAATTCTAAGGCTAAACTAAGCCTGATTTTCTGGTACGTGCACGACCAAACCGTCCATTTCGTCGCTCACCTTAATCTGGCAAGACAGGCGCGAACGGTCATTCACGTCAAAAGCAAAATCGAGCATATCTTCTTCCATCATGGAAGGTCCGCCCGTTACACTCACCCATTCTGGATCCACATAAACGTGGCATGTGGCACAGGTGCATGCGCCGCCACATTCAGCAACAATACCCGGCACCGCATTGCGGATCGCATTTTCCATGACGGTTGAGCCATTTTCAGCTTCAACTTCATGTTTGGTGCCATTGGCTTCAACATAGGTGATTTTTGCCATGAAATTATCCCTTATCTCTGATCAGTGGCCATATAGCGCCCCTAAGCGCCCATGACAACCACAACAAAGAGAGAAGATGTGCGGCTATTCGCCCAAAATTTGGTCGATAAACTCAAGAGCAACGCGAACAGCATCACCCAATTGAGCGTAAATTTCGCCCATTTGCGTTCCATTTTGCCGAAGTTCTTGCTCAGCAGAACGGCTTAACTCGGCAATGGAAGTAGCCCCAACTCCAAGGGCGGCAGACCGCATGCCATGAATGGTGATTTCAAGATTCGGCAAGCTTTTCGCTTTCGCCCAGTCTGGTTCAAATTTGCGCAATTGTTTGCGGTAGAGCTGCAATATATCGTTTTCGAGATTTTTGTTGCCCATTGTCTGGCGCGCCAAAAACGCCAAATCGATGGCACGTGGACGCCCTTCATCAACAGAAAAGCCAACTCCATCACGATCAATTGCAAGCCCGGCCATCGGCCTATACTCCTTGTGAACTCAAACTATCCACAACATATCAAACAAGGTTGAATCAAGCTTTAAAGCCCGTAAGAAGCCGAAAAATTGATACAAATTGAAATTGAAGGCCGCTTGCACGTTAACTAATTTTTAATAAAAATGTCTCGATCACCTTCAATTGGTGTATAAAGGCATGATACCAACGTTCGGCGGCGTTGGGTACTGTGGCCCGAAATGCATTATATTTTAATGCTTTATTAAGTTCTGGAGGACGCTCCAGTTGTGTTCATTATGCACAAAACTTGCCTCAGCTCACCCTAAGTTCGCCGGGCATTGTGCGGACGCAAAAGGTAGTATTGAGTATGGCAAAGAATAAAAACTCCTCTAATGATCCAGCCACGCTGGCTTTCTCAGCAGTGGAAAGTGCATTGGAATCTTCATCTGATTCAGATGTAAAATCCAGTAAAGCACCAAGCTTGGATAAAGCCACCTCATCGTCAGAAGAAAAGCGCGGGCGCTCAAAACGCGCCAGTGAAAGCCGCTCTCGTTCAGCCGAGCGGATCGCTAGTCGCGCAGCTTCTGTGGCCAATGATGACCGATCCACTGCCGCAGGCATTCTATATTCCATGCAGTCCAAGCCTTCGACAACGCCATACTGGTTGGCGGCTTTGGCCTCTATTTGCTGGATGGTGATCATCGGTACACTTGGCTATATGCGTTTTGGCGCAGATTTGGCCAACACCGAATTCACAGCACTTGTCCAAACACCCGACTTTGCGGGCTTTTCTGCCCTGTTCTTGATCCCAGTGCTGGCCTTTTTTGCCATCGCGTTGATTGTGCGCCGCGCTCAAGATTTGCGCTTGGCCGCCTCTTCCATGACCCAAGCCGCCTTGCGCCTTGCGGAACCTGAATCAACAGCGACAGCGCAAATCACAACCGTGGGCCAAGCTGTGCGCCGCGAAGTGAACGCCATTGGCGACGGGCTGGAACGTGCGCTTTCTCGCGCAGGTGAGCTGGAAGTGATGGTCCACAATGAAGTGAACTCACTTGAACGCACCTATGCGGACAATGAGTTGCGCATGCGTGCCCTGATCGAAGAACTGGCCAACCAACGCAATGCCGTGGTGACCAACTCTGAGCGCGTACGCGAAGCTATTTCTGACGCCCATTCTGGCTTTGCCCAGCAATTGGACGAAGTTGGCTCATCATTTGTGGACAAAATGCGCACAACTGGCGGCGACATCACTCAATCTATCGCAGGCCAAGGCGACCAGATCACTGGCGCGCTTAAAGAACAATCAGACCGCTTTGCCAACACCATCGACAATCGCCGCACGGACCTTGTGGCAGCGTTGGACGACAGCACAGACAAGCTGAACATTGTGGTGGACGAACGCACCGCCGCCATGGCCTCTGCCCTGGCTGAGCAAAGCGCACAGTTTGACGAAACATTGGCGCAGCGTGCAGACGAATTGGCCAACAAAGTTGCCTCGCGCACTGAGCAGTTGGACAGCACCTTGTCTGCTCACAGCGACAGCTTTGACCAAACGCTGGCTAATCGCACAGACCAACTGAATAGCACTCTTTCTGCGCACAGCGAGAGCTTCGATCAGACTTTGGCCATGCGGTCAGACGAATTGTCTGAAAAAGTTGCGATGCGCACAGAAGAATTGGGCTCGACCCTTTCTGAACAAAATGCGCGCTTCGACAAAACTTTGGTGGAACGCACCGAGCAACTTTCAAGCGAAGTGGCAGACCGCACCGCTCGCCTCAACCAAGTGTTGAGCGCCCGTGCAACCAATTTCAGCGAAACGCTAGACACCAAGCGTGACGAGTTGGACAATCTGCTTAATGAACGCACCACCTATATGCTGGATGCCTTTGGCGAGCGCCACACGAATCTGGCCGCAACCATTGAAGAGCGTACAAACGCCCTTAATGACGTGTTGGCCCGTGGTTCCAGCAGCTTTAGCGAAAATGTGGACGAGCGCATTGCCCGCCTCACCCGTTCGCTTGAAGATGGCACATCTGAATTCTCCAGCATTATTGAAGAACGCACCAACCAGCTTTCTGGCGTTTTGCGTGCGTCTAGCGAATCTGTGCTCGTTGATCTCAACTTGCGCGGCGAAGAGATCGCCTCAAACATGGAAAATGTTGGCTCCAACCTCGCCTCCAAGATTTTGCAAAACGCAGAATATGCGCAGCGCACTTTGGCTGACTTTGGCTCAGGCGTGGATGAAAGCATCTCCATTCAAACCAACAATTTGGAAAGCGCAGTGCAATCTGCCCTGCTCCAATTGGGTGGCACGCTGGACGAACGCGCTGCCGAAGCCCGCGAGTTGTTGGCCAATGCTGGACAAGACACCATTTCGCAGCTCACCAGCCGTGTAGATGAAGTGGCCGTTATTTTGGACAGCCGCCTCCACTCCATGGATGAAATCATGAGTGAAAAAGGCGAACGTTTGATCAAAACGCTCAATGAAAATGAGCAAGGGTTCAAACAACACGCCCAGTCACTGGAAAGCACCATCAATCAGCGCACTTCTGAGTTCAACACTGTGCTGCAAACCAGCGCCGCTGACCTTGATGCGACCATGAAAAACCGCACCAAAGAGTTGGGCACAACCTTTGAAAAATCCGGTCAATTGTTCCGCGACAGCATTGATGAAAGCTTGCGCGATGTGAACGAAACCATGGAAACACGCACCAACCACGTTTCTCAAATGATTGAGGAACAAGTGGCCCGCGTGAACGACAATTTGGGCAACCAAATTGATGCGGCGATTGCACGTTTGTCTGACGCCGAAACTGGCGTTGCGGGCAAAGTGACCGACGCTGTATCCAATATAGAGGCCAGCACCGAGACCTTGGCTGGTCGCGTGGAAAGCGCTGTGAGCAGCTCTGCAGGCCTGTTTGAAAAAGCAACCAGCGAGCTAGATCAAACCATCGGCAGCCGCCTTTCTGCGACAGAGCAACGTTTGTCTGCAGCGGCAAACAATATCTCAACCTCGATGCAAGAGCGTGCACTGGAAGCCGAAGAACGCATTACAGCGGCAACACAAAGCTTGTCCGATGCGATGGAAGCCCGCGCCCGTGGCAGCGAAGAGCGGATCGCAGCAGCAACGCAAAACCTCTCCTCTTCTGTGGAAGAACGTACACGCGCTGCCGAAGAGCGGATCACCGGCGCAACCGAAGGTCTTTCAAGCTCTATCGAAGCCCGTGTGGCCGAGAGCGAAGAGCGCATGGCACTTTCAACCGAGCACTTGTCTCGCACCATCGAAGACAAATTGGGCACATTGCCTGATGCAATTGCACAACGTGCAAATGAAACTGCTACCCGCTTGAGCGAAATGAACTCTGCCTTCTCTGAAAGCTTCAACAAAGCACTTGGCAATATTGATAGTGGCGCAAACCAGATCACCGCTGCATTGGATGAAAAACTCACTGGCTTGACCAGCGACATTTCATCTGACGTGGAACGCACTGCCTCACGCATGGATCTGGTGATCCGCGGCGCGATGGAGCAATTGCGTGGCGCCTCTACTGCGATGGAAGAATTGGTGTCCGTACGTGCGGTAAACACCGCTGAAGAGCTAAGCGACAAAGCACGCGCCATGAACCAAGTTGTGGCCGTACAGTCTGACACCCTCGCGAAACTGATCGACAAGAAAACTGCTGACATTGAAGAGCGCATGCAAAAGCAGCAAAATCTGTTGCGCAACGCATTGGAGCAAAATGCACGCGGTGCCGAAGAGATCATGGCGCACTCAACTTCACGTATAGAAGAAGATGTGACCCGCGCCTTGGCCAAGCTGAACGATTCCAACATGCTGTTGCAGCAAGTTTTGGAAACCTCAACCAGCAACTTGGCAACGCTAGAAGATGGCGTGGCAAAACACACTGCCCGCTATTCAGACGCCGTGCGCGATGCCCTTGCAGGCACCGACGACGCTGGTCGCTTGATGGGCGAGCATGTGAATGCGTTGCAAGGCACCATTCATGGCCTGTTGCAAGAGGTTGGCGAAATCAAGCATGTGCTTGATGGTCAAGCCGCAGGCTTCACCAATGCAGCCAAAGAACTCACCGACGCGTCAGTTGTTACTGTGGACACAATTGAAGGCGGCCGCACCGCAATGGATGCCTTGGTGGCTGGCTTTACCAAGCGTGCCGAAGAAATTGATGCCCGCTTGCGCACCTTCGCTAAATCCTTGTCTGACACAGTGAGTGAAACTGAATCTCGGATCGCTGAGACCCAAGATAATCTGACACAAACTGTGAGCAGCGCGTCCAACACTGTTTCAACAAATCTACGCGATTTGACTGAGACTGCCGGCGTGGAAAGCCAGCGTGCAACAACAGCATTGCAACAAGCACAGAAGTCACTCATCGACGAAATGCAGCAATCAATCCAATCTGCTGTTGAACGGTTCAACGAAACATCAACTGCGATGCGCCTGACTGCAAAAGAATTGAGCGAAGAGCTGAGCTCAACCCGTTCAGAATTGCAACGCGGCGTGATGGAATTGCCGGAGGAAACAAAGGCAAGTGCAGCAGCAATGCGCCAAGTGGTAGCAGAGCAAATTGAAGCCTTGGAAGAGTTGAACAAAATTGTGAACGCGCAACCTGTTGCGCCACGCCCTGCCCCGAAAGCGGCAGCCGCGGCCCCAACAATTGAACAACGCCCAACGCCAAAACCTGAAGCACCACGCACAGCAAGCACCTTGCAAAGCCAAGAAGCGCCACGGCGTGCAGAACAGCCTTTGAGCCCTGCCCGCACCGAAGCGCCACGGCCAGCAGCAACAAGCCAGCCTGTGCAGCAGCAAGATGACCGCTTTGACGATGATATCTCATCAGAGCAATTGGCCGCGCTTTTGGAAAAGCAGATTGAAGAGCAAGATGCCCGCGCAGCAGAAGCTGAGCGCAAACGTGCGGCACAAACACCTGCCCCTGCACAAACGGCTGCAAAAACAGCCCAGCAGGACGAAGAAGGCAGCTGGGTTCGCAGCTTGTTGCGCAACGCTTCAGCCAACCAGCAGGCCAGCAGCGCCCGCCGCGGTGGCAACTTGAAAAACCTCACATCAGAGATGATTGAGGCTGTGGATCACAAAACATTGGTTGATGCTTGGCGGCGTTACCAGAATGGCGAAAGCGGCGTGTTCTCTCGTCGTCTTTACACCCTGGCAGGCCAAAGCATTTTTGACGATGTACGCAAAGCATTGAAGCAAGACCAAGAGTTTGCTGGCACCGCCAAAGACTTTATGGGCGAGTTTGAACAGCTCTTGCGTGATGCAGCTAGCGGCGTTGACCCTGTGCGGGACACACAAGCCTTGCTGACATCTGATCGCGGCAAGATCTACACAATGTTGGCACATGCCCAAGGTCGCTTGAACTAGCCGCCACAACATAACGAACAAATAAAAAAGGCGCTCCAAATTCTGGGGCGCCTTTTTTGATTGTTAGTTTCTGGTGCGAGAAGCATTAAGCCTCGCTGCGAGGATTGACCAGCACAAGCGAAACAAAGATCAACGCGCCGCCAAGCCCCGCCAAAATGGCTGACAACATAAATGTCGGCGCCCCGAAGTTGGAAAAGACAAAGCCGAACAATACAATGAATGTGGCCAGCGTAGCCTGTGATACCACTTGAACGAGGCTTTGCGCCTCAGCAGCGAACTTCTCCGCCGTCCAGTTGGCAACAAAATTCAGCGTACCCAAATAGGTGATGCCGAAGCTGACCGCATGCAGCATTTGCAGCAAGAAGAAGCCCCAAACCGGCACATCAAAGCTCATGCCGACCCAGCGCAACACGGTGATACCAGCGGCGAAAATCAGCAAATGACGTGCAGAGAACCGCTTGGCAATGCGGGCAAACACAAAGAAGGTTAGAATTTCAGCAGCAGAGCCAATGGCCCATAGCGGCCCAATGATGGTTGAAGGCAGACCTGCCCGGTCCCACAAAATAGAACCAAACGCGTAAAGCGGCCCGTGCGATGCAACGATAAAGGCCGAGCCGAGAATGGCCAAAGCAAACCAAGGACGGAATGCATCCTTAATCTCCTGCGCCTGCAAAGGATGTGGCGGGGCAACAACAACTTCTGGCCCAAGCTTCTCATCTTCTGGCGCTTCTGAGCGGAATTTGGGCAATTGCAGCGACATCAGCCCGCGAATAAGACAGAAGCTGACAAATAGCGGCAAGAAGATACCCACACCTGAAAGATTGAGCATCCAGCCCGAAAATAGGTTGGCTGCCACATAACCCACAGTGCCCCACACTCGGATCATGGCAAAATCCAAATTACGCCGCCGCGCCATCCGCACAGTGGCTGCATCAGTTACCGGCGCGCCAACCATGAAGGGCAGCACCGTCAGGGTCCAACAAAACAGGATGGCCCAAAACCCTTGCGCGAAAAACAAGGTGATCGACGCAAATCCAGACAGCAAGCTGGCCGCAATGATCACTTGCCGCCAATCACTTGCTTTGTCAGCAATACGCCCCACAAAGATATTGATCAACACCATCATCCAAATGGGGGCGGAATTGACAAAGCCCACATCGGAATCTGACAAACCTTGCGATTTCAACCACAAAGGTAGAAACGGCACGGCAATACCGACCGCTAGAAATTTAAAGGCATAAAAGCTAGATGCACGCCCTCGATGGGATAAGAGCGCCTCGCGCATAGAATATAGCATAGGGAACAACCTTTTGGATTTGACCCAATTAGGGTGCGCTGATTTGCAGCAACTGACAAGTCCAAAGGTATGTTTTTGGTTTTAGGACGGAAAATGCCGAATTATGCCGCCTGCTCATGGCCGCTAAGCGTTGGCACCAGATAATCACGGAACATGGTGGCGCAAACTTGCCAGCTATATTTTAGCGCATGGGCGCGTGCATCTTCACGTTTCAAAGTCAGTGCTTTTGTCACCGCAATAGCCAAATCGTCTTCCATCACCCCGGCTTTAGGATCAGTCAACACATCAATTGGCCCCATCACCGGATAGGCCGCAACAGGCAAACCGCATGCCATCGCTTCCAGCATCACATTGCCAAATGTGTCGGTTTTAGATGGGAAAACAAAAACATCTGCGCTTTGATAATGAGCGGTAAGCTCTGCCCCCTGCTTGCGGTCCACAAAAACCGCGTCAGGATATTTAGCTTCAAGTTCTGCCTTTTGAGGGCCGTCGCCCACCACAATTTTGGTGCCCGGCACATCTAACTTCAAAAAGGCTTCCACATTCTTTTCAACCGCCACCCGACCAACACAAACCAAATGCGGCCCCGGCAAATCTTGGAAGAGCGTTTTTGGCCCAGGCGCAAATCGCGTTGAATCAACACCTCTGGTCCATTCAACAACATGTTGAAAATCTTTATCTTTTAAATCTTCCACCACAGAGCGCGTGGGCGCCAACGTGTGCGCTGCTGCATCGTGAAACCAACGCAAATAGGCATAGGACCATTCACACGGCACAGGCAATCTGGCCGCGACATATTCTGGAAAACGGGTGTGGTAACTCGTGGTGAATGCCAAATGATGGCTGGTGCAATAATGCCGAGCCAACAGACCAAGCGGGCCTTCAGTGGCGATATGAATATGCTGTGGCGCATAGTTTTCAATGATTTCGCCTATTGCCCCCAATGAGGCCAGAGATAAGCGAATTTCCGGATAGGTAGGCATGGGCATGGTCCAAAACCGTTCCGGCGTCAGGTAATCAACGTCATAACCAATTGTCCGAAGCTCTTGCCCCACCTTATCTAAACAGCGAACAACGCCGTTTACCTGTGGGTGCCAAGCATCAGTGACAATTAGTATGCGTGTCATGCGGCTTCACGCGTCTTTTTTCGACGCGCCTCTTGATTAGGGGTTGTGGCCATATCGGTCCAACGGATCAGCTCAAACTGTCCATCATGATTTTCAACGATCGCGGTGCAGCTTTCCACCCAATCGCCAGTATTGATATAACGCGTGCCATAAGTGTCATGCATGTCAGCATGATGAATGTGGCCGCAAATAACGCCGTCGACGCCAGTTTCTTTTGCTTCGTGGGCCAGCGCTTCTTCATAGCGACCAATAAAGCTCACGGCATTTTTAACCTTGTGCTTGGCCCAGGCAGAAAGCGACCAGTAATTTAGGCCCAATTTGCGGCGCACCCAATTGACCAAAATATTGATCCGCAGCGCCGAATTGTAAGCCCAGTCACCCACATGCGCCAACCATTTGGCGTGGCGCACCACCACGTCAAACTGGTCGCCATGGATCACCAAATATTGCTTGCCATCTGCTGCATGGTGGATCACGCGATCCACAATCTCGATGTCGCCGAAATGCGTGCCCAAATAGTCGCGCAAAAATTCGTCATGATTGCCCGGCAAATAAACAATGCGCGCGCCTTTGCGGGCTTTGCGCAGTAGTTTTTGCGCCAAAAGGTTGTAGCTATCGGGCCAATACCAAGATTTTTGCAAGCGCCATCCATCAATAATGTCGCCGACCAAATAAATCGTCTCAGCATCATAAGCGCGCAAGAAATTTATCAATTGTTCCACCCGGATGGTCCGCATGCCCAAATGGACATCGGAAATAAACAAGGCCTTTACATGCCGGGTTTCTTGTTGTTGCATCATCATTTCTTACGCTCGCATTGTCTTTGCGCCTGACTTTCTAACCCGATTCAGGCGTCACTTTTGTGACACCTTACCGCGTTGAACAGATCTGGGCAAAGTCTGTTATTGGACCAGCATCGCTTTCATGCCCACAATCCGGCCATAACTACGCTTAATCATCTCAGCAAAAGCAGGGTCACGCTCTGCTTCGCTCACCAATAGATTGATAATCTTGTTGGGCAATTCAAGGCTTGGCTCGCGCGTATTGGAAAACAGCAAGATATCATTGCCCGCCCGCACCGCTGCAATCACCGCTTCGTCAAAGCCATAGAGCTTGGTGATGGCGCCCATTTCCATATCATCGGAAACAACCACGCCGTTAAAGCCCAACCCCTGCCGCAGCACGCCATTAATCGCCACAGACGAGAGGCTGGCCGGATAATCATTCTTGCCCGCTTCAGCAAAGCTCTTGTGATAGAGATGCCCCACCATCACCATTTGCGCCAGATTTTGGCTGATCAGCTTTTTGTATGGCACATATTCAGTATCGCGCCAGCTCTGTGTAATGTCTGCAAAGCCCAAATGGCTGTCAGCTTGGCTGGAACCATGCCCCGGGAAATGCTTGAGCGAGGTCAACACACCGGCAGACTTGTGTCCGCGCACAAAGGCAGCGCCATATTCGGCGACCTTCTCAGGATCAGCTGAATAGGAACGGCCAAACTTGGCAATGATCGGATTATTGCGGTTTACATTCACATCAACCACAGGGCCAAAATTGACATTGAACCCAAGCGCCGCAAGCCGACGACCCAAATTTTCATAGAGTGCTTGTGCTGCACTTGCATTCATTGAATTGGCAACATCTTGCGCGCTGGCAATTTCGGCAAAGCCTACAGATTTGGTCAGACGTTCAACCTGCCCGCCCTCTTGGTCGATGCTGATCAGCAACGGCAGATTTGCTGGTGCAACAGATTGCCAGTCCGCATTTTTGCTTTTGACCATATCGGTGGAGGCAACATTATATTTGAGGTAAAGCACCCCGCCGATCTTGCCCTCTTTCACTAGGCTTTTGACGCCATTGTGCCATTTGCCGGAACTTTGGTCGCCCTGAAAGCCGATCATCACCATCTGACCAGCCATATCACGAAGGGATTGAGCCATTGCTGGCACACTAAAATGGGCAACGAACATTGCCGCAATAATCAATAAACGCATGTAAACCGCTCTGAGAATCAAAAACCTATAAATGCCGGAGGAATATGCCTTAAATAGGGCTTCTAAACCGCATCTTTTTGCTGAGGAGCGTTATAGCTTGTCAGCAAGTAACAGAATTCTTTCCGATCAAGCGGACGACCAAACAGATAGCCCTGCCCGATATGGCACCCCGCGCGATGCAGCAATCGCGCCTGCTCTTCAGTTTCAATGCCCTCAGCAACAACTTTCTTGTCCATATGTTTGGACAAAGACACCACAGCATTGATGATCGCCATGGATTGCTGGTCTTCGGGCAAATTGCGCACGAAGGCTTGGTCGATCTTGATCTTATTGACCGGCAACTTGCTCAAATAGCTGAGAGACGAATAGCCTGTGCCGAAATCATCCAGCGCAATGCCAACGCCCCGCTCAATAATACTATCTAGAATACCGATGGTCTTATCTTGTTTCGACACGAAAACACTTTCCGTGATTTCAATATCCAAGCGAGATGGATCAAGCCCAGTTTCCTTGAGCGCATAATCAATATCGCCAAGCACATCGCCATATTCGAACTGCACTGCAGATACGTTCACCGCGATACGACCGCCCGCGCTGGATTTAGCCGCATCCATGCAGGATTGCAACAACACCCAACGGCCAATCTCAATGATCATGCCGCTATCTTCAGCCACAGAGATAAAGCGGTCTGGCCGTACAAAACCCAATTCAGGATGGCGCCAGCGCACCAAGGATTCAGCGCCAATAATCTTGTTGGTCGCCAGATCAACCTGCGGCTGATATTGCAAGAACAACTGACCATTAGCCACTGCATCTAGCAAGGCAACTTCGATCGATTGACGGTCCCGCACCCGCTCGCTCAATTCGCTACGGTAGGCAAAATAGCTATTGCCTGGCATGGACTTAGCTTCGGAGTGCGCCATGTCCACATGGGTCAATAATTGCTCAGCAAAATAACCAGAATTTGCAGTATCCGTCATGCCCAAGCTGGCGCCGATCAAGGCCCGGTGCGCGCCAATCGCATAGGGCGCAACAATCGCGTTCAACACATTGTTTGCAAATGGCGCGAGCTCTTCTTCCTGCAAAATATGCGGATAAACCGCTGCAAAACGGTCGCCACCCAACCGGGTCACACTATAAAGGCCCAACTGCCCCAACCGCTTCACCACTTGCTTGAGCAATTGGTCACCAATGCTGATGCCCAGCGTATCGTTGATGTTTTTAAACCGATCCAAATCAAGCAACAACAGCGTCATATCGCGCGGCTTGTCGGACTTTGGTCGACAATAACGCCCCAACTCTTCCACTAGTTTTTGGCGTGAAAAAGCACCCGTCAAAGTGTCATAGTTCGCCAAATAGGACAGACGCTTTTCATGGTTCAACCGTTCGGTCACATCGCGGAATGTGAGACAAGCCACCTGCTCGCCCGGCCCATCACCCGCATCAATACGTGACACTGTGACCGAATATTCAAGCGCCATGGCCCGACCCGGATAGCCCTTATCCGCATAAATGCCGTTTTCAAACATATGCAGGCTGGACACTTTGGACGGAATACCTTCCATCACCCGATGCCGCAGCAGGCGCACTGTTTCTTTGTAAAGTATGCCCGGCAAAACCTGAGCCTTTTTACCCGCAAGCCCATGACGAGCTTGCAAAAGCTCTTCCGCAGGCGCACTGGCTGACAGAATGCGTTCCTGCCCATCAATGATGATCACGCCGTCAAAATTATCTTCAACAACACGGTCCAAAATCGCCTGCATGCGCACATTGGCTTGGCTGGCCTGCTCCAACTCATTACGCCGCGACGTCAATTCACTCAAAATGTAAGATAAGATAATGGCAAACGTCACCGCATGGGCGGGTGACGTATTCATCAAATAATTCAACTGCCATTGCGCAATAAAGGCCGCCCCCTCAACCAGCACAAAGCCACAGGCGTAAACCATTGCCATCCACATGAGCGAACATGATTTGCGCGGCAACAATGTTGCGAGAAGAAAAAGGATAACCAACACCAATCCGGGCCAGCTGCCGAAATGGGTTAGCCGATTTCCATCCAAACGACTTTCAGCCCCCAACGCCAATAGTGCCACACCCGGTATGTGCCCATATTTAGGCACCAACACAATATCACCCAGCTCAACAGCAGTTGCGCCCACCAACGCTGTTTTGCCAGTCAATCGTAGTGGATCAACGCGCCGTTCAATCAAATCAATCGCGGAAATAACATCTATTTGGGACAGATCCAGACCAAAGTTGACCCAGAAGGTTTCATTCACCTCAGACGCCTCAAATTGAGTGAGCGCCAAAGGCAAGCTCATCAAATTGCGTCCACCAACATTGGCACCACTTTCAATTTTGCGAATTTTGCCGTCGCTATCTGGCCGAACATTCACCACAACAGGGTCGCCATGCTCTAGAAAACTCGGAATGGGCAACGCGGTTGACAGACGGACTTCGTCGTTCCGGTCGCGCACAAGCTGATTGAAGCTCGCAAGATATGTGAAGCCGCCCGCCCGCTCCAACGCTTCCGCCAAGCGATTATCGTCTATGGCATTTGAATTTTGCGACAGGTCGATATCAAGTGCGATTTCATCAACCTGATAATCTACAAGTCGATCAATAATATCTGCGTGCACTCGCCGTGGCCATGGCCACTGCCCTACGGCATCAAGACTTTTTGGATCAATTGCAACAATGACAAATTTCTCAGAAACCGGCTGGGAAATTGCGGAATACCGATATTCACGGAAATAGCGATCAAACGGCGCAAAACCGCCTGACCAGTCAACGAGGACGGCCAAGGCGGTTACGACAGCCAATATAACAATTTTACCCAGCGATCGCTTCATATTGCCCCAAAGCAAGTCCTTCCAGTCGCCCATTGCCAAAATTGGAATGCAATACAGCGACTTAATCTCGCCCTATCACACCATCAATTGGTTGCTATTCACTTTACACGCAATAAAAAGGCCACTTTAGTAAAGTGGCCTTCAACGTGATCAAATGTGTTGGGAAAGGCTAACGCCCTTCCCCCTTTCCATTGCCTCCGGCATTTCCGTTTCCGTTGCCATTTCCGCCAGCGTTGCTGTTACCGCTGCCACCGTTGGAATTTTCACCGCTACCAGAGTTGCTATTGCCACTATTGCCTGAGTTGCCACCAGCGTTACCATTTCCACCGGCATTGCTGTTGCCACTATTGCCCGAGTTGCCGCCAGCGTTACCATTGCCGCCGGCGTTGCTGTTGCCACTATTGCCCGGTGTAACGCCCACAACGTCATTCTTCTTTTGCTGACCAGGTGCTTGAACAGGCTTATTCGCCAAGCCCAGCTTCGCTTTGAGTTCAGCGCTATTCGCGGCGATTGGCTTATTTGTGTTCATGCTAATCATCGGTTCAACTGGGCCACGTCCATCAACTTCAATGACATGCTCAACACCGGCTTGACGTGCGGCCTTCTGGCCCGGCTTCACATCAACTTTGATCTTGCGCTCAACATCTTGCACTTCAACACGACCACGTTGAACCTGTACTTCGGCTGCCGCACCATTTTTCTCCGCCTTCACGGTGAATTTTGTGCCCTTCACGACAGCGGTCAGCAATGGCGCTTTCACCGCAAAATGCTGCACATTCTGCTTTTCAACATCTACAGTAATTTCACCAAAATCCTGCTCAACGACGGTGTTCAGTTGACCCACACGATCTTTAATCCGAATGCGTGTATCACCACGCACATCAATGGATTCTTTGCCGCGTGTGAAAATAACCCGTGCGCGAGGAGAGGTCTGAATAGCATTGGAGCTGTCCACCACATGACCACGGAAAATTTGCTGCCATTCGCCATTTTCATAAACGAACACACCACCACGTAACTTACTCGCCACCCACTCTTCTGCCATGGCGTTGCCGATTGCAAAAAGCGCGGAAAACAAAGTTATCCCGAAAAGAAGTTTGGCCATTTTGGTCATAAATGCTGCCCCTATATCCAATCACGCCAACTTACGTTCAGTGCATTCCAATGCCGTTAAAGCCCTTGTATAAGTTCCAAGCACGGTTAACGGCATGTGAAATTGCATATTGGCTGACTTACTAAAGCCCTAGGCCTCCAGTTACGTCTTTAACTTTATCGGTAACCGAACCGACGACACCTTTGCTGCTGGAGCCGCCACCTGAACCACCGCTACCGCTTGATCCAGATCCACTGCTGCCAGATCCACCGGCGCCAGAGCCACTGCCGCCTGAACCGCTGCTCCCAGCACTGCTTCCGCCGCTGCTACCAGCACCACTTGACGCGCCACTGCTAGAGGAACCGCTGCCAACGTCTGGAATGCTACCACTACCGCCCGTGCCAATATCCGGCACACCACCGACATCACTAGGAGCACCGCCATTGCCCACATTTACCGGCACTTTGCCACCACTTGCGCTCGCACCCGCACTAACAGCGTCTGATCCAGTGTCCCGGCCATCGCTAATGCCCAGCTTCTGTTTCAGCTCAGCGCTATTGTTTGCAACAGGCTGGTTGGAATTCATGCTGATAAAGGGTTCAACCTTGCCACGGCCCTTAACTTCAATCACAGCACTAACGCCAGCTTCACGACCTGCGCGTTGGCCAGATTTCACGTCGACTTTAACTTTGAGTTGGTTGTCTTGCACTTCAACACGGCCACGGCGCACAATCACTTCTGCTGCAGCGCCAGAGCGATCTGACTTCACCGTAAAGCGCGTACCCTTAACCACGGCGGTCAGCAATGGTGCTTTAACCGCAAAGTGCTGAACATTCTTCTTTTCAACGTCAACGTTGATTTCACCGAAATCTTGCTCAATCACAGTGTTGAGCGCGCCTACACGATCTTTGATCCGAATCCGCGTATCACCGCGCACATCAATGGATTCCTTGCCACGGGTAAACACCACGCGCGCGCCCGGCGCGGTTTGAATGGCGTTTGAGCTGTCCACACGATGACCACGGAAAATTTGCTGCCATTCTGCATTTTCATACATGAATACAGCGCCGCGCATTTTGCTGGCCACCCACTCCTCAGCCCACACAACAGAAGTGAATAGTCCCAAAAACACACTCGAGGTCAGGATTAGTAATTTTAGAAGTTTGCCCATTATTGCGCCCCATTTGTCTCACCTCGCCACCTTAGGTAGTGCCCAGCAAACAAGGAGTTAATGCAATTATTTAATGAGACTTGTGGTTAATTTGCGCTGACAAATTAGATAAAATGCAAAATAGCGCTGCACGATATTCTTCGCGCAGCGCTATTTGTAGATTTATGGTGCAAAAACTTAGCGGTTTTCACGATTTTCAATCAAATCATCAACAACTGACGGATCAGCCAATGTTGATGTGTCGCCCAATGAACCGAAATCATTTTCCGCAACTTTGCGCAAAATACGGCGCATAATTTTGCCAGAACGTGTTTTCGGCAAGCCTGGTGCAAATTGAATAAGGTCCGGAGACGCGATTGGGCCAATTTCTTTACGCACCCAATTGCGCAGCTCTTTCTTCAACTCATCGCTTGGCTCTTCACCAGACATCAAGGTCACATAGCAATAAACGCCCTGCCCCTTAACATCGTGTGGATAGCCGACAACAGCGGCTTCAGACACTTTGTCATGCGCAACCAGCGAGCTTTCAATTTCCGCTGTGCCCATGCGGTGGCCAGAAACGTTCAACACGTCGTCCACCCGGCCCGTGATCCAATAATAGCCATCTTCATCGCGGCGACAGCCATCACCTGTGAAATAATAGCCTTTATAGGTCTCAAAATAGGTCGAAACAAAGCGCTTGTGATCGCCATAAACTGTGCGCATTTGGCCCGGCCAGCTGTCTTTAATGCACAACACGCCTTCAGTTTTGGTGTCAGTCTGCACATTGCCTTCCTGATCCAAAATCTCTGGCTGAATGCCGTAAAATGGCTTTGTGGCAGAACCTGGTTTGGTTGGTGTCGCGCCAGGCAATGGCGTGATCATGAAACCACCAGTTTCAGTTTGCCACCACGTATCCACAATCGCGCATTTTCCACGGCCAACATGCTTGTTGTACCATTCCCAAGCTTCCGGGTTAATCGGCTCACCAACTGACCCAAGAATACGCAATGACGAAAGATCAGCACCGTCAACAAAATTGTCACCAGCGCCCATCAAGGCGCGAATGGCTGTTGGTGCTGTGTAGAAAATATTGACTTTGTGCTTGTCGCAAACTTGCCAGAAGCGTGAGGCATCTGGATAGTTTGGCACACCTTCAAACATCAATGTGGTCGCGCCGTTGGCCAATGGACCATAAAGAATGTAGGAGTGACCTGTGACCCAGCCCACATCAGCCGTACACCAATAAATGTCGCCTTGCTTATAATCGAAGGTCACTTCGTGCGTGAATGAGGCGTAAACCAAATAGCCGCCAGTTGTGTGCAACACGCCTTTTGGTGTGCCCGTTGAACCGGACGTGTAAAGAATGAACAGCGGATCTTCAGCATTCATGCGCTCTGGCTTACAGAACTCATCAATGCCTGTAGCAGCTTCGTGCCACCACACATCGCGGCCACCCTTCATTTTGATGTCGTTGCCGGTGTTTTCCACCACCAAAACTTTTTCAACGCCATGCGCGTGCTTCAACGCTTCATCAACATTGTGCTTCAACGGCACAGTACGTCCACCGCGACGACCTTCGTCAGCAGTGATCACGACAGCGCTGTCACAATCGTTGATGCGGCCAGCCAAAGCTTCCGGCGAAAAGCCACCAAACACAACAGAGTGCACAGCACCAATGCGGGTACACGCCAACATGGCATAAGCGGCTTCCGGGATCATGGGCAGATAGATGGTGACGCGGTCACCCTTTTTGACGCCCAAATCTTTCAACACATTGGCGAAACGGCAAACGCGACGGTGCAACTGGGCATAAGTAATATGCTCGTCAGTGCCCGGCTCATCACCTTCCCAGATGATGGCGGTTTCGTCTGCGCGGTCTTTCAAGTGACGGTCGATACAGTTGACCGACACGTTCAGCTCACCGTCTTCAAACCATTTGATCGACACATCTGGATATTCAAATGTCGTGTTTTTGATTTTGGTCGGCTCTGTCATCCAATCGATGCGCTTGGCCTGCTCTTTCCAAAACCCTTCAGGATCGTTCACTGACTGGGCATAAAGCGCGTCATACTGATCCTTTGTTGTCAAAGTGCGAGAGACAATATCTTCAGGTGGTTGGTAAATGTCCGAACTCATTGGACGGTTCCTCCTCGATCAATCCAATCATAAAGAGACCGTTGCCGACCTCCATTTGAATACGGTCAACACACATTCAAATTGAATATGTGAGTTGTCCCCACAACACCGTGATAAAAGGGCTAATGGTTGCAGCGCGTTCGGTCAATATCACCAGTCCAATTTTAGACCTGTTTTTTCTCATTTCTTTGACACAATTCCCCTTCTGTTCAACACTTTTAAAGAAGATTGCCCCAAACTGCCGCCACATATTTTGGGGGATGGAGCTATGAGCGAGGCAAAAACGCCAAATTTTGGGCCCGCACGCAAAGACGAAATTGAATGGGTGCTCAACACTGTGCACCGTGCCATTGATGAGTCTGAATTTTACTGCGACGAATTCAAACAGCACGAGCGCGAGCGGATGAACATCCACTTCCTCACCGCACTTTGGGAATATGACCCGCATCACCTGTTTGTGCTGCGCAAGGGCGATGAGAAAGTCGGCATCATGATCTCCGGCCCCGATAATGGCGTGGTTTTCCTTTATTGGTCCTACATTATCCCAGAGCATCGGGCATCCACCATCGCCATCAAGGGCAACAAAGCCTTTTTGCAAATGTTCGACAATGGCCATTGGCACAAGCTGGTGACCTTCACCCGCACCACCAACGAAAAAGCCAATCTGATCTTGGCCCGCTATGGCTGGACTGAGGTTGCCCAGCTCAACAAACATATTTTCGGCGAAGATTATAAAATCTTTGAAATCCCCATGGAAAAAACAGTGCCCGGATACAAACCGTTCCGCGTGCCAGGACGGCTTGAGCGACTGAAGCGCAAATTGCTGGGGCCATTTGGTAAAGCCGCATGATCAAACAATGGCTTGAAATAGCGGCACTGCCGCGAGTGTGCAAACGCTGTTTGAAAACCGCATTGATTGTGGGCACGCTGTTGATGCTCATCAATTATTTTGATCGGCTTTTTACCGGCAATCTTTCCGGCATGGATATTTTTAAAATCGCGCTCACTTTCTGTGTGCCCTATCTGGTGTGCACCAGTGCTTCAGTTGGTGCAATTTTGGAAAGCCGCGGCAAATCCGAACATCGCGCCAAATAAATCACAAAACCCCATTGTGTTAAGCGCCTAATCGTCCCATCTTATCCCAAAATATGCACGCGATTGGAACAATAAGCCGCGCTGCCAATTGGGAATAATATGGACATTATCAGCAGCTTATCCCTGGCCACAGCCATCTATCTGAGCATCGTTTTCGGTGTGACCTTGCGGATTCTCGCGCGCAAACATATTTCCAGCTCTGCCCGCTTGGCGTGGTTCATCGTGGTGGTCACCCTGCCCCTTGCTGGCATCGTGCTCTATACGCTGTTGGGCGAAGTGCATATCTCCCAACGGCTGCGCGAGAAAAAGGCACGCATGCTGAAGCAGCTTAAGCAGATTGATCAATCCAAACTGCAAGGGAATCCAGAACCCTATAAAAATGTACCGCAGCGCTATCACGCTATTTTTGAATATGCCCAGACCATCAATAATTTCCCACTTTCTGGCGGCAACAAGGCCGAGTTACTGAAAGATGCGGAAGAGACGCGGGCACGCATCATCGAAGATATCGATAATGCCAAACATCATGTGCACCTGCTTTATTATATCTGGCTGACAGACTATACGGGCACCGCAATTGCCGAGGCGGTGATCCGCGCAGCCCAACGCGGCGTGACCTGCCGGGTGATGGCAGATGCTATTGGCTCACGGGTATTGCTCAATTCACCCCTGTGGGTAGAGATGCAACGCGCCGGCGTACAAACCGAAACGGCGATGCCATTTGAAAGCATGATCGCGACCCACTTGCTGAACCGGTTCGACCTGCGCAACCACCGGAAGATCACCATCATCGATGGCAAAATTGCCTATTGCGGCAGCCAAAACTGTGCAGACCCTGAGTTCCGCCCCAAAGCCAAATACGCCCCGTGGATCGACATTATGGCGCGGCTGGAAGGGCCAGTGGTCAATCAAACCCAATTGCTGTTCGCCAGTGACTGGATGAGCCGCCGATCTGAAGCCAACTTAAACGAGTTCGAACTGAATGCAGACCCGGTGCCCGATGGCTTTGTGGCGCAGGTGAACGGCAATGGCCCAACAGAACGCCGTGGCGCAGCGGCCCATTTGTTCGCCACGCTGATTGCCTCTGCCGATGAAGAAATCAACATCACCACCCCCTATTTTGTGCCGGACATAATTGTGCTGAACGCCCTGTGCGCCGCCGCAATACGTGGCGTGAAGATCACTATGATCGTACCCAGAAAAAACGAT
This sequence comes from Maritalea mobilis, assembly GCF_004363175.1. Taxonomy (GTDB): domain Bacteria; phylum Pseudomonadota; class Alphaproteobacteria; order Rhizobiales; family Devosiaceae; genus Maritalea; species Maritalea mobilis. The sequence goes on from NZ_SNYR01000001.1 coordinate 769,575, forward strand.
AGCTGGATCGTGGCCGCCGCCGCCAAATCCTTTTATCCAGAAGTGTTGGCGGCTGGCGTGCGGGTGCATGAGTATGTAGGCGGGTTGTTGCACGCAAAGTGCCTGACAATTGACGGACGGATCACCATGATCGGCTCGTCGAACCTGGATTTGCGCAGCTTTGACTTAAATTACGAAAACAACACCATCATCTATGATGAAACCTTCACCGAAGCGGTGAATGAGCGCCAACAACAATATCTGAAAAGCGCGATTGAGGTGCAATTGGAAGAAGTGCGCGAGTGGCGGTTGCCCGTGCGCATTTGGCACAATGTGATCGGCACCTTAGGGCCAGTGCTCTAGCTTAGTCGCTTGGCCCCTTCTTGCGCAGATTATTGATCATGCGCCCCACATTCGCTTTCACATCGCGGGCCAAGAACAATGTTTCGCCCACCAGGCGCGGGATAAACCAATGGGCATAGTTCATCACTGGCGGCACAGTGGTCACTGCCCCTGCCTTGCCAACCATGCCATTTTTAAACTGGTGCAGCCCCAAAAAGCCGTCCGTACCGCCCAGATCGTACCACTTAATGCGCGGCTGTTTGCTCAACCAACACATAATGTGCCAGTGCATAAAATAGCCTGCCTGCATAGGCAGAGCTTTGTCGTTGGTGGCACCGTAAAGATAAACCGCGGTATCGCCGCCCACAAAAATAATGCCGCCCGCAACAGCCTCTTCCTCATGATAAACCATGAAGATTTCTGGCCGAATTGATGGATCAATATTGTCCATCAAATGATTGAGTGAATCATAGGCCGAATAGTCTGGAAACTGCTTACGCGCTGTCATGGCCTCATAAAGCGCATTGAACTCTGACATGCGATCAGGCCCAACATGCTCAAAGCGCAGCTCATTCTTCTCAGAATTGCGCAAATGCTTACGCCATTTCTGATTAAAGCTCGCGCGCATCTCGTCTTCAGAAATGCCCACATTGACAAAATAGCGATTTGGAAAAGGCAGCCCTGCCCCTTTTTTGAATCCAATCTGCTTCAAATAATCAAAGGCACGATTTTCTTCAAATGGCACTGCGCGCGGCAAAATGGAAAGCATCAAACGCCGCTTTACCGCATATTCCTCAACAAGATAATCAACAATGGCTTGATAGTCGCTCGCAGCACTCGGCAACCCATTGTCGACAAGAATGGGGCCCCATTTGCACACGGCGAGACCACCAAGTCCCATCGGGGCCGTTTTGTGCATGACCAAGCAGCCACCAACTAGGCGATCGCCAGCGAAAAACTGCAACCGGTCCAACGCCATGGCAGGCCACCGCTCAGCGGCAAACACGTCAAGTTGCTCTTGGCAAACATCGTCATATTGGTGCGCCTGCGCATCCCAATCTTTGGCGCTGAGCGCTTCAACGCGCAACGCCTGTCCGTTTGCCTGCTGCATAGCGTCTAAAGTCAATGCAATGTCACCCATCAATCGATCTCACCAAGTCGAAACGTCGCTTTTATATGGATGAAACCAAACAAACGCGACGTTTTTGCTTCAACTTAGTTAAAACACGACAAGTGATAACAATTCGTAAGGCGAGGAAGGGTTTGGCCTTAAGCCCCTTCAAGCTCAATATGGCGTTGCTCTGCCCATTGCGCATATTCTTTCATGCTCAATAGCGAAGCAGCATCCTCATCAACCACCACAACCGCATGCTGATGCAACTGCAGCGCAGAAGCCGGACAAGCCGCAGAAACCGGGCCTTCCACGCATCCACGCACGGCTTCAGCCTTATTGGGGCCAGTGGCCAACAGCATCACTTCTTTTGCATCAAGAATGGTCCCAATACCTGTGGTGATGGCGTCAGTTGGCTGAAACTCATCTGCATCAAAATAACGTGAGTTGGCCTCAATCGTTGATTTGGTGAGCGTTTTCACCCGGGTGCGCGACGCCAAGCTCGACAAAGGTTCATTGAATCCAATATGGCCGTTTACCCCAATGCCCAGCAATTGGAGGTCAATGCCCCCCGCTTCAGCAATAGCCGCCTCATAGCGAGCACATTCGGCATTTGGATCTTCCGCTGCGCCGTTAGGCACATGAGTTTTGGCTTGATCAATGTTGACATGATCAAACAGCTTATCATTCATAAAATAGCGATAGCTTTGCGGGTGATCCCCGGCCAAACCGATATATTCATCCAAGTTAAAGCTGGTGACCTGATCAAAGCTCACTTCGCCCTTTTGATTGGCTTGGATCAAGCGCTGATAAAGCGCCACAGGTGACGAGCCGGTGGCCAAGCCCAAAACAGATTTAGGCTGACGCTTAAGCTGACCTACAAAATATTCACACGCAAAATCAGCAACGGCCTCGGCATTTTCAAGAATGACCAAACGCACCTTATTCTCCACTCATTTGATTTTAATGCGGCGCTACTCCGCCCGCATTTCGGTTGCAAACACATAACGGTCTCCACGATAGTAAGACCGTGTAAATTCCATTGCAGCACCCGCTTGATCAAATGAGCGACGTTCAATATCGAGAACGGCGTCGCCTTCTTTCACACCCAAATATCCAGCCAATTCAGCCGTACAGTTCACCGCCCGCAAGCTTTGTTGCGCTTTAACAGGTCGGTAGCCCCCGGCCTGAAGCAACTCATAAAGTGAGTCCCCTTCAGACACATGGTCTGCATTGATGATGGATGTTGGAAAATAGGCCAACTCATAGGCCATAATCGCACTATCCGCATATCGAATACGCCGGAAGCACGACACCAAAGTATCAAAGGAAACGCCAAGCGCCATCGCCACATCTGGCTGCGGCAACACAACGCCTTTAAAGACCAGCTTTGAACTCGGCTCCATACCGCGATTGCGAATATCTTCAGAAAAGCCGTTCAAAAACGCCAAGGATTTTTCAATTGAACGCGGACGGTTGCGCGGCACATAAGTGCCCAAGCCCCGCTTTTGCACCAATTGGCCATCAGACAATAAAGGCTTAAACGCGCTCCGAATGGTCACGCGGGACAAACCCAATTTGTCAGATAATTCGCGTTCTGCCGGCAAAAAATCACCCGGCCCTAAAACGCCACGCTCAATCGCATCACGCAAACCTTCAGTGAGCACACCATAACGGGCGCCCGGACGCGTTAATGCCGATTTCAGATGATCTATAAGCTGAGTTGGATCATGCTCTTGCGTTGCCACTTCGTCCACTCTATCCCCCCACAATGCACCAGTTGCATCTTGTTCGATTATTTATAATCTGGCGCATGTTCAATTTGTCCATAAACAAAGAAGACTCGGCAACACAGGATGCTGCCCAACAAAGATACCAATAAAATACCTATGCCGTCAATTTGAAACTGCGCCTCAATTGACGAAAGCCAACAAGCGCAAGTTTAGCCATAAATTTGCACATTGAAAGCTGATATTGAAGGGCTTCGCTCAATAAGCTGATGCTTATCCTAAGATTTTGCCGAGCCGCCTGACCAAAAGATTGGTACGGTACCTGTCCACAAAATACGCGCAGCCTTATCCGTCACATTGCGCCAGCTATGTTGGCGTGTGGAGCGGAAATGCAGGCTATCGCCCACCCCAAGCACAACAGATTCCCCCTCAACATCTGTCGTCACTTCGCCTTCTAGAATGTAAATAATCTCTTCGCCCTCATGGCTCACAGTCTCAGACTGATAGCCAGCTGGCACAGTGATAATAAAGGAAGAAAGTGTGTTGCCCGCAAAGTCCGCGCCCAAACGTTCATATTTCAGCGACGAATCATCAACCGAAAAACTCTCGCGCTCACCTGCTTTGGTGGTGCCGCGAATAACGGCGGGTGAGGAAATGAAATATTCCATCTCCACATCAAGGCTGCGCGAAATCAGAGACAAGGCCCCCAAGGATGGTGTTGCCTGATCGCGCTCCACTTGGCTCAAAAAGCCCACCGACAGGTTTGCCGCTTCACCCAAAGCCTTCAATGTCATGTTCAATTTGCGCCGCCGTTCCCGGATAAGCGCGCCAATCAAAGGCTGAGCATTTTGCGACTCTAAAGATTTGGATGAGGCTTTCGTCATATTTTCGGTTACCTATCGAAAAATTTTTGATATAACAAAACTTGTTTTACCAACGTTTGAGACCCGTCTTATTAAAGGCGATTCTCAGTTCTCAAAGGCTTTACATAAAGCCTCGCTTAAAAATCACATTGTGCCACTGAATACTAGGAAAAAATCCGAATATTCAGACGGCAATATCTATAGAGTACCATTTAATCATGCAAGAATTGGCAAGAATCATCTCAGAACCCGCCGCTGAAGACAAATTGTTCGAGCTGCTCGAACAAGAAGTACAAGACAAGGTCGGCGCTAAACTTGTCACCTTGATGTGGCTTGATTTTGAAGCAGGTCGCGCGCGTCGAATCTATACCAATCGTCCAGATCTATACCCAACTGACGACAGTAAACCGATCACCATCAACCCTTGGCATGAACATGTGATCATCAACAAAAATACTTTTGTTGCCAATAGTTTGGATGAAATGGATGAACAGTTTGCAGATAAAGATTTCTTTTCTGCCCATGGCTGCTCTTCTGTTTTGAACATGCCCGTTGTCATCAATGGCAAAACTGTTGGCTCGCTCAACTTGTTGCATGAAGACAATCACTTCACCGAAGAGCGGATCAAGCGCACACAAGAGCTTGTTCTCACCTCAATGCTTTGTATTATGCTTCAACAGTCTAAACTCAACTCATAACGGACCTTTGGCGCAATATGCAGCTGGAAAACATTGTTGAAGCAACCGTAATTTGGGGCACCAATTACGGTTCGGCGTTTATCATCTCCCTGATTGTTGTCATCGCTGGCTGGATTTTATCCGGCTGGCTCTCACGCATGATCGTGACCATGTTGCCCCGCAACAGGGCCTTTGACGACACAATCGCCCCCATGGTCGGTCAGATCGTGCGCTATCTGGTGATTGTGATCGCCATCGTGATTGCGCTCAGCGGGTTAGGCGTGCAAACCGCTTCAATTCTAGCTGTGCTCGGTGCGGCCGGCTTGGCCATCGCCCTCGCCTTGCAAGGCACCCTATCTAACATCGCGGCGGGCGTGATGCTGTTGTGGCTCCGCCCGTTTAGCGTCAATGACTATATTGAAGCTGACGGCATCAATGGCGTTGTGCGCGAAGTGGGCCTGTTCGCGACGCGGTTGCGCACATTGGATGGCAAGTTTCTCTTTGCACCAAACTCGAAAATCTGGGACGCAACCATCGTCAATTACAATCGCGAGCTGACGCGGCGTGTGGAATTCAATGTGGGCATTGCTTACAATGCTGATATTGCAAAAGCCCGCGCGGCCTTGTTGGAAATTGCCAAAGATGATGAGCGCGTGCTGAAAACGCCGGAACCTGTGGTCTATGTGATGAGCCTTGGCGCAAGTTCAGTGGATTTGCAATTGCGCTGCTGGACCAAAACTGAGGACTATTGGGAAACCGCAACATCATTCAATGAGAAGGGCAAAATGGCCCTTGATAAAGTTGGTGTTGAAATTCCATTCCCGCACGTGCAACTTGTGGCAGCAGAGGGCGTCAATGTTGCGGCGCTGGAAGTGCAAAACTCACAAAAATAGGATCGGCTCATGTCCCCCACCATCACCTGGCGCCAAACCCAAACCATTCCGGCACTCGGGTTAGGCTGTTGGGCCATTGGTGGCCCCTATTGGGCAGACGCTATTCCGCTGGGCCTTGGCAAAACGGATGAGGCCACAGCGCTCGACGCGCTCAAAACTGCACTAGACTGCGGCATCGCCTATTTCGATGTGGCTGACGTTTATGGCGCGGGCCATGCGGAAGTGCTGTTGGGCAAAGCCTTGGCCGGGCGCGACGATGTGATCATCGCCACCAAATTTGGCCATAAATTTGATGAGACCAGCAAACAGGTCCAAGGCCGCGCGACGAGCGCCGACGATATTCGCGAAGCCGTGCACAATTCTCTGCACCGCTTAAACCGCGATAAGATCGACCTTTATGAACTGCATTTGGAAGGCCTAAAGGCCGAAGAAGCAGATCAAATCGCTGACACGCTGGATGCACTGGTGGCGGAAGGCACCATCGGCCAATATGGCTGGGTGACGGACCATGTTAGCGATGTGCAAAACTGGTCCGGGCGCGATCATTTCGGGGCAGTGCAGCACGAATTTAACCTGCTGCACCCAGCAAATGGGTTACGCGCAGCCTGCGCCGAACAAAAGCTGCTGTCCGTTTGCCGCGCGCCATTTGCGATGGGCCTGCTGAGCCACCAAATCAACCACGCCAACAGCTTTGGCGATGCGGATGGCCTGCCGGAACATCTGGCCCACTATCTTCAAAGCGAAGACCCGCAGCATAAGCTGGCACAAATTCATGATTTGCTGCGCACAGATGGACGCACAATCGCGCAGGGCGCGCTCGGCTGGATTTGGGCGACAGATAGCAACGCGCTGCCCATTCCCGGGTTCCACACCGCAGATCATGTGAAAGAAAATGCAAAGGCCCTAGAGCTTGGACCTTTGCCCACAGATGTGGTGGACGCGCTGAACGCCCTCACCTAGTTATTTCTCAATGCCCATATAGGCTTGATCGCCCCAAAGGGCTTCCACCCGCTGGTTGCGTCCACAAGTGAAGCGATAGAAATTATAGCGCACCGGATTCTTCTTGTAATAATCCTGATGATAATCCTCCGCCTCATAAAACCGATCATCTGAGAAAATCTGCGTCATAATCGATTGATCCAACGCGCTTTCTGCAGCAGTTCTTGAGGCTAAGGCTGCGGCTTCCTGATCAGCGGTGCGGGTAAAAATCGCGGTGCGGTAGCTGTCGCCACGGTCGCAGAATTGGCCGTCCTCATCCACCGGATCAATGGTGCGCCACAAAATATCGACCAACTCGCGATAGCTCACTTTCTCATTGTCAAAGGTAATTTCCACTGCTTCATAATGGCCCGTGCCGCCTGCGGTCACTTGCTTGTAGGTCGGATTTTCCACTGTGCCGCCAATATAGCCAGACACCGCCTCAATCACGCCATCCACTTTTTCAAAGTCAGCTTCAACGCACCAAAAGCACCCGCCAGCAAACACCGCTTTTTCTTCAGCGGCCTGGGCAGCGCCAACGCTCAACAGGCTGGCCAATGCAATATAAGTCAATGCACGCATCTTCATCTCCTTTAATCTGACAACGAAAATGGTGCAGCTAAAGTTCACTTACAAATCAATTAGGATTGATCAAAATGTCAAAAAGGCGCTGAAACATGTTCAGCGCCTTTACGTATGAGTCAAACAGGCGGTCCCCCCGCACCTTCCCTATGAGTCAATTAGCCAGCCATGGCACCTTGTGCAGATGCGCCCCGCTCAACCAACAAACGGTTATAGGCGTTCAAATATGCACGAGCTGAGGCCACCAATGTGTCCGGCTCAGCGGTACGGCCAGAGGCAATTTTGCCATCCATTTCCAAACGCACATGGGCGTTCGCCTGCGCGTCGGTCCCGCCGGTTACCGCGTCCACGCCGTAAAGCACCAAATGCGGATCTGCGCCAACAGCTTCTTTAATCGCATTGAAAATCGCGTCTACAGAACCGGTGCCTGTTACGCTGACAGACTTTTGATCCCCCTCAATCGACAAGACCAAATCACACTGGTGCGCACCGCCAGTGGAGGTGCTGACACTCATGGAAACAAGCTTGATCTTATCTTCAACTGAGCCCATCTCATCGTCGACCAAGGCAACCAAATCCTCGTCATAGACGTGCTTTTTACGGTCAGCCAATTCTTTGAACCGTTGGAACGCTTCTTGGAACGCGTTGTCGCCCAACTCATAACCCAACTCTTTCAGCTTTTCCTTGAACGCGTGGCGGCCAGAGTGCTTGCCCATCACCAATGACGTGGCTTTGATGCCGACGCTTTCCGGCGTCATGATCTCGTAAGTCTCTGCGTTCTTCAACATGCCATCTTGGTGGATGCCACTTTCGTGCGCAAACGCGTTTTTGCCCACAATTGCCTTATTGAATTGCACATTGAAGTTAGACGCCGCAGCCACAATTTTCGATGCGCGGGCCAAATGAGTCGAGTCGATCTCTGTGTGATAAGGCAATGTATCGCCGCGGGTTTTTATCGCCATCACAATTTCTTCAAGCGCTGCGTTGCCTGCCCGTTCGCCCAAACCATTGATGGTACACTCAACCTGCCGCGCACCCGCTTGCACGCCAGCCAAAGAGTTGGCCACAGCCAAACCCAAATCATTGTGACAATGGGTGGAGAAAATCGCCTTATCCGAATTCGGCACGGTCTCGATCAAGGTTTTGATCATGTTGTAATATTCGTCCGGCACCGCATAGCCCACAGTGTCCGGAATATTGATGGTGGTGGCACCAGCATTGATGGCAGCTTCCACACATTTCGCCAAAAAGTCGATCGGCGTACGGGTCGCGTCCATGCCCGACCATTCCACATCGTCAATCAAATTGCGGGCTTGGGTCACCGTTTTGGTGACAATTTCCAAAACCTCATCTTGCGTCTTGCGCATTTGGTGCGCCAAGTGAATTGGAGAGGTGGAAACAAAGGTGTGAATGCGCCCACGATTGGCAAAGCGAACCGCCTCTGCAGCGCGATCAATATCTGCTGGAATGGCACGCGCCAAACCTGCAATAACTGAGTTCTTCGACCGGCGAGAAATCTCAGCCACTGCTTCAAAGTCGCCATTTGAGGCAATCGGGAAACCAGCCTCAATGATGTCGACGCCCATATCATCCAACAATTCGGCCACCTGAAGTTTTTCCTCAAACGTCATGGTGGCGCCGGGCGACTGCTCACCGTCGCGCAATGTGGTGTCGAAAATAAAGACTTGGTCGGTGTTCGTATTTTGGTTCTGTTCGCTCATTTTTCAAAAACTTCTCTATAGACAGGGCGCATCGCCCAAATTGACCTTTGGTGTGCAAAATTCCCCTAAATACCCGTTCTCCCTGATGAGAACCGTCGGTACTCAGGGGCTAATAAGGAGTAGGTCTAGAGATAGTTTTTGCGCGCGCAGCAAAAGGCCGTCTGCCAAGAGGCGACGGTCAGAATATTCAGTGCTGTGCAACATACGGGTCATAGCCTACCCAAAACTGTCTAACGCAAACAAATTCAAATCAGGTGGAAACCTTAACCAAGCTTGCCAGCGATTTCTAGACATTTTTGCCCAAAATCGACCAGCTGCTTGAAATTAACTCAATAAATCAAGCTCGCCTTGCGCATTGATCACCACATGCCCACCCAATCCAGCATGAACCATTTGACCATTCTCAAACTTCACTTGCGCTTCAATAAAGCTTGGACGCCCCATTTCCTTGCCTTGGCGCACAATAAAATCCGTCTGCCCTTCGCCAAACTTTCCATGATCAGCCAAATGGCCAATCATGCAAGACACGGCTGAACCGGTTGCCGGATCTTCCCCCAGACCGTTCAGATCAACAAAGCAGCGCGCTGCATAATCGTTGCCGTCTTCAGCTGGAGTTGGGCAATACAAAAACACGCCATTTACACCCAGATTGAACATTTCTGCCCAACCCCGCCTTTGAATGCGCACTTCCTTGAGCACAGAAGCATCTTGCACTGGCACAATCAAAAACGGCACACTGACGGAGTAAACGCCCGGCTGCATGCCATCAAAGCCAATATGATGCGGTAGCAATCCCAGATGTGATGCGATTAGATCCGAGCTTGGCGCTTCGGCGACTTTCTCAGGCAAGCGCGGCAGGCCAAATCGGGCATGACCAGATTTTTTGCCTGTAGGCGTCATCACAGATACAACGGTCCCCACCTTTTCGGCCAACCGCACAGCACTTGTATTGTGGCGCAAGCCAAGCGCCACAGAAGCACCGATTGTGGGGTGGCCCGCAAATGGCAACTCGCCGCGCGGCGTGAAAATCCGCACAGCCGCCAAATGGCGCACCGATTGCGGCTTATGGACAAAAATGGTCTCTGACAGATTAAATTCGCGCGTGATTTTCAGCATGGTTTCATCCGGCATGCCATCAGCCTCGAACACGATGGCCAACGGATTGCCCGCAAATCGCTCCTTGGTGAACACATCTGCGATCATAAATGGATATTTCATGCTAACCCCAAAATTGCATAAACAAATCAATCAAATTAGTTGCAGTTTACACCTTCACACCTAATGAAGTTTGAACTTTTGGACAAAAAAAGGGGCGCCGAGGCGCCCCTAAGTTAGCTCTGGGAGAGCTAGGGTTTAACTATTTAAAAGCTTAGTTTTTCGCTTTGTCTACCAAAGCGCCAGCTTTAATCCATGGCATCATATCGCGAAGTTTCTCACCAACTTCTTCGATCTGGTGCGCGTCATTGTTGCGACGTGTTGCTTTAAAGCTAGGCTGACCAGCTTTACATTCCAACATCCAATCGCGCGTAAAGCGGCCAGATTGAATATCTTCAAGCACACGCTTCATCTCGGCTTTTGTTTCAGAAGTCACAATGCGTGGCCCTGTTACATATTCGCCGTACTCAGCTGTATTAGAGATTGAATAGTTCATGTTGGCAATGCCGCCCTGATAAATCAGGTCTACAATCAACTTCACTTCGTGCAAGCACTCGAAATAAGCCATTTCTGGCGCATAACCAGCTTCCACCAATGTTTCAAAGCCCGCGCGGATCAATTCAACCAAACCGCCGCACAAAACAGCCTGCTCACCGAACAAATCGGTTTCACATTCTTCTTTAAAGGTGGTCTCAATGATACCAGAGCGACCGCCGCCAACGCCAGAAGCGTAAGCCAAAGCAACATCTTGCGCATTGCCTGTCGCATCATGGTGGATCGCCACAAGACATGGCACACCGCCACCTTTTTCAAATTCGCCACGCACAGTGTGACCTGGGCCCTTTGGCGCAACCATGATCACATCAACAGTGTCTTTCGGCTCAATCAAACCATAATGCACGTTCAAGCCGTGTGCAAAGGCAATCGCAGCGCCATCACGGATATTTGGTGCAATTTCGTTGTTGTAGATGTCTGCTTGCAACTCATCAGGGGTTGCCATCATCATCACATCGGCCCAAGCGGCGATTTCCGCTACGCTCATGACCTTAAGCCCGTCAGCTTCAACTTTTTTTGCAGTTGAAGAGCCCTCACGCAGGCCAATAGCAATGTCAGTGACGCCAGAATCTTTCAGGTTCAGTGCATGCGCACGGCCCTGGCTACCATAACCAATAATGGCAACTTTTTTGTTCTTGATCAGATTAAGATCAGCGTCTTGATCGTAATAAACACGCATAATTGCGTTTCCCCTTAATTTATCTTTGGTTCTTTACCTGCGTGGGGCAGATTGATTGTCATTAAGCGCCGTACAATTTCAAAAACTGTTCGGTCGCCCGTTTTGCGTCCCGGATAACGTCTTGATCTGAAAGCTCAAACTCGTCACCCAAAAGAAGCCGAATTTGAACATCCCTCAGCACAAGGCCGAAAAATGTACGAAACGCCTCCTCCTCATCGTCAAAGCGAAGCAAGCCTGCGCCCCGCCCTGCCTTTAACAAAGGCTTCAACCGTTTGCCCACCGCAAAGCGGCCATTGGTCAAAACCGTATGTCCCAAGTTGCTTAGCGGCCCAGCATGGGTAATCGCCAAACGGTTCAGCGCCACCGAAATGTCGCCGGAAATAACTTTGAGCCAGTCATAAGCAAACCGTTCCAAATTGGCTTGCAATGCCTCAATGCTCATGCGCTGTGGCCCCAACGGCACCGGACGAACTTTAGCTGCTTGCCATTGCACAATGGCCGTCAACAATCCATCACGGTCGCCAAACCACTTATAAAGCGACTCTTTTGAACAGCGTGCGCGCCGCGCAACACCTGTCATGGTCAATTTGTCACCAACTTCAACCAACAAAGACAGCGCAATATCCAGCACATCCTGCTGGCGTTGCGTCAGTTCTTCATCACCCAATTTAATGGCAGCAGACAATTTCACCTCCATCAATCGGTCGCGAACCACCGCGCCCGAATGCGCTCAAACCTGAAGGCCCAACCTGCCTTTTCTCGCTCGAGTCGCTCAATTTGATAAGGAACCGTACCGTACGGTTCGGTAAATGTCAATAAAAAGTTACACTGCAATTTCAGCACAAAAGACTCTAATGAGCCAATAAACGCTAAGTTGTTTGATAAATTGAATTTTCCTGCTTAACTGCATGCAGAAAATATCGGCCGATACGCCATCACATCAACCCCTTTGCGAGGAAAAACATGGCAACCGACGACAAAGTTAAAGGCCCCGCCTCCTACTTCCCTTCCATCGAAAAGAAGTATGGTCAGCCAATTGACCATTGGTTGGACTTGATTGCTAATCGACCAGACGAAAAACATATGGAAACGGTGAACTGGCTTAAGCAAGAACATGGGTTGGGCCACGGCCATGCCAACGCCTTAGTCGCCTATCACCGAAAAAATTAGGGGCGCCGAAGCGCCCCTAAATTCATCAAGCTCTCATTGAGTTACGCTTTATCCAGCGCCTGCTCAATGTCAGCAATAATGTCGTCAACATGCTCGATGCCAACTGAAATACGTACGAGATCGCGAGAAACACCAGCGGCCTTCAACTCATCATCATTCAACTGACGGTGAGTGGTTGACGCTGGGTGACAGGCCAGTGATTTCGCATCGCCAATATTCACCAAACGCAAGATCATTTGCAGCGCATCGATAAAGCGCGCGCCAGCTTCTTGGCCGCCTTTAATGCCAAAGCTCAAAATGCCGGACGCCTTGCCACCAGAGATTTTGTTGGCCAAATCATTGTAAGGCGAAGATTTCAAGCCCGCATAATTGACCCACTCTACCTTGTCATGTGCTTCAAGATATTCGGCCACTTTCTGAGCATTTTCACAATGGCGCTCCATGCGCAGACCTAGAGTTTCCAAACCTTGCAAAATCTGGAAAGCATTCATTGGCGAAATAGCAGCGCCCATATTGCGCAATGGCACAACCCGGGCACGGCCAATATAGGCTGCAGGCCCAAGCGCCTCAGTGTAGACAACGCCGTGATAAGAAGGATCAGGCTCGTTCAACACAGCAAAACGCTTCTTGTCCGCGGCCCAGTCAAACTTGCCGCTGTCAACAATAATGCCGCCAACTGACGTACCGTGACCGCCAATATATTTGGTCAATGAATGCACAACAATGTCGGCACCATGCTCAATTGGACGACATAGGAATGGCGTACCCACTGTGTTATCAACGATCAATGGCACGCCGTGGTCGTGAGCGATCTTGGCCAGTTTCTCAATGTCGACCACATTGCCCGCTGGGTTGCCGATGCTTTCGCAGAAAACGGCTTTGGTTTTCTCATCAAACAGCTTTTCGATGCCGTCAAAGCTCGCATCCACCATGCGCACATCAATGCCTTGGCGCGGAAAGCTATGCTCAAACAAATTGTAAGTGCCGCCATAAAGCTGGCTAACGGAAACAACATTGTCGCCCGCGCTGGCAATGGTTTGAATGGCATATGTGATCGCAGCCATACCAGAGGCCAAAGCCAAACCAGCAATGCCGCCTTCCATTTCCGCCACACGCTGCTCAAGCACCGCTGTCGTCGGGTTCATGATCCGGGTGTAAATATTACCTTCGACTTTCAAGTCGAACAGATCCGCACCATGTTGCGTATCATCAAAAGTGTAGCTGGTGGTCTGGTAGATCGGCACAGCCGCAGCCTTGGTCGTGGCTTCAGATTCATAGCCATGATGCAGGGCAAGTGATTCAAGTTTCATAATATTTTCCCGATATTCGACAGAGTTCGGCGCATCTTATCATTTGATAAGAATCCGCAAAGATGCAAAAGGGAAAATAGAGTCTAATTCCGAGCGCTTTTGTAAAAAAACTATGCCACGCCCTGAGCAGAAAGCTGCCCATTTTGTGTGTGCAGCAAACTCATCAATTTATGCTGCGGCATAGGACGGGCAAAATGGAAGCCCTGATAATATTGGCAACCCAAGCCATCAAGCACATGCAAATGATCGCTGGAGCTGATGCCTTGCGCCACCACTTTCAAATCCAAGCCTTGCGCCAATTCAACAATTTTTCGCACCAAAATGCGGCTTTGCGTTGAAAAACGCAGATCGCAAATCAATTCAGAATCAAGCTTAACCACATCAACCGGCAATTGATGCAAATGGTTGAAGTTGGAAATGCGGCCGCCAAAATCGTCCAATGTGATGGTGAACCCAAAACCGCTCAGCTGATCCAACATGCGCTCCGCTTGATCCAAATGGTCATGAAGCACATTCTCAGAAATCTCAAACGAAACACGGTTCGGCGAAATCCCCTTCTTATGGGTGATCTCCATCAAGGAATTCACCACATGCGGCTCGATCAAATCCGCTGATGAAAGGTTGAAATTCAACCGCAAATATTTGGGCCAATGAAGCATGCAGTCCGTGGCCTTTTCGAACAGTGCCAAGGTCAACTTGTTCATCAACCCCATGGCCTCAGCCACTGGGATAAAGCGATCCGGCAATATCTCCACGCCATCTGGCCGATGCCAACGTGCCAAGGCTTCAACTGACGTGATGTTAGAATTGGTGGCGCTCACCATCGGCTGGAATACCATCTCCATCTCATCAACAAATTGGCTATCGCGTAAGCCCTGAGCAATCTCGGCAGAATCGCGCGTAATCCGCTCGTGCTTATCTTCAAACAACAGCGCATGGCCGATATGGTAGGTTTTGGCATAATAAAGTGTATGGTCTGCCCGTTCGAACAATTGTTCCGGCGAATCTGCATCCACACGTGCCCGTGCAAAGCCCAGTGACGCCGACAATTTCACCTGAACACCCGTTTTCAGCACAAACGGCACCTTAAGCGCCGCACAAATGGCACGGCCAAGTGCGATAATTTCGTGTTCAGACATTTTTCTCAACGTGATCAGCGCAAATTCGTCACCGCCAACACGGGCAACAAACACTTCATCGCCCAAAAACTCAGATAAACGACGCGACACCTTGCGCAGCAGATCATCGCCGGCCGGATGGCCATAAATATCATTGATCGGCTTAAACCCGTCCAAATCGATAAGGCCCAGAATAAGCGAAGTCTGATCATTACTTGGGAAATTGGAGCGCAGATAATGAAAGAAGCCCCGCCGATTGTCCAAATCAGTCAGCACATCTTTAAAGGCCAGCTTACGCATTTCTTTGGCTTGGCTCTTGGCCTCAGCCTGCGTTTTATAAAGCCGCGTTTGTTGCGAGATAAATGTTTCGAAATCTGAACCAAAGCTTTGCGTGACGACACCAAGAACAGCCACAACAAAGATGAAGTGCAGCGCCAAAACGGAAAACACATCCGCGCTGGAGAACCAGGAGAATACGGCCAAAGGCACACCTACACATAAGGCAAGCATCAACACCGCTTGTCGCAAATAAGCCAAGCAGAACAAGGCGCCCAATAGCGAGATAAATACAAAAAAGCTCACCTCCTGGTGAGCGGTCATTGTGTTCTGGGACATGGCCCATATGGCCCAGCTAGAAAACAATCCGCCTAATATGCCCGCAGAATAAATGATGGATTGCAGGCTTTTGCGCACGTGCTCGAAATCGTATTTTTCTTCGTCATAACGCAGCCAATGCACAATACGCCACAAGCACAATACGCCAAGAATGGCCGCGCCAGACATGACAGACCAATCAAAGCCAACTGAAAGCCGATGTTGTGCAACAACCAAAACAGCAGAAAAACCAAGCAGATAAACAAAAGGCAAGCGATAGCGCAGCATACGCAGTTGCGCGCGCATCAAAGGCTCATTTGACCCATCAATGCTCAATGCACCTCTTAACCCTTTTGCTATGAACCCAAGCAAGCTCTTCCCCACCCATAATCTTTGAAAGCGCCACATTTCGAGATTCGATCAAAGAATAGATTGAATTGTTCGGATCAATTTGAGCTAAAAACGCTCAATTCAGAAAAATGAAAAACCCCAAATTTGATTAAAAAGTTAAACACATAAGTGTAACCAATTAACTAACTGAATTATCAGACAAAATTGAATACAAAAAAACCGGCACATTTGGGTGCCGGTTTCTACTTAGGTAAATTACCCTTTAACTATGCATCGAGATAGCGCGAGCGCAAATGCTGTTTGAACACATCAACATTAAGCACTGAACCTGTGGCATCGTTCACCATTTCATCCATTGAAACTGATGACGCCCGCAAATGCACGTTCTCCCGCAGCCAACCAAAGATTTGAGTGAAGTCACCTGCCCGCACTTCGCTGTCCCAATTTGATAGCTGCCCCTGCAACGCTTGGAACAATTGTGCCGCCGTCATCGCGCCGATTGTGTAGGTCGGGAAATATCCTAATGCACCGCCCGACCAATGAATATCCTGCATGCACCCATTGCCCACACAATCAGGCCGCACGCCGATATTTTTCTCCATCTCATCGTCCCAATATCCGGGCAAATCTGCAACCTGCAAATCACCGCTCAACAAGGCTTTTTCAATGCGATAACGCAGCATCACATGCAGCGGATAGGTCACTTCGTCTGCATCCACCCGGATCAGTCCGCGTTTCACCTGCAATATTGAGCGTTTGAAATTTTCCATTTCCCACGCGTCACCGCTTACCCCAAATGCTTCACGCACTTTAGGCAGAGCAAAAGCCAAGAAAGAATCTGAACGACAAAGCTGCATATCCAAGAAAAGCGACTGGCTCTCATGCATACTCATGCCGCGCGCTTGGCCAACAGGTTGGCCGCGCCAATCTGCTGGCAGGCCGATCTCATACATGGCATGGCCAGTTTCGTGCAAAACGCCATAAAGGCTGGTGGAAAAGGCTTTTTCGTTATAGCGCGTGGTCAAGCGCACATCGCCCGGCACACCACCACAGAACGGGTGCGCCGACACATCAATGCGGCCATGATTAAAGTCAAAGCCCAATGCCTCCATAAAGCGACGCCCCAGCGCTTCCTGTGCGCCAACAGGCGTTTCCCCATCAAGCGGCTTCACCTGCCGATGGGTCGATTGGAACTCGATCACCTCATTCAAGAAATCGGGCAAAAACGCGCCAAGCTCATCAAAATATTGATCAACTTTTGTGGTGCGCATGCCTGGATCAAACGTGTCCAGCTGCGCATCATAGGCGCTAAGGCCCAGTGCCTCAGCCTTTGCATCGGCAGCCTGACGCACCAGCACCAGCAAGGGCTCCAATTTGGCGGCGAAGCTATCAAAATCGTTTTCTGGCCGCGCCTGCTGCCACACATGGGTGGTTTCTGACTGCGCTTTGCTGAGAGCATGTACCAAATCATTCGGCACGGCATTGGCGTGCAAATAAATGCGCTCCATCTCTTTAAGGTTGGCGGCATCCCAACCTTCCAACTTCTCTTCTTTTGCTTGCGCAATTAGATCGCCCAAATCTGGCGCAGTATATTTTTCGTGGGCAACGGCGGCCAATGCAGCCAATTGCTCGCCCCGCACATCTGAAGAGCCTTTTGGCATAAAGGTTTCTGCATCCCAACTCAGCATGGATGATGCGCCTTCAATGGCGGAAATTTGTGCAAAACGTTTCTTTAACTCAGCATAGGCAGCCATGCCCGTCTCCCCAATATATTTGAAAAACATCACGCCGGCAGGACAAGGCGCGATTTGGGCAAAGACTAACGCTATGTTTTGCGCCAAAGCAAGCACCAAACCAAAACAAAAGGGGCCGCACCATGTGCGACCCCTATGCCCGATGCATATTTGATTTGGGTTAGTGCGCCATCAAAACGGGCACTTCAGCCTTGCTCAACACTTCGCGGGTTGCGCCCCCAAGCACCCACTCGCGGAACCGTGAATGGCCATAGCCACCCATGACCAACATATCTGCATCGATCCGGCCAACTTCATTCAACAAAGCTGCCGCTGCGTCTGACCATCCATTGATGTTGCGCACCTCAACATTGACCCCGTGGCGATCCAAATGCCGTGCAATATCTGCACCTGGTTCAATGCCACGCTCTTCAGGCGCTTCATCATCACTGACAATCGCCACAGTAACCTGATCTGCCTTTTGCAAAAATGGCACCGCATCAGCCACCGCACGTGCTGTTTCCTTAGAATTGCGCCACCCGAGAACAATGTTCTTATAAGGGCCATCACTAGCCGGAATAGCAGGCGGCACAAACAAACAACCGCGACCAGAATTAAACAGAACATGTTCAAAAATTTCAGGCTTTTCAGAATAATGTTTGTAAGGACGTGTCGCCACAAACAAATCCGCCAGCCGCGCTTCATTGGCAATGGTTTGCCCCATAAAGGAAGGCGTTGCACTTACACGACGCAAATCAGAGCGGAACTCGTGCTTAGCAAAGCGCATATCCAACTCTTTTTCATATTTATCGCCTTGGGCTTCAGCTTCCTGCTGCAACTCAGCCGCCACTTGCCCTACGGAAAACACACCGTCACCAGCGCTCACAACATCTGGAATTTCAACACACAACAAGCCTGTCAAAAACGCATCATGCCGTTGTGCAATTGGCTCGGCATAGGACAGACGAACCTCATCTTCTTTTGACCCATCTAAATAAACCAATACGTCTTTGATCATGTTGACCTCCTGTGTCTGATCATTCCCATGCGCCTATTGTGCGCCCTTTTCTCCCCCTCTTGCCTTGATCTGCATCAAGATATGCAAGAGGGCGAAAATGATGGGCACCTGAGAAGAAAAATTAGTCCTTCTTATATTTGGGGCCACTCTTCTCACGCGCAGTTTTCAGCGCTTCGCCCCACCATACAAGATCATCAAGCAAGTCATTTGCCTTCGGGGCAATGATGTCATCGATTTCTGACATGTCTTTATCGTCGCCCATCGGGCTGACCTTCATAAACTCGCCGCCGCCAATATGCACAGCTTCACGGATCGATGCCATCTGCAACTCGCCGACAATATTGCGCAAATGCTGCACTGCACGCGATGCGCCAACACCGCCATAGCCAACAAAGGCCGCAGGCTTGCGCACCCATTCAAGGTAAGCTTGATCAAGTGCGTTCTTCAACACGCCAGAGATAGAGTGGTTATATTCGGCAACAACGAAAATAAAGCCATCATATTTGGCCAGCTTTTGCTGCCATTGCACGGCGCGCGCATCCTCAGATGGCACCCAAAGGTTGGTGGCTTTCTCATTGAAAAATGGCAAATCAAAATCGCACAGATCAATCAGATCTGCTTCAATGCCCTCATGCGCTTTGGCCTTGTCCAAAATCCAGTTCGCGGGCTTTTCCGCAAACCGACTGTCGCGCGTGGTGGACATGATGATCCCAATCTTGAGCATAAATTTCTCCTTTGTTTGAAAAATGCAGGGCCGACAAAGCGGCTCACTGCATCAACGGCGTCAAAGGAGAAACGGTTGCCCGCAAATTGGGTTCCGTGATCAAAAAACTGTTATTTGCCCAAGGCCTGATTGTACTGCCGCACAGCTTCAGCAAAGCCCATCAACAGGGCATCAGCGGTGATGCCATGGCCGATGGAAACCTCGTGCAACTCCGGCAACATTTCTTTAAAGGCTGGCAAATTCTCAAGAGTCAAATCGTGCCCAGCATTGATGCCCAACCCAGCAGCTTGGGCGGCCTGCGCGGTGACACGCATGCGATGCAAATGATGGTCACCTTCTGGCGTGCCATAGCTTGCACCATAAGGGCCGGTATAAATTTCAATGCGATCCGCACCAATCTCCGCTGCATCTGGCGGCACGCTCGGATCTTCATCCACAAACAAGGAGACACGAATGCCCGCATCTTTCATCCGCTTGATGGCGGGCACCAAAAGATTATGCGCACCGCGTACATCCCAGCCATGGTCAGATGTAGCTTGATCCGGCGCATCAGGCACAAAGGTCACCTGATCCGGCATATTGGCCAACACCAAATCCAAAAACTCATCGTCCGGATAGCCTTCAATATTGAACTCTTTATCCGGATATTCGTTCTTTACCAAAGCCGCCAATTCGGGCACGTCCGAACGGCGAATATGCCGCTCATCTGGCCGTGGGTGCACAGTTATGCCATCCGCACCTGCGTCCAAAACCACGCGCCCCATGCCCACAACGCTGGGCCAAGGCAAATCACGTTGGTTGCGCAACAAGGCAACCTTGTTCAAATTCACAGAAAGCGCGGTCATAGCAGCTCCAAAATCCGGCAAGGACTCAAATTGTTCCAACCAATCGGTAAGGCAATTTGCAAAAACTGGCAACCTCACTAAAGGCCAATTGCAACAGTGAAGTGACGATAAAACTTATTGTTCCCGCTCATCATATTTTCGGCGGGCCACATTCACCTCTGGCTCATTCGCAATCGCCCAATCCGCCAGCGACATGAGCGGGATAAATAAGGATTTGCCCAAATCGGTCAGCTCATATTCAACAGTGGGTGGTCGCGTATCAAACACGGTGCGGGTGACCAACCCGTCACGCTCCAACCCGCGCAAAGTGACCGTCAGCATACGCTGGGAAATCACCTCAATATTGCGCAAAATCTCTCGGAAACGCTGTGGCCCCTGCCCCAAACAAAGCACCACCAAAACGGTCCATTTATCGCCAATCCGATCCAGAGTTTGTCGCACCGGACAAGTGCCCAGATAATCGGTTTGTTTCCACGCCGCATTCAACGCTCTAATGGCTTCTTGCTGCGCTTCAAATTCTTGTTCGTCCAACATGGTGGTTACCTCAAGGTGCCTTCTGGCGAAAAAAGTGCCTTCTTTCGCCCGCTACTAATCTGGTTATATATAGCAGTTCCTTTTCGTAACCAAGGAACGATAAATGACCACGACCATCACAATATTGAACGCCCTAAGCGCCCAAGCCAGCCCGCTGGTAGGCCAAGCGCTGAACAAAAACTACAAAGTTCGCGCCTTCGCGCGAAAAACGGAAAAGCTAAACAATAGATTTGGCGAAAACCCAAACCTGACCAAAGGTCACGCGGACCTAAATGACCTTAACAGCCTGATTACTGCCTTTGACGGGGCAGACGGTGCATTTGTACATTTGCCCATACCGCAAAGCCCAGAGCAACCTGGCCTGTGGCTGCAAAACATCATCGCCGCCACACGGCAAAGCAAACTGCCGCACCTCGTGTTCAGCACCTCCGGCCCCACCGGATCGCGATATGCATCGACACCAATGATCGACGGCACAAGCGCCGCAAAATCAGCAATAGAGGCCGCAAATTTGCCTGTGACCATTCTGATGCCCACCATCTATTTGGAAAATATGCAGGTGCCGCCCTTCGTGCCGCAACTGCACAGCGACGGTATTCTCACCTACCCGCCACTGCCCGCGGATATGAAGATTGCCTTCACATCACATGTGGACCAAGCACGCTATGCCCTCGCTGCATTTGAAAAGCCAAATCTGATTGGCGAAACCATTGAAATTGCCTCTAAACCAATGCTGAACGGAGCAGAACTCGCACAGATTTTCTCAACTGCGCTGGGCCAACCCGTCAAGTTCGAGCCGCTGACACCCGAACAATTCGGCACCCAGATCGGCGAACTGTTCCAAAGCCCTGAGGTAGGCCAAGGGCTGACCGGCTTATATCAATCCATCAGTGCCCTCGGCAAAAACGGCATGGCGATTGATGTAGCAGCGCTGGAAGAAAAATTCGGCATTGAGCTTCCCAGCATCGCTGATCAAATCGCCAACTGGTAAGATTTTGGAGGGCGGCCTTGCGCTGCCCCCTCCATTTTATTCAAATTAACGGACCGATTAAGCCCGATCTGATTTGCATGCCCTACGATGGCTTTTTATAAACAGGGCTCTATCCCTGTCGAAGAAGCTAAAATATCTATGTCCTATCCCCGCATTATTTTCATGCGCCATGGCGAGACCGAATGGAATCTCGCTGGCCGCGCTCAAGGTCACCTCAATTCACCCCTCACAGAAAAAGGCCGAGCCCAAGCGCAAAAGCTGGGTGAAATTCTCAAACGTGAGTTGGGCACACCGAATGGCTTCACACAAATGGTCAGCCCGATTGGCCGCACTTTAGAGACCGCAGAAAACATCAAAAAGCATTTCGCTTTTGATCCGACGCCTGTTGATTTGCTCAAGGAAATTGATCTTGGCAAGCTGAGCGGTCTGAACCGCCCCGAAATGGAAGAACAATTCCCCGAGCATATGGATGGCAAGCCGGATTATGACTGGTATTTCGGCGCACCGGGTGGCGAGACCATGGATGATATGCGCAAGCGCGCAACCCAATGGCTCGATAGCTTGACCGGACCCACCATCGCCGTGGCCCACGGCCAAATCGGCAAAGTGATGCGCGGCATTTATCTTGGCCTGACCGATGAACAGATATTGCGCCTGAAAGAGCCGCAAGGCGTTGTGCATGTGCTGGAGAATGGCACAGAGACCATCTGGACATAAAAAAGGCGGCTCTAAGCCGCCTTTTCTTTGACTATATCGAAGAACCTACATACCTTCTTTGCCGCGCGAAATCGCGGTGAGGCCAGTGCGCACCACTTCCACAAGACCCAAAGGCTGCATCAGTGAGATAAACTGCTCAACCTTTGATGGGCGGCCTGTGATCTCAAAGACAAAACTGTCGATCGATGCATCTACAACATTCGCGCGGAATGCTTCAGCCAAACGCAATGTTTCCACTCGGTTTTCGCCTTTGCCCGCCACTTTGATCAGCGCCAATTCGCGCTCCAGCGACTCGCCCTCAGCGGTCAAATCATGCACGCGATGCACAGGCACCAAACGCTCTAATTGCAGCTTGATCTGCGCCAAAACCTTTGGCGTCGCCACAGTAACGATGGTGATGCGTGACCGATGCCGATCATGCTCCGTTTCTGAAACCGTCAAACTATCAATGTTAAACCCGCGGGCAGAGAAAAGCCCAACAACACGGGCCAGAACGCCCGGCTCGTTATCAACAAGAACGGTCAGTGTGTGACGCTCAACGCTTTGGCTGCGTTCCAAATCCCAACTTGGCTTAAACAAGGACCTTCCCCTTCTCATCAATAATGTTGCCGATATCTGCCGTATCCGGCAAAATCATCTCGTGGTGCGCCTTGCCCGATGGGATCATCGGCAAGCAGTTCTCTTCTTTCGTCACCCGGCAATCAAACAAAACAGGCTTATCGATCTCGATCATCTCCATGATCTTGTCGTCCAGCTCTTTGGGGTCATCGCACATGATGCCATAGGCCCCGAACGCTTCCGCCATCTTCACAAAGTCTGGCAAGCTGTCTGAATAAGAGTTGGAATATCGACCACCATGCAGCAATTCCTGCCACTGGCGCACCATGCCCATATACTCATTGTTCAAAATGAAAATCTTGATCGGCAATCCATATTGAACCGCAGTCGACATTTCCTGCATGGTCATTTGAACGCTGGCCTCGCCCGCAATATCAATCACCAACGCATCGCGGTGCGCCACCTGCACGCCAACAGCCGCAGGCAAGCCATAGCCCATGGTGCCCAAACCACCTGATGTCATCCAACGATTTGGTTGATTAAAGTGGAAATGCTGTGCCGCCCACATCTGGTGCTGACCAACCTCGGTGGTGATGTAAACATCACGTTCCTTGGTCAATTCATAAAGGCGCTCAATTGCATATTGCGGCTTGATCACATCATCAGATTTTTCATAGCGCAATGACTTAACTTCGCGCCATTTATCAATCTGCTGCAACCAAGGCTGAATATCGTCAGTGCGCGGCGCATTGGTCTTTGACCGCCACAACCGCACCATCTCTTCCAACACATGGCTACAATCGCCAACGATTGGCAAATCAACAACGATGTTTTTGTTGATCGATGATGGATCAATATCGATGTGAATTTTGCGCGAGTTTGGCGAGAACGCATCAATACGCCCCGTAATCCGGTCATCAAAACGTGCGCCAACACAAATCATCAAATCGCAATCATGCATCGCCATATTGGCTTCATAAGTGCCGTGCATGCCCAACATGCCGAGCCATTGCTCGCCATCTGCCGGATAGGCGCCAAGGCCCATCAAGGTGGATGTCACTGGAAAACCAGTCAGCTCTGCAATTTCGCGCAGTGATTTCGTGGCTTCGTCACCTGAGTTGATCACGCCGCCGCCTGTGTAAAATACGGGGCGTTCCGCCTTCAACATCATATCCACGGCGATTTTAATCGCGTCCAATTCACCTTCCATCTGCGGCTTGTAAGTTGGGTGGCTGGTGATGTTTGGATTGGCGTAGCTGCCAAGGGCAAACTGCACATCCTTTGGAATGTCGATCACCACAGGACCGGGCCGTCCTGAAGTCGCCACATAAAAGGCTTCGTGCAAAATGCGCGGCAAATCTTCAACCGACTTCACCAAATAATTGTGCTTGGTGCAGTTACGGGTGATGCCAACCGTGTCACACTCTTGAAACGCATCAGAGCCAATCAAAGGCGTGGGCACCTGCCCGGTGATGCAGACCATAGGGATAGAATCGAGAAGCGCGTCGGTGAGGCCAGTCACCGCATTGGTTGCGCCGGGACCAGAAGTCACCAGCACCACGCCGCATTTACCGGTTGAACGGGCATAGCCTTCTGCAGCGTGGGTTGCCCCTTGCTCGTGCCGCACAAGAATATGCTCGACTTTGTCGTTTTGGAAAATTGCGTCATATATTGGCAGCACTGCGCCACCAGGGTAGCCGAAAATATGCTCAACCCCCTGATCAACAAGTGCCTGAATGACCATTTCTGCCCCGGTCATTTGCTCAGCCATAGCTCTTCTTTCTCCTCAAGCCCTATGCAATTCTTTCAAATCGCGCTTTGCCAGCTAACTTCATCACAAAGTTGTTTGGCCATAAAAAAAGGCCCCTTTTGGGACCTTGACATGCACCGACACTCACGAACCTCACTTAGATGTTCGCGCCGCCGGTGCCAATAATCACGAGTACGAGTGCCTGATGCATCTTCTGCTCAATTTAATTAGTGTTGGCGTTATTGGTAGAATGACAAGATTCATTGGTCAAGTACCAATTTGCCCACAACCGTCCACTTCGCTTTGATTGAAATTCATTCCATCCCCACTTGACCGTACGATCTAAATTGAAAAGACTGCGCCAAAACATTCCTTCCTTGATCTCAAAATCAGAAAGATCGGCCATGAGCAATTTCAATTTGGACAATGTCACCTCTCACATTGAACAGGATTTCGACAACAGCGTTAACCGCTTGATCGAATGGCTGAAAATCCCATCAGTCTCCACTGACCCTGCCTATAATGACGATGTGCGCAAAGCGGCAGATTGGATGATGAACGAGCTTGATGGCATGGGCTTTGAGATCAAACTGATCGAAACCGATGGCCACCCTGTTGTGTTCGCTGAGCGCAAAGCCTCTAACAAAGATGCAAAGACCATTCTTTATTACGGCCACTATGACGTGCAGCCGGGCGATCCGTTCGAACTGTGGGACACAGCTCCATTTGAACCCACCATCGTCGACAGTATGCACGGCAAAAAGCTCGTCGCCCGTGGCGCTGAGGACGATAAGGGCCAAGTGATGACCTTCATTGAGGCGTTCCGCGCCTTTATCGCCACCCATGATGATTTGCCCTGCAACATCAAAATCATGCTGGAAGGTGAAGAAGAAACCGGCAGCCCAAGCCTTGATAAGTTTTTGAAACAAAATAAAGACATTTTGGCCGCTGATGTGTGCGTTGTGTGCGACACCGCCATGTGGGACATCAACACCCCGGCCATCACCTATTCTTTGCGCGGCTTGATCGATGCAGAAATCAGCATCAAAGGCCCAAGCCGTGATTTGCATTCAGGCATGTATGGCGGCGCGGTGATCAACCCCTTGCACGCCCTTTCAAACATTGTGGCGCAGCTTCACGATGAAAATGGTAAAATCCAAATTCCACACTTCTATGAAGGTGCACCGGAATTGGAAGAAGCCGAACGCGCCGCACTATCTGCGCTCAACTTTGATGATGCAGAGTTTTTGGGCGAGATTGGCTTGAAAAACACCGCAGGTGAAGACGGCTATTCAACCATCGAACGCATCTATGCGCGCCCAAGCTGCGACGTGAACGGCATGTGGGGCGGCTACATTGGCGAGGGCCATAAAACGGTTATCGCGTCTGAAGCGCATGTTAAACTGTCCTGCCGCTTGGTGGGCGACCAAGACCCAGCCAAAATTTTGCCCAATATCGAGAAGTTCTTCGCTGATCGTTTGCCAGCAGATTTCACCATGACCTTCAAAAATCACGGCGCGGCCTATGCCTTGAAACTGCCAATCGACAGCCCTTACCTCAAAGCAGCGCAAAAAGGCTTGGAAGTTGAATATCAGCGCGAGGCCAAAATGATTGGCATGGGCGGCTCCATTCCTGCCGTGGGTGCCATTAAAAACATGCTCGGCCTTGAAAGCGTAATGGTTGGCTTTGGCTTGTCTGACGACAATATCCACAGCCCGAACGAGAAATATGAACTCACTTGCCTGCGCCGTGGCATCCGCTCACACGCTGCAATTTTGTTGGAACTGGCAAAGGTATAAAGTGAACGCATCTGAACAAATATATGCGGTGCCCGCCGACCATCCCCCCATGGCAAAAGTGGGTGACTTTATGGATCATATCGGCACCGCAGCCTTTGAGGGCAAGACACTATTGGTCTTGCCCAAATCGGCAATAGACCCCACCTTTTTTGACCTACGGTCTGGGCTGGCGGGCGAAGTCACGCAGAAGCTGGTGAATTACCAACTTAAATGCGCGATCATCGGCGACTTTCAGGCGGAAATAGAACAGTCCAACGCCCTGCGTGATTATATTTACGAATGTAATCAGGGCCATGATATTCAATTTGTTGGGCACCAAGACGAGATCAAGTTTTAATGACCGAATTGAGCAAATCAGAACAGCGCGTGGACGCGGTGCTCCGCGCCCACAATCTGGCGACCGAAATTGTGCGGCTGGACGACAATGCCCACACGGCGCAGCAAGCGGCAGATGCCTTGGGCATCGAAGTGGCGCAAATTGTGAAATCTTTGGTGTTTCGTGGCGCGGAAAGCGACAAGGCCTATTTGCTGTTGGTCTCCGGTGCCAACCGTGTACATGAAAAGCGCACTGGTCGCCTGATTGGCGAAAAGCTAGGCCGCGCCGACGCAGACTTTGTGCGCGAACACACAGGTTTTGCCATTGGTGGCGTGTCACCATTGGGCGCAACAGGGCAAGTCGATATTTATATTGATGAAACCCTGTTCCAGTTCGATGAGGTTTGGGCCGCCGCTGGTCACCCAAAATCAGTATTTCCCACCAGCGCAGCGGAACTGACCACCCTCACCGCCGCTCAAAAAATCAATGTGCTTTGATATGAAAAAACTGTCCCTAACCATCGCCGCGCTCGCAATATCTGCAAACCCAGCGGCGGCGCAAAGCCTCTCTGCCAATTATTTGTCGAACTTCTTCGCGCCAATCCAAGAAAGATCTATCGCGGAAAACCGCGAATATTGCGGCTATTTCGGCCTGAATGCGGCAGGCAAATTGATCGCCACAAAGCCAAAGCGCGGCCGTGCGGACAGTTGCAGCGCCGACCCCAGCGACGAGATGGTAGAAGTGATTGCCTCGTACCACACTCATGGCAGCTTCCACATTGATGCGGATTCCGAAACGCCATCCTCTGACGATTTGGAAGCCGATATGTATGAAGAGATCGATGGCTATGTGGCAACACCAGGCGGCCGCATTTGGAAAAATGATTGGGACCGTGGCCGCGCCATTCTTCTGTGTGACCGCAACTGCACCGTGTCTGACCCAGATTATGACAGCCAAGCCTTCCCACCCGTCAACAATAGCTACACGCTAGACGGCCTCTATAACCGGGACAATATGGACTATTAATCCGGCTGACGCTGACGCAACAAATAAAGACCAAGAGCACTGATCAGCGCCAACGCGCCTGCGCTCGGCCATAGCGCCGCCAAGCCAAACTGGTCAATATACCAACCGCTCAACGCCGGGGCCGCGCCAAAACCGAAGCCAATTGCCAACCCCACCGATCCTGCCAACCGCCCCCGCATATTGCGCGGGCTTTCATTGGCAATGTGGGCGTTAGTGTTGGTGACTGATAGCACTTCACCTGCCGTATAGATCGTGGCGCAAATCAACAGCAGCATAAAATGGTTGGAAATGCCAATAAGGCCAAAACCGACAGCATAAAGCATACCG
This sequence comes from Maritalea mobilis, assembly GCF_004363175.1. Taxonomy (GTDB): domain Bacteria; phylum Pseudomonadota; class Alphaproteobacteria; order Rhizobiales; family Devosiaceae; genus Maritalea; species Maritalea mobilis. The sequence continues at coordinate 797,721 of NZ_SNYR01000001.1, forward strand.
GCTAGTATCAGATTGCTGAGGGTCCGGTTATTGTTGGTCAGCCGCGCCAAAATCGGCGTAAACACCAGCACAGCAATGCCGTTGGCCATCAACAACCAACCGTAAAGTTTGGCGCCATCTTCACCGAAAAATGCATCCATTTGCAGCGGCAGCGCAACAGTGATTTGGCCATAAACAAGGTTTATGCCGATCATGCAAAGTGTGAAGAGCAGCAAGCTGGGCCGTGTTAGCAAATAACGCCACACCGAACCTTCCACTGACTTTTCTTTTTCTATTTCATCATCGCCTGACCGATCAAACCGTGCAGGCAAAAACAGCGCAACAATGATGATCGCGATGAGCGTCGTTGTGGCATCACCCCAAAACATAAAGCGGAAATAGTCCGCGAAAAGCAGCCCACCAATGGCGGGGCCGAAGGCATAGCCGACATTCCAGCCATAATAGCTGACCGCGTAAACCAGCTTGCGATTTTTGGGCGTAGAAAAATCCGCCTGCCACGCTTGCATGGCGGGCACCATGGTGCCGTGGGCCAAGCTGATGAAAAACAGAAAGCCGATCAGGGCGACGCTTTCCGCAAAGAATCCTGTCGTGAAGGTAATGATCGCTTCAATAGAAAGTGCGGTGATATAAACAGGCTTTGGGCCAAATTTATCCGTCAGCCAACCGCCCAACATTTGCCCGGGAAACTGTGCGGAGAACACGCCATAAACAATCAATCCTGTCGCCGTGGCGGAAAAACCGAGCTTTTGCGACAGCATCAGCGCCATGAACGGGAACACAAATGCGCCCGTGGCAATGACAAAATTGGCAAAGCCAAAAATATAGGCTGGGCGCGGGATCGCCCGCAATTTGTGAACCAACATATGCTTGCGCTAATCCCTAAAGCCGCACGGGCGGGCTTGAATTATCTAACTTTCCCACCATCAAACACGGTGCCGGCTGGCACGCTGTGATAGGTAATAAAAATATTGTCGCCCAACCCAAGCGCCTCACCCAAAGTTGTCGCAGCGACACTTAACAGCTTATCGATCTCGTCTGGCGTGCTGTGACCATAGCAAAACAATTGGCCGATGGGCGGATGCGTTTGATCTGGCTGGGCAGTTGCTGCCAGATCCCCTTCGACATAAAGGTCCGGCGCAATATCCTGCCACGTGGCCCACACATGTTTGGGGTCACAGCCACAAACATCGGCAAGCGCAAGGCACACTTTTTTCAACGCAGCGGAGATTTTGGCCGGGTCTTTTTGCGGCAATCCGCTCATTCTTAAAACGGGCATAACTCATCCTCCCTCAAGCAAATGGATCAACCCAACGCCAATCTGCCATGCGATTGCGGAACCAGGTCCGCTGACGCTTGGCATATTGCCGGGTCGCAGTGATGGCCTTTTCGGTCGCCTCCTCAAGGCTCATTTCCCCCACCATAACAGCCATCAATTCAGGCACGCCAATGGCGCGCATTGCGGGCAAGCTTGGGTCGAGATCAAGCGCTTTAATCGCTCTCACTTCATCCATGGCCGCGCCCTCCATCATCAGTTCAAACCGCTTGGCAATGCGGCCGCGCAACAATTCGCGTTCTGGATTGAGCACGATTTTTTCCACGTCCCAACCTTCAATCAAGCTAGGGGCATTGTCATCATCTTGCCAATCAGCTAAAGAGCGATTTGTGGCCTCCATCACAGAAATGGCACGGGCCACACGCTGCGGATCCGGCGCTTGCAATCGCGCCGCCATTTTCGGGTCTTTGTCCGCAATATAAGCAGCCCGCTCACCCTCATCCATGGGTTGAATCACTGCTTCAACTTCTTGAATCACTTCTTGAGGAATTTCAGGTATCTGGGCGAATCCATTTATCAAGGCATCAAAATAAAGCCCTGTGCCGCCAACAAAAATCAGGTTCTGGCCAGATTGTGCTGCATCGACCACAAGGGGCGCCACATCATCAAGCCACGCGCCCGTTGAATAGCGAACCGCCGGGGGCACGTGTCCGAACAATTTATGCTCAGCTTGGGCCAATTCCTCAGCAGACGGCCTTGCGGTAAGCACATTTAAAACATCATATACCTGCATTGAATCTGTGTTCACGATCAACGCGTCATCAGCCTGTGCACGCTGGATGGCATATGCCGTCTTGCCGCTGGCCGTTGGACCCGCTATCAACAATGCACGTTGCATATTCACCCTCGTCAACCAAATGCAGGAACGTAAATGTCCGTTTTAGTGCTTTCCACCAATCCCGCCAACCCCGAACTCGATGGCAATCTGATCGAGCAGGTAAAAAACGACATTGGCGGCCAAATGAATTGGCTGCAAAAAGACGTGGGGTGCGAACTGATCGGCTTCAAAGCGAAGGACGGTTTTGAAACTGCCCAAGCCGCATTTGCTGATGCCGCAGTGGACGTGAATGTGGTGAGCGATGAAAAGCGCCGCAAACAGCTTTTGATCGCCGATATGGACAGCACCATGATCAATGAGGAATGCATTGACGAATTGGGCGACGCGCTGGGCATTAAAGCCGAAATCGCGGAAATCACCGCCCGCGCCATGCGCGGCGAGCTGGATTTCGAAGCCGCACTGGATGAGCGGGTTAAACTGCTGAAAGGCTTGCCTCTAGATCGGATTAAAGAAGTGCGGCGCGAACAAATCAGCTATGCCCCTGGCGGTCGCGCACTGGTGCAAACCATGCGCGCTTACGGCGCCTATACGGCATTGGTCTCCGGCGGCTTCACTTTGTTCGCCGACTATTTCGCGAAACGCATCGGCTTTGATGAAGCCACAGCCAATGTGCTTGAGTTTGAAAATGACACGCTGACCGGCACCGTGGCTCGCCCTATTGTGGGGCAAGACACCAAATTGGAAAAATTGCAAAGCCTCGCCAAAACCCATGAGTTGGAATTGAGCCAAACCATGGCCGTCGGCGATGGGGCGAATGACCTTAAAATGATCAAAGCGGCAGGCATGGGCGTGGCTATCCACGCCAAGCCTGTGGTGGCGGCTGAAGCACAATATCGCTTCAACCATTCCGACCTTACGGGCCTATTGTTCTTGCAGGGTTTCGCCGAAGAAGATTTCGTCCGCTAAGCCTATTTATTCAAACGAATAGCCACAAAACGGCGATTGCCAATCGGGTCTGCGATTTTAAAGAGCACCACTTCGCGCCCGGTTTCGATTGCCGTGCCCAACAAGCCACGCAATTCTGCCGCGGTGAAGATGGGTTGCTGATTTACCTCAACAATGCGATGGCCCGCGCGAATACCCTTTTCCTCGGCATCGCTTTGCGGTAGGGCTTTGACAATCAGCACCCCATCCGCATCATCGGGCAAACCGAACGTTTCGCGATTGTCTGGGCTTAAATCTTCAAACTCAAAGCCAAGCATGTCGCTCAACCCTTCCGGGCGAGGATCAAGCGGAATATCTTCTAAACCAGAAAGTGGATTTTCCTGTTCCAGCAAACCAAGCTCAATCTCAAATGTTTGCACTTTTCCGCGCCGTTCAACTTCAACTTTAACACGTTTGCCAACATCCGTTTCGGCCACAAAACGGGGTAAATCGCGCATACGTTCAATCATGCGCCCGTCAAATTTCAGGATCAAATCGCCTTCTTTCAACACGTCGATGGAAGGGCCAGCGGGATCAACTGAAAGCACCAAAGCGCCAAACGTGTTGGGGCGACCAAGGCTCAAAGCAATATCTTCTGACACATCTTGAATGCCGATCCCGAGCCAGCCGCGGCGGGTTTCACCAAATTCAATCAATTGACGGATAACGGGTTTTGCCAAATTGATCGGAATTGAAAAGCCAATGCCCAAAGACCCACCCGTGCGGGAAATAATGGCGGTGTTGATGCCAATCACCTCGCCATCCACATTGAACAGTGGACCACCAGAATTACCTTGATTGATCGCCGCATCGGTTTGAATGAAATTGTCATAAGGGCCAGAATTAATGTCACGGTTGCGTGCGGAAACAATGCCCGCGCTGATCGAGCCACCAAGGCCAAACGGGTTGCCAATAGCCATCACCCAATCGCCAATCTCAGCTCGCTCAGAATCCCCAAACCGCACATAAGGCAGCTGGCGGTTTGTCTCAACTTTGAGCACAGCAATATCCGTTTTCTGGTCCACCCCAAGTATGCGAGCCCGCAAGCGCGACCCGTCAACAAAAGAGGCCCAAATCTCGGTTGCGCCTTCAATCACGTGATAGTTGGTGACAATGGTGCCTGCGGCATCGATCACAAAGCCGGAGCCAAGTGATCGGCTCTCTTGCTGCTCATCATGCTCAAAATCAGGCTCTTGAAAGCGATCGAACAAATCTTGCAAAGGCGAGTTGTCCGGCAGTTCCGGAAATTCAAAGCCCAAATCGCGCCGCGCCATGCGCGTGGTTGAAATATTCACCACAGCGGGCTGCAACTCTTTCACCAGTGGTGCGAAAGAAACGGGGCCTTTGGCAGAAGCAAATAGCGTGGACACAGCCATAAAAAAAACAGCAAACGCGAACAGCGTTGCCGTTTTCAATGTGAGATTTGATTCACGCATATGGCCCTCCCTGCCAATCATTTGGCGCTTGCGGAAGCCAATGGGGCCAATCCCCTATCCCGCTCGCAACCAGAACACCACAATAAAGCCTATGATCGCGGTTGTAAGCCCAATCACGCGAATTTGTGCTTCAGGAGTGGCTAACATCAGCGCGATTGCGCGCTTCATTTGCTGTGGAAAGGCTGCATAAAGCAGCCCTTCCAAGCACACGGCCAAAGCCAGAGCAATGAAAAGATCTTTCATTATTGCCCCGTTGGCGCACTTTCAGTTGGTGCATCTGCGGCAGTTTCCGCAGGTGCAGTTTGTTGCGGTGCAGCAGCTGGCGCATTGCCAGAAGGCGCAATGCTGTCAGAGCTGAAATAGCGGAAGAATTCTGAATCCGGGCTCAACACCATTGTTGTGCCTTCAGATTGCAGCGCATTCCGATAAGACTGCATAGAACGATAGAATTCAAAGAATTCAGGATCGCGGCTAAATGCCTCCGCAAAAATATTGTTCCGCTGCGCATCACCTTCACCGCGAAGAATGTCAGCATCCCGCTGGGCGGTCGCCACAATCTCAACAGCTTGACGGTCAGCTTGCGCCCGTAAGGTTTGCGCCAACTCTTGACCACGTGCACGCAAGCGCGCCGCTTCAGCCAAACGTTCGGCCTTCATCCGGTCAAAGGTTTGTTGCGAAACTTCTGCGGTCAAGTCAGTCCGGATAATCCGCACGTCAACAACATCAAGGCCAATGGCTTCAAGGTCAGTTGACACTTGAGACTGCACTTCACGCATCATAGACGCACGTTCTTCAGACAGCGCATCTTCAAACTGGCGCAAACCATAAACGTCACGCAATGCGTTTTCCAAACGTGTGTCGATCCGCTGTTCAGCAGTTGAGATCGAACCAAACACAGTTTCACGAAAACGGCGAGGATCAACAATGCGGTAAGTGATGAAAGCATCAACCACATAGAATTTACCGCCCGAAACCTGAACCCGCAGATCTTCCTTCTCATACCGCAAAATACGATCATCAATGATCTGCACTGTTTCGATGAAATCTGTTGGCAGTTTGAAGTTCAAACCTGGATCAGTTTCCACCCGCACAATCTCACCAAAGCGCAGAACGATGGCCTGTTGACGCTCGTTCAACACAAAGATTGAGGAGAAAAACAAATAGATCGCCACGATCGCGACGACGATCGAAATAATTGCACGATTACCCATGATTATCTCCCCGCGTTCGCGTTGTTACGGCTTTGCACTTCAGGCAATGGCAGGTAAGGCACAACGCCAGAGCCACCTTCAAGGATGACTTTTTCTGAACGGCCCAACACATTTTCCATTGTCTCAAGGAACAAGCGTTTACGTGTTACTTCTGGTGCTTTGGCATATTCGTCATAAACAGAGATAAAGCGTGCTGCCTCACCCTCTGCCTGCTTGACGACGCGGTCTTTATAAGCCGCGGCTTCTTCGCGCAACTGCGCAGCTTCACCACGGGCTTGGCCCAAGCGTGTGTTGGCATATTGACGCGCTTCTTCTTGGAAACGGTCTTCATCCTGCTCGGCCCGCTGCACTTCATCAAAAGCATCAGACACTTCATTAGGTGGCGCCGCATCCTCGATGGAAATACCGGCAATATTGATGCCCGCACCATACTCATCCAAAATGCTTTGCGTGATCTGCTCAACTTCAACAGCAATTTCTGTACGTCTGTCGCGGAACACGTCTTGCGCAGGACGACGGCCCACAACTTCACGCATCGCGCTTTCAGCCACACGACGGATCACGCCATCTGGGTCACGCACATTAAACAAATAGGCTGAAGGATCAGAAATCCGCCACAAAACAGAAAAGCCAACATCAACAATGTTCTGGTCGCCTGTTAGCATCAAACCTTCACTGAACTGGCCAGAGCGCGCAGAGCGAATGGAGCCAATCCGAGTTTGGTTTTGCGTGGTGGTGACTTTTTCAACTGTTTCAATTGGCCAGAAGTGGAAGTGCAAACCAGGCTGCGAAAACTCTTGCTTGGGTTGACCAAACAAAAGCTCAACGCCCACTTCCTGCGCTTGGATGGTATAAATGCTTTGGTAAAGCCAGAAGGCCAACAAAAGCGCAATAACACCCAAAATGCCCCAACGACCACCAGGCATACCGCCTTTAAATTGGTCACGGCTTTGCTTAAATAGATCTTCAATGTTCGGACCGCTTGGTCGACGTGGCCCACCGCCACCGCCGGAACCGCCGCCACCGCTAGGGCCCTGCCCCCACGGTCCGCCACTATTGTTTTCATTCCAAGGCATCTCTTACCCTTCAGTTTGCATAGATATGTTTCAACTATATAGGAAACCTATAGCTTTCAATCAATCGCCGCCCAAAATTAGTTTTGGCGCTCATATGTCGCGATATAGTAGCTTTCGGTATCTCGTTCATGTGGTTCAAAGGCCGGACGGTCTACTTCAACCCAGCTTTGGTCGATCTTTGGGAAAACTGTATCCCCTTCCGGCGCTGCGTCAATGTGGGTGATGTAAAGCCGATCCGCTTTATCAATGGTGGCCGCATAAATTTCGCCGCCGCCAATAATCATCACTTCATCCACCTTATCAGCCACCGCAATCTGCTTGGCGTGATCTATTGCCGCATCAAGATCATTGATCACCAAAACGCCATCTGGCTGATACCCCTCGCGCCGTGTCACCAAAATATTGGTGCGCCCGGGCAAAGGTCGCCCCACTGTTTCAAATTGCTTGCGCCCCATCACCATCGGCTTGCCCATGGTCGTGGCTTTGAAAAATTTGAAATCAGACGGCAAATACCAAGGCATGTCCCCATCTGCGCCAATAATGTGATTGCGCGGCACAGCGGCAATCAAGGCAACTTTTACATCGTCAATCTGGGTCATGCTTGCTCATCCTGGGGTAAATATTTGAACCATTTGCGCGCCAACGCATCCTCAATTTGAATATCATGATGCCGGGCAAACAATAAAAGTTAAGCAAACACATCTGCCAGCTCATCCTCCATTGCCTCACGCACATTTTCCATGCTGCGCGACGCATCCAACCGACCACGTTGAGTTATACGCAAATATTCTGCATTTAGCTCACCTAGTTCCTCACCAATTTTAATCAAATACCAATCATCATCCCGCTTGATGTTACATCTTTGCGCGTAAGTATCTGAAACTTTAGCAATCTTGCGGGTTAATTCGGCGAGACCAATCTCACTCATACGGCGATGGGTGCTTTAATGCTGGGGTGTGGGTCATATCCCTCGAACGCAAAATCCTCATAGGCAAAATCAAAGATAGAGGTGCGTTCTTCATTCATGACCAGCTTGGGCAATGGCCGCGGCGCACGAGTCAATTGCAACCGCACCTGATCAAAATGGTTGTGATAGATATGCGCATCGCCAAAGGAATGAACAAATTCACCCACCTTCAGCCCGGTCACCTGCGCCACCATGTGGGTCAGCAAGGAATAGGACGCGATGTTAAACGGCACGCCCAAAAATATATCCGCAGACCGCTGATAAAGCTGGCAAGACAATTTGCCATCCGCCACGAAAAACTGGAACAGGCAGTGACAAGGCGGCAAAGCCATATTGTCCACTTCCGCTGGGTTCCACGCGGTCACAATATGTCGCCGAGAATTGGGATTGTTTTTAATGCCTTCAATCAGATTGCTGATCTGATCAATGCTTTCGCCATTTGGCGCCGGCCAAGATCGCCATTGCGACCCATAAACCGGACCAAGATCACCATTTTCGTCAGCCCATTCATCCCAGATGCGGACTTTATTGTCCTGTAAATATTTGATGTTGGTCTCGCCCATCAAAAACCACAAAAGCTCATGAATGATTGAGCGCAAATGAAGTTTCTTCGTGGTGATCAGCGGAAAGCCTTTTTCAAGGTCAAACCGCATTTGATAACCAAACACACCGCGTGTACCGGTCCCCGTACGGTCGCCCCGGTCCACGCCATTTTCCATCACATGGGACAATAGGTCTAAATAAGCTTGCATAGCGCCGATAATAAGCGATTCTCTTTGCCCTGTATGGCAAAATCGGCGCTTTTGCCCACCTTCGCTATTGGCTCAATTTCGGCCAGTTTGCATCCGCCTGCTTAATATAGCCGGGAATATCCTCAAACCACATTTTTTGCACTTGCTTATTGAAGTTCAAATAGAGCTTGCCGTTCTCAATGTGCCATGCCTCCGGGTCACCCTTAGCCAAATAGCCTTTGGCCGCTGCAAACGCGCAATGGCCGCCATATTGCGGTGCATATTTTTCAGGGTTGGCAGCAAAGGCTGCGCGATTATCTTCGCTGGCAAAGCGCCAAACCGCACCGGCATGTTCCAACGTGATGTCCGCACTGCCGGGCACAGCCTGCCCTTCGGTGAAATAGGCAACACAGTCATACCCACCCACAGCCGTGCCGGGCACAAGTCCGGTAAAGATTTTTGCTGTAGATGACTGGGCCATTGCCGGACAAATCGCGAAAAAACTCGCCCCAGCCAATGCCAAACCTAAAACTTGCCGACGATCCATCTGTCCTATTCCCTTCACCGAATAAAAATCTGATGACCCGACATTAGAAGCAGTCCATTTCACGTACCAATCACAAAAAGGCGAGAGAGAGTGATCACATGCACTCAATTGTGTGTGCAATCTGGCTTTGCTATGCTTGATGTTTGAAAATGGAGTGTCTCATGCCGCGTTTGCCGACAATCGTCGCACTTTTTGCTGTGGTTACCATTTCTGAGGTTACCGCAAATGAGCGGCCGAGCGTCGTTTCCATGCTCGACACCGAAAACGTGCTGGGGCTTGTTGCCGAAAAAGCACCCTCACCGCCGACACTCATTCTTGCACAAAATAATACTGAGGCTGAACCGAACAAAGCCACGCCCAAAAAATCGGACAACAGAAACCTCCCCCCGCCTGTCCTCAAAAAAAGCGATGAAGACTTAGGCGAGCCGGTTCATGATGTCCGAAAAGATGTTTCCTACCTTCCAATTGAACAATTGGAAGCCCTGCACAAAAGGCGGAAAAACCCCGACATGCAGTCCATGGACCCAGCGGCAGTGGAAAAAGAATATGACAAGCTTTACCGAAAACTTCAGTCCGAACGAAAAGCACTCACCAAAACGGCATTAGAATTAAAACCAGGTCGAGCAAGAACCGAAACGTTGGAGCAAGCTTACAGATTGTCGGATCGCTTGAACAAGCTCAATCGGCCAACCTCAGCAAAACCCGGCGAATTCCCGGGCTGGCGGCCAGTCTCTGACCCGTTAGATAATTTGTACGACTATTCAGGTTCCGTTGATTTTGAAATTCGAAGGGCGGGAAAGACCATCAATTCTGCGGATAAGCATGCCGCCATTCGTGAACTCAAAAAGCTTCATGATCACGTCAAATACGCAAAAGAAAAACTATTAGATGTTGATCAAATGACTCGTGACTTCATTGACACCGGTATATTTGAACGTGTCTACGGCCAGCAAAATGCCAAAGCATTCTTGACATGATCGAAAGGCAAAAGGCCCAGGAGCGCAAACTCGAAAGCTACATTCGCGACTATGAAAAAGCCTTAGAAAGAAAATGGCCAACACCGCAAGAACCAGTCGAAAAACCACAATCTCTCGTCCCAGAGATTGAAGCGCTGCCAAACGTAATTGATATGACGCCAGAAATCTTGGTGGTACCCTGCAACGACGCAAATAGTTGTTAAGCAAAGTCGTTAGCCCGCAGATCGTATCGCCAAAACGGATTAAACTCCCATAATCAAAAACGGCGCCCTTATGAGGCGCCGTCTTAAAAATAAATGCTGTGTCGAATAGCTTATGAGAAGACGGAAAGCTTGCCCGCTTTTTTCGCGCACAAATAATAGAATGTCAGGCGTTCTTTCATCCGGTCTGCCTTCATTTCTGTCGCAACTTCGGCGATGATCGCATCAAGCTTGTCGTCGCTGTCTGAAAGGCCAAGCTTCTTTTTCAAGAAGTTTTCACGCACTGTTTTCAACTCTTCTGGATCAGAGGTCGACACATAAGCGCTGTCCCGCTTAGACAAAACCAAACGATAGGTTTTTGCCATATTCTCAACGATGGCAGCATCTGCGCCCGCGTCATATTTTTGGATTTCTTCTAAATGTTTGCTCATTGGTCGTTCCTCTCTTGAACCAGTTGCCGCAAATCCAAGCCCCCCGCCTGAATAATCGGAATCTGCATGCAAAACATTTCCACAGCTTAACAGAAGTGTAAAGTCTGTTTACCGCTTTGCACCCCTTTGCAATCACAAAAAAAGCACCTATATAGAGGGTGCTGGCAACAGCTATGGCGATAAATGGAAATCGTAATAAACCATTCGGACCCGGGGGCGGTACCCGGCGCCTCCACCAAATATTTCAGCAAGGCTTATGTGGCCGTTAGAACGCTGAAACATGGGGGCGAAATAGGATCGACGAGGGTGTAAAGGGTTGTCTTTCGCTCGGCATGGTACCACCGTATCGGACCATTATGATAGTTGCAAATGACAACTTCGCTGAGGCACGTCTAGCTGCGTAATGCGGTTCGACACCTCGAATTAAAGCCCTTTTCCTCTAGCAAGGACTAGGCGGGGTCCGCAGGCACCTGGCAACAGAAGCCTGCATTTATTCCCTCAAATATTTATATCATCAAGGTTCCATCCCCTTGCATTTCATGGCAAATTAAGTCTGTTATGCAGCACTAGAGATTCTAGACAACAAAAAGGTGCGCCCAAATGGCAGAAGACCTCATTCGGTACGATATTTTGGCACAAGAAGCATTGCGCGGCGTTGTGCGCAAAGTGCTCAGCGAAGTGGCCAAAACGGGGTTGCCAGGTGAACATCACTTCTTCATTTCATTTGTGACAACTGCACCGGGCGTGCGCATTTCGCAGCGTTTGCTGGACCAGTATAAAAATGAAATGACCATTGTGCTGCAAAACCAATATTGGGATTTAAAAACCACTGATACGGGTTTTGAAGTTGGCCTTTCCTTTGATGGTCAGCCCGAAATTCTTGTGGTGCCTTATTCAGCCATTAAAGGCTTTTTCGACCCATCTGTGCAGTTTGGCCTGCAATTTGATGTGGTTGACGAAAATGGCGAAAGCCAAGAAGACCTTGAAGATTTGCCAACAACCGAGTTGGCCGCAGACAATGGCGCCCCAGCTGAAGCAGACGCCAAAGCGGAAGATGAAGCGCCCCTTGAAGATAAGGGCGATGAGGAAGGCGAAAATGTCGTCAGCCTCGATTCATTCCGCAAGAAAACCTAACTTTATCCACCCATGAAAAAACGCTCCATCACCATTGCAGGGCACCGCACCAGCGTTGCCCTTGAGCCGGAGTTTTGGACGTTTATTGAAAAAATGGCCGCTGAGCAGCAATTGTCGCTGGCCGATTTTATTGCACAAATTGATGAAACCCGCGCGCAAACCAACTTGGCTTCCGCACTGCGCCTTGCTGTGCTGAACTGGCTGGAACAGCAAGTGCCCCAACTTTCAGATCAAAGCTAGTTCAAGCCCTCAGTAAGATCCAGCGGCGCTTGCTGCTGCAAATCCTGCAAATAAAGCGCATTCGGGTCGAAATAAATCGGCTCACCCGTGTCCGGATCATAGGCGATTGGCTCATCAGCATTTAAATCAAGCGGCGGTGTTTCCGTGCTGTTTTGTGGCTGCTGTTGCTGACGCGCAGCTTCTTCCGCAGCGCGACGTTCAGCCTCTGCTTGTGCTTTGGCAGCCTCTTCGCGCGCCAACCGCGCAGCTTGTTCAGCCATACGACGCTGCTGTTCCTCCGCTTGCGCCCTTGCGCGTGCTTCCTGCTCAGCTCTTAGCCGTTCTAACTCTTCCACTTCCAACTCAAAAGCGCGCATTTGAATGGCGTCAGCCATGGGGCCAACATCAACGCTCACTTCAGGTTCGAACAATTTGCCTTCAATACGATAGGCAATTTGCGCCGCGTTTTCACTCAACACATTGCCATCACCAAAGGCTTGCGTGGGGGTCAACACCCAGTCTCCATCCAAGCCGAACTGCGCCAAATCTAAGGTCATGTCCCCAAACAGACGGGCCTGCGCATCCTCCACCGAGAAATTGCGCAACAACATCTTGCCGCCCGCAATGGAAAAGACACCTTCCGCCTCTGGCGCTCGCATTTGCCCTTCATCCAGCAAATCATCAATTTGCGCCTTAAAGGCTGCAGGCTCCAATTCGGTCAAATTGTCCATGGCACCAATCTGTGTAAACGCATCGCTGTTCACACCATTGATGGACAAATCTGACACGGAGAAGCTGCCCTCGCCGCCCAATGACGCAGCCATCTCAGCGAAATCGGCACCACGTGTGGAATAACGACCAGCCCCATCAACAAAGCCAGAGATTGTGGTGGCCGCAGGGCCGACCAAAAGTTCGCTCAACGCAACACCATCCAACCGGAAACGCCCATTAAGCTGCTTTTGACTCTCGCTTCCATAGCAACAAAGGGTCGCATCAAGGCCAATTTCACCTTCGCCTCGCGCACCCAACAGATTACGGATACGATTTTCATTGGCCGTCCAGCTCAAATCAAAACTCACTCCAGTGAGGAATGGACGCTCATTTGCCATGATCATCGGCGTTTCAATGCCAATACGCCCCCGATGCTTGCGCGCACGGTCAGCAATATTGAATGGACCATCCGGCCACACCTGCGCATCACTATTGAGCAGTGAGGTTGGCCCGCCAAGATATTGCGCCAAACCATCAATGCTCAAACGCGATACCCGAAGATCACCGCTAAACACAGCGTTCTCGCTCAAGCGGCTCATGGCAATTTGCCCGGTGACATCCTCATCTTCAGCGCGGACTTTGATTTCAGACAGCTCAAACTTTTCTGTGCCGGTAAACTTAAGCGCAGCATTGCCTGTAAGCGCGGGCAAAAATAGGCCGTTGAGCCCGACTAGGCTCGACACGCCCTCAATGTCCGTCACATCCCCCTCCAGCGTGCCACGGCCGCGCAAATTGGATAGGTCAGAGACAATCAAAGAGCCTTTATAGCTCAAATCCGTTGCCCCAGCTTCATAGCCAATTTCCGCTTCAATTGAATTGGACAATGTGCCCTGATATTCAAAGGATAATTGCGCGGGTGTGTTCTCAGAGAACCCATCGCCATCAAGCAATAGGCTGTTAAATAGCGCTGGGCCATGCCGAGCTGAAATAAACACGGCACCCACCGATGGCGCGGTTGTGGCGTTGAAAATGCCTTCGCCCAGATCAAACGCCGCTTCTAGTTTCAGATCAGCATTCACCGCTTCCATGGAGATTTTTTGTGTGCCGCTCTCGGGCGCCATCAACTCCACATCATATCGCGCAGGTCGGTTCGCCCGCAAAATATCGGTCAGTTTGGGGTGCATGCCCCCCGGCCAAACCGCTGCCCAGCGGTCAATATTCGCGCGCGGCAGCACATCAAATCGTGCCGTGCCCCAAAGCTGTGGCGCAGCCAAGGTGCCGGCTAGTGTGCCGGAGGATTGCACTGAAATGCCCGCCATATCATTGGCGGTGAAATCATCAACTTCGATACCAGAATTCGACCATTTGCCACTTAGCGTTGCGTCGCGCACAGGCATATCAGACACAACAAGCTGATCAGCTTTGAACTTAAACCGCCCCAGCGGAAAGGTTTGGCTGAACTTCTGATCGCGCCCAAATTCTGGCAAAAAGGCCAAAAGACGCTCGGTGCTTTGCGCACCAAATTGTCCCAACTCGGCATTGACCACCAAGCGGCGCGCTTTTTCTTCGCGCCAATCAATCACAAAATCGAGCGTGTCATCGTCTAAACGGAAATCTTCTGCGGCAATGTTCACCCCACTCGAGGACAACCGCAAACGCCCCTCACCTTGCGCTGTGGCGCCAAACAGCGGGTTGTCATCCGTAAAGCTGCGCCATCCACGCGCCAACGCGTCCAACCGATCAGAGGCGAATTTGTAGGTGCCTTCAAATGAGGCATTGCCCTGGGCCTCAATCAACTCACCAGTCAATGTCAGCGAGCTATCGCCTGCCAAACGGGTGGAGAAAGTTTCCACATACCATTTATCATTGGAGACGCTGAGATCAGCAGACACATTGCGCAGAGCGAAATCACCTAGCCCTAACTCGCCAATATCTACCTGCACTTCGCCCGTTGCCACATCCAGATTTGGCGGCGGCGGCAAATCAATCAGCAAATCAACCAATGCATAAGGATCAGCAGTGCGATCCCGCAACGCATCTTGCGGCACCAATGGCACCACACCGCCGGAGATTAACGCCTTCAAATGGCGCTCTGTCCCCAATTGCAAGCTCGCATTGCCCACAAGTCGCGTGCCCGCTCGGTTCTCGTCTGGCACCAAGTTGAATTCTTCAACACTCAACTCGTCGGCGGTCAGACTAAGCTTTGCTTTTAAGGTCAAATCACCGCGCACATCATTTTCATCACGACGCTGCGGCACCACACGCAAATTGGCGTCACCCGCAAATTGCGCCTGCCCATCACCAGTAGAGAGCAAACCTTCACTTGTTAGGGAAAACCGACGGTCCGCTGGCGCAACATAACTGTTCAAGCGCATCTGCCCGCCAGCATTCAGTTCAGAACTGGTCATGCGCAGCGTATAATTTTGCCCATCAAAATTGCCGCTCGCATCCAGCGCAAATGGCCCGCGCAGCCCCGCAGCGCTTAAATTGCCATTGATCTGCTGCATGCGCCAAGTTTCGCCAGAGCGTTGATCCGCCAAAACAACTTCAGCATTGCTTAACACCGCATCCTCAATAGACACATTGCCCTGAGGCACATCTTGCGGCAGCTGGATGGGCATGCGCCACTGCCCCTGCTCATCAATGGTGAGGTGCAGTTTTAAGCCATCAAGATTGAGCTGTTGCACCGCATAGATGTCGCGCAAAAACTCCATAAGGTTGAGATGCGCATCGGCCCGATCCACCTCGAGCAATGGGGTCTCAGCATCGCCAACAACAATGTCAGAGATTACCATCTGCGGCTGCGGCAAAAGCGTGAACGACAAGTCACCACGAATCGCCACATCGGTGCCCAATGCTTCAGCAGCAATGGCCTCAACCCGATCTCGATACACATTCCAATCATAAAAGCGCGGCACAACAAATGCCGCTGCCATCACCAGAATGAGCAATATGCCAATAGCAATGTAAACGCGATTTAACACGAGAAATTCAAACCCATCTCAATAGTTGTCAAAAGGTTAAATCTTTCGGCGCGCCACGTCACGCCCTCAATTAAAGATTTCCGCGCAAAAATTTGGTCTCATTCAGTTATTTCATGTCTCAAGCCTTGCCCTTACCCAGAGTTAAGGCTTATCAACTAAAATCATATTCGAATTGCGTTGGGAGAGAGTACACCACAAAAATGGCCAAAAATGCCCGCCTGATTTATCGTGTCGTTCAAAAATGGGTGCAGCCGCACCTGGCAGCATTTCAGGCCGCGCAACAGCCAAAATTGTGGTTGCTGGCATTGGCCGCAGGCGTCGCCGGCGGTGCTGTCGCCATTCTCTTCCGTTCCGCCATCGGCTTTTTCCAATATTTGTGGATTCAAAACGCGTCCGAACTCTATATGGAGCGGCTGGCGGCACTGCCTTGGTATTATGTGATCCTCGGCCCCGTCACCGGGGGCGTGATTGTTGGCATCATCATGTTTTTCTGGCGGCGGGAAGCGCGACCCGGCGGCGTTGCTGACGTGATCGAAGCTCGCGCCCATGATGGCAAAAAGCTTTCCTTCCGCAACTCACTTGTGGCGAGCACCATTTCCGCCATTTCACTAGGCTTCGGCGCCAGCGCTGGCCGTGAAGGTCCGGTGGTTTATTTCGCCGCGTCTGCGTCTAAATCCCTATTCCGCTTCTTTGAACTGCCGCCCTCATCCCGTCGCATTATGCTGGGCTGTGGCGTGGCAGCGGCGATCTCAGCGTCCTTTAACGCCCCAATCGCTGGCGTGCTGTTCGCCCATGAAGTGATTTTGGGCCATTTTGCTATGTCCGCCTTTGTGCCCATCGTGATTGCCGCAGTGATCGCCTCTGTCATGTCCCGCGCATGGTTTGGCGACAACCCAGCATTTCTGGTGCCAGACTTTCAAATCACCTCTTATTGGGAAATTCCCGCTTTTGCCCTACTCGGCCTTACTTGCGCGGCAGTGGCCATTGCGTTTCAAACCTCACTGATCGGCACAGACTGGGTGGCCCGCCATTTCCGCATTCGCGATTATTTCCGCCCGGCCATTGGCGGATTTCTGATCGGGATTATCGCTCTAGCCTTCCCGCAAGTGCTTGGCGTTGGCTATGAAGCAACAAACGCGGCGCTGACCAATCAGATGGGCCTTTGGACCATGCTGTCACTGATCATCGCCAAAACGGCGGCAACGGCCATCACCTTGGCATCGCGCTTCGGCGGCGGTATCTTCTCGCCCGCGCTCTATCTTGGCGCGATGACAGGCGGTGCATTCGGCCTAATAGCGGCGAATGTATTCCCGGAACTCGCCTCATCCGAAGCGCTTTATTCGATTATCGGCATGGGCGCCGTAGCCGCTGCGGTGTTGGGCGCGCCAATTTCCACCACCGTGATGATTTTTGAACTAACCGGCGGCTTCGCCTTCTCCATTGCGCTTTTGTTTGCTGTGTCGATTGCTACCGGCCTTACTCAAGCGGTGATGGGGCGTTCGTTCTTCTATTGGCAACTCTATACGCGCGGCATCATGTTAGAAGAAGGGCCGCACGCCCACCTCGTCAAATATTATCGCGTGCGCGATTTCATGTCCGCCTATGTCAAAACGGATGACGAACCACCATTTGATATTCTTTCTGGCAAGCCATGGTTGAAAACGGGCGACACGCTGGAAACCGCACTCCGCGCATTTGATGCAACGGATGAGTCACGCCTGCCCGTCATGGATGGATCGGGCAAGCGCATGAAGCAAGTGGGTTGGGTAACCCATGTGAAAGCTCTGTCGAGCTTCAACAAAGCATTGGTGGAACAAAGCCGCGAAGAACACCTTTAAAGGGCGGATTGCTCACCTTGTGGCAAAGCAGCTTCATCATATTGCGCCGCAAATTCCGCACTCGGAGGAATGGGCTGGATCACATCAATCATAATCCCATTTGGGGTTGCGGTGATAAAGTGGCGTTGGCCAAAATCTTCGCTTTTAATGTCCAACAACAATGGCAGCTTCGCTTCCTTCAGTCGCTCATATTGCGCATCCACATCTTCCACCTCAAAATTGAGGATAAGACCACGGGTTTTCGCCTGTGCAGGCCGTGGCACGGTGGGGTGATTATATTGTAGCACAGCCAAATTGGTGCTCGGCACCAGCTCTGATTGCAAATGCACATACCAATCGCTTTCAAAGCGCGGCACAAAACCAAAATGCTGCGTGAAAAACGCCACTGTTTGCGCCACATCTTCTACCATGATCACCGGATAATATGAAGTTGTTTTCATCTCTTTTCTCCCAATCAAAAATAACATACACTGTGTATGTATATTTCAATTAACATACAGGCTGTATGCATGCAAACAAATAATCGCAGATCGAATAAAGAACGGTCCGAGACCACCCGTGCGCAATTGATTGCAGCGGCTCGAAAACTATTTATTTCAGAGGGTTACGCAGAAACAGGCACCCCAGCTATTGTGAAAAAAGCTGAGGTGACGCGGGGCGCGCTTTACCACCATTTCAAGGATAAAGCCGACCTATTGCGCGCCATATTGGTGATGGAATCAGAAGAAATTGCCAAAGAGATCGCCAAGGCAGACCTCGACATCAATGATCCTCTTGCCTCACTGATCAATGGCACCGAAGCCTATTTCCGCGCCATGAAGGTGCCGGGCCGCACCAAACTATTGCTCGACATTGGCCCGGCCTTTTTGGGCACAGAGGAAATGGCACAAATTGATGGGGAGAATGCGCAGCAAGAACTGATTGCTGGCCTTAAAGCAGCCTTTGATCAAAAAGGCACGCCAACAACGCACTTAAATGCAACGGCGGATTTGTTGTCGGCTGCATTTGATCAGGCTGCCCGCGCCATTGCCGATGGCGCGGATGAACAGCACTATAATGCCGCCATGCGGCAATTGGTGATCGGGGTGGTGAATGGGGCTGGCGCCGTTTAGGACGCCACCCGCACCACCACGGCACCAACTTTATGGCCACCATCAACAAGACGGTGCGCATCGGCAATTTTTTCAAAGGGGAAGCTGGTATCGATTACCGGTTTCAACACGCCCTGCTCTGCCAAGCTCATCAGATGGGCATACATTTCGTCGCCCATCACTTCTTTCTCAGAATCCGAGGTGAGCATAACCGCGCGTTTATTGGTCATCACTTTGATCATTTCAATCGCGCTCGAAAAGATCACCACCAAAGTTTTGCCGCCAGCCTTGAGCAAATGCGAAACTTTGGCAAATGGGGCGTTGCCCACATTGTCCATCACAAAATCAAACTTTTGGGCGGTGGCTTTGAAATCTTCTTTGGTGTAATCAATCACATGATCCGCACCTAGAGATTTGACCAGCTCAACATTTTTGCCGGAACAGACACCCGTCACCGTTGCGCCCATATGTTTGGCAATTTGCACCGCCGCCACACCAACAGCGCCAGACGCACCATTGACCAGCACATTATCACCGGCCTTCAAGCCACCTTCTTTGAAATAGCCCATCGCTGTGCTGCCACCAAAGAGCACGGAAACAGCTTCTTCATGGCTAAGGCTTGATGGCTTGGCAACCAACGCGCCCTCCTTGCCCGCCAGAATATATTCCGCGTGGGCACCAAGGCGAAAACCGTTGGAACCAACAACTTCCTGCCCGACTTCAAAGCCAGAAACATTGGCGCCAACTTCTTCAACGATGCCGGAAAATTGTAATCCGAAAATCGGGTATTTCGGCTTAAACAGCCCCATCGCCATCCGCGTCATCAGACCCAGCCCTTTTGGTACCCGCAGCGCACGGATGCGCACATCAGCAATGTCCACCGTGCTTGCCATCACCTTGACCAACACTTCGTCAACGCCTGGCGTCGGTTTGTCCACTTCTTCGATTTTCAAATTCTCGGCTGGCCCATAGGCATGGCAAACTGCGGCTTTCATCATTTCCCCCAATGGCAATAATATAACTTACAAATTCAAGTGGGCACGCGATTCAAATATTCAAGTCAATCCAAAGCTTTAAATTCATCTTTTAACTGCCGCACCCTCGCTTTGAGCGACGCTGGCCCTGCCTCAAGCGCCATATTGAGCTTTTGCCTTAAGCGATTCAATTGACTCTCATTTTCGATATGAAGCCGCACATCAGCATCCAGCGCCCAAACCTGCACCAATGTCTTCTTATCGTCCGAAAGCACAGGCAATGCAGCCGCAACTTTTTTGCGATTGATTTGCTCAACATCCAAATATTGAACGGACTGAAGCGCGTGTAACTTCGGTTCCCAATGAGCATAGTGATCCGCAGCATCAAACATGGCTTCAACCACATTAGCCGGAATCTCTTTGCTACATTCCAGCGCGCCCTTCACCAGCCACGTCGCTCCGGTTTGAAACATTACATTGTCATGGGCAAAATAATCAGTAAGCGACAAAAAGTCACCCGCCTCAGCCGCGGCCAATCCCTGTTTCAATGGCGCAATTTGCTTGCCATCAAACGCCAACAAAGCTTGAATCAATGGATTCATCACACTCTCCAACCGATTCAAACTTAACCGCTTTTCCCACAAAGAAAAGCCCGAGCGTTTCCGCCCGGGCCCACTGTGCAAATTTTGGTAAAATTTACATCTTGCCGATGGAGAAGAACAAGGTTTCACCTGAGTGATCGTCAACACCATCATTGTCTGTCATCGCGAACCCTTCGCCTGACGCGTCGATGGCAAAGCTTTCGATCTTGTCGAGCACAAAGCCGTTCAACGCTTTCATCTCAGGCAAGAAATCGTGCACTTCTGTTTTCTCAACCAAGGGCAGTTCACCACCCAAAGGCGCGGCCTGCATTTGGTCCATTGAAATGGCATAAAGCTTCTTGATCTTCGCATTGTCAGCCAACTGATTGTCACGCTCTACAACATAAATCATGTCGCCATGTGCCGTGATTTCAGAAAGGCCAACCCAGCCTTTTTCACCCTGATCCAACGGGTAACGCACGGCACCCCATTCGCCAGTGGCAGGCGTGTAAGAAACGAGCTTCACTTCGCCTTTGGCATCGTCAGCCCATTCCCGCTGAATGGCGATCCAAAGCACCATTTCATCGCCTTCGCCAACCGCAGTTATGCCTTCGGCGCCAAAGCGTTTTTCAACGGCCAACAATTCAGCTGGGAATGCGATCTCTTCCTTGATCTCACCTTCGCTGTTCACGTGGTAAAGCGCATGTGGTGTCAACCGATCCGTACGGCCTTCAGAGGCAAGCCAGAAACCACCATCACCATCAAGGGTGATCCCTTCAAGGTCCAGCTTTTGGGCAGGTGCGCCATCACGCGTCACGCCGATACGACGCACAATTTTGGCAGGCGATTGGGTTGCATCAATCTCATAGATTGAAGGCTGCGACCGCAAGAAGCTGTCATTCACGGCATAAAGCTTGCCGGCAACCTCTGCATCGGCCACAAGGCCAGAAAGCGCTGTCCAACCTATTGGGCGGTCGCCATCCATTTCTGAGATGATTTGTGGGTAAGCTGGTGTTTCAGCATTGCGCGCATAAATCATGACGTGCGAACCTGCGCCACCATCTTCGCGCAGATCAACTTCGTTGGCCGTTGCCAACAAGTTTTTAGATGGAATGGCTACTGCACCTTCAGGGCCAATGCCGGAGGGCAAGGCTTGGATAAACTCAGGCTCAGCGCCAGTGTCTTTATAAACCAACACCAAAGAAGCACGTTCCAACAACACGAAGATCAATGTGTCATCGCCAAACTTAGCCACTTCCAAACCTTCCGGTTCAGAACCTTTGTTGCCTGAGCGTTTTTCTGGGTAGTGGCCCAAACGTGCCACCAGATGGTCCACGCTCATGCCTGAATCCCAAACGATTGAGCCGTCTTTATTCCAAATGGTGAAGCCGCGTGAGCCACCTTCATAATCGCCTTCATTGGCGGTGACAAAGCGGTCATTATCCAACCATTTCACAGTGTCAGGCTCGCGCACAACAGCGTCCAAGCTGCCGTCAAACGTAAAGGCACGTTCTTCTTCCGTGTCCACATTGGCCAAATCAACGGCACCTGCGGAGAAGTGGTTTTTCACCTCGCCAGTCGCGCCATCAAGAACAACAAGATGGTTATTTTCCTGCATGGTCACAACCAGTTCGCCTGCCATGTTGAAATCAACAAATTCAGGCTCAGGGTCAGAACCGCCAACTTCAGCCAAACCTGTCAAATCCACTTTGATCTGGCTGTCGCAATCCAGTACACCGTCTGCCACTTTAAACAAGGACACAAAGCCTGCAGGCTCTTGCGGGAGCACGCCATCATTCAAATCTTCATCACGCTCATTCTCAATGGCCACCGCAAGCATCGACCCGTCTTTTGACGCCGCGATTGAATCTGGCTGGCCGCCAAGATCACAAGTGGCCACAATTTCCTGGCTCATAGCATTGATCACAGCCACATGGCCTGAAGGCGCGGTGTAGCTCTCAGATGTATTCACACCAGCAAAAACATGCTCACCAATTACAGTGACGGAGGTTGGTTCGCCATCCAGCGCCAAAAAGCCTTTGGCTTCGGTGCTGCCATCTTCAGCAAGGCCAATAAAGCCAATGCCGCCGGCTGGGCTGTCAGAATAGACAAGCCATGAACCATCTTCGCTGGCGGCGATGATTTCTGATGATGTTTCTTCAGCTTCAGGTGCATTTTGCGCCACTGGAAAGCTGTTTACCCGATCGAAATATGGGCTGGCCATTGCAGCCATGGGCCCGAAGCTCACACTTGAAAGCGCAGCTAGGCTGATTGTTTTGAAAAGCGACATAAGTCTCCCCTTGCGTTTAAGTCGTCCGCTTTTCGCTTAGGGAGTTGCCACGACAGTCGCGTGACAAATTTGTTGCACAAATTTGACATTGCACAGCTCAAGCGTCACAAGGCTTTTTGGTTCTCGACATATACAAGAAAGTATGTCTCCCCTATAAAGAACAAAAAGAGATTCGAAACGGACCGAATGACCGATAGACCAGCAAAACCTCAAGGTTTAGGCGCTGGCCCGATCACTTCTCAATTGGGCGCGCGAACACCGCAATATTTAGATGGCTTAAACCCCGAGCAGCACGATGCCATTGTGTCTGTGGATGGGCCATTGCTGGTGTTGGCTGGCGCGGGCACAGGCAAAACGCGGGTGTTGACCACACGCATTGCCCACATCTTGCACACGCGCCGTGCCCGGGCGCATGAAATTTTGGCCGTAACTTTCACCAACAAAGCCGCCCGCGAGATGAAAGAGCGGATTGGCAAATTTGTGGGGGGCGCCATTGAAGGCATGCCCTGGCTCGGCACGTTCCACTCCATCGGCGCCCGTATCTTGCGCCGCCATGCCGAGCTGGTGGGCCTCAAGTCCGATTTCACTATTCTCGACACAGACGATCAGATCCGCCTGCTCAAGCAATTGCTGCAAGCCGAAAATGTGGATGAGAAACGCTGGCCAGCCCGGCAGCTGGCACACGTGATCGACGGGTGGAAAAACAAAGGTCTCCAACCCAGCCAACTTTCCGAAGCCGATGCGGGTGTTTTTGCCGATGGCAAAGCGGTGAAAATCTATCAGCAATATCAAGCGCGCCTTAAGGTGCTGAACGCAGCAGACTTTGGCGATTTGCTGCTGGAAGGCATTCGCCTGTTTAAAGAGAACCCCACCGTTCTGGCCGAATATCATCAGCGCTTCAAATATATGCTGGTGGACGAATATCAGGATACCAACGTAGCGCAATATTTGTGGTTGCGCCTGTTGGCCCAAACCAATGAACACCGCGACACCGCCAATGTGTGCGTGGTGGGCGACGACGACCAATCTATTTATGGCTGGCGTGGCGCCGAAGTAGACAATATTTTGCGCTTCGAAAAAGACTTTCCCGGCGCAAAAGTGATCCGGCTGGAGCGCAATTATCGCTCCACCTCAAAAATCCTGAAAGCCGCCTCGCACTTGATTGCCCACAATGAAGATCGCTTGGGCAAAACATTGCAAACCGATGTCGGCGAAGAAGGCGAACCAATCGCAGTCACGTCCGTATGGGATTCGGAAGAAGAAGCGCGCAATATCGGCGAAGATATTGAACAGTTGCAGCGCCAAGGCCACAAGCTCAATTCAATGGCAATCTTGGTGCGCGCCTCGTTCCAAATGCGCGAATTTGAAGATCGCTTCATCACACTGGGCTTGAACTATCGCGTCATCGGTGGCCCACGCTTCTACGAGCGCAAGGAAATCCGCGATGCCCTCGCTTATTTGCGCATTGTGACTCAGCCCGCAGATGATTTAGCGTTTGAACGGATCGTCAATGTGCCCAAGCGCGGTTTGGGCGATGCCACCATCCGCTTGCTGCATGATGCCGCCCGCGCAGCCAATGTGCCGCTGGTGCAGGCCACCCGCGAGCTGATCGAAACCGACGAGCTGAAGCCAAAACAGCGCTCCACCCTGCGCGGGCTATTGAGCCAATTTGATGAATGGGCCATGCGGTTGCAAACCCTGCCCCATTCTGAAGTGGCGGAAGCGATTTTGGATGAAAGCGGCTACACCCAGATGTGGCAGAACGACAAATCTGCCGATGCGCCGGGGCGGCTGGAAAACCTCAAAGAACTCATCCGCTCTATGGAAGAGTTCGAAACGCTGGGCGGCTTTTTGGAACATATCGCCTTGGTGATGGATCGAGACAGCGCCGATGCGGACGATGCCGTTTCCATCATGACCCTGCACGCTGCCAAAGGCTTGGAGTTCGACACCGTGTTCCTGCCCGGTTGGGAAGAAGGCTTGTTCCCGCACCAGCGGGCATTGGATGAAGCCGGAAAATCTGGCCTTGAGGAAGAACGTCGCCTCGCCTATGTGGGCATCACCCGCGCACGCAAACGCGCCAAACTGAGCCTAGCGCAAAACAGACGTATTCACGGCCTGTGGCAATCGGCTATTCCGTCACGGTTCCTCGATGAATTGCCTGCCGACGTGGTGGAGGTGAAAGACACCGGCTCCTCTTATGGCGGCATCAATTATGGTGGCCGCGACCAAGCCACTAAATTTGATCGGCGCGATCCGTTTGAAAGCGTTTATGAAACACCGGGTTGGCAACGCGCCCAGCGGCAACATAAATCGCGCAGCTTTGACCGCGGCCCAACCATTGAGGGCGAATTGGTGGCCCGTTCAACCAACACCGCCTCTTCATCTCGCTATAAGGTGGGCGACAAGGTGCTGCACCTTAAATTCGGCGAAGGCACCGTGGCCGCCGTCGATGGCAACAAACTCAGCATTGACTTTGCTTCCGTTGGCCGCAAGAAAGTGCTGGAAAGCTTTATTCAAAAACCGTGAGACCTTAATCCATGTCACTGAACCAGATCAGCGTGCCCCTAACCAAAGAAGAAGCCTATAAGCTGGTCGATGCGGTCAGTGAGCTGGAAGATATGGCACTTTCTGCCGTTGCCTATGAAGGTCCAGACGGCGAGCATTGGGTGTTTGAGGCCACATGTGATGAAAAGCCGGACATTGAAAAGTTCAACGCGCTGGCCAAGCAGGTGTTGGGCGATGATGTTGAATTTGAAGTCGCCCCAGTACCCGAAAAAGATTGGGTCGCCCATTCGCTGGAAGGCCTAAAGCCCGTTGAGGCTGGCGGTTTTTTTGTGCATGGCTCACATGATGATGCGCCAAGCGATCAGAACGTGATCCCGATCAAAATTGATGCAGGCCAAGCCTTTGGCACTGGACATCACGAAACCACATCCGGCTGCCTCGCGGCGCTTGATCTCTATTTGCAAGAAAATAAGCCGGCAGCCATTTTGGATTTGGGCACAGGTACGGGCATTCTGGCCATCGCTGCGGCCAAACGCACCGAATTGAATATTCTGGCCACTGACATTGACCCAAAGGCGGTTGAAGTCACCATCGAAAATGCTGAGATCAATGGCGTGTTGGATCAAATCATCGCCGAAACGGCGGACGGGTTTGATCACCCCATCTTTGCCGAGCATGGCCCCTTTGATCTGATCATGGCCAATATTTTGGCTGGGCCGCTGATTGAGTTGGCACCGCAATTGGTGGAACAGGCCAAACCGGGCGCCACCATCATTTTGGCAGGTCTACTAACGCGACAAGCAGAAGATGTGATTGCAGCCTATACCGCACAAAAAACAACCCTCCTCGCGCAGAGCGAGAAGGGTGATTGGTCTATTCTAACACTGAAAGCCAGCTAAGCTGGCTTTTAGGCTTCTTAGAAGCCGTTTGTGTGGTCGTATGAACCAAGAAGGTTGCGGTAAGATTGTGTCGCCACAAACTTCTGCTCTTCGCGGTGGTCATAAAAACCACGTGTGTTGGATACTGCGCTCACAATATTACGGAAAAAGCTTTTTTTCTCAGACATTTTAAACACCTAGCTCTATTTGGGCCTGTGCCCAGTTATTATTTATAGTCGCGACCGTTTGCGTTAAGGAACTGTGCGATTTGGCGCTCGGCTTGCTTTGAACGTGCAGCCACCATCGCGTCAAACATATTACGGAAAAGACCTGCTTTATGTGTCATCGTATTTCTCCTTTGCAAATCGGATGCACCCACTTGCATCTCGCGATCTGTTGACACAATGTAGCGCAGCAAAAAAATTTTAGTAGACCCTGCTTTCGCACTACAGCCATGCAAAAAAAGCATGGCTGCGCCCATTTCAGCAGCCTCCTATGCACGCTTTATCAAAGGACAGTGGTGACCATGTCAGCCAATGCAAAAACAAACAGATTTCAAACGTTCGAAGAGCGCACCAACCCCGACCTTGTTGCGCCGCGCGTAAATGCCCTTCGGGATCAGCTTAAAGCAAACAATATTGATGCCTTTTTAGTGCCGCGCGCCGATGCCCATCGCGGTGAGAATGTGCCGGCAGGCGATGAGCGCTTGGCCTATATCTCTAGCTTCACCGGCTCAGCGGGCACCGCAATTGTTGGGACTGAAAAAGCCGCACTTGTCGTGGATGGACGCTACACATTGCAGGCCCCAAAGCAGACTGACACCAATATCTTCGAAATAGTTGATCTATCCCCAACGGCAACGGCAGACTGGCTGATCGCCAATCTGAAAAAGGGCAACAAAGTCGGCTATGATGGCTGGCTGCATACCCCGAAAGAAATCGAAACACTTGATGCCAAGCTGGCAAAAGCAGGCATTGAATTGGTGGAGGTCAGCAACATGGTTGATGCGATCTGGGAAGATCGCCCCGCCCCGCCGACCAACGATATTTATACATTGGACGATGCCCAAACCGGCAAATCTGCTGCGGACAAACTCACCGAGTTGCAAAAGCAAATGGCAGAAAAAAATGCCGACTATTTGGTGCTGACCCTGCCCGAATCCACAAACTGGTTGCTGAACATTCGCGGCAGCGATATTTCCAACACGCCAGTCAGCCTTGGCTTTGCCATCGTGCCACAACAAGGCGTCACCCGCTGCTTTGTCCAGCCAGAAAAGATCAATCCAGTCATCCAAGCTGAATTGAGTGACGTGACGGTGCTGGAACCCATTGAAGAGCTTGAAGAAGCCCTCACCTCCACCACAACAGATGCTGTTTGGTTTGACGATGCAACAGCACCGATCAAGTTGGTGAATATTGCCAAATCTGTTGGTGCGACCATCATCAACGACAAAGATCCAATCGTGATTGCTAAAGCGCGTAAAAACCCTGCCGAAGTAGAGGGCATGAAAGCCGCTCAAACTTCAGACGCAGTCGCCATGGTGCGCTTCCTGTCCTGGTTGGATGCAGAAGCGCCGAAAGGCAAGCTCACCGAAACAGAGATTGTGGAGAAGCTGGAAGATTGTCGCCGCCAATCCAACGAGCTGCTCGACATCAGCTTTGAAACCATTTCCGGCTCCGGGCCAAATGGCGCGATCGTGCACTACCGGGTCACCGAAAACACAAATCGCACCCTCAACCCCGGAGAACTGATGCTGGTAGATAGCGGTGGCCAATATCGCAATGGCACCACAGACATCACCCGCACCATGACCACTGGCGACACAACGCCAGATCAGCGCAAGCATTTCACATTGGTGCTTAAAGGCATGATCGCCCTCAGCCGCGTCCATTTCCACAAAGGCGCAACTGGCGCACATTTGGATGTTCTAGCACGCCAATTCCTTTGGAATGAAGGATTGAATTACGCGCATGGCACGGGTCACGGCGTAGGCGCGCTATTGGGCGTGCATGAGGGGCCATGCGGCATCTCCGGCATCAATCACAATGTGCTGGAAGAAGGCAATATTCTCTCAAACGAGCCAGGCTTCTACCTTGAAGGTGAATATGGCATCCGCATTGAAAATCTGATCATGGTCGTGCCGAGCGAAAAGAACGACAAGTTCTTGAAGTTTGAAACCCTCACCTACACGCCAATCGATCTGCGCCTCATCGATAAGGACCTGATGACACCAGAAGAAATTGAATGGCTCAATGATTATCACCAGCAATGCTATGACTTGATTGCTGACCGTCTTGAAGATGACAAGAAAGAATGGTTGAAGCAGGCAACGCGCGCCATTTAACACCAATATCAAGGCACGCATAATTCTCCGCAACGGACCTTTCTATGCGTGCCTTATTCGAAATTTTCAGCATCTTCCTCAAACTGGGCCTCACCTCCTTCGGCGGCCCAGTTGCCCACTTGGGCTATTTCCGCACTGAATTTGTGGGCAAACGCAAATGGCTAGATGATGCGCAATATGCGGACTTGGTGGCGCTGTGTCAGTTTCTGCCCGGCCCTGCCAGCTCGCAAGTCGGCTTCGCCATCGGAATACAGCGCGGTGGCATCATGGGCGGCATTGCAGCATTCCTTGGATTCACGCTACCGTCTATCCTCCTCCTGTTAGGCTTTGCAGCCATTATCCCGGTGCTTCAGGGCGACATGGGACAAGGTCTTATTCGCGGACTGAAACTGATCGCCGTGGCGATTGTCGCCCACGCGGTGCTGGGTATGGCCCAAAGCCTCGCCAACACCACACGCAAGGCAGCGATTGCTGTAGGCGCGTTGATCCTTTGCGTATTGCTCACTGGCTTTGTGGGACAAATCTTTGCCATCATACTCGGCGCAATCATCGGCTATCTGATTTTGAAAGCACCTGTGCCTACGACAGAAAGCAATAAAGTCGAAACGCGCTTCGCGTCACGTCACGCAATCGCAATCGCCAGCTTTTTCATCTTGCTTATTGCCTTGCCGCTTCTCGCCGCGAGCACGAACCAAACCTCATTCGCACTGGCCGATATTTTCTACCGTGCTGGGGCCTTAGTGTTTGGCGGCGGCCATGTGGTGTTGCCGCTGCTGCAAGCTGAAATGGTTCCAAACCTGATGGATCAAAATCTGTTTTTGGCCGGCTATGGCGCTACACAAGCGCTGCCCGGCCCGATCTTCTCATTTGCCAGCTATTTGGGGGCAATGGCCAGCGACACACCACTACTTGGTGTATTGATTGGCGCCACAGCAATCTTCGTCCCGGGCTTTTTGCTCACCTATGGCACCCTGCCGATCTGGCAAGGACTACGGACCAACCAAATCGCCCGCAAAGCATTGCTCGGCACCAATGCGGCGGTGGTCGGCCTGCTCGCCGCAGCGCTTATCAATCCCATTGCGACACAAGCCCTTACTCAACCAATAGATTGGGCTATTGCCGTGATCGGATTTGCAATCCTATGGCAGCTAAAATGGCCAGCATGGATGCTGGTGTTAGCTGGCGGCGCGACTGGTGTATTGCTCGCCCTTATTGGGCTTTATTAAGCTGCGTTTCGCGCAAATAGAGATAAAGCGGCAACCCTAGCGACAGGCCGACAAACGAACAGGCTGGCAAAATCAGCCACCAGATTCGAACGCCTTGCTCTCGCGAATCCCAAAATGACCAAACCCAAAACAGCGCAATGCACAGCAATACATCCGTGCTGAACCCAGCAGCAAGCCCGTTGGCCATAAACAGGCTCTGGAAATATTGGCCGACATCAAAACCGGTTTGGGCAAAATAGGGTCCGAAAAACAGCCACGGCAAAACAGTGCCCAGCACCATCATCACGATATAGAAATTTGCTTTGCTCATAAGGACTTATCCCAAGGAGTAGAATCAATCCTAGAATAGACCAAATACGCTCCGCAGTGCCACGACGGAGATAACGCCCACAACCACGACGGCCCAAAGCGGGAGGCGAAACGCCACCAAAAGCGTAATCAGTGCAGCCAAGCTTTCAGCCGGACCAGTGGCCAAGATGGTCGGTGCGATTACCGCCATTAACACGGCAGCGGGCACTGCCTCCAAGGCAGCGCGCGCACGCCCTTCAATGGTGAAAAACCGTACAATCACCAAACCCGCCACACGGGTGAAATAAGTCACGATCCCCATGCCAAGAATGGTGGCCAGAACCATTGGGTCAACGCTAAACACTTCAGCCACGGTCCAACGCTCCCTTATATTCTTCAGGGTCAGCTGTGAATGCACCCACCAACATGCCGGCCACCGCGCCTGCCGCGATATACCACGCACCGTCCACATAAGTTTTGGTGAGGATCGCAGCAGCCCCGCTGGCCGCTAGCACCATGGCAGTGCTCTTACCTTTCCAGAACCCCACAATCAGGCCGATAAAAATCGCCGGAAAGGCAAAATCCAACCCATATTGCGCCGGATCGAGATCGACAAACATTTTGCCCAGCAACGCGCCGAAGGCCGTCATCAATACCCAATTGAGATAGAATGGCGTCACCAGCCCCATATAGAACGCAAAGCTGAGATGCTGCTTGCGCCCACGATGTTCAGACAAGGCCCAAATCTCATCCGCCAAAAACATATAGGCGATCATCTGCTTGCCCCACCCCATATGCCGGGTTTTGAGACCCAATGAGGCGCTCATCAAAATATGACGCACATTCACCAGCAACGCCGAAAAGATGATCGCGGCCCAAGGCACCGGGCTGGCCCAAAAATCAATGGCCACAAATTGCGACCCGCCCGCAAACACCACAGCGCTCATTAAACCGACTTCCAAAGGGCTCAGGCCCTTTTGCGCGGCCAAGCCGCCAAACACCAATGAGATTGGCACCATGGCCACCAAGAGCGGCGCAATATGCTTGATTCCGGCAATATAATCGCTTTCGCGCAGAGGCATTTCGCCACTGATCTCACTCATTCATCTATCCATTCTAAGCGATATTGCGGTAGGCCCCGGGGGCAACACCAATGCGTTTTTTAAAGTGGCGATTAAGATGGCTTTGATCGTAAAAGCCGCAATCTATGGCCACATCAGCTGGCTCGTGGCCCAGCGCCAATTGCGCCCGCGCCTGCCGCACACGCACATCGGTCAAAAATGAATGCGGCGTTTGCCCCATATGTTTGGCGAAAACCCGAACCAGATAGCTTTTGGACATGCCAGACAAGGCGCACAATTGATCCAGATCCACATCTTGATCGAAATGCGCTTGCATATAATCGCACATATCCCGCACCGCTTTGGGCGCGCGCCCCACAATTGGCTCTTTGCGCCAACTGCCATAGCGACCAATCACCTCGCCCAACGCCAGATAGATCGCTTCATCCTTTTCCAACGGATCAAGGCTTTGTTCCAACTGTTGATGCAAGCGCACAAGATGCCCGGCCAATGCCGTATCTTGCACCATCAAATCTTGGAAAAACAAACTGCCGCTCGGCGCCGCGCCGGGCAAATCCCGCGCGATTTCATGCATCAATTCCACCGAAGGATAAAGCATGCGATAGCTGTACCCGCCTTCCAGCGGCCGACCATCATGCACTTCTTCAGGGTTGATCATAAAAACCGACCCAGCACCGCCAATAGATTCACTGCCCTTCAGCTTATGTTGCTGCTGGCCAGAAACGATGGCCCCAATCACAAATGTATCGTGGGTGTGCGGCGCATAACGGTGAGTGCGGAAGGTGGCGGTGAGGCATTCCAAATCGCAATGTCGCGCCTCGCGCCAAAATTTGGCGCGCTCACCTCGGGATAAATCCACCGATGTTGCGTGTTCTTGCGATTGTAAATCCATAGCCACAGCCTAAATGATCAAGGCCGCAAGTCTTGGACAAAATTGACACTCTGTCTAATGAAAATTCTTTATGACAGGATAAATCGGTTGCGTTCCAAATCCGCCAATTTGAAATTCTTCTTGCCTTTTGGCAGCAATTTATGGCCTTCAGCCTCAAGCAATTTCTTCTGGTTTTCCGGCCCACCCGGCGCTTTTTCATTCAGCGCGCCAGCTTTTTTGACAGTGCGCCACCAAGCCATCCCAACTTCGCCCGTTTGCTCACGCAACTCTTCGGCGGCTTTGCTGGCAATATTCATAAAAATGCCAGTGGTGAGCGGACAGGTCACAAATCCATTATGCTTTTTCGCCAAATAATCGCGCAGATCATCGGCCAGCATAAATTGGCCCTCTGGCACGCGCGCCATCAAATCATAAATTTCGCGCGGCGTCGAAATCACCATTGGCGCGCCTTCCGGTCCCCAATGGGTGCCTGCGGGCAGCGGATTCACTTGCACGACATATTTCGGATCGTTCAAATAGTCCAATGCCGCCCGCGCCATGGTCTAGAGCCCTTCAATCAGTTCAAACCAACCATCTTCATCCATGGTGGTCACGCCTAAATCTTGCGCTTTTTTCAGCTTGGAGCCTGCCCCCGGCCCGGCCACCAGAATATCCGTTTTGCCCGACACAGAACCAGACACTTTCGCGCCCAACCGCTCGGCCATCGCCTTGGCTTCTGAACGGGACATTTTTTCCAAACTGCCGGTGAACACAATCGTTTTGCCCGCAACGGGACTTTCATCAGCGCTTGCCACCTCATAAGTCTTAGGATTGACCTGTTCGAGCAATTTATCAAGCGCTTGCACATTCTGTTCATTGGCGAAGAAATCAACCAGT
Organism: Maritalea mobilis; assembly: GCF_004363175.1. Taxonomy (GTDB): domain Bacteria; phylum Pseudomonadota; class Alphaproteobacteria; order Rhizobiales; family Devosiaceae; genus Maritalea; species Maritalea mobilis. The sequence goes on from NZ_SNYR01000001.1 coordinate 830,308, forward strand.
GAATTCACCACGGTTTCGCCAATGCCATCGATGGCAATAAAACTTTCCCGCGCGGCGTGGTCGCCAGCGGCAGCGTCGCGTGCTGCTTTTTCAAAATCTACAAAATTGCCAAAATTGCGGGCAAACATGGCCGCTGTGGTTTCGCCCACATGGCGAATGCCCAACGCGAAGATAAACCGATCCAACTCTGGCGTGCGTGTCTCGTCGATGGCTTCGAAGAGCTTACGCACTGAGGTGCTGCCCCAGCCTTCCTGATCTTTCAGCTTTTGCAACGCCGCTTCGTCGCGTTCCTGCAGCGTAAAAATATCAGCTGGGGTTTTTACTCGGCCTTCTTCAAAAAAGGCAGCAACCTGCTTGGCCCCAAGCCCATCAATATCCATCGCATTGCGCGACACAAAGTGCTTGAGATGCTCCACCGCCTGTGCCGAACAGATCAGACCACCCGTGCAGCGCCGCACCGCGTCGAGCTTGCCTGTCTTTTCGTTCACTTCACGTACCGCAGGCGATCCACAAACCGGACAGGTTTCCGGCATTTCAAACTTATGCGCATCATCCGGGCGATGATCGAGCACAGGCCCCAGCACTTGCGGGATCACGTCTCCCGCCCGCTGAATGGTCACCATATCGCCGATCAAAACGCCCTTGCGCTCAATCTCATCTTCATTGTGCAAGGTGGCATTGGACACGACCACGCCGCCTACAGTCACCGGCTCCAACTTCGCCACCGGCGTAAGTGCCCCCGTGCGACCCACCTGAATTTCAATATCATTGAGGCGCGTCACCGCTTTTTCTGCCGGAAACTTAAACGCAATGGCCCAGCGCGGCGCACGGGCCACAAAGCCCCACCGCTGCTGCAAATCCAAGCGATTGAGCTTATAAACCACACCATCAATGTCATATCCGAGCAAAGCCCGCTCTTCGCCGATCATGGTGTGATGCGCAATCATTTCTTCAACGCTGGTCACCAGCTTCATCATTGGATTGATCTTGAAGCCCCATGCGCCCAGTTTTTGCACCACATCAAACTGTGTTTCTGCGGGCAAGGCGGACACATCGCCCCAAGCATAGGCAAAGAAATTCAAATTACGCGATGCGGTGACCCGAGAATCCAGTTGGCGCAGTGAGCCAGCGGCTGTATTGCGCGGATTGACGTATGTGTCTTTCCCCTGCGCTTCGAGCTCTTTATTCAAGCGCTCAAACTCAGCGTGAGACATATAAACTTCGCCACGCACCTCAAACACATCCGGCACATCGTCGCCTTCAAGCTTATTGGGAATGTCAGCGATAGTTTTCAAATTCTCGGTGATGTCCTCACCTTCGGTGCCGTCGCCCCGCGTCGCGCCCTGCACAAACACACCATTTTCATAGCGTAGCGAGGCGGAAAGCCCGTCGATTTTTGGCTCCGCCGTAAAGCCCAACTCCAACCCCGCATCGCGGGCAAAATAGCGTTTGGCCCGATCAACGAATTCGGCCAAATCTTCGTCCGAAAATGCATTACCCAGCGAAAGCATCGGCACGCGGTGGGTTACTTTTTTAAAGCCATCGGCGACTTGAAAGCCAACGCGGTTGGTCGGGCTGTCCTGCCGTATCAGGTTGGGAAAACGTTCCTCAATCTCATCATTGCGGCGGCGCAGCGCATCATATTCTGCATCAGAGACTTCCGGCGCATCCTGCTGGTGATAGCGTTCATCATGATAGGCAATGGCTTCCGCCAAATGCGCCAACTCTTCCATGGCTTCTTGCCGGGTTAGCTCCTCAACGGGCTTTTTGTCGCTCACGCCACCACCTCATCACGCAATCTATTGGCCGCAGCGCGGGCCTCATCTGTAATTTCTGACCCCGCCAACATACGGGCAATTTCTTCGCGGCGTGCCGCTTCATCCAAAGGCCGCACATGAGTACGGGTCAGGCTGCCCTCGTCCACCACCTGCTTTTCAATCAGCAAATGCTGGCTGGCCCGCGCCGCCACCTGCGGCGCATGGGTCACGCACAAAACCTGTACCTTTTCGGAAAGTCGCGCCAAGCGCTTGCCAATGGCATCTGCCACCGCACCACCAACGCCTGTGTCAATTTCATCGAAAATCAAAACTGGCGCCGAGCCCTTATCCGCCAACACGACCTTCAGAGCGAGCAAGAAGCGTGAGAGTTCACCACCAGATGCAACTTTCATCATCGGCCCGGGATTGGTCCCTGGGTTGGTCTGCACATGAAACTCGACAATATCGAAGCCATTTGCGCTAACCCGGCTTTCATCCACCTTCTGATCCACCAAAAACCGCGCTTGCCCCAACTTCAAATCCGGCAGCTCAGCCTCAACCGCTATAATCAAATCTTGCGCCGTAGCGGTGCGCGCTTCGCTTAACGCAATGGCTGCACCACGATAATCCGCTTCGGCCTTCGCAAGCGCCTCACGCAGCTGGGTCAAATCTTCGTCGCCGCGTTCTAAATCCTGAATGGCTTTTTGAAATTTAGACAAAACATCGGGCAGCTCATCAACGGTGCATTGGTGCTTACGCGCCGCCGCACGCAACGCAAACAAACGTTCTTCAGCCCGTTCAAGTTCAAGCGGATCAAACTCCATTTGACGCTTAATATCTTCAAGCGCTTCAGATGTGCGATCAAGCGACACCAATGCTGCATCAATATTCTCAATAACACCGGCGAAAAGATTGTGCTCACCATCGCCCTTGCGCATCAATTGCCGCATCAATCCGGCCAATGCTGTCGATGGTGCAGATGGCCCGTTGATCACTTCATCCGCATCGCGCACTTCGTCGGCCGCCTTTTCAAGCTCCATCAATCGTTGACGCTGAACTGCGAGCTCTTCCTCCTCGCCCTTCTCCGTGTTCAACTCTTCAAGCTCAGCCACAACGTGGCGTGCATAATCTTCGTCCGCCCGCGCCTTCTCCACCGCCGCTTCCTGGCGGTTTAAGGCATCCTGAGCCGCTGTTAGCGCTTTATAGGTAGCATGTGTAGCCTCAAGCAGCTTCCGGTGCCCACCGAATGCGTCTAGCAAATGTCTGTGGGTGGTTGGATCGACCAAGGCCCGATCGTCATGCTGACCATGAATTTCAATCAGCAATTGCCCAATCTTTTGCATCAGCTTGGCAGAAATCGGTTGATCATTCACAAAGCCACGGGTGCGACCGTCACCATATTGAACGCGGCGCAAAATAATTTCACCATCGCTCATCAGCTCATTTTCTTTGAGCATTTCCATCACGGGGTGGTCCAATGGCAATTCAACACTGGCCACAACTTGGCCGCGCTCAGTGCCTTTGCGGACCAAACCATTATCTCCACGCCCGCCAAGGGCCAAAGAAAGCGAATCAAGAAGAATGGATTTACCAGCGCCCGTTTCACCAGTAAGGGCGGTCATACCGCCCTCTAATGGCAAATCAAGCTGATCGATCAGAACAATATTTTGTATCGAAATGGCTGATAGCATGCCCAATTAACCCATATTTAGGCCGCAAAGGCAGATATGGATTAGCCGTTCAGCGACCCTGCCAACCAGCTACCCTCATTCACCTCAGGGGCCAAACCCTGCTTTTGCAGCAGTTTATACGCATCCTGATACCATTCGCTAGAGGGATAGTTATGTCCCAGAACAGCAGCAGCGGTTTGCGCCTCTTGCACCAGTCCTAACGCCATATAGGCTTCGGTCAAGCGCAGCAGAGCTTCTTCCACATGTGTTGAGGTCTGATGATCTTCCACAACGGTCCGGAAACGGTTGATCGCACCAGTATATTGCTTATTGCCAAGATAATAACGACCAACAGACATTTCCTTGCCGGCCAACTGGTCTTGAGCGATCAAGATACGCTCTTTCGCATCTTTGGCGTAACGGCTGTCCGGATAATTGTTGATGATAGACTGGAACGTCGCAATCGCATCCTGCGCAGTTTGCTGATCACGGGTCAAATCTTTAATCTGGTTATATTGAGACGCACCTTTCAGATACATCGCATAAGGCGCTTCTGACGACGAAGGATAAAGCGCCAAGAAACGATCCGCAGCCAAAATTGTGCGGTCATAATCACCCAGCCGGAAGTGAATAAATGTGGTCATCATCCGCGAGCGTTCGGTGAACTCAGAATATGGATGCTGACGCTCAAGCTTCTCAAAAGTCGTCAAAGCAGATTTGAAGCGATCACGCTCCACAAAATCAATGCCTTCATCATAAAGCGTTTCCGCTGGAATGATTTCTTCTTCGGTGATTTTGGGTTTACCGAAAAGGCTCATGCCCCCACAGCCAGCAAGAGTTGTCGCCAAAACGCCAACCAACGCTGCGCGCATCAATGTTTTTGCAACGCCATTTTGAAGGTTTGCAATACCCATAGTTAAAAGCCTTTATCAACCGAAACCCACACTCATCAGCACGATGTAGGGGCAAAAATGAACGAAACTAAGGCAAGATACAAGTTGAATGTACCAAATCAACCCACGGAACGAATATAGCCGCGCAATTCTAAGCCTTCTGGCAATTCTTCCAATGCATCAAATTCAAGCGGTAAGTCACTCGCGGACACGATGTCATAATTTTGCTCACTGGCAAAAAGAGAGTTCAACACCAAGGCGTTCAACCCATGACCACCTTTGTACGAGCGAAACTTGCCATAAATGGGCATACCTGCCAGCGCAAGATCACCAACGGCATCCAGCAATTTGTGGCGAACAAACTCATCCTCGAAGCGCAAACCGTCTTGATTGAGGATTTTCCCCTCATCCACCGCAATCGAGTTTTCTAAAGAGGAACCCAAGGCATAGCCAGCCTGACGCAACACTTTTGCATCTTTAATAAATCCAAATGTGCGCGCATTAGATACATCGTTGACATAACGCTTAGGTGACCAATCAAAAATCATCCGTTGGCGACCGATAACGTCACTCTCAAAATCAATCTCAACGTCAAATGCGCGTCCGTTATAAGGCTCGAGTGCAGCAAATGCATCATTTGAGCGAACAGTTACACTGCGTTTGATTTTGATGAACTTCTTCTCAGCAGGTTGCGTTTCAATCCCTGCATTGATGATTGCCTCAACATATTTGCGGGCACTACCATCTAACACCGGACATTCGCTACTTTCGACGGTGATCAACACATTGTCGATTCCCATACCGGAAAGCGCAGAAACCATATGCTCAATCATGGAGACCGTGCCAGCATCGCCTAAATCGACTGCGGTGCACAAATAAGTGCGGGACACGCGATTATGCTGCAAAGGAATGACTTCGGAGAACCGATCATCATCGAACTTACGACGAATTCTATATCCGCTATCCACAGCAGCGGGCTCAATTGTCAAACTAGCCGGCTTACCATTGTGAACACCAATACCCGCAAAGCTCAATACGCGCCCTACGGTGCACTGCTTGGTTGCAAATCTATTCATCTACTACTCCGGCTTATTGGGTCTAATATCCCAGCCTTTTTTTAAAACTTGATAAACAAAAAAAACCCGAGACGAAAGTCGCCTCGGGTGCTTTTTTATTATTATGCCCTTAAAACTATCCGTGGCGTTTTAAGAAACTTGGAATTTCCAACTGCTCTTTTTGCGCTGTAGGCTGAGCTGTTGGACGTCCAGTTTGGTCCAGCTGACCCTGCGCACCCATTGGCTTAGAAGGCCGTTGTGGGCTGGCTTCCACGGCATTGCGGGCCATGGCATCATCAGCTTTTTTCTCGTCAAACTCTTCTTTGCCTTGCAAGCCAACATTGCTGGCCAAGCGACGGAACAAAGCCCGTGCGTTGCGCGGTTCTTTTTGCTCGTCTTGTTGCGCATGGGCAACGCTTTCTTGCGCCACACGAGGCAACTCGTCAGTGCGTGGCATGCGACGCGGGGCGACTCGCTCAGCGCTTTGCGGCACATATGTTGGGCGAGGCTCAACGTCACGTGGCTTCGGCTCATCGTCCAACTGCGCAAGAGGTTCTGCGCTTGGACGGTAAGGTTCAACCATCACATCTTCTTTTTGCGGTGCTTGGTGATTTGGCTTTGCACCCAAAGCTTCATTCACCGCCTTTTGCATGGCCATATCCAACTCATCGGCTGGGGCAGCTTCTGCTTTTGGCGCTTCTTGTTGCGGCGCAGCAGACTTAACTTCATGCTGAGGCTTTGGCGCAGCAGTCGGTGCTTCACGGTTTACGCGAATGGCACGCTCTGCATTTGGCTCAACTGGATCCATGGCTTGCACCATCGCTGCATCGGTACCTGTGGCCACAACTGACACGCGGATTTGACCGTCAAGGCTGTCATCAAATGTAGCACCAAGGATGATGTTCGCGTCTGAATCCACTTCTTCACGAATGCGGCTTGCGGCCTCATCCACTTCATAAAGGGTCAGGTCAGAACCACCGGTGATCGAAATCAACAGGCCACGTGCACCTTGCATGGAGATATCGTCCAGCAATGGGTTTGCAATCGCAGCTTCAGCGGCGTGACGCGCACGATCTTCACCTTCAGCTTCGCCTGTGCCCATCATGGCTTTACCCATGCCGCGCATCACTGCACGAACGTCAGCAAAGTCGAGGTTGATCAAGCCCTCTTTCACCATCAAATCGGTGATACAGGCCACACCTGAGAACAACACTTCGTCAGCCATTGAGAAGGCATCAGCGAAGGTGGTTTTCTCATTGGCCACACGGAAAAGATTTTGGTTCGGGATCACGATGAGCGTATCGACATGGCGGTGCAACTCATCAATGCCATCCTCGGCCAAACGCATACGGCGTGCGCCTTCAAATTGGAATGGCTTGGTCACAACACCAACAGTCAAAATGCCCTGTTCGCGGGCCGCGCGGGCCACGACAGGCGCCGCGCCAGTGCCAGTGCCACCGCCCATACCGGCAGTGATGAAGCACATGTGCGAACCGTTTAAGTGATCTGTAATTTCGTCAATTGTCTCTTCAGCGGCCGCACGCCCCACTTCGGGGTGTGAGCCAGCGCCGAGACCTTCGGTGACGCCGACACCAAGCTGCACAACGCGCTCTGCCTTAGACAGGGCGAGGGCTTGGGCGTCTGTGTTGGCCACAACGAATTCGACCCCTTCTAGGCCCGAATCGATCATGTTGTTCACCGCATTGCCGCCGGCACCGCCAACGCCAAACACAGTGATGCGTGGCTTAAGTTCTTGAATATCTGGAATTTGAAGTTTGATGCTCATTTCTGGCCCCATTGTGCTCCGTTGGGTATAAAATTACTGCCAGAACGTTAAGCACTCCCTAACAATTGCATCATTTTTGTTAACTTTGATGCATTTTGCGTCAATGCGTGACCGGGTGAGCAAGAAATTGTTTAGCATAACAAAGCGTTAAAGCGCAGTTTTAAGCTCCACACGATCAAAACTTTTTTGAAATGAGAATTTCGCGGTGAATCAGAAGCTGGATTTCAGCCAATGACCAATATGTTTGAACCAGCCAAATTTACCGCCCTCACCCGCGCTCGCTTTTTGCTCAACAAATTCAAGCTCACAAACTTGCGGATAAATCAGCATGCCCACCACAGTGGAAAATGCAGGCCCTTTCGCCACCGTTGGCAATTTGGAAACACCCAATGGCCGACCCTGGCGCACATTGCGGGCCAAAACCCGGCGGGCAATCTCGGGCAAACCAGTCAACTCGCTGCCGCCGCCCGTTAACACAAATCGACGTCCACACACATCCATCATGCCCGTGGCCACCATGCGGTCACGCAAAATCGTCAAAATGTCTTCCACTTGTGGACGCACGATGCGGGTTAATGTGGTGCGCGGAATTTGCGTTGGCGCTTCATCTTGGGTCGCCCCAACGGGTTGGATCGGCACCAAATCGCGCTCATCAGTTTGGCCAGGCAATACAGAGGTGAATAATGTTTTCAACCGTTCTGCATCTTCAAAGCTCACTGAAAGCTGACGCGCAATCTCATGTGTGATGGACTGACCACCAACTGAAATTGAATCGGCGTAAACCAGATATCCGTCCTTAAACACGCTCAAAGTGGTCGTGGCACCGCCAAAATCAACAATCGCAACACCAAGCTGCGCTTCATCGTCCACCAAACAAGCCAAACCGCTGGCATAAGGCGTCGCCATAAAAGCTTCCACTTGCAAATGGCAGCGGTTTAAAACCAACTCAATATTGCGCATGGAAAGCGTTTCGGCGCTCACCACCGCAACATCAACACCGAGCATATCGCCCACCATGCCGCGCGGGTCTTGGATGCCTTTATGACCATCCAGCGAATAGCCGATGGGCAGCGCGTGCAGCACAGACCGCTCGTCACGGATCGACCGTTCATTCACCGTTTGCAAAACCTTGGCCAAATCGCGCGGCTCAACTTCGTGCCCATCAAGTGACACAGTTGCGGCGAATGTTTCTGAACTCAATCGTCCCGCAGAAACATTGACGATGAGCGATTGAACCGTCACCCCGGCATTGCGCTCAGCCATGCCGACAACAGAACGTACAGCATGCTCCGCTGCGTCCAAATCTGTGATGATGCCTTTATTGACGCCCTGTGACGGACCGAAGGCGAAGCCCAATACTTCCGCCTGATGTGTACGGCCGCGCAGTGCTTTACCTTCAGGTTGTGGCGTTAAACGCGCAATAATGCAGCAAATCTTGGTGGAGCCAATATCCAAAACGGTCACCAAGCTGGCCTTGCCCGGTTGAACCGGTTTCAGCCGTGCCGTCATTGCCTCTGAGATCATTGCGCGTTGGCCTCATCCTGATCGGTTGCAGTGCGGTCAACGGGCCGCACGGCGATAAAATCTTTTAAACGAAAATCTAAAATCTCAATGTCACGCGCCAACAATTGCTTTTCTGCATCCAGCTTCACAATCTGGGCCAGCGCTTGGTCAACATCATGCTCAGGCAGCATGATGCGCAAGCCGGTGTCATAGATCAGATCCCAGCGACGATCGCCAATGCGGCTGGCGGCCAGCAAATCCTGCTGCAAAAGCGCATAAGGCTGCAGCGCTGCAATCAAATTAGCAGCATCGTCAGCGGCACCATCGCCAATAAAGAGTGGCAGGCCATCAATTCCCCCCTGCTCAAGGCTGACCAATTTGTCGCCTTTCGCGTCGATTGCAAAGCTAACCCCATCAATGCGCCACACAGCGATAGGTGTTTTTTCCACCAACTCGATGTTCAGCGAATTTGGATAGATCTTGCGGATGGTGGCACTTTCGATGGACGGCAAAGCCTCAATGCGCTGGCGTGCTGCCTCCGCATCAAAATTCACCAGCGAAATATTGCCTTGCAGGCCAATTGCCTCAAACAAATCCGATTCTTTGGTTAGGCCATAGCCAGAAAGCGAGACTTCCGACACTGCCAACCCTGCTTGTGCAAACAAGCCAGAAGCGCGCTCAGTCAAAACGGTGACGCCATTGGCGATGTGGCTGCGGTTGATCATGCCAACGCCCAGCAACAAAACAACAAGAATAAGAGCAACCAGCTGCACGCCCAAACGCTTATGCAGCACCCATGCCCGTTGCCCCCGCGCAACCAACTGATTGGTTTTGCGCAATGCAGGCAAATTATGCATCGGAGCGGGCAAAGCAAGGGTGCGCGCTTGAGGCTTTCTTATCTGTCGCAAGAGGCGTCCTCCAAAATCCAGCGGACCAGTTCTTCAAAATCATGCCCGGCATGGGCAGCCATTTCAGGCACAAGCGATGTTGGTGTCATGCCCGGCTGCGTGTTGATTTCAAGGCAAATCAAATCGCCTTCTTCGCCGCCATGCATGGATAAACGGAAGTCTGTGCGGGTTACCCCTTTGCACCCCAAACTCTCATGTGCCTTTAGGGCCAGTTTCTGCGCAGTTTGGTAAATATTCGGTGAAACCTCGGCCGGGAAAATATGCTTTGACCCACCCTGTGCATATTTTGCTTCGTAATTATAAAAATTGAGGTCAGTCACAACTTCAGTAACCGCAAGCGCCACACCGCCCATCACCGCGCATGTCAGCTCGCGGCCAGCGATATAACGCTCCACCATCAATTCTTCACCGCTCTTCCAATCGGTGCGCAAAATTTCTTGCGGTGGATGCTCGGTGCCCTGCTTAACGATAAACACGCCAACACTGGACCCATCCGCCACGGGCTTAATAACATACGGTGGTTCCATTTGGTGCTTGCGCGCCACCTCATCTCGCGAGGCCACAAAATGGTCTGTAACGGGAATGCCATTGGCTTTGAAAAACACTTTCGACAAATGCTTATTCATGGCGATAGACGAGGCAGATACCCCTGAATGGGTGTAAGGAATGCCCATAATTTCGAGCAAACCCTGCACCGTTCCATCTTCACCAAAACGGCCATGCAGCGCGTTAAAGGCCACATCAGGCTTCAATTCTTCCAACACATGGCCAAGATCGCGATCAACATCGACACGGGAGACTTGGTAACCACAGCGCTCAAGCGCGTCTGCACACGCCTTGCCGGAGGAAAGCGAAACTTCACGCTCGCTTGCCCAACCGCCCATCAACACAGCTACATGTTTGGTCATGCTTACACCTGCCCGGTGAACACATCACCATCTAGAAATTCTTTGACCTCATTGCCCGGCACAAAATGTCCCATACGGCGAATTTCCCAGCGCAATTCAATGCCAGAATTTTCCCGCACACGATTGCGCACCGTCTCACCCAATGTTTCGATGTCATGCGCGGTCGCTTCGCCCAAATTCAGCAAGAAATTGCAGTGCTTTTCAGACACTTGCGCATCACCAACCTTAAGGCCACGACAACCAGCTGCATCCACCAATTTCCAAGATGAATGCCCATCAGGATTTTTAAAGGTCGAACCGCCAGTGCGTGCCCGTGTAGGTTGAGAACCTTCACGCGTTTCCGTGATTTCCTTCATCCGCGCTTTAATGTCTTCTGGGTCGCCCGCAAAGCCTTGGTAAACAGCTTCGGTGAACACCACACCGCGTGGGCCATTATTCTTGCGATATTTATAGGCCATATCCGCATTTGTCAGCGTCACAATCTCGCCGTCACGGTCAACGCCGCGTAGCTCAACCATACGATCTTTGGTTTCCGTGCCATAGCAGCCTGCATTCATGTAAAGCGCACCCCCAATGCCACCCGGAATGCCGCGATAAAAGGTCAAGCCATCAATGCCATTGTCCGCGGCAGCGGTTGCCACTTTCACATCGGGCAATGCCGCGCCGACGCGCAATTTATGGTCGCCCAATGCTTCAACCTTGCCGAACCCCTTGGCCGACAAGCGCAACACGACCCCATCAAGTCCACCATCGCGCACCAAAAGGTTAGAGCCCAAACCAATCACGGTCAGCTTGATGTCTTTCGGCAGATTTTTTAAAAACAGCTGCAAATCGGCTTCGTCCGCAGGCTGAAAATAAAGCTGCGCCGGGCCACCCACGCGAAACCAGGTAATCTCGCTCAAAGGCTGGTTGGGAATAAGTTTGCCACGAATGTCATTTGTCCATTCGCCAAGTTGGGGCAATAGATCTGGAAAGCTCATAATTACTTCTCACCAATATAAGTGTTGAGTTCATCGGGCAGGTTTGCTGCCCATTGTGTGATGTTGCCTGCCCCCAGACACACCACATAATCATCTGGCTTCACGCGCTCAGAAAGCACTTTTGCCAAATGTTCGGGCCCTTCCAAAATGCGGGCATCGCGATGGCCTTTCGCCCGCATACGCTCAACAAGCGTTTCATTGGAAACCCCTTCTCGCGGCTGCTCACCCGCTGCAAACACTGGCGCGACAAGCACTGTGTTTGCATCGTTAAAACAACCCGCAAATTCTTCAAACAAATCATCTAACCGCGAATAGCGGTGCGGCTGCATCACCGCGATCACATCGCCCTTGGCGGCGCTGCGCGCAGCCGTCAACACGGACGAAATTTCCACCGGGTGGTGGGCATAATCATCAATGATCCGCACATCATTCACCACGCCTGTGGTGGTGAACCGACGCTTCACGCCGGAAAAGCCCATCAGACCCTTGCGAATATCTTCGGGCGACACGCCCAACCGATTGGCCACTGCAATGGCAGCCGTTGCATTCAACGCGTTGTAAATGCCCGGCATTGGCAGCTCCAGCCCATCAATCTGGGTTTCACCACCTTGAATGCGGTGACGGATCACCACATCAAAAACATTGTGCCCATTTTCAACGCGCACATTTTTCAGCAACACGTCAGACTGTGGATTTTGCCCATAAGTGATCACACGCCGATCTGTAATCTCACCCACCAGCGCCTGCACCACCGGGTGGTCCAAACACATCACGGCGAAACCATAAAACGGCACATTTTCCACAAAATGGATGAATGCCTTTTTCACTTCTTCAAACGAGCCATAATGGTCCAGATGTTCGGGGTCCACATTGGTCACCACCGCCACATCCGCGGGCAATTTCACAAAGGTGCCGTCACTCTCATCAGCCTCAACCACCATCCATTCGCCATCGCCCAAACGCGCATTGGTGCCATAGGCATTGATGATCCCGCCATTGATCACTGTCGGGTCCATATTGCCCGCTTCCAAAAGCGTTGAAACAAGCGATGTTGTGGTTGTTTTGCCGTGGGTACCCCCAATGGCGATCGCGTTTTTAAACCGCATAATCTCGGCCAGCATTTCGGCGCGCCGCACAATCGGCAGCGCCCGCGCACGGGCTTCCATCAATTCGGGATTGTCCTTCTTGATCGCCGATGAGATCACCACAACAGCGGCATCTTTCAGGTTCTCGGCCCGCTGGCCAATCTCAACCTCAATGCCTTTTTCTTGCAAGCGCATCACGTTTGGATTTTGGTTCAAATCCGAACCGCGCACTTTATAGCCTTGGTTGTGCAACACTTCGGCAATGCCGCTCATCCCGATCCCGCCAATGCCCACAAAGTGCACTGGACCAATATTTTGTGGCATCTTCATCAATGCTCTCCCTTATCCGGCTTTTGCCGTTTGTTCTGTGAGATCGGCCAAACGCTGAACCGCGTCAGGCATGCCGATTTTCTTGGCGTTTGATGCCATTTCTTGCAATCGCTCAGGATAGGCCAAAAGCTCGGTGATCTTTGTGGCAAGTGAATGCGGTGAAAGTGCGGCTTGCTCCATCACCACCCCGCCGCCAGAAGCTTCCATGCGCTTGGCGTTATTGAGCTGGTCCTGATCGATGGAACCCGGCAATGGCACATAAATGCCCGGGCGGCCAATGGCGCCCATTTCTGAAACGGTCAACGCCCCAGCACGGCAAATCACCAAATGCGATTTTGAAAGCAAGCGCGGCAAATCTTTAAAGAACGGCGCCGCCTCAACGCTCACCCGACCCTGCGCATAAACTTCCGCCATGCGCTGCAAATCCTCTTCGCGACATTGCTGCACCAACTTTAGGCGGGAGCGCAATTCTTCTGGCAAGGCGGTGATGGCACCGGGCAGCATCTGTGAAAACACTTGCGCCCCTTGCGACCCGCCAAAAACAGTGATGCGCACATCATGATCTGCACCCAAAGGCGGAAACGGCTCATCCGCCACATTAAGCACCATGTCGCGAACCGGATTGCCCGTCAGTACAATCTTGCTGGCATAAGGTTCCGCATATTTGGTGTCATCAAAGCCCAAAGCCAGCTTTTCAGCAAAGCGCACCAGCGCGCGGTTGGCGCGACCCAGCACTGAATTGGCTTCATGCAAAACGCCGGGAATGCCCAACATAGATGCAGCTAAAAACGGAGGGAAAGTGGGATAACCGCCAAAGCCAACGATGGCATCCGGGTCAATCCGCTTCAGTTCCTTATGCGCCTTGCGCACACCGCCCAAAATTTTAAGACCCGCTTTGAATGCTTTAACTGGATGGCGCAAATTTGGCGTGGCCGCCGGCACAATAATGGTTTCCACAGCAGGAAAATCGCCGCCATAGTTTTTGGCCCGCGCATCGGTCATCAAATAAACCGTGTGCCCGCGCCTTAAAAGTTCTTCAGCTAGGGCTTGAGCGGGAAACAAATGCCCGCCTGTGCCACCAGCCACCATCACAAATTTGCTCATAATGCTTCTTGCCGAACCGTCAGCCGAGAGATCGGCAAACCTGACGGAATGGTCTCCTGTGGTTTTCTGCGGGTTAGGCCTATCAAAAGCCCCATACCAAAAGCAACGGCAATCATCGATGTGCCACCATAAGATACGAAAGGCAATGTCATGCCTTTAGGTGGAATAAGGTTCAAATTCACCGCCAAATTAATCGCTGACTGCACACCAAACTGAATGGCCAACGCACTCACCGCCAACCGCGCAAACAAATTACTTTGTTGCTGCGCCAGCAAAAGCGAGCGCACCACGATAAAAGCAATCAAGCTCACCAAGACCAAGCAGAACAAAATGCCAAATTCACCCGCCGCGGCTGAAAACACAAAGTCAGCATGCGCATCCGGCAACGAACGATTGGCCACGCCCTCACCCGGGCCCAAGCCAAACCAGCCGCCTTCGAGCAACGACTGCAAAGCCTTCTCGACCTGATAGTTGTCGCCAGTTTCTGGATTGAAGAAGGCATCGAAACGCCGTGTCACGTGCGGGAAGAAAAAGTATGCCCCAGTGATCGCCGCCATGGCCAAGCCACCCAGCATAAAGATCAACCACCAGCTAATGCCGGAAATGAACAACAGGCCAGCCCACGTAAACACCACCAAAGCCGTTTGCCCAATATCGGGCTGCAACAGCAAAATGCCGACAATGATCACCAGCAACATAATGGTCATGGAATGACCGGGCACATCTTGCAATCGCATTTTTTCTGAGATCAGCCACGCTGCGATCACCGCAAAGGCAGGTTTTACGAATTCAATTGGCTGAAACGAAAAGCCGCCAACAGCAATCCAGCGTTGCGAACCCTTGGCTTCATAGCCGACCAACAATGTGCCCGCCAACGCAACCAACCCAAACGCCAACACCAGCAAGGCAGCCTGTCGTGCCATGCGGGGCGTTAAAAAACTGCCCATCACCATCACAATGGTTGCGGGCAGCAAAAAGAAGATGTGTCGCACAATAAAGTGCCATTCGCTCAGCCCAAGCCGGGACGCCACTGCCGGGCTGGCAGCGAAGGACATGATCACCCCTGCCCCCATCAACGCAAAAAACGCAGCAAGTAGCGGACGATCAACCGTCCACCACCACTCTGCCAAGGGGGTTTTACGCTCTCGTGAAAACTCGCGGGAAAACATCAAATGCCATCACCAAATCAGTTCAAATTCTTTAGGTGAATAAAATTACACCAAAAGTGGTTACCAACTCGCAACCATTTGCCGTTTGGTAAAGAAAATGATGACGTTTTTGCTTAACGAAGCTTTAATGAGCTCAAGCCGATCATCGCCAACACAAAGGCAATAATCCAAAAACGGATCACAATCTGGCTTTCGGTCCATCCCAAATGTTCAAAATGGTGATGGATCGGTGCCATCTTAAAGATGCGTTTGCCCGTGGTTTTGAAGGAAATCACCTGCACAATCACAGACACGGTTTCCAAAACAAACAGACCACCAATAATCGCCAGCACAATCTCGTGCTTGGTGGCCACTGCAATGGCGCCCAACATACCGCCCAAAGCCAATGAGCCTGTGTCGCCCATAAAGATGGAGGCCGGCGGCGCGTTAAACCATAAGAAGCCCAAACCTGCCCCAATCAATGCCCCGCACAACACGGCCAATTCACCGGTGCCAGGCACAAAATTGATCAAAAGATAATTGGAGAAAATCTCGTTACCCACGAGATAAGCGATAAGGCCGAAGGAACCAGCCGCAATCATCACCGGCACGATGGCCAAGCCATCCAATCCGTCGGTCAAGTTTACCGAATTGCCCGCAGCCACAATCACAAATGCCCCAAAGATCACAAAGAACCAGCCAAGATCGAGCATAAAGTCTTTTATGAAGGGGAAAGCCAATGAGGTTGAGAAAGGAGACTCGCCCAATTGCGCCACAAAGAAGCAGGCAATCCCGGAGATTGCGGCTTCAAGCGCAAGGCGCTGTCTGCCCCCAAAGCCATTATTGGTGGCCTTAGACACTTTCAAATAATCATCATAAAAACCGATGGCACCGAAGCCAACGGTAACGCCTAGAACAATCCAAACATATGGGTTGGTCAAGTTGGCCCAGAGCAATGTAGATGCAGTGAGCGCCAGCAAAATCATCAAGCCGCCCATGGTTGGCGTGCCTTTTTTGGTGATCAAATGACTGGCTGGCCCATCTTCACGGATTGGCTGACCATGCCCTTGCCGCGTCCGCAACATATTGATCAATTGCGGGCCAAACAAAAACACAAAAAACATCGCTGTGATGGTGGCGCCGCCTGTGCGGAATGTCAGATAGCGAAACACATTAAGTGGCGCGAACACATCGCCAAACTGCTGCAAGAAATAAAACATGTTTCGGCTTTTACCCTTCTTTTGCGCTTACTCTTTGGTCGGCGGCCACTTCTCGCGGCACGCCTGAACCAGCGCCCCCAATCCAATCCCGTTCGACCCTTTGACCATAACTAAGTCGCCCGGCGCAAGCCAATTTGCCAGTTTTGGTAAAAGCGTGTCGCGGTTTTCCAACCATTCCACAACCAGATCATCGCGCACATCTTCAAACAAGTGCGCCATCATCGGCCCAACAAAATAGCATTGCTCTGGCGCCAGTTGCTTCAATGGTTCGGCCAATGACCGATGCAAATCCGGCGCTTGCGCGCCCAATTCCAACATGTCACCCAAAATCACGCATGTGCGTCCCTGGTGCTGATTTCGCGACAATGTATCTAGTGCAGCCAGCATGGACGTGGGGTTGGCATTATAGCTTTCATCCACCAATGTTGCCGTGCCTTCTTCCAGCTCCAGCGTGATGATTTCACCCCGTCCCGGTGGCGCAACATAGTGCTGAATGGCGGCCAACAATGCATCTGCGTCTAACTCAAGCGCGCGACCAATCAGATAAGCCGATGCTGCATTTGGCAATGCATGCGCGCCCAATTGCGGCACCAGCAATTGCCCATTTTCAGCGTCAAATTCAAAATCACAGCCAATCTGCCCGTCTGCCAGAACAGGGGCGGACAAATGCATATCAGCCATTTCTGCAAAACCATAAGTGGTGACATTTTCATGTCCCAACCCGGCGGCGCGGCCTTTCAGATAGGCCACATAATCATGGTCCGCCCCCAAAAACACATGTCCGCCCGGCAACAGGCCTTCAAATATCTCTGCCTTGGCATCGGCAATGCCATAAAGATCTTTGAAATTTTCCAGATGCGCTGGGGCGATACGCGTGATCACCGCCATATGCGGGCTCACCATGTTCACAAGCGGCCGAATTTCATCGGCATGGCTCATGCCCAATTCAAACACGGCAAATTCCGTGTCAGCCGGCATACGCGCCAGCATAAGCGGCACGCCCCAATGGTTGTTGAAGGATTTGATGGAAAAGTGGGTTTTGCCAAATTGCTGCAATGTAATGCGGATCGCCTCTTTGGTGGAGGTTTTGCCCACACTTCCCGTTACAGCAATCACTTTGCCCTGCATGCGTTGGCGCGCCGCCACGCCCAAACGTTCTAGACCTAACAGCGCATCATCAACCACGATTAGCCGGGACAAATCGGGATGCGCATCAGCAAACGCGTCGCTAACCAATGCCGCGCCAGCACCTTGCTCCAGTGCTTTCGCCACAAAATCATGGCCATCAAAGCGATCTCCTTTGATAGCGACAAACAAATCATTTTCGCTGATGGTGCGGCTATCGATAGATATGCCGTTTATCGCCGCGTCGGCATCGAGTCCCACCGCACGACCATCGGTCGCGCGGCAAATCTCGTCAATGGTCCACAATGCGGTCACTTTGATCCAATGGCCTTTAGAATGACATCATGGTCTGAGAAATCATGTTTCTCGGTGCCAATGATCTGATAGTCCTCATGGCCTTTACCAGCCACCAAGAGCACATCGCCCTCGCCCATCATTTCAAGCCCCATTTCTATGGCTTTTTTGCGATCCGGCACATCTTTACATTCCGGTGCGGCTTTCAACACCTCATCGCGGATCGCCTGCGGATCTTCTGTGCGGGGGTTATCATCGGTCAAAATCGCAACGTCTGCATGCTCAACTGCAATCTTGCCCATGGGACCACGTTTGCCTTTGTCGCGATCGCCACCACAACCAAACACCACAATCAATTTGCCCTTCACGAATGGGCGCAAACTTTCAAGCGCTGTTTGCAGCGCGTCAGGTGTATGCGAATAATCCACATAGGCCGCGCCGCCATTATGTTCTGCAACTTTTTCCAAGCGGCCTTTTGCACCTTCAAGCTTTTCAAGGCTTAACAAAGCATCATGCTTATCCACGCCCGTGGCCACCGCCATGGCGAACGCAACCAAAGCATTGCTCACTTGGAATTTGCCTGCCAATGGCAGCAAAAATTCAACATCTTCGCCCACCAAGCGGCCTTTAACCCGCTGGCCATAACCTTCTGGCTCAATGGAGAACACTTCAAAATAAGCGCCATTTTCACCAACGGTAAGAATGGTGCCATTGCGCTCCAACCCGGCCATCATAAATGGCATGGCTTCATCATCATCCATATTGATGACGCAGGTGCACCCGTCAGTCAAAAGATCGCGGAACAAACGCAATTTCGCGTCATGATAGGCTTCCATAGTCTCATGGTAATCTAAGTGATCGCGGGTCAAATTGGTGAACCCGGCAACACGAAACTTCATGCCATCTAGCCGACGCTGATCCAACCCATGGCTGGACGCCTCAAGAGCAATATGGTCGATGCCCTCTTTTTTGAGCTGGTGCAGCTCCTTGTGCAATTGCATCGGCCCCGGTGTGGTCAACTCACCAACAATATGCTTGTCGCGGGTCACAATACCCAACGTGCCGACTGACGCAGCATTTAGATGATTGTCGATCCAGATTTGGCGCAGGAAGGACACAACTGAGGTTTTGCCATTAGTGCCCGTCACGGCCACAGGATAGGCTGGCTGCGGCTCGTTCACCCGCCGCGCTGCCCGCGCAAATGCGGCCCGCACATCATTGACCAGATAGATCGGCACGCCCGGATTATATTCAAGGCCCCGGTCTGTCACGATGGCGATGGCACCTAAGCGCACCACATCTTTCACAAATTCATTGCCGTGAAACTTTTCACCCGGCAGGGCAAAAAAGGCATCGCCTTTTTTCACGTCGCGGGAATCTGAGGTAATCCCTTCAACATCAAGATCCATAAACTCTTGAGAGCTTTCTGCTCCAACCAAAAGCTTCTTAATGGAAAAACTCATATTTCCCCCAACTTACGCAACTCAGCCGGTACCAGCTGAGCGTCTAATTCTGGATCGTTGTTTGGCATAACACCCAGCATAGGCGCAACCTTTTCCACAATCCTATGTGTCACATCGCCCGCATTCCATGCTGCGGTGCGGCCGCTACGTTCATTTTCCCGCTTCGGCTCATCCACCATGATCACCATCGCATAGCGCGGCGCGTCCATTGGAAACGCTGAAGCAAATATAGCAAGGCTTTTTTCCTTGGAATAGCGGCCATCAACCACCTTTTCCGCCGTACCGGTTTTGCCGCCTAGGCGGAAACCATCAGGATCAGCACGACGGCCAGAACCATATAGAGCATTATGACGCATCAAATAACGCATATAATCGCTGGTGCGCTCGCTCACCACTTGGTTAGAACTGGAAAGCGCGGTGATCTGATCTCGCGGAAACAATGTAGGTTCCACCAAATGCCCGCCATTTACCAACGCAGAAAAGGCAGTCGCCAATTGCAATGGCGTGGCCGAAAAACCATGGCCAAAGGACGCCGTGGCCGCCGCGACTTCAGAAAATTGCGGGGCAATTTGCGAGGCAGTCCGCTCAGGCAATTCAATTGGTGGCGCGCCCTCAAAACCCATTCTGGTCAAAAAGGCACGGTAATTATCCTTGCCCATCGCCTGCATCATTTTGATGGTACCGATGTTGGAGGAATATTGATAAACCTCCGGCACGCTCAACACGCGCTTTTGCCCGTGAAAGTCGCCAATAGAATAGCGGCCAAACCGCACCGGCTTTGTGGCGTCAAATTTGTCCGTAATTTGCACCCGGCCGCTATCCAGCGCACCAGCTGCAGTGATGGTTTTGATGGTAGAACCCAACTCAAACTTACCCGCGGTGATGCGGTTAATCCGCCCCTCTTCCAGCGCCGTGGCTGGTTCGTTCGGGTCAAAGTCTGGCAGTGACACTAAGGCGACAATCTCGCCCGTGCGCACATCCATCATCACGCCTGCTGCCGCAATCGCCTGATAACGCTCCAACGCATCTTCAAGCTGATTGTGCATGATGTGCTGCACCCGCAAGTCAATCGAAAGATTTACCGGCTGCAAATTGCGTGCACGGGCCAAGCCCAACTCTTGCAGCAACGCCACATCGCGCCCATCCAAATAGCGCTCAATGCCAGCAATGCCCACATTGTCGACATTCACCGCGCCCAAAATGTGCGAGGCAACATTGCCGCCCGGATAAAAGCGACGGCTTTCAGTCACAAAATCCACGCCGGGAATGCCAAGGCGTAAGATGCGCTCTTTTTGCTGTGGGGTCAGCTCACGCTGCAACCACACGAAACCTTCGTCGCCATCCAACCGCTCGCGCAAAAGCTTTTTGTCCATGTAGGGCAGTTCTGCGCTCAGCGCATCCACCGCCTCATCCACATCCACAATCCGGCGCGGCTCAGCAAAAAGACTAGGCACCTGAATATCAACTGCGAGTTGTTGGCCATTCCGGTCCAAAATTTCTGGGCGGGTTGCTGTCAGCGCTGGGCGCTCGTGACCCGCATTATTTTCCGCCACTTCGGTGTTGGCAATATTGATCAATCGCGCACCCACGACACCAAACAACAAAAGGGCCACAATCAGCGAAAGCCGAATGCGGCTTTGCGTCATATGTCCACGCGCTTTGCGTGCCCCTTCAAGGGTGATGGTAGAGCTATGTGTGGTGGCATAATCGCTCATGGACGGCGCTCCGGTGGGGTAATGCTTGGCAATTCAGACATTTCATTTGGGTCAACACCTGCCTCAAGCGACAGCAGCAAAGCTTCCAACCCGTCAGTGTCCGGCCCAGAAGGCCGCATTGGAATATCTTCAATGCGCTGATATTGCTCGGTCTTGATCGGCTCCAAACCCAATACAGCGGCATGGCGCTCAACAATCGGCTGCAAGCGCCCCGGCTGGTTCAAATAAGCCCAATCCGCCTTCAATGTGCTCAGCTCCTGCGTTTTACGCGCAATTTCATCTTCCAAAGCAGAAACCTGCACGCTCAAATCTTCCGCGTGATATTTCTGGCCATACACAAAAATCAGCGCGCAAAAGCTGGTAACCAGCAAGCCGAGATTGATCCAACGCATCACGTCTTCGCCCCCACTTCCTGTTTTTTTGCCATGCCGGGCACACCTAAACCATCCATGCTGAAAGCGCGTGCAGGCACTTCATTGCGCGTTGCATAACGCAATGTGGCCGAACGGGCGCGCGGATTGCGATTCAACTCTTCTTTCGACGGTCGGATGGGCTTGGAAATATCATCCCAACATTGCGGCGCCTCTTCTGACATGGGCAAATGCCGCGACTGTTGCGCCTGCGGCTTGAAGAACCGCTTCACAATCCGATCTTCCATCGAATGGAATGTCACAACCGCAAGCTTGCCCCCCGCAGGCAAAATCGCCTCTGCATCGTAAAGCCCGTGCACAAGTTGATTATATTCGGCATTCACCGCAATGCGCAGTGCTTGAAAAGTCTTGGTCGCCGGATGAGCTTTGCCTGGCTTGCCCTTACCCAAGGTTTTCTCGATCAAATTCGCCAACTGCAAAGTGGTCGTCAGCGGCGCTTCTTCACGTGCAGCCAAAATGGCTTTAGCCACCGCTCGCGCCCGCTTTTCTTCGCCAAATCCGAAAATCAAATCGGAAAGTTCGCGCTCTTCCAGCCCATTGACCATATCTGCCGCGGTCGCGCCAGCTTGCTCCATGCGCATATCCAAAGGCCCGTCACGCATAAAAGAAAAGCCGCGCTCGCCTTGGTCGAGCTGCATGGAACTCACACCAATATCGAGCACAATTGCATCAACATCACTAATGTCCGCTTCAGCAAGCAAAGTCGCCATTTGGCCAAATTGACCCGGCAAAAATTGAAATTTATCGTCAAAGTCCGCCTTCAACGCATCAACAAATGGCGCAACGCTTGGGTCACGATCAATGCCAATCACCCGTGCACCAGCCTCAAGAAAACAACGCGAATATCCGCCAGCACCAAATGTGCCGTCAACAATCTGCCTCCCTTCAACGGGCGCAAGACCTTCGATAACTTCTTGAATAAGAACAGGAATATGCGACTGATCTGACGACATATTTTGTGCGTCCTGATGTTGAACCATCAGTTGTGATACTCCTGTTGAACCAAATACGCGGCGCAGCACCACCCAAGGCGCTTTCGACTTTATCCGCAAAATATAGCTAACCGAGCCTTAAGATTAGGTTTCAAATTCGCGCATATTTCGTTTTTTGGAGAGTAATTGTCAGTTGGTCTATAAGCCGGATTCTGTAAGGCAGAAAAATCTGCGTGGCAGCCATTCATCTGAGCCATCTGTTGCCAGAGGGCTTATGCAACCAACCCGGATGACTGATCTGGAAACCGATCCGCACAAGCAAGCTTGTACTATGCCATCCCTATTTGGTTTTGCTCCCGGTGGGGTTTACCATGCCGAACCTGTTGCCAGCTCCGCGGTGCGCTCTTACCGCACCCTTTCACCCTTACCGCGCTAAACGCGGCGGTTTGCTTTCTGTGGCACTTTCCCTAAGGTCGCCCTCGCCGGACGTTATCCGGCACCGTGTCTCCATGGAGTCCGGACTTTCCTCTCCTAAAAGGAGCGACTGCCCGACCAACTGACCCGCCTTCAATAGGCACGCAATGTCCAACGGTCAAGCACAATGCCGAAAGAAACGCCCCCTAGGCGGAATTGGCCTGCCGACTTTCCAAAATCTGATCATAGGCATGGTTGATAGCCGCCATTTTTTTAGACGTAAGCTGCACCAATTCAGCAGGCACACCCTTGGCCAAAAGCCGATCCGGATGATGTTCCGACACCAATTTGCGGTAAGCTTTGCGCAACTCATCATCGTCAATATCGCGATCTACGCCGAGCACAAAATATGGGTCACTATCCCCGGCCACCATGTGCCGAGCGCTCAAGCGATCAAACTCGTCCTCGGTAAAGCCGAATATGACGCCCACTGTTTCCAGATAAGCCAGCTCATCCTCATGGATCAGCCCATCCGCCTCAGCAATGTGGAACAATCCGTCTAGCACGTGCTCCAGCGTTTCAGGACTATCCTGAAACAGCCGCGCCACACGCCGCGCATAGGTTTCAAATCCCGCCACATCTTGCTGGGCAAGGTCAAACACACGTGCCACCTGCTTTTCAGCACCCGCAGGGATTTCTACATTTTCTCGAAAAGCGCGGATTTCATCAGCGGTCACCACGCCATCGGCGGCCGCCATTTTGGCAGAGAGTGCCACTAAGGAAAGAGTAAAAGCAGCTTCCTTGCCGCCCAACAGCCACGTCTCAGGGTCCAGCAACGAGGCAAGCGAACCCGCCAACCCCGTGCGTTCTGAAAAGGAACCAATTTTTTGCGCTATCACTGTCCAAACAGACATTTTACCCTCCCGCAGCCAACTGGTTGCCAGATATAGGCGACATTATGTCCGATTCCAGACATTAAAACGAGAATTAGCCTCTTGAAATTTCCGGCCGCCGCCCCAATAGACGCGCCAAAGCATAGACCAAAGGCGACCTATTCATGGTATAAAAGTGAAATTCAGTGACCCCACGGTCCACCAATTCTGTCACTTGCTCTGCCGCAACTGCCGCGGCAACCAGCGCATGGGTCTCTGGATCATCCTCCAAACCCGCAAACCGCTCGGCAATCCAATTGGGGATGGTGGCACCGCAGCGACCTGCAAAATTGGCAATCTGCGTGAAATTATGAATGGGCTGAATGCCCGCCACAATCGGCGCTTCAATACCTGCATTGCGCGCCCGATCCACAAAGCGCAGATAAAGCTCATTATCAAAGAACATCTGGGTGATGGCGCGGCTGGCACCCGCATCAATTTTGCGCTTCAAATTTTCAAATTCGGCATACCAGTCCGGGCTTTGCGGATGCTTTTCTGGATAGCAGGCCACTGAAATATCAAAATTGCCAATGGTGCGAATGCCTGCCACCAAATCAGCAGCATTGCGATAGCCCTCAGGATGCGGCTGAAACGGTTGCCCCACCCCTTCTGGCGGATCACCACGCAAAGCTACAATGCGCGATACGCCCGCATCTTTATAACCGCGCACCACATCATTCACTTCTTCTTTACTTGCGCCCACGCAAGTCAAATGCGCTGCAGCCTTCACGCCGCTTTCTTTCTCAATGCGCGAGACCATTTTGGTCGTGCGGTCCCGCGTGGTGCCGCCTGCACCATAGGTCACGGAAACAAAGCGCGGCGACAAGGGCGCCAGGCGCTCAAGTGTTTCCCAAAACCGCGCTTCCATCTTGTCGGTTTTTGGCGGGAAAAATTCAAAGGAAAGATCAAGTTTCGCCAAATCCTTATCGGATTGGCGAGACAAACGGTCTGGAGTAGAGAAAATAGGTGTATCGCTCATAATCAAATCAATTCTTATGTGTGTCTGTTAGGTGCCAAATGCACACTGTTAGTCCGTCGTCTGGGCCAGGATGCGGGATCTCCCGCGCCTGCATCACATCCAATCGCGCGCTGCGCGCCCAGGCCTGCATTTGAACATGGGAAAGGCCCAGGCGACGATGCGCCTGCTCTTCCCGCAAAAACTCCAATTTATGGGGCATAAAGTCGACCACCATGATCGCCCCGCCGGGCTTCAGCGCCATGCGCGCATTGTGCAGCGCAATGCCCGGATCATCAAAATGGTGCAGCACTTGATGCAGCATCACAAAATCCGCACTGTCGCGATATTCTGACAAATCGCCAATATCGGCCAAACGCACCTGCACATTCTTCTGACCAGATTTTTCAAACTTGGTGCGGGCAACCGAAATCATCTCGCGGCTGGCATCAAGCCCAATCCCTTTGCTGAATTGATCGGCCAACAATTCAAGCATACGCCCGGTGCCCGTGCCCAAATCCAAGAAGGTTTCAAAATGCTGACCAGCGAGCAATTGCGCAATGCTTGCCTCAACCGCCTCATCCGGCGCGTGCAAAGTGCGCAAACGGTCCCAATCCTTCGCCACTTTGGCGAAAAAGGTTGCCGCTCTGGCCTGGTGATCACGCCGCACAGCGGCCAAACGCTCCCGGTCTGCCACCAACATTTCATCTGATGGATCAAGACGGCCCAAAATGTGCTGCACCAAAGCAGCAGAGCCCAATTCATCCGAAAGCCTGAAAAAGGCCCACGCGCCTTCTGCATGTCGCGTAATGAGGCCCGATTCGGTCAATAATCGCAGATGTCGAGACACGCGCGGCTGGCTTTGGTCTAAAATCTCAGTTAAATCTTTTACAGAAAGTTCACCCTCTGACAAAAGGGCAAGAAGCCTCAGCCGCGTAAACTCGCCCGCAGACCTCAAGATTTCCACCATTTCGCGCAGATTCGCCACAGCCACCTCACATGATATAAAGGTTTCTTTATATCCTAAATACAGAATTTGGCAATGAAATAGGTTAAAGCGGTGAAGGTAATTTTATTGCCGCCTAAATGAAGCAAAGCCTTCAATTAAAACAACAATTAAATAAGAGTCGTTAAAAAGATGACAAACGAACGTCACAGTACGGCAAATAACTCGTCAAATGATCGCGATAAAATGTGCGTGATTCTTAGTGCCCTTGCGGATCCGGTAAGATTGTCAATTGTGGAACAATTGGCAGAAAAAGGTGAATTGCCTGTAGGCGCGATCTCTTCGCCCCACAGCATTACGGCACCAGCCATCTCACGTCACTTGCGTGTTTTGGAATCTGCAGGTGTAATCGAACGCCGAATTGATCGGCAATGGCGGATTTGCTCTCTACAAAAACCCACCATCCAAAAAGTTATTGATTGGG
The DNA here is from genome assembly GCF_004363175.1 of Maritalea mobilis. Lineage (GTDB taxonomy): Bacteria > Pseudomonadota > Alphaproteobacteria > Rhizobiales > Devosiaceae > Maritalea > Maritalea mobilis. Next base: position 856,346 of record NZ_SNYR01000001.1, read on the forward strand.
CTCAAAACCTGATCAACTAACTGCAATCAGCTTTACGCCGCAGCTTTAGGCAACTCGCCTATTTTGCTGTGGGCGGCGAAAGCTGTGTGCCCGCCACATCTCAAAAATCTCACGCGCATCATGAAACGAAAGTGTTTCATAGCGTGCTGAGGCGAGTTGCAAATCATCGGTACCCAGCTTGTCACGCCATGGCACAACGGCGATGGCCTTGGCGAAGCTTTCTGGCGTCATATCCAATGCCCGTGCGGCAACGGTGAAGGCGCCAATATCCTGTGCGGCAAACCATTTCACCATTACTTCAGGCTGAATACGCAGCATAAAGGCGATGGCAGCGGCAGTATGGTGGCCATAGGAGAAGCGACAAAAGCGCTCCAAGGCCTTCATATCAAGCTTGCGCCGATCGCTAAGCGCTTTCACTTGGCCCCAGGCAACGGTCCACTCTGTTGCGTTAAAGCCCACGCGCTCTTTAATTTTATTCACCACCACATTTTTCGCATCATCCACATTGGCACGATCAACACGCATATGGGTGCGCGCCAAGTTGGTGAACACACGCTTGCTGGCATCATCCAGCGTGGCGTAAATTGAACGCCAATCCACATCTTTGCGGTAAGCCAACTGCCCGGCAATAGACTCATCTTTTTCCGCACGACGGATCAACACCGGACCTGTTTCAGGCCCAATCTCAGCATTGTGGTTTTCCATCAATTTAACGATGGTTTCTTTTTCTGCATGATCGCAGATCGAGCTGCTCACACGGTCAGCAACAGCAACACGCCCCGCAATCGCAGATCGATGCCCCTCTGATTGCGATTCAATAATCTCAATCAAATCATCGTCCGAAAGCACGCTTGAAAACTCAAGCAATGGCGTGGCCACTTCAACCTCGTCATGGGCGAGTTTGATCACAACTGTTCCCGGCGCACGTGACAGTGGAGCCAAAATTTGGGCCACCTCGGCGCGGGCTTCAGATTCAACCATTTCCGCTAATTGGCACAGCACTTCGTCATATTGCGCGATCTGCTCATCATCGCAACGGTCCACCACATGGCTAAACAGCTTAGCCATATTCCGGATCAATTGCTCGCACTCGGCCTTATTCGGCTCGCTGGTGAGCGCCCGAAAATTCGAAAATGCAGTCCCCTTGGAATGATCAAGTTCCATTGCTACCTCCTTCAGCGCTTTTGCGCCATTCAACGCAATCTACATGAGGCTAGTTAAAGTAAATGCTGGCGTTTCACATAAAGTTTGCGGCAAATTTTATGCTTTGACGTAAGGTCTGATTAACCAAAAAAGCGCCACCTACGGTTGAGGCGACGCTTCAAAAACTCAATTATGAGTTGTGTAAAACGAGGTTTATTAGCCTTTCAAAGCGTTACGAACCCCATTGCCATAATCAGGATGGACCTGATCAAAAAGCGCCAATTGGCGATCAATGATCTCTTGCGGCACCCCGCCCATTGCATCAGCAATGTTTGAAAATAGGCGTTGCTTTTGCCCTTCATCAAACAATTCAAACAGTGCACGTGGCTGTGAAAAATCATCATTGCCATCGCGGTGATTGTGCCGATCGGCATCACCACTCAGTGGCAAAGCTGGCTCTTTATATTCCGGCGCTTCTTTCGCAGACTCATCAATTGAGTTCGGCTCATAATAAGCATCCACATGCCCGGTTTTCTGGCCCATAAAGTTCATCTGCCCATCTTTATGGTAGTGATGAACACCATTTTTCGGCTGGTTCACTGGCAATGCTTCATAATGCGTACCCAAGCGATAGCGGTGCGCATCTGCATAAGAGAAGATACGTGCTTGCAGCATTTTGTCTGGTGAGAAGCCAATACCCGGCACCACATTTGATGGTGAGAAAGCAGCTTGCTCAATCTCAGCAAAATAGTTTTCCGCGTTGCGGTTCAGCTCCATCACGCCAATATCAATTGGTGGGAAGTCCGCATGTGGCCACACCTTCGTCAAGTCAAACGGATTATGCTCAAAGCTCGCCGCTTGATCTTCGGTCATGATCTGCACTTGAACTTTCCAGCGTGGATAATGGCCAGCTTCAATGGTGCCAAACAATGCCTCTTGATAGGTTTCACGGCTTTCGCCAACAACCTGTTTCGCCTCTTCATTGGTGAAGTGCGCATGGCCTTGCTCGGTTTTGAAGTGGAACTTCACCCAAACGCGTTCACCCTTCTCATTCCACAAAGAATAAGTGTGCGACCCATAGCCATTCATGTACATAGGTGCAGTCGGCAACCCACGATCAGACATCAAAATGGTGACCTGGTGCAAGCTTTCAGGTGAAAGTGACCAAAAATCCCACATCGCTTTAGGCGACCGCAAATTGGTTTTCGGGTGACGCTTTTGCGTGTGAATAAAGTCAGGGAATTTATAGGGGTCACGCACAAAGAACACAGGCGTGTTGTTGCCCACCAAATCCCAGTTGCCTTCTTCCGTATAGAATTTCAGCGCAAAGCCACGTACGTCACGTTCAGCATCCGCTGCACCCAACTCGCCAGCCACTGTCGAAAAGCGCGCCAGCATTTGTGTTTCTGTTCCAGGCTGCAACACTTTGGCAGAGGTGTATTTTGAAATGTCGCCGGTGATTTTTAGTGTACCAAAAGCACCCCACCCTTTCGCGTGCACAACCCGCTCTGGGATACGCTCGCGGTTCTGGTGAGCCAGCTTTTCAATCAATTGATAATCTTGCAACAGCAGCGGGCCGCGAGGACCAGCGCTCAATGAGTTTTGGTTATCCGAAATCGGCGCACCCGCCGTAGTGGTCAATGTTTTCTTGCTCATATCGCTCCCTTTCGTTCACTAAATTAAAGCTAATTGCGCAATGGCTAGAATTCAAATTGATTAAATTTTCAATTATGATAAGTTTTTCTTATGAGCGGAATGACCCTTAAACAAATGCGCTACGCACTGGCGGTGCAAAAATATGGCCATTTCGGCAGCGCAGCCGAAAAGTGTCATGTGACCCAGCCTGCATTGTCTCAGCAAATTCAGACATTGGAAACGCAATGCGGCAAAAAAATATTTGAACGGCTGGGCAAACGGGTGATCCCTACCCGCTTTGGCGAAGTGTTTTTGCTTGAGGCGGGCCGCATTGTGGCGCAGGTGGATGCATTGGAAGAAGCAGCGCACGAAGCCCGCTTTGGTCTCAGCGCACCGATCCGGGGTGCCCTCATCCCCACCATTGCGCCATATTTCCTGCCACACCTGCTGACAACATTGGCAGAGAACTTCCCAACACAGCTCTTCAATCTGGGTGAAATGCAAACCGAAATGCTGTTGGCGCAACTGGCCGATGGTGAGCTGGATTTCGGCATTATCGGCACCAAACCGCCGCTAGAACGGTTCGAAGCGCAACCGCTGTTCGACGACCCATTTGTTTTGGCCGCCGCGCGCCACAAAAACCTACAAGATCCGGTCGATCTCAACTTGATGCAAAATGAGGAGTTGTTGCTGCTGTCAGAAGGTCATTGCTTCCGCGATCAGGCGATTGAAGCGTGCAGCCTGGATCCAAATCCTCGCAATAAAGACCAAAGCTTTGCAGCGACCTCGCTCGCAACCATCGTTGAGTTGGTGGCCAAAGGGTTTGGCGTCACCTTGCTGCCAGCCATGTGCCTCGCCCGCGAAATCCGCAGCGATGCTATTGCCCTGCACGAGCTAAAGTCACCCGGCGCCCATCGCACCATCTCCATGGTGTGGCGACGCACCTCGGCGCAAAAACAGCAATTGCGTCAAATCGCAACCCTCGCGGCAGCACTGGCCGGACCGTGCCTGACTATGCCTTCGCGGGTTGATAAAGTTGCTGCGGCCACACCCGCACCTTAATCTCATCGCCCTTGCGCACAAGGCCCGGGCGCTCGACCCAAGCCACAAGGCCACGCAACTCTGCCGCGGCTTTCACAAAGCCAAGCTCAATATCGTCACGACCATCATAATCAGCCTGTAACGCGGCCCCGGCAATTTTGCACGGCGCATTATAGCCATCAATCCGCAACACTGCGCCGGATGGGAAAAAGAACTGCGTCCGCGATGGAATTTGTGAGAATTGTGGCAAACCGCTGATCAACATGTTCGCGCCAATCCGCCCTGCATCAAAATGATCGACATCCAGCCGTTCAGCAATAATCGCGACTTCTTCAACGGACAAAAGCGACACCTGTCGCTCATTGCGCATATCAGTGCCGCGCTTATACCAAGGCTCACGCCCGCCAGATTTACGCGTCAGTCCCGCATGGTGATCGCCGACAATCCCCTCATAAGTCAGCTCCAACTCAGGCACTGACTTTGAGATGAAATCATCCCCCGCCGCCAAAAACAAATCTGCAAGTTCTGCGGTGAATTTTTGGGCGGGGATCTGTGTCATGCAGGGACCTTTTTGCGTGCCCGCGCAGCCTCACGCTGTCGGGTGAATGAATCATAGGTGAAGACCGCCAAGGATATCCAAATAAGCACAAAACTAAAGAGGCGCGCTTCATTTAGCGGCTCGCCCAACAGCCAAACCGCAAACACAAAATGCATGGATGGCGCGATATATTGGAAAATACCAATCGTGGTCATCCGCAGGCGTTTCGCACCAAAGGAAAACAAGATCAATGGCCCAGCGGTCAAAGGCCCGCTCATAAACAGCAAGAACCAGATGAAAAGACCAGCATCCGCAGTCGCCATTGGATAAGCAGGGCCCATATAGGCCAGCAAAATGATGGCGAAAGGCATGATCATTAGCGTTTCAATCAACAAGCCCGGCGCTGCGCCCACATCAACGGTTTTGCGGAAATAGCCATAAAAGGCAAAACTGGCAGCCAAAGCCAAGGAAATCCACGGCACACCGCCAAGGCCAATGGCCTGCACACCCACGGCAACGGCAGCAATGGCAATTGCGACGGTTTGAAACTTATTCTGGCGCTCACCCAACAGCACCATGCCAATCGCCACATTTGCCAATGGCGTGATGAAATAGCCAAAGCTAACGGAAAGCACATTCTCCGTACCTGTGGCGCCAACAAAAATGGCCCAGTTGATGGAAATGGCAACAGTAGATGCTGCCAGCCACACCATTGTTTTGCGTGATTTAAATACGGTTTTGATCTCATCAAGCCGCTTCACCACCAGCAAGAAAATGGCCACCATCAGGGCAGACCACAACACCCGATGCGCCACCACAATATAAGGGCTCACATCTCCCAATAGTCGGAAAAACAGCGGAAACACGCCCCATGACGTGTATGCCGATAAGGCAGCAAGTGCGCCGAGTTGGGTTTGGCGAACGGAATCATCAGTGCTCATTATCGGGCCTTTCATCTTGATGAAGGCACCGATTACACCTTTTTGACTGGTTTGACCAATCAAACTGATAAATGAGGTCGATCACATAAAGCGATGGATTCATCAAAGCGTGGCGAGATACGCACTCAGCAAATCATTGAACTGTTCAGGCTCTTCCAGATTTGGCAGATGGCCCGTTTGCTCAATCAATTTCGCCTCTGCCAGCGGCACCTCTTGCGCAATCATAGCATTGAGCTTTTCATGATAGGCTGAATCGCAAGTGCCCGCGATCAACAGGAAGGGCATCTTGATTTCATGCAACCGAGAATATGTCTCTGGCCGCGCCACTTTTTGATTCAAGGGTGGATGTTTCAGCCGCAAACTATTCATATCTAAAAACAAATCACGCAACGCACCCTGCACCCGCCCTTCTTCTGCGCGTGCACCATCCAGCCAAACGCGCGCTTCAAACTGGTTGAGCGCATCAAGATCATCGCCCGCTTCCAACTTTTGATAATGCGCGTCAATTTCATTTTCCTGCGCATCAAGCCCAATCATCGGCATCCCCGTAAAAGCAGAAGCAACAAGCACTAGGCCCGCCACCCGGTCTGGATGCGTAAGCGCAAAAGCAGAGGCAAGTCCGCCCCCCATCGAGCATCCCACCAGCACCGCGCGTTCAATGCGAAAATGATCAAGCACCGCCAGCAGATCATCAATGTCCGAGCAAGGCACATCCTCAGATATACTCTGGCCATATCCGCGCTGATCATAGGCGATGGCGTGGATACCCAAATCCATCGCTTCAATCTGCGGCAGCCACATGCGGTGATCCGCCACCCCGGCATGTAAAAACACAACTGGCGCGCCATGGCCTTGCTCAACACCAACGATTTGCGTGCCATTCAATTCGATCTTGAACTCTGCCATCTGAAGGCCCCTATCTGCATCCAAATTTGCGATTTTAAGATGAAACACAAAAGGTGTATCATGCGTTCTACCTTGCGCACCTTAACGCTAAAAGGAAAGGGCAAAAGGATGAAACCGACAATCACTTGGTTATTGGTTGCCAACGGCACCGAAGCGAAAATCTTCGAAAACACCGGCCCGAACAAGGGGCTGACGGCGCTTTCAGATCACGGCAAACAACGTGAAGCGCTGAAAACCAGCGACATTGTCGCCAATGATCGCGGGCGGACATTTTCTTCCGCAGGCGATGGGCGCAGCGCCATGGAGCAGCAAACTGATCCAGACGACGTGGAACATCAGCGCTTTTCAAAAGAAGTGGCTGAACATCTCAATAAGGCCGCTCAAGAAAAAAAGTTCGACCGCTTGATCATCGCAGCGCCGCCGCAAAGCCTTGGTGAAATGCGACAGCACTTCAACAAGCATTTGCAGGAAAAACTGGAAGATGATGTGCCGAAAGATTTGACCAACATCCCAACGGCTGACCTGCCCGACTATTTCAAAAATATGGTCGTGTTTTAAGGGCAGCCCAAACAAAAACGCCCCGCACATGCGGGGCGTCTTCATTGACTCCACTTATCCGGTTTATCGGGTAAGCGGCTTATAAGTCACGCGTTTTGGGTTCACAGCGTCTGGACCCAAACGGCGGATTTTGTCTGCTTCATAATCAGCAAAGTTGCCCTCAAACCATTCCACATGGCTGTCGCCTTCAAATGCGAGCATGTGTGTAGCCAACCGGTCAAGGAACATCCGGTCGTGAGAGATGATCACGGCGCAACCTGCAAACTCCTCCAACGCTTCTTCAAGCGCGGCCAAAGTTTCTGTGTCCAAATCGTTGGTCGGTTCGTCGAGCAGCAACACGTTCGCACCAGATTTCAGCATTTTGGCCAAGTGCACGCGGTTGCGTTGACCGCCTGACAAATTGCCAACCTTCTGCTGCTGGTCACCACCGCGGAAGTTAAAGGCTGAGGTGTAAGCCCGGCTGTTCATCTCACGCTTGCCGAGTGTGATGATGTCGTTGCCTTCTGAAATCTCTTCCCAAACGGTCTTGTTGGCATCCAAAGCATCGCGGCTCTGATCCACATAACCCAGTTTAACAGTGTCACCAATGGTCACGCTGCCTTCATCCGGCTGCTCTTGCCCTGTCAACATTTTAAACAATGTCGATTTACCCGCGCCGTTCGGCCCGATCACGCCCACAATACCACCAGCCGGCAGGTTGAAGCTCAAATCATCAATCAACAAGCGATCTTCAAAGCCCTTTTTCAAGCCTTCAACATTAATCACCAAGTCACCCAAACGTGGGCCAGGTGGCACAATGATTTGCGCTTTGTTGGACTGAGTCCGCGCTTCGTTGGCCTTCACCAACTCATCATAAGCTTTAATACGCGCTTTCGACTTGGCCTGACGCGCCTTAGGAGACGCGGCAATCCACTCTTGCTCGCTTTGCAACACGCGTTGACGCGCTGCATCTTCTGCAGCCTCTTGCTTAAAGCGCTTCGCTTTTTGGCCAAGGTAAGCAGAATAATTGCCCTCATAAGGAATGCCACGACCACGGTCGAGTTCCAAAATCCAGCCCGTTACATTGTCCAGGAAATAACGGTCGTGGGTGATGATCAACACAGCACCCGGAAACTCACGCAAATGCTTTTCAAGCCATGCCGTGGTTTCCGCATCCAAATGGTTGGTCGGTTCGTCGAGCAGCAACAAGTCAGGCGCAGAAAGCAGCAATTGGCAAAGCGCCACACGACGCTTTTCACCACCAGACAAGTTCTCAACATTGGCGTCACCCGGCGGGCAGCGCAGCGCTTCCATCGCCATTTCAACTTTTGAATCAAGATCCCAAAGATTTTCCGCATCTATTTGATCTTGCAGGCGAGCGCCCTCTTCGGCGGTCTCGTCAGAATAGTTCATCATCAATTCGTTATAACGCTCGATAATGTCCTGCTTCTCTTTCACGCCAAGCATCACATTGCCGCGCACATCCAAGTTTGGATCAAGCTGCGGCTCCTGTGGCAAATAGCCGACTTTGGCCCCCTCAGCCACCCAAGCTTCGCCCTGAAACTCAGTGTCGATACCAGCCATGATTTTAAGAAGGGTAGATTTACCCGCCCCGTTTGGCCCCAAAACACCAATTTTGGCGTCGGGATAAAAGCTCAGATGAATGTTGTCCAACACCTTCTTGCCACCGGCATAAGTTTTGGACATGCCATGCATGTGATAGATAAATTGACGCGCCATATTGCGAACCTCAAATAATAAATGTCTTGCCCATGCGTTTAAGAGATTGGGGCCAAAGACGCAACCACAGAAGCAGGATTTTCGCGTGTTCTGCCCGGAAAGCCGCTATACAGGCAAACCAGTCAGCGGCTTCACCACGCGGATTGCAAGGTTAGATTGAATTTTGGCCACATGTGGCAAGCGTGACAAGCGCGTGCGGTGCAACCGCTCAAAATGCTCCGCATCTTCACACACAAGCCGCAACAAATAGTCTGACGCGCCAGCCACCAGCGACGCTTCCAAAATCTCTGGCGCGGAACGCACGGCCTCTTCAAATTCAACCAATGTGGCTTCACTTTGATTGGTCAGGCTCACCTCCACATAGAACAACATGCCAAATCCCAAAATATCGGGATCAAGATGGGCATGATAACCAGAGATCAGCCCCCGCTCCTCCAGAAGCTTCACCCGACGATGACACGCAGAGGTTGAAAGCCCCACAAGGTCACCCAATTCCTGCATCGATATCCGACAATCTGCCTGCAACGACCGAATAATTCGCTTATCCAACTGATCAAGGGAAAAAATACGAATACCTCCCGATTAATTCGTAAAATTTTTAACTAAGCTAATAGTTCAGACACAAAATTGCAATTTTTTCCGGCAGCATCTGAATTATACTTTCAGCGAATTTTCGAATGCGGAGGGAGTCTTCAATGAAAATCGGTGTACCCAAAGAAATCAAAAACCATGAATATCGCGTTGGTTTGACACCAGAGAGCGTGGCAGAATTGATCGCAAATGGCCATGAACTCTATGTCGAGACCAACGCGGGCGCTGGCATTGGCGCAGCCAATGATGTTTACGAACAAGCAGGCGCGAAAATCCTGAACACGGCCAAAGAAGTGTTCGATATTGCCGACATGATCGTCAAAGTCAAAGAGCCCCAAGCCAATGAGCGCGCTATGCTCAAGCCGGGCCAAATTCTCTACACATATTTGCACCTGGCACCCGATCCAGAGCAAACCAAAGATTTGGTTGAAAGCGGCGCAGTGTGCATCGCTTATGAAACCGTAACAGACAATGCTGGTGGCTTGCCCTTGCTTAAGCCTATGAGCCAAGTTGCTGGTCGTATGTCGATCCAAGCTGGCGCTGCCGCATTGGAGAAGGCCCACGGCGGCCGCGGCGTTTTGATGGGCGGCGTGCCCGGCGTTGCACCTGCTAAAGTGGTTGTTGTTGGCGGCGGCGTTGTTGGTTTCAACGCAGCACAAATGGCCGTTGGCATGCACGCAGACGTGACAATTTTGGACCGCAACCCAGCGCAACTTGAACGCTTGTCCAACCATTTCGAAGCCAGCGCCAAAGTGGTTTACTCCACAAAGGCAGCGCTTGAAGATTTGGTGAAAGAAGCTGATTTGGTGATCGGCGCTGTTTTGGTGCCCGGTGCTGCTGCGCCTAAATTGGTGAACCGCGAAATGCTGAAAACCATGCAGCCCGGCGCTGTGTTGGTTGACGTGGCGATTGACCAAGGCGGCTGCTTTGAAACATCAAAAGCAACCACCCACGCAGACCCAACCTACATCATTGACGATGTAGTGCATTATTGCGTGGCCAACATGCCAGGCGCTGTTGCCCGCACATCAACTTACGCGTTGAACAATGCCACATTGCACCACGCTGTGCAGATCGCCAACAAAGGTTGGAAGCAAGCGTTGAAAGATGATGCGCACCTGAAAAACGGCCTCAATGTATGTGATGGCAAAGTGACCTGTGCCCCAGTGGCCCGCGATCTTGGCTATGACTATGTGAGCGCTGACACATTCTTGAACTAAGAATTTGCACATTGAGAAGTTTCAAAGCCGCGCGGATTATTCTGTGCGGCTTTTTATTTGATTGATCCAGCAAAGGCATTGTTTCGTAATTCTGAACAAAGCCGCTAAATTTGGCTAATTGGACACAAGGTCAATTTTACGACCCTGTAAATTAGACCAATAGGTCAATTGACACTGTTCAACTTTTTTAGCTTAATTTAGCCATACTGAGGCAATTTGTTTGAAAGGGTAATATAATGGATATGCTCAACGCTATGCAGACTTTTGTCGCCGTTGCTGAAAATCACGGGATTACCGCTGCCTCAGAAAAGCTGGGCTGTTCTAAAGCCATCGTATCACGCACCCTAAGCCTTTTGGAAGAACGGCTGGACGTGCGCCTCCTCAACCGCACCACGCGCCGCGTGTCACTCACCGAAGCAGGCAATGAATATTTGGAACATTGCCGCAATATTCTTGAGCAAAATGCTGAGATTGAAAGCCGCTTCGCCGAAAAAAGTCTCGAGCCACAGGGCCGCTTGCGCATCGCCGTGCCCGTAACCTTCGGGTCGCAATATGTCGCCCCACTGCTGCCTAAATTTTTGGAGCGGCACAAAAAAGTGCAGGTCGATTTGCACATGTCAGACCGCTATGTGGACATTATCGAAGAAGGCATGGACTTGGCCATCCGCATTGGTGCCACCGGGTCTGACTCCCTGATTGTCCGCAAATTTGCCGAGACCCATCACCAATTGGCCGCCTCGCCGGAGCTGATTGAGCGGATGGGCGGCAAGCCCAAAGATGTGTCAGACCTAAAAAACTGGCCGTCGATCACTTATTCGCTTCGGCAAAATGCGCCGGCATGGCAAAACTTCCGCGTGGCGCCAGATAGCATCCGCACCAGCACCAACAATGGCGACACCATCGTCACCTTAGCTGAACAAGGCGTGGGCTATTGCTATCTGCCAACCTTTATTCTGACGCCCGCTTTGGAGCTTGGCAGCTTGGTGCCGATGCTTGAAAATGAAGCCAACGACACGACACCGCTTTACGTGCTTTATCCGCACCGACGTCGGCTGCCGCTCAAAACTCGAGTCTTTATCGACTTTATGGTCGAGAATTTTTCAGACCTCTAACATACAAAAAAGGTCAGCCGTCCAGAGCTGACCTTTCTTCGCTTAATGGCTGATCAAGCCAAACCTTTATTCAAAAAAGGTCGCGATCTCTTCCAATGGCTTTTTCTCGGTCGCATGACGCGGAATTTTTGCATCTTCATCCGGATACCCCACCACAAGCAAAATATAAGGCTTGTCCGCTTTTGGCCGCTCACAAATCTCATTGAGAAAGCTCATAGGGTTTGGCGTATGCGTCAGCGTCGCTAGCCCCGCCTTATGCAGCGCCACCAGCAAAAAGCCCGTGGCAATCGACACAGATTCAGGCACATAATAATTCTTATATTTATTGCCATCCGCGCCAATGCTGCGGCGTTCGCCAAAAATAGCGATCAACCAAGGTGCTTTTTCCAAGAAGGGTTTGGAGGCGTCAGTGCCAATAGGTTTCAGCGCTTTCAGCCATTCCTCCCCGGCCCGCCCTTCGTAAAAGGTCTTTTCTTCAATCTCTGCTTCTTCGCGAATGCGCCGCTTCATCTCTGCATCGCCAATCACAGCAAAATGCCATGGCTGATGGTTCGCGCCATTTGGGGCGGTGCCCGCGGCCTTCAAACAAGTTTCGATAATATCGCGTGGCACTGGACGATCCGAAAACTCACGCACCGTATGCCGCTTTTTTATGTCCTCATAAAAGGCCTGCGCCGCCGCGCACATTTCTGCCTCTGGCAGTTCCTTATAATCCGGCAAATCAATGGGTTCAAAATCTTGCCCAAACTGCTGATCGACCATATTCCCTCCCACAGAATTTTGTATTGTCTATCATTATTGTCAGACAATATAAAAGAACGAGCCAAATTGTCAAGCGATACACCCTGCACCGCCTAGTTTTGTGTCGCCAACTCGCGCTTAAAGTGACTACTGGGCAGCGCCTGCACCATTTCGCCCGCGTTCAGAATGTGCTGTTGCATCGCGGCCCCTGCTTCCTGAGCTTGGCCAGACACCATATATTTAACAATGTCACGATGGTCTTGATTGGTGCGGAACACAGATTGCTGATCCACCAACACACGAAATTGCAGCCAATAGATGGACGTTTCAAACTGCAAAATCACGCTTTTCAAATATTCATTATCAGCCAAATCCGCCAGATAATGGTGAAACTCCGTGTTGAGTTGTGAAAACAAAGTGAGGTCGCGATCAGTCTCCGCCGCATCCATGCGACGCTGCAGATCAAGCACTTCTGTTGGCGAGGTATGCACATGCGGCGTAGCCAAGGCCACCCCCAACGCTTCCAACGTTGCCCGCAACACATAAAGATCATGCACCTGCTTGCGGGTAAATTGGCGCACACTCACGCCACGGTGCCGTTCTGAAATCAAAAGGCCAGCTGCAATGAGGCGTTGAAATCCTTCGCGCACTGTCGATCGGCTCACCCCAAGATTTTGGGTAAACTCGGCTTCGACCAACCGCATGCCCGGCGCCAAGCGCCCAGTACGTACGGCATCCGTAATCATGTCCACAACAGATTCAACGCTGGATTCTGACACACATCCCCCAATTTTTGGCTCCCACCCTTTCACGCTAAAAAGAAAGGGTTCTCTTTGCAACCAAATTGCATTGCAATTCCTGCATTTTCAAAAGAATTTTTCAGTATAAATGCGGAATTTATGCGCTATATTGTCAGACAATATAGTCTAGCAAGCACAATGCCAAGGGGGGGAGAAAAATGGCGTGGATCAAAACGATTCCATTTGAGGAAGCAACGGGACGGCTAAAGCAGCTCTATCAAAGGGTCACTGGGCCTAACAATAATGTCGACAACATCATGATGATGCATTCGCTGCGCCCCCATTCCATGGAAGGCCATATGGCGATCTACAAATATGTGCTGCACCATGCCAACAACACCATTCCCAAATGGTTTTTGGAGTGTATCGGCACCTATGTCAGCTATCTGAACAAGTGCAACTATTGCTTTGAACATCACTTTGTTGGCCTCAAGCGCAATCTAAAAGACGACGAACGAGCGGACGCGATTAAAGCCGCCATCGAGCGTCACGACATCTCAAGTGCCCCGCTGTCCCATCAGGAACTCGCCGCACTCGCCTACGCGCAGAAGCTCAATAATCAACCCGGCGAAATGGTAGAAGCCGACGTCGCCGCTTTGCGCGACGCTGGATATGATGATGGCGAAATATTAGAAATCAATCAGGTCACTGCCTATTTCGGCTATGCCAACCGCACAGTCCTCGGCCTAGGCTGCTCCACCGATGGCGACATTATCGGCCTGTCACCCAACAATTCCGCCGACCCGGATGATTGGAACCATAGTTAGAGCAAAGCCCAGTACACTCGCTTACGTCATCCTCGGGCTTGACCCGAGGATCCAAGCAGCAATTATTCAAGACGTATATAGCTGGCCATTTTTCCGCAGATAGCCCCACCTAGATTCCCCCCCACGCGGGAATGACAGGACGCAGAGTCGCAAGTCAAACAAAGCCTAAAACCGCGCAATCCCATTCGGTGCCCGCGCATAAAGCTGCAATCCGGCCTCTTCCGCCTTATCTAGCGCCAACGCCGTCGGCGCCGAAATGGACAGTAAAGCCCCCACACCATGCCGCGCCGCCTTCTCAACAATTTCAAAAGAACAGCGACTGGAAACCATCAAAAACCCGTCAGGAAACGCCTCACCGACCAACGCCGCGCGTGCCCGCGCGCCCAAGAGCTTATCCACTGCATTGTGACGCCCCACATCCTCACGGACAGCAACGATGTCGCATTCCAGCGACACCCAAGCTGCCCCATGCACGGAATGGGTTTGCTGATTAAGCTCCTGATGCGACGAAAAAGCAGCCATTGCCTTCTCCATCACCTCCTTAGCGGGCGTCACTGCACCCACTTTGGGCAATTTCGCCAAAAACTGATCCGCATTGTCCAGCCCGCAAAGCCCGCACCCAGATGCACCAACCAGATGCCGTCGCCGTTGGGTTAAGTCCAACCGCTCCAGCCGCGCCTGATCGATCTCCATATGCAAATCAATGCCCAGCACGTTTGGCTCGGCCCGCACCGATTTGATCTCGGACGCATCTGACACAACCCGTTCGCTGACGGAAAACCCATAGGCAAAGTCGGTTAAATCCTGTGGGCTGGCCAGCATCACCGCATAATTGCGCTGGCGATAGACCAAGGCCAGCGGGCATTCATTCGCCAATTGCCATTGATCACGCGTGCCATCAATGTCGATATCGACGGCCCGCGCCACCTCTTGCTCTTTGTCCGCCACTATTCCGCAGGCTCTTTCGGCGCATCCATCAATTGGCGCAAGCTTGGCGTTTCCAACTCATATTGCTCCTGCCAATCGGACTTATGGTTGGCCGGGTTCACCTCAACCGCGGTCACCTTATATTCCGGGCAATTGGTCGCCCAGTCGGAATTCTCCGTGGTGATCACATTCGCACCCGTCTCCGGATGGTGGAACGTGGTATAAACCACACCCGGTGCCATCCGCTCCGACACAACCGCCCGCAAGCTGGTTTCGCCCTTACGCGACCGCAAAGACACCCAATGGCCATCACGAATGCCGCGCGCTTCCGCATCGCTAGGGTGGATTTCCAACACATCCTCGCCCCACCAATCAATATTGGAGGTGCGGCGCGTTTGCGCGCCCACATTATACTGGCTCAAAATTCGCCCTGTGGTGAGGATCAGTGGGAATTTGCGGTTGGTTTTCTCCGTCGTCGGCACATATTCGGTGACCACAAAGGCCCCTTTGCCGCGCACAAAGCCATCCACATGCATGATCGATGTACCATCCGGCGCATCATCATTCACCGGCCATTGCAACGAGCCGTCGCGGTCCAGCCGTTCAAAGCTCACTCCGGCGAACGTCGGCGTCAACGCTGCGATCTCGTCCATGATTTCACTGGCACTGGCATAGTTCATTTCCGCATAGCCCATTTCATTGGCCAGCCGCTGCGTCACTTCCCATTCTTCCAATCCGGTGGCCGATTTCATCACGGGGCGCACCCGGTTGATCCGCCGCTCGGCATTGATGAACGTCCCGTCCTTTTCCAAAAAGCTGGTACCCGGCAAAAACACATGCGCGAAACGCGCTGTCTCATTCAAAAACAAATCCTGCACGATCAGCATATCCAGCGAGCGCAACGCTTCCTCCACATGCTGGGTATTTGGATCAGACTGGGCGATGTCCTCGCCCTGCACATACATGCCTTTATAATGGCCCGCGATAGCTTCATCGAACATATTGGGAATGCGATAGCCAGGCACACCATCCAGCTCACGCTGCCATGCCTGCTCAAAGCTGCCGCGCACCTCTTCATTGTCCACGCCGCGATAGCCGGAAAATTCATGCGGGAACGAGCCCATATCGCAAGAGCCCTGCACATTGTTCTGGCCGCGCAGCGGGTTCACGCCCACGCCGCGCACGCCAATATTGCCAGTGGCCATCGCCAAATTCGCCATGCCCATCACCATGGTCGAGCCTTGGCTGTGTTCGGTGACGCCCAAGCCATAATAGATGGCCGCCTTGCCGCCCGTGGCATAAAGCCGAGCCGCAGCACGAATAGCTTCCGCGTCAACGCCGCACTCCGCCGCAACGCTTTCTGGCGAGTTGATCTCATCCGTGATGAAGTCAAACCATTCCTTGTAGCTCTGCAAATCGCAGCGCTCATCCACAAAGCTTTGATCCATCAAGCCCTCAGTGGCCACCACATGCGCGATTGCATTCACCACGGCAACATTGGTGCCTGGCTTCAACGGCAAATGATAGTCCGCTTCAATATGAGCAGACCGGACCAAATCAATCTTGCGCGGATCAATCACAATCAGCTTTGCGCCTTGGCGCAACCGACGCTTCATTTGCGAGGCAAAAACCGGATGGGCATCGGTCGGGTTGGCCCCGATCACCATGATCACATCGGCCTCTTTCACCGAGTCAAAATCCTGCGTCCCGGCAGACGTACCAAAGGTCTGCTTCAGGCCATAGCCGGTGGGCGAATGACAAACGCGCGCGCATGTATCCACATTATTGTTGCCAAAGGCGGTGCGGATCATTTTTTGCACCACCCACACTTCTTCCGCAGTGCAGCGCGATGACGTGATACCGCCAATGGACTTTCGCCCGTATTTCTCTTGCGCCTTCTTCAAGCCATCGGCTGCAAATTTAATCGCCTCATCCCAGCTCACTTCGCGCCACGGATCAGTGATCTTGTCGCGAATCATAGGTTGCGTGATGCGATCCTTATGGGTGGCATAGCCCCAGGCAAAACGCCCCTTCACGCAGGAATGGCCATGATTGGCCTTGCCATCTTTGTAAGGCACCATGCGGATCACCTGATCGCCGCGCATCTCCGCCTTGAACGAACAGCCCACACCGCAATAGGCGCAGGTGGTCAACACAGTGCGGTTCGGCACCCCATGGTCGATCACAGCCTTTTCTTCCAACGTTGCTGTCGGACAAGCCTGCACACAAGCGCCGCAAGACACACATTCAGAGGAAAAGAAATCTTCCGTGCCCAACGCCACCTTGCTGTCGAACGCCCGTCCGGAAATGGTCAATGCCAAAGTGCCCTGCACCTCGTCACACGCCCGCACGCAGCGCGAACACACAATGCATTTGCTTGGGTCAAAAGTGAAATAAGGATTGCTCTCATCCTTCGGCGCATCAAAATGATTTGCGCCCTCATAGCCATAGCGCACATCGCGCAGTCCAACCTCGCCCGCCATATCCTGCAATTCGCAATCGCCATTGGCGGCGCAGGTCAAGCAGTCCAACGGATGGTCAGAGATATAAAGCTCCATCACCCCGCGACGCAGCTTTTCCAAGCGCGGCGTTTGGGTGGAAATGCTCATGCCTTCAGCCACAGGCGTGGTGCAACTGGCTGGGGTGCCTTTGCGCCCCTCAATCTCCACCAAACATAGGCGACACGAGCCAAACGAATTCATGCTGTCTGTGGCGCAGAGTTTGGGAATATCCAACCCCACCGTCGCCGCCGCGCGCATCACGCTGGTGCCTTCAGGCACACTCACCTCAAACCCGTCAATGGTCACCAACACGTGCTTGTCGGATTTAGAAGCTGGGGTGCCGAAATCTTTCTCTTTCAGGATCGCCATTTGATCCTCCTATTCTGCTGCACGGACAGCATGGTCCGGCTCAAAATCGTCTGGGAAATGCTTTTTCGCGCTCATCACGGGGATCGGGGTCATCCCTCCCATGGCGCACAAAGAGCCATCCACCATCAGTTCGCAAAGGTCATCGAGCAGCACCATATTTTGCGCCCAATCCTCGCCTTTGGCAATGCGCTCCATAACTTCGGTGCCACGCACCGCGCCCACCCGACATGGCGTGCACTTGCCACAGCTTTCCTCAGCGCAAAATTCAAAGGCGTAATGTGCCTGCTCGCGCAGATTGACCTGGTCATCAAAAACCACCAGTCCACCATGGCCAACACCGGCCCCATGTTCGGCCAGCGTCTCATAATCCATTGGCAGGTCCAACAGATCTTCCGGCAAATATGCGCCCAACGGCCCACCGATCTGCACAGCGCGGAACGGGCGCCCGCTGCGGGTGCCGCCGCCAAAATCTTCGATCAATGTGCGGAGGGAAAGGCCAAAGGCTTTCTCCACCAAACCACCATGGGCAATATTGCCCGCCAGTTGAAACGCCAAAGTGCCTTTAGATTTGCCCATGCCATAATCAGCATAGAACTGACCGCCCTTCGCCAAAATAATTGGCACGCTGCAGAGGGAAATCACATTGTGCACAAGGGTCGGCTTGCCGAACAAGCCTTCCAATGCTGGCAGCGGTGGCTTGGCCCGCACCTGTCCACGCTTGCCTTCCAAACTCTCGAGCAGCGAGGTCTCTTCCCCGCAAATATAAGCACCCGCACCAACAAAGACTTCGAGGTCAAACGCATGATTCGACCCCAGAACATTCTCGCCCAACAGATTGTTTTCACGGGCAATTTCGATGGCTTGATTCAATACTTTAAGTGCCACCGGATATTCCGAGCGCAGATAGATATAGCCTTTGGTGGCACCCACGCCCAACCCAGCGATCGCCATCCCTTCGATCAGGCAAAACGGGTCGCCTTCCATAATCATCCGGTCAGCAAAAGTGCCGCTATCGCCTTCGTCGGCATTGCAGACGATATATTTCTGGTCGGCTTCAGCTTCGCTCACGGTCTTCCATTTGATGCCCGCCGGAAAGCCTGCGCCGCCGCGCCCACGTAGGCCGGATAGCATCACTTCGCCGACAATTTCCTCGCGGCTCAATTCGATTGCCCGCTTCAACCCAGCCAAGCCACCTTGCGCCGCATAGGCATCCAAATCCAACGGATCAATGATGCCGCAACGCGCAAAGGTTAGTCGCTCTTGCTTCGCCAGAAATGAATGTGCATCGACCTCGCCAATGCAGCTTTGATGATCCGCTTTGGTCAAAAAGTCCGCCTCAAACAGAGAAGATACATCGCTCTCATCTACATTGGCAAAGCCAATCCGCTTGCCGCCCTGCTCAACTTCAACCAGCGGCTCCAACCAGTGCATCCCGCGCGAGCCATTGCGCACCATTTGCACTGAGGCATCGCGCTTTTGCGCTTCGGCCAAAATCGCCTCGGCCACCTCGTCGGCGCCAAGGGCAACAGCCGCGCTATCTAAAGGCACATAAATCTTGATCATGCTATGCCTCCACCCGCTTGGCGATTTTATCTGCGTCAGCTTTGCCCACCAATTTGCCATTCACCTCTGCCGCGGGCGACACCGAGCAAAGCCCCAAGCAATAAACCGGCTCAATCGTCAGTTCTCGCGCCAAATCCGTCTCGCCCAGCTTCAGGGCAAAGCGTTCTTCCAGCGCGGCAACCAATTCACGCGACCCCATCGACTGGCAACTCTCCGCCACGCACACGCGCACATGGTTGGCGCCCGCCCGCTGGTCGCGGAAATCAGCATAAAAGCTGATCACGCCTTTCACTTCTGCTTTGGTGATGTTGAAAAGCTCTGCCGCCACGGGCACCACATCTTCAGGCAAGTAGCCCATTTCAGCCTGCACTGCGTGCATCGCCGAAATCAGCCCACCTGTTTCGCCCACAAAAGGCGCAATAATTTTATGCAACTTGTCTGTCATGGCGCTAGCTTCCCCCTCCCGCGTGCAACCGTCAAGCGGTCCGCGCGTCAAACTTTTGTTCAGGGCAGCTAAATTGCTGTGCCTCATGTGCCCCAAATCATTTTAAACTTAAAATAACATGAGACACATGACAATTATACATCTGAATGAGATCTCATCCAAATAACGGATGATTGACTGCACCTATCCATAGCGCACAAGGCCAAGCCGATCCCGTTGCGAGAACCGAATAGTCAGCAAAACCGCCACAACGGCCAAGCCCAATGCCATGCCGGCCCAAACACCAATGCCGCGCCATTCAAACACGAAGCCAAGCAGATAACCGACAGGAATGCCCACGACCCAATAGCCAAATAGAGCAATCGCCATTGGCACCTTTGTATCAGAGAGCCCACGCAAGGAAGCGGCGGCCATCACCTGCCCGCCATCCACCAATTGGAAGACGCCTGCAATCATGATGTAGGTCACCGCAAAATTGAACGCGGCCACATTCTCCGGATCAGCCGGATTCAAGAAGAACTGAACAAAAAAGCCCGGGAACAAGATATACAACATGCAAGTGAACACCATAAAGCCAACGCCCATGGCAATGCTGGTCCAGCCGGAAATCATCACCCCGATGGGTGAACGCCGCCCGTGGCAAATGCCAACGCGAACTGTCGTTGCTTGGCTAATGCCAAGCGGCACCATGAATGAAATCGCCGTGATTTGCAGCGCAATCGCATGTGCGGCCAGTTCAGGCTTGCTCAACCAGCCCATCATAAAGGCTGCAACAGAGAACATGCCAACTTCTGCCATCAACATAAAGCCGATGGGCACACCCACACGAATGACTTCAAAGAAACGCTGCCAATCTGGCTTCCAAAACCGTTGCAACAAATTGTAATCTTTGAACCGTTTGAGCGCGAGCGCATAGATCAGCGCAAACAAGAAAGTTGCACTATGCACAATCACTGTCGAGATGCCCGCCCCCAAAAGCTCTAAACGCGGCAAGCCAAAATTACCGAACATCAAGCCATAATTGCCAATGATGTTGAGTACGATGCCCACCAATGTCGCAAGCAGAACAACCAAGGTAATATTGTGGGCCGCCAAGAACGAACGCATCACTGCAAACAGCAGGAAGGGATAAAACTGGAATGCCCCGACACGCGCATAGGTCTCAGCCAAGGCTGCAATATCCGGCTCTTGTCCTAGCAACAAAAAGATATGATCAATTTGCAGCATCAAGGGAATAACGAGGGTGCTGAATGCAATACACACCCAAAAACCCTGCCTCACAGTGCGGCGCACAGAGACTTCATCGCCCTCGCCAATGGCTTTCGCCATCATAGGAGAAACCGCCGTCACCAGCCCCATGCCAAAAATCAAAAAGAAGAACATGAAAGAGTGCGCCAACGCGCCCGCACCCAAAAATTCTGGCCCCAACCAGCCCATCATAATCACATCTGATGTGCTCAACCCAATTTGCGCCAATTGTGCCAACACCAATGGCCACGCCAACTTAAACGTCGCGCGCGCCTCTTCTAACCACATATTGCCCGTGCCCTGGGCATTTTCCATTTGTGCCACAGCTAAATCCTTCGATCATTTAGTTCTGGATCGCCTGAGAGGCGCAAATCGCGCGTGAGGCCAGAAATCAGTATGCCTGAAAATCTGTCAGCCGGATTTAGATTTGGCAAGATATATGATGGAAAATTTTGACCAATTGGCCATTTCCAAGGCTCAGAAATAAAAATGGTGACCTTTTAGCCACCATTTCGAGCCTTACCGCAGCGACCGCGATCACCCAACGCCGACGCGCCCCACTCTCCTTCGTCACCACCGGGCTTGACCCGGTGGTCCATGTAGCATTCGCTTTTTGGCGAACAAGGCTGTGGCTTTGACCAATGCCCGTTTCCGCGTGCCAAAACTTCGCCACTCGGCCAGCCAC
Organism: Maritalea mobilis; assembly: GCF_004363175.1. Classification (GTDB taxonomy): domain Bacteria; phylum Pseudomonadota; class Alphaproteobacteria; order Rhizobiales; family Devosiaceae; genus Maritalea; species Maritalea mobilis. Next base: position 877,796 of record NZ_SNYR01000001.1, read on the forward strand.
AAATAGATTACCGGATCAAGTCCGGTAATGACGTGGGTGTGTTTTGGCAGGCAATGCCATTTTTAAGTTACACGACACAGCAAGAATTCATTGGGCAGAACGCTCAACCTGCATATCCAATTCAATCAGCCCTCACTCCTTGCGGTGCGCCGTCCGGCACTCTTTAAAATAGCCTCTGCTACTTTTTGGACAACCGAACAAAACTTTCCTATCGTGTTCGTACACCGCTAACCAATGATCTATCGCCATCAGGAAATTTACAGATATGAGGCTACCTTCACCGCATAGGGCCCAAAGAATGTTTCTATTAGCTCTGTTTTCTATAAATATATTTCTTTTACCCCAATGGGCAAAAAGCGAAGAAGCAAACAATCAAGTGGCAAACATTTTCTTGGAGAAGTATCTAGAATACGCTCTTAACCCGGCAGACGATAACAAGAAGCGGATTGTCAAATTCAAAGCAGATTTATTGCCCCCAAAGCTAGTCCCAATTCCACAAAAATCAATTACACCAAATATAGAGGACGTTTTAGGTTATGTAGCGGGCTTGAGCGTTCTAAGTCGTCATTTTCAGCCTCGATCACCACTCAAGGATCGACAAATCAAAGTATTTAGCGCCGAAGAATTTATCGAATTCCTACTAGATAAAAACAAACCGCATTCCAGCGCCAACGGAATAATAGTTGTTAATGTAGGCAACATTGAAGAATTAAGGGTGATAATATATCGCAACGTTCAGTCCCTAAGCAAACCTGCGCTCATGAACCAAATTAAAGAATTCGAAGATTCGATAACCAAGGGCACGCCATATTGCAAAACAGTTAGAAAAATGACGCCAAAAGGCACAGAAATTGTCAATGTGTTTATATACATTCAGACTGAAGCAAACTTTGGAAAGTGTTTTAACTCCAGCATATTTGAAGCCTTTGGGCTCAATAAACGCAACAAAAAACACAACTCCATCCTTGACCATTCAAATCAGCGCAGGCGCCCTAGTGAATTTGATTGGATGCTATGGAGTTTTCATAACAACCCGCTAATAAAACACGGCATGACAAGAGCTGAGGTCTTTGCTGTTGCTGATCAAATTCTCAGCCACTCCGAATAGAATTTGAGAGGCAGAAATCCTACATATTCGGATAATTCGGCCCCTCACCGCCTTGCGGGGTGGTCCACACAATATTGCGGGCTGGGTCTTTGATGTCACAGGTTTTGCAGTGAACGCAGTTTTGCGCGTTGATTACAAATTTCGAGCCAGACCCGTCATTTTGCTCAACCACTTCATAAACCCCAGCCGGGCAATAGCGTTGTGATGGCTCATCATATTCCGGCAGTGTTTTTTCAATTGGCACTGACGGGTCTTTAAGCTTCAAATGGCAAGGCTGCTCTTCCGCGTGGTTGGTGAACGAAAAGCTCACATTGGTCAGCCGATCAAAGCTCAATTCTCCATCCGGTTTCGGATAGGTCAATTTAGGATAATCCGCTGCTTTGCCCGTGGCTTCTGCATCAGAAACACCATGACATTGCGTACCCAAAAGCGGCTTGCCGAACAAAGACGCCCACCACATATCCATGCCAGAAAGCATCACACCCAAAGGCCCTTTTTTGGCCAGCGGTTTCACATTGCGCACTTTGTCGATGTCTTTGAAAATCGGGCCGGTCCGCACTTCGGTTTCGTAGGCAGTCAACTCGTCGCCCGCGCGCCCAGCCGCCAAAGCCTCAACCACCGCGTCAGCAGCCGCAATGCCAGAAAGCATCGCATTATGATTGCCCTTAAGCCGTGCAAAATTGAGCGTGCCCGCAGCGCATCCCAAAAGCGCCCCACCCGGGAACACCATTTTCGGCAAAGATTGAACGCCACCGCCAGAAATAACCCGCGCGCCATAAGCGGTACGGCGACCACCTTTCAGCAGCTCAGCCACATGCGGATGATGCTTGAATTTTTGGAATTCACCATAAGGGAACAGGTGCGGATTTTTGTAATCCAGATGCACCACAAACCCGACATAAACCTGATTATCTTCCAAATGATAGATAAAGGAGCCACCGCCCGCGTCCTTGTCCAGCGGCCAACCCATAGAGTGTTCCACATGCCCAAGCTTGTGCTTGGCGGGATCAATCTCCCAAATTTCTTTCATGCCCAGACCATATTTTTGATGGTCGGCATCTTTCGCCAAATCAAATTTCTCAATCAATTGCTGCGACAGAGACCCGCGCGCACCTTCTGAGAAAAAGACATATTTGCCGCGCAATTCCATGCCCGGCTCATAGTTCGGCCCCGGCGTACCATCCGGATTCAGGCCAAATTCGCCGGCCACAACGCCAGCCACTTCGCCATTTTCACCATAAACAAGTTCAGACGCGGCAAAGCCCGGGAACACCTCAACGCCAATCGCTTCAGCCTGCTCTGCCAACCAACGGCATACATTGCCCATAGAAACGATATAGCAGCCCTTATTGCTCAAAAGCGGCGGCATAAAAGCGTGAGGGATGGTGTTTTTGCCTGTCTCAGAAAACACATGAAACTCGTCTGTGCCGACCGCCGTTTTGATCGGCGCGTCTTTTTCCTGCCAATCAGGGATTAATTCATTTAGGCCGGACACATCCAAAATCGCGCCAGACAGAATGTGCGCGCCAACTTCAGAGCCTTTTTCCAGCACCACAACAGAAACATCGTCGCCCGCTTTTTGCTTGATGCGAATGGCCGCCGAAAGCCCTGCGGGCCCTGCGCCAATAATCACCACATCATATTCCATCGCTTCGCGTTCGATCTCTGCCATGCTGTTCCCCTAAAACCTTATGCCTGAAGGTTGTGCGCAACGCGCATTATTTAAAACTTAAAGCAAGTCATACCGCAAACAAACCGGGCTGCCAATTGACCCTTTTGCATAAACAAATGCGTAAAACGCATTGGCAGCCCTATTTTTGCTAAACTTTAGCAGCGGTGATCATGATCTCTACATCAAAATCAGGTGTCGCCAACTTGCTTTCCCCGCAAGCGCGCGCAGGTGGGTTGGCCGGATCAATCCACGCATCCCAAACCGCATTCATTTCATTGAAATGCTTCATGTCTGAAAGCCAGATTTCAGCCTTCAACACATTTGATTTTGACGTCCCAGATTCCGCCAACAAACGGTCAATCTTATCCAAGATGCTTTTGGTTTGCTCTTCAATGCTTGCAGCAGGCGTGCCCACTTGGCCAGCCAGATAGACCATATTTTCAAAGATAACAGCTTGGCTCATGCGTGAACCGGGTTCAATGCGTTTAATGCTCATTTTTTCTTCCTTTTAGTGTTCAAATCGTGCTGGGGACAAACTGTCCACCAGCCATTGCTCTGCAAATTCAGGCAAATCAATTTCCATCAATTGGCAAGCCGCCAATTCCGACAGGGCAGCCGACGTTTGAATGCCATATCCACCTTGCCCTGCAAGCCAGAAAAAGCCGTTTTGGTCCGCTGAATAGCCAGAAATGGGCGTGCCATCAGGCGGAAACACGCGCAGCCCGGCCCAGCTATGCTCCAGCCGTGTCACTTCAAAATTCATCATCTCTTCAAAGCGAAACAGCCCCTCAGCCAACACCATATCGTCCACAAAGACATCATGTGGCTCGACCAGATCTTCATCCGCTGGCGACACCAAAAACTGCCCCGCGTCAGGCTTCATATACCAGGTTTCCCCAGCATCAATCAGCATTGGCCAATGCATGGATTGCCCTGGCATGGGTGACGCCAACACACCGATGGAACGGCGTTTAGGCTGCAACCCTACCGGGCGCACGCCGCAGCGTTCCGCCACCACATCGCCCCATGCACCAGCGGCATTGACGATTTTATCGGCCTCCACAGAGCCGGATTTTGTTTCCAACACCCAATGGCCAGATTGGTTTGAGCCAGACAGCACCTCGCTATCCGTTCGCACCTCACCGCCATGTTTCTTGATCTGTTTCAGCCAGCCTTGGTGCAACGCTGCAACGTCTAAATCTTTCGCATTTGGCTCATGTGCCGCAGCCACCAACTGATCTTTATCGAGCAGCGGCACCATTTCAATTGCCTGCTCCACGCTGATGGGCACCAGCCCCTCACCCGCATCCAGCAATTCATCCAAATGCGGCTTATGCGCCTCATTGGCCACAAACAAAATGCCGCGATCACCCAAAACGGAATAATCAAAAATATCCTTAGGCGGATTTTGGAAATAGCGGAACGACGCCCGGCTCAACGCTCGGATGGTGTCATTGCCATAATTTTGCACGAAAATCGCAGCTGAACGGCCCGTGCTGTGCACCCCTGGCCGATCTTCTGATTCGAGCAGAACAATTTTCAACCCACGCAGCGCCAATTGCGCACCGATGCCTGCCGCCGCAATGCCTGCGCCAACAATGGCTACATCATACTTTTCTGCCAATTTTAAAACTGTCCCTTGATTGGATTTGCACTAAATCCCACCGATGGCCGCACCATGGCATCAAAAAGCCGCAAAGGCCACCGTGAATTTGCGTCTTTTCACCCTGTGATCAACGCCCAACGGCATAGCCTTGCATTTGCCGCGGGTTGGCCGCCGCCCGCAAAAAGCCACCGCTGGTTTGTGCCGCAGTCATCCGGCCAATTGACCAGTCACTTTCAGCAATAACTTGGTGACCTTTCGCCCGCAAAAACTCAATGGTTTTTTGCCCGAAGCGCGTTTCCACTTCCAAATGCCCCGCATCCGCCTCACGTGGATAAAAACTCGAGGTGAAATGGTTTGTGAAGAATCCCGGCGCATCAATATTTTCCTGCAAATTCAGGCCAAAATGCACATGGCGTAGGAAGAAATGCAGCGACCATTGGTCCTGCTGGTCCCCACCCGGCGTGCCGAAAATCAGCTCCGGCTTGCCATCCTTCAAAGCCATATTGACTGAGAGCGTTGTCCGCGGCCGCCGCTTTGGCGCCAAGGCACTCGGCGCTTTTTCATCCAGCCAATACATTTGCGCCCGATTGGTCAGGCAAAAGCCCAAGCCCTCCACAACAGGCGAACTTTGCAGCCAGCCACCACTTGGCGTGGCGGTCACCATATTGCCCCAACGATCGATAATATCCAGATGGCAGGTATCGCCCTTTACGCTACCTTTCTCGCCCAACTCCTGATGGTCAAACTTGGCCACCGTCGGCTCGCCCATGTTGGTATTGTTGCGCCCTTCTTGGGTTTGCCCTTTTGGCCGATCAATCGTGAAGGGCTCACTGTCGCCAATTTGCCCTGCCGTTGCGCGCATGGCGGCCATATCCCCAATCAATTGCCGCCGCGCATCATTGTAGCTGTCGCTCAGCAACACATCCATGGGCACATCAACAAAGTCCGGATCGCCATAATATGCCTCGCGGTCAGCAAAGGCCAACTTGCTGGCTTCGGTCACCAAATGCACAAATTGCGGATCGCGCTCATCCAACGCATCCAGATCAAACCCCTTGAGCAAAGCCAATTGCTGCAACAGCGCTGGTCCCTGCGTCCACGGCTCCGCCTTCAGCACTTCATAGCCACCATAATCATAGCTAAGTGGTGCCTCATAGCTGGCCTGCCAATTGGCCATATCATCAGCAGTCAACACACCCTTGTGTGGACTGCCAGAAGTATCCATCAATTCATTATTGGCAAAGAAATCGCCAATGGTTTCAGCCACAAAACCGCGATACCAAGCGTCCCGCGCCTTATCAATTTGCGCCTCACGCCCGCTCACCGCCTTCGATTCCTCAACTATCCGCCGATAGGTCGCCGCCAATTGCGGGTTGGCAAATTTGCCGCTCAAACCCGGCATCTTGCCGTTTGGCAAATAGATGGCGGCAGAGCTTTTCCAATGCTCCGTGAATAGATCTTTCACCTTACCAATCGTGCCCACAATATTGGGCACCAGCGGAATCCCCGCCTCCGCATAATGAATGGCATAGCTCAACACATCTTCCACGCTCATGGTGCCATAATCGCGCAGCACCATCATCCACGCGTCAAACGCCCCCGGCACAACCGCAGACAAAAGGCCCGAGCCGGGCATAATTTCAAAGCCTTCATTGCGATAATGGGCAATGGTCGCCTTTTCCGGCGCCACACCTTGCCCGCACACCACCTGCGGCGCTTCACCTGCCTTGGCGATAATCATCGGCACTTCACCGCCCGGCCCGTTTAGATGCGGCTCCACCACTTGCAAGGTAAATCCAGTGGCCACGGCGGCATCAAATGCATTGCCGCCACGTTCCAGCACAGCCATGCCAACGGCACTGGCAATCCAGTGGGTGCTGGCCACAACGCCAAAATCACCCCGAATTTCCGGTCGAGTTGTAAATGCTTGCACGCCTAGCCTCCCTGCCGCCGCAATTATGCTTGATTCAATCAATTGGTTGCACCAATATTGACAGCAATACAGGCTGCGTCAACACGGCAAATATATGATTTTGGGGGGCTAATTGCGGTTTCGCTCTTTCCGATTGTGAATTAAGCACATGCAAACATTGCATTTCATCCCATTTGCGCTAAAAATCATAAAAACCAATTGAAAGCGGGGAATAATTTGGCAAGCTCACCAAAGCCCGACATGCAGGAAACCGCCCAAAAACCAGCGCCAGAACGCGCTTATGAAGCGGTGATCGCAAAAATTCGCGTCATGATTGAAGAGAAAAATCTCGGCCCGGGAGATACCCTACCGCCGGAACGGCAATTGGCCGAAATCTTCAATGTTTCCCGCCATTCCCTGCGTGAAGCGATCCGTGTTTTACAGGAAAAAGGCGTGCTCGCCGCCCGCCAAGGCAGCGGCAACTACATCCAATCCGCCACCCGCGGCGATTTGATGCGCACCCTCGCCGTTTCCACCAACACCGGTTCCCGCCGCGCTCTGGAAATCTTCCAACTGCGCGAAATCATGGAGCCGCAACTCGCCGCCCTCGCCGCTGAAATGGGTGAAGCACGGCATATTGAAATGCTGGAATCGATCTTGGAAAAGCAAGGGCAAACGACAGACGGTATTGAGCTTCGAAAGCTCGACCACGAGTTCCACGAAACCCTAGCCGCCGCAACCGGCAATGCCACCCTTTACGAACTGGCCCAAAACATCAACCGCTCGCTTCTCCCCCCAAAAACCAAAATCTACGACAACCGCGAACGCCAAGTGATTTCACTCGAAGGCCACCGCAAGATTTTGGACGCCATCAAAAACAAAGATGTCGAAGGCGCCAAAGCCGAAATGCGCGCCCATATCGCACGGGTAAAATCGACGGTTTTTTAGTGTCCCGCTATAGCCGCCTCATGGCCGTCCCGGACCTGATCCGGGACCACCTTTGATCCCGGCTCAAGGCCGGGAATGTGCAAGAGAGTTTATCAAATTCCGAACAAACGACTGGTAATCGGCACCACTTTCACAAAACCCACCCACGTCATTGCAAGACTTGATCTTGCAATCCATTTGAGGGCAACGGCCCGACACCTAAAGCATTTGTACTGAGAACTGTCCGTCCAATCCCATCGCCCCTGCGCCGCAGCCGACGTGAAATGGACCCCAAGATCAAGTCTTGGGGTGACGGCGGGAGTCGCAGGTGCCTCACCACAAAGCACCCGGTCATTCCCGCGCAGGCGGGAATCCAGACCGGTTTCTCCACATGGCAAATCATCGGCGTTATGCGTTTTGAGTTACCCCAAATAACCCCGATAATCACTCACGAGCAAATGCGTTGGCGCTTCATCTTCTTCAATCTCAGCAAACCGCCCAATCGACTCGCGGAAAATATTGTCCGTCTCATCATCATTAACGGTCGACACTTCGCCAATCAGCACATCGCCGCCCTCGCCCCAAAAGGCATGCCAATCGCCCGGCATCAGGGTAACGCTTTCGCCCGGTGCAAATTTCAGCTTTTCGCCCGGCTCAAAAGGCCGTTCAATGCCATCACACAACACCACACCGCCGCGATCTTCGGCAAAATTGCCCTCGTCGTCGGAGCCGAACAGTTCGATCACCATGGTCGCGCCGCCGCGATTGATGATATCTTCGGCTTTGATCACATGGGTGTGCATGGGCGAAAGCTGGTCCTGCCGGGAAATCAGCAGCTTTTCCGCATAACACATGCCGCCACCGCGCTGCAGGTCCGCCAAGCGGCCATTGCGCAGGGTGAACAAAAACAGGCCCATTTCATCAAAACGGCCCGCACCATAATCGGTAATATCCCAACCACACCGCGCATCGATCAATGCCCGCGCCTTGCCAGCATTGGCCTTAAATTCTTCTGGTGTCCAATAAGCGAACGGCGGTAACACAAAGCCAAAAGACCGGATCATCTCATCGGCTTCAGCCATAATTTCATTAATGCGAGAACGTTTCATCATGCACTCTTTGGGACAAATAGAGACAAAAAAGGTGAGGCTTTAGTCATAAAGCCCCACCTCAAATTTTCCAAGTCCCGAATGTGCTTAAACGACTTCTCGCAAATGCCGTACCGGACGCCCCCGCACAATATTTTGCGCCACGCTCACAATCGCATCGGCATTGATGCCATAATGAGCATAGAGATCAGCAATCGTCCCCGTTTGCCCAAAATGCTCCACACCTAGCGGCACGGTGCGATGGCCAGCCACAGCGCCCAGCCAGCCCAACGTGGCCGGATGCCCGTCTGTCACGGTGATGATTGTGCAATGAGGTGGCAATTGCGCCAACAGCCGATCTATATGCGATTGCGCATTGGCCTGCCCGCGCCGCCGTGCCCGTTGCGCTGCGGTCCAACCCGCGTTCAGCCGGTCGGCTGAGGTGCAAGCCAGCACGCCAATGTCGCGGCGATCTTCGCCGATACGGCCGGCGGCTTCGATCACTTCTGGCGCCACCACGCCTTGATAGGCAATCACAATCTCTGCATTTGACCCAGGCTCACGCATCCAATAAGCCCCGTCGATCACGCCCTGCTTGAACGCGTCATCCTTGCGCCATTGCGGTTGCTCAATCGGGTTGGTCGACAGGCGCAGATAGACCGAGCCGCCCGTTTCATCGCGCAGCCATGTGCGCTCGTCCGGATCGCCCTCGCCATCGCGCTGCATATAGTCGAAGGCCCAATGCATAATGGCCGATAATTCATCCACATAGGCAGGCTCAAACGCGGCCAGCCCATCTTGGCTCATGCCGATCAATTGCGTGCCGATGGATTGGTGTGCACCACCTTCCGGGGCCAGCGTCACGCCCGAGGGCGTGCCCACAATCATAAAGCGGCTATCCTGATAACAGGCATAATTGAGCGCATCCAACCCCCGCGCCACAAACGGATCATAAACCGCACCAATGGGCAGCAAGCGCTCGCCAAACACAGAGTGAGACAGCCCCGCCGCGCCCAGCAGCAAGAACAAATTCATCTCGGCAATGCCCAGCTCAATATGTTGGCCATCAGGCGAAAACGCCCATTTCTGCGCTGACGGAATTCGTTGATCCTTAAACTCGTCATTGAGTTCATTGCGGGCAAACAGGCCCTTGCGGTTCACCCACCCGCTCAAATTGGTCGTCACCGTCACATCGGGCGATGTGGTCACAATCCGCTCCGACAAGGTTGGGTTATTCTTGGCAATCTCATCCAAAATCTTGCCAAATCCGGCTTGACTGGCAATCTCCCGATCAGCCAATTCAACGGGCGCCCCCACCTCAACCGAAGGCGCAGAAAAGCGGCGCGTGCCTTTAGCAAAAAACGGCACCTGATCCAAGAATTTCTGGGCTGCCGCCGCGTCCTTCACAAGTGAGAATTTTTCCCATTCTTCGCCATCGGCCACACCCATCTGGCGCTTAAATTCATCCATCTGGGTTGGCGTCATCAACCCACCATGATTGTCCTTATGCCCCGCCAAAGGCGTGCTCCAACCCTTAATGGTGTAGGAGATGAATACGGTTGGCCGATCATGATCAATGCTCTCAAAAGCTTCCACCAAGCTTTCCACGCACTGGCCGCCCAGATTGTTCATCAGCTCGGCCAATTCGTCGTCGGAATAGCTTTCAATCAGCTTGGTCACATCGCCTTGGTCGCCAATCTCATCCAGCAAACGGGCACGCCACGCTTTACCGCCCTGATAGGTCAGCGCCGAATAAAGCTGGTTCGGGCAGTTATCGATCCACTCTTTCAGCTTGTCGCCGCCGGGTTGCTCAAACGCAGCGCGCTGCTTCACGCCATATTTCAGGCGCACAACCTCCCAGCCAAACGCTTCAAAAATCGGCTCCAGCCGCTTCCACAAGCCTTCGCGGATCACCCCATCCAGGCTTTGGCGGTTATAATCGATGATCCACCACACATTGCGCAGATCATGTTTCCAGCCTTCTTGAAGGCATTCAAAAATATTGCCTTCATCCATTTCCGCATCGCCCACCAGCGCCAACATTTTGCCCATTGGCTTTTCAGCGGCCCATTTTTTGTGCTGGATATAATCCTGAATCATCGAGGCAAAGGCCGTGATGCCGACGCCCAACCCAACGGACCCAGTGGAGAAATCCACATCATCAATATCCTTGGTGCGGCTGGGGTAAGATTGCACCCCGCCAAAGCCACGGAAATTCTTCATCCGGTCCAACTCTTGATTGCCCATCAAATATTGGATCGCATGGAATATGGGCGAGGCATGCGGCTTCACCGCCACCCGATCTTCGGGCTTAAGCACACTAAAATAGAGCGCAGTCATGATCGACACGATCGAGGCAGACGACGCCTGATGTCCGCCAATCTTGATCTGCTGGTCACCTTTCGGGCGGATATGGTTGGCATGATGCACCATCCAGCACGCCAACCACAAAATCTGCCCTTCCAGCTCTTTCAGCTGCTCTATTTTCTTGCTCATCGCCCCACTCCCTCTGATCTTGCTTACGCAACCTGCGCTTTTGCTGCTGGCAAAGCCTGCTCCAAATCGGCCCAGATGTCTTCAACCTCTTCAAGGCCGACAGACAAGCGCACCAACCCTTCAGAAATGCCATGCTCTGCACGCTCTTCTGGCGTGTAGGTTGAATGGGTCATGGACGCCGGGTGCTGGATCAAGGTTTCCGCATCCCCAAGGCTCACCGCCCGCTGGATCATATCCAAACGATTCATGGTAGAAATACCGGCGTGCATACCGCCAATCAGCTCAAAAGCAATCATACCCCCAAAATCGGCCATTTGCTTTTTCGCCAGCTCATGCTGCTCAAAGCTCGGCAAGCCGGGGAAATAAACTTTGGAAATCATCGGGTGCTGTTCCAAACGCTGGGCAATTTCCATCGCGCTCGCACAATGGCGGTCCATGCGCAATTGCAAGGTTTTCAACCCACGCATAATCAGCATCGCGTTGAACGGCGCCATTACCGCTCCGGTCATATCCTTCATGCCCACCAGACGAATTTGATCAATATCTTCTTTACGGCCCGCAATCAGCCCGGCGATCACATCTCCATGGCCGCCCAAATATTTGGTGGCCGAATGCAGCACCAAATCCGCACCATGTTCAATCGGGCGGGTCAGGTAAGGCGTTGAATAAGTGTTGTCGACAATCACCTTGGCATCAAATTCATGCGCGATGGCGCTCACCGCTTCAATATCCACTAGGCGCATATTCGGATTGGCCGGAGTTTCGAAATAAACCACTTTGGTTTTGCCGCTGATCGCCTTGGCCACATTTTGCGGGTCGGTCATATCCACATGGGTGATCTCGACGCCAAACTTCTGCAGCCCGTGGCGCATATAGGCGAAGGTGCAGCCATAAAGCGTCGTGTCGACAATGATCTCATCGCCCGGCGCCACAAAGGTCCAAAGCGCGGAGGTCACTGAGCCCATGCCTGACGCATTGGCCAGCGCGGCTTCCGCACCTTCCAGCACCGCCATGCGCTGTTCCAGCAAATCATTGGTGGGGTTGGAGATGCGCGAATAAACATGGCCCTCACGATCACCAGCAAAAATTTCCCCGCCATGCTCCGCTGTTGGAAAGGCGAAGGTCGAGGTCAAGTGCAGAGGAGGTGTAAGCGCACCACCCTCATCTTGCGGGTCATAGGCATGGTGAATGGCTTTAGTAGCAAAACCTTGATTTTTATTATTGTGGGTCATGTCGCGCACCTCCAATTGCTGTGGCGGACCGAAAGGTCCTCTCTTACCCAAAAGAATAAAAGAAATGCCGCGCAATGTTCTGGCAAACTTGACCCCGAAATGATATATTTTAGCAATATTATGCCAATGAATAGCGATTTTATGGACAAAATTGATCAAAGAATCATTCGCGAACTGCAGCGCGACGGTCGACTGACCAATCAGGAACTGGCCGAACGGGTCAACCTTTCCCCCTCGCCCTGCCTGCGTCGTCTGCGCAATCTAGAGCAGCAGGGCATCATTCGCGGCTACAGCGCCATCGTCGATCAAAAACGCTACGGCCTCCCCGTCACCGTGTTCGTCCGCATCAAATTGCAGCACCACACAGAACAAGGCGTCAGCGCATTCGAAACCGCCATCAAAAACATCGATGAAATCTTAGAAGCCCACTTGATGACAGGCGATTGGGACTACCTCTTGCGTGTGATCGTCGCCAGCCTGGAAGACTATGAACGCTTCACCCGCCAATCCATCCACCGCATTCCCGGTGTTGCTGGCATTGAAACCAGCTTTGCCTACGGCGAAGTAAAACGCACCAATCTGTTCCCGGCAATTTAGTCTCTGTACGTCACCTATCGACCATGCTGCAATCGCAGCAAACGGAGGTGGATTTTGGACAAGGCCTTAAACATCGCCGCATAAATCGGCTCGCGGGTTGGCGTGCAACAAGTCGCATAAAGCGTCCCCAATTTTGCACCCACCGCTTCAAGCTGCACAATAAAAGCCGCGGCATCGTCGGGCGCCATAGTTTCCAGCGCCAATTGATCACGCCCCAGTCGCTCCACTTCTTCGATCAAGCCCGTCATCTTTTCACCGCGCTTGTTCAAGCAACATGTTTTTTGCAGCTCCACCAATTCAATTTTGCAAACCTGAATTTGCTCTTCAATCAGTTGTTTCTGCTTGTCCGAGTCACTCATAAATCCGCCTCGCCATTCCGCGCAAAATCATATTGATGCGGCTTACAGCTGCTGTAAGGTCAACATGGAAGATTTAAAAAACTACTGCTTGACCTTCCAGTAAATGGAAGGGTTATTGAGCAAGAATAAACATGAAAGGACGATCCTCAATGACAAAGTTTAACGTACCAGACATGACTTGCGGACATTGCGAAGCCACCGTGCGGAAAGCAATTGGAGAAATTGACGGCACCGCAGACGTGAAGGTTGATTTAAGCGCCAACAAAATTGACGTGACATCAACAGCGGCTAATGATGACATTCTGGCGGCCTTGGACAAGGCGGGCTATCCGTCTAGCATCGCGTCTTAAGTCCAAATCCGTATATGCAACTACCCATCGGCTACAATGAACAATTGGTCACGCCAAAGTCGCGTCGACAAACGGCGGCGCATTGGTCTTTTATTGCAAATCAAAAAGGCGAAGCCATCATTTTACCCGATGGGTGCTGCGACATTATTTTGCGCTTCACCTTAGATCAGCAAAATCAACCGACAAACCTTACGCCCATCATCACCGGGCCAGCCACATCGCCATATCATGTAGAATATATGCCCGGCGATGGCTGGGCAGGATTGCGGATCTATCCCGCGAACGCCCGCACCCTTTGGGGTGCAAAATTGGGCACTGCGCAAGATCGTATTTTACAAGGCGAAGCGGCAATCGCCCATTTGCCTTACCTTGCAAAGTTGCTGCAAAACTTGCAGCCCAACAGCGATATCCATACCGCCCTTTTGGCTCTGCCACCACTGCAAAATACCGATAATGATCGGCATCTGGTCCACAATCTGATCGATTTAATCCATGTTAGCGGCGGCCAAATCAGCATCAATCAATTGGCACAGAATACGGATCATTCACCCCGCCACATCTTGCGCACCTTCCGCAATATGGTGGGCCTTTCCGCAAAGCTTTATGCCCGCATTGTCCAATTTCATCGCGCACTCAATCTCGTGCAAAAAACAGATCTTTCAAACGCCGAAATCGCGGCAGAATGCGGTTATGCAGATCAAGCCCATATGATCCGCGCGTTCCAAAAGTTCGGCGGCTTTTCACCAAGCCGCATCCCAGTGAACCTATCTTTGCCGGGCCTACCCGTTATCTAAATTATTCACCTCAGCAGGTCCGATTTGTTCAATCCGAACACCAAGCAGCACGCTAATGTCTGCCGGCAAATCGGAGAACAAAATGAAATTTGGCTACACCATCATCTATGTGAAAAACGTGCTAGAAACGGTCGCATTTTACGAACAAGCATTTGGCCTCTCTAGGCGCTTCATTCACGAGAGCAATCTCTATGCTGAAATGGAAACTGGCGATACAGCCCTCACCTTTGCGGGCGAAGAAGCTGCTGAATTATCCGGCCTAGCCGTCGCGCCAAACCGGAAAGACAATCTCAGCGCAGGCTGGGAAATTTGCTTGGTGTGCGAGAATGTGGCAACCGCCTACAGCCACGCCATCAACAATGGCGCAACACCACTTTTGCCGCCGGAAGAAAAGCCCTGGAACCAAACTGTGTCTTACGTAAAAGACCTGAACGGTTGCCTTGTTGAAATTGCCTCACCAGTGAGAAAATAAAATGACCCCAGACATCAAAACTGCCATCACCGAAAAAGTGAATGAGCTGATTTTAGACATTTGCCCTGATGCTGGCTTCACCAGCAAATATGGCGGCACGCTGATCGAGGCCGTGGCGGGCGATCCAAAAACTGCCGTGGGCGGTCTATTTTTTTATGAAGACCATGCCTCTTTTGAATTTTCAAAAGGCGCAGACCTTGTTGACCCGAACGGACATTTGGAAGGCAAAGGCAAATTTCGACGCCATCTGAAGTTGAAAACTGCAGAAGATATTAAGGAAAAACAACTGCGCAACTTTTTACAGCAAGTTTTTTAACACCATTTGCAGACCATTTTAAATACTGATATTAGAAGAACACCTGTTCCTCTAGCACCAGTATTTCTATGTCCCTTATATCGCTGTCACCGGCGCGGAGATCTGCTGCGCCGCTTTTTCTCTATCTGTTCTTGACCGCCGCAATCGGGGTGCTTTCCTTCCCCATTCGCGCGCTATTTGTCACCCAAACCTTGGGCGGCTCTACCTTTGAAAACGGGCTATCCTTCGCCGTCCCAGCCGTCATCTCGCTGTTCGTATTACCCATAATCGGCGACTTTTCCGACCGTATGGGCGAACGGCGCATCATCATCACGGTTGGCTTCATGGTGTTGGCGATCAGCTATGTGCTCACCGCTGTTGCCACCACCGCTTGGTTCGTGCTCATTCTGGTCTGCATCGCAATTCCCTTTATGTCAGCCGCCAACGCCCAGTTTTTCGCTTGGGCACAGGAGCGTGAAACCCAGAGATTTGGAGACAAAGCAACGGAAAGCGGCGAGCTGCGCATCGGCTTTATCGCAGGCTGGGTGGTCGGCCCGGCCATCGCTGGCCTGTTGCTTACCTACGGCCTAACTTATCGCGATATCTTCCTCATTCAGGCTGTTGGCTATGTGATCATGGGGGTCGCCATTTGGCTCTTTGCCCGCGTTGTAATCACCAAACCTAAGGAAAAAGGTGACCGTTTTAGCTGGTTGCGTTGGCGCGATGTGCCACGCAATTTGCTCTATATCGCTCTGTTTGTCGCGCTGGTCTTGTCTGGCGATATTGTGCGCCTCGCAAATTTGGCACTTTTCATTGACGCGAACATCTCAAAAGACCCGGTGGACCTAACCATTGCCTTCGCCGCAACGCCAGTTGTTGAAGTCCCCGCAACCGCGCTTTGCATCTATTTGGCAAAACGTTGGAACCGCAAATCCGTGTTGGGCATTGGCTTTGCCGCCGCTATGTTGCATTTCGGCTTGTTCCCGTTCGTGCAAACATTGGAGCAAGTGGTCGCCCTGCAAGCGCTTTATGCGTTCATCCCGGCATCAGCCCTTGGCGTAGGCATTGCCTATGCCCAAAAATGCGCGCCTGAGCGCATGGGCTTCGCCACCTCAGTCATTTTCTCCGGCCAATCCCTTGCCATCCTGCTGGGCGGTTCCATCGCCACATTTGGAGGATTGTTTTTGTCGATTGAAATGACCTATTTTGTTCCTCTTTTCTTCATCCTGATTTCAGGATTAGTCTGGTGGAAAATGGAGGAACTTTAATGTCGATTGAAATCAGAAATGCGCGAGATATTGACCCGCAGGCGCTACATGCTGCCATGCTGGACGCTTTTTCTGATTATGACATTCCGTTGCAGCCAACGCTGGATCAATTCATGGGCATGCTGACCCAACGGCAATTTGATCCGGCACTCTCCTCCATCGCTTTTGATGGCAAACAAGTGCTCGCCTTTTGGTTTATCGGCACCCATGATCACCGCGCCCATCTGATCGCCAGCGGCACCCGCATCGCAGATCGCGGCAAAGGTTTGGCCAAGCAAATCGCCGCCCGCTCTGAGGCAGAAATCATCAAGGCTGGTTTTAAACTCCTCCAGTTTGAATGCCTCACCAGCAACCAACGCGCCTTGGGGCTATATCAAAAACAGGGCCATGAGATTCATCGCGAATTTGACTGCTTTGTCATGGAGATAGGCGATTGGGCGGAATCAGAGTGTGAAATCAAAAAAGTGGACTGGGCAACCATTGCCCCGCACACTGAAGCGCTGCGTGATGTGATGCCTTCTTGGCAGAATGAGGATTTTGCGGTCGCCGCAGCGCCGGATGCAACCTGCATCGCCGCATTTCAAGCAGAGCAACTGATTGGCTACATCGCCGTTGCCCCAAGCGGCGCGATCTATCAATTGGCGGTTACTAAAAACCATCGACGCAAACATGTTGGCCGGGCACTTCTGCACAATGCAGCAACTGCCATCAACAAACCCAAACTCGCCTTCATCAACATCGACACATCGGATGCAGAAACCATCAGCTTTCTCACCCATTTGGGCGCGCAAAAAACCGTCAGCCAATATGAGTTGATCAAACGCTTTTAGCGTTCCATCGCGCCTTTGCCCGCAATGATGTGATCGCGAAATTTCGCGATCCGATTGATCCGCGTTTCAGATTTTTTCGCGCCGTTCAAATTGATCGCATAACTCTTCTGCCGCCCCGGCGTCAGATTATGAAAAGCCTCCGCCAATTCCGGATCGCTATCCAGCGCATCAATCATCTCTTCCGGCAAATCAATTTCACGCTCAACCTTTGGCGGTTTCAACCCTTTTTCAGCCGCATCCATCAGTTCTGAAATATAGGCCCGAATGGTCGGCTCCAGCTCAGCCACCTGTTCATTTGCCGTGAATTTAATCACACTCGGCGTTTGTGAATTGGGCCCATTTGGCACCAACACACCCTCAGGGTCCTTCAACAGCCCGGCATTAAAAAAAGATAGGCGAAAATCGTTTCGCAGCGCTCCGAACAACACAATGTTTCGATCATTGTGCATGTAACAAGGGTGCGCCCATTTCACATGCTCTTCCAGCGCCATATCTTGGCAAATCCGGCGCAGATGGTTCAACCCATCAATCCATGTCCGCGTCACGCAATTGGGGGTATTGAACTTGTCGCAACGGCCACACCCTTTGGTGAAGAAGTCTTCAACATCTGTGATCATCATTGGCCGGTCCTCCACTTTCAACGTTGGCAATATTATGCCGCCGCCTGCATTATTGCAGCCTCAATCCGCATATGCCAGAGATGGCGTTTGCATTTCCCTAATTTCTCAAATTTATTGCCCAAACCTTCGGCCTACAGATAACATCTCATCCAAATTTGTTGGACAACATCATGTGCAAAATCAAGATCATCGAACATATCAGCCTAGATGGCGTTATCCAGTCTCCCGGCAGCGCAGATGAAGATCGTTCGGGCGACTTCCAATTTGGCGGCTGGTCCACCCGGTTCAGCGATCCCTCCCTCGGGGACGTCATCTTTAAAGCCCATCGAGAACCGTTCGAACTGCTTTTAGGGCGCGGCGTATATGACATTTGGGCCGCCTATTGGCCAAAGCAGCAAAATGACTTTGCCGCGACTTTCAACAAGGTCACCAAACATGTGGTCACCCATCGCCCGGAAAGTTTGACATGGGGGCCAGCAAAAGCCATCAGCGCTGATGTGGTGAATGCAGTGCAGGCGCTCAAAACGAGCAATGGTCCGGACCTTATTTGTTGGGGCAGTTCTTCACTCACACCCACATTACTAGCCAATGAACTTGCCGATGAAATCACCTTGATCACCTACCCAATTTTGCTGGGCACCGGCAAAAAATTCTTCGCCGAAGGCACCCCACCATGCCAGTTAGAACTGGTCACAAGCCTGCAACTTCCATCAGGTATCATGGTGAAAACATTCAAGGCAGCCGGCCCTATTCAATTCGAACAATAGGCAAATGGCTGGCTACAAAAGTGGCGCAGAAATGCAAAATTTGGAGGAAATGGTGGGCCCGGTAGGACTCGAACCTACGACCAGACCGTTATGAGCGGTCGGCTCTAACCAACTGAGCTACAGGCCCAACCCGAAATGCTCATAGCAAGCAGTGTAAGCAATTGAAAGAGATTTTTGCGCTGCCAACAGTATTTGTCAGTTTTGGTTTTAGGGAATACCCTAAGATTAGCCAATTACCAGTTGATCATATAGGTAAGTACGCATATCGTTAAACTCAAATTGTTGCACGATTCCATATCTATGGAACTAGGCAGCAGCATCTGCTGTCATAAATGATCCTGCGCAACAATCAAGCTAGTACTTAAAAAAATAAGAGCAAAAAGCTCAGTTGAGGGAACAATGACGTTACAAGCGTTCGATTTGGAGGGAAAATCCCCCAATAAGTCTGATTTGGACACTGATCAAACTTCCGTCTTTCTTAAAGCCATTGCCCATGAGGGGCGCTTGTCGATTCTTTGCCGTTTGGCACAAGGCGAAGCCTCAGTTTCTGACTTGGAAGATCTTCTGAATGCGCGGCAAGCTGCCGTTTCGCAACAATTGGCACGGCTTCGGCAAGAAGGTTTGGTCAACACCCGCCGTCAAGGCAAAGCCATCTACTATTCGCTGGAAAAACAGCCTATTCGCGACAATATCGAAAGTTTGTTCAGAACTTTTTGCACTGAGTAAACCTTCCCCTGTGACAATGCGGCCAATTGTGGCGGTCCTTTCATAGCTGTTATGAAGGGGCATATTTTGTTGCGGAGGTATGCAGATGAAAAAACTTACTCTTGCCCTTGCGGGTCTCTTGGCACTCAGCGCACCTGCGTTCGCTGATGGCGATGCGGATAAAGGCGAAAACGTATTTAAAAAGTGCAAGGCCTGCCACATGGTTGGCGAAGACGCCAAGAACCGCGTTGGCCCTGCGCTGAACAATATCTTTGGTGCTGTCGCTGGCTCTCACGACTTTAAATATTCAGACGCGATGATCGCTAAAGGCGAAGAAGGTCTCGTGTGGACCGCTGAAACGTTGGACGCATATTTGGAAAATCCACGCGCGTACATCAAAGGCACAAAGATGTCGTTTGCGGGTCTGAAAAAAGAAAAAGACCGTGAAAATGTGATCGCATATTTGATGCAGTTCTCACCAGATTACGATCCAGAAGCGGGTGAAGAAGCAGAAGAAGCTGAATCACAATAGCACCCAATTGATGCCGCAAAAGCGTCGCAAATTGTTGGCAGGGTCGGTCCATCTTTAATTGGAGATGGAAAATGTATAAAGCGATCCTGCCAATCACAGCTGCACTCACACTTGCAGCCCTTGCCACCCCTGCCGCATTCGCGGACGATAAAAAATATACTTCAACCATCAATATTTCTGGCGTTGGCGAAGTCACGGCTGCGCCTGATATGGCGATTGTCACGTCGGGTGTTGTCACCGATGGTGAAACGGCCCGCGATGCCCTCACCGCAAACACAGAAGCCATGACCGCGTTGGTGAATGTGCTGAAAGAGGCTGGCGTTGAAGATAAAGATATTCAAACATCAGGCTTTTCCGTCCATCCCAATTATGTCCACACCGACAAGCGCGACGAAAATGGCTATCAATTACCACCCAAAATCTCTGGCTACCGTGTGTCAAACAATGTCACCGTGCGCATCAAAGATTTGGATAATGTAGGCGCTGTTTTGGATTCAGCCGTCACAGTTGGCGCCAATACCATCAATGGCATCAGCTTTGCGGTGTCTGACACCAAAGAGCTGCTGCAAGAAGCCCGCAAGCGCGCCATGGAAAACGCAATGGCGACAGCAAAAATCTACACAGATACCGCTGGCGTTGAATTGGGCAATGTGATGAACATTTCTGAAAATCAGCATTATTCACCTGCCCCGATGATGAAAAGCCGCGGCGCGATGATGGCCATGGCTGAATCAGATATGGCCGTACCTGTTGAAGCTGGTGAAATGAATTATTCTGTCACCGTTAATGTTCAGTGGGAAATTGAACAAGCTGACGACAGCGAATAGCTAATTTTAGGCGCGCGTCAAACTCTGGCGCGCGCTTTTATTTATCCGCTGATGGCCTTCAAAATCATTCTAGTTCCAACAATCAGCAAATAAACGGTCAACACCCGTTTCAGCCAAACGTCAGAAAGCCGATGCGCAATCGCGGCCCCCACAGGCGCAAATAAAATGGCACCTAATGCCAAGGCCAAAAAGGCGGGCAGATAAACATAGCCAAGCGCAAAATCAGGCACACCTGCCTGCCCCCATCCCGACAGCACAAAGCCTAAAGCACCCGGCAACGCGATGAACACGCCAAGGGCAGAACTTGTGCCCACCGCCTGATGCACCTTGCGCCCAAGCGCCGCCATGGTCGGCACACTAAGCGAGCCGCCACCAATGCCCATCAATGAAGAAATATAACCGATAACTGCCGCACTTACGCGGTGGGTCATGGCTGAATCCGACAAATGCTCCATCAGCTTTTTCTGAATCGGCACCACCGAGTTGATGGCAATCAGAATAGCCATAATTCCAAAAATCAGCCGCATCACGAGCGACGAATAAAACCCAGCGCTAATGCCGCCGATGAAAGAGGCAGCAACCATAAATGGCGCCCACAACTTCAACAGCTCAAACGACACTGCACCCTTGCGGTGGTGTGCCAATGCGCTTGATGTGCCAGTGGGGATAATCACTGCTAGAGACGTGGCCACAGCGACATGCAAAATCACCGTTTCGCTCATGCCGCTGGCAGCGAAGATGGTGGTCATCACTGGCACCATCACAATGCCACCACCAACACCAAGCAAACCTGCAATAAGCCCCGCAGCTACACCAGCCAGCGCCAGTGCACCATATTCGAAAATCAAAGATGTCAGAAATTCCATAAAGGTCTCGGCCCTATTTGCTCATCGCCGTGCGCAGCATATCTACAATAATTTCGCGCTCTCTTTGCGGGCGTGAGCAGGTATCGTCAAGCGCGGTCTTGTCGCCCTTACCTTTTTTGTGGGGGTTAGCCCCTGCTTCCAGCAAAAGCGATACGATATTGACGCTGCACCAGCTTGCTGCATTTTGCAGCGGCAATCGCCCATCACTATTTGCTGCATTGGGGTCAGCCCCGGCTTTCAGCAGCACAAGTGTGACCTCCGCGCCGCCCTTGGGCCCTGCCGCGATATAAATCAACGGGCCTGCCGTCTCAGAAACAAAGTTGGGGTCAGCCCCTTCCTCGATCATCCGCTTAACCTTCAGCGCATCATTATCGCGCACGGCTTGCACAAGTTCAGGAGGCTTGCCAGGGCGTTCAGCGCAAGCTGAGATCAGGGCCAAAAATGGCAAAAACATCAGCAGCTTCAATAGGCCCATTCGGCTTTTCATGGCATCACTCTGTTTGTGTCGCACCCACATGCACTGGTGGCGATGGGCGCGCATATTCAACAACATAGTCGATAACTCTTGACGCAAGGTCAAGTCCCGTCGCGCTTTCAATCCCCTCAAGCCCCGGCGATGCATTCACTTCCATCACCACAGGGCCACTTTCCGTGCGCATCAAATCCACCGCGGCAAAACGCAACCCAAGCGTTTTCGCCGCCCGCGCCGCCATCTGCCGCTCTAGTTTGGTGATCTTCACTTTTTTTGCAGAGCCGCCTTGAT
The DNA here is from genome assembly GCF_004363175.1 of Maritalea mobilis. GTDB lineage: Bacteria > Pseudomonadota > Alphaproteobacteria > Rhizobiales > Devosiaceae > Maritalea > Maritalea mobilis. Next base: position 899,882 of record NZ_SNYR01000001.1, read on the forward strand.
GATAGTTGGCGCGGAAGTCCCCCTTCTTTGCCGTGCGGCGCACCGCAGCGATCACCTTTTTGCCCAGCACCATGATCCGCAAGTCAGATTGATCTTGCGTGTCCAAAAACGGCTGAATAAGCAGCTTCTCATCAAGATCGTCAAACGCGTCCAAAAGGCTTTTGGCCATGGTGCGATCTGGTGCCAACAGCACCCCGCGTCCGCCTTCGCTTTTGCGGCTTTTGAGCACGTAAGGGCCTTCCCCCGCTTTGCTCACCATGGCGCGGCCATCACGGCCGTTAAACGCGCTCAACGTCAACGGCACCTCAATGCCGGCCTTCGCCATATATTGATAGCTCCACAGCTTATCCCGCGCCGCAGCGATGGAAGACGCACCATTGAGCACATAGCTGCCCAACAATTCAAACTGCCGCACCACAGCCAACCCATGCTGGGTGATCGGCGCACCAATACGTGGGATCACCGCGTCATAGCGTGGCAATGGCTCATCACGCTGATAAATGGTCGGGCTAAGCGCATCCACATGCACAGTACACCGCGCAATATCCACCAGATCGACCTGATGCCCCTTTTTCTCAATCGCCTCAACCAGGCGCTGCGTAGAATAAGCGTTGGGCGCGCAGGTCAATATGCCGATATTTAGGGTTTTGCTGGCGCTTTCTTCTAGATGGTGACCATAAAAGTCACCCTCTGGCACGCCATTGATACATGCCCCAAAAGGGTCCACCACAATCCGCCCTTCCATGGCAGTGCGGCCCAGCAACATGCGATAATTCATGGTTTCGCGGTTGGTCAGGCTCAATTCAATTGGCCAACTCTGCCCCGCCAGATGCAAATCCACCTGCACAAATGGGCGCATTTCTGCCATCCCGTTTGAGGAAATCACTTCGCGATAATCAATCAGCGGTGCATTGCACCATACATGCAGTTTGGGATCGTCAGCCAAAGGCTGAACGCCAAAATGAATGTGGGTTACCCCATCAATTTCGATTTCTTCAAATGCAAAGCTGTGCAGGGCCGATGTGCGGGCACCTGTGTCAACTTTGGCCAATATAGCCGGCAAGCCAATATCGGGCATGCCAATCCACTCTTCCCAACCAACAGAAATTTTGGGCTTCGCGGTTTCTGCCATATACGCGCCTCATAAGTGGGTTTCGCAAGGTGAAGCGAGTCGCAATTTGACGCGCTTTCAAACCCACTTAAACAAAATCACCGCGCTTCTACAATGCGATAAGTGCATCGGCGCGCGCCACTCACAATATGGCTCTCGCGCACGACATCCACCTCATCGCCCAAAACTTGACGAAACAGGTTCAATTCTGACCGACAAAAGCCTTGGCACTTCGTCGCCGCCACACAAATTGGGCAATGATTTTCGTGCAGAAAAAACCCGCCATCGCAAGGCTCAACCTCGGTCATATAGCCTTCGCGCTCGCGCAATTCTGCCAGCGCTTTCACCTTGCCGTGCAAGGTTGGCTCTGCTTGGATCTGCTTATGATATTGTTGAAAAGCGCGCTGCTCACGCGCAGAAATCAGCTTTTCAATGCCTTCTTCGCCATAAAGATCTTCAATTGATCCCAGCAATTCCATGGTCAGGTCCGAGTGGCGATCTGGAAAGCGGCTATGGCCTATGGCGGTCAGTTTCCAATATTTCTTGGGCCGCCCTACCGATTCGCGACGGTCTTCACCCACAACCAAGCCCTGCTCCAGCAATTTTTCCATGTGCTGACGCACAGCAACAGGCGTGGTGCCCACGGCTTCAGCCAAATGCACAGCAGTTTGTCCACCGCGCGATTTTAACAAATAGAGCAAGCGCTCTATGGTTTTTTCATCAGATTGTTTCATGCGTTTTCCATCCGTCTTGCGGATTTAATAAAAAAAGGTTTGACTTGTCAAATCACCTTTCTAATATAAAGAAAGTTTTTTCTTATCAAATAATGCAGCGCAAATTATGACCGACCAAACCACGCCCCCAATAGAGGATAAAGTACGCTTTAGAGACGTGCTGACTGAGGGCCGTGCTCTGCTCACACTCACCTTGGTGGTGGCCATTGGTTCCCATGCGGTCAATATGTTTGCAGTGCGCACCGTGTTGCCCACAATTGTGGAAGATATTGGCGGCGCAAAAATCTTGTTTTGGTCTGCAGCGCTGTTTTCGCTCATGGCGATTTTAGGTGGCATGCTCACCATCAACCTCAAATCACGTATTGGCGCGCGCCTAAGCTTTTATCTGGCCGCTGCGCTCCTGATCATAGGGTCGGCCTTTGGCGGCTTCGCACCCACTTTTGAAATCGTGATTTTAGGCCGCGGCATTCAGGGCTTTGCCGAAGGCATTCTGGTGTCGCTCTCCTATATGGTGCTGGCCGAAACATATAAGGGTAATTTGATGACCCGCATGATCGGCATTTTGGCGATTGTGTGGGCCGTTGCCGCTGCCATTGGCCCAATGGCTGCGGGGATATTGGAACATTTCTTCACGTGGCGCGGCACATTTCTCGTCAATTTTGTCGTCGGCCTAGCCATCGCCATCCAAGCTTATTTCGCGGTGTCCAACACCGCTAAAGCGCAAAAATCCGCCAAGCCGGATTTCCGCGTCCTGCTCCCGCTCATCACAGCCGTCACCATATTGTGCTTTATCGGGCAACTCACGCACCCGCTTGCGATTGCAGGCTTGCTGGTCGCTGCCGCATTTCTGATCTTCATCGGCTTGCGGGCTGAACGGCACAGCAAAAGCCGCATGTTGCCCGTGCGCTTGTTCGATCCGCGCAGTCCCGTCGCCATCGCCTATATGGTCACCATCATGATCAGCACCTTCGTCACGGCACACACGCTTTATAACGTGGCCTACGTGCAGACCCTTTGGCAGATAGATTTGACCCTTGCAGGTTATATGACAGCCCTGCCCGCTGCATTTTGGTCCGTCGGCTCTTGGTCTGTCGCCAGCGTTTCGACTTACGCCGCCCAGCGCCGATGGATTATGGCAGGGTTATACGCCATTTGGCTCAGCGTGGCTCTTTCCGCTGTGGCCCTCAATTTTGCCAGCCTGCCCCTATTCCTGCTTTCCCTGACCCTTTTGGGTCTGGGGTTAGGCTGGCAGAACATCTTCATTGAAAAAATCTCCGTGCAATTTGTGCGCGGGCGAGAGCGCGACCGGGCCGCCGCCATGCTGCCCCCTATGGATAATGCGGCGTCTGCCTTTGGCGCTGCATTGGCTGGCTTGGTCGCTCTCAATCTTTCATTGATCAATCCTGATGCCCCCAATGGCTTGTTCTCCGCAAATGAGGTACAATCCTATGCACCATTAATGTCGGCGTTGTTCTTTGTGTTGCTCACGCCAATTTTGGTCCTGCCGCATATCCTGCCGAAAACGCCACCGCGCAAAATCACTTAGGTTTAGTCTTATGCTCACCACTGCTGATACAGATTCAAAAGCTGGCATTTTCTCAGCCGCATTTTTGCCCATCACATTGATGAACATTCTGGTGGTCACCTCCCACGCGGTAAATGGCTTCATCACCTCTGTCATCGCCCCCTCCATCGTGGTGGATTTAGGCGGCCGCGAACTGATGTTTTGGCTGTTCGCCCTGTTTCAGGTCGGGTCCATTTGCGCGGGCGTTATGGCGGGAAATTTCAAAATTAGATTTGGCGCAAAACCCATCTTTCTCAGCTCCGCGCTGCTTCTGGCGTTTGGCTCAGTGCTCGGCGGCATCGCCAACAATCTCGCCTTGGTCATCCTTGCCCGCGGCCTGCAAGGCATTGCCGAAGGCATGCTGATCTCGCTGGTCTATGTGGTGATTGCCGACCATTTACCCTCACGCCTGCTGCCCCGCATCTTTGCGCTTTCCTCCACATTGTGGGCGCTCGCCGCGGCTGCCACCCCGCTCTTTGCTGGGCTGCTGACAGAGTTCGTGTCGTGGCGCATTGCGTTTCTGTTCAATCTGCCACTCGTGGTGATTTTGATTTTCTTGTCTTATTTCGCCTTGCCCAAAACCGAACCACAAAGTGATGCGAAGCCCTTTCCGCTCAAGCGCCTATTGCTGCTGGTCACCGCCTTGCTGATCACGGGCTTTGCCGGGCAAATCACCAACATTGCATGGTTGGGCCTGATCATCCTCACCTCAACCATCTTGCTGGTGGGCTTTGGTGCGCTCGATCAAAAAGCGGTTGAACGGTTTATGCCGCCAAACCTATTTTCGTTGAAATCCAATATGGGCCGCAGCTTTGCTATGCTCGGCCTGTTCACCATCGGCGCATCTGGCCGCACCGTCTATATGGTGGCATTGCTCCAATCGATCTGGCTGATGTCGCCCATGATGGCAGGCTATGCCACCGCCACATTGGCCATGACATGGACACTCGCCGCATGGGTGGCCAACCGCATTGAAGACGTGAAGCGCCGCATTGCCTTCATCCGCGCAGGCGCAAGCTTTATCTTTGTCGGCGGCGTTATCTCCGCCTATGGCATTTGGATCATGGATTTGTGGTTGGTGATTGGCGGCATGATGCTCACTGGTATGGGCTATGGATCTTCAAGTCCGCTGATCCGGCAAACCATCATCACCCAAGCACCAACAGAACATAAAACCATCGCCTCCGGCGCCATGGCACCGGTTCAATTCACGGGCGCTGTGTTCGGCGCGGCCATTGCGGGCTTCTGCGCGCTGGCATTTGGTCTGTTCGATGGCGCACAAGGGGATATGGTGCTCACCTCAAGCGCAGCGCAACAAGCTGGCGCTGCCTTATTGTTGGCGTTCACCATCTTCCCCGCCCTTTGCATTTTGATCAGTTTGGGCCTGTCAAAAGTTCCTGACCATGCCGAACATGAACAGGCAAATTCAGAAGCGCTTGCCTAGATAATCTGCAATTGAAGTCGCGGCGAAAAAGATCACCATAAAAGAGAAAATGGCATATGGGTTGAAACGCCCATCAATGAAAAACACCAAACCGCCAAAAATTGCCGCTGCGATCACTGCATATAAAAGACGGTTCAACAAATGATGTTTGAAAGTCCGTTTGTCTGGTCCGCGATGTGAAGGATCAGACATTTTCGCCGCCATCAAAAAGCGACTTGCCGCGCTCGCGAATGATCTGCTCACCTTTAGCCAAGGTGGCTTTCTCCGCCATTTCGGCACTGGTCAATTTGTCTGCACGGATAAATTGCACGGCGTCCAAGTCGCCATTTTCGTGAGTGCGTTCAATCCGACCGCACAATTGATATTCTTGCCCAGCACGCATCTCAATCGCCACAATGCGCAAGCCATCAACAGTGGTTTCACCCAAAATCTTCGGGCCAGTTTCACCCTTGCTGCCGCCACCAAATAGCTTTTTAAAAAAGGACATGTCGCACTCCAAAACCTGATTTGGTTCGCTTATAGCACGGCTTTTCCTTTGGCCAAACCGTCACATGCGCAACATTAACCCGGTGCTAACCTTCACCCTTTAGGACAGGGCCCACAGTCATTCGGCTGTGGTTCACAATCTGATTCAAGAAATCTAGCCAACTTATTGAAGTTAGATTCTTATTGGCTTTCGAAGCGGAATTTCCGCCTGATTTGCAAATCGTCTAGATCAGACATTCATTTGCAAATTCCTGCCGACCAATTCAATTAACACTTGGATTCAATAAACCCAAATAAGCAATTATTTCTGAATCGCTTTTGCCATTTCACCTGCCATCAATTGCCAGATAATGAGAACTGATTCCGTTCAAACCACAGCACAGAATTTTCGCGAGTCATTTCAGAATCTTAGCCGAAAACAACCGCATCTTGATCCGCGCTGTGTTGATTATTGTCGCAAATAACGGGGCATTTTACAGCGCGCGCAACCTGTGAATATGTCTTTCCACTGCTTTGGCACTCAGCTTAAACCCGTGCCCCACATGAAAATGTGTGCTGCCCATCGCCAACAATTGCTCCAGCGCGTTGGCCACTTCAAGCGGCTCTTCTTCAAAGGGGGGACGTTGTGGTCGATCCACTGGCAACAATCCACCAAGTGCATAACCACTCGCCAACAGATCACTCACAAAGGCTTGCCCATCATCCAGCAAAACGGAAATTGATCCGGGCGTATGCCCCGGTGTAAAGATCACCTTTCCATCCAAACCATAGGGCCGCAAGTCTAGCTCGTCATGGTCATGCATCACAATGTCAGGCGTGAAATATGTGTAAGGCTCAAGCGGCAGTCCACGACGATAGAGATAGCGCCCCACCCATCCGGTCGGACACAATTTCATCTTCGCCTCACCCGCACAATATTTCGCTTCTGCTTGGTGGATCACCACAGGTGCACCACTCAGCTCACGCAGCTTGGCGGCATTGCCCGCATGGTCCACATGCCCGTGGGTCACCACAATCAATTTGAGGTCATCCCACCCCAATCCCAATTTCTTGAGTTGGGTGCCAACTTTCTCTTCCGTGCCCATCAGGCCCGTATCCACCAGCACCGCACCCTTCGCAGTTTGCAGCAGAAAAGCGTTGATCATGCCGAGCGGCAAAATGGGCACACGTTGCAATTTATATGTCATATCCATCTCCATTTGCTGCCATTTAAGCAGGCGAAAATGGGCTGACAATCCGTTACAAAATTGTACCCTATGGCCTTTGCAGGCCACAGCTATTAAGCTAACGCACAATGATAAATGGCAAGGTGAGACCATGAAAATCGATCCCCCGGAATTATATGCGGATGATGTGCTCAGCTGTCCCGTTGCGGCAGCCGTGCAAACATTCTCCGGCAAATGGAAGCCAATTTTGCTGCACATGTTGGCAGAACGCAAAATGCACTTTGCGCAGATTTCCCGCGCCCTGCCCAAAGCCAGCAAAAAAGTTCTCACCGAGCAATTGCGTGAGTTGGAAGCTGACGGGCTGATCACTCGCACACCAACAGATGAGCGCCGCGTGCGCGTGATTTACGCCATGTCCGAAAATGGCAAGCAGCTCGCCCCCATCCTGTTGCAACTTTACCGCTGGGAAAAGTTGCGTCGCGTGGAAGAGTTGAACGAAGCCGCTTAGGCTTTCACCTCACAAAGGCTGGCCAACGCAACCTCTTTCAAATGCGCCACATATTCGTCCTGCGTCCAGCCGCATTCATGGCGCAATTGCGCCCAGTTGCGCACGGACAGCAAGGTCCACAATAAATCAGTTGCCTTCGCTTCATCCAACCGCGTGCTAAGCTGCCCATCACGCGCTAAGTCGCGCACCGCCGCGGCACAACCATGGCGCACCGCCTGCATGCGGTCTTCCCATGCAGCGCGCGCCTCTTCATCGCTGTCCATCATCGCCATCAGCGCTTTGCCAATGCCATAAATCTCCGGGATGTAGTTCCCCCAAACTTCAACCCAGGCATCCAGCCGCTCCAAACCTGTTTCCGCCGTCCGGCTTTTTTGCAACCGCGCATCCACATCGTTCTTTTCATCCAAATAACGCGTGGCCGCGATCAACAAATCTACGCGCTTGGGAAAATGAAGATACACCGCTTGCCGGCTGATCCCTGCCGCCTTGGCAATATCAGATATACGCACCGCCCCGCCTGCGCCGCTTTCAAGCAACTCAATGGCAGACTGTAAAATGCGCGCACGCGTGCCGCGCCCGTCACTTGACATAATGTCAATCTCCTATTAATTGACACGATGTAAAGTTTACATCGTGTAAAGTCACTCTTATCTAAAGCATAGGAACACAAAATGAAAGTCATTATCTTCGGTGCCACAGGCACCATAGGTCGATTAGTGGTTGAACAGGCACTCGCAGCAGGCCATCAAGTCACGGCCTTTGCCCGCAATCCGCAAAATCTTGATCTTCAGCATCAATCCCTCACCCGCTATGCAGGCGATGCCTCAAACGCTGCAGACGTCGCCGATGCCATAAAAGGCCATGAAACAGTGATCATCACTTTGGGTTCCGGCATGTCGCGCAAAAGCCGCATCCGATCTCTCGGCACAGCCAACATCATTGCAGCCATGAAGCAACATGGCATTGACCGCTTGATCTGCCAATCCACCCTTGGTGCACATGAAAGCTGGGAGAACCTCAATTTCTTCTGGAAACGCATCATGTTTGGCGCCTTGCTCGCCCCTGTCTTTAAAGACCATGAGCGGCAAGAAGCCTTGGTGCGCGATAGCGGTTTAGATTGGACCATCATACGCCCAAGCGCATTTACACAAGACCCAGCCACCGGAAAGTTCAAAACCGCTTTCGGCCCGGAAGAACGCAGACTTACCCTAAAAATCAGCCGCGCAGACGTCGCCGCCTTTATCAAAGATCAAATTGTCGGCTCAGATTTTAATCGCCGCGCCGTTGCCATCTCCAATTAAGGAACAAATTAGCGGCAGCAAATATCGCACGTAACTTGCCAAATCGCCGACCACGCTATACCACTTAACAAACTGCTAATTTCGATTATTGGGGGAATCTGAAATGCGAAGCATCCTCAGACTGTGCACACTCATCATGTTGCTGTTGGTTCCAGCAACGTCTTTCGCGGGCGTACTTGCGCCAACCTATGTGCCAGTTGATGAAACTAAATTTTCAATCGGCCTGCGTTTTGAATTTGGTGATGTGGTCAAGCCAAGCGTTGTGGGTGCTGTGCGCAAAACCCATACAGATGTGGATAATCAAGTCACTGGTGCCCAATTCGACGTTGCCGTGCCATTTGGCCCAGACCAAAACTTTGCCCCCACCCTGCGGCTCTTGGGCATTTATGGCAATACAGACATTCAGGGCCTAGCTGGTGTTGGATTTGATTTCAGCGAAAACCAAGGCATTCTTGCCGTTGGCGCGCAAATCAAACATCTTGAAGGCGGCGTGCATGTCGATTTTGGCGGCGGTTTCGCCCCTTATGTTGGCTTGTCCACCTATGGCGGCCCACCAGAACGCGGAGTCACGCCATAACAATTGGCGACTTCATTTCAGCTTAATTTGCAATCGGGCGAACCAAGCATTCGCCCGGTTCATTTTCAAGGGGTGAAGATTTGAGCGAATTTGGCCAACAAATTCTATATTATCTTTCGCTAGATCAAACGCATTGGATTCTCATAATCGCGTTGGTCCTTTTCTTTCTTCCCCTTGAACGTATATTCCCAAAAGTTACCCGAAATGTAGCCCTGTCGCGCCTGCTGGTTGTGCTGGGGTTGGCCATTTGCACCCAAGCCACAATATGGCTCATCAAGACATATTTTTATGTCGATCTCATCAGCCTGTTTCTAAATCTGCAAATCTTCAGCATCGCAAAGACAGATATGCCAACTGCAGCAATCTATGTGATCTGCTTTTTGCTGCTCGACCTCACCGTCTATATTTATCACGTCCTGTCGCACAAAATCTTGCCACTTTGGAAACTACATTCCATCCACCATGCCGATGAAACTGTAGATGCCTCCACAGGCGTGCTGCATCATCCGTTTGAAACGATTGGCAGTTTTCTGCTCACGCTGCTTGTTGCGATTATTTTTGGGTTTCCGGTACTCTCGCTCATCGTCTATGCAGCCTTCGGTACCCTGCATAATATGTTCGCCCATGCCAACATCACCTTGCCCACCGCAATTGATCGCGTGCTGCGACTGGTGATTGTCACACCCGATATGCATCGCACACATCATTCCATTGATATGCGTGAAGGCAACTCCAATTTCGGCCAGGTCTTTTCTTTTTGGGATCGCCTATTCGGCACTTATATCGCTGCGCCCCAAACAGGCGAGGCAAACCTGGTCATGGGCCTGCCAGAGCGCGAAAAACCAAAGTCCTTTACCTTGCACGGTTTGCTGCTACATCCCTTTGCAGGTCTATATGCGCAACGAAGCAAGAAATCACCAAAAGGCAGCAAACGCGCTTAATCTATTCGCGGCCACGCTTAAAACATGTCGTGTTAGGAAACGCGGGCAACCAATCCTCTCGCCGTTCTGTCCATAATTCATATTCAGGCACAAACTGGCTTGGCGCATCCAACGCCCCCAAATGCACCTCAATTTCATCACCGGTTTTCGCAAACACAGACGACCCACATTTGGGGCAAAAATGCCGACCCTCAAATTGATTGCTTTCGCCCATCACCGTGACTGAACTCGCCGGATAGACCGCCGCCGCGTAAAACAAGGCCCCATGATGTTTGCGACAATCCATGCAATGGCAAATGCCCACCCGATCAGGCTGTCCCTGCGCAACAAACCGCACATTGCCACACGCACATCCGCCTTCATATTGGTTCACTGCAATCTCCCTTTGCCTGCTTGACCCTCACGCAACGTGATAGTGCATCAACACCATCTCAAACTGAATAGGAGATGTAAAATGCACCCCACTTTACCAGATGTACCGCAAGAATTTATGGGCGAGCCGCAGCAACTCGGCCAGTTCAATCAATTCGATTTATACCCCATGCCATCATACATTCAGTTGACCACGCCTAACCCCGAGGAAACAGCCAATTGGTTCGTCAAAACCCTAGGCTTCGGCATCATGTTCGCCAACCAGCCAGATCCCGAAGCGCCCCCAATGTTGGTCCATCTGCGCCGAAGAAAATATCAAGATGTGTTGTTGGTCCCCGGCGATCCACAGCCCACCGCAATCACCTACGATGCCTCAGGCGAACTCAACGCCCTAGCGCAGCGCATCGAAGAAAACTGGCAACATAGCGGCATCACCACCGAAGGACTGGCACCACCAATGCTCAGTGTTACTGATCCCGACGGCAACAAATTCACCTTTTTCGACAAACCAAGCGAAGAAGCACAGCAACGTTTCCACAATCTGTTCGACCAAACTTAGGCCAAACCAAACAAAGCCAAGGCGCACCCCGCGCCTTGGCTTCATCTAGTCACAACAGACGAACAGCAAATCTAAACTTTTGACAATTGCACCGGCTTGCTTGGCGCCCTCACGATGATCTTTTTGGCTTCCAGATCAAGCTGAACTGCTTTCAGCCACCAACCTGCGGTCTTTCCCTCGGGAAATAATGTATCCGGCAGCAATGGCAGCAAAGCTTGCTTTGCATCGGGCACTTTCATGCCGGGCATTTCCGCGGGCAAAACAGCCAACAAAGCCTCACGCATGGCCATATATTTATCCCGACTAACCCGCTCCGTGTAACCGGGCTTGTTCACGTTCTCAATTTCAATTTTATCATCAGACATCAAGTGTTCCCCCGGTTTCAAACTTGGGCGTTTTGAACCCCATCGCCACCCAAGCGGCCAGCAACTTGCCGTAAAACTTCACGGAATGGGTTTTAAGATTGGGCACATCATTTGGAACGGCGGACGCATCGTCTAAATCGCCAACCATGGTGCGCAACTCCACTTTTGGACGTTCATTTTCAGGCCACAGATCAAGATAGATGCTCAACCAGTGCCCGCCTTTCATTTCCATAAAGATTGGCGTATTGCAGCAGCTTGCCACCACCCGGCGGGTGCCCGCTTCGGCGCTCAGCCGAAAGTCTTTCAACTGATCCGCTCCCGCTAAGATGCACACGCGATCTTTCCGAAAATCGGCACAGCCAGTTGCACCATAGCTGGTCAGCATATCGGTGAGACCAGGCAAACTCTGCAAGCGCTGCGCCGCTGCCCGACAACTGGTGCATAAACATTCAGACACGAGAAATGGCTCACCCTGCACTTCCAACTTCACCTGCCCACATTTGCAATTCAATTGCGTCGAATTGGACATATTGCCTCCCATTATCCCTGATTAAAAAGTCGTTTGATGTAACGTGAAAGATGGTCGAGCGCTTCACGCGCCAGCGCGGGGTCATTGCCCGCTTTCGCCAAAACAAAACCACCTTGAATAACCGTCTGCGTGTGCCGCGCCAAACTTGCAGCAGTCCAATCATCGGCAGTGCCATATTGCTCTATGGCTGCCTCAATATCCGCTTCCAGTGTCGCCGCATGGCCGAAAATACTTTTGCCACAGGCATTGCGAATATCGGGACAAACATCGTGCACCTCCTGCGCCATGGTCCCCACAAGGCAGGTGAAAGCCCAGAGCTCTCCCTCAATAATCGATTTGCGAAAGTCGACATAAGCCAACACCCGGTCCAACGGGTCTTCATGCTGGTGATAAGGCGCAGTTTCAAAAAAGGCAGAGGTGGTTTCCGCCCAAAACTCCGCTGCCGCAACACCCAACGCATCCTTATTCTCAAAGTGATGAAAAAACGCGCCCTTGGTCACGTCCGCCGCTTTGCACACATCCGCCACCGTGGTCGCCGCAAATCCCTTTGCGCGGATCACATCCCGCGCCGCTTCTAACAATCGAGTGCGCGCTTCCCCGCGCTCAGGTGCAAACTTGGTTGGTCGTGGCATTCAAAATACATACCACGCGGTATGTATTTGTCAAATCATAAGGCAAGACACAAAAAAGGCGCCCATTAGGAGCGCCTTTTAAAATCTTTTCTCTAAAGCAAGATGCCTTAGCTATCCAAGAAGCTACGCAATTTGCGGCTGCGGCTTGGGTGTTTCAGCTTGCGCAAAGCCTTCGCCTCGATCTGACGAATACGTTCACGCGTCACGCTGAACTGCTGGCCAACTTCTTCAAGCGTGTGGTCAGTGTTCATGCCGATGCCGAAACGCATCCGCAACACACGCTCTTCACGCGGTGTAAGTGAGGCCAAAACCCGTGTTGTGGTTTCACGCAGGTTAGATTGGATCGCAGAGTCGATCGGCTGCACCGCGTTTGAATCCGGAATGAAATCACCCAAATTGCTGTCTTCTTCGTCGCCAATTGGCGTTTCCAAAGAAATCGGCTCTTTCGCGATTTTCAGCACTTTGCGCACCTTATCCAAAGGCATTTGCAGCTTTTCGCTCAATTCCTCTGGTGTCGGCTCCCGGCCAATCTCGTGCAACATCTGGCGTGATGTCCGAACGATCTTGTTGATCGTCTCGATCATATGCACCGGAATACGGATCGTGCGCGCTTGGTCAGCAATTGACCGTGTAATCGCCTGACGAATCCACCATGTGGCATAAGTCGAGAATTTATAGCCCCGGCGATATTCAAACTTATCAACCGCCTTCATCAAGCCGATATTGCCCTCTTGAATAAGATCCAAGAATTGCAAACCACGGTTGGTATATTTCTTCGCAATCGAAATCACGAGGCGCAAGTTCGCTTCAACCATTTCTTTCTTCGCAATGGCGGCTTCGCGCTCACCCTTTTGCACCTTATGTACAATCTTACGATATTCAGAAATGTCCATGCCGGTTTCAGTGGCAAGGTTTTTAATTTCTTCACGCAACTCTTCAATCATGTCGCGCTCAGCAACGGCAAAGTTTGTCCAGCCTGGCTTTGGCAATGTTGAAATGGTGTCCACCCAATCAGGTGCCAATTCATTGCCATGATATTCCGTCAAAAAGTCTTCACGCGCGATGCCATAGCTTTCCGCCAAACGCAGCAAGCGGCCCTCAATGCGCACCAAGCCTTTATTGATGTCATAAAGCTGTTCAACCAATGCCTCGATACGACCATTGTGCAAGGAAAGTGATTTCACTTCCGTGATCACTTCTGCCTTCAGTTCGTTCAACTTTTTCAACTGCTTGTCTGAAAGGGTGCTCGAGGCAAGTTTTTGCTCAACTTGCTCATCATGCAACTTGCGCAATTTTGCGTAAGTGCTGGCGATCAAGTCAAATGTTTCAACAACTTGCGGCTTCAGCTCAGCTTCCATGGCTGACAATGAGAGATTGTTCTCAAACTCATCATCATCGTCATCGTCGCCGCCTTCGCCCTCTTCATCAGACTCGCCTTCAGCTTTCGCTTCGTCGGCAGGCTTGTTGTTTTCGCCCTCACCCGGAATGGTCGGCTCTTCTTTTGCGTCTGGGCCAGCATATGTGGCTTCCAAATCGATAATGTCGCGCAGCAAAATTTCGCCTTCGGCCAGCTGCTCGCGCCAAATAATAATCGCTTGGAAGGTCAACGGGCTTTCGCAAAGCCCCTCAATCATGGTCTCACGACCAGCCTCGATACGCTTTGCAATCGCAATCTCGCCTTCACGAGACAGCAATTCCACGGTGCCCATTTCGCGCAGATACATGCGCACAGGGTCATCTGTGCGGTCAGAGCCTTCGCGGGCATTTGATTTAGAGGCAACAGCCGTACCAGTGGCAACGGTCAATTCCGTGCTGCTGCTGGATTCTTTTTCAGCTTCGCGCTCTTCGGCTTCATCTTCTTCGATCACGGAGATGCCCATCTCGGAAAGCATCGCCATTACATCTTCAATCTGCTCTGAAGAAACCTGATCCGAAGGCAAAACCTCATTCAGTTCTTCATATGTCACATAGCCGCGCTTTTTCGCAGCGCGAATCATTTTCTTGACTGATGATGCGGAAAGATCGAGGAGCGGCCCATCTTGAGATTCTGAGCTTGTTTCCTGCTTCTCGTTTTCCTTAGCCTTAGTCGCCATTCAATGTTCTCCTGAACGCGGGGACGGCAAAATTGCCTGCAATTTTCTCGCTCCGAACAAGGTACGGATATTTGCTTCACCCTAGCGAATATCCAAATCTCATTTCACATTCGTTACCATGGGGAGCATTTGAACGCCAAATACGCGAAAACCGCCGAGCGAACCCCCACCTTTTCGAAAAAAGCTTAGAGACCTCGCATCGAGCGCCCAGATAACGAACCAAATCCCTCAATCAGAGCTTCCGTGCCATCAACACTGGAAATCTGGTTCTGTATGTCGCGTAGCCGTTCATAAGATTCTTCACTTGGGTCATTTCCAAGTGCCAATTCGGCCGCTTTCAGTTCTTTATTTAATCGAACTGATTTATAATGCAAGGCCAAAGCGTGATTTAAGCCGATTTCGGCATCACTTTTGTCCGCTTTTTGGTCCACTTGCCAAATGCCTTGGCGGCGTACTTGTTCCGTAATGGTATTGAGCGCATCAATCATGCCGCGTTGCTCAATCTGTTCTTGCAATGCTTTCGCGCTAATACTTGGATCCCTCGCCACAGCATTCACCAACATATCCAGCAACTGCCCTGCCACTTGGCTGGTCAGCTCCAAATTGGCCAAATCTTCCAAATGCTGCTCCGCCAATTCAGGATGATTGATCAACCCGAGCAAAATCACCGCCTCACGCGGATGTATGGCCCCAACGCTGGTGCTTTTCAGCCGCTGCATCAGGCTCGAGCTAGGGGCATAACTCTTGCGACCATTGGTTTTGATAGAACCATAATCAGAGCGCCCACCCCCGCCGCCACGACGGAATTGCGGTTTGCCCTGTGGCCGGAAAAAGCGATAAAGCATGTCGTTAAACGCTTGGCCATAATGCTTTTTCACGGATTGATCGACAATCTCGTTCGCCAAGCCGCGCAACCGTGATTCAAGTTCAGCGCGAGCCTCTGGTGTTTCCACATTGGCGTTTTGGGTTTCTCGGTTCCAAATCGCTTGCGACAAAGGCACCGCACTCGAAAGCAATGCCTCAAATCCCTTGCGCCCTTCCGCCTTGATCAAATCATCAGGGTCCACGCCCTCCGGCAGCGTCACAATCTTGGCACTTTGCCCCGGCTTCAACATCGGTAGCATCACATCCATAGAGCGCCCGGCAGCACGCTGGCCCGCCCCATCACCGTCAAAACACAAGATCGGCGTGGGCGCCATCTTCCACAATAGCCCCAAATGCTCATCCGTCAGCGCTGTACCCAAAGGCGCCACGGCGCCGTTGAACCCCGCCTGCACACAGGCGATCACATCCATATAGCCTTCAACCACAACAAGCGGTTTGCCATCATGCGCGGCCTGTCGCGCCATTTGGCCGTTATAAAGCGTGCGCCGTTTGTGAAAGAGCTCTGTTTCTGGCGAGTTGAGATATTTCGCCCGCGCTTCTGGCGACATGGCACGTCCGCCAAACGCTACCACACGTCCACGAAAATCCTGAATTGGAAACATGAGCCGGTTGCGAAAACGATCGAACGGCACGGCGATATCATCACCAGCCACCAGCAAGCCACAGGCAATCATTTGCTGTGCGGTCACTTGGTTCTGTGCCAAAAATTCCTTCAACCCGTTCCGGCTGTCCGGCGCAAAACCCAATCGAAATTGTTCTTGAATTTTCGGCGCCACACCACGCTCATTTAGATAGCCACGCGCCCGCGCGCCAACATTGGCCGCCAGCGCCTGCTCAAAATATTGCGTGGCCAATTCCATCACATCATAAAGGCTATTGCGTTTTTTCTGCTGCGCTTCTTGCTGCGGGTCACGCGCAGGCATTTGCACGCCCGCCTGCCCTGCTAAACGCTCCACCGCTTCAGGAAAGCTTAAGCCGCCTTTTTCCACCAGAAATCGGAAATGGTCGCCCGTTACCCCGCAACCAAAACAGTGATAAATGCCTTTGCGATCATCCGCGTGGAAGCTGGGTGTCTTTTCCCCATGGAAGGGACAGCAGGCCCAAAAATCCCCCCGCCCCGGCTGAGACTTGCGCTTGTCCCAGGTCACAAATTCGCCCACCACCTGAGAAATATTCAGGCGGTCGCGAATTTCATCCAAAAATTGATCGTTAAAGCGCATATTGTCCCATCAATTAAACCACAGGGCAAACATGCCCCCTTGGCCACCCGTCAATTCTGAAAAGCGTTCCAGCACATCTATATCAACCACGCGCCCCCGTTCCATATATGGGGCAAAGGCAGCGCCATGCACCATCAAAAACAGATCAAGATCACCCGGCGCGGTCAAAAATTTGTTGATATTGATTCCCACTGGCTCCCCGCCATGGCCTTCGACCCGCCAAAATGGCACCAGCGCATCGCCTGCCAAAACCGCCTCAAGTTCGTTCAGCACATCCTGCCAACCGGCGGCCACTTCCGCCGTCACCGGAATGCCAAATGCTGATTGCTGGTCTGGGTTGGGCAACCATTCCGCCTGATCATCCTCTTCCAGCGCCACCAAGCGCCAAAACTCCTTATTAGCCGCAATCATCCCTTGAAAATGCCCAAGTGCCTTTTGCGTTCGCGCCTGATCAGCAGGGCCATGCAGCGCATTGATGATGACGGCGATGGTATCAATAATATTGTCATCGCCGAAAATCGGGTCACGATGCACCATGCCCAATTCGCGCATTCGCGCCACGCCTTCAGTCACTTTTGTCATGGCCGGCGTCGGATCGACAGATAGCACCATCTCCGCCATGCCTTGCAACACATGGGTGTAGGCCAGTAACCAGCGACCATCCGCCCGATCAAATTGCACAATCGGCATTTGCCCTTCTTCCGGCTCAGGCACGTTTAACGCCGCTCCTAAAAAGGCACGAAGTCCCTCATCCGGAGCGCGTTTTCCGTCCGCATCCACATCAAACCAGATGTCATCCAGATTGATCACCAGAGCAAACTCATCTTCACCCAGATTTTCCAAATGCCCCTGCGCGGTCGCCAATTTATCTGCAGCGCCAACCAACGCATTTTCAATGAAAGCAGGGTCAAATTTGGCATTCGGGTTTAACCGCAATTGCGTTGTACCACCCGGCACCAAGGGCAAACGCCCAGAATAATTATTGTAGCGCACCTGCAAAATATGCTCGACCGCCTGCAATGTATTCAACGCGCCAAGCACAAATTTTTTCCGGTCACTCTCTGGTTGCTGCGCCGCAAATTCCAGTCCTGCAGCCAGCCCGTCAGTTTTAATCACTTCGCTCAATGGCGAGGGTGAAAGCTCCTGCGCGGACAAAGGTGAGCTCATCAGCCCCAAGCCCAAAACCATACCGAAAAACAAATGTCGCATTATCGTCTCCCTGCGGAATAAGCCGCCCGCGCAATGAATATAAATATTGAGAAAGCCATCTAAAAGCCAAAGGCGCAGAAAAGCAATTGCGTCCACCGCTTTTGCGGTCAGATATGCTCCGCCAAAAGCACTTGTTCAAAATGGACAACGTCACCGTCAAAACCAAAAGCCTCGCCGCCATTTTGGTCGACGCGGCTCACGCCAAAGCCACACTTTTCCAGCACCCGCACGGAACCAGCATTGGAGGATAAAGCATGAGCGGTTGCCACATCAAATCCATCCTCTTTTAGCTTGTCCAGCGCCTGTTGCACCATCTGCGTGGCTAAGCCTTTGCCCGCGTGGCCCTCGCCCACGCGATAACCAATATCGGCCCGCTCGCCATCATAGATCAAATTGATCCGCCCGATCACTTCATCCTGCTCCAGCACCACAAAATAGGCGCCTTGCCCGGTTTCAGCTTCATGGCAAAGAACGTTCACCGCATCCAACATGCCTTGATCCGTCAGCATTTTCAGCGGACGCGGCGGCACATATTGCGCAAAATAATCAGCATTGCCGCGCTCAAAGCGCAGCAATGCCGGCACATGATCAACATGAATTGGGGTCAGCTTAAACGTGGCAGCCGTCATTTACCCGTTCAACTTCGCCTTCACAGTTTTTGAGGCTTGGCCAAAGTCGATACGACCCGGATATTTTGCTTTCAAAACACCCACCACTTTGCCCATATCTTTCAGGCTTTCAGCGCCCGTTTCCGCAATCGCAGAATCGATCGCTTTTTCCACTTCTTCGTCGCTCAAAGGCTTAGGCAAAAAGTCTTGAATCACTTCAATCTCAGCCCGCTCTTGTGCGGCCAATTCTTCACGGTCATTTTCCGCATAAACAGCCGCAGATTCTTCGCGCTGCTTCACCATTTTTTGCAAAATCTGCAAAATTTCAGCGTCGTCGACGGCCTCTTTGCCTTTGCCCCGCGCTTCGATATCCCGGTCTTTAATTGCCGCGTTGATCAGGCGCAATGTGCCCATCCGGCGGCTGTCACGGTTTTTCAAGGCTTGCTTAAGGGCTTGGTTGATTTGGTCTCGCATGAAGCATCATCTTTAGCTGTTAAAACAAGGCTTGAGTTATACCTAAGGCTAACCCGTCTGCCAATGCCTGTTTATAAAAACATCTAAGTCATTGAATTTGTGTGATTAAATCTTTCACGGAATCAGTTGATTTTCTGCGCTTGCTCCCTTAGTGTCCATCCGATCCAGACCAAAAAGGTGCCCATGCGTGCAGCCACGTCTCAGCTGCCCTAAAGTCGCACCCAAAAGGTGGATCGGTTACATTCATAGATCAAAGGGAATGGCCGAAATGTCGGGTTGGCAAGAAACCAAAGCAACAGCGCTGCTTATCTTTCAAGATGGAACAATTGTCGAAGGCCATGGCCTTGGCGCAACGGGTCACGCCGTGGGCGAAGTGTGTTTTAACACCGCCATCACAGGCTATCAGGAAATTCTGACAGATCTGTCCTATGCTGGGCAAATCATCACCTTCACCTTCCCGCACATCGGCAATATCGGTGCCAATGCGGAAGATGTGGAAACAGTGAAAATGGCGTCCGCTCCCGGCGCACGCGGTTGTGTGCTAAAAGCCGACATCACCAACCCATCAAACTACCGTTCTGCCGAACATTTGAACGACTGGCTGAAAGCCAACAACATTATCGGCATTTCTGGGGTCGACACCCGCGCCCTCACCGCCATGATCCGCGATAAAGGTTTTGCCAACGCCATCATCGCGCATAATCCAGAAGGCAATTTCGACATTGATGTGCTTAAGGCTGAAGCGGCAAAGTTCGCTGGCCTGGAAAATCTCGATTTGGCCAAAACCGTATCCACAGCTCAGACCTATAAATGGAATGAAAAAACGTGGCAGTGGGACGAAGGCGTATCTGCTTTGGAAAATGCAGAACATCACATCGTCGCCATCGATTATGGTGCCAAATCAAACATTTTGCGCTGCTTGGTGGATGAAAATGCAGCGGTGACCGTGGTCAACGCGCAAACACCTGCCAAAGACATTCTGGCGCTCAACCCTGATGGCATTTTCCTCTCCAACGGCCCGGGTGATCCGGCAGCCACTGGTGAATATGCGGTGCCCATCATCCAAGAACTGATCGAAAGCGGCTTGCCAATTTTCGGTATCTGCCTCGGCCACCAATTGCTGGGTCTCGCTTTGGGCGCAAAAACCAAAAAAATGCACCAAGGCCACCACGGCGCCAACCACCCAGTTCAGGATTTGACCACCACCAAAGTGGAAATCACTTCCATGAACCATGGCTTCGCGGTTGATGCAGATACCTTGCCAGCAAATGTCACAGAAACCCACAAATCATTGTTTGACGGGTCAAACTGCGGCTTGATGGTCAATGATAAGCCGATCTTCTCTGTGCAATATCACCCAGAAGCATCGCCGGGCCCACACGATAGCCACTATCTGTTCGGCCGTTTTATGGACAATGTGAAATCACACAAACAAGCCGCTTAACGGCAGCTTTTTGGTCGCCACAGCGACAAGACATGTTTGGGCGAGCGGGATCTAAGCCATCCCCTCGCCCAATTTTTTAGGCAATAGCGCCGCGATACGCGCCAGAATAACATCTGCCACCCACTCAGCGCCTTTGCGGAACCGCCATTCAAATGCCCATGAAAAGATAAAGGCTGCGACACCCGTTGCCGCGATGGCGATTGCCAAACTCGTTGCAAAACCCAGTTCAGGCGTTAAAGCATTCAGCAGCAAATATCCCAGATTTTCGTGCAGCAAATACCATGAATAGCTCACCAACCCAATTTGCGTGAGGCTTGGCGTCACCAATGGAATATGCGGCAATCGCCATCTTTAGCTTTTGTTAAGCTTAATCCTTAAACTTTTATCAACCAATCGTGTCGCAAGCCTGCACATTCCCGGTTTCATATCCCCGCGAAAACCATTCCATCCGTTGGGCAGACGTGCCGTGGCTAAATGTTTTGGGCACCGCAAAGCCTTGTGTGCGTATTTGCAGCGTATCGTCGCCAATTTGCTCAGCCGCGTTCAGCGCCTCGCGAATATCGCCCCGCTCCAGCAAATTCTGTTCGCCCACATATTTGGCCCAAATCCCCGCATAGCAATC
Organism: Maritalea mobilis; assembly: GCF_004363175.1. Lineage (GTDB taxonomy): Bacteria > Pseudomonadota > Alphaproteobacteria > Rhizobiales > Devosiaceae > Maritalea > Maritalea mobilis. The sequence goes on from NZ_SNYR01000001.1 coordinate 920,726, forward strand.
AGCTTGCAGCTCAATCCGCACGGAATAGGCATTTTCCTCTTCTTGTGCCAAAGCTCCCCGCAGGCGGTTAAACTCCGGCAAGGTGCCAATTAATTGCTGCACATGGTGGCCAACTTCGTGCGCCAAAACATAGGCTTGGGCAAAATCGCCCCCCGCACCATATTGGTCACGCAACTGCCGATAAAAATCTGGATCGAGATAAATCTTCTGGTCTGCCGGACAATAAAACGGCCCGGTGCGAGCGCTGGCAACGCCACAAGGCGAGCTGGTTTGGCCATCAAACAACACCAGCTTTGGCGGCACATAAGTCAGATTGCTTTGCTCAAAAACCATCGTCCACAGATCTTCGGTTTCCGCCAAATTTACAGCCACAAAATCGAGCAATTCGTCCTGCCCCGCATTGGGCATTGGCAAATTGTCGCTTGGTCGCTGGCTATAGGTGCTGCCGCCTGAAACATCGCCACTCAACAAGCTGAGCGGGTTGATGCCCATCATCCACGCGATGCCAAGCACCACCAGCAGCATCACAAGGCCACCGCCGCCGCCCTTCGCCGCACGACCACGTGGCATGGGAATGCGCATACGCGGGCCAGAAGCTCCACGGCTTCTGCCAGAACGCCCACGCCGATCTTCAACATTGCTGCTCCGCCGCCGACCACGCCATTTCATAATTTTTATCCCCTGATTAACCGGTTCATTTAATTGCCACTTTTTCTTTGCCCTGTCCACTTATCCACCGGGCCAGATTTAATTTTTGACCAAATTGTCAAAAATCATACATCATTCCGTCATCGAAACGTCAAAGGCACCCGGCAAGAAGGCTCCAGTTTCGATGTGTTTACTTCGCTATTCCATGGAGGGAATAATGTCACACTTTAACTCAATTTCTCGCCGCGCGTTCCTTGCAGGCGCGGCGGGTGCCGGCACCTTGATTGCCATGCATCCATTCTCTGCAATGGCCAACAATGCGCAAGCCCATTTGCGCTTGATGGAAACGACAGATATTCACGTCGCCATTCATCCTTACGATTATTATGCTGACCGCCCCAACGACTCGATGGGTTTGGCCCGCACAGCAAAATTGATTGAAGACATCCGCGCCGAAGCCACCAACTCCATGTTGGTTGACAATGGTGATTTAATCCAAGGCAACCCGATGGGCGACTATGTGGCCTATGAGCGGGGCTTTAAAGAGGGTGATTTGCACCCAATGATCGCCGCCATGAACACCTTGGGCTATGATGTGGCCACCGTCGGCAACCACGAATTTAACTATGGCCTGCCGTTCCTTGAAAAAGCTTTGGCCGGGTCAAACTTCCCATTCGTCTGTGCCAACGTTGTGATGGGCACCGTGTTGGGCGAAGACCCAACCAAAGACAAAACATTGCTGCCGCCATTCAAAATTCTTGAAAAAGAAGTGATGGACGGCACGGGTGAAAAGCACACCATCAAAGTCGGCTTTATCGGCTTTTTGCCGCCGCAAATCATGGTCTGGGACTTCCAGCACCTGAACGGCAAAGTGATGACCCGCGACATCGTGAAAACCGCCGAAGCCTATGTGCCTTTGATGAAAGAACAAGGCGCTGACTTGATCGTTGCTTTGTCTCACTCGGGCATTAGCGGCGAAACCCAAACCGACATGATGGGCAACGCCTCGCTTTATCTTGCTGGCGTTGAAGGCATCGATGTTGTGTTCACAGGTCACCACCATAATGTGTTCCCAAGTTCACAATATGATGGCATCGAAGGCGTAGACACTGCCAAAGGCACTCTGCAAGGCAAGCCTTCTGTTATGCCTGGTTTCTGGGGCTCACATATGGGCTTGATCGATCTGTTGATTGAGAAGAGCGGCAATGAGTGGAAGATCATCTCGCACACGTCAGAAGCCCGTCCGATCTATGAGCGTGTTGAGCGCGAAGTGAAGCCATTGGTCGAATCTGTGCCAGCCGTTCTGGCATCTGTGCAAAAAACCCACGATGAAACGCTTGAATATGTGCGGACAGCTGTAGGCGAAACCGAAGCAAAATTGCATTCATATTTTGCCCTAGTTGCCGATGATCCATCTGTGCAAATCGTTTCTCAAGCCCAGCTTTGGTACACCGAGCAAATGATGCGCGGCACCGAGTGGGAGGGCTTGCCGATCCTCTCCGCAGCCGCACCATTTAAAGCTGGCGGTCGTGGCGGCCCGGATTATTACACTGACGTGCCAGTTGGCCCAGTCGCCATCAAAAACGTGGCCGACCTTTACCTTTATCCAAACACTGTGCGTGCGGTGTTGATTGATGGCCGTGGCGTTAAAGAATGGCTTGAGCGTTCAGCTGGCATCTTCAATCAGGTGGAAAAGGGCTCTGCGGATCAGCAGCTCATCAATTTGGATTTCCCATCCTACAACTTTGATGTGATTGATGGCGTAACCTACAAAATCGATATTTCACAGCCATCGAAATATCCACCACGTGGCGGCGACGCGATCAATCCTGATGCCTCACGCATCGTCGATCTACGCTATAATGGCGAACCGATCGACATGGACCAAAAGTTCGTTGTGGCCACCAACAATTACCGCGCATCAGGCGGCGGCAGCTTCCCGGGCCTAGGCGACGATGTGATCATCTTTGTTGGTCCAGATACCAACCGCGACGTGATCGTGCGTTATATTGTTGAAAAAGGCACCATCAATCCAAAGGCCGACAATAACTGGTCTTTGGCACCTTTGGAAAACACCACCGTGCTGTTCGAAACAGGGCCTAAAGCCAAAGAACATGTGGCTGATGTTACCGAGGTGAAAGTGGAATATGTGGGCGAAGCTGAAAGCGGCTTCGGCACCTACCGCATCACACTTTAAGCAAACTCCCTGACCTTGCTTATGGGCGGCGCTTTTCGGGCGCCGCCTTTTATTCACAAAATGTTGAACTGCGCCACCCTCCCCGCGCCCATCCAATCGCCATAATTCTGCGTAACAATGGCATCATTGCTAGGGAGGCAAACATGACATTTTCTAGACGAGACTTTTTACGCACCGGTGCAATTGTGGCGGGCGGCATTACATTTATTCCATTCAAAGCATTCGCCGATGGACACAGCATGCACGAATTTAAAACGGACAATGGCATGATCAAAGTGCATCCAATCAACCACGCATCCGTGATTTTGGAAACGCCTGAAGGCGTAATCTACGTGGATACAGTGGGCGATCCGGCACAATATGCAGACTTGCCAAAGCCTGATCTTATCCTCATCACCCACGAACATGGTGACCACTATAACGCCGACACTTTGGCAGCGCTGAAAAGCGATGAAACACCGCTGATCACCAATCCGGCTGTGTTCGACATGCTGCCAGACAACCTTAAAACCAATGCCACACAAATCGGCAATGGCGGCACCACAAGCTTTAAGGCTGTGAATATTGAAGCCATCCCGGCTTACAACACCACGGAAGAACGCAAAAACTTCCATCCAAAAGGCCGCGACAATGGCTATGTGCTCACCCTGGATGGCTTCCGCCTCTATATTTCCGGTGACACAGAAGACATCCCAGAAATGCGAGCTTTGGAAGATATTGATCTTGCCTTTGTGTGCATGAACCTGCCCTTCACCATGGACGCAAATGCCGCTGCTTCTGCTGTGGCAGAGTTCAAACCCAAAGTGGTTTATCCCTACCATTATCGCGGCCGCGACGGTGGCACCCAAGACCCAGCCGAATTTGCCAAACTGGTTGGCGAAGCCGCTGAAGTTAAAATGGGTGATTGGTACTAAATCCAATTTTCTTCAACTCGCTCCAAACCGTGCACAGCCCTTGCTGTGCGCGGTTTTTTGTTTAATCCACAAATCAAAACCAACAACTTCCCAAACTTGACGCTTTATTTTTGTTCACGTATTGTTCTTATTGAGCTGATTTGATTTTTCAAAAAAACAGAAAGAACATCTTATGATCGAAGGAAGCTGCTGTTGCGGCGCGGTGAAGTTTGAGCTGAAAAACAAACCGTCCATGCTGGGCACCTGCCATTGCTCTCGCTGCCGCAAGGTTGGGGCCAGTGCCATCATCTTTGTCAAAAAAGAAGATTTGGTATGGGTGCAAGGCAAAGACCAAGTGGCAACCTACAAGCCAGAAGCGCCTTATAAATATGAGCGCAATTTCTGCAAATATTGCGGCACGTCACTGGGCGAAATTCTTTCAAATGACGATAGCTTCCCCATTGCTGCCAATGCAATCGACAGCGAGCTTGATCTGAAAAACCAAATGCACGAATTCGTCGCCGAAAAACCATCATGGTATGAAATATGCGATGAAGCCGCGCAAAATATGGAGCACCCTGCTTAAGCAGCGTGCCCCAACATCTAAAGGCTGATTTGCGCCACCACCGGATAATGGTCCGATATTTGATAATATTTCGGACCATCATCACCAATCTGGCGCAAAATATTCGCATCTTTCACCCATTGGCCATGGCCGTTTCGGCTATAAAGAATGTGGTCAATCCACACCCGATGATAGGTGTGATTGAAAATCGGATCAGCAAAAGAAGTCGTTGAATTGTCCTCAAAGTTCAACCGCTTCTTGTCTTTATCGCTCAACCGATCAAACAAGGCATTGCCCAACGCCAAATCCGGGTGCCACACAGAACCCATCAGCGTTTCAATCCCGCTGGCTTTCAGCTTCATTTCGCTTGTGTCAAATCCCGGCCCATCATTGATGTCGCCACACACAATCAGCGGAATATCTTTGGTTACATCGTCCCGCAGATAACCATCCAAAAATTCCATGCGAAATTGTCGACATTGCGCCAACAGCCGCTCGCGATTGGCATCTGCCATCGCCCACCAACGCGACCATTCATGCGCCGAGAATATCCCCTTGCTTTTAAGGTGCAGCCCCACCACACGGAAAATTTCACCATCCGCCAGCTTAAATTCAGCATAGGCAGGCCGCCGTTCAAACCGAAACCATTCAGGGATTTTGTCGGTGCCAATATCCATCCAAAAGGGTTCGCTTGCCTCAAAGATCGCCCCATTATTTTCATCCATGCTGTCAAAAATCCGCATGGGCGTTTGAGCGTCAAATTTATTGCCGTCTACGCGCACGGCAATGCCAACACATTGTGATGAACTCCACATATCCGTGCGGCCCGGTCCATTGATCGATTTTGAGCTTTGGATAAAACATTGCCACTCGCCCAGTGCCAATTCATCAAACAAAAGCTGCAATTCTTCCGTCTTGTTAGGCCCTTCAACAATCACCATCAAATCCGCATCAATATGCGCAAGCCCTAAGGCGATATCGGCCTTGCGTTTGGCGATGGTCACTTTCTTGTCGCGGTCAGCAAAGTCATCATCATCTTTAAAAACGCTCGGGGCACCATTACTGCCACCGGTAAAAAGATTATTCAGCCATTCCATATTCCATACGGCAAATTTAATCTCAGCCATGAGATCCCTCCCTGCCAAAGTAAAAATAAAAAACGCACACTAAAATAAAGGCGCATGTTACCAGAAAAATGACGGGGTTAAATAAGGTCCGATGCGGAGGGCGCACCGGACCTTTACGCTCAAACTCTAGGAAGGAGAGTGAAATCTAAAGTGAGCAAATCTCAGAACGGGTGAGAAACCGCTTTTCGCGGCCATTATCAAGCGAGAACATGCCGCCACGGCCCGGCACCACATCGATGATCAAATTTGTGTGCTTCCACGCCTCATATTGATCGCCACCAATATAAAATGGTGCACCACCAATCTCGCCCAACAGCACATCATTATCGCTGATCATCAGATCACCTTGCGCATAGCACATGGGCGATGATCCATCGCAACACCCGCCCGATTGATGAAACATAATCGGGCCGTGATCGCGTTTAATCTCTTCAATCAGCTCCAGCGCTTCAGCGGTTGCCGTCACTTTCTGCTCTGCCATCTTGCACCTCGCAAAAAGGGGGCTGATCGCTCAGCCCCACTTTGTTCGATCAAAAGAAGCCAAGCTTTTGTGGCGCGTAGCTCACCAGCATATTTTTGGTCTGCTGATAATGATCAAGCATTTTGAGATGGTTCTCTCGACCAATGCCAGATTGCTTATAGCCACCAAACGCCGCATGAGCTGGGTAAGCGTGGTAACAATTGGTCCACACGCGACCCGCCTGAATGGCGCGGCCAAAGCGATAGCAAGTGTTCGCATCGCGGCTCCACACGCCAGCACCAAGGCCATAAAGCGTGTCATTGGCAATGGAAAGCGCCTCATCATTGTCCTTAAAGGTGGTCACAGATACAACAGGCCCAAAAATCTCTTCTTGGAAAATGCGCATCTTATTGTCGCCTTTAAACACCGTCGGCTGAACGTAATACCCGTTTTCCAAGTCACCGCCCAAATGCGCCTGCGCGCCACCGGCAAGCACTTCCGCGCCTTCTTGGCGACCAATATCGAGATATGACAAGATTTTCTCGAGCTGTTCAGAAGACGCCTGCGCGCCAATCATGGTGGCCGAATCCAGCGGATTGCCCTGCACAATCGCGTTCACCCGCTTCAGCGCCCGCTCCATAAATTCATCATAAATGTCTTCATGGATCAGCGCGCGGCTTGGGCAAGTGCACACTTCGCCTTGGTTCAGCGCAAACATCACAAAGCCTTCAATCGCCTTGTCGAAATAATCATCATCTTCGCGCGTTACGTCTTTAAAGAAGATGTTCGGTGATTTGCCGCCCAATTCCAGGGTCACGGGAATAAGGTTCTGGCTGGCATATTGCATGATCAAGCGGCCAGTTGTGGTTTCACCCGTAAAGGCAATCTTCGCAATGCGCTTGCTGGTGGCCAATGGTTTGCCGGCTTCAAGGCCAAACCCGTTCACCACATTCACCACCCCTTTCGGCAACACATCCGCAATCAATTCCATCAGGATCAAAATGGACGCTGGTGTTTGCTCGGCCGGTTTCAGCACCACGCAGTTACCCGCCGCCAAAGCTGGCGCCAATTTCCATGTCGCCATCAAAATCGGGAAGTTCCACGGAATGATCTGGCCCACAACGCCCAATGGCTCGTGGAAGTGATAGGCAATCGTGTCATTGTCGATTTCAGCAATCGAGCCTTCTTGCGCCCGGATCACGCCGCCAAAATAGCGGAAATGGTCAATCGCCAAAGGCAAATCCGCTGCTGTTGTTTCGCGGATCGGCTTGCCATTGTCCCAAGTTTCAGCTTCGGCCAACAGATCAAGATTTGCTTCCATAATGTCAGCAATCTTGTTCAACATCACAGCGCGCTCAGCTTGGCTTGTGCGGCCCCAGGCATCCTTTGCCGCATGGGCAGCATCCAGCGCGGCTTCAACATCTGCCTCGTTAGACCGGGCAACTTCGCACAGCACTTGGCCATTCACTGGCGATGTGTTCTCAAAATATTTGCCAGATTTCGGCTCAACAAACTCACCATTGATGAAGTTGCCATATTTCGCCTTGTAAATACGCGATGCAGACTTGGAAATATCAATCTTGTTCATTCTATCCTCCTCTATGCCCTTTCTCCCAAAAGGGGTGAAGGCCAGCATGTATCGCCCGCAAATAAAGGTCAGCCCATCCGCAACAATGCACACCCACAATCTGTCTCACTTTCGCGACAGATCGGGCCACAAATCGCCCTGAACGGCACGACACGGCATTTACCCCCCTATTGCGGGTCACACTCTTCTGCTAATCTTCCCTTGGGAGGACTTTGATAATGGCAACATCGCGTTCGCATGCGGAATATGTCCGTTCAATTGTCGAAAAAGATCATAACGCCACACAATCCAGCTTGGCTGCGTCTTGGCGTCGGTCCATGCTGCATTATGGCCTAACGCCAGAACAAAGATTGCGTGCCGAGCAAGTCTCCAGCACCCAATTGGGCGAAGCCCTTGGTCAGCTCGATTTTCTGATGCATGTGGCCCGTCCCACCCTTGAAAAGCTGTTTCAAACCGTCAGCCAATCAGGCTGCTGCGTTGTCTTGTCCGATATGGATGGGGTCATCCTCAACGCCCACTCCCAAGCTGGCGACGATATGATGTTCAACCAATGGGGTCTCACCAAAGGCGCTATTTGGAGCGAAGCCAACCAAGGCACCAACGGCATCGGCACCTGCGCGGCTGAGCAACGCCCGGTGGTCATCCACCGCGACCAGCATTTCAAAAGCCAAAACACCATGATGAGCTGCATGGGTGCACCTGTCTTCGATAATGAAGGCAAAATGATCGCGGTGCTCGACATTTCAAGCTGCCGCAACGACATGACCAGCGGCATCGCACATGTGTTTGGCAAAGTGGTGGCCGACACGGCTCAACGCATCGAGCAAGACTATTTCCGCGCTACCTATAAGGACGCCCGCGTCATCATCGCCCCAACCGAAGATTTGTCTGCCACAGCGCTGTTTGCGGTCGATCAGGATGATCTCGTTATCGGCGCAAACCGCCACGCCCGCCGCGCCTTCGGCGTTGATCAGGCCATGCTGGCCGACCCAACACCCATCAGCGACATTGTGCACACCAGCGACGCCCGCACCAATCTGCAAAGCGCCGAAAAGTCAGAATTCCGCCGCGCCCTCGCCCGCACCAAAGGCAATGTCTCCCTCGCCGCCAAAGACCTAGGCATCAGCCGCGCCACCATGTACCGCCGCATGCAGAAGCTTGGGCTGACGAGTAATTAGGTGGCACTCGGATGTTCGCCAGTGAGCCAATACTTCCAGCATTGTTAAATGTGTCATGTGTCCAATTCGGCTGAAAGGTCAAAATTGCGCAACATGTAAAGATAGAACTAACCGCCACCCCCAACTTGCATTTCGGCCACACTGAAAGCGGATTGATTAGAGAATACATATTCAATGGAAATAGATCATTTGGTAGGAGCCCCGTGAAAAATTTGATAACGTTTTTGGATACCCCTGCGAACTCTCACGCAAAAGAATCTATCTTAATGCACAGGCTATTCTTGGACGTCAAAACGAGCGCGGCGAGACACGGTTACTACCTAAACACGTACTTTGATACAGTGGATCATGACGGCTTTGATGTCATATTCGACGATCAGGATAACCTGATAAAAACGCAGCTAAAGTCCGTCCGCTCAGATGCCAAAACGCGACAATGGAAAATCAGAAAGAGTGTGATGAGACCGGCACTAGAGGTTGCCGAGGACCTAGGTTTTGAGTTTTCTCCCGAAGGAGTTGGTGTAGGTGGCGGCGCATTGCTCATGAGATATGGAGAAGAGAACAATGAAATTGTGGCGCAATACTATTATACCGATGCCTATATAATGTCAGCCTTCCAATGCAATTTAATCCAATACAATCACAGCGCTAGCAAAAAGGCTATACAATCATGTCTCACGAAATTGCATCAAGACTCTGGATCGGGAATGCTAACGGTTCCAAAGCCAGCCTTTTTGAAGGTCAAGGATACGGACAGTCTCCTAGCACTCATGCAATTGCATGGGCCAATCAGTTCTTCTTGGTCGGAAAATCTCGTTGCACTCAGTTCTTATATAAATGGTCACAGAAAGCTGGATGACCTACCTTCTCCTCCGACGAAATTGAGAGAGCACATTTGGAATGAAATCGTAATGTTAATCGATCAACGAAAATTGACCCACGGTGCGTTTGATCAGGATTAGAAATTGGAAACGCTAACAGTCTTTGTTGAGAATGTAGTCCTTGATTTGAGCGATTGAAATGGACGCTTTTGTCTGGCAGCAGCATTAGATCGCATATCAATCAACCTCTATCCAACTGCAACGACAGTCCCATTTGAAGGAACATTCACAAACCACATCAACGCCCTTTCTGATGCAATATGTCTCAACTCTGCACCAAAAACTGCTTTTCCACACACCGAGTCTCAAATCTGAGACAGTTTGAGACATAAATCTCACTCCACGCCAATCTGCAGTTCAATATCGTTTGTGTCAGCTTCCGGCCCATCCCAACGATGATAAACTTCGCGGCAATCATCGATCATGGTGAGGCCATTTTGTTTGATATAGCCCATCATCGGGTCATACCCCTTCGCGGCCAAATCTTTAATCGGCCCCGCATAATGGCTGGTCACTGCCGAAATCTGTTCATAGGCATGAATGGTCAGATCACCTTCATAGGCTTCCGCATTGGCAATCGGCAATGCAATGGTCAGGGTAAAAGGTATGCTCATATCTTGAGACATATTTGTATATTGAAACACGGTCGGCCCAACCACTTGCAGTCCAAACCGTGCCACCGCATCCGCGATCAACGCATTTGCCTGTTCCGCTTTTTCCGGAATGGTTGAAATGGTCGCCTCATTCACCACGCAAATGGCTTTAAACGCCTCAATCTTTTGCACCTTCATGCCGCCGCTCCTGTTCAATGCAAAATGGCCATATCCATTGCGATTGCCCGCAACTTCGATTACCACTTTATTGAACTCAACCCTGCCCACAAGCCAATTCAGGTCTTTCCATGCCGCAGCTCTCCATTCGCCCCGCCATTCGTGACGATATTGCAACAATTTTGGCCCTCTCCATCGGCGGCAACGCCCCCGGCCGAGCCATTATTGATGATGCGGATGACGCACAGAATGATGAATATCAGCGCGCTTTCGACCTGATAGAGCAAGACCCGAACAATCTGTTTTTCATCGCAGAATTGGCGGGTGAAAAAGTGGGCTGCATGCAAATCAATTTGTTGCAAGGCTTGGCCGGCCGCGGTCGCAAACGTGCCCAATTGGAAGGCGTGCACATTCGCGCAGATCATCGCGGCAAAGGCTTGGGCGGTGAAATGATTGAGTGGGCCATTGCCTTCGCCAAATCAAAAGGCGCTGGCATGGTGCAACTCACCTCGTCAAAAAATCGACCAGATGCCCACCGTTTTTATGAACGCTTGGGCTTTGATCGCTCGCATGAAGGTTTTAAATTGTCGCTCTGATTGCGCTTTATTTTAAAGGATTGTGTTGATGAAACTTTTGGTCTCCCACGCTTCACCCTATGCCCGCAAATGCCGCGTCACCGCGCTTGAAAAGGGCATCACGAACCTTGAAGAAGTGCATGTTAGCCCGCTAGATGAGCCGGAAAAATTGAACCATCTCAATCCACTAGGCAAAATTCCCTGCTTGATCTATGGCGAAAACAAAACCTTGTTCGACAGCCCGGTGATCTGCGCTTATTTCGATGAAATGGGCGAAGGCCCACGCCTCATGCCTAAAGAAGGCGAAGCCCATTGGGCCATGCGCCGCCATGAAGCATTGTTCGATGGGCTGCTGGACAGTGCGTTGGGCATCGTTGTGGATTTGCGCAAACCTGAACAGCAACAATCAGAACAATGGCAGCAACGCTGGGGATGCGCTATTGATCGGGCCTTGTCCCAAGGCCAAAACGAGCTGGACAAAATCGAAGGTGACATCTCCGCTGCGCAAATCGCGTTGGGCTGTGCCATCGGCTATCTAGAGTTTCGCCTCGGCAAACATGATTGGCTCGCCCCTTACCCCTATTTGCGCGAATGGTATGAGACGTTTAACCAGCGCCCCTCCATGCAAGCCACCTTGCCGAAGTAAATATAGATGACCCGCGGCCAAGCCACCCTGATTGGGGCGAGCACCATCATCAATTTCGCGTTTCTCACGCTGTTCACCGCAGCAAGCGGTGCTGTGCCGCCATTTCAATTGTCGGCAATGGCCTTCACCGTGGGCGCATTGGTTGGCGCGGTCAACTGGGTTAAAAACCCCAGCGCCATCAAACAACTCCGGCAACCGGCACTGGTTTGGTTGATCGGGGTCACAGGCCTATTTGGCTATCACTTCTTTTATTTCACCGCCTTGCGCAATGCACCGCCAGTGGAAGCAGCATTGATCAATTATCTCTGGCCGTTGCTGATCGTTGTCTTTTCTGCCCTGCTGCCGGGCGAAAAGTTGAAGCCGCATCACATTGTTGGCGCCCTGCTTGGGCTTGGCGGCGCCATTCTGATCGTCACCAAAGCCAAAGGCATCACTGTCGCGCCAGAACATGCCTTTGGGTATTTGATGGGCCTTTGCGCGGCCTTGGCCTGGTCCAGCTATTCTGTGCTGTCGCGCCGCGTTGCCCACGTGCCCACCAACGCCGTCACCGGTTTTTGCGCCGCCACTGCCCTTTTATCTTTGATCTGCCATTTGGTTTGGGAACAAACGGTGTGGCCGGAAGATCTTGGCCAATGGCTTGCCATTTTGGGCATGGGCCTCGGCCCGCTGGGCTCTGCCTTTTACACATGGGACATCGGCATGAAAAAAGGCGACATCCAATTGCTTGGCGCTGGCGCTTATATGGTGCCCCTTTTGGCCACGTTGATTATGATCGCCTTTGGCTTCAGCCAACTCACCTGGGTGGTGGGCGTAGCTTGTTTGCTGATCACCTTTGGCGCGCTCATCGCGGCCAAAGATTTAATCCGTCGCAAAAAGCCGATGCCGCAGCCCCCGGCAACCGATCCAACAGTGGACTAATTTGCTTCAATCTGGCCAAAAGTTAAATTATTTAAATTTTCTTGGCCAATGGGGTTTCCCTTTTGGATTTTTCGGCCTAAAACGCCCGCTTAGCCACATATTTATGAATCGCAACCCGGCGCTTTGGACCCTTGCAAGCCAAAGCGCTGCATGATGCCGAGTGATGCTATGCCAAAACGTGAAGATATCTCCTCCATTCTTATTGTCGGTGCCGGACCTATTATTATTGGTCAGGCCTGCGAATTTGACTATTCAGGCACACAAGCCTGTAAGGCCCTAAAGGCGGAGGGATACCGCATTATTTTGGTCAACTCCAACCCGGCCACCATCATGACCGATCCGGACATGGCGGACGCCACTTACATGGAGCCAATCACCCCCGAAGTGGTAGCCAAAATCATCGAGAAGGAACGCCCCGATGCGATTCTGCCAACGATGGGTGGCCAAACCGCACTGAACTGCGCTTTGTCTTTGCGCAAAATGGGCGTGCTGGAAAAATATAATGTGGAAATGATCGGCGCGACGGCGGAAGCCATCGACAAAGCGGAAGACCGCGAATTGTTCCGCGCCGCTATGGATAAGATCGGGTTGGAAACAGCCAAATCCATGTTGGCCCACAACATTACTGAAGCGATGGAAGCACTCGAATTTGTTGGCTTGCCAGCCATCATTCGCCCGTCCTTCACCATGGGTGGCACAGGCGGTGGTGTGGCGTATAACCGCGAAGAATATCTCTCCATTGTTGAAGCTGGCATTGACGCCTCCCCAACCAACGAAGTGTTGGTGGAAGAAAGCATCATCGGCTGGAAAGAATATGAGATGGAAGTTGTCCGCGATAAAAAGGACAATTGCATCATCATCTGTTCAATCGAAAACATCGATCCAATGGGCGTGCATACGGGCGACAGCATCACCGTGGCCCCGGCCCTCACATTGACCGATAAAGAATATCAAATCATGCGCGACGCCTCATTGGCCGTTCTGCGCGAAATTGGCGTGGAAACAGGCGGCTCAAACGTACAGTTCGCGGTGAACCCTGCTGACGGCCGTTTGATCGTGATCGAAATGAACCCGCGTGTATCGCGTTCATCTGCATTGGCCTCCAAGGCAACAGGCTTCCCAATCGCTAAAGTGGCTGCGCGTCTAGCGGTTGGCTACACGTTGGACGAGCTTGAAAACGACATCACAGGCGGCGCAACACCAGCCAGCTTCGAACCAAGCATCGATTATGTGGTCACCAAAATCCCACGCTTTGCGTTCGAAAAATTCCCTGGCTCAGACCGTCGCCTCACCACAGCCATGAAATCTGTGGGTGAAGCCATGGCCATTGGCCGCACCTTCCAGGAAAGCTTCCAAAAAGCATTACGTTCATTGGAAACAGGCCTATCTGGCTTCAACGAAATCGACATTAAAGGCCTTGGCTCTGGCGACGACAAAAACGCCGTGCGCGCGGCCTTGGGCACCCCAACGCCAGATCGTATTTTGGTGGTGGCACAAGCCATGCGTTTGGGCTTTGACGACGAGTTTATTTTCCGCGCCTGCGCCATTGACCCTTGGGTGCTGGAGCAAATTCGCGGCATCGTTGAGATGGAAGAAAAGGTCAAAGCTTACGGCTTGCCTGAAACCGCATCGCAAATGCGCAAGCTGAAAAGCATGGGCTTCTCTGATGCGCGCTTGGCTGATCTTTCTGGCAAAAAGCCACGCGAGATCAAAGCCATCCGCGACCAATTGGATGTGCACCCAGTCTATAAGCGCATCGACACTTGCGCCGCCGAATTCGCCTCACCAACTGCTTATATGTACTCAACATATGAGACACCTTTTGCAGGCGAATTGGTGAACGAAGCCGAGCCAAGCGATCGCAAAAAGATCGTGATTTTGGGCGGTGGTCCAAACCGGATCGGTCAAGGTATTGAGTTTGACTATTGCTGCTGTCACGCCTCATTCGCTTGCGCAGATGCAGGCTATGAAACCATCATGGTCAACTGTAATCCGGAAACGGTTTCCACCGACTATGACACATCTGACCGCCTCTATTTCGAGCCATTGACGAAAGAAGATGTGCTGGAAATTTTGCGCACCGAACAGTCTAAAGGCACTTTGGCTGGCGTGATCGTTCAGTTCGGTGGTCAAACACCACTTGGCCTTGCCAACGACATTAAACGCGCTGGCTTCCCAATTTTGGGCACACAGCCTGAGCAAATTGATTTGGCGGAAGACCGGGATCACTTCAAAAAACTATTGAATGATCTTGAGTTGACCCAGCCATCAAACGGCATTGCCCACTCGCTTGAACAAGCACGGATTGTTGCGGAAAATATTTCGTATCCATTGGTTATTCGCCCATCCAACGTACTGGGTGGCCGCGCCATGGTGATTGCGCACAATTCAGATGAGTTTGAAGATTATGTGCAAGGCACCCTCACCGAGTTGGTGCCACCCCACATCCGTCAAAAATATCCAAACGACAAAACAGGCCAAATCAACTCCGTGTTGGCAGAAGGCCCCTTGTTGTTCGATAGCTATTTGGGCGGCGCAATTGAAATTGACGTGGATGCATTGTGCGATGGCAAGGATGTGTTCGTGGCAGGCATTATGGAGCACATTGAAGAAGCTGGTGTTCACTCAGGGGACAGTGCTTGCTCCTTACCGCCACGCTCGCTGAGCCCAGAGGTGATTGAAGAGATCAAGCGCCAAACCCGCGAATTGGCCTTGGCCTTGAATGTGGGCGGCTTGATGAACGTGCAGTTCGCACTCAAAGATGATCAGCTCTATGTGTTGGAAGTGAACCCACGTGCTTCACGTACAGTGCCATTTGTGGCCAAAGTGATTGGCATGCCCGTTGCGGCCATCGCGTCTCGCATCATGGCAGGCGAAAGCTTGGCCAGCTTTGATTTGAAAGAGCGTGAGCTGAAGCATATTGCGGTTAAAGAAGCGGTATTCCCCTTTGCACGCTTCCCTGGCGTCGACACCGTGTTGGGCCCAGAAATGCGCTCAACAGGTGAAGTGATCGGCATGGATAAAGACTATGCGATTGCCTTCGCGAAAAGCCAGCTTGGCGGCGGCACCAAAGTGCCTAAAGAAGGCACTGTGTTCGTATCTGTCCGCGATCAGGACAAAGCAGCCATTTTGTCGTCTATTCAGAAGCTGCAAGAAGTGGGCTTCAAAGTCATCGCCACCAGTGGCACTAAGCGCTTCCTCACTGAGAATGGCGTGGAATGCGAAAAGGTGAATAAGGTGCTTGAAGGTCGCCCACATATTGTGGACGCCATGAAAAACGGCCAAGTGCAATTGGTGATCAACACAACTGAAGGGGCACAAGCCCTGCGCGACAGCCGCGATTTGCGCCGCACAGCATTGTTGAACAAGATCCCATATTACACAACCATCGCAGGGGCGATCGCAGCAGTTGAAGGCATTGTCGCCTACTCAACTGACAATTTGCAGGTCACATCTGTGCAGGATTATTTCGCGGCCTAATCTGCGAAAGACCGACTAAAATGGACAGTGGGCAGCCCGACCAATAGGCTGCCCACTTTTTTTGCGCGCACAAACCAACGGCGTGAGATCTTTAAAGGGCGCCTGTTAGTGCAAACCATGCCCATATATATAAGGGCATGGGCGCAAATCCCCAGAGCAGCATCCAGGGAGCGAGAAGGAGAAATCGACGAAAAAGAGTGGGCCTCATCATCCAATCTCCCCTAAAATATAGAGCATGGTCACAACCACCAGCACGGCTTTCCAAAACCAAAATCCGGTTTTGGCTGCAAGGATGAATTGACGCCCAACAGGGTCATTACTCAGCGCAATCTGCGGCTCGGCAAAATGCTTTCGTTCAGAAAACACAACCACCACAAATATACCCATCATCAAAACCGTCAGGCCCATAAAGGCGTAAACCACAAACATCATGGTCTTGCTCCTAAATCTTCATCCGGGTCATAAAACATGCCCATCATCAAACTCCGGGCAATATTTCGCGCCCGGTCTTTAAAAAAGGCTTTGGCTTCGGGGCTGGGGGCAACCTCGTCTAGATTTTCATCAAATAGCCGCAGCCAAATCGTAAAATGCTCTTTCGTTACGTTCTTCAGTTTCAAATGTGCTGGCATTGGCCGACCATGATATTCACCGGTCTTGAGCGCAATTGCTCGCCAAAATTGCTTCATCTTCACCAGGTGAACCGCCCATTGATCTTGAATCACTTGATCAAAAATCGGCCCCAACTCCGGGTCATTGCGCACCTTGGTGTAAAATCCATCCACCATTTCCGAGACAAAATCAGCATCAATGCCATAAGCATTGGCTTGCCGCCGATAATTCTCCCGATGCACTTCTGCAAAACTCATTTGAAACAATCTCCAAAAGATGTATATTAAATGCATCTTTACAACATCAAGCCAAAAACGCAACCTTGAATTTGGCCAAATCGACAAAGTGAGACAATTTGTGCATCTGACGTCACAAACAGACTATTCCCTTCGCCTTTTGATGTTGTTGGGCATGGTTGCCCCTAAAAAAATGACCATCTCTCAGGTCGCCAATATTTTGCAGTTGAAGAAAAACCATCTGACCAAGATCGTGCATCATCTCTCAAAGCACGAAATTTTGAACACCAGCAGAGGTAAAACTGGCGGCATCAGCTTAAGTGAAGTGGCACACGACAAAACAATCGCAGAGTTGATCAGAATATCCGAGCCTAATTTTTCCCTTGTTGAATGCCTTGACCGTCA
Source organism: Maritalea mobilis (assembly GCF_004363175.1). Lineage (GTDB taxonomy): Bacteria > Pseudomonadota > Alphaproteobacteria > Rhizobiales > Devosiaceae > Maritalea > Maritalea mobilis. The sequence goes on from NZ_SNYR01000001.1 coordinate 937,902, forward strand.
ACAATGTAGCTGCGAATTTTCCGGATATTGCGAGCTGACGGGGCTTTTTACTTCTGCACGCTCCGCTTTTTTTGATGTGCTAAGCGATAAAACGCTCGGGGATATTTTAAACAATAAAAAGAAAACATCACCGTTACTAAGTAAAAGAATTATTTCCGAAAACTTGTAAAATTTTATTCGCATGCCCCTTCCGTTTTGACTTGAAAATGTCACAAATAAATCTTAACGTTCTCAAATCGACTATTGGCCGAACGACCTGGCCGGAGCTACCTCCGCGAACGACACCGTTTCTACCAACATCGATTACAGCCCTGGTGCAATCGATGCATTGGGGAAACTGGCACTAAATTCGCGAAAGGAATACAAAATGCCTCAAGGTACCGTTAAATGGTTCAACACCCAAAAAGGCTATGGCTTCATTCAACCTGACGATGGCGGCAACGATGTGTTTGTGCACATTTCAGCTGTTCAAAAAGCAGGCATGGCGCAGTTGGACGAAGGTCAAAAATTGTCTTACGAAATCTTGCAAGACAAGCGCTCAGGCAAATCATCAGCTGGTGAGCTTGTAGCTGCTGACTAATTTGGCAATCTGCCAGATTTATGCCACCATTGATTGATTAGGGTGGCAACACCACATTTGATCGCGGCTTGCCAAACGGCCAGTCGCGATTATAAATTAAACAAATAGATATATGCGGCTCCACATGAAGGGGCCGATTTTTCGTTTAGCGACCGTTTGCAACAGACCATTTTGGTAGGGCTTGCCCGGCCAGAACTAGATTTGTGTAAGCGCAACTAAAAGGATGTGAGCTTTATGGACAAAATCCCTATGACCGTTTCCGGTCACCAGGCCTTGCGCGATGAATTGACCAATCGCTTGTCGGTTGAACGCCCGCGCATCATCCAAGATATTTCTGAAGCGCGCGCCCATGGCGACCTGTCAGAAAACGCCGAATATCATGCGGCTAAGGAACAGCAAAGCCTCAATGAAGGGCGCATTCAAGAACTAGAGAGCATTCTAGCGCTTGCAGATGTCATTGATGTGTCAAAACTTGGCGGCGAAACCATTAAGTTTGGTGCCACTGTTTTGTTGATTGACGAAGATACAGAGCAGGAAAAAACCTACCAAATCGTAGGTGACCCTGAGGCAGATGCCAGCGCAGGCCGAATCTCTATCTCCTCTCCAATTTCCCGCGCCCTGATCGGCAAGGAAGTTGGCGACAGCGTTGAAGTGTCTGCCCCTGGCGGCGCACGCTCTTATGAAATTTTGGAAGTGAAATACATCTAATCTTTCACAAATCGTGAGACAAATTGCCCCGGCTTTACCAAAAGCCGGGGTTTTCTTTTCTCTTTTTGTGAAAGCTGTCCCACGCCTTCTTGCAACTGCCCCGCGCCTTACCTAATCTATAGCCAACATTAATATTCTAAGAGAAGGTTGCGCATATGCACGCTCCTGTCATGATCATTGGCTCCGGCCCTGCTGGCTACTCAGCCGCAATTTACGCCGCTCGCGCCATGCTCGAACCTGTGGTCATTCAAGGCATCCAGCCTGGTGGCCAGCTCACCATCACCACAGAAGTTGAAAACTATCCCGGCTTTGCTGAAATGATTCAGGGTCCGTGGTTGATGGAACAGATGAAAGCCCAAGCCGAAGCAATGGGCACCAAAACGGTGACCGATACCATTGTGAATGTGGATTTGGACAAACGTCCCTTCACCCTTACTGGCGATAGCGGCACCATCTACACCTGCGACAGCTTGATCATTGCCACTGGCGCGCAAGCCAAATGGCTTGGCATCCCGTCAGAACAAGCCTTCCAAGGCTTTGGCGTGTCAGCCTGCGCCACATGTGACGGTTTTTTCTATCGCGACAAACACGTCATTGTAGTTGGCGGCGGCAACACCGCTGTTGAAGAAGCCCTCTTCCTCACCAACTTCGCTTCAAAAGTGACTGTTGTGCACCGTCGCGATTCTTTCCGCGCGGAAAAAATCTTGCAGCAACGTCTGTTCAAAAATGAAAAGATCGAAGTCATTTGGGATAGCGAGTTGGAAGAAGTCACAGGCACTGACGGTATTCCTAAATCAGTTACTGGCGCTAAGATCAAAAATCGCAATACTGGCGAGGTCACTGAAATGGATGTGGATGGCGTCTTCATCGCCATCGGCCACGCACCAGCCACAAGCTTGTTTGAAGGCAAGTTGGAAATGAAGCATGGCGGCTATTTGGTCACCGCACCAGACAGCACAGCCACAAACGTACCCGGCGTTTATGCCGCTGGCGACGTCACCGACGACATTTACCGTCAGGCCGTCACTGCTGCGGGCATGGGCTGCATGGCCGCATTGGAAGCCGAAAAGTTCTTGGCTGCGCAAGAAGTTGCCGAGGCTGCTGAATAATGGCCATTGATTGGGACCGCCTGCGCATTTTTCATGTCGTAGCCGAAGCCGGCAGCTTCACCCATGCGGGTGAACGCTTGGGCATGAGCCAGTCGGCGGTCTCCCGTCAAATCTCCTCTTTGGAAGATAGTTTGGGCCTCAAGCTTTTCATCCGCCATGCCCGCGGCTTGGTGATGACAGAGGTGGGCGAGCAATTGTTCCGCACCGCCCACCGCATGGCATGGGAGCTGCAATCGGTTGAAGCACAAATGACCGAAAGTCAGGACATGCCGTCCGGCCCGCTTCTGGTCACCACCACAGTGGGTTTTGGTTCCACATGGCTCACCTCGCGTATTGATGAGTTCTTGGACCGCTATCCAACCATTCAGCTTGAAATCAAATTGAACGATTCTGAGTTGGACCTAGCTATGCGTGAAGCGGATGTCGCCATCCGTTTGCACCGTCCAAATCAATCTGAACTGATTCAACGCAAATTGTTCACGGTGCATTTCCACCTATATGCTGCCACTTCCTATTTGGAAAAGTTCGGCATCCCCAAATGTGTCGACGATTTGGACAATCACCGCATTGTTACATTCGGGAATCCAAGCCCCGAATATCTTGGTGACGTGAATTATTTGGAGCGTTTGGGCCGCCCAGAAAACAATCCACGCCAGCCAATCTTGCGCGTTAATGCGATTTACGGCATGATGCAGGCCGCGCGTGAAGGCATTGGCATCGCGATGTTGCCAGATTATATCACTGAGGGCGAACCAAGCCTTGTTCAGGTACTCGATGATGTGGAAACCCCTGAATTTGAAACATATTTTGTTTACCCTCCTGCGTTAAAAGCATCAAAACGAGTCGGCGTTTTCCGCGACTTTTTGGTGTCCAAAGCACGCGATTGGGCCTTCTAAAATCACCCCAAAAACCTTCCATGCACATGGCGCATAGCTGATATGCGCAATTAACAATTGCTAAACCAAGCAGCCATGTGCATAACGCGCCTCAAGAAAAGCGACACACACAGTTGTTCCTCCTCCCTCAACTGCGTCGCTATTCCCTCCTTGTAAGAGGTTTCCTCTTGAATTCTTTAGCCCCATCTTCGGATGGGGCTTTTTTTTTATTTTCGCACCCAAATTTCAGCCATGCATTTAGCGCATACCCCATATGCGCCGAACCCTATTGGCAAAATCAGTCCTATGCGCCATATAGGGGTCATAACGTGATGACAACGTCCTCCTCCTCCCAAGTTGTCAGATCGTTTTTTAGGCAGACACCGTCCCTCCTCCCTCGATGTCTGCCCAACTTATTCAAAGACCTCGCCACCTCCTCCCGGCGAGGTCTTTTTTTTGCGCTTAAACATTGCGTAAAATTCAAAGCGGCATTAAGCCAAATATATCGGATGGGAGAATGCGATATGGCTTGGTCAGAAATCATCACCTTTACCTTTGTTGCCACATTATTGGTGATCTCACCTGGCCCCAATGGCGTACTGATCGCTAAAACCGTGCCCACATCAGGCCGCGCCGCCGGCTTTGCCAATGTGCTTGGCTTCATCACCGCCTTTTATTTGCACGGCGCACTGTCCATCCTCGGCATTTCCCTGCTGCTGGTGCAATCAGCCTTCGCCTTCACCTTGATCAAATATATCGGCGCCGCATATTTGTGCTGGTTGGGCATCAAATCCCTGATCGCGGCATTTAAAGGCATCGCGCCTGCAACCAACATAGCACCTGCTCGTCACAAGCGCACCCTGTTCAAGGCCTATTTGGAGGGCCTGTTCACCAACGCGCTTAATCCCAAAGTGTCGATGTTTTACCTTGCGGCCTTCCCGCAATTCATCACGCCGGGCGAAACCGCGTTGAGCACATCATTTTTGCTGATCTTTATTCACTCAACCCTGAATGCCATCTGGTTCGGCCTGATGGTCATTCTATTCTCAGGGCTCACCAAGTTCGCCCGCAATGGCAATTTCCAGCGCTGGCTTAAAGGTGTCACAGGAACTGTGTTTATTGCTTTTGGTATAAAGCTGGCCAGCTTCCGGCCATAGGCGCAAAACCATCGCCCACCTACAAGCACCCATGCAAAAGGCGCACGGCTCTTATGCGCAGCCAACGCTTGTAATATAGAGCGCCATATCCCATATCACCGATATAAGAGTTGAGCGCGTACTTCTCCTCCCAACGGGCAACACTCTTCAGAGCAAAGCAGACAACGTCCCTCCTCCCTCGTGGTCTGCAAAAACTTTTAAGACCTCGCCTCCCTCCCGGCGAGGTCTTTTTTTTATGCCCTCAAACAATCTGACGCTGCCGAAAGTCCGCCATCGCATCCAAAATCGGTTTTGGTCCAAAGCTGATCCGCCGCACCCCAAGCGCTGCCATTTTGGCAATATCCATATTGGGGTCGAGGCTCATAATATTAAGCGGCATATCCACTTCTTGGCAGAGGGTGGCGATCATCGCTTCATTGTCCAAATTGGGCACAAAGAATCCATCCGCACCCGCGCGTTGATATATCTTCGCCCGCGCGACCGCCTGTTCACCCAAATGCTCCAAATCATCAGTCGGTTTGGCTTGCATAAATATGTCGGTGCGCGCATTGATAAAGAGAGCAATGCCTAAATCATCCGCCACATGCCGCACAGTTTGAATGCGGTTTACTTGATCCTCCAAGCTATAAAGCCCGTCACCACCCACAATCTGATCTTCAAAATTGACGCCAACAATGCCAGTGCGCAGAAACTGCTCCGCGCTGGCCCGCAATTGACGCAAGTCAGATGCATATCCAGCCTCAAAATCTGCCGTTACCGGCACATCCACATGCGTCGCAATGCAGTGCACAATCTGCGCCGCAAATGCCAAGGGCATCTCTTCCCCATCCTCAAAGCCATGCGCTTTTGCAATGGCCCAACTGCTGGTGCCCACCGCCGGCGCACCCGCCTCAGCCAAGCTGCCCGCGCCCATTGCATCCCAAACATTATAAAGCACCAGTGGCGCTTCAGCATGATGCAAGTCCCTAAATTGTTCTGCTTTATGTTTCTGGCTCATTTTCTGCTCCCGCAAATTAAATCTAATGGCCAAATCACTAGGGCAGAACAAACCTGCGCGCCGCCTCATTTCGGGCGTCTATTCTAAAAACAACCACCCATGCAAAAACTGCATCCCTCCTATGCGCATTAAGGTCTTGTAAATCATAGGGGTCGGGGGCATATACACAGACATAAGAGTTGAGAACGTTACCTCCTCCCAACGAACTCAGCTCTCATAAGAACAGCAAACACGTCCCTCCTCCCTCGATGTTTGCTGTACCGATTAAGGCTTCGCATCGCGGGGCCTTTTTTGGTTTTAGGGGAAGTTTTTGTCTGCATTGCACAAAAAAAGGGCCTGCATTTATGCAAGCCCCTTCCCCGTTATCTTTTGCTTTCCATCAGCGATAAAGCGCATCGCCTAAATCTTCCATGCCCGTATAAAGGCTAGCCACCTGCTCGCCATAGCCATTGAACAATTGTGTCGGCACCCGCTCGCCCGTGTGCAACACCCGCTCTGTCGCTTGGCTCCAACGTGGGTGCGGCACTTCCGGGTTCACATTGGCCCAAAAGCCATATTCACGCGCCTGCAGTTGCTCCCAAAAGCTCACAGGCCGCTCATCGGTGAAGGTAAATTTGACGATCGATTTGATGGATTTAAAGCCATATTTCCACGGCAGCGCCAAGCGCAACGGCGCGCCCATTTGGTCAGCCACCACTTTGCCATAAGCACCCACCACCAAAAACGCCAAATCATTATTGGCTTCTTCCATGGTCACGCCTTCAACATAAGGCCACGGATACCATGGTTGGGTCTTAATTCCCCGCGCAACGCCTGGGTCGTTGAACGTTTCCATCCGCACATATTTCGCATCAGATGTGGGCGCAGCCATTTCCACCAGCTTGCGCAACGGAAAGCCGATCCATGGCACAGTCATCGACCAAGCCTCCACGCAGCGGTGGCGATAGAGCCGCTCTTCCAGCGTCATCTTGGCCATCAGCTCATCAATATCAATCTTGATCGGTTTTTCCACCATGCCATCAATGGTGATTTCCCATGGCCTTGGCTCCAACGCTTGCGCAGCGCTGGCAATTTCTTTGTGCGAGCCAAATTCATAGAAATTATTGTAATTGAGATTCACATCTTCTGGCGTCAGGTCGCGGTCCAGTGTAAAGGCCTCATTCTTCGCCGCCTCCAACGCAGCGCGACCTTCCTGCGCAAAGGCCTTAGAAATGTTTAAGCCACCGCTTGCCGCAATCGCGCCAGCAGCCAAGCCACCAGCCATGATTTGCCGCCGATTGAGAAACACCGCCTCCGGGGTGGCATCAGCTTCCTTGAGTTGCCAGCTTGGCGTTTTGCGAATATGCATAATTCAGTCTCCCATTTGCGCTTTTGCCAGTTAAAACTGGTTTGCGCTCACGGGCAAATGATCAAATGTAAAATCCCCGTGAGGTTGATTGAAATAATTTTTGACCATTTGGTTAAATTATATATGATCGGCCAAAAAGATAAGGTTGGATATGAGCATCATCAATTTCGGGTCAATCAATATTGACTATGTGCACCGCGTGCCCCACTTCCCCCAACCGGGCGAAACATTGGCGGCCACCTCATTTGAAAAAGGCTTGGGCGGCAAAGGTGCCAACCAATCCATCGCCATCGCCCGCGCAAATGGCAGCGTCAAACATTTCGGCGCCATCGGTCAGGATGATGGTTGGGTGCTTGAACTGTTAAAAGATGCTGGTGTCGACATTGAAAAAGTCGCCGTCACCGAAACCCCAACCGGCCATGCCATCATCTATGTAGATGATAGCGGCGAAAACAATATCGTCCTGAACGGCGGAGCCAACCAAAACTTCTCAGACGCGGCAATCGACGATGCTCTAGCCGATGCCACCTCGAGCGATTGGCTGCTCTTTCAAAATGAAACCAACAATGTTGATCACGCCCTGAAAGTCGCGCAGCAGCACGGCATGAAAATCGCTTACGCCGCCGCCCCATTTGACGCCCAACGCGCCGCCAGCATCATCCCGCATGTGGATTTGATCGCGGTCAATGAAATTGAGGCCCAACAATTGGCGCAAGCGTCCGGCAAGCCCATCGATCAGCTCGAGTGCGACTATATTCTGGTCACCAAAGGCGAAAAAGGCGCAGAACTGCGCACGCCATCCGGCACCTTCACCAGCACCAGCTTTAAGGTGGACGCCATCGACACAACCGGCGCGGGCGACACTTTCCTCGGCTTTTTCTTGGCTGAGTTGGATAAAGGCACAGACCCAGAAAAAGCTCTTAAAATCGCAAGCGCTGCCAGCGCCATCCAAGTCACCCGCTTGGGCGCCGCCAGCGCCATTCCCACCTATGACGAAGTTCAAAACTTTTTGGAGACCCATTCATGAGCCAACATAAAATCATTCTTGATACGGACCCGGGCATCGACGATGCGATGGCCATCCACCACATCTATGCCGACCCACGCATCGAATTGCTGGGCATGACCACCATTTTCGGCAACGTGCCGGTCACCACTGCCACCCGCAACGCCTTGCATTTGGCTGAAATGGTGGGCGCAAAAACCCCTGTGGCTGAGGGCGCAAAAGTGCCGTTGGTGCAAACACCAAACCCACATGCGGATTTTGTGCACGGCGTTGAAGGATTCGGCGATTATCCGCGCACCAATCCAAAAACAGAAAAAGACCCGCGCAGCGCCGCAGAGTTTCTATGTGAAATGACCGCCGCACAGCCAGGTGAAATCACCATTTGCGCCGTTGGCCCGCTCACCAATTTGGCCCTTGCGTTGGAGCATGATCCAGCCATCGCCAAAAACGTGAAAAATGTAGTGATCATGGGCGGCGCCGTTGATGCCCCCGGCAATGTGACCGAATTTGCTGAAGCCAACATTTGGAACGATCCACACGCTGCTCAAAAAGTGTTTGATGCTGAATGGGACGTCACCCTTGTTGGCCTTGATGTGACGCAAAAAATCGTCTGCACCTTGGACGACTTTGCAAAAGTCAGCGAAAGCTCGCCAGAAATCGGCAAATTCTTGAGCCAGATTTCCACCTACTACATCAATTTCTATGTGAACAATGTTGGCCTTCAAGGCTGTGCCCTGCACGATCCGGCCGCCATCATCGCGTTGACGGATCCTGAATTGTTCACCACCAAACATGTGCCGCTCAACACCATCCCCGATGGCAATGAAGTGGGCAACACGGTAGAATTGGCCGACGGCAACCGCCGCGTACATGTGTGCTCGGCTGCTGACAGCGAAGGCGTGCGCAAAGTGTTCCTCGACACCCTCGCCAACGCCGACGCCCGCAAAGCGGCACGCCAATAACCAAACAAAAACCCCTCCCCAAACTGGGGAGGGGTTTAAAGATCAATCCACTTGATCGACCAACCTTATTTCAAACCCTTGCAATAGGCTTCAATCCGGTTGCAGGCTTGCTCAAGCTCCGGCAACGACAAAGCATAAGACACGCGGAAGTGCGGCGACAGGCCATAAGCCCCGCCATGCACACTGGCCACATTCTGCTCCGCCAATAGCCCCATCACAAAGTCCTCATCATTTTCGATCACTTTGCCATCCGCGCGGGTTTTGCCAATAAATGCCCCGCATGACGGGTAAACGTAAAACGCACCGTCCGGTGTCAGGCAGTCAATGCCGTCGATCTGGTTCAAACGCTCAACAACAAAGTCGCGCCGCGCATTAAACGCATCGCGCCATTCAGCCAAAAAGCTCTGATCCCCTTCCAGCGCTTCCACGCTGGCCCATTGGGCAATCGAACACGCGTTAGACGTAGATTGCCCCTGCAGCTTGTTCATCGCTTTGATCAACCAGCTCGGTCCGGTGCAATAACCAATCCGCCAGCCAGTCATGGCATAGGCTTTGGACACGCCATTCATGGTCACCACTCGGTCCTGCAAATCCGGCGCAACTTCCGCCATGGTCACAAATTTGGTGTCGCCATAAACTAGGTGCTCATAAATATCGTCCATCAGCACCAGCACATGCGGATATTTCCGCAACACGTCAGCCAGCGCTTTCATTTCATCCGCGCTATAAACCGCACCTGTCGGGTTGGACGGGCTGTTCAGCAAAAGCCAAACCGTTTTGTCAGTGATCGCATCTTCCAATTGCTGCGGCGTGATTTTAAAGCCCTGTGACGCATCCGCCTGCACAATAATCGGCGTTGCCCCGGCCAGGCTGATGATCTCCGGGTAAGACACCCAGAATGGAGCAGGCACAATCGCCTCATCGCCCTCGTCCAATGTCGCCATCAGTGCATTATAAATGATCTGCTTGCCGCCTGTGGCCACAAAGCAATCAGCCGGATCGGTCTTGATATTATTGTCGCGCTCAAATTTGCGGGCAATCGCCGCCTTCAATTCTGGAATACCACTTGCTGCGGTGTAACGGGTCTTGCCCTCATCCATCGCGCGGGCAGCTGCATCACGAATCGGCTTGGGCGTATCAAAATCGGGCTCACCAGCGCTCAAAGCGATCACATCATCGCCGGCTGCTTTCTTTTCCAGCGCCAATTGCGAAATCGCCATAGAGGCGGAAGGTTTGATACGACGCAATGCAGCAGAGATTTTTTCCATCTTTTGTGGGCCTTTTATAGATCTTATTTGTTTAAGTTACGCCAGAATAAAGCTTTTTAGCTTCGGCGTGCAGTGAGGAGAACTCGCGTTCCGTTCGGGATTGAACCAATTTCGTTGCAGTTTGGCAACGCATATTTTGTTAAGCTTTGTGGCGGTCACAAATTAGCCTAAATTTCTGCCGGAATTTTTCTTATTTCACTCAAAATTTTCCCGCACTTGGACCGCATATTCGTTTCTGTTCAAAGGAGCGATGACATGAAAAAGCAATCTAAAATCCTAACAGCCCTCACCATAGGATTTGGCCTATTCTTAAGCGCAGGGGCTGTAGCCAGTCCGGCTCTCGCGGCAACTGACCATCCTGCAGATCAAGTTGCCCTTGGTATCATCATTCCCGCGCTTGTCATCTGTCTGGCCATAATCGTTGAACTCTGGCGGACAACAGCAGCTCCCAAGCGGCGCACCTCCCCCGTGCGTACGCAGGAAAACAAAAACCGGTCCAGCAAATAACTCCCCCTCCAAAGCGGTTTTTGTTTTGGCCAGCCCTTTCGTAAAAGGGCTGGTTTTTTAATGCCTTATCGCAATTTTCAGTCCCTATATTACCAAACTTACCAAATTGTCATCTAATGGAAAACTTCCCGCAAGCTGCAGTTTCTTATCTTCAATCTCGATCAGACGGACACCCCGATCGAAAGGAAGATCACCATGAAAAAGTTCTCAACTCTCGCCCTCGCTACAGCGTTGGTTGGCACCCTCTCTGTTTCTGCTTTGGCTCCGGTTGCCGCCTATGCCGACAATCACGGCGACGGCAAACGCGCTGAACAAAAGCATAAAGGCAAAAAAGGCGGCCAACATCGCATGGTTCGCGGCGGCCACGGCTTCTTGGACATGGTGTGCGCACCTGAAGGCACCGAAAAAGCTGGCGAACGCTTGGATAAAATGGCCGAACGTTTGCAACTCACTGCTGATCAAACCGAAGCGTTCAACGCGCTGAAAGCAGCAGTGACGGAAGCCCAAACTGACGCGGCTGATGCCTGTGCGCCATTAAAAGAAACCAAGCCAGCCACTCCGGTGGAAGGCATGGAAAAACGCCAGGCCATGATGCAGTTGCAACTTGATGCCATGAGCCAAATCACCCCGGCCTTCGCTGACTTTTATGACAGCTTGAGCGACGAGCAAAAAGCTGAGCTCAACAAAAAAGGCCCAAAAGGCGAGCGTGGCGAACATGGCCCGAAGCATCGTGGTGATCAGGACAATGATGATGACGAGGATGACAGCGACGCATAATTACCCGTAAGTGGCGCTGTCGCTGGCGGCCCAAACGTGCCCCTGGGCTGCCAGCACCTCTCCCGCATAATCTCACCCCGGCAGCGCACTTTCTCTCCCATGGGTCGACCACATAAATATTTGTGGGCGACCCATCAATATTTTCAATGGCCCACAGGGCATGTTTCCGGCTTGCCAATCATCCAATCCCCCGATACCAATTTGGTACAACCAAAAGGGGGACGATCATGAATCTGCCAATCAATCCAGCAACATTTCGAGCACACTTTCCTGCATTTGAAGAGGAAAGCCTCAATGGCTGGGCATTTTTCGAAAATGCCGGTGGCTCCTATATGTGCCAGCAGGTGATTGATCGCTACAATCATTATTACACAGCCCATAAATTGCAGCCCTATGGCCAATATCCAGCCTCAAAAGAAGCAGGCAACGAAATGGATGAAGGCCATGATGCCTTGGCCCGTTTGCTCAATGTCGATGTAAGCTGGATTCACTTCGGCCCCTCCACAACGGCGAACACCTACACATTGGCCCATGCTTTTGGCCAAATGCTCAAGGCTGGCGATGCGATCATTGTCACCAATCAGGACCATGAAGCCAACACAGGCGCGGTCCGCCGCATGGCTGCCGAAAAAGGGTTGGAAGTGCGCGAGTGGAAGGTCAACCCATCCACAGGGTCGCTTGAGTTTGCGACCTTCGAAAATCTGCTCGACGACAAAGTGAAACTCATCACGTTCCCACACGCCTCCAACATTGTGGGCGAAATCAATCCAGTCGCAGAAGTGTGCGCCGCCGCCAAAAAAGTTGGGGCCAAAACCATTGTGGATGGTGTCGCCTATGCGCCGCACTCCATGCCCGACCTCTCGGCGTTGGGCGCAGATATTTATCTGTTCTCTACCTACAAAACATTCGGCCCGCACCAAGGCTTGATGGCCATTGATCCTGCCTTGGCGGAGCAATTGCCCAACCAAGGCCATTTCTTCAACGATGGTTTGCCGCGCAAACGCTTGGTGCCTGCCGGGCCAGACCACGCGCAAATCGCCGCCAGCGCCGGCATTGCCGCCTATTTCGACGACATTGCTGAAGAACTAAATATCGCAGCGCCCAACAAAAATGAGCGCAAATTGTTCAGCGCCCTGCGCGAGCAAGAAACAGCCTTGCTGGCTCCTTTGATGGATTATCTGAAATCCTCCAATAAAGTGCGCCTTGTCGGCACCGATGATTTGGATGCACGGGTGCCCACCATTTCTATGATTTGCGAAAAGCAGGGCTTGGAACTGGCCCGCGATTTGGCGGAACATAAAATCATGGCCGCTGGCGGTCATTTCTATGTATATCGCTTGATGGAAGGCATGGATATCGACCCGAACCATGGCGTCTTGCGCACATCGTTCGTTCATTATACCAATGAGGCCGAAATCCAACAATTGATCAGCGCCCTCGATCAGGTGCTCTGACGAACCTTTCCAAAAAGTAGGACCTTGCTATGCCCCGCTCCTTGGCGACTGTCATTATGCTTATTGCCACCATGGTGTGGGGCTTTGCGTTCATCGCGCAAAAGTCCGCAATGGATTCCATGGGGCCACTCACCTTTTTGGCCTCACGCTATCTGCTGGGCGGCATCGTTATTCTGCCTTTGGCGTGGTTCGAGCATAAGCGCCAAGCTGAGCCCATTTCCAAACGCGCTTGGGGGTTGATTTTCATCCTCAGCGCCGCCTTCTTCTTGGGCTCTTGGTTGCAGCAAGCGGGCTTGCTCACCGCCACGGTCACCAATGCAGGCTTCCTCACTGGCCTATATGTGTTCTTTGTGCCGTTCATTCTGACGCTCTTTTTCCGTCAAAAACTACACTATATCGTGTGGGTTTGCGCCCCGCTGGCCCTCCTCGGCCTGTATTTATTGAATGGCGCTCGCCTCGACAATTTTGTGGTCGGTGATTTCCTTGTGATGAGCAGTGCCATTTTCTGGGCTGTGCATGTGATGCTGCTGGGTTACACCGCGGCCCTCACCAAGCGCCCAATCACCGTGTCCGCAGTCGTCTTTATCCTTGCAGGTCTCTATAGCCTTGGCGGCGGCTTCGCGCTCGAAACCGTTAGCCTTGAAGTGCTACAATTGGGTTGGAAAGAGATCGTTTATGCGGGTCTACTCTCAACCGCAGTGGGCTTCACCTTGCAAGCCATCGGCCAGCAACATGTGCCTGCGGCCAATGCCGCCATCATCTTGTCAGGTGAAAGTCTTTTCGCCGCCATTGGCGCCGCCCTTGTGTTGGGCGAACGCCTGAGCATGGTCGGCTATATGGGCGCATTCTTGATTTTCTTGGCCATCGTGTTGGTTGAAACTGTGCCCATCATACAGGCCAAACGGGAAAAGAAGCACCCGATCGACCCGGTCACCAATCTCGAATTATAAATCGGAAAACTTGTCGAGGGTCACTTCCTCGCACCAGATCAGCATGCAGGCATCCACTTTCAACTTATCAGGCGAAAGCTGGGTCACATTGCCACGAATAGTGTGCCCACGCAGAGTGATTTTGCCGCGCCATTTATTCTCTGACCGCTTAGGCAATTCTGAAAACAAATAAGTGCCAATCAATTGCTTATTTTCAGCATTTTGGTGTTCAGGTTGAATCCAGTCCACAATGCCGCAAAGCTTGGTATTGTCATCACCGCAATAGGTGATTTTATAGCGAGATTCTTTGTTCGCTGGCTGCCAAATGCCTTCGGGGGACATATCCTGCGCCGAAGCAGCACCGGCTGAAAATAGACCCAAAAGGCCTGCAAAAATAACTGTTTTTAAATTGCGCATTGAATGCTCCTTGTTCATGCGCCGCCCGCACATAGCTCATTACATAGGGATCATGGCGCGAATGTGAATAGCCAACGCGATTTTAAAACACTTGTTCCATCAAATATTGGTTTACCGGTGCCATCTGCTGGCAAATCTCAACAAAATGCGCCTTTAATTTCTGCTGATCATTAAAGATTGATGCCTCATAAGGTTTCCGCTCATTGCGCACCACAAGCCCTTTGAGTTTCAGCCATTCAGCATAAGGCGCGGCCGCATCAAATCCACTTGGCACTCTTTTCAACTGCGGCGCATTTAACGGTACGCCATGGGCTTCAGCCGCCCCAACAGCCTCAGCAATCTTGGTTCCCTCATCGCTCACAATTTGCGCCCGCATCTGCGCCAATTGGTCCTTATCCAGCGCCCAAAAGCCCGCGCCATATCCATAGCCATCTTGATGCAAGGCAATATGCGTACCGGGAGATTTGGTGGCATGATCGCCTGCCCAAAACACCAAATGCACATGCACATTATAGGGCGTTTTATCCTTGGAAAATCGCGTATCCCGATAAATGCGCCGCAAAGAACCATTGATCTTCGGCACAGCATTAAGCGGCGGGTTTAGCGCGACCAGCTCGTCCTGCATTGCCTCGACCACGTCCAAAAGCGGCGCAACAATCAGCGCCTGATATTCTTCCTTATGTGCGCCGAACCAAGCCTTTTCATTATTCTTGTCCAGATTGCGCAAAAATGCCTGAACCTTTTCAATTTCCATCACACCGCTCCTCCCGGCTGCCCGTTTAAATTATGCTCTATGATTTGTCGTTCGGGAATGGCTGAATTCGACAGGCATTGATATTTTGGCGCATTAAATGCGGTTAAAGCTTATCCACAGCCCTGTGGATGGTCACAAAAGCGTCACAATAATTACGCCAAATTGTAAAATGCGGTCCATAGATTGACCGTTGTTGGAGGTATCATTCCTGCTTTCAACAAAACTGTTGCAATAGCCCCGAAAATTGCAACCGGCGTGCGCCCCCAACAAGCATGCCATTGGCCGCTCCGCCAGCGGCCTTCTTTTTGTCTGGTCGCAGAACAGCTAAAATCTGTGGCGAACCGGCAAATAGTCGCCGCCCCACCCTTCATTTTTGGTCAATCTGGTTCATAATTAAGCCATCGAATCTGACATGGGCGCCATTAAAGGACCAAGGGCATGGCCAAACTATATTTTTCATACGCTGCCATGAATGCGGGCAAATCCACCATCTTGCTGCAGGCCGCCCATAATTATCAGGAACGGGGCATGAATGCCCTTCTATACACCTCCGCGCTTTATGCCGAAGGTGGCGTTGGCAAAATCTCATCGCGCATTGGTCTGGACGTGGAGGCAAATCTCTATCGGCAGGAAGATAATTTGCTGGAGCAAATTGTTGCCGCCAACAAGCAGGAAAAGGTCGACTGTATCTTTGTTGATGAAGCCCAGTTCCTCACCTCCAAGCAAGTTTGGCAATTGGCACGCGTCTCTGATCATATGAACATTCCGGTCATGTGCTATGGCCTGCGCACCGATTTTCAGGGCAAATTGTTTGAAGGTTCTGCCGAGCTTTTGGCCATCGCCGATATTTTGCGCGAGATCCGCACCATTTGTGAATGTGGACGCAAAGCGACCATGGTGGTGCGTTTTGATGAGCATGGCCAGCCCATGCGCGAAGGCGATCAGGTTTCCATCGGCAAAGAGATCTATGTCTCCATGTGCCGCAAACATTGGGAAGAAAAAATGCGCGATCCAGCCGTGATCACCGCTTTTCGGCTTGAGTCAAACCCGGCAACGCCACTAACCTTAGATGAAGATGACGACGATTCATTGGCTCAATTAGGATAGCAAACCCAATGCCCCATCAAACCGATCCCAAAGGCGAATTGACCCTGCGCACAGTGGCCATGCCTGCTGACACCAATCCCGCTGGCGACATTTTCGGCGGCTGGGTACTCAGCCAAATGGATATTGCAGGCGGCATTGCCGCATCTGAGCGCGCCAATAGCCGTGTGGTCACTGTGGCCATTGAAGCCATGACCTTTATTGCGCCCGTTAAAATCGGTGACGTTTTGTGCGTTTACACAACCATTGAGAAAACCGGCACCACCTCCATCACCGTTTATATGGAAGCATGGGCTCGCCGCAATCGCGCAACAGATCGGGTGAAAGTAACTGACGGCACATTCGTTTATGTGGCATTGGATGCCTCAGGCAAACCAAGCTCGTTCAACCAATAAAACGGCTACCTTGAAGGGGCGGTTCGACCGCCCCAAAACACCAAAATTAATCTTTTTTTAATTTTTTCAGAGCGCTTTTTCGCGATTTCAGTTCAAATTCGCCAACTACCCATCACGCGTAAAAGCCAATTAATTACATAATCTTACGCCAGCGAAACATACTGAAACCTCGCCCCTAAAAGCCTCCAATTCGGCGCATTTTCCAAATATGAACCGAATATTAACAAGCCCGTTCAGCAACCATTCAGGCGCAATATCGTTTTATCTCCCACATGAACAGCAAACGGATCATTTACGGGAGAGAAAAAATGAGCCTTAGTAAATTTGTTAAAACAACAAGTCTGGCCCTTGCAGGTGTCACAGTATTTACTGGCGCAGCAATGGCTTTCCCAGCAACATCAAAAACGGCCCTTAATGTGCGCTCTGGCCCTGGCACCAATTACCGTGTGGTAGACGCACTATATTCTGGCGAGCGCGTAAATGTTGAGCGCTGCACAAATTCTCGCACATGGTGTTATGTCACCCACAGTGGCCCTGACGGTTGGGTTTCTGCCAAATATCTGCAACGTCGCAGCGGCGGCGGCAACAATGGTGGCAGCCATAACGACAATCCAGGCTTCTCAATTGAGTTTGGTAGCGATGGCACCTTCAGCTTTAACTTTGGCAACCGTCCAAACCGTCCACACCGTCCTCCGCAAGCAAAAGCCTGTTTTTATGAGCACGCAAACTATCGCGGCCGCAGCTTCTGCCTAGACGAAGGTGAAAGTGTTCGTCGTCTACGCCACAATTGGAACGATACGATCAGTTCAATGCGCGTCTTTGGTGGCGCTGAGGTAACCGTGTGTAAACATGCTGGCTACCGTGGCTTGTGCCGCACAGTTGACCGCAACTTCCCACGCATCGGTCGGCGCTTGAATGACGAAATCTCATCTATCAAAGTCCAATAAGGATTTTGAAAGATAGCGTGAGCGCTAAGGCACCCCCGGTCCGCAAACCGGGGGTGTTTTTTGTCCAAATTCCGCCCCTTTTTCGGCGTGAGATAGTGAAAATCCTTGGAGGGGATCATTATGCGTATTTCAATTTTACTAGGAGCGTTGCTTTTGGCGCTCGGTGTTTCCGGCGCGGGTTGGCTAGCTGGCCAGTCACTTGAACGGTCGCGCGAGCCTATTCGCACGGTCACGGTCAAAGGCCTCGCCGAACAAAATGTTAAAGCTGATTTGGGCTTCTGGCCCATTAAATTTGTTGCCTCCGGCCCCACGCTAGAAGCGGCACGCGCCGATTTGGAGCAAGCTGAAAAGTCCGTGCGCGATTTTCTGGCAGACAATGGCTTCACGGATGAACAGATCGAAGTGCAAAACATCAAGGTTGAAGATCGGTTCACCGGCTATAATGGCGGCAATTATCCTGCCGAAGCCCGTTTCACCCTCACTGAAGATTTGCTGGTCACCACCAGTGAAGTGGAAAAACTGTCCGAAGCGGCACGCAACATCACTGAGCTGTTGCGCGCTGGCGTCGTGTTTTCGTCAGACGCTTGGTCCGGCGGCCCCTCATTCGTCTTCACAGGCATAAATGATTTGAAGGGAGATATGTTGACCGAAGCCACGGAGCGCGCCCGCGAAGCAGCGCAACAATTTGCGGTGCAGTCAGATTCAAAAGTTGGCAACATCCAAACGGCCAATCAAGGCGTGTTCCAGATTTTGCCAGCGGTAGACATCCCGAATGATCGGCCTGATCGACAAATTGAGAAAAAGGTACGCGTGGTCACCACCATCACCTATTTCCTTGTCGACTAAGTAAAATAAAAGGGCCCTCGCGGGCCCTTTTTTCTTTAGTGTGCTGCCGCTTCTGCAGCCTGTTTTGCATCAGCTGGTCGCCGCACAAACAAGGCGCCGACAACTGCGAACAGATAAATGATCGCGCCGCACAAAAATGCCCAACGGATACCATTGGTCAAGGCGGGCACAACATCCATCCCCGCTTCAGCTGCCGCACGTTGTTGAATGGACATAACAGCCACAAACAACGCCACACCCGCTGCGCCTGATACTTGCTGAATGCTGCCCAACATCGCACTACCATGCGAATAAAGTTTAGGCGGCACCGCACCAAGACCCGAGGTAAAGAGCGGTGTAAACACCAGCGCCAAACCAATGCTCAGCACCATATGGCCAATCAAAATGTTCCACGTGCTGGTGGTTTCGCCAACAAGTGTAAGCGCCCACAACACAGCTGAAACCAAAATCGTGCCGGGAATAACCAGCGGACGCGGGCCATAGCGGTCATAAAGCCGGCCAACAGTTGGCGCCAAAAGACCCATTAGCAATCCACCCGGCATCAACAGCAAACCAGTTTGTAAGGCATCAATGCCCAACACGCTTTGTGTATAGATCGGCAGCAAAATCACGGTGCCCAACAGCGCCGCCATGCTGATCGCCAACATGCCCACGCAAATTGAATAAAGTTTGGATTTGAAAGTCCGCAAATCCAACAGCGCCGCATCATTCTTTTGCAGCGACAATTGTCGCAAAATAAAGATCACCATCACCACTGCACCAATTGCCAATGGTGCCCAGCTTGGCAAACCAGCAATCTGTGCAGTGCCTTCACCGCCAAAGCCAGATAGGCCATACACAATGCCGCCAAACGCAACCGCTGAAAGCACAACGGAAAGCACGTCCAATGGCGCGTAACGAGGTTCAGTCACATTTTTCATAAAGCGCGAACCAACTGCCAAAGCCAACAATGCAATCGGCAACACCAGAATAAACAGCCAGCGCCATTCTAAATATTCCAGCACAAAGCCAGAAATTGTCGGCCCGATGGCCGGAGCAACCGAAATCACAATCGAAATATTGCCCATGGTTTTGCCGCGCCCTTCCGGCGGCACCAATGTCATCACAGTGGTCATCAGCAACGGCATCATAATCGCCGTGCCCACCGCTTGGATCACGCGGCCAACAATCAGCAATTCTAAGCCAGGCGACACCGCACAGATAAAAGTACCCACGGTAAAAATGCTCATCGCCATCATGAAGATAGGACGTGTATTCATCCGCTGGATCAAAAAGCCAGTCACAGGAATAACAACAGCCATGGTCAGCAAGAAAGCCGTGGTCAACCACTGCGCCGCACCTGCGGTCACATCAAGTGCAGCCATCAAACGCGGAATTGCCACGCTCATAATGGTCTCGTTCAAAAACACCACAAAGGTGGAAGCGAGCAACAGCGCGATCACCAGCCGATTTCGGCCGGAATGGTCAGGTGCAGCATCGTCTGCAGGCGCTGAATCAGCGGCAGTTTGATTAATATCTGTCATGATAGCCTTCTTCGCAAAATATGCGGATTGAGGAAAAAGAGTCGAACGGGGCGCTATACATGCACCCAGCTGCGACATTCTGTCAACCTTTGATATGACGAACCAGCATATAGGCCGCAGCGATTAATCTCTTGTCAGTTGCGCAATTGCGCTCCACTCTGCACCCATCAACTTTTGTGGAGGGGAATAAATGGTTGATCTTTATAATGTTAGCTGGCTTGCCATCATCATCGGCACCGTTCTGGGCTTTGTTTTGGGATGGCTGTGGTATTCGCCTGTCCTGTTTGTCAAAAAATGGGCAGAAGGCATTGGCGCCAATATGGAAGAAACGGGCCAACCGCCCATTGACGCCATGATCACCCAATTTTTGGGCATGTTTTTGCTGGCGTGGGTTGTGGCTCTTTTCGCCGACAGTGGCCAATATGTGGTGATCTTGCTGATCGTGCTCACCTTCTTGTCCCTGCAATATGCCAACAACACATTTGTGGGCAAAAGCATGTATGCCAAAATGACTGAGGCAGGCTATATCGCCGCCAGCACTGTGATCATGATCATTGTGCAAATGGTGCTCTAACAGCCGCGAATTCGCGAAGGGCAAGCCAAATTTTTACAATTCTTGCCCTTCTGCTCGGATTACCCCTTGTTCTCTTTACGTTCCAACTTACATTCCCTATACTGATCCCAACAGACTCGCGGTCCGTATCATCAGCACATCCGCACCAAGGTAGTTTTCATGAGCGACGATAAAAAATCTCAACGGCCCGCCAAGGCCGACTTTTCCATCGACGATTTCATTTCAGAAATTGAAAAAGCGGAAGACATCGAAGCCTCAAAGCCCCTGCCCCAGCATCGTTTGAGAAACAAGCGCGCGCTCGACCGTGCGGACGCGGAAGAGGCAAAACGCAAAACCACCAAAACCTCAAATCCGGAAACCAAAACCGGCATGTCCAAACGCTCGCCAAAGTCCAAGGCGAACGCGGTGGAACGCCCCACAAACCTCGATGGGTTTTCAGAGGCACCGCAAGCTGGTTTCAATCACATTCCGGAAGCGAAAGCCAAAAGCAAAGAAAACGCAAAGTCGCTCACCGGCTCCACTGGCGGCGTCACCGCCACCGTGCAAGCGTTGCAGGATTTGATTGAACATGGCCGGAAAGAAGTTGAAGGCACCGAGGCGTGGCGACCGCACCGCCCGGCCCGTCCAGCCAAATTGGAAGGTGGCCATCGCTTCGAACTGGATACCGAATTTGAACCGCGCGGCGACCAGCCAACCGCCATCGCCGAACTTGGCGAAGGCATCAATAATGGCGAAACCGACCAAGTGCTGTTGGGCGTCACAGGTTCTGGTAAAACCTTCACCGTCGCCTCTTTGATCGCCGAAACGCAGCGCCCAGCGCTCATTCTTGCGCCCAACAAAACACTGGCAGCCCAGCTTTACGGCGAATTCAAAAGCTTCTTCCCCAACAATGCGGTGGAATATTTCGTTTCCTATTACGATTATTACCAGCCCGAAGCCTATGTGCCGCGCACCGACACGTACATTGAAAAAGAATCCACCATCAACGAACAGATTGACCGGATGCGCCACTCAGCCACCCGGGCTGTGCTTGAACGGGATGATGTGATTATCGTCGCCTCCGTATCCTGTATCTACGGTATCGGCTCGGTGGAAGGCTATACGGCCATGATCGTCGATCTGTCTGAAGGGCAAAAGATTGATCAACGTGAACTGCTCGCCGAACTGGTGGCATTACAATATAAGCGCAACGAAGCCGCCTTCACCCGCGGCACCTTCCGCGTGCGCGGCGACACCATTGAAATCTTCCCCGCCCACTACGACACCGCCGCGTGGCGCGTCACCCTATGGGGCGATGAGATTGAAGAGATTGTCGAGTTTGACCCGCTCACTGGCAAAAAAGCCGCCAAGCTTAAGCACATTCGACTATATGCGAACTCACACTATGTGACCCCGCGGCCAACTTTGACCCAAGCGATCAAGCACATCAAAACCGAACTGCAAGGCCGCTTGCAGGAACTTAATGGCGCGGGCCGTTTCCTTGAAGCCCAACGCTTGGAACAGCGCACCCTCTTCGATCTGGAGATGATGGAAGCCACTGGCTCCTGCGCTGGCATTGAAAACTATTCGCGCTATCTCACCGGACGTAAACCCGGCGAGCCGCCCCCAACCCTGTTCGAATATCTGCCTGACAATGCCATGCTGTTCGTGGACGAGAGCCACGTCACCATCGGCCAATTGGGCGCCATGTATCGCGGCGACTTCCGACGTAAGGCCACCCTTGCTGAATATGGTTTCCGCCTGCCTTCTGCCATGGACAACCGTCCATTGCGCTTTGAGGAATGGAACGCCATGCGGCCGCAATCGGTCTATGTTTCGGCAACCCCCGGCAATTGGGAAATGGACCAAACAGGCGGTGTGTTCGCCGAGCAAGTCATTCGCCCCACAGGCCTCACCGATCCAATCGTCGAAATCCGCCCCGCCACCAATCAGGTGGACGATGTGATCGACGAGGTGAAAAAGGTCGCCAAGCAGGGTTACCGCACTTTGCTCACCACGCTGACCAAAAAGATGGCCGAAGACCTCACTGAATATATGCATGAGCAAGGCATCAAAGTCCGCTACATGCACTCGGATGTAGACACGGTAGAGCGGATCGAAATCATCCGTGACCTGCGCCTTGGCGCCTTTGACGTGTTGGTGGGCATCAACCTGCTGCGTGAGGGCTTGGACATCCCCGAATGTGCGCTCGTCGCCATTCTTGATGCGGATAAGGAGGGTTTCCTCCGGTCCGAAACCTCATTGATCCAGACCATCGGCCGCGCCGCGCGGAACGCTGAGGGTCGTGTCGTGCTCTATGCCGACAATATGACGGGCTCTATGGAGCGCGCGATTGCTGAAACCAATCGCCGCCGCGAAAAGCAGTTGGCCTACAATGAAGAGCATGGCATCACGCCGCAAACGGTCAAATCGAACATCAAAAACATCATGCAATCTGTCTATGAAGGCGACCGCGTCACCGTGGCCACTGGCAAAGACAAATTCTCCAAAGGTGATGTGCATGTGGGCGACAATCTCGCCGCGACGATTAAAGACCTTGAAGCCAAAATGCGCGACGCCGCCACCAACCTTGAGTTCGAAGAAGCCGCCCGCCTCCGCGACGAGGTCAAGCGCCTAAAAGAAATGGAACTCGACGTCATGGACGACGCGCTAGGCGATTAGCCTTTTAGGCACGACCGTCACCACACACCTAGCCGCCCCGGACCTGATCCGGGGCCAACAACAACGCCCGCAAGATAAATATCGGTCCCGCATCAAGTGCAGGACTGCACCGGGGATATAGCCAAGGCACACCCGCACAAACTCCCCCACCGTCATTGCAAGACTTGATCTTGCAATCCATTTGCGGCCAGCCTCACAGCAATAATTCAACACGAATAACACAGCACACCGCATATCAATTCACCGTCATCTCAACTAAACTAGGCCCGATTCTACACAAAAACGCCCACGACCATTTGAGCCTATGACAAATACCCCCATCTCCATCCTGCGCGACTATTACGGCTATGACGCGTTTCGAGGGCAGCAGGAAGCTGTCATCAATCATGTGGTGAATGGGGGCAACGCCTTTGTGCTCATGCCGACAGGCGCGGGCAAATCGCTGTGTTATCAAATTCCAGCCCTTTGCCGCGACGGCGTGGCAATTGTCGTGTCGCCCTTGATCGCTTTGATGCAAGATCAGATCAACGCTCTTGAGCAGATGAACATCAAGGCCGCCGCGATCAACTCCACCATGAGTTTTGAAGAAGTCAGCGCTGTCCGCCAACAGGTACGGCAGGGCGAAATCGATCTGCTCTATGTTGCCCCCGAACGGCTGATGATGCCCGACTTCTTATCATTTTTGGATAAGTGCAACATCGCCCTGTTCGCCATTGACGAAGCCCACTGCGTCTCCGAATGGGGCCACGATTTCCGCCCTGACTATGCCGCCCTGTCCATGTTGGCCGAACGTTTCCCCAATGTCCCCCGCGTCGCCCTCACCGCAACCGCAGATACTCAAACCCGCGCCGACATTGTAAATCGCATGTCGCTAGATGACGGGCGCAGTTTTATCGGTGGCTTTGATCGACCGAACATCAATTATGCGATTGCCCTGCGCAATTCCCCCCGCAATCAAGTGCTGCGGTTCATTCAAGAAAAGCACCCTGAAGATAGCGGCATTATATATTGCCTTTCCCGCAAAAATGTTGAGGAAATGGCCACCTGGCTTTGCGATCAAGGCATAGAGGCATTGCCCTATCATGCCGGGTTGCCCACCGAAGTCCGCGCGCAAAATCAGCAAGCCTTTTTGCAGGGCGAACGGATCATCATGGTCGCCACCATCGCCTTCGGCATGGGCATCGACAAACCCGATGTGCGCTTTGTCGTGCATATGAACACCCCGAAAAATATCGAGGCCTATTATCAAGAAACGGGCCGTGCCGGGCGCGATGGCCAGCCCTCCAATGCACTGATGCTTTATGGCATGGAAGATGCAGCGCAACAGCGGCAATGGATCGAAGCCTCAACGGCGCCCATGGAGCAAAAACACATTCAGCACCAAAAGCTTGGCGCCTTATTCGGCCTGTGCGAAACCGCCAAATGCCGCCGCCAAGTGCTGCTCAATTATTTTGACGATCATTGCGACCCCTGTGGCAATTGCGACACCTGCGAACAGCCTCCCGAAACCTTCGATGCGTCCATTCCCGCACAAAAAGCCATCTCCTGCGTTTATCGCACAGGCGAACGGTTTGGCATTGGCTATTTGATCGATGTGCTTCTCGGCACCGAAAATGAACGCATCACCCAATTTGGGCACGACCAAATCCCCACCTTCGGCATCGGTCAGGATTTGACCAAACCCGAATGGCAAAACGTCTTCCGGCAATTGATCGCCAGCAACCTGCTGTGCCTCAACCCCGAAGGCCATGGCGGCTTTATGATCACCCGCGCCGGACGCGCCTTCATCAAAGAAAAACCCGCCCTGCCCATGCGGCATTACGCAAAACCACTCCGCGCCAAACGCACCGCACGCGCCAACGCCGCGGCAAACACGCCCCTAAACACAGAAGATCAATCCCTGCTCAAAACACTAAGGTCCGTGCGCAGCGAATTGGCCAAAACCAACAAGGTCCCCGCCTACGTCATCTTCCACGACCGCACTCTTGTTGAACTGGCCCAAGCCAAACCCACCAACCTAAACGCCATGCTCGAAATCAACGGCATCGGCAAATCCAAACTCGACCGCTATGGGCAAGTGTTTCTGGATGTGATCGCAAATGAGGGCAGCTCAGCCTAATCATCAAGGCACAGCACGGTTTCCCTCCCTTAGATGGGGAGGGATTAAGGGTGGGGTGCTACCACTAGCGAGTTGCAAAGCCGAAAACTCAAATGGATTACCGGATCAAGTCCGGTAATGACGTGAGAGTGTTGAGCATACAGCGGAACATGCCAAAGCCGAACTATTTCCCCAAGCTTCCTATTTCCCCCGAAGCTCTATGCCCTCCATAGGGCAGCCCCGGACCTGATCCGGGGCCAACTGCGCCCTTCGCGGTGGCTATTTTGGTCCCGCATCATGTACGGGACGGCCCCAAGGAAACATCCACCGCCCCACGTCATTGCAAGACTTGATCTTGCAATCCATTTGCGCCCCGCCAAACGGCAATTCAGCTAAATCTAAGACCAGAGCTGGCGGCACCCCACAGCCGTCATCCCCGTGAAAACGGGGATCCAGACAAGCACAAACCAAGGAGCACAAAGCCAGCGACTTGTCCGCGGAAACTCATAAATAGCTTCCCACCTATGCAGGAATAACGGTCGCGAGTTATGGCAAACGCCTACCACAATCTACGTCACCCTCGGGCCCGACCCGAGGGTCCATGCAGCACTAGCGACTAAACACGCCGCCCAATCACTTCAACCGCCCGCGCAATATCTGCGTCAGTCGTGCGCCAAGACGAAACCGACAAGCGAAACACGCTTTCGCCCTGCCATTTAGACGGGCCAAACCAAACTTCGCCCTCTTCGGTAACGCGTTTCAACAACGCCTCATTTTTTGCCGCGTCGCCCAGAGTGCACAGCACTTGGTTCAGCACAACGCGATTAATCACCGTCACGCCTTTTGCCCGCAGCCCGTCAGCCAGTTTTTGCGCCTGGTTACAATGACGGGTCACCATCTCGTCCACACCTTCGCGGCCCAAGCTGCGCAAGGCGGCCCAAATGGGCATACCCCGGCCCCGGCGGGAAAACTCGAGCACAAGGTTCTTTTGCGCATAAGGCTCTGCGGTGGAGTAAACGGCATCAGCGTTCAAGGTCGCGGCCAAATCGTCGGCGTGGCGGCAAATGGCCATAGCACCGTCATATGGCGTGTTCAGCCATTTATGGCCGTCTGTGGTCCAGCTATCGGCCAGGTCAATGCCTTCGGTCAGCGCCTTTTTGGATGCGCTGGCCCGCGCCCAAAGCCCAAAGGCCCCGTCCACATGCACCCAGGCACCTGCCTTCTGCGCCATGGGAATAATCTCAGCAAAGCGGTCAAACTCGCCCATATTCACTTCGCCTGCTTGCAGCACGAGGATGGTTTTGTCGTCCAGCGCAGGCAATTGTTCCGGGATCACCCGGCCAAACTCATCGCAAGGGACCTCGATCAAACGGTTCAAGCCGAAGCCGAGCAAGCGCGCCGCTTTTTTGACGGTGATATGCACGGTTTGCGGCACCACCAATCTGATCTCAGGCGCGCCCATAAGCCCGTCTTCATCCACGTTCCAACCTTGCCGCGCCAAAAGCGTGCGCCGTGCGGCAGCCAAAACGGACAGGCCGCAAGCGGTAGCGCTGGTGCCAAAACCGATCTGGCTTTCCCGTGGCAGGTCTAAAATGTCCAAAACCCATTTGGTCGCCACTTGCTCAATTTTCGCCATCACCGGCGAGTTCACGTAGGAAGAAGCACATTGGTCCCATGCCAGCGCCAACCGCTCCGCCGCAGCTGCTTCGGGCAGGCTTGCACCGATCACAAAGCCAAAATAGCGCCCGCCATTGCTGGTGACACTGGCCGGATCACCATAGCGTTGCAGCATATTCAGCGTATCGCCATGCGCACTTGGCGCGGTGGGCAGCTCTTCATCAAATGCCGCCAAATCATCCAGCGCCTGCTGGGTCGGAAATACCCGCCGTTCTGCAACTGAACGCAAATAATCTGCCGCAAGCCGATCCGCCTCGGCCAAAAGTGCCAATTCGTCTGACATAACTCTTCCCTGATGTATGCTTTTAAAGTTCGTTTTTAATGCGCTTGGCAACGGCAGCAATTGCCGCTTCCTCACGCCGATAAAAAGTAAATTTCTTAATCCGCGTGGCTTTGATCAGCCCAGCATCTCGCAACAGCGCCAAGTGCTGCGATGCGGTGGGTGGGCTCACCCCCAATTTGTCCGCAATATACATGGAGCAAACCCCGTCTTTGATCAGGTCGCCATCAACCTGAGGTGGAAAATTACCCACCGGGTCTTTCAACCATTCCAAAATTCTCAATCGCTTCTCATGGGCTAAAGCGTTCGCCACAAACACAAAATCTTCTTCCATAATTCATCAATTAGCAAAATGACTAACTGAGTCAATAAAAAACTTATCCCCGGTCCCTAACCCTTTGGTATAATGGACCCACTTTTCGCACCAATGCTTTCCGGCGGCTTGTTGACGGGCAAGGGGGAAGATGGGCTTGCCTCATGTGGGAAAAGAGCAAGGCACGTTTTCGGACGCGAAAGGGTGGCCAACTCAATGTGATTTGCCTGCCACCAAGGGCAGCGTTGAACCAACGCGGGAGCTATTCGGGTCAGCACTCCGAAATCTATTGAGACAAGGAAAAATCCTTGCTGTACGGGGTGATATTTGCCTCACAAATAACCATTGATGACGAGTTGAATATCACCTCGTACACCGCAAATAGTGATCAACCGACAGCACAAGCTGATCGGGCGCTTCGTCCTGCCCGGTATTTTCCCTAAACATCTGGCCAATAATAATCCCCACCACTTGATTTATATCAAATAGCGGCAAGTTAGATTCAGTTAGATTTGGTTTAAGAGGAAAGAAAGATGCTGACGAAACCATCTTTATTACTGCGGGCTGCCATTGGCAAAACCATCGGTTTGATTTTTGGGTTCATTGCATTTTTCATTTTGCCACAGATCGTGCCGGATCTTTCGTTACTTTTCCGGTGGGGTTTGGTGTTTTACCTCACAATGATGGGCGGCTTCATCGGAATAATGGGAGTTATGACTTACCATCCGGTGCTGCATATGCCGATGCCATGGTGGGTGCGCGGTCCGTTAATCGGCGGCTTTATGATGCTGGTTTTATGGATGTTGGCACAAACCGAATTTGACGCGGTGGCCACCGCGATCTTTGGGGAAGGTTCTCTCTTCTCCTCCGGCGCGTGGTCAATCGTGGATGGCATGGTCATCGGCGCCATAATGAGTTTCCTTGCCACCCGGTTTGGAGGGGAAGGCAAAGAAACTGTCGGTCGATAACGGAGTAGATATTGGTCGACAGAACAGACGCAATCCCGGCATAGGCTGGGCGGCATTCATCTCATGCCTCGCAAGGGCTCAGAATATCCGGGTTGCGTCTTTATAAATCGGACAGGTGCTGGGCATGACCTCGCGATCATCCCCTATCTGATCTCTCCGCGAATGTCCTCGCCTGTCCGTATTTTTTTCTGCCGCTCTCGCCACCAAACTGTCAGCCCTGCCCCAACGGTGATGGACGCGCCAATAAGGCTAATGCTGTCGATCAAATCACCAAAGGCAATAAAGCTGAACACAATCGCCACCGGCAGCATTAAAAAGTTGAATGGCTGCAAAATGCTCGCAGGCGCTTCCCGCAACGCCATGGTGAAAAGGGTGTGAGCAATATTGGCGGTGATGATGATCAGCCCCATCAGCATCAATGCTTGTGGCGTCATGATCTCAAAGCTGCGGAACCCGACAGCGGTTGAAAGCACAATCCCCACCAGCGCCATATAGGCCAATGAGGTGGAGGTCCGGTCTTTTGAAGACACCATGCGCGTCAAAATCGTATAGCCCGCAAAGCTGAACACAGCACCAAGTTGGAAAAACACACCGAGATTGAGATCTTGAAAGCCGGGGCGGATCACAATCATGGTGCCAATAAAGCCCACAATAATCGCCATCCAGCGCACCAGCCCAACCTGCTCACCCAACATAGGAATCGCCAACAAAGTCGTCACAATCGGAAACAACATGAAAATCGCCTGCAAATCCGCCAACGGCATCAGGCTCAATGCGGCAGAAAAGCACCAGATATCCACAACCAAAAGTGTGGCGCGGGTAAGTTGCAAATAAGGGGCTTTGCTTTTCAGCGCTGTGCGCAGTGTGCCCTCACGCCAAAGCCAAGCAAGAATAAACAGCCCAACGCCCCAAAAGCGGATCATCACCACCTGCGTAAAAGGATAGTCTGTCACCAGAAATTTAACCGCAACATCTTGCACACCAAACACAAGGATCGCGATCAAAGTGAGGCTAATACCCTTCGCCACATTGGCGTCATCCGGCACCTGAAACACAGACATATTGAAATTCCTATTTACGGAGAGCTGTTCCGCGATATAGTCGCCAAGCTCATAAAGGCAGGACGATCACGCTATCAGCGAATTCTAAAATTGCCTATGCCAAATCATGCCCCGGGGATGACATTTGCAAATGACCCCATCACAAAAGGAAATCTTTTATGCCGCACATCATTGTTGAACATTCGCAAAATCTAGCCGGTGATCAGCACATACAATCTTTGTGCCAAGAGATTTTTGACACCATGGCCACCCACCCCACTTTCCCTGATCCAAGCGCGATCAAGGTGCGCGCAGTTGGCTATGCGCGGCGGGTGCAAGCGCTTGAGAATGATCATTTTGTGCACGCAACCATCAAGTTGCTGCCGGGTCGTGATGAGGAAACTAAAAAGCAGCTGACGCAGAAATTGCTTGATTTACTGATGGAAAGCCTACCGGAAGCATCCAGCTTTTCAGTAGATATTGAAGATCTATCCAGCGCCTATGTGAAGGCCGCGCGATAGCCGCCGCACCTTATGCGACGGCAAAGTTTGAAGGGCTGAACTTAGCTGGCCATTTTGTTTTTTACAAAGCCAGCAATAGCGGTCAAAACACCACCGCCAACAAGCCCGGCAATGCCGTCGCCTGCAAGGCCCATGCCCGCAAGGGCATCCAAGCCAGGCACTGCGCCGGCAAGTGCAGTGCCGCCAACGCCACCAATTGCCCCAGCAATTGTGTTGCCAATCGGCCCTAAGTTAACTTGCTTAAGCGCTTGGGCAATGCCGTTGCCGCCAACGCCGCCAGCAACGAGTTGAATAATAATTGGTAATAATGCTTCCATTTTCCCCTCCCTCAAATAGAGTTACGGGAAAAGCTTATCGCTTTTTGAAATTAATTAACAGACTGTTAATTGAAAGAAGAAGGAACCTTGCACATGCGTCCATTCAAACCCCTCTTGATTGCCTGTATGTGCATGCTCACCTTCACCAATTTGGCGTCAGCCCAGCCCTTTGGCGAAAAGCGCGTTTACTTTAAAGATTGGCTGGCCGCCTGCCGTCCTGCAACGGGTTATTGCTCGGCCACAAGTTACATCAATCCCAACCCGCCCAGCGGCGCAGTAGCGGATTATATTTTGCGCGTGGGCCGGGAAAAATCGGCAGACAGTTGGGAAATTTCATTGTCCACCGTGGCCACCATGCCCACCGACACAAGCTTTATTGTGATTGAGGATGAGCCGAACACGCTTTACTTCAACCGCCCCAACAGCTTCGCCGCATTTGGCGCCATCAATGATTTCTATTTTCTGGGCAATGAAGCGCGGCGGTTGCTCGAAAAGATGCTGGCAAACAACGAGTTGATCATGACCTACGATGCTGAATCCGGCCGCGAAACCTTAAACTTTTCACTCCGTGGTCTAACTGCATCAATGCTCTGGATTGACGAGCAACAAGAGAAAGTGGGCGAGCCGCGCGATGCAGGTTATGGTCCGCGCGCGGAACGCTTGGCTACGGCGCTGGAACAACCATCGCGAGATATTCCGCAACCGATTCTGGACATGCACTTCGATGGCGACAATTGCGATTTTGGCGCGGAAAGCGACATGTTCTCATCTTGGGAAAGCATGGCACTCGACCCGAACCGCGATCTCTATATGCTTCCGTGCTCGTCGGGCGCATATAATCTGCTTTCCCGTGGATATATTTGGAACAAAGAGCAGCAAAACGCCACAACGCAACATTTTGTCGAATATAGCGACACCGCTGGATGGACATCTGTAGATTATCTCGTCAATGCCTTTCTAGATCCGCATTCGCGCACTGTATCCTCATTTGCCAAAGCGCGAGGGCTTGGTGATTGTGGCTCGTCAGGCACGTGGCAATGGGCAGGATATGGCATGCAATTGCGCAAATTCTTCTATCAGCCCGTTTGTGGCCTCGACTATGATGAAAATGCCGATCTGACCTTCCCGCAAATCTTCCCGGAAAGCCAATAATGCGTCTTTTTCTGCTCACCGGTTTGGCCATGCTGGCCTTTGCCGCCAACTCTTTGCTCAATCGCGCCGCGCTGGCGGAACAGGCCATCGATCCACACAATTTCACGCTGATGCGCTTGGGGTCAGGTGCGATCACGCTGGTGCTCATCGCCATGCTGGTCAATCGTAAATCCATGCAGGACATTGCATCCGCTGGCACATGGCGAAGCGCTTTCGCCCTGTTCATATATGCGATCGGCTTCTCCATCGCCTATCTGTGGCTGGGCGCAGGCATGGGCGCACTGATCCTATTTGCCATGGTGCAATTCACCATGCTCGGCGTGGCAATCATTAAGGGAGACCGCCCATCACCATTAGAACTGATTGGGCTTTTGTTGGCGTTGGTTGGTTTTGTTGCCTTGGTTAGCCCCGGTTTTGACCAGGCACCAAACTTGCAGGCTGTTGGCCTTATGGCGAGCGCAGGCATTGCATGGGGTGCCTATTCTCTTTGGGGACGCGGTTCCACCACGCCGACCTTGGATACGGCAGGCAATTTCTGGCGTGCCTTTTTGATGGGCTCAATTGTGATCGTGCCAATTTTGCTGATGCAACTCAGCCCCAGCTTGATCACCGTGAAAGGCATGCTGCTTGCAATTGCGTCTGGTGCCTTAGCCTCTGGTGTGGGCTATGCCATTTGGTACACGGCACTGCCGGGCCTCACCCGTACCCGCGCAGGCATTGTGCAGCTCAGCGTGCCTGCCCTCGCGGCAATTGCAGGTGTGGTGTTTTTGGGTGAGCCGCTCACTGTTAAATTTGCCGCTCTAACGGTGATGATTTTAGCCGGCGTTGGCTTGGCCACATTGGCAAAGCCAAAAGCTAGTGCACAAAATTCCGGAAAATAAAGCCAAGGGAAATGAAATAGGGCGCAAGCAGCGCGACAATGAAAATGCGCGCCCACAAATTCTTAAACCGCCACAACAATAAGCCCGCCAGCGCCACGCCAACCACCAGCTCCACCGCGCCGACAATATCTCCATAATTGGCGCTTTGATAGTAAGACACTGGTGAATGAAAGCGCCAATCGGTCAGCGGCCAAAAATGCACATGCGCATCGTCGGTATGCACGGGAAAATCGGCCACCACATGCAACAATGCCCCGGCCCCAAATATGCCGATCATCCGCCAATAATAACGATAGAGCGGCACATACATCGCCAACATCCATCCGAGGATGATCAAAAACGCATAAAGCGGCATGGAGTTAGAAATCGCAGAAAAGCTTTGCCACGGCTCCTGCCAATAAAGCCCGTCCGGACTGCGCCACATATTGCCCCGCCCAACCCCTGTGATGGCTGAAAAAGCCACCATAAGGAACACAGATAGGTCAGGGAAAAAGCCCGCAAAAAAGGCCAGGATATTTTGCTTTTTGGGGGCGTCGCGCCGGGACAAAACTGCACCGGCAATTAACACATGTGTGGTCGTGATCATTTCGGCTCAGTTCCGCGATTGGTCATAAAATTACAATATGCGGAAAACCAAACCGGGGGCCAGTGCGTTAACATAATTGTGAGAAACAACGACGGAAACATGCCTTATCAAATTAATTTCGATGAAAAGGTTGGAAACACAGTTCAATACCTTTAAATCTCTTCCACAGCTTACCATATCAAGTGCTCTTGTGTTTTGCGGCAGTTCTAGTATCTAGCGGTCGCGGATAATCGTTTTAAAAGGTTGCAATGCCCTATTTTCTGCTCATCTTAGGATTGGCCACGCTGGTTGTTACCGGTGATCTTCTTGTTCGCGGCGCGGTTGGCGTGTCGAACCGAATGGGCATCCCCCCGCTCGTCATTGGCTTAACTGTCGTTGCCTTTGGCACATCTGCACCTGAATTGGTGGTCTCTATTTCCGCTGCGCTTGATGGCGCGTCGGGCCTTGCCATCGGTAATGTGGTTGGATCGAACATCACCAACATCCTTTTGGTGTTGGGTTTCCCCGCCTTGTTTTTTGCACTCGACTGCAAGCAAACAGGTTTGCGACGCTCCACCAGCTTTATGATCATGGTTTCCGTGTTGCTCATTATCTTGAGCATCGACGGCGTGATCGACGCAGGCGACGGCATGATCTTCCTTGGCCTCCTGGCTGGCTATTTGATTTACAATGGCTTTGAAGCCAACAAAATGCGTAAGCGTGGCCAGAACATCGAAGAATTGATGGAAGAGATTGATGATGCGCCTGAAGATCCGAAAAAGATCGCGCTTTATCTGATCATCGGGGTGATCGGCTTGCCTTTGGGCGGCAAATTGACCACCGACAGCGCTTTGGACATTGCGGCGATTATGGGCATTGCTGACAGTGCTGTTGGCCTGACCATTGTTGCCTTGGGCACATCTCTGCCAGAATTTGCGGCAGGCATGGCCGCTGCGCTTCGCCGCCAATCAGCAGTTGCCATTGGTAACGCGGTGGGCTCCAACATCTTCAATATCTTGTCGATCTTGGGCATCACATCTTTGATCGTGCCGTTGAAAGTGGCACCGAACTTTATGGCCTTCGATTATTGGGTCATGCTGTTCATCGCCATCGGTTTGGCCCCGATTGTGTTTATGCATCGGTCTATCGGCAAAATCGAAGGCGGCGTGATGAGTGTTGCATATATTGTTTATCTTGTGGTTGTTTTTCAAATTGGACACCAACTGGCTGAAGGGCTACCCATTGGATAATGCAAAAACAAACTTTTCTGATCACAGGTGCAGCTAACCGCATTGGCGCGGCTATAGCTGAAGGCTTGGCCGAAGACGGGCACAATGTGGTGATCCACTATAATAGCTCGCAAGATGAGGCGGCCGCTTTGGCCGCCAAACTTTCAGAACGCGGTTTGAACACAGCAATCGAAGGCGCGGACCTCACAGATCCCGCGCAATATGACACGCTGATTGAACGGGCCAGCAAACATTTTGGGCCGCTGACTGGGCTGATCAACAATGCAAGCCTGTTCAAACCAGACAGCATTGACGATCTAACCCACGAGCTTTGGCAAAAGCATTTTAGCGTGCATGCAGAAGCCGCTATGTTTTTGGCCAAAGATTTCGCGGCGCAACTGCCCCAAAACCAAAACGGATTGATCATCAATATGATCGACCAACGCGTTTGGTCGCTCAAGCCAAGTTTTTTCAGCTACACCCTGTCAAAAACAGTTTTGTGGACCGCAACGCGCACCTTGGCGCAAGCACTCGCCCCGCGCATCCGCGTGAATGCAATTGGCCCCGGCCCCACTTTGCAGAATGAGCATCAATCTGAAGCAGAGTTCAAAGACGAGCTGCAAAGCGTGCCGCTGAAAACGGGTCCTTCACTCGACGAGATTGTTGATACAATCCGCTATTTTCTGATGTCAAAATCAGTGACCGGGCAAATGATTGCCATGGATGGTGGACAACATCTAATGTGGACTGAGATTGGTGAAACAAATTAGTTTTTGCGCTATGTTTGAGTCGCAATGAACGAAGCAACCGCATCTCCCGGCCCCGACATCATTAAACGCTTTGTGAAAACCCTGCCCTCCGGGCCAGGGGTTTATCGCATGCTGGATGAACAGCAAAATGTGATTTATGTCGGCAAGGCCCGCAACCTGAAAGCACGCGTGACCAATTACACGCGCTATGAAGGCAATTCGGTGCGCATCGGGCGCATGATCGCCGCCACGCGCTCCATGGAGTTTGTCACCACAAACACCGAGAGTGAGGCGCTGCTGCTCGAAGCAAATATGATCAAGCGCCTGCGGCCGCGTTACAATGTGTTGTTACGCGACGACAAAAGCTTCCCCTATATTTTGCTGGCCACGGAACATGAAGCAGCTGAGCTGACCAAACACCGCGGCGTGCGGCGCAAAAAGGGCCATTATTTCGGCCCCTTCGCTTCGGTAACGGCAGTAAACCGCACCATCACCGCATTGCAGAAAGCCTTTTTGCTGCGCAACTGCTCAGACAGCTATTATCAAGGCCGCACCCGGCCTTGCTTGCAGCACCAAATCAAGCGCTGCGCAGCGCCTTGCACTGGCGAAATTTCAATCGCAGATTATCAGCAATTAGTGCAAGATGCGGTAGACTTCCTTTCTGGCAAATCCAAAAGCGTACAGGCGCAATTGTCTAAAGAGATGCAAGAAGCATCGGAAAATTTGGACTTTGAACGCGCCGCGCTGATCCGCGATCGGATTTCGGCTCTTGCCCTTATCCAATCGCAGGGCGACATGAGCGCGCAAAGCTTTGCCGAAGGTGATATTTTCGCAATCCATCAGGAAGCTGGACGGTTCTGCATTCAAGTCTTCTTCTTCCGTGCTCACCAAAACTGGGGCAACCGCGCTTATTATCCGCGGGCGGATAAGAGCCTTGAGGAAGCCGAAGTGCTGGAAGCTTTTGTTGCGCAGTTTTATGAGAACCGAACGCCACCTAAAGCTGTGCTGCTTTCCCACCCGGTAGAAAACCCTAAACTTCTGCAGGAAGCGCTAAGCATTCGGGCGGACCGCAAGATAGAGGTACAAACCCCACAGCGCGGCGAAAAGCGACAGCTGGTGGAGCACGCGCTCGACAATGCCCGCCAGGCTTTGGGCCGGCAATTGGCGGAAAGCGCATCACAAACCAGCCTGCTGGAAGGCATGGCAAAAACGTTCAATTTGGACGAACCGCCCAAGCGGATTGAGATTTACGATAACTCCCACATTCAAGGCACCAATGCTGTTGGCGCCATGGTGGTGGCAGGCCGTGAAGGGCTTTCCAAAAAGCACTACCGCACCTTCAACATCAAATCCGAAGAACTGACGCCCGGCGACGACTTTGGCATGATGAATGAGGTGCTGACCCGCCGCTTCAAACGGCTGGTGAATGAATATGAAAAGCCCGATGAAGAATTACTGAAAGACCCAAGCAACATGCCGGACTGGCCAGATGTGCTGCTAATCGATGGTGGCAAGGGCCAACTAAGCGCAGTGCGCAAAGTGTTAGAGCAATTCGACCTGCCACAAAAATTGACGCTGATCGGCATTGCCAAAGGCGAAGAGCGGAATGCTGGGCGCGAGACATTTTTCATTGATGGGCGCGAGCCCTTTATGCTGCCGGCGCGCGACCCGGTGCTTTATTATGTACAGCGCCTGCGCGATGAAGCGCACCGCTTTGCCATCGGCACACACCGCGCAAAACGCTCCAAAGCCATCGTCAAAAATCCGCTGGATGAAATTGAAGGCATTGGCCCGAGCCGCAAGCGCAATCTGCTCAATCACTTCGGGTCAGCCAAATCAGTTGGCCGCGCGGCCCTTTCCGATTTGCAGTCCGTTCCGGGCATTTCAAAACAAATGGCGCAAACCATTTACGATCATTTCAATAGGTCATAAACTCGGCCCAAATTTCGGCACAAAGGCGATAAAATGAACTTGCCCAATCTCTTGACCATTTCCCGTATTATCGCGATTCCAGTGATCATTTGGCTGGTCTTTATCGACCATTATGTGGCCCGGCAAGTGGCCTTTATCCTTTATGTTATCGCTTGCCTCACCGACTATCTAGATGGCTATCTGGCCCGTAAAATGAACATCGTGTCGGACTTAGGGCGCATGCTTGACCCGATTGCCGACAAGCTGCTGGTTGGCACCTTGTTGATCGCCTTCGCCTATACGGGCGAGTTCAGCCAACAACAAACATGGTTAGCCATCGCCATCATGTTCCGCGAGATCGCCGTGGCAGGTCTGCGCGAATATCTAGGCAACGCGCAGATCACCGTGCACGTGTCTAAATTGGCCAAATATAAAACCACCGTGCAACTCGTCGCACTGGCGACTTTCATGGTGGTGCCGTTGGTGCCCAATGTTGAATCCGCTGCAAATGGCCTAATGTGGCTGGCAGCGTTGCTGACGGTTTATACGGGCTATGAATATTTCGCAGGCGCATGGCCAAAACTGACCGACAAAACGGTGGCGAAATGATTATCCGCTATTTCGCTTGGATTCGCGAACGGCTGAACCGAGACACGCAAGAGCTCGATTTGCCGAACGAGGTAAAAACTGTCGAGGATTTGCTGCACCATTTGCGCGAAACTGACGAAGATTTTGCCGCAGTCGTGCCCCCTGAAACAACCATCCGCCTTGCGCTTGACGACGAGCTTGTGGAGCTGGATACGGCAATAGGTGCCGCCAAAGAAGTCTCGATTTTCCCACCCATGACAGGTGGCTAATGTCAGTCAAAGTCACCATTCAAGCGGAAATGTTTGATGCAGGCGCGCTGGTCAATCAGTTCACCCACGATCTGCCCGAAGCAGGCGCGGTGACGACCTTTACGGGCTTGGTGCGCTCCACACCCGACAAGCCGATTGAGGCGCTGATTTTGGAACACCATCCCACCATGGCGCAAAAGCAGATCGAGCGCTTTGCGCAGGACGCGATAGAGCGTTTCAACTTGCTGGCCATTCAGGTGGTGCACCGCTTTGGCGAAATGAAAGTGGGCGAACCTATCGTGCAAGTGATGGCGGCAAGCCACCATCGCCAAGCCGCCTTTGACGGGGCAAACTATGTGATGGATTGGCTAAAAACCGACGCGCCTTTTTGGAAAAAGGAAGTAGGACCACAGGGCACCGACTGGGTGGACGCCCGTGAGACGGACGAAACAGCCAAAGAAAAATGGACAAAATAAAACGCCGCCTCAAATGAAGCGGCGTTTTTCAATTCGCTATGCGCGGCGCTTATTCAGCAGCAGCCTTTTTCGGCTGAACGGCATTGGCATAAGCTTCGATCATTTTTTGACAAATGTCGCGCTTTTCAAACACGGTGCCTTCAATCTCAGCAACAGGTGTCACTTCCGCCGCAGAACCAGTGAGGAAGCACTCTTCAAAATCACCAATTTCTTCTGGCTTGATGATGCGCTCAATCACATTGATGCCCTGCTCTTTCGCAAGCGCGATCACGGTACGGCGGGTAATGCCGTCCAAGAAGCAATCTGGAATTGGCGTATGAATTTCACCATCTTTGATGAAAAACACGTTGGCGCCTGTCGCCTCAGCCACATAGCCACGATAGTCGCGCATCAACGCATCTGAATAGCCTTTGGCTTCCGCCGCGTGCTTTGACAGAGTGCAGATCATATAAAGACCCGCTGCCTTTGACGCGAATGGGGCGGAATCTGGTGCCGGGCGCTGCCAATCTGACCACGCCAGACGAACGCCTTTCAACTTCTCTTCCATTGAGAACAGGCTCGGCCATTCCCAAGCAGCGATTGCCAAGTGAACTGGGTTGCTGTGCGCGCCAAGACCAAGCTCGTGCGAACCGCGCCATGCCACCGGACGCATATAAGCGTTGGTGAGATTGTTCTTTTCCAACACCTCGCGGCAAGCCGCATCAATTTCGTCAGCAGAATATGGAATTTCAAAATCCAAAATATTGGCTGACTTGCGCAAACGCTCGGAGTGCTCATGCAATTTGAACACTTCACCATTATACGCCCGCTGCCCTTCAAAAACGCTCGAGGCATAATGCAACGCATGGGTCAACACATGCACTTTGCACTCTTTCCATTCGCGCATTTCCCCATCAAACCAAATCCAACCATCGCGTTGGTCTAAAGGTACACCGGCCATTTTCTTCTCCCTAACATCGGCTTTTGGCCCGAAATTTCTCTGATTATCGCATTGCCTAGACATAAAACTGCAAAATTTGGATTTGGCAAGCTGCCGATCTTGGCAAATGCCCTAGGCTTTGGGATAAGTGTAAATCAAACTGTGAACAGGGTGAAGCATGACAGCCAACAAAATAAATGTCAACAAGGCTGACATAAATTCCGATCAAGAAAGTGCGTCAAAAGACATTATGGACGCCATGCCCCTTGATTTAATGGGACTTTTATTCTTCGCCTATCGCGATTTTGTGCATGAAGCAGACGAGCTTTTGTCGCGCCAAGGCTTTGGTCGTGCCCACCACCGCGTGCTTTATTTCGTCAATCTGCGCCCCGGCATGACCGTGGCAGACCTGCTCGACTTGCTCAAAATCACCAAACAAAGCCTCGCGCGGGTGCTGCGGCAACTGATCGACAATGGCTATATTGAACAGCGTACTGGGCAAAAGGATCGACGAAAGCGCTTGCTGTATCCCACAAACAAAGGCGCTGAATTCTTCACCACCCTATCCGCCAACCAGTCGCACCGCATGCGCGAAGCACTGGATAAACTGCCCCCAGAAACCAAAGACACTGTCGCACGCTTTTTCGTGGAAATGATCGATCCTGAAGATCATGGCAAACTGAAAAATCTGAATATCATTCAGAACTAGCTACGCCACTTTGCCCTTTGCGCGGTAAACTTGGTGCTGGCCCCGCCCTGCTCGCTTTGCTCCATATAGGGCAACATCGGCTTCAGCTCTAAGGCGCTCCACGTCAATATTTGTGCCTTGGCCCATGGTAATGCCGATGCTCACATCGCAACACACTTGCTGGCCGTTAAAATAAAACGGCGCGCGCAATTCTGCGTTCAAGCGCTCGGCCATATTCCCTGCTTTTTCAGCATTTTCAAACCGCGTTGAAATGATGGCAAACTCATCGCCGCCCAGCCGAGCTACAAAATCTGCCTCATCAATATTTTCACGAATGGCCCGGCCAATATGCTGCAATGCAGCGTCGCCCGCATTGTGCCCCACATTATCATTGATCTGTTTAAAGTGGTCGAGATCCACAAAGAACAGGGTGATGGGGCTGCATTCGTCTGTTTTTGCGTCAATACGCCGCTGCATTTCCTGATCGAAATAGCGGCGGTTGGGTAGCCCGGTTAGCGGATCATGCAATGATTCATAGGCCAACCGCCGCTCCATCGTGCGCATTTCTGTAATGTCATCATGAGTTGCAATCCACCCACCTAAAGGTGTTGGCGAATGCACAGATTTAATCACACGCCCATTGCTCAACTCAGTTTCAGCCACAAATTCCTTGCCGACCCGAACGCAAGATAAAATATCATCCAGTAATTTTTGCGGCGTACCCGAAAAATTGCCATTGGATTTTTGCAGTTTGAGCAAATCTTCGAACTGGCGAATTTGCTCAACATCCCGAGACGTCATATCAAACATCTGAACATATTTTTCGTTCCAAACGGTCAATTTGAACTGATCATCAAAGCAGGACACGCCCTGGTTCATGTTCGCCAATGTCACTGACAATCGCATATTGCTTTGGGTCATTTCCTCTTTGGAACGTGCAAGATCATAAATGGCGACCGCAATGGCATAAGATGGCAGAACGGCGAACAGCGTGAAGATTTGAACTTCGAACACCTGATCGCGCAAAGCTTCGCTCAATCCGTTTGAGGGCCAGACACCAGCAATAACGGCCGCGGAGACACCCAGGATAAAAAGCCCGCACGCCACGGCGACCTTGAACGGCTTGCCATCTAGCGCCATCCAAAAGCTTGGCGCCATTATGGCCAATACAACAGGCATGCCCAAAGCGTTTAGCACCGCCATATTGAGCGTGAGAAAGGCCAAAAAGATTGCGGTTTCACGCACCACTTTCTTCAAACGCTCACGATTAAGCGACAAACGCCATTTGTGTGGCCACCCTGTTGAAACCAAAGGCAACAACACAATAATGGCGCTGACAATATCGCCCACCCACCAGAAAATGAAATTGCTATAATAAGGCCCAGCAAACACAAGGCTGACAATGGCCGCGCCCAACAATGCGCTGGGCATCAGCGCAGCGCAAAGAGCGAGCGTGAAAAACATCACTTCTTTCGCAGAGGAAATCGGCCTTTCGTCCAATTTTAGCCAGCGCAGGGCGATACTGACGAAAAATATCTCCATGCAGTTGGCTACAGGAAAACCCATTACGGACGTGATGGGATCACCAAACAATATTTGGGCAGAAATATTTGCAAGAAAGGCGCCGAAAAGTGCCAATGGCAGCCAGCGCAGGCCAGAAATCAAGCATAAAGCCACAATTGCAGCATTTGCCGGCCAGAAAATAGCCACGTCACCAGACAGGCGTGCCAATAGGATGCTTGAAACGGCCAATGCAAAAAAGAGCACAAATGCACTAGCGAAAATCTTTACACCCGCTAATGCACGCATTGACAACAACATATGCGCTCTCCTGTCTAAATTGCCCGCAACGTTAATTGCGAAATACAATTCAGAGTAGTGCACATATTGTTGACCACTCGTTACCAAAACCCGGGGAAATTCAGTATTTTATTAGAATTTTCTTATATATTGTCAGACAAATTGGTCTGATGCCTAAAGCGTTTTGGTATTAGTGGCATTCCGTAAAGGTATTTTACATCAAGCGCTGGCCGTTTGGTACTTTCTTATCGACCGCTGCCAAAACGATATCACCATTCTCATCAGCATATCCCAAAGTGAGAACTTCTGATTTAAGCGGCCCAATTTGACGTGGTGGGAAATTGACCACAGCCATCACTTGCCGCCCGACCAAATCATCAGCTTCATAATGCACTGTAATTTGAGCAGATGACTTTTTGATGCCGATCTCATCACCAAAATCAATCAACATAATATGCGCAGGCTTGCGCGCTTCAGGAAATGGTCGCACTTCGACAATCGTGCCCGTGCGAATATCCACCTTCATAAAATCATCAAAGCCAATCTCAGCTGCAATATCACTCATCTTCACCCAACTCCCTCGCCCGCTCGG
Organism: Maritalea mobilis; assembly: GCF_004363175.1. Taxonomy (GTDB): domain Bacteria; phylum Pseudomonadota; class Alphaproteobacteria; order Rhizobiales; family Devosiaceae; genus Maritalea; species Maritalea mobilis. The sequence goes on from NZ_SNYR01000001.1 coordinate 979,812, forward strand.
TAGCGGCACGTACTGTTTTTTCCATCAAAGGCACCAACCCATTGTCCGCCATAAGCACCTGCAACCCCGCATAGGTGGTGCCATTAGGTGAAGTCACATTTTCACGGAGTTGGGCAGCGCTAGACTGCGTATCATATTCAAGCAAGGCGGCAGCCCCAACAATGGTTTGCCGCGCAAACCGCATAGCCATATCTGGCGTCAAGCCGTTCGCTTCCGCTGCCTCTGCCAAGGCTTCCACCATATGAAACACATAGGCAGGGCCAGAGCCGGCAACGCCTGTCACCTTGTTGATGTCATCTTCTTCATTTAGCCAAACCACATCGCCCGACGCTTCCAGCAAATTGTCAGCGATCATCCGATCTTGCGGATCAACTGCTTTGTTTGAGAAAACGCCTGTGATGCCCTTGCCGATCTGTGCCGGCGTGTTGGGCATGGCGCGAATAATCTTTGCACAGCCGGAAAGCTGTTCCATCTTCGCAATGGAAATACCCGCCATAACCGAAATCAGCACAGTATCCGGCCCAACAGAAGGTTTGACTGAGGATAGAACGGCGTCAGCCACTTGGGGCTTCACGGCAAGCACAATCACTTGCGCATGCTTGTCCGGCACGGCCTGATAAATGGTGAGGCCCACAGTGGAAGCTTTGTTGCGAACTGCGGATGATGGATTGGGATCAACAAGGATCAAACGATCTGGTGAAAGGCCCGCTTCGAGCCAGCCATCAGCCATGGCCATGCCCATTTTACCTGCACCAACAAGAACAACCGGTCCAACATCCGCCAACATTTACGCTTCGCCTATCGTTTCAAAAATCACATGTGAAAGCGCTTCTGAAGCGGGCTTGCCTGCCCAGACCACAAATTGAAATGCCTGATAATATTGATCACAGCTTTCAATTGCAGAATTGAGCAAAGCTTCGCATTGCGACGGAGAGACTTCCGCCCCGCCACTCAACAGGTGCGCATTTCTGAACAGCACCATATTTTCTTTGCTCCAAATGTCAAAATGACCAATCCACAATTGCTCATTAATTTGGGTGATAAGCTGTTTAACTTCTGCGCGGCGCGCCTCTGGCACCTTCAAATCAAAGGCACAAGCAATATGGAGCGATTCTAGATTTTCCATCCAAGAAAAGGACACGTGATAATCGGTCCAGCTTCCTTTGACGGAAATTGAAATTTCATCAGCATCTTGCCGTTCAAACACCCAATCATGAATGCCTGCAATATGCTCAATAATATCCACCGGATGCACAACCCGGTCATGTTCCATCTCTAATAGCGACATAATGCGCCTCGCAATAAGCTCGTGTTGCAGGGGGCAAACCAAAGGGTTCGCCCAATTTAGATACGCAAAAGATACTCAAGATTCTGGTCCTGATTCTGGACCTACGCGCTGGTGAAGTGCGTCGCTTTTGCGAATCTACCGCGTTGCAACAAAGCGTAACACCGACCATCAAATGGAAAACCCAGCAATTAGAGAATCCCACACTATTCTGTTTTGATGATCGGCCCGAGATGGTTAACGAGGCGTTAAGAAAGCCAACTTATCCACGGGAAATCCGGTTCAAATTGGCACATTTTGACCGACAAAACGGCTACTTTTTGAGCGCGTCCAAATCCTTACGCAATTGCTCAATCTCTTCATTTTGCGCTGCCAGCTGGGCTTTCACCGCCTCAAACTCTTCGCGCTTAACCAAATCAAGGTCATTCACCACGCGTTCCATTTGCGATTTCACTGCGGTTTCAATTTCGCGCCGAACGCCGTCGGCCACGCCTGCTGCATCATTCATAAGCTTGCTCAAATCGTCGAAAAACTTGCTACCTTCACGCATGATTGTACCTGCCTTTCAAAAAGGGTACGTGAGTTCTATATATGCACTATGTAAGCACGCAATCCTTGCTTGACCAGCCCCAAAAGGGGCGGCAAGCTGTCGCCGATGTTTATGTGCCACACCAATTGAACAAAAATAGGAACGTGAACCAACGTGCCCTTCCCAAACATTGACCCCATTGCTTTTTCCATAGGCCCCTTGGCCATCCGCTGGTATGCCCTTGCTTATCTTGCTGGCATTGCCTTCGCCTTTTTCTATGGCCGCTTGTTGATCAAGCAAAAGCCGCTCTGGCACAAATCAACACCGCCCATGACGGCAACCCAACTCACTGACTTTGTGTTTTGGGCCATCATCGGCGTGATCGTCGGCGGGCGACTGGCCTATGTGGTGTTCTATTCCATGCTGGTGGGCGGCGATTATTATTTCACCAACCCGCTGGCCATTTTCGCTGTGTGGGAAGGCGGCATGTCGTTCCATGGTGGTTTGATCGGCGTGGCTCTCGCCGCGGTGTTCTTCGCGCGCCACATCAAACAAAACCCGCTTTCCGCTTTGGACCTGATGGCGGCTATCGCGCCAATCGGGCTGTTGCTGGGCCGCGTCGCCAACTTTATCAATGGCGAACTTTATGGCCGCGTGACAACCATGCCGTGGGGCGTGGTGTTTCCTGAAGGTGGCCCGGACCCGCGCCACCCCAGCCAGCTTTATGAAGGGCTGTTGGAGGGTTTGATCTGCTTCATCATTTTGCGCATCGCCACCCACAATCTCACCGCCCTGCGCAAGCCTGGCCTCGTGGCTGGACTGTTCGCCGTAATTTATGCGGCGTCTCGCATTCTGGTGGAATTTGTGCGTGAGCCTGATGCGCATATCGGCCTGCTGCCCTATGGCCTAACCATGGGCATGGCACTCTCCATCCCAGTAGGGTTGATCGGCATCGCCCTTATGATAAATGCGGCGCGGACCAAAAAGGGAGGCCGCGCCATATGAATGATCAACTCAGCCTTTCTGAGCTTATCAATGTGCAAATCAAAGCACAGGGACCCATGTCGCTGTCGACCTATATGAATTTGTGCCTCACCCACCCGACCATGGGCTATTACCGCAAAAGCGACCCGTTGGGCCGCACGGGCGACTTCATCACCGCCCCGGAAATTAGCCAAATGTTTGGCGAAATGCTGGGCGTGTGGGTCGCGCAAATCTGGCAACAGCTCGACAAGCCCGAGCGCTTTACACTGGCCGAACTCGGCCCTGGCCGCGGCACATTGATGGCCGATATGGTCCGCATTTTCCAAAGCGTACCCGGCCTTATTGACGCGCTTAATGTGCAATTGCTGGAGACAAATCCTGTGCTCAAACAGCAGCAAGCCAACAATATTAAGGGCGCCAGCCTCAATTGGGTGGAAGAAATCCATCAATTGAAGGCAAGCGAAGGTCCGCTCATCGTGGTGGCGAATGAGTTTTTTGATGCGCTACCGATCAAGCAATTCCAATATGTGAATGGCAATTGGTATGAACGGCTGGTGGGCTTGAAAGAGGACAAGCGCAGCTGGGGCCTCTCCCCCACGCCCATGCCTGCGGATGCATTTCCCCCGCAATTGGGCAAACCCGCAGAAAATGCCATTTGGGAAATGGCCTATCCGGCTCAAAAAAACATGGAAGAATTAGGCGCAATTGTTGCGGAGAAAACAGGCGCTATTCTCGCCATTGATTATGGCTATGCCGAAACCCAAACGGGCGAAACGCTGCAGGCGCTGGAAAAACATCAAATGGTAGACCCGCTCGCCAATCCGGGCGATGCTGACCTGACAACCCATGTGGATTTTCAAGCGCTGACGGAAAAGCTGGACCGTGAAAAGCTGAATATTTGCCCGCTGATCACCCAAGGTGAATTCCTAAAGGCGATGGGCATCGAACTTCGCGCCAAAGCGATTATGGATCACATTCCCGACGCCAAAGAAAAGGTGGAGAACGACCTCAACCGTCTTATTGGTGCCAAACAAATGGGCGAACTTTTTAAAGTGCAGGCCATTGGGTCTAAAAATATGGTACCCTATCCATTTGAGGCAGGCTGATGACAAAAATTGCGCTAGAAGCAGATCATTTAAGTTTTGACGGGATTGCCCACGGCTTTTTTGGCCGGGCTGGCGGGGTGTCGCCCGCACCTTTTGACAGCTTGAACATCTCAACCAGCCAAGGCGACAGCCCAGAAAATGTAACGCAGAACCTGCGCATTATCGCAAAAGAACTGGGCACCGATCCCACCCGTTTTGGCCTGCTTAAACAGGTCCACTCCATTGATGTGGTGACGTTTGATGGCAAGGCCGATTGGAGCAATCGCCCCAATGCGGATGGCATGGTGAGCAATGTGCCGGGCACCGCCATTGGCATTCAAACGGCAGACTGCGGCCCCGTGCTTTTTTGTGACCCGGACAATAAAGTGATCGGCGCATGCCACGCGGGCTGGAAAGGTGCTGTGGGCGGCATTGTGCACCGCACATTGGATGCCATGGAAGCCATTGGCGCCAACCGCCACAAAATCCACGCAGTGCTTGGCCCTTGCATCCACCCGGAAAATTACGAGGTTGGCGACGAGTTCAAGCAAAATGTGCTGCACGATTGGCCGGAGCTTGAAGGGCACTTCCCTTACCCGCCCGGCGCCACAAAACCGCACTTTGATCTGCCCGGCACCATTATGCATCAGCTCGAATCGGCCCACCTGCATACAGCGGTTAATCTCAATATTTGCACATATGCGAACAATGAGACCTATTTCTCCCACCGTAAGGCAACCCATTTGGGGGCAAAAACAGGCAGACAACTCTCCGCCATTGCAATTTTGTGACAAAAATTAAGCAAAACGCACGATTCAACTTTTGACCGTGTTGAACCCAACGCCAAAGGGCGATAAGCAAGGCTTAGCTGGGCAACAGCTATGGGCGTGGATCAGAAAATATCTCAAAGGGCATGGGCAAATGAAACTGGTGACAGGGAACTCCAACCTTCCGCTGGCCAAGGCAGTCTCCGAATATTTGGAGACACCTTTAACCGATTGTGTGGTGACCAAATTCGCCGACAAAGAAATCTTTGTTGAAGTGAATGAAAATGTGCGGGGGGAAGATGTTTTTGTTATCCAATCAACCTCCTACCCCGCAAACGACAATTTGATGGAATTGCTGATTTTGGTCGACGCCCTGCGCCGGTCATCTGCACGGCGCATCACCGCCGTAATGCCGTATTTCGGCTATGCGCGGCAAGACCGCAAGTCCGCACCGCGGACACCAATTTCGGCCAAGCTGGTCGCAAACCTCATCACAGAAGCTGGCGCAAATCGTGTTTTGACCTTGGACCTGCATGCAAACCAGATCCAAGGCTTTTTTGACTTGCCAACCGACAACCTCACCTCCGCACCAGTTATGGTGCGCGACATCAAAAAACACTATGACACCGAAAATGTTATGGTTGTGTCGCCTGACGTAGGTGGCGTGGTGCGGGCACGTAACGTGGCCCGTCGCATCGGCGCACCTTTGGCCATCGTTGATAAGCGCCGCCCAAAAGCTGGCGTGTCAGAAGTGATGAACGTGATCGGCGACGTATCCGGCTATTCCTGCATCATGATCGACGACATTGTGGATAGCGGCGGCACCTTGTGCAACGCGGCGGAAGCCTTGTTGAACCAAGGCGCGAAAGAAGTTTCGGCCTATATCACACACGGCGTATTGTCCGGCAAAGCATGCGAACGTGTTGGCGGCTCTAAGCTGAAAGAGCTGGTAATCTCTGATTCCATTTTGGAAACAGATGATGAAAAAGCCACCGCAAATATTCGCCGTTTCTCAATTGCAGAACTGATTGGCGAAGCCATTGCGCGCACCGCATCTGAGCAATCAGTTTCATCGCTTTTCGACTAGAAAAAGCGACACATTGACCATTGTTTTGGGGCGCAATCTCTGCGCCCCTTATTTTTTGCCCAAATGGGCGAAGAATCTTCACCTGACCCATTGCCCAAACGCCATAAAACCAGTATACACCGGGCCTTGAAACGCCGCGTGCACCCCTGGAGGACGTCGGCGTGCATTCAGAACATGGGGTTCTGATGCATCAAATTATTGGAGAATATCCATGAGCGCTGAGCTTAAGGCTAAAGCGCGGGACCGGGTTGGCAAGGGGGCCTCTCGTGCACTGCGTCGTGAAGGCCAAGTTCCCGCCGTTATTTACGGTGACAACAAATCCCCGCTTTCAATTACAGTTACTTATAAAGATGCGATGAAACGCATCCAACAAGGTGGCTTTCTTTCTCAAGTGATTACAGTTGACGTGGACGGCGAAAACCACCGCGTAATTCCACGTGATTATCAGCTTGAGCCAGTACGTGACTTCCTCGTGCATATCGACTTCTTGCGCGTGTCTAAGTCTTCTGTGATTTCTGTTGAAGTGCCAGTTCACTTCTTGAATGAAGAGAAATGCCCTGGTTTGAAGCGCGGCGGCGTGTTGAACGTTGTGCGCCACACTGTTGAATTGAACTGCCCAGCTGACAGCATTCCAGAAGCGTTGGAAATCGACCTTTCTGCTGCTGAAGTTGGTGACAGCTTGCACATTTCAGCAGTAACGTTGCCAAAAGGTGTTACCCCGGTCATCACAGACCGTGACTTCACCGTTGCAACCATTGCTGCACCTTCTGCCCTCAAGTCTGAGGAAAATGAAGAAACAGTTGCTGCTGACGAAGTGCCAGCCACTGAAGTTAAAAGCGACGACGAATAAGACTTTTGATGTGAGGCGGCCTCGCGTCGCCTCATCTCTTTAGTGGACGTTTTATGCGATTAATTGTCGGTCTAGGAAATCCCGGAAGTAAGTACGCCAAGAACCGCCACAATGTCGGTTTTATGGCTGTGGAAGAGATCGCAAACCGCCACAACGCACCTCCCTTCAAGAAAAAGTTCAATGGCCTATTCACCGAAGCGGTGATTGATGGGCAAAAGGTTGGGCTGTTGCTGCCTCAAACCTTCATGAACAAATCTGGCGACAGCGTGATCGCCGCCATGAGCTTTTTCAAGCTGAAGCCTGAAGACATTTATGTGCTCTATGACGAGCTGGATTTGGCACCAGGCAAAGTGCGGGTGAAAAAGGGCGGCGGCAATGGCGGCCATAATGGCATTCGCTCCATGGAAAGCCATTTGGGCAAAGAATTTTACCGCGTACGCATCGGCATTGGCCATCCGGGCCATAAGGACCGCGTGCACGCATATGTGTTGGGTGATTTCGCCAAGGCAGACCAAAGCTGGCTAGACCCGCTGTTGGACGAGATTGGCCGCAATGCCAATTGCTTGGCCAATGGCGACGGCCCCAATTTTATGAATCGTTTGGCGCTGGCCACCCAAGCCAACCAAACCACTGAACAGCCCAGCGCACCAAAGGCGGCACCAGCCAAGCCAAAAGGGCAAAGCCATATTCGCCAAGCGCGGCAGAGCAAAAAACCAAATGTGCCCGAAAAGGGCCCGATGGCCGACATGCTGAAAAAGCTGTTCGGCAAAGGAGAGAATTGAGATGGGTTTCAAATGCGGCATTGTGGGCCTACCCAACGTAGGTAAATCCACACTTTTCAACGCCCTCACCCGCACAGCAGCGGCACAAGCGGCCAACTTCCCGTTCTGCACCATTGAACCCAATGTGGGTGAAGTGAGCGTGCCGGATGAGCGGTTGGACAAAATCGCCACCATCGGCAAATCAGCCGAAATCATCCCCACGCGATTGAGCTTTGTGGACATTGCCGGCCTCGTGAAAGGCGCAGCGCAAGGGGAAGGTTTGGGCAACCAATTCTTGGCCAATATCCGCGAAGTGGACGCCATCGCCTATGTGCTGCGTTGCTTTGAGAACGACGATATTGTGCACGTTGCTGGCAAGGTGGACCCGCTGACCGACGCAGAAGTGGTAGAAACTGAATTGATGCTCGCCGACATGGAGAGCCTTGAAAAGCGCATTCCAAACTTGGAGAAAAAGCTACGTGGCCAAGACAAGGATGCCAAGGCAACCCTTGATCTGGTGAACCGTGCGCTTGAGGTGTTGAGAGACGGCAAGCCGGCCCGCTATGTTGAAGTGAGCAAAGACGAACAGAAACTGTTTGATCAGTTGCAATTGCTGACCTCAAAGCCAGCACTTTACATCTGCAATGTGGACGAAGATTCAGCGGCAGAAGGCAATGAACTCACCAAAAAGGTTGAGGAATATGCCAAAGCGCAAAATGCCCGCATGGTGATTATTTCCGCTGAGATCGAATCCGAACTCAGCCAATTGGAAGATGCAGAACAGGCCGAATATTTGGAAAGCCTTGGTTTGGAAGAACCTGGCCTAAACCGGATCATCCGCGAAGGCTATAAGCTGTTGAACCTGCAAACCTACTTCACCGTAGGCCCGAAAGAAGCCCGCGCATGGACCATCACTGAAGGCACCAAAGCTCCACAGGCAGCTGGCGTGATCCACACTGATTTCGAACGTGGCTTCATCCGTGCTCAAACCATTGCCTATGAAGATTTTGTGGCGCTAGGCGGCGAAGCTGCCGCCAAAGAAGCAGGCAAGGCCCGCGACGAAGGCAAAGAATATGTGGTGAAAGACGGCGACATCATGCTGTTCAAGTTCAACACATAAGGCTTGCCAAACAGATGCGACGAATTGCGCCTCGGGTGATTTGATCACTCGGGGCATTTTGTTATTTTCGGGTTGCCGTTATCGTAAATTGATGTACCATCACGTCAACTTGAAACCCCACAAATGTGATCATGATGACGCAAAAAGACCGCCTCCATTTTGAAGACCTTGAAGAAGGCACCAAAATTCAGCTCGGCAGCCATACCATCACCAAGGACGAAATCATCGAATTCGCCAAGGAGTTTGACCCCCTCCCTTTTCACCTTGATGAAGAAGTGGCGAAAAAATCGCTGTTGGGCGGCTTGGCGTCTTCCGGTTGGCAAACGGCAGGGCTAACCCTGCGCATGCTGGTGAATGAGTTTCTTGGCAAGATCGCTTCCATGGGCGGGCTAGGCTTTGAAAATCTCAAATGGAAAAAGCCCTTGATGAAGGGCGACACGTTGACGGGCACCGTAACCATCGCATCGCTCCGCCGTTCGCAATCACACCCCGAGAAAGCCGTGATGGTTTTGGACTTTGATATGCGCAATCAAAAAAACCAGCAAATCATGACCATGAGCTTGGCCAATTTGGTGGCAGTGCGGCACCCTGAGCAAACTAAGGGAGAAGGCGCATGACCCTTTGGTTTGAAGATATTGAACCCGGCACAAGCTGGGAACTGGGCACACACACATTCACCGAAGAAGAGATCATCAGCTTCGCCAAAAAATATGATCCGCAATATTTCCACATTGACCCTGTAGCCGCAAAAGATGGCCCCTTTGGCGGCCTTGTAGCTTCTGGCTGGCACACCGTTTCAATGGGCCACAAGGTCATGGTGGATTACCTTTACGATCACGACGACATGATGCGCGCCAATGGCGAGGAACCCGGCGTTTCCGGCCCCTCTCCCGGCGTCAACAAGATGCAATTTAAAGCCCCGGTGCGCCCCGGCGATGAAATCCGCTTTCGGGTGACCGTGGAGTCAAAGCGAAAATCAGCTTCCCTGCCCGGCTGGGGCGTGTTGCTGAATGTGATTGAGGCGTTCAATCAAGAGGATGAACTGGTTTATCGCTCTGAAATCGCCAGCTTTTCCAAACTGCGCGATTTTAAACCTGGCTTGCGATTGCGCATGGGCATGGCGCTTGCGGCTATGCCGACCATCGGCAAGATGATCCGCCGTAAATAGATTTAAACAGGCCTTAGAGGCGCACACTTGACGGAAAGGCAAAGAATATGCATCTTTGCCTTCTCCAACCATGAGGTGACGCCTAAAATGATCAGCTAAGATTTTCCGACGCGACCAATGTTCTAGCGCCTGAGTGCTTTTCAAAGCACGATGCGGACATATGGGTACGACGAAAATCTGGACGATCAATTGACGACTTTCGTCGTCTCCACGCGTCGATATTTCCCAAATTGTATTTACGTCCCGTGCCGCCAAGGCACGCCTATATCTATTCCTCAATCTCTCATGGAGAGCGACATGATTTTAATTCCGACAATTCATCAGCAACCCCAAATTTTACTGAATGGCGCAGGCCATGGGCCGCGCCGCCTGATGAAAGGAATAACGCATGAAAGCGCCCTTTACACACGCCAACCCCAAAGGGGGCAAGGCACCTAAACACGCACAAAATTTCTCCAATAATCAACCGCCGTTCGGCGGCAAAGGTTTAAAGGGGCAATTGCCTAAGCCAAAGCCGAATAAGCCACCGAAGAGCTTGAATGATCTGTTGAAGAAATAGCCGAAAAGCCCCGCGCAACATTTGCGTGGGGCACCCAACTAAGGGGATGTGATCAACTTTATGCCCGCCGCGCCAAACACAACGGTCATCACCCCATCTATTCCCCGTTTAGCACTTCGATAAAGCTGAACGGCATGGGCAGTAGAAAACAAATAAGCGTAGCTATAGTTGAGGGTCATGGAGCAAGTGCCCGCCAGAGCAAAGATGAAAAAGCTCATCCACCAAGGCGCGCCCGGACACATGCCCATGGTGATCACCGCACCCCAGGCAAACACAGCTTTCGGGTTGGTCAAATGCAAGGCAATACCGCCGAAAAACAAACTCACCAGAGAAGTATCCGCAGGCGCAGCCAACTCAGCAGAGGCAGGCGAGCGGAAGCTCACAAAGCTCTTATAGGCCAAATATAATAGATAAAGACCGCCGACAATTTTCAGCACAATCAGCAATTGCGCAAATTGTTGCAGTGCCGCGACCAGACCGGCAGCAGCAAGAATGCCCCAAAAGAGTGAGCCGACAATGATGCCGCTTGCACGCACAAAGCCCGCCTTGCGGCCCAAAGAAGCCGATGTTTGGCACACCGACAAAGTTGCTGGCCCCGGACTGCCGCTGGCCAGCACGAACACGCCAAGCGCAAACAGAAGTTGCGGCAAGTGGGCGATGATCTCGTGCAAGATCAGTCGCCTTCAAACTCAATCAAGAAGTGCGTATTGATGTTCTGCGCGCGGATTTTGTCTGCCCCACCAAGATCAGGCAAATCAATCACGAAGGCTGCATCTTCCAGCACAGCGCCAGACCGACGGATCAGCGAAATCGCGGCGATGGCCGTGCCACCAGTGGCCACCAAATCGTCGACCAGCAAAACCTTGTCGCCTTCTTTCACAGCGCCAGCATGCATCTCAATGGTGTCCACACCATATTCCAATGCGTAATTCTGCCCGATAGTTTCGCCCGGCAATTTGCCTGCCTTACGGATGGGCACAAACCCAACACCCAACTCAATGGCCAAGCCTGCGCCAAAAATAAAACCCCGCGCTTCAATGCCAGCCACATGGGTAATCCCCTTATCCCGAAATGGCGCGGCAAGCTGGGTGATGCTTTCGCGAAAGCCTTCAGGATGTTCAATCAGTGACGTGATGTCACGAAATTGCACCCCGGCTTTTGGATAATCAGGAATGGTGCGGATAAGGGTTTTCAGGTCCATAATGCTAGCGCCTTTTTCGGTTTAGCTCGTTGAATTCACAAGTGACCGATAGCGTTTTTAACAGGCGCGTCGCACCAATACCACCATGAAACCCAATTTTTGAACAAAGAATAAAAAAAGCCCGACCAAAAGGCCGGGCTTTTAAATCTTATATCAACAGCAGATCTTAGTGATCCACGCTGCTCCAAAGCTTACGCTTCACCATGTACATCATGCCAGCGAACAGGAACAAGAACATCAAAACGTTGAAGCCAAGGGCTTTGCGTGATGTCATGTCTGGCTCCGCCAACCACATCATGAAGGCAGCAATATCTTTGGCATATTGATCAACTGTTTCAGGTGCTTCACCTTCATAGTCAACCATTTCGTCAAATAGTGGAGGCGCCATTGCCAAAGTACCACCAGTACCGTGGAAATGATCGTTCCAATATTGACCAGCGCCAACTTCCACACCTTCTGGGGCATCATTATAGCCAGTCAAAAGGTTGTAGATGTAGTCCGCGCCACCTTCTTGATAGGCAGTGAAATAATTGCCAATCCAGTTCGGGAACTTCTGCGGCACGTTGCGGGCTTTTGCCAACACTGAGAAATCAGGAGGCATTACACCGCCGTTGGCATCTTTCGCATCTTGCACAGTTTCAAATGGGCTTGGCCATTTGTCAGCTGGTACACCAGAACGCTCGCCATCAATGTGCTCAGGGTCCTGAATAGTGTAGCTGGCTGCAAGGGCTTTAACTTGAGCCTCTGAATATTCAGGGCCGCCCTCTTTTTCCAACATGCGGAAGCTAAACAGCTCCGCACCGTGACAGGCAGAACAAACTTCCTGAAACACTTGGAAACCGCGCTGCAATTGCGCTTTGTCGTAAGTGCCGAAAACGCCGCCAAATGTCCAATCGATCAATTTGGCTTCAGGGCCACTATGTTCACCGCCACCAGCAGCATAAGCGCTGCCAGCGAGCATTCCAGAAGCAGCGATAAGAGCTGCGCCGATGAGTGAATTCAGTTTTTTCATCATCTCAACTCCTATTCTGCAGCTTCTGTTTTGTGTTTAGCCAACACGCTTTCAGAAATGCTTGCAGGCAATGGCAAAGTGGTCTCAATCCGCGGCAAGAATGGCAGAATGATCAAGAAGTAAGCGAAATAATAGAATGTCGCTGTTTTAGACAAGATCACATATACGCCTTCAGCTGGCTGCGCACCGAGATAGGTCAAGCCAATAAAGTTCACAATCCAGATCCAGTAGAACCACTTAAACATCGGACGGAAGGCACCTGAGCGCACTTTCGAACGGTCCAACCAAGGCACGATGAACCAAATTGCAATCGAACCAAACATAGCGATAACACCGCCAAGTTTACTGTCGATCGGACCGATATTGAAATCGATCGCACGCAAGATGGCGTAGAATGGCAAGAAGTACCATTCAGGCACAATGTGCGGAGGTGTAACTTGTGGATCAGCCGGGATGTAGTTGTCTGGGTGGCCCAAAATGTCTGGTGCGAAGAAGACGAACCAAGCAAATGGGATCATGAACACTACGATCGCGAACAGATCTTTCATAGTCAAATATGGGTGGAACGGCACGGTGTCCGCTTTTGTTTTCACTTCCACGCCAGTCGGGTTGTTGTTGCCCGGCACATGCAATGCCCAGATGTGCAAGCCAACAACGCCAGCAATCATAAATGGCAGCAAATAGTGAAGTGAGAAGAAGCGGTTCAATGTGGCGTTGTCTACCGCAAAGGCACCACGCAAGAACACCATCAAGCCTTCACCAACCAACGGAATGGCTGAGAAGAAGTTGGTGATCACGGTCGCCGCCCAGAAGCTCATTTGGCCCCATGGTAGAACGTAACCCATAAAGGCTGTTGCCATCATCAACAAGAAAATCACAACGCCCAAAATCCATAGCACTTCGCGCGGCGCTTTATATGAACCATAATAAAGGCCACGGAAAATGTGGATATAAACTGCCAGGAAGAAGAAAGACGCGCCGTTTGCGTGCGCTGCCTGAATAATCCGACCCCAGTTCACATCACGACGGATATGCTCAACAGAGTTAAAAGCAAGATCAGCGTGCGGTGTATAGTGCATCGCCAAGATCACGCCAGTCACAATCTGGATCACCAAGAAGATGGCCAAGATGCCACCAAAGGTCCAGAAATAGTTCAAATTCTTTGGTGATGGAAAATCAACAAATGAATCATAGCCCAAACGGATGATGGGCAAACGCTCATCCATCCATTTTTCAAAACCGGTTTTCGGTTCGTATGTACTTTTATGCGACATAAATGCCCCCCTTAACCGATCTTCACAACTGTGTCGGACAAGAATTCATAGTCTGGCACAACCAAGTTTTTCGGTGCTGGACCCTTACGGATACGACCAGCCGTATCATAGTGCGAACCGTGACATGGACAGAACCAGCCATCATATTCGCCGCTCTCACCCACAGGCACACAACCAAGGTGCGTGCAGTTCGCGATCATGATCAACCATTCTTCATGGCCTTCTTTCACGCGCTGAGCGTCTGTTTCAGGATCCTTCAACGCGTCCAAAGGAACGGCGCGTGCTTCTTCGATCTCAGCTTCAGTCCGGTGGCGCACAAATACCGGGAAACCCCGCCATTTAATGGTCACTGACTGCCCAACCCCAACTGAGGAAAGGTCAAACTCGATCGACGCCAACGCCAAAACGGAAGCATCTGGATTCATTTGGTCAATGAGGGGCCATGCCACTGCGGCCGCGCCTACAGCGCCCACGGCACCCGTTGCAACATAGAGAAAATCTCTTCTGTTTGGTTCTTTTTCGCTTTGTGTAGCCAAGGTCTTTGATCCCTACCTAAGATCGTTGGTCCGCCCTAAAAACTCCAATATCTGCCATTAAAGCATAACAAATACCAGAATCGCCCCCACTTGAACCTCAAGTGAAGCGGAAATCGAGTTCTTTTTGCACTCATTGCGCCGCTTGTCCAGCCTTTGAGCACATTGATTGGGGAAAGTGCGACACTATACCGTAAAAAATGCACTTTTTCCGCCAATTGGGCTATGGATAGCATGAATGCAAAGCACAAAGGCAGCCAAATGAGTTTTAATTATCCAATCGTCGCAATGGCCCACTATAACCAATGGCAAAACAACAATCTGATCAACGCCGCTGATCAGGTGAGCGATGAGGATCGACAACGCGATCTTGGCGCATTTTTCAACTCAATTGAAAAAACCTTCAACCACATCCTGTGGGGCGATAAAATTTGGCTGTCCCGTTTTGGTGACTTCTCACCACCCAGAACCACAAGCTTAGAGGCCAGCTTATCCGAAGGCGGCACTTGGGAGGAATTTAAAGCCGAACGCCGTACCCTTGATCAAAAAATGATTGAGTGGACAAGCCAGTTCGACATCAACACGCTGCCAAGCGAAATCAAATGGTTTTCCAAAGCGATTAATCAGGAAATCTCTCGCCCGACCGCCATTTTGCTGCCGCACCTATTTAATCACCAAACCCACCATCGCGGGCAAATCCACGCCATGCTCACCCGTTTGGGCCAAAAGCCCGGCGCAACTGACCTTCCCTTCATGCCAGACGTAGACACTTATTTATGACGCTTTCCCTTGCCCTTTATCAGCCAGACATTCCGCAAAATGCGGGCACCTTGATGCGCCTTGGCGCTTGCTTGAATATTGATGTGCACCTGATCCACCCCACAGGTTTTTTGTTTTCACAAAAAGCCTTTCGCCGCGCGGGCATGGATTATTTGGATCAGGTCAATTTGAAAGAACATAATAGCTTTGAAGCATTTAACGCCTGGCGGCAGGAGCAGCAAAAGCGCCTTGTACTGTTAACCACCAAATCTTCCATCCGTCACGCTGATGCCCAATTCTCCTCAAATGATATATTGATGGTGGGGCGCGAAAGCGCTGGCGTGCCAGATCAGGTGGCCGATGCCAGCGACCTCAATGTGCGCATCCCCATGCGGCAAGATACCCGCTCGCTTAATGTTGCTATTGCGGGGGCAATCGTATTAAGCGAGGCGGCAAGACAAACAAACTTATGGGCGGATTTAGTATGACCAGCATTGATCTTGATGAAAAAAAAGAAAAAGCAAGCGCCTGGTTTAAAAAGCTGCGCGATGAAATTTGCTTTGAATTTGAAAATTTAGAAGACGAGCTGGCCGCGCCGTTGCGCAAAGCCCCAGCCGGGCGCTTTGAACGCAAAAAGTGGGAACGGATCGACCAAACCACCAACCAGCCCGGTGGTGGCGGCGAAATGTCGATGATGCATGGCCGCGTGTTCGAAAAAGTCGGCGTACATATTTCAACTGTGCATGGCGAATTCAGCGAAGATTTCGCCAAAGGCATGCCCGGCACCGAGAATAGCCGGAAATTCTGGGCCAGCGGCATTTCATTGATCGCACATTTGCAAAATCCCCACGTGCCCGCCGTGCATATGAACACCCGCATGGTGGCCACTGAAGAATGGTGGTTTGGCGGCGGCGCAGATTTGACGCCGGTCTTGCTGGATCGTCGAAATCAAGAAGACCCTGATTCAAAAGACTTCCACGCTGCGATGAAAGCGGCATGCGACGCCCACGCCTGTGCGGACTATGACAAATATAAGCAATGGTGCGACGATTATTTCTTCCTGCCCCACCGCAACGAACCACGCGGCATCGGCGGCATTTTCTATGACCGCCATAACTCTGGCAGCTGGGATGATGACTTTGCCTTCACCCAAGATGTGGGCAAGGCCTTCAAAAAGATCTATCCCGAATTGGTGCGCCGCAATTTCAACATGCCATGGACTGATGAAGAGCGGGAAGAACAATTGGTGCGCCGTGGCCGCTATGTTGAGTTCAACCTGCTCTATGACCGCGGCACCACATTCGGCCTAAAGACAGGCGGCAACGTGGAATCTATCCTGTCTTCCATGCCCCCTGCGGTGAAGTGGCCATAAATTTTTAAAAGTTTTTTTCCTCCGCTGTCGAAATAGCGAACGCTCAGTCGACATGATAATGTAAGCGCAATGGAGCGCAGGATGAGGAAGGAAACAAAATGCAATTTATGGCTTTGATTTACGCCGCTGAAGGATCAGCTGAACATTATCCCGGTGGTCCTGATAAAATGATGGCTGATTATTATGCCTATACCGAAGAGGCAAAGTCGGCAGGTGTGATGGTGGCAGGTGATGCGCTGCAACCCATCAGCACCGCCACATCAATCCGCGAACGCGATGGCAAAACCAGCCTGACTGATGGCCCTTTTGCTGAAACCAAAGAGCAGTTGGGCGGCTATTATCTGCTTGAATGCAAAGATTTGGATGAAGCCATAAAATGGGCGGGCAAAATTCCAACCGCGAAAAACGGCACCATTGAAGTGCGTCCGGTTATGATTTGGGATCAGTGAGCCCAATAGAAGCTGAGTTGACCCGAATTGTGCGCGCCAATTCGGGTCAAATTCTTTCAGCGCTGATCAAAACAACACAGGATTTCTCGCTGGCGCAAGATGCGTTGCAGGACGCGATTGCCCAAGCGCTAACCCAATGGGCGGATGACGGTGTGCCGAAAAATGGCGGCGCATGGCTTTACACCAGCGCACGGCGACGGGCGATCGACCGCATCCGCAAAGAGCAGCGCCACCATGCTGATACAACCCAACAGATTTTGACCGATTTGCTCGACGACCAACCCGACATTGCAGAATGGGAACAAGACATTCCCGATGAACGCTTGCGGCTTATCTTCACCTGTTGCCACCCCGCGCTCAATATGGATGCGCAAGTGGCGCTGACCCTACGCACCCTTGGCGGGCTAAGCGTACGCGAGATCGCCCGCGCTTTTCTGGCCAGCGAAACCACAATCGGCCAGCGCATCACCCGCGCCAAGCAAAAGATAAAATCCGCCAAAATCCCCTATGAAATTCCGGAGCAAGAGGACATTCAAGCGCGGCGCGATGGGGTGTTGAAAACCATCTATCTGATCTTCAATGAAAGCTACACCGCCTATGAGGGGCAAAGCCTTACCCGCGAAGATCTGGCCAACGAAGCCATTCGGCTAGGTGCGATATTGCAAAAGCTGGACCCCAACCCGGAAACATCTGGCCTGCTGTGCCTGATGCGGCTGACCCATGCACGGCGCGCGGCGCGGCAGGATGCGGACGGCAATTTCGTGCCGCTTGAAAAGCAAGACCGCACATTGTGGGACCATGACGAAATCAGTGATGCACATGCCCAATTGCTGACAACCTTCACCAAAGGGCAATTTGGTCCGTTCCAAATACAAGCGGCCATCAGCGCCCTACATTGCCTAGCAGAAAGCTGGCAAGAAACCGACTGGCAGCAGATCTATGCCCTTTACGGCGCGCTGGCGGCATACGACCCCTCGCCTATTATCCAACTCAATCAAGCTGTGGCGCTCGCCAACATGGGCGGGTTGAATAAAGCATTGGAACAGCTCAATACTTTGGCAGCGGAATTGGCCCATTATCAGCCGTTTTACGCGGCACGCGCTGACATTTTGTCGCGCACGGGCCAAGAAAAACTGGCCCAAAACGACTATGACAAGGCAATCGAACTCAGTCAAAACCAAGTAGAAAAGCGGTTTTTATTTCAGATGAAAAGTGCCCTTGCCGCTTCACTTAAAAAAAATAAGTAGAAATCTCCACTTTAACCTGATTTTAACAGGTTCAGGCGGATAATCGGGGCATGAAAATAAAGCCCTACGGTTCGCGCATATCGCTGTATAAATATAACCAGATGTGGCGCGAAGCCCGCGCCAAGCAAATCCGGCGTGACTCTGAGATACATGAGACCATGAACCGGGCGATTTTCACCAGCATGGCCAACTTCAACTACAACAAAAATTCGCAAATTATGAAGCAAGCTGTGGTGCGTGTGCTTAAATCTATTTAGGCGAACTGCTGCGTAAACTGGTCGTTAACACTTCATTCACCATAGTATAGGGGCTGATATTCGATTTGGACATGCCCCATGAAAGCTCAACTCTATGGCACGCGGGTGCCGCTGTATAAAGCCAACCAGATGTGGCGACAGGCGCGCGCAAAACATATCCAGCGCGATCTAGAGGCAAATCAGCTGCTGACCAGCCAGATTTTCAACAATATGTTCAACTTCACCTACGGGCAAAATTCGATGATCATCAGGCAAGCGGCGCAACGCACGCTGAAGTCTGTTTAAACCAACCCGTCAGACTTGGCTTTTGCCAACAGGGCAGCTTGATCAGGCTGAAAATCTTCATCCACCCAAAACTGCTCCAACTCGTTCAAAATCTTGCCCATCTCTGCACCGGGCTCTACCCCCTGCGCAATAAGGTCTTTGCCGCCTAGGGGAAAGACAGGGGATGGCCAAGCCTGCGCCCGCTCCATATGCTGATGCAGTGCACCAATTTTGGCCATCAACTCCATATTTTGATCCTGCTTCAGCTTTTGCCGCAACCCGGCCAAGTCCAAGCAAATTCGATCCAAAATGGCCGTTTGATCACCCCAATAGAGCGATTTGTCGACATCCTTCGCAGTTGTCTCCGGCGCAATAGGCGGTTGCATGGCCCACTTTTGCAAACGCGCTGCTTCGTCATTGGAAAGCTTTAAACGTTCCGCGAGCTGATTCACCTTATCTGCTTGCGGCGGGATGATGGAAATAAGCCGAAACAGCGGGTCAATCTTCCACTTCAACTCCTGTTCTGCCGCAACGATGCCGTGAATGGCATCCATGCCCCACTTCTCGCCTTCAGGCAGCACCAGCGCCAAAATGCCAGTGGTGCGCATCCACAACAGCGCTCGCGATGGATCAGGGGCGGCAAGAATTTTCTTAAACTCCGCCCAAACCCGTTCCGCCGAAAGGCGCTTCACGCCATCCTTCAACTTGGCAGCAGCTTTCAACCCGCCAGCTTCTGGCCGACCTGATCCGTAATAAGCGAAGAAGCGGAAAAACCGCAAAATGCGCAAATAATCTTCTTCAATCCGCGCGGCGGCGTCGCCAATAAAATGCACATTGCGATCTAGGCAATCCTGCACACCGTGCAGCGGATCATAAAGCGAGCCATCAGCCAGCACATAAAGTGCGTTCATGGTGAAATCGCGCCGCTTCGCATCCTCTTCCCAATCTGTGCCAAAAGCCACTTCCGCATGGCGACCATTGGTGGCCACATCCTGCCGCAATGTGGTGACCTCGATGGTTTCATCGCCAAACACCAAGGTAATTGTGCCATGCTCAATGCCCGTAGGAATGGCTTTAATGCCAGCTTTGGCCGCACGGTCCAACACCTCGTCAGGCGTAAAAATACTGGCCATATCCACGTCACTTGCCGGATCACCCAGAATGGTGTTGCGCACAATGCCGCCCACGGCGCGTACATGACCTTGACCGCCGTCGAGCAATTCAAATGCCGCGCGCACAGCTGGACGCTTGAGCCAGCTTGCTTGCTTCACGCGCTCAAGTGCCTCATTTAATTCAGTCATTCATCTTCCTTTGACGTCAACACGAGATCGCGGAACATGCGTGTCATCGAAGCGGTGATGCCCCAAATGGCACGATCCTGATAATCAATGCGCCATGTTTCCCGCTGCGCTTCATCCCCACGAACAAAGCGGATTTTCGAATAATGATTGGCGGGAATTAGATGCGGCAACGGCACTTCAAAAAAGCTGGCCACTTCATCCGGATTGGCCACAAAAGGCTTGCGCGGCTTGATGGTGGCGACCACCGGCGTGATCAGATAGTTGGTGCCAGACAAATAGTTGGGCAAAAACCCCAACACATCAACATCGTCCTGATTGAGGTCGACCTCTTCTTCAGCCTCGCGCAGCGCGGTCATCACGGGGTCCGTATCCCCCTCTTCCACGCGACCACCGGGGAAAGCAATTTGGCCTGCATGGGCCCGCAAATGGGAAGAACGCTCAATATAAAGCACATGGCTCAACGGCCCACGCTCCACCAATCCAATCAAAACCGCCGACGGTTTTGGATCGCGCTTGGCATGAAGCGGTGGCACACCGTCAACCTTGTGGCAGCCAATATCCTTGCTGCCATCTGGCTGATCCAACAGCCGATGCTTGATTTGCGCCAACAATGTCTCGTCTTGCATAAAGACTATTCCGCAATCGAATTCCTACTTGTCACCGCTCCAAAATGAAATTGGACCAGTGAGTCCTTTCTTCACTTTAGCACTTTTGACAACCGCCAACACCCGCATTGGGTCTACTGGCGCAGGAAAATCGATTTTTTGCGGTGAGATAGGTTCAAACCCCAACGGCTCATAATAAGCCCGATCACCCACCAACAGCACAAATTTACATCCGGGCTGCTCAAGCGCCTTTTGAGTCACATGCAATGTAAGCAAACGCCCTGCCCCCATGCGCCGCCGATGTGGGTCTGTGACCAAGGGGCCAAGCAAATAGCCATTCATCCCAGACAGATTGATGGGCGACATCTTTACATTGGCAACAGAAACACCTTCATGCTCCGCCACAAAGCTCAAATTCTCATCCACACCGAACCGCTCGCGAATGCGAAACGCTGCACGTGCAAACCGACCAGGGCCAAAACAAATTTGATGCAAATGCTCAACCCAATCCGCATCGGCCGCGGTTTCGTGACGAATATCCAACTGATGCATATTTTGAGCAAGCTGAGGGGAAAGCTGAGACGCAGATAACGTGTGGGTCATGATTTTTGATCTTTTCGAAAATTAAGGCAGCACAAAGGGTAACGGGGCTTTACAGCACTCGTCGCTCTCGTCGCAGCAATAGAAAAGTCAAAATCTGTTTCATGATTTTCATAAACACCGATTTGGCGATATTGTCGAGACATATTTTACAAAAAATGCATCAAACTAATCATTATGAATCATAATTATGTACATTTTGCGCAAATATTGCACATTTTGTCAGCTCGCCAAATTGTTCCAAAACTGATTGTTCACCAAAAAAGGGTTTGTTGCGGAAATTTTATACCTATTTTACCGCTCAGACGAACAAACAATAGGGGTTTAAAATGGGTCTCTTGATCGATGGCGAATGGTCTACCCAATGGTATGACACCAAAAGCAATGGCGGCAAATTTAAGCGTAGCGCAGCCGCGTTCCGCAATTGGGTAACCAAGGATGGCAGCGCCGGGCCAAGCGGCGAAGGCGGCTTCGAAGCTGAGAGCGGCCGTTACCATCTTTATGTGTCTCTCGCCTGCCCGTGGGCGCACCGCACCCTGATTTTCCGCAAGCTGAAAGACCTAACCGATCATATCGATGTGACAGTTGTGGATGCCAAGATGCCTGATGAACATGGCTGGACCATCCCCGAAGGCGCAGACCCGGTCAACAATGCCCAAACCATGTGGCAGGTCTATGTGGCGGCCAAAAGCGATTATACGGGCCGCGTGACCGTGCCTGTGCTTTGGGACAAAAAACGCAACACCATTGTTTCCAATGAAAGCGCGGAAATCATCCGCATGTTCAACAGCGCGTTTAATGAAATCACCGGCAACAATGACGATTACTATCCAGAAGCGCTGCACAACGAAATTGATGAGGTGAATGAGCGCGTTTATCACACCGTGAATAACGGCGTGTACAAATCAGGCTTCGCCACCACGCAAGAAGCTTATGATGAAGCGGTGACTGAATTGTTTGATAGCCTTGAATGGCTGGAAGACAAATTGGGCAAGCAGAAATATTTGGCAGGTGACCAAATCACCGAAGCCGATTGGAGGCTGTTCACGACCTTAGTGCGGTTTGACCCGGTGTATCATGGTCACTTTAAGTGCAACATCAAGCGGATCGCGGATTACCCGAACATTACACGCTTGGTGCATGAGTTGATTGAGGTTCCAGAGGTGAAAGACACTATCAATATGGATCACATCAAAACCCATTATTATTGGAGCCACACCAGCATCAATCCACATCGGATCGTGCCAAAAGGGCCCGAAATCAACTTCTAGCCTACCATTTGTCTGATGGTGTTGTGGCGGTGAAAAACTCCCCAACCCGCCGCCGCGCGCCATCATTCATTTCCTGTGGCAATTCCTGATGATGAAACCAGCCCATCTCCACAATCTCTGCATTGGGGGTGAAGGCATGAGCTTCATGAAATTCAGTGGCAACAAAAAAACAAACATGGTCGCGAATGGTGAGGCCACCATTGTCATTGTGAAAAACACCCTGCAATTTGGGGGCACCTTTAACTTGAAAGCCTGTCTCTTCGAAACATTCGCGCATGGCAGCTTCCAACGCAGTTTCGCCCGGTTCAACGCCGCCGCCCGGAAATTGCCAGCCCCGCACATAGGATTGACGCACAAGCAGAACCATGTCGCCATCGACCAGCATGATGCGCGCACCAATGGTCATTCGCCGCCACATGCCAACCAAGGCCAAATAGATGCGCATTCGCCAACGCGGTAGTAATTTTTGTTGCATTCAAGCCTCCTTCACGCCGTGACCTTTAAACATCATTGGATGAAATTTGTGCAAACGCCCCCTTTTTTTACCCCGCAACTTTCGCCATAGTGCCCGCAACCGCAGGGAGCCGAACTAATTTATGACGACCATCGCCCACATTTCTGATGTGCATTTGCCCTATCATGAAAAAATCACCCTGCCGCAACTACTCAATAAGCGCATAACTGGCTATTTAAACTGGAAGCTCAATCGCGGCCACGCCATTGAAAACACCGCGCTTAAATCCCTCATGGCGCACCTTAAAACCCAACAATATGACCATCTGGCGATTACCGGCGACCTGATCAATTTGTCGCTGGAGCAAGAATTTGCGCTGGGGCAACAATGGCTAAAAACCATTGAGCCGCCAAA
Organism: Maritalea mobilis; assembly: GCF_004363175.1. GTDB lineage: Bacteria > Pseudomonadota > Alphaproteobacteria > Rhizobiales > Devosiaceae > Maritalea > Maritalea mobilis. The sequence continues at coordinate 1,003,020 of NZ_SNYR01000001.1, forward strand.
CCGCGCCATGCTGATCCCAGGCAACCACGATATTTATGTGCCGTCCGGCAAAAGCTACATGTCGCACTATTGGCATGAATATATGGAAGGCGAGCGCGCCGACGAACGTCACCCCTTCCCCTTTTGGCGGCAGGTGAATGATGTGGCACTGATCGGCTGCAACAGCGCCATCGCCACCCCGCCTTTTTTCGCCAATGGCACTTTTTCACGCCAGCAAGAAAAGCTGCTTGAAAAGCTGTTGATCAAAACCAAGGAAATGGGGCTATTCCGCATTGTGATGATCCACCACCCGCCGCATGATGATGTGATGAACATCTGGCGGCGCGGCCTGACCAACCGCCATCGCTTTAAGCGTGTGATCAAGAAACACGGCGCTGACCTTATTTTGCATGGTCATTTGCATAAATCTGAAATCAAATCATTGCCCGGACCTGAAGGTGAAATTCCGCTGATTGGCATCGCCTCTGCTTCAATGGGCCCCAATGCCGGCCAGCCGCCAGCGCGCTATAATTTATATAAAATTGAAAAATTGAACGAAAAGTTTTCCTGCACGTTACATGAATATGGCTATCACCGCTTTGGCGATCAGATCGAAAAACGGTCTGAACTGGTGCTGGTCTAACGTCCTGAACTTGTTTTTAACATAATTTTGGTGATCACTCTTCACATGGAAAAATTCATCATTGATTCCGCCGAGTTTAATGCTGAAACGGGCGAAGCGCGTTTTCATTATCGGCTAAGCGATCACACATTTACAGAGCGGTTAGAGCTTGGCGTAGGCTTTGATCTTGAGCGGGCACAAAGCAATGATTTTGCCCATTTGCTCGATCTGGCCGCAGCTATTTTGGGCGTATCCTATTTCAAGCTGAAAGCGCCAAAACAAATTGATCTGACCGCACTTAGCCTGACCGCAGATGATCAAGTGCTGATCAAAGATGTTTATGAAAATGGCCTAGGCGAATTTTACACGCGCAATGATTTAAAGCGCTTCGGGCAAATCCAATATGATTTTGCTCCAGCATATGAAGTGCAACACGATTTAGACTGGCCCGCAAAATCGCTGGTGCTGATCGGTGGCGGTAAGGATAGCTTGGTGTCGGTTGATTTGCTCACCCGTGCCAATATCCCGTTCACCCCCTTTGCGGTGAACCCGAAAGGGCCGATCATCACCTCCACTGATCAAATTGAGCAAAATCCGATCTTCGTGCGCCGCTACCTGTCGCCAAATTTGTTTGAGCTAAACGGACAGCCCGGTTTCTACAATGGGCATGTGCCCTCCACCGCGATCAATTCAGCCATCGCCGCAATGATAGCTGCGCTTTATGGCTATAATGAAATCATCCTGTCGAATGAACGTTCAGCCAGCGAAGGCAATGTGGAATTTGATGGCCGCGAGGTGAACCACCAACATTCGAAAAGCTTTGATTTTGAGCAACTAATCGCCAAAAGCTTTGCCACAGCCAGCCACAATAATCTGGGCTACTTTTCCATGCTGCGCCCCTTCTCAGAGGTGCGCATTGGCCAGCTGTTCGCGCGGACCGAGAAGTTTGATCAGCATTTTTCAAGCTGCAACGAAAACTTCAAGCAAAACCAAGATGGCCCCAAACGTTGGTGCACCAATTGTCCAAAATGTCATTTTGTGTCGCTGATCTTGGCGCCCTTCATGTCACCGGAACGGTTGACCAATATTGTCGGCAAAAATGTGCTTGATGATGACGCAAAGCTCGATGCTTTTCGTGAACTGTCTGGCCTTTCCGGCCACAAACCTTGGGAATGTGTTGGCGAGATATTGGAAGCTGCGGCATCTCTCTGGCATTTGGCGCATCAAGACGCATGGCAAGGTGCGGCAATTGTGAAGATATTGAAGCCTGAACTGGAAGCTTTTTACGGCGCACCTGCGCTAGAAAGCGCGTGGCATGAATTGCTTCAAGATGCGAACACGCATAATGTGCCAGAAAAATATCAATTGAACGAGATTGCCCGTGCAAGCTGATCAATATTTCGACCGCGCCGTTTTGCTCTATGGCGCTGGCATTGAAGCCAAATCCACCCGCGACTTTCTTTCAGAATTTGCCCCTAATGTTAAAGTCTATGTCACCGCTGATCAGGGTGACATTTTCTTGCCAGATAGCACCATCATCGCACCAAGTGAAATCGAAGCGCTGTGCGAAAAAGGCGAAATTGGCACCATTATCCGCTCCGCTGGTGTGTCGATTTACAAGCCAGAAATTCAGGCCGCAAAAGAGCATGGGGTGGAAATCACCACCAACATCAATTTGTGGGACAAGTTTAAGCGCAATGGCGCAAAGCTGGTGGCGGTAACCGGCACCAAAGGCAAAAGCACCACGGTGAAACTGACCGAAACCATGCTCGCTTGCGCCGGGATCGATGCGCGGCTGGGCGGCAATTTTGGCATTGCGCCACTTGATCTGGATGATCACGATATCATCGTGATGGAGCTTTCATCTTACCAAGTGGCAGACCTAACGGCGCAACCAGATTTTGTAGGCTTCACCAACCTGTTCCCCGAGCATGTGCATTGGCACAATCATTCGCTGCAGCAATATTTCCATGACAAATTGAACCTATTGCGCCGCGAAGGACCCTATGCCTATGCGCTGGGCGCACAAGCTGCGGTGAACCAAAAGGTGCAAGATGCGCTGCCGAAATATGCCCATGAGCTGGCCGCGCCAAGCGCCGAGCTGGTGGCCGCACTGCACGCCACCATGCGCAAATCTCGCCTCAAAGGCCCGCACAATGCCGACAACATGATCATCGCGGCCAAACTGGCTTTAGGTCTAGGTGCCAGCGAAGAAGGCATTTTGAAAGGGTTGGAAACCTTTGCGCCTCCGGCCCATCGGCTGGAAGAGCATAAAATCGGGGACTATTTGTTTGTAGACGACTCCATCGCCACCACACCAGAAGCGACCATGGCGGCCATTGCCTCCTACCCCGACGAAAAGATTGCCTTGCTGGTTGGTGGTTATGACCGCGATCAGAATTATGAAGAATTGGCCCGCACTGTCGCCAACAGCAATGTGACCACCCTATGCTGTTTGCCCACCACGGGCGAGCGTATGCAAGCAGCGATGGACGAGGTTGATCACCAAATTGACGTATTTGCTGCCGAGGGCTTGGCCGATGCGATGGAAGGGCTGAAGCGCCGCGACGGATTCGGCACCATCATCCTTTCGCCTGCCGCCCCCTCCTTCAATCAATATGAAAATTACATCGCCCGCGGCGACCATTTCATCCAGCTTGCAAATGAGATTTTTGCCTAATGTTCGGCATTGGCATTTATCGTCGTGGCGAAATGCCCGGCACGTTGACGGCCGAATGGCTAGATGATCGCATGGTGCAAGCGGGCACCACCGCAGGCACAGGCTTTGCGCAAAACGGGCCGCAAACAGGCTTTACTGGCGATTATGACATCACCTATCAAAGCGGCGACCAGCAAGTAGACCTCAAACTGACCATTCGCGAGACTGGCCCCAATTTTCAATTGGCTTGGTATAAGGATGGCAGCTTGATTGATGAAGGCATTGCCTTTCAATCTGGCAATTGCCTGATCCTTGGCTACCAATCAACGTAAAGAAGCAACAATGCCCCAAGGCTATATTTATCTCGCGCTGGCAATCTTAGGGGAAGTGATCGCCACCTCTGCCCTCAAAGCCGCGAATGGCTTTTCGGAAACAATTCCGTCCATCTTGGTTGTTATCGGTTATGGCGTTGCCTTTTATTATTTAAGCCTATCGCTCAAAACCATTCCGCTTGGCATTTCCTATGCCATATGGTCTGGCGTTGGTGTTGTGGCCGTGTCAATCATCGGCTGGGTCTATTACAAACAAGCACTCGACATTGCCGCACTCATCGGCATGGCGATGATTTTGGGCGGCGTGCTTGTCATCCACCTTTTTTCAAACTCCGCAGCACACTAAACTGCCGCAAAAGAATCTGAGTTTTTTGAAACAATTGGAAATGGCCATTCGTACCTACCTTATCCACCGAGGGAAAAAGGAGACGACAATGACATTTTCAAAAACACTACTCACTGCCGCAGCAGCACTTACGCTAACCGCTTCAACTGCCTTTGCCGACGGGCATGGCAAAATTGGCGTGATGGCCGAAGATCAGGACGTATCTGGCGGCACTGTTAGTGCATCTGAAATTGTTGCAGGCGAGAACGGCTATCTTGTTGTGCACCGCACAGGCGACGACATGAAGCCAGGCCCAGTTGTGGGCTATTCACCGATCAAAAAAGGCAAGAACATGGATGTGACAGCCATTTTGACCGAAGAAGTGATGTCCGGCGACAAGCTGATGCTGATGATCCACTCAGAAGCTGGGGGCATGGAAACGGGCGTATTTGAATATACACTTGGCGCCAAAGAAGACGGCCCAATCCGCATGGATGGCAATTTGGTGATGACCGTTATTTCAGCGAAGTAACACCAACCAGATAAATTCGAGAAGGCCGCCAACACATTTGGCGGCCTTTTTATTGGTGGTTGCCAGCCCCTATTCGAAATTCAAATCGACATAGCCTTCGGCCCAATGATTTTGGTTGGCAGCACCTTCCATACTGATAAAGGTCGGCATCATCTCATCCGCGTGCGTGACGTGGTAGCAAAATTCACCCCAGCCTTCTGCGGACCAATCTTCGCAATATTTGCCAACCCCACCATCATCCGACACGGACCATGGGATGTTGCGGATTTTATCGTCTTTCACCACCACAACCGCAATCCCGTCAGGATGGTTGTTTTGCTTATACTCGGTCACCCCATCCGGAAATGTGCCCCAAATAGAATTGCCCGACATTAAGTCTTCTAACTCTGGCGCGGTGAGTTTGGCAGCATCGGCCTGCGCCGCCCCAACGGCAGCAGCCAACGCCAAAAGTGAAGCCGCGGCCAGTTTGATGCGATGAATAGTCATATGTCCTCCCAGACTTTTTGATTGGTGCACCTCAAATGCACCTGCCCTTTGTGGCCCATTTCTCGCTGGTCAGTTGTGAATATTCATGCCAAAATTTTTTATGGGAGATCGCGACAGCACTCAAAATGTAAACCAGCCCATGGGCGAAGCCTACAGTGCCTATTGGAACAAATGGCTGCAAAAAGGCGCCAGCATTGCGCGCCAAAAACTTGCTATGCCTGCGGCAGAACTCAATTCGCCACTAGAGGTTTTCGACCAACTATATGAGCAAGCTGGCGGCCAAGCTGTGTTTGACCTCGCGCGCGCCAACGGCCAAATGCCCGGCTTTGATGTACAATCCTTATTGTTTTCAACCGCACCCGACCCCGCCACTTTGGTACAGCGCTGGCAAAAAGTTGCCCAAGCACAAGCCAATATCCGCTTTGGCGGCTGCAGTTCCTTACCGGACTTTGTTCAATATCTGCCGGAGGGAGACATTGTGTTGAGCCCAAGCCGCATACGCCCGGCCAATCTTTCAAAATTTGGCACAGCAATGCTGACCGGCGTGGCCGCCCATGCCATAGGCCAACTGACAAATGCAGAACTGGAAGTTTGGGAATGTAGCAAAGCTGGCAGAACGCAAAAGGCAAACACACTGGATTTCGACCCAACAAGCGACATTATCTTACGCCCCTCCATCACCCCTGACATGCGCAACAAGAAAACGTCCCCAAGCCCATATCTGCATCTCAATCATTTGTTTGATCATCAATCACACCCGTACTTTCGGCGAATGATTGAATTGCTCGAACACCAAGGTGAAGGCCATTTGAACATTGAAGAGTGCGCGCATGCGCTGGGCACATCTGTGCGTACACTCTCGCGCCGACTTAAAATGCATAACCTGAGTTACGGCCAAGTGACACGATTTGTGCGGCTGCGCAAAGCCGTGCGATTGATCCATTCAGGCCAGGTGCATATGGAGGATGTGGCTTTCCACGCAAATTATGCTGACCGCCATCATATGGCGCGCGATTTTAGACAAATGATCCAAATTCCCCCAGCCTTATTGCGTGATCTTTTTGCGGATTCAACCGCAAAACCGCGGATGTAAACTCAAATTTTACCAAGCTATTCTTTCTCAAATCAGCTAATCCACTGAAATTAAAAGCATTTAATCAGTTAGCTAAATATTTATCTAGTTTATTGGCGATTGAACAATGCCCGCTTCCTAAACTCTTATTGTTCGCAATAGTGCTGAACGCATTGGGAGTGAGAAATATGGAAGCAATTGCTTTGGCATTCACATCAGCAATGATTTCTTGGGGCTTGTTCACATTGGCTCCAGAGCAAGAAGCGCGCGCAAAAGCCAAGCGTCGTCGCTAACACACATTTAGTTCAGGGGGAAAAAATGAAAACTCTTATCGCCGCAACTGTCGCGTTTTTGTTGGTATCAGCAGGTTTCGCGTTGGACATTACAGTTTCAACATCTGAAGCACAGGCAGCTTATCCAACAAGCGTGAACAGCCAAATTACGGATTAAGGCCATGCAACCGCACCATAGATTGCTGGCAACTCAATTGTTCGCTGCAGCGATTTTAATCGGTGTGATCACAATGGCTTCAACACCGCTCGCGCTGTTTGAACGCCAGTCTGAACCACAATATGCCATGATACGCTAGGGGAGCTTCCCCACAGGATCAGATGAGGAATTTATGTCCGTGAGTGCACAAGGACTTCGGTCCTAAAACGGCAGTTCTTTCAAAGGACTGCCGTTATTTTTTGACCTCTTCCAACTCAATCAACGTGCCATCAAAATCCTTCGGATGTAAAAACAACACCGGTAGGCCGTGTGCCCCGATCTTAGGTTCACCATCCCCCAAAACCCGCGCGCCTTCATCTGACAGCTTCTGCGCCGCAGCGCGGATATCCTCCACCTCAAAACACATATGATGCATGCCGCCGGATGGGTTCTTTTTCAGGAAGGCCGCAATTGGTGAATTCTCACCCAAGGGATGCAGCAATTCCACTTTGGTGTTGGGCAGTTTCACAAAAACCACCGTCACGCCATGCTCAGGCAATTCTTGCGGCTCGGACACAGCCGCGCCCAACTGATCCCGATATTTCGCCGTTGCAGCCGCCAAATCTGGCACCGCGATGGCGATGTGATTGAGATTACCGATCATGGCTCGTTCCTCAGTTTGCCCTCAATCCGGCTCATCACCGCATTCGCCGCATCCAGCACATTGGTGCCGGGGCCAAAAATATCGGATACACCTGCATCGCGCAGCGCCTGATAATCCTGCTCTGGGATCACCCCACCCGCGAAAACGGAAATATGCTCTGCACCTTTTTCACGCAGCAGATCAACCAATTCTGGGATTAGGGTTTTATGGCCAGCCGCCAATGAAGAAGCGCCGATGGCGTCTACCTTCAAATCAATGGCTTTCTCGGCCACCTCAGCAGGTGTTTCAAACAGTTCGCCAATATGCACGTCAAAGCCCATATCAGCGAACGCCGTCGCGATGACTTTGGCGCCACGATCATGTCCGTCCTGCCCCATTTTGCCGATATAGATGGCAGGTTTGCGCGATTGATCAGTCTCAAACTCAGCAATGCGCTTGGTGATGGCTTGATATTCCGGATCGCCCGCATATTGCTCACTATAAACGCCCGAAATCACCTTAGTGGTGGGGCGATGGCGGCCGAAGACCTCTTCCATCGCATCCGAAATCTCGCCCAAAGTGGCGCGGGCACGGGCCGCGTCGATTGCGGCCGCAAGCAAATTACCCTCGCGCGTTTCCGCCACCTGACGCAGGGTCGCCAACGCTTTGTCGCAAGCATCTTGATTGCGGTTGGCACGAATACGCTGCAAAGCGTCGACCTGCTCGGCCCGCACTTTCTTATTGTCGATGTCGAGAATGTCGAGATCATCTTCTTTATCTAAGCGGTAGCGGTTGACGCCAACAATCACGTCTTCGCCCTTATCCACGCGAGTTTGGCGAATGGCAGCAGCGCGTTCAATCTCAAGCTTGGGCAAACCTTCCTGCACCGCTTTGGTCATGCCGCCTTTCTCTTCGATCTCAGCGATCATCTCACCCGCTTTTGCCACCATGTCAGCGGTAAGGCGCTCGACATAATAGGAGCCGCCGAGTGGGTCCACCACGTCAGTGACACGCGTTTCATGGTCCAAAATCAACTGGGTGTTGCGGGCAATGCGCGAGGAAAACTCGGTCGGCAACGCAATCGCCTCGTCAAACGAATTGGTGTGCAGGCTTTGCGTACCGCCCAAAATCGCCGCCATCGCTTCATAGGCGGTGCGCACAATATTGTTGTAAGGGTCCTGCTCGGTCAGCGACACACCAGAGGTTTGACAGTGGGTGCGCAACATCATGGAACGCGGATTCTTCGCGCCCAAATCTTTCATAATATCGGCCCAAAGGGTCCGCGCCGCGCGCAGCTTCGCCACTTCTGAGAAGAAGTTCATGCCGATGCCGAAAAAGAACGACAGGCGCCCGGCAAAGGCGTCAATATCCAACCCCCGCGCCTGCGCCGCGCGGACATATTCCATGCCATCGGCCAGCGTATAAGCCAGCTCCTGCACGGCGGTTGCCCCCGCTTCATGCATATGATAGCCGGAGATGGAAATGGAGTTGAATTTCGGCATAAATTCAGCCGTGTGCGCAATAATATCCGCGATGATCCGCATGCTCGGTTCAGGCGGATAGATAAAGGTGTTGCGCACCATAAATTCTTTCAAAATGTCATTTTGAATGGTGCCGGAAAGTTTTTCCTGGCTCACGCCCTGCTCTTCCGCCGCCACCACAAACATGGCCAGCACCGGGATCACCGCGCCATTCATGGTCATCGACACCGACATTTCATCCAGCGGAATACCGTCAAACAGCACCTTCATATCTTCTACGCTGTCAATGGCCACCCCAGCCTTGCCCACATCGCCCACCACGCGCTCATGATCGCTGTCATACCCCCGGTGGGTGGCCAAATCGAACGCCACCGAAAGGCCTTTTTGGCCCTTTTCCAGCGCTTGCCGATAAAAGCGGTTACTCTCTTTCGCCGTGGAAAAACCCGCATATTGCCGAATGGTCCAAGGGCGGTTGGCATACATAGTGGTCCGCACACCGCGGGTAAACGGCGCTTCGCCCGGCATCGCCTCATGCGCCTGCTCAGGCAAATCTTCGGCAAAATATGCAGGCCTGATTGGCACCCCACCATAATCTGTTTCCAGATCAGCAGGTTTCCGATCACGCAGCTCTTTTTCGGCGAGCGCCTGCCACTTTTTGTAGGTGTCGTTGGAGAGGGTCATTGGTCTTCAAACTCCATGATCACATCATCCACCGCCAACACCGCGCCGACATCTGCGGCGATTTTGGACACCACGGCCTTCTTCTCCGCCCGCAGCACATTTTCCATTTTCATGGCTTCGACAATGGCCAGTGGCTGACCTTCCTGCACCTCGTCGCCCTCAGCAACTTCAAGGCGCACCACCTGCCCCGGCATCGGACACAGCAGGAATTTGGACATGTCCGGCGGCATTTTCACTGGCATGTGCACCATCAAATCGGCCACATGCGGTTCAAACACCTGCACATTCATATCTGCGCCGCGATAACGCACCCGGAAGCCCGTGGCTTTGCGCGTGACTTGTGCAACGATGTAATCGTCACCCACCCGCGCGCGGATCAGGCTTTCGCCCGGCCCCCAATCGGTCTCGATACGCATCAGCGTTTCAAAATCATCCTCACGGTCGCGCCAGATGACGGCTTCTTCCAACACGTCAAAATCAAACCGCTCGTCACCGATCATCACCGACCGGGCCACATCCTTGATCGACAAGTCCAGCGTATCCGCTTCAGCAAAACCGCGATGTTGGCTGTGAAAGCCGATATAGGCCGCCAAACCAGCGATATTTTTCTTGGCCGCATTGCCCAACTCAACGCCGTTGAACCCCTCAGGAAATTCTTCAGCGATATAGCCCGTGGTAAGGCGGCCTTCTTTGAAACGGTCCTGCTCCATCACAGCGGAGAGGAACGGGATATTGTGGCCAATGCCTTCCACCTCAAACGCATCCAGCGCGTCAGACATCGCGGAAATGGCGGCAGCCCGATCTGGTGCCCAGGTGCATAATTTGGCGATCATCGGGTCGTAGAAGGTGGAGATTTCGCCCCCATCAAACACCCCAGTATCGTTGCGCACCACAAGGTCTTCAGATTCAAATTCTGACGGCGGGCGATAGGTCGTCAATCGTCCAATGGAAGGCAGGAAATTGCGATAGGGGTCTTCGGCATATAGTCGAGACTCAATTGCCCACCCATTGAGCGTGACCTCATCCTGAGCGATCGACAATTTCTCGCCCGCCGCAACGCGGAGCATTTGCTCCACTAGGTCAATCCCTGTGATCAATTCAGTGACAGGATGTTCCACCTGCAACCGCGTATTCATCTCAAGGAAATAAAAATTCTTGTCGCCATCCACGATGAACTCCACCGTGCCCGCGCTGGCATAGCCAACCGCCTTGGCCAAGGCCACAGACTGGTCGCCCATTTTTTTGCGGGTTTCTTCGTCCAAAAATGGTGATGGCGCTTCTTCAATCACTTTCTGGTTGCGGCGCTGAATGGAACATTCGCGCTCGCCCAGATAAATGCAATTACCATGCTTGTCGGCCAACACCTGAATTTCAATATGACGCGGATCGGTGACGAATTTTTCGATAAAAATCCGATCATCGCCAAAGCTTGACGCGGCTTCTGATTTGGACCGCTCAAAACCTTCGCGGGCTTCCGCATCATTCCACGCGATCCGCATGCCCTTGCCGCCACCGCCAGCGGAGGCCTTGATCATCACCGGATAACCAATCTCATTAGAGATTTTCACCGCTTCATCCGTGTCTTCAATCAGGCCCATATAGCCCGGCACGGTGGACACATCGGCTTCCTTGGCGATCTTTTTGGAGGTGATCTTATCCCCCATCGCCTCAATGGCTTTCGGCGGCGGCCCAATAAAGACAATGCCCGCCTTTTCAAGGCTCTCGCAAAACTTTGCGTTCTCACTCAAAAAGCCATAACCCGGATGCACCGCTTCCGCGCCAGTTTCTTTACAGGCCGCGATAATCTTATCGCCCAGCAAATAGCTTTCCGACGCCGGGGAGCCACCAATATGCACCGCCTCATCGGCCATGCTCACATGCAACGCTTCCCGATCCGCATCCGAATAAACCGCAACAGTTTTGATGCCCATTTTCTTGGCCGTTTTAATCACCCGACAGGCAATCTCGCCCCGGTTGGCAATAAGAATTTTTGAGAACATTATTTTTGTTTCTCCATTTTCGCGCCGTGCGCAATCTTTCACTTGGCCGTCCCGGACTTGATCCGGGACCAACCCGCAAACCGATCCCGGCTCAAGTCCGGGAATGCCCCTAGGGCTCTCCCTTGGTAAGGGAGTGGCCGAAAGCTACTCCGGCCGCTTACAGATAAAATCAATTTCCACCAGCGCATGCAGCGCCAGGCCGGTGACGCCAATCGTCGTGCGCGCCGGGCGGCGATCCTTGGGGAAAAAGCTCTGATAGGTTTCGTTAAACTGGGCATAGTCCCGATAAAAATCGGTGAGATAGCACCGCGCCATCATCACATGCTCCAGCCCCATATCGATGCCCCCCAACACAATCTTGAGGTTCTCCATCACCCGCACAGTCTGCGCTTCAATCCCCTCCGGCAAAGGCGCATCCGGCGCATCAGGAAAGGTCGGCATCTGCCCCGTAACAAACACCCACCCATTCGCTTCGGTCGCGTGGGAGAATGGCGCCACTGGTCGTGGGCCATCAGAAATCATATGGAATAGTGGATCAGTCAAAATATTACTCCTAATGAAGGTCGTGTAATCATAAGCCAAAAGATAATCAGCACCGAAAAGAACGCTGGAAAGCCGAACAAAAACCAAGTGCGAAAAAGCACATGGTATCGCTTCGAGAGCAGCAGACCGTTCGCATGCGCCGCCCTGGCCAAATCGCGCATTTCTTTTTGCATCCAGATAACCGGCAACCAAAACAGCCCTGTGATCACATAGAGTGCCAACGCCGCGACGACCCACCCCTCCCCTATTGACCAACCAATTTCAGCGGCCAATAAATATCCCGTTATTGGCTGCAACACGACAGCTGACGCCGTAAATACCCAATCTGCAATCACCACCACAGATGCGGTATGTGCAATTATCTCGGCATTACCAGTTCTGTGCGCCATCAGCATAAAAAACGCGATACCCGCCCCCGTGCCAAACAAAACCGTAGCGCCAAGAATGTGCAACCACCGAAGTACATCCAGATACTCAATCATCGTGCCGGCCTCGCTGCTAGAAGGAACATCGCTGTAAGCATGACCGGGATGATTTTCACCAACGGCCCAAGTGGGTCCATCCACAACTCTGGCGTAAAAAACGTTCCAGCCGCCAGATAGCCTGACGACAGAACTAAAGATGCAAGTAAGGCGAAAACGTGGGTTTTGCGAAACCAGATAGCGAGACCGATAAGCAAATCTAACAAACTGCCGCAGATAACAAACACATAAGACACGTCTTCATTAAATCTGTGCGAAATTTTCGCGACAGCCGCATCAAGATTCCAAACTCCAATTGCGCCGGAAAACACCCAAAACGCGCCAAACAAGAAAATAGCAGGCACAGCAACCAATTGAATTCGACCAAATAACAAATCTTGTGCGCCCAACCCCATTTCAGCTACATTTTGCGGCGCATCTTTCAAACGTTTTCCTGTAATCCCCGTAAAAACACTGGCATCGCCGGTTACGCCATTTTCCAAAACTTTGAACGCCGTGCTCCGTATCCCGGTTTGCCAGCCTAGATTCGAAATTAAATCGCCAACGACGCCGATGGAATTCTTTATAAATCGGGGCAATGTAAATGAAATCTTAGGCGGGCGATTACCGATTTTCTGACGCAAATTGAGCGTCAGATCGCTAAGAGAAATTGAATTTTCTTCCACAAGATCAAAGCATTTCCGGGTCAAACTATCATCCACCAATGACTGCGCAACCACCTCTGCAACATCGTCAACATGAACAGTTTGAACTTTTGATTCAGGAAAAATGCGAACATCAAAAACAGGCATCGCAGCCGCTATGCGCAGAATAGTCGAGCCACCAAAAGTATCTGTCGACAATACAAGTCCAGGGCGGATAATTGTCCAATCTAGATCGGAATTTGCGACATATGCATCTGCTTTGGCTTTAGTGCGCAAGAAACGGGTCGTCGCGTTCGGAGTGGCACCCAAAGCGGAAATCTGCACGAACTTCGCCACGTTTGTTGAAATCATTGCATCGACTAATGACATTATTGCTTTCACTTGCAGTGCTTCAAGTGAAACATTGGCTTGATCCTGCAATGCGCCCGAACAATTGACGACAGCATCTATACCATCCAAGAACGGAAGCCAGCTTGCTTCATCTACCATGTCTTGGAGATTTGCCGCTTGCCAAATTGCAGATGGAAACTTGTTCTTTCCGACCGTCGGGTTTCGTCCGACCCCTATCACGGAATGGCCGCCTGCCAGCAGGTCACGCGTTACAGCGCTCCCAATCAAACCATATCCACCAAGAACAAGAACGTTCACCTAACCTACCCCTACAACGGAATATTGTCGTGCTTCTTTATCGGCATCGACTGTTGCTTGTTCTTCAACGTCTCAAACGCCCGCGCCACGCGGCGTCTTGTGTTGTGGGGCATGATCACATCGTCGATAAAGCCCCGCTCGGCTGCCACGAACGGGTTGGCGAAGCGGTCTTCGTAATCTTTGGTGCGCTTGGCGATTTTTTCTTGGTCGCCCAACTCTGAACGATAAAGAATTTCCGTCGCGCCCTTCGCGCCCATCACCGCGATTTCCGCGCTTGGCCAAGCATAGTTCACGTCGGCACGAATATGCTTTGAAGCCATCACGTCATAAGCACCGCCATAGGCTTTGCGGGTGATGACGGTGACTTTGGGCACGGTCGCCTCCGCATAAGCGAACAGCAATTTCGCGCCATGCTTGATGATGCCGCCATATTCCTGCGCGGTGCCGGGCAAAAAGCCGGGCACATCAACAAGAGTGAGGATCGGAATATTGAAGCTATCGCAAAAACGCACGAAACGTGCTGCTTTTTTGGAGGAGTTGATGTCGAGACACCCGGCCAACACCAATGGCTGGTTGGCCACCACGCCGACGGACTGGCCGTTCAGCCGCATAAAGCCCGTAACAATGTTGCCCGCATGATCTTTTTGCAGCTCCAAAAACTCGCCTTCATCAGCGATTTTGTGGATCACTTCTTTCATATCATAAGGCTTGTTGGGACTATCTGGAATAATGGTATCAAGGCTCATCTCTGGCCGATCCACCACATCATTCACATCCACCTTCGGCGCCTTTTCCTGCGCATTCAGGGGGAGATAATCAAATAGGCGACGGACCTCCAACAATGTTTCCACATCATTGTCGAAGGCCGCGTCGGCCACGGAGGAAATCTTGGTATGCGTGCTCGCACCGCCCAGCTCTTCCTGGGTCACCGTTTCGTTGGTCACGGTTTTAACCACATCCGGCCCTGTCACAAACATATAGCTTGTGTCCTTCACCATATAGATGAAGTCGGTCATCGCCGGAGAATAAACCGCGCCGCCCGCGCAGGGCCCCATAATCACCGAGATTTGCGGCACCGCGCCCGAGGCCATCACATTGCGCAAGAACACATCAGCATAACCACCAAGGGAGGCCACACCTTCCTGAATCCGCGCGCCGCCACTATCGTTCAGCCCGATCACTGGTGCACCATTTTGCACCGCCAGTTCCATGATTTTGCAGATTTTCTGGGCATGGGTTTCCGACAAGGAACCGCCAAAAACGGTAAAATCTTGTGAAAACACATAGGTGAGCCGCCCATTAATGGTGCCCCACCCCGTCACCACCCCATCGCCGGGAATGATGTTTTCTTCCATGCCAAAATCGGTGCAACGATGGGTGACAAACATGTCATATTCTTCAAAGCTGCCCGGATCGAGCAACACAGAAAGCCGCTCCCGCGCGGTGAGCTTGCCCTTGCCATGTTGTGTATCAATCCGGCGCTGCCCGCCCCCAAGCCGTGCCCCAGCCCGCTTTTGTTCAAGCTGCTCGATAATGTCCTGCATGTATCAGCCCCTACGAAAAAATTAAAATCGCGATCTTTTGCACAGCCTGCCAAAAGCAAACGCGACTTTAAAGGGCTGAAAGTGTAAACAAGAACACCTTTTTAACATTGAAAATTGTAAATTTGTGAATTTTGTGTAATTCTGATGGGAAGGTAGTTACGGCAGTGCCATTCGCCTCCGCCGTCATTCCCGCGTAAGCGGGAATCTAGGGGTGAATGTCGACGATGTAATCGCTAGCGTTTTGCGCATCGGCTTGCTCCTGCCTGGATTACCGGATCAAGCCCGGTAATGACGAAGAGGATGTGGCATCGCGAAACAAGCCAATGTGATTTCGTGAGGACATGTGAATTGGATTGCAAGATCAAGTCTTGCAATGACGGGAGAGTGGTAGGTTGGCGGCCTACAAAAAAGCCACTGTATGGCACCAATCGGCGGGGGTGCCGGGGTAGTGAGCGCAGCGAACGACGGCGGCGCGTAAAAAAATGCCCGGTGGCGGCAAGAAAGGAACACGATGGCACAACGTAAAATCTTCGCAGGCGTCAAACTCCGCGCCCTTCGGGAACAGCAAAAGCTGACCCAGGCCGAGTTCGCCACGCGGCTGGACATATCCACCTCCTACATCAACCAGCTCGAAAACAATCAACGCCCTGTCACGGCGGCGATTATGTTGTCGCTGGCGGAGAATTTTAATGTCGATGTAACCAGCCTGCTGGCCGATAAATCGGACCGGCTGATCATCGACCTGAAAGAGATTTTTGCCGACCCGCTTTTCGCCGATAACCCGCCCGGCTTGCAGGAGCTGAAATCCCTCGCCACCAACACCCCGCAAACCGCCCACGCTTTTATGCGGCTTTATGAGGCCTATCGGAAATCCAATGAACGGATGGCCGGGGTGGACGATGTGTTGATGCGCGAACAAGCGGGCAATTTGCAAACTTCTTATGAAGAGGTGCGCGACTTTTTTCATTATGCCGATAATTATATCGACCCGTTGGACCGCGCGGCCGAGGATTTGGCTGGGGAGCAAGCCCTTGATGGCCACGACAAAATGGAGCGGCTCGTCAAATATTGCGAGCGGGTGCACGATTTGACGGTTGAATTTGTGATGCCCAATAAGCGCGACATGATCCGGCAATTTGACCGAACGCGGCGCGTGATCCGGCTCAACACCACCTTGGATAAATCGACACAGTTTTTCCAACTCGCCAACCAATTGGCCCTGCTTGAGCAAACCTCCCTGATCAACCAGATATTGTCCGATGCCAATTTCAAGCGCGACGAAGCCCGCGCCATCTGCCGCATCGGGCTGGCCAATTATTATGCGGGCGCACTGCTGATGCCCTATAACCAGTTTCTGAAAGAGGCGCAGGCCGTGCGCTACGACATTGAAATCATGGCCCAGCGCTTTGGTGCCAGCCTAGAGCAGGTCGCCCATCGCCTCTCCACCCTACAACGCCCGCAACTGCGGGGCATCCCCTTTTTCTTTGCGCGGGTGGACCAAGCGGGCACCATCACCAAGCGCCACTCAGCCACCGCCCTGCAATTCGCCCGGTTCGGCGGGGCCTGCCCCCTATGGAATGTGCACCGTGCGTTTGAATCCCCGCAGCGGATCATCCGCCAGCGCGCCGAAACGCCGGATGGCAAACGCTATTTATGCCTTGCCTGGGCCAGCGAAAAACGCGCAGGCGGCTTTCGCCAACCCACGCGCCGCTATGCCTATGCGCTGGGCTGCGAAATCGAGCATGCCAGCGAGCTGATCTATTCCGACGATTTGGATATTGGCGCAGATGCCGCGTTCGACCCCATCGGCGTTTCCTGCCGCACCTGCGAACGGCGCAACTGCACCCAACGGTCCGTACCGCCCATCGCCGCCGAAATTTCCATCACCCCAGACGAGCGCAGCGTGGTGCCCTACGAAATTAACTAGCACCCAGATGATTACCTGCCCCACACAACCTAAAATGGCAAAAATCGAACTGAAAATTGCAAATCTTGTTGCAAACCCAACAAATTTCTGGCAGCATAATCAAACGGAATATGGTTCTTGGAAACGCGAGAACTACCAGATGAATCAATGGGTTAAAACCTTTTCGCACTTGCCAAAAGCATAGCCTCGCGTTCAAAGATTAAACCACGCCCGCCAACAAACTGTTCTTTATGCAGAATGTCGACTTCTGGATGGTTTGGTGCGTCCGTGCTCGGCTGATTTGCGAGCTAAATTTGTATGGAAAAGTACGATTCATAAGCATCCAACGCCGCGCGCAAAGTCGTTTTCCCACAAGCCTTCTGATTTAAATGGGAATCTGATATCTCACAGTTATCTTGGTTGGAGATCGTGAACTATGTCAGAAAAGCTGTGTTTCATCGTTGGCGCCGGCGCAAGTAAACTCGCCGGATTTCCGACCGGTGATATACTTGTAGAACAGATTGCAGACCTACTTAATCTTAAATGGAACAATCGGCACCCTGCCAATCCCTCTGCAAACGACGAGTTTCGCGCAGCACTAAATCCCATCTTTAAGGAATACGGTGATCAAAAAGTTCATGTCGCTATAAGCCAACTCCGAAACTCACTTGAACAAGGAGCTTCAATCGATCGCATTCTAGACATCAACAGCGAAAACGAGCTAATGGTTGCGATCGGCAAGCTAGCAATTGTTTATAGTATTCTGAAATGTGAACAATTTAGCACACTCAATATTCCTTCTGACAATATATACAACAGGATTTATTTTTCGCATGAGAATAATCGTTGGTATAAGACTCTTTGGCAAAACATCTTTTTCAAATATGACAAAGCCCAACTGATTGAAAAAGCAACAAACATTAAATTTATCGTTTTCAACTACGACAGATGTATTGAACACTACCTTTACAATTCGTTTAAAAACTGCTTTCCAGATGACAACCAAGCGGCATATTCTTTTGTCGCCAACCTAGAAATTATTCACCCATACGGCGCAATTTCAGAACTGCCCTATGATGGTCAAAATCACACAAGCAAATCGCCGCTCGTGAATTTTGGTGAAAGAACCGCCAACGGAATGTTTGCAAGATTGTCTCAAAACATAAGACTGTTCACGGAGGGGCTAGAAGACGATGGCAAGATCGCCGAAAGGATTCAAACCATTGTTGAAGAGTCCAACAAAATCATTTTTCTAGGTTTTGGTTTTGCAGACATGAATATGAAAATACTTAAGCCGACTTGCGCACCCGAAAGTCGCCAAGCTAGAAGAATTTTTGCAACCGCATACGGTATTAGTGAATACAACCGACAAGCAATTATCCAAGAAATAAAGCCACTGATGCGAGACGGATTTGACAGCTTTATCGAAGTCGACAACACCGCGGACTGCAAAAAGCTACTCGAGGATTATTCCGCAGGAATTGCTGGGCTTTAAAAAGCGCGGGAACTTGCCCGCGCTGTCTTTTCTGATGTTTCAGAATTTAAACCTGAATATCAACCAATCGCCCGGTGCCATCGGCAGGTGGCGCTTTGGTTTCGTCAGTCTTCTTTTCAGCAAACTCCTCAACCGCCGTTTTCTTGGCTTCGAGTTGCTCCACTTCGCCCTTTTCCTTTGCAGGCGGCGCTGGTGGCTCGGAACGTACATATTGTACGGGCTGACTCACCGGTGAAATTGAACTCATATTGCGTCTCCTTCGATCAGCATGGGTTGATTGCCTTCGTGAAAAGACAATGCTCCACCGCGAAGCCTACGCGTTGGCTGATAAGGAGCTATTAGGAGTTTGGGTAAAATTAGCTGAAAACTTTATTGAACGATTTCCCCGCCCCGCTCCAGCGTTCCCCTTCGGAGAGAAGGACCATCTTTTCTTCCAAGAAGCTGCGGAACGCCCGCACACGGGTGGGCATAAGGCGGCGATCGGCATAGACCATGAAAACGTGCCGCATTTCAGTTTCATATTCCGGCAAGAGCTGCACCAAACGGCCATCGCGCATGGGTTGCCGCATGTAAAAGAGCGGGCCATACATGATGCCCATACCCTGAATTGCCGCCTGCACAACCGTGCGGATGGAATTGATGCTATAACGTGGCGCGGGGAAAAACTCGAACCGTTCCCCATCGACCCGAAAGCCCCAGCCCTTTTGCGGATCAGAGGTGAGTAGGTCAAAATTTGGCAAATCCTGCGGCACAGTCGGCTTGCCCTTTGCTTCGATATAGCTCGGCGCAGCGCCGACGCACATTTGCGTGTCCAACAGTTTCCGCTGCACCAAACTGGGCTGGGTGGGCGGCACCACCACCAAAGATAAATCCAACTGATCTTCAACAAAATGCTGATCGGAAATGGCAAACTTGATCTGTATGTCCACCTGCGGGTGCTGCGCCAGAAACTCAAGCGACCAATCATGCAAATAATCAATCGCCATACTCTCCGGGCAGGAAATGCGGATTGAACCTGACAGAACATCCGCCCGATCATTTAATGCGGAAAGTTGTTCCTGAAGCTGCGAAAAATCATCGCTGAGCGAATTGTAATAACGCTCCCCATCAATTGTGAGCTTGAACTGCTTGGCATGGCGATGCACCAGCTTGTGCCCCACCTGCTCTTCCAATTGTGCCAAATGGCGCGACAAGGTGGGGGCGGAGATATTCAGCTTCTGCGCCGCTTTGGTGAGGCTGCCTTCGCGCACAATTTCACAAAAATGGTGCAGCGCATTCAAATCTAATGATTTCATTTTTGAAATTTAAACTTCCAAAATTCGATATTTATCCATCAATAATGAAAGCATATATTTTCCTCATCACCAAGAAAAAAGGTTTTGAGATGAACAAACTTCCCGCAAAATTTCGCCAGCCAATTGTCGGCCTTGGCATTATGATTGTTATGCTATCAAGCTTGCCCGCCATTCTGGTTTCGCAAAATTTGCCGCCGCAGGCAGACTTTGGCAGCGCCTATTTTAACGCCATTGGCCAAATTGCACCTTATGCCATTCCGTTGGGCATCGGCTCAGCCATCCTGTTCAATTTGCTAGCAAATTTCTTTATCGAGAAAGTGCGATGAGCATTTAAGGCAAGAGTGACAAAGCGTCACCCTTGCCTTTGGGCCCGATAAGCGATAGCGCTAAAGCATAGATTGTCTGACAAAGGCGAACCCATGGCGAAGGCGCAAGAAACCGACACACAGCACAAATGGCATGAAGATATTCAAGCCCTTGTTTTAGGCACACTTTTGGTGGCCCTTGGCGTAAGCATGTATAAAGCCGCCATGCTGGGCACCGGCGGCATTAACGGCCTTGCCCTTTTGCTGTCTTATACTTCGCCATTTGAATTCGGCATGCTGTTCTTTGTGTTAAACCTACCTTTTTACTGGCTGGCCTATAAACGGCTCGGCGTGGCTTTCACCATCAAAACATTCGCGGCTGTGGGCCTTGTGTCACTGTTCGCACAACTCACCCCGCAATGGATCAGCTTTGATATGCTGCACCCGGTTTATGCCAGCCTTGTGGGCGGTGGCATAATTGGCGTTGGCTTGCTGATCCTGTTTCGCCATAAATCCGGCTTGGGCGGGGTGAACATTTTGGCCGTTTATCTGCAAGATCGCTATGGCATCCGCGCTGGCTATTTGCAAATGGGCGTGGACGCGGCCATTTTGTGCGGCTCATTCTTTGTGCTGAGTTGGCAACAGGTTGCCCTGTCTATCATGGGCGCTGTGGTGCTGAATCTGGTGATCGCCACCAACTTCCGCCCCGGCCGCTATGTTGGGTTTTCCGGTGCCTTTTTTGCACAAAGCAAAGACGACAAAACGGATTAAACCTCGCCCTCATAAAGCGGCAGGCTGACCCGGAAACAGGCACCATCATCTGCCCCTTTAACAAGGTCAATCTTACCCTTCATACGCGCAATAATTTGCGAGGAGATGGCAAGGCCAAGGCCAGACCCGGTTTGCCCACTGATGGCGCCACGTTGGCCCCGTGCAAATTTCTCAAACACGCGTCGCCGATCCTTTGCGGCAATGCCTGGCCCATTATCCTGAAATTCAATCAACAGCCGTTTGCCGCTGGTGCTGAACCGCACCTCAACAAATGGATGGTCCGCATGATTATATTTAATCGCGTTGGTAATGAGATTGATAAACACTTGTGCCAGACGGTCAGCATGCCCCAGCACCAGCGCTTCGGCAGGCACATTATGGCGCTTTATCTGCATCTTTTTCTGCCGCGCCAGGCTTTCGCACACGGAAACGGCACGATCCAGCGCACTCACCACATCAACCGGCACATTGGTCCAAACCTTTTCGCCACGTTCTAGCGCGCTGAGATCCAAAATCTCGTCCAACAATTGGGTTAGCCGCAAACTCTCTGTATGGATGGTCGACAGAAAACGCTGACGATCATGCGCATCCAATTCATCAGGCTCTAGCAGAATTTCTGAGAAGGATCGAATGGAAGTCATCGGGGTGCGCACCTCGTGGCTCACTTGCGACAAAAACTCATCCTTTTGCTGATCTAGTTCGCGCAGCTTGGCATTGGCATCTTGCAATTTCTCTGCCGTCAGCCGCAGTTCTTCAGACTTCTGCTCCAACTGTTGCGAATATTCGATCACTTGTTGGGTTTCGTCGGCAATCTTCATCACCTCCTGCAAGGAGATATTGTCGCCAGAAACCACTTGCGAAATCATAACGTGCGCCGACGCAGCGCCGATAGAACCTGCCAATTCCTTTTCCAGCAAGGCGATAAATTCAGGCGTGGGTTCCAAGTTGGAGCGGCTGCGCCCCTGCTCACGCGCAAAACTGTCGAAAACCGATCCAGCCCGCTCTGCTCCCAGCACGCGCTGCGCCACAAAGAACAAATCATTGGTGGCGGCAGATGTGCGCATGAACCGCGTTTCAATGCCCGGCATCCGCCTAAACGCATCCACAAACAACGCGCTTTGAATGCGCTCAAGCACTGATTGAGAGGTGGAAAGCGACACAACGATCAACGCAATCGTGTTGGCAAACAGGCTCCAAAAAACGGAGTGTACCAATGGGTCCAAACCAGTGAGGCCAAACAAGGCCTGCGGCTTCAAAAACTCAATGCCATAAGGGCCATTTTGCACCCAATGGGCAACGCTGATGCTCGACTCCTCAAAACTGGGAACGAACATGGAATATGCCCAAACCACAAAGCCAATGGAAAGCCCGGCCCCTGCCCCCTTTGCCGTGGCATCGCGCCAAAACAAAGCAGCAATGATGGCGGGCAAGGTTTGCGCAACCCCTGCAAAGGAGATCAAACCAATGCGCGCCAAGGCACCAGAACCGTTGGTGAGCCAGAAATAAAGAAAGCCAAGCCCCAAAATCACACAGATTGAGATGCGGCGGCTGGTAAGCAGCAAATCAGTTACCCCACCACTTTCCTCATCATCTCGCCGCCCGGGCAACCGCAACGCAATGGGCACCACAATATGGTTGGACACCATGATCGACAGCGCGATGGACGCAATAATAATCATGGAGGTCGCGGACGAGAAACCACCAATAAAGGCAAACAGGGCCAATCCCTCTTGCCCAAAACTCAATGGCAAGGTCAATACAAACATGTCCGGATCGCTACCCGGCGGCAACATGGCGGTGCCCACTATGGCAATCGGCAATGTGAAGATGCTGATCGCAAACAGATAAAGCGGAAATGCCCAACTTGCCGTGCGCAAATGGTTTTCGTTGGAATTTTCAACAACAGTGATCTGAAACTGCCGTGGCAAACAAATGATGGCGGCGGCGGAAAGTACCGTCATCGCTACCCAGCGCGAATTGAACCCACCATATTCAAACGCATTGATCTGCGCCGCATCCGCGCGGGCAAACACCTCAGAAAAGCCGTCGCCCAGCCCAAACACCACAAATATGCCGACCGCCAACAAGGCAATCAGTTTGATGATCGCCTCGAACGCAATCGCAGCCACCACCCCATGATGCTGCTCTTTTGCATCCACATTTCGCGTGCCAAACAAAATGGTGAAGATGGCCATGGCCACCGCAACGCCTAGTGCCAACCGCACATCATCCACATTCAAGCCCGGCTGATCGACATTATCGCCCAATGTCATAACGTTGAGGCTGGAGGTGATCGCTTTAAGCTGAAGCGCGATGTAAGGCGTGGTGCCGATCACAGCAATCAAAGTCACCAACACAGCCAAGCTGGAGCTTTTGCCAAAGCGCGACGAAATCAAATCGGCAAGCGATGTGATCCGCTGGGTACGCCCCACCCGCACCAGCTTACGCAACCCGAACCACCAGCCCACAAACACCAAGGTGGGACCAAGATAAATGGTGAAAATCTCATAGCCCGTGCGGGCTGCCGAGCCCACTGCACCATAAAAGGTCCAACTGGTGCAATAAACAGAAATGGCGAGTGTATAAATAAGAGGCGAACGCAAAAACTTGCCTGCTGACCCTTTGGCCCAGCGCTCGCTGAAATAAGCTAGCGCAAACAACAGCACCACATAACCAAGCGCAATCAGAATGATGAGATTGGTGGCGATCATTGATCACGATCCCGCTCTGATCGCCCGGCACGCGGTTCAGGCTCATCGCGCGGCAACAAGCGCGCCAATGCAAATGAAGATGCAATCAAAAAGAACCAAACGCCAAACAGATAGGCAAATATAGTTGGCAGGCCAAATATGGTGCCCCCACGATCAAACAAATGCACAATTGGCGGCATAATCAAAATCGCACCAAAGATTGGCAAAAAGAAACCAAACCCTTCGCTGCGCCGCCTGTTCGCCATCAATCCACCCTTTGCTCGTCACCGATCAGGGCTTTAACAGCGCCCACCACATCGCTATTGGCATAGGGCTTGGTGACAAAACTATTAGCCCCCAACTCCTCGGCAATTTTCCGATCTTGCGCTTGCCCCTTTGCGGTGAGCATCAGCACCGGCAATTTTGCCGTGGCCTCGTCTTGCCGCAATTGTTTAAGCACCTCAAAGCCAGACTTTTTGGGCAACATCACATCCAAGACAACAATGCGCGGCTTGATTTCGCGCACTGCCCGCAACGCGGCTTCCCCATCTTGAGCGGATCGCGTCGACCACCCCGCACGACGCAAAATAAAGTCGAGAGAGTCCAGAATACTGGGCTCGTCCTCAACGATTAGGACATCTATGGTCACAAATTCCTCCTCCTCGCAATCGAACCTCCCAATTCGATTACCCGCGAAACATAGGGCGAAAATTACGTCTCGCCAATATCGAAATTTATTTCTGTCAGGGGCAGCCGCACTGTGTGGGCACCACCTGCCCCTGTAAACATCTCTTCCTGCCGGCTTTCGCACGAGCGACGAATACACATACGGCAGGTAGGACCAACCGGCACATCCACTTGTGGATTATCAAGGCTCATGCCTTTGCCATAAACCGTTTGATCCGCATAAAGCACATCGCAAACCAACATCACCGATGTATAAAGCGGGCGCGATTGAAACCGATCTGCGCGCTTGGCGAATGATTTTGCCAACATCAAATATCGCCCTCCATCGGGATAGCTTACCGTTTGCCGCACAACTTCATTTGGATGACGAAACGCGTCAAACAATGTCCAAAGCGGACACCCATGCCCCGCATTTGGCCATGCCATACCGGGCAGCGGAAAATGCTTCGACAAGCGACCAGAAGGATCGGCACGAAGAAAACCAAACGGAATACCTTCTTCCCCGGGCCGCCGTAACGTGACCAATCTATGAGCAACCTGCTCATAGCTGGCCGCATATCGCTGGCTCAGATAATCAATGTCATAAGAGCTTTGCTCAGCTTCACGCAAAAAATCTTCATATGGAAAAATCAGCGCCCCTGCCAAATAAGAGCCAAGCGCCCGAATGGCCAACCGCCTTGACGCGGGCGTGCTCAACCGATCATCTTTGACCAATGCGGTGAGTTCTTCCCGCGCTTTCAACTCACCATAGAGCCGCGCCATTTGAAACTGTCGAGTGGCCAAGGTGGCGCTGCCTTGAAACCAAAGCACCTTATCTTTCGCGTCAAACCGATATTGCATCGGAAAGCCTGTTTCTGATCGCGCCAACTGCGCAACCCGCTTGATCTCAATGCCAAATTCATCGCGCAACTGTGCCACCAAATCCGCCTCAACCACGCTGCCGCGCTGTGCAAACCCTTCGCGCAATTGCGCCGCCCTGTCTTCAAGCGAGGGAAAATAATTCTTCTGCTCAACGATCAAATCATCCAACTCACGCGCAGGCGTGAGCGAACGGTTGCGACCTGCTTCGCCCTCAAATTGATCAATCAAGGTCTGCGCCACATCAGAAAGGGCACGACTTTCCCGTGAGACCATGGAATGAAAGCGCTGCTGCTCCTCAGCTTCCAAATCCGGCACATCTGTCAAAATCTCTGCCGAAGACCGCACCGCCGTAATCTGAGACAACATTTGATGCAAAAGGTCCGCTAAAAGCGGATCAGATTTAAGCCGATTTGAATAGGCTTCTGCCTCCGCCACTGCGTCAGCATATGCCTGGTAAGTTTGGTGAAGCGCACGCGCTGCCCGCGGATTGGTCGCCACCAACTCCCGAGCTTCAGCCGCCCCCATTTTGAGCGATTCTAATGCTGGATCGGAGAAGATTTCTTCGAGCGCACTGAGCAATCTTTGCTCATTTTCTCCTGTCAATTCATCCAGCGCCACATTCAATTTTTGTGCAATCGCCTGCAAAAGCGAGCCACCAACATCCCGTTTATTGGCTTCAATCAGATTGAGATAGCTTGGCGAAATGCCCACCAATTTCGCAAAATTACTCTGCGAGTATCCCAAGGATTTCCGCTGGTTACGGATTTTCAGACCGATTGGCGCCCGCATTTTTCATGCCCTCAAACCACACGGCTTGTAAAATAATTTACAAGCATTTGTAAAAATATGTACACGATTTTACAAAATTTTCCTTATATTACAAGCGTCTATTGAAAAGTTTTCAAAACTACCTCTTAATTTAGCACGATGCAGCGCATGGGAGTTCATTTTATGGAAGCGCGCATCAATTCAAAGGAGGAGAATAATGACTGAACGCAATGATGGCCCTTCACGCCGTCGAGTTCTTAAGGGCGCAGCAGCTGGTCTTGTGACAGCTGGTATTGCCCCGACAATCATCACCAGCCGCGCCTATGGCCAGGAATATCGCAACAAACCAAGCGGTGACACAGTTACGCTTGGCTTCAACGTGCCTCAAACCGGCCCATATGCCGATGAAGGTGCGGACGAGTTGCGCGCTTACGAACTCGCTGTTGAACATTTGAATGGCGAAGGCGACGGCGGCATGCTGAACACAATGCAGCCATCTAACCTTAAAGGGAACGGCATTTTGGGCAAGAAAGTTGCCTATGTGACCGGTGACACCCAAACCAAATCTGATGCTGCGCGTGCTTCTGCCAAGCGGATGATTGAAAAAGATGGCGCACTGATGATCACTGGCGGTTCATCATCTGGCGTTGCGGTTGCGGTGCAAGGCCTTTGCCAAGAGATGGGCACCATCTTTATGGCCGGCTTGACCCACTCAAACGACACCACAGGTAAAGATAAGCGGCGCTATGGCTTCCGCCATTTCTTTAACGCTTACATGTCTGGCGCTGCTTTGGGTCCGGTTCTGGCTGACGAATACGGTACAGAGCGCCGCGCATATCACCTAACAGCCGACTATAACTGGGGCTGGACGCAAGAAGAATCCATGAAAAACGCCACTGAGGCATTGGGTTGGGAAACGGTGAACACTGTTAAAACCCCAGTGGGCGCTGGTGACTTCTCGCAATATATCACCCCTGTGTTGAACTCAGGCGCTGATGTATTGATCCTGAACCACTATGGCCGTGACATGGTGAACTCTTTGACCCAGGCTGTTCAGTTCGGCCTGCGCGATAAGCAAGTGAACGGCAAAGATTTCCAAATTGTTGTGCCGCTCTTCTCACGCTTGATGGCGCAAGGTGCGGGCGACAACATTAAAGGCATTTTGGGTTCAACCAACTGGAACTGGTCTTTGCAAGATGCTGGTTCACAAGCCTTTGTGAAATCATTTGGTGCAAAATACGGCTTCCCACCATCAATGGCGGCGCACACTTGCTATGTGCAAGCGCTTCTTTACGCCGATGCATGTGAGCGGGCTGGAACATTCTATCCACCAGATGTGATCCGTGCGCTTGAAGGCCACAAATTTGATGGCATGGGCAATGGCCCAACTGAATATCGTGCAGAAGATCACCAATGCTTCAAAGACGTGTTGGTTGTGCGCGGTAACGAAAACCCAACATCTCAATTCGACTTGCTCAATGTGGTGCAACAAGTGCCGCGTTCACAGGTTGAATATGATGCCTCCATCTTCGGTGGCGAGTTGGGACCATACGAAGTCTCCATGTAATCTTGGACTTTTGGTTTGTCGGGGCGGCAGCGCTGCCCCGGCCTTTAGATTTTGCCGGTGGGGGGAGTTAACCACATGGATGCGATATTGCTGCAATTGTTAAACGGGCTGGATAAGGGCGGCGCCTATGCGCTGATCGCCTTGGGCCTGACACTGGTTTTCGGCACTTTGGGCGTGGTCAACTTTGCCCATGGTGCTTTGTTTATGCTCGGCGCTTTTTGTGCAGTCACCCTGCGCAAATTGCTGACCTTGGAGCAAGTTGTTCTGGACACAGAAAATTTGACCGCCTGGGGCACCCCCACTGAAATTCGCACCCCCTATGTGGAAGCATGGTTTGGCGATTTTGGCGCCGTTTTGGTCAATTATTCTGTGCCGCTCGCCATTCTCTTGGCCATCCCCGTTATGCTTGCCGTTGGCGTGGCCATGGAACGCGGCTTGATCAAACATTTTTATCGCCGTCCCCACGCAGAACAGATTTTGGTAACCTTCGGTCTGGCCATTGTTTTGCAGGAAATCATCAAACATTTCTTTGGCGCGAACCCTATTCCGCAGCCAATGCCTGAAAACTTCTCTGGCGCGGCTGACATTGGCGTCATGCTCGGCATGGACCCGAATGTGATCGTTTATCCATGGTGGCGCCTTGTTTACTTCGCCTTCTCCGTAATCGTGATCGGCGCAGTATTTGCCTTCTTGCAATTCACCACCTTCGGCATGGTTGTGCGCGCTGGCATGGCAGACCGGGAAACCGTTGGCCTGATCGGCATCGATATCGACAAGCGCTTCACCGCAATGTTCGGCCTTGCCGCCGTGGTCGCTGGCGTTGCAGGCGTCATGTATACGCCGCTGTTGCCGCCTGATTATCACCTTGGCATGGACTTCCTTGTGCTCACCTTCGTCGTGGTTGTTGTGGGCGGCATGGGCTCTTTGCCCGGCGCGGTTGCAGCAGGCTTCCTGCTCGGTATTTTGCAAAGCTTCGCCTCAATGACTGAAGTGAAAGCCATTATTCCAGGCATCGACCAAATCATCATCTATCTTGTTGCCGTGATCATTTTGCTGGTGCGTCCTCGCGGGCTTATGGGCCGCAAAGGCGTGATGGAAAGCTAAGGGAGAACAACAATGAACCTTCAAGGCATCTTTTCCATGTCACGCAAAGATTTGACCACACTGGTGATCTTTTCAATCGTTGTGTTGGCGCTACCCATCTGGCTGCAACCGTTCGGTGCAGCCTATCCCGACCTGATGCAGCGCTTTGCCATCTTCGGCATTCTGGCCATCGGCTTCAACATTCTGTTCGGCCTCACAGGCTATCTCAGCTTTGGCCACGCAGCATTTCTGGGCGTTGGCTCTTATACCGCGGTTTGGACATTTAAACTGTTTTCGATGAACCCAATCCCGGCGCTGTTTTTCGCTGTAATCATGTCTGGCCTCTTCGCCTTCATCATCGGCTTTGTGAGCTTGCGCCGTTCAGGCATCTACTTCTCGATCCTGACGCTCGCCTTCGCGCAGATGTCGTACAATCTGGCTTATTCTGTGCTGACCCCAATCACCAATGGTGAGACCGGCTTGCAACTGGAATCCAGCGATCCACGTATCATCGACAGTATGTTTGTGGGTGAACAAGCTGGCCTGCCCGTTTCCAACTTCTTCGGTTTGGAAATGTCTGGCATCCCCGGCTTTTACTTCTGCGCGATCTTCTTGATCATCGGGTTCTTCATTACCCAACGCATCTTTGCATCACCATTCGGCATGATGCTGCGTGGCATCAAATCCAACCAAACCCGGATGAACTATACCGGTTTCAACACACGGCCCTATACGCTCACCGCCTTTGTGATCTCTGGCATGTATGCTGGCTTAGCTGGTGGTTTGATGGCTGTAACCGACCCATTGGCAGGCGCAGAGCGCATGCAATGGACCGCTTCAGGTGAAATCGTATTGATGACCATCCTTGGCGGTGTAGGCACCCTATTGGGCCCGATTGTTGGCGCTTGGCTGATCAAATATTTCGAGAACATCTTCTCAAGCTTCAACGAGAACGTTTTGCACAATCTGTTCGGCTTCCTGCCTGATGGCGTTGAAAGCGTTGTGGTGGAAATCACGTCAATGTTTGTTGGCGAAGGCTGGCACCTCACCCTTGGCTTGGTGTTCGTGCTTGTTGTGACCTTCCTGCCCGGCGGCATCATGGAAGGCTATCGCCGGATCACCGCTATGTTCACAGGCGGCGGAGGTGATGGCAAAAAAGCCAATGCCGACGACAAGCAAACACAACCAGCCGAATAGCTAAAGGAGCACATATTATGACGACCGCTAACGAAAATGTCGTTCTTCACGTTGCCGATGTGCACAAAACCTTTGGCGGGTTGCACGCATTGAGTGACATTGACCTTCAAATCGAAGAAGGCAAAACCCACGCCATTATCGGCCCCAACGGCGCCGGCAAATCCACTCTCCTAAACGTTGTGGTGGGCCGCTTGGCCCCCACACGTGGCGCGGTGGTGTTTGATGGCCAGGTGCTGACAGGAAAGCAGCCACACGAAATCAACCAAGTTGGCGTGGCCCGTGTGTTCCAAACACCGGAAATTTTCCCCGAACTTTCCGTGCTGCAAAATGTGATGGCACCTGCTTTCGCGAAGCGTGATGGGGCGTTCAAGCTGAACTTCTTGTCATCATTGGCAGACGAAAAGCAAATCCGCGAAGAAGCGGAGCATATGCTGGAAGATATTGGCCTGATCCATCAAAAAGACATGCATGCTGGCTCCCTTTCCCGCGGCGACAAGCGCCGGATGGAACTGGCCATGTGCTTGATGCAGCATCCAAAGCTTTTACTGCTGGATGAGCCAACCGCTGGCATGTCTCGCCACGACACGAACACCACCATTGAACTTTTGAAAAAGATCAAAGAACGCGGCATGACCAAAGTGATCATTGAGCACGACATGCATGTGGTGTTCTCGCTGGCCGATAAAATCTCGGTGCTTGCAGGTGGGCGCATTATCGCCGAAGGTACGCCTGAGGAAGTGCGCAACAATCCAAAAGTGCAAGAAGCATATTTGGGAGGAGCACACTAATGAATGCAATGACAACGGAAAGCAATATGATGAGCGATGCACAACCAAAACAAAAAGAGGCACAGCCTTTTCTGTCGGTAAAGGATGTGCACGCCTATTACGGTGAAAGCTATATCGTGCAAGGCGTGAGCCTTGAATTGCCCCATGGTGAAATTCTGGCTTTGCTGGGCCGCAACGGCGCGGGTAAAACCTCTACCCTGCGCACGTTGGCTCGAGTGGACGACCCACAATTGACCCAAGGTGAAATTTGGCTGGATGGCCAACCTCTGCACAAAATGCGCGCCCACGAGGCAGCGCAAGCAGGCTTGCAATTGGTGCCGGAAGATCGACGCATCATTCAAGGCCTAACCGTGGAAGAAAACCTGACCCTTGCCCAAGTGGCACCGGGCCATGGATGGACCATCGAACAAGTTTATGAGCGTTTCCCACGCCTCGCTGAACGCCGCAACCAGGAAGGCGTGACCCTTTCTGGCGGTGAACAGCAAATGCTGGCCATTGGCCGCGCATTGGTGCGGGATGTCAAACTCTTGCTACTGGACGAGCCTTATGAAGGCTTGGCCCCTGTTATTGTGCAAGAGATTGAAAAGATCCTGTTGGAAATTAAAAAACTCGGGATCACCACCATTATCGTTGAGCAGAACGCAGTTGCTGCGCTCAAGCTTGCCGATAAGGCTGTTATTTTCGACACGGGCGAAGTTGTGTTTAGCGGCTCTGCCAAAGAAGTGTTGGAAAACGAGCAATTGCGTCACGAATATCTGGCCATCTAACCAGATAGTCTAAGCGCAAATTGGCGACCGGGAGCGATAGGGTCCGGCCACCATTTTGAAGATGTGTAACTTTTGAAATGGGCATTGCTGAGCATAGCTTGGCAATGAGAGGGAAGAATATGTCCGGCAAAACCTATCCGGTGTTTGAAGCATGGGCGCAAAACGCGCTGATCACCAAAGACAAATATGACGAAATGTATGCCCAATCCATCAATGACCCTGATGGGTTTTGGGCGGAACAAGCAAAGCGGCTTGATTGGATCAAGCCGCCCACCCGCATCAAAAACACCAGCTTTGATCCGGTAGAGATCAAATGGTTTGAAGACGGCGTGCTGAATGTGGCGCACAATTGCATTGATCGCCATTTAGAACAGCGCGGCGATCAAGTTGCCTTTTATTGGGAGCCAGACCATCCGGATCAACCTGCCCAAGTGATCACCTACAATCAATTGCATGAGCGCGTATGCCGCTTTGCCAATGTGCTGAAAGAGCTAGGCGTGAAAAAGGGCGATCGGGTAACACTTTACCTGCCGATGATCCCTGAGATCGCCTATGCCATGCTGGCCTGTGCCCGCATTGGGGCGGTGCACTCGGTGGTATTTGCAGGCTTCTCACCTGAAGCCCTTGCGGGGCGGATCAATGACTGCGACAGCACCATTGTCATCACCGCCGACGAAGGTAGCCGCGGTGGCCGCGCCATTCCGCTGAAAAAGAATGTGGACGATGCCCTGCCCCACGCATTGGGCGTGGAAAAAGTGTTGGTAGTGGAACATACCGGCGCCAACATCACCATGAAGGGCGGTCGCGATGTGTGGTGGCATGAAGCCGCAGCGGGCGTTGACGAATTCTGCGACGTGGAACCTATGGGCGCAGAAGACCCGCTTTTCATTCTTTACACATCCGGCTCCACCGGAAAACCCAAAGGCGTGGTGCACACGAGCGGGGGATACCTCACCTATATCTCCCTCGCTCACCGCGCCGTATTCAACTATGAAGATGGCGATATTTTCTGGTGCGGTGCAGATTTGGGCTGGATCACCGGACACAGCTTCACCCTTTATGCACCGCTATCAAACGGCGCTACATCGGTGATGTATGAAGGCGTGCCAAACTTCCCAGACGCGTCGCGCTTCTGGCAGATCATCGACAAATATCAAGTCAATCAATTCTACACAGCGCCCACAGCCATCCGAGCTTTGATGGGAGCTGGCGATGATTTTGTGACCAAAACCAGCCGCAAATCGCTCAAACTTCTGGGCACGGCAGGCGAACCGATCAACCCAGAAGCGTGGGAATGGTATTTCCATGTGGTGGGCGAAGGGCGCTGCCCAATTGTTGACACTTGGTGGCAAACCGAAACCGGCGGCTGCATGATCACCCCGTTCCCCGGCGCGACGGAAATGAAGCCAGGTGCGGCCACCACCCCATTTTTCGGCATCAAGCCCCAACTGGTGGATAATGATGGCAATGTGCTGGACGGCGAAGCCGAAGGCAATTTGTGCATTCTCGACAGCTGGCCCGCCCAAGCCCGTACCATTTATGGCGACCATCAACGCTTCGTGGACACCTATTTCACGACCTATAAGGGGAAATATTTCACCTCCGACGGCTGCAAATGCGATGCGGACGGCGATTATTGGATCACCGGGCGCGTGGACGACGTGTTGAACGTTTCCGGCCACCGCATGGGCACAGCGGAGGTGGAAAGCGCCTTGGTGTCGCACGATATGGTGTCAGAAGCCGCGGTGGTGGGTTACCCCCATGATGTGAAAGGCCAAGGCATCTATGTCTATGTGACGTTGATGGCAGGCGTGGAGCAAAGCGATGATCTGGCGAAAGACTTGCGCCAATGGGTGCGCAAGGAAATTGGCCCCATCGCCACACCAGACCTGCTGCAATTCGCACCAGACCTGCCTAAAACACGGTCTGGCAAAATCATGCGGCGCATTTTGCGCAAAATCGCAGAAGACGACTTCTCAAATCTCGGCGACATTTCAACACTGGCTGACCCGTCTGTGGTCGATAAGCTGATTGAAAATCGCCAAAACAGATAGGCCTAAAGCAACTGTCCCCACTTTGTTTGGGCCGTATACGGGGCGCTTCCGAATGATCGGAGCGCCCCTCAATTTTGCCCTAAGCATGTTGTCGCCTTTCAGCAACGGCTGCGCACCAAAGTTGGGCAACACTCTGTTTTGAATTGATTATCTGCCGTTCGCCTGCTCTTGATTGCGCAACTTTTGGGGAAATTGCACGCATATGGCGAACTCACTTCTAAAACATCCAGATTTTATGCGCCTCTGGTCGGCGCAAATCGGGTCAGCCTTTGGCTCGCGGATCACACGCACGGTTCTGCCCATTATCGCAATTTTGCTGATCGATGCTGATCCCAATGAAATTGCCATTCTTTCCGCCCTAAGCTTTGCCCCTGGCCTGATCGTCGCATTTTTTGCTGGCGGATTTATTGATCGAAACCAAAAGCGCCCGCTTTTGATCGTCACCGATTTGGTCCGTGCGGCCCTCATCTTCAGCATTCCCCTTGCTGCCTTCTTTGGATCAATCACGATGATGCAACTCTATATTGTTGCAGCTTTGGTGGGCGCCGCGACCGCGCTGTTTCAAATCGCAGACAATGCCTATTTGCCGCGCTTGGTTGAAAAAGACCAATTGGTGGAAGCAAACTCTAAACTGGAATCCACTGACGCGGTGGCAGAGGCTGCGGGACCGGGCATCGCCGGGTTGCTGGTTTCTCTAGTCACAGCCCCTGTTGCCATGATGGTCGACGGGTTCACCTATCTTTGGTCTGCCCTGATGCTCACACGCATCAAAAAGCAAGAACCTGAAAAACAAGCACGCGATGAAAATGATAATTTGCTGAGTGATGCCATTGCAGGGCTAAAAGCCTGCACCAATCACCCAGTTGTCGGCCCAATTCTGGCAGCGGAAACCTTACTTGCCTTTTTCGGCGGGACTTACCTCACGCTCTATATGATTGTGGGCCTGCGCACCATTGGGCTAGATCCCTTCACGCTGGGCGTCATCATCAGCCTTGGGGGTGTTGGTGGTTTTCTTGGTGCCATGGCCGCAGCGCCGATGGCCCAAAAGCTAGGACTGCGCACAACATTGCTGATCACCCTAGCCTTGGGGCAATTGTCGAACTTCTTCATTCCACTGGCCGCGGCAATGCCTGAATTCGGCGCAGCCTTTTTGGCACTGCAACAAATTGCTGGCGACATCTTCATGACCATCTTTGTCATTCAGGCACTCAGCCTGCGTCAGCGGGTAATGGACGAAAATCTATTGGCCCGTGCCAATGCCACATTCCAATTGACCACAGGGATTGCGGTGACCATCAGCGCGCTATTGGCTGGCCCATTGACCATTATATTTGGCATTGCCCCAGTGCTTTGGGGCGCGGCAATCGGCAGCATGTTGGCGCTGCCGATCATGTGGTTGGCCAAAGAGGAAAAGGCCGCCTAAACCGCTTTGGAATGGCGGGCGGTGCCTTGACCGAAATAGATGTCAAACTTGGCCGCAATGGCACGCACAAACGGCTTGCCTTGGCCAATTACAGCAAAATGGCGCTCATCATTTTCAATGAAACCGTCACGATCTTGCGCCGCAATCATATTTGCTTCGCGCAAAACCTGACGCGCAGGCTCCCCAAAACGCGCCACCAGCTCAGCTTTATCAAAGGAGAACTGACACATAAGCTGCTCAATCACATGACCGCGCATACGGTCGTCTTCATTTAACACATAGCCTTTACCGACAGCCAATTCGCCCTTATCGATCATGGCCTGATATTGGCCCGTGGGCACCACATTTTGAATATAGCCATTCCGGTTTTGGCCGATGGCTGATCCGCCAAAGCCAATCATCGCATCAGCTGGATCGACCGTGTATCCTTGGAAATTACGACGCAAAGTGCCATCGCGGGCGGCAATTGCCATCTTATCATGCGGCAAGGCAAAATGGTCAAAACCAACCCGATCATATCCGGCATCCACAAGTGCATCAGCGGCTTTCATCGCATGTTCAAACCGCTCAACCGTACCCGGCAATGCAGCTTCATCGATCATTTTCTGATGGGTCTTCATCCATGGGACGTGGGCATAGCCAAACAGGGCAATCCGATCTGGCTGCAAAAACGCTGTTTTGGCCACTGTGTCCATCAACCGTTCTGTCGTTTGGTGTGGCAAACCATACAAAACATCGAGATTGATGGATTGAATGCCATGGGCCCGCAGCGCATTGACCACATCGCGCGTCACTTCAAAGCTTTGCGGACGATTGATCGCTTTTTGCACAACGTCAGAAAAGTCCTGCACGCCAATGCTGGCACGTGTCAGACCGAAATCAACCATGCCTTTAATTTGATCTGGCGTTACATCACTCGGGTCAATTTCAATGGAAATTTCAGCGTCATCCGCGAAATCAAAATGAGTGCACAGTACATCTTTCAGGCGCGCAAAATCATCTGATTGCAACAGGGTTGGCGAGCCGCCACCAAGGTGCAAAGACACAACATTCAACCGATGCGGCAACTTTGCAGCCACCATCTCAATCTCTTTAAACAAACGCTGCAAATAGGCCTGCACCGGCGCATATTTCAACGTTTGTTTGGTGTTACAGCCGCAGAACCAGCACAACCGATCACAAAAAGGAATATGAATATAAAGCGAAAGCTTATCATCTGCCCGAAAGCTGGAAAGCCATTCCGCATAAACCGCATTATTCACCTCGTCAGTGAAGTGCGGCGCAGTAGGATATGAAGTATAACGCGGCACAGGCGCCGCATATTTTTCAATAAGTGAGTGGTCCATGTTCGTCCCCTATTCTGTAGCGCTAAACTAGCGACAGGAAAATTTCCCGCCTTGATCGAGGTCAAAAAGGGTGCAACAAACAGTCTCAAAATGCGCCGTTCGGTTCGCAATCAAGAAATTTCGATTAGGGGATATATATGACTGATCAGCCGCAAAAGATTTTTGATGGCCATAATGATATTTTGCTCAAATTGCTGGACGAGTGCAAAGCTGACCCGGTGAAAGGCTTTTTCACCCCACGTGACGGCCAGCACATCGATCTGCAATCTGCACAGCAAGGTGGCTTTGCGGGCGGGCTGTTCGCCATGTTCATTCCACCAGAAGATGGCAAAACATACGAAAAGGCCCCAAGCCAAACTTATGCCATTGGCGAAACCAACAAGATGATCCGCTTGCTGCGCGACATTCAAGAAGCGTCTGACGGGCAGGTGAAAATCTGCAAAAGCGTAGACGAGATTGAGGATGCATTCGCCAGCAACCAAATGGCACCCGTGCTGCACATTGAAGGTGCAGAAGCGGTGATGCCCGATCTGTCTAATTTGGAAAATCTATATAAAGAAGGCTTGCGCTCACTTGGCCCAGTGTGGAGCCGCGAGAACGACTTCGCTTATGGCGTGCCATTCAAGTTTCCAGCTTCACCAGATACGGGTCCAGGCTTAAAAGAAGCAGGCGTTGAACTGGTGAAGGCCTGTAATAAACTCGGCATCGCGATTGATCTGAGCCACATCAATGAAAAAGGCTTTTGGGACGTGGCCAAGCACAGCGACAAGCCATTGATCGCCAGCCATTCAAACGCCCACGCCTTGTGCCAATCTACCCGCAACTTGCTGGACACGCAGCTTGATGCGATTAAGGAAAGCGGCGGCATCGCCGGCCTGAACTTCGGCACGATTTTCCTCAACCCAAAAGGCGTGGCCGACAGCGGCGTCCCTCTATCCACCATGGTGGACCAAGTGCGCTATATGGTCGACAAGATGGGCATTGATCATGTGGGCCTTGGGTCAGACTATGATGG
This sequence comes from Maritalea mobilis, assembly GCF_004363175.1. Taxonomy (GTDB): domain Bacteria; phylum Pseudomonadota; class Alphaproteobacteria; order Rhizobiales; family Devosiaceae; genus Maritalea; species Maritalea mobilis. Next base: position 1,040,140 of record NZ_SNYR01000001.1, read on the forward strand.
CACCGGCGTGCCAACAGAAGTGGACAGCACCGCCAAATTGCCAAATCTTGTCAACGCGCTAAGCGCGAGCGGATTTAGCCAAGAGGAAATGGACAAGATTACCCATAAAAACTGGTTCCGCGTGTTGCGCGAAACTTGGGGCGAATAATCGCCCCTTCATCGCTTTTCGAAGGCGCACCCCTTAAATGGGCGTGCGCCTTTTTTGTGCGCCTTGAATGTGAATGGGCTTAGGCTCCACTGGTCCACCCACGCGCACCGGCCGGGGCGCAAAGCGACCAAGCGTTGCAATGCGGTCATACATAACAATGGCCCCCGCCGTAGCCACATTCAGGCAAAAACTGGTGGGGATTTTGATGATATGATCGCACATATCCATAATCTCAGGCGACAAGGATGCCCGCTCTGGCCCTAAAATATAGGCCGCCTGGGTCGGATGGCGAAAACTGGGCAATTCAATTGCATCATCAGTCAACTCAATGCCGACCAATTGGCACCTATCCGGCAAGGTGATGTCTTGCGGCTTGTCCCATGCATAATAGGGCATATTGGTGAGCGAATTTGACGTGTCCGACACCATATCATCGTGCTGCAAACGCGACGCAACAGTGAAACAAAAGCTCGCCCCGAACCCATGCCCGGTGCGCGCCAAATTGCCAAAATTTTTGACCTTGGAGATCTTCTCCGCGCCTATCGCAAAATATCCACGCATAATGCCCCTTTCAATTTGAAAAGGGGTTTAAACGCTTTCTTCCGCGTTGGGAAGATCAGCCGTTTCCTCTTCCACTTCCGTTGGTGAACTAAATTTCACAAACCGGATAAGGATCAGCGCAATAATGCCAATGACAAATGCCAAGGCGCCGCCAGCAATAAATGGCACGCCCAATTCATAAATGGCGGCCAAAGTTGCCCCTATAAAAGGCGCGCCGAGCATGGCAACAATGCTGGTCATTTCATTGACAGCAGTCACCCGGCCCATCTTATCAGGTGGGGTTTCAAGCTGAAGCACGGTGCGCAATGGCACAAAAGTGCCCGCCCCAATAACACCCACGGTAAAGAACGCGGCAACAAAGGCATAATATGGGATAGACCAGCCATTGATGGCGATCAGCCCCAAGCCTGCGGTGAACAACGCCACGATCATCATGGCAGGGCCAATGATCAAATAAGGGTGAATTTGCTTTTTGATGCTGCCAATGGTGAGCGCGCCCGCAACACCACCTGCGCCCACTGCGGCAATAGATAAACCAAGAATATTCTCACCAAACCCAAGCTCGCGCGTCATCGGGCCGATCAGAGTGTCGTGCAAGAAAATCGCAAAAAAGCCCATCGCGCCCAAGCCAATTGTGACCCAAAGCGCTGGCTTAGCCAGCACCACTTTGAAGCCCTCTCCCGCCTCAGCAAACATGGATTTTTTCGCCTCTCCATCTTCCAGCTTTTTCACTTCGCGAATGTTGCGTGGCAACGTCATCAAAATCAAAACCGCACACAAGGAAATGACCCCATTGACCACGAACACCATTTGCGGACTGATGATCAGCAAAAGCGCACCGCCAACCGCTGGTCCCGCCACTTTCGACATCTGATTTATGATGTGGCTGAAACCATTGGTGGACATCAGCTCGTCACGTTCGGACAGTGCTTGAATGGCCACCTGTTTCGCTGGAGAAAAGAAGCTATCCACCACGCCCCGGAAGGCGACCAGCGCCAGCATGATTTCCGGCTGACCAGCAAAGGCCAGCGCAAATGTGGTGATCGCCCGCCCCAAATTGGACAGCACCATCACCGTGCGAATATCCAGCCGATCCACCAATGCGCCGGAAAATGGACCAATGAAAACATAGGGCAATGTGAGGGCAACGATAAACCAAGCGAAATAAACTGGATCAACCTGCCACGCATAGGTGAACAGAGATATGATCGCCACATAATCCAGCCAATCGGCAAAGTCCGCTGGTAATTGCGCGGCCAGTATACGCCGCATGTGCTTATTCTTAGGTAATTTCATTAAGCCCTCTCCCATCAATATTCTTATAGATAGAGAAAACCAAATTCGGTTCAACCCGAAATTCAAAGATAATTACCGTTTAGTACAAAAGTATGATCTTGACGGTTAGCAAATCTCTGCCCCAACGGAACGGACCAATCGGGGCAGAGAAAGATTAGGCAAGTTGCTCAATATGCTGCAAAGTTGCAAGTGAACCAAGACATGCGGCCACCGCTTCCCGCCCCTTATTTTCCGCATCATCAGAGCTACGCACCACGGCTTGCTCTTGGGTGTAAGTGGTCAAAATACCGAAACAAATCGGCACTTCAGTTTCCAAACTCGCCTCCATAATGCCCATCGTGGCACCCAACGAGATAAACTCGAAATGCGCAGTGTCACCTTTGATCACACAGCCCAAGCAAACCACGCCATCATAGCGACCAGACTTGGCAAGCTTCTTCGCGATCAGCGGCATTTCAAACGCGCCGGGCGCTTCAAAAACATCTTCAGTCGCGAGTTGCAGGCCTGCTTCCTGCAATTCTAGGCGTGCCCCATCCAACAAACCATGCGTGACTTTGGGGTTAAACTGGCTCACCACAATCGCCACACGTGCATTGTCAATAATAGTGGTTTTGCCACGGCTTTTAATTTGATCATTCATATTAGAACTGTTCCGGTAGATTGTGATTTAGTTTTTCGCGCTTGGTGGAAAGATAGGCCGCATTTTGCGCGGTTTCGCCAACTTGCAAGGGGCGCACCTCATTCAATCCAATACCCATATTTTCTAGCGCTTTTGCTTTGGCTGGATTGTTCGACAACAGGCTGATCTTGTTGAGACCCAAATCTTTCAAAATGGCCGCTGCAATATCAAATTGACGCGCATCAACGGGCAAACCAAGCGCCCGGTTGGCGTCGACCGTGTCCATGCCTTTATCTTGCAACTGATAGGCGCGGACCTTGTTGCCAAGACCAATGCCTCGCCCCTCATGGCCGCGGAGATAGACCACCACACCACCATCGGGATGGGCATCAATTTCTGCCATTGCCGCTTGCAATTGTGGTCCGCAATCGCATCGTTTGGAGCCGAAAGCATCGCCCGTCAAACATTCCGAATGCACCCGCACCAAGGGGTTATCACCCAAAGGCTGGCTAAGCAGCGCCACATGTTCCTCGCCACTGCTGACCTCACGATAGGCGACGATTTCAAAATCATTTGCTGCATGGTGGGTGGGCAACTGGCTTTCGGCTACACGCGACACCAATCGCTTTTCGCTGCGCGCGGGGCCACCCAAATGGGCAACAAGTTCAGCGATGGAAAGCATTGGCAACTCATGGCGTTGCGCAAAATTCTCAAGCTCTTCGCCCTTTGCCATATGCCCATCATCACCCATCACTTCGCAGATGACAGCTGCAGGGGTAAGGCCCGCCAATTGCATCAAATCCACTGACGCTTCGGTGTGGCCGTTGCGCACACGACACCCGCCATCAGCCGCCCGCAGTGGGAACACATGGCCCGGCGAAACGATCTCGCCAGGCAGCACGCCCGGCTTAATCGCCGTCAAAATAGTTTGCGACCGATCATAAGCGGAAATGCCCGTGGTGATACCTTCACGCGCTTCGATCGACACGGTGAAAGCCGTGGAGCGATTAGCGCGGTTTTGCTTGACCATCGGCGGCAAGCCCAACTTGTCGATTTGCTCCCCAAGCATGGGCAGGCAGATTAGGCCACAACCTTCTTTGGCCATAAATCGAATGGTTTCCGGCGTGGCAAACTCTGCAGCCACCACCAAATCGCCTTCATTTTCGCGGTCTTCATCGTCAGTTAAAACGATCATGCCGCCATTTTTCAAATGCTCTACTGCGCGTTGTAACCGTGACATAGCCGCTCCACATATTTTGCAATAACATCATTTTCCACATGGATTTGATCACCCACCTGCCGAGATTGCAGGTTGGTGTGGGTCCATGTGTGGGGAATAATGGTCAACCCGATCCGTGTGCCATCCGCATGATCTTCAAGCGTATTGATGGTGAGGCTGATCCCGTCCAGCGAGATGGAGCCCTTCTCAACACAATATCGACCCAAGGATTGCGGCAACTCTAGCTCAATAAGATGCGCACCTGCCTTCTCTTCAACAGACGACAGAGTGGCGATGCCATCCACATGACCTTGCACCAAATGGCCAGAAAGCTTTGTTTCCAGCGCAACCGCGCGCTCCAAATTGATCAAGTCGCCATCTTGCAACGCGCCTAGTGACGTGCGGGCCAAACTTTCAGGGCTGACGTAAAACTCAGCCAAGCCAGCTGCATCAAACGTGACCACGGTGAGGCACACGCCGTTTACGGCAACGCTTTCGCCCAAGGCCAAATCGTCATAACTCGTATCGATATCGAATATACGCGCACCATCCTCATCGCGCACGGCTTTGACCTTGCCGAGCCGATCAATGATTCCCGAAAACATCCGCGTCTCCATTATGTGTTTCGCCATTCAATGCGGCATCGGCATAGGTGGCGCAGATCACGTCCGCGTCTGGTTGCCGCTGAATGGTGATGTCCAAATGAACAAGATTCTGATCGCGGCAAGCTGCGGCCAAACTCGGCCCGGCTTCCACCAACACTTCCATGCATCCACGCTTGCCCAGCTCCGCGAGGGCTGTCTTCAAGTCTGTCGAAATCATAGGCAAAAAACCTCGACTGCGTGCAGCGGCCAGATAGGCTTGGTCAACACGCCCGCGCCGATCAAGAATGACCAATGGGCGGCGCTTACCTTCAAAATCTTCAACACGCCGAACAGTGAAATGCGGATCGTCAGCCAGCACGGTGCCCGAGCCTGTAATGACTGCATCCGCACGGCGGCGCAGCTTGTGGGCAAATTTAAGGGAAGATGGCCGCGTGAACGTTTTCTCGCCAGCAGGTGGGATCATACTGCCTTGAGCATCCTCCGCCACTTTCAAGGTAACAAAGGGCATTTGCGTACGCGCGTAATGCAAGAACGGCGCGATCAAACGCTGGCAATCCAAGTGAAACTCCTGCGCCCAACTCTCGTGAATGTCTGAGAGAAAGTACACCTCGATGCCTGCCTCGCGCAGTTTGCCGGCACCGCCGCCAACAACGCGTGGATTTGAATCTTTCGCGCCGATCCAAACCTCTTGCACACCAGCGTCAATCAACCCATCAACACAAGGCGGTGTACGACCAAAATGAGCGCACGGCTCTAACGTGACGACAGCGGTGTGGGGTTTCACCCCCGGCGGCAACTCCGCAAGCGCGGCACGCTCTGCATGTGGACCACCCGCTGCCTGATGCGCACCGATAGACAAGATGCCCCCATCCGCATCCAGCAAAGCGCAGCCCACTGGCGGATTGGGCGCAGTTGCACCCTCAAAAAGCCGCGCAGCATTCAGAGCATAGCGAAACGCCTGCCCAATAGGCGTAAGTTCTGATGTCGATTTAACGATTGGTTCTAAATCCATTCGCCCACCTCAAATTCATAGAAGGGCGAAACACGTGCCAGACGACACGAACGGCATGCGCCAAGGCGCACGTCCGCTAAGACAATAGGCGCAATCACCCATTACGGGCGTTGCCTGTCTTTGTTCTCTCACATCCGGACTTTAACCGTCGGCTCCGGAATTACACCGGATCTGCTAGACCCTTCTGGCAGGAGCCAAAAGGCGCTCGCGGGCTGATGGATTTCTCCAATTACCGCCGGTGGGGAATTTCACCCCGCCCCGAGAACAGCCGCACTGCGGCCAATGGCGAAGAACCTACGCCATTTCTTAACAAACGTAAAGACAACAGATTTAGCGCTTTAGTCGAACAATCTAAGCGGAGGTAACAGGCTGGCGCAAAACGGTTTTTAGCTTCTCTGGCGCCACACGCCGGGGATCATTCAGATAAATCTCGTGATGTTTCAAATGCATCTTCAACCCGTGTTCGGGAATAAATTCATGATGCATTTTGTGCAAAATTGGGCCCTCATCATCATAAGAACCCACATGCAAAACCTGCACACAATCGCCCTCATGATAGGTTTCAAGCCGCACCTTGCGCAGCAATGTTTCGCTGGTTGGTGGCTCTTTCTTTTTGGCATTTTTCGCAATGGTTTGCGCCCGCACCTGCTCCAAATGATCTTCGGTCAGCCAATCGGGTTGGCGGATCATCATGGTCCATAACCATTGATCTTTTTGGCGGGTGATAAAGGTATCCATATCTTCTGCCCACCAAAGCCCTTGCAATGGCCCCACCACAAAGTCTTTTTCAAACTCGGTTTTGGACAGAAATTTGAGGCCATAGCTCAACCCATAAAGCGCAGCCAGGGAGGGCGGATAGCTCTCCCCCACCGGGCCACCTTCCCCATCAATCATCAAATATTTCATGGGCGGCACATCCAGCCGATCAATACGTCCAGCCTTGCCGGAATAAAAGGCCTTGTCGCTTTTCTTAAAGTCGAGTTTTTCCACGATCAATCCTCCGCCAACGGCATGTAAATATCCGTCAGCAAATCGGCAGGGGCCACTTCGCGCGGATTGTTGAGATAATCCTCCACGCAAGGCGCATCGCGCAGCTCAACCCCTTGATTGTTCAGCCATGTGCCATAAAGCCACCGATAAGCATCCGGCATCTCCGCATAGGCACCGCGATAATGCAGCACCGCATAGCGCCCACCTTCAATGGTGCGTTTCTCAAAATGATCCGGCATTTCAACATCGCCATCAAAAACTGCCCCTGCGAACGAGCGCAGCTCCGGCTCCGGCACACTATCCGGATCATCATAATATGTTGCCATGGAGTGGTTGAGACGCGGCAGCAAGCCTGCCTGCCCCACCCAGCCAAACACAAGATCAAACGCGCGCCCAATGTGCATATAGCTGCCCTGATGCGGCAGGCCAATCATAGTCATTGGCTCAATCGTTTTGATTTCTACTGGGTACAAATGCCCTTCTCCCTGTTCAATAGCCGCTTGCAATTTCACATGCGCACCTGCACGGCGATATTGCGCTGGCGGCTGGCCATAAGTTTGCGTGAAAGCCCGAGAAAAGGCAGCCAAGCTGGAATAGCCCGACCGTTCAGAAATCTCCTCAATTGAGATTTTGCTTTGTGCCAATTGCCCCGCAGCGCGATGCAATCGCAACCGCTTCACCGTGGCCGCGATGGTTTCGCCCTGAATCGCGCGATAAACCCGATGCCAATGATATGGCGACATACACGCCACATCGGCCAGAAGCTGCAAATCAATCGGCTCGTCCAAATGATCATAAATATAATTGACCACCCGATCGATCCGCTTACGATAGCTTAGCTGCTGTTGGCTCATTTGCATTCTGATCTTTTCCTTTTGACTGGCTCGGGTTACAAGCAAGCACAAACGCACTTGATAAATCTTGCGCACTTTGAAATTTGGCTCAACGCGCGGCACTTTCGACCAGAGGGAATACACATGTCGACTTATTTCTATTTTGCATATGGCTCAAACCTTCTAAATGAGCGGCTGCAAAATAGGTGCCCCACCGCCCAGCCCGTAGCAACCGCTTTTGCACCCGGCTATAATGTCAACTTCGGCAAGATTGGTCACGATGATCATGGTGGTTCAGGAAAAGGTACCATTTTCAAAACCAACAATGAAAGTGATCGGGTTTACGGTGTGGTTTATGAAATGCACATGGAAGAAGCCACAATCCTAGATCGGATTGAAGGCATTCACCTCACCTTGCCAACCACCTATATTCGCGATGCAAATTTCATGGTGCAAACGGATCAGGGCCAACAATTTCAAACGGTAACCTATATTGCTGATCCAGATCCAACTCCCCCAAAACCCTACACATGGTATTGGGCGCTTTGCATTTCTGGCGCAATTCAGAATGATCTACCAAAATCCCATCAGGACCATTTGGCCAGCTTCGACCATATGCCCGATCCGGACCCACAGCGCCCCGGCAAGCTGGAAGCAGAAATGCTGCTTAAAAAGAGTGGTTTTGATCACTTGCTGACGGCTGAAAGTGCCTAAGGCACAGCATCCATGCGTCCACCTCTCGATTATCAACCGCCGAAAGACCCTTTGAAGATCATATTCGAGGACGATGATTTGCTGGTGGTTGATAAGCCTTCTGGCCTGCTCACCGTGCCAGGCAAAGCGGAACATCTGTGGGACTGCCTAGAATATCGTGCGAAGCAATATTGCGATGAGGCGCGGATAATCCATCGGCTGGATATGGACACCTCGGGCATTGTGATTTTGGCGAAAAATGCCAATGCCCACCGCCATATCGGGCTGCAATTTGAACGCCGACACACCAGCAAAATTTATCAAGCGCTGGCTTGGGGCAACGCGGAAAAAGATGAAGGATTAATCGACCTTCCCCTACGTTGCGATTGGCCGAACCGCCCGCTTCAATTGATTGACTTTGATAAGGGCAAATCCGCGCAAACGCGTTATGAAGTTTTAGAACGCAACGAGCGCACCAGTAGATTTGACCTATTTCCAATCACCGGCCGCTCTCACCAATTGCGGGTGCATCTGCTCGCACTCGGCCATCCCATTTTGGGCGATAATTTTTATGCACCGCTTTTCGTACAAGCAGCCCATGACCGCCTTTGCTTACATGCCCGCTTTTTGGAAGTGCATCACCCAAACGGCGGCGAACGCATTAGCTTTGAAAGCGGAGTGCCGTTTTAGGCAACTCGATCGGCCCGCATTTCAGCGGCCACAATCTTCTCTTCTGTTAGCCTTGTGAGGGCATAAAACAAAAGCAAGAGGCAGATGATTGCTGCAACCAGAAATGCACTGCGCAAAGCCCATTCGCGGCCCAACACTGGTTCAAACCATTGCACAACAAAGCCACCCAGCAGCGTGCCGATAGGCATCATGCCCCAACCAAAGAATCGATAGACGGCATTCACACGACCCAACAAGGCATCAGGGATAACACGTTGCCTGAACGAAACTGTGTGAATGTTCCAACCGACAGTACCAATGCCGCCAACAAAGATAACCAGCCACGCAAACCAAAAGCTGCTGGCAAAACCAACTGCCAAATTCTCGAGCATCATCAAGGCCATGGCCACAAGCAACATATGACGCATGCGCAGCCATTTGCCCAACCAAGGCACGGCAAAACTGCCAACTACGCCGCCCAACGCGCCCGCAGTGAGCAACAAACCATATCCGGCAGCGTCGAGCATCAACACTTCCTGCGCAAACAGCACATAAATGGCAAAGCCCATCATAAAAGCAGCGTTTACCCCGCCAAGAATAAACGCCAGATCGCGCAGCAACGGGAATCGCCAAAGCCAGCCAATCCCCTCTTTCAATTCAGTCATAAAGTGAGTTGACGCACCGTTTGTTTTGGGCTGACGCACCGGCACAGAAATCCAAAGCATCATGAAAGCAGCAAAGAGGAACGCCAAAGCATTGGTGGCCAGCGGCATGAAAATCGCAACGGCGATAAGAAAGCCTGCCAATGGCGGGCCAGCCAGCCCGTTAAGCACCATCTCCACGGCCGAAAATCGCCCATTTGCCGCCTCCAACTGTTCACGCACGACAATGCTGGGCAAAATGGTCTGGCCTGCATTATCGCGCAGTACTTCGCAAATGCCCAAAACCAATGAAGCGATGTATAGCGACAGCAACAGAAACCAGTTTGTGCTGTCCTCGCCAATCGCTTGCATCGGGCCATATTGCACAAAGATGGCCGCGAGTAGCCCGGTGACAAGAAACCGAACCAAATCCATGCCGATCATTATTTTGCGACGATCAAACCGATCTGTGATCACCCCAGCGGGCAGTGAAAAGAAAAACCAAGGGCTACGCAAGAACACGGCAACCAAAGCAATAAGCAACGGGTCCCTTGTCAATAAAGATGCGATCCACGGGAAGGCAACAAGCGCAACGCCGTCAGCCAGATTAGAGGCACCCGCGGCGAACCAAAGTTTTGCAAAATTTCGATTTATCAGCACTAGGCGGAAAATTCTTTGAGTAATTTATTCATTTCACTTGGATGAGACAGTATGCGCACAGATTTATCAAGGTGAAAAAGCTTGTCCTTAATTTTCGGCGCGCGTTTGCGACGAAAGGTCAGCACATAGTTTAGAAATTGGAGGTCAAGCTTTTCAGAGCACCCCGGCGCCAGATCTGGCCGCGTCTGCCCTTTATATGTCCAATACCGTTTGAGCACGCGTCAAGCGCAAAGCCATGTGGGAAAATCAAGAAAGATGATCAGATCGGCACGAGGCAAACGAATATCATGGGTTTTGCTGTAATTCCCATCCATCACCCATTTATCTTCAGCACAAAGGGTGGCAACGGTGGTACGCCAATCATCATGATCTGGCTCCACCCAACCGGGTGAGAAATAATGCTGATCCATATGAACCACTGGCAGATCAAGCGCGGCACCAAGCTTGCGCGCCAAGGTGGATTTACCTGAACCGGAACACCCTAAAATCGCGATACGTTGCATCAACCCCTCCCCCAGAAAAGGAGGCGGGTTTAAACCATCGCCTATTTGTTGGCAAGTTGAACCACGGATTTAAAGCGTGGCTGATCCTGCGGCACCAGATTGACCACTTTATAGCCCCGCGCTTCCATATCTTTGAGCAATTGCGGCAGCATTTTCACGGTGCGATGATGAATATCGTGGAAAAGCACGATGCCTCGCCCCGCTTTGGCCATGCGCGCCAATGTACGCTCGCGCACCTGGTCAGCGCTATCGCTAAAATAATCTTTGGAATCCACGCCCACATCCATGATCACATAACCTGAATTGGTGACCGCTGTGCGGAGCTGGGCATTTTGCGCCAGATAAGGAAACCGGAAAAACGGCGCAGGCGCCTTATGAATTGGCGACAAGGCTGCCACAACTGGCCGCTGGCCGCGTTCAATCTCTGCCAACGCTGCAGCAACGTTCAGTTTGGTTAGATCGCCATGCGAGTGCGTGTGCAAGCCAACAGTGTGTCCGCGCTTGGCCACTTCACGCACCAAACCCGGGTGAGACTGCGCTGAACGGCCTAACATCAAAAACATGGCTTTGACGTCATGCTCATCAAGAATATCGAGGATTTTCTCGGTTTTGCCTGGGCGCGGACCATCATCAAAAGTCAACACAAACTCGCCTTTGGCCAGTTGGATATCCTTTTGCATTGAAACAGAAAGGGTGCGCCCCTCAAGGGCTTGACCGCTCCTCCGCAATTCAAGGTGCGGCGCTATAGACGCCGTTCTTACGGGATCCACTTTCGGATCAGAATTGCCGGTCAACAGTGCGCGCGCAACTTGCTCTTTTTCGTCGGCTTTTGCGGGCATTTCTTGAGTATAAGCGGAGCGACTTGTTGTCGGTCCATTTTTTGGTGGCTTTGCACATCCACCCAGCATGGCAAGCACTGCCAAACCAATCACTACACCACGCAACTGAACCATCACTCGAACCCAAAATCATGAAATCACATAATTTTTAGTTGGGTTATGGTTAATTTTGCGTTGCGTTTAATTTAGATTTGAACGGTTTCGCTCATCACAACTACGTCGTTCGATTCAATGGCTGCCATGAGTTTTTCAAAGGCACGCCGCTCAATCACATACATTTGGTCGCCAGAAGGCGTGTATATGATTTGCTTCTCAACGCGCGCTAACGCGTCAAGCAGACTATTATGTTCCATTTCGATGGCCTCGTCGTCGAATTTCAAAAAAATAGGTCTAGGGAAAAATGTCGTCAACTTCGATCAACATGGGCTGATATAACAAAGTAAAAAAATTTTACTAGCAGAATAATTTATATTCTACCATTCAAATCCAATATGTGACAAAAATGTAACGAACCTACGGTTACGGTTACATATCAGCCTCTAGATATTGCACAGGTGAAGTTTTACTACATCTTTCATACTTCTACGCAGCTTTGCTTTTTGCTACATAAAACACTCTCATTGCATGCGCGATTAAGCCCATGCTCCCGAAATTGGAGGAAATTATGACGCGTCGCCAACGCTTGGAAACTCTTTTTGCGCAAGCCGCTGGCTATATCGACCAGCAAACAGGCGGCGTGGTGCCTGCAATTCAACCCTCCACAACATTTGTGCGGGATGAGCAATATGACCTACTGCGCGACAACAACATCTATGCCCGCGACGATAATGACATTGTGCGGCTGGCAGAGAAGATTTTGGCCACAGCTGAAAATGCGCAGGATGCGTTGGTGTTTCCAACTGGCATGGCCTCCATTGCCGCCCTGTTCCGCACCATTCGCGCAGGCCAAACCATCATCATGCAATCGCAAATTTATTGGGGCACGACCAAATGGGCGCGAGAGTTTTGCGAACGCCGCGACGTCAAATTGATTGAGCAAGACACCAGCAAAACAGACGAAACCATTGCATTGATCGCGGCTGAAAAGCCTGCACTGGTCTTCATCGAAACACCATCAAACCCGTGGCTGCACATCACTGACATAAGCGCACTCGCTGATGCGACGAAACAAGTGGACGCCATCTTGGCAGTCGATTCCACAGCGGCGGGCCCTGCCACTTCCAACCCGCTGGATCTTGGCGCAAATATTGTGATGCATTCCGGCACCAAAAGCATCAATGGCCATTCTGACGTGCTGGCCGGTGTGTTGGCCGTGGACGATGAAACGCGAACAATCTGGCAAGACATCAAAGTGGACCGCCACGATGCAGGCGCGGTGATCGGCAGCTTTGAAGCCTATTTGCTGATCCGTGGCATGCGGACCTTGCCATTGCGCATGGAGCGCATGAGCGAAAATGCGATGGCTGTGGCAAGCTATTTGAGCAATCATGATCAAGTGGATCATGTGTTCTACCCCGGGCTCGAAAGCCATGAAGCGCACGCGCTTGCCAAATCACAAATGCAAAACGGCTTTGGACCGCTTCTCTCCTTCACGGTGAAAGGTGATAAGCAACGCGCACTTGATGTTGTGGGCAAAATGAAGCTGTTCAAACGCGCCACATCTTTGGGCGGCGTAGAAAGCTTGGTGGAGCATCGCTATACAATTGAAAGCACCACGGGCATTCCGGAAACGCTGCTGCGCCTTTCTGTCGGCATTGAGCATATCGACGATCTGATTGCCGACCTCGAGGCCGCCCTCAGCTAAGCCGATTGCGCCAATAGCTGCTGCGGCGTGCGGCCGACCAGCGCCGAAAAGGCTTTGGTGAAGTGCGCCTGATCAAAATAGCCAAGGCGATGGGCCAGCTCTGTCAAAGAGCGCTCTTCGCCTTGATTGATGGCGTCCACCGCCTCGATCATCCGATAGCGATCAATCACCCACTTGGGCGACACGCCAATATATTGCGCAAACAGGCGTTGCAGTTGCCGCGCATTTAAGCCGGATTGCGCAGCCAATTCCGACATGCGCGTCAAATCCGCATCGGCCTCAACCAATTGCACCAAATCGTGGGCCTGTTTGGCTTTGGCATCTTCATCAGCCTCAATGGCTGCAAAATGCTGATCCAAACGTTCTGCCATCTCTGCAGGCTTACTCAAGGCAACAAACTCCGCCTCCAGGGCGCGCAAATCTACGCCCAATGGCGAAAGATTGACCTCATGCCGATCTGTCAGCGTTGCGATGGGCTGCTGCCAAAGCTCATATAAATAGCCAGGCCGGAATTTGAGACCGATTACGCGCCCCTTTCCCGACAGTTCATAAAAGAAGCGGTTTGTTTGAACCCCAAATAAGCCAGATCCTGCTTGCGGGTCTAAAACCAAATGTGCACTCGGGTGTGGCAAATTCTCTTGCCGGTAAACAGGCCGATCCCCGCGATCCCATTCAATCACCCAATAATTTTCAACCCAACGCCCAGCTTCAGCCGAAGGCGCAATGCGCGTCAGATCAAATTCAGCCATCGAAACATGTTTGGCAATCAAGCCACGGGCTGGGCCAAGATTGGGATCAGATTTTTCCATCAGCTTGTCGCGAAATTACAATTCATCATCAACAGATTTTGCCAAGCTAGGGCCAGATCAACAAGGAAAAACAGCATGAAACTTACGGGCACCTATAGCCATCTATCTTGGGATGAAACCGTGGTCGAGCAAATCAACGACCAACAAAAATTCAGCGAAGCACTGGTGAAAGAAGAGTTTGACGGCGATCTGCAAGGCAAAGCCAGCATCAAAATGCAGCTCTTTTATTGCGATGAAAGCACCGCAACCTATCACGGATTTCGCCTGTTCAACGGCAGCCTAAATGGCGAACCGGGCACATTGACCATTTTGGAAACCGGCACTTGGGCGACGGACAAAGCCACAACACATTGGCAAATTGTTGAAGGCTCCGGCACGGGCGCATTTGAAGGCGCAACTGGCCAAGGCGGTTATGAAGCGGGACACACCAATAAGGTCAATTGGCACTTGGATATATCGCTTTAAGCCTCATCTTTCGGCGTCAGATAGATCGACAGAAAATAGCAGCTGGCGAAAATCAGCGCAGCCCCAACCCATTGCAACGGCGTGGGCACATGTGAAAACAACACTAGCCCCAACAAGGCTGCCCACACTACGCTGGTATTGTCGGTGATCGCAAAAACGCCCACCGGCAATTGCTTCAGCGCAATCACAGACCAGTACCCCGCAAAGGCACCAACAACGCAAGTTGCAGCCAAAATGCCCCACTGGCCAACGCTCAACGGCACATATTGAGCGAGCCCCGGCGACAGAATAAGCGCGGCCAAGGAAAGCTGAATAAATGACATCAATATTGGGCCTTCCTTTTGCGTATGAAGCTTTAGAAAAGCCAATAAAGTTGCTTCCAAAATTGGCACAGCAATAAGCGCCAAAAGAGGCAAAAGCGACAGGCTGATCTGCGCGGAGAACAAGCCTTCGCTGATTAAAAACAGCAAAGCGCCGAGCAGCCCCACCAACAAGGCCACCGCAATTTTGCCATCGAATTTTTCGTTAAAAAACACCACACCATAAAGTGTGCTGATCAATTGCCCGGTCAGCGCGAAGGCGGCCACAGTGACAAGGGCGAAGTTGGCGAGTGCAAAATACATGCAAAGCGTCACCAGCGCAGCCCCCGCCGCCCGCAACACATGCAAGCGCCATTGCACACCAGCAAAATGAAGATGCTGCCCCCAAAGGGCGACGCCGAAAAAGATCAACGCACTGCCCAGCGTGCGTAGAAACGCCACCTGCCCCACAGGCAGGCTAACCACCAGCACTTTCACCAGCGCATCCATCACGGCAAAGGCAAACATGGCCAAAAGCGCCAACCCCAAAGCGGAAGGTTTTATGCGGTGGAGCAGCCTGCTCATCGTTTCGGCGTGCGGCGCACCTGCTTGCGTGCAGCAAGCAGGCAGGCAACAATGATCATAAAGGCACCAATCCACGTGGTAAGCGCGGGCACCTCAGCAAAAAAGATAAAGCCAAACAGTGCCGCCCAGAGCAAGGCAGTGTTTTCAGTGAGCACAAACACAGAGGCGGGCAAATGTTTGAGCGCCGACACGAACATCAAAAAGCCAAACGCCCCCAAAACACCAACGCCGACCAAGCGGGCACCCACTTCAACATTGGGCATTTCAAACTGGAAAAACACAAACGGCAAAACACAAATCCCGACGAAAGCTGCCTGCAGAAACGTAATCGCAATCGCATCCGCTTGCTTGGTTTGATTTTTCATCACCACCACACCAAGCGCATAGGCAGCAGGCGCAAAGATCGTCGCAAGCCAAGCAAATGTATCATCACTCAATGCAATATCGTCACTGCCGCCGCCCAACACGATCACCATGGCACCAGCAAAGCCCAAAATGGTGCCGAAAATGAGCGTTTTGCTAACTTCTTCCTTGAGGAAGATCACGCCCATTAAGCTAACCATCAAAGGCGCAGACATGAAAACCGATGTCACCAACACCAGCGGCAATTTACCGATCGCATAAAAGAAAGAATAGGCTGTGGCCCCAACCAACATGGCGCGCAGAAAATGCCCGGGCAATTGCGCTTTTGTGGGAAAACGTGATCGCTTCGCCAGCACCAAACCACCAAGAATGAGCGCCGCCACGGCCTGACGGAAAAACAGGATTTGGATGGTTGTCACATCAGCGGACAAGGCCTTGATGTTCACATCCATAAAGCTCAAAACAGCGATTGCAGCCACTGCCAAAAGCAGTGCGCGAGGGGTCGATAATTCCATGTTGGCCAACTATAAAAAGAACTGCAGCCCTAATGGTTAGACCAATTTCTAAAAAGCGGCAAGGGAGACTATCCCTCAATTTCCTCGCGCATCATTTCAATCTCAAGCCACTCTTCTTCTGCCGCATCCAATTTTTGCTGAGTTGCACCCAGCTCTTCGGTTAGCTTTTGAAACTTTTCAGGCGACTTTGCATAAAGTTCCGGATCGGCCAGTTCGCCATTCAATTTGGCAACTTTGGCTTCCAGCTCTTCCATCAATTTCGGCAAATTTTCCAGCGCGTGCTTGTGCTTGAAGCTTAGCTTTTTCTGCGGTTTCGGTGCAGCGGGTGCCGTAGTGGATTTTGGCTTGTCCTTTTTGGGCTTATCTTCGCGCTTGCGTTGCCCAACCCCGTGGCCACGCAAAGCCACCATGTCAGAATAACCGCCCGCATATTCATGCCAATGGCCGCCACCTTCATGCACCAAAATGGACGTAGCCACACGGTCCAAAAAGTCACGGTCGTGGCTGACGACGATCACCGTACCATGATAATCGGCCAGCATTTCTTGCAACAAATCCAGCGTTTCCAAATCCAGATCATTGGTCGGTTCGTCAAGGATCAACAGGTTAGACGGTTGCGCCATAGCTTTGGCCAGCAAGACACGCGCGCGCTCACCGCCAGACAATTTGCCCACAGCAGTGCCTGCTTGCTCGGGTGAGAACAGGAAATCCTTCATATAGCCGACCACATGCTTGGTCTGATCGCCAATGATAATATTGTCGCTACCGCCGCCCGTTAGGCTATCTTTGAGGCTGGTTTCAGGATCAAGCTGCGCTCGCTTCTGGTCCAGCACCGCAATTTCGAGCTTGGTGCCCAATTGCACCTCGCCTTCATCTGGCGTCAGCTCACCTGTGATCAGCTTGATCAATGTGGATTTGCCTGCGCCATTTGGCCCGACAATACCCAACCGATCCCCGCGCATCACCCGCAGCGTGAAGTCTTTCACGATGGTCAAATCACCGAAGCTCTTCGACACATTTTTCACATCGGCAACAATGGCACCGGACTGTTGGCCTTCCGTGGCCTGCATTTTCACATTGCCTGTCGGCCCGCGATGGTCGGCACGTTTCTGGCGCAGATCGGCCAGCTCTGACATACGGCGCACATTGCGTTTGCGCCGCGCGGTGACACCATAGCGCACCCAATGCTCCTCGCGCACGATCTGCCGATCCAGCTTGTGCTGTTCCAACTCTTCTTGCGCTAAAAGCTCATCACGCCATTGCTCAAAATGGGCGAAGCCTTGGCTGGTTTGGCGCGTGCGTCCACGGTCCAGCCAAACGGTAGATTGGGTCAAATCTGAAAGGAAACGTCTATCGTGCGAGATGATCACCATCGCCGATTTCATACTTTTCAACTCATCCTGCAGCCACTCAATGGCCGGCAAGTCCAAATGGTTGGTCGGCTCGTCCAGCAACAACACATCTGGCTCCGGTGCCAATGTACGGGCTAGCGCCGCGCGGCGTGCCTCGCCACCTGATAGACCTTTTGGCGATGCCTCAGGATCAAGCCCCAACTCGCCGAGCAAATAGGGTGCGCGAAATTGATCATCGCCATCAACCAAGCCGTCTTGCACATAATCCAACACAGTGTCGTAAGCACTCAAATCCGGCTCTTGCTGCAAATAGCGCCATGTCACCCCCGGCTGCACAAAGCGCGTGCCGCTATCCGCCTCAACATCGCCTGCCAATATCTTGAGCAAGGTCGACTTGCCAGACCCGTTGCGGCCCACCAACGCAATGCGCTCGCCCGGCGCCACAAACAGTTCGGCCCCTTCCAAAAGCGGGGTACCGCCAAAGGTGAGAAAAATATCTTGAAGTGAAAGAACTGCGCTGGCCATATTGTGTCTACATTCCTGTTTAGGCTCTACTACCATTGATTGACACAATTACAATGGCCAATTGATGCCACATCAAACGCAAAGGCAGATTTATGAGTGAAAATTTGGATCAATATCTGATTGAGGCCGACGAACTAGCGAACAAGCTGGGACAAGATAATTTAGTGATCTTTGATGCCTCAATGCATCTGCCCAACGCCAACCGCGATGCAGCCAAAGAATATGATGAGAAACACATTCCCGGTGCCCTATTCTTCTCCATCAAAGACCTATCCGATCCCAATTCAAGCTTGTCGCACACGATGCCCAGCGCCCACTTCTTCGAAGATCAAATGCGGCAAATGGGCGTGAACAATGATGATGAAATTGTTGTTTATGACACCCAAGGACTGTTTTCTGCTGCCCGCGCGTGGTGGATGCTGAGCCAGATGGGCGCACAAAATGTGCGCATTCTCAATGGCGGTTTCCCCTATTGGGAAAAGCAAGGCCATCCAACTGAGGCTGGCAAAGTCTCACCTAAAGAAACGGGCAACTTCGCCGCCAAGTTTGATGCACAGAAACTGGTGCCTTTTGAGGAACTTCTAAAGCTGGTGAACAAAGGCGATCAAAGCTGCAATATTCTCGATGCGCGTGGGCCTGGCCGATTTAACGGTGAAACAGATGAGCCCCGCGAAGGCATGCGGGCGGGCCATATGCCCGGCGCGGAAAATCTGCACTATGCCGGGTTTCTTGATGATGATGGCCGGTTGCTGCCAAAGGCCGAACTGGCCCGCATCGTGAATGAAAAATTCGACAGCACCAAACCCACCATCGCCACATGCGGTTCCGGCGTAACCGCCTGCGTGATCCTGCTTGTGCTCGATATTTTGGGCCACAAAAACACCCGGCTTTATGATGGCTCTTGGTCCGAATGGGGCGCACGCCCGGAAACACCAATCGTGAAGGGCTAGAACGCACGTTCATTTAGCCCCGGCACCGTCCTGGCCCTGTGCCGGGATCTACTGCTGCATGACACGGCACCAAATGCGGAGTGGTGGCGTCGAGGCCAGCGCCCATAAGTTTCACCGCGCCAAGCCACTTACTCCCACGTCATTACCGGGCTTGACCCGGTAATCCATAGAGCCTTTCGGTTTACCGAGATGCCCCGCATAACCAGGATGCTACTTGGACCCCGGATCAAGTCCGGGGTGACGCCGGGTGTCAGGCGACTTAGTGCAAAGCATCAGCGCGGTAATCCAATAGGGTTAAGGGTGAGGTACTTCAGCATCGCCACATGCAATCGCACCCTCGGCGGATATTTGAGGTGGACATCATTCGTCAGAATCTATATTGCAAATGTTTATAAAACAAACTTTTGCAATATAGGCGCATGTCACTCACCGATTTAGAACAAAGATTATTGGCCGCAATCACCGCGCACCCCTATGCCAGCCAGAAGGAACTGGGCGAGCAATTGGGCGTGGCACGCGCAACTGTGGCCAATTATATTGAGCGCTTGCAGGCTAAAGGCTTTATCCTTGGCCGTGCCTATATCGTTGCGCAACAGCAAAGCATTTTGTGCATTGGTGGCGCGGTGATGGATCGGGTGCTCAAGCTGAAAGAGCCTGGCATTTTGGAAACCTCCAACCCGGCCAGCGCAGAGGAAACGCGCGGCGGCGTCGCCCGCAATGTGGCGGAAAATCTGGCACGATTGGGCGATGCCACCAAACTATTGTCCATTGTTGGCGATGATGGCGCGGCAGATGCATTGATCGGCGCCACTGCGGAAAGCGGCGTTGATTTGAGCCATATGGTGCGTAGTACCAATGGCACCACCGGCACCTACACCGCAATCATGCAGCCCAATGGCAGCCTTTATCTTGGCGTGGCTGATATGGACATTTTCAACCAGATGGATGCCCAATTTGTGCAATCCAATATCGGGTTGGTAAGCGGTGCAGCGCTGGTATTTGCCGACACAAACCTACCCGCAGACGGGTTGGCGAAATTGATCACCCATTGCCGTGACCAGCAAATTCAACTGGCCATCGACAGTGTATCCATACCCAAGTTCAAACGCTTGCCGCAGGATTTATCTGGCGTCAGCTATCTCTTCTGCAACAAAGATGAAGCAGCAGCGACCACTGGTGAACAAGAGCCGCAAGCCATATTGGATGCATTGCTCGCCCGCGGCGCGGCACACGCCATTATGACCGATGGCGCAAATGGCGTTTATCTGGCCGCGCAAAACGATCAACCCACCACCATGCAGCACCTTGCAGTACCCGCCGCCGAAATTGTGGACGTTTCTGGCGCGGGCGATGCCTTTGTGGCGGGCACGCTGCATGGCCTTAATCAACAACGCCCGCTCAGCCAAGCGGCCCAGTTTGGCATTGGCGCGGCGCAACACACCCTAAAATCCACCCTGCGCAACAGCCCCGACCTCTCCCATGCGGCGGTTGAAACATTCGCGCAGCAGCATTTTCAATAAGGATTCCTCCCATGAATTTTGATCTTCAATTTGGCGCACATGTTGCCGAAGCCCTTCGCAACGACACCCCAATCGTGGCACTTGAAACCACCGTGGTGACCCATGGCATGGCCTATCCCAGCAATCTGGAAACAGCCTTGGCTATGGAAAATGCCGTGAAGGAAGCTGGCGCCTGCCCAGCCACTTTGGGCATTGTAAACGGACAAGTCACAGTTGGCTTGTCTGAAGAGCAACTCAAGGATTTCGCCACGAGTGAACGCGGCTCAATCGCCAAATGCTCGCGCCGCGACTTCGCACCCCTGTTGGGCAAAAAACACTCCGGCTCACTCACCGTCGCGGGCACCATGATCGTGGCCGCAGCGGCAAAGATCGATATCTTTGCCACTGGCGGCATTGGCGGTGTGCATCGTGGCCATCCATTTGACGTATCTGCTGACCTGACCGAACTGGGCAAAACCCCTGTTGCCGTGGTGTGCGCAGGCGCAAAATCAATTCTCGACTTGCCGCTGACATTGGAAGTGTTGGAAACCCAAGGCGTGCCAATCGTCGGCTATCAAACCCCGAACCTACCCGCCTTCTATACCCGCGATAGCGGCATGGCCCTGCCCCACAGTGTGGACAATGTGAACGAGGCTGCGGCCACCTTTAATGCTTGGCGCGACTTGGGCGCGGATAGCGGCTTGCTGTTCACCAACCCAGTGCCGGAAGCAGATGCTTTGAGCAATGATGAGATGGAAACCATCATCGACAAAGCCATCGCGGAAGCCGACGCCAATGGTGTGAAAGGCGCGGCTGTGACGCCATTTGTTTTGGGTAAAGTGGTGGAATTGAGCGGCGGCCGTTCACTCAAAGCCAACATTGCGCTATTGATCAACAATGCGAAGTTGGCTGGGGAGATCGCCATCGCCGCAAAAGGATAGAAAAATGGGGCCAAATGCTTGTGAATGATCAGCAAAATCTAAAAGCTATCGGCCCTATTTTAAAATATTCATTGATCACAGGCGTTGCCCTTTTGCTGGGGCTGCGCCTTTTCTTTTGGCTCAGCGGCAACATGGTGGCCGACGAAGCCTATTATTGGATGTGGTCGCAACATCCAGCCATTTCCTATTATGACCACCCGCCGCTCAATGCATGGATGCTATGGCTCGCCTCAAAACTGTTCGGCTGGAACGTGCTGGCCCTGCGTATTGGCCCCATCCTGACCTTTTTGGCAGACATTTGGATATTGTGGGCCATTTCCAAACAGATCAGCGACCAGCCAAAACAGCATTTTGTGCTCACGCTGATCCTGTTTTTGGCCACGCCAATTTTCCTCACCATGACCATGCTAGCGCTGCCCGACCATTTGATGGTGATGCTGCTGCTTTTGGCCCTGCTCTGCTTCATCAAATTCTTCAATGCAATGGAATTGGGCGCGCGCCCTTGGCCGTGGCTTTACGCCGCTTGCATTTGCGTGGGCTTAGCCACATTGGCAAAATATAACGCAGTGCTGCTGGGTGCCGGAGCGTTTCTTTATGCCCTCGCCAACAAGCAAGCGCGCATCATATTAAAACACTGGCAAAGTTATGCCGCCTTCGCGCTTTTCTTGTTGGTGGTTGGCCCGGAAATCTATTGGAACATCAACACCAACGCTTCATCCATCACATTTATTCTACGCGACCGCCATGCGGGCCTGCCCACGGAGAACAATTTTAGCGGCCTCATCGGCTATTTGGGCGGGATGATTGGGTTCCTCTCCCCCTTCTTGCTGTGGCCGCTGGCCAAATGCCTTTGGCCAACCAGCAAAAACGTCCCGCAGCTTGGGTTGGCACGGTGTATCTTTTGGGCCTCAACCCTCTTGTTTCTGGCGCTATCGCTCACCACTGACATCATGTTCCATTGGAACTTGGTGGCCTATATCGCCATCCTGCCGTTCCTCGCCCACTTTATCCGTTGGGGCTGGCTGCTGTTTGCCCATATCGCCTATGGCGTGCTGCTGGCCGCAATCATCGCGTATAATTTCGGAGCACTTCCGATCCGCACCTATTTCAGCACCGCAGATTATTTCTCGGCACGCTCTTTCGGTTGGGAAGATACAGCAGAATGGGTTGAGAAGCTCAGCTTAGAACATAAGCCAGATTTTATTGCAGGAACGCACTATACGATCAGCGCCCCGCTTGGCTTTGCCTTGAAAAATCCAGATGTAACGGACCTTGGTTCCGCGCATTCGCAATTCCGCTATTGGTTTGCTCCATCGGAACATCTGGGTGACAACGCCTTGATCGTCACCCATTCCGGCAACGGGTTGGGCGCAGAGCTTGAAGCGCGGTTTGAGCAGGTGGAGCTGCTCGATACAATCGAGATCTACCGCCAAGGATATCTGGTGGAAAAGCGACATGCCTACTTAGCGACAGGCTTTAAAAATTAGGCAAAGAAAATGGGTGCCCAACTCAGTTGAAGGCACCCATTAAAGTTGAAAGCACGGCTACTCCTAGCGTGCTTTGATCGGGTCACGCCATGCAATGGCTTTGCTGGCGGGGTAACATCCCACCGCGACCTTCTTAGAATAATTGCCAGAGATAATTTTCACTTGGCCGTTTGAGCATTTGCCCATCACCACGCCCACATGGTTGCGCATCACCATGATCGAGCCAACTTTGGCAACTTTTGTGTTTTTGCCATATGAAGCAAAATCTCGGGCCCGGAAAGAGCCGCGCACGTCAAATCCGGCGCGTTTTAGAATTTGGTCCATATAGCACGCACACCATTTTGATGGGCATCCGTTGGGGCGACGCTGCCCCAAATCTTTTTCCATTAATTTGATCAAAGGCGTAGCCTGAGCTGGCGCTGCCGCAAAAACAGGCAACGCAAGCGCAATCGCGGCGATAGCCGCGCGAATAGTCTTGTTCATCATGTAGTTTATTCACCAAGCGGGCCAGTGGGCCCCATTTATCCAATCGTTAGTCCAAAGCGCCAACCAGCAGGCGCACACGAGATAAAAGCGCGTCCGAAACGCGAAAGCCCGCCATGTGCCGCCCGAATGTGTCAAAAATGAGGACCCCTTGACGATGCGCCGCAAAACAGATCGAATGGCTAAAAATACCTTCCTTTCGCGCAGCAACCGAGGCGTAAATGCAACAATATGATGTGATCGTGGTGGGCCTTGGCGCTATGGGTAGCGCTGCCGCCTATCAATTGGCCAAATCTGGCGTCAAAGTTTTGGGCTTAGACCGGCATACCCCACCCCATATTCATGGGTCTACCCACGGTGAAAGCCGCCTGACGCGCCAGGCCATTGGCGAAGGGTTCGCCTATGTGCCCTTTGCCCTGCGGGCGCATGAAATTTGGCGTGAAATCGAGGCAGAAACTGGCGACGAGCTGTTGCACCAAATTGGCGCGGTGATGATCTCAAGCGACAAAGCTGCCGAAACCAATGCCAAAAAGGGCTTTCTGGACACAACAGAAGCAGCAGCGCAAAAATTCAATATTGACCATGAAATGCTGTCGCCCGAAGAGGTGCGCCACCGCTTTCCAAACTATCTGATTGCCGACAGCGAACGCGCCTATTTTGAACCCGGTGCTGGCTATTTGCGGGTCGAACAATGTGTCGACAACCAATTGAAACTGGCGCAAAAACATGGAGCCGCATTGCACTATGGCACGTTGGTAGAGCAAATTCTGCCCCAGCGTGACGGTACCGTAAAAGTGCGCACCTCGACTGACGAATATGACGCGGCCAAAGTGATCCTGAGTGCGGGCCCATGGGTCAGATCATTTCTTTCAGAGAAATGGCACAACATTTTTCAGCCCACCCGCCAAGTGCTGCATTGGCTGGACATTGAGCCCGAACATCAAGCGGCGTGGGAAAACAGCCCTGCATTCGCTTGGCCACATGGCGAAAAACCGGATGATTTCTTTTATGGCATGCCCTCTCTGGCGGCAAAGCACCAGTTTAAAATGGCGTCAGAATTTTATGGCGCGCCAACCGCGCCTGAAGAAACCAACCGCGACGTGTCCAAAGCGGAGCAAGATGCATTCTATGCACGGCATGTTCAAAATCGACTGCTGGGCTTAAACCCAAATGTCGTACGATCCGCCACTTGCCTTTACACAGCTGCACCCGATGGGCAATTCATCATGGATGATCATCCAGAAATGGAAAATGTTTTCCTTGTTTCTCCCTGCTCCGGCCACGGGTTTAAACATAGCGCTGCCATCGGCGAAATGCTGGCGCAACTCATGACAAAGGGCGAAACATCTTACGACATTTCGCCCTTCAAATTGTCCCGCTTCGACGTGGCTTAGCTGGTAAACATGCGGGTCAGATAGAACCCGGCGGCGGCTGAGGTTGCCGTTAGGGTTGCGCCCCAAATCATATCTACGATGGACACGGTCAAAGACCAGTTTTTGAGGGTCGCATAGTTGGTCATGTCATACGTGCCGTAAGCGACAAGGCCAAGCAGCGCGCCGGACACAATCGCGGTCATCATCGATCCGGATTTAAGCGCCGGCAACACGGCAAAATAAACAATGCCGACCACATAAAATAAGTAGAACAGGCCAGCGGCCGTGAAATTCGGGCTTTCAGCCATCAGATGGCTCATGCGCTCGAAATAAAAATTGCGCGCAACATAGCTGAGCCAGACAAAATCTATGCCCAGAAACACAATCAATGTGGCGACATAAGCGATGATATTGGTCATATTGATGCTCCTATTGCTAGCACTACGCCGCAAGCGCCAATCTTGGATCACCAAAACAGGATGAATAAGCAAAATATTCACGCAATCTACAGTGATCCATTCACGACAGGTCCGCGTTTCTTCTACAACAGATTTATCAATCGGAACCGGACTTTATGAGTAAGTTGAACATCGCCATTGTTGGCTCAGGAATTTCAGGGCTTAGTGCGGCTTGGCTTTTATCAAAAAACCACAATGTGACGCTTTACGAAGCCAATGATTATCTTGGTGGCCACTCAAACACAGTGGATGCACCAGTGCCTGAAGGCAATATTCCGGTTGATACAGGTTTCATCGTTTATAACGAGCCGAATTATCCGAACCTTTCAGCGCTGTTTGATCATTTAAACATTCAGACCAAACACACGGATATGAGTTTTTCCTTCACCATGAATGGTGGAAAATACGAATATTCCGGTTCTGGCCTCAACGGCTTTTTCGGGCAACGCCGCAATGTGGCAAACCCAACCCATTGGAGCCAATTGAGCGACATTTTGCGCTTTTTCAAAACGGCGCGAGATCGCGTAACCGCCTATGCCAGTGAAATCTCACTTGGCGATTTTTTGGCACGTGAAGGCTATGACCGTCCGTTTATCGACAACCACATCATCCCCATGGGCGCTGCCATTTGGTCCACAAAAGCCAAGGCGATGATGGACTATCCAGCGCAGACTTTTATCAATTTCTACCGCAACCACGCTTTGATGAAGGCGATCCAAAAACCAGATTGGCGCACTGTGATCGGCGGCAGCCGCGTTTATGTGCAACGCTTGATGGAAGAAGCCAATATTGAAGTGCATCTTTCCACCCCGATCAAAAAGATCATGCGGCACCCAAACTATGTGCATATTGAAGATGCCAACGGCGTGCTGCGCCCCTTTGATCATGTGGTGATGGCCAGCCATGCAGACCAAAGCCTGACCATGCTCGATGATGCGTCATTTGAAGAACAAAATCTGCTGAGCAAATTCCCCTATCAGGCGAACACAGCTGTGCTGCACACAGATGATGCATGGATGCCCAAGCGCAAGCGCTTATGGTCGTGCTGGAACTATCTCAAACAAACCATCAATGGTGAAGATGAACTGTGCGTCACCTATTGGATGAACGAGTTGCAGCATCTTGAAACCAAAACCAATTTGTTTGTGACCCTTAACCCAACAAAAGAAATTCACCCCAAAGCCGTGATCAAAAGCTTTGATTACATGCATCCGGTGTTTGATAGCGATTCAATCGAAGCGCAAAAGCAATTGTGGGACATTCAGGGCAAAAACCGCACCTGGTTCTGCGGCGCCTATTTCGGATATGGCTTCCATGAAGATGGCATCCAATCCGGCCTGGCGGTAGCCGAGCAATTGGGCGGCGAGCAACGCCCATGGAGCGTGGCCAACCCTTCTGGGCGCATTCATGTGCAGCCCATCCACACCCGCGAGGCCGCCGAATGATGGAAAGCGCAATCTATGATGGCGTGGTGACCCACAAACGGCTGCGGCCAGTTAAGCACAAGCTGCGATATGGCGTGTTCAACATGTTTGTGAATGTGGACGATTTAGATCGGACCGCTAGCCATCTCAGATTGTTCAGCCATAACCGACTGAATTTGGTATCGCTGCATGACAAAGATTTTGGCGATGGCACAGGCAAAGATTTGCCCGGCTATCTGCACAATCTGGCGGCACAAGCGGGCGTGACTGGTGATCGGCTGCGCTTTTTCATGCTGGCCTATCCCCGCATTCTAAACTTTGCCTTCAATCCGCTCACCACCTATTACGGGGTGGAGCGCGGCGAAATCAAAGTGATGATTTATGAAGTGCGCAATACATTTAAGCAGCGCCATACCTATGTGATCCCAGCAGGGGAGCAAAAAGATGGCGTGGTTTGGCAGGATTGCGACAAGCAATTTTACGTGTCGCCCTTCAACAAGGTTGAAGGCACCTACCGCTTTCATGTCACCAAACCTGGCGCTGAACTTACTCTAGGCGTGGCGCTGAAGGATAAAGAGGGTGCCCTGCTCAACGCCTTTTTGCGCGGCGAGCAAAAGCCACTTACAGACTTTCAACTGCTCAAATCCCTCGCCCGCACAGGCTGGATGACCATGAAAGTCGTGTTCGGCATCAATTATGAGGCGTTCAAACTGTGGGTGAAAGGGTTACGGCCGAAGCCTAAACCTAACGCGCCCAAACGCGCCATCGCGATTTTCAAAAAACCACACAATGTAGACAAAGCTTAGACTAAATCGACGCTTTGATCCGGCGCATAATGAACAGGTAAAGCCAGTTTGGCGCAACCCGCAAAACCTTCATCAGCAAGGTGAAGCCAAACGGGAACGAAATCTCGAACTTGCCCTTGCTTAGCCCTTTATAAATGGCATCAGCCGCCTCGTCTGCGGTGATGATACCGGGCATAGGGAACGGATTGTCCTGCGTGAGTGGTGTATCCACAAAACCTGGATTGATGATGCTCACGCCAATATTGTGTGGCTCAAGCTCCACCTTCAAAATCTCAGCAAGATTGATCAATGCCGCCTTGGTGGGGCTGTAAGCAATAGAGCGCGGCAAACCACGATAACCCGCAACGGATGCGATGATGGATATATGACCCGCTTTACGTGCAATCATCATAGGGATCAGCTTATCAATCGCATTGATGGTGCCGAAATAATTGACTTCCATGCCCGTGCGGATTGGCCCCATTTCCATTTGGTCGCTGTCCATAATGCTCCACGCACCGGCGCCCAAAACCACATGGTCAATTGGCGCGCGGTCCGCCACCATATCAATGGCAGCACCCATCAGCGATTGGTCGGTCACGTCCAACGGGAATGCACGTATATTTTCGCCTTCGGCCTCCAGCTCGTGCAGCTTATCTTCTGACCGGGCAGATACGGAAACCAAAGCGCCTTCTGCATCCAGCTTCTTAGCCAAAGCACGGCCAATTCCCGTGCTCGCGCCCGTGATCCAGAAATGTTTGCCTTTAAAGGACATAAATCACCTAAATGCGCACAAAGGGTTGCATCAAGCGAGAGATCAGATCCTTGAACCGCGTTGGGGTCTCAGTCGCCACCAAACAGATGCAAGCTTCGCCAGGTTCAACAATCGGCTGGTGCTCGATATGCTCATCCAAATCCGCAACATCACCCGGGCCAAACACACCCAGCTTGTCGCGATATGCGCCTGACAAAATCAAGGTCATTTCCGCGCCGCCATGCCCATGTTCTGGCACAGCCATGCCCGGCGAAATATTCAGCATATAGAGGAAGGATTCACCCTTTTTGCCCATGCGAATTTCATGCTTACGCACACCGGGTGCAACAAGCCGCCAGCTCACATCATCCAGATGCTCGCCAATCAGCTCTCGCAATGGCAAAGGCACATCGCTGTCAGACTGCGCATTCTTGCGCAGATCAACTTCAATCTGCTCATTTTCGCCTGTGTCCAACCGCGCCATCAATTTCTCAAATGCGTCCGACGCCACGGGGGCCTCATCCACATGATCCATCATATGGCCACCAATTTCTTCCGCATCACGCACAGCTTGGCGACATTCGTCACACATAGCCAAGTGCGCAGCGACCACAATGGTGAACGCGCTATCTAAATCGCCACTCGCATAACGCAACAAGGTGGCTTCATCGAGATGGTGTGTCGTTTTCATCGCACCGCCTCCAACTTAGATTTCATTTTACCGTAAGCAAGACGCATCCGGGATTTCACGGTGCCCAATGGCAAATCAAGCTTTTCCGCAATTTCGCTTTGCGACATGTCTTCAATAAATCCCAATTCTATGATCTGCCGCTGTTCTTCAGGCAATTCGGCAAGCGCTTCGCTTACACGTTCTGCTCGCTCGGTTTCGAACATTTCGTCCTCGCCCGAGGCGACATCACTTTCCAGTTCAATTTCATAAACATCATCATAGGGTCTTGAAGAGGCGCGCCGCAGCAAATCAATTCTTGCATTCCGTGCGACGGTGAACACCCAAGCGTTCACAGAACCGCGCTCTGGCGCATAAAGCTTTGCTTTGCGCCACACGGTCATCATCACATCCTGCATCAGGTCTTCTGCCTGACTTTCGCTGCTACCGGCCTTTAAAAGCACTGCCTTCACCCGAGGGGCAAAGTAAGAAAACAAAAAGTGAAAGGCGTCTCGATCCTGTTCTTTCGCCACACGCACCATGGCTTGCTTCAAAAGCGTTGGATCATCCACCCTATCAGTGTCTTCGTCATTCTGTGCCAAATTCAACGCCGATCGCATATTTGGACCCTTTGTGACTGTTCTTTGCCTATGAAACGGGGCATTTTGAACTTCGGTTCACTCGCGGGTCAAAAAAATTTAAAGTCTATTGCGGGTGCTATCCCATCGGAAAGCTTAACCGATTAGCGCTGCTTGTACATCCTTTTGCCAACCAAGATATTTTTTCTCCCCATCAATAATAACAGGGCGCTTCATCAAGCTGGCATTCGCCACCAGCAAATCAAGCGGGTCACCTGCTTTTTCCGCCTCGCTCAAGCCCCGCCAAGTGGTGGACTTTTTATTGACCAACTTGTCTGCACCAAATGTTTCCAGAAAATCCGCCAACTGCCCGCGCGACAATGGCTCCTTCTTCACATCATGAAACGCGACCTCACGCCCTTCCGCCTCCAACGCTTTTTGCGCCTTGCGGCAGGTGTCACAATTCTTCAATCCATAAAGCTTGGTCATCTTCATCCCTTTTCAAACATATCGCGCCAACGTGGCAAAACTGAACCGTCATACCCTTTATGGGGTTCGCCATGCCAAAGCGCGTTTAAAATTGCATTTTCTGTAGCCTCAACACCGGCCATAAAAATCTTATCCATATAACGATCCGCAACCCGCTGCTGGGTCACAAGCGCATCACATTCTAAGCTACGGGGATTTTGGGTAGAAAAGGCCAAGGCAATATCGCCGCTTTGATGGCCGAAATGGCTGCCCAACCGTCCAAGCGCCGCGCCAGCGCGGCGTGACAGGCGGGTTAGCTGCAAACTATCCATCGGCAAATCTGTTGCCATCAGAATGATGATTGAACCCTTATCCGCGCTGTCTTCGCCGCGATAATGAGCCGGACTTTGCCCGAACACGCGCAAGCTGGACCGTTGGCCAAAGTTGGACAGCACAAAAGCGCCCAGTGTGAAATTTTGCCCGTCAAGATCAACCAATCGCGATGCGCTGCCAATGCCTCCCGCAAAGCCAAACGTGCACATGCCCGTACCTGCACCTACTGTGCCTTGCGCAAAGTCAGTATCGGCCTGCCCCATTGCCGTTTCCACCAACGCCTCATCAATGCCCACCCCCTGAATATCATTGACGCGGCCATCATTACATTCGAACACCACCGGGTTCACCGTTGGTCCCTGTCGTCCAATTTGCGGATTGTGAGCGATAGCATGTTTGATCAAAGCCTGCGCGCCGGTGCCAACCCCGAAAGTGTTGGTGAACAATATTGGCGTTTCAATCTCGCCCAGTTCCGCCACCTGCACCAGCCCGGCCGATTTGCCAAACCCATTGATCACTGCACAACCAGCAGGCAATTTATGAGCGTAAATATTGTCTTCCATCGGCAAAAGCGCCGTTACCCCGGTGCGTGCAGTTCCGCGCATATTCTGGGCATTACCGACCTTAACTCCAGCCACATCACAAATGGTATTTTTAGGCCCGGTGGGCAATTGCCAATAATCTTGTCCATGCTGTTCAAAAGGGCCGTACATTCTTCAAATCTTTCGACATATTGGTTGCACCAAAATTAGTGACATGCCACTCTCCGGCTGACTAGCCCCTCATCTTCTTTTCCAAAATAGATTGCACCAAGATGTACGAGAATCTCAAAACCCAAAATATCGACAATATCGCTGATTTTATTGATCTTCGGTCCGACACTGTGACCAAACCTGACGCGCAATTGCGCGAGGTGATGGCCGCTGCGGATGTTGGGGATGATGTTTATGGTGACGATCCAAATGTGAACGCATTGCAACAGGAAATGGCGGACAAACTAGGCAAAGAAGCCGGGCTGTTTCTCCCTTCCTCCACCCAGTCAAATCTGGTCGCGATGCTCACGCATAATGCGCGTGGCGATGAAATTCTAGTGGGGCGCAAATATCATATTTTCAAATATGAGGCTGGCGGCGCGGCAGTGCTGGGCGGCCTAACTTATGATCCCCTGCCCGTGCAGGAAGATGGCGGCCTGAACCCCGACGATATTCATGCGGCTATCAAGCCGGACGACACCCACTTTCCAAA
The DNA here is from genome assembly GCF_004363175.1 of Maritalea mobilis. GTDB lineage: Bacteria > Pseudomonadota > Alphaproteobacteria > Rhizobiales > Devosiaceae > Maritalea > Maritalea mobilis. The sequence continues at coordinate 1,071,590 of NZ_SNYR01000001.1, forward strand.
CAGCAAAACGCTGGTTTTGGAAAACACCAATTCGGGCCAAGCCATCAGCATGGAGCGCACAAAGGCGGCAATTGACGCTGGTCGCGCCCATAATTTGAATGTGCACCTTGATGGCGCCCGCATGTTCAATGCCTGCGTGAAACTGGGCGTAGACGCCACCACCATGGCCGACCCGTTCGACAGCATCAATATCTGCCTATCCAAAGGCTTGGGCGCACCTGTTGGTGCCGTTTTGGTGGGCAGCAATGACTTTATCAAGCAAGCACAACGCTGGCGCAAAATGCTGGGCGGCGGCATGCGCCAGGCCGGCATCATCGCTGCAGCGGGCCGCTTTGCGCTGCACAATTATGTTGATGATTTGGCTGAAGATCACCGCCGCACAAAAGCACTTGCCGACGCGCTGAATGAAACCGGGCGCTATGATGTGACTTATCAGGACAACCAAACCAACATGCTGTTTGTACACTTCGATAAGGAACGCGCCAAAAAGCTCGGCGCACATATGCGCGACCATAAAATCATTGTCTCAGCGGGCACAGAAAGCCGGATCGTTTTGCACCGCAATATTGACGACAATCAGCTCGATCAAATCATTTCTGCCTTCAAAAGCTTCAACGGGTAAATATGACGACTGCGCCACTCACCAACCTTTGGCAAGCCACCGCAAACGCCCCAACATTTGCGCGAATGCATGAGACACAAAGCGTTGACCTCGCCATTATAGGCGGTGGTTTTTCCGGTTGCACCGCGGCCCTTGAGGCGGCGAAAGCTGGGCTGAACGTCATCTTGTTGGAAGCCGAAACCATTGGCTTTGGCGGCTCAGGCCGCAATGTCGGACTGGTAAATGCCGGGCTGTGGACCCCACCGCAGGAAGTGGAAGACACGCTTGGCAAAGCGGCAGGCGAAAAGCTGAACAAAGCCCTTGCTGGCGCGCCAGCTCTCGTGTTCAACTTGATCGATCAACACCAGATAGAGTGCGACGCAGTCCGCAACGGCACGCTGCATTGCGCCCAAAGCTATTATCACAAGAAGGATTTGGACAAGCGGCTTGCCCAGCTTTCAGTGCGCGGCGCGCCCGTGCAAATGCTGGACGAAGCAGAAACCCAGACGCGGCTTGGCTCAACCCATTTTGTGGCCAGCCTGTTTGATCCCCGCGCAGGCACCATCCATCCGCTCAAATTTGCCCAAGGATTGGCCAAGGCGGCACAAGATGCGGGCGCAAAAATTGTGGAGCATTGCCCTGCCACCGCAGTGCAGCAAAATGGCGCGTGGCGCGTGGCGACCGCACAAGGCGAGTTTACGGCCAAATATGTGATCATCGCCACCAATGCGTATGATCATAAACATGTGCGTCACCCGAAAAATCAATTTTCGACAGTGCAGTTTTTCCAATCTGCAACCGCACCACTGAGTGAGGAACAAGCGGCCAAAATACTGCCGAACCGTGAAGGCACGTGGGATTGCGCAACAGTGATGACCAGCCTGCGGCTCGATGCAGAAAATCGCCTGATCCTCGGGGCAATTGGCAGTTTGGACCATGCCACGGCGCCGTTCCACAAAATGTGGGGCCGACAAAAACTGCGCGACCTCTATCCAGATTTGCTGGACATGCCATTCACGCACCAATGGTGCGGCAAGATCGCGATGACGTCAGACCATCTTCCTAAAATTATGAATTTTGACGGCAAGGGATACGCCCCATTCGGCTATTCGGGCCGCGGCATCGGCCCCGGCACTTTGTTTGGCACTCAAATGGTCAAAGCGCTGATAAATCAGGATGAAAGCCTGCTGCCGCTCGCGCCGGTGGAGCAATATGATGAACAAATGACAGCGACAAAGTCCGCCTATTATGAATGTGGCGCAGCGGCCATGCATGCGGGCTATCCAATTCTAAAATATGCGAAAATTGGCTAAAAATCAAATTATACACAAGCAAATAGGAATAGTTTCCGCTTTCTTAGAACCATTCTAACTTATTGATTTTTCTCTTGTTTTTATAAATATGATCAGATAACTCATATTAAATCCACACCAGACAAACTGGCGTGGCACGAGATTTATCCGACCAAAGGAGGCCGGGATTTGGCCCCGGCAAACATGATGAAAAGACTTGCGATCATTTCCGCTGCTGCCCTGATGACAGCCGCTCCAACACTCGCCTTGGCCCATGATGAAGACCAAGGCGTTGTTGAAACATATGCCAATATTGCCCATGCAACATTTGAAGATAGCCTGATCACGGCAAAAGCCCTTCAAGACGCGATTGACGCCTTTTTGGCCGTGCCGACAGAAGAAAATCTGCAAGCCGCGAAAGACGCTTGGTTGGCGGCCCGTGTGCCTTACCAACAAACAGAAGCCTATCGCTTCGGCAATGCCATCGTGGACGATTGGGAAGGCCGCGTGAACGCTTGGCCCTTGGATGAAGGCTTGATCGATTATGTCGACGCCAGCGCCTATGGCTGGGAAAGCGACACCAATCCATTGTTCAACGCCAATATCATCGCCAACAAGACCATCAATATTAATGGCGAAACGCTGACTGTTGATGAGATCACACCTGAATTTTTGGGCGAAAAACTGCACGAAGCTGGCGGCGTTGAAGCCAATGTGGCGACAGGCTACCACGCCATCGAATTTTTGCTGTGGGGCCAAGATTTGAACGGCACCGATGCTGGCGCAGGCAACCGTGCAGCAACTGACTTCTCATTGGACAATTGCACCAACGACAATTGCGACCGTCGTCGCCAATATCTTGATGCCGCATCTGACCTGTTGGTGACCGATCTTGAAGAGATGGTGGCCAATTGGGAACAAAGTGGCGCAGCCCGCGCAGCACTGGAAGAAAAGTCCGAAGCCGAAGTGTTGAACACAATTCTGACCGGCCTTGGCTCCCTCTCTTATGGTGAATTGGCGGGCGAACGCATGAAGCTTGGCCTTTTGCTCAATGATCCAGAAGAAGAGCATGATTGCTTCTCAGACAACACCCACAATTCTCATTATTATGACGCCAAAGGCATTCAAAATGTCTATCTCGGTCGCTATGAACGCCTTGATGGCACTGTGGTTGAAGGCACTTCAGTTGCGCATTATGTGAGCCACGCTGATGAAGCGGTAGCAGAAGAATTACGCGCGGATATTGCAGCCACAATGGATGCCTTCACCGCCATGGTGGAACGTGCCGACACCGAAGCCTATGACCAGATGATTGGCGAAGGCAATGAAGAAGGCAACAAAGTGGTGCAAGACGCCATTGATGCCTTGGTGAAACAAACCCGCTCAATTGAACGTGCGGTTGCGGCCTTGAAGCTGGAAGGCGTTGAACTGGAAGGTTCAGACAGCTTGGACAATCCAGACGCTGTTTTTGAATAAAGATAAACTGCCGATGCGGGATCGCCCGCATCGGCCCACAATGGATTAGCTCCATGAAGCCCTTTCTGGCATTCACCCTGCTCTCATTGATGTTCGTGCCACATGCGAATGCACAGTCTATTCCGAAATATGATTGGGCAAAGGATGATGTCGAACGCGCAAAACTCTTGCGCGTAACCACACCTACCGACGATTTCACCAAAGCCGAACCTTTTGAAGCCAATCCCGGTGGCGCAACGTCAACTGACAAGATTGATGGGCGCGAACGGTTAAGCCAGCCCAGCGCCAATTTACCCGTTGAAAAACGCATGGACTTCACCCTAGGTGAAACACTGTTCGACAAATTCTGGGTCGCCGCCCCCAGCTCCACCAAAGCATCTGACGGGCTTGGCCCCTTGTTCAATGCCCGCGCCTGCCAATCCTGCCACATCCGCAATGGCCGCGGCCGCTTGCCCGAGAGTGACGCCGAACAACCTGTTGGCCTGACCATCAAATTGATCGACGCGGCCCGACAAATGGGTGACCCCACCTATGGCAACCAACTGCAGCTCTTCGCCTCCGGCAACGTCAAACCAGAAGCCAAAATCGCCATTTCTTATCGCGCAGAGACCATCGAGTTGGATGATGGTGAGCAGATCACTCTGCACCACCCCGAATATATCATTAGTGACCTAAGCCATGGCCCCATCGCCGAACAATCAGAGATTTCGCCGCGTATCGCACCACCCTTGATCGGCATGGGCCTGATCGACCAAATCGCCGCCAACGATATTCTAGCGCAAGCTGACCCGGACGATAAAAACCAAGACGGGATCTCTGGCAAAGCCAAATTGAAGAGCAACGGTTTGGGTCGTTTTGGCCACCGCGCCGATGCCGCAACATTGGTGGAACAAGTCGCCAGTGCCTTCTTTGTAGATATGGGCCTTTCCAACCCTTGGCATCAACAAGATTGGGGGGATTGCACCTCCGCACAAACCATTTGCCGCGAGGCACCCGGCGGCACCCAGCCCAATCTCGGCGCGCATGAGATTCCGCAAAATGTGCTGGACCTGACCGCTTTTTATACGGGCAATCTGGCCGTACCAAAGCGCCCCGCAACCGAAGATCCATCGATTTTGAAAGGGAAACAAGCCTTCTATGAGGCTGGGTGCGTAAGCTGCCACACGCCCAAATATGTGACCAAGCGCAGCGCCCTAGACGACAGCAACAGCTTCCAACTGATCTGGCCCTATTCAGATTTTCTGCTCCACGATATGGGCGACATGCTCGCTGATCGCACCCAGAAAGGCGATTTGGGCAACAGCGAATGGCGCACGCCGCCACTTTGGGGCATTGGCCACACAAAAGCAGTTGCTGACCAAGAACGATATCTGCATGATGGCCGTGCCCGCAGCTTGAAAGAAGCGATTTTGTTTCATGGCGGCGAGGCAGAAACAGCAAAGCAAAACTTTATGGCGCTCAACCGCACCACACGCGACAATCTCATCCAATTTCTAAAGTCACTATGATGAAAAATGCCATCAAATTCGCCACCCTGTCCCTGACACTTCTATTTGCGCAAAGCGCCGCAGCCGAAGAGTCGAGCGCTCTGCTCACCGATTATCTGGTGCCGGCTTATCAACAGTTGGCTGCCAAGGCTGACGCGCAGATCGATGTGATGGAAGCTTTGTGCCAATCCCCTTTGGAGACCAATCTTCAAGCTGCCCGCGACGGTTTTTCGGCGCTGGTGACCGCCTATGCCTATGCAGAACCTGTGCGGTTCGGCCCGATTACCCAGAATGATCGGCTGGAACGGCTTTATTTCTGGCCAGACCGGAAATCGACCGGGCTAAAGCAAGTGCAAAAGGCGCTGGTGGGTGAAGATGAAAGCGTGCTGAGCGTTGAAAGTTTGAAAGACAAAAGCGTGGCCCTGCAAGGCTTGAATGCCTTGGAATATGTGCTGCATGGCGCACTGGCTGACAAGCTGACATCTGATACCAACAGCCACGCCTGCCGTTATGGCGAAACCATCGCCCAAAATATGTGGGCCATGGCCGACCAAATGGTGATTGAACTGGTGGCAGACGATGGGCTGATTGCGCAATTTGAAAATCCGCAAGAAGGCTCCGCGCTGTTTCGAACAGAAGAAGATGTGCTGCGCATTAGCTTTGAAACATTCTCGCACTTCCCCGAAATCATCAGCGCAACCCGCTTGAATGAGTGGGCCGAAGAAAGCCCAAACCTCAACGTGCTGCCCCTCCGCCGCGCTGCCCTTAGCATGAATTTGGTGCTGGCCGATATTGAAGGCCTTTCCGATGCGTTCGATGCATTTTCCGGGCATTATAACGAAGATGATGTGCTGGCCATCGCGCTCAATGCCTATCGCTTTGAACTCAGCAATGCCCTGCGCACCGCGAAAGAATTAGCCGAACACAGCAATCAAGGGATTTTGGCCGATGAAGCCCTGCGGAAAAAGATCGACTATTTGCGCCTTGTGCTGCACTCGTTGCGCGATATCGCCAACGATCAAATCGCACCGGAACTTGGCCTAGTCGTGGGCTTTTCCTCTTTGGATGGCGACTGATGCTACGGCGTGATTTTTTGAAAATCTCCGGGGCAACTTTTCTCAGCAGCCTCGCATTGCCCGCACAGGAAGTTTTAGCGCAATCCGAGCAAATCTTTGCCTCATGTGTCGCCTTTCCCAACGGTCAATTTGGCGCTGTTTTGCTGAATGAACAGGGCAAGCTGATCTCAAAAATTGACCTGCCCGCCCGTGGCCACGACATTGCCCTCTCCGCGCAGAAAGACAAGCTGATCGTGTTCGCCCGCCGCCCCGGCACCTTTGCAATCCTGTTCGAAGTAAACGGTAAAATTTTGGGCGAAATCTCCAGCATTGAAGGCCGACATTTTTACGGCCATGGCGCGTTCAGCGCTGATGGTCGCCTGTTCTATGCCACCGAAAATGACTTTGAAGCCGCCCGCGGCGTGATCGGCATTTATGATTTGACGGCCAACCCAATCAAACGCATTGGCGAATTTGACGCTGGTGGCGTCGGCCCGCATGATCTGCTGCTCGATCCAAAGTCCGGCCATTTGATCATCGCCAATGGCGGCATTGAAACCCACCCGGATTTTGCGCGCGCAAAACTCAATCTGGCGACCATGCGCGCGAATATCGCATGGCTCAATCCAAACACTGGCGAACTGGTGGCGCGCTATTTCGCGCCCGACCAATTGCAAAAACTGTCGCTGCGCCACATGGCACTGGGCCAGAAGGGTGATGTTTGGATTGCGGGACAATATCAGCGCGACGGCGAATTGGCCGAAAGCCTGCTCGCAAAGGCAAGCCCTGAAGACGGACTTCAATTCATCATGATGCCAGAAGGCGAGCTTGCCGCACTGCGCAATTATATCGGCTCTGTTGCCGCCAGCGCCGATGGCGAATATGTTGCCATCACCTCCCCAAAAGGCGGCCGCGCCTACATTCTGGATGGAAATGGCAACATCATTGACCACCGGAAAGAAGCCGATATTTGTGGCGTCGACTATGGCCGCAATGCATTTCAATTCTCGTCAGGCTTAGGCAAATTTGGCGCTCAAAAACTGGATGATCTGCGCTTCGACAATCATTTGGTTGCGCTTTAGCTGGTGCTGGATTGACCCCGGATCAAGTCCGGGGAGGCCAAGAGGGACTCGACAAAGGCAATCCCGGCCGTGAGCCGGGATCAAACTGCTTTCGCCAGAAGCCGATCCAAAGCTTGCAAAAAGTTTGATCGATCTTTGGCATCGAACGGCCTGCTATAGCCTTTGCTTTCGCCGGTTTCGCGCAAATGCTGGTTGAGCTCACGCATACTCAACGCCATGCCGATATTGTGCGCATCAAATTCTTTGCCCGTCGGCCCTAATGCCCGCGCCTGTTTCTCCAAACAGCGGCTGGCTAATGGAATATCTGCGGTGATCACAATCTCGCCCGCGCCAATATGCTCGGCAATCCAATCATCCGCGGCGTCTGCGCCATGAGGCACAATCACATTCTGGATCATCGGGTCGCGCGACGGGCGCAGCCCACCGTTGGATACGATTGTGACAGGCACTTGAAATCGCTCGGCAACTTTCAGCACTTCGGCTTTCACCGGGCAGGCATCGCCATCAACATAGATTCTCAATGGTCTGCAAACGCCTGATCATAGGCATCCACCAAGGCCACCGCGCGTGTATGGACGATTTTGGCGCCCTCGCCCGGCTTATAAAGCCCGCCGCCAATGCCAGCACCATCAACGCCAGCTTGCACCCAAACGTCAAAGTTTTCAGCATCAACACCGCCAACGGCATAGACAGGCATTTTCGGCGGCAACACCGCCTTCATGGCCTTCACGCCGCTCGGGCCAATCACTGAAGCGGGGAAGATCTTCAACCCGTCGGCGCCCGCTTGAATGGCCGCGAAACATTCACTTGGCGTCAACACGCCGGGGAATGATTGCAAACCAGCCCGCTTGGTTGCACGGATCACCTCGACATCGCAGTTTGGCGACACCACAAATTGGCCCTCAAACGAAACCAGATCATCAACATCTTGCTCGGTCAGAACAGTGCCTGCCCCAATCAATGCTTTGCCATCAAATGCTTTGCGCATATTGGAAATGCTTTGCCAAGGGCGCGGCGAATTGAGCGGCACCTCAATCATGGTGATGCCCGCGTCCACCAAAGCCGCAGTCACTTCCACAGCTTCTTCCGGCGTAATGCCCCTCAAAATCGCAATCAATTGGCGATGGTTCATGACGCCACTCCTTCTTTCTGTGCTTTCGCAACCAAATTCAGTCCGCGTACGGTGAAATTTTCGTCCACATCGCACAGCGGATCAATGCCAAATTCTTTAAATGCAGCTTGATAAATACCCATCAATTTCACGCCGCCAACAATCGCCACTTGTCCCGTGGCGAAACTGTCCATGCCCGATTTGATCTCCATGCCCATCAGCAAACCAGACAACATGGCTCGAGCTTCAAGGGGCGTCAGCCCGGTCAACAAGCTCTTGGCCCGCAAGCCAAACACCATATTGGTGAAATCCTGCGGCGCGGCCATTGCATCTTTGACGCCTTTGAGGAAGGCATCATCATCCCATCCCTCTTCAGCAACGCTTAGTCGCACCACGGATTGCTGTGACAACAGATTAAACATCTCACCCGTCATATAGGTTTTAAACCCAGTGACTTGTGCAGACTTAATTTCCGCCCACTTTGAATGGGTGCCGGGCAAGATAATCGTGCCCTCAAAATCCGGATATTTTTCCAGCAAGCCGAAAATCTGGGTTTCTTCCCCGCGCATCACATCTGCCGGAGTGCTTTGGCAAAGACCGGGCACAATCTGCACCTCAATGCGCGGGTCGCTGGTTGCTACCTTGGTGAGCTTTAACGCCCGATGCACATCAAATGGCACCTGCCCATAGGTTGCTTCTTGCCAGCCACCACGCGCGCCAACCATACCGCATGCATAGATCGGCAACACCCGCTCCGCCGAGAGCCAGCGCGCAATCAACTCCAATAATGTTGGTTCAAACTCTTCAGGCTTTAGCTTGCCCATACCTTTGTCGCTGGCCAATTCACCCACAATACGCCCCTCTGCATCAATGGCGTAAGCGCGGACATTAGAAGTGCCCCAATCCAAGGCGATAAAATCAATTGCAGCGGTCATAAATAACTCCCCTGCACGTTATGCATCACTGAAAAAAATTTTCAAAGTCAAAAACAGAATATTCCGTTCCCCAAAAATTTAGGCCGCCCGCCTTCCCGAAGGAAAACGAGCGGCCCGCTCACGACAAATCCAGGGAGGGATTAGTCTTTTTCTACGAGACGGTAGAACACAAAGTCAGATGTGGCACCGTTCACATACCCGCTTACATTTTCGCCCATCGCAACTTGATAAGAAGCTTGGAACATAATGATGATTGGGGATTTCTCTTGAACGCGTTTCTGCAATTCAACGTACATTTCTTCACGTTTCGCAGGATCGCTTTCAGTCAAAGCCGCTTTGGTCATTTCGTTCAACTCAGCAGGTACGGCCCATGCGTTACGCCATGTTGTGGTCGCAGCATATGAATCGTCTGAGTTGTCAGAGTTATAAGCAAAGGCTTTTGCGTTTGAGTGTGGGTCCATAAAGTCTGGGCCCCAATAAAGCAGCATGGCTTCGTGGCTACGCTCACGATATTTCGTGATCACTTGTGAGCCAGTGCCCGGAATGATCTCGAAATTGATGCCAGCGTCCGCAAAGCTTGCTTGCAAAGACTGAGCCATATCTGTGAAAGGCGCTGCGTTGATCACGTCCAAATCAACAGTGATTGGTGTTTCAATGCCAGCTTCTTCCAAGATTTGCTTAGCTTTTGCAGGGTCATAGCTATATGGCGTTTCGTCATATGAGCCAGGGAAGCCTTTAGGCCAGAACGCCTGGTGAACTTCCATTTGACCTTTAATGATTGAGTTGGTCATGCCTTCATAGTCAACCAAGTAGCGTGCAGCTTCCCACACCGCTTCAGGTGTCAGGCTGTCTGTTTTTTGGTTGAATGACAAGAAGTGCACGGCAGCTTGTGGGAAAGTTTCAACTTTCACATCGCCGTCCAAACCGTCAACCTGATCAGGTGTCAAATTGCGGGCCATGTCCACATCGCCAGACTGAAGCAACAATTGCTGTGTCGCGCTTTCAGCAACGTGACGCAACAACACTGATTTCATCTTAGGCGCACCTTTGAAGTAATCTTCATTGGCTTCCAAACGCACCAATTCTGCAGGACGGTATAGGCCCAATTTGAACGGACCAGAGCCAGCTGAATTTGCATTCAACCAAGCATTGCCCATGTCGCCATCAACTTCATTGGCCATAACCAATTCTTTGTCGACAACAGAAGCAGGACGCGCTGCCAAAACGTTCATTACGAACGCAGGTGAGAAATCGCCTGAATATTTAACAGTAACTGTGCCGTCGCCTGCAGTGATCATCTCGTCCACATTCTCAGCAGTCCAGCCAAGTTGCGCCAAGATAAAGGCAGGTGTCAGGTTCAATTTGATCACGCGGCCCAATGAAAACGCAACGTCTTCAGCGCGAACTGGGTTGCCAGAATGGAACACAGCACCATCACGCAAATTGAAAACGATTGTTTTATTGTCAGCGTCGATTTCCCAGCTTTCCGCAAGGCCAGCAGCCAAAACAGTTGGGTCTTCGGCATCATATTGCACCAAACGATCATAGATGTTGGTGACCAATTCACCTGAGGTGAATTCGTAGGCCTGCGCAGGGTCAATCGCAACGATATCATCGATATTTTGCGCCACAACCAAAGCGTTGCCAGGCGTAGCAGCTTGGGCTGCACCCGCTGCCATAGGCAGGGTAAAGGCCGCTGCCAGCATTAAGGACTTGAGTAGTTTCACTTCCGTTTCCTCCTTTTGGTCTTTGCACCGTTGGGTGCAAATCCGGTTTACTTTTTCGCCATGCTCAGTTCACGAAAAAGGGTCAATGTGCCAGTCCAGATGATTTTTGCAGGTTCATCAAAGGGGTTGGACCAGCTATGTGGAAGCCCGCCGCGAAAATGCAAACTATCCCCCACGCCCAGCACATAGCGGGCATCAGCAAGTGTCTGCTCAATCTGGCCTTCCAGCATATAGATGATTTCTTCCCCTTCGTGGGACGCCACCTCAGACTGATAGCCCGGTGGTATCGTCAAAATCAGGGAAGACAATTCATTGGCGGGATGCTCAACAGCCAGTTTTTCATAAACAACTGATGAGTCTCCGAATTGAAATTTGGCGCGGCTATTTCTGCGGGTAATGGCGTTTGTCGCCTTCGGCATGGAGACAAAATGTTCAATCTCCAACCCCAGCGCCAAAGCAATTTGGCCAAGCGTAGCAAGGCTTGGCACCGCATTTTCACGCTCAACTTGGCTCAGATAGCCTGCTGAAACCCCAGCGCGCTCGCCCAATTGCGTCAATGTGAGCTTCATGCGACGACGTTGTTCGCGAATCAAGCCCCCCACGGCAAATGTCTGTGACGCTGCGATATTCAAACTCGGCCTCCCGTTCCAAGCGTTTCTCATTAATAAAGTTATATACTATCAAAATAATTTTTGTATAGATAAAAAATGTTTGATTTTGGACTTTCTTCTATGCAAGTTTAGAAAAATTCCGAAAATTCTGGGGGAGTATATCCGTGTCTCAAACCGACACTGTCGATATTTCAGCACAAAGCTGGACCAATAATGTCTGGTTCAAAAGGTTGCTCACCATTGCACAATTTATATTTGTGCTGGTGCTGACCTTTCTTGGCCTCTTAGCCATTACCTTTTTCATCGGCAGGGTGATCCCGATTGATCCCGTGCTCGCTATCGTCGGCGACCGCGCCACCCAAGAACTCTATGATGCCACACGCGAAGCCATGGGGCTAGACCAACCCTTGGTGGTTCAGTTCTTCTCCTATGTGTTTGACGTGTTCCGTGGCGATCTGGGCAACTCCGCATCCACAGGCCGTTTGGTGATTGAAGATTTGAAACGCGTATTCCCCGCAACTTTGGAAATGGCCACCATCGGCATTTTCATCGGTGTATTGCTGGGCGTACCAATGGGCGTTTTGTCTGCGGCAAATGAAGGCAAATGGGTGGACCAAGTGTTCCGCGTGCTCGGCCTTGTGGGCTATTCGGTGCCCGCCTTCTGGCTCGGTCTTGTAGGCCTTGCCTTGTTTTACGGCAATCTTGGCTGGGTTGCTGGACCCGGCCGTATCGGCATTTTCTATGAGGGCATTGTGACCCCAGTCACAGGCCTCATTCTCGTGGACAGTGTACTCCAAGGGGAATGGGAAATTTTCTATGACGCCATCCATCACTTGGTGCTACCGGCCTCGATCTTGGGCTTTTTCTCCCTCGCCTATATTGCCCGGATGACCCGCTCTTTCATGCTGGACCAGCTCAGCCAAGAATTTGTGACCACTGCCCGCGTCAAAGGCGTGCCAGAATATAAAGTGATCTGGAAACATGCGTTCTTGCCGATCCGCGTGCCGCTGATCACGGTGATCGGCCTGTCTTACGCCGGCCTACTGGAAGGCTCGGTGATGATCGAAACCGTGTTCTCCTGGCCCGGCATTGGTAACTACCTCACCGTGGCGCTGCTCAATGCGGATATGAATGCCGTGCTTGGCGCAACATTGGTGATTGGTGCCGTGTTTATTTTCATCAACAAAATCTCTGACGTGCTGTACCGCGTCCTAGACCCAAGAAGCCGGTAAGGAGCCATAAAATGAGCAATATGACTGAATGGCTTTTATCCGACAGCCCTACCTCCAAAGGCCAAGCTTTTGCGGGCCGTGCATGGCGCATGTGGCTATCGCTTTTGGGCAACCCGTTGGCCATCACCGGCTTAATTATCGTGGTGGTTTTGGTGCTGATGGCTGCGTTTGCGCCCATCATCGCACCTTATTCACCAGTTGGCCAAGATCTGCAAAACCGCCTTTTGCCGCCAAGCTGGCAGCACTGGATGGGCACCGATGAACTAGGCCGCGATATTTTCTCACGCGTGGTGCATGGCTCTCGCCTCACCCTGATGATCGTGCTGCTCGTTGCAGCAATTTCAGCACCGTTGGGCCTGTTGATCGGCGCCATCTCCGGCTATTTCGGCGGCTGGGTGGATAAGGTGATGATGGGCATCACCGACATCTTCTTGTCTATGCCAAAATTGATTATGGCGCTGGCCTTTGTGGCGGCGCTTGGGCCGGGCATTGAAAATGCGATTATCGCCATTGCCATCACCGCATGGCCCGCCTATGCGCGGATTGCACGGGCAGAAACGCTAACCTTCCGCAATGCCGAATTTATCGATGCAATCAAATTGCAGGGCGCCTCACCTGCCCGCATCATCATCAATCACGTGCTACCACTCTGTACCTCATCTATGATCGTTCGGGTGACCTTAGACATGGCAGGCATTATTCTGACGGCGGCAGGCTTGGGCTTTTTGGGCCTTGGCGCACAACCCCCATTGCCAGAATGGGGTGCCATGATCTCTCGTGGTCGTGCCTTTATTCTGGACCAATGGTGGGTGGCCACAATGCCCGGTTTTGCCATCATTGTCGTATCTTTGGGTTTCTGCTTCTTGGGCGATGGCCTGCGCGACATTCTTGACCCGAAAAATGAGGGTAAATCATGAGCCAGAAACTTCTCGAAATCGAAGATTTGCGCGTCACTTTCCCCACGCACCAAGGCGATGTGGAAGTGGTCAAAGGCATCAGTTTTGATCTCGGCCGCGAGCGGCTGGCGATTGTGGGCGAAAGCGGTTCCGGCAAATCCATGACGGGCCGCTCAATCCTCAAACTGATCCGTTCACCGGGCCGAGTGACCGCAAAAAAGTTCATGTTTGATGGCATTGATCTGAACAAGCAAAGCGAACGGCAAATGCGCCAATTGCGCGGCGCCCGCATCTCCATGGTGATGCAGGATCCCAAATTCTCGCTCAATCCGGTCCTGACCATTCAAGACCAGATTGCTGAAGCGCTGCGCACGCACCAAAAGCTCACCAAAAAGGAGCTGGATGAAAAGGTGCTGCATATGCTTGACCAAGTGCGCATCAATGATCCGGCACGCGTGGCCAAGCTTTATCCGCACGAAGTGTCGGGCGGCATGGGCCAGCGCATCATGATCGCCATGATGCTGATCCCCGAACCCGACTTGCTGATTGCGGATGAGCCAACATCTGCGTTGGACGTTTCAGTGCAGGCGCAAGTGCTCGATTTGATCGACAATCTGATTCAAGAAAAGGGCATGGGCCTTATTCTGATCAGCCACGATTTGAACCTCGTCGCCAACTATGCGGACCGGGTGCTGGTGATGAATTCAGGTGAGATTGTGGAACAATGCAACGCCAGTGAATTGCAAAATGCCACCCACCCTTACACCCAAGGTTTGCTGGCCGCGATGCCGCGCATCGACGAAACGCGCGAAGAGCTACCTACCCTTGATCGAACACAATGGGCTGCAACATGAGTGCTATTGAATTAAACAATCTCAACATCGCTTATTCGTCCGTGCAGGTGGTGCATGGCGCCAGCTTGACGGTCAATGAAGGCGAAAGCTTTGCCCTTGTGGGCGAAAGTGGCTCTGGCAAGTCCACCATTTTGAAGGCCATCTGCGGCTTGAATGATGAATGGACCGGCGAGATCAAACTCTATGGCGAAAAAGTTGACCCGCGCAATCGTGCCGATATTTCCCGCATCTCGCAGATGGTATTTCAAGACCCCTATGGGTCATTGCATCCGCGTAAGACTGTGGACACCACATTGAGTGAACCCTTGGCCATTCATGGCATTAAAGACAATGGTGACCGCGTGGTGGAAATGCTCAATGCGGTGGGGCTGGACCAGCGCTATCGCTTCCGCTTCCCGCACCAAATGTCTGGCGGTCAACGCCAGCGGGTTGCCATTGCACGCGCCTTGATGCTGAAGCCAAAATTGATGCTGCTGGACGAACCAACGTCAGCGCTCGACGTATCCGTGCAAGCGGAGATTTTGAACCTGCTCAAACAATTGCGCAAAGATCAAAATCTAACCTATTTGCTGGTTACCCACGATTTGCCTGTCGTTTCGTTCCTATGCGATCGGCTGGCCGTGATGAAAAAGGGCAAGATCGTTGAAATCGCTACACGCGACCAATTGGCCAAAGGCGAATTTAACGACGCCTATTCGCAAGAGCTTTATCACGCCAGCAAGCACGAATATGTAGCGTAATGCACATAAAAAAGGCGGCCAACTGGCCGCCTTTTTCTTGGATTTATAAACGTATTTTGACCTAGAACTCTTTCCAGTCCGGATCAATATCCATTGCCGCATTCCCATCATAGGCAGGAGCTGGCGCAGCTTTTGGCGCGGGCGCTTTCGCTTCTTGACGCGGGGCCTGCTTTTTCGGCGCTACATCAACAGCCTTCACACTCATATTCTCGTCAATCTTGAACACGGCCACGATGCGATCTAGCTCTTCAGCCTGACCTTCGGTCTGTTCAATTGCCGCATTGGTTTCTTCAACCAGCGCCGCATTGTGCTGGGTGGTTTCATCCATATCGCGTACGGCTTGATTGATCTCGCCAATCGAATTGGCCTGTGCCCGGCTCTTATCCGCAATCGACACCATCAACTCATTGTTGGAGCGTGCGGCTTCAAGCATCGACTCTAGGTTAGAGGCAGCTTCTGCCACCAGTTTGGTGCCATCGCCAACTTCGGCTACAGACTGTTCAATTAACTTCTTCACATCAGCAGATGCATTGGCAGCACTTTGCGCCAAGCGCCGCACTTCGACGGCCACAACCGCAAAGCCTTTACCCGCTTCACCAGCGCGCGCAGCTTCAACCGAAGCGTTCAAGGCCAGCAAGTTGGTTTGGAAGGCAATGTCATCAATCATGCCAATGATTTTCGAAATCTCATTAGATGAGGTGGTGATCCGCTCCATCGCCTTATTGGCCTGACGCATCACTTCGCCGCCCTCTTCCGCTGTTTGGCGAACTTTTTCGGCATTGGTGCTGGCGTCAGAAGCTTCCTGTGCATTTTCCAACACGGTGTTGGACAATTGCTCCATCGCAGCAGATGTTTCCTCAATGGTTGCCGCCTGGCGGGTTGTCCGGTCTGACAAATCATTGGCGCCAGACAAAATCTCGCTGGTGGCCACTTTCAGTTGACGCGACGTGCTGCGCAGGCGCGAAATGACGTCGGCCAACTTGTCGCCCACTTCATTCGTGTCGTTTTTCAACTGCAAAAATGCACCGTGATATTCACCCTGCACTCGCTGGGTCAAATCGGTGTTGGCCAAAGACGCCAAGACGCGACCAACTTCTGTGATGCCCTGATCCACAGTCTCCACAAGGCTGTTCACACCGTGAGCCAAATTGTTCAATTCAGCGTCTGGGAATTCTTTATCCACGCGCAATGAGAAATCGCCCATCACCGCCGCATCAACCACATCACCAAACGAAGCCCCCAATTCCCGCATCATTTCCGCACGCTCACGAATGCGATTATCAGCAGCAATTTTCTCTTCTTCGGTCATTTCGGTAATGCGATGACCATTGGCGCGGAACACCTCAACAGCACGCGCCATATCGCCGATTTCGTCCTCACGTTCGCCAAAGCCCACTTCCACATCATAATCACCGCCAGCAATTTCCTTCATGCCTTTGGTCATGGATTTCAATGGGCCGGTGATGACTTTTTGGAACACAAGAAAGATCACGCCAACAGCAACCAAAGCCGCAAAGATTGTCGCAATCACCGCGTCGCGGCGGCTCTCATTCAATGGTGCAAACACAACGCCTTTATCCACCACAACGCCCACATACCAATCAACGGCTGGCAAATCAGAGATCTTGTTGAAGCCAATAAAGCTTGGGGTGCCCGCATCATCAACATCTTGAATGCTACCATCAAATGCCAACCCTTCAGTGCCGAACACGTCGTTCACGGGCTGGCCAATCGCGTCTGCATTTGAATGGATAATCACATTGCCATCGCCGGAAGCCAAGAATGCATAAGTGCCGTTATGATTCACGTCCGCCAGCATGTCAGCAATGGTGTTGATGGTGAAATCGCCGCCGATCACACCTTTGATCTTGTTGCCCGCCAATACGGGCGAAGCAACCGTTACGGTGAGATTGCCAGTCGATGCATCTTGATAAGGCTCGGTCAATGCCGTGGCTTGATTGCTCGCAACATCTTGATACCAAGGCCGCCGCCGTGGATCATAATCCGCTGGCAAATCTTGCGGTGGGTGGATCATAAAGTTGCCCGTGGCGTCTTCACCAAAATAAACCGCGTTAAACTTTTCCTCCAAGATCTTATATTTAAGCTCATTGGTGGCATCAGCTTCAGCATCGAGCCCCGCAATTTTCTCGGCTTGCAGCTCAACCAATAAGGTCCGCTCTTCAAACCAAGCTGACACGCGATCACTCATGCTTGCGCCGACGGAAGCAATTTCCTCGCGCATCGTGGCCTCAGCCTGCGCGCTGCGATTCACATCCAAAAAAACGGCAAATGCAGTAAAACATACGACAACTACGCCTACGGTTGCGAGCATCGCCTTTGTTGCAACACCTAATTTCATGCTGGCACTCTCCAAATCAAGATAACCCTCAAGCTATTGTGCTAAAAGGGCATTGAATCTGCAGAATTACACAGGTTTGTTAAGATAAGATTTCCTTAAATAAAGTCGTTCACGCCATATATTGGTTGAACCAAGTCTATCTTACTCCCGTTGCTTGGATAGAAACGATTGCGAAATCAAACAGTTTCAACCGCAAGTTATAAGTTGCAAAATATTGAATGAAACATGCTGTTTATAAGTTCATCTCTTCGTTCTCACACAAGAATTTATCATCATTATTTTAGTCGATTTTCGCTCCATATCCGCTGAAATTTCTTATTCAAAATCTCAATAATTTTACTTTGCACACACTAAATCTGTTCTTTTAATCCACTGATTATACAGATTGAATGCAACTTCAAACCCATCTAAATTATTGAATATAATGACAAATTTTTGATGCAATTTTATGAAAATGGTTACATCAGCCATTGACAAAATTTTCCTGATCATTTGGTATATTCTACAGGCATCACCGAAAAAGGGTTCTGGCGTGGCCTTGGACCAACTGGCACATCTACACAATACTCCCCTGCAAAAGTTTCATTCGCTGGATGACGCAAAAAAGTGTTTGGAATATTGGGCTGAGTGTTTTGATGTGCGCCATATGGCCTATCTTGCAACAGACCTAAATGACCTGAATCCGAAAACAGCCTGTTTGGTCACCACCTATCCAGAAAAATGGATAGATCGCTATCTGAACCAGAATTACATTCACACTGACCCAGTGATTAAATTGGCTAATGAGCATACGCGACCTTTTTTCTGGGCGGAGTGCGATAATGATAATGAAGACACCAAAGCGTTTTTCATCGATGCTGAACAACACGGACTTGGCGGGCAAGGGCTGACCATTCCCATTCACGGCGCGAAAGCCGACAAAGCCATCTTTTCTGTCGCCTCTGACCTACCAGCTAAAGATTGGCAATTTTTCTGTGCCAAGCAGATGGGCAACCTCATTCTGTTTTCGCTACAATTCCATATGGCCACCATTGATGTCCGTGGCGCCTTGCTCAACCGGCCAGAATTGAAATATCGCGAAGTTGAAATTCTCTACTGGATTGCAGAGGGCAAAACAGCTTGGGAAACCAGTCGTATTCTCGACATCTCCGAGAAAACAGTTGAGCACGGCTTAAAACAAATTCGCTCAAAGTTTAACGCGACCAACACCACCCATGCGGTGAGCCTTGCCTTTCGCTTCGGCATTTTGCAATAATTTCTCACCGACGGACTTTTGCCGGAACATCCACATGCGCAGCGCGTTATGGCGATGGTCATCGCATTAAAAGAAAAGCAAAATCATGCATATCTGCACAGTGTTGAATAAGGATGGTGGTACGCTACGCACAATGGATGTGGAGCAATTCGCCACGCAAATTCGCCAGCGTTTCGAAGCGGCGGGACACACCATAAACATCCAAATCATCAGCGGCCCAGAACTGATTGAAACGCTGGATCAGCTCACAAATGATGCGGAATGCGAAGCGGTGTTGGCCGGCGGTGGCGACGGAACAATTTCCGCCGCAGCTCAACATTGCTGGCAGCATGGAAAGACACTTGGCGTAATCCCTGCAGGCACGATGAATCTGTTTGCCCGATCTTTAGGCATTCCGCTCAATCTTGACGATGCAATTGATGCCTTGGTGGAAGCTAAGCCAGAGCGCGTGGATATTGCCACAGCCAACGATCAACTGTTTTTGCACCAAATCTCCGTGGGCATGCACCCCAAAATTGTGAAGCTACGCGATCAACAGCAACACCAATCACGATTTCAAAAGATTTTCGGCGGGATCAAAGCTGCGCTCAGCACATTTAGCCGCCCGCCGCGCTATATGATCGACCTTGAGTTAGATGGCGAAAATCATCAAGAGAATCTGAGCCTTATTGCGATTGCCAACAATAAATATGGCCGTGGACATATGCCATACGCAGACTTTCCACAACAAGGTGAACTCGGCATCTATTCGGCACGTCCACTGCCCACACAGGCTAATCTGAAATTAGCATCTGACCTTCTGCTTGGCACCTGGGATACCAACCCCGACCTGATAGAGCGCGGCGCCAAATCCGCTGTGCTGTCATTCGAACACAGCAAGAAAAAGCCAGATGTTACGATTGATGGAGAGTTGGTCACGGGGCAAAATCGCTTTGAGGTGAAAATTCACCCCAAAGCACTCAGCGTATTGGCTCCCGTGGCACAAGAACCAGGCGGACTGTTTGGCTAGGCCGTCCAATCCAGCATATTTGCCATCAAGCGGTAGGCACCCGGCACCAACCTATCAAGCTGGTGATGCAGGATAAGGCTGGTGTGAATATGCCGCCCCTTGCCAAATTCACCCACAAGCAAGCTGCCCTCAAGCGGCTTCTCACCTGCATCATTCATGGATAAAAGCGGGGTATATGCACTGTCCCAACTGGATGCGAAGTAAAGTCCGCGTTCTTTGTGCCAATCGACCCAATCTTGATCGCCGATTTTGTTTGGTCCCGCAAACAACAAATGATCTGGCTGCAAATAGCGAACCTCTGCATTTTGATCTGTCACCCGCCAGCGCAAAGATGGCTTGCCAATCTCAATGGGCGCGAGTGGCACAGTGTCCTTATCCCAATTGTCCCATGGGCGATGATAAAGCGTAACCAGATTACCGCCATTGCGCACCCAAGCATGCAACGCCGAAACATTGTCCAACAAGGCAGGCCGCGTGCGAAATGCGAACACGCCGACAATAATGCTGTCAAATTGATCAAGCCGCCCCGCCGCCAACGCGTCATCATCAATTGCAGTGACGTCCAAGCCAAACTGGGTAAGCCAATAATCCACCCGATCACTACCACCAGCCACATAGCCGATGCGCCCTGTGGGCAATTTTGCATCTAAAACCCTGACGGATAATGCCGCATCCTCTGCACGAACCAATGGCCCCGTGTGTGGATAATGCATCCGACGGACAAACTGCGCGGCCGCACCATTTTGCTGCACTGGCAAATCATATAGCCCTTCGGCAATATCGCTTTGCGCAGTCACTGTGAGACCTGCCTCATTTGAAACAATGTCAAAATCTCCGGCCTTAGCAATCGATATATCGCCTTGGCGGGAACCTGTGCGCTCTACAATTTTGGTCGCCATATTCTGCTTATTGAACAGCAGCGCTCGTGGCTCTAAGCCAACTTCATTGGCAGGCAAAATGTTCAATCGCTCAATCGGGTCGAGTGATACTTCAACATTGACCCCATGCAACGCCCAAACAAGGCGCAAATGCACGCTTTCATTGCCTTGAACGGGTGACCAAATATCTGGCAAAGGGTCACTTGGCTCAGCATCTGATGGCACCTTCACCTGAAAATGCTTGGCGTCAGTCTCTTCAACAAGCCACCCATCCGGCGCAGCAATGGAAGCCCAAACAGCCAAGGGACTATCGAGCTCAATGTCAAACTTCACCACCTCGCCCGGACGCGCATAAATCTTTTGCGGCTTTAGAGAAGCACGAATGGGGCTTGCCAGATAAAGCGCACGCTGCAATTGCAGCTCCTTCGCATCAAGCCGATGCACAACTTCCGCTTTCGCTGCATCCGGACAGCTTGCCCGCGCTTCGCGCACAGCTTCCAATGCGGCCAGCAAGGAAGTGACCATTTGCTCCGTTTTCGGCAACGCCTCAATCGCCTGATCAATGGCATGCTGCGCAATGTAAAGCGACGATCCTATGGCTGGCGCTTGCGCATAATCAGCCAAATCATTCAGCGTTTGAGGTAAGCCATCAAAGATCGATTGCTCGTCATGCGGTTCACCATTGGCCGTCCACGCCAAATGAAGTGGCCATTTCTTTTCAACACCCGGCGATACCCAAGTACCCATGCCTTGTGTTTGGTGATATGCCCGCGAAACCTGACCCAACTGCGCATAATCCATGCCGATGATCGGGTCTTGCCCCGATCCATCCATCACAACGCTTGTGGGCGGCGGTGGCAAATCATCATCATAGGCATCGCCAGCGCCAGACCACGCAGGCAAATAGAGCTTTTTCACCTGCCACACTGGCAAATTCTGTTCTGGAAACGCGTTCGGGTCAGCCGCAAGTTTCACGGCTTTATAGGCACTTTGTGTCATCGCACGGTGGTGCCCATGCTGCCCCGGCACATCCAAGAATGTGGTGCAAATCATATCAGGTCGTTCTGTGCGCAAAATCCACACAAAGCGCTCCAATGTGCGCTCTTCACCCCAATAACCAAGGGTTTCTTCCCCGGTTTTGGAAAAACCGAAATCGGCCAACGGATCACCCGGATATTGGCAAAGCCAATATTGCGTCATGTCTAAAATCTCAGCGGCCCGTTCCATTTCGCGGGTGCGCACCACACCAAGATCCACACCTGTTTCAGTGCCAATAGCATTTTGGCCGCCTTCCCCGCGGGTGGAACAGGCGTGAGATAAATTGATCCCATCGCGATAGATCAAAGCGGCCAACATGGTGGAAATTTCATCATCCGGATGCGCGCCAGTGTTCATAAAACTTGTACAGGACTTAAGCGGCAGCAATGCCCGCCACAACTGCACGGAACGCGGTTGCGCAAACGCATTTATCAATCGGTCAGCTTCTGGCTTAGACATAGTTTTCCTCGCGTTCAGTAAGAATGTTTATTGGGGGTGATGGTTTGGTGAATCACCATAGCTCCAGCGCCAAGCGCCGCGGTTAGCCGACCCGAGAAGCCACGCATAACGCGGGGACACGCCCGCTCATCTCTGTTGGCGACAGAGCCTTTGGGCAGGTCGAGGCGAGCAATCAACGCATCAATCACCGCGTCAGGCATGGCACCGCCCAAAATGATGCTTTGGGGATCAAACAGATTTTCCAAGGTACCAATAACCGGCGATAAATGTTTTGCTGCCTGATCAATCCACGCCAGAAAGTGCGGGTTTCGCTGATCAACCAGGTCGGCAAAATCGGCGCCGCTTTGCGGATCAATGCCGAAAGGTTGCAAATAATTACGCGCCGCAATCCGGCTGGCATAGGTCTCAAGACAACCACGATTGCCGCAGGGGCATTGATGCCCATCAATCTGGGTCACGATGTGCCCGATCTCACCCGCATTGCCAAACGCACCGCGCAGCACATGCCCTTTGGTCACGACACCTAGGCCGATACCTGAACCGAAATAGACGAAACAAAAATCATCCAAATCAGACGCTACTCCTGCCACCCGCTCAGAAACGGCAGCGGCCGTGGCGTCATTTTCAATCAATACCGGATAGCCAATTTCCTGCTCAAATGCAGATTGCGGCTCAACCTCTTCCCAATCCGGCAAAACCGCATCCCCTGCCCGCGAAATGGCTGTATCGCCAAACGGACCGGGCATCACAACGCCCACACCAAGCAAGCTTTTCGGATCAAAGCCGCTCGCCTCAATCGCTTTGCGCACCTCATCACCCACCGCTTTAATGGCTGGCGTGGGCCGCGCATCGTCCAGCGGCACCCGTGCATTGTAGATCTTTTTTCCTGACAAATTGAGCGCAGTTGTCACCACGGCATCGGGCCGCAATTCAACGCCAATGGCGAACGCCCCTTCGGGATTAAACCGATATTGCAGCGCGGGTTTGCCGCGCTTCCCTTCCGTCCGATGACCATCTGGCATCAGTAATTTTTGCTGCTCAAGATCAGCCGTAATATTGGACACAGCTTGAATGCTGAGCCCACAGCTACGCGCAATCTCCGCCCGCCCCGCAGGTTCATTTGCCCGCACATAATCGAGCACCACTTTTTGATTGTGGTCTCGATTGCGCAGCGCGTTGCCGCCAATAATGCCTGTTGTGCCTTTAGTCGCCATCTATCGAAATTTATTTACTCAATTAACTTGAGTTAAGTATTGATTTGTTTTCGCAAATGGTCAACACTAAAGGCCGACCCGGTGAAGAAAAAAGCAAAAATGGCCGAAATTTAGAGTTTCAAGCCATTGAAAAACAATAAGAATTCTAAAATTCGGGCACAACTTATAGTGGAGGGATCCGAAAATGAAATCTTGGAAGAACAAGCTACTTGGTTTCGCATCAGGTGCTATTTTTGCCCTCAGCGCAGGTTCATCTTGGGCTGTGGAAATCGAATATTGGCAATATTTTTTCGAAGCGCGCGTAAAAGCAATTGATACGCTGATCGAAAAGTTTGAAGCCGAAAATCCAGACATCACAGTGAAGCACACAACCTTCCCTTATGCGGATTACCGCACAAAGGTTGCAGCAGCGATTCCTGCTGGCGAAGGTCCGGATGTGGTTCAATTGTTCTATGGCTGGTTGAATGATTATGTGGAAGCTGAGCTGATCACACCATTGCCGACAGATATGTTCCCACCGGAGCAAATCGAGGCTGAATTTTTCCCAATGGTTAGCGCCATGAAGCGCGATGGCCAATATATGGCATTGCCAACCGCTGTGCGCTCATTGGCTCTGTTCTACAATGAACGTTTGTTTGAAGAAGCAGGCATTGAAAACCCACCGGCCACATTGGACGAGTTGGTTGAAGTGGCGAAAAAGCTGACCAAAAAAGATGGTTCAGGCAACATCACCCAAGTGGGCATCACCACCGGCATGAACGCGCAGGATCACCATTGGTGGCGCGAAGTGCTAACCCGTCAGTTTGGCGGCGAGCCTTACACCGACAATTATCGCAACGTGAACTATGACGATGATGGCAGCGGTGCTGCAGCGTTGAAATGGTACACCGATTTGCAAAATGTGCACGGCGTAACCCAAGCAGGCTTTATGGATGAGCCACAAGCAGCCTTTAAAGCTGGTCGCGCGGGCATGCATATTGACGGTTCATTCCGCATTGGTGCCCTTGAAAGCACACGCGGTTTGAAGTGGGGCGTTGCCGAATTGCCTGCTGGCCCTGACGGCACAAAATCCAACTATTCAAGCTATTGGGTGAATGCCGTAACGTCTAAAGCAGACGGTGAAAAAGAAGAAGCTGCGAAGAAATTCTTGGCCTTCATCACCTCTGACGAAGCGATGCAAATCTGGTTGGACACAGTTGGCGAATTGCCAGCCAAACCATCAGCTGCGTTGACTGACGCCAACAAGGCTGACCCAGTGTTCGGTCCGTTCATTGAAGGTTTGGGCTATGCCAAAACCACAATCTTTGCGGAAGAATCTGGCCAACGCCAAGTGTTGATGGATGCGACCCAACGCATCTTCCTTGAGGGACAAACTGCTGAACAGGCCATCGCCATTGCAGCAGAAGAAGAACAAAAAATCCTCGACGAATATTACGAAGAATAAGATCTTGAAGGGGCGGCCACGCTGCCCCTTCACTTTCCTGGGGGGAATATTATGGGCTGGTATGCCAATCTGACCATTAAGCAAAAACAGGTGGTGTGGGCGTGGACCTTCTTGTCACTGCCAATCCTGTTTTATTGCGTCATCCGCTTTTATCCAACGCTGAACGCCATCACCCTTTCTTTTCAAGATTGGAACCTATTGGGCGATCGCACTTGGAATGGGCTGGACAATTACGGCAAGCTATTTGCTGATCCCGTTTTCTGGAAAGTGTTCAAAAACACCTTTGTTTATTTGCTGCTGGGCACTCCAGTAAGCTTGGTGTTCTCGTTTATCGTGGCCTACCACCTAGACAAAGTGCGCTTTATGCACGGCACAATCCGCGCGCTCTATTTCTTACCCTTTATGACATCTACTGTTGCTATGGCCTGGCTATGGCGCTGGTTCTATCAGCCCGTACCCATTGGCTTGTTCAACAATGCGCTAGCCAGTGTGGGCATTCCACAATTTCCCTTCCTCTCCTCAACCACATGGGCATTGCCATCAATTTTGGCGCCAGCGGTGTGGGCAGGATTGGGCTTTCAAATCATCATCTTCATGGCGGGCCTCCGCGCCATTCCGCAAACCTATTATGAAGCCGCGCGCATTGACGGTGTGGGACCGTGGACCATTTTGTGGCGCATCACTCTGCCACTCTTGAAGCCCACCATCGTTTTCCTCGTGGTGCTGTCTTCAATCGGCTTTTTGCGGATTTTCGACCAGGTATTCAACATGACCTCAAACAATCCGGGCGGGCCGCTTAACTCAACTAAACCGCTCGTTTTGATGATTTACGAAACCGCTTTTGACTCGTTCGATATGGGCTATGCCGCTGCGCAAACTGTGGTGCTCTTTATCATTCTCTTAGCCGTCAGCTTGGCGCAACTTTATATCATGAGGGACAAATAAAATGGCCAACACTGCAGATATTAAAGTCACCGCTGACGCGTTGGACAAAGCCACCCCAAAACGCCATGCCCGCAAACAAGACCCCATCGCGATTTTGCGTTGGATACTACTCATGGCCGGCGGCATTTTGATGGTAATGCCGATTGTTTATATGATTTCCACGTCGCTAAAATGGCCGCATGAAATCTATAATCTATCGATCATTCCTGAAGAACCCACCCTCGACAACTACGCCTATGTGCTTGAGGATGGCCGCTTCTATATGTGGTTCCTTAACTCACTGATCATCGCCACAGTCACCACAGTTTCTGCCGTACTGTTCGATGCCTTGGTGGGATATACCTTGTGTAAATTCCAGTTCCGTGGCCGCATGATTGTTTTTGTTGCCATCCTTTCTACCTTGATGATCCCAACCGAAATGCTGGTGATCCCATGGTATTTGATGGCGAAAAACTTCGGCTGGCTCGACACCTATTGGGGCATCATGTTCCCCGGAATCATGACTGCCTTCGGCACATTTTTGATGAAGCAATTCTTTGAATCAGTGCCAGACGACTTTTTGGAAGCCGCGCGGATCGACGGGTTGAACGAATTCCAAATCTGGTGGCGCGTGGCAATGCCAATGGTGAAACCTGCGCTTGCTGCGCTTGCCATTTTCATCTTCTTGGGCAACTGGACAGCCTTTATCTGGCCGCTAATCGTGACCAACTCGCCAGAGCTTTACACCCTGCCCGTTGGCCTCACCACCTTTAGTGTTGAGCAATCGGTACAGTGGGAGCTGATCATGACGGGGGCTGCTTTGGCGACCATTCCAACACTGATCGTGTTCCTGATCTTCCAGCGCTTTATTATTCGCGGCGTGGTTATGGCGGGGCTAAAAGGATGAGTGATAACTCTGTTTTTCCCCATCCAGTCTACAAAGATACGGTGCTGGCACCTCTTTTTGAAGGTGCCAAGGCCCACCATGTGGACGCGTTCCGTCGCATCAACCAAGCCCATTTGGTGATGCTGGTGGAAGAAGGCATTTTGCCTCAAAGCACAGGCCACAAACTGGCCACTGCTTTGCGTGCCATCGATGAAGAAGTGGACGTGCAATCCCTCACTTATACCGGCGAAGTGGAAGACTATTTCTTCTTGGTTGAAGCCGAATTGAAGAAACGGCTTGGCCCCGATTTGGCTGGCGCACTGCACACAGCACGCAGCCGCAATGATATGGACCACACGGTGTTCAAGCTGGGGCTGCAAAAACGTGCAGATGAGCTGATCCGCTCGCTCTATAGCCTTGTGCAGGCCATGCACGAGACAGCGGCGAGAGAAAAAGAAACACTGATTGTTGCCTATACCCATGGCCAACCAGCGCAACCAAGCACATTCGGCCATTATCTCTTGGCCGCATCTGAAGTGCTGCTGCGCGACCTCGATCGGCTAATGTTGGCACGACACCAAATTGAAAAATGCCCCATGGGCGCAGCCGCCATCACCACGTCTGGCTTTCCAATAAGCCGCACCTATATTGCTGAATTGCTGGGCTTTGAAGCGCCGCTGGAAAATGCATATGGATGCATTGCCAGCGTGGATTACATCACGGGCCTTTATAGCGCGATCAAATTGATCTTTGTGCATCTGGGCCGTGTGATCCAAGACTTCCAGTTTTGGAGCGCGTTTGAAGTGGGTCAGCTTTATGTGCCGAACGCCCTAGTGCAGATCAGCTCGATCATGCCGCAAAAGCGCAATCCCGTACCCATCGAGCATATGCGCCATCTCTGCTCTGTCACTGCAGGGCGTTGCGACATGATGGTCAACACCATGCACAACACGCCTTTCACCGACATGAATGACAGCGAAGGCGAAGTGCAACAAGCGGGCTATGCAACATTTGAAAGCGGCGGCCGCGCCATCGATCTGTTGGCGGCGTTTATACCCGCCCTTTCCATCAACGAGGAACGCGTGGCCAAAACCAGCGATGCAGCCTGCATCACCATTACAGAGCTGGCGGACACATTGGTGCGCGAGGAAAGCATCTCTTTCCGTCAAGCACATGAAATTGCGGCAGCGACCGCCAAAAAGGTGATCGCGGATGGCAAATCCTTGGCCGAGGCCTATGAGGATTTCCACGCTGCATTTGAAAAAATGACAGAGCGCGATACGCATCTGAACGAAGCGGCCTATCGCAAAGCGGTTTCAGCCCGGCATTTCGTAAATGTGCGCAAGCGGTTTGGTGGCCCAGCACCTGTGGCTATTGAAGATTCATTAGAGCGGCAAATCGCTCATTTCGATCAGCTCAAAACGGAATTTGAGCACATCCAAACAAGAAAAAACAACGCGAACCAAATGCGCGAAAAAGCATTTGACGCCCTACTCAACAATCGGGGGGAATGATTGTGGCAACGGTAACTTTATCAGACTTGACCAAAGCCTATGGCAAAGCCGAAGTGCTACACGGCATCAATTTGGATGTGAAAGACGGCGAATTTGTCGTGTTGGTTGGCCCTTCCGGTTGCGGCAAATCCACCACGTTGCGCATGCTGGCTGGGCTGGAAGAAATCACCTCTGGCGAAATCTCCATCGGCGACCGTGTGGTGAACAATTTGGAGCCTAAAGAGCGCAACATCGCCATGGTGTTCCAAAATTATGCCATCTATCCTCATATGAGCGTGCGCAAAAATATCGGCTTTGGCCTGCACACCTCTAAAATGAGCAAGCCTGAAAAAGAAAAACGGATCGACGAAGTCGCCGCCATTTTGGGCATGACAGAACTACTTGAGCGCAAACCCTCGCAACTTTCCGGTGGGCAACGCCAACGGGTGGCCATTGGCCGCGCGATGGTGCGTGACCCATCGGTTTTCCTTTTCGATGAACCGCTCTCAAACCTTGATGCACAGTTGCGGACGCAAATGCGCCTAGAAATTAAAAAGCTTCACCAACGGGTTGGCACCACCATCATTTTCGTGACCCACGACCAAGTGGAAGCCATGACATTGGCCGACCGCATTGTGATCATGAAAGACGGATACATCCAGCAAGTGGGCACACCGTCAGAAGTGTTCCTGAAGCCCAAAAACATGTTTGTGGCCCAATTTATTGGCGCCCCTTCCATGAATATGCTCAAAGGCACAGTTGAAGGCGACAGCGTGAAGCTGGAAGCCGGACCAACGATCAAAATGCCACATAAAGCAGATGTGAAAGACATCACAATTGGCATCCGCCCAAGTGCCCTGACCACTGCGAAAGAAGGCCAAACGCCATTGATGGAAGGCACCGTTTCACTCGTGGAACCACTGGGCACAGAAACCCTGCTCTATCTTGATGTGGGCGGCCATGAGGTCATCGCGTCTGCACCGGGCCGTGTGCATCCACAACCTGGCGAAAAGATCGCCCTTTATGCTGACGCGGAAGAAATCCACATGTTCGACACCAACACGCAAGAGGCCCTTGCGTGACAGATGGAAACCGAAAAGGCGTTTTATGCGTAGGTCGCATCTATTGCGACCTCGTATTCGCTGGCCTGCCGCACATGCCAAGGCTGGGTGAAGAAGTTTACGCTGATAGCTTTAGCGCCCATGCTGGCGGCGGCGCCTATATAACTGCCGCTTATTTGGCCGCAGCGGGACAACCAACTGAGATTTGTGCCTATCTGCCCCACGGGCCAATTGGCAGCTTTGTGCAAAACGATCTTGCCCAATCTGGCATTGGTGACCGCTATGCCGTAACCGCGGATGAAAAGTGGGGCACACAGCTCACTGTGGCTATGGCATTAAATGATGACCGTGCGTTCCTGACACGCCGTGGCGGAGAACCGATCCCCAATAATTTCGATCAAGCCATTGCGGACCCAAGCATCAAACATTTGCATATCGCTGAATTGGCAACACTGCTCGAAGCGCCCTTTATTCTGGACAAGGCAAAGGCAGCAGGGCTGAGCATTTCGCTGGATTGCGCTTGGGACGAAGCCGCAATGGATGCCGGAGAAGTGCGCGACCTGATCCAACAAGTCGATCTGTTTTTGCCTAATCTGTCAGAGTTCAAACGGGTATTTGACGTGACCGGTGAGATTGAATTTTTTGCATCAGAGCTAAGCGATTGGACCACCAAAATTATCGTGAAGCGCGGCGCAGATGGCGCGACTTTGTTTCACAAAGGCCAATATTCATCCGCGCCCGCGCTTCCCTGCACCATCGTGGACCCAACAGGGGCTGGCGATGCTTTTAATGCCGGATTTCTCACGGCATGGCTAAATGCTCAACCCGACCAGCAAGCCTTGGAAGAAGGCAATCGCTTCGCGGCGTCTTCCATCGGGTCAATTGGCGGTGCAACTGGCGCAGCACTGATCAAGCAAACGGGCAGCTAGACACGATCAGCAACTCCCGGTATGGCTAGCGAAATGGAGGCATTACTATGGCACATTTCAACCGTTTCTTGATCACATTTGGCTTTTTGCTTTTCGGCCTATTTATGTGGGTCATCTTGCCCAACACCATCGGCCTGATTGTCTTCATTCTACTTGGCTTTGTTGCGGCAGTGCTCGGAGCAATTGTGTTCAAAAAACAAGCGACTGAAAAGCAAATCAAAGAAGATTTGCAAAACCGCCTAAACAATGACTAAGCCGCAAAGACTTACCTTCAAAGGTATTAATTTGGACTGTATACAGCCCTAAAAAATCCGCCAAATACTTTGGCAAAATTAGACTAAAATTTATCTTATTTACTTCGCTTGATCGCCCCAACGAACAGCGATAAGCTGCCTGTGCACAATCAAATTTATGAATTATTTCTTTAATTATCAAAGCCTTATAACAAGACGGACAGATTGATGATTATTAATAATGAGTTAATGATCATTTTTTCTTTTACATTGCATCCAGCTTGTATGCATACTGGATAATGGTCTCTTTGTCATAGAGACCAATTGCCAATTTCAAGAGGCAATAGGGAGGAAATCATGACACTTAAAAAGAGCGTACTTCTTGCCGCCGCCATGCTTAGCGTGAGCAGTGTTGCGGCGCATGCAGCAGGCACATTGGAAGCCACGAAAGAGCGTGGTCACGTTTTGTGCGGTGTTTCACCTTCATCAGCGGGCTTTGCCTATGCCGATGACCAAGGCAAGGTTCAAGGCTTGGATGCAGATATCTGCCGTGCCGTTTCCGCCGCGGTTTTTGCAGACGGTGACAAAGTTGAATTTATTCCAACCAACACCAACACCCGCTTTCAGGCGCTGCAATCTGGCGAAATCGACATTCTGTCTCGCCAAACCACACACACATTCTCACGCGACAACTCATTGGGCCTGAACTTCGGCCCCATCGTTTTCTATGATGGCCAAGGCGTGATGGTGCCAAAAGATCTGGGCGTTGAAAGCGCATATGATTTGGATGGCGCAGCCGTATGTATTTTGCCGGGCACCACAACCCAGCAAAATCTGTCGGACTTTTTCCGCACCAACAATATCAGCTTTGAATCTGTCGTGTTTGAAAACACAGATGAATGGCGCAACGCCTTCTTCTCTGGCCGTTGTGATGTGTTGACCTCAGACCGGTCAGACCTAGCTTCAACAAAAGCTGTGGCCAACGATCCAAGCGCTTATGTTGTGTTGCCAGAAACCATTTCAAAAGAACCATTGGGCCCTGTGGTGCGCCACGATGATGACCAATGGCTCGACATTTTGACATGGTCTGTCTACGCGCTGATTTTTGCTGAAGAAAACGGCATCACTCAAGCCAATGTGGATGAAATGCTCAACAGTGAAAACCCAGAGATCCAGCGCTTCTTGGGCACAACTGGTGAATTGGGCAAGCAGCTCGGCTTGAACGATGATTGGGCCTACCAAATCATCAAAAGCGTGGGCAATTATGGTGAAATCTTCAATCGTCACCTGGGTCCAGACACCCCACTTGGCTTGAGCCGTGCTCAAAACAAACTACATACGGATGGCGGCCTACTTTATTCACCTCCATTCCGTTGATCCTGAAGCTCTTTTCATAAGAGCATGATCAAAAGCTTGGCATTCGCGCTGCGGCGCGGGTGCCCGAACCTTGGGGATGGGAGGGCCAATAATGTCAATAAATCGGCAAACAAAATCCGCGCAGGCCACAAGCTGGTCGAGCTTATTTTATGATGAGCGCGTGCGTGCAATCCTCTATCAGGTGCTGGCCGTAGTAGGCGTTGCGCTTGTCGCCTATTTCCTTTGGTTCAACGCCGCCACAAATTTGCGGCAACAAAATATCGCCTCTGGCTTTGACTATCTTGGGCTAGAAGCAGGTTTTGAAATCAGTGATCGACTGATTGAGTTTTCCCCGGCAGACAGCTATGCACGCGCCCTTTTGGTTGGGCTATTGAACACCATCTATGTGTCGCTGCTGGCCTGTGTGCTGTGCACTTTTTTGGGCACCTTTATCGGCGTTTTGCGCCTATCACCCAACCCGCTTTTGTCGAAGCTGATGCTGATCTATGTCGAGATCATGCGCAACATCCCATTATTGTTGCACCTCTTCTTCTGGTACACGATCATCGTGTTCATTTTCCCGCCAGTGCGTGAAGCATTGCAGCTGGCCCCCGGCGTTTACATCTCCAATGGTGGTTTCTATGTGCCGGTTTTAGAATGGTCTTTTGACCACACCATGCTGCTGATCACTTTGATCGCGTCGATGGTTGTGGCCTATTTCACCAACAAATGGGCCATTCAAAAACGCATCAAAACCGGTGAAAAAGTGCGCATTTGGCCAGTCCATCTGGCCATCATCACGCTGCCGCTTGCATTAGCCTATTTTCTCTTCACGCCAGAATTTAACTGGAACTTCCCCGAATTAGGGCGCTTCCGCTTTAGCGGAGGTGGCCGGATCACCGCCGAATTTGCAGCGCTGCTGATCGGCCTGACCTTGACGGCAACCGCCAACGTTGCCGAAATCGTGCGGTCCGGCATCCAATCGGTCAATAAGGGTCAGTGGGAGGCGGCACGGTCGCTGGGGCTAAAAGGCAATCGCGTGATGAAGTCCGTGATTTTGCCTCAAGCATTGCGCGTAATTATTCCGCCGCTGACCTCGAACTATCTCAATGTCACCAAAAACAGCACTCTGGCGATTGCCATCGGCTATCCAGATTTGGTGATGGTGTCCAACACAACCATGAACCAGACCGGGCAGGCCATCGAGGGCATCGCCATTTTTATGGCGGTCTATCTCGGCCTCAGCTTGCTCACATCTGTCGCGATGAATTGGTACAATGGCCGCGTGGCCTTGAAAGGACGCTAAGATGTCAAATGTTGCAAAAGTTCTGATTTCATCGCGCCGCCCACCAGAGGACACCACAAGCGTTGCGGGCCATATCCGCAAAAACTATTTCGGCACGCCTTTTAACGCCATTGTCTCCAGCATTTGCATTATCGCCTTTGTTTGGGTGAGCTGGTTGCTCATCAAATGGGCTTTCATTGATGCGCTGTGGACGGGCACACCAGAAGATTGCCGCATCAATAATGGCGCTTGCTGGCCGTTCGTCGCCACGAAAATCCGGTTCTTCCTGTTCGGCTACTTTCCGTTTGAAGATCATTGGCGGCCTGCATCTGCGGTCGGCCTCATGCTGGGCATGACGGCCCTTTCCATGCTGCCCTTTATGTGGCGCAAAGAACTCTTTTATGGCTGGATCGTCGCTTTGATTGCGATGTTCATTCTAATGAGCGGCGGCGTATTTGGCTTGGAGCCTGTCAGCACCAGCAAGTGGGGTGGCTTGCCGCTCACCATCATGCTCTCATTCGTGGGCATTGCTGCTGGCTTCCCTTTTGGTGTGTTGTTGGCCTTGGGCCGCCGCTCCAAATTGCCTGCCATTCGCACCATTTCCATCACCTATATTGAATTAATCCGCGGCGTACCGCTGATCAGCCTGCTGTTCATGGCCTCGGTGATGTTTCCATTATTCCTGCCTGATGGCATGACCATCAATCAGGTGTTGCGCGCGCAAGTGGCCGTGATCATGTTTGCAGCAGCCTATATCGCCGAAGTGGTGCGCGGCGGCTTGCAGGCCATCGACGACGGTCAATATGAAGCGGCCAAAGCGCTTGGCCTTTCCTACTGGCAATCCATGCGGCTGATCATTCTGCCGCAAAGCTTGAAGATCGTTATCCCCCCACTCGTGATGGTTTTCATTGGCTTTTTCCAAGACACCACTTTGGTGACCATCATCGGCCTGTTTGACTTTTTGAACACCATCCGCGGTGCCATGCGCGACCCAAATTGGCAAGGCATCGCTGTGTTGGAAGGCTACGCCTTCGCGGCCGTGGTCTATCTCGTCTTTAGTTACATTATGGGCGCCTATTCGCGCTATCTCGAAAGAAGGTTGAAAACATCTCATGACTGATAAAAACAACAATAAAATAAGCGTCATTAGAAATATCGACTGGCTTGTTGCGTGGGACGAAGCTGCCCAAAAACACTATTATCTGCGCAATGGCGACTTGGCCTACAAAGGCAATGAAATCTGCTATATCGGCAAAAGCTATGATGGCCATGCGGATAGCGAAATAGATGGCCGCAACTTCATGGTGATGCCGGGCTTTGTGGACATTCATGCCCATTCGGGCGATGAGCCAATGGCCAAAGGCGTGTTCGATGATATCGGCACCCCAGCCCTTTATGGCCAGGCCCTTTATGAATATTCCGGGGTTTTGGATTTTGATGATAATCCAGAGGCGCTTGAGGCTGGGTTGAACGTGATGCTGGCGGACCTGATGAAAAGTGGCGTGACCACTTTGATGGACCTCACCCGCCCGCATGATCGCTGGATCGACACCATGTATAAATCCGGCATTCGTGGCTATGTCGCCCCCGGATTCCGCGAAGCTTCCTGGCATGTACACAATAGCCATCGGCTCGATTTTATCTGGGATGAAGCCAAAGGCCGAGATGCCTTTGAACGCGCGAAAGCCTGCGTGAAAGAAGCCGAAGATTACCCATCAGACCGCATTCGCGGCGCACTGGCCCCCTCGCAAATTGAAACCTGCAGCGAAAAATTGCTGGCCGACGGGGCAGCCGCAGCCAAATCCATGGGCGTACCACTGACCATTCATGCGGCCCAAACCATGGCCGAGCATGAAGAATTGCTGCAGCGACATGGTATGACCGCACCGCAATATCTGAACAGCTTAGGCGTGCTGGGGCCTAATCTGGTGTTGGGCCATTGCATCTTTTTGGACCATCACAGCTGGACACGGCAGCGCACGGAAAATGATCTCGCCCTTTTGGCTGAAACAGGCACTTCCGTCGCTCATTGTCCCGTGGCCTTCGCCCGTTCGGGCATGACGCTGCAAACCATTGGTCGATATCAACGCGCCGGGGTAAATCTGGGCATCGGCACAGACACCTACCCCAACAATTATACCGAAGAAATGCGCATCGGCATGCTGGCGGCGCGGATTTCGGCCAAGTCGGTTTTTGATGTGTCCACTGCTGACATTTTCAACGCTGCCACCATCGGTGGGGCAAAGGCATTGCAACGCGACGATATTGGACGGCTGAAGGTCGGCGCCAAGGCCGACATGGTTCTGGTGAACACCAATCACCCCAGCATGTTGCCTGTGTATGATCCCATCCGCTCCTTCCTGCACAATGCGGCAGACCGGGCCATCTCACATGTAATTGTGGATGGTGATTTTGCGGTGCGCGATGGTGAACATTGCCATATCGACCATCAGGCCAATGCCGAGATTTTGACCGATGCGCAAAACAAAGCCGTGGCGAAGGCCCCACAAAACGATCCGCAGCATCGCAGCATGGACGTGCTGGCCCCGCTAACATTTGAAAGCAGATAGATGAGCACCACACTTATTCGCAATGCTGATTGGATCATCGCGTGGGACGATCAGCTCAAATCACACACCTATCTCACCAACCAAGATGTTGTGTTTAAGGACAATAAATTTGTCCAGATCGGCGGCACTTGGGACGGCGAAGCGGACCAGGAAATTGACGGCCGCGGCAAAATGATTATGCCGGGGCTGGTGGACATCCACTCGCACCCCACCTCCGAACCCGGCAATAAAGGTTTGTTGGAAGAATTGGGGTCAAAACGCCTCGGCCAAAGCTCGCTTTATGAATTTATGCCCGTGTTTCGCGTGCCACAAGAAGCCGCGCCAGTGGCCACCAAAGTCGCCATGGGCGAAATGCTGCAAAGCGGCGTCACCACCATTGTCGACATGTCTGGCAGCCGGGAGAACTGGGCCAACGAAGTCGCCGAAACAGGCATTCGTGGCGTGTTGTGCCCCATGTACCGTTCCGCCCGCTGGTTCACCAAGGATGGCCACTCCGTTGAATATGAATGGGACGAAAAAGCGGGCGAAGCGGCCTTTGAACAGGCGCTTAAAACCGTTGATGATGCCCGCAAGCACCCTTCTGGCCGCATGGACGGGATGTTGGGGCCATCGCAATTGGACACCTGCACCGAAGGGCTGATCAAAGACAGTTTGGCTGAAGCCAGAAAGCGCAACATGCGCATGCAAATTCACGCGGCACAGAGCGTAATTGAATTTGAAGTGATCATGCGGCGCTTTGGCTATACGCCAATTGAATATCTGGCTCATTTAGATGCGTTGGGGCCAGACACAATTATCGGCCATGGCATTTTCCTCAATGACCATCCGATGCTGCATTGGCCTGCGGCAAACGACTTTGAAACATTGGCAAAGTCTGGTGCCCACGTGGCCCACTGCCCCACCATTTTCTCGCGTCGCGGGATCGCCCTGAACACGCTTGATCGATATGCAAAAGCGAGCATTCGCGTGGGGATAGGCACAGACTCCTTCCCGCACAATCAGATTGAAGAAATGCGCCATGCCTGCCTGATGTCGCGGGTCAACACCCGCAACTATCTGGCCGGATCGACCGATCAAGCCTTTAACGCCGCCACCGTGTGGGGCGCAGAAGCGATTGGGCGTGATGATATTGGCAAATTGGCGGTGGGCATGAAGGCAGACTTCTCAATCGTCGACACCAAACACCCATTAATGCGCCCCTGCCGCGAACCCTTGCGCAGCTTGATTTACACAGCCGCCGAACGTGCGGTGAAAGATGTCTATGTAGACGGGCAGCAAGTGGTACGTGATGGCAAGGCCCTCTATGTGGACATGGATAGCGCCTTAGACCAACTCGAAGAATTCCAGCGCGAAACAGTCGCCACTGTTTCAGAACGCGATTGGGCGGGCCGACAAATCGAAGAGATGTCGCCCATGGTGTTTCCTCAAAAATAAGGCAAGTTAGATGGGGTTCTCACTTTACGCAGATATGTTGCTCACCAATGGGCCTGTTTATGTGGCCTATGGTCAAGCCTATGCCCAAGCGGTGGCCATTAAAGATGGCAAAGTGCTGGCCACAGGCAGCGCTGAGGAACTGGCCCCGCTGAAAGGGCCGGACACAAAACTGATCGACCTTGAAGGCCGCATGGCTGTGCCTGCCTTTAATGATTGCCACTTGCATATGATCTCGCTCGGCCGGTCGCTGGGCGAAGTAAACCTCAGCCCGCAAAAGGTGAAATCCATTCCCGAAGCGCTGACCGAGATTAAAAAACAGGCAGATGCCGCCAATCAAGGCGAGTGGATTTATGGCGGGCGCTATGATCATTTTGAATTTGCCGAAAAGCGCCACCCCACCATCGCCGAGCTGGACAGTGTTGCGCCGAATAATCCTGTCTATCTGAAACGCCGTTGCGGCCATGTGGGCGTAGGCAACAGCCTCGCCTTCCGCGCAGCGGGCATTGATGCCAACACGCCAGACCCAGAAGGTGGGCATATTCAAAAATTGGATGGCGAGCTAACGGGCCAGTTGCAGGAAACGGCTCAGCGTTTGGTGATGGACCAAATCCCACCCCTGACGCTCGATGAAGTGGTGACCGCCATTGAAGACGCAGCAAAGCACATGCTGAGCTTCGGCGTCGCGTCCATCATGGATGCGGGCGTGGGCATGAATGAAGGCATGATGGATATGGCCGGCTTTCAAATGGCCCGTCGCGACAAGCGCCTTCATGTCCGCTCTTATCTCACCATTTTGGCTGGCCCTTCCGGCATTATGGAGCAATGCAGCCCTCTCGGCCTGATCACAGGCACGGGCGATGATATGTTGCGCATTGGCCCCGCCAAACTCTTTGCCGATGGTTCAACAGGCGGCCACACCGCCGCAATGACCACGCCATATCTGAACGACGGGGACAATAAGGGCCTGTTCATTTATTCTGATCGGGAAATGAACGACATGGTGGCTGATTATGTGGCTCGTGGCTATCAGATCGCGACCCACACCATTGGCGATGCCGCGATTGAGCAAGTACTGACCGCCTATGAACGCGCCATCACAAATGACGAAATCCGTGCCCGCCGCCATCGGCTGGAGCATTGCGGATTCGTCACCGAAGATCAGCTTCAACGGATGCAGAAAGCCAATATTCTGCCGATCCCGCAACCCTGCTTCTTCAACCATTTCAGTGATCTTTATGCTGACGCGGTGGGCGAAGAGCTCACCTCAAAATCCTACCCCATGCGCACATGGGTGGAGCGCAGCATGTATCCCGGCGCCAGTACGGACACGCCTGTCTGCCCGCCAGATACCTTGCCGAACATCGCCGCCATGATGACCCGCAAGGGTCCAAGCGGCAAAATCTATGGCGCAGACCAAACCATCGATTTGGATCGTGCCATTGAAGCCATGACCTTTAATGGGGCCTATGCGGCGCATGAGGAAAACATCAAAGGGCGGTTGTTGCCCGGTCAATTGGCAGATATTGCCGTTATCGATCGGGACATCAGCCAATGCGATGCGGAAACCATTCGCCAGTCGCATGTGGATATGACCATTGTGGGCGGCGAGATCGCCTTTGATCGCAACGCCTAGGCGAGCGCTTTGACGGCGGCATCAAGGCCGCTCTCAAAGGGCAGATCAAATTTGTGCATGGCAACCTCTGTTGCCGCCAGGCAGCCTAAAATCATCGCTTCGTTCAAATCGCCCATATGGCCAATGCGAATAGCTTTGTTGGACAGCGGACCTAAGCCCCCGGCCAAAACCAAATTCAATTCCGACCGCGCATAATTGCGCAACTGTTCCGAGGCGAATCCTTCCGGCGTCAATATGGTGGTCACCGAATTGGCACGATCCTGTGGCGCATTCACGTTGAAGGCCATCGCGCCCGGCGCAGCCCAACAGGCAACTGCCGCATGCACTGCTGCGGCCAGCCGATCATGCCGCTGTTGCGCCACCGCCAACCCTTCCTGATTGAGCCGCTCCAAAGCGGCTTCCAGCCCGAAAATGCCATGCTGCGGTGCAGTGCCGCCAAATTGCGTGTAATTATCAGCGCCATGGCGCATGACCCAATTCCAATAAACAGATTTTACTGGATTTGCGGCAGCGACATCCATCGCCTTTTGGCTAACCGCAACCATCGCCAGCCCTGCAGGCCCCATCATCGCTTTTTGCGAAGCAGAAAATGCCACATCAACGCCCCATGCATCCATTTCAAAGGGCATAGTGCCGAGCGACGCAACCACGTCAGCCAGCAACAAGGCGTTATGATCTAACGCATCCATAACGCGGCGGATGGCAGGCACATCAGCCTTGATGGAAGATGCAGTATCGATCTGCGCAACCAAAACAGCTTTGATCTTCTTCGATTTATCATCTGCCAAGGCGCGTTGAATGGCATCAATGCCCGCAGCAGCGTGCGTGCCTTGGCCAACCGAGTGCACCTTCACCCCAAGCGTGCTGAGATGCTCGCCCCACCAATAGGAAAAGCCACCATTATTGACCAGCAACACCTGATCACCCTCAGTGAAGAGATTTTGCGCCACCGCATCCCACGCGCCATGGCCATTTGCGGCGTAGATAAACACATTGTGCCGGGTGCCAAAAATGGGCTTCAACGCCTCAACGCAGCGATTGCAAATATCGAAGAAAGTTTGGTCCGCCAAATCATATGACTGGCGCTGCATGGCGTTGCGCACAGATTGGGGAATGTAAGTGGGGCCTGGCGTATGCAAAAATGTACGCCCAATCTTAAGAGAAGCGGACTGGCTCATCAATTGTCGAACAGGTTACCCAGTTCCTCCAAAATTGACCGCCGCACTTGTTCAATATGGGCGGCCATTTTCTGTCGAGCCATCTCACTGTCACCATTGTGAATGGCATCTAGAATGTCCACATGTTCCTGCCCGCTCGGCACCAACCGTTTGGTCACGCCACCCAGATCAAAAATTCTGGTTTTAAGGCGCAAATCTTTGATATTTTGCGCAAGCAATCGGCTGCCAGAAAGCTCTGCAATGGTGAGATGTAACTCCTCATCAAGGGCAACATATTCATCAGTACCCAGCTCCCCCGCCTCAATCATTTGTTGATTGCGTACTGCGATTGGCTCCAAACGTGACTTATCAGAAGATTTGGCAGCCAAAGCCGCAGCTTCACCCTCTAAAAGGCGGCGCATGTGCAAAATTTCAATATAATCGGTAAGTGAAACGGTTTGCACCGTCGGCGTTTGCCCCGCATATCGCGTGATCAGACCTTCAGTAATCAGGCGACCAATCGCTTCGCGCACCGGCGTTCGAGACACGTTGAGTTTCTTCGCCAATCCATTTTCCTGAATGGCCAATCCCGCTTTCAACTCGCCCGCTAAAATCATGTTACGGATACGGTCGTAAGTCTCGTCAGCTAAGGTTGCCATTGGCGGCCTCTCAATCGCAAAAATCAGCGGTAATACATACTGTATACACATTTGTACTAGCGCTTAGAGCAGTGTGATGCAAGCCAAAACGCGCAGGATCACAGCCTATCCGCAATTTGTCCGCGCACGTAGAAAATGCCCCTCACTGCATGCGAGCATGCGTGTAGCTAGGTGAAAATGCTGATTTCGATTGACGCCCAAGCGAGCCGCTAAATTTTTGGTTCTGCTTTGGAAAATGGCGTCAGCTCTGCCGCATCAAAGATTGGCGCAACATCCTCTTGCCCACCATCCAGCATTGCTGCAATGCGCTCCAGCGAAGCAAGCAACATGGATTGCTCCCAATCAGAAAGCTCTTCAAACTCTTGTTCAAACTGCTCATGAATACCATCTGGCGATTGACTCAAAGCGGCATGCCCCGCTTCTGTCAGCGATAACCACACCTGACGCTTGTCGGTTTCTCCGCGCTTGCGCTCAATCAAGCCCCGCGCCTCAAGCTTATGCACCAAACCCGTGGTGGTGGCCTGGGTAATGCCCATGGACTGCGCAATTTGGCCCGCACTGCGTTCGCCGCCTTCATCCAAAAGACGCAACAAAACCAACTGCGAAGGCGTGATACCAGACGCACGCATCAAAGCTTTTGAGTTTGTATCCGCAGCCCGCAAGATTCGCCGAATTGAACTCAAAACCGATTTTGTTTTCTCTTCCACACCGCCCTCATCACCATATTCAGACGAGAAAGTTTAGCCCAATCTTTACCATCGACCAAGACATAAAATAAGTTTGTAAAAACAAATTATATGTCGGTTGACATTCTATTTTCTTTAATACGATCAAAGGGTTTCAGCCTCATATTTTTGACATAAATCCCCAAAAACGCACGATTTCAGCATTTTCCACGAAACTTTTCGACCCGTTAAGAGTTGACATTTAGTTAGTTGAAGCTAAATAAAAAGCGAATTTGAATTTTCACAACACATGGATTGTTGAAAAATGAAAACAAATAGCACCAAAGCACGCCCCACATTCCGCAAACCAACTGCAAATGATGGGTCCGTCGTTTGGGACATTGTAAAGAACTCTGGGAAGCTGGACGAAAACTCAATCTATTGTAATTTGCTGCAATGCACGCACTTTGCAGATACCTGCGTGATCGCAGAGCTGGACGGCAAACCAGTGGGTTGGATTTCCGCTTACATTCCACCACAAAAGCCCGACACTCTATTTGTTTGGCAAGTTTGTGTTGCTGAAGAAGCCCGCGGTTTGGGCATCGCTAAGCAATTGATCCACACCATCCTCAAGCGGGATGTGTGTGAAGACGTGCGCAAAATCGAAAGCACCATCACCAAAGACAATGAAGCGAGCTGGGCCCTTTTTGGCGCCATCGCTGACGCTTTCGGCGCGGACCTAGACAAAAAAGTGATGTTTGACGAAGAGAAGCATTTGGATGGCCAAGGTGACACCGAGCACTTGGTTTCAATTGCGCCCGTGAAACAAAATCACCCTGTATTGCGTTCAGTAGCGTAGCGCCGACAATCATCAAAATTTCAAGGACACACAATGACCAATAGTGAACAAAAAGACCTTCTCGTATTTGAACGTCGCGAAAGTGCCGTGCGCAGCTATTGCCGTGCCTTTCCAAAGATGTTTGATCGCGCGGTCAACGCCACTATCTATGGCGCTGACGACAAAGAATATATCGACTTTCTGGCCGGTTGCGCCTCGCTAAACTATGGGCACAACGACCCAGACATGAAGCAAGCGCTGATCGATTTCATCAGCCGCGACGGCATTGCGCATGGCTTGGACATGCACACCAATGCAAAGCGCGATTTTCTGGAAACATTCCATAGCCGCATTTTGGCCCCACGCAACATGGACTATCGCACCATGTTCACCGGCCCGACAGGTGCAAACGCAGTTGAAGCTGCATTGAAGCTTGCGCGGAAAGTGACAGGCCGCACCAATGTGATCTCATTCACCAATGGCTTCCACGGCATGACCTTGGGCGCATTGGCCACAACGGGCAACGCCGGAAAACGTGGCGGCGCAGGCACCGAACTGTCTGGCGTACACCGAGCCCCATTTGATGGCTATTTTGGTGACAATGTAGATACAGCAGAACAGCTCGATATTTTGTTGAGCGACAGCTCAGCTGGCATTGATGCCCCGGCAGCCATTTTAGTGGAAGCTGTGCAAGGCGAAGGCGGCTTGAACGTTGCCTCAAAAGAATGGATGCAGAAAATGCAAGCCATCGCCAAAAAGCACGGCGCGCTGTTCATCGTTGATGACATTCAAGCGGGTTGCGGCCGCACCGGCACCTTCTTCTCATTTGAAGAAATGGACATTGAACCGGACATCATCACCATGGCCAAGTCACTTTCAGGCATGGGCCTGCCATTTGCAGTGACCCTGTTTAAACCTGAATTGGACATCTGGAAGCCGGGTGAGCACAACGGCACATTCCGTGGCAACAACCATGCGTTCATCACAGCAAAAGTGGCGATTGAGAAATTCTGGTCAGACGACACTTTCCAAGCGGAAATTAAAGAGAAGTCTGAGTTTTTGGAGCAACGCCTTCAGTCAATCGCCGACAAATATGGCTTCAGCCTTAAAGGCCGCGGCATGATGAAGGGCATCGATTGCGGCAGCGGCGAAGCTGCTGCGGACATTTGCGAGCACGCATTTGAAAATGGCGTGATCGTTGAAACTTCAGGCAGTGACGACGAGATCGTGAAAATTCTCGCGCCATTGACCATTGAAAAAGAAACCTTCGCCAAGGGTCTCGACATCATCGAGACCGCATTTGATTGCACCCTTGTCGACAAGAACCAACGCTCAGCAGCGGAGTAAAAAATGATTGTACGCGATTTAAACAAAGCACGTGAAACTGACCGACTAATCTCCACCGACGGGTGGGACAGCACCCGCCTGCTGCTAGCGGATGACAATATGGGCTTCTCGTTCCATATCACCCGCATCAAAGCAGGCACCTCACACGTGTTCCATTATAAGCATCACCTTGAAGCAGTGTTCTGCATTGAGGGCGAAGGCCAGATCAAAGATTTGGCAACAGGCGAAGTGCATGAAATCAAGCCAGGCGTGATTTATGCCTTGGATAAAAATGACAAGCACGAATTGTCAGCCAAAAGCCAAATCACCTTTGCTTGTACCTTCAACCCGCCAGTAACGGGCAACGAAGTGCACCGGGAAGACGGTTCATACGCACCTGCACCGGAGGTCGCGGCAGAATAGAGAGTGAGTTTTTGTTTTCTAACGAAAAGGAGCGAGCTATGAGCAGCGCTGCAATTAAGCCGATAGAACAAGAAGATCATTACGTAACACGTTTGACAGATGGCGAAAGCTGGGTTGAGCGGAAGGATCCTGTTGTCTGGTCCGAATGGCGCCCCGGTGCGCCACTGGCTACAGATCAGGTTGAAAAGTTCCAGCGTGATGGCTTTCTCATCCTCGAGAAAATCTTTTTGCCTGGTGAAATTGATGCCTTGGTCGAAGAAAGCGCGCGCCTGCGTTCAGATAGCACAAAACTCTCTCAAGAAAGCTTGGTGACCGAGCCGGACACCAACGATGTGCGCACAATCTTCGATCTGGACTTGCAAAGCGAAGTCTTTTCTCGTTTGGCCGAAGATGTGCGCATTGCAGAACCAGTGCGGTTTCTGCTGGATGACGAAATCTATGTGCACCAATCTCGCTTAAACTATAAGCCGGGCCTAACGGGCAAAGAGTTCTACTGGCATTCAGATTTTGAAACCTGGCACGCCGAAGATGGTATGCCGCGCATGCGCGCCATCTCAGCTTCCGTTTTGCTCACAGACAATGATGCGCTGAACGGGCCACTGATGTTGATGCCGGGCTCGCAGAACACTTTTGTGTCCTGCGCGGGCAAAACGCCGGAGGACAACCATAAAAGCTCATTGAAAAAACAAGAAGTGGGCGTACCTTCAGCCGAAACGCTATCCAAGATGGCGCAAAAGCATGGCATTGAATATGCGGCAGGCAAAAAAGGCACCGTAATCCTTTTTGACTGCAACACCATGCACGGCTCAAATGGCAACATCACCCCCTTCCCACGCTCAAATGCTTTCTTTGTTTACAATGCGTGGTCGAACCAACTTGAAGCCCCATTCGGCGCAGAAAAACCGCGCCCGAATTTCTTGGCGCGCCGTCAGCCAAAACAACCGCTGACCCTGCGCGAAGGGCATATTGAATAGGCCACATTGAAATTCGCCAATCCGTGCATCAGCCACACGCTGATGCACATTTTAAGCGTCCAAATAAGGAGTAACCATGCCGAACC
Source organism: Maritalea mobilis (assembly GCF_004363175.1). GTDB lineage: Bacteria > Pseudomonadota > Alphaproteobacteria > Rhizobiales > Devosiaceae > Maritalea > Maritalea mobilis. The sequence goes on from NZ_SNYR01000001.1 coordinate 1,116,277, forward strand.
ACACAGTTGAGAAAATCGGCGGGACATCTATGTCACGTACCCACGAACTTTTAGAAAATGTTCTGATCGGGGACCGTAAAGGTGACGCGCTATACAATCGCATCTTTGTTGTGTCTGCCTATGGCGGCATCACCAATGATCTGCTTGAGCACAAAAAATCCGGCGCCCCTGGCGTGTACGCTCTTTTTGCCAGCGCTGAAAGCGATTGGGCTTGGGGCGATGCCTTGGACAAATTGGCCAAGCGCATGCAGGAAATCAACGCCGAAATCTTCAGCGACCAGCAGGCACTTAGCACAGCCAACGCTTTCGTGCGTGAACGGATTGAAGGCGTACGCTCTTGCCTGATCGATTTGCACCGTCTGTGCTCATATGGCCATTTCCGCCTAGACAATCACCTGCTGACTGTACGCGAAATGCTATCCGCATTGGGCGAAGTTCATTCTGCGCACAATACCGCATTGCTGCTGCAGTTGAATGGCGTGAATGCGCGCATGGTTGACCTTTCAGGCTGGCGCAATGAAGAGCAATATAGCCTTGATGAGAACATCAAAAACGCGTTCAAAGACATCGATGTGAGCAAAGAACTGCCAATTGTCACAGGTTACGCCCAATCCAAAGAAGCGTTGATGAAAACCTATGACCGCGGCTATAGCGAGGTAACACTGTCACGCATCGCCGTGATCACCGAAGCAAAAGAAGCGATCATCCATAAAGAATTCCACTTGTCCTCTGCTGACCCGAAAGTGGTGGGTGAAGACGCAGTGCAAGTGATCGGCGACACCAATTATGATGTGGCTGACCAATTGTCGAATATGGGCATGGAAGCCATTCACCCTTCTGCGGCGAAGGGCTTGCGCCAAGCAAATATTCCATTGCGGATCAAAAACTCATTTGAGCCGGAACACCCAGGCACCACAATCAACGCCACCGACCAAGGCGAAAAAGCCGGGGTGGAAATCATTACCGGCCTCGACAATGTGATTGCCTTTGAGTTTTTCGAACAAGATATGGTGGGCGTTAAAGGGTATGACACCCGCATTTTGGACGCGTTGACACGCCACAAGGTGCAGATCATCTCCAAAACATCTAACGCCAACACCATCACCCATTTTTTGAAAGGGTCACTGAAAAACATTAAGCGGGTTGAATCGGATCTTTCAAAAGAATTTCCGGCTGCAGAAATCAGCTCGCGCAAAGTGGCGTTCATTTCTGCCATTGGGCGCAATTTGAAAGGCTGTGATGTGGCGGCACAAGCCATTTTGGCCCTCGCCAAAGCCGGCATCACCCCGCTTAGCATGCAAGACCTGCTGCGCAAGGTGGATGTGCAAATCATCGTCGATCGATCAGATTATGATGCATCAATCAAAATTCTGCACGAAGCGCTGGTTGAAAAAAACGAGGCGCTCGAGAAAAAGATCGCTGCATAATCTGCAATATATAATTGTGAAAAAGCCGCCCCAACCGGGCGGCTTTTTTTGTGTCTGAATAATTTTTCCGCCCACACGCAAAAAACTTTTAAATTTTGCAGGAACCAAGTTGAGCGTCGCACGTTGTTCAGGCAGCACGAAAGGAGCGACGAGATGTCAGATAATAATGAAAGAGAAACAGTTGTCGTTTCAAACTCATCATCGAACCCGCTAGGCGTATTTGTTGCCATCGTCCTAGCAGCCGCGGTGATTTTTGTAGGCTACTTGGCTTACAGCGGCTATTTCAGCGGCAGCGAAAGCGTATCAGTTGAACTGAAAGTTCCCGAAGAACTGACACCAAGCGAATAAAATAGACGACCTCCAGAATTGGGCCAATTGCGAAGCACCTCCCCTCCCCCCCCCCAACCAGCCCTTGCTTCACAATTGGCCCATTTTTTTGCCTAAATAAAACCACAATATAGTTTGGAACAAACCCAGTAATATATCGTTCTGTTAGTGATCAACAAATAGTGATCCAAAACATAACAGAGGACATCATGGGTATAACCACACTTATACTACTACTTCTCATCATTTCTGTAGTTGGCGCCGCACCGGCATGGCCATATTCACGCGGCTGGGGCTATCGCCCAGTTGGCGGCATCGGCCTTATTCTGGTCGTATTCCTACTTATTTGGATGCTCGGCTACATCTAAGCAAAATAAAATAAAAATTTTTAGGAACTAAATATTAAATATTACGTTCCTCACCCAACTCCAAAACAAAACAAATATAAATGGAGTGAATACAAAAGGAGAGAAACATGTCAAAGAAACTTTTCGCAACAACAGCAATTATTACTTTGCTATCTGCACCAGCATTTGCCGACAGCCTTAATGTAGGCGTTGACACAAATCTTGATGCAGGCGTTGAAACCAGCTCTGACGAAAACAATGACGGCCTCAATGTTGATTTGGGTGCAGGCGTTGGCGTGGACGCTGGTGTTGACACGGACGAAAACAACACTGACGGCAGCGTGGATGCCGGGGTAGACGCCACTGTTGACACAAGCGTTGATACCGACACCAGCGAAAATGGCGACACAAGCGCTGATGCTTCTGTAGACGGCACTGTGGACCTGAACAATGGTGAAGAAACATCATTGTCTGCCGACCTATCTGCCGGCGCAATTTTGGCAACTGACCTGTTGGGTCAAGAAGTGCACACAAGCGCTGATGCCGATGTTCAAGTTGTTGGCGATGTGAACGACGTTGTGATGGACGATGAAGGCAATGCTGACTGGGTAATCGTTGGCGTAGGTGGCTTCCTCGGCCTTGGCGAAAAAGAAGTTGCCATCGCAGCAGAACAAGTTGCTTGGGCAAACATCGACAATGAGCAAATTGTTGTAACCCAAATGACCCAGGCTGAACTTGAAGCGGCAGAGGAGTTTGATCGCGCAGCAATTGAAGCCAGCGGCGAATACACAGTCGATGACTTTTCATGGACCGCTGAAGGCGAAGCACGCCTGAGCGCAGAACAACAATAATTTCCTCCCCCTAGAAAGCGTCAAAGAGTTATCAAGGAGAATAAAAATGAAAAAGATGACATCAAAACTGCTTACAACAACCGCTTTGTTGGCCCTGATGGCCCCAGCTGGTTTTGCTGACAACCACACACTTTCAACTGACACCCAAACTGGTGTTGAAGCTGATGTAAGCGTGGACACACAAGATGGTGTTCAAGTTGACGGTGAAGTGAACACAGATGTAAACGCCGATGCAGCCACAATGGGCAAAGACGGCGCAATGGGCACCAATGCAGGTGTTGACGCCAATGCCTTGTTGGCCACCAACCTTCTCGACAAGCAAGTGTTTGTTGAAGGTGAATCTGGCGCAGAATCTGTTGGCAACATCCACGATGTTGTGATGGACGAAAAAGGCAACGCTGAATGGATCATCATTGGTGTTGGTGGCTTCCTCGGCTTGGGCGAAAAAGAAGTTGCCCTGTCAGTTGAAGACATCACTTGGGTTGAGCGCGATGGCGAACGCGTTATCGTGACCAGCATGACCAAAGCTGACCTGGAAGCAGCACCGGCATTTGACCGTGCAAAGCTTGAATCAGAAGGTGAATACACATCTGAGCGTTTGTCTTGGACTGAGGAAGGTCAGCAATGGCTGAATGAAACTCAGCAGAATGTTGAAAACACTATGGACAACGCCACCAACAATGATGGTGAGCAAGCGCCAACACCACCACAAGATGGTGAAAACACAGAAATGTCTGCCGAAGGTGACATGAACGCCGACACTGAAATGTCAGCTGAAGGTGAAATGAACACTGACGGTTCTACCCAAATGAACACCGACATGGGTTGGAACTGGGAAGATGAAGGCATGGAAACTGTGGCCACTGGTGAATTGAGCGCCGAAGAATTGATGGGCACTCGTGTTTACGGTCCAGACCGTGAAGATGTTGGCGAAATCTCAGACGTGTTGATGACACAAGATGGCCAAGTGACAGCTTATATCGTTGATGTAGGTGGCTTCTTGGGCCTTGGCGAAAAGCCAGTAGCTTTGGCTGCTAGTGAATTGAAGATCTACACTGATGCCAATGGTGGCTTGCGTGTACGCTCTGACTTCACAAAAGCAACACTTGAATCAGGCCCAACATATTCTGAAGAAGAATATACAAACAATCCTGATGGCATCATCATCAAATAGATATTTCAAAATATCTGCACAAGAGGCGCTGTTTTCAGCGCCTCTTTTTTTGTGGAACCAAAGTAAAAGCGTGGCGTTTAACTGTTAGTAACCTGAAGAGGAGATCACCATGGCTACAAAAACAACAACACGCAAAACAAGTACGACCAACCAAACCGATCTCGTTAAAGCGCTAGAATCCCAAATCGAAGGCTTGCAAAGCGATGTGCACGCTTTGATGAAAGCCGTAAGCGATAAGGGCGAAAGCAAAATGGATCAGGCCGCAGAAGCAGTGAGCGAAACAACGCAAAAAACTGCCGATCTGGCCAATGAAGAAATGGAGCAAATCCGCACTTACATTAAGAAGCAGCCGTTGAAATCCGTTGGCTTGGCACTAGGTGCCGGCATTGCCATCGCGCTTCTTTCTTCACGCGGATAAGCCAATGTCAAACAACGCGATCAGCATTTTGACCACACATCTCACCAGCATCATGATGAATAGGGTGCAAACCAATTCCATCATGGTGCTGGTGTGCGCTGCAACTGGCATCGTGGCCTACATTGCGCTTATTGCGGCGGCCTGGTTCGCCCTCGAACGCGCATTAGATCCGATCTATGCCTCCTTGATCGTCGCCGCGTCCATGCTGGTGCTCACAGCACTTGTTTGGCTATTTAAAAGCGCGCGCGATCGACGCGCCCGCGAGCGCCAAACTGCGGCGCAAACACAATTGTTGGCCACCTTGGCACACGAAACGGTGGACCGTGCTTTGGAAAAGAACAAGCTGCTTGCCCCCGCTGTGGCCTTGATTGGCTGGTCATTGCTGAGCAATGAACAAGACAAAAAAGCCGATCTAAAACAACTCCCCCGATAGCGCCGCCCCCGCTGCGCTGTCGGCTTTATTTTTTGCCCCTTTGTCATCATTAGAGCTGTGAGACGATCACCTATGTCCAATCATTTTGAAAATTTGCAGCCCGCCCCATGGGTGATCAGCCTGTTGCAATTGGGTGCCTTGACCTTGGTCATTGTGCTAGGTGGCTCAGCGCTTCTGATTTGGGGGCAAGTGATTTTGGCCCCCCTCGTCTCGTCAATCGTGATTGGCCTTATGTTCGGCCCGCTCGCCGACCGCATTGAAAAGTTTGGCGTTTCGCCCGCCGTCTCAGGCGGCGCGGTGGTGGTTGCCTTCTTTTTGATCTTGAGCACCATGCTCACCGCAGTCATCTTGCCGCTTTCCGGCTGGATCTCGCGCCTGCCTGAATTGTGGCGCAAACTGCAAGGCATCCTTGCCGATTGGCAAGGTATGATGTCGGCCGTGGAAGGCGCGCGCGAACAGTTAAACAAGTTCACCAGCCAATCGGCAGATATGGTGGTGCAGGTGGAGGACGGCTCACCAATTGAAACCGTAGCCTTCTCTGCGCCCACTTTCTTTGCACAAATTCTGATTTTTCTGGTCAGCCTTTATTTTTTCATCGCAACACGCGAGCAAATCAAAACCTTCGTGATCGGCCTGTTCTCTGTCGAAAGAACACGGCGGGCTGTGTCCCACATTTTTGATGATGTGGAGCAGTTTATCTCGCGCTATTTGCTGTCCATCACCTTCATCAATATTGGCCTGGGCCTCACCATCTCATTTGCGCTGTGGGCCGCAGGCATTCCTGCACCTTTCTTGTGGGGCATGTTGGCCGGCGTGTTGAATTACATCACATACATCGGCCCCGTGATCATGATCGCCAGCCTTTTCGGCGTTGGCCTTGTGACATTTGACACGCTAAATGCGGCGCTGATCCCCGTGATCATCTACACAATCATCAATGGCATCGAAGCACAATTTGTCACCCCAACCATCATCGGCCGCGCCATGATGCTGAACCCATTTCTAGTGTTCGTCACCTTGACCTATTGGATTTGGGCATGGGGACCACTGGGCGGCTTTATTGCAGTGCCGATGCTGTTGATCGTGAACACCATTGTGCAAAATCTCAATGAAACTGTAGCGGTGCCAAACAGCAAATCCGCCGCAAAAAACGCTGACGAAATCGCTGAATAATTCGGAACCAAAGCCCGCCCAATCCGTTTTTATAAAGAGAGCGGGGCTGAGCCCATTAGCCCTGCAATAACAAAGTAAAAGCCTTCAACGAAAGGATAAAACTATGTCCAATGTTTCATCAATTATGAATGCCAAATCAACGTCAGAAGACATTAATACTGGCCTCGATGAGGGCTTGCGCAAAGACATTTCCAAAACATTGTCTGATGTTTTGGGCGCCAGCTATCGCTTGATGATCAAAAGCCACGTTTATCATTGGAATGTGGTTGGCCCATTGTTCAAGCCGCTGCACGAATTGACCGAAGAGCACTATGAAGATTTGTTCGCTGCAATTGACGTGATCGCCGAACGCGTGCGCGCTTTGGGGAATGTTGCACCATATACAATCGGCAATGCATCAGAATTTGCGCCAGACGGCAAAGAAGTTGAACACCTAACCGCCATCGACATGGTGGACGATTTGATCGCCGAACACGAAGCGATTTGTCGCAAAATGCGCGAAGCAGCCGAGAAAGCTGGCGACAACAAAGATATGGTGACTGAAGATCTGATGACAGAACGCTTGGCCTTCCACGAAAAGGCAATCTGGATGCTCCGCGCAACAGCAAGCGAATAACATCATCTCGGCATAGATGTGATCAGGGTCGGTTTCCACCGACCCTTTTTTGTGCGTCGAAATTATGGATATAAAAAAGCAGGGCTCGCGCCCTGCTTCTTGGTGAGGATATTGCACTTATCTAAAGTGCAATCGGTGCTTTTGTCACCGCGGAAGTTCCAGCGTCTGGACCATAATCCTGGTGCCCAGAGACGTCCAAAATCTCTTTCAACTTCTCACGCGCACGATTGACGCGACTTTTGATGGTGCCAATCGCGCAACCACAAATCTCAGCCGCTTCTTCATAAGACAAACCAGATGCACCCACCAAAACAATGGCTTCGCGTTGATCGTCCGGCAATTGGCTGAGCGCTTTTTTGAAGTCCTGCAAGTCCATGGACCCTTGTTGAGCTGCGTGGGTAGATAATGAATCGGTGAAGGCACCATCCGTATCTTGAACCTCACGACCCTTCTTGCGCATTTGCGAATAAAATTCGTTGCGCAAAATGGTGAACAGCCACGCCTTCATATTGGTGCCAGGCTCAAACTTTGTTTTGTTGGCCCAGGCCTTCACAATCGTGTCTTGCACCAAATCATCAGCACGGTCGTGACGACCAATCAATGAAATGGCAAAACCGCGCAAGCCCGGCAAGCAACTTAAAAGCTCGCGCTTAAAAGGATCAGTCTGTTTAGACTCACTCATGAGGATTGCTCCTCATCAGAAGAATTTTTCTCCGCAGCGTCCAGCTTTTCCAACAAATCCAAAAACCGGTCAGAAATACCTTCATCACATACGGAATCGTATAATTGCTTCAGTTTTTCTGAAATCATTTCACTTCCATCTGCCGACCCTGCGGCATTTCCATTTAGGTGTACGCCATTTTTGTTGGCATTCTTTGTCATTACACGGCCTATTTCTCGAAAACTACGTAGTGCTGTACAATAAACGCCGATCTAAAAAAAAAGTTCCCACCCCTTGGAACTTTTTTTTGAAGCGCGCGTTTGGTGTAGAAGTATACCTGTTCTGGGGAATGGAGAAATTTATGTCACTATCCACACGTATCGCGGCTCACCTACCTTATTTGAGACGCTTCGCCCGGGCCACAACTGGCTCTCAATCTTCTGGCGACGCCTATGTTGCGCTGCTGTTGGAAACACTTATTGAAGATGTAAGCAGCTTCCCAAAAGCATCAAGCGACAAAGTTGCCATCTATAAATTATTCTGCATTCTGCATAATTCTGCAAAAGTAGATTTGCAGGCGATGGACAGCCCCTTCAGCTGGGAAAAACGCGCCACTGCAAACCTTTCCGCCATGCCATCAAATGCACGCCATGCATTTTTGCTGCACAGCGTTGAAGAATTTTCACATGACGAAATTGCTGAAATTCTCGATACAGATCGCTCAAATGTGTTGCAGCTGTTGGATCAGGCACACCAAGATATTGCACGTCAGGTCACAACCCGCGTCATGATCATTGAAGATGAGCCGCTTATTGCTATGGATATTGAGCAATTGGTGGATGATCTTGGCCATTCCGTCACCGGCATTGCCCGCACCCACGACGAAGCCCGCGAACTTTACGCAAAGGAACGCCCAGGCTTGGTGTTAGCTGACATCCAATTGGCGGATGGCAGCTCTGGTATCGATGCGGTGAATGAAATTTTGACCCAAGATGCGCTACCTGTGATTTTTATCACAGCGTATCCTGAACGCTTGCTCACGGGTGAACGGCCAGAGCCAACTTTCTTGGTGACCAAGCCATTCCGCGAAGAAACAGTGAAAGCATTAATCAGCCAAGCACTGTTTTTTGATGGTCACAGCGCCGAGGAGGGAACCAAATCGGCCTAGCGGCGTTTATTAGACAGTAACAAAAGGAGAAAAAACAATGCTTTATTATGCACTGATCTTTTTGGCTGTCGCCGTAATTGCAGGTATATTTGGTTTCTCCGGAATTGCCGGCGCATCAGCAGGTATCGCACAGATCTTGTTCTATCTGTTCCTGATCTTCTTGGTCGTTTCAGTGATCACAGGGTTTGTTCGGCGGAAACCATAGAAATGGTATAAATCTTACAGGTGGTGCCTTGGGCACCGCCTGTAATTCAATTTAAGAACCCTCTATGCACACTCATTCACTCACTTGGGAAAAACAGCAAACAGACCCAAACCGACAGCGCGACTATCTTACCTTCGCCTTGGTTCGCTCAGGCGTTTGCGCGATGTTGCAAGATGAACAACTGCAATATCTTTATATTGCAAACCTCCCACCTGATTGGAACTCGCCTAGCACCCAAGATAAACCATCAGATTTGAGCATCTTTGGTCATAAACTTGGCGAAAAACTCACCAGCGAAAAACAAAAAATCCTCGAAGTTGGCCAAAAACGTGAGTTTGAATGGCTGGATGATCGCGGACGGACCTACCATTTTTTGGTGGAACTGGTGTTCGATCGCGAGGACGGCAAACAGATTTTCACGACGGTCAACGATTTGACTGACGAACGGCGGCGCGAAAAAACCTTGCGCACATTGCTCAAAGAAGTCAGCCACCGGTCCAAAAATCTGATGGCCATCATCCAAAGCGTTGCCTCACAAACAGCAAGACATGCCCCAACATTGGAACGATTTGTGGAAAGCTTTCATGGCCGTCTGCAAAGCCTTTCGCTGTCTCAAGATTCAATCATGGAAACAGACTGGCAAGGCTCAAGCTTGAAAGACATGTTGGAGCGTCAACTCAGCTATTTCCCTCTACAGATTAAAAAGCTTGTGGTTTTTGAAGGCGAGGATGTGGTGATCAGCCCCAATGCCGCGGTGCATATTGGTTTGGCAATTCATGAATTACTGTCCAATGCTGTAAATTACGGGTGCTTTGTACAAGAGCAAAAGCAAATTTTTGTCTCCACAAAATTGCAGCAACTGCACAGCACCACCCCTACCCTAACGTTGAACTGGGTGGAGCCAACCAAAGACGAACAAGAAGAACAAACTGAAAAACGTTTCGGAAGCACGATCTTAGAGAGAGTTGTGCCAAACGCCGTTGGTGGCAAGGCGGACTACACGCGCAGCGAGGATACCCTGAGATATGCCATATCTTTCCCCTCTAACGCATAAAAAAGGCGACCAGAATGGCCGCCATTTTGGTTCTGAGTTTCACTGGATTATCAGTGCTCATCCAGACGTGAATTTACGATCCAAAGATCGACTTCTTCTTCAACGTCTTCCTGGGCTTTCCCGTATTTCTCTTGCAATTTGCCCACAAGCTTTTTGCGGTTCCCGTCAATAACATCGAGATCATCATCCGTGAGTTTACCCCACTGCACTTGCGCTTCGCCTTTAAATTGCTCCCATTTGCCAGAGATTTGCTCCCATTTGGCTGAGCTGTTTTGCCAAGTCATGATATTCTCCTTTCTTAGCTGTGAAAGAAGAACGTTAATTAAAGGCAATTGTTCCTCTAAGACCAAACCGTACATGGACCATCTTGCGGCCAATTCTGTTTGGTCATATAAAATCTGACGCGGAGATTTAAGCCCTATATGAAGCGCTTTTTACCATTTATCGTTTTCTTGCTGGTTACCAGCCTAGGCATTGGCATGACCACCGTCGTCTATCGTGCGGAGCTTAATGCTGAGCAGAAACGGTTTGAAATTATGGCCGAAGAAGCCGTGAACCAACTGCGTGAACGGTTACGCCAACATATTGCGCTTCTTTCTGCCACGCGTGCGCTTTTCGCTGCGACTGACGGTGAAGTCGATGGCACCGCGTTCAAACAATTTGTTGCTGGACTTGGCATTGACGACCAGTATGCGGGCATTCAAGGCATTGGTTATGCTCGTTTCATCAAAACGGGCGAGGAAATTAAAGCGCAGCTTGATATTTCAACCAATTACGCACTCGGCCGTGCCGTTTGGCCGGAAACTGAACAAGAATATCGCACCCCAATTGTGCTGCTTGAACCGCAGGACGAGCGCAACAAAGCCGCTTTGGGATACGATATGTTTGAAGAGCCCTCACGCCGCGCCGCAATTATGCGCGCGTTGCAAAGTGGTCAGGCCGCCGCGAGCGCCCCGGTAGAATTGGTGCAGGAAATCACAAGCCACAAACAGGCGGGCTTTTTGGTCTATTTCCCCTTTGGCCGCTCAGATGCCTCTACCATTGTTGAGGACGAAGTGCGCGGCTTTATCTATGCCCCATTCCGCGCTGGCGATCTTCATCTGGCGGCGCTCACACCGCAGGAAACGCGAGGCGTTGCCTTGCGCTCATCCGATGGCGACCAGTTTTTGTTTCAAACAGCAAAGTTCGCGCCAGAGAATGCCACATATAATGTGGTGCGTGAGTTGGAGTTTGCCGGGCGCATTTGGAACATTGAACTGCACGAAACTTCTATCTTTTATGACGCACCCTTCCCGCATCTAAGCTCACTCATCTTGGGCACTTTGTCAGCCATTTTAGCCTTTGCATTGGCCATCGCCATTGTGGCGCAGCAAAATGCCGTGCGCCAGGCGCATGAAGTGAAGCGGCTTGTGGAAGAGACACTAAAAGAGAAAGAAATGCTGCTGCAAGAAATGCGGCATCGGATCAAAAACTCTATTGCCCGCGTGCTGGCCATTGCAAGGCAAACAGCCAACAGCGCCGAGACGATTGAAGACTTTTCAGAAAGCTTCACGGCCCGCTTGCACGCCATGTCCAAATCCCAAGATTTGCTGACACGCTCCAAATGGCAACGCGCCGACTTGCGCACCCTGCTCAGCGCCGAGCTGGAACAAGTATTTGGCGACGGCTCCGACCATGTGGTGTTGGAAGGCCCTAAAACCGAACTGAACGAACAAGCCACGCAAGCCATCGGCCTTGTATGCCACGAACTGGCAACCAACGCGCTTAAATATGGCGGGGTGACGGAACCGGGCGGCAGGTTAAAGGTTGAATGGAGCCTATCAGGCAAAAAAGCCAAACGCAGACTAAAACTGCATTGGCGTGAGTTTGCGGAAAATGCAAATCCACCTTCGGACAAGAAGGGGTTCGGCACTAAATTGATCGACGCAAATATTCGCGGAGAATTAAGCGGCAGCATTGAACGTGAATTCGATAAAGACGGCCTGAGCGTTATTATCGATATTCCACTGAGCCGTTGATTTTATTGTGTCATTTGAACAATAGACTGGATTAATTCGGAACCAAATCCGGCGTTACCCGTTATTTCCTACCAAGCGCACAATTGTGTATTTGGGGAGAAATAATATGGAACCGCTTGTCGAGCAGGCAAACACCTCTATCGACACTGTATCTGAAATGATCCAAGGCTTCTTTGCCATGGTCCCGCAGATCTTAATCGCGTTGTTTGTGTTCATCGTGATTTTGGTCATTGCGGGTTTTGTCAAACAAATCACCACAAAAATCGTCGCGAGCCGCGCCAACAGAAGTGTTGGCCTGGCCCTTGGCCGCATCGCGCATATGGCGATTATTTTTGCCGGCCTGCTTGTGGCTGTCGCGATCATCGCGCCAAGCGTCGGCGCCGCAGAATTGATCCAAATATTGGGCGTTGGCTCTGTCGCCATCGGCTTTGCCTTTCGCGATATTTTGCAAAACTTTTTGGCTGGCCTCATCATTTTGCTGCGCCAACCCTTCCGCGCAGGCGATTGGATTAAGGCCGAAGGTTATGAAGGCATAGTGCGTGAAATCTCCACGCGATCCACTTGGATACGCACCTTTGACGGGCAAGATGTGTCCATTCCCAATGGTGAAGTGTTCACCAATGCGTTCACCATTGTCACCCGCGACCCAATCATGCGGACCGACTATCAATTTGGCATCAGTTATGACGCGGATATCGACCACGCCAAAGCGACAATCCTAGAGGCGATCAAATCAATTGAAGCCGTATCGACAGATCCAGAACCAGACATTGGCGTGTGGGATTTTGCTGATAGCTCGGTCAATCTGCGTGCCCGCTGGTGGACCACAACTGACGATTTTTACGCTGCCCGCATGGCTGTGCTGGAAGCGGTGAAAAAAGCCATGGATAAGGCAGAGATTGAAATTCCATACCCTCATCGCCAAATCATGGTGCAAGACGAACTAATCGAAAGCCTAAACGACAATCAAAAAAGTGCCGCAAACGCTTAAAGCCACGCCGCACATCATGAAAGGACAATAAAATGGGTTTTGAAGTTGGTGGCCTTTTAGGGCTGATTATTCTCATTCTCGACATCTGGGCAATTATCAAAATCGCCCAATCATCTAGTTCAACAATGTCAAAAATCCTCTGGATTTTGATTATCTTATTCCTGCCATTGGTCGGCTTGATCATTTGGTACCTTTTGGGACCAAAAAGCTAACCTAAATCGCAGCATAATGTTCGGCCGCAATGTGTTTTAAATCGACATATTGCGGCTGATAATTCAGCCCATGCACCGGGCTAGGAATCTCACCGCCGCTCATCAAAATCCGCTCGCGCTTAATGGTCGGGTCTGGAATTGGCACAGCCTCCAGCAAAGCTTTGGTATAATCATGAGCCGGATTTTCAAACACGGCTTCACGCGCACCAATCTCCACAATTTGCCCCATATACATCACAGCGACGCGATGGCTAACCTGTTCAACCACTGCCATATCGTGCGAGATAAAGATGTAAGACAGACCCAATTCTTCCTGTAACTCCTGCAGCAAATCCAAAACTTGCGCTTGCACCGTCACGTCCAGTGCAGACACGCTTTCATCAGCCACAATGATTTTCGGGTTCAAAGCTAACGCCCGTGCAATGCAAATGCGCTGCCGCTGGCCACCGGAAAACTCATGCGGATACCGCTCCATCTGATCTGGTGACAGCCCCACGCGCTTGAACAAATTCGCCACACGCTCTTTGCGCTCAGCCGATGTGCCGATTTGGTGGATGACGAGGGGTTCACCCACCAAATCACCTACACTCATGCGTGGGTTAAGGGACGCATAAGGGTCCTGAAAAATCATTTGAATTTGCCGCCGCGCGGCCATTGGGTCTTGCTTGAACAATGTGCGGGTGCTTTGCCCTTCCAGTTCAATTTCGCCCTGCCAATCCACCAAATTAAGCAGCGCCCTGCCCGTTGTTGATTTGCCGCAGCCACTTTCGCCCACCAGCGACAAGGTTTCGCCTGCCCGCAGATCAAACGACACTTTTTCAACCGCATGCACGCGCTTAACTGGTCGCCGCAACACGCCACCAATTATGTCAAAGCGCACAGTCAAATCTTTGACCTTCAATAAGGGACGATCTTTCGCCATTTGAAGATCGGCTGGCGGCACTGCCAGTTCTTTCACCGTGCCCTGCATAGAACCGAGCTTAGGCAAGTCTGCCAATAATTCTTGCGTATAAGGCTGCTTCGGTGCGGAGAAGATAGCGTTCACATCCCCCTCTTCCACCATTTCACCCCGATTGACCACAAGCACGCGGTCAGCCATTTCGGCCACCACGCCCATATCGTGAGTGATCAAAATCAGCCCCGTGTTAAATTCGCGCTGCAATTCTTTCATCAAAGACAGCATTTGTGCTTGGATGGTCACATCCAGCGCGGTGGTGGGTTCGTCCGCGATCAGCACCTTTGGGCTGCACAAAAGCGACATGGCAATCATCACCCGCTGGCGCATCCCACCTGACAATTCATGGGGATATTGCTCCAACCGCTTTTTCGCTTCTGACATGCGCACAGCTTCGAGCATCTCCAGCGCCCGCGCGTCTGCCGCGCCGCCATCCATGCTTTTGTGAAACCGCAGTACTTCTCGCAATTGATCGCCAATGGTCATCACCGGATTCAGCGACGTCATCGGCTCTTGGAAGATCATGGCAATATCATTGCCGCGCACATGTTCCAGCCGCTTTTCCGGCATCTGCAACAAATCTTCGCCATCCAGAATGGCTTTACCGCCTGTCACCATGGCCGAGCTTTTGGGCAAAAGCCCCATAATCGCCAGCGATGTGATGGATTTGCCGGAGCCAGATTCACCCGCGATGCAAAGGGTCTCCCCCGCATCCACATGATAGGTGAATTGATTGACCACCTGCTTCAAACCGTCATCCGTTTTCACGGAAATGGAAACGCCTTGAACATCCAAAATAGGGTGCGATTTTTGTTGCATATTTTTTGCCCAAAATGTGGATGGCCCCAAAGGGGACCACCCTATTCAAATACAATGCGTGGGAAATAGAAGGAGACGACCCAATTGGGCTGGTCCACAATCTCAGAGATACGCAAATCACCACACACTGAGCACAGCATGTAAGCATCCACCGGGTTCATATTGTGCTGAGCGCACAACAAATCGATCATGCCAGACAGCGCATTGCGCGCGCCCTCCATCAGATCAGAACCAATGCCGGTGGTGACTTCATAACCCTTTTGATCCAAATGATTGGTCACAGGTCCGGGCGTGGTGAACCGCGGCATGTTGAGATTGGCATTTTTCACCAGATCAAGGGTAACAATGGCATTCATGCGGCTTTCAATTGCTGTGCCACACACTTCGCCATCCCCTTGGGCCGCATGGGTATCTCCCATGGAAAACAGTCCACCTGCCACTTCCACTGGGAGATAAAGTTCGGTCCCCGCCGCAAGGTCTCGAATATCTAGGTTACCGCCCATGCGCCTTGGCGGCACAACCGAATGTTCGCCTGGTTCTGCCGGTGCAAGCCCAATGGTGCCCGCAAATGGTTTCAGCGGAACACGTCCACCCGGCCCATAGGCCGAAGTGCCTAATTTATCTTTATCATAATGCCATAGCTGCAAGGAAGGTTCTTCAAACTGATCTGCCAAAAGGCCAAAGCCTGGAATGTTGGCTGTCCAGCCAAATCCCGACGGGCCAAAGCCCTCAATTTTCACCTTAACAGCATCGCCCGGCTCTGCCCCCTCAATAAAAATTGGGCCGGAAACCGGATTAATTTTCGCAAAGTCCAGCTTGGCAATATCTGCCGTTGTGCTTTCTGGCGTAATTTGCCCGCCAGATGAATCAATACACTCAAATTCAAGCGTTGTGCCCGGCGCAACCGTTTGAACTGGGACAATTGAATTGTCCCAGCCAAAGTGATGGTGATGCCGGTGGATGGTATAATCCGGCGCGTTACACATAGAGTTTTTCCTTAGTTGCCTTCAGAAATATAGACATGGTCATAGTGAACCGGAATGTGCACGGGATCCACAAAGATACCTTCAGGCCCGGCCAACCGCTTCGACCGGATGGTGAAACGCTGTTCGTTGAACACAGGCACCCATGGCGCTTCGTCTTGGATTTCAGTGAAGATTTTCTTCCACTCTTCAATCCGCGCTTCCGCTTGTGATGGGTCAGCCATTGCATCAGCTGCAATCGCACGCTTGTCCAACTCAGGGTTACAATACCAAGCCCAGTTCCAGCCGCCCGGCACCGCGCCGCCACAGCCCAAAATCGGACCATAGAAGTTAGATGGATCGGGGAAGTCAGCAATCCAGGCCATACCGCCAGACCAGATCATCGGTGCTTGGTCTTTCTCGCCACCAGCGGCGATCACGTTCGCTTGGGCCAATGATTTGATTTCAGCTTTAATGCCGATGTTGGACAAATCCTGCTGAATGGCTTGCGCGATACGCGGCTGCGGATCGGTGTTGGCCACATAAAGCTCAGTGGTGAAGCCATCTGCAAACCCAGCTTCAGCCAACAAGGCTTTGGCTGCATCTGGGTCAAACTTGAAGCCTTCATAGTTTTCATCATAGCCCGGCATCAAAGGCGGCAATGGCTGGTTGGCAGGCACTGCACGACCATTGATGATCCGCACGATCCGGTCCTTATTGATCGCCATATTCACGGCCTGACGCACTTTCAAATTATCGAAAGGTGCCATTTGCGTGTTCATGGTGATGTAGCCCGTGTGCAACTGGCTGCCTTCAACGATTGAACCGTCATATTCAGGATTGCCTGTCACTTCCAAAAACTTCGCAGGCGGTACGCCGTCGCCAGCAATGTCGATTTCACCACGCTCCAAGCGCAACAGGGCCACAATCGGCTCCTGCCCCACTTCAAAAGTGATTTGATCAAGCTTTGGCAAACCTTCAACGTGATAATCGTCAAAGCGCGAGAAGATCACATGCTGCCCCAAGGTCCAGTCAGTCATCTCATATGCGCCAGTGCCTACAGGGTGCTTGCCGAAATCCTGACCATGCTCTTCAACAACTTCTTTAGGCACAACATGCGCAAAGTTAAGCGCCATCACATGCAGGAAAGTCGCATCAGGACGAGACAAGGTGATTTCAACCGTTTGGTCATCCACAGCATTAACACCAGACAAGCCTTCAGCTTCGCCTGCTGAAGCGGCATCGAAACCGTCAATCGCTGCAAAAAAGCCAGCGCCAGGGCTTTGCGTTTCCGGGTTTACCACGCGATCCAAAGTGTATTTCACATCAGCAGCCACCAATTCGCGGCCATTGTGGAACTTCACACCCGGCTTCAGCTTGAAGGTATAAACAAGACCATCATCAGAAATGGTGTAGCTTTCTGCCAAGTCAGGCACCAGCTCGGTTGTGCCGGGCTTATAATCCATCAAGCCATCAAATAGGCTTTTGATCATCGACCAGTTTTGCCAGTCATAACCGATAGCTGGGTCCAAAGTGGACACGTCATCCTTATAGGTGACAATGATGTTGCCGCCCATATTGTCGGCCAGGGCTGTGCCTGCGCCAAGGGTCATCGCCGTTGCAGCGACACCTGCCAATAGTTTGTTTCTCAAGTTCATTTTAGGTTCCTCCCTCCTCTTGGAAGCTTTTGTTATTTCAGTTTAATTCTCTATTTCAGTTTGATTCTTGGATCGACAAAGGGTGCAATCAGGTCAGCGACCAAATTGCCCAACACAATCGCGCAGGCCGAAACCAGCGTGACGCCCATAATTATTGGGATATCGACCCGTTGAATGGCTTGCCATGCCAGTTGCCCAATGCCCGGCCAGCCAAAAACAGATTCCACCACCACAATGCCACTCATGAAAAAGCCGATATCGATGCCGATCATCGCGATAATGGGCAAAAAGGCGTTGGGCAAAGCGTGGCGGAAAATGACGCGCATGCGCGGCATGCCTTTGGCACGCGCCGTGCGGATATAATCTTGCGTCATCACATCAATCAGCGATGAGCGCATCATGCGGGAATACCAGCCTGTCCCCAGAACCCCTAGGGTGAGCGCAGGCAAAACAATATGGGCAAAGGTGCCATAGCCACCGATGGGGAACCATTCCAACTGGACCGCGAATACATAGAGCAGCAGGATACCGACCACAAATTGTGGGGCGGACACGCCAACGAAAGAAAAGATCATCAGACCTTTATCCAATGGCGTATCGCGTTTGATAGCAGCGATCACACCGATCAACACGCCCATCACCAATTCGGTGCAGATGGCCGCGACCATCAGCAACAGGCTGGCAGGCAACCGCGCGGCGATCAACTCGCCCACTTCTGATTTTTGCAAATAGGATCGGCCAAAGTCGCCCTGCAACAAATTGACGAGATAGCGCCAATATTGCTCATAAAAGGGCAGATTAAGGCCCAATTGCTCGCGTATATTTTCAACGGTTTGCGCGGTGGCGCTGCGCCCCGCAATCTGCCGCGCCGGGTCGGCAGGCACCAGATAGAGCAGAATGAAAGTGATGAAACTGACACCCAATAGGATCAGAAAAGCTTCGATCAGGCGACGGATAACATAAGCGTACATCTTAGTTTTTCCCCTTTAATGTGGGGTCTAGAATGTCGCGCAAGGCGTCACCGACCAGATTGAACCCGAGCGCCAACATGACAATGGCAATGCCCGGCACAAACACCAGCCATGGGGCTGAGGTAAAATAAGTTTGATTTTCAAAGATGATATTGCCCCAGCTCGGAATTGGGGGCTGCACGCCAACGCCGAGATAGCTCAGCGTCGCTTCCAACAACACGGTGGTGGCAATGCCCAAAGTGGACCACACCAACAATGTGGGCACCATATGCGGCAGAATATGATGGAACAGAATGCGGCTCGAACTCGCACCAAGACTGCGTTCGGCGGTGATAAAATCACGCTCCGACAACGACACCGCTTGGGTGTAGATCACCCGCGCCACCTGCACCCAGTTCACCATGGCAATCACCAGCGCCACGATCCACAGGCTAGGCTTAAAAATTGCGGCCAATACGATGGCCAAAAGCAAGGCGGGAAACGCCATCATCAAATCCGTAAAACGCATCAGAATCGCGCCAATCCAGCCACGGAAAAAACCTGCCGTAATGCCAACCAAAGCACCTATCGTCACTGCCGCACCATTCGCGACAATGCCGATGATCAAAGATGTCTGCGCGCCATATACCAAGCGGGAAAACAGGTCGCGTCCCAGCAAATCTGTGCCCAACCAAAACTTACTGCTCGGGGGCAAAGGCGCCCCTTCTAATGTAAGACCATCAAACATTTGCGCGTCTGGCTCATAGGGGGTGAGCCATGGCGCAAACACCGCGAAAATCACGGTAATAAGCACAATGAGAAGGCCAAAAACCGCAAGGGGTCTGGCTAAAATCTGGCGCAGGACCGACATAAATTACCTTGAACCTGTCTGTTTTCTTTTGTTTTTGGGCGGCGAGTGATGGCCATTTCCAGGGTCAAAAAAACCCGATTCACACAAGGCCTCGACACTTTGCCGCCGCTTCATCGCTTCATCGCGGATCAGCTTATAGGCGGCATCTTCATCCACCCCATATTGCTGCATCACAGAGATCACCGTGCGCACCACCACCGGGCGCAAACGGGCTTTGCTCTTCATTTCCGCAATTTCAGCAGCCATTTTCTGCTGCTGATTGAAGTTAGCCACGGCGAACACCAAAGTGGAAAACACACCACCCGACCCAATCGGCTTGAGCAGATGCGCAGAAACGCCTTGACGCAATGCCCATTCTAACCGTCCCGGCGCTTCTGACCCCATCAAGGCGATCATGGGCACCGGTGCGTGACCTTCTGGCCAGGGGAACACGCCGTCATAAGCATTGTCCCCGTCGAAAAACACAATGTCCGCGCTTTCGACACCTTCAAGCGAGGGCCACACCAACTCAGCCTCAATGCCCAACCGCGCAAGCTGACGCACCAGCCGATCCATATTTTCGCTGTGGCGATGCACAATCACCGCGCGCCAGCCTCTAAAATTTGGGGTGTTGAAATTGCTCATTTCACCACCCTCAAATGTGGAGTTGATTTTTGACTATCCGCAATCTTGCGGGCGAAATCTCTCGCTTCGAAATGCACAAAATACGGATCAGCTTCCACCAACTCATCTGCCGCCGCAACAATTTCAAACCCAAGTCCATCAAACTTGCCAACGCCAGGACGCAAGGCGGCATGGTTGGTCCATTGATCAATCTTCAGCGGCCCAAGGGCCGTATCAAATTTGCGGGCATGTAGGTTTGAGCGCACTTCATTGATGCGGTCGCTATCCGTATCTTTGATCGCAGATGCAAGCATTTTGATCGCAGTGTAGTTGGAGACCATATAGGTGGAGCCGCGCCGCGCTTCGCCATAGCGCTTATGCACCGCGTCCAGCATGATCTGGTTTTCAGCATTAGGCTGTGTTTCGAAATAAACTGCCGTGGTGAAATGCCCCATCAACTGTTTAACACCGATGGAGTCGATCTCCGCTTCGGTGATGTTGCAGCTGACAATTGGGCAGTTTTCCGGCAGGAAATACGGATCACGCTCACCAAGCTTCCTATATGCCTCGAAGAAGGCATAGCTTGAATTGCCGATCAGATTATTGAGCACGAAGTCCGGGCGCTTTTGCTCAATCTCGTCAATCAGCCGCCCAATATCTTCCGAACCGATGGGGATATAGCGCTCACCATGCACCTGGCCTTTGCAGGCGGTCAGCAGCTCACGCGCTACCCTGCCCGTTTCCCAACCCCAAATATAATTGGACCCCGCGATATAGGCATTCGCCCCAAAGCGCGGCACCACATATTCAAACAGCGGCACCATGTGCAGGCTAGGCGTGGAGCCAATATAGATCACATTCTCGCAGCTCTCGAACCCTTCATATGGGCAACAATACCACAGCAGGGCGTCGTGTTTTTCCACCACGGGGATCACTTCTTTGCGCGATGATGAGGTGACCGTGCCGATAATATTGCGGCAATTATGCTCGGTCAGCAATTCATCTGCATAGCGACGAAACAGCGACAGGCTGTCGCCAGGATCGCGCACTTGGGGAACGAACTCAAAGTCAAAATTGGGATCAGCATTCACTTCTTCAAGCGCCATCATCGCGCCGTCCAAAGCGTCAATGCCGATGTTCTTATCGGTGCCGGTCACCGAGAACAAAAGCCCAATTGGAATTTGCTTTGACATCGTTCCTCCCCAAAACAAAAAACCCCACCATTGAGCGCAGCTTAAAGTACGATCAATGGTGGGGCTTCATTGCCAAAATATGTAATTTAAAAACGGTAGAGCGAGTTCAAAAAAGAGTCAATAAGATTTTAGAAAAACTTGTCCAACCAATTTTAATAAAATAAATCAGTCACTTAAATGAAAATTGAGCAAGCTAAAGCCAGCGTGGAAAGACCATCGTCACGCACATTCCATCGGGCAATTGTTCAAATTGCAGCTCACCCCCATGGCCCCGCACCACTGAATTTGTGATGGTCAAACCAAGGCCTGTGCCCTTGGTCAATTTGGCATTTTCACCCCGCACAAATGGCTCCACCAATCGCTCCGGCACGTCAAAACTGGCATGTGAACCATAGTCGATAACTTGAATAGTCACCTGATCTGATGTGGCGCTGAGATGTACCTCAGCCTTGTCACCATATTTGATAGCATTGTCGATCAGATTGGTCAGCGCCCTGCGCAGCGCATTCGGCTTGCACCGACACAGCACACGCTGGTGATCGCGCAACAGCAATTTGGTGCCTTCACTCGTTTGCGAGAATACGCTGCCCGCCCGATCCATATTGACCATATCCGCTGCAACGAATTGCACCGGCTCGCCAATATCCTGATAATCATCCACCAGCGCCTCAACCAAAGAGCGCAGAGAAATTTTCTTCGGCTTTTCCTGATCCATCTCATGCCGCGTATAGCTGAGTACGCCATCGATCATATCGGTCATTTGATCGATATCACGGTCGAGCTTCTCGCGTAAAACATCGTCCTCAATCAGTGCCGTGCGCAGTTTTAACCGCGTGGCAGGTGTGCCCAAATCATGGGAAATACCGGACATTAGAAGCGCGCGTTGCTCCAGCCGTTCATGCTCATTTTTGAAAAACTCGTTCACAGCTGCCGTGAGCCGCCTCACCTCCGAAACGCCGCGCTCCGGTATTTGCTCAATCAAACCACTGCGGGCGGCTTTTGAAATTTGCTGCGCCAACCGATCCAGCATCAACGAAAATCCATTGGCCACGCTGAACAAAATACCGATCACCAAAGTGCCCAACAGCAGGGCCAACAACCGATAGTCTGGCGGTCGCGCGGTGCAGGCCCAAATGTGCGGCGCTTGCGCTTTCAACCATCGCTGATCATCCAGCGCCACAAACAAGGTAGCATCAGAACACAGCCGGGCAATTTCGCGCGAAATTTCACCAAACTGATAAGCCAATCCCCGCCCCTCGGGGTTTTGCACCGCTGAGATCGCATATCTTATCTCTGGTGAAAAAATGCGAACGCTCAACCGCTCGCTGCTGGTCGGTGCACGCTCGCCCGATTGCCGCAGCGAGAAGCTGGTTTCGTAAACAGCGCGACTGGGCAGATCAAAAGTCAACTGCTCAACGCCATTACGCATCTGACGCTTGGGGATCACCACATCTGCATCAAAATCTGTTTGCGGCAATGCCTTTTCTGGACTCGCACGCAATTCCGACACCAAACCATAAAGCGCAACGCCCGCGTTAAACCCATTGTCTAAATGGGCACGCCACGCACTGTTTGAGCTTTCCCACAAAATGGCGGCGGCCAGCCCGGCGACAAAGGCAAAAACCATCATCACAAACGAAATGGATGTCGCCGACAATGCGCGCAAAGAGCCAGATTGCGGCGACTTATCATTCATGACGCTCAACCGCGCAACAAAGTTGATACCCCGTGCCCCGCATGGTTTTGATCAGCTTAGGGGCCTTGGCATTTTGCTCAATTTTTTGCCGCAAACGCCCCACCAAAACATCAATCGCGCGGCTCTGCTGCGCATCCAATTTATCCTGCGGTGCGTCCTCGCCCGTGAGCACACTCGAAATCTCCTCACGAGTCAGCGGGATCTGCGGATTGGCCAAAAACGCCTTGAGCAAAGCGGTCTCCCGTTTCGACAAAATGGTTTCCACGCCTTCTTGATCAACAAGTTCTTCCCGGTCGCCATGAAAGGTCCATTTGCCGAAATGATAAGTGCCAATATCACGCCGATAACTCAATGAGCTAGCCCGCTGGGTACGCCGAAACACGGCTTTCACCCGCGCCAGCAAAAGACCTGGGTTGAAGGGCTTAGCAATATAGTCGTCACCGCCAACTTGATAACCGGTGAGCCGATGATGGTCAGCCGAAAGGGCGGACAAGAAGATAATCGGCACCGCATTTTCAGCCCGCAACTTTTGGCAAACATCAAAGCCGGATTCCTCCCCCAACATCACGTCGAGAAAGATCAGATCCACGCGCTGCTGCCCCACCTTTATCAAGGCGGTGGCCGTATCATGCGCGATCTCCACCGCATAACCTTCACGGGTCAAATATTGCTTGAGCATGACGCCCACATCCGGGTCATCATCCACAACCAATATACGCCGAATTGTCATACATCCCCCCAAATGACAAAATGCATTTATCCACATTGAACACATGCGTGGCACATTGTGGGTAACAAATTGTAACAAGCAAAGCCGCCATGTAACAACATGTAACAAAGGGCACAAAAAACTTCGCCTCAAATGGAACAGCATGCGGGATTCATCTTGTGAATCGACGCAATCCATTTGCAACTGGTTCAGCCCGAACCGCAAAGGGGCGGTCTCGGGTTCAGCAAATTTTTGCGGGAGGAATATGACAATGAAAAAGATGCTTATGGTCTCAAGCGCATTGGCGCTTGGCTTGGCAACAACAGCTGCCAAAGCCGAACCTCAAGCTGAAGTGTTGCACTGGTGGACTTCTGGCGGTGAAGCCGCAGCGGTTAAAGTGCTAATGGAAGAATTTAACGCCAATGGCGGCACATGGACAGACATGCCAGTTGCTGGCGGCGGCGGTGACGCAGCCATGACCGCATTGCGTGCACGCGTGCTTTCTGGCAACGCGCCAACAGCAGTGCAGCTTAAAGGCCCATCCATTCAAGAATGGTATGAAGAAGGCGCATTGGGCAACATTCAAGATGTTGCTGACGCTGAAAACTGGGACGAATTGTTGCCTGAAGCCATTCAATATCACCTAAAGTGTGATGGCGATTATTGCGCAGCTCCAGTGAACATCCACCGGATTGACTGGATTTGGGCAAACGCAAGCATTTTGGAAGATGCAGGCATTGAGCCACCAAAATCTTGGGACGAGTTCAACGCTGCTGCGGAAAAACTGCAAGGCATGGGCATTTTGCCATTGGCACATGGTGGCCAAGCTTGGCAGGACGCAACTTTGTTTGAAGCCGTTGTAGCTGGCCTTGGCGGCACAGAGTTCTACAAAAAAGCTTTGATTGATCTCGACATGGATACACTCAAGTCCGACAAAATGGTTGAAGTGTTCGATCAGATGCGCGTTTTGCGTGGCTATGTAGACGACAATTTCTCAGGTCGCGACTGGAACTTGGCAACGGCCATGGTGATCAATGGCGAAGCCGCATTCCAAATCATGGGTGACTGGGCCAAAGGCGAATTCATCGCGGCTGGCAAAGAGCCAGGCAAAGACTTCTATTGCTCTTCACCAACAGGCGGTGGCTACCTTTACAACGTAGATAGCTTTGCATTCTTCAACGTCGATGGCGATGACCGTCAAGCTGGTCAAAAACTATTGGCCAAACTCACCATGGGTAAGAACTTCCAAAAAGTGTTCAACTTGAACAAGGGCTCAATCCCTGCCCGTTTGGACGTTTCAATGGACGAGTTTGACAGCTGTGGCGTTCAGTCCAACAAAGATTTGGGCACAGCCATCGAGCAAAATGCTCTATTGCCAAGCTATGCCCACGGCATGGCGTTGCGCGGTGCACAAGCAGGTGCCGTGACCGATGTGGTGACAGCTCACTTCAACTCAGACATGAGCTCTCAAGAAGCTGTTGAGCAATTGGCACAAGCCGTTGCCGCTTCTCAATAATCTTCCACTAAACCGCATCCACGCCTTTATTGGCGTGGGTGCCTTGGAGCACCCCAATGACCGATTGGCTTGAAAAACATGTCCCAAAGCTGGTGCTTGCCCCCAGCTTGGTTGCCATATTCGTGTTCGTCTATGGCTTTATCGGGTGGACAGCTTATGTCTCATTCACCAAATCGCGCCTTTTGCCGAAATACGATCTTGTTGGCACCATTCAATATGAAAAATTAGCCGCAAGCCCGCGTTGGGAAGTGGCACTTACCAACCTTGCTATTTTTGGCATCCTATTCATTCTGTTCGCCACGGTGATTGGCCTGATCCTCGCCATTATGCTGGATCAAAAAATCCGCACAGAAGGCCCATTGCGCACAATTTATCTTTACCCAATGGCCCTGAGCTTCATCGTAACCGGCACCGCCTGGAAATGGATTTTGAACCCGGGCTTGGGCATTGAATCCGTATTCCGCGACCTAGGTTTTGAGAACTTTAGCTTCGATTGGCTGGTCAACCCAGATTTAGCGATTTACACCGTTGTGATCGCCGGGGTTTGGCAATCATCAGGCTTTGTGATGGCTCTATTTTTGGCTGGCTTGCGCTCCGTAGACGGCGAAATAATTCGCGCTGCAATGGTGGATGGCATTTCAACGCCACGCATCTATATGAGCATCATCATTCCATCCATGGCGCCGATCTTTTTGTCGTCCTTTATCGTCTTGTCTCACCTGGCCATCAAAAGCTTCGACCTTGTGATCGCGCTAACGGGGGGCGGTCCGGGCTATTCGACTGACCTGCCAGCAACCTTTATGTACGCCATGGCATTCTCGCGCGGCGACATTGGCCAAGCGGCCTCAAGCGCCACCGTGATGATGATGATCGTTACCGCGATTATCGTGCCTTACCTCTATTCAGAACTGAGGCCACGCCATGACTGATTTGCACATGAACGACACCCATATGGACGATCGGGCAAATCGCAATCGCCTTATGAAACGCATTGCTTTGCGCTTCGGGCTTTACACCTTGCTCATCCTGTTCGCGCTTTATTATTTGATGCCGCTTTTTGTGATGGTGGTGACCTCACTTAAAAGCTTGGACGAAATCCGCACCGGTTCCTTGTTGTCGCTGCCACGCGAAATTGATTTCTCATCGTGGGGCAAAGCATGGTCCAGCGCTTGTACTGGCATTCAATGTGAAGGCTTGCGCCCTTACTTCTGGAACTCCGTTTTGTTGTCCATTCCGGCAGTTGCCATTTCGACCCTACTGGGCGCGATCAATGGCTATGTGTTGGCCCAATGGCGCTTTAAAGGCTCTAACATTCTGTTCGCCTTGATGCTGTTTGGCTGCTTTATCCCGTTCCAAGTTGTGCTGTTGCCGATGGCGCTTACTCTTGGTGCGCTGAAAATTGCAGGCAGCATTCCCGGTTTGATGTTGGTGCATATTGTCTATGGCATTGGGTTCACCACGCTGTTTTTCCGCAACTTCTATGTCACCATTCCCACCGAATTGGTGAAAGCGGCAAAAGTGGATGGCGCTGGATTCTTCCGCATTTTCTTTGCGATCTTCTTGCCCGTATCACCGCCAATTATCGTGGTGACCATTATCTGGCAATTCACCCAAATCTGGAATGACTTCCTGTTTGGCGTGTCTTTCAGCCAGGCCGGCACACAACCCATCACCGTTGCATTGAACAACATCGTCAACGCCACCACAGGGGTGAAGGAATATAATGTGGACATGGCTGCCGCCATCATCGCCGCATTGCCAACCCTTCTCGTCTATGTGGTTGCAGGTAAATATTTTATTCGCGGCCTAACCGCCGGCTCTGTGAAGGGATAATCCCATGTCCAACGCTATGAGAAAAGAAATGACATCCCCCCAAAAGGCAGAGCACATTCTGTCGGTTGAAAATTTGGACAAAAGCTTCGGCGCTGTCAAAATCCTCAAAGACATCAATGTGGCCATCGAGCCGGGTGATTTTTTGGTTCTGGTTGGCCCATCAGGTTGCGGCAAATCCACATTGCTTAACTGCATTGCCGGGTTGGAAAAATCCACTGGCGGCGAAATCAAGATCGGTGGCCGCTCCATGAATGGCGTGTCACCTAAAGATCGCGACATCGCCATGGTGTTCCAATCTTACGCGCTTTACCCAACCATGACCGTGGGCAAAAATATCACCTTCGGCATGAAGGTGCGCGGCGTGCCAGAAGCTGAGCAGCAACGCAAACTCAATGAAGTGGCCAAGCTGTTGCAGATTGACCATTTGCTGGACCGCAAACCCTCTCAGCTTTCCGGCGGTCAACGCCAACGCGTGGCCATGGGCCGGGCCTTGGTGCGCGATCCGCAACTGTTCTTGTTCGACGAACCATTGTCGAACCTAGACGCGAAATTGCGGGTTGAAATGCGCACTGAGATCAAGCGTTTGCACCAAACTCTTGGCGCATCCATCGTTTATGTAACCCACGACCAGATTGAAGCCATGACTTTGGCCACCAAAATTGTGGTGATGAAAGATGGCATTATTCAACAGGCAGGCACACCGAACGAAATCTACAACCAGCCAGCCAATATGTTTGTTGCTGACTTTATGGGCTCGCCATCAATGAACTTGATCCCCGCTCAACTAGAAGCGGTGGATGAGAAAACCAAAATCTCGATCAACCGTACTGACATGGCCGGTATTGAGCTAATGATGGATCGCAAAATTGAAGGTCTTGCAGGTGGCAGCAAATCGGTGATTTTGGGCCTGCGTCCCGAAAACATCTCTGATGCTTCTGGCCAGAATGCCAAAGATGGCCAAGTGGCTGAATGTCGTGTGGATGTGGTGGAACCTGCCGGGTCTGACACATTCGTGGTGACCAATCTCGGCGGCAAGCAAGTCACCGCCCGTATGAATGCCGATGTGCAAATCATGGCAGGCGACATGGCCAATTTCGCCTTTGACCTTTCAAAAGCATCAATCTTTGAACCTGAATCCGGTGCCCGCATCGCATAATTTGCGTGCACCACCCACTTCCTTCCTCGCCGGGTGCTATTTGTTTAGCCCCGGCATTTTTTTATCCACGCGCAGCGGCGAGATTGACAAAAATGGGCAGGATCAAAATCAACAGTGAAATACGGAAAAGGTGATGCAACGCCACAAAGGCTGGATCAAACCCTAGCGCCAAACCAATCGCCGCCATCGCTTCAACACCGCCGGGCGCATAGGCCACCCAGATTTGCGCGATGGGCAAGCCCAGTAAAGCACTGGCTAAAATCGCGAACATAGCCGACACCAGCGCAGCAACGGCCACACTGGCAAAGGCAGCGCCGAGATTTTTGACCAAATCCACCCGAGCAATATTGGCAAACCGAGCGCCACTTGCGGCGCCCACCAAAGCGAAGCCGACAAATATGATTGCAAAGGGTGGCAAACCGTGGGCCCACTCGCCGATATGCGCAATGGCACTGACAGCCATACCACCCAATAAGAACGGCGCAGGCAAATTCAATCGACCAAATACAAATGCCAGCAAGACTCCAAGCACGGTGAGTATGGCCAAAACATCCCAACCAAATACCTGCCCGCCAGCAGCACCTGCACCACCCTCAGCCCCCATAAAGCTAACCAAAAGCGGCAAAAACGCCGCCAGCATCAATAGCCGCATGGACTGGAGGCAAATCACCGTGGTGCTGTCCCCCTTCCCCTCTGCCGCCATAGCCAACGCCAAAGAAAGCGTGCCCGGCGCGCTGGACAAAAGTGCGGTAGATGAAGATTGCTTCCAAAACCGCGCCAATATCCAAGAGCTCGCCAACATGGACAGGACAATAGAAATGCTCAGCAAGCCCAAGCTCACCGCGAACTGCTGCGCATCATTGATCATATCTGCGGTAAAGCCCGAACCAAGCGAAAGGCCGATCACCAAAAGCCCAACATTGCGCAACTGCTCTGGCACAGACATTTTTTGACCTGCCCAGCTAATAATCGCTGTGGCCAGCATGGCCCCCAGCAAGGGAGCAGCGGGCAAATTCAGCGCATAAGCAATGGCCGATCCGGCCAAGCCGATAAGCAGCGATTTAGCGATCAAAATGGCTTTTGAAAATCGGGTAGATTGCGACAAGGCGGCCCCCAAAATATAGAAATGGTGCACAACTCATATCAGATTTGTTTGCCATGAAACTGACCTGTAGCTGACACTAAGCTGACTCAGCACAAAAACACTTGGTCTATCGCAAGAGCCGCGTATGATAATTGCATGCGTATATTGGTGGTTGAAGACAATCAAGATTTAGCAGAAACAATTGTAGAGCGACTGCAAGATGAAGGTCATGTTGTCGATCTGGAAACCAATGGCGAAGTGGCCGATTTACTGCTGAAACACGCCCAGTTTGACCTCGTTATTCTTGACGTGAACCTGCCTGACAAGTCCGGTTTTGAGATTTTGAAATCCATGCGCGCTGGCAAAGTCAACATCCCCGTATTGGTGCTCACGGCCCGTTCCCAGATCGAAGATCGTGTGCTTGGCTTGGATGCTGGCGCTGACGATTTTATGGTCAAGCCCTTTGATTTTCGCGAACTAGGCGCCCGCGTGCGCGTGCTTGGCCGACGCAGCGCAGGCACCGCTGTGAACGAATTCGTCGCTGATAATTTTACCTTCGACCGGTTGGGTCGCCGTGGCTACGTAAATGGCAAAGATATGGACCTCAAAAATAAAGAGGTTCAACTCATGGAAATCTTCCTCAGCCATTTGGGCAGTGTGCTCAGCAAAGAAGATGTGGCCGACAAGCTATACACCTATGATGAAGCACCGAGCTTGAATGCTGTGGAACAACATGTAACCCGCCTGAGAAAAAAGCTTGAAGGCACGCCGCTCATCATCAAAACTGTGCGTGGGCTTGGCTATATGGTTTATATTGATGAAAACTAAGAACCGCGGGCATTATTCTCTACGCCGCCGCTTGATGACGGCCATGGGCGTCGGCTTTGCGCTTTTGTTGGTAATCATCTCTATCTTTCTGATCGGCTTCACCCGCAATGCAGCCAATAAAAGCTATGACCTGTTGTTGGCAGGTGCGGCCCTTTCCATCTTAGAAAAAGTGTCTTACGCCGACGATGAAATCACCATCGATCTGCCACACTCTGCGCTAGATATCCTCAGCCTCGCACCGCAAGATCGGGTGTTTTACAGCCTGACCACTCAAGATGGCGACCTGCTGACTGGCGACAAAAACCTGGCCAGGCTTCATTTGGAAGAGCAAGGCAATGCCCCAGCTTTTGGCGATGAAATGTTTATGGATGCCCGCGTGCGCGTTGTGCAGCAAAGCCGAAACATTATCACACCAGACGCCCGCCGCTGGGTGACCATTACCATCGCCCAAACCACCATCGCGCGCGATGCCCATGCCTTTTCACTATTCATTGCGGGTCTGACCGGCGTTGCCATTATCTCGCTGATTGGCCTCGGTTTTGTGTGGCTCGCCATTGGCAAGGCCTTGCAACCTTTGGCCAAAATTGAAAGTAACCTTTCCAAACGCGAGCCCACAGACCTCACCGAGCTGAGCCTACAACCGCCGCGCGAAGTGGTGGGGCTGATCAATGCCATCAACGGCTTTATGGCAAGGTTGGAACAAGCGCGCCAACAAAGCGAAGCCTTTATGGCCGATGTGGCCCACCAAACCCGCACTTCGCTTTCCGCCTTGCAAGGGCATCTCACCTTGGCGGCGGATGCGAAAGACCAAACGCAAATGCGCCGCCGTCTGAACCGCGCCGCAGATCAAGCTGGCCGCGCCACGCGGCTCACCAATCAATTGCTGTCCCACGCCATGGTGATCCACCGGGCAGAAAACCAAGCCATGACCGCGTTTGATATTAAAAAGCTGGTGCGCGATTTGATCAGCGACATGTTGCGCGACACCAGCCTGCGCAAGATCAATCTCACCTTAGACGATGAGGCCATCAGCGCTGACAAGGCGCTGATTGTGGGCGATCAAATTTCAATCAATGAAGCCCTGAAAAATTTGATTGAGAATGCAATTCGCCACGGGCCAGAAAAGAATTCAATCACCTTGCGGCTCACTCGCCCAAACCAAGATCAAATTGCCATCGAGGTGGAAGATGAAGGGCCAGGCATTCCGATTGAGCATAGGGAGGCCGTGTTGGAACGTTTCAAATCACTCGACATGTCGGGCAATGGCTCTGGTCTCGGCCTCGCCATCGTGAAAGAAGTCGCTGACGCGCATAAAGCTAAGCTGCAATTGCGCAATGGCGCCAAAGGCGGTTTATTGGCGCGGCTAACCTTTGAGGCGCAAAAAATCGCCACTGTGCTTCTGTTCGCCCTATTCGGCTTGTTTGGCCTTGCCCAACCAGATTCAGCTTATGCCGATCCGCGCACATTGGAAATTTGGGGGGCGACAGACAAATCCGCTTTCCAACCCGTTGTCGACGCCTTCATGGCAGCCAATCCCGGCGTGCAAGTGGAATATACCGAAATTCTGACGGTCGATCTTTATCAACGCGTGCTCAACAAAGACCCTGCAACACCGGATATTGTGATGAGCTCCGCCATGGATTTGCAGGTCGATCTCGTCAATAAGGGCTTTGCACAAGCCATGCCCGCACACGTGCTGCCCAATCTGCAATCATGGGCAGCTTGGCGTTCCGAATTGTTCGGCTACACGTTCGAGCCTGCGGCCGTGATCTATCACAAGCCAACATTTAACGGCATCGATCTGCCGGAAACCCACGCAGAAATGGCCAACTTCATTCGCGACAATGAAGATCAGCTGCGTGGCAAAATTGGTTATTATGACATCAGAACATCTGGTGCGGGCTATTTGCTCGCCACGCAAGAGGCGCGGCTATCCCAACAATTCTTCCGTATCGCGGAAAGTCTCGGTCGTGCAGGCGTGCGCGTTTTTTGCTGCACCGGCACCATGATAGACGCCACAGCGAGCGGCGAGTTGAAGATGAGCATCAATGTTATCGGCTCTTATGCCCTGAACGCTGTTAGCGACAAACCGAATTTGGGCGTGCACTTTTTCGATGATTTCAACCCCGTCATGTCCCGCACAGTGTTCGTGACAAAGGCCGCGGATAACCGCGAATGGGCGCGGAATTTTGTGCAATTTTTGCTTTCAGACGCCGGGCAATCGGTGATCTCGGAAAAATCAGGCTTGTTGCCGATTTCGGAAACCTATTTGCGCACCAACGAGGCCAGCGCTGAAAATGTCTTGTCCATCGATTCCGGGCGTTTTGTGCCAATACGATTGTCTATCGGGCTGTTGACCTATCTCGACCAGATGAAGCGCGAAAAGTTCTTGGAAAGCTGGCAGGAAGCCGTGCAAGACATCAATTAGCGGCAAGCATCTACAAATGCGGAGAAAACAGCATTTCCCGGATGGTCCTGCGTGCAAAACTTCTCTTGATGCCATTGCAAACCAACGGCAAATTTTTGGCCCGGCAATTCAATTGCTTCAATGATGCCATCAGTTGCACGTGCACTGATCGACACATTGTCAGGACATGACACCAACGCCTCGCGGTGCAAACTATTCACGTTGAACGTGGATGCACCTGTAATCTGGGCCAGTTTTGTGCCGGGCTCAATATTGACTGCATGTGCCAAATCCGGCCCATCATGACGATCAACTTTTTCAGTTTTTACAAGATCGGGCGTCATCTTGGCCCCACGAATACACGCCAGCAACTGCATCCCCGCGCAAATGCCAAACACAGGCTTATCCGCAGCGAGAAAATCTTCCACCAATTGACGTTCCGTTTCCAGCCGATCGCTGGCAGGCGAATTTGAGGTCCAATCTTGCGCATAAAAATCATCAGGATAGACAAACCGCCCGCCGGGGCAAAGCAAGCCGTCAAATTCATTCACCGCCCCTGCCAGCAGCGCCGGTGTGAAAAACAGGCCAAATGGCTGCCCGCCCGCACGTACAATTGCCTCGACATAGTTTTTGCCCAACTCATAACGCGAACCACCATCGCTGGTATTTTCATCTAACAAGATCGCAATTTTCGGTGTCATTATTAGCCCCTACCCATATCAACACATGTGCAATTTTCTTGCGCAAAGTCAGCCCCTGTGGCACCAGATGAGCCTATGAAAAAATCAGATTTTGCAATCATTGGCGGTGGTCCTGCAGGTTTGGCAGCAGCAGAACTTTTAGGCCAACATGGCCATAAAGTCACCATTTATGAAGCCATGCCCACCCCTGCCCGCAAATTTTTGATGGCTGGCAAATCTGGTCTAAACCTCACCCACAATGAGGATTTTGAGAGGTTCAAAACCCGATACGGCCATGCACGACCTCACCTTGAGCACGCGCTTGACGACTTGATGCCGCTCGATATTCGCCGCTGGGCCAACGAGTTGGGCGCGGACACATTTGTCGGCTCGTCGGGGCGTGTGTTCCCAAAAGTGATGAAAGCATCGCCGCTGTTGCGCAATTGGCTAAAGCGATTGGAACAACTTGCTGTCACGCTGAAAACCCGGCATCGCTGGCAGGGCTTTGACGGCGAACAATTGCTGTTTCAAACACCCGAAGGCCCTGTCACCGCAAAGCACGATGCCACCATCCTCGCGCTCGGCGGCATCTCTTGGCCACGCCTGGGCGGCAATGGAGATTGGATCGAACACCTCAAGTCCCTAAGCGTCGAGATCACCCCTTTCCAACCTGCCAATTGCGGGTTTGAAGTCAATTGGAGTGACTATTTCAAAGAAAAATTTGCGGGAGAGCCGATCAAATCCGTCAGCGCCACCAGCGACTTAGGCACCAACAAGGGCGAGTTCGTTATCTCAAAACACGGTGTTGAAGGCAGCTTGATTTATCATCACAGCGCCGCGCTGCGTGACGAGATAAACAATAAGGGGCAAGCCACATTGGCGTTAGATTTGGTGCCAGACCAATCTATCGACAAACTCTCCGCAAAGCTGGAAAAGCAAAACCGCAAGCAGAGTTTTTCCAATCTGCTGCGTAAAGGCGCTAAACTAACAGGGGCTAAAGCTGCTCTCTTACGCGAAGTGACCCCCGAGGCGAACAAATTGGATAGCATCGAGTTGGCCAAACTGATCAAGGCGCTCCCACTGAAGCTGGCCGCCACTCGCCCCATTAAAGATGCCATCTCCAGCGCGGGCGGCGTAAAATGGTCGGAAGTTGATCAGAATTATATGCTGAAAAAACGTTCGGGCCTGTTTGTGGCGGGTGAAATGTTGGATTGGGAAGCGCCAACGGGTGGCTATCTGCTCACCGCATGTTTCGCCACCGGGCGCGCAGCGGCATATGGCGTCTTAAAATGGTCTATTCAGACATAAACCGCTTTTGCATCTCTGCTTCTTGCAAAGACATCAAGGTTTGCGCTGTGGCCATATGATCGCCCATAATTTGGTGCGCGGCCTTCGCATCGCCATCGCGCAATGCCTGCACCAAATGCACTTGATAATCCCGACCTTTTTGCCAAAGCTCCACATTGGGCGGGTTGTACAATTTGCGGTAAACCGTCAAATCGGCAAGCATGTTGGTCATAAAATCGATAAGAAAAGCCAAGAGCTTATTCTTGGACTGCGTCGCCAATAATGCGTGGAACCGCAAGGACGCAATATGCTGTTCTCGCTCTTCATCAGCGGTTTGCGCAGGTTCTGGATATGAAGCGATGTTCTCTTCCAATTGATCCAAAAACTCATCGGACAATTTGCCAGCAAGCGAAGCGGCAAGCTGCGGTTCCAGCGTGCAACGCAACTCATAAATGTCAGCAATGGTGAGGTCTTTGAAATAGAAATAATTGCCCAAAAGCGCCCGCGCCCGCTGTTTGGACACTTCGTGTACAAAGCTGCCGCCGCCCGGTCCGGTGCGCGTACGCACCAACCCTTGCGCCTCCAAAATGCGCATCGCCTCGCGAATGGTGCCCTTGGCCATGCCAAACTGCTCGATCATCTCTGGCTCGCTGGGCAAGCGGTCTCCCGCCTTCAATCCCTTTTCAACCACCCAATCTTTGATGGCCTCGGCAACACGAACCGGACGGCTCAGCCGTGGTTCATCCTTTGATCGGGTTGTGACAAGCGGCAAAGTGGTCGTCTCCCATTTCAATTAGCGCCGGGTCAGTTGTTTCGCAAATGTCAGTAGCATATATACACCGCTTGGCAAACGGGCAGCCTGTTGGTGGGTTCAACGGATCGGGCAATTCATCCGCTTTTTGCTTCGGTGCTTCCAGCGCTCGGCCAACCACTGGTGCACTATCCGCCAGCAATTTGGTGTAGGGATGTTTGGCGTTTTTGAAGATCGCGTCCGCCGGGCCAACTTCCACAATAGCACCAAAGTAGAGCACCATCACCCGATCACTCACCGCTTCCACAACAGCCAAATCATGGCTGATGAACAAATAGGTGAGGCCAAACTCTTTCTTCAAATCCGCCAGCAAATTGAGCACCTGCGCTTGCACCGACACGTCCAACGCCGAAACGGGTTCATCCAAAATTAAAATTCGCGCAGCGGCAGCCAACGCCCGAGCAATGCCAATACGTTGTGCCTGTCCGCCTGAAAATTCATGCGGATAACGCGACAGAAATTCTTCCCGCAAATTCACCGACGCAAAAATCTCGCTGATGCGCTTATTGCGTTCAGCTTTGCTCATGCCATGCAGGCGTTTGAGCGGCGTTTCCATGATCTCACGAATGGTCTTGCGCGGATTGAGGCTCGAAATCGGGTCTTGAAACACATATTGGATCATCTGGCCAAATTCGCGTGGGCTGGCTTTGTCCTGCACCTTCCCCTCAATCTGAATTTCACCTTCACTGGGCGGCAACAGCCCCACCAGCATCCGCGCCAAGGTAGACTTGCCACACCCGCTTTCACCAACAATGCCCAAGGTTTCTCCATCGCGCACATCAAAGCTCATGCCGCGCACGGCTTTCACGCCTTGCCCTTTGGTGAAAAGGGATTTGCCAACCTCAAATGTCTTGGTGAGGTTTTTCACTTCGAGTGCGTTCATGATGTCACCTCGGTTTG
The DNA here is from genome assembly GCF_004363175.1 of Maritalea mobilis. Lineage (GTDB taxonomy): Bacteria > Pseudomonadota > Alphaproteobacteria > Rhizobiales > Devosiaceae > Maritalea > Maritalea mobilis. Next base: position 1,152,270 of record NZ_SNYR01000001.1, read on the forward strand.
GCTGACCTTATCGGGAAATAAGCACCGCACAGCTCGATCACCATTGGCATCCAGTGTGATCTCACCCTGCTTACACACCTCCTGCGCAAATTCGCAACGCGGCGCAAAGGCACAACCTTGCGGCAATCGATCCACAGCAGGTGGCAAACCGGGAATGGCATGCAATTCACGCTTACCGCCACCCAACTCCGGCACACAGGCCATCAGCTTTTTGGTGTAAGGATGTTGCGGATCATCAAGAATTGGAGCCGTTGGCCCCTCTTCCACAATACGCCCCGCATACATAACCGCCACCCGGTCACACAATTGCGCCACCACGCCAAAATCGTGGGTGATAAACACAATCGCCAAATCTCGCTCACGCCGCAATTCATCCAACAAGGTGAGAATTTGCGCCTGCACGGTCACATCCAGCGCTGTGGTCGGCTCATCGGCGATGATCACATCTGGCTCATTGGCCAAAGCCATTGCGATCGACACACGCTGGCGCATGCCGCCCGACATCTCATGCGGATAATTATCCACCCGCCGTGCCGCATTGGGAATGCGCACCGCTTCGAGCAATTCAACCGCCCGCGCCCGCGCTTCTTTCTCCGGCATTTTGCGATGCGCCTGCATCGCTTCAATCAATTGATCGCCCACTTTATAGAGCGGGTGCAATGTTGAGAGCGGATCTTGGAAAATGTAAGCCACACGATCACCGCGAAGTTCCCGCAATTGGTCATATGACGCACCAACCAGATCATTGCCCTGAAAGCTCACCGCACCGCCAACAATCTTGCCCGGTGGTGAGGCCACCAACCCCATCACCGACAAAGCCGTTACCGATTTGCCTGACCCGGATTCACCAATAATGCCGAGGCATTCGCCCTTGTTGACCTTCAGCGACACACCGCCGACCGCTTTATAGGTCCGATCCCCCACATGAAATTCAGTGCGCAAATCTTGCAGCGCCAGCAAATCATCACTAGGCGCAGGCGGTGTTGTGTCTCGCTCCACAATGGTCGCAGGCAATGGCCGGGACAATGCACCAGATTTCAATCGCGGATCAATCGCGTCGCGCACGCCATCACCCAGCAGATTGATCGACATCACAATCAAGAAGATCATGATGCCGGGCACAATCGAAGTATGTGGCGAGGTGATTAGTGCAGCACGTGCTTCGCCCAACATTGAGCCCAAATCAGCTTGTGGAGGCTGTGAGCCTAAGCCCAAGAAAGACAGGCCCGCCGTTTCCAAAATCATCCACCCAACCGTGGTGGACATGGCAATCACGATAACGGGCAGCACGTTGGGCAAAATTTCAAACAGAATAATCTGCAGATTGCTCATGCCGCTCAATCGCGCCGCATCCACAAATTCTTTATTAGCCAACCCCACCGTTACCCCGCGTATGTTCCGCGCAAAAAACGGGATATTGACCGCCGCGACAGCGAAAAGCGCATTGACCAGCCCCGGCCCCAATGCCGCAACGATGGCCAGCGCCAAAAGGATGTATGGGAACGCCATCAGCATATCAACAAGGCGCATGATGATATTGTCGGTGCGCCCACCCATAAAGCCCGCCACAATGCCAATCGTGGAACCGATAAACGCTGCGATCAGCGCCGCTGCGGCACCCACCGCAAGCGACAAGCGTGTGCCCCACATCAAGCGGGAAAACAAGTCACGCCCCAAATGATCGGTGCCCAACAAATGTCCGTCGGAAAAAGGCGGCAAAAACCGATCCGCTGTCGCTGTGATATTTGGATTTGGCAACGGCAAGATTGGCGTGAGCACGGCCAACAGCAGAGTAAAGCTAAGCGTAACAGCACCTAGTGCAGCCAGACGATTTCGAAATAAAAGTTTGAGAAACTGGATCATGATTTGATCCTCGGATCGAGAAGAGACTGGGCCACATCAACAATAATGTTGAACAGCACATAACAGGCGGCAACGAACACAACGCCACCTTGCACCAGCAAAATGTCGCGTTTCAAAATCGCGTCCACCAACATGCGGCCAATGCCCGGCCATTGGAAAACCATTTCAATGTAAACCGCGCCAGACAACACAAAACCTGCCTGAATGCCCAGCACGGGAATGATGGTGACCATCGCCGATTTTAACGCATGGCCAAGCACCACCTTGCGTTCATTAACGCCCTTAGCGCGTGCCGTGCGGATATAGTCCTGCCGCAATACTTCAAGCATGGCTGAGCGCGACATACGCGCCACCACACCTGTGGCCACAGCTGCCAATGCGATTGCTGGCATAACGAGGTGATTGAGCAAATCTGGTAAGTCGCCGCCGCCATAAATGGCATACATGCCCGACACGGGGAACCAGCGTAGTCTCACTGCAAAAACTAAAATCATCACCATGCCTAAAAAGAAGGATGGAATGGAAATACCGATCAACACGGTGAAGGTGATGGCTTTGTCGGCCCAACCATATTGGCGCGCAGCAGAAATAACGCCTGCCAAAATGCCGAATAAGGCGCAAAGCACAAAGCTGGTGCCTGCCAAAATCAAGGTCGCGTTAAACCGCTCTAGAATTTCATCCAAAACAGGACGATTGAGAGAATAGGAGCGCCCAAAATCACCAGTGAGCATATTGCCCAGCCAAATAAAATAGCGCTGAAACAGGGGAGCATCTAAGCCAAGGTCTTTGTTGATCTTCGCTACATTTTCAGGCGTTGCATAAGCGCCCAAAATAGCCGTTGCCGGATCGCCTGGGATCATCGCCATGATCAGAAAAACAATCAGCGTGATGCCAAACAAAACCGGAATGGCGGAGATCAGCCTTTTCAGAATATAGGCAGCCATTTTCCTCCCCTTTGGAATAAATTGGCGGGCACGATGCCCGCCAATTCAATGCTTAGTTTTTGGTCACGTCCTGCAAGTGAAGCAAGAAGGATGGTTCAAGATCGAAATTATCCACCCGATCATTGGTCACCGCATTTTGCTTCCAGTTGGCCACGAAAACCCAAGGCGCATCTTCTTGAACGATGGTCTGCATCTCACGATAAAGTGCGGCCCGCTCGTCTTGGCTTGTCGCCGTACGCGCTTTTTCCAACAACTCGTCTACTTTCTCATTGGAGTAATAGCCAGAGTTGAAACCGCCATTTTCAGGCCATGCATCCGTGCGCAAAGCAAGGTAAGGCAATGTGTCTGGATCATTTGTCATCCAAGCCATTTCTGCCATATCCGCTTTGCCTTCAAGGCCAGGGTTCACTTCACCAAGGAATGTGTTCCACTCATATGTCTCGATTTTCACATTAAGACCAACAGCAGCCAAATCCGCTTGGATCGCTGTGCCCATGGCAACTGGATCAAGCATGCCTGAACCACCTTCAGTCACATAAAAGGTCAGCTCTGCACCTTCTGCCCCTGCTTCAGCCAGCAGTTCTTTTGCTTTCTCAGGGTTATAAGGATATGGGTCCAACTCTTCATTATATGCCCAAGCAAAAGCTGGTGGCGTTGGGCCAGCGGCCACATCGGCAGTGCCTTCCAACACGTCGTTCACGATCGCTTCTTTGTTGATGGCATAGTTGGCAGCCTGACGCACAAGCTTATTGGCAAATGGACCTTCTTTCGCATTCAAAATCAGGAACCACACATGCGGGCCAGCTTGCTCAACAATGGTGAAATCATCACCCTGGAACTGAGACAATGCGGTTGGTGGCACTTCCACCATCATGTCGATACCACCCGCCAACATTTCAGCAACACGTGTGTTTGCATCGGTGATCGGACGGAACACAACAGCTTGTACACCAGCCGGATCGCCCCAATAATCGGCATAGCGATCCACCACAACACGCTCATTTGACTTCCACTCAACAAACTTGAATGGACCTGTGCCAGTTGGGTTACGGCCAATATCTTCACCATGTTGTTTCACCGCTTCTGGTGAAACCAGCAGGCCAGTCGGATATGCCAAGTTAGACAAGAATGGCGCATAAGGCTCATTCAGTGTGAACTTCACAGTCAAATCATCAATAGCAGTGGTTTCTTGCACCGCTGAGAAGAAGAACGCCAAGGGGAACGGCCCTGTATTGTGATACGGGTGATCCTCATTGAGCATCCGGTCAAAATTGAACTTCACTGCTTCTGCGTTAAACGGTGTGCCATCATGGAATGTCACCCCTTCGCGCAGATTAAATGTGTATTCAGTGCCGTCTTCACTAATATCCCAGCTTTCAGCCAAAGCCGGTGCCACTTCCAACGTACCTGATTTATAGCGCACCAAACCCTCATAGAGATTCACCAGAATACGGAAATCATTCACCGCAGTGACAGCTGCCGGGTCCAATGATTTAGGTTCTGCAATTTGGCCCACCACCAACACATCGGCTGGCGTTTGCGCATGGGCACTTGTGAGCGCGGGGAACATCCCCAACGCCGCAATGGAGACCGCGACAAAGGCGCGGCGCGTTAATTTCAAAATTTGCATGTTGACCTCCCTTTCGGATCAAACCGTATTTATCATGATAAATTGCAAGCGTCAATTTTTCATGATAAATAGGACGCAAGGAGCTATTATGACATATTCAATTCTTGTGTTCGATCCAGAGACCAAACAGCTTGGCGCCGCCGCGGCAACAGGCTCATTATGTGTTGGCGGCTGGGTGCTGCGCGGACGCGTCAATGTAGGGCTAGCCGCCAGTCAAGGCGCTGCCCCAAGCACATTTTGGCGCGACGATATTTTAAATTTATTGCAACAGGGCAAAGCGATAGAAGCCGCCCTCAAAGAGGTAACTGAACCAGATTCAGGTCGCGAATCTCGCCAACTTGCCGCGCTTGATTCGCAAGGGAATGGCGCCGCATTTACAGGCAGCAAAAACACGCCAATCGCGCATGCAGAAACATTTCAAAATGGCATAATCTCCGGCAACCTACTTGCGGATGAAGCGGTGCTATCCGCAGGAAAATGGGGCTACCAAAATACCAACGGCGTAATGGGCGAACGTTTGCTCGCTGCGTTGCACGCGGCACAAGATGCTGGCGGCGACTCGCGCGGGCTTCTCTCCGCTGCCATGTTGATTTTATCGCCTGACGAAGCGCCTATCGATTTGCGCATCGACTATAGCGAAAAACCTTTGGATGATCTTTCAGCCCTTTACCATCGTGCAATGAGTGACGACTATCGCGCATGGCACCTGACGGTTCCAACCACTAATGATAAGGAGCGCGGCCTTGACTGATTGGGGACAATTGGCGGCAGATCGACTGATCGAAATTGCAAAATGTTCTGAGTCCGGCCCAGGTGTAACCCGCCTGCCCTTCACCCGAGAACACGCGGATGCGGTGAAGTTGATCGAGGGCTGGATGCAAGATGCTGGCTTGGAAACCCATTTAGATGCCGCGGGCACCTTGGTCGGCCGCACCAAATTCACCGGCGCCAGCCAGACCCTTTATATGGGGTCACACCAAGACAGCGTGCGCCATGGCGGCGCATATGACGGGATTATGGGCGTCGCTCTGCCCGTTCTCGCTTTAAAACTGCTGAAAGATGAATGCATCACGCTGACGTTTAATGTCGAGATTTTAGCCTTCGCTGATGAAGAAGGCGTACGCTTTCCAACCGCGCTTATTGGTTCCCGCGCCTTGGCAGGTACCTATGATCCGCGTGTACTAGAGATACAGGATCGCGATGGCATTTCAATCGACAAAGCCATGCGCGCATTCGGCCTCTCACCTGAAAACATCCCCAAACTAAAGCGCAACAACAATCAAACACTGGGCTTTGTTGAAGTGCACATTGAACAAGGGCCAATGTTACAGGATGAAGATTTATCATTGGGGGTCGTGACCGCCATTTGCGGCATTGAACGCCACAGCGTGACATTCCACGGCGTTTCTGGCCATGCCGGCACTTTGCCCATGCGCAACCGGCAAGATGCGCTGGTGGGCGCAAGCCAACTGATCAGCTTCGTCAATGAACTGGCTCTAAAAACTGAACATTTACGCGCAACTGTGGGTGCTCTCGACATTTCCCCCAATGTGGTGAATGCGGTGCCAAATGAAGCACGATTGACGGTCGAAATGCGCTCCGCCGATGATTCCATACGCGCTGAGGCCGCACAGAAAATCGAAGATCAAGCCAAGGCAATCGCAGAAGCACAGGGCCTGACCATCAGCTACAACAAGACTTACGCACAACCCGCACAGCAATGCGCAGACAGTTTAAGAACGCCATTGTCCGATGCAGTTAAGTCAAAACTGGGTCGCGCTCTAGCGTTGCCATCAGGCGCCACACATGATGCTTCGGCCATGGCCGACCTTGGCCCCATGGCCATGCTGTTTGTGCGCTGCAAAGACGGCATCAGCCACAATCCAGACGAATATGCCTCTCCAGAAGATATGGGCGATGCCGTGCAAGTTTTGGCTCAATTTATCAAAAACATGGCGGCGAAGATTTAATCAAACGCCCAAAAATCCATTTATGAATGAAGTGAGATTGTCACCCAACTCATCGCATAAATAGCCGCCTTCTTGCACCAGCACACAAGGCAATTCGGTTTGCGCAAACCGTTTCCCGATTTCGGCAAAGCCAGATTGACTAACCGAAAGACCGCCAAATGGATCGCCTTCAAACGCATCAAGCCCCAAGGCGACCACAATAATGTCAGTGCCAAACTGATGTACGCGCTCCAGGCCTTGGTCCAAGGCAGCCAAAAAGCCTTCGTCGCCTGTGCCCATTTTCAAAGGTAAGTTGAGATTAGCGCCAAGGGCATCGCCCTCTCCGCGCTCATGTGCATGGCCCCAGAAAAACGGATAATAGCGGATCGGGTCTGCATGCACCGATACGGTTAGCACGTCCCGGTCACCATAAAAAATGCCTTGGGTACCATTGCCATGATGCAAATCCACATCAACCACAGCGGCCCGCAACCCGCTTTGCTTGAGATGTGCCGCGACAATGGCCGAATTATTGAAGAAACAAAAGCCTCCAGCCAAATCGGCAAATGCGTGGTGCCCTGGCGGACGGCACAGTGCATAGGTTGCCTTGGCTCCTGCCAAAACATCATTGGTGGCACTGACCGCCGTCTGCGCACTCCAATATGCCGAATGGAACGTATGTTCCGAAATCGGGCATGCTGTATCCGCCATATGAAAGCCCGCCTGCCCCACAGCAGATTTCGGATAACTCACCGTGCGTCGATCTGGATGAATGTTCGGAATGACCTCTGGTGAGGCCCCTTCAATGCGCTGCCAGCGTTTGTAAATATGCTGCAAAAAATGCACATATTCTGCGCTGTGCACACGTGCAATTGGCCCCATGCCGTAATCTTCAGTCGCGGTTTGAATTAAGCCTGCGGCCTTAGCCCCATCCAACAAAGCTTGCACCCGCCCCGGCTGTTCCGGATTGGGTTGCGGAGCACCTGAGGACAGAAAATTTACCGGATTATGCAGCCGCTGGGCTTCATCAAAAAAGAACTTCATTACACATACACTTGTTCAAGATTTTCATTTTCCGCGCTGCTGGGAATACCCAAAATCTCACGCGCTTCTGACGGTGTCGCCACCTGCTTCCCATTGGCTTCAATCAGGGCTTTCACCTTTTCCACCTGTTGCGCGTTGGAGGTCGCCAATTGCCCTTTGGCAATGTAAAGATTATCTTCCAAACCCACGCGCACATGGCCACCCATGGCAATCGACAGGCCCGCCATCTGCATTTGTGCCCGTCCGGCGCCAATCACCGAAAACTGATAATCTTCGCCGAACAATTTGTCGGCTGTACTTTTCAAGAAATACAGTACTTCCGGCAGCGGCGGTGCGCCGCCCAAAACACCCAAAACAAACTGAATGAAGAATGGTGGTTTCAACACATCACGTTGCGCCAGATGATCCAGCATATAGAGATGTGCAATGTCATAACATTCCAGCTCAAAAACGGTTGGACGCTTGTCCAAGCGCTCGGCGATCACGCCAATATCGCGTGGTGTATTTTTAAACACAAGATCATCAGAATTGCGCAAAAAGGGTTCTTCCCAATCATGCTTCCAGTCTTTGATCCGATCCGCCAAAGGATAGAGCGCAAAGTTCATTGAGCCCAAATTGAGCGAAGCCATTTCCGGCTGCAACGCACTGGCAGCAGCAAGCCGATCATCAAGGCTCATCACAGCTGACCCGCCCGTGGACATATTCAGAATAGCGTCAGTCTGATTGCCCAATTGAGGGTAAAAGCCATTCCAATGATCAAGCAACGCGCTGGGTTGGCCCGTTTCGGGATGCCGGGCATGCAGGTGCAAAATCGACGCACCGGCCTCAACCGCACCAACCCCTTCGCGCACCATATCCTCGCCAGTTATCGGCAGATAAGGGGACATGGAAGGTGTGTGGATCGACCCCGTGAGCGCACAACTAATTATGACCTTTTCTGCCATTTAAGCCACCTCTTTCAAGTAAAGGTCGGCAAACTGGCCCAGCGATTTGTCGAGCAAACCAACCAACTCGTCCACCTGCGCAGTAGAGGTGATCAGTGGCGGGCACACCATAAAATGGTCACCCTCAGCCCCATTTCGGGTGCGGCGCGAATAGATGATCAAGCCGTTTTGATAGGCGATATCCACCAGCTTACTATGAGCATGCAACTCCTTTGGCAACACCTGTTTGGTCTGTGCGTCAGCCATCAATTCAAACGCCAACAAAAGCCCTTTGCCGCGCACATCGCCGATAAAGGGATAACGCGCCTGCAGCTCTTTCAAGCGGGCGAACAAAGTGTCTCCAAGGCGCGTGGCCCGAGCGCATAATTGCTCATCTTCGATCACATCTAACACACCCATGCCAGCCGCTGCCGCCAGTGGCATGGCCGCATTGGTGAAGCCGTGTAGAAAGCCGCCATGGTCCAACACGTCCTCAACCAGATCATTGCGAGATATGACCGCGCCAAGCGGCATATATCCACCACCAAGCCCTTTGGCACTCACAATCATATCGGGCACAGCATCAAAATGTTCTGCCGCAAAATAGGTGCCTGTGCGTCCGCCGCCAGTCATCACCTCATCATAAATCAGCAAAAGCCCATATTGATCGCAAAGCGCCCGCAAGCCTTCCATGTACCCCGCGGGTGGCACCAATGCCCCTGTTGAAGCGCCACCAATAGGTTCCACCAAAAAGGCCAACAAAGTCTCCGGCCCTTCCGCTAAAATCTGATCTTCAATATCCTTGAGATAGTGCGCCGCTGTCGCAGGGTCATTTGGGTCCAACCCGTCAAGATAGTGCAAGGGCGCCCGCACTTTAGGCATTGCCTTCATCATCGGTGCAAACGGATCGGCAAATGGTGGCGTGCCTGTCACCGCCACGGCGCCCAAAGTTGAGCCATGATATGACGGAAGCCGCGACATCATTTTAAAGCGCTTATCGTCGCCACGCGCCAATGCGGCCTGCCGCGCCAGCTTGATCGCTGTTTCCACCGCTTCTGAACCGCCTGAAACAAAGAAAACTTTGTCTAGGCCTAGCGGCGCTTTCTTTGCCAAACGCGCCGCAAATTGCTCAACAATCTCACTCTGAAAATGCAAGCGATAGGCAAAGGTGGCTTTCTGCATCTGCGATTGCATGGCAGCCAAAACATGCGGGTGTGAATGCCCAATATTCGACACCATAGCCCCTGACGAACCGTCGATATAACGATTGCGATCCGCATCCCACAAATAGATACCTTCGGATCGCTCGATAAAAGGACGTGTTTGTCGCGTTTGGTAAAACAGATGCTCAGACATATTGCGGGCCTCTAATCGCCAAGAAGAGTGCAATTTTGCGGATCAAAATGAACCTGAACTTGTGCGCCTTGATCAAACAGAGCCTGACCAACCGTATTGATCGCCTGCAACTTCTCATCGCCCACATGCACAAAATAGCGCACTGACTGCCCAAGATAATCCACAGCCTCAACGGTGCCATTTGCCGTTACATGACCAGTAGGTGCCTTTGCTGCTGTGTCGCTCAGTTGCAACTTTTCTGCCCGCAACACCAATTTGCCCTTGGCTGAGGCATTGCCCTTCGGCACTTGTGTCGTGTCCACTTCAAACTTGCCAAATTGCGGCAGTTCAACGGCCACTTTTTCTGCGCCAGCCCCTTCGGCGCGTACATCCATTAAATTTGATGCGCCAAGAAACTGCGCCACAAATTCCGAAGCAGGACGATTATAAACATCCCATGGGCTGCCCACTTGCTCAATGCGGCCATCGCGCATCACCACAATATTGTCAGACATCGCCAGCGCTTCACCCTGATCGTGGGTCACAAACACCGTGGTCACACCCAGTTTTTCCTGAATGTTTTTCAACTCAACCCGCATATCTTCGCGCAAATTCGCATCAAGTGCGGAGAGCGGCTCATCCAGCAGCAATACGTCTGGTTCGATCACAATGGCCCGTGCCAAAGCAATACGTTGCTGCTGACCGCCAGAAAGCTGTGAGGGATAGCGATCACCCACATTGGGCAATTGCACCAGCTCCATCGCAGCCTTCACCTTTTCTTCCACCTGCGCCTTCGGCACATTGCGATATTTCAACCCAAACGCTACATTTTCGAAAATAGTCTTATGCGGAAACAGCGCGTAGCTTTGAAACACAATGCCCAAATTCCGCTTGTGAATAGGTACGGTGTTGACCCGTTGCCCTTTCACCAAAATGTCCCCTTCCGTTGGGTCCAATAGCCCGGCAATCATGCGCAGCGTGGTGGTTTTGCCGCAGCCAGACGGCCCCAAAAGGGTTAGAAAACTTCCCTGCTCAATCTCCAGATCAAGCGGATGCACGGCAGTGAACGTGCCAAATCTTTTCACGATATTGTTTAAGGTTACGGCGGTGCTCATGATGATTTCATCCCGTGCATAATTGGTGGGCGATGGCGTTCACCGCCCACCAAATTGATAGATTAATAGCCCTTTTGAACGCGGCCAAACATCTTGGACCACTCGGCCTCATTGCCGTTCCAATAATCAGGATTGGCGAAGGTGAGACCGTCCAAAGTGCCGGTTGGATCAAAGGCAGGCAGCGTTGGGATTTTTGAGCCCAAATCCACTTTTGAAGGATCAAGCGCAGGTGGATAATTTTGCGCTTCAGCCACTGCGATTGAGGTTTCAGGCGCCAACATAAAGTTGAGCAACTCTTCAACCGCCGCCATCGGCGAGCCTTTCATCACGAACATGCATTCCTGCCAGCCAAAGCCATTTGGCGGATCGTAATAGCCAATATCATGACCCTGCTCTTGCAAGGCATAAATGCGGCCTGACCAACCTTCGGTAACGTAGATCTCTTCTTCCGCCAAAAGGCTCATGAGCTCTGCGCCAGAACCCCAATATTTCAGTGCCAAATCACGGTGCGTGCGGATCGCATCCCAAACTGCATCCATATCTTGGATATTGTTCGGGTCTTGGTCCGTTTGCAGCGCGCCATACCAAATACGCGTACGCCAATCGCTCCAACCGCCAATTTTGCCTTTGTATTTTTCATTCAGCAAGATGCGCGCGCCCTGCTCTTTCATCTCTTCATCAGAAATGTATTTGCGGTTGTAGGCCAAACCTGTTGTGCCATAATCGTAAGGCACGCAAGAAAGCTGATCGCCAGAAACAGCGCGGAACACATCAACCAATTTTGGAATTACCAAATCAAGGTTCGGGATATTCGCTGTGTTCAGTGAAGATGAAAAGCCAAGATTGTGATAGCGGGCATAATCAAAAACGCCAGACAAGTGAGCGATATTATATTCGCCTTCCTGCGCTGTTTTCACTCGTGCGAGATATTCGTCGCCACTGCCAAACGTGCCATCAACCACTTTGATGCCAGTTTTCGCAGTGTATGGATCAAAGGCCTTTTCGCGGAACGCTTCTGAAACAACACCGCCCCAGCCATCAAACCGCACTTCACTAACATCCTGCGCGAATGCCATATTGCCAAACGGCATTTGCACGCCATAGGCGGCACCAGCGGCGCCCAAAAGACCAAGAAATTTCCGGCGGCCAATATCGCCATTGCCAAACTTTTCTCTTAGTCGTTCATATCTTTTTGTATCGTCCATTCTTTCCTCCCTAGGTGATATTCGATGCAAATCTTAGGCGCTATCTGCCGCGCCGCGCGGCGTGCCACCTGGCCGCCGCAATGCCAATCAATGGCAAACCTGTTGTGAGCATAATCATCACGGCCCCCAGCGCGTTAATCTCCGGTGAAATGGAGTTGCGCAGCATGGCAAAAATCTGAGTGGGCACGGTTTCAACCCCGCCCGGCTTCCAGAACAAGGTGCCTGTAATGTCGTCAAATGAAATGGTGAATGCGAATAGTCCACCCGCCATCACCGCTGGCATAATCAACGGCAAAGTGATTTGGAAAAAGGCTTGAATTGGCGACGCGCCCAAGCTACGTGCAGCTTCCTCATAATCTTTTTTCACCGCAACCAATCGCGCTTGCACAACCAGCACCACAAAGGGCAGCGTGAAAATAACGTGCCCCATCAGCAGCAAAAAGAAACTCTTGGGGATGTTGAGCATTTGTAGGAACAAAAGCAACGAAACGGCCAACACCACTTCGGGCACCAAAATCGGTGCGATCAACAATGTGCTGATGCTATTTTTGCCAGGAAAATCATATCGAACGAGCGCAAGCGAAGCCAAAACACCCAATGTTGTTGAAATAATTGCCGTCAACAAACCCAAGGTCAGCGAGGTTTGGAAAGCCCGCACAATGGCTTCATTTTCCCACAGCGCAACAAACCAACGCAACGACAAACCTGTCATCGGAAATGCGCCGAACTGGTTGGCGTTAAAGGCGAGAATAATCACCACCGCCACGGGCAAAAACATGAAGGTGTAAACCAAAATGGTCCATGCTCGAATAAGGGGCCAACCGCGCATTATCCAATCCCCTTTGCAATCTGCCCCAACCCCATAAAGCGGTTATAGGTGAGCACCACCGCGCCCAATACCACCAGCAGCATCAGCGAGAGCACAGCGCCCAAAGGCCAGTCCAGCTGCGTGATGATCGCTTCAAAGACCAGGTTGGCAAACATGGCATCGGTGGGACCGCCAAGTATAACCGGGGTGATATATGTGCCTGCGCCAAGCACAAAGCACAGCACGGCCCCGGCTGCCAAACCTGGAACTGATAGGGGAAGCGTGACTTCCCAAAATGTTTGCATTGGATTGGCGCCAAGGGAGTTCGCCGCATCTTCCAATGCGCGATCAATCCCATCAAGGCTGACATAAGTATTGAGGATCATGAAGGGCAGCAAAAAGTGCACCAGACCCAAAATCACGGTCACTTCATTATAGAGCATTTGGATCGGCTCATCGATGACGCCGATGGCAAGCAGCAGCGAATTGAGCGCACCAGAAACACCCAAAATATTGATCCAACTCATGGTGCGAATAATGTAGCTCACCCAAAATGGCAACATCAGCAACAGCAGTAAAAAGCCGCGATTAACGCCCCGCGCTCGCGCCACAAAATAGGCAACGGGATAGCCAATAATCGCACACAGAATTGTGGTGATCGCCGCAATGCGAACGGTGCTGATCAAAATGTCTCGGTAAAAACGGTCGGTCAGCGCTTCTTGCCAATTGGCTAAGGAAAAGGCCGCTTCCACGCCGCCAACAGAGGTCCGCAGCCAGAACGAATAGACCACGATAAACATCAGCGGGACGACAAGCAAAAGTGCAATCGTCACCAAAGCTGGCGAGAGCAGCACCCAAGGCGCCCTCTTTTCACTCTGCTCAATCGTTGCCATTAACTTCCTCCCGTGCCCATAGGTTTGGCGATCCACAATCATAAATCAAATAGATATTTACAATCTTGAATATTGATTTAATCTATATCCATGGATCGTGACGCTGAAAACCTATCAAGACAGCTAGATTGGAATCTGCTGCGCATGTTTGTGGTGCTGGTGGATGCCCGCTCCATCACACTTGCAGCGTCCAAACTAGGACTGCAACAGCCCAGCGTGTCGTCAGCGCTCAAGCGCTTAGAAGAAACATTAGGCCGGCAATTGATTGAACGCGGTCCAGGAAAATTTCGTGTCACCGATGCCGGCCAGCAGCTTTATCGCGAGGCCGTTGAAATCAACGGATCGATTCTACGCCTCTCCACGCTTATGCGGGACATTGAAGAAACGGTGCAAGGCCACGTGAAGATAGCTATGGCCAGCCATGTGCTATGCCCCTTCTTCGATGACGTGCTCGGCGACTTTCATATCCAGCACCCCAAAGCTACGGTCGAAATCGTTGTGGGGCCCAGCCATGCGGTCATTGAAAATGTGGTGTCACGTCAGGCAAGTTTTGGAGTTTGCTTGGTGTACAACAAGCATCCAAAATTGACCTATCAACATATGTTCCGCGAACATTTTGGCCTTTATTGCGGGCCCAAACACCCGCTTTTTGGCAAGCCAAACCTCACCACCAAAGATCTCGCAGGTAACAATTGGGTATCGTTCACCACTGACCAATTGTCGGATGTGTTGCGCCCCGTAACCCTGTTGCGGGCAAAGGCCGCGCCGCAAGATGCAATTGTTGGTTCATCTGCCAATTTGGAAGAAGTGCGCCGAATGATTCTATCTGGCCTTGGCATCGGGCCTCTGCCCGTGCATGTGGCTAAGCGTGATGTGGAGCAAGGCTTTTTGCACCGTTTGCCGCCTTATAAAGACCCACCTGAAATTGATGTTTACGTGGTCACCAACCCTGCCACAAAGCTCAACCGCGCAGAACAATTGCTGCTGGAAGATTTAACCGCGCGCATCAACTCCATTCCGCTGGAAGACCGAATTTTCGGCGGATAAAGCCCGTTTTCCGCACACGACAAATTGCGCACCCACAGCGGATTGACAAATTGCATTGTCTGCTTCTTATTAAAGGGGCGAAGGTTTCAGCGCGTTCGAACAACAAGCTGAATGAAAAGGGAATATGGTGCGATCGACCCAAACAGGGGATCAAGGCCATAGCTGCCCCCGCAACTGTAAGCGGATAGCGAACTGAGTGTACCACTGGCAATAGCCGGGAAGGATCAGTGTTCGCCACGACCCGCAAGTCAGGAGACCTGCCATCGCATATTTTCAACCACCATCGGGCGGGGTGTCCCGGTAAGGAGTAGCGATGAATAAATTTAAGGCCAAATGTGCCCTTCAAAATTGCTGTGCCGTACCCACCCTAGGGAGCGGACAATGCAATTTGAAATCTTCCTAGTTAGTGCCAGCTATGTATCAAACCGCAAATTTGCGGCACTAAAAGAAAATCTGATTGCGACCAATAAAGCGCCATGCACCGTTGTGCGCCTTGAACACCAAGGCGACAATATGTTTGACGCGTTGGATTTTGCCTTGGCCAACGGGGCCAAACGCATCGTGTTGCGTCCAATCGGCATTCCATTCTCACAAAGCCTGCGCAATTGGGTGCCAAATGCGGCGGCAGATTGGCTCACCCGCCAACCTGTAGGCAGCATCGATCTTGCCATGGCAGCTGATCTTGATGAGGATACGGAACTGCTTAAACTCATTTCCAACCGCCCTTATCGGGCAGATCCCATCATGCCGAAGATTGACGGCATGAGCGGCAAAGGTTGGGATGAACCACCAACATTTCAACATCATTTGCTGGTGTGCACTGGCCCCCGCTGTCACATGCGTGGCAGCTTTGGATTGCTGGAACCGCTCAAGGCAGCAATTGCCAAGGCAGGCATCAGCTCAAAATGTCTAATCGCCAGCACGGGCTGCCTGTTCCCCTGCAACAATGGGCCTGTGGTGGTTCACTACCCCAAGGGCGATTGGTATCAGCTCAATTCAAGCCAACATGTAGATGAGTTTGTCTGTGATGTGCTGGTCAACAACCAGCCTTCCCCATTGCGGCTTCCCTTTCAACCGCATCGCGAAGAGCAAGTTGTTGATGGCGCCGCTTTAGGCGAAGCCAGACGCGAGCCAAGCAATGTCATTTAACGCTGTGCAAATGCCGCTACAAAAATTTTCTTGCTAACTTAGCAATACGTAATGTAATAACATTACAAAAAATGAAACGATGATCGAAATGAACTTGAAAACAATAATCACATCCACACTCGTTGCTACATTTTTGGTGACACCTGCTTTCGCACACGAAATTCAATATGAAAGCTGTGGTGTACCAATCGACATTAAAGAAGTGCCTAGCCGCGCCATCACGCTGAACCAACAGGCTACGGAGGTGATGCTAGCGCTTGGTTTGGAAGACCTTATGGGCGCCACCGCCTATCTCGAAGATGAGATTTTGCCGCAGTGGCAAGAGGCCTATAACAAGGTGCCTGTGATCGCAGAAAAATACCCTGCTAAAGAAGTGGTGCTAATCGAAGAGCCCGACTTCCTTTTCGCAGGTTTCGCCTCTGCCTTTGCCGAAAAGAATGTCGGCACCCAACAAGAATGGAACGAGCGCGGTGTTGCCACCTATCTGGTTGACGCCTCTTGCGATCAATATAATCCAAAAAATGTACCCGTCACGACCGCACCAATCCTGAAAGACATTGAAGTTATCGGCAAGATTTTTGATGTCGAAGATCGGGCAGCAAGCCTAATTGAAGAAACAAAGGCACGCATTGAAAAGGTGCAAACGCTCAATCCGGGCGCTGGGCGCACCGCCTTCTTTTATGACAGCGATGATGATCCCGTTTACACCGCGGGCTGTTGTGGTGGCCCCGCATTGCTTATGCGTATTTTGGGCTTAAACAGCATCACTGAAGACATTGAAGGCCGCTGGGTAAATGTGGGCTGGGAACATGTGGTGCAACATGATCCAGAACTCATTGTGATCAATGATGCCGTATGGTCCACCGCTGCCGAAAAAATCGAGAAGTTGAAAAACGATCCGGTGCTTTCAGATTTGGATGCTGTGAAGAATGAGCGCTTCCTGATCATTCCATTTTCACAAACAGTGCTGGGCATGCGCTTCACTGATGGCGTGGAAAATCTAGCACAACAAATCGCAGGTCTGGACCAGTAAAATGTTTGCGGCGCGTTACCCTCTGCTGACCATCGGCGCCAGCATCGCTTTAATCGTGATGCTGATCGCCGGTGTATTTTGGGGCACCGCGCCCATCCCGTGGCAGGAAAAATTAGCCGTTCTGCTGCGGGCACCAGATGCAAAATCAAGCCTCACCGCCATCATTTGGGAATGGCGCATGCCGCGCGTGCTGGCTTGCGGCTTGGTCGGGGCCGCACTGGCGCTAAGCGGCACATTGATCCAAACTGCATTGCGCAACCCACTGGCTGATCCTTATTTGCTCGGCCTGTCCTCTGGCGCATCAGCCGCGGCAGTGGCTGCAATCATATGGCTGCCCGCGGGCATCGTCGCCGCGTTCGGGCTGCCCCTAATCGCCTTCTTCGGGGCTGCACTTGCGTTCGGCATCACCTTACTGATGGCCTATAACCGTGAACGTCCAATGGACCGGCTGCTGGTGATTTTGGCTGGTGTGGCCGTGTCACTCTTGTTTCAGTCCTTCACGGCTTTCTTACTGCACATCTCCGATCCCAACGCCACCAAGACAGCGCTAAACTGGCTCATGGGTTCAGCTGCAGGCACCAATTGGCAAGAGCTTCCTATCATGGCCATTGCAACAATAATTGTGACACTATTGGCATTGAGCCAACACAAGCAGCTTGATGCGTTACTAATGGGCGATGCACGCGCCACATCTCTTGGCGTCGCCACCGCACCACTAAAACTTGCTATCTTTTTGGCCACCGCATTGCTCACAGGGCTAAGCGTATCCATCATGGGGATCGTTGGCTTTGTAGGTCTGATTGTGCCACATTTGGCGCGACAGCTTTGTGGGTCAGCCCACAAAAAGCTCATTCCTCTTGCCATGTTGTTAGGCGCCAGCATCTTGGTCTTCACTGACCTGCTGTGCCGCACATTGCTTGCCCCGAGTGAACTTCCACTGGCCGTGTTGCTGGCCTTATTCGCCACGCCACCCTTTATTCTGATTTTGAGGCAAACCCGCCATGTTGCATAAAGCCAGCCCGAAATCGTCAAACACCATCTTCAAGCTCGAACAAGTCGGCTTTGAAATCGGCGACAAACATTTGGTGAAAAGCTGCTCGTTCGAGGTACATCAAGGCCACTTTGTTGGCCTATTGGGACCAAACGGTGCGGGCAAATCATCGCTGCTTAAATTGCTATATCGGGAAAAGAAACCAACGACTGGAACCATCACGGCGTTCGACCGCTCAATCGACAGTTGGAACCGCAGAGCATTTGCCGCAAAAGTTGGCACGGTGTTGCAAGAAAAAGCACAACTTGCGGGCCTGACCATTGAGCAAGTGGCAAGCCTCGGCCTCTTCCCCCTTGCTTGCTCAAAAAAGGAAGAGCACCAACGCGTGCAACATGCGCTTGAGCTTGTTGAATTGTGGGATCGGCGGAGTGAGAATGCTGGCTATTTGTCCGGCGGCGAACAGCAGCGGCTATTCTTCGCGCAAATTCTGGCGCTTGATCCAGAAGTTTATCTGCTTGATGAGCCCAACAATCATTTGGACATCTATTTTCAGATCAGACTGCTCGATCATATCAAAGCCAAGGGCAAGACGGTGATTGCTTCATTTCATGATATCAACCTTGCCGCGCGCTATTGCGACCAGGCCGTGCTGATGCATCAATCGGAGATGGTGAGCCAAGGGCCGCTTGAAGAGGTTTTGTCTCCTGAACGGCTAAAAGAAATTTATCGAGTGAACGCGCAATTCAACAACAGCGCGATCACCATTCATACGCCAGTGGGCATTGATGCAGTACGCTAAACCCTAGCGCACCACATAAACTGAACATGTGGAGTGCCGCACCACGCGGGCCGCATTTGGCCCCAACAAGAAGTCGCGGAAGTCTGGCTTATGCGCGCCAATCACAATAAGATCGCTGCCAGCCTTTTCGGCCGTGCGCAAAATCTCTTCATAGGCGTTGCCCACTGAAACGATATGGCGCACATTTTTGTTGGCCTCGGCCCCCACAACACTCTCGGTAACTTCAATCAAATGATGGTGCGCAGCCTCTTTGACCTTTTTGGTGTGGTCTGCATCAAAATAGCTGCCCACAACGCTCATGCCATAATCCGGCACCACAGTGATCACATCCAAGCGCGCATCGTCTAGCTTTGCTAAACGATAGGCTTCTTCCAAAATGTGTTTCTCATCTTTCGGCCGATTAATATCGACCGCACAAAGTACTGACTTGCTCATTACGCATGCACCTCCTTCACGCGTTTAGCCCGGCGAGATTGTAAGAACGCCACAAGGCCCAACAGCAAAAATGTCGGAATAAACATCAATTCCTGCGGCATTTGCTGCACCCGAACCTTCGCTTCTCGCAGGGTCACAGGCTGCTCCCCATAGAAGTCAAAATCGCTCATCTTGTCAAAATATGGTGTGCCGGGGAACGGCTCTTCCATTACAAGCTGATCGCCATCTTCCATAAAGGCCAAGCCCAACGCATCTAAACGCTCATCTGCTGTTGCGCCTTCATTGAAGGTCAACACGAGCGTACGTTCTTTCGGCTCGCCTGTATCGAAATCAGGCCCACTCACCACAATCCGCATTTCCTTATCTGCATCAACCGAACCGACAGTTTCGGAGAAGGCAGCCGGTGCCACATCACGATATGGCGGCTGGATTTGATCCATCAAAAAGTCCGGACGGAACAATGCAAAGGCGATCAAAATAAGCGCCAAGCTTTCCCAGATACGGCTCTTAGTGAGGAACCACCCCATTGTGCCTGCCGTAAAGACCAATATGGCTATTGTCGCGACCACAAAGACGATAATGCCCTGCCACCACGTCACATCAATCAACAGCAAATCTGTGTTGAAGATGAAGAAAAACGGCAATGCCACAGTCCGCAACGAATAGAAGAAGGCGATAAAGCCCGTTCGGATGGCATCACCACCCGACACAGCGGCAGCGGCAAAACTGGCCAGCCCCACCGGGGGCGTAACGTCCGCCATGATCCCGAAATAAAACACGAACAAATGGACGGCAATCAACGGCACAATCAAGCCATTCTGCGCACCTAATTCAACAACAACACCGGCCATCAAACTGGACACCACAATATAGTTCGCGGTGGTCGGCAAGCCCATGCCAAGGATCAGCGATAGCAGACCAACAAAGACCAGCATCAAGATCAGATTGCCGCCAGAGATCAGTTCAACCAAATCCGCCATCACTTGGCCAATGCCTGTCAATGTCACTGTACCCACAATGATACCGGCGGTAGCTGTCGCCAAACCGATGCCGATCATATTGCGCGCGCCTTCAATCAAACCGGCGATCAAATCCATCACGCCCAATTTGACCTTTTCGCCATAGTCACCCGCATTGCGGAACATGGCCTTAAGCGGACGCTGGGTCAGCAGAATAACGAACAGCAAAGAGGTCGCCCAGAAGGCAGAAAGCCCGGGTGATTTTTGCTCGATCATCAAGAAATAAACCAGCACCACAATCGGCAGCAGATAATAAAGACCAGCTTTATAGATCTCGGCGATTTCAGGCAGCTCTACAACTTCTGCATTTGGATCATCTGGTTCCAAATCATCTGTTTTTGAAGCCAACCACACCAACGCCACATAGGCGAGGAACAGCATCAAAGCCAAAATCCAACCCGCATTTTCTGGCACCAGCGCAGTCACCCAGCGCACAGGATATTGAATGCCGTAACAAAGCGCTGCAAAACCTGCAAAGAAGGCGGCCATGCCACCAACGGTGCGGCCAACGGAAACAACCTTATTGCCCAATGTCGGCATGTTACGCTTCACCGCTTCAAGGTGAACGATGTAGACCAAGGCAATGTAAGAAATCGCTGCGGGCAAGAAGGCATGGGTGATCACTTCCACATAGGAAATACCCACATATTCAACCATCAAAAAGGCGGCCGCCCCCATCACGGGCGGCATGATTTGCCCGTTAACAGATGAAGCAACTTCAACTGACCCAGCTTGCTCGCTGGAGAAACCAACCCGCTTCATCAATGGAATGGTGAATGTGCCCGTGGTCACAACGTTCGCAATCGAAGAGCCTGAAATCAGGCCAGTCGCTGCGGAACCCACAACGGCCGCTTTAGCGGGACCACCTTTAAGGTGCCCCAACGCGCCAAATGCCATTTTGATGAAATAATTGCCCGCGCCCGCCTTATCTAAAAGTGCGCCGAACAACACAAAGAGAAACACAAATTTGGTGGAAACGCCCAAGGCAATGCCAAACACACCTTCAGACGTGATCCACATATGGCTCATGGCTTTCTTCAATGATGCCCCTTTCCAGCGCATCACTTCTGGCACCCAATCAGATGAACCGAAGAACACATAGAGCATGAAGATCGAGGCGATAATCGCCATAGCAGGGCCAAGCGCCCGGCGCGTACCCTCAAACAAAATCAGAATACCGACAAGGGCGACCCACTTATCCGTATCGTCAGCCAACCCACCGGCGGCGACAATTTTCTCGTAAAAGAAGAACCCGTAAAGCGCGATAAAGGCGCCTAACAGTGCCAAGATCCAGTCCTGCACCGGAATTTTATGTCGGGGGCTCGATTTAAGCGCCGGATAAGCCATAAAGGCCAAAAATAGCGCAAAAGCCAAATGCAATTGCCGCGAATTATTGATCAAATCGCTGGGCAAAATATAGTTGGAAAGCGGTGAGGCAAGGATGACCTGAAATACTGACCACACCAACGCCACCGCCGCGAGAAACAGGCCAACCGCACCCTCGGGATTACGCGACCCAGCGTCACTCGACGCCACCAAATCCTGCAGCTCGGCTTCGCTCAGCCCGCTGCCATTTGTTGAATTTTTGACCATTTTCTCCCCCTTCGAAAACAAAGGCCAAGCTCAATAGAGCGTGGCGAACAACGCTATGTCCCCAATCGCGACACTTAACTATGCCGCAAAAAAGGACAGAGGCGCAAATTGGCCCCTGTCCCGCTGTTGATAAGTCTGGACTTATTCAATCCAGCCTTGTTCGCGATAATATTTCGCAGCGCCATCATGCAATGGAGCGGAAAGACCGGCTGTTGCCATTTCTTTCGGGTCAAGGTTTGCAAATGCTGGGTGCAATTGTTTGAAGTCTTCAAAGTTTTCGAAAACTGATTTCACAACTGCATAAACAGCATCTTCAGACACGGCTGTTGATGTTACGAAAGTCGCACCAACACCAAAGGTTGAAGTGTCTTCATCATTGCCGCGATACATGCCACCAGGAATGGTTGCTGTACGGTAGAATGAGTTGTCAGCGATCAGTTTTTCAACTGCTTCACCGTCAACATTCACCAATACTGAATCACAAGCTGTTGTTGCTTCTTGGATAGAACCAGATGGGTGACCAACAGTGTAAACCATCGCGTCAATCTGGTTGTCACAAAGCGCAGCAGACTGCTCAGCAGCTTTCAACTCTGTTGCCAAAGCGAAATCTTCATTGGTCCAGCCTTTGGCTTCCATCAACACTTCCATAGTGCCGCGTTGGCCAGAACCTGGGTTACCAATGTTCACGCGCTTGCCTTTAAGATCGTCAAAATTGGCTACGCCTGAATCTGCACGGGCCACAACGGTGAATGGCTCTGGATGCACAGAAAATACAGCACGAAGACCTTCAAACGGACCAGCTTCTTCAAAGCGTGATGTGCCGTTATAGGCGTGATATTGCCAGTCAGACTGTGCAACACCAAATTCCAATTCGCCTTCGCGAATGGTGTTGATGTTGTAAACAGAACCACCAGTAGATTCTACAGAGCAACGAATGCCGTGATCTTTGCGGCCTTTATTCACCAAGCGACAAATCGCACCACCTGTTGGGTAGTAAACGCCGGTAACACCGCCGGTGCCGATGGTCACAAACTCTTCAGCTTGTGCAGTAGGCACAATCATTGCGCCAGCAATTGCCGCAACGGCAAAAGATTTAAGGTACTTATTCATGTAAGACCTCCCTTGAAGGTTAGACTAGTTTTACGCATTCCAGGTTTCCCCGAACTGTTGATTTAGGCACTCGACTTCGAAAATACGTTGTTTCGCCGCCTTGCCAGATCCCGCCACAAGCATGCCAATTAACGTTTCAATCAGCACTATGGTTGCAGCGTAGGATGAGAAAAATTGTGGGCTATCAGTTGCCACAATAAACCCAGCATCGGCTTCCACCAGAACTGGGCATGAATGGGTGTCGGTAATCACAATCACTTTCACGCCTTTGCGCGAAGCTGCGCGCACGCCTTCAATAGTGCGGCGCGCAAATGGAGGTTTTGTGACAACCAACAAAACATCGTTTTTGTTTAAAGAGGCAATTTCAGCACCAAGAGACGCCCCGGCCCGGCCAGCAATGCGCCAATTGGAGGTGAAATAATTCGCCAGATAGGCCATATATTCCACAATGCCAGTTGAGCTGAGCGAACCCAGCAACAGCACATTGCGTGCATTGTTCAAATAGCGCACTGCAGCGTGCAATCTTTCTTGCGGAATATTTTGCACCAACTGGCCAATATTCGCCGCACAAGCTGCGGTCTGCTTGTTTAGAAATGGCGTTTGATCACCCAGTGCTGCATCTTGCTGCAGTCGTGATGCTTTATCAGACATGTTGCTGACGCTGCGGCCCAAAGCCCCGCGCAGCATTTCGCGCAATTCTTCATAATTGGAAAAACCCAGCGCCCGCGCCAAACGTGAGTAAGTCGCAGGGGAAATATCGCTGGCTTCTGAAATGGAGCGCAAAGAACGGGTAGCCGTGTCCACTTGGTTTTTGACGATATAATCAGCCGCTGCCTTGAGCTGCCTGCTCAAGCCACCATATTCCGCCGCCAGTCGTTCTTCAAATTGAACCACTTGCTCATCGTCCTCGCTGATCCCTCTTTGCAACAAAAATTTTTCATTTGTTTCAAACATTGTCAAGTCTCAAAACATATGTTTCAATTTGATCGTCCCTGGTAACTTAACCAAACAATCTCAGAAAATCGACCAATGAGTAAAATTTTCCACCGCTCTTCTACCCAAATACCCCTACAAGCTGTAGCAGGTGATGGGGCCTATCTTATTGATCAAAATGGCAAACGCTATTTGGATGGATGCGGCGGTGCTGCCGTTTCCTGCCTCGGCCATTCTGACGAGTTCGTCAAACAAGCCATGCACGAACAGCTGGATCAGCTCGCCTATGCGCACACAGGTTTCTTCACATCAGAGCCTGCCGAAACACTGGCCTCAAACCTTATTGCTCACGCCCCGGGTGATCTAGACAGGGTCTATTTGGTTTCTGGCGGCTCAGAAGCCATGGAGTCAGCGCTGAAGCTCGCACGGCAATATTTCATCGATAAGGGCGAGCCACATCGGCACAAGGTAATCGCGCGACATCAAAGCTATCACGGCAATACACTTGGGGCATTGGCAACAGGCGGCAACAAATGGCGCCGTGCACCTTATGCACCAATGCTATTTGAAACCTTCCATATCTCACCCTGCTATGAATATCGCCACCGTGCCCCCAATGAGAGCAGCGAACATTATGGCAAGCGCGTTGCCAACGAGTTGGAAGCAGAAATTCTAAAGCTTGGCCCTGAAAGCGTTATGGCATTTGTGGCCGAACCAGTGGTAGGCGCCACCGCGGGCGCTGTGCCAGCGGTTGAAGGCTATTTTAAGCGCATTCGCGAAATCTGCGACCAATATGGCATCCTGCTCATCCTTGACGAAGTGATGTGCGGCATGGGCCGCACCGGCACCCTGTTCGCATGTGAACAAGATGGCGTCGCCCCAGATATTATGGGCATCGCCAAAGGCTTGGGAGCTGGCTATCAACCCATCGGGGCCATGCTCTGCACCCGCGAAATCGCCAACACCATTCGTGATGGCGCGGGCTATTTCAAAAACGGCCACACCTATTTGGGTCACCCCATGGCCGCCGCTGCGGCAAACGCCGTTTTACACCGCCTTAAACAAGACGGGCTGGTGGATCGATCCAAGCAAATGGGCGAAAAATTCAAATCAGCATTGCAAGACCGTTTCGGCGACCATCCGTTTGTCGGCGACATTCGCGGACGCGGCCTATTCATCGGCATTGAAATTGTTGAAGACCGTGAAACCAAAGAGCCATTTGATCCGGCCCACAAAGTTCACGCGCATCTAAAGCAAAAGGCAATGGAAAACGGCCTAATGATTTATCCGGGCAATGGCACAAAAGATGGCATTTCCGGCGATCATATCCTACTGGCACCGCCCTTTATCATCACCGACGACCAAATCGGCGAACTGATCGATAAGCTGGGCCAGACCTTCGACGAGGTGTTTGCCGCATGACCCCGTTGCCCCAGCTGATGGTGGCGCCCAATGGCGCCCGCAAAACCAAGCAAGCTCACCCCGCCTTGCCCGTGACCATTGAGGAAACGGTGCAAACAGCTAAAGCCTGTTTTGATGCTGGGGCCGATGGGCTGCACGCCCATCTGCGCGATGCGGATCAAAAGCACATTCTGGATGCGGGTCTCTATAAGGAACTGCTGGCAGAACTGCGAATCGCTGCGCCGAAAATGCAGATTCAGATCACCACCGAGGCGGTTGGCATCTACCAACCACCCGAGCAAATCGAGCTGGTGAAACAAGTCCAGCCAAAATCTGTTTCAATTTCGACCCGCGAACTACTTTCCACCGGCGATCAAAAAGCTGCCGCAGAGCTTTATCTGTGGGCGCAGGAAAATGGCGTTGCGGTGCAACATATTCTTTATGACACCAATGATCTGGCCGCGCTTTATCATGTATGCATTGATCACAATATCAGCCGTGACAACATCCAATTGCTTTTCGTTTTAGGTCGTTATACCAGCGATCAGCAAAGCGATCCGTCTATGCTGACGCCATTCCTACACCGCCTGGCTGAAATTGAAATGATCGCTGATTGGGCAGTTTGCGCCTTTGGTCAAGGCGAAACCGATTGCCTTATCCGCGCACACCAATTGGGCGGCAAAATGCGAGTCGGCTTTGAGAATAACGAACTTAATCCAGATGGCAGCGTGGCCAAGGACAATGCCGAGCGTGTGGCCCTGCTCAATCGCTTGCTTGCAGCCGACTGATCCAGTTCTGCACAAATTGATGCGCCTGCCACACCGCTGCATCCAGCGCCAGCCCCTCCGCCAAACCGCAGGAAATCGCGGCCGACAGTGTGCACCCGGTGCCGCGCGGGGTAAATGCCTGCTTTTGTGCCGTAAACACAACCTCGCGCGGGCCATCCCTCAGCACGTCCCGCAGCACATTGCCGTCCCCATGTCCCCCTTTCAGCAACACGGCACCACATAAATCATGCAGCGACTGTGGTTCCAAAATCTTAGCCTCAGGCAAATTCGGCGTCACCAACGCCACCAACGGCAACAGGCGTTCTTTCATTGCTGTAATGCCTTTATCCGACAAAAGCCGTGCCCCGGAACTGGCGGCAATCACCGGATCAAGCACGATCGGCACATCGCACCCGTTGAAGGCATCCGCAACCGCCTCCACCACGGCTGAATCGCCCAGCATCCCAATTTTGACAGCCGCAGGCGCATCATCCGCAAACGCTGCTTCAATCTGTGCCTTCACCAAGTCAGCATCCATAAGCTCAACGCGCCGCACCACGTTATTGCTTTGCGCCGTCACCGCCGTCACCACAGGTTTCACCGCAAACCCCAGTTCAGTCGCCACCGCAATATCCCGCGACAAGCCAGCCCCGCCGCTGCTGTCTGTCCCGGCAATCACCAATATGCTGCGAGACTTCAACATGCGCAGGCTGCCATTAGCGCCAGATTTTCGTGACCCTGCGCCCGCAATTGCTTGGCCCCGCGCCACGCCCGCAACCCGGTTTGGCAAGCCAACACCACACGTTGATCGTCAGGAAAGGCAGCCCTCGCCAGTTCATCAATCTGTCTCCGCTGCGCCTGCGACACAATCATCTCCGGCGCTTCAGTTTCACCGCGCAGGTCGAGCACCAGATCATCACGCCGCACCCCATCACGCCCCAAGAATGGCCAAGTGTCAGACGGTTCCGCTGCCCCCAAAAAGCTAAAGCTGGAAAAGTTGAGGTTTCGCGCATCCATGCGCACCATCTGCCCCAAGGGCGACGGGCTTTGCCCCAGCAGCACCGCCAACACTATTTGCGCCTGCATTGCCCCAATCATGCCCACCACCGGACTCAGCACCCCGGCTGTGGCGCAATTGGCTGCTTGTGTTGGCAAGTCAGGGAACACCGCCCGCAAACTCGGCGCACCGCCGCAAAAGCCGCCGACATATCCCGCCTGCCCCAACACAGAAGCAGAAATCAAAGGCTTGCCCTGCGCCAAACATTGATCCGACAAGATGTAAGACACGGCGAAACTATCCGCCGCATCCACCACAATATCTGCATCCGCCACCAGCGGCCCCGCATTGCCCGGCGTTAAGGCCACAGTGATGGGCTGCACTACAATATGCGGGTTGCGAGCCAAAAGCTGATCCCGCGCCCGCTTCGCTTTGGACGCGCCAATATCCTTGGTTTCAAACAGGGGCTGCCGATGCAGATTGCTTTCCTCAACGCAATCTGGATCAACAATCGTCAAACTGCCGACCCCCGCCCCAGCCAGATAGTGCAGTACAGGCGACCCAAGGCCACCTGCCCCCACCACCAGCACATGCGCTTGCGACAGCTTTGCTTGCCCCTCGCGACCCACTTCAGGCAATTGCATTTGCCGTTGATAACGCGTCATGAACATATCTCAATCCATTCCCGCGTCCGCGCCTCCGGGTTGTCAGCAAACTGAATATCGGTGACCACCGCCACGCTATCAGCACCCGCCGCCAACACGCCCGGCGCCCGTTCCACACTCAGCCCACCAATGCCCACCAGCGGCACATCGCCCACCATCTGCTTCCAACGCGTGACCCGTTCCAGCCCCTGTGGCGCCCACTTCATTTTCTTCAATATGGTCGGATAAACAGGCCCCAGCGCCACATAGGCAGGATTAAACGACAACGCCCGCTCCAATTCGGCTTCATCATGGGTGGAAAGCCCAAAGCGGATATTTGCGGCACGAATGGCCGCAAAATCCGCCGCGTCCATATCCTCCTGCCCCAAATGCACAAAATCGCAATGTTCTTCGATGGCGATCTGCCAATAATCATTCACAATCAACTGGCAGTCATGAGCACCACAGATTTGCTTGGCACGGCGGACTTGCGCCCGCACCTCATCTATCGGCGTATCTTTAATCCGCAACTGCACCAGCTTCACGCCCAAGGGCACCAGACGGGCGATCCAATCCACATGGCCGACGATCAAATAGAATTTTTCCATCAGTCAAATACCGCCATGCCGAGAATGGGGGTCGAAGGCACCGCCATATCGCGTCGTTCCATCATTTGCGCAGCAAAACCTTGTCGCCCCGCGTCAATCGCCTGCGCCATAGCCGCGCCCATCCACCCAGGATCACCCGCCTTCGCCACCGCCGTGTTCAACAACACCGCGTCCATACCAAGTTCCATCGCCATGCACGCATCAGACGGCCGGCCAATCCCTGCATCCACAATCAAAGGCACATTTGGAAAATGCGCCCGCATCGCCCGCAACGCATCCGGATTGCGCAAACCCTGACCGGAGCCAATGGGCGCCCCCCACGGCATCAGAACCTCACAGCCTGCCTCAAGCAATTTCTCGCCCACCACCAGATCGTCAGTGGTGTACGGAAACACCTGAAAACCTTCGTCGCTCAAAATCCGCGCCGCCTCAACCAAGCCAAACACATCCGGTTGCAGATTATCGCTATGGCCGATCACCTCCAGCTTGATCCAGTTGCTGCCAAAGACCTCACGCGCCATCTGCGCCGTGGTCACGGCCTCTTTCGCGGTGTGGCACCCTGCTGTATTCGGCAGCACCTTGACGCCAAGCTCTTTGATCAATTGCCAAAATCCAGTGCCCGCCCCATCCGCACCTTCCCGGCGCAGGGACACGGTGATAATCTCAGTGCCCGAAGCCTCTACCGCCTCCGCCAAAATTTGCGGCGACGGATATTGCGCCGTGCCCAGCAAAAGCCGCGAACCGATCTCTTCGCCATAAAGCTGCATGATCAGCCTCCCTGCATCGGGGCGAGAATTTCAAGCTGATCCCCCGCCTGCAACGCGGTCTCCTGTCGCTGCTCCCGCGCCACAAATTGACCATTTAACGCCGTGGCCAGCGCCTCGCCTTCATACAACAATTCGTCCAGCACCGCCGCAATATTGGACGCCTGGATCTCTGTCGCTTCGCCATTGACTAGGATGCGCATTGCAATTGCTCCTGCTCAAACTGATCGGCCAATTGCTGCGCCATTGCGGGCGCAAGCAAATAGCCATGTCGGTAAAATCCATTCAGATGATAGGTGTCGTCCCGCTTGATGATGCGCGGCAGATTGTCAGGAAAGGCCGGACGCAAACCAACGCCGGTTTCAATCACGCTCGCTTCCCCAAAGCCGGGATGTAGCGCAAAGGCCGCGCCCAACAATTCCAGAGCGGATCGTAGGCTGATCGCCCGCCATGAATCGCTTTCCACCATTGTCGCCCCAAGCATGTAAATGCCCTTGCCGCGCGGCACCAGATAGATAGGAATACGCGGATGCAACAGCCGCACCGTGCGGGTGATCGTAACGTCTGGGCACTCCAGCATCACCATTTCACCGCGCACCATGCGCAGTTCCGGCAAATCGACAGCACCACCGCGGCAATCAATATCCACGCGTTCGGGTGCAGGCTCGCCAAACCGCACCTCGCTGCCCAGTTCTTCAATTTGCTGCACCAAATCCTGCCGCGCCTGCCGCGGGTCCAAATGACACTCCTGATCAAAAAACAACGCCTTGGAAAACCGTCCCGCAAGGTCCGGTTCCAGATCCGCGATCCGATTGTCCCCCAGCTGCTCATATTGGTCGGTACGACTGGCAAACTGGCGTAGCTCGGCTCGATCCCGCGGCGGCGCCACCACCAATGTGCCGGTGCGCTGCACCTCGGTCACCTTGGCCCACCAATCGGCTGCCCCCGCGCCAAGTTGCACCACATCCTCCGGCGCACTTACCCGTTCGCACCAGGGGGCCAACATGCCCCCGGCCAAATGCGAGCTTTGATTGAGTTCAAGGCTTTCGCCCTGTTCAAAAACGGTCACCTGATGCCCGCGCCGCACCAATTCCAGCGCGACGCAAAGGCCGGCAACCCCGGCCCCGGCAATCGTGATCATTCGCCCGGCTCCTTGATCGGCATATAAAGATCGCCGCCTTCACGGAATTTCTCCGCCATGGCCTCCATACCCTCTTTCTGCGCCTCGGCGCGAATATCATGGCTGATCCGCATAGAGCAGAATTTCGGCCCGCACATGGAGCAGAAATGCGCCACCTTATGCGCCTCTTTCGGCAAGGTCTGATCGTGGAAGTCTCGCGCCGTGTCCGGGTCGAGCGACAGGTTGAACTGATCCTCCCAGCGGAACTCAAACCGCGCCCGGCTCAGCGCATCATCGCGCCGCTGCGCCCCGGGCAAGCCCTTGGCCAAATCCGCCGCATGCGCCGCGATCTTATAGGTGATCACCCCGGTTTTCACATCGTCCCGATTGGGCAGACCCAAATGTTCTTTCGGCGTCACATAGCAAAGCATGGCGCATCCAAACCAGCCGATCATCGCCGCTCCAATGCCAGAGGTGATATGATCATAGCCCGGCGCAATATCAGTGGTCAGTGGCCCAAGCGTATAGAACGGCGCCTCATGGCAACATTCCAACTGCTTGTCCATATTTTCCTTGATCTTGTGCATGGCCACATGGCCCGGCCCCTCAATCATCACCTGACAATCTTTCGCCCAGGCGATTTTGGTCAATTCGCCCAGCGTTTCCAGCTCAGCAAATTGCGCTTCGTCATTGGCGTCGGCAATCGAGCCGGGGCGAAGGCCATCACCCAATGAAAAGCTCACATCATAAGCGCGGCAAATGTCGCAAATTTCATCAAAATGCTCGTAAAGGAAGCTCTCTTTGTGATGATGCAGGCACCATTTTGCCATGATCGAGCCCCCGCGCGAGACGATGCCAGTAACCCTGTTCACCGTCATCGGCACCATATGCAAGCGCACGCCCGCATGGATGGTGAAATAATCCACGCCCTGCTCGGCCTGCTCGATCAAGGTGTCGCGGAACACTTCCCATGTCAGGTCTTCGGCAATGCCATTCACCTTCTCCAGCGCCTGATAAATGGGCACCGTACCGATCGGCACCGGCGAATTGCGGATAATCCATTCCCGCGTATTGTGAATATTGCGACCTGTGGAGAGGTCCATCACCGTATCCGCGCCCCAGCGGATCGCCCAGACCATCTTGTCGACTTCCTCTTCCATCGACGAGGTAACGGCAGAGGTGCCCATATTGGCGTTGATTTTCACCAGAAAATTGCGGCCAATAATCATCGGCTCACATTCCGGGTGGTTGATATTGGCCGGGATGATGGCGCGGCCCGCGGCCACTTCATCGCGCACAAATTCGGCCGTGACATAATCGGGAACATTGGCGCCCCAATCTTCGCCATCGCGCTCCTCTTTGATCGCTTCGCGCAACTGATTTTCACGTATAGCGATAAATTCCATTTCCGGCGTCACAATGCCCTGCCGTGCATAGGCAAGCTGGGTCACTGCCTTGCCATCCTTCGCCCGCAAAGGTTGCGGCTTCACGGGAAATTCAGGCGTTAGCCGATCCCCTTCCACAAAGCCATTGTCAGCCGGTTGAATGTCGCGGCCGTGATAGGTCTCCACATCGCCCCGCGCTTCAATCCATTTACGTCGCAATTGCGGCAGCCCGGCTTGAATATCAGCGGTGAAATTCGGATCAGTGTACGGCCCGGAACTGTCATAAACTGGTAAAGGCGGCTCCCCCGCTGTCGGGTGCACAGAGATTTCCCGCATGGGCACACGCACATCATCAAAATGCGCGCTTTCAACATATATTTTGCGAGACGCGGGTAGTTGGTCTTCGGTAATTTTGGGATTAGGCAAATCCATTTTGGCGCTCCTTAAGTTCTAAACTCAAAAAGACACCAGAAGAATTATGGCTGGAAACGAAGGGACTTATCCCCTCAACAAAAGAAAGACGACCCCTGTTCGGTGCCGCAAATTTTCGCTTCCTACGCCAGTATCAACTGGGTCAGGTTCAAAGGGTCGCGTCACCGAATATTGCTATTCTGTCAGCCTCTCAGTCCCCTAGGCGGGACCCCCCTGCAGTTCTTTTGGGGTAGCGCTGTTCTTAATTTCTGTCAAGCAGGTGCATTTTCTGCAGCGGATTCAAAACGCAAAATCGCACAGGCATCCACATTGCCAGTTGCCCGTTTCAACACTGGATAAACGCGCCCACATGCAGCGGCAAAACTGGCAGCAACGGCCGCCTCTTCGCCATAGCGTTGCACGATTTCATCCCGCAAATCCAAAATATCTGGTCCGCCAACAATAGCATTTTGGGCAAACAAAAACCCAAGGCCACAATCCGTATCGGTGCGGGCATTGCCCATGGCACACGCTTCCAGTTCCTTTGGGTTCACCCCCAATTCAATCGCCTGATCGACAATCAATTGCGCGCAGGAGCCGCAATCGCCATCCATGGTGGAGGCAAGCGCCGCCCCGGCCCAAATATCTTTTGCTTCTTTTGGGCCGCGATATTGGCTGAGCAATGGCAACAAACCCAGGCGCAGCCCGGCGCCATTTGATACGTCGATAATCTGGTGCATATAGCCGCCATCATAACCATATTGATCTTCAAATTTGCTGGTGCTGCCATGTAAAATGGATTTAAGCATGTTGAACTCTCCGAGTTGGATGTTTGAAAGCGAGAAACAGCGCGGCCCAGGCGGGTAGTTGAATGCCAAACAGATTGCTGAACGCAATCAGGTCGAACGGCACGCCGCGTTGAAACCAAATGAAAATATGAAAAATCGCATGTAAAACGGGCCAGAACGCCCCGCACACAATCGCGGTTTTATCTTGGCGATACAGGCCATACGCCATGGCCGCAGCGCTGGCGAAAAACACCAAGCCGAGATCCATTACAAAATGCATATTGAACGGCCCCATTTCTTTCACGCCGGGGGTGATTTGATACCAAGTCATTGGGCTTAAAAACATCCAGACCGCGAGCATCAAAAACCAGCCCACCAGCACCCATTGGATAATACGTGTCATCTTTATCTCCTGCATTTTGAAGACCAGACGAAACAGCACTTGGAAATGTGACCAAGATCGGTCACATTTTTTAAAGCCCAACTGTCTAGTCAGTAGCAAAGGAGGGCCAAATGCAGGACCGAGACAGAACGACAATTTTTGAACAAGAGCGCAAACGCTTGTTTGCTTTGGCCTATCGTATGCTTGGTTCCGTAGCTGATGCGGAAGATATGGTGCAGGATAGTTTTGTGCGTTGGTCCAATGCCGATCTCAAAACAATCGACAATCCGCAGGCTTTCCTCACGACAATTGTCACGCGCCTATCGCTAGACCATCTCCGGTCGGCCAAAACCAAACGCACCAGCTATGTCGGCTCATGGTTGCCTGAACCGCTACTTACCGAAAGTGTCGAGTCGCCCGATGATATTGCGCAAAAAGCTGACGATATTTCGTTCGCCCTGATGGCCACATTAGAAAAACTCACTGCTTCCGAACGCGCAGCTTTTCTGTTGCATGATGTGTTTGATTTGCCATTTGATCAAATTGCCAAAACGTTGGACCGTACAGAAGCCTCATGTCGCAAATTGGCGTCACGTGCCCGTCAAAAAGTGCGCACGGATGGCAGCGAAACCCTGCCCATGCCCACAAATGAGCCTCTGGTCACGTCATTCCTGAACACGTTGCAAACGGGCGACTTGGACAGCTTTGTCAATTTCATCGCTGAAGATGCGATTTTGGTCACCGATGGCGGCGGCATCAAATCAGCAACCCTGCGCCCTATTTATGGCCGCGAAAAAATCTCTCGCTTTTTTATCGGCGTGGCCAACAAATTCGGCCGCCCCGGCCCGGATGACATTAAGCTGATCCAGCTAAATGGCGCACCCAGCCTCCTGATCCGCGATGAAGATGGAGCCTTGCAGGCCTGGTCATTCACTTGGACATCAGACGGTAAAATCGCAGAATTTTACATGCTGCGAAATCCTGAAAAGCTTAGCCATCTGGCTTTTGACTAAACGTCAATTGCGACCTTTCCCCGCTGCGTCAGAACGCGCTGCGGCAACATAGCGGCTTGCGGCATGTCGCTTATCCACCTACGCTGATGCCATCCTTGCAAAACATAGAGGTGCACCATGTTTGGCGGCTTCTCGGCAGAAATCTTGGCGCGTATACAATTCGCGTTCACCGTTTCTTTTCACATCATCTTTCCAGCCTTTTCCATTGGCCTCGCTTCCTATTTGGCGGTGCTCAACGCCATCTGGCTAAAAACCGGACAAAAGGAATATTTGCAGCTTTTCGACTATTGGAAAAAAATCTTCGCTGTGGCGTTTGGCATGGGCGTGGTGTCCGGCATTGTGATGTCCTATCAATTCGGCACCAATTGGTCGGTATTTTCTGATCGCGCTGGCCCGGTGATCGGGCCGCTTATGGCTTATGAAGTGCTCTCTGCCTTCTTCTTAGAAGCTGGCTTTTTGGGCATCATGCTGTTTGGCCGCGAACGGGTGGGCAATGGCTTGCATATGTTTGCCACGGCCATGGTCGCCTTCGGCACGCTCATGTCCGCCACGTGGATTTTATCAGTCAATTCTTGGATGCAAACGCCTGCTGGATATTCCGTCAACGAGGTGGGCCAATTTGTGCCAGAAAATTGGTGGGAGATTGTGTTCAACCCTTCCTTCCCATACCGCTTGGTTCATATGGTGCTGGCTGCCTATCTCACCACCGCTTTGGTGGTTGGTGCTGCGGGCGCATGGCATCTGCTGCGCAAAAAGGAAAATCTAGCGACACGCCGCATGTTCTCCATGGCCATGTGGATGCTGGTGGCCGTCACCCCATTGCAAATTTTGGCTGGCGACGAACATGGCCTGAACACGCTTGAGCATCAGCCACAAAAGGTGATGGCTATGGAAGGCCATTATGACAGCCACGAACATGGCGCACCCTTGATCTTGTTTGGCATTCCCAACCCAGATGAAAAGCGCATCGATTACGCCATAGAAATCCCGAAACTTTCCAGCTTGATCCTCAAACGCGATCTTAATGCGCCACTGCCCGGGCTGGACACCATTCCCGATGAAGATGAGCCGCCTGTTGCCATCGTTTTCTGGAGCTTTAGGGTGATGGTGGGGCTAGGCTTTGCCATGTTGGGTTTGGGCTTTTGGGCCTTGCTGCAACGCAAGCGCCGCAAACTTTACACAGATCCATGGCTGCACCGCGCGGCCCTGCTGATGGGCCCAATGGGTTTTATGGCGGTGCTTGCGGGGTGGATTACCACCGAAGTTGGCCGCCAACCCTTCACCGTCTATGGCCTGATGCGCACGTCGGAAAGCCTCGCACCCGTTTCAGCACCTGCTGTTGGCACATCCTTACTGATTTTCATTGTGGTCTATTTCTTTGTGTTCGGCGCAGGCACATTCTATTTGCTGCGGCTGATGGGCAAACGCCCCGGTGAAGAGCCACATGAACTTGAAAAAGGCCCACTGCGCGCCGCGGGCACCACGCCCGGGCCAGAGCAGAAAGACAATTTCAAAGCCCCGATAGAGGAGGCATAACATGTTTGATCTTGCATTTATCTGGGCAGGCATCATCGCTTTTGCCGTGCTGGTTTATGTGGTGCTAGATGGCTTTGACCTCGGCATCGGCATCCTTTTTCCGTTCGGCAAATCAGAAAAAGACCAAGATGTGATGATGAATTCCATCGCCCCCGTGTGGGATGGCAATGAAACATGGTTGGTGCTTGGCGGTGGCGGCCTGTTCGCCGTGTTCCCCCTCGCCTATGCGGTGGTTATGCCCGCACTATATGTGCCCATCATCCTTATGCTTATCGCCTTGATTTTCCGTGGCGTTGCATTTGAATATCGCTGGCGCACCAAACGCTGGAAAAAGGTTTGGGACGCAGCCTTCTTTGGTGGCTCCCTCATTGCCACCTTTATGCAAGGCATTGCGCTCGGCGCATTGGTGCAAGGCATTGAAATAGAAAACCGCGCCTATGCTGGCGGCTGGTGGGATTGGCTGACACCATTCTCAATCCTCACTGGCTTTGCTTTGATCGCCGGCTATGCCTTGTTGGGAGCAACCTTTCTCATCCTGAAAACCGAGCATGAGTTGCAGGCACAAATGCGCAATTATGCGTGGAAATTGGGCATCGCCACACTGGGCTTTATTGGCGTGGTAAGCTTGCTCACCCCGCTCCAAGACAGTGTTTACTTCGAGCGCTGGTTCAACTTCCCGGGCAGCCTCTACACTATATTTGTGCCCGCGCTGGTGGCACTTGCTGCCTTTATGCTGTTCAGCGGCCTCAAAGCGAAAAAGGACGCGACGCCATTCCTGTCATCGCTTGCCCTGTTCGTGCTCAGCTTTGTCGGCCTTGGCATATCCTTTTATCCACACATGGTGCCGCCCAGCCTCACCATTTGGCAAGCCGCCGCACCTGAAAGCAGCCTGTGGTTTACGCTGGTTGGCACCATTGTGCTGATCCCACTGATCTTAGGATACACCGCCTATGCCTATTGGGTTTTCCGCGGCAAAACTGATCCTGATGCGGGCTATCACTAATGGCAGAAAAATCACTGATCAAACGCTTGGGTTGGTTTGCGCTGCTTTGGTTCGCCAGCGTCCTCGCGCTCGGCCTTGTGGCGTACATCATTCGCCTGTTCATCACCTAAACAAAAAGGCCGTGCCAACATATCGTCGGCACGGCCTTTGATTTTTATCGTTCGAAGCTACCTAGGCAGCAAAGCCTGCATCCAACTCGCGCTCAGAAACGGTGCGGTCTGTTTTGAATACGTCAACAATGCGGTCCAACTCGCTCGCTTGCGCTTCGGTCTGCTCAATCGCTGCGTTTGTTTCTTCCACCAAAGCCGCGTTGTGCTGGGTCATGGTATCCATGTCACGCACTGCGATATTCACTTCTTCAATGGCAGAGGCTTGTTCTTTGCTGTCTTGGGCAATCCCCTCAATCAGCACATCATTTTCCTTCACCGCGTCCAACATATGCTGCAACCGTTCAGAGGCAGAAGCGACCAAAGCAGAACCATTCTCAACTTCCGTTGCGCTTTGCTCAATCAGCATTTTCACTTCGTTTGAAGCTTCTGCAGCACTTTGTGCCAAACGCCGCACTTCAATCGCCACAACAGCAAAGCCTTTGCCCGCTTCACCCGCACGCGCGGCTTCAACAGAGGCATTCAACGCCAGCAGATTGGTTTGGAAGGCGATATCGTCAATCATGCCGATAATGTTAGAAATCTTGCCAGAGGACGCTTTGATCTGTTCCATAGCGCCATTGGCTTGGGTCATCACATCACCGCCCGCTTGCGCTTCTTCCCGCACGTGACGAGACTTGGCAGAGGCTTCGCTCGCGCGGCGTGAATTGTCCACCACAGTACTGGCCAATTGTTCAATCGCGGCTGACGTCTCTTCAATGGTTGCGGCCTGCTTTGTGGTGCGCTCGCTCAAATCGTTCGCACCCGCCAAAATCTCACCAGTTGCTTGCTTCACACCGCGTGAAGTGGTGCGCAAGCGATCAACAATTTCGCTCAACTTGTCAGCCACCGCGTTGGTATCTGTTTTCAACTTGTCGAATGCGCCCTGATAGTGGCCATTCACCCGCTTGGACAAATCGGTTTGTGCCAATGCAGCCAGCACTTCGCCAGTCTCATCCAAACCACGATCTACAGTTTCCACCAGTGAATTCACCGCATCGCCCAATTGCTGCAAATCTTCTTGGTCGTAATGCCCTTCGATCCGCTGCGAAAAGTCACCCGCAACCGCGGCTGATACAACACGACGAACTTCCCCCTGCAACGCATTGCGCACTTCTTGCTCACTACGCTCGCGCGCGCGTGTTTTCTCTTTTTCCTCGTCCAAATGGCGCATTTCCAACCCGTTAGACCGGAATGTCTCCAACGCACGGGCCATCAAGCCCAATTCGTTAGACTGTGGCGCGTCACTCAAATCCACATCAAATTCGCCTTTAGCCAAACGCTCCATGTTCAACGACATGTTTGAAATGGTCCGGGTAAGCCAATTGCCGGTTGCAAACGCCAAAAGCGCACCAAGGAGTGTGGCAAGCCCGCCCACTGCCAAAACAATAGTTGTCGCATTCTGCGCAGTTGCCTGCGCAACAGGGCCAAGTGCATCTTGGTTTTCGCGCACAACGCCGGTCAATTGATCATAGCTTGTGGCCAGCGTATCGGCATAAGCCTGCATATCTTGTGTCGCCAACTCATTGATGGACATCGCAAAGTCACGGCTTTGCGCCATCAACTCACGATATTCAGCAAGGCTTTTTGAAACCGCAGTCAACTCAGCTTCCAACCGACCAGAACGATCTGTTTTGATCAATTTATCAAACAATTGAGAAGTTGCAGTGGCTTGCGTTTCAAACGCTGTAAAAGTTGTCTCATCAAAAGTTTGGAAATATTGATAGCCCAACATTTGTAACTGGCTAGACTGGTTTGCCGCTTGCCCAACAGATGCTGCAGTGGCTGGCGTAAACACCAAATTTGTCTTTTCCAGCAACGCGGCTGTTGTGTTCGACAGATTGTCTTTTGCTGCCGCTAGCTGCGCCATAATCTCGGCACGCTGCTCTTCCAAAATGATGATAGTGTCAAACGTATCGCGCAGATTTGCCCCAGCTTCCTCAATGGTTCTGATTTCTTCCATCGCGGCCGGAAAATCCGCAAATTTAACCACACCATCTGGGTCATTCGTGGCCACATCATCAATCCAAACGCGCGCCTCTTGTGCTTGCGCAGTGGTTGGTGCAGCGGAATATTTTTGGATGGAAAGCACCATCTGATGATAGTCAGCAACATAGTCGCTAATTTCACCTGCTTGCGAAATAGTATGTTGATAGCGTTCAGAAACACTCGAGAGCGTTTGCAGCCCGAGATAAGCGGCCACACTCACCACCACCAGAAACACCACCATGGCGCCAAAGCCACCGATGATGCGGGCTCTAATTCCCAAATTCGCAAACATGTTATGATACCTTTAGAGACAAAAATAATGTAACCAATATCGTGCCAACTGGTTAAGGATGCTTAAAAAATAGGCAGCCCCATCAAAATAATTTTACTAACTTCTTGAGTTTGAATTTCGTTAAATAACAAATTGAAATAATTAGCATTTTTTCGAAAAGAGCAAAGCGCTTTATTTGCCAAAATCCTTCAAAATCAAGCCTTTGGCCTACTTCTCCGCCTCAGCGATCAAGCCCCGCACCCATTTGTTGCAAAGCCAGGTGGCAGGCACCGCAAATGGAACGGCGAACAACATGGCTTGATAAGGCGATAGCACCGACAAGCCGACAATTTGCCACCCTAAACTCAGCATAAACAAATTGATCGCAACGGCGCCCCAAACGAATGGGTAAAGCACAAATGCAAGCGGATCGATTTTTGAAATTTGGCCATCCATAGAGATCTCCTTTTCCCCAACATAGCGAACGCCAATTGCTGGTTCTTTGCGCAGACGCAAAGAAGAGATCGAGTGAATCGCTAATTTGCCTCCATCTGCACGTTTCTAAAAGGAGGTAAGCATGCGGGAAGTTCTCACGAAGAACGCAGCACGCAATATTTTTTATGGCGGATCGCTGTTCTTCATCCTGATATTTGTGGGTCTTTCTGCCCACTCTCATTGGTATATCCAAAATGTTTCAACTGACCATGCAGGGCTGAACGAAAGCGTGGCCAAAGGTAAACGCATTTGGGAAGTTAAAGCCTGCATCAACTGCCACTCGATTTTGGGCGAAGGCGCTTACTTTGCGCCAGAGCTTGGCAATGTGATGCGGCGCTGGGGTGTACAGGAAGATCCTGAAACCGCCTTTGAAGTGTTCAAAGGTTGGATGGAAGCTCAACCCACAGGCATCGAAGGCCGTCGCCAAATGCCGCAATTCAATTTGACCGATGAAGAATTAAAGCACCTGACAGACTTTCTACTCTGGACAGGCACAATCGACACCCAGGGCTGGCCGCCCAACGATGCCGGTTAGAAAGGGCTGAACAATGAAATTTGAAACTCAAAAAATCGCATTTGCGTATTTCACCTTCGCGCTGATCCTATTCGCCGTGCAGGTGACGGGCGGTCTGCTGGCGGGTTTGGTTTATGTCATTCCCAATTTCCTGTCGGACATTTTGCCCTTCAACATCATCCGCATGCTGCACACCAACAGTTTGATTGTGTGGCTCATCACCAGCTTCTTCGGCGCCGCCTATTTCCTCGTGCCGGAAGAAGCTGAACGTGAAATCCATTCGCCGCTTCTGGCCTATATTCAATTGGCCATTTTGGTGCTGGGCACTGTCGGCGTGGTCATCACCTATGTGTTCAATATTTTTGAAGGCAACTGGCTGCTCGGCAAAGATGGCCGCGAATTCCTAGAGCAACCCGGCTGGGTGAAACTGGGCATCGTCGCTGCCGCGCTGATCTTTTTGTACAACATCTCAATGACCGTACTGAAGGGCCGCAAAACAGCCATCTCAAACATCTTGATCGTGGGCCTCTGGGGCTTGGCATTGCTGTTCCTCTTCGCCTTCGTCAATCCAGAAAACTTGGCGTTGGATAAGCAATATTGGTGGTATGTCGTGCACCTTTGGGTAGAAGGCGTTTGGGAATTGATCATGGCGTCAATCCTCGCCTATCTGATGCTGAAGCTCACCGGCGTTGACCGGGAGATCGTGGAAAAATGGCTTTATGTCATTGTCGCCACAGCTTTGTTCTCCGGCATTTTGGGCACTGGTCACCACTATTATTGGATCGGCACCCCCGGCTATTGGCAGTGGATCGGCTCTATCTTCTCTTCACTCGAAGTGGTTCCTTTCTTCGGCATGATGGCTTTTGCCTTTGTCATGGTATGGAAAGGTCGTCGTGACCACCCAAACAAGGCCGCATTGCTCTGGTCATTGGGTTGTGCCACCCTCGCCTTCTTCGGCGCGGGCGTGTGGGGCTTCCTGCACACTCTGCACGGGGTGAACTATTACACCCACGGCACCCAAATCACCGCGGCGCACGGTCACTTGGCCTTCTTCGGCGCATATGTAGCGCTCAGCTTGGCGATCATGACCTACGCAATGCCAATCCTGCGCAACCGTGATCCTTACAATCAGGTGCTCAACATGGCCTCTTTCTGGCTCATGTCTGGCGGCATGGTGTTCATGACTTTCGTGCTTACTTTTGCTGGCACTGTGCAAACCCACCTTCAACGGGTGCGCGGTGAAGACTATATGAGCGTGCAGGACGATCTGACCCTGTTCATGTGGATGCGTTTCGGCGCTGGCGTTGCTGTGGTGCTTGGCGTGTTGCTGTTCCTCTACGCGATCTTTGTTCCGAAAAAGGAAATCATCCAA
Organism: Maritalea mobilis; assembly: GCF_004363175.1. Classification (GTDB taxonomy): domain Bacteria; phylum Pseudomonadota; class Alphaproteobacteria; order Rhizobiales; family Devosiaceae; genus Maritalea; species Maritalea mobilis. Next base: position 1,193,694 of record NZ_SNYR01000001.1, read on the forward strand.
CCGGGCAAGCAAGTCGCTGATGCAACAGCACCTGCGGAGTAATCGCCATGGATAGAACATTCGAAAACACAAATGGAAAGGACGGGGTGCAAACCCCGTTCTACCTGCCACAAGCAGACGAATGCGCTCTGTTTGAAGCCGCCTATGCCAACAACCTGCCCTTACTTTTAAAGGGACCAACAGGCTGCGGCAAAACCCGTTTCGTGTCCCACATGGCCGCAAAGCTAGGCAAAAAGCTCTACACCGTCGCCTGCCATGACGATCTGTCGGCAGCCGATCTGATCGGACGCTATTTGCTCAAAGGCGGCGAAACTGTGTGGGTGGACGGTCCTCTCACCCGCGCCGTGCGGGAAGGTGCAATCTGCTATCTCGACGAGGTGGTAGAAGCCCGTAAAGACGTGACCGTGGTGCTACACCCGCTCACCGATGATCGGCGCATTCTGCCCATCGATCGCACGGGCGAGGAATTGGAAGCAACGCCCGGCTTTATGCTCGTGGCGTCGTACAACCCGGGCTATCAGAACATTCTGAAAACCCTCAAGCCCTCCACCCGACAGCGCTTTCTCGCGATGGAATTTGGCTTCCCTGCCTTTGACCAAGAAGTGCAGATCGTGATGCGCGAAAGTGGCTTAAGCCAATCACGCACCGAACTGCTGGTGCGGCTGGCAGGCAAATTGCGGGCGTTGAAAGGTCAGGATTTGGAAGAAGGCATTTCCACCCGCCTGATCGTTTATGCCGCCACCATGATCGAAAAAGGCATGCCTGTGGAACGGGCCGTGCAATCAGCCATGATTGAGCCTTTGACCGACGATGATGACGTGAAACTAGGCCTTAATGACCTCGTGACCGCCGTGATTGGATAAGATGATGAACAAGACCTTTGATCCCCGCCATATTGAACCTTGGGAACCAGAAGAAACCATCGGTAAAATCTGGCATGATTTCGCCGCACAAGCCGCCGCGCCTGTTCAATTTGAAGAGGCTACGGTGGAGTTGGGCGAACTGTCCAAACGCTTGGCTGTGTTCTTTCGGGGTTTGGGCGGGCATCATAGTGTCGACATCCGTCCGGTTGCTGCCGAAATAAGCCATCAACGCTTGTCCTTTCGGCAAAAACTTGGGCACGAGCAATTAGCCGTTGCCCGTGCCTCCTTTGATGGGGAAGTGCTGCGTCTGCCTGAAAAACTGGCGCTCTTCCCCGATCAAAATGCAAATGCCGCGCTCTATGTCTGGTTGACCGCAAGCGCGGCCTTTGCCGAAGCTTTTGAACCACAAGATGACCCACTGATTGCCGACCTGATGGCGATCAAACGTGCAGGCGAAATCACCCAGCAAGTTATAGAAGAGTGCCCGGGTTTAACTGGGCTAAAAACAGAACTTGCAACCATGAGCCTCTATCTTCGCCCCAACCACAAATTGCCGCGCTTTGAAGCAGCGGTGGAAGAACTAATCCAACAAGCGCTAGGCGATAAATCGCCTCTTGGTGTGCAAGCCCAGTTACTGCAAAACCATATCCAATCTGGCGACTTTGATGGGCTTATTGCCCCCAATAATTATTGCCCTTTTGCGCCAGTACCCATGTGGTGCGAAAACCGCGACCTGCTGTTCAGCGCCCCATCTGACGTTGCCACCATGGACGCAGAGCGCACCAAAGAAGTGAACAAGAAAGGCCTGTTCCGCGCCCGGCGGCGCAAATCAGATCAAGCCGAGCGTAAGGACAGCCTGATCCTGCATAAGTTTGAGGCCATTCTGTCTTGGGCAGAATTTATGAACCTCAATCGCCGCATTGACGATGACGACAATGACGACGCGAAAAAGGCAGCTGACGATCAGGAGGAAATAGGCCTCGGCCAGATTTCCAAAGCCCCCGCCACAAGGCTGAAACTGCATTTGGATTTGGCCCCCGAGGATGTGGACCGCGAACGCCTTGCAGGCAAAGTGCTGTATCCCGAGTGGGACACCCGCACCAACGCCTATTTGCCAGACCATTGTCAGGTTTTCGAATGCAAAGGCGAGATCAAAGACGACATTCCCTCTTTCCGCGCCGATGCCCAATCCGCCCGCCGCATTAATGCGGTAAAGCGCCAGTTTGAAGCCCTGCGCCCCGGGCGGGTGATCATCCCCGCTCAACGCGATGGCGAAGAGTTGGATATGGACGCCGCCGTGCGTGCCCAAGCCGACCTGCGTGCCTGTGGCGAAAGCAACGACAATATCTGGCGTCAATCGCGTCCTGAAGCGCGCGATCTTGCTGTCTCCATCTTGTTGGACGTGTCTCGCTCCACTGAGAGTGCCGTGGGAAACCGCTCGGTAATCGAAGTCGAGCGCGAAGCACTCGCTGCACTCGCATGGGGGTTAGACGCCTGTGGCGATAATTTCGCGATCAACGCCTTTTCATCGCTTAAGCGAGATCGGGTCTACATCACCAAGTGCAAAGATTTTCATGAGAAAATGTCCACTCAGGTCGAGCAAAAAATCGGTTCCCTCAATCCCGGTTTTTATACGCGCTTAGGTGCCGCCATTCGCCACACATCGCAGGATTTGGCCAATCAAGCCAGCAACAAGCGCCTGCTGCTGGTGATCACCGATGGCAAGCCTAACGATCTTGACCATTATGAAGGCCGACACGGCATTGAAGATACGCGTATGGCCATCAATGAAGCCCGCCGTTTGGGCCACGCCGTTTATGGCATCACCATCGATGCAAAAGGCCAAAGTTGGTTTGCCCGTATGTTCGGACCCGGTCGTTTTTCAATTATTCCACAGCCTGAAAAACTCACCCAAGCACTACCGCAAATCTATCGGCAATTGGTGATTGGCTAAGTATTTACGGGGCTTTTTGCCCCCTTCAATTGAGTACGATCTAAAACGATTTCAATTTTTTCCATCCAGTCAAATGTGACAAAATTGATAATTTCTTGACAGCATGCAACAAACTGAATGAATATCTTCAAACTGTCACAAAAGTGCTAAGGTAGTTGAATAGGTGTCACACCATCGCTCAACCTCGGCGCGATAATAATAAGGGCGCACGCAATTGGGGGAACCGGTCCGCGTTGTGCTTAATTCAAGTGGAGAGAAATCATGAAAAAGATTCTGACATCAGGCATCGCACTGCTCGCTGCAGGCGTTATGGGCGCAACTTCTGCCCAAGCGGAAACATTGCGCTTGTTGACATGGGGCGGCTACGCACCTGAAAACGTAATCGAAATGTTTGAAAAAGAAACCGGCCACACCGTTGAAGTGACCAAATCAAACAACGAAGAAATGGTTGCTAAACTGCGCGCCACAAATGGCGGCGGCTTCGATTTGGCACAGCCAAGCCAAGACCGTATTGCAGGCGCACAGGCAGAATTTGACATCTATAAGCCAATCGATTTGTCAAAAATCGACGAGAGCTTGTTTATCCCTTCAATGCTGGAAGCCACCAAAGGCAACACAACTTACAACGGCGAAGTTTACGGCGTGCCACACGTTTGGGGCACATCTGGCTTGGTGGTAAACACTGCTGAAGCTGGCGACGTGAAAGACTATCTTGACCTTTGCGACGCATCCGTTGCAGGCAAAGTGTCTTACCGCTTGAAGCGCCCAACATTGATCGGCTTTGCCTTCTCAATGGGCCTTGATCCATTCGCAGCTTACAATGACGAAGAAGCCTACAAAGACATCTTGTCTAAAGTTGAAGCCAAGCTCATCGAATGTAAGCCAAATGTGAAAACATATTGGGATGGCGGCGACGAAATCAAAAACTTGCTCCGCTCAGGCGAAGTTGTTGCGTCAATGGCTTGGGATACAGGCGGCTGGTCTTTGAATGAAGACAATGCAGACATCACATTCGTGGCGCCAGAAGCCGGTGCTTTGGGCTGGATCGATACATTCGTATTGCCTAAGCGTGGCCGCGCTGATGAAGCTGCCTATGCTTGGATCAACTTCGTGATGCAGCCTGAAATCGCAGCGATGATCACAACATCTGCGGGTAACTTCACAGCGTCTCAAGGCGGCGACGCTGGCGTAGACGAAGCTTTGAAAGCACGTTACCAAGCCAGCTTCCCACAAGAAGCAATCGACAACATCAAGTGGTACCCAACAGTACCAGCGAACCTCGAAACACTCGAAGGCGCTGTACTTGATCGCGTAAAAGCAGCAAACTAAGCTTTGCTTGCACTTCAATTGTAAAGAGAGAGGCGCGTTATTCGCGCCTCTTTTGCATATCGCCGGAGCCTTTAATGAGCCAGCCAACTGCCTCAGCAGCAACCCCATCTTCAGCCGCCGCGTTCGATTTGGAATGTCGCGACATCACCAAAAATTTCGACCAATTTACCGCCGTCAATAATGTCAGTTTTAATGTGCCCACCGGCACATTCTTCTCCATTTTGGGGCCATCAGGTTGCGGCAAAACCACCCTTTTGCGCATGATTGCCGGGTTTCAAACCCCAACCAGCGGCGACTTGTTGATCAAAGGCAAATCCATGATCGGCGTACCACCAAACAAGCGCCCCGTGTCCATGGTGTTCCAACATCTGGCGCTGTTCCCCATGATGGACATTGCAGCCAATGTCGGCTTCGGCTTGCGCCAACGCGGCGTGCCGCGTGAAGATATTGCCAAGCGGGTAGAAACCGTTTTGGAACGTGTGGGCCTTCCCGGTGTTGGCTCACGTCACATCAACCAGCTTTCCGGCGGCCAGAAACAGCGCGTGGCGATTGCCCGCTGTATGGTGTTAGAACCTGATGTACTGCTGCTCGACGAACCGCTCGGCGCGCTAGATCTCAAGCTACGCGAGCACATGAAAATTGAGCTGAAAAAGCTCCAGTCAGAATTTGGCACCACCTTTGTGTACATCACCCACGACCAATCAGAAGCACTGGTGATGAGTGATCAAATCGCGGTAATGAACCATGGTCAGTTCGAGCAAGTGGGTGCCGCGCGTGAACTTTATCACGAACCTAAAACCGCCTTTGTGGCGGGATTTGTTGGCGAGGCAAACAGCTTCACCGCAAAGGTCGAAGCCATCAATGGCGACGCTGCCACGCTTGTCAGCCCAGAAGGCCTACAGATCAAAGGCCAAGACGCCTCAGGCAATTTGAAACAAGGCGATCAAGCCAAAGTATTTGTGCGTCCTGAATCGATCCGCTTGGCAACACAAGCCAACGAGCTCGACAACGTTGAAAACCTCAATCAGGGCATCATTGAAAATATCCTGTTCAACGGCGCCAACAGCCACATTTTGCTGCGGGAGGAAAAATCTGGCGGCGAGTTAAATGTCGCCATTCCACAAACGGGCCAGTTCCGCGACCTCGCAAAAGGCGACAAGGTCTATATTGGCTGGGAAGCGGCGCAAACACGCTGCTACCAGACGGAGGGTTAAGCGATGAACAGCGCCCAATCTCGTCTTAGCTTGTTGCTGCTGTTCACCCCCTTTGTGCTGTGGTTGGCCCTGCTGATTATCATTCCGCACATTTTCATGTTGCTGGTTTCCATCAGCGTCAAAACAGGCGTGCGCGAATATGTGACCGGACTTGGCAACTATATGGTATTCTTCACCGAGCCACTCTATTGGAACACCTTCACCCGCACCGCCTTCATGTCCATTTCAGCAACATTGCTGACGCTACTCATCGGCTTTCCCGTTGCCTATTACATCGCCAAACTCACCCGTGGCCGCACCAAAACAACTTTGTTTCTAATGTGCTTGATCCCGTTCTGGGTAAGCGAGCTGGTGCGTACCTTTGGGTGGATGATCTTGCTGCGCGAAACAGGCGTCTTTTCCTCTGCTCTGCAATATTTCGGCATCGTTTCTGAACCGATTGAGTTTTTGTATAATGATGCTGCGATCATGATCGGCCTGGTCTACACCTCCATGTTGTTCATGGTAGTGCCACTGGTCACCACGTTGGACAGCTTAGACGACAGCCTGATTGAAGCCGGATATGACCTAGGCGGCAACGGCATCACTGTGTTGCGCGAGATCATTATCCCCCATGCAATGCCCGGCATCGTTTCCGGCTGTATCGTGGTATTTATGCTTTCGCTCGGCAACTATCTCACCCCAATCCTTTTAGGCGGCAAAGATAGTTTGTGGTTCACGGGCCTAATTTATGATCAATTCATCACGCGGTTTAACTGGGAATTGGGCTCAGCCTTTGGCTTCTTGCTCTTGATCCTATCATCAACAATCGTGTGGGCGGGCCTAAAGCTTTCTGGCCAATCCCTCACCAACACAGTGGGGCGGTAAAATGATCAGAACGCTTCCCCAATCAAACACCTTCAAATGGACCTACCGTGCCTATGTAACGCTATTTTTCGTCTATCTCGCCCTGCCCCTCACGGTGGTGTGCCTGATGGCGTTCAACGATAGCGTTTTCCCTTCCCTTCCCTGGGAAGGGTTCACTTGGGACTGGTTCTTTGGTGATGAGGCACCCTATATCGGCGTTTTCAACGACCGCTCGATTTTGCGCTCAATCGGCACCTCAATGTTTGTAGCCTTCTGGGTCTCTCTGCTCTCCATTGCGGTGGGCACCACGAACGCCTTTTTGTTTGTGCGGCACGATTTCAAATTCAAAGAATTCTTCTATATTTTGATGCTGCTGCCCTTGATCATTCCGGGCATAATCTTGGGCATTTCGATTTTGGTGTTCTCCAACGCGGTGGCCAACAATTTGGAAAATGCCACAGGCATGTGGTTCGACGGGCTGCGTCCCGGCTTACCACTCGTGATCCTCGGCCAATTCAGCTTTATCGCAACTTTTGCGACGCTGGTGATTTCGGCAAGGCTCGAAAAATTCGACCGTTCATTGGAAGAAGCAGCCCTTAATCTGGGCGCAACGCGCATGGGCGCGATCCGCCAGATTACACTGCCCTTCTTGTTCCCCGCCATCGCAGGCGCAGCAGTCGTGGCCATTCTGATGAGCTTCGAAAACTTCAACACCACTTTGATGCTGGTCGGCTCAGACGCACCACTCACCATCAACATGTTCGACCGCCTCAAGCTGGGTTCAACCCCAGTACTCAACGCGGTTTCCTTGCTATTGATTGTGGTTTCTGCGCTGCTCGGCCTCGCAAGCCTACTCTTTCAAGGGCGCGAGAAGTCAAACTAGCCAAACATAAAAAGGCTGGCCCATCGGCCAGCCTTTTTTGTTCTATTTGATTTTTTCGACATCCTTTTCAGCATTCGCAATTTCCGCTTCATGCCCTGCGATAGCCTTGTTGAGTTCAGCACGTTTCGCTTTGTCTTTATCTGTATCGCCAGTTACGCCTTTCAGTTCGCGGCGTAATTTTCTCAGCTTGGCCTTGATGTTCGCTTTCACGATTTTCCACGCCTTGGTGTGATCACCCTTCGCCATAGCTCCATTCAGCTGATCAACTTCTCGCTCAATTGCCTTCTTGCGTTCTTTCGCTGCCTCAACGGCATAGCTCGCATCAGTTACATCTCTATGGTCTGGATCGTTTGGATGATTTTTCTTTGCCTCTTTCAAATGCAATTCCGCATTTTTAACTTCGCGCTCAGCGCGATCAAGCCGACCTTGCAATTCCCTTTGCTTGAAAAACACTTCTATCGCGAAATGAGAGCGCACATCGCCCCAATTTTCTGGCCATTTCGCCCATTTGATTTCAAAGAAAACGCCAAATGTGATCGCAGATGGCATGCCCTGCACCACTGAAAGCGCCGACGAAATATCCATGATGAATGGATGGCGCGCTTCGTCAAATGCAACGCTGAAGAATTTAGGATGCGCGGCGCGCACCTCTTCAATTTGCGTCATCGACCAAATCGCACCATCTTCTTCTCGCACGGCAAGAAGTTTCTCAGCTGTCGCCATTGCATTTTTCTTTTCCTGCAAGCCAAGCTGGCAAACTAAGTCATGTGCGCTATCCACATCATTGATGAGTGCCAACAAGTAATCAACCTGCCGTTCCGAGTATGATTTTTGCATTTTATCCTCCCTAAAAACGGGGGAATGATGCCACGTGCCGGAGAATTTGCCAAAGATCACAAAAAAGGCCGACCACAAAGTGGCCGGCCAAGTCGTCGTCTACAGGGAACGACTGAGGGTCAGAAGCAAGATTTCAACAAATCCAGCGTATTCTCATAAGTCATCTCAATTGGGTTGCCGCCCGTGCTCGGATCTTGCAAAGCCGACTTGGTCAGCTTGTCCAAATCAGGATTTTCAACACCCAATTCAGTGAGATTTTTCGGGATACCCAACTCGGCGTTCAGTTCACCAACATAGGCATAAAACCCGTCAAACCCGCCTGAAATACCTAGGTAATTTGCGGCCATTTCCAAACGATCTTCCACCGCTGGGCGGTTAAATTGCAGCACAGGCTGCATCACAACCGCATTGGTGGTGCCGTGGTGAGTGTTGTGCACCGCGCCAATCGGGTGCGACAGCGCATGGATAGCGCCCAAGCCTTTCTGGAACGCCGTTGAGCCCATCGCCGCAGCAGACATCATGTGCGCCCGCGCTTCAATGTCAGACCCGTCCTTATAGGCTTTGGGCAAATTCTCTTTCACCAACCGCATACCTTCAAGCGCAATGCCTTGGCTCATCGGATGATAATGCGGCGAACAGAATGCCTCCAAACAATGCGCAAACGCATCCATGCCCGTGCCCGCCGTGATAAATGGCGGCATCCCAACGCTGAGTTCAGGATCGCAAATCACCACACTCGGTAGAATTTTCGGGTGGAAGATGATCTTTTTTTCGTGCGTCACCGAATTGGTGATGATCGACGCGCGACCAACTTCAGACCCTGTGCCCGCTGTTGTTGGTACCGCCACAATCGGCGCAATCGCATCGGCATCGGCGCGTGTCCACCAGTCGCCAATATCTTCAAAATCCCAGATCGGGCGCGTTTGGCCCGCCATAAAGGCAATTACTTTGCCCAAATCCAGCGCAGAACCGCCACCAAAGGCAATCACGCCATCATGTCCGCCCTCCCGATATTGCTTGATGCCTGCCTCGGCATTCAGCTCATTCGGGTTCGGATCAACCTCTGAAAACATAGCGCGGCCCAGACCTGCCTGTTCCAACAGGTCGAGGGTTTTGGTGGTGATGTCCAAATTGGCCAAACCCTTATCACTCACCAGCAAAGGCTTTTTGATCCCTGCCGCTGCACATGCATCGGCGATTTCAACAATACGTCCAGCACCAAACCGGATAGGTGTTGGATAATTCCAATTGCCAACTAGTTTCATTCTTTAGGCTTTCTTCAAATGATAAGATTTCGGACGGGTTAGATTGTGATAGCCAATCTCAGAAAGGCCACCGCCGCGTCCCGTATTTTTGCAACCTGTCCAGCACAAAGCCGGGTCCAGATAGTCGGCTCGGTTCATAAACACAGTGCCTGTTTCAATCTGATCGCCAATGCGTTTGGCGCGATCAATATCTTTGGTCCACAACGAGGCCGTAAGACCAAACTCGCTGTCATTCATCAGCTTGATGGCTTCGTCATCATTCTTGACCTTCATGATGCCCACAACAGGCCCAAAGCTCTCATCGCGCATCACGCGCATAGAATGGTCCACATTCACCAGAATTTGTGGCATCAAATATGCACCGCCATCGTCCTCAGGGAACAGGGCCGGATCAATCAGTGGCTTCGCACCAGCTGCAATGGCTTCACTGGTTTGCGCCCGCACTTCATCCGCAAAGCGAACATTGGCCATTGGCCCAATGGTTGTTTCGCTATCTAGCGGATTGCCCAATTTGTAGCTGGACACCAACTTCACAGACTTTTCGACAAACTCGTCAAACAAGCTTTCAGCCACATAAATCCGTTCAATGCCGCAACAGCACTGGCCAGAATTGAACATGGCGCCATCGATCAACGTGGCAACAGCTGCGTCCACATCCGCGTCTTCCATCACATAGCCAGGGTCTTTGCCGCCCAGCTCAGTGCCCACGCCCGTGAACGTGCCTGCCGCCGCTTTTTCCATCGCTTGGCCGCCGCCAACGGAACCTGTGAAATTCACAAAGCCGAAGGAGCCCGCCGCAATCAATGCAGAAGTGGTGTCATGGTCCAAAAAGACATTCTGGAACACCTCTTCCGGCACGCCAGCTGCATGGAACGCTTCAGCCAAACGCTCGCCCACCAGCAGGGTTTGAGAGGCGTGTTTCAGCATCACGCTGTTACCTGCGATTAAAGCAGGTGCCACCGTGTTGATGGCTGTCATATAGGGATAGTTCCACGGCGCCACGACCAGCACCACCCCGTGCGGGATGCGCTCAATATAGCGCACAAACTGATCGCTCTCTTCAATCTCAATCGGTGCCAATGCTTTTTCGGCGATATTCGCCATATGCAGGCCACGCTCTTCAAAGCCACCAAATTCACCGCCAAAGCGCACCGGACGGCCCATTTGCCACGCCAGTTCTTCTACGATCTGGTCATTCATCTCGCCTACTTTGGCAATGCCCGCGCGCACCAGTGCAATGCGCTCGTCCAATGGGCGCTTGGCCCAAGCCTTTTGCGCCGCTGCCGCCTTGGCCACAGCCGCTTTCGCATCACTTTCGCTCAGCACCGGACGTTCGGCATAAACCGACCCGTCAATCGGGGAGATACATGTCACTTTATTGGTCATATATTACGCTCTTTCAAACCCACGGGCGATTTCATAATCCGTCACCACCCGATCAAACTCTTCCTGTTCCCATTCTGCGGCACGCACATAATGGTCAACCACCGCATCACCAAACGCCGCGCGCAACATGTCAGACTTGTCCAACGTCACCATTGCCGCCCGCAAGGTCTGCGGAATTTCATCAGCCTTTTGCGCCTCATACACATCACCAGATGTCTGCGACGCCAGCTCCATTTTCTCTTCAATGCCCTTAATGCCGGCAGCCAACTGTGCCGCCACGGCCAGATAAGGGTTCAAATCCGATCCGCCGATGCGACATTCTACCCGGATGGCCTTGGTGCCATCGCCGCACAAGCGGAAACCCGCCGTGCGATTATCGACAGACCACACAGTTTTGGTCGGGGCAAAGGTGCCCTTCTGGAACCGCTTATAGCTGTTGATATAGGGCGCTAGAAAATAGGTATACTCGGGCGCATATTTGATCAGCCCTGCCATATAATTGCGCATCAGCTCAGACATGCTCAAATCCGCGTCTGGATCATAAAAGGCATTGCTGCCATCTTTCCAAAGCGATTGGTGCACGTGAGACGAGCTGCCTACTCGGTCATGATGCCATTTGGGCAAAAAGCTCACAGCCCGCCCCTGCTGCCAGCCAATCTCCTTGGCCGCATGTTTGGCGACGGTATGATCATCGGCACAATCCAGCGCCGCGCCATAGCGAATGTTCAATTCCTCCTGCCCCGCTTCAGCCTCCCCTTTTGAGTTTTCAATTGGGATTCCCGCCGCATAGAGATGGTTGCGCAAGGGGCGCATCACCGACTCTTCTTTGGTGGTTTGCAGGATATGATAATCTTCATTATAGCCGCTGATCGGCTCTAGATCACTGAAGCCAGATTTGCGCACCTCATCAAAGCTCTTTTCAAAAATAAAGAACTCCAACTCGGTCGCGGTCATGGCTTCAAAGCCCAATTCTTTTAACCGGGCGATCTGCTTTTTCAGAACCGCACGCGGCGAATGGGGAATTTCTTCATGGGTGTGATGGTCCAGCACATCGCACAACACCATCGCTGTGCCCTCTAGCCAAGGCACGAGGCGCAAGGTGGTCATATCCGGCTGCATCACATAATCGCCATAACCAGATTGCCAGCTGGTGGCGGCATAGCCTTCCACCGTGTGCATTTCTAAATCGGTTGCCAAAAGATAGTTGCAGCAATGGGTTTCTTCCCATGCGCTTTCCACAAAATGAACCGCATGAAATCGCTTACCCATCAGCCGCCCCTGCATGTCGGGCAGCGCTGCGATAACGGTGTCCACCTCACCGTTTTTGACCAGTTCTTTCAGTCTTTCAAATGATAAATTACCCGGCATATTTCTGGTCCGTCATCCCTCAAATTGGCAATATGTCCCGGAGCAGCAAGATGCACACCCCGGGACCAGTTGTATTAGCTGTTGTAGCGATACGGACGACCAGCTTTTTGCATGTCCGCATTGTACTTTTTGAAGATTTCAACCACGCGTGCTTTGGTCTCAGATTCAGCAGCAATCTCATCCCAGAACGTTAGCGCGGCCTTTTCAACCTGATCCCATTCCTGATCAGGAATAGAGGTTAGTTGCATCTTCGTGCCATTTACCCGAAGTGAGGCTTCGCCACCCCAATACCACCATTGACGATAATAGTGAGAGCTGTCCATGGTAATTTTAAGCAGCTCTTTCAGGTGATCAGGAAGCTCTTGATAACGATCCATATTGGCAAAGAATGACCCCGCCCAAGCACCAGAAATATTGTTGGTGAGGAAGTAGTTGGTCACATCGGCCCAGCCCACAGTGTAGTCTTCTGTGATGCCTGACCAGGCAACACCATCCAACTCACCCGTCTGCACAGCAACCTCAATATCTTCCCAAGGCAATGTCACCGGCACCACACCGAACTGGCTCAAGAAACGGCCCGCTGTTGGGAAGGTAAAGACGCGTTTGCCTTTCAAATCTTCCAAGCTGCGGATCGGGTCTTTCGTGGCGAAGTGGCATGGGTCCCATGCGCCTGCTGAAAGGTGCTTCACGCCAACTTTTGAATATTCTTCATCCCAAATTTCGTTCAAACCATATTGGTTGAACAGCACGGGCACATCCAAAGAATAGCGGCTGGCAAACGGGAAGTAGCCGCCGAACACAGTCACTTCTGTTGGTGAAGCCATGGAGTCATCGTCAGACTGCACCGCATCAATTGTGCCTTTTTGCATAGCGCGGAACAATTCGCCTGTGGGCACCAGCTGGTCAGCGAAGAACAATTCGATTTCCATCTCGTCGCCAGCAATTTTGTTAAAGCTGTCGATGGCAGGTTTAATCACATGCTCAGCCAAAGCCGGGCCAGCATATGTTTGCATCCGCCAGCGGATCTTGTTTTGCGCAATGGCCGGGGTGGCCAATGCAGCCGCTGGTGCCATGGCGGCACCGGCAAGAAACTTACGTCTGTTGGTCATTTCCTTCTCCTTGTTTGAAGCGTTTAGCGCCCATTTTCTGGGTCTTATTATTGAGTTATTTTCCGTAGACTGTTTCTGGCAGCCAAAGCGCCAATTGCGGGAATGCCATGATCAACCCAAGCGCCAGCAGCATCACCAACACAAACGGCAAGATCGAGCCATAAATGTCTTTCAGCGTGATCTCTGGCGGCGCCATTGCCCGCATCAGAAAGAGGTTGTAGCCAAAGGGCGGCGTCATATAAGCGATCTGCGTGGTGATGGTGTACAAGACGCCATACCAAACCAGATCGAAGCCAAGCGCAGCCACCAGCGGCACATAAAGCGGCGCCACAATCACCAGCATCGCCGTGTCATCCAAAAATGTGCCCATCAACAAAAATGAAAGCTGCATGATGATCAGGATCACCCAGGGGTTGAGCCCCAATTGCTCGGTGAACAGATTTTCAATAGCGCGCACTGCGCCCAACCCGTCAAACACCGCACCAAAGCCCAAAGCCGCCAAAATGATCCACATAAACATGCACGAAATCAGCAAGGTCTGACGCACTGATGTTTCAAAAACTTCTCGCGTCATGCGGCGTTTCACCACCGCCGCCAAGAATGCTGTCATCGCACCGATAGCGGAGCTTTCCACGAGGCTGGTCCAGCCATTGATAAAGGGCACCATCATCGCCGCGAAGATCACAATCGGCAGCACGCCTGCGCCCAACAACCGATATTTTTCGGCCGTGGTCACATCGCGATCCTCTTCCTTCAGCGCAGGGCCAAGCTCTGGCTGAATACGACAGCGAATATAGATATAGAGGATGAACAGGGCCGCCATAATCAAACCCGGCACCACGCCCGCCAACCACAATTGGCCAACAGGTGCCCGCGCAATCATGGCATAAAGTACCAACACCACAGAAGGCGGCACCAAAATGCCCAGCGACGATCCAGCTTGAATAACGCCTGTCACCATCTTCTTGTCATAGCCGCGACGCAGCAATTCAGGCAGCGCAATGGTCGCGCCAATTGCCATGCCGGCAACGGACAGGCCGTTCATGGCTGAAACCAGCACCATCAAGCCGATGGTGCCGATAGCCAACCCGCCATTGATCGGCCCCATCCACACATGGAACATGCGGTAAAGATCGTCAGCAATTTTGGATTCAGAGAGCACATAGCCCATAAAGATGAACATGGGCAGGGTCAAAAGCGGATACCATTTCATCAGCTTCATGGCCGATGCAAACGGAATATCTGACCCGCCTGTTCCCCAAAGGAAAAGCGCTGCAACTGCCGCCACCGCGCCAATCGCCCCAAAAACGCGTTGCCCGGTCATCAGCATCAGCATCATCGAGGCAAACATAAAGATGGCAATCAACTCATAAGGCATTAGAGCTTCACTCCTTTAAGGGTGGCAATGTCTTTGAACAGTTCCGAAATGGACTGCAGCAACATCATGAAAATGCCAAAACACATCACAACTTTGATTGGCCAAAGATAAGGGCGCCAAGCGGTTGGGCTTCGTTCGCCATATTGGAAGGAATAGCTGGTGCTGTCATAAGCGCCATAGAGCATGACACCGAGATAGAAGATCAAAAACAAAACGGTAATCGCGTCCACCTGCGCTTTCCGCTTGTCTGACCAGGTGCCATAGAACAAATCCATGCGCACATTCGCCCCTTTTTGCAGGGCATAAGGCCCACCCAAAATATAATAGGCAACCATCGCAAACTGGGCCATTTCCAAGGTCCAAAGCGAAGGCAAAAAGAAAGTTTTTGAGATAGAAGACCACAACAAAATGGCCACCATCACAAAGATAAAGTACATCATGATGCGACCCATTCGATAATTGATCGCATCAACAATGCGGACATATTTGCCCATAAATGACATCATTAGCTCGCCTCCCCCGCGCTAATTTCATCAAGGGTATTCAAAGCCCGTTGCACCATATCCGAGAGCAGTTGCGCCATTTCATCTTGCTGCGCTTCAGTTTTAATCAAATCATTGCGCACTTCGATCATCACGTTCAAAAGCTTATGCTCAATGCCGTGGCGCTGCAGTGTATAGGTCACCCCATCTTCGGGGCCGTAAGGCTCATTCCGCTCAATCTTCATCGCTGACATTTGCTCAGCATGGGCCAACATCGCATCTGCTAGGCGGGAATCTTCATCGTGCAAAATGCCAATTTCCGTGGCCCGTTTCTCGCCAAAATACACCGGAGTGAAGCTGTGAATGGTCACTAGCACAGGCGGCACTTTTGCCCAGCTAATGGCTTGAGCAACTTGTTTATGAAACGGCGTGTAGCATTGCGATACCCGCGCCATATAGGCATCAACACTTAGCTCGCGATTGCCCGGCACATCATAAATCTCGCTCTTCACCGGCACGGCATCCACGGCCTCTGGCGGGCGATTACAATCGTAGATTAAACGGGAAACGCCGCCAGAAATCATTTTGGCATCAAGAATTTCGCCCATCCGCTGCATTACAGCGTAAGCGCCCGGGTCCCATGCCACGTGGCTTTGCTGCACCTCTTGGCTCAGGCCCAGCCCGTTAAACTGAGGTGGGAAATGGTTTGACGCATGTTCACAAATTAAAAGCACAGGCGATGTGCCGTCTGGGTTCTCCAGCCGTACAGCCTCAAAATCAGTATTCATGTTTTTCGATTTTTCTGAAGAAATATTCA
Source organism: Maritalea mobilis (assembly GCF_004363175.1). GTDB lineage: Bacteria > Pseudomonadota > Alphaproteobacteria > Rhizobiales > Devosiaceae > Maritalea > Maritalea mobilis. The sequence goes on from NZ_SNYR01000001.1 coordinate 1,209,425, forward strand.
CATCCACCCCTCTTCTGTACATTTTTCTTCAAAACCCAATCGCCTGTCAATATCTTTTCTGAAATCTTTTCTTCATATTCATTTCGATTGTTGATAAACCAAGAGAAACGGAGAAATTGTCGTGTCAAAAAGCACCAGCACAGTCGCCGAATTGTTGCAAAACAATGCCGACAATCTGACGCGCGCAGAGCGCCAGCTTTCCCAATCTATTTTGGTGAACTATCCCGTTTCGGGCCTTGGCTCGATCACGGCGGTCGCGAAAAATGCAGGGGTCTCCACCCCAACAGTCGCCCGCTTGGTGAAGAAAATTGGTTTCTCAGGTTTCCCGGAATTTCAAGCAGCCTTGCGCAACGAGGTGGAAGCAACCATCTCCGACCCGATTGCCAAGCACGACACATGGGCAGGCCAAGCGCCCAACGAGCACATCGTCAACAAATTCACCGATGCGGTGATTGAAAATATCCGCCATTCCCTTGGCCAATTGGATATTGAAACGTTCGACCAAACCTGCGCTCTACTGGCGGACACAAAGCGATCCCTGTTTATCGTTGGCGGGCGCATCACCCGGTCTTTGGCTGACTATTTCTTCCTGCACATGCAAGTGCTGCGCGAGGATGTGACTCACATCCAAGCCATTTCAAATGCGTGGCCGCACTATCTTCTCGATATGAAGAAGGATGATGTGATCGTCATTTTTGACGTGCGCCGCTACGAAACCAGCACCTTGCGCCTCGCCGAAATGGCCGCCGAAGCCGGCGCAAAAATCATCCTGTTCACGGATCAATGGCATTCCCCCATCGCCAAATTGGCGGATCACACTTTCAGCGTGAAAATCGTTGTGCCTTCGGCTTGGGACAGTTCGGTGACCACAATGCTGGTGGTGGAAACCATCATTGCCGACGTGCAAACCCGCACCTGGCCTAAAACCCGCCAGCGGATGGAAGAGTTAGAGGTCATGTTCGACCGTACTAAATTTTTCCGGAAATTTACCTAGAGTTTTCTAAAACTCTAAAGCTCATCCAAATAGAACCGAACCGCATCTTTCACATGGCGAAACCGATCGCCACCCAAATGTTTGCCGCCATACCAGCGCGTCACCACAATGATGTGATTGTGTAACTCTTCCCGCGCCAGCATTTGCAGAATGATCATGCCCGCGCCGCTCTCGCCATCATCATTTTTAATCTCTTCCTCACCGCAGATGACCGCCCAAGTGTTGTGCGTAGCCTTGGCGAATTTCTTCTTGCGTTTCAGTTCTTTGATGAAAGCTTTTGCCTCATCTGCAGAATGGCAAGGGCCACCCGAAACCGCATATTTTGATCCGCGATCTGAAATGATGTTGTCGAGAATTATCATGGCACAACTGGTACGCAGATCAGCGGCAATAATCAACTCCGGCGAGGTCTAATAATCTCTCTCGAAAAAGATACCCGCTTCAGTGTTGCCATCACCCGAAGTCTCACCACGCGCTTTCAAACTGTCGGTGATCTCCAAATCAATTGTCACCTTATCGTCGGCAGCCTTGGTACCTTTTTCAACATTTACATAGGTGCGATCATTCAAATAACCGCCAATGCCAACTGTGGTTTCGCCCTGCTCATTGCTCTTAATGTCGATATTGTCGACACCCGCCAAAGAGCGCAGGCGATCCAACAATCCGGGACCAGAATTAGAGCCATTCAACGTGGCAACAGCATTCGCCAATTGCGCCAATTGCAGCGGAGAAAGCTCGCCCAAGCTTTTGCCAAAGAACAGATTGGCCACCACTTCATCCTGCGGCAGGCTTGGCGAGGATTGGAATGAAAATTCAGGCGAAGACGCATAACCCTGCACAATGATCGAATAAATATAGCCATCGCTGCGGGTGCTGGCGCTGAAGTTCAATGAAGGGTCCATGGTACCGCGGAAAATGACTTGCCCGGTGTCAAAGTCGAAGCGCTTGGTCAGCAAATCCACGCGGCCACGCATCAGGCTGATTTGCCCGGATGGCGATGGATTGCCTGTGGTGCCCAAAATACGCAATTGCCCGCCCAACTCAGCATCCACACCACGACCGCGCACATAGATACGTCGCGGCGCGTTTACCTGAATGTCCAAATTCATGCCGCCACCGCTGCCACCACTCGCGGCAGGCTTCGGCGCCAACTCAGCCGCCTGTTGCTGCACCGCGCCGGAAGCGCCTTTATGTTGAATATCAACTGGCGACACGCCGCCACCCAACTGCTCTGGAATGATGATGCTGGCTTGATCAATATTGGCAACGCCGCCAATTGAACCGCCCGTGGCCAGCGGTCCTGTCAGCCGCAAATCCGCATTAAACTGCGTCGACAATGTACCATCTTCATATGAGCCATTGCGCACACGAATATCATAATTGCTTTGCAGATTCTCTGCGGGCCTTAGGGAGGTTTCCCCTGTCACGGACAATTGGCCTCCACCGCCGATTGTGCCGTTCAACTGCACCACCTGTGCCCGATCATTGTTAAGCGCAATATTGGCTTCAATATTCGAAACCGAAACTTTAGACGCAACATCCAACAACCGGGCACCGCTGGTGCTCACTTGCCCCTGATATCGCGGCACAGCAGTGCTGCCCGTAATCTTTGCATTGATGGAGGCGGCACCCGTCAACCGCAGACCTGCCCGCGACAAGGGTTGCGCCAAATATTCAAAGGGCAATTGCCCGGCTACATCAATGTTCAAGGCATTGGATGCCAGATTGATATTACCGTTGGCACGAGCCGATGCGCCGCCGCCTTGAATATCATTTTGCATCGACAATTGATTGTTGGCGAATGTGCCAGAACCCGAAAGGCTGAGCGATGACAATTGATTACTGCGGCTCAGCGCAACAGAAAACCCATTGGCCTGATAGCGATAATCTACTTTGGGTGCCGAGGCACTGCCAGTGATTGTCGCGCGACCCGTCAAATTGCCTTCAATCGCCTGCCCGGTGCTGGCAAAATTCTCGATCAAATTGAGCGGAAAATCATCCAATTGTGCCTCAAGATTAAGCTGATCGCCAATCTGGCCATTCGCTGAAACACGCCCTGAACCAACGGTTAAACCCGGCAACGCCAGATCAAAGCCATTATCTGCAGGTGTAAGTGTCGCGGCCTGTGTCAGCTCCAGCGGCACATTCTGATACCGACCCGAAAACTCTGCCAAATTGAGGGCAAATCCATCGTCGCCCAAGGCGCCATTGCCCGCTGCACGCAACTGATCACCTTCATATTCGGCTTGCCAAACAAACGGGTAATTTTGCCCTTCGCTACGCAGATCAAACCGCACATCCGATAGCCGTTCATTGGCGGCACGCACTGTTTCAACCCGAACCGTACCGTCGAGAATTGGCGTACCAAATAGGTCATTTGCCCGCGCGCCGATTTGCACATTCTGCGCCTTCGCTGTCGCCATAGACAATTCATCTGCCGAAGCTTCAAACTGCACATTCTGCTGACCATCGGTAGCATCCAGCACCAATTTGCCATTGAGATTGCCTGCCAACCCTTCTTGTAACAGCAGCGGCGCCAACTCTTTCAAATCAGCAACAGCTAGCGCAAAGCTACCTTCCAACAAGCCATCGCCTGAAATGACCAGCGCCCCCTCGGCACGACCACCGGGCACATTGGCCTTCACATTTCGCAGCAATTGCCGACCGTCTTCTTGCTGAATATATTCGGCCTGAACCTCAACAGGCGACTGCCGATAAGTGGCGTTTAGCGCCAGTTTGATCCCATCAGTTAAGCCACCTTCAATTGTGCCGCTCAAATCTTCCAGCGGCTCACCTTCAAGTCGCACACCCTGGCTGGCCAATTGCAACTTGACCTGCGGATTGTTCAGCGCACCGCTTGCTTCAAGATCAAACTTGGCTTGTCCTTCAAGGCGCGGATCAAACGCAGATAGCTTAGCAAAGCCAATATTGCCCTGTGCGCCAAGGCCTCCAGCCGTCAGTTCTGCAGCCAATTCAGCATTCAAATTACCACTGCTCACAACCAACCGCTCAGCAGCAAGCTTTTGCCCATCGCGCACCAAACGCACTTCAATTTGCCCGGTGCCATTGGCGAACAACTGACCGTAAATCCCATCCTGCTGTGGCGCGATGTCGGCATTGAGTTCCGCGATTAGATTTTGTGTTTCAGGCTCAAAACTGCCCTTACCTCGAGCCGTCAGGGCCGCGCTTTCGAGCTTTAAGTCCTCGAACTGATATTGATCCGGCGAAACCTTTAAGGTCGTTGCCAAACCGATTGGCCCCACCAGCAGCGGATCAATCTGTGGGTTCTGCAATTGGGCAAATGCCATTTTGGCACTCACATCTAAATTGCCCTGCCGCTCATTCAGATCGAAGGCAGAAGCGCGAACGTTGAATTGTGCATCCTCAAAGCTTGCATCGGCGCTATTCAATTGCGCCACACGCCCGCTCAACACCAAATCGGCTGCGGACAACGCACCGCTTAATTGGCCATTCAACTTGACAGCACCCAAGCGCATTTCAGTCTTGCCATCGGGCGAGAATGCAACCTCGGTTTCCTCATCACCAAATTGTCCAGTCAGCGACAAATCAACTGCATCCGCCGCATAGGTGCCGCGCGCTTCAATTTGCGTCAGGGCGGAGCGGAACCGAGCGCTGCGCACATCAAATTCATTGTCACCGCGACGCACCGCATCAATATTGAGCTGCGATTGCCCTGCCACAAATGGCACCAACATATCCGGCATAAACGGTGCCAATTGCCCCACCAACTCAGCTTGAAGCCCCTGTTGTTCGCCAGTTAGGGACACAACAAGCGCACCTTTAACCGCTTCGCGCCCATCCAATGCTGCGCTCAAATCTGCCTTGAGGTTGGACAACGGCCCGCTGGTCGCAATTCGCGCTTCAAATGCAGGACGACCGGGAATATCAATCAGATCAGCAAACAAGCCTTCGCCCGGCTCATCAATGGCCAGCGTAAGGCCAAAACCATCTTCATTTGGCGCGATGGTCCAGTCGGCATCCAAAATCGGCGCATTACGATCAAGCGAAATCAACCGCAATTCACCATGTGTGTTCAGCGGCACATTTTGCGCATCCACATTGCCGCTTAGCGCCAAGCGTCGCGCTGTGCCCAGCACGGGTTCGTCCAAAACAATTTCATCAATCGAAATTTGATCAATATCCGCAGCCCGCAAGGGATCAGGCAAAAACTGCTCAGGAAATGCGAGGGGAGAGGCAGGCGCATCTTGGCTTTCTGGTGCTTTGGGCAGTCGATAAAGCTGCACTTTGGCTACCGCCAATCGATCCAGCATCAGCCGACGCGAAAAGAGCTGGCCCAGTTGATAATCCAACTGCACGTCATTGAGCTCTGCCCATACGCCGTCCACATCGCTCAGCCGAACTTGATCGATCCGCAATTTATCGCCCAGCACTTGCTTCAGGCCGGTGATTTCCACCTGCTGCGATTCATTGCTCACAGTGTTTGCAATGTAATTTCCGGTAAAATCGCGGCCAGGCGATGTGAGCAACAAAAACGAAATGGCACCCAGCGCCAAAACCACCGCCACCAAAAGGGGCAGCGTGATCCGCCAAATCCATTTTTTTGCTGCATTCATACGGAGGGCCTTCGGCTAAATCCTGCGATCAGACGGCTTTAGGTTAAAAAGCCTGTCCTATACCAAGATATAGGCCATAATTTGGTTCCCCAGAAATATTTTTAAGTGGGATCGCCAAATCTGCACGGATCGGCCCAAGCGGTGTCAAATAACGCACGCCAACGCCAACACCGGTATAAATATCGCCGCCCTGCCCCGGTATATTCGACGTGAAGGCGCCGCCCATATCCACAAAGCCAACCACGCCAATTTGCTCGGTTGCTTTGTAACGCACTTCTGCTGATGTTTCGAAGTAGGACAACCCACCAGTGGGCACGCCTGCGCCCGTTCTCGGCCCAGCCGCTTGGAAGGCATAGCCACGAATAGAGCCGGCACCGCCAGCAAAGAACCGACGGTCCACCGGAACGTCAGCCAAATCCGCACCGATGATCGAACCAGCCGCCGCACGACCTGCCAAAACCAATTTGGCTTCATCATCAAATGCATAATAGGTGCTGGCTTTCACCGAAGTTTTTACAAATTGCGCACCACTGTCAAAAGCGTAAGTTGGCTCTGCATAGGCAACAGCAAAAATACCTTCGGTGGGATTAAGCGCGTCATCGCGCGTGTCATATGTCAACTCAAAGGGGGCCGAAACTATAGACTGATTGGTGGTCACGCCATCCACAGTCAACACCGCATATTCGCCCGTCAAACCGCCACGCACACTCAATTCGTCCGTAATATCATGCGTCAAATTGGCTTCAATTTTACCGCCGCGCTTGGTGAAGGCCTTCGGGTTCTCAATGTCAAATGAGATTTTGCCTTCAAAACTTGTTTTTGGGCCAAATGCATTGGGCTTGAAATAAACCAGCGCTGTATGGAAATCGAGCTGATCCAGCCCGCCTTGACCGATGCGATTGACCGAACCTTCAACCCGCACTTTTTCTGCACTGCCAAACAAATTGCGGTGCACCCAGAAACCTTCAACGCCCAGCCCATCTGTATTGCCGATTGTGGCGCCTACACCAATGGTGCGCGGCTTGCGCTCACTCACCTCAATATTCAAATCAACCAAATCGGGTCGATCCGCGCGGCGCTCGCGCTTGATCACCACGCTGTTGAACACACCCAATTCCTGCAAATTACGCGTTGCACGCTTGGTGATTTGCGGACGATAAATCTCACCACGCGGCAGATCAGCAATTTCAATAATGGTCTGCTCGCGCACATCTTTTGCGCCAGAAACCCGCACATTGCCGATATGGGCCAACTGCCCCGTTTCAATGCGCAAAGTGACATCAAGTTGGTTTGTCCGGTGGTCTGCCTCAATGGTCCGATCCACCACTTCAGCAAAGGCATAGCCCTTGTCCCGCCATTCAGACAGGATTGCGTTTTGCGCCTCCAAAATCACATCTGATTTGGCCACATCGCCCGCGCGCAGACCATAATCCGCCACCACCAGCGGCTGCCCATTGGTGCGCACATCTGGTGTCGCAAACACAAATTGCGGCCCCGCTTCCACCTGAATGGTGACTTGAGTGGCTTTACCTTCAAGGTTCACATCCAGCGGCACCTGATCCAACGGGGTGCCATTGATCAAAATTTTCAGCACCGCGCCATAATAAGCTTCGCCATACATGGCGGCCACAATGCGCTTTTGATCCACTCTGGCGCGGGTTAAAAGGCTCACACTATCTTCAGGCGCTTCAGCTTGATCACTCACCAAAAGCGAGGCATTGGCGATCACTTGTTCAAGATCGGCATTATCCACTTGGATTTGCGTTGCATAGCGCACCTCGCCCGCCACAGGCTCCAGATTGGCAGCGCTGGTGATCCGCGCTTCACCTCCGCCAAACGGCCACAATTGAGATAAACTGAACGCACTTGCAGGCGCCGCGGCCATACTCAGCAGCGCGACGACAGAAATTCCCGCAAAACCCTTACGCACCAAATTAGACAATTTGCTGCTACTCCAAACACTTAACTTAAGACCGATCTTAACCGCCAAACCCTACCATAGTGCTAAGCCCGTTTCAAAACCCGTTTTATGCAAACGCACAAATTCAGTTTCGCCGCAGCTCATGGCAGCAATTTGTCACCGAAGTGACACCTAACCCGCCTAAAACCAAAACAAAAATCAAATAGCGGTGATCACCATCATGGAAAATCGAATTGGCTTTAGCGTCGGCAATTATGGCCAGCAAGGGGATTTGGACGCATTGGGCAAGCGCATTGCTCAACAAGTCGATATGGGCGCCAATTTTTGCGAGCTAAATGCCTCCAATCTTGATGCTGTTTCTGCCTGCCGATTGATGCCCGAACGCCTCGCCAAATTGAAAAATATTCTGGCGCGTCAAAAGATTGCCTATTCTCTTCATGCGCCAATTGCCATCAATTTAATGGACCGCCCCCATATTGAGCATCATTTGCGCGCAGCTATGGCCAGCCTTGAATTGGCCGCCGAATGCGACGCCGAAATCATGGTCCTGCATCCAGGCCGTGTGCATCCCGGCCATTGGGCCGACAATGCCAGCAACTTACTGGCGCTCGAGGCTGAAGATTTGCATGTTTTGGCCGACCGGGCCCAAAATCTAGGCGTCACAATTGCCTATGAAAACCTCAATCCCAATCGCCACAATATTGCAGGCACCGAGACATCTTATGCCTTGGATTTGAGCGCTCTGGCCAACCAGCTTTCCCGCATCAATCATCCGCACCTTGTGGCTTGTTTTGATGTGAGCCATGCCCAACAAGGTGCAACGCTGCAGGGCTATGATGTTTTAGACAAACTGCCCGATTTGGAACCGCATATCGGGCATATCCATTTCTCCGATTCCACAGGCGCCCCCGCCACCATCAAATGGGATAATGATGGCGAACGGTTATTTTTCGGCATTGGCGACATGCATGCCGCCCCCGGCTTTGGCACCATCGATTTTGAAGCCATTGCAAATGCACTCAAGCTAGAAAAACCTCCTGGCATCATCATCGAGCTAAAAGGCAATCACTATGCCCATTCCGGCCGCCAAACCTTGGCTGCCGCGCAAAACTTTGCCGCGCAGCTAAGCGAGGAAATAGACAATCCCACCCACCAATAGCGGTATCGGCCATGTTACAGCAAAGCGCAGCATAAAGTTGCGTCCGCCCAACAAAGGCAATTCATAAGCGAGGATCTTACTGGTGGAGAACAGCGCCCACGCTGTGGTGTAGGCCATAACGGGTGCAATGGCTGCGCCAGCTTTCAGCGCGCCCGCGCTAATTGCAAAGCAAACAAAGGCCCCGCCTGGCGTGATCGGGCCAAGAAAACTGGCCAGCACGATAGCGCCAAAGCCCGCCTCTTTACCCAATACCGATCGCACCTGATCCTGCGGTAACAGCTCTGCAAACAGGCCTGCGCCCAGCAATGCGATGCCAATGCGTGGCAAGGTGAACTTTAACAATTCAACCGCTGCCGTCAGCGCTTCGCCTCGCTGACCAGTGCGCCCGAGCCGCTGCCACGCATAAAAAACGCCTACCCAAATCACAATCGTGCCGATCAAAATATTCATGCTCGCGCCTCCGCAAACATCTTCCGTGCGGCGAGGCCGCATATAATGGGCAAGATAACTGATATGGATAAGCGCAGCAAAACAAAGTCTGCATGCAAGAAAGACATTTCCCAGATCAATGTGCGATTAAGATTCAGCAGGCTCCACCCGGTCACAAAAGCAACAAGCGCACCAGCATCAACGCCAGCCACAACAAAGCCCGCCGCCAACGGATAAACCATCATGGGACCACCCGGCATCAGCGCGCCGAGAAAAGCCGCCAGTCCGAGCCCCCAAATGCCGCGTTCCCCGCCAACCATATTGGCAATTTTATCATTGGACACCAGCAATGGGATGGCCGCTGCGATAAACACACCGCCGAGAATTTTCGGTGACAGGGTGACCGCAAACACGATGGTTTCGCCGAATATTTCAACCACCCGCCAAAGGCCCTTTTGGGCGATAACACCGATCGCTGCAAACAGCGTCATCGCCACAAGAACCAGAAATCCACCATCGAAGATTTTGCGCTTTTTGGGTTTAGGCGCAGCCGTAGCGGCTTGGTCTTCAGCGGTATTTTTCAATGAATGCGTCAATATCTAATGCTCTAATATCCGGAATAGCGGCCTTATATTTGTCGCGTGGCCAGTCCCAAACTGCGATTTGCTCAAGCGCTTCCGCCTGCGCTTCGGTGAAGCGGCGCTTGATCAGTTTGGCAGGCACGCCACCAACAACACTATAGGGTGCAACATCTTTCGTCACCACCGCCCCGGCACCAACAACTGCGCCATTGCCAATCGTCACCCCTGCGGTCACGGTTACCCCGTGACCAATCCACACATCATGGCCGATATGTACCCAATGGTCTTTGCGCCAGTCAAAAAACTCTTGGTCGTCGTCCCCCAGATCATATTGCTCGGCGCGATAGACTGAATGATGCTGCAAGGCCCGCCAGGTTGGATGGTTGCCCGGGTTAATCCGCACCGAATTTGCAATGGAGCAAAACTTGCCAATGCTGGTCCACACCACGTGGCAATCTTGGGTAATATAGGAATAATCACCCATTTCACTTTCGCGCATCATGGTGCCTTTGCCCACATCGGTCCATGCACCCAGAGTGCAGTCCTTCAGATCAGCTTCCGGGTGTATTGTTGGCGCTTCACTCAATTGCTTCATTTTTCATCCCTTAATTGAAAGTGGGGCGCAGATCGCGCCCCAGTTAGAACAGTGTCGCATGGCATTTTGCGTTATTTTGTGTCGCCAAACTCGCCAATAATCTTCTTACGAATTTTCGCGCTCAACCAGTCAATGATGTAAACCATGATGATGATCAAAAAGATGATCGACCATGCTTCATCCCATTTGTATGCCGAAATCCGATCCGACAGCAAAAAGCCAATACCGCCTGCGCCCACAATGCCCAAAATCGTGCCGGACCGTACGTTAGACTCAAAATTGTAAAGCAGTATGGAAATGATCACCGGGCTCACTTGTGGCATCACCCCGAACCGCACCGTTTGGAACCGCGAGCCGCCGGAGGCTTTCACCCCATCAACGGGCTTCTCAGAGGTATTCTCAATCGCCTCAGAAAACAGTTTGGCGAATGTGCCAATTTCGGAAACAGCCATCGCCAAAATTCCCGGCAGCGGCCCCAGGCCAAACGCACGGATAAAGATCAGTGCCAAGATCAAGGTTTCAAACGCCCGGATCACATCATAACCCCGACGCGTTGTATGCCGTAAAAACGGAATGCGGTTGATGTTTTTCGCGCCCAAAAATGACAGCGGGAACGCGATGACCGCACCAAGCACAGTGCCCAAAAAGGCGATGGCCAATGTTTCCAAAAGACCTTCTAAGATCGGCGCAAACTCAAACCAGCTTGTCCAAATATAAGGCGGGAACATAAAGCTCAGCACCCGGCCAAAACGCTCCACACCGGTCATAATCCGTGCAGGCGAAAAATCGAACACAATCAGGCAGTAAATAAATAGGCCGACAATGCCAACCCAAACCGCGGCCCGCTGTAAACGCACCTGCAATGGTTCGCTGTATAAATGCGGAACCTGCGCGCGATAATGGGCGATTTCTTTTTCAGTCACATTCATGTGCGCTCTCCCATGCCGATAATGCGGTGACGCAGTTTTTCCGATAGAAAATCAATCACCATCACGGTGACGAAAATGATGATAAAGAGGGCCGATAAATCGGTATATTCTTGAAAGCTCATCGCCGTGCGGAATTCTTGGCCCAAGCCACCTGCGCCCACATAGCCAATGATTGAGGAGGCCCGCACATTGATCTCAAAGCGCAGCAATGTGTAGCTGATGATATTCGGCATCACCTGCGGCACAGCGCCATAGCGGATTTGATCGAACCAACTGCCCCCGGCAGCTTTCACGCCCTCCAGCGGACGCATATCGATATTCTCATTGACTTCAGAATAGAGCTTACCCAGCGATCCTGTGGCATGTAGCGCAATCGCCAACACGCCAGCCATTGGCCCAACAGAAAAGCAAAACACAAAGATCAGCGCCCAAACCAGTTCAGGCACCGTACGTGCAATTTCCAAATAGCGACGACACACCCAAAGCACATATTTATTGGGCGTCAAATTTCGGGCCGCCGGAAACGACAGAACGAAACCGCCAATCACCCCAAGCACCGTCGCCATAAACGCGATCAAAATCGTCTCGAGCAAAAGCTGCATCCACACGGGCCAGCGCCAAAACCAATTGGCCAAATCTGCACCCAGATTTTCCCACGTTAAAGTGGGGATGGTCTGCACAATAAATTCGCCCAATCGGGGCAATCCGGCTGAAATAATCCATTGCCACTCGCGGGCACCATCAATGGTGGTCACTTGGGTCACTTTGAAAAAGTCACCAATCCAAGCCGTCACCACAAACAGGACAAAAAAGACCAAACTGCCAATTGCCCAATTGACGCGCATGCTGCGTCTGTGGGCATTAAAATCGTGCTCAAACTGGTCCATCGCCGAGCTGCTGGGCGGCAAATCATGTATGCTGGTCGCCTGCAAGGTCATATGCTCTTCCTTCAATAAAAGAACGGACTATGCCCAAAAGACATAGTCCGCCCCATCTTGTCAGTTCTTAGCCGCCACGACGCTGTTGGCGCAGCCATTCACGCATATCAACGATCCACTGATAACGCTCATGGTCAACTTCCACATAGCCATTATCTGGGTTTGGATCTTCAGGGTCGAATGAAGAGTAAACTTTGTAATCTTCAGGACGCGCTGTTGGAAACGCCTTCATGGCTTCAGCAAAATCAGCAATCATTTCTTCAGGCAAGCTGGCGCGAGCAGTCCAAGGGCCAGATGTAATTTCTGGGCTTTCCCAAATTTTACAAACAACGCCTTCGTCAATCATGCCTTTGTTTTCCATGCGTTGATAAACGCCATCTTCGTCATTGTTCTGATATGTTGACGCAGTGTTGAATGTGCCGTTTACAACGCCTTGCACACCAGCTTCATGCGAACCAGAGAATGGCACAGCAGAGAAATATTCCTCTGGCTTAAAGCCTTCTTTTTCGATGAAGTTGAAGTAAGGCACCGCATAGCCAGAAGTTGAGTCTGGGTCAGCAAAAGCGTGTACTTTGCCTTTGGCGTCAGCAAGGCTCTTAATGCCGCTGTCACAACGTGTGACCACAATTGAGCGGTAGCCTGTGTTGCCATTCAATTTTTGTGAAGTCAAAAACGGGATCACACCGCCATTTGTGGCATTGTAAACCGCTGCATATGAAGAAGAACCAAAGCTCGCAAATTCGATTTGGTCAGCGGCCATGGCCTGCACAACACCATCATAATTTCCAGCGGTGAAGAACTCAACTTTAACGCCAAGTGTTTCTTCAAGATAAGAACGCAAAGGCTCGTTACGCTCCAAACGGTCTTGCTCGTTTTCGCCAGAAAGAATACCAAATTTCACAACTTGATAATCGTCTTTCCAACCTTCTGCCGCAGCTGGTGCAACAAAGGCAGGGGTCATCATCAACGCCAAAAGCGCAGTACTTGTCAGCAACTTCATGGGGGTTCTCCTGATAGATATGCTGGTTAGGTGTTGGGAATTATGCTGCAACGCGTGGCCGATTGCCGACCGAAGTTGAGGTTACAGCTTCGTTGAAATCGTCCAGGCCATCTGCGCCATAAATATCGCGCACAACCGCATCGGTGAGCTCGTGGGCTGGGCCGTCAAACATCACTTGGCCTTGGCGCATGGCGATGATCCGCCCGCAATATTCGCGCGCTGTATCCAGCGTATGCAAATTGACCAAAACTGTGAGTTTATCTTCTTCATTGATGGTGCGCAGTGCATCCATCACGCGGGTTGCGTTGCCCGGATCGAGCGAGGCTATTGGCTCATCCGCCAACATAATGCGTGGGTTTTGAACCAGCGCGCGAGCAATGGCGACGCGTTGCTGTTGTCCGCCAGATAAGGTGCCAGCACGTTGCAAGGCAAACGGCACCATATCCAACCGATCAAGCGCCTTTGCCGCCATGGTGCGCTCTTCATCAGAAAAACGCATTGCAGTGGACGACAGAACGCCGTGCTCGGCCACCCGGCCAATCAACACATTAGTGATCACATCCAACCGGTCCACCAGGTTGAATTGTTGAAAGATCATCGCGCAATCGCGCCGCCACTGGCGCAGGGCCTTGCCTTTTAGCTTGGTGATGTCGACGCCATCGAACGAAACAGAACCTTCTGTCGGTTCGATCAAGCGGTTGATCAACCGCAGCAAAGTGGATTTGCCAGCACCGGAGCGGCCAATCACGCCCACAAACTGCCCAGCTTCAATGTCGAGCGTGGCGCTATCCACCGCTTTGGTGGTGCCAAAATGCTTTGAAAGTCCAGAAATATTAAGAGCGGTCATTTCACCCTCCCCTTTTCATTCGGATGATTTAGGGAAGTGATACCGCGCCTAAATGACGCTCTATGTGCAGAAATATAAAACTTGTGTCACAAGTCCGGATGAATTGGTTGAAACCCAATTCATCCGGTATTTATTCAGCCTTTCAGGCCGCTTTGTTGAGGCCAACAACCCCATCAGAATAGATCACACGGCCATTGCGCATGCTGGTCACAATATGCCCCATGCCATCCGTTTCCGCGATCACCAGATCGGCCTTTTGACCAACTTCAATACGGCCACGATCTGTCAGACCCAGCGCTTTGGCCGGGTTGGCTGTCGCCAAGCGCACCGCACCTGGCAATCCGTTCGGATCAGTTTGCGCCAAAATCAAAATCGCAGGCAAAATTGAACTTGGGTGATAGTCAGATGCCAAAATATCCAACACGCCAGCTTCATGTGCCTGACGCGCCGACAAATTGCCGGAATAAGACTGGCCACGCAAAGCATTCGGCGCACCCATCGCATTGGCCAAGCCACAGGCATGGGCTTCTTTCGCCGCGATCATGTCTACTGGAAATTCGGAAATCGCCACACCAAACGCGTTCATCAGTGCGACTTTTTCAACCGTGTCGTCATCATGGCTGGCCATGATCACTTTGTGCGCTTTGCACAAATCTGAAATTTCGCGCAATGTCGCAGTTAACACATCTTCCGGGCGCGTGCGATCTGCAATCTTCCGTTCCACCAGCGCTTGCGCTTCGGTGCGGGAAATGCCGCGCATATGCGCCACATGTTCAATATGCCGCTCAATATCTCGATATTGGCCCTGGCCCGGCGTATGATCCATCAGCGAGACCAAATCCAACGTGTCATCTTCAATCAATCCGCGAATAACACTCAACGCATTGTCCAGCGTGATGTCAAAACGCGCATGAATACGGTGGTCCACATTCAACTTGTCGCGCACAGCACATAAGTCGCGGATCACTTGGCCCGTATGTTCAAACGACCGCATTTCACCGGCGGCAGCACCTGTGGTGAAGGAAACAGCGGCATAAGCGGTGACAACGCCAGCACCTGCCAAGCGGCGATCCAATTCGCGGAAAGCGATTTCCGCTGGCATATTAACCCGTGGGCGCGGCTCCAGTTCGCGCTCAATCATGTCCCCGTGCATATCAATAAAGCCCGGCATAAGCGCCAGGCCATCGCCAGCAATACCGCCGGCTACAGGTTCTTCGCGGATTTCGGCAATTAGGCCATTATCAATCCGCACTGCACCGCGCTCAATCACACGGTCATGTTGCACAATTCTCAGATCAGACAGCCACATCAGCCGGTCTCCGTTCTTCGCTTACAATTGTCAGTTCAATGGTGCGATCCACCAAATCAGCCACATCACCAGGGTGGTGAAAAACGCCGATCATGGCCACACCTTCTTTTTTCAATTCGTCCAAGCGCTGGGTCAACGCTGCGCGGGCCCCCGCATCAAGCGAGGCTGTAGGTTCGTCAAGCAGAAGCAATCGCCGCGGCAAAATTAAGGCGCGGGCCAAATTCACTTTTTGCTGCTCGCCACCAGAAAAGGTGGTTGGATATGCTTTCCAAAGCTTCTCCTTCACGCCAAACACATTTAGCCAATGGCGCGCTTGATCCAGCGCATCTTCAGGCGCCACCCCAGCCAACCGCAGCGGTTCAGCCACAATCTCTTCTGCCGCCACACGCGGACGCGCCACCAAAAACTGGGTCACAAACCCAATCTCTTCTGCCCGCAACAGGGCCACATCAATATCCGCCGCATTCGCCAGATCAATATCACCTCGTGCAGAATGGAACATCACTTGGCCATCAACTGGCAAATAGGTGCGATAAATGGTGCGCAACAAGGTAGATTTACCCACCCCGTTTGGCCCTTTAAGCAGCACAAATTCACCCTGCTTCAGGCTGAAATTCACATCACGAAATGCGTGCAACGTGTTGTCCAAATGATGCATTTGGAAGCTTTTGGTTAGCCCGCTTACATTCAAAACAGCTTCAGTCATGTTGTGCCTCACAATTTCGCATGGACAAGTTGTTGGGTATAGGCGTGTTGCGGGTCTTGGAACACTTGGTCCACCAAGCCCTGCTCAACCACCTGCCCGCGCCGCATCACCATAACCCGGTCTGCCATCGTGCGTATGACACCCAAATCATGGCTCACAATTACCATGGTGATCTTCCGATCCTGCTGCAAACGCTTGAGCGTATCGAGCACCAGGGCCTGCACCGACACATCCAGACCTGTGGTGGGTTCATCAAGCAGCAACAAGGCCGGCTCTAGCGCAATCGCCTTGGCCAATTGCACCCGCTGTTGCATCCCGCCAGAAAGTTCAATCGGCGGTGCGTCCATCCGCTCCAGCGGAAACTCACTAGCATCCAGCGCATCGCTGGCCTTTGCCCGCAAATTCGCAAAGCTGCGTTCCCCAGCGATCAGCAACCGTTCTGCCACATTGCCCGAACTTGTGTGCTTCATCAAAAGCCCTTGGTGCGGGTTTTGATACACAATGCCAATGTGCCGCGACCGCAATTGCAAGCGCGCATAGCGATCCATGTCAAAAAGGTTCGGCTTTTCGGTTTCAATATCGAGATGATAGGTGCCTTGATCTGGCAATTCCTGCAAATTCATCATCCGCAGCAAGGTAGACTTGCCCGAACCACTTTCACCGACAATGCCCAAAACTTCACCTGGATAAACCTTGGCCCCCACATGATCCAGCGCCACCACATCGCCATAGCGTTTGGAAATGTTGGTCATGTGCAACAACGGCTCATGGGTGATAAACTGCGGTGCGCTGCGCTCTAATTTCATGTCGACACTCATTGCGCCCACTCCCCGTCTTGATACCACGTCTCGCCAATCTTTTGCGATGCATCCTCTGGCGCATTCAGCGCCTTAATGCCCAAATTACTGTCCGACACTTCATAGCTTGAAGTGCCATCATCATTCGGAATTTCATTCATAAAGAAGCCTTTGAGCGCAGAGCGTGTGCAGGTGATGTTACCATGCTCTTCCACCTTGTATGGCACATCAGAGAACACCAATGGCTCCACCCGCGTATGCGGCGGCACGGCAAAAATGCGCTTTTCACGCCCAGCGGAAAGAATTGTCAAATGCTCAGCCATATGCAGTTTCGGCACGTCCCAACGCGGGATCGGCGACGGCGTCATCACATGACGACCATTCACCATGGACGGATATGACGCACCCTGCATCACCCGACCAGAGCGCACAATCTGCTCATAAAGTTGCAGCCACATGCGGCTATAATCTGCATCCGCATGCATTTGCCGCGCGATGGACATGTTCGGCTCCACAGATCGCAAAGGCTCCGGGTTTGGCACTTGCAGCACCAATATCTGATCCTTGGTCAGTTTCTCCTCTGGCACCCGGTGGCGCGACTGGATCAACGTGGCATCCAACGTATCCCATGTGGCTTTGGCCCCAGTCACCCGCGTCAAAAACTTGCGGATCGATGCCGCATTCACGCTGTCATCTGCCCCCTGATCGATGACCTTCACAATTGTTTGCGGGTTCATCAGGGTTAGCGACACTTGCAACCCACCCGTGCCCCAGCCCCGCGCCATCGGCACTTCGCGGCTGGCGTAAGGCATTTGACACCCCGGCACCGCCACAGCCTTCAGCATTTTGCGGCGCAATTCGCGTTTGGCGGAAGCATCCAAAAAGCCGTAGCTCACCGCTTCCCAATCTTTGCTCAGCGATTTTAAATTCATTCTGCCGCCTCCATTTGCGGGGTTTGCTTTTTCGCCTTCGCATCGCGCATGGCATCTAGGCTGGATTGGAACGTCACATAGTGCGGCAGTTTGAAGTGGATGCAGAAGCCTGAGCTTTCCACACCCTCTGTGTGGTAGAGGAAGAACTCTTCCTCAACCGCAGAATTCTTCTCCGCGCCATCCGCATTCAAATCCAGCGTGGCAGCCGAGATGCATTTCACCTCGTTCCACCCAAACGTTGCCGCGAACCCGCGATCCAAACGCTCGCCCTTGGCTTTTGAAATCACTTCCGCCTGGCTGACCTTCACGCGCCCCGCACTAAAGCTGGTGCCGCATGGGTGCTGCACTTCAATATCCACTTCAGCCAGCCGCAATTCGCTGACCGTTGGGTGCGCTTGGCCATAGCCGCGCATGGCGGAATAACCGAGTGCCAACACGCCGCCGGAATCTGCTCGCGCCAAGCTTTGCAGCCGATGGGCACGCTTTGCGGGAAACAGCAAGGGTTCCCGCGTCAAATCCGGAATGTCGTCTGGCGCTGTATCATCATGTTCCGCATCATCTACCAAGCCTTGGCTCGACAACCATGCGCTCACGCTTGGCTGATGCGAAGGTGCCGCTTTTTCCGCTGCCTCAACAGGCTTTGGCGTGTGATCTTCGCCAGCCAACACTTCGGTCGCCAGCAAACGGTGGGCATAATCCAAAGATGGACCCAATAGCTGGCCGCCCGGAATATCCTTAAATGCCGCCGAAATACGCCGAAACACATGCTGCTTATCTTGCTCAAGCGGCTTTGCCACCGTGATACGCGGTTGCGTTGTGCGCCATGCGCGCAACAACAGCACTGCCTCGCTCAACTCGCCACCGGTTTGCGCCAGCGCCAGTGCTGCAACATCTTGATCATAAAGCGATGCTTCGCCCATCACCCGGTCCACAAGATAAGGCATGGTTTCGCGCACTTGCTTCACCTTCTCAGGCGTAATGGTGCCCAACTCTTGCTTGAACAAGCGCTCAGATTGCTCGATGGCCCGTTCGCCACCCCGTGTTGCAACATAGGCCATTTACAAAACCTCCACCTTGGTGGACCGCGGCAACGCCATCAGCTGCGCACCATCCACAATCAACATGTCAAAACCTGTCGGATATCGAATTTGCCGTGCGCGATGGTCCCACACCGCACGTTCAATTCCAGCAATGGCCACATCTTTATGGCGTTTAATGCCTGGCCCGCTCAGCCGCAGCTTGTCGCCCTTGGCCAACCGCGCCGAAACAATCAATGTCGCGCCGTCGTCCGGGTATAGATCAGAGCCAATTTTCACCTTCGGCAAAAGCGCCGACAATTCGCTTGCGCGGCAAAACACAAAGTCAGCCTCACCAATTGAGGTAAAACGCGCGCCGGTTTCGCTCAATTGCTGAATAAGAACTTCATCACTGGCGAAGAAGGTGCATTCGCGATCGATTAGCGCGGCAACAACAGGACCAAAATCGCTGTCTGGCAGCGTTTCAATTTGGCCCGGCCGTGCGGTTGCACTCAACATCGCGTCAAACGCGGCATTGGCAAATGCTTCTTCATGATTACGTTGGGGAGCCGCCATAATTAAAATGTCTCCATATTGACGCGCGTGGCTTCCACCGCCCGCATGCGTTCATTGTCATTTGCCGCAATGGCATCAGCTTGCGCCGCCACAAAAGCATCAATGGTTGAAAGTTCATGGCCTGCCTG
This sequence comes from Maritalea mobilis, assembly GCF_004363175.1. Classification (GTDB taxonomy): domain Bacteria; phylum Pseudomonadota; class Alphaproteobacteria; order Rhizobiales; family Devosiaceae; genus Maritalea; species Maritalea mobilis. Next base: position 1,228,877 of record NZ_SNYR01000001.1, read on the forward strand.
CCACGCGGCATCGATCACCGCGATGGCCATTGCCGCTTCCAAATCACGTCCTGTTTTCATGCCATAGCCTTCTTGGCCCAGCGCCCTGATATGCGCTTCAGCAACCAGCACTTCGCCCAGATGGAAGGCCGTGCCTTCCACCGTGTCGCGCATGGGCAGCATCACCAGCCCGGTACGGTTTTTAATCACTTCAACTTCATCAATGTCTGCCAGCAATTGCTCAGCAAATTGTTTGATTTCGGCATCATTGCCGCGGGCCAATGTTGCAAGCACAAAGGCATGGCGGCTTTGTTGGTCAGCCATTTTGGCGCTCCATTTCTAACGGGATCGGAAAATCTTCTGGTTCAGCTTCAAGTGAAAAGCGCACGCGCGCGCCAGCCCATGCCACCTGCGAATAGCTGATGGGCGTGCCATCAAGCAGTGCATCGATGGAGCTCACCACCATCACTGGCATTTGCGGATGCTGCGCTAGGGCATGTGCTTCCGCTGTGCGCGGCTGGCGGGTGTAGACAGTCGTGTCGGCCCGCACATAATCTTCAATGCCATAGCTTTTGTAAGTATCGGTCACAGACTTATGCTGCGCACGGCGATGTATATAATCGGGGAAGCGATCATAAGGCTTGTAGGCCGTGCCATAAGCGATAGGCACATTGTCTGCCGTGGTCAGCCGTTCAATCCGGATCACCTGATCGCCCGGCTTAATGCCAAGCGCCTGCGCAACCTTTTCATCGGCCTTGCCCACACTATGACCCAACATTTTGCCGCCCGGCGCCAAACCTTGCTCTCGTAGGTTCTGCCGAAAGCGTGTGCGCCGACCGATCACATATTTGATCAGTTCAGGCGTTTCCACATATGTGCCACTGCCTTGCTGTGTGCGCACCTTGCCTTCAATCGACAAAGCCGCAATGGCGCGCCGCACAGAATGGCGGCCCGCGTCAAACTTGGCGCAAAGGTCGGGCTCCGTTGGCAAACGCGCACCCGGCTTCAACTGCCCAGCTTTGATCTCGGAATCAATGGCATTGCGCACCAATATCCATTTTGAATCGGCCATAGCTCACCAAAATTCGTTCGAATGAATCGAAATCTATTGTGGCCGCACTACATTATTGTGACGCTTCTTCGACGTCTAAATGACAATGGCAGATGAATTTGATTTGGGAGCGTTAGGTGGCTTTTTGCCCTTTGCCTTTAATGGGTATCACCTTTTCTTCTGGCACTTCCGACCCGTCATAAAGCCCCAGAAAAATGCCCTTCTCCAGCGCTTTGCCCCGCATCATTTTGATGCGGTCATCAGATATGGCTGTCCGCTGAGACATGCGCCGCGCCCATGCACCCAAATGGCGATACATTTGCTCACGCACAGGATAATGCGCCGCGCTATCTCCAAGATCGTAATATTCTTCCGGGTCGTCGTTCAGATTGAACAACATCGGGCGCATATCCCCTTCGGCGTGCACCAATTTCCAATCCTTATCCGCTACCATAAATAGGCGACAATCCGCAGGCTCCAACCCTAGTTTTTCCGCCGCCAATGTGGTGGAGTAATCATATTCGGAGATCACAAAGTCGCGCCAATCGTCTACCTGTTCGCCGCGTAAAAACGGCATCAAAGATCGTCCTTCGACGATATGGTTTGGAATGTCCTGCCCGAACCATTCCAAAAATGTTGGGACCAAATCGATAGCTTCAACCAGCTCATCACACACCGTCCCGCGTGTCCCATCAGTGTCGGCGCTCGGATCATAAATGATCAACGGCACCTTGACCGAACATTCGTGGAAAAGGTCTTTCTCGCCCAGCCAATGATCGCCCAAATAATCCCCGTGATCAGATGTGATCACGATCATGGTATTGTCCATCTGCCCGGTTTCTTCCAGATAGGTAAACAACCGCCCCATCTGATCATCGCATTGCTTGATCAGGCCCATATAAGCGGGGATCACCTTCTCCCGCACTTCATCCTTAGAAAAGCTCTGCGCCACCAAATTTTCCATATAAGCGCCATAAACCGGATGCGGATGCGCCTTTTCTTGGTTACTGCGTTGCACAGGCAAAATATGCTCTGGCCCATACATGTCATGATAAGGCGCAGGCACAATATAGGGCCAATGCGGCTTGATGTAAGAGAGGTGGCACAACCAAGATTTATCAGCCTCGCGCCGCTCTTCCATAAACTGGATCGCTTGGCTGGTCAGCCAAGGGGTCTCGGAATCCTCTTCCTTGATATTGGCAGGCTGATCCGCATTTTGCATCAACCAACCGGAGGCAATATCCCCCTCTTCATTCAGCGCCGAATTGGCATTTTCATGCCACGGATTATGCGCCTCATAGCCCTTATCTTTCAGATATTCATTGTAGGGCGAGCGCTTGCTGTCATAAAGACCACCAACGCCCTCAGCCCAGAGGCCATCATCACGAATATAGGCATCAAACCCACATTCTGATTGCCGCGCGCCGATCACGCTATCGGGCATAATGCCCAGCCGCTTCAACCCAGCCTCATCAGCCTGCATGTGGGTCTTGCCAATCAAATAGCAATCAATGTCCCCATTGCGCAGATGATCCCCCAGCGTAAACTCGCCCACTTTCAGTGGAAAATTGTTCCGCTGCGCCCCATGGCTATGCACATAACGCCCTGTGTAATAACTCATGCGCGATGAACCGCAAATCGGCGACTGCACATAGGCGCGGGTAAAGCGCACACCCTTTTCCGCCAAACGATCCATATGGGGCGTATGCAAGTGCGGATGGCCCTGACAGCTCAAATAATCAAACCGGAGCTGATCAAACATGATGAACAGAACGTTTTTCTTCTGGGTCATAAAAACCTCTATAATTCTTTTTGGCGATCAGCCCAGATCATCCAAACCATGGTGATCAGCGCGATCGCAAATAAGGCCAAAGCAATTGGGTAATTGATCAAGGCCAAAACATTGCCATCCAACAAAACAAGACTTTGCGACAAGGCAATTTCAAACCGTCCGCCAAGGAAGAAGGCGATGATGAAAATCACAGGTGAGAAGCCAAAGCTCGTCATCACATAGCCGAGCGCCGCTGCCATCAACATGATGATCACACCGAACAGGCCGCCCGTAGCCAAATAGACCCCGGCGATGCACAACAGAATGGCGGTGGAAAAGATAACGGATTCCGGCGCACGGATCACAAAGGACCACAAGCGCAAGCCCAATTGCCCCACAAACAGATTAGCGAAATTCGCCATAATCATCGCGCCAAACAGGCCATAGACCAGCCGCCCCTGTTCTTCAAACAGCAACGGCCCCGGCTGAATACCGTGGATCACAAAAGCAGATATAATCAGCGCCGCACCCACACTTCCAGGAATGCCAAGTGTCAAAAGCGGAATCAGATTGGCGCCCATTACTGCCGAGTTCGCGCTCTCCGCCGCCGCGATCCCCTGCAAATTGCCTTTGCCAAAGCTCTCAGGATCTTTGGACGATTTTTTGGTCGCCGCGTAAGACATAAAAGCAGCCGCAGTAGAGCCAACGCCGGGCAAGGCCCCCAATATCGTGCCAATAAACGCACCGCGCACCATGGTGAAGCGACAGGCCCAATATTCGGCAAAGCTCACGCGACGATCTTCTGGCATCATATCTTTTTGCTGCGCAATCGCCGCAGAGAAACCTTTTTTGCTGCTGGCCAGCCGCCGCAAAATCTCAGCAACAGCCAACATACCGATGGCCACTGCCGCCAACGGCAAGCCGTCAAACAGCTCAAAATAGCCGAAATAATAGCGCGGTGTGGCATGTTCCGGGTCCAGCCCCACAGTCGCCGCCAGCATGCCCAAAGCCGCTGCGATAATCCCTTTTGAAATGCTCTTGCCCACCAAACCTGCGATCACGGAGAATGCAAAGACCATCAGCGCCAGAATTTCCACCGGTCCCATTTTCAACGCAACCAGCGCGAGCGGCGCGGATATGGTCACCAACACAATGTCGGAAAATGTGTCGCCTGTGACGGAGGAGTAAAGCGCCATCTTGGTCGCCTTTTCCGGCTTACCTTGCTGCGCCAGCGGATGCCCATCCATTGCTGTCGCTGCCGCATCTGGCGTACCGGGCGTGTTGATCAAAATCGCAGGCACCGCCCCGCCAACCAGACCACCCTTATTGATACCAACCAGAAAAGCAATTGCCGGGAGCGGATCAATCACAAAGGTGAAGGGAATGGCGATAGCCATCGCCATCACCGGGCCAATGCCGGGCATGGCTCCCACAAATTGCCCCAGCATCACGCCAAACACCACAAACATCAAATTGATGGGCGTAAAAGCGTCAGCAAATCCAGCCAAGATAACGGAAAAATCGACCATAAATTATCCAATTAGATCAGGGGACGGGAAAGCACATATTCAATAAGAAACGAGATGCTGAACGGTAAAACCAATGCTCCTATGAGCAGCCAGTGCCATCGGCGCTCGCCCACCAGCAGCATCAGCACAAGCGCCAAACCCGGCGCCACAAAATGATATCGCCATTGCACCATCGCCCACAGCCCGGCCACTATCACCAGCAGAAAGCCTGCCGCCCGCGCCATTTTCGGGAAATCAATAAACTGATCCTGCGGCGCGGTAAGCGCTAGGATTACACCCGCAAGCATCATGATCACGGCCATCACATTGGGCACCGTGTTGGGCCGCAACCAACCATAGCCAACTGTTTCAGTCGCCATTGGCGTGATGAGGAAGAATAGCGCTGCACCAAACGCGGCAACAGCCACGCCCGTTAATCGTTCAATCATGGTCGATCACCTGAGAAGAGCGAAAAGCTGCCCCGGTGCGGGGCAGCCAAATTGCTTAGTTGAACAGATCGCCAACGCTGTTCAAGCCATCTTTCATCATTTTCTCTGTGCCGTCCGGGCCAAGATTATTGACGCTATTCTGCATCACATTCTTCACCAGATCCTGCACTTTCTCTGAGCCAATGGCATTGTCCAAAGCAGCTGCTAAGGCAGACTTTGCTTCGTCAGACATGCCACCCGGTGCCGCAAAATAAAAATACGGGTCGGTGTAAAGATCATACCCCTGCTCTTGCAGCGTCGGTACATCTTCAGCATAGGCATGACGGTCCGCATTTGCACTGGCCAACATTTTCACGTCGCCCTTTTCTAAATATTGAATGTGCGTGCCCGCATTGAACGACGCAACAACCTGCCCACCCAAAACAAACTGCACCATTTCGGCTGAGCTTTTTGTGGACACAAGCTTAAAGCCAGCACCTGTTTGCTCATTCAGCGCCATCAACATCAATTCTTGCGGCTTGGCATCAAAAGCAACCGGAACTCCGCCCTGCTCTTTTGAATATTCAATCAGCCCCGCCATATCATCAAATGGCGCATCGCTTTTGGCGATCAGCGCCAATTGCGCCCGAGTCACGGTGCCGAGATAGTCAAAGCTATCCAGATCAAATGGCAATTGATCGCCGCGTAAGGTGAGGTTGATCAACACAGGCATAGATACACCCATCGCGATCACTGACCCGTCATTCTTGGCGTTCAGCAAACCAGTGAACATGGCAATGCCGCCACCGCCAGGCTTATTTTGTGGCACCACATTCCAGCCTGTCTGCTCTTCCATTGTGGCGGCAATCACCCGACCCAAAGTGTCGGTTTCACCGCCAGCACCAAAGCCAATTTGCAACTCAATCGGACCAGATGGCGCCCAATCTTCAGCCAATGCTGGCGCAGCCATGCCCAACATTGCTGCACATGCTAGTGCGATAATTTTCTTCATTATATATCCTCCCAATCGGCCCTCTTCTCTCCAAGGGCGTTGCTCAGCGTGCTCCGAAATTTCGGTTAGCCCGCTTGTTGCGCTTCATCATTGCAGGCCAATTGCGCCGCTTTCGCCACGCGTTCAGCCATATCGAGGAATTGTGTTTTTTCCGCTTCGCTTAAAACCGCATCAATCTGCTGGTGATAGGCAGCAATCACAGGCTGCACCCGATCAAAATAGGCCTGGCCTGTTTCACTCAGGCCAAAAATCCGAACCCGACGATCCTCTTCCGATTGCCGAGATTGAATAATACCCTTTTGCTCAAGCTTCATCAGCGCACGGCTGACCTGTGCCTGCTCAATACCCGCAAAATCTACAAGGTCTTTTTGCGATGGGTTTTCACTTTGTGAAATGCAAAGACATATCCGCCATTCAACCAGCCCCAATTCACCATTAGCAGCCAGCAACATGGAAATTTGCCCGCGCAATAGCCGCGACAAACGCTGCGTGGCAACAGACAGTTCACTTGCTGTGCTTGGAATATGGTCCAACCGTAAAACGGAATTTGTCGTTTTGTTCATTTCACTCATCCCCCACACATTAAATTATATGACACATCATTTAATGACAAGTCATATTTATTTGCCGAAGAATATCTTCAGCTCAAAATACGAGAGGAAATGAAAAATCTAATGTGAAATCAAAGTCGTTTGATCAAATCATTTTGGCGCTTTTGCCAATCAAAATAATATTCAAAGTCCCGCGCGATGTGCAGCAAAATATCCTCACACCCAGTGCCCGCAACACATTGCACACCAATTGGCAAATCATCCTGATTCCAATGAATGGGCAAACTGATCGCTGGCTGGCCCGTCACATTAAAAAGCGACGTAAAGGGTGCAAATCCGAAGATTTTTTGGAAAAATACGTCAAGATTAAGCGTACTTGCATCTAACTCACCTAAAGGCAGAGGCGCTTTCGCCAGTGTTGGCGTAAGCAGCAGATCAAAACGGCTGGTGGTTTGCATTATGTCTCGTGCCATAAGATGCAATTGAGCCGTCGCGCGATTAAGCTCGCCCCCATCGATGCCTCGACCCAACCGCAGCATCTGCCAAACAACTGGCTCAAAATCATCTTCACGCGCCTGCCGCTTCAACACCTTTTCATGCGCATTGATGGTGGCCGCAACGCTGCTCGCGATCACTTTGCGAAAACAATTCGCCATCTCCGGCCCATTGATCGAAATGTGCATATCGATCAGCTCATGTCCCATTTCGGAAAATGCCGCTTCAGCTCTGTTTAGTGCCAATTCACATTCTGGGTCTATCGGGACCTCATTCGGCGGCAACCGCATCACGCCCACCTTGTATTTCGGGCAAGGCTGCCGCAAAAGCTCCTTATAAGTGCCTGACATAGTAGGCGCCAAATAAGGCACCGCGCCGTCCTGATTGGCAAGGCAATCTAACAGCCCCGCCACATCACGCACTGAGCGCGTAAGGAAAAAGGCGTGAAACATGTCATGCCAACCTTCCCCTTCGTCCAACCCAGCAAAGATGCGGCCTCGAGTTGGCTTCAAGCCAACCAAACCACAGCACGATGCGGGAATACGGATTGAGCCACCGCTATCCGTTGCATGCGCAATGGGCACCATCCCGCTGGCCACAGCCGCGGCAGCACCGCCGCTTGAACCGCCAGTGCTCCGCGCAATATTCCATGGGTTCAAGGCAGGGCCATGAAAGGCACCTTCAGTGCTCGTATTGATGCCAAACTCAGGCGTATTGCTACGGCCGATAATAGACATGCCCGCGCGGCGCATCCGCGCCACCAAGTCGCTATCATGGGAAGAAATATGCCCTTTAAAGAACCGGGAGCCGTGGGTTAAAGCAGACCCTTTCACCAAAGTGTGCAAATCTTTCACCAAGGTTGGCACACCAAAAAAGGGCGGCAAGTGCTCGTGCCAACTCTCCATTTCCAATGCAGGCACAATAGATGTGACCGCTGCATTGAAGGTGGGGTTGAGACGAGCAATTCTTTGTTGGGCAGCCCGCGAAGGGGAATAGGGGTCCACCTCCCCGCGCGCCACCAAACCTGCCAAACCCGTGGCATCTAAAAGGGCATATTCCTCTTCCTTCACCTTATGCGCGCCCCGCTTTAATCAGCGCATCAGCTAACGCATCAGGGTTGGAATACATCAATTCATGGCTGCCCTGCACATTTACCAGACGGCATGGCGCAATTTGCTCATACATGCGAGGGAAAAGGCCGAACTCACCCACCGGAAACACCACATCTTCCATGCAGCGAATGTAACTCTTGGCGATCGGCAGTTGCGCAAATTTGCTTAAATCCACGGCCTCGGTCAGCGGCCCAAATGGCTCAGGGCATAATTCATCAAACGCCGCCCGTGCCACTTCTTCACTGGCGTCACCGATAAAACTATCGCGCCAAACCTCCCAGGGCACCATAATTTGATTATTGTCATTTGCGGCAGCCATTTGCGCAAATAAATCGGCATAGGCAGGCGGCACCGCCTGCGTCAGCGCTTCACCATCTTTTGCCAACAGAGGCGATATCAATACCAATCGCGCAATCGTGTCGCCCAATTTTTCCGCGGCTTTGCACACGATAGTGCCACCAGCGCTGTGCCCAACCAAAACAAACTTGTCCAGCGCCGCGGCATCAACATAGTCCACAATCGCTTGCACATATTTTTCAAGCGAAACATCTGTTGCGCCATCCCCATGACCTGGCAGCGTGATCGCATGTGTTTTATGGCCATTGGCCTGCAACACCGCCTCCACATGCCGCCAGCAAGCACCTGTGTGCCAAGACCCATGTATCAATAAAAATTCATGATGTTGTTGCATTTCTGCTCCTCCTCAAGAAATCAACTCAAGAAGATTAGCAGCCATGGTGCGGGCTGTTTTTGGCGCTTATCACAAAGATTTAGGAAATCAGCACAATTTGAAAGTTTTGGCCTAGCGGGGCAGCGCCACCAACTTAGGCGATAGGCCAAAATGAGCTTTAAATGCCGCCGAGAAACTGGCCACATGTTCGTAGCCAACCAACGCCGCAACCTCAGATACGCTGCACCGATCTCGCTCCAACATATACCACGCCAATTCCATCCGTTTTGTGACAATATATTGGCCAATACTCATATTGAACTTATGTTTGAACCCATAAGAAAGCTTATTGCGGTTCAACCCGACCAGTCGTGCCAGTTCGGGCACCGCGGGCACTTGCACCAAATCATCTTCAATATGCTTGCGTGCTTGATCAATTCGATCCCAATCGCCATCGCGCATGCGCAAAGGCATTGGCGTACGATCCGTCAAAATCATAGTGTGGAACGCAGCAATAAGCAGCTCTTCGCATTTTGCCCGCACATAATTGTATCGCAATGCCCCTTGATAAGGCACATACAAAAGTTCACGCACGATGCGTAGAGTTTGAGGCGTTTGCCAAAACCGTTCAAAAAAGAAAGGATTATCGCCAAAGCTAAGCTGCCCCAAGCAACTCCCACTCAATTCTGGCATGTCTTGCAACCGTTGGCGCAAATAGCTTTCATGCACGGAAAGCGTCACACATTCTGAACTGGCATTTCCATGGATAAAATGCTCGCAGGCCACACCTTCTGGTTGATGGAAAACGCGCAATTCGGAACCTTTAAGGTCAAACGCTCCTGCATCATCAAAAACAAATGTGGCATCTGAGGCTAGGCTAAAATTGAATCGCACCCAACCTTCGCCTTGATAACGCAAATAGCCTTTGTCTTTCCAAAAGCACTTGCTCAAAATCACATTGAATTCAGGGCAAAATTCAATGAACTCAACCGCGCCTTCTCCCCGATCATTAGCAAAGCGCAACAGCACATCTTGTGCGCTGAATTGCTCGCAATGCGAGTCACAAAAAACGCTATCGCGAACTTGCAAAGCGTTTTTATTCAATGAAACTGAAGTGACAGGGGAAAGATCAACTGTGTCCATTACAACATGACACACCAATTTATAGGCCTTGGCAAGTCATATTGAATTTTGTGCAGTTTAGCTGATCTTTTTCTTGTCGGGCTCAACAAAGGTTACTTTACCCGGTGCGGAAAAAGGCTCTGGCTTGCCATAATAATAGCCTTGAACCAACTGACATCCATGCTCCAGCAGGAAGGCCAGCTGTTCCTTATTCTCAACCCCTTCGGCCAAAATCGGCACTGAAAGCGCATCTCCTAGGGACAGGACGGCTCTGAACACGCCTTTGGATTTATAATTATTATCAATGTCATCGATCAAAGATTTATCGAGCTTGATTTTGTCAAATGGGAACGCCCGCAACATGGCGAGTGACGAATAGCCGGTGCCAAAATCATCCACTGAAATAGAGATACCAAGCGCCTTTAACCGCTCAAGCACAGAAATGGCTTTTTTCTGATCGGCAATAAAAGTGGTTTCAGTCACTTCAAGTTCCAACCGCTGAGGGGCCAAACCGCTTTCCAGCAAAATATCCTGCACTTGCTCAACAAAATTAGGTGTGGTGAGCTGAGCTGGCGACAAATTCACGGAAACCGGAAGACCGCTGCTCCAGCTCGCCGCTTCGTGGCAAGCGGTGCGCAAAACCCATTCGCCCAACATCACAATCAGGCCAGTTTGCTCTGCCAATGGAATAAACACATTTGGCGGCAACATGCCTTTGGTCGGGTGGTTCCAGCGCACAAGTGCTTCATAACCCGCTACGGTTTCATTCGGCACATTCATCTGCACTTGATAATGCAATTCAAGCTGATCACCTTGGATTGCCAACCGCAACTCATCTACCAATTGGCGCCGCTTGCGAATGGTGTCGTCCATGCCTTTATCATAAAGGCAAATCTGCTGGTCATCAGATGATTTCGCCCGATACATGGCCATATCAGCATTGTTCAAAAGCGTGTTAATTTGCCGTCCATCTTCTGGATAAAGCGCGATGCCGAAGCTCGCTTCACATCGCAACACCACACCATCATGCTCAATATCTTGGTTCAACTCGCGTTCAAGCAGCTCAGCCAGTTGGATTGCATCATCCTTTGACTCGATTTTCGAGAAAACAACAAATTCGTCGCCGCCGATACGCGCCGCAAACTGATGGGCCGCCAAAGCCTTTTTCAATCGTTTGCCCGTTTTGCCCAAAACGCTGTCACCGGCAGCATGGCCATACATATCGTTGATTTCTTTGAAGCGATCCAAGTCGATGGCAATCACCGCGTAATCACCATCCTCGCCGCCCCAATCTAGAATGCTTTGGCTATTCTCCAAAAAGGTGGGACGGTTCCGTAATCCGGTCAGGCTGTCATATTGCGCCAAGAAGGTGATTTTTTCTTCCTGCGCCAAACGCTGGCTAATGTCGCGCAACGCCAAAATGGTCAAAGGCTGACCATCCTCGCTCACTTGTTCCGTTTGCACCGCCAGTTCAACCGGCAGGCTCGATCCATCGGCACGCTTAAGCTCTGTCGCGCTCAAAACACCTTCTTGATATTGCTCAACTTGATCCAAAAATTTGGCCACAGGCTGCCCTGTGATTTCCTTTTTGGACATCTTCACCATACGGGCAAATTCGCTGTTGGCCTCAACCATTAAGTCACCGCGTACCACCGCCATGCCATCCACAGCACTTTCAGCCAAATGGCGCAAACGGATCGACGCAAAGGCGCGTGCCTGGTTATCAAGGAAATAGGTTACGGCCCCGGTGCCCAACACCAGAAAACATACGCCAGCCACCGCAGCTGCAATCAAATCACGCGCTTCAACCGCGGTTACGTCGCCACTGGTAGGTGCCAATGGTGTAATCTCAAGCGCGGCCATGCCGGTGAAATGCAGGCTCACGATGGCCAACACCATTGTGCCCGTGCCCGCAGCAATGCTGCGCGCGCCACGCATATTCTGCATCAACCAAAATGTCAGCGCCCCTAAAAGGACTGCAAGGAAAACGGATGCAGCAACATAACTCATGTCCCATGCGGTTAGCGCGCGCGCTGAAAAAGCGGTCATGCCCATATAGTGCATGGCGGAAATTGCTAGCCCGAAAGTTGCGCCACCAATTGGTGCGGCAAACGCAAAACGTTCACCCGCCAAGCCATATGCAGCGATACAGCCAAGAATGGCAACAATGAGCGAGATTAATGTCGGCCCAAAGTCATAGGCAACCGGAACACCCGGTTCAAAAGCGAGCATGGCAACATAATGGGTGCACCAAATAGTTGACCCTGCTGCAATCGCACCAATAAATCCCCACGCAAATCGCGCCCGCGATTTGGTGGCAAATACCTTTTTGAGCAAATGTACAGACACGAAAGCACCCGATGCGCAAATCAATGCAGCAAGGGCCACCAAAATCAGGTCGTGTGCATACGCAATACAATTAATCACACGCAACATGTTATCTCTCCTACCCCCTATATAGGCCTAATTCCCTTACAAATTATTGAATGTGTTGTTGATCTAACGAAACCGCGAAATAGGGGTAAGCACCGATGATCTGAAACCAAAAGTTGATGCAGATCATGGAAAGTTCCGCCCAATGAAGCAGCATAGGGGGCAAAGGAGAGAGCTATGCCTGCTGCCACATCAAAAGAGGACCTGATTGCGGTCACCGATAAAGAATATGCAAAACTGCAAAAACTACTGTCGGACATACAAGATGATTTTGCCCTTCAAAAGGATGATGAAGACACATCGATCAAAGATGTAATTGGACACCGCGCCCATTGGATTGAGCTTTTCCTTGGGTGGTATAATGATGGCATGGCGGGCAAAGAAGTGCACTTCCCCGCCAAAGGCTATAAATGGTCCGAACTCAAGCGGTACAATGGCAATCTGCGCCAGCAGCAAGCCAATCTGTCTTGGGACGACGCGGTGGCCCTTATGCGCACCAATCACAAAAAGATACATCAATTCATGGAGAACCATAGCGACAAAGAGCTTTATGGCGGTCCCATGAAAGGCGCCAACAATGAATGGACACCTGGCCGTTGGGCGGAAGCCGCAGGCCCCAGCCATTATAGATCTGCTGCAAAATATGTGCGTGCCCGCATTCGTAACGCCAAAAAGTGAGTTTTTCCAAAGCGGCTGGCATCATGTGCCACCCGCGCTTCTGCTCGCAAAAAGGACTTTGTTAACCATTTGCTTACCATAGTGGTCATCTCACCTGATCACCCCACAACTCCGCGCCCTGCTCTATATTATGTCCACCCGTTCCACATTGCTGCTGTTGGCCAACAATATTCTACCCCTATTGGGGGTTTTGCTATTGGGATGGAGTGTTTTTGAACTGCTGCTCGCCTTCTTATTGGAAAGTGTGGCGATTGCATTTTGGACCCTGCTGATTTTGCTTTTCAGCAAGAAACGCCGCCAACATGAACTTGAATATTCGCCTCGGCATTTTTGGCCCAAGCGGATTTTCGACCTGTTTACAGTGTTAGGCGTGTGCGCGATCTTTTTCCCCAGCACCTTTTATCTATATGGGCGGGTATATGGCGGCATACCGCTCGCGCGTTTTGGCAATCCGGCCGATCTATTTCAAGAGATCATCATAGCCAAGCAACTCTATTGGCCGCCGCTCACGACCTTCGTGATGGGTGCTTACGCGTTCTTGTTCGAACGAAACTGGCTGGACCTCGACCAGCTCTATGCAAACCTATTCATCCGAATAGCCATGCTGCAAATCGTGCTCGTCATTGGGGCAATGCTGTCTGTGAAGTTTGGCGCAATGGCTGGCTATATCATTTTTTGGACGATGCAAATTTTGCTGGATTTCATCTATTTACAAAATCCAAAAGCAGTAGAAACCGAATAGCATTACAGCCGACTAAATTGCGCGCGCAAAAATCGGCGCGCCGTTGTCGGCCACCTGCTCAAATCCCATCGCTTTGTAAAAGCCGATCGCGCGGTGGTTTTCACGATTGACCCCCAAATGAATACCGCTCACGCCATCTGCCCGCAACTTGTCTAATGCGGCACGCATCAATTTACCGCCAAACCCATCGCCTTGCGCTGGTGGCAACAAATTGATGTGCAAATGCGCCGGATAATCGTCGGCATAATCTGGGGCAGGTTGTTGGTTTTGCGCCAGCGATGTCAAAAAGTTGCGATCACCCTCGGTTTGTGGCTCAAACTCTTGCAAAAATGATGCAACCCTTGGCCACCAATTGTCTTTTTGCCAAGCTTCATATGCTCTCGTATTCGCAGCCGTCACAATGTATCCCACAGCCTCGCCTGCGCCATTATCCACCACAAAACAATGTTCAGGATTAAAAAGCACATAGGGCACCGCCCAAATCATGCCGGGCAAATCCAAGCGGGAGTAGCGATCACGAGCATCCTCACCGCTTGCAGCAGTGCGCACGCAAATATCACTGATGGCAACTTCGTCTTCAAGGCGCGCAGCACGCACAAAAAATTTAGACAAATCCACCATCAATGACCTCCTTCAATATATTAGGCTGCCCGCACAAACCGGCCAGTCGAAATCTCTTCCAACGCCCCAGTGCTGGCCGCCGTTTCAGCCCGCACCTTATCGGCAAATTTGGAAAAGTCACGTGCATGTTCAAAATCAGCATTGATCCGCGTATGCGCATTCGGCACAGAGGACAAAAGCAGCTTTGAATAGGCATGTTGCGGGTCACGAACGATCAAGTCCGATGGTCCGAACTCAACAATGCGTCCACCAAACATAACCGCAGTATTCTCGGTCAAATAATGCGCCGTCGCCAAATCGTGCGTGATGTATAAAAATGTAATGCCACGCTCTTTTTTAAGACGGTTCATCAAGTTCAAAATAGACCGACGGATCGACACATCAAGCATTGACGTAGGTTCATCAGCGATAATCAATTCTGCCCCGACAGCCAAAGCACGGGCCAAATTGATCCGCTGACGTTGTCCGCCAGAAAGCTCATGCGGGTACTTGTCCAACATCACAGAAGGGTCCAACTCCACATCTTCAAGCGTGCGGATCACCTCTTGCTCAAGGGTAGAACCGTCAGGCACCCGACTGTGCAGACTGAGTGGACGTGCCAGATGATGGCGTACAGTGTGCGTAGGGTTTAGCGAGGCAAACGGGTCTTGAAACACCATTTGCACCTTGCGTGCATTTTCGCGCTTTTCTTTTGAGTTGCGAGCGCTGGTGATGCTTTTGCCATTCACCAAAATATCGCCTGCATCAATATCAAACATGCCTGCAATCGCACGGCCACAAGTGGATTTGCCTGAGCCACTTTCCCCCACCAAAGCCAAGGCTTCACCCCGGCCAAGTTTAAAGGAAATATCCTGCAGTGCTTTGACCTGTTTTGAGCCACTAAAGATGGTTTTGAGCGTATAGGTTTTCGAAACGCCCTTCACTTCCAAATAGGGTTGGTCAGTCATTTACGCCACTCCCTCAGCATCTTCAAAGCTGGGCATCGCATCCCACAATTGCTTGGTGTAATCATGTTGCGGATTGTGCAAAATTTCATGCGCACTGTTCACTTCCACAATCTCGCCTTTCAGCATGATTGCAATGCGATCTGCAAATTGAGACATCAGCGCCAAATCGTGGGTGATGAACAAAATTGAAAAGCCAAACTTCTTCTGCAGGCCCGCAATTTCTTGCAAAATTTCCCGCTGCACCACCACGTCCAACGCGGTGGTTGGCTCATCCATAATGATCATTTGCGGTTCAAGAATAAGCGCATTGGCCAACACCACACGCTGCCGCATGCCGCCGGACAGTTGGTGCGGATAATCATCAAGCCGCACCGGATCAATGCCCACCAATTCCATCAATTCAACAGCGCGAGCGCGCGCTTCTTCAGTGCTTTTGCCAGTATGGCGATGATAAACATCACGGAATTGCTCAAAAATGGTCAATACCGGATTGAGCGCATTCATGGCGCTTTGGAACACCAAAGACACTTTGCTCCAGCGCCATTGCGCCAATGTTTCCTCATCAAATGCCAACACATCTTCACCATCCACGGTGATGTCACCGCCAGCAATAAAAGCTGGTGGCCGGTGCAAACGCATCAATGCGTATGCAATGGTGGATTTACCACATCCGCTTTCCCCGGCAAGGCCAAGCACTTCACCGCGATTGATGTGCAAATCAACGCCTTTCACCGCCCGAAACGGACCATCTAGGGTCATATAATCGACCTTGAGGTCTTTAACGTCTAGGAACCGTTCTGATTGTGTCATGATGCAGCTCCCTTCGCGCTTTTATAGCTCCGGTCAAATTTCTTCTGCGCCTTCACGGCTTTATTGATGGCACCCAATGTCCGCAAACGAGGGTTTGAGATTTCATCAACGCCGAAGTTGAGCAAACTCAAGCCAATACCGATGGTCACGATGGCGAAACATGGCGCAAACATTTCCCACCAAGCACCAACGGTGATCGCTGACGAGGTTTGGGCGTTATAAAGCATGTTGCCCCATGACACAGCGAGCGGATCGCCAAGCCCCAAAAACTCAAGTGTCGCTTGGGTGATGATGGTGTAAACCACAGACCCGATAAAGTTGAAGCCGATGATGGACAACAGGTTGGGCATCAATTCGATGCAAATGATCCGCCAGCTCGGCTCACCAATTTGCTCTGATGCTTCAACAAACTCGCGCCGTCGCAGGGTCAATGTCTGGGCACGGGTGACCCGTGCCCCCCACGCCCAGGACGTTAAGCCAATAATCAGCGCGATCATAAAGGGGTCGGATTTACCGATAAAGGCCGCGAGCACCAATAATAGGGGCAATTGGGGTATGACCAATGCAATATTGGTGATGAAGTTCAAACTCTCATCAATAACCCCGCCAAAATAGCCTGCGGTCACGCCGATCAATGTGCCGATCACGGTCACGATCAACCCGGCGGAAAAACCAACCATCAAAGAAGTGCGCGTGCCCCAAACAAATTGAGTGTAAACATCGCGGCCCATCCGGGTGGACCCCATCACATGCTCCACACTCGGCGCTTGGTGTGGCCGCGCCACCCGTTTGGCCGGGTCGTGGCTGGTGATCAAAGGAGCTGCCAGCGCCAGAGCTATGTAAGCCAACACAATCAACATGCCTGCGGTGGCTTTTTTGTTACGCATAACAATCGAGAAAAATTTCAACATGATTTATGCCTTCCGCAGACGGGGATCGAGGAAAATATAGATGAAGTCGATCAAAAGGTTCGCTGTCAGCATGGCCAAAGTCATGATGATCAACTGACCTTGGATCAGCGGATAGTCGCGGGCGATGATGCCTTGGAACAAAATATTGCCAAGCCCGGGATAGTTAAACACGATCTCAATGATCAAAGAGCCGCCCATAACAGAGCCCAAGCTCAACGCAAATGCGGTCATTGATGGTAACAAGGCATTCCGCGCCGCATAATTATAACGCACACGCTTGTCCGACAGGCCTTTGGCGTGCCCCATCACCACATGTTCTTCACCCAATTGCCCAATCATATTGTTGCGCATGGTGATCAAATAGCCGCCGATGGACACAAAGGCCAAAGTGCCGATTGGCATCAAGGCATGATAGAAAACAGAGCTGAGATATTCCCAAGTAAAGCCGGGATCGATTGAAGGATCATAGGCATAGCTGGTGGGCAAAACCTCAAGCACCAAGCCAAAGATATAAAGCGTGGTGATGCCGATCACCAAGGCGGGCACAGATTGCACCGCAAGGGCCGAAGGTGAAATCACGCTGTCAAAACTGCCGCCGCGCTTCCATGCAGCATAGATGCCCAACAGAGAACCAATGCAGAAAGCAAGGATAACTGAGGTCCCTGCCAAAAACAGAGTCCAAGGCAGAGCCTGCATCAAAACATCCATCACAGTCAGTGGATATTTTTTAATCGAAACACCAAAATCCCAAGAGAATACGGATTTCAGATAGATAAAATATTCTTCAATAAGAGGCCGCTCCACAAAGCCGAATGTTTCGGCCAAAGCCTTTTTGGCTTCTGGTGGCAAGCTGTTGCCCGCATTGGCGAACATAATATCAATGGGGTTACCCGGCATCAGGCGCGGCAGCAAAAAGTTGATGGTGGCCGCCACCAAAAATGCGACGAGATAAAACATAATTCGTCTAATGATGAATGACATTTTGGTCTTCCGATCTTTTACAAAGAGGGCGGTGCCTAAGCACCGCCCACCATCTCAAGCTTTCAAAAGGGAGGGACTAGCTCTTTGGCTTGATTGAAAGCAAGTGAAGGATACGCTCTGGGTTACCGTCATGTACGGTTGGAACCGCATAATCATTCTCAGCAGAGAAGAAGCCTTCAAAGCGTGCTGTGTTGTACTGGTACCAATATGGGTTGTTGAACACAGGGATGTGCGGCATGTCTTTAGACAAGATCATCTGAATTTCATTCATGATCTCGCGCTGTTCAGACTCTTCCGCAGTTTTGAAGAAGCTATCAAGCAACTTGTCCAACTCGTCGTTGGTGTAACCGGTTACAGAGAAACGGCTCGCCATCGCTTTTGAAGAGTGGAATGTGTCAAACGCCATATGTGGTGTTACACCAACAACCAACGCGTTGATTGCACCTTGGTAAGACCCATCCAGCAATTGCTGGGTCCAAGCAGCAGCTTCTGGTGTTGAAACGCTGGCATTAACGCCGGCTTCGTTCAAACCTTCAACAGCCAATTGAACTGTGTTTACCCAGTCAGTCCAGCCGTTAGGTACAATCAAGTCAAACTTGATCGGCTTGCCTGATGGTGTGTCGATGAAGCCATCGCCATCTGCATCTTTATAGCCAGCTTCTTCCAACAGAGCCATTGCACCTTCAATATTGTATTCGGTGTATTGACCATATTGTGCGTCAGCTTCTGGGTTGTTCCATGCGTGGTAACCACGGCCCAAGCCTGATGGATATTGGTTGATGGTTGGGTAGCCATAACCCGCAATGTCAACCATAGCCTGACGGTCCATCGCCATAGAGAAGGCACGACGGAAGTTCACATCACTAAAGGCTTCTTTGTTGCCTTCTTCTGATGCATTCATGTTCAGGTTAAAGATAACCAATGAACCACCTGGGAACCAATATTTGTGGTTTTCAGGGTCTTTCGCCACATAGGTTTTTTCGATGTCTGGCAAAAATGAACCAAACCAATCCAACTCGCCTTTTGCCGCAGCAGTCAAAGTTTGGTCGTTGGTTGCGATTTGCGGGAAGCGCATGCAATCAATGTCCAAATCATCAGCTTGGAAATAGTGTGGGTTGCGGCACTGCACATATTCTTGTGGTGTGAAGCGACGGATTTCAGTCAATGGACCAGAGCCAACTGGATTTGGGTTGGTGAAGCTTACAGGATCTTCAATCTCCGCCCAAACATGCTCAGGCACAGTGTGAATGCGTGCAACGTCAAAGATCAAACCAGTGCTGGCCTCTTTGTAGTTCACTTTCACATGGCTATCATCGATCAACTCAACGCTGTCGATTTTTTCCCAAAGCGCACGTGTATCCAGCGCTGGGTGCTCTTTAATCAAATTGAATGTGAAATAAACGTCATTTGCGTCAAGTGTTTCACCATCTGACCATTTTACGCCATCACGAATTTTGAACGTGACAGAAGTCAAATCATCTGAATATTCGAAGCTCTCAGCCAAGCGATATTCAGGCTTACCGCCTTGCAAACGGTTGAACACAACAAGCTGCTCAAACATGAAGTCGCGAACTGAGCGCACATCTGATGTTTGGTTGAATGGGTTATAAACTTCAGCAAATGCTGTTGTTTGGTGGGGGACGGCTGTCAAAATGACATCTTCGGCCTGGGCAACTGATGTGCCAGCCATAAGCGCAGCGGTAACCGCTGACAAAATCATGCTACGACGCATGGGAGTTCCTCCTAAAAATTTATCCTCTCACTTGCGATCTTTATAATGTCGCAAGTCCCTCAGCCCTGCCCCTGTCGCCTCTTGACAAACGCGATGCTGCAGGTGAGCT
The DNA here is from genome assembly GCF_004363175.1 of Maritalea mobilis. Taxonomy (GTDB): domain Bacteria; phylum Pseudomonadota; class Alphaproteobacteria; order Rhizobiales; family Devosiaceae; genus Maritalea; species Maritalea mobilis. The sequence continues at coordinate 1,248,540 of NZ_SNYR01000001.1, forward strand.
TATACCAAACCAATTGAATACCAAAAGTCACGCAGCGCATTCTGAAAAATCTGCTGAAAAATCGTAAAAATCGATTTTTGGCCAAATGGTATCAAACACTTAGACTATATATGAGATGCCACTGCTGTGGATAAATTGGTCTATAAAGTGACCGGGGGAGGCACAAATTGGACTATATGCGGCCAAATAAAATGGCACCAAGAGGTCTACATGCGAGATTGTTGCTGGCCTTCACTGGCATCTCATTGATTCCACTCCTCATTGTCAGCGCCACCTTCTTTTATGTGCTTATTGCCAATCTTGAAGATGAGAACTTCGCCAAACTCGAATTCGTCAATGAGGCGAAACAGGCTGAAATCCGGCAATATTTGCAATTTGCCTCCCGCCAGGCAGACTCTTTAAGCCAAACAAATATCGTAAGGTATTCAATTGGTGAGTTTTACGGTTTTAGCTATGGCTTCCGCGAAATCTCCCCAGAACCGGAAGAAGCCGCCCGAATTTTGCGCGCAGCCTTTGGCGTCGGCGGCACTGCCAGCCGCGCTGACCGCGATAAGCTGATCAGCACCGCCCTGATTTACGACAATATGCACGCCCAGTTCCATGGCGAATATCAGGCCTTCATCGATTCTGCTGAATATGACAATCTCTATTTGGTCAACAATCAGGGACGCATTGTCTATTCGGTTGAGAAGGACAATTATCTCGCCACTTCAATTTATGGCCCGCTGGCCAATGCGCCTGTCGCGCAAATATCGCAAAAGCTCCTCTCCACGGAAGAAGATTTAGGCATCGTTTTTCATGATTTTGATGAAGACGCAGTCACCGGGCACTTTGCTGCCTATTTGGCCGTAAAGGTCAAATTCTATTCGCGCCCCAGCGGTGTTGTCGTGTTCCGATTGCCCACCAATGGCGTGGAGCGCTTGGTGCAATCTGAAACCCGCGAAGCCGGACGCGTGTTCCTCCTGTCATCAAATCGGCAGGTACTCAGCCACCCGTCAGAAAGCGACTACACCATTGGCGACAAGCCGGGTGCCGCCCGCACCTTGCGTCCAACTTCTGATCGCGAAACAGCCAAGGTGTCCAACGGTCTCACCAATGGCCCCGCCCTCGCCGCTTTTGGCGGCGTGCGTGTGTTTGACCGCGATTGGCTTTTGGTCAGCGAAGTGCCAACGTCACAAGCTTATGCCAGCGTGAATACACTGATCGCCACGGTTTCAGCCCTTGCTTTGTTGGCAATTCCCATTCTGTTTTTCATCGCGACGCGCTTGGCCAGCAGCGCCACACGCCCCATTTTACGGATCACCAACACGGCGGAGGCCATTGCCGCTGGCGACTTAAACCGCACCATGCCGGATATTGAAAAGCCAATCGAGTTAAAGCGTTTGGCCGATAGTTTCGGCCGCATGCGCGATGCGGTGCGCGACCAGCTTTCGCAAATCAACGCCAACGTCGCCGCCATTGAAGAAAAGAACGCCCAGCTGGAAGAAGCGGACCGGATGAAGGACACCTTTCTGGCCAACACGTCTCACGAACTGCGCACGCCCCTCAATGGCATTGTCGGGATTTCAGAAACACTCACCGCAGGCGCGGCAGGCGATCTATCCGAACGTCAGCGCAGCCAACTGCAGCTAATCACCTTCAGTGCCCGCAAGCTGTCGCGCTTGGTGGATGATCTGCTCGATCTCTATCGCATTCGCCAAGGCCGAATGCGGTTGGACATGCACCCGGTTGATGTCGCCACCAGCGTGCGCAACGTCCTGCTGCTATCAGAACCCCTACTGCGCGGCGAACCGGTGACGCTAGAAGTCGATATCGCCAAAGACACCCCGTTGGTCATGGCCGACCCGGTGCGGCTTGAGCAAATCCTGCACAACCTGGTGGGCAATGCCATCAAATATACCGAAGCAGGCACCATCCGCATCACTGCCGAAGCGCAGGATGGCACAGTGCAAATCTCCATCGCCGACACCGGCATGGGCATTTCCGAAGCGGATTTGGGACGCATGTTTAAGCCACTTGAACAAGCTGATGGCGTCGACACTGCGCGGAAAACTGGCGGCACAGGTTTGGGCCTCACCATCGCCCGCCACCTCGCCACCATTTTGGGCGGCGAACTTTGGGCCAACAGCACCTTGGGTGAAGGCTCGGTTTTCACCCTAAAACTAAAATCCGCCACCGCAAAGGATTTCGAACTCGAAGGCGCACCAGCCATCGCCCGTCAATCTGAAGGGTATCAAGAAAAACTGAACAGTTCCGACGAAAGCTGGCTGCAGGAAGATCAACCGATCAAAGATGGCGTGCCAGAGATTCTGGTCGTCGATGACGAGCCGATCAATCTGCAAGTGCTGCGCAACGTTCTTCTGCCGCAAGGCTTCGGCGTGCGCACGGCTGACAACGGCGCCACTGCCCTTGAACTGATAGACAAGCACCGTCCAAATCTGATCATCCTCGACGTAATGATGCCCGATCTGAGCGGCCTTGAAGTGGCCCGCCGTCTGCGCGAGCGGTTCGACAGATTGGAACTTCCCATCATCATGGTCACCGCCCGCTCCCGCACCCGCGACATCATTGCAGGGCTGGAAGCTGGAGCGAATGACTATGTGGTCAAGCCATTCGTGAAGGACGAACTACTCGCCCGCGTCGACACGCTACTTGAAGCTCAACGCGCCCGCATGGCCAGCGCTGAAAACGCCCAGTTACACGCCGAAATGAAGCGCCGCATTCAAGTCGAAGACGCATTGCGCCTGTCTCAAACCCGCATGGCTGGCTTGTTAGATAGCCTCAATGTTGGCCTTTGGTGTGTGGAAGAAACGGGAGATCTATTCTACACCAACCGCTTCGCGCAAGATTGGCTGGGCATTCAGGCCGGAACACGTGCCAACATCAAGCAATTGGTCAGCGAACAGGAGTTTGGTGAATTGCTCGCAAACTGCCGTGAAGATGGTGCAGCACGATTGGAAAATGTGCACCTTAAAAACAAAGATGAAAAAGTGAGCTTGCACGCATTTGAAATGGACCAAGAAGTAGGCGGCGGCTTAAACATCATCATCCTGCCAAGCAGCAATGGCGATTGGGCCAACGCACCAGACCCGGCCATCCTGCGCCGCGCACTCGATACCATTGAAGTGCCCAGCATCGCGTCTACTGCGGTTAGCACAGAGAGCAATGAACGAACTGACGACAATAATGACGCCTATCGACAAACCACTGTTGAATTGATGTGCCAGGCGCTAAACATCTGGCAAAAATGCAGCAAAAAATCGAAATTTGATTTTGCGGAGCAAAGCGGAATTTGGCGCGTGCATTTAGATCGCTCGTCGCTGCAAACCCGGACGCTGGACAAATATTTCTCTATCGACACCCTGCCGCAAAACCCGCGCTGGCGCGATGTTTTGGCCACGGCAGATTATGTGTTGAACCATTGCGCAGAGGGCGACATGCAAACGGAGCTAAAAGCCCTTAAATCCTTGCGTGATCAGGTCAAACAGATGGTCTTAGATGGCGCGGCAAAAATCGGGTAATGCCGCGCCTTCTAGCTTTATGCTTTCGGATTTTTCACCGTGCCATCAGCCAACCACTGATCAAACAGTTGCAGCACAAAGTCGCTAAACGCTTGATCATTGATGTGGCAATCCAGTTCCGTGAAGCCGACCTGCCCCTGCACTGATTTAGCCAGTTCCGCCACAAAGGCCGCGTGATTTTCCGGCTCATACGCAGGCTCACCCGGCTTGTCCCACTCTTCAATGCCTTGAAGCGGCGAAATGATATGGGTTGGCGCTTTATTTTCCGCAGCACGCCCCGCTAATTCTCGCGCCAACAAACGCCGCTCATCTGCATTCAATGTGGCAGACGACAAAAGCCGATTATGAGCATGGAATGAGCGGTCATTAAACTGCTCAGGAAAAGGCTGCCAGCCCGGAAAATCCACCAGATCAATACAGCCCGGCGCAATCATCGCAGGCGTGCCAGAAACGGCCGCACCGCGCAACCGATCCGGCCCGGAGCTGACCACCGACCCCATCAATTCATTGCCCATCTCCTGTGGTGCAAAATCCATCACGCACGCAAATTTGCCTTCACGCGCCAGATTTTCAAACGCCATGCCGCCCATGCCAGTCGCGTGGAAAATGGCCACTTCAAAGCCCCGCTCTTCCAGTGCAGGCTTTAGTGCTTTCATATAGCGCAAGCAGGTAGACCCCATGCTGGTCATGCCAATCATTGGGCGACCTTCAGCAGGCAGCTGAACCGCCTGCGTTGCGCCCAACACCGCACCAGCCGCTTGGCTCAACGATGCTTTGCACACCGAATTCAAGCCATAAAGCCCCCCAGCCCACAGGATCATCTGAATATCTGTCGCCAAACGATCCGCTGGAATAAGCGGTGAAAATGCGATGGTGGAAATGATATATTTCGGCACCCCAAGTGGCAGTGCTCGTGCGCAATCCAGCGCCAGATCGGTGCCCATAGAGCCACCCATAGCGATCATCCCATCAATGCGACCCTCAGCCTGCAATTGCTGACACAGGGCAGATGCACCCCGCGCCATAATCTGCATCGCCACATTCTCATCACCGGAGTCGATGGCTTCCTGAATGCTCGACCCAGCCGCCTCCGCCACGTCATGCTTCGACACATCCGTCGGCGTTGGTGGGTCGCCCAAAACGCTCACATCCATGGTGAGCACATTGCCGCCCTGCCCTTTGATGGCATTGGTCAAATAATCCAGCTCATCGGATTTGGTGTCATAAGTGCCGATCACCAAAATGGTTTTCTTCTCTGCCATGGTGCCTCCCTAAAGCTGGATCCAAGCCGTTTTCAGATTTTCATATTTCTCAATCGCGTGGAGCGACTTGTCTGCCCCATTGCCAGACTGCTTCATGCCTGCCAGCGGCACATTATTGCCCGCGCCGCCATAAGTGTTCACATGCACCACGCCAGATTTGATGTTGCGGACCATGCGGTGCGCCCGCGACAAGTTCGATGTCCACACGCCCGCCGCTAAGCCAAAGTCCGTGCCATTGGCCAATGCCACGGCTTCTTCTTCCGTATCGAAAGGCGTGACAGACACCACTGGCCCAAACACCTCATTTTGGAACAAATCCATATTCGGCTTGATGTCGGTGAAAATAGTTGGCTCCATATAATAGCCCTGCCCGGCATTAAGTTGCTTGCCGCCCGTCACCAAGGTGCCACCTTCTTTTTGCGCCCGCTCTACAAAGGCCAAATCGCCCTCAAGTTGCTGCGCCGTGGTGATCGCGCCAATATTGTTGCCCAAATCCAACGGGTCACCGACTTTATATTTCGCGGTTTCGGCGCGCAGTTTTTCAACAAAGGCATCATGAATGGTCCGCTCGACCAATATGCGCGATCCCGCCACGCACACTTCCCCCGAATTTCGGAAAATACCAGCCGCAGAAACCTTCGCCGCATGGTCCAAATCCGCCGCATCGGCAAAAATAATGTTGGGGGACTTGCCGCCCAATTCGAGATAGAGCCGCTTCATATTGGAGCGGGCAGCATAATCCATCAACCGTCGCCCCACACCGCCAGACCCGGTAAAGCCGATAATATCAATATCATGGTGCAGGCCCATGGCCTCGCCCGCCATAGAACCGCTGCCTGTGATCACGTTCAACACCCCATCCGGCAAACCCGCTTCTTGGCAAATTTCGGCCAAGCGCAACAAGTTGAGCGATGCAGCCTCTGATGGTTTCAACACCACGCTGTTGCCCGCTGCCAGTGCAGGCGCAATTTTCCATGCCCCGATCATCATCGGGAAGTTCCAAGGCACAATCGCCCCCACCACACCAACTGGCTCACGGTGGATGAGTGCCAATTGATTGTCTGCAGTGGGCGCAATTTCACCGTAAACCTTGTCGATGGCTTCTGCATAAAAGCGGAATGTGCCCGCTGCTGATCCCGGCTCGGCTTTGATTGCCATGCCGATTTCCGTGCCATTATCCCGTGCGCCCAGCACTGCCATTTCTTTTGCATTGTCCGCGATCAGATCGGCAATTTTGTGCATTATTTTCATGCGGCCCTGCGGCGCCATGCGCGACCAGTCTCCGCGCTCAAAAACCTTGCGCGCCGCAAGCACCGCCCGGTCCACATCTTCAACAGTTGCCGCCGCCAATGTTGTCAGCTTTTTGCCGTCAATCGGGCTCACCACATCAACAGTGCCACCATCGCTGGCATCGACCCATTGGCCATCAATCAGCATTTTTTGCGGCGCAATCACCTTGTGGCGTAGCGCATTGATCTCTTCTTGCGTGATCATTCTTAAGTCCTTGGATTTTTAGCGCGAAATAGCGAATAGAAATGAGCCACCAGCACAATCACGATGATGCCGAAAAGCACCTGCGCCACGGGCCGCTCAATAAAGTCGAAAACCGTCTCAACCCGTGCCATGCTGGTGCGGAATTTCACTTCCATAATGCCGCCGAGCACCATGCCGAGAATGATCGGCACAATCGGCAAATTCAACCGCTTGAGCATCAAACCAAACATGCCAAAGGCCGCCGCAATGGCACAATCAATGATTGAGTTACGTAGTGAAAAGACGCCGACAAAGCTCAGCACCAAAATCACCATCCCCAAAAAACGATTGGGAATGCGCACCACTTGGGTGAGCCATTTGGTGGTGCCCAGCAAGAAGGCAAAGGCCAACACATTCAGCACAATCAATGCCAGATAAAGGCTGAGAATGAAGTCAAAATCGTTGGCGAACAATTGCGGACCAGGAATCACATTGTGCACATAAAACACCGCCAGCATCATCGCGGTCAGCGCCTCGCCCGGAATGCCCAATGCCAAAAGCGGGATCATGGCCGCAGCAGGCACGGCATTATTCGCCGCCTCAGATGCCACCAAGCCCTCTGGTGCCCCTTTGCCGAAATTCTCACCATTGCCAGATGTTTTGCGCGCCAGCGAATAGGAAAAGAACTGGGCCAGAAACTCGCCCACACCGGGGATCATGCCCATCACCACACCGAAACCGGCAGAAGGCACAAAGATTTTCGGCATCCGCAGCACTTCCCGCAGCCCGTCAAAAAGCTTACCCACTAAAGCAGGCGGTTCATTATGCTCATCTTCGCCCACCAGCAGCAAAAACGCCTGTGACAGCGCGAAAAGGCCAAGCACCACAACAATCAAATCGATACCAGAAGCCAACCAAGGCTGATCAAAAGTGTATCGCTGGGTGTAGCGTATGGATTCCAATCCAATGGTGTTGATGAAAATACCCAAACAGAGCAACGCGCCTGCCGCCAAGGCTTGCCCACGATGGGTCACCACCACCAGCACCATGCCCAACAGGGCCGCGAGGAAAATTTCGCGCGAACCAAACATTGGCGCCACCGCAGCCAACACGGGCGACAGCAACATCAAGGCGATGATCGAAATGATCCCGCCGCAAAAGCTGGCACCAAACGCCAATGACAAGGCCCGTGCGGCCTCGCCCCGCTTGGTCATGGGGAAACCATCATAAGTGGTAAGTGCGTTCACCGCTGTACCCGGTGCGTTGACCAAAATGGCCGGGATCGCCCCGCCATACATGGACGAACCATAAATGCCCAACAAAAGGGTCAACCCCACAATCGGCTCCAGCGCAAAGGTCGCCGGCAGCAAAATCGCGATGGCGATGGCTGGCCCCACCCCCGGAATAGCGCCAATAATCACGCCGCCGACCGAGCCAACAAACAGCGCAATCGCCACATCAATCCGCGCCAGCGCGCTTAAACTTGTCAATAAGAGTTCCACAAATCGCCCCTAAAACCCGAACTCATAAATATAGAATGGCAAAGCCGCGCACCGCCGCAGGCAGATATTCATAAAGCGCCCCACCAGGTATTTTCACCTGCAAGAAGCTCTTAAACACCACCACGATCAAAAGCCCGGTCAGCGCCGCAAGCAGATAATATTGGCCCGCGCGATAGCCCAGCCGCCAAGTCATCAGCAGCAGAAAGCCGATGGTGGTGGGCAAATAACCCGTCAGCGGCACCAAGCTCACATAGGCCATAAACCACAGCACATATTCCGCGGCTTTCAGCCACACCAAGGCTTCGGCAACAAAGCCCGGCGCTTGCAACCCATTGCGGTGAAACCAAAATTGCAGCATTTGGAAAAAACCAAAGAACAACATGCCGACAATGCCGATGGCAGACCAAAGACCCGGCTGTTTTTCCAATGGCAGATTGTCAAAAAACTTGGCCTGCGCCCCCAATTGGCTGGCCAAAAAAATCGCCACCAAAAAGGTGCAAACGCCAAACCAAACCAGTGCCGAGCTGTAAGGCGAAACAAAATAATCCTCGACCCTCTCGGCCCGATTAGATTTGCCGCCAATCTCATTTTCTTGAATCATGGTTAGATCAAACTCACCAATATGATTTGGCCGGAGCAAATTGCCCCGGCCAAATTCAACCTATTCTTCTGCAAAGCGAGCAACCGTGTCTGCCACCGCTCGATCTGCTTCAATCCGCGCAGCGGCCTCTTCAGCGCCTTGCCAATAAACACCGGCACCAGTTTCTTCAGCCAGCTTTTTCGCGGCATCGCTGGCCAATGCCTTTTGGGCTGCGGCGGCAATTTTCTCGCGCACATCTGCTGGCGTGTCCTTATGCACAAACAAGCCATTCCAAAGCGCGATATTGAGCGAAGGCTCAAGCTCACCAACGGTTGGGCTATCTGGCACCAACGGAATGCGATCCGTGGTAACTGTCGCCAACACATTCACCTTGTCGAGACATGGCAAAATCAACTGCAAGGTGGTGTTGATCACATCCGCATCGCCGGAAGCCAAAGTGTTGCAATCCAACGCATCAAACGCAGCATTTGAATAGAATTGCACGCCACGCTCTTCACCAAGCGCCATCGTCACCTGGGTTGGGATCAGGAACGAACCGAAATGACCAAGCAGCAATTTATTATCTTTAGAAAAGGCGGCCAGCTCATCAACATTTTGATATGGCGCGGCTTTTGAAGACGCAATCACGAACGGATAGGTCAAAAAAATGCCAACGGGCTCAAATGGATCTGGCTCCAACGCTGGAATGCCCACATAGGGGCCAACCAGCGGAATATCCACCACGAATGATCCGATCGTATATCCATCAGCAGGCGCTTGCGCCACTTCTGCTGCGCCAGGGAAAGGTCCACCGCCGCCACCGGGCTTGTTCACCACAGCTGCGGGCACGCCATACATAGTTTGAAACTCTTCTGCGATCATGCGGGTCAGCACATCTTCCAAATCCCCAGGTGGGAATGGCACCACAAATGAAACAGGTTTTTCCGGATATTCAGCCATGGCTGGCGTAAGTGCAGCCATAATGGTCGCCAGTCCCAACAGGACCACCGAGATAAGTGAACGGATCGCACGCATGATTTCCTCCCTACAGCGTTCGAAATTCTACCCATGGTTCATTATTATCACCATCGGCACATTTAATGGTTGCATTGTGAACCGATCTGAGTCAAGATTTTTATGAACATGTGAAGCAATTGATTTTTCGCCTTATGAAAACTGTAGATAAAGCCATGGGCCTTTTGAGCCATTTTACGCCCACACAGCCAGAAATTGGCTTGTCGGAATTGGCGCGCCTTGCCGATTTGGACAAGGCGACCACGCGGCGTATTCTCAAATCCCTGATCAAGCATCACTTCATTGAGCAAAACCAAATCACCAAGGCCTACAGGCTAGGCAGCGGCTTCCTACATTTGGCGCGGGTGCGCGAAGCCACCACGCCGATCACCGCTATTGCCACCCAAACAGTAGATTGGCTGTGCGAAATCACCCATGAAACAGCACACGCAAGCGTGGCCGGGCCGAGCGCACTGATCACCATCGCACATAAGGAGCCGCACCGCGGCACCGTGGTGATGATTGACCCGACCGAGCCGTTGCCCTTCCACGCAACGGCGTCCGGCATTGCCTTTTTGGCCTTTAATGAACCTGATCTGATGGAAGCTGCACTGCGCCAGCAATTGGGCAAATACACCAAATTCACCGAAACCGACCCAGACGCGATTCGCCAGCGGGTACTTAAAGCCAAAGAAGATGGGTTTTACCTCAACGAGCATGGCTTTGAATCAGACGTTGCTGGCCTTGCCATGCCCTATTTTAATGCCGATGGCTCCGCCGCAGGCGCCATTGCTGTGGCCATGCCCATCACCCGCAAAAGCGATGAGTTGGTGACCAAGGTCAAACGCAACGTGGCCGCCGCCTCCGCCCGCATCACCACTGCGATTGGCGGCGTGCTGCATCCCAATGTTCAAAAACTCATTCGATAGGTGACTATGACTGATCGTGCACTGGTTTTGGATTTTGGCGGCGTCATTTCCCGCACCATGTTTGAAACCCACCCCCTCACCGAAAAAGCCCTCGGCCTCGCGCCGGGCACGCTCACTTGGCAAGGCCCGTTCGCGCCGGAAACGGATGAGTTGTGGCAACGCATGCAGCGCGACGAAATCACCGAGCGTGATTATTGGACCATCCGCGCCAAAGAAACCGGCCAATTGGTGGGCAAAGACTGGTCGAAAATGTCAGACTTTGTTGTCGCCGCCCGCGCTGCGCACCCGATGGAAATCATCCGCCCGGAATTTTTGCACACAATTGAAACCGCCAAAGCAAATGGCGTGCGCCTGGCCATCCTCAGCAATGAGCTGGACTTGTTTTACGGCGCTGATTTTAAAGACAAACTGTCCTTCATGGCAGATTTCGAATGCATCGTGGATGCCACCTATACGGGCATTTTGAAGCCCGATCCGCGCGCATATCAACTCATCTTCGATCAAATGAACATTGCCCCCGCCCATTGCGTGTTTGTGGACGATCAGCGCCGCAACATTGAAGGCGCGCGCAAGGCGGGCATGAACATTGTTCATTTCGACGTGCAACACCCCAATAAAAGTTACGCCGAAGCGCTTACAAAGCTTGGCATATCAGCCGTTCAGGAGGCCTAGATGCTCGATTCCAACTTTTTGAAAGAAAACAACGCCAAACATATGTGGCACCCTATGGCCCACCCGGCCGATATGCGCAACAATCCGCCGAAAATGATCCGCGGCGCCAAGGGTGTGGAAATCACCGACATTGATGGCCACACCACGCTGGATGCGGTGGGCGGCCTGTGGAACGCCAATTTGGGCTATTCGGTCGACAGCATCAAACAGGCCATGACAGAGCAATTGGCCGAACTGCCTTATTATTCCGCCTTCCGCGGCACCACCAATGATAAGGCGGTGGAACTGTCCTTTGAGCTGAATGAATGGTTCAAACCAGAAGGCCTTACCCGCGCTTTTTACACCTCCGGCGGTTCTGATTCCGTTGAAACCTGCCTGCGCCTGGCACGGCAATATCATAAAGTGCGCGGCGAAGGCGAACGCACCAAATTTATCAGCCTCAAAAAAGGCTATCACGGCACCCATTTTGGCGGCGCGTCCGTGAATGGCAACGCCAATTTCCGCCGCAATTATGAGCCGATGCTGGCGGGCTGCTTCCAAATCGCTGCCCCATGGACCTACCGAAATCCATTCGGCACCGACAATGCAGAAGAAATCGCCAATCGCTGCATCGCCATGCTGGAAGATGAAATCGCCTTCCAAGGCGCAGATACCATCGCCGCCATGATCATGGAGCCGGTGCTCGGCGCTGGCGGGGTGATCGTGCCGCACAAAAGCTTTATGCCCATGGTGCGCGACGTGTGCGACAAGCACGGCATTTTACTGATCGCCGATGAAGTGATCACCGCCTTTGGCCGCACAGGCGATGTGCACGGCTCGCGCCTCTGGGGCGTGGCACCAGATATGATGTGCACCGCCAAAGCCATCACCAATTCATACTTCCCGTTCGGCGCGGCCATGATGGGCGAAAAAGTGGTCGAAGCCTTCGAAAGCAATAAAGACGCTGTGGGCAATATCGGCCATGGTTACACCTATTCGGCCCACCCGGTCGGCTGCGCGGCGGCCCTCGCCACCTTGGCCGAAATCAAAAAAGCCAAAGTGTGGGAAAACGCAGAAGCGCGGGGCATAGAGCTGCAAAACGGCCTCGAGCAACTGAAAGAAAAACACCAGATCGTCGGCGACACCCGCGGCATCGGCCTCATGGCCGCCATCGAACTGGTTGACGACCGCCCCACCAAAACCCCCGCCTCAAAACCAGCCATAGCCGCCGCCTTCGACGCGGCTTACGAGGCAGGCGTAACCATCCGCGTCTCCGGCAACAATATCATCCTGTCACCGCCACTGGTGATCACGGCAGATGATGTAACCCGGATGATTGGGGCGTTGGATAAGGGGCTGGCCGCTGCGGCGAGTGTATAGGGGTGTTGTTTATGCATTTGGGAGATTGGCGCTGCCACTAATTTCAGAATAGAACTCAATGGAAGTACGGAACGTTCAGCATTCGAATTACAACAACGCCTTTACTATTATTTGTTTTTTTGTGATACCGTGCCATAGGGGTAATCTCTTTCAGAGAACAGCAAATTTTCACAAGGAAGTATTTCTAATGGACTGGGATAATATCGCACCAGTGCGGCAATCCACAAAAGTCGACGTAAATCTATTGGATTTCGACTGTGACAATCCACGCTTTACGCCTGACAAACAGCCTAATGGAAAAAGCGATGAAGCAATTATCTCAAAGCTTGCAAGCAGCGCAGATTTAGCGGAACTAGTGCAGTCGATTTCAACTAGCGGCTACATAAACATTGAGCCCCTGATCGTCGTTCTAAGGGACGAGAAATTAGTTGTACTAGAGGGGAACAGACGTCTCGCCGCGCTGAAAAGCCTATTAAACCCTGATCTCGCATCAAAAGCCAAATTGTCGGTCCCTAATTTCAGTAATGAAATTAGATCAACTCTGCTTAATATTTTGGTTTATAGAGTTGAGAGAGAAGAAGATGCACGCGAGTTAATTGGGTTTAAGCACATCAACGGCCCCAGGCTTGGGATGCTTATGCAAAAGCAACATTTGCCGCACGCTGGCTCGATTCACAACGAGGCTTGACAAACCCGCTTTCACTTCAAGACATCGCAAATCGCATGGGAGACAAACACGCAACTATACTTCGTATGGTTACTGCATACTATGTTCTACAGCAAGCAGAAACAAATGAAGTTTACAGCGTAGATGACCGTTTCAAAAGATCTTTCAGTTTTTCGCATTTATATACTGGCATCTCTTACTCTGAAGTAACCGACTTTCTCGAGATGCGCAGGCCTTCACGTGATCGCGACCCTGAACGAGAACCTGTTCACAAGAATAATTTTGAAAAACTCCGAAAATTACTTGTGTGGTTGTATGGGTCAAAAAGCGAAGATGTGTCGCCGGTTGTCAAAAGCCAAAATCCAGACTTAGGTAAGTTGAAAGAGGTACTCAGCGATAAGCAAGCCACCAAACAATTGGAAGCAAGTGGCGATCTTAATGCAGCGACAATTACCGCGACACCAATTGACGTTAGATTCTCCAGACACTTGTTTGTTGCAACCGAGGAATTACAAAAAGCGCTCCAGTCATTAGACGGTTTCGATCCAGAGACTCAGTCTGAACTTCAGTCCGTCGCAGAATCAGCCGTTAAAAGAGCTAACTTGATTCTAAATACTATCAATTCAGTAATTGATTCACTTGAAAAAAGCAGCACCGAGAAATGAACGTTGAACCGACTGCGACTCCAAGTTTAAGTGATGACGAAGTTACGCTGACAGATTGGCTTGAGCTAAATGCTTTCTTCAATGAATTTCACGTGGCACGATTGGACACAATTGACGCAATTTTGGGTGAGCAAGCTGAAGAACATAATGACGATTTTGGCGAATCTGATCGGGATAAGGAACGCATCCGCGAAAGCATTGAAAACGAGATAGATGAACGTATTAAGGGATGCGAAGGTGCGTATCCATTTGAGTTAAGCAATGATGGCGAGGAACTTACGCTCAAAGAAAACTGGCGTGAAGATACTTACGGTTTCTACATAGCTTGTCTTTTGACGACACATTTATCGAAAAAAAGTCTGCTCGATTACGACGTGCAAAGTCAATTAATACAAATACTCCGAAATAGAATATTTCAAGTGATCTCAGTATTTGCTATGGCAGGATGGAACAATGGTTCAGCAGCCAGCATAGGTTGGCCAAGAAAAAATGGTAATACGATTCTCGAAACGCTCAATCGCGCCGCACATAGAGGCGCTGGAATTGATCCGCGTAAGGCGCCTGGAAAATATACAGCCCCTTTAGAGAAAGACGGGGGCATTGATGTTATTTCTTGGAGTGTAGAGGATCGCCCTCCTCCCACTAGGTTTAGCTATGGTCAAGTTGCAAGTGGAAGAAACTGGAGAGGCAAACCTGTCAGCGTGCATGTAAGGACATTTGAACAGAATTATATCGATATGAGACATTGTGGCGATGTAACTTCTGCAACGCTTATCCCCTTTCGAATTATTGATGTTAAAACTTGGATGAGCGAACATACATCACACGGGACCATACTTGATCGCACCCGCATACCTAAATATGCAACTAAGGCGATACAGATTCTTCAAAACGGCATTGAGTTTGACGAAGCAAATGGCCTTCCAGAGATAGCTGATTGGATTCAAGCGATGCGAGCGGATGGGTTAAACCCGGGAGGCAGGTAGAACTAATATTTCGCTCTCTTTTCTTTTAGCTTGCAAACTGTAATTTACAACGATCTCTGACAAATCCTCACTCGCATATAATGCTCTGATAAGTGGGTGGTTATCATAAGTAAGAACCCAATTAGGCAACGTTCTATTGATTAGAAGATCAGATAAAGCAATATGCTTAGCTTCATTCATGCCATTGAGGTAAAGCCTACCGCCTACTTTGACATACGGTGGATCAATAAAAAACAGAGTACTTTCTAAATCGCATTTTTTTGAAAATGAGTTCAATAAGCTTAATGCATCATTATTACTTATCTCAATGCGCCCCCGTTGAGATGAAAGCCACTTAATTTTATTACATAAGCCTGCTTTATTAAAACGTGCATCAAGTTTCCACTTGCCATTTTGCGCATAGCCCCCAATTGGGCCTGCTCTTTCAATAATCCCTGAACGAGTAGTCCGATTCATATAAAATGACGCGAATCCTAATTCGAAACTATAGCCAGTTTCATCTAAATTATTGACCGTTTCCCTTTTTAAATGCCACTCTTCTAGATCCAAACGCGCGCTCTGGATGGCATCTAAAAAACGGTCACTCTCAGTAATCATCGCCTTCCAAGCTGAGTATATACGTATATCCGCATCATTTAGGTGAAGCTGATCAACCGCGCCAGTCTTTAACAAATTTATTGCTGCTCCTGCCCCACCACAAAATGGCTCAACAAATAGTTTTTCACCATTCGAATTCATCGCTTCTAAATGGCGCTTCAGATAATTCGTCATGAATCCTTTACCGCCGGGATACCTAAAAGGTGACGCAGCTGTCTGCGTGCTCCAAGCGTCACCTTTGGTTATATCTACAACGGGCAATTCAGGCAAAGTCACGTCCTTTTTGGCTCAGCCTTACACACTTTTTTTAAAAAATGCTATTCAATACTCAGCCAAACTCAAGATTTCAAAACAAAAATGCTGAGTTTCACCGCGATGTGAAACTAGGTTTTTGTCCAGTTTTGATCTCTGCAAAATATATCCCACTAAATCTAACACATCACCACAATCACCGCCAATAATCATTAGCCGCAGCAACGGTCTGAAAGTTCGTTGCAACCACTTGTGAGGCCAGCGTCAAACTGTCAGCACTGTTCGCATAATCGTCGCGCAGTTTAGTGCGGGTGGCGTCGTCTGGCTGGGTTTTCTTCACCGCCATCCGCGACAGTTTAATCGCCAGCTCAAAACCTTCTTCTGCAGTTTCTGTTTTCAAATTCGGCAACCAGCTCATCTTCCTTCTCCATTTGTATCGTGCACGATATAATTTGACAGTGTTGATGAAATGTCATGCCCATGTCAATAATAATATCGTGTGCGACCAAATTTAAGGACATCAGGATGACAATGGAGCAATTGCCCACCCGCGCTGAGGATATGTTCTGTTATGGGGTGTACACCGCGTCCCACGTCATCAACCAAAGCTACGCGCCGCATCTGGCGCGGCTTGGGCTCACCTATCCGCAATATATAACCCTCACCCTGCTGTGGGAGCGCGATGGGCAAAAGGTCACCGAACTGGCCAAAATTTTGCGGATGAACACAAACACCCTCACCCCGCTGCTCAAGCGGCTGGAGGCGCTGGGGCACATCAAGCGCACCCAAGGCGATAAGGATAAACGCCAAATCATTGTGCGCCTCACCCCTGCCGGGCGCGCACTGCAAGATAAAGCGCCAGACATCACCGCCTGCATGGTCAACAACACATCGTTAGACCATGCGGAACTCAATGAGCTGCAACGCCTTTTGAAAAAATTGACCAACGGGCTGGAAACAGCCCGTCAGAAGTAATCTGGATTTAAGCCGATTTGGTGATCCACGCCGCGGCACTGTCATGCATCGGCATTTCAGCTTCGCCCTGCACCGCCCGGCTTTGCATCATGTCATCAAGCCGGAAAATTTCGACAATTTTATCCAACCCAATCGCCTGATTTTCCGTTTGCTCAATGGCCGCATTGGTTTGCTCAACCAGTGCCGCATTATGCTGGGTCATCTCATCCATTTGCCGCACGGCCAAATCCACCTCCTCAATGGAAGAGGCTTGCGATTTGCTCTCCGCCGCAATCTCATCCATCAGCACAGAATTTTCGCGTACCGCATCCAGCATCGCCGTCAATTGCTTGGCCGCATCAAACACCAATTGCGAGCCGCTGCCCACTTCACTGGCCGATTGCTCAATCAATTGCTTCACCTCGCTCGAGGCTTCTGCCGCAGATTGGGCCAAGCGGCGCACTTCCACCGCCACCACGGCAAAGCCTTTGCCCGCCTCCCCGGCCCGCGCCGCCTCAACCGAAGCATTCAACGCCAGCAAATTGGTTTGAAACGCAATATCGTCAATCATGCCAATAATGTTGGAAATTTTCTGGCTAGACGCAGTGATCCGCTCCATAGCCTGGTTGGCCTTGGTCATCACCTCGCCGCCCTCTTCCGCGCTTTGGCTCACCGCCCGCGATTTCGCGCTGGCATCGCCCGCCTTTTTCGCGTTCGCCATCACCGTGTTGGCCAATTGCTCCATCGCCGCCGACGTTTCTTCAATTGTTGCCGCTTGCTTGGTGGTCCGCTCGCTCAAATCATTCGCCCCAGACAAAATTTCACCAGTGGCATTTTTCAACCCGCGCGATGTGCTGCGCAATTTGTGGATCACCGCCGAGAACCGATCCAACGAGTCATTATAAGCCTCGCGCAGCGCCTCATAATCACCAGTGAATTTAGTGGTGATCTTGCCCGTCAAATCTCCATTGGCCAGCGCCGCCAAACTATCGCGCAACTGCACAATAATGCCTTCGGAGACCTTGCGCTCGGTAATGTCAGTGGCAATTTTCACCACTTTGATCACCCGGCCATTCATATCAAAAATTGGGTTATAGGTGGCTTGAATCCAAACCTCCTTTTTGTTTTTGCCATAGCGGCAAAACTCAGCGGATTGAAAAGTGCCATCTTTCAGCAATTGCCAAAATTCTTGATATTCAGCACTCTGCGCAAAAGCCACATCCACAAACATGCGGTGATGCTTTCCCAAAATCTCAGCTTCGCTATATCCCATCACACTGCAAAAATTCTCATTCGCCGCCAAAATCTCACCATTGGGCGTAAACTCAATCACTGCCTGAGATTTTGAAATCGCCGCCAGCTTGCCCTTCGCCTCCGCATCCTTCAGCTTCCGCTCCGTCACATCCGTGGCAATCTTCACAATTTTATACGGCACCCCGTCCGATTTACACACCGGGTTATAGGACGCCTGAATCCAGATTTCCTTCCCGTTCTTGCCCAGTCGCTTATATTCAGCCGCATCAAACTCGCACCGCGCCAACCGCTCCCAAAACTCATGATATTCCGCACTCGCAGCATATTCGGGTTCAACAAACATGCGGTGGTGCTGCCCAACAATCTCGCTAAGCTCATACCCGACCGTATCGAGGAAGTTCTGGTTGGCTGTTAAAATGGTGCCATCTGGCGAAAACTCGATAATGGCTTGAGATTTTGAAAAGGCTGCAAGGGTTTGCTGTGCATCATTCACTTTTTTAGGGAATGGAAGTAGAGACATTTCGCGCTCCAGTGGCGGCAAAATGTTTGGAGAAGTGCCGCCTAATTTTTAAAAATGACATTAATTAACACCCTTCTTTATACGCGAGCTGCTTTAACAAGCGCTTAAGTCTCCACACGTAGATCCGCATATCGATCACTTTTCGAAAACACACCCTTTGTTCGATTTTGGCCAAAGATGCAAAAAACACAGTTTAAAATTGTGAAAAAATCGCGACAAAAATGCAATTTTCAAAACTTCAAATAATCTACATATTTTTACAGTAAAAACATGTAACTTCGCTAAAATTACCTAAGAATTATAGCAGAATTTTCTAAAATTTATACTTTCTCTAAAATCTGAAATTTGACCAAATGATTCAGATTTTTCGCTATAATATCAGCATCATATGCAATCAATTCTGCAAAACGGTTGCATATTACTCAGTTTCCGTATATTCCACTGTCTTATTGATTATGAAAAAAATGCGCGAAACAAAATTTCGACCTGCAAGCCCGTGGCACACGTGCATCCTGCACCAAGCCAAATCGGGCACCTTCAATAATCTCCAAAATTTCATCGCTAACCGATTGAGTTTGCAGCGCATTTCGCGTCTGCAGCTCCTCGCATCCATGCGATTTTCACCATCATCGAACAGAACGATCTAGGGACGGGCCAAGTGAACAACACTTTGTCCGCACAGGACAATTTTGTCGAACAGAACCGATTGATGGGCTGGCCCAGCCAAATTGGCCCGGCACCAACGCAAAGCCAGAAGCACATCAACAACATCAAAAATGCTTGGAATATCAGGGGGAAACACAGTGGCTGACACTGCATCAAATGACGCATTCGTCGAGTTTGAACGGGTGCAAAAAAGCTATGATGGGGAAACCTTGGTCGTAAAAGACCTGAACCTCACCATGCCAAAAGGCGAGTTTTTGACCATGCTCGGGCCATCAGGTTCTGGCAAAACCACTTGCTTGATGATGCTCGCAGGTTTTGAAACCGCGACCCACGGCGATATCCGGTTGGGCGGTGAATCCATCAATGGCATTCCCCCGCACAAACGCGGCATTGGCATGGTGTTCCAAAACTATGCGCTGTTCCCACATATGACGATTGCAGAAAACCTCGCCTTCCCCCTTGAAGTACGCAAGCTTGGCAAAGCTGAACGGGAAGAAAAGGTAAAACGCGCCCTCGACATGGTGGAAATGGGCGATTTTGGCGGACGCCGCCCGGCCCAACTATCTGGCGGGCAACAACAGCGGATCGCGCTGGCTCGGGCGTTGGTGTTTGAACCTGAATTGGTGTTGATGGACGAACCACTCGGCGCGCTTGATAAGCAGCTGCGCGAGAAAATGCAGTTCGAAATCACCCACCTCGCCCACCGCTTGGGCATCACCACCGTGTATGTGACCCACGACCAAACTGAAGCCTTGACCATGTCTGACCGTGTGGCGGTGTTTGACGATGGCCGCATTCAGCAGCTTGCTCCACCAGACAAATTGTATGAGTCACCGGAAAACAGCTTCGTGGCGCAATTTATCGGTGAAAACAACACGCTTGAAGGCGTGATCAAAGAGATCAAAGGCAACACATGCGTGGTGGAACTCGATGATGGCGAAATCATCGATGCGGTGCCCGTAAATGTGAGCAATGTAGGCGATCGTACCCGCGTGTCCATCCGCCCGGAGCGGGTTGAATATAATGCGGACCGCTTGGACCCAGAAGCCCACACGCTGAAAGCTGAAGTGCTTGAATTTATTTATATGGGCGACATTTTCCGCACACGTTTGCGCGTGGCGGGCAATGACGAATTCATCATCAAAACCAGAAACGCGCCAGACCAAGTTCGCCTGAAACCAGGTGAGCACATCAAAATCGGATGGTTGCCTGAAGATTGCCGCGCTCTAGACGCGTAGCGAACCAGGTTTGGCAGGAACAGAACTGGCCATGCCCGGGGTCAGTTCTCACGGTAAGGACCGGGCATATAAAAGGGAGATTTCAATGAAACTCGTAACGAAACTCATGACTCCACTGGCTGCGGCAACGGCGATTGCGGCGTTGAGCGGTGCAGCTGTGGCGGATGATCATATGAGTTCAGATATGACAATCGTAAGCTGGGGTGGCGCATATCAGGACAGCCAAATCAAAGCTTATGCTGACCCATATTTGGAAATGAATGATGGCGTATCCATCACTTGGGACGAAAGCTCTGCCGAGGCTGTTGCGAAAATGCGCGCCATGAATGAAGCAGGCAACGTGACCTGGGACTTGGTGGACGTTACTGCTGCCAGCGCTATGCGCCTTTGTGATGAAGGCTTGGCCATGGAAGTTGACCATGACGAGATTCTCGCTGCTGCGCCTGATGGCACATCTGCAAGCGACGACTTTGGCGACCTGATTGTAAGCGACTGCTTTATCCCGCAAATTGTTTATTCAACAACAGTGGGCTACCGCACTGACCTTGTGCCTGAAGGCACACCAGAGCCAAGCAACATTTGTGACCTGTTTGACCTGGCAACATACCCAGGTAAGCGCTCACTTGAGAAACGCCCAATCAACACAATGGAATGGGCTTTGCTTTGTGACGGCGTTGCAAAAGAAGACGTTTATGACGTTTTGGCCACTGAAGAAGGCCAAGAGCAAGCATTGGCGAAACTCGACACCATTCGCGATGAAGTGATCTGGTGGTCAGCTGGCGCCGACACACCACAGCTTTTGGCTGACGGCGAAGTATTTATGGGTTCAACATATAATGGTCGTTTGTTCTCAGCCATCGTTGAGCAAGACCAGCCAATCGGCATGTTGTGGGACGCGCAAGTGTTCGACCTTGACGGCTGGGTGATCCCTGCTGACTTGCCTGAAGAGCGTTTGGCACGTGTGAAAGATTTCGTGAAATTTGCAACTGACACTCAACGTCTTGCAGACCAAGCGAAGTACATCTCATACGGTCCTGCGCGTGAATCTTCAGCTCCGCTTGTTGGCAAGCACGCTGAATTGGGCATCGAAATGGCACCACATATGCCAACCGATCCAAACAACGCACAGAACACATTCTTGTACAACTATGAGTTCTGGGCGGATTACCGCGACGATATTGACGCCAAATTCCAAGCTTGGTTGGCTCAATAATCCTTTAGAAAAAGGGGGGCAGCCCTGCCCCCCTTTTTCACCCAATAAGAATAACCAAAGAATAGACCGACTAACGGTAAAAATTCTCGGGGGGCGCAATGAGTGACACGACACAAGAACCAATGCTAGCGGCAGATGGCCGACCGCTAAAGCAGAGCCTAGCGCGGGCATTGCGGCGACAAAAATTAAGAGCGCTAATGCTAATCGCACCGCTGCTCATTTTTGTGATGGTCACCTTTATCATCCCCATTCTCTCAATGCTTTTCCGCTCGGTGGAAAATGAGATCGTGTCCAACACTTTGCCGCACACAGTTGTTGCGCTGCAGGAGTGGGACAGCAGCACCGGCGAAGCACCAGACGAAAATGTTTTCCGCCATCTCTATTTTGATCTGTTCAAAGCTTCAGAAGCCAAAGAACACACCAAACTAGGCACACGGCTGAACTACGAAAGAACTGGCCTATCCTCTGTTTTCCGTACCACCGGCCGTCGCCTAGACGATATGGGTTCAGACTTTCAAGATCCGCTTGAAGATATAAATGAGAACTTCAAAGAAGGCGCCTTCTGGTATGAAATGCTGTCTGGTGAAGGCGGTGAAGAGCTGCTGGAAAGCCGGCGCGCTTTGTGGGCCCGCCTAACAGGCGAAAGCATGGCCGGGGATATTGGCTTCACCCCGTCGCCTCAAATGGCAGACATGCTGCCATGGGCTACCCGTGCTTATACTGATTTCGCCATCTGGACTGTGATCGACGACCAAGATGTGGTTGCCGAAGAAGACCCATGGGAGGCCGTTTACGCTGGCCTTGCGCAAGATCTTCAAAGCGAGCAAACACAAACAGAGATCGCTGCATATGATGGCCCGGGTGCACAAGCCCTGAAAGACGCAGTTGCCAACTTGGATCAACTGCCCGAGGTCAATTTTAAAGCCGCCTTTATTGACGCCAAAGAAGATTGGGGCACAACCGATCTTTGGTCCACAATGCAGGTCTTCTCATCGAACTATACCACTGGCTATTTCTTAAATGCGGTGGATTTGGAGCTCACTCCAGAAGGCGTGCAAGCGAAGCCTGAGAACCAGCAAATCTACATGCAGTTGTTTATGCGCACTTTGTGGATGGCATTGGTCATCACAGGCGCCTGCATTCTGCTCGGCTATCCTGTGGCTTGGCTTTTGGCCAACCTGCCCATGCGCACTGCCAACACTTTGATGATCTTGGTGCTGTTGCCCTTCTGGACCTCATTGCTGGTACGCACCTCTGCTTGGAAGGTACTGTTGCAGCAACAAGGGGTGATCAACGACATTTTAGTGTGGTTGGGCTTTGTGGGAGACGCCAACCGGCTGATCCTGATGAACAACGCCACAGGCACCATCATCGCCATGACGCACATCTTGCTGCCCTTTATGATTTTGCCGCTTTACTCGGTGATGAAAACCATTCCGCCAAGCTATTTGCGGGCCGCTAAATCATTGGGCGCCACGAACTGGACAGCTTTCTGGCGCGTTTATTTCCCACAATCTGTGCCGGGCATTGGCGCGGGCTCAATTCTGGTGTTCATTTTGGCCATTGGCTATTACATCACCCCAGAAATTGTGGGCGGCACCAGCGGCATCTTTATTTCCAACCGCATTGCATACCACATCTCCAGCTCACTTAACTGGGGCCTCGCTGCCGCACTCGGCACAATCTTGCTGGTTGTCGTGCTTGTCTTGTACTGGGCTTACGACAAGATCGTGGGCATCGATAATGTGAAGTTGGGAGGCTAAGCAAATGAGCGTATTAAACCCAAGCATCAAGCGTCCTAACCTGTTTAAATTCACCGTGCCCATGGTGGCAGCTTTCGGCGCTATTTTCGGCTTCATCACTGGCAACATCTATCATCAACCACTGATCGGCCTGTTTGCAGGCGTAATTGTCGGCGCACTGTTGGCGATGGGCTTAGACCGCCTTGCCGCACTTCCTCGCTGGCAGAAAATCTGGGGCACATCGGCGGCATTTGCTGTTGTGGGTGCGATTTTCGGCGGCGTTGGCGGCATTGTGGGCGGCGCGGTTGTGGGCCTCTCCATGGGCTGGTTCACCACTTGGATCGGCTCTGGCCGTTATCGCGCTGGCGTGCCAAGCTATTACACGCCGGGCCAAGTTTTGTGGCACAACTCATTCCTATTTATCTGTGCCTTTGTGTTCTTCTTCTTGATCGCACCTTTGCTGCCCGTGGCATGGCTAAGCTTCAACGCAGAAGACTTTTTCACCTTCACGCCGGAAATGCTGAGCTTTAAAGCTGAAGGTTATAGCTTGAAGCACTATTATGATTTCCTTGGCTCTGACGAGTGGATGGTGCCACTGAAAAACTCACTGATCATCGCGCCAATCGCCACGCTGATTTCGGTTAGCCTTGGCACTTTGGCTGCGATTGGCCTCAGCCAATCACACGTGCCCGGTCGACAAGCGATTATGGCCGTGTTGATTTCACCAATGATCGTGCCATTGATCATCTCTGCTACCGGCATGTTCTTCTTCTACGCGCCTTTGGGCAACTGGCTGCAGGCAAATCTGGGGCTGAACCAAGCCTTTGTTGGCTATGTGAAAGTAATCTTGGCCCACGCCGTGCTCGGCATTCCATTTGTCATCATCACTGTAACCGCCACCTTGGTTGGCTTTGATCGGTCTTTGACCCGTGCCGCAGCCAATATGGGCGCCGACCCGGTCACCACATTCTTCCGCATTCAAATGCCGTTGATCCTGCCTGGCGTGATCTCTGGTGGCTTGTTTGCATTCATCACCTCATTTGATGAAGTGGTGGTGGTGCTGTTCGTTGGCTCTGCACGGCAACAAACATTGCCATGGCAAATGTTCACTGGCTTGCGCGAGCAAATCTCGCCCACAATTCTGGCAGCGGCCACCATTTTGGTGACTGTTTCGATCCTGTTGCTCACGACAGTCGAATTACTGCGCCGCCGCTCAGAACGCTTACGTGGCATGAGCCCGGGCTAAGACAGGACAAAAGCAAATTAAAAAAGGGCGTTCCAATCGGGGCGCCCTTTTTGTTTCTGCAATCAAGAATGGGCTTACCGCGCGCCCTCATTCTTGGTTTTGGATTTTGTTGGGCGCAAGCGCCCAACCTCTCGTTCGCGATGGAACACATAAATGCCGGACGCCAAGATAATCGCGATGCCAACCCATGTGATCCAATCTGGAAAATCACCAAACACAAGATAACCAGCAGCGGTGGCCCCCAGAATTTCAAGATATTGAAACGGCGCCAACACCCCTGCCTCAGAACGTTTGAACGCTTCGGCAATCAACACAAAAGTAAAGGCTGAAAGCGCGCCTACGGTGACGATCACTTTCCACGTCCAATCATTTTGCAACGGACCAGAAAGTTCGATGACATTGGTTGCGCTAAAGCCAAGTGTGAGCACAACCAACCACACAGCCGCATACATGGTTGCGCCAAATTGCACGGTTAATGCCGAGCGCTGCTTGCTGGCATAGCGCAGCACAATCATATTGAGCGCATAGGCCACCGCGGCAATTAGCGGCAACAATGCTGTCCAGCCAAATTGCGCGAAGCTGGGGCGGATCACCAGCATCGCGCCAACCAACCCAATACCAATAGCCACAAAGCGACGCGGCCCAATCGCCTCCCGCAAAATCAAACCCGCAAGCAAGGTGAGCACCAAGGGTTCCACAAAAAAGATCGCAATGGCGGTGGCGATGGGCATAACCGAAAACGCTGTCACCAACGAGGTAATGCAGGTCACCATCAGCAGCCCTGATAGAGCGACAATGGGAGAGAATATGCTCCCGCGGAAATATTTCTGCATGATGAAGGCCACGGGCAGAAACCAAATGGCCTGCGACACAAAGCGCCACATGGACACTTCGAGCGGGTTCATCACGCTGGTCAGCACTTTGGCAAACGTGTCGCCAATGGGCAGCAGCAGCATGGCGATGACCATCAAGATCATGCCCAAATTGGCTTCAACAAACGACAATGAATGAGCGCTGCTGGAAGTTGAGTTATTGTTCACGGCATCCACCACGTAACTTTTAGCCCTTGCGCAAAAGCAAGAGCGTATGTCCGGGCGTTCAGGACAGAAAAGATTTGGGCGCTGGCGTGACGCCATCACGCCCAACCCGTTATCCGAACCCTAAAGGGTTGGACCATTTTGGGTCAAGCAGGCACACCCGCTTGCGCCCATTATTCTGCACGACGCAGCGCATCTGAAAGAATTGAAACCAATTCGTCCAAATGGCTCTCGTCCATAATCAATGGCGGCGACAAGGCGATAATATCGCCCGTGACGCGGATCAGCAGCCCACGCTCAAAACAATCAACAAACACATCATATGCACGCTTGCCCGGCGCGCCATCGCGCGATTTCAGCTCAATACCAGCAACAAAGCCAATGGTGCGAATATCAACGATATTGGGCAAGTCCTTCAACCCATGAATGGCTGATTGCCACTGCCCCGCCATATCTGCACCACGGGTCAACAGACCTTCATTTTTATAAATGTCGAGCGTTGCGATGCCCGCCGCCGCAGCAGCCGGATGGCCGGAATAGGTGTAGCCATGGAACAGCTCAATCATGTTCTCCGGCCCTATCATCAGTGCATCATGCACATCGCGGCTGGCAAACACGGCTCCCATAGGGATCACCCCGTTGGTCAAGCCTTTGGCGGTGGTGATAATATCTGGCGTGACGCCAAAATAGTCTGCTGCGAACGGCGTGCCCAAACGGCCAAAGCCAGTGATCACTTCGTCAAAAATCAGCAAAATGCCATACTTATCGCAAATCTCGCGCAAGCGCTGCAAATACCCCTTTGGTGGGATCAACACTCCTGTTGACCCAGCAACTGGCTCAACGATCAACGCTGCAATCGACTCTGCGCCATGCAGCGCCACAATGCGCTCCAAATCTTCCGCTCGCTCCACACCAAATTCTGGCTCACATGGCGAAAACGCGTTGCGCTCCAAATCATGCGTGTCCCGCAAATGGTCCACGCCCGGCAGATGAGTGGGAAAGGTCCGACGATTATTCACAATACCACCGACAGAAATGCCGCCAAACCCGACGCCATGATAACCACGCTCGCGCCCAATCAAGCGCGTGCGCGTACCCTCGCCGCGTGCACGGTGATAGGCCAACGCCATTTTGAGCGCCGTATCGACTGACTCTGAACCCGAATTGGTGAAGAAGATACGGTCTAACCCCGCAGGCGCAATCTCCGCCAATCGCTCTGCAAATTCAAAAGCGATGGGGTGGCCCATCTGAAAAGATGGCGCATAATCCATGATGGTCAGCTGCCGCTCAACAGCGCTGGCGATGCTTTGGTGGCCATGCCCGGCATTCACACACCAAAGGCCCGCTGTGCCATCAAGCACCTGCCGCCCGTCGGTGGTTGTGTAATACATGCCTTTGGCTTCCGCAAACATGCGCGG
Source organism: Maritalea mobilis (assembly GCF_004363175.1). GTDB lineage: Bacteria > Pseudomonadota > Alphaproteobacteria > Rhizobiales > Devosiaceae > Maritalea > Maritalea mobilis. The sequence continues at coordinate 1,275,307 of NZ_SNYR01000001.1, forward strand.
TGCCGCCTTAAACTGCCGGTTCGCCGTAAAAGGCATCCAATAATTTTCGAGTGAAGGTTGGTTCGCGCGCATTTGATCAGCCATAAAACATCTCCCATTTATTGGCAGTGGAGACCTTTCCGCTAAAATTAACAAGTCCTTTTCTTCAAAACAGCAACCCATTGATTTTATTAAGCTGATAAGTCATTATTTGTGGAATATTTAACATAAGAAACAGGCACGCACATGATGGAGATGGAAATTGGCCAAAGATTGCGTCTGGTGCGCACCCGCGCCAACCTTTCGCAACGGCAATTGGCCGCCAAAACAGGGGTGACCAATTCTACCATTTCTCTCATTGAAGCGGGGCACACCAATCCGTCTGTGGGCGCACTAAAACGCATTTTGGATGGCATCCCCATCGGCCTCAGCGAGTTTTTCGCAATTGAAGCCACACCAGAACCCAGCCCCTTTTATGCCGCGGAAGATTTGGTGGAGATTGGCAAAGGCAAAATCTCATTCCGGCAGGTGGGGCAAGATATGGCAGGCTCTACGTTACAGATCTTGAAGGAGCGCTATGCCCCAGGGGCCGATACGGGTCGAGTGCCGTTGGTGCATGATGGTGAAGAAGGCGGCGTGGTGATTTCTGGTCGGCTGGAGGTGACCGTGGATGACGAAAGGCGTATTCTTGGCCCTGGCGATGCCTATCGCTTTTCCAGCCGCAGACCACACCGCTTTCGTGCCGTGGGCAGCGAGCCCTGCGAAGTGATCAGCGCCTGTACGCCACCAACCTTCTAGCGTTATTCTTTTTCGAAATCGCCAAACAAATCTTGCAGCTCGGTCAACCGGTCTACGCGGGCATTGATCGAATTGCCCATTTCCACAACAAGGTTAGCGACCAGCAAATCCAACAACGCGACTGAGGTGGCAGCGCCGTCCCAAAGCGGGCCTTTCGCGCCGGGCATAATCAATGCTGTTGCTTCAATTTCACGCGCCCAGATGCAGGAATCATCGGTGACCAAAATCACTTTAACGCCGCTGCGCGCAGCCTCTTCCGCCAGCAGGCGCGCTTTAGACGCAAAGCGGCGCACATCCATCAAAACCAAACAGCGATTTTTGCACCGCCCATCTAATATCTCGCTATAGGTGCCATTCAATCCGTCAGCAAAAGCAACGCCTGGCCGCGCATAGGAAATCTGATTGGCAAAATATTGCGCAACCCCTCGCACATTTTGCCAAGCTGCCACATACACCTCTTCAGCAGTGGCAAGCTCATGCACTGCTTGCTTCCATTCGGCAGAAAGGGTGATGTTGTAAATCGCGCCCAAATCATCAATTTGCTGTTGAATAAGTCCCGCAAGCAAGCGCCCGTCTCGCGCATCATCTTGCAGGCGATCCCATTGTCCGCTGACCTGCCATGCGGTGCGCGCAGCACCTTTGCGCATTTCGCGCTTCAAATCTTCCAAGCCTTCATAGCCCAGTCGGCGCAAATATCGCCCGACGGTCATTTGGCTCACGCCTACGCCTTCCGCAATAGATTTGGCGGTTTCAAAAGGCATTTCGGCCAAATTGCGCTCAATGTAATTGGCAATCAGATGATCTGACTTTGTCTGCCGGGCTTCCGGTGATTGCAATAGTTCGAGCAGTTTCGCCGACATAGGGCGGGCCTTTCAAATAAAGCGATGGCCAGCGCGAAGTGCTGGCCACGCTGAATAGTATTATTGTGCTGTTTTAATCGTTGTCCAGACCCGATCAAACTTACGGATATCAGCGCCCAGATCAACAAATATCTGGAGGCGTTCCATCACGTCTGCTGGTGGATTAATCTCTTCAGAATTAGCAATATGTTCCGCTGTCATTGAACGCGCTGGCTTATTTGGCGTGCCATTGGTTTGCTGTTCAATATTCAACGCAGCCACTTCAGGTTGCGTATAGAACTCAAGAAACTTAATCGCATTTTCCTTATTTGGCGAACTTTTCAGCACGCAGATATCTTCCTGATACATGGTCGCGCCTTCCTCTGGAATCACATAGCCAAGCTTTTCCGGCTCCCGGAACACATCAACCATTGCGCCGACAAAGAAGTGACCTGCGGCCACATCGCCCGCTTCAACAATTGGCCGCGCTTCATAAGTGAATGCCGCCACATATGGCTTCATGGCGATGATGGTTTCTGCGGCCTCCTGCAATTCTTGCGGATCAGTGGAGTTGACCGAATTGCCATTCATCATCAAGCCCACAGAAATCACTTCACGCATATCGTCCAGCAGAGTGAATTTAAGGTCCTTCTCACGCACAGTTTGGATCAAATCTCGCCAACCTGTAATGTCTTTCCCCAAGACTTCACGGTTATACACAATGCCAACTGAGCCCCAGGCATAAGGCAAGCAATATTCGCCATTCGGGTCAGATTTTGCCCGCAAGAATGAAGGCTCGATATTTTTAAAACCCTCATATTCATTGATGTTGGTTTTATGCAGCAAATCGAGCTTGGCCATAATGTCGTGCATGTGAACTGATGGGAACACCAGATCATATCCGGTGGCACCAGTTTGCACCTTGGCCAACATCTCTTCGTTAGATCCATACACATCAAGATTGACCTTGATGCCTGTCTCTTCTTCAAACTTCTGCAACACAGCTGGGTTGATATATTCACCCCAGTTATAAATGTTTAATTCCCCTTGCGCCTGCGCCTGGCCAACGCCTGAAACAAGCGCCATCGCTCCAGCAACAGCGGCAAGTCCAAACCGCTTGCCTGTCTGCGTCAGCGCTTTTCTCCATAATAGCTTCGTCATTGATCTTCTCCCTCGATTAGGCCCCAAAACACTGACGATTAAAGACCAGTGACAGGCCAGAAAAATTGCGAAAGTCAAATACCGATCCATTGACATTCGCATTTTTATGTTATCAAAATAACTGAAATATGCAATAGGTATTAAAGTAACAATGCATGGATTGGGCGAATATGGGAGAAATACATGCACGATAAGATTATCAGTTTAGACAATGCCACCAAGCGATTTTCGCTGCCAGAAGGCGGCAAAATCAATGCGTTAGACGCGATTGACTTGGAGGTATCTCGCAATGAATTTCTAACCCTGCTCGGCCCTTCTGGGTGCGGCAAAACAACTTTGCTCCATGTTATCTCAGGTTTCGTGCAGCTTGATGAAGGGCAGATTTTGATTGATGGCGTCGATATGGGAGAGACGCCGCCACATAATCGCCCTGTAAACACCGTGTTTCAAAACTACGCCCTCTTTCCCCACATGAGTGTGGGTGAAAATGTTGGCTATGCCTTGGAAATTGCCCACACACCAAAGCCTGAACGCATAAAGCGCGTTGGCGAAGCGTTGGAATTGGTGGGTCTAGGCGGATATGCGGATCGCATGCCACGGCAACTTTCTGGTGGCCAACAACAACGCGTGGCCTTGGCCCGCGCCATTATTGCCCGCCCCAAACTTTTGCTGCTGGATGAGCCACTTTCTGCCCTTGATCGCAACTTGCGACAGTCTATGCAGATCGAGTTGAAAAACCTGCAAGCCGAATTGGGCATTTCTTTTATTTTCGTAACACACGATCAGGAAGAAGCGCTCACCATGTCCAACCGTGTTGCGGTTTTAAATGGCGGCGTGATCCAACAAATCGACACACCACTCAACACCTATAACTATCCCGCAAATTCTTTTGTGGCGTCCTTCGTGGGCGCATCCAACCTGTTTGAAGGCAAGGCCAGCCGCGATGGCGAACGCATTCATATCGCAACAGAGCATAATGAAGTGATCGAGGCGCGTGCGCGCAAGGATCAGCACATCAATGGCGGCAAGGTGACGGCAATGTTGCGACCAGAGCAATTTTCACTTGCTGATGGCGATGAAAATCGCGCTGAGATCGATGTCACCATCGATCAGATTGTGTTTTTGGGCTCTGCCTATGAATTACTGGGCAAAACCACAGGCGGCAGCGAAATTAAAGCGATCATCTCCGCTGCACGGCAAAGTCGGCTGGCAGAAGTCGAGCGCACAAAAACCGCCCGCCTCAGCTATGACCCGAACGCCGTACACTTGATCCCCGGCACGGGAGATGTGCAATGAAAGGCCTATCACAATCAAATAGACAACGGGCGCAGTTGAGCCTTTTGCTCGGTCCCGTCACCATATTCTTAGCAATCTTCTTTTTCACCCCGCTATTGATCATGCTGATCTATAGCTTTTTGATGCCTGGCCTTTATGGCGGTGTGGAATGGATATTCTACCCCCACAATTATGGCCGCATCTTAGGCTTTGCGGACCCGACATTCGAATTTTTCGACCCAGTCTATATCCAAATCTTTTTGCGCTCTTTGCGGATCGCAGCAACAACGGTGATCATCACTTTGTTGGTTTGCTATCCCGCTGCGTTTCAGATTTCGCGGCTGAAAGAGAACTGGAAAAATTTCTCGCTGTTTCTGATCGCTCTGCCCTTTTTCGCCAGCCTGATCGTACGGCTGTTCATCTGGGTTTTGATCTTGAAAAAGACAGGTTTCATCAACAGCACTTTGATGAGCTTGGGCATTATCAGCGAACCGCTGGATATGATTTACACCGAAGGCGCCACCATTTTGGGCATGGTCTATATCTTCATTCCATTCATGTTTTTGCCGCTCTATGCCAGCGTGGAAAAGCTAGATTGGACCTTGGTGAAAGCATCTCAAGACCTTGGGGCAAATGGCTTTCAAACCTTCTTCCGGGTGATTTTGCCCCTCACCATGCCCGGCATTATTGGCGGCTCAATTTTGGTGTTCATCCCCACATTGGGCAACTTTGTTGTGCCCACCGTGCTCGGCGGCGCAAAAGTGCTGATGTTAGGCAATCTTATCGAGCAGCAATTCCTTTCAGCCCGCAATTGGCCGTTTGGCGCGGCGCTATCCATGCTGGTGATGACCGGCGTGCTGGTGATGCTGTTCATCTATATCCGTTCAGAAACAAAAGATGGCGATCAATCGCCAGCGACAAAGTGAGGAGGTTGGCATGAACTGGTTAAAACGACTCGGCGGCGGCAGCCTTACTCTTTATACGATTTTGTTTTTCGCCTTCATCTATGCCCCCATCGCGGTGATCGTGGTCTATTCCTTCAATTCAGACCCGGTCAATATGATGAAATGGTCCGGCTTCACCTTTGATTGGTATAAGCAAATATTTGGCTTCACCAATGCCAGCTCTGAAGCAGCGCTCTATATTGAATCGACAGATCAATTGTTGGCGGCGATCAAAAACAGCTTCATCGTGGCAGCATTCACCACCACAATCGCTACGCTGATTGGCACATCAACAGCGCTGGCAATTTATCGCTATAACTTTTTTGGCAAGCGGTTTTATCGGGTATTGATGTTCACGCCCATGTTGATGCCAGACATTGTTTTGGGCATTGCCTTGCTGATCTTTTTTGTCGGCATTGGCATGCCATTAGGCATTGGCTCCATCATCATCGGGCACTGCACCTTTTTGATTTCCTATGTGTTTATCGTGGTGTCCACCCGCCTTGCAGGCATGGACCGCACTTTGGAAAACGCCTCCGCAGATTTGGGGGCCAATGAATGGGCGACGTTCCGCAAAGTGGTGTTGCCGCAAGTGATGCCCGGGGTGATCGGCGGCGCGCTATTGGCCTTCATCATCTCCATGGATGATCTGGTGATCACCTATTTCATTTCAGGCGTTGGCACACAAACATTACCGCTATTCATTTTCGGCATGCTGCGCCGCGGCATTAAGCCAGAGGTGAATGCCATCGCGGTGATGATGTTGCTGTTCTCCTTCACCATCGCGGCCGTTGGCCTCTATCTCCGTTCACGAAAGAAATAACCATGGCGCAACTTGAAACTTTAGGCCTTATGGCGGACGAACCAACAATACGGGCGCGAGATTTGGGCATCAAATTTGCAGGCACACCCGGCAAGCTAAACGCCATCACCGACATTCCAGATGTAACTGTAGGGTTGAAATCAATCATCGAAGATGCCCCCCGTCCCGGCCGGCCCTTGCCTGTGCGCACTGGCGTAACCGCCATCATGCCGCGCACCAGCGCCAACGAGCCTGCCCCCGTTTGGGCAGGTGTGCACCGCTTCAACGGCAATGGCGAAATGACGGGCACCCATTGGATAGCAGATGGCGGCTATTTCCTTGGCCCCATTATGATCACCAACACCCATGCTGTGGGCATAACCCATCATGCCACCATCAAATGGATGTTGGAGCGCTATCCCGAGACCTATAATGGCAGTGAGCATTTATGGCTGATGCCGGTGATCGCTGAAACCTATGATGGTGCATTGAACGACATTAACGGCATGCCCGTCACCGAAGCTGACGTATATGACGCGCTAAACAATTTAAGCGATGGGCCCGTGGCGGAGGGAAACACCGGCGGCGGCACCGGCATGATCGCCTATGAGTTCAAAGGCGGCACAGGCACGGCCTCTCGGCACGTCAACATAAAGGGCAAAGACTATACAGTTGGCGCGTTGGTACAGGCCAATCACGGCATCCGCGATTGGTTGAACATTCAAGGCATCCCCATCGGCGATCATATGAAAGACAATTTGCTGATGGCGCGTGAGACTGGATCAATCATCGTGGTGATTGGCACCGATGCGCCATTGGCACCGCATCAATTGCAACGCTTGTCGCGGCGTGGTTCCATCGGCATCGGTCGCAATGGCACTGTTGGCGGCAATAATTCCGGCGACATTTTCCTCGCCTTCTCCACCGCCAACCCAATGCGGCCCGTACATAAGGAACCGTCAGAGCTGAACCTCACCATGCTCAATGATCAATATTGCGACCGCATCTATGAAGCCGCCGTGCAATCCGTTGAAGAAGCAATTCTCAACGCGATGGTAGCGGCAAAAGATATGGGGGGCACCCAATGGGACAAGATCAATGTGAAAGCAATTGATCACGACCAATTGCGGGATCTTGTGCGGACAAAAAGCGAGCAGACCATTTAAGCTGCACACCTCAATTTCCTCCACTTTTTGAGGTGAAATGCCGCTTGATTGAAATGCGCCCCAGTGGGCGCATTTCACGTTTTAGAAACCAGGTTACATTTCAATCAATTGCATATTGGCGGTGACATAGAGATCGAGGTCGCCATATGAATAGTGCATAAATTGATCCCCATTGATTGTGACATTGTCATTCAACACAGCATCACCCGTTAGATAAACGCTGTCACTGGCATCGCCATAGATGAACAAATCCTGATTATCGGAAACATGCATAAGGTCGGTGATGTCGAGATGAATCTGATCGGCAATGCCAACCTGATCATTCTCCACATTGCGCAAATCAATGGCTTCGATGCCTTTTATCTTGCCGGATGAGAGATTGATGTTGGCCTCGCGCCAATTTTGCAGTGCAAGCACATCATGGCCTGTGCCGCCATCTACAACATCATCATCCTGATAATATAAAATGTCATCACCAGCGCCGCCAAACATATGGTCATTGCCCACATTGCCGCGCAGCACATCATTGCCATCACCGCCATAAAGCTTGTCATCGCCTTCATTGCCGAACAGATAATCGTCATCCGCATCGCCATGCAGCTCATCATTGCCTTTGCCGCCATAGAGCAAATCGATGCCCGCACCACCATGCAATTCGTCAATGCCACCCGCACCGTGAACAACTTGCGTGCCACCCGCACCTTCATGCACATCATCCTCATCATCCAAAATGTGGATCATGTCATTTTGAACCAATGTGCCATCTTTCAAAGTTGGCTGAATGGAATTGCGCGGTGAGGCTTGGAATTCGGCATTGTCCCGGAAGGCAAATGTCTCCTTCATCAAGAACCCATATGCCTCGAAGGCATCATGATTGTCTGTGTGGGTTATCATGGCCGCAAGCCCGGTCAGGGATTTCACCGTGTTATCAACTTGGTTCTGATATTTAAACACCTCATCCTGAGTGGTACCGCGGTCTTCCATGGCCGCCTGAACTTGCGACCAGTGGGTAAACACAGTGCCATCATTTGAAGTTGTTGGCGCTGACCCGTCTGGATCATTAGCCACCGTGGTTGGCATATGGCTGATGCTGCCATTGTTGGGGTCAAAGCCGAGGTCGCCGGAAATATATCGACCCGCCAACGCATTAGCTTGCCAATCCAATATATCGATGGCCTGACTATAGCCCCGTGCAGCGAGTTGCCCTAAAGCGTTGGCGAGATAATCTTCCTGCCATGGCGTGTCGTTGCCATATTGGTCAAGTGAACGACCTGTGTTCCACAAATCATCCATAAACCCTTCCAACATGCCCCGTTCATCAGACATACCGCCTTCAACAAAATGCTCCACAAGCCAATTGAGATTGTTGTTCAGCACCTCATCAATATAGGTTTTGTACACCGAGTCATCAGGCAAGGCGAAGGCAGCATCGGCCAAAGTGCGCAATGTCCATGCCACCCCACGTAGCTCTTGATAAAACAGCAAATCATCTGTCTCATTCAACAACCGCTTTGGACTAAACACGCTTTGGATCGACCATGTGGCCTGTGCGGCCAACTCGTCACTGAAATAACGATCCCCAGACACAAGGTAAGGCAGATAGGTGAGCGAAGGCTGGTGAGCCGTATCTGGCCGGAAACCTGCCACATAATCAAAATTATCCTGTGACGGCGCATCATCGCCATACCACGCGCTATCCGCACGAAAATCATTCCAGAACCTAGGATGATCGTAGATGGAAACATATTCACCTGTATCGCCGTCTTTTAAGTGCCAATTGAAGGTGCCTGAAGCCTGACCGTTGGCCATCATCACCGCATAATCACGATAATCCTGCGTCAAGAAGAACCGCGCAGCCCAATCCGGCAGCGCGCCAATATCTGGCCGTTCACCTGTGCCTGGCATATCGGTTTCCAACGTGCCAGACCGCAACGGGTCAAACATCACATGATCCAAATTGTCATAATTGGCGAGATCAATTTGCACGGGGATCGACAAATCATAATTCGGCACAGCACCTGTGCCCATCAAATATTCAACATCCTGAATCGTGTGCAAGCTTGGCGCACCATCGCTCCACACCACCTCGTTCCAATTTGCATCCTGGTGGTGATAAAGCCCATCATGGTCGAGCACAATTTGACCATTTTGCGAGAGGCTAAAATCATAAGTGTAATGACGATCACCACCCTCAAAAACTGAGTTTTCGTTAAGCACCGTCACGCCAACTTTGGTTTCCCCATTGGCGAAAAACCGCACGTCGAACTGGGCCGTCAGATCATCATTCAGCGCATGATGCACCCGCACTTCTGTTGCCAAAGGTCCGGAAATCCAGCTGTCAATTTCGCCATTATCCAGCGCTGTCTGAAGCAGCTGCGCCACGTCAATCTCCGCAGCATCCACGCGACTGCCATCCGCAAGGTTGATGCCTTTGAGTAAGCCAGACCCTTGTGGCAAGCCAGTCATGTGCATTTTGAGGAGTTTATCCCCCGCATCCACATGGCCGCGCGTATCAAACAAAGTCGCCAGATCAACAAAGGCTTTATCGCCATCCGGCGTCACCATTACGCTTTTAGTGATGGTTTCTGTCGTCCCGTCCGCAAGCTTATATTCAGCTGTTGCAGTAACCTCAAATGGCTCGGTTTGCACTTCATCAAATCGCACTTCAACAGGTTCAAACTGATTATCTTCAGTTACATTCTTATCAAGCCGCGCATTGTGAAATTCATCCACGGGCGTATAGACCAACCAAGTGCCATCACCTTGATCAAAGCTCACATTGGCTTTCATGTCGAAGCCTTGGTCTAGTAAAGTTTGCAGGTCTAAAACTGGTGCATCGCTTGGCGCTGTGGTCGCCAAAATCACGTCGATTGTTTCAGCTGCCGCGAGGTCAGGCGCTTCATAAGTCACGATGGCATGTTTGATGCTGCCATCCTCATAGGTCGACTTTACATCAAGTTGCACCGTGTGGCTTTGCCCATCAATAATGGCTTCAAGCCCCGAACCTGCGGGCAAATCGCCCATTTGGAACAAATGGCCAAAACTTGCGTACCCATCCGCGCCATTGTCGGCATCCGTGTTTTGTAGCTTCAAAGCGACAATGCCATTGGGCACCGCGCTGGCATCGGCCATCTGAACACGTTCTTCCTGAACTTCGGTTTGCGCAGGTGGCTCTGTTCCGCCACTGCCATCTGGCAATGGCCGTTTGCCGCCCGCAACAAATTCGTCGGCGGCCACATCATAATAGCCATCTGAGAATTGAAGATATTCCACCTCGGTCAGCGTGTTTCGCCCTTCATCGCCTCCCTCAGTCACATTGTCCGTAACAATCAAACCTGCACCGTCCGCAGTGATGGAAAATTGCTCAAATGCGCCTAGAAATTTGACCGTATCGGTGCCTGAACCGCCATGAAACACATCATTCTGCCAATAGCCGACCATATAATCATCGCCGCTACCGCCATCCAAACTATCTTCACCAAAGCCACCATAAATCAAATCATCACCACCTTCGCCAAATGCAAAGTCTTTGCCTGCCCCGGTGTTAATCTCATCATTACCTTCGCCGCCATAGATGTAATCATCGCCCCAATGGGTAGAGATTTTATCGTGTCCCCCTTCGCCATAAATAACATCATTGCCGGAAATGCTGCCGCTGATCTTGTCATTGCCTTCGCCAGCAAAAACCTCGGAGCCTTTGTTGCCCCAAATTTTGAGATCGTCATTGCCATCCAGCAAAAACACTTTTTCAAACTGCAAGCCTTGGCTTTCAATTACATCCGCGTCATTGGTGCCGACAATCGTGGCATCTTCCGGCACACCAATAGACAATTGGATATGGCCATAATCTGTGGCACCATCGGGATCAGACACTTCATAACCAAGCACCACTTGTCCCATCTGCTGGGCAATAACACTTATGGTTTGGTCGTCATTCAGTGTGACTTGCGCCTCGCCTGAAACCACATAGATTTTGGTGACACTCAACGGATCGCCATCCGGGTCCACATCGTTCGCCAGAATATCCGCAGCCGCAATTGTGAACATTTTGTCCATGGGCTGATCAGCCAACGCATCATCCGTGGCAATCGGCGCTTCATTTCCGAACAGATCAGCCACCAGATATTGGCCATCTTTGAATTGAAGCACTTCAATATTGCGCAAAATATCTGTGCCATCGCGCAAATGTTCACCCAATGCGGTCACGGTCAACATATCTTGCTCATCTTGCACAATCGAATAGTCAGCGAAATTGCCTTCAAAAACTGCAATGTCAGTTCCTGCACCACCATCTAACTCATCATTGTGAAAATGCCCGCGCAATGTGTCATCACCATCGCCACCCAGCAGCACATCTTCGCCATAACCACCCATTAGATAATCGCGCCCTGCGCCACCATCTAAATGGTCATTGTCAGCGCCACCATCCAAGCGATCATTGCCATCCTCGCCAAACAGAACGTCCTCACCCCAATGCCCATTGAGCACATCATCTCCAGCACCACCATGCACAATGTCATTGCCTGAAACGCTGCCTTGAACTGTATCATTGCCCGCACCCGCAAAAACCAGACTATGACCTTTTGCATTGACGGAAATCTGATCATTACCAGCGCCTGCATCAATGAGATTCAGGCTCGCCAAATGCCCGTGCAACTGATTGTCCGCATCATCTCCCGTTACATCAAAAAACGGGATATCCGTGCGCTCAAGCTGTTTTAATGCAGCAATCTCCGCCACATCAAAATTAGAATGTTTGAAGCTGAACTGATGAGTCACATCGTAAATCGTATCCGCAAAATTCAACCGCTCAATATTTGTGAGAATATTGGCGCCCTCTTGCCCCACGAGATCAGTGACCATCAATTGGCCTTCGCCAACCAATTTAATGTCGAACTGTGAGCCCCCACCGCGGAAGCCCGCAATATCAAAGCCTTCGCCGCCATCAATGCGATCATTGCCATAATCCCCTTGCAGGAAATCATCGCCCAGACCGCCCAGCAGCACATCTTGGCCAAAACCGCCAAACAGGCGGTCTTGCCCGCTGCCGCCATCAACCAGATCGTCACCAGCACCAGCATCCACAAAATCGTCGCCAGCGCCTGCATCAATAAAATCATCACCCCAATAGGTGTAAATTTGATCATCCCCATCACTGGCGAAAATTTTATCGACACTTGTGATATTGCCGCTAACTTTCCCCGGCTCGGTGTAACTCACCGCGCCAATATTCGCCCAAAAGCCTTCCTCAGTTGCCCACCAAGTTTGCTCACCAAAAAACTCAAAATAAATATTGGATGTCCAAAGATCGTAATAACGTAAATTTTCCATATGTAGCTCAGGCCTCATTTTGCCGCTGAATGACAATTCATGCATTTACCATGTATATTTACGATAATTCGCGAAATTCCGAATTACAAACCATAATTGATTCAAAAACAGTTGGTTACATCAGGTGTGATGGCACCGCTCTCATTCCTTAAAAGCGCGGTTAATTTGCGCCAAGATCGGCTTGGTGGCGTAAGAAAAAGCCGTTCGCGACGGCGTTTCAATAAAAGCTTCCACCGGCATACCGGGCACCAATGTCACCGCCGCAAGTTTTTCCATTTCAACTTTAGGCACCTCAATGCGCACCAAATAAAAAGTCGCGCCTGTCATGTCATCAATCGAAAGATCGACACCTACCTGCTGCACAACACCAAAGATTTGTGGCAATGCGCCCGTATCAAACGCAGAAAAACTCAATTGCGCCCGCTGCCCAACAAATATCTGATCCACATCTTGCGGGCGAGCTTGCACCTCAACCACCATCTCATCTTGAAGCGGGATAATTTTGGTCAACACCTGCCCAGCGGAAAGCACTTCACCAGCGCTATATACCTGCAGCTCATGTACAACCCCATCCTGCGGCGCAGTGATCTCGGCCCAGTCTAACGCCTGCTCTGCCGCGACACGACGTTCATCAAACTCTTCGATTTGATTGCGCACCGCTTGCCGCTGCTCAGTCAACTCTTGCAGCAATTCACTTTCCAATTGATTGGATTGCAATTGCACCTCCACCATTTGCTGACGCATCCGCCCTTCCTCAGCCACAAGCGCCCCCAACTGCCCCTTGGCAGCGCTTAAAGCCCGCTGGCGCGAGCGCAATTCAGCAGAGCTGATAACAGCCTCTTTAAATAGGCTTTCCCCCGCCGCAACGTCCTCAGTTAAAAACCGAACATCTTCGATTTTCGCCTGTTGCTGGGCCAACAGCCCTTCCAACTGTTTTTCCAATTGCAGAAGGCGTTGCCCCAACAATTCCTTTTTGCCCCGATGGGCACTTTGTCGAGACTGCAATATTTGCGCTTCGGCCTGTAAGTGAGTTTTCAATTCAGGATTCGCTGATGCGACTTTGCGAAGCAGATGCTCTTCACCAGCAATTTCGGCGTCCAACCGCGCCAACCGTGCCTGCAATTCATTCAACTTGGCGACAACCACGGTCAAGTTGGCCTGGCTGGACACCTTGTCCATTTGCACCAGCACCTGCCCTTTTCTGACAGGTTCACCATTGCGCACCAAAACTGCCGCGATCTTGCCCCCAGTGGGGTGTTGCACCGGCTTGGCATAACTTTCGACCACAATCCGGCCAGACGCCAAAACCGCACCAGCCAATGGATATGAAATGGCCCAACCGCCAACGCCCAAAAACAGAATGGCCGCCATGCTCAAAACCACCCACACATGTTTTCGCATGGATGCTTGTGGAGAAGTTCCCGTCATCGTCATCGCGTAAACGGCATAACTTGCCGTCCCCTCTTTGGCGCAAGACCAGTCAAAATCTCCTCACGGGGACCAAACTTTTCGACCTGCCCCGCCCGCATCACCATCACTTGATCCAAATGGCTCAAGATCGCCGGGCGATGGGCCACAACGATCACGATGCCGCCGCGCGCTTTCACCGACGCAATGGCTTTGTTCAACGCCAACTCGCCCTCACCATCCAAGTTTGAATTGGGTTCATCCAGCACCACCAAAAACGGGTCTTTGTAAAGTGCACGTGCCAACGCAACACGCTGCTTCTGTCCAGCAGAAAGCTGATGCCCACCACTGCCCAATAGAGTTTCATAGCCATCTGGAAGACGTAAAATCATCTCGTGAATATCCGCCAGCTGCGCGGCCTTGATAATATCCGCGGCATCGGCGTGAGGCTGAAAGCGCGAAATGTTTTGGGCAACTGTGCCCGCCAACAAATCAACGCTTTGCGGCAAATAGCCAATATGCTGGCCAAGCGCTTCCGGAGACCACTGAACGAGGGCCGCGCCGTCTAACCGCACGGCACCAGCCAAAAGGGGCCATGCGCCAACGATCACTTTTGCCAAACTGGACTTGCCCGAACCTGATGGCCCCACAATGCCCAAACCTTGCCCCGCCAACAGCGAAAAATTTATCTTTGCAAGATTGGGCTTTTTGCTTTCCGGCGGACCGGCCACCACATGTTCAAGAGTCAAAGACGAGTTAGGCGCAGGCAATTGAGTTGGCGCATCAATTTCCGCGCCATGATCCTCAAAAAGGTCAACCAACCGCCCCCATCCCTGCCGCGCAGCTACAAAATGCTTCCAATGGCCAATCGCTGTTTCAACCGGGGCCAAGGCCCGCGACATCATAATGGAACTGGCAATCATAATGCCAGCGGTCGCCTGTTGGTGAATGACCAACCACGCGCCAACCGCCAAGATACCGGATTGCAAAATCATCCGAAAAATTTTAGATGCGCTGCCCATCAATCCGACAAGATCATTTAACCGCAATTGAGCGGCAACAAAGCTTGTGTTTTTGTCTGCCCATATCTGTCCAATCTGCGGCCGCATCCCCATCACGCTGATCGCTTGGGCGCTGCTGAAGCCCGCATCCGTGATCTCATCGCGTTGCTGCTGCGCCGCTGCAGAGCGCACAACCAATTTGCGCGACAATATCTCCGTGAACATCGCCAGTGCGCACAACACCAACGCACCCGCGCTGGCATAAAGCCCGATCATTGGATGGAAGATAAAACAAAGGCCCATATAGAAGGGCAACCAAGGTGCATCAAAAATGGCAGTCGGCCCAATGCTGCCCAAAAACCCGCGCACCTTGTCCAAATCTTGCTGCACCTGAAACGCTGCGCCGCGTGTAAGCGCCTTATCTGGAGATGCCACATAATCGAAAATCGCGCGTCCCAACTTAGCGTCCAGCAATAAGCCAACGCGGCCCAAAATGCGCAAGCGCAAGATGTCAAAAATGCCCTGCACCAAATATAAAAACACAACGATTAGGCACAACCCAACCAATGTCGGCACACTGCCGCTGGGGATCACCCGATCATAAACTTGCAACATAAAAAGCGAGCCCGTGAGCATTAAAATATTCACCGCCACGCTACTAACCGCCACGCCAATGATTGCGGACTTATGCTGACCCAAAATGTCCCAAAACCGCATCTGGCTATTCGCAATTTCCATTGATGCCGGCTTTGGCGATTAAGTTTAATAAAATTATTTGAAGTGACATATGAATCATAAGGCCTTACGTATTTTCCCGAAATTCGGAATTACGCTAGTAGACCACAATTTCATATATGTAAAATGCACCTTTAAATGTCTAATAGTCCTAAAATCTTCCACGCACCCAAGACGAAAAAACGGCTGGGGCGATTGCACCCAGCCGTTTCAATTAGAACAAGGATTGTCTTTCAGATTGCCCTTAGGACAATTTAGCCAAAGCCTTTTCTTGTCGCTCGATCAGCAAATCAATTTCCTGTTTTGCAGCAGCAGACAGTTTTGGCCCCGGCTTGCGCAACGCATCGCTGGCAATAATGCCGCGCTTCGCCATTACATATTTGCGGATGGCCAAGCCCAAACCCGGCTGCTGCTCATAGCGCGCAAGCGGCAGATAAGCGTCGAACAAATCGCGGGCATAGTCGGCATTGCCTTTGTTAAATTCCTCCACCACGCGCGTCATCATCTCAGGATAGGCAAAGCCTGTCATGGCGCCATCTGCATCGCGGCCCATCTCTTCGGTGAGGAACAAGCCGCCATTGCCACAAAGGATGGAGATGCGTCGGTCTAAATTGCCCTCAGCACGCAGATAAGAAATCTTTTCTAGGCCCGGCCAGTCTTCATGCTTCAGGCAAACGCAGGTCGGCACATTATTCACGATCCGCGCAATCACATTTGGCGACATTTGCACATTGGTGACCAATGGGAAATCCTGCAGCACGAACGGCACATCACCAATCAGCTCGGCAACTTGAACGTAATAATTGACAATAGCATCATCTGTTTTCAGCGACGATGGCGGCGCAATCATCACGCCAGCTGCGCCAAGTTCCATCACCATATCGGTGAGCGCCTTGATCTGCGCAAAGCCGGGGGCGGAAACACCAACAACAACTGGCACGCGCCCGTCAACCCGCGCCAAAATGCGCTCCACCACTGTGCGGCTTTCTTCGATGGTCAGCTTTGGTGCTTCACCCATCATCCCCAAAACAGTGAGGCCCGTGGCCCCCACTTCAAGATAAAAGTCGACCATGCGATCGCAGCTTTCAAAATCGATGTCGCCACTTGGTGTAAATGGTGTCACCGCGATCACAAAAACGCCCTTTGCATCTTCGGTTAGTTTTGAGCTCATTCTTGTCCCCTAGTCTTATTGTCTTTTTAAAAACAGATTGGATTATGCTGTAACTGTCCAGAAATCATCTGGCGTCGCCAAGTCTTTTTGGCCGCCAATTCTCTCGATCATCAGTTGGGTTTCTTGTTCTGCATCTTGGATGATTTCTTGCTCATCCACACGCACCGCACGCCCGTTCTTCAACACATGTTCGCCACCTACAATAACGTTCGACACATCATTGCCATTGGCGAAACACACAACGCGGTGCACAGGCATGTTGGCTGGTGCGAGGTGCGGCTTGCGCATATCGACGCTGATCAAATCGGCAGATTTGCCCACCTCAAGTGAGCCAATTTCATCCTCAAGGCCCAAAGCCCGCGCGCCATCAATGGTGCACATGGCCAAGGTTTTGCCGATGGGCAGAATGGATGAATCCCGGAAGTGACGACGATGATAATGCATGGCCTGCTGCATATGCCGGAACATATCGGCAGAACGGTCAGGTGCTGTCGCATCTGAACCCAAGCCGACAATGGCACCTTTTTCCATCAGCTCCGTTGCCGGGCAGCGCCCAGAAATAGACGCATTGGCAGAAGGATTGTGCGCAACTTTGGCGTCTGTCTCGGCGATCAAATCGATCTCATCTTCATGCAGATCAATACAATGCGACAGAAGCGCATTCGCGCCCAATGTGCCATTCTTATGCGCACGTCGAACAGACCCGCGCCAATGCCCATCTTGGGTAAAGACCAAGCCTTGCTCTACAGCATAATCAAAAACCTGCTTGGTTTGCTGCAACGCCTGCTCATAGGCTTCGGGCGACAAATCCCGCTCATGTTCATCACGCAACACGGGATAAAGCATGGCGATCTTGATCCGCCCTTCCCGCTGATTGTGCCACTGCGCCGCCACCTGCTTTGAGGTTTCAAACTGCGTTTCAAACGAAACATCATAGGCCTGTTGGTCGTTACCTTGCCATTCGGCATAGACCAATGGATGCGGCGCACGAGTTGGGCCAACGGCCACAACGGAACGTGTGCCCACATCCAACACACCTTCGCAATGCGCGGCGGCATATTCAGGCTTATCCGTGCGCATGATGGTGTCGCCACCACCCAAAAGAGAAACGCCAGTTGTCACGCCAAAGCGCAGACGCTCAAGCGCGGCAAGGCGCGCTTCTGCCCGCCAAAATGATGGCGGCGACGCTTTCGTGTAGACCTCGCCACAAATATCTTCCCAACGCGGCCCCAAATGCATGCCCATGGTTTTGATCAATCCATGGCCCGCATGGGCGTGCACATCTACCAAACCAGGCAACACGACATGACCTGTCGCATCAATTTCTTCGCGAGCACTGTGAGCGCCACTGATCTCGTCGCGGTGACCAATCGCAACAATCTTGCCACCCTGAATGGCGATGGCACCATTTTCAATCACACGGAAGTCCGCATCCATCGTGACCAAGGTTGCGCCCTTAACAATCATATCCACATTCATGGCATTACCCTTCCAAATTCGGCAATTCAGTCACATTGATCACCCCATCAAACGGCATTTTGAAGTCAGGATGATCGCCTGCAACGCCAATGACTTTGATCGGGTTGTAAAGCGTGAGCCAGGCCGGATCTTGCTGCAACAATTGATAAGCTTTTTGCCAAACCGCCGCCCGCTCATCCGGATCCGCAATGCGCTGCCCTTCATCAAGCAAATCTTCAATCGCGGTATTTTGGTAGCCCTGCCACCAAGCCCCGGCGATGCGGCTATCAATCTTTTCATAAAGAACGCGGAACGTGCTCATCGGGCTGGAGTCGAAAACACACATATCTTGGATCTCTTTGCGGCGCACCATATGAGCATATTCTTCCCGCTCGGGGTGAATGGTGACGTTGAAATCAATACCGACCTCAGCCAGTTGCGCACCAAGCGCTGCAGTCAATTTCTCTGCCTCATCCGGCAAACGCGTCGGGCAGTCGACATTCAATGTCAGCCCATCCGCATACCCCGCATCTGCCAGCAGCTGGCGCGCGGTTTCACGATCACAGGCCATGGTGCCCGCGTCTGCTGCGCCATAATGATTGGGACTGACGAATCCCAAAAGAGGTTTAGCTGCGCCACCCAAAACTGTTTCAATCAGTGCGTCTCGATCAACCGCAATATTCACTGCACGCCGCACGCGAGGATCTTGAAATGGCCCATCTTGTGCATTCAGCAAATAGATGATGGCCACCGGCGACAAGAAAGTATGCCGCGCAGCGCCTAGCGATTTCGACGCTTCAAACGGCAACATCGTCGCCACCTGCACCGCACCAGATTGCATCTTCGCCAATCGATCATCAGGCGACACCACATGCTGCCACACTATTTCACGATTTTGCGGTGTGAACATAAAATGTCCCTCCACCCGCTCGGCGCAAACCCGATCAGGCGCAATGGAACAAATTTTATACGGACCTGTGCCGATATAGCTGTCGCGCCGATCCGCATCGAGCGCGGCAAAACTAGACGGCGCAACCATAAAGCCTTGCTCAAACACATCGAGCAAATCCGCCATCGGCATCGCCAATTTGATGGTCAATGAAGTGGGGCTTTCGACCACAATCTCAGCATCACCGAGATATTGCCGCCACACGGCGGGCGAACCGAGCGTGTAGCCTTTATCTTCACGCGCCATGCGCAAGATATTCTGCTTCACCGCGTCCGCATCAAACAAAGTGCCATCATGAAATTGAACGCCCTCTTGCAGCTCAAAGCGCCACACTTTTGCGTCATCATCCACTGACCAACTTTTCGCAAGCAACGGCAGATAGTGCTTCTCCACCCGTCGCACCAATGTGTCAAAAATGGCGTGATAAATGGTCAGATCATCAGCTGAGTCTGTGCAATCATGCGGATCGCCGAGCGCTAGACGTGGCTGTGCAATAATGGTCATGCCACTTCCCTTTCTGGCTCGTCAGTCAAGTGACAAGCAACAGATTGACCATCACCAACATCTTTGAGAACAGGCCGTTCTTTTGCGCAACGATCCCACGCAAACGGGCATCGGGTTCTAAAGCAACAACCAGAAGGCAAATTCAAAGCTGATGGCACTTCACCTGTCAGTTCAATTTCTTCCTTATCGCGCGTCGGCTTAATTGATGGTGCTGCACTCAAAAGTGCCCGCGTGTAGGGATGTTTTGGCTTTGAGAACAGCTGATCGCGTGGCGCGTTTTCAACCATAAAGCCCAAATACATCACGCCCACCCGGTCTGCGATATGGTGCACCACAGATAGATCGTGACTGATGAACAAATAGGCCAAGCCAAACTCGTCGCGCAAATCCATCATCAAGTTCAAAATCTGCGCTTGAATAGACACGTCGAGCGCGGAAACAGGCTCATCGGCAATGATCAATCCGGGCCGCACCGACAGGGCACGGGCAATGCCGATACGTTGCCGCTGACCACCAGAGAACTGGTGCGGATATCGGCCTGCATGTTCACTGTTCAAGCCTACCTTAGCCAACAAAGCTTCAATCTCTGCCGGAATATCCTTTTGCGATTTCGCGTCTTTTGTTTGTTCGAGCAAAGGCTCGGCAACAATGTCGCGCACCTTTTGCCGTGGATTCAAAGAGGCAAATGGATCTTGGAAAATCATTTGCATCTTGGCCCGCACGGGCAACATTTCTGAAAAGCCGTAATCAGAGATATTTTCGCCATCGATCAAAATGTCACCGCCTGTAGGCGAATAAATGCGCGCAATGGTTTTCGCCACTGTCGACTTGCCGCATCCACTTTCACCAACCAGCGCCATCACTTCGCCCGGCTCGATTTTAAAGCTCACGCCATTGATGGCCTGCACCACAGGATTTTCGATGCGAAAACCCTTCTTGTCGAGGCGCATGCGATCCAACAAACCGCCACCGATGGGGAAACGCATTTTGAGGTCACGAACCTCTAACATTGGGGTATTTGACATTTACTTCTCCCCCGGTTGCAATGGAAAATGGCAAGCGGAAACCAGCGAATTATGCTGGGGCTTTAGCGTTGGTTCTTGTTCCGCACATAAATCCTGTGCCCGCGGACAACGCGCTCGGAAATTGCAGCCCTTCGGCAAATTGCGGATATCCGGCACATTGCCTGGAATTTGATTAAGCCGCGCCATCCGATCAGTTGGATCAGGAATACTGTCAATCAAACCGCGGGTGTAAGGATGCGATGGACTTTCGATAATGTCGCGGGTTTTGCCCTGCTCCACCACCTGGCCACAATAAAGCACCGTAATATGGTCGGCCATTTCTGACACCACGGCCAAATCGTGGGTCACCAAAATCATCGACGCCCCATTGTCCGCAATTTGCTGACGCATCAGCTTCAGGATTTGGCTTTGAATGGTCACATCCAGCGCCGTGGTCGGCTCATCCGCAATGATCAAGCGGGGCTGCGCCAACATGGCGATCGCGATCACCACCCGCTGCCGCATACCGCCGGAAAACTGGTGCGGATAGGCTTTCAACCGCTCTTCAGCTTGGCTGATGCCAACGCTTTCCAGCATTTTGATGCAGGCCTGTTTGCGGGCATCCGCATCCAAATTCGAATGCAGCCGCAACACTTCATCCATCTGGTCGCCGACGGTATGAAGTGGGTTCAGCGAGGTCATGGGATCTTGGAACACCATCGAGATGTCCCGACCGCGAATTTCGCGCAAGCGCTCATCGCTGGCTTTCGCCAAATCCTCACCATCAAATAGAATTTCGCCGCCTTCAATTTTGCCCGGGCTCTCGATCAGGCCGAGGATGGAGAAGCCAACAACAGACTTGCCGCCGCCACTTTCACCCACAAGGCCCATAATCTCGCCAGCACCGATTTTAAAGCTAACGCCATTCACTGCCTTCACCACACCAGCGAAGGTGTGAAAATGGGTGCGCAGATCTTTCAGCTCAAGCAATGGCTGATCTGTTTGCGTTTCAATTGTAATGGTCATTACTTCAACCTCGGATTGAGTTCGTCACGCAAAAAGTCACCAAACAAATTGATGCCAAACACCAGCATCATGATGGCCAGGCCGGGGAACACAGAGGTCCACCACAAGCCGCTGAACAACACGTCAAAACCGTTCTTAATCAGCAAGCCAAGCGACGGTTGCGTGATTGGCACGCCAACGCCCAGGAAGGACAGAGAAGCCTCAATCAAGACGAAGGTACCCACCTGAATGGTCGCGATCACGATGAGCGGTGTTAAAACGTTCGGCAAAATATGTTTGCGGATGATTTTATGGTTGGGCAAACCCGCCACTTTGGCGGCCTGCACATATTCTTTTTGCTTTTCTGAAAGGGTTGAGCCCCGCACCGTACGGGCATAGACGACCCAGCCCACCGCTGTCAGCGCGATCAAAACCTTATCGATCCCCGTGCCAACCGCTGACATCAAAAACAATGCGATCAAGATGGATGGGAATGACAACTGAATGTCGGCAATGCGCATAATGATGCTGTCCAAAATGCCGCCATAAAAGCCAGCAACCAGCCCCAAAAATGTACCGATAAAGCACGAAGCGCACATGGCAGCTAAACCGATAAACAGGGAGATGCGCGCGCCATACAAAATGCTGGCCCAAACATCGCGGCCCTGCCCATCAGTGCCAAAGGGGAACCGCGGGTCACCACCCTCAAGCCACATCGGTGGCTTGTAGCTATCCATCAAATCCAGAGACGCAATATCATACGGGTTTTGCGCGACGAGGAACGGCCCAACCAAAACGGCGAACGCAAAAGCGAACATCAAAGCGCTGCCAATAATGGCCGACCAGTTTCTGGTGTAGTTGAAGAAGAATTCGGATGCGAAAAAACGTGTCATTTTGAACTCACTTCAATGAAATACGAGGGTCAATCAGCGTGTAGACAAGATCAACAATGAAGTTGATGACCACAAAGATCAGCGCCACAAGCATGAGATAAACAACAATGACAGGACGGTCGGCGCGATAGATTGAGTCAATCAAAAGCTTGCCCATGCCCGGCCAGGAGAAAATGGTTTCTGTGATGGTCGCAAAGGCAATCAAGTCACCAAGCTGCAAACCGAAAATTGTCACCACAGGGATAATCGCGTTTTTAAGCCCGTGCCGATAAAGCACATCACGGCGCGACACACCTTTGGCCTTGGCGAACTTCATAAAGTCTTGTCGGCCGACTTCCATCATGCCCGCACGGGTCATCCGCAACAAAATCGCTGTTGTGGCTAGGGAAAGCGTGATCGCAGGCAGCACAATATGGTGCCATCCATCACCGGTCAGCAGCGAAATACGCAAGCCGAAAAACTCGGCAGTATCGCCGCGGCCAGATGAAGGGAATATGCCCCACTGCACCGCAAACAAATAGATCAACACCATGCCGACCCAAAATCCGGGCAGTGAAATACCAAGCAATGAACCCGCCATAATAAAGCGGCTGATTTTGCTTTCAGGGTTTGCACCCGCATAAACGCCCAGCGGAATGGAGATAACCAGCGCGAACACCATCGCCACCAAAACCATTTCAACTGTGGCGGGCAGGCGTTCCATAATCAGCGTCATGGCAGGCTGGCGGAACACATAGGAGTAGCCAAAATCGCCCTGCACAAGGCTCACCAAAAAGCGCCAATATTGCACGGGCATTGGCTGGTCTAGGCCCAGCAGCCGCCGCGCTTGCGCAATCTCAGCATCGGTTGCATCAACAGGCACAACCATAAAAACGGGGTCGCCTGTAAAACTCATCATCAAAAACACAATGACGGACACAATCCAAAGGACGAGCGTCATTTGCAGCAGTCGCTTAACTAAATATCCAAACATGGGAAGGGCTAAACCTGGTTCAAATTATCAGGGAATGAGGACCAGCAGCTGAGGGGCGCCGCTGATCCTGCAGGGTTAGTGCTTAGCGCTTATTCGACATCCATGTCGTAAGCCCACATGAACTTGTCGACACGCGGCTCAAGGGTAACGCCCTTACGCACCGCATAAATGTCTTGTTCGTAGTGAACGGGGATCATTGGAATGTCTTTGAGCAAGATCTTTGTCGCTTCTTGCAGAATGCGATCACGCTCTTCCACTTTTGCAGTGGCGTCAGCCTGATCAACCAAGGCATCAAGCTCTGGGTTTGAATATGAACCGCGGTTCACTTGGCCATAGCCTTCTTTCTTGTCCCGAGAATAGAACAAGGCGCCATACATGTTGCCAGCATCGCCTGATGGCACATCCCAACCGCTCATGATGAAGCTAGAATTTTCTGTTGGCACACGGATGTAACCCCAGAAGTTCGACTTCGGCATAATGTTGAGCTGCAGATCAATATTGATCTTGGCCAACATAGACGCCAACGCTTGAGCGATCTGACCGTCATTCACATAACGGTTGTTGGTGGCATCAAGGGTCATGGTGAACCCGTCTGCATAACCTGCATCAGCCATCAACGATTTTGCTTTTTCGATATCCAACGCATAGATGTCGCGGAAGCTTTCGCCATCCACATAACCGATGTGAGATGATGGTACGAACTGGTCACTTGGCGTGGCCAAACCGTTCATCACGATCTTATTGATCGCATCCACATCAATCGCACGTGCAATCGCTTCACGCACCCGCACGTCAGTCATCGGGTTAGGGCCTTCGATGGTTGGTGATTTTTCACGCATGTCCATGGCCAAAACGATATTCAGCAAGCTTGGGCGTGTTAGCACCTCAAACTTGTCTTCGCTCTTCACCCGTTCCACATCGCGAACCGCGAGATCTTGGATCACGTCAACTTCACCAGTCAACAAAGCAGCCGTACGCGTTGCAGGGTTGGTGATTGGACGGAAAGTGACGCTATCGATTTTCGCAGCGCCGGCCCAATAATCTTCAAACGCAACAAGCTCGAGCTTTTCTTCCTTGATCCACTCTTTCAACTTATATGGCCCTGTGCCCATGGGCTGCAGGTCCATTTTTTCGTCGCCAGTTTCTGTGGTGTATTCCTCATCAAGGATAAGCAATTCAGCCAAATCATTTGGCAACACAGCATATGGCTTTGGCGTGATGATCTCGACTGTTGTGTCATCGATCTTTTTCGCATCAGCAATATTCGCCACAAGGTCAGGACGAATGGAGTCACGGGCCTTATTGATCGTGAAAATCACGTCATCTGCCGTAAACGCATTGCCGTTGTGGAACGTCACGCCTTCGCGCAGTTTGAAGCGCCAAGTGGTGCCATCCACGTTTTCCCAGCTTTCCGCCAATCCAGGACCGAAAGACAAATCACCAGCCCGCTTCACCAACGGATCATAGAGGTGATAATACATAATATTGGACGACAGCTCTTCGCCAGCTAACGGATAAAGATGACTTGGATCAGATGTTAGACCAATGGTCAGCGACTTATCTGCCGCCATAGCGCCAAATGTGCTAACGGCTGCAAATGCAACACTGGTTGCGCACAATTGCAGCGCCCGTTTTGGGGTTATTCTCACTTTACTTCTCCCTTTTAGATAGTCCGTTTTTTTCAGACGACCACACGCAAGACGGCGCGCAGCCACTCCTCCCCCGGTTTAGTGCCCGGGCTTCGCAGTCTGAACTTCGATTTGATAACCTTCTGGATCGTTGAAGGCGAAAGCGCGAATACCTAGCTCTTCGCTGTCCCTCAGCGGCTTCAGCCCTTCAACATTTTGCGCAGAAACCCACGTATACCAATCGTCCACATTCGGCACACGCAGACACAATTGAACGGTTTTTTGCTCAGCCCATTTCTGCATGCCCCGCACTTCGTCTACCAAGCCAACATGGGCACCACCACCAATGGCGTAGATTTTTGACCAGCCCTGATCAATGGCGAGTTTCAACCCCAAAACTTCTTCATAGAAGGCACAAGCCTTCGGCAAATCACGATAATATTGAAACGTAATCGCCAGAATGACTCCATCTTGTGGACGAACTGCATTGGTTGAACTCATACCGAAAGAACCTCAAAATCATGAATATGTATTCCTACGGTATACCATAAAAATGCTGAGTCAATATTGCTGATTGAATTTTCTCAAATTCTACCCATGCAGAAATGCAAATTTGTTGGAAATTCAGGCCTTAGAACGGCTGAGAAATATGTAAAATAATCGCTTCGCGCACATTGGTCAGGTGCACACGCATTGCTTCAAGCGCCGCATCTGCGTCACGCGCAATCACTGCATCAATAATCGCCAAATGCTCATGACACCCCGGTTCAAACCGATCCGGAATCGAGCCTTTATCATAGATAATGGTTTTGGTTTTGAGATTCTCGATCAGCTCTGTCAACAAGCCTGACCCCGCCATACGGGCCAAGGCCAAATGCAACCGACGATCTACAGATGCGTGTGTCTCAGCGTCAGGCCGCGGCCCTTCGAGAAAACCTTTGATCTCCGAACGCAATTCAAGCAATTCATCCAAAGGCTTACCAGAAAGCGCCGCTTGCCGCGTTGCCTCACATTCCAGCAATCGGCGCACATGCAAAATTTCCATAATGTCCGATAGCGAAATGCTGTTCACCACAGGCGCCCCGCCCGCTGGCTTGGCCACAAGCCCCTCGCTCATCAATTGAGCAATCGCCTCCCGCACCGGCGTGCGCGAAACCCCCAATCGATCCGCAAAAGCCTTCTCCTGCAACCGAGTACCAGGTACCAATGTGCCGTCCAAAATCATGCCCCGAATTCGCTGATAAGTAGATTTCCCCAATGTCGGTTCACTGCCCAAATAATCAGATGGGGACATAATCTTTCCTCTATTTCACCTATTCCGAGACCTTAAAAATGGCTCAAACAACATAATTGAACTACCATTGTATACACTCGATATGCCAAATTTCAACCTAAACAAGTTAAATGATTGGTCAAACACGTTTAGAGCGGCAAAAGCTTCTCAATATCCCAACGATCAATGCACTCAGTATAGGTCCTAAGTTGTTCGAAAAAGAAGTTACCACTACCCACCAAACAAAATGGGGTTGTTCCTGACAAGGCAAGATGGGCTGTCTTATCGATTGATCGTCAAAACATGGAGACGATCATGTCTGAAATCATCACGCTTAAGCAAATCTGCGAAGAACTGAAAATCGACCCACGTGAAGCACGCGAAAAGCTACGCAAAGCAGCACGCGACAAAAAGAATTATCCAGCATGGCTGCTCACAAGCCACGCACGCCTTGGCAATGGTTAATGGGATCAAACGGGAAAAAGGAAGCAAGGAGAAAACTTAGGCCATGAGTAACTTGCATATGCTTTAGATTTTTTGTCTATTTTAATCAATTCTATCTTTTTGCAGTAGGATTTGAAATGCAGGAACTGCTCAAGCTAATTAAAAATTCAGATGAGTTACCTTACGACTTAGCTTTGGAAGCAATAAATGATATCCAAAATAGTGGTTTCAGCAATTATCGAAAAGCAGCAGAAAAAATACTATCTGGCGCAGGTGAACTTTTGCCAGACAACTATTTACGCCTTTTTATCATGGCAGATATAACAGATGCGGAAGCACGAGCCGCCATGAATAGACAAAAAAGAATTATAGAAGATGCACGCTTTCTCTTGCCAGCAATGCTTCGCCTTACAAATGTGAAAGACACAAAAAACTTAGAATATATACTCGGGCTAATCCGTTCGTGTTGCCATGACTTCCCCATCATAACTCAGGCAGTTCATAAGAAACGAGGACACCGAGAGGCAGTTCAAAACCTCACCTCCATGATTTCTAACCTTGAAGAGTTGGTTAACTACCTCGATCAAAACGAATCCTTTGTTGACTTCGACTTTGAGAGCCAAATGGAATTCGATGCAGGCAAAAAAGTATCGTATAGTGAATTTGTCACCGAAGTCCAACATATGCGCCTCGCAGCCCAATATGTGATCTTTGCAGATGAGATTGGTGAACGCGAATAAACATAACAGACAATCGAGCGAAAACGCTTATCGTTGACTATGCTTATCAGATTTCGTTGTCGCAACACGCTCCCCTCTTCATCACTACACCGGGTTCCGATTTTTCGCTATTTTGCTCTTTTCAATACGAACTTGTGTCTGGCGAAGCAGATGCCAGTTTTCACGGAGCAATTAGTAAATTTGCGCGAAGCGAGGAACGCGCACGACATGATGAATGGCATCAAGAGTCTCTGTGGGAGCAATCAGATGAGGGCATGAGAGCTCGTGAAAGTGATAATTTTGCTTCCTACCGTTACAATAAAGAAGACCTAAACAAAGAATTACATCAACTAGAACAATTTCAAAACTGGCTTGGAGAAGATAGCTTTGCATATGATGTGATTAATAAGAGAGTTTTGGAAGCCAAAAAAAGATTTCAGCGTAATCAGAGGCTACATGGCCCATTCATGGTCTGGGCTGATCAAGTCAGCAAAGGCGAATGGGAAAAATCAAAAATTGTAATATCTAAAATTCGACAGAAGTCGCTCGAATTCGAAATACAACTAGGTGAATTGAAACGCCGCGTGTCCAGAGGTCGCGAGGAAATAGATGAATTAGAGCGTCGTTTATCTGAAATTCATGAAATATAAAATCCGGATCAACACATCCTCACCCTACAATAATAAAACTGCGTCATGAGGATCGCAGTGTAGCTCAGATGGATAGAGCGCTGGTTTTCGTCAGTTGAAATTCAATTGGATCAGTAGGTCACAGGTTCGAGTCCTGTCACTGCGCCTCAAACAGCTGACCAAAAAAACCAATCGCAACCCAAGCCAATCCAAGCGCAAAAGCGCGAAGGCCTTCTCACACCTAACAACCTGCAATATAAGGAAAATTTTGGTAGCGGGAGAGGGACTTGAACCCCCGACACGCGGATTATGATTCCAAAAATGGCACTTCCCCGAAAGACAAGGATATTCCCAATATGAACATCAACACGTTGAATAATATACATAATATAGATTAATGCAAATTAATCTCACCATTTAGGAATTGCATATTTCCTTCTTTCGCGCTACCTGGGTGCTACTTGAAACGCTTTTGGTGGCAATATGGCCGTAAAATTGACGAAAACACTAGTTGAAGGCCTTGAACCATCAACTAAGGACATTGTGAAGTGGGACAGCGAAGTCAAAGGGTTCGGCGTCAAGGTCACAAAAAAAGGCACAAAAAGCTATTTTGTCTATTATCGCACCACAAGCGGCCAACAAAGACGCCCATCGATCGGACGACACGGCACTTTTACAGTTGAGCAAGCGCGCAAAATTGCAAGACAGTGGCTGGCAGAGGTTGCTCTGGGCAAAGACATAAGCGCAATTCGACAGAACGATCGACAGGCGGAAACCGTAAATCAACTCGCGCAACGCTATCTCAAAGACTATGCGGAAATTCACAAAAAGCCGCGAAGCATTCAAACCGACAAAGCCAATATCGAAAACCATGTGATACCTTTGATTGGCAAGATGAAGGTCAAAGATGTTACGCGCGCTGATATTGAAAGATTGAAGCTCGACATCCGTGAGGGAAAGACTGCGCGACGGCTATCTGCCAAACCAAGGGGGCGCAGACAAATCAGAGGTGGCGAAGGCATCGCCAATCGTGTGTTAGCGCTTTTGTCAAAAATGTTTGGGTGCGCGATAGATTGGAACCTGCGGACCGACAATCCAGCAATGGGGATCAAAAAGTTTCGAGAAAACAAAAAGGATCGTTTTCTTAGCGAGGCGGAAATTGGACGTCTGCTTGAAGCACTAGACACGGCTGACAGAGAACCGAAAGAGTTGCCTGCAGCAACTGCCGGTATTCGCCTACTTCTGTTCACTGGTCTACGCGTTGGTGAAATTGTGAATTTAGACTGGCAGCATGTCGACATTGCGCGTGGCACAATATTCCTGCCAGACAGCAAAACCGGCTCACGCTTGGTGCCGTTGAACAGTATGGCACTCGACGTGCTGAAGGGCTTATACCGCGATCAACAGTCGGGTTTGGTCCTCGAAAGCAGCGCGGCAGGCAAACCCATTGCGTTGACCAGGCCGTGGTACCGAATACGTGAAAGCGCCGAGATCGATAAAACGGCCACACTCCACAGCCTGCGCCACACATTCGCATCGCACTCAGTCATGACCGGACAATCGTTGGCGCAAGCAGGTTCATTGCTTGGGCACAAATCTGCACAAACAACAATGCGCTACGCTCATCACTTGTTAGAGGCGCAGCGGCAATACAGCGAGCAAACTGGGGATGTATTTCGGCGAATTGCTGGCAAGTCCGCAGACCAAACTTGAAGCATTTGGCGACTTTGTCTGGCACGGGGCTTTGTGCCCTGCACTGCCAACCTCAATCACACCACGGATTTGAACTGTTGGGCCATGGCTGTGCAAAACCTTGTTGGATCAACAATTGCCCAACATCTTGACCATCTGAATTGTACATTTTGACAAGATCACGCCCATAGCCACCTGTGCGCCCGGTATAGTGGATGCGATAACCGGTCTGCATGACCTCAATCACCATCTGTGCGCCCTTTGCTGCGGCAACACGCTCTGCCGCACAACTTGCCTTACTATCGGTTTCAGCGGCATCAATATCCAAGAAGCGAAGTTTGTTGCCTTTTTCTCAAATGGTATCGCCATCCACAACACAAGTGACGCGGCGCGCTGCTCTGTTGCCACCGCTACATAGACCAACTGTTGGCCGCTTTGTTAATTCACAAGCGACTCCATTGTGGTCGTCATCAAGATGTTGCCAATACCCTGGCGATCCCCTTTCGGTTTCATAAACACCCGCACTCGCCGCAGCATCACATCCGGCGGCTGCCACAAAGTGCCTAACGGTTTGTGGCGGTGTCCACCCCCGAGCGAGCCAAACCACAGCAAAGAATGACACAGTCGCAATCATTAAAAGCACCAAGATCATTCGAAAATCAATAAGTGGTTTTTCTGGTGCACGGCTCGTGCGGCTTTGGCGCTGTGACATATTTGATCGCAACCTGTTTTGTCTACAAATGAGCTAAATATGAGCAAACACTAATAGATCATTATCAACAAACCCTTAGTGCACGCCGTCCGTTCAACAGACAAACACAGACCTTCACACTTGGCCAATTTGCTGGCACAATGGCTGCACATTTAGATTCATATTTTGGGAAATATTGGCATGACAGATGCCCTACCACCTCGCATGTCCAAGGGCCAATTGGAGCTGATTTATCTCATTGGCAATGATGAAGCGCCATACGACATCTATATTCGATCAGCGATGAAAATTGAACGACAACGCCTAGTGCTTGCGCGGCTGCAAAAGCGGTTTGGCTTCAGGTCAGCCAACGACGTCAAATCATTTTACGAAACCCATGCAGATGAAATCTATTTGCGCCTTGAGCAGTTAGGTAGCTTTGCTATCGATCCTTGCGGTGGACCAAAAAGGCGCAATGACCACCCTGAACTCACAGAACAAGACCTTTGGGATGCAGCGACTATATTGCGGGAACTTTCGCAAGCTGGCGCCGATTGACTTAAAGGCATCTGCGTGAGTTCAGGGTGGCACCTTTCAAAGCAAATTGCGCCTCAAGACGCCAACAAGGCGGCCATGTTTCGTTTACTCTCGTGTTTTGACAATCGAGTATAGAATTGTTATCTTCAATTGGTCCAACCACCCTGCAATCACTCCCCCCGATTAATGTGTGTGGACAAGCGTAAAACCCGCATGGATCTTCCTCTCCTGCGGGTTTTCTTATTTAACTGTCAAGCGAAGTGTTGAGTGAAGGATATCGCTGATTGGTGTCCAGGGTCACTTTACTAAGTTCAAGAAGCAATAATTGTTGCCGTACACTGCAAGTCGATGGCCCATGACAGCCTTGCGGGGCGGATTGCGAAACTTCGCAGCGCCCGCAATCTAAATTGTGCAACTCGACTCGAAGAAAGCGGAAACTCGGGGCCGCGACAAAGTATTTCGATATGCGGACGCCACTAACGCTAGCCCGGTGCGGCGCTAGCGGTTGTCTGCAGTTAGTTGTCTCTGTAAAGTCTGGCGCGTATGTTGGAGAAATTCAATCATCGCAAGCGAAGCAACAAAGGTGAAGACCAGTGAAAGCAAATGAGACTCGTATCGATAAATTCATGGCTTCCAACGAAACAACCTTTGCCATACCAGTCTATCAGAGGAATTATGATTGGACAAAAGTACAATGCCAGCAGCTATTCAGGGACCTCTTGGAAATTGGACGAAACGACGCCCAAGGTGCTCACTTTATCGGAAGTATCGTTTATGTGCACGACGATGTTTATGCTGCTTCTGGCTTAACAGAACTGACTGTTATTGACGGACAACAGCGCCTTACAACATTAACACTTCTCTATGTTGCAATCTATCGTTTTGCCTTGGCGGAAGGCAATGACGCACTAGCTCAAAGAATATTCAAGACTTACTTGATCAATGAATTTTCTAGCGAGACTGAGAAGTTAAAACTAAAGCCAACCGACAATAACAGGCTTGCTCTTGCGCAAATTCTAGATCCCAATGAATCGACAAAAGTTTCGGGTTTCTCAAGGCTGGTAGAGAATTTCCGACTTTTTCAAGGACTTGTTACCTCAGAAAATCTCGATGTAGTACAGCGCGGATTGACAAAACTAATATTCGTAGACATTGCCCTAGACCGACAAAAGGATAACCCGCAACGAATTTTTGAAAGCTTAAACTCTACGGGGTTGGAGCTTTCCCAGGCCGATTTGATCCGGAATTATATTCTAATGGGCTTGCCACGTGCCGCTCAAGAAAAGCTCTTTAGGTCACACTGGGAGCCGATCGAGGCCAATGCGAAAAACCAGACAACAAATGAAAGCAAGGTGTCGGAATTCATCCGCGACTATTTGACGATGAAGACCAAGGTCATTCCCAACAAGTCGGCAGTTTATGATAAATTTAAGGACCGTTTTCCAGAACCTAACTCAGAGGGCCTCAAATCAGCCCTCGATGAGTTACGGACGCTATCTGAAGTCTACAATAAGCTACTTAATCCTTCGCAAGAGTTGGATGAAGACATAAAGAGCGCGTTGATGCACATTAATGCGTTAGAAATTAATGTTGCGTACCCATTCCTAATGAAAGTGTATCAAGATTTTGTCGAAGGGGTAATTGAGAAAACTACTTTCATTGCTGTTTTGGAGCTAACACAAGCCTTTGTCTGGCGTCGTTTTGTGATGGGCCTACCAACAAATGCTCTAAATAAGATTTTCATGACGCTTTATGATCGAGTTAATTCAGAAGAATACTTGAGTTCGATAGAACGGGCGATAATGCAGAAAACTGGAAGCCAACGCTTTCCTCGAGATGCTGAGGTAGTATCATCCCTCAAAGACAAAGATATGTACAATACAAAGGCAAAAACCAGAGCTTACTTTTTTGATAGAATTGAAAACCACAAGAACAAAGAACACGTGGACGTAAGTTCATCAGACATCACAATTGAGCATATTTTCCCTCAAAATCCTGATGCTATTTGGAGACGTTCATTAGACTCAGAAGAATATTCAGCCCTCGCGGAAAAGTACCTCAACACTGTAGGGAATCTTACCCTGTCCGGTAACAATGGTAAGCTTGGAAACAAAAGCTTTGAGGCAAAAAGGGATATGAATATTGATGGGGGTGAAGAAGGGTATAGGTTTAGTCGCTTATGGCTCAACCGTGACCTAAAGAACTGTACTAGCTGGGACGTTTCGAAAGTTGAGGAACGCGCAGAGGCTATTTCATCCAGATTTTTAGAGATTTGGCCTGAACCAATCGTGGATCTGAATGCTGACGATGTTTTGGAAGAGGTCAACATATTTGACGCGGAAGAACCTAAATTCAAGAAACTTGAATACGCAGTCTTCTTTGGAAGTAAACTTATCTTGTCCCAGGTAGCCAAATTGTACGTCGAAGTGTTTAGGCAGCTTATTGATCTGCAGCCAGATGCGTTTTACGGTACAAATCTTGGCGAGCGAATCCAGTTGACTGATGACAACACAGTTCTTCGGCAAGCGCTGCAGATCAGCGATCGCTATTTTGTTGAAGGCAATATTGATAATACCATTAAGTTTGATCGCATTAAGTTGGCCCTTTCAGAGTTGGGCATAGAGGATGAGCTATCAATCAAATATTTGTAAACGTACGCAACTAATCATTACGACCCAAGCATTATCCCGTAAATCACGATCAAACTGTATTAATGGCGACATCCGTTCCGCATAGGGTTAATCGATGGTGCAAGGAGCGCGCAGTTTCCATGGTCGTGATCAAACGGTAAGACGTCCGAATGGTGCAGTTTGATTCAAGACCAAATCAGCGTAAACCACATGCAACAAACACCATTACTGCAGCAGGCGCTTCATCCTATTCTCGCAGTTTGCGAATTCGGCCATCTCTCGATTTTGCGGTCGCAGCGAATGACCGGAATGAGGGGCCGCACCATCGCATTGGGAAGGCATGGTCAAGGTCCACAATGGGCCAGTTGAAAACGGATTTAGCAGTTCCGGTGAAGTTTTATTGTCATTGTTTAGCCCTTTATTAGTGGCCCCATGACGCGCGCAGGCAGAGTTCCATCTGCCGATCGTCCGCGCTTATGCGCCCGAACCCGTACTACTTTTCCGTTCGAATACTGTCTTTCGTGTTCGGCTACCCAATGCTCTATAGGCGCGGCTCGATTCGTAATCAATGCCTTTTCAAAACTAAGTCTTGCCAGTTGCTCGGTCATGTGACGCTCAGCCGCGGGTCCAATTCTAATGGTGATGTGAGATTTTGGAGCATCGGTCATCCAAGTTTTGCCAAACTTCCGTGCGGTTTTGGCTTGAGACTTCGTTAGGCTCTGGAATTCTTGCGATGCAAGATCGTCCTCGCGCGCTGCAAGGGCAGCGAAAAGCATAAACCCAATCACCATCTCGTAGGTTAGGTGATTATTGTATTCTTCGAAATGTACCCTTAACGCAGCTTCGTCGGGCAATAGTCCCGCGCGCATTAATCCAGCAATTACTGGCCTCTGCGGTTGCCAACTGGCATCGTTAAAGTTTGGCCTTCCGTCGTGTGATTTCGCAATCTCCAGAACAAGGGGCGCATCAAAAACAAGGGTGTTCGTTTTTGCCGAAAAGAGGCGCACTGTCAGCTTGTCTGAAGGCCTATTGTCAAAAAGGAACCCCCGCTGATGTCGTTTGCTCAGTTCGTCTTTGCTTAGTGTAGCAACTCCTCGCGCAATACGACCTTCCCAAAGTTTGCGGTCGTCATATTCGATCCAAATGAGCTCACGCGGCAAATCGACGTCGCGCACATAATCTTGAATGCGGGACTCTGATCTTTTCTCCGAAGGTAAGCCTTGGACATCCATTCTTAGGGAATCCAGATAATTAGCTGCATTGTGGTCCAGCAAGTAAATTTTTGCCGAGGAAAGGTCGTTTAGAACCGCTTGCCATTGCTGACGGGTTTCTTCAGACGAAACTTTTTCCCCGTCTGGTCCTATCATTTCTACGGGGTCCGCGTTTTCGAGGTGGTGACCGAACTTTAAGGCTATTGTTTTGTAAAGGATCACTGAATGTCTTCCAAAGATACGTGGTCGTTACAAGTTGGATCAAATTGCTGCTGCCCGAATGCAAAATGCATTGAAAGCCAACAAGTGTACGAGCATTTTTCCACCCAATTGCACCTTCAGTGCAACTAAAAAAAGCGAGATCGGGAAATCCAGCAATACACCGGTAAAGCAAATCGAAATCTAGGAACTATTGGATGATTGGATGATTGGATGATTGGATGATTGGATGATTGGATGATTGGATGATTGCATAGGAATAGAAACGTCGCAAATCATCTAACACAATGAACGGCAGTTTTGGGCCGGAAGTGTCGATAGTATTCCAAATTCGAATGTCGTAGTAGGGCCGATCAAGGCACATCCCAAAGTGGAATTGCAGACATCAATACAGCATTGGCATGCCTGAAGTTGTCGAGCTGATCGGCAAAGGCATACGCAGCTTTTTCGCCATGCAGAAAGTTGTTCCTCAAACGATTTACGATTAGCAATAATCCAATCAAAACGTCTGTAGTATTCGCATCTTCATCCAAAAGCGCAGCGTGAACCCTCCTTAGAAAACACTGCTGAACTCGCAACTGGTCGAAAGCATATGTCGGATTGCCAGCGTGGAAATAGCGGTTCGAGAAGTATTTCTTAGCCTGCTGGAACACTACTGAGTTCAAATCAGTTTCTAAACCTTCAACAGCATGGCAAATCCGTGGTGGAGATGCATTGGGTCGCTGACCATTCCGACCAGTTGCTCGAAGTTCAAAAATCGACCACAGGACTGGAAAGTCTCTTATGGCTCTCTTTTCTTGGGCTGTGAGGTTTTTCCAGCCTGCAAAGTTCTGGTTCAACCAACGCGCGGTGTCTACCATTTGTAATCTCAACCGGTTCAACAACTAGTAGGTTAACGATAAGGCATGCCGTCAATACTGCAAACATAAAAGTTGACCACGAGGTTGATCAGAAAATGCGGAAAACTAAGTATGTCCACTTTCGAGAAGCTGCTTCGCAGCATGGCCTACTTCTGTGGATTACCGCTTTGGCCGAAACTCCGATTGCCTCCATAAGACCGGATGTCCAATGTGGGCTGAAAGCGGTCATTTGTGTGTATGTAAATCTGATAAGACGATTGGCGTGAGCGTGGAACTTTCACGGCGCGTTTCCCGAGTTCGTATCTTCACCCAGCACCCGATAGACCTGCATTCTTGAACAACCAAGTTCACGCGCAATGGCACTAGGACCATATCCGCCGTTCTTCATTCGCCAAACCGCTTCACGATCAATACGCCGTTTTCCACCTTTATATTTGCCTTGCTGCTTGGCACGTTCAATGCCTTCACGTTGTCGCTCTTTGATAAAACGACGCTCCATCTGAGCAACCATGCCAAGCACCGTCATAACGATTTGACCCATTTCACCTTTAGTTGACACATATGGATCAAGCACTGTTACAAACGCCGTTTTTTGCTCACATTCATGAATGATGTTTAAAACGTCTCGGGTGTCGCGACCTAATCGATCAAGGCGGGTTACGACCAACTCATCCCCAGGACGCAAAAAATCTAGAATGGTTGCTAGCTCGGTGCGGTGGTCTCGACTGCCACCAGATACCTTTTCTGAACGGATTAGGGTACAGCCTTCTTTCTTTAACCGTTCATGTTGAATTTCCAGATCTTGCTCAAGCGTGCTCACTCGGGCATAGCCAAACTTCGCCATGTGTCACCTCAGGGTTTTAGGCTTGAGGCTAGCAAGTCACAAATAGTCGATGTCAACCCAGATGTTACAACTTTGACTGCAACATTGCTGTGTCACGCTAAGGTGTACTTTGAGGTGACGTGTTTCAGGTGGGTGGGGTGCTTCTTAAAGCGATTGATGGGTTAGTGACTAAAATGGCTGCCTGAGGTCATTAATGTCAGTGCAACGTTAGTAAGGAGCGACTGCGGAAGAAGACATTCAAAAGACTGCTGATGGTAGAACTCAACCGATGTAAAGTGTAATACTGACGCGATACAATATCCGAATCGGCTTGTCTCTTTCGAAGGTTTGCTGCACAACTGTGCTAAAACCAACAGCAAACGGTCATATGCCACTTACACTTAACCAATTGGAACGCCACCTTTTTAGCGCTGCAGACATCCTTCGCGGCAAGATGGATGCCTCGGAATTCAAAGAATACATTTTTGGAATGCTATTCCTGAAGCGCTGTTCAGACGTGTTCGAACAGGCCCGCTTGGAGGTGGTGCAAAAACGTATCGCGGGCGGCGTGGCTCCCGAGCGTGCCGCCGAAGAGGCGGAAAGTAAGGTTTGGTACGGGCGTAGCGGCACGTTCTGGGTTCCGCCGCAGTCGCGCTTTGGTCACCTGGTTGACGAAGCACACGAGAATATCGGCGACAAGCTTAACAAAGCCCTGGGCGGCATTGAGGCCGAAAACATCGCGCTCGAAGGCGTGCTTGACCACATTGATTTCACCAAAAAGGTAGGACAGAGCAAGATCAGCGACCAGAAGCTGCGCCAGCTCATCAATCACTTCGGTGAAATTCGTCTACGCAACGAGGATTTTGAGTTTCCTGATCTTCTCGGCGCGGCCTATGAATATTTGATTGGCGAGTTCGCGGACTCGGCAGGTAAGAAGGGTGGCGAATTTTACACGCCGCGTTCGGTCGTCAGGATGATGGTGCGGTTGCTAAAGCCGACGCTCGAACACGACATCTACGATCCCTGCTGCGGGTCCGGCGGCATGCTTATCGCCGCCAAAGATTACATCGACGAACATGGTCAGGACGGGCGTAAGGCTAATCTCTTTGGTCAAGAAGCTGCTGGCACCGTCTGGTCGATCGCTAAGATGAACATGCTGCTTCATGGCATCGACAGCGCCGACCTAAGGAACGAGGACACTTTGGGTGAACCTCAGCATGTCGAGGATGGCGAACTGCGTCGCTTCGATCGGATCCTCACCAACCCACCGTTCTCGATCAACTGGGGCTCCAAAGATAAAGACCGCTCAGGCGAATACACATGGCAGCCCAAGTTTCGAGAACGCTTTTTCCATGAGGTGCCGCTTGGCTCCAAAAAAGCCGACCTGATGTTCCTCCAGCACATGCTGGCCGTC
Source organism: Maritalea mobilis (assembly GCF_004363175.1). GTDB lineage: Bacteria > Pseudomonadota > Alphaproteobacteria > Rhizobiales > Devosiaceae > Maritalea > Maritalea mobilis. Next base: position 1,313,472 of record NZ_SNYR01000001.1, read on the forward strand.
ACCCGCGATGGCGGCATGATCGCCACTGTAATGCCGCATGGCGTTCTTTTCCGTGGTGGGGACGAGGGTAAAATCCGACAGAAGATCATCGAAAACGACCAGATCGAGGCGGTCATTGGTCTAGGCCCGCAACTCTTCTATGGCACCGGCATTCCGGCCTGCGTGATCGTCCTGCGCCAGCGGATGCACCATGGCGCGATCCTTGTCTCGGGCAAGCCAGCCGAACGGCAGGGCAAGGTGCTCTTCATCAACGCCGACAGAGAATATTTCGAAGGTCGTGCGCAGAACCATTTGTTGCCGGAACATGTCGAAAAGATTGTCACCACGTTCGAAGAATACCGCGAAATCCCCGGTTTCTCGACCATCGTCGATTTGAAGACTCTGCGTAAAAACGACTTCAATCTCAATATTCGCCGCTATGCCGACAACGCACCGCCACCAGAACCTCATGACGTGCGTGCGCACCTCGTTGGCGGCATCCCGAAGGCCGAGGTTGAGACCAAGGCGAACCTGTTCCAATCCCACGGGCTTGACCCGATGGACATGCTGACGCCGCGCGATGACAAATACCTCGACTTTGCCGCCAACCTTACCGCCAAGGCAGACCTCAAGGCCGCCATTGAAACCAATGCGGGCCTTATCGCACGTGAAGCGCAGATTAAAGACTGCTTCGACACCTGGTGGGCTGAGTACCGCGACAGAATTATAAACCTCGCCGGGGCCGAGGATCCCGCCGCGTTGGTCACCTTGCGCGATGATCTGCTCTCCAGCTTTTCCGACACGCTAGAAAGCCTCGCCATGCTCGACCCGTTCACCGTGCGCGGCATCATCGCGCAGTTTTGGACCCAATCTCGGTTTGACTTTCTGACCCTCATCGCGCGCGACACCAAGGGCGTGATCGATGCGTGGCGCACCTCCATCGTCACGGCACTGGAGGATAAGGGCAATAAAGAGAACCCGCTGGACCACAAGCTGGTCGCCTTTCTGATGGGCGATTTCGTGCGCGAGATTGCAGAGCTTGAGGCGCGGAAGGCGGAACTGGATGCAGAGGTAAAGGCGGCGACGGCCAAGCCAGAAGAGGGCGAGGAAGAAAAGGACGATGCCGAGCCAGTAGATGAGGCGCAGATCAAGCGGCGGAAGAAGAAGCTGAGCGAGGTCAAGAAAACGCTGAAGGCCAAGCAGGCGCAGTTCACTGATGAGATCAACGCAGGCGTTGACGGGCTGTCATCCGAGGAGGCGGCGGAACTGCTGCTGAAAATTCTGCACGATGACATGCAGAAAATCCTGACCCGCTACATCGCCGCGCAGCGCGGCCAGATCGTGGTGGCATTTGAGAATTGGTGGGACAAGTATCGTGTGACCCTGACCGAGATCGAGGGCGAACGGTCAGTGGCGACGGAGAAACTGGCCGGGTTCTTGAAGGGGCTGGGTTATGTCTGAGCCACTTACAGAATACGCGGATTTCCTAAGCAAAACACCGGCGCATTGGCCGAAGAAAAAGATGCGTGATGTTGGCACGGTTGTAGGTGGCGGAACGCCTTCGCGAGATGCGCCATCACTTTGGGATGGAAGCATACCATGGGTCACGCCGGGAGAACTGACCTCGCTGACTACGAAAGAAATTAGCGAAACGAGTGAGATGATTTCACAAGCTGGATTGGCAGGTAGTGGGGCCAACCTACTCCCACCGAATTCTCTCTTGATTACATCCCGCGCTACCTTAGGAGCGCGCGCAGTGAACACTGTGCCAATGGCGACAAATCAGGGCTTCAAGTCCATTGTGCCGTTCAATCCGCGCAATATTGATTTTCTCTACCACCTAGTCGAGAAACTTAAACCCGAGCTTATCCGCCGCGCTTCTGGAACCACATTTCTCGAAATCTCTGGTTCTGAGTTCGGTGACATTGACCTTCCGCTTCCCGATGTAGATGAGGCCACCAAAATCGCCGAGGTACTGGACACGTTGGATGCGGCGATCCGGGGGACGGAGGCGGTGGTGGCGAAGTTGAAGGCGATGAAGCAGGGGCTGCTGCATGACCTTCTGACCCGCGGCATCGACGCAAACGGAGACCTCCGCCCCCCACACACCGAGGCCCCCCACCTCTACAAAGAAACCCCACTCGGCTGGCTCCCGAAGGAGTGGGACTATTCAAATCTGGGGAGTGCGATAGCGAGCATTGATTCAGGATGGAGCCCTGCATGTATCGAGACACCGCCACCTGCGGGTGAATGGGGCGTCTTGAAAGTCAGCGCGGTGACGCGAGGGGTCTTTGATGATCAACAATCAAAGACGCTTCCTTTAGGTCTTAAGCCGCGACCCGCGCTTGAGGTTCTAAAAGGCGATGTGATCCTGACGCGTGCCAATGGCGTTGCTGAACTTGTCGGAAAGACGGTTCAAGTAAAGCAAACACAAGAAAAGCTGATGCTGTCGGACAAGCTTTTGCGCTTGGTTCCTAACAAGAAGATGACAAAAGACTTCTTGGCGTTGCTAATGACCTTCGACAGTACGATCCGGCAGATTGAAAAGTCTATGTCCGGCAGCAGTGGCCAGAAGAATATCTCTCAGTCTCAGATCAGGTCTTTTGACAGCTTTCAACCACCGGTCGATGAACAGAAGGAGATAGCTCTGCGCGTTTCAGCGTTTGAAAAGCGTGTTGTGAATGAGGAAAGAGAACTTGCGAAGCTCCTCCTCCAAAAATCCGGCCTTATGGACGACTTGCTAACTGGGCGGGTACCCGTCACGACTCTGCTCGACGGGGAGGCCGCACATGGGGCATGAATTCGATGATGTCGAACAACCCTTTATCGACCAATGTGTCGCCATGGGCTGGCAGGCGCAAACCGGCAATATGGACGACCCCGCCCTGACCGGACGAAGCAACTTCAAAGATGTCATCGCCGAGGCTACACTGCGCGAGCGCCTGCGTGCCATCAACCCCGGCCCTGATGGCAAACCCTGGCTCGACGATGCGCGCCTGTCCGAGGCAGTCAGCGCGCTCACTCGCCACGGCCAGCGCGGGCTGATGGAGGCCAATCAGGCGGTCACCAAATTGCTGCTCAAAGGCCTCACGGTCGAGGGCCTACCTGGTTGGGACGGCGGGCGCGGCCAGACCATCCGCTACATCGCCTGGGACGATGTGGCGGCGAATAGCTTCACCGTGTCCAATCAGTTCCGCGTCGATTGCCCGCCCGGCCATGACGTGGGCAAGGGCTTTATCATCCCCGATCTGGTTATGCTGGTGAACGGGATCCCTGTGGTGGTGGTCGAAGCCAAAAGCCCCGGCATCCCAGAACCGCTGGCCGAAGCGGTCAAGCAACTGCGCCGCTATCACAACGCCCGCAAGGCCGCGCTTGAGGTGGACGAGAATGAAGGCGCGCCTGCGCTCTTTGCCTCCGTCCAGTTGCTGATCGCCACCAGTTTTGACGAGGCTCGAGTGGGCTGTATCGGCGCGGGGTTGGAATATTACGGGCGGTGGAAAACGGTCGCGGGGCCGGATGGCAAAGGATACGAAGATGAAGTGGCGGCGGCGCTTGGCAAAACCCGCCTGTCCGAGCAAGAGCGCATGATCGCAGGCATGCTGCGCCCGGCGCATCTGCTGGATATCCTGCGCCACTATTTGCTGTTCATGAATGTGGGCGGCCAGACCATCAAAACGGTTTGCCGGTATCAGCAATACCGCGCCGTCAACCGTGCCTTGGAGCGTCTGCGGACCGGGAAGACACGGTTGCAAGATGGCGAATATGACCGACGCGGCGGCATTGTCTGGCACACGCAAGGATCGGGCAAAAGCCTGACCATGGTGTTCATGATCCGCAAGATGCGGACGGATTTGGACCTGCGGAAATTCAAGGTGATCATGGTCACCGACCGCAAGGACCTGCAGCGACAACTGTCTGAAACAGCAACGATGTCCGGTGATGTGGTGGAGCTGGCGACCAGCAACAGTTCCTTGAAGCGGCTCGCCAGTCGCAAGGGGCCGGGGTTAGTCTTTGCCACGATCCAGAAGTACCGCACAGATGAGGACGTTGCCGAAGTCGCTAAGGGCCCCGCCTTTGATGTGCTGAACGAGGATGACACGATCCTGGTCGTTGTGGATGAGGCGCACCGCACGCAGGCGGGTGATCTCCATGCCAATTTGCTGGCATCGTTGCCGAACTGTGCGCGGATTGGTTTCACCGGCACGCCAATCATCATGGGTGAGAAGAAGCGCTCCACCGAGATTTTTGGCGATTTCATCGATCAGTACACAATCAAGGAAGCTGAGGCGGATGGGGCGACGGTTCCGGTGCTCTATGAGGGTCGCACCGCAGAGGGGGCCGTGAAGGACGGGGCCACCTTGGACGGCCTGTTCGAGGATATGTTTCTCGGCAGGTCTGACGAGGAACTGGAAGCGATCCGCAAGAAGTACGCAACTAAGGGCAACATCTTAGAGGCTAAAGAGCTGATCGGGGAAAAGGCCCGTGACATGCTGCGGCACTACGTGACCAACATCTTGCCAAACGGCTACAAAGCGCAGGTCGTCGCCTACAGCCGCACAGCGGTAGTTCGGTATCATGCGGCTTTTCTTGAGGCGCGAGACGAGCTCTTGGCAGAGGCCGCGGCTCTGTCCGACCAAGACAAGTCTTTGGACGATGAGGAGCTTTGCATCAGACCGACAAAGCTACAGGCTTTGGTACAGGCATGGCGATATCGCGAAATGCTAGAGAAGATCGAGTTCGCGGCCATTATATCCGGTGGCAACAATGACGATGCGAGTTGGCAGCAGTGGACCGAGGGCTCAGCTCAGGAAACCCGTATCAAACGGTTTAAGAAACCTTTGTTTCATAAAGACCCTACTAAGGAGGACCCTCTCGCGTTTCTGATCGTGAAATCAATGCTTTTGACGGGCTTCGATGCGCCCATCGAGGGCGTGATGTACCTTGACCGATCGATCCGTGAAGCCGAGCTGCTGCAGGCCATTGCGCGTGTAAATCGAACGGGCTTTGGTAAGACCTGCGGTATCGTTGTGGACTATTTCGGCGTCGCTCATCACTTGAAGTCGGCCCTTTCCGTTTATTCGGATGAAGACATTGACGGGGCGCTAGTCAGCCTTACGGACCAAATTCCTATTCTGCGAGATCGGCACATTCGGGTCGTCGACATTTTTCGGCGGGAGGGCTTGGACGATCTGTCGGACGACGAAAGCTGCCTACAAGTGCTAGCAACTGAAAAGATCAGGGCCGAGTTCACAGTGAAGCTGAAGGACTTCCTCAAATCCTTGGAAATCGTGCTTCCAAGGCCGGAAGGTCTGCCCTTTGTAAAGGATGCAAAGCGCCTTGCCTATATCCAGGCGCGCGCGCGGAACAGGTTCCGCGATGTCGCCGTCATCGGTTCTGATGTGGGTGCTAAAGTCCGAAAGCTGATTGATGACCATGTGATCTCGTTGGGTATCGATCCCAAGATTCCTCCTGTTCAACTCACGGATGCCGAGTTTGAAGAGCAAGTGGGACAGGCCAGCGGTGCGCGTGCAAAAGCTTCGGAGATGGAACACGCGATCCGCTCACACATCCGCAAGAAGCTTGAGACCGACCCCGTTCGGTTCAAGAAAATGTCTGCGCGCCTTAATCAGATCTTGGATGGATTTGGCCATCAATGGGATGAAATCATAGAGCAACTACAGGCGATTATTGATGAACTCAGGTCTGATTCCCAATCAACTGGCGAAACTGAATTCGATTTACCGGAGATTTATGTCCCGTTCCTTCGCACCGTTCTCGAAGAAGTAGGTGCGAGCGAAAACACTACGGTGGAACATCTTCAGGCTATGCAACGTGTGACCCAAGAGATCGTGGATCGTATTGTCGAAGAAGTTGTTGCTAATCGCTCAATCTGGAGCACCTTCAAAATGGCTGATCAAGAAAATCTGCGATCTGAAATTTTTGAAAAACTGGTTGATGCAAAGATCGAGGGACTCGGTGTTTTGAACGCAGAGCGGTTGTCGGAACAGTTGATGCAACAAGCCAAGGCCAATGACGAAGCCTTGAGGCAATTCTGATGCCAAACCTACCGCTTTCACCAATACGAACCGGGGGACGCTCAGTCCGCTTCTTCGACCAAAATCTGAACGTAGATGGCCTATCGTTCAACATAAGACGAAGCGATAGAAGAAAGACCCTCCAGATAACCGTGGAAAGATCGGGCGAACTAGTGATTCTCGCGCCGCCTCAAGCAACAGACAGTGACTTGGCCGATTTCGTTCAAGAGAAGCTGGTTTGGGTTCACACTAAGATAGAAGAAAAGGCGCGGCTTCAGCAGCGAGCTCCTGTCAAAGAATTCGTTGATGGCGAAGGGTTCCTGTACCTTGGCAAAAGTTATCGCCTTCGCTTGGTCGACAGTCAGCTTATCGATCTGGCATTGAAGAATGGACGCTTTTGCCTTAGATCGGCGTCAAAACATAGAGCGCGAGAAGTTTTCGTTTCTTGGTATATTCGCAAGGCGCAAGCGTGGTTCGAGAAGCAAACACTTCAGTGCTCTAATCGCATGGATGTTAACATCGAAGAAGTCAAAGTTCAGGACCTAGGCTATCGGTGGGGCTCACTCGGATCAGGTGGCAGAGTATCCTTTCACTGGAAAGCAATTCTGCTGCCGCCGAGGATTGCGCAGTACATCGTCATCCACGAATTGGCGCATGCACATCATCCCAACCACTCAACCAAGTTCTGGACAAAGGTTGAGCAACACCTCCCCGATTGGAGGGCTCGAAAAGAGTGGTTGGCCGAAAATGGAATGCAGGTCGAGGGCTTATGATCTCAATACCTAGTCCGCTGGGCTCTTAGTGTGGCATTAAATCAGCTGTTGGGAAGCTGGGCTATAGGACACCTAGGTGGATTAGCGCGTGGTAACTTCTACGCCATCTTGCTGAGCAATCGTGAGCAGCATTACAGCGAGTATGAAATCACGTCCAGTTCTGTGGAAGCCATCTCGCAAAGGCTCTAATGATGGCACTAATTGCGGGAGAAAATCTAAGCCAATAGCATGACACTGTTTTTTGGACTGAAACGAATGAAAATCGCCCCAAAATGGTGTGCTCCTGACGAGTATGGAACACTGGTGGACATTGCCGGCTACCAAAGAACTTGAGAGCTACTCGAGGCGGCAGATGCAGCTGAGCGAATGGCCAATACCGCCGTTGCCACAACCTTCGGCAATTGGTCAAACGGCGGAGTGTGTAGTGAAAAAGGGCCCTCAGATTCACGTCGACCACGCGCTTCAAAACTGCCTACCACCAAATGAAATGCCCCCCAGCGCCCAATAAAGCCCTTTTCGACGGCGCTTGCTGCTTGAGGGGGGGGTAGCGCCCTAAAGCCTCACAACCCCCGTGTAATCAATCATACGGCCATTCTCGAGCTTGATTGCGGCACGATAACCACGCTTGCCCGAAACCGAAAACACGATCTTGTCGTCGGTGTACTCTATCAGCTTCAGAAGGTTGCCTTCCGCGTCCTGCAAAAGCTCACTGTCAAAGTCACTATCGCTTAGACCAACTTCAATCATAAACTCTTTGTTGTGTTGTGCGACTTGTGCCGCTTGCACACGCTTCTTGCGGTCTTTGATACCCCAGATGTTGCCCGCGATGGTAGAAACCAGAATAAGGCCAAGAGCAATCAACAGCGGCAGGCCACCCATATCCTCCATTGCCAACAACCCAACAGCCAAAAACCCGGCTGTACCAAGGATGATCAAAATTGCTGATCCAAGATAGGTCACAAAGAATTTGTAAAGTGGTCCACGACCAAAACCGAGATATAAATTGCGCCACCCAAACGCAATCATGAGGATGCCGATGATCGCCCAAATGATGGGATTCTTTTTGGCCGCACGGTAAAGGTCACGTCCAAAGCTGGCACCAAAGCCAAACGTTGCGGCAGTTGCAAGTTGTTCAATCATAATCTGTTCCTAAAACTTTCTGTCAAAATGTGCGGGGCTTTGTGCGCCACACCTTTCAGTGTGTGCGGGGATCAACTTTTATTTTTGATCCCCTTTTGTTCTAATATTCATTCGCACACATGATTGTTAAAACGCGACAGGTTTGGCTGGGGTCTGCCGGGTCTGATGAGCCACATTCCAGTTTGGGATCGTAATAATCGATTTTCCAAAAATAGCGCTCCCCCTGCATATCAATGGCCGCAAAGTCATGCTCGTTATGGGGATCATTATCTTCATCGAATTGATCGAATGTCCTCACCTTTTCAAGGAGGGCAAGCTGGCTATCAATTGGCAACTCACTAATGCCTGGTGTGATGAAGATCTGGCCACCCTGCATATTGGATCTAAACGCATCATTGAGTTGGCGAATGCGCACATTGGCGGTCAGCATTATTCTATCTCCCAATCAAGCTCTGTCACATCAACCTTTGGGTGCAACAACGCCAACTGGGTCACATCACGTGTGATTGGGTCGATCTCAGGGTAATCGCGCCATTTGAGCGTATAGGTCGTTGCATTGACCTTGCCCACGACAACAGCGAGATAAAAGGCTTCATCATCCTCCTCGATGTCACGGGTCAGCACCAGGCTGCCCACACCCATTTTGGACCAGTCCTGTGGCGGCGCACCCTTTGGACGCACAGGGCCATCCACAGCCTTGCGTTCACTTGCTGGCGCCTCCTTTGCGTCACCAGCTTCAGCGGCACTACCATCCACAACCTGTAAATGCGATGTCTTGGGCTTTTTAGGCGCGAGCTTGGCGAGTTGCTCAAATACGGTATTCTGGATGCGGGGCATGAACAGTTTGCCGCTGCGCTCAAAGACACGTCCTTTTGGCACACGGTTGGCCAGGGCAAGCGCTTCATTGCTCTTCACGACCAGCGTTTGAAAGCCATCTGCCTTTGCGCCCTTTTTCGCGGCCATTGCGTTGTCTGCGGCAAACCATGAGCCTCTGGCAGGCTCGGTGCCATCCTTATGGAAAACTACTATTGCGGGTTGATCACTTGAATCGACAAGCGGCATCTGTCTGGCTGATTGTGCCATGGTAAATATCTCCGTATGTGAAGGGAATTGTTTTGGGGCAGCTCAAAGGCCTGCCGCGAGTTGGCATGACTACCAACAAAAAGAGCGGCCCGAAGGCCGCCCGCTAGCTTCAATGCATTGCATCAACGCCACTTCATTATTGCACAAAACTGAAGAGTTGTCAAGTTTATCGTTTATATTCAGATACTTAGACCAAGCCTCAGGTGACAAAGAATTCAAAATTTCTTCTAAACTATTGCGCCTTTTTGCTTCTGGTTTTGCGCTTCTTTTTTCTCGCCTCACGGGAACCAGATCTTTTGTTGGTCGAGCCACCGTCATTGGGCTTTGTCGCCTCTAGCTGTTTATCCAACTTGGACAAATCCAAAACTATGCGTCGCTGACCGCTTCCATTGATATTCACGCTTTTCGTGATTTCCCCATTGCTGCCTGAACAGCAGATGCCTTTTTGAACCAAAACTTTTTTTATGAAGGCTTGGCGCGCGTATCTAGCATTTTGATTTTCTGGCAATAATTCATCAAAAAGACTGTCGAAGGCCTTTGGTGTTAGGATTAGTTGACCATTGCTTTTGTTTATGAACCCAGCCTCCTGTTTAAGCTTGGTATTGGTCCGGACCTGCGTTGCATCATAGGCTGCGAACAACTCCGCGTTTCGCGCATCAATCAGACATTTTTGAATGTGTTTGAACTCAACTTCATGGCCAAATGCGGACTTGATTATCTCTTTGTACGCCCACCTGCATGCACGTTGAACGTCTTGTTTCGTGCAAGGCAAAAGTTTAACAGCCACCGCAACCAATCCAGCAAACTCAATCAACGCAATCTTTGCAGCGATGCGGGTTTTCCGTGGTTCATTTGTCTCGCATTTCCGAATAAATCGTTCGGTAGACAACTCAACCAGTCGTTCGATTTTGTCGTGGTTCCGCATGAGAAATCTCACCCATTTACAACCTGCTGTTCCGTGGTATCTTGCAGCATTTGCAGACAGGTATTCTGTTTGTTGCCTGTCTAACGGTGGCTCATTTTTTCTTAACGCGATCGAAGGGTCCCAGATGCCATAGGGGGTTTCCGGAATGAGCACATCCAACAGCCTGACGCGATCGCTATCCTGCAATTCTCTTTTTGCAGCAATAGCCTGTGTAATCGGCTTTGGGCTAGAAGACAACGCAATGGTCTGATAAGTACTTCTACCTTCAGCGGCAGCGAGTTTGGATATTCCCTTCGGTTTGCCAGCGGTTAGGGTATGTATTAATTGAAAGGCATCTCCCATTCTTTTTGAGAGGCTTCCGGTATTAGTCTCCAAGTCATCAAGAATATAAATATTGTCGTTGTAGACAAGCGCTGTTTCGTCGATACGGGTTTCAGTTTGCCGCCAGCCCGGGAAATCATTTGGATTCCCCCATACAGACGCTGCGGCTTTCACAATAGTTGTCTTGCCAGTGGAGGATTTCGCAGCAAAATTTATGATCATGGTTTCTTGCAGGCCCGAAAACTTCAACAATGGCCCTGCAAAGGCTGAACATAATGCAAATAAGCTCACCTTAGATTTCGTCATCGGCCTTGCGACGTGTTCTACCCATTCGTCTAAATCACCAGCGAGCTGGCCATTGCCGACATCAGGCAGACTACTCATATCTAGATACGCCAGACGACCATCACCCAAGTCGGTAATAGGCTCGTACAATAGGTAAACCCAATCATCGCCAAGCTGATGCCAACCAACTTTTTTTGTGAGCAAGCCAGCTTTTTCTGGCAGTGCTTCGATAAGCTCATCCACATCACAACGATTAAAATCGGCACCAATTTTTTGCAATTCTGTTTTAAGTCGTACCCTGTTCAGAAAATGTTCAATCTCAAGAACATGCGTTGACAATCCGCGATTGTCAGTCCGCTCAACACGCAACAAGACGACATCAGTTCCAGTGGTTGGATCGTGAAGACGGAATACACCTGCACATTCTTTTGCGGATTTTGTTTTGTTTTTTTTGCCCATGATTTCACTCCTTTTGCTAAGTGATGGTGACAAAATTTGAATGTCACGACCGTTGCGACCAAATTGTTCGGTCGCAAACGTCGCAGCGATTGCTAAATAAGGCTGGGCGGGCAAACATGGCGTACTTGGCAGCCTGTAGTGTACCACCCCAAACCATTGTTATTTCGTTCTACGGCCCCCATTGACGCGCTTACGCATTGCGTTCTTGCGTTTGTGGGATTTACGATTCATCAAACGTGACGACGGCTTATGAAAGCAATCATTGAATGGATGTATGAGCCGTACTTGCAATTTGGCCCTATCGCGTGCTGGATAATTGCGCGCATTTCGCAGCATTAGACGACTGCCGATTGGCCATCGTGCAAGAAAGGCACGAAGCTCTGTTTCATACTTTCTGGGTAAAGAACCTCTAAGCTTCCCCTTAGGTAAAGAGCGGCGATCACCCCTAGGAAAAAACACACTTTTGTAGGTGTAGCTAAGAGCTGAAAAGAAAGTCGCTCGATCAACTGTCGCGTGCCTAATCGGCTTAGATGCGAACTCTGACCTGGGATAGGCAGGTCTCAAAGCTTTTAAAGATTCTTCTTTGCTTATCCCATGGAGCATGAGATGCAAATGGGGCTGCCAGCCGACGATTTCGCCATCTACTATCAACAATGCAATGTCGAGACCGCCAACAATTAAAGCATCGGATATGTGCCTTTGCAGCCGCCTTGCGTGCTTTTTAACTTCTCGAGCTAGATTAAGACGCTCACCGAGCTCACCAATTGGTATTGGAGGACCATTAGGTGTCAAGCAAACCGACACCCAGTCTTTTTTATGAAAGCCAAGACTTTTCGCCTCAGAAACGAGAGACCGGCGCAGTCGTCGGAGGCACTTGTGGCAATGCTCCAGTTGACAGCAGTTCTTTGGCGTGCAGAGAGGCACCTGGTGGCCTTCATTTGTCAAACCGCGCAATACATCCTTTGCGCGGCCATCGGCCACATCGAAGGTTTCAAAATCCTTGGGTAGATATTTCATAGCCACCTCCCTAATACTGGCTGGTGTTGCGCCTTACGCTATTCGCGATAAAGACCTGTAGATCGCTATAGCGGTAACGGATGGTGCGGTTGGCCAGCTTCAAAAACACAGGACCACCCCCTGCACTGCGCATATTGGCGAGTGTCTTGACCGAAAGGCTCAGCACCTTCGCCGCCTTATCCGGTGTCAGCATGTCGTCGGGGTTGTATTGAGGTGTTCTGGTGCGTTTGCCGGAACGCTTGAGTTTGCTTACACGCCTGCGCCTTTTCCGCACCATTTGTTTTGGAAACTCAGCTTCAAGTATGCTTTGGGCGTGATCTATATCGAGCTTGTCGGCGCGAAAAAGCATTATCAATATCTGAATCACCACGTAGGTGAAGTCAGCTTTGGAGATATTCGGTAGTAAAGATTGCATCGATTGCCATCTCCTATTCACGTTAAAATTGGAGCGTGAATTTTGAAGATGGCTGTTAGAGACGAAAAAGCCCAAGCGCCGTTCAAATCAAAACCCACGCAAGACGGCTAACAGCGAAAGCGCTAGATAACCGGTTCTCGGTTGTTTTGTTTGAATAGCCCTTGGGCAAAATGCCTTCGGTGTACCCCCGCAGGAAGGTAGCTGTATCTCCGTCAAGTGGAGAAATCGAGATCAAACTACGCTGCTAATTAACAGAGCCAAACACCCACTCAAAGCATGGCGAAGCTCCAAAGCATCCGGATTTAAATATACACCAACATCACCCCATGTCAAGAGGACATAAAGAAATGTTTATATCTTCACCCTACTAGCTCAAGTCTCAGCACCAGAATTTTGTGGGTCGCATTGTTAGTAGCAATAACACGTTAGGCGTAGTGTTGCGTCTTATCAATGGCAACGACGGCGTCAGTTACTCGCACGCGCTGCTACCTATTTGCTACTTATCGGCACATTGAGGCAGGTTAGACTTAGCACTTCCAAGCTCACAACCGGCTGTATTAATGAGAAAAATTTTGGTAGCGGGAGAGGGACTTGAACCCCCGACACGCGGATTATGATTCCGCTGCTCTAACCAACTGAGCTACCCCGCCCCGAAAGACATATCTATAAAGATAGGACAAAGCTGTTTCGCTTTGCTGCGGGGGATATAATGCGGGGCAAGCCTTAATGTCAAGCTGCAATCATGCAAGAAATTTGACATTTCTCAACTTATTTCCCACCCTCCATGCAACGGTGAGGATTCCCATCAAGAAAAAATTATGTAAACAAAATTGAACCATCTTTTTCCTGCCGCATTATCATTTAAGATACAGGTAAATTTTGCCAGCAAACCGAGGCCAATATGAAAAAAGAATTATTACTCGCAACCGTGGCTGCATTCAGCCTTTCGGCTTGTACAACAACAGGGTGGAACTCTAACGCCGTTAAGGGCGGCGCAGGTGGCGCAGCCGCTGGCGCAGTGGCCGGCTTGGTTTATGCATCCGTTGCCAACAAAGACGCCCGCACAGCCGCGCTGGTTGGCGCTGGCCTAGGCGCTCTTACTGGCGCAAGCGTTGGCGCTTACATGGACCGGCAAGAAGCCGAATTGCGCAACAGCTTGGCGAACACAGGCGTAACCGTTACTCGCCAAGGCGACCAGATTATTCTGAACATGCCATCGAACGTAACGTTCCGCACAGACCAGTCTAATGTTGAGCCGCAGTTCTATGAGACATTAAATTCAGTGGCTGCTGTGTTGCAGAAATATCCAAAAACATTGGTTGATGTTTATGGCCACACCGATTCAACTGGCTCAGATCAATATAACCTTGAGCTGTCTAACCGTCGCGCCATGTCAGTGGCCAACTATGTTTCTGGCCGTGGTGTAGACCCACGCCGGGTATATGTGACTGGTTACGGCGAGTCTCAGCCAATTGCGTCTAACGCAACAGAAAGCGGCCGCGCGCAAAACCGTCGGGTAGAAATTCAGATTTCACCTTTGACTTAGTCAGCACGGCTGTCGAATCTAAAACGCCCCGCAAATTTTGTGGGGCGTTTTTTGTTGAAGACCTTACATCTCAAAGCTTAGGCACATGAATGCGCCGCACTTGGCCATCGCGCACCACACGAAGATCAGCGCTTTTGCGAGGGTCAAATTGCCCGATCAACCAGTTAATCTGCCCGCACCTGTTACCCGATTTTGGCAATGCCGCCGAACGACCATTGATGCTGTGCACCTTATCGCCCAATTGCAGCCCAGCATTCGCGGCCTTTGATCCTTTATAGAGTTGCACCACTTCGGCCTGCCCATTGCGATAAGAAATTGAGTAGCCCGCTTCAGCCTTCGCGGAGGCGGCACGACCACGCGGCTCCAAAATAAAGGCACCATTGGGATAATCCAATGTCACAACATGGTCCTGCATGATCCCGGCGCCAACCAATGTGGGGGGATGCGCCCGAGTTGTGGCACGCACATCGCGCAATATATATGAGCCAATTTCAAACTGCTTGAGGGTAAACCGCGCCAACTCCTCAACTTGCCCCATGCCCCCTGCACTTTCCCCCTGATAGCCTGCCCCAATCATGGTGGTGCCAGGCGCAATTGCACCATGCACCTGCGGATTATTCGCTACGGCTTTAAACAAGACGACATGCTCGGAATTACCCGTATCGAACAAAGCTTTTTCCGCTACGCCGCCCACGCGATAGTCAATGATGGGCAAATGCGGATATCCCGTATCATAAAGCTTTTCACGCCGTGCTTTGGTCGACACGCCCAAAGCAGTTGCATTGGCGGCGATAGAAAGTTTTGCTGCCGCATGATCAATGCGCCACGCGCTGCCCGGCAGCAATTCCGAACCCAAAACGCCGTCGGTGATAAAACAATGCCCAACATCCAATCCGCTAAAATCATGCACCAACACGGGCACATTTCGAAAGATGCTGCCGCCTAAATCCAGACGTTCCAATACCGCAATGTCCATGGTCAATTGTGTGCCGTTGGCATCGACACCCTTATTGCGCCCCACAGCGTTTAAGCCGATCTTTTGTGCAAATTGGCTGGAGAAAATGGTTGGCGATCCGGTGTCAAAAATAAACTCGCCCTTGGTGCCATTGGCAACCGCCTGAACATAATATTTGCCGCGTTTAATCTCCATCGGAATATGGCTGACCGCAACCGTGCGCTCGATCATTTTCTTTGCAGGTGCCGGCTTTTCATCCAAGGAAATATCGCCACGAAATTTGCATCCTGCCAACCCGACGCATAATGCCAACGCTACTACCGATAAAACAGACTGTTTCATCCAAAACTCCTAATACTCAACTCAACGCTATATAGCGTTTAAATTTTAAAAATTCAAATAATACTTTAATTTTATAATGCAATAATTATGAACCTTCGATGACAACACTTTAACAAGCATCTGCAATCGAACTCCAATTTCCATTGACATTTTCACCTGGAACATATAGGGAACATTTATGCAAAAATCTTTGAAAGAACGATTGGCCATTTTGTCCGACGCGGCAAAATATGACGCTTCCTGCGCCTCAAGTGGCACCACAAAACGTGATGCGATGGAGAGTGGTGGCCTCGGCTCCACCGAAGGGATGGGCATTTGCCATGCTTACACGCCAGATGGGCGTTGCATCTCGTTGCTGAAAATCTTGATGACCAATTTCTGCATTTATGACTGCGCCTATTGCATCAATCGCTCCTCCTCCAATGTGGCCCGTGCCCGCTTCACGCCAGAAGAAGTGGTGTGGCTCACTTTGGAGTTTTACCGCCGCAACTATATTGAAGGCTTATTCTTGTCCTCGGGCATTATCCGCTCATCAGATGACACGATGGAGCAAATGGTCAAAATCGCTCAAACATTGCGGCAGGAACATAATTTTCGCGGATATATTCACCTCAAAACCATTCCCAAAGCGTCAGACGATTTGATCGAAAAGGCCGGCCAATTTGCCGACCGCCTGTCGATCAATATCGAACTGCCGACAGATAAGGGACTGGAGACCTACGCCCCTGAAAAGCAGCCGCAAAATATCCGCAAAAGCATGGGGCAATTGCGGTTAAAAATCGAAGAGCATGGCGAAAAATCATATAGCGGCAAACGCAAGCGCTTTGCCCCTGGTGGCCAAAGCACCCAAATGATTGTGGGCGCAGACGGCGCAAATGACGCGACGATTTTGGGATCCAGCGCACGCCTCTATTCGAGCTACGGACTGAAACGCGTTTATTATTCCGCGTTCAGCCCCATCCCCGACAGCTCAAAAAACTTACCCCTGATCAAGCCGCCGCTCATCCGCGAACATCGACTGTATCAGGCCGATTGGCTGTACCGTTTTTATGGCTTTGACGTGCACGAAATCACGCAAATCGGGCAGAACGGTATGCTGGATTTAGAGCTTGACCCGAAGCTGGCCTGGGCCTTGGGCAACCGCGGACGTTTTCCCGTTGACGTGAACCGCGCCGATAAAGAGATGCTGCTGCGCATCCCCGGCTTTGGCTTAAAAACGGTCAACCGCATTTTAAGTGCCCGCAAACATAAAAATCTGCGCCTTGAAGATTTAGGGCGCTTTGGCGTGTCCACCGCAAAAGCGCGATATTTTATTGTCGCTGACGGGTGGTCGCCACACCGCACCCTAGACCGCGCGAATTTACGTCAGCTTTTCGCACCACAACCTGAGCAATTACAACTGCTATGAGATATCAGGTCATTTTGGAAGGCCGAGGTGATCTTGAAGAATGGCGCAATGCCGCTAGGGCCTATGTTTGCGCAAATATTCGGCCTGAATATATGGAATGGGTAGTTGAAAAGTCAGCGCCAGACCTGTTCAGCGCGACTGAGCGGCAGCACACGCCCGTCTTGGCACATTTGCGTGAGCATATATTTGTGCCTCCGGCTTTTTTGAAGCTGGCTGAAGCCGCAATATGCCACACCGCACCGGACCGTTTTGATACTCTATATAAGGTACTGTTTCACCTGCAAGATGATCGGTTTCTGCTGAACGACCGCAGCAACTCAAACATCGCACGCCTCCATCAATTGGCCAATAATGTGCGCCGCGATAGCCACAAAATGAAAGCCTTTGTACGCTTTCGCGAAGTGCCCAACGCAGCGGCAAACAGGCGACGCTTTGTGGCCTGGTTTGAACCGGATCATTTTATTGTCGAGCGCACCGCTCCCTTCTTCCAAAAACGCTTCACCGATATGGATTGGCTGATTGCATCTCCCAAAGGCACCGCCGCTTGGGATGGCACGACCCTTAAAACATCACGCAAACCCTCGCCGCGGCCAGAAGCGACGGACCAGATGGATGAACTTTGGCAAACCTATTTTGCCAATATTTTCAATCCGGCAAGATTGAAGCTGAAAGCCATGCAATCTGAAATGCCGAAGAAATATTGGAAAAATATGCCAGAGGCGGCGTTGATCCCTGAACTCATCGAAAAAGCAGAGGCACGGGTGCGCAACATGCATGCAGCACAGGCAAAGCAACCGCCAACATTTCACCAGCGTTTACAAGAAAAATGGAAAGCAGAAGGTGAAGTGCCCTCGCTTTTGTCGCCCTTTGAGCAGTTGCAGCACCAAGCCGCGCAGTGCACAGCCTGCAGCCTGCACTGCAACGCAACCCAAACGGTGTTTGGTGAAGGCGCAACTGATGCATCAATCATGTTTGTGGGCGAGCAACCCGGCGACCATGAAGATTTGACAGGCCGTCCCTTTGTTGGCCCCGCGGGTGAATTGTTTGATCAAGCGCTCAATGCTGCAGGGATTGATCGTTTAAAGATTTACGTCACCAATGCAGTGAAGCACTTCAAACATATCCAGCGCGGCAAAAGACGACTGCATGAACGCCCAAACACGCAAGAAATTGAACATTGTCGCTGGTGGCTGGCGAAGGAATTGGGACTGGTGCAACCCAATGTGGTGGTCGCCATGGGCGCAACGGCCTATCTGTCCCTTTCGGGAGAGCGGAAACCCATTGCGGAAATTCGCGGCGCACCCATTCCCATGGCCAACAATATAATGATGCTCGTCACCACCCATCCGGCAGCGATTTTGCGCATGCCGGATAAGAGAAAGCAGGAAAAAATGCGGGAGATATTTGTGCAAGATATACGGGCAGCCACACATTTATGCGCAACGCTGCCCGCAAGAAACTTAAGCCCTTAAGCGGCTGCGCTCACAGCTTCGGCAATCCAGCCGCCGCCAAGCACTTGGCTATCTTCGCTGTCATCAGCGTAAAATACGCAGGCCTGACCAGGCGAGACACCATGTTCTCCGGCAACCAGCTCCACTTCCACTTCACCATTTACAACGCTAAGCTGCGCGGGCTGTGGTGGGCGTGTGGACCGCACTTTTGCTTCAATGCGAATGGGGCCCATTTCTTCAATTTCACTAAGGCTCATCCCGCCCAGCCAATTCACTTGCTTAAGCTTCACCGCACGGGTGGCCAGTGCTTCATAAGGGCCAACAATCACGCGTTTTTGCTCAGGATCAAGCTTGACCACATAAAGCGGCTCGCCCGCTGAAATACCCAAACCGCGGCGCTGGCCGATGGTGAAATGGATAATGCCATTATGCTGGCCGAGCACACGCCCATCCATATGCACAATATCGCCCGGATCAATAGCTTCAGGGCGCAGCTTTTGAATGATCTGCGCATAATTGCCATTGGGCACAAAGCAAATATCTTGGCTATCGCTCTTCTCGGCCACCACTAGCCCCATATCGCGGGCAATGTCGCGCACTTCATCTTTGGTCATCCCGCCCAGCGGAAAGCGCAAATAGTCGAGCTGTTCCTGGGTGGTGGCGAACAAAAAGTAGCTTTGGTCACGGCTGTGATCGATGGGACGATAAAGCGAATATTGACCATTGCTTTGACGCGACTGAATATAATGTCCTGTCACCAACACATCCGCGTTCAATTCGCGAGAGGCTTCTAGTAAGTCCTGAAACTTGACCGTCTGATTGCACTTCACACAAGGGATAGGCGTTTCGCCGCGCAAATAGCTGTCGGCAAAATCGTCAATCACGCTTTCGCGGAACTTGCTTTCATAGTCAAAAACATAATGCGGAATGTTCAACGACGCAGCCACGCGGCGCGCATCGTGAATGTCCTGTCCGGCACAGCAGGCACCTTTGCGGTGAATGGCCTCGCCATGATCGTAAAGTTGCAAGGTGATGCCGATAACATCGTAACCTTCGCGTGCCATAAGCCCGGCCACAACCGAACTGTCCACGCCGCCCGACATGGCCACCACAACACGGGTGTCCTTGACGGGTTTATCAATACCCAGAGAATTCATTTTACCATCCTAATTGGGGTTAAGGGCCAACGGATAAGGCTCTGCTCATACCAGCAGATGCAGTAATATTCAATCAATTTGCATGAGCCTCGGCAAGCAATGCTGGGCAATTAATGCCGCGTCATCCGGTTAGATTTGCCGCCGAACCATATTCAACGCGCATGCACAGCCAAACGGAACCAACAAAATCGTTACATTTCAATATCTTACAAAAATTACTAAAACTGGCCCGTTACTTGCATGGTTAATGCTGGATAATTGTCAGGTTTGATGGGTGCACACGTGCAAGTAGGTCTACAAAACACACCATTGGTTGATTTTCTTAGTTTCGCGGGCGACGCACAAGGTGCGCTTGAAGGCGACGAAGATGCCGTAAACGGTTTTGAAGCGATTTTGGATGCGCTCATGGGTGGCGATGCGAGCGATATGCGCGCAGCCTTGCACCTGAAAGCCGAGCTAGGTCCATTGACCGGCGAAGGCGAGGTTGAAGTAGACATGAGCGCCATTAAAGATGCGCTTGAAAAGCTGAAGAACGCCCTAGCCCCAGTCGCCGCAGCATTTGATCAATTGCTTGTGCCAGCCCCAAAGCAAATTGCTGATGCCCAAAATGCGTTTGCAGAACTGGCAAGAGCGGTGAACAACCACCCCAAACGTTATGATGCAGCGACCTCGCTGCCAATGGGTATGTACACCGATCAGTTTGGCGCGCTACGTCAGGCAGAAACGGCACAAAACAGTCAAGGCAATCTGCTGCAATTGGGTAAACTGCTGCAACGCTTAGACACCTTACTCGGCGATATGGGCGCGCAAAATGGCAACGCCAATAAAGCAAATATTGACGCGCAACTGGCTGCCCTAGGCACGGACACTGAATTGAGCCCAAAGGAAAATGAAAAACTTTCGCTCAATATTCACGAAATGATCAAACGGTTAGAGGGGCTATCTGAAAAGCTGCCTGAAACCGCCCAAGCCGCCATCGCCAAACTCATTGATAAAAAATCTGCTCAGATTGGCACCGACGGCGAAGCCGACCCGATGGCCAAATTGATGGCAAGTGAAGATGCTGGCTCTAAAAAAGCACTGCAAAATAGCAGCGCCTCAAATTTGATCACCGCAGCCTTGGAAGGCAAGGAAGCGGGCCAAAAAACTGAATTTGGCACCAACCGTGATGGCGCATTCACGCAAAATCAATTGATGGCAGATCAGCGCTATGCAGCGCAACGCCCCGCCCCCAATTTGGCCCAAGCGGCAAAAATGGCCAGCGAACTGGATGTGACCGAAACAGTGGGCGACAAAATACTCAATATTCAGCGCAGCGAGCAATTGCAGCAAACCCAAATCCATTTGGACAAGGTTGCCCATCAACAAGCGCCACAAAAGCAGATCAATCTGCCGGCAATGGCTTTTGAGGTGGTGCGGCAAATTCGCAATGGCGCACAGCGGTTTGAAATTCGCCTCGATCCTCCCGAAATGGGCAAGATTGACGTTCAACTTGAAATGGAGGGTAAAAATGTAACCGCCCGCCTGACCGTTGAACGTGCAGAAACACTAGACTTTTTGCAGCGCGACCAACGTGCTTTGGAACGCGCCTTGCAGCAAGCCGGCTTGAATACAGATAAAGCCAACCTGCAGTTTTCACTAAAGCAGGACCAAAATGGTGGCCAAGGCCAGCAATTTGGACAAGAGCAAAAGCAGCAACAAGCTGGCTTAAAGGGTGACACAGACACCTTGGCCAACAACGCACAAAGCATCACCGAAAACCCATCTCTTGTGTTGCGCGGCACCGCGCGACCGGATGGATTAAACCTTTGGGTTTAGGAGAATAGATTATGGTTTCACCCACATCATCAGTAGGTTCTGGCGCTGGGGCTGGACAATCAGAATTGGCAAACTCCCGCAAAACCATTGCGGAAAACTTCGATACATTTTTGTCCATTCTGACAACACAGCTTAAAAACCAAAACCCGCTGGACCCGCTGGACACAAACCAGTTCACTTCGCAAATGGTGGAATTCACAGGTGTTGAGCAACAGCTGAAAACCAATGAATATCTAGAAGCCTTGATCAACGCGAACCAGCAAAATTTCGCGTCTCAAGCTGTATCCTATATTGGCAAAGAGGTTACCGCCTTTTCTAACCAGGCATCGCTGGAAAATAGTGAAGCAAAGTGGACTTACGGCATGACCCAAGATGCCGAAGAAGCCAACATCACCATTAAAAACAGCGCAGGCGCAGTTGTGTTCACCGAAAAAACAAAGCTTGAAAGCGGCGAACATGATTACACTTGGGATGGGATCGCAAATGACGGCTCCATCGCGCCAGATGGCAAATATTCAATTCATATTGAGGCCACAAATGCTGATGGCGGTAAAATTGACCTTTACACCATGACCGCAGGTATGGTGGAGACCGTGGACTTTGCCGGCAGTGAACCAATTCTGGTTGTAAATGGCACAAAAGTTGAAATGTCAGCCGTCGCAAAAATCGGTTTGCCGAGTTAATCACCTCGGCCAACCCCAATATTTTCCGGGACTTCCGGGCATTTTTCTCAACTCTTAATCAAATCTGACCAAGGCCTTAGCCAAATTTTAAGAGCATCAGGCTAGGCTAGCTCTATTAGTTTTAGGTCAGGTTTGAGTAGTGAGTAAAATGACCGCACAAATGCGTCCACGAGTAAAATATGTCATCGGGCCTGATGGCAGCCCGTTAACAATTGCCGATCTTCCCCCAACCAACACCAAACGTTGGGTGATCCGTCGTAAAGCAGAAGTCGTTGCCGCGGTACGTGGTGGTTTGTTGAGTCTTGAAGAGGCTTGCACCCGCTACACCCTTAGCGTTGACGAATTTCTGAACTGGCAAGCTTCCATTGATAAACATGGTTTGGCCGGACTGCGCACTACTTGGGTGCAGCATTATCGCGACCACTAGGCAAAAATCGCTCTAAAGCGACTACAAATTTTCAAAAGCCCGCCATTTCTGGCGGGCTTTTGTTTTTTACACCACTTTTTTCCCAAATTAATGCACTTTGCGCGAATAGTTAATACAATGTTTACCTTCTGCTAGGTAATTTTTGCCGAGTGGGGTTTTGGATGGTTTCCCCTCGAATCAGACATTTGTAACTCGGGTGGTATTGTGAATAGTTTTTCAGCGATTTTGGCGAGAATGGGAATGGCACGGGTGGCGGCGATGGCCGTAACCGCTGTGCTAATGATCGGCTTCTTCGCATTTTTGATTTTCCGCGTTTCAACACCGCAAATGGCCCCGGTTTATTCAGGCCTGTCCTTTGACGATTCCGCAGCAATCACCAAAGAATTGCGCGCCATGGGCATCCCATTCGAAATCCGTGGCGATGGTGAAGCCATTTCCGTACCGCGCGACCAAATCACCACCATCCGCATGCAACTGGCTGAAAGCGGCCTGCCAACCCGCGGCCAAGTTGGCTATGAAATTTTTGACCAGCAAAACACATTGGGCGCCACAAGCTTTGTGCAAAACGTAAACCATTTGCGCGCACTTGAAGGCGAATTGGCCCGCACAATCTCTTCACTCGCTCGCGTAAAATCTGCACGGGTGCATTTGGTGTTGCCTGAGCGTGAATTGTTCCGCCGTGAAGCCAAGCAGCCTTCTGCCTCTATCGTTTTGGAAGTGCGTGGCGCACTTTCCGCTGGCGAAATTCGCTCCGTACAACATTTGATCGCCTCAGCCGTTGATGGCTTGAGCCCAAACATGGTGTCCATCGTTGACAATGCAGGCACCTTGCTTGCTGCGGGGACAGACGGCGGCGAAGACACATTGGTTTCAACCGCGATCGAGGAACGCACATTGGCAGTGGAAGGCCGATTGCGCAATCGCTTGGAAGACTTGTTGGAAAATGTTGTTGGCGCAGGCCGTGCACGGGTTCAGGTTAGCGCTGAGCTGGACATGAACCGCCTCACCCGCACTTCTGAAAGTTTCGACCCGAATGGCCAAGTTGTGCGGTCCGCCCAAACTCGCGAACTTGCCAATGAAGCCCAGGGCCCAGCAAACAATGGTCAAGTTTCAGTAGCAAATGAATTGCCGGGTGCCACACAAAATGCAGGCGACAATGGCGGCAGCTCAGAACAATCTTCAACCACTGAAGAGACCATCAACTACGAAATTTCCAAGGTCACTGAAACTCAAATCATCGAAGCGGGTGCCATTAAGCGTTTGTCTGTCGCAGTTGTAGTTGACGGCATTTATGAAAACACACCAGAAGGCAATGCCACCTACGCGCCACGCTCTCAGGATGAAATCAACCAAATCCGCAATTTGGTGAACTCAGCCATCGGCTTCGATGCAGACCGGGGCGACCAAGTTGAAGTGGTCAACATGCAATTCGCTGATCGGCCAGACCTAAACTTTGAACCATCTGAATCAAGCATTTTTGACTTTACCCGCGACGATATGTTTGCAGCGCTTGAGATGGCTGTTACACTTCTCATCGGATTGGCATTGGTCTTCTTCGTCATGCGTCCATTGATCAAACGTGTGCTAGAACCAGAAGATCAAACCCCACTTTTGATGGCCGCAGCCGAGGCAGCAGCCGCTGAAAAATCAAAAGCCGTAGCTGATCAAAGCGAGCAAGCCGGTGGCAAAACAGGCGGTGCAAAAGATGCTTGGTTGGAAGAGGTGCAAAGCCTAGGCCAAGCACAAATTCAAGCGATTGAAAAAGTAGGTGCGCTTGTTGAGGAAAACCCCAAGCAAGCCTCAATGATCATCCGCAATTGGTTAAATCAGGCAGCGTAATAAATGGCCGAAGCACAATCAAAAGAACTAGCAACACCGGGCAATCAACTTGTTGTTGAAGAATCCGCCAATCAGCGCGAACTGGCTGGTGACGAGAAAGCCGCTGTGCTGCTTTTGGCGTTGGGGCCTGATTATGGCAAACCAATTTTCCAAGAGTTGGATGATATTGAAATTCGCCAATTGTCTCGCGCCATGTCTCAGCTCGGCCCGATTACCCAAGACATGCTGGACACGCTTTTCGTTCAGTTCATCACCAGCCTCACCACCAATGGTGATTTGGCGGGCAACGTTGATTCAACTGAACGCTTGCTCCTCTCCTTCCTGCCGCAAGAGCGGGTGGATATGATTATGGAAGAAATTCGTGGTCCTGCAGGGCGGAACATTTGGGAAAAGCTGTCAAACGTTCAAGAAGACGTGTTGGCAAGCTTTTTGAAAAACGAATATCCGCAAACCATTTCCGTGGTGCTGACGAAAATTTCAACCGAGCATGCCTCAAAAGTGTTGGCAAACCTGCCAGACGATTTGGCCTTGGATGTGATCCAACGCATGTTGGCCATTGAACCGGTACAAAAAGAGATCGTTGAAAAGATCGAGACCACCTTGCGCACCGAATTTATGTCGACCTTGTCGCACACCCGTCGTCGCGACAGCCACGAGCAAATGGCCGACATCTTCAACGCATTTGACCGCCAAACCGAAGCTCGCTTCCTCACCGCATTGGAAGAACGCGATCTGGAATCTGCCGAACGCATCAAAGCCCTCATGTTTACATTCGAAGATTTGGGCAATCTGGACGGCACCGCCATTCAAACTGTGTTGCAACAGGTGGAAAAGCCATTGCTTACGCTGGGCCTCAAAGGCGCCAACGACGAAACCAAAGAGAAATTCTTGGCCAACATGTCCGCCCGCGCTGCCAAAATGCTGCGCGACGATATGGAAGCCATGGGGCCTGTGCGGCTTAAAGATGTGGATGAAGCCCAATCTAGCATGGTGAATCTGGCCAAAGACCTTGCAGCCAAAGGTGAGATCGTGATCACCAAAGGCGGCAATCAGGAAGAGATGATCGGATAGATGATGGCGCAACCTGCGAAATTCAACTTTGATCTCGACCTCTCCAAGGCGACACGCGATTCTCAACTTATTGAAGACCGAGAGTTGCAGCAGATGCTAGATCGCGCTCGCGCTGAAGGCCATGCCGCAGGTTATGCAGAAGGCGAGCAAAGTGCGCAAACACTTGCATTGCAACAATTGGTAGCGGCAACCCAAAGCCTTGCCAACCAGGCAGGTGCCTTTAACCAAGCAATGGACGAAGCCCAAAACGAACATTTTGCCACAGCGGCGCAACTTGGTGCAACGGTGGGCAAAAAACTGGCGGCACACCTTGTGGCCGCACAGCCTAGCACTGAAATTAAAGCGCTTTTGGCCGATTGCTTATCTACTCTTACACGCGCAGGCCACGTTGCCATTCGCTGCAATGAAGAACTAAGCACCCACATTAAGGAAATCGCTGAAGAACATGCAGCAAATTCTGGCTTTGAGGGTCGACTGATTATTTTGGGTGAACCAGACATTCCACCCGGTGACTGCCGCATCGAATGGTCAGATGGCGGCTTGGTGCGCGAATTTGACACCATCAATGCCCAAATTGAAGAAAAAGTGGCCCAATATGTGATGGCCAAAACGGGCCGTGCGCCCCACCCCGAAACACCCAATACAACCGATCAGGCCCCGCAAGCCAATTATGATGACTTGCCAGCTGATGACATGTTGATTGGAGAGGAAGTGTAATGAGCGATACCGACGATCCAATTGAAAATGAAGGCCCTTCCCTCGCAGATATGGCCGATCAACTAGAAGAAATGCAGCCTGCAGGCGGCGACCAGCAGGACGACAATTCAGACAAAACAGCTTCAGATCTTGAAGCTGTGTTTGACGTGCCTGTGCGCATTTCTGCCGTGCTTGGGCGCACCCGCATGCCGGTTTCTAAATTGCTGCAAATGGATGCAGGCACAATTGTAGAGCTGGATCGCCAAGTGGGCGAAGCCATCGATATTTACGTAAATGATCGCCTTGTGGCGCGTGGTGAAATTGTGTTGGTCGAGAACAAACTCGGCATCACCATGACCGAAATCATCAAGGCGAATTAGGAGTAATAAAATGCGACTTCTGATTATTGGCGCTCTGGAAGGCCAATTAAGCGAAGCGACGAAATTGGCCATGCAAGGCGGCGCAAAAGTTGCCCATGCTGACAGCATTGATGTGGCACTGGCCGCATTGCGCGCGGGGCGCGGCGCAGACTTGCTTTTGGCTGACGTGATGGCCGATATCCCGGGTCTATTGGCAGCGCTTGAAGCCGAACGCATCCATATCCCCGTTGTCGCATGCGGCACCGAAACCAATGCTGCCGCGGCCGTGAATGCCATTCGAGCTGGCGCGAAAGAATATATTCCGCTGCCGCCTGATGCAGAATTGATCGCTGCGATTATCCAAGCCGTTGCGCAGGAAAATTCTGACTTCGTCCACCGCGACCCAGCAATGGCGCGATTAGTGAAACTGGCCGACCAAATTGCACCATCAGAAGCCAGCGTGCTGATCACAGGGGAAAGCGGCACGGGTAAAGAAGTGATCGCGAAATATGTGCACGCCCATTCAAAGCGTGCTGCAAAGCCTTTCATTTCGATCAACTGCGCAGCGATCCCAGATAATTTGCTGGAATCTGAATTGTTCGGCCATGAGAAGGGCGCCTTCACAGGCGCGGTTGGCCGTCGTATCGGCAAGTTTGAAGAAGCAAATGGCGGCACATTGCTGCTCGACGAAATCTCGGAAATGGATATACGCTTGCAAGCAAAGCTGCTGCGGGCCATTCAAGAGCGTGTCATCGATCGCGTGGGCGGCACAAAACCTGTGCCAGTGGACATTCGCATTTTGGCCACATCGAACCGCGATCTCGCGCAAAGCGTTAAAGACGGCCATTTCCGCGAAGATTTGTTGTTCCGCCTGAACGTCGTAAATTTGAAAATCCCAGCCCTGCGCGAACGCCCCGGCGACATCGCAATTTTGGCTGAACATTTTATCAAAAAATACGCCAAAGCAAACGGCGTAGAGGAGCGCCCGCTGTCGCAAGAAGCACGCGAAGAGCTGCTACGCGCGCCTTGGCCGGGCAACGTGCGCGAGTTGGAAAACACTCTCCACCGCGCCGTACTGTTGGCCACCGAAGATGAAATTGACGTGCAGTCTATCCGCTTGCCAGATGGCACCGGATTGGCTGAAGCTGCCGCAGCAAACAATATTGCGGCGCAGGCGGCACAAACAGCGGAAACCGCAACCCGTGCCATGGTGGGCCGCACAGTGGCCGATGTTGAAAAAGAGCTTATTCTCGACACGCTGGACCATTGCTTGGGCAATCGCACCCACGCCTCCAACATTCTGGGGATATCTATCCGCACCCTGCGGAATAAACTCAACCAATATGCACAAGAAGGCGAAACTATTCCTGCGCCCGGCGAGAATCGCGGCAGCGCAGCATAATGATCCAATTTTAAAGGCAAATCACGTCCATGAGCGACAGCCAAACCACGCAACAAGCTGAGCAAACAGCACCATCACGCGGCTTGCCATCAATCGGCCGTATGGTGGAATTGTTGCGTCAGGGCGATTTTGCCTTGGCCTTCGGCATTATCTTCATCCTCGTGGTGCTGATCATGCCTATGCCTGCCATCATGCTCGACATGTTGTTGGCAGTGTCCATCGTGTTCTCTGTGCTGATCATGATGACCACCTTGTTCATCCGCACACCACTGGAATTCTCGGCCTTCCCGACGGTCTTGCTGATTGCCGCAATGCTGCGGCTGGCGCTAAACTTGGCGTCAACGCGTCTGATTTTGGCCAATGGCCACTTGGGCACCAACGCCGCTGGCAATGTGATTGAGGCATTCGGCAACTTCGTGATGCAAGGTAACTTTGTCATCGGCATTATCGTTTTTGCGATTCTAGTGATTGTGAACTTTGTGGTGATCACCAAAGGTTCTGGCCGGATTGCTGAAGTGGCCGCGCGTTTCACCTTGGACGCCATGCCGGGTAAACAAATGGCAGTGGATGCCGACTTGTCCGCTGGCTTGATCGACGAAGATGAAGCCCGCAAGCGCCGCAAAAATCTCGAAGACGAAAGCGCCTTTTTCGGTGCGATGGATGGTGCCTCTAAGTTTGTACGCGGTGACGCTATTGCGGGCCTTTTGATCACCTTTATCAATATTGTGGCTGGCATCATTATCGGTGTGGGTCAACAGCAGCTTTCGCTCGCAGAAGCCAGCAATAACTACACTTTGTTGACCGTGGGTGACGGTCTCGTTTCGCAAATTCCAGCGCTGATCGTGTCCACCGCCGCGGGCTTACTGGTGTCCAAAGCAGGCGTCACCGGCAGCGCCAACCAAGCGCTCGCCGAACAGTTTTCCGGCTATCCCCGTGCCCTTGGCATGACCGCTGGCGTAATGGCCATTATGGCCATCTTACCCGGCATGCCTGCCATTCCGTTTTTGGCCCTCGCCGGCGGCATGGGCTATCTCGCCTATAGTTCGCGCGGCCAAAAAGACAAAAAGGAAGCGATGGAAGTCGCCGAGAAAAAAGCCAAAGAAGTCGAAGAAGAAAGCAGCAAGCCAAAAGAAGCGCCAATCACAGACGCGTTAAAAATGGACGAGCTAAAGCTGGAGCTGGGCTATGGCTTGCTGTCTATGGTGAAAGAGGACGAAACGGGCACTGATCGCTTGACCGAGCAAATCAAAGCCCTGCGTCGCCAACTGGCCACAGATATGGGCATTTTGATGCCTTCTGTCCGCATTTTGGATAATATGCAGTTGCAGCCCAACCAATATGTGGTGCGGATTAAAGAAGTCGATTCCGGCGGCGGTGAGGTCTATCCAAGCCAATATATGGTGATGGACCCGATGGGCAATCAGATTGAATTGCCGGGTACACATACGATTGAACCGACATTCGGCTTGCCTGCAACTTGGATTGATAGTGGCCTGCGGGATGAAGCGGAAATCAAGGGCTACACCATTGTAGACCCAGCTTCGGTGATCTCCACCCATTTGACCGAAATTCTAAAGGCAAATGTGTCTGACCTTCTGTCCTACGCGAACGTACAAGAGCTATTGAACAATCTACCCGCTGAGCAGCAAAAGCTTGTCGATGATATTGTGCCAAATTTGATCTCAGTATCCGGCATCCAGCGCGTACTTCAAATTCTGCTAAGCGAACGTATCTCAATTCGTGACCTGCCCACCATTCTGGAAGGCATTGCCGAAGTGGCTGGCAGCGCCGCCACCGCCAAGCAAATGGCCGAACATGTGCGCACCCGACTTTCACGTCAGCTTTGCGCTGCCAATTCTGGACCCGATGGCAATTTGCCCATCATCACCCTGTCCCACGATTGGGAGAGCGATTTCGCAGACGCTTTAGTTGGCGACGGTAGCGAGCGGCACTTGGCGATGGCCCCTACCCGGTTGCACGAATTTATCAAGGCGGTGCAGCAGGCGTTTGAAGAAGCCGCACAAGTTGGCGAACTGCCCGTGCTGATCACTTCGCCCTCAATCCGCCCGCACGTACGCGCCATTATCGAACGGTTCCGCCCACAAACCGTAGTGATGAGCCAAAACGAAGTGCACCCGCGCGCCAAGCTCAAAACCATCGGAAGCATCTAGGAAACAAACATGAGCGCCCCAACTTCCCACTTTGTCATTTTCCATAAGAAAGGGCCAAAGTGGCCAAGCGAAGGCCTCTCACTAAGTGACCCGATTGCACAGGAACATGCGCAATATTTTGCGCAATTTGTATCTCAAGGAAAATTGCTTGAAGGCGGTCCTTTTCCCGGCCATTCTGGCGGCATGATGATTTTCGACTCGGGCGTTGGCGAAGAAGAAGTCCGCACCATTGCCGAAAACGATCCCGCAAGGATTGCGGGAGTTATGGATTTTGAGATCAAACAATGGATGCGCGTTTTTGGCGCGTAAAGACTTATGATTAAAGGCCAGTGCCATTGCGGCACCATTTCTTATGAATATCGTGACACGCCACCTTACGCCAATCGTTGCAATTGCTCGATTTGCCGCCGCTTGGGCGCACTCTGGATTTATTCTGACGCGAGCAACATCACGATAAATGGATTAGATGACAGCACCAGCATCTCCTATTCTCATGGAGATATGGAACTCGATTTCCGCACCTGCAATAAATGCGGCACCACCATCCTATGGCAAAGCCTTGAAACGCCCGGTGAAGGCCGCATGGCGCTCAACTTGAATATGGCCGATTTGAATGTGATCAATGAGATCCGGGTTCGCCATTTCGACGGTGCAGATACTTGGACCCATCTAGACTAAATTAAATGGCCGCCCTCAACAGAGCGGCCATTTTTATTTATTGAGCAGGGGCCAATTTCGCACTGCGGACAATCAATGCACGCGCCGCAGCAATAGCGGCAAAGACCGCTAAGCTGATCGCGAGCAAACCATAAAGCCCGGAAAATCCGATTTGGCCGATAATGGCCATGCTGGCAAAGGGCGAAACAACCTGCCCCAAAAACACAGACATGGTGAGAAATCCGCCCGCTCTGCCACGATGTTGTGCAGGCGTCACTTTAAGCGCGATCGAGACGAAATTGGGCATAACTGTCGCCAAGCCCCAGCCGACCAGAATTGCCCCAGCCAAGACAGGCCAAAAGCTCGTTGCCAAGGCGAGGATCAAGAACCCGGCGCTCATAAAGACATAGCCAAGCCCCAGTATGCCCGCCGCACCAATTTGCTTATGCAACCGCGCATAAAGCAACGCGGCGATACCGCCAGCAATGGTCAACGCCCCCAATGCGTTGCCCGTCGCCAAAGCTGCATCCAGCCCAAGGCTCTGCAAAAAGAACGGCAATTGGGTCGGCATCACAAAGAACATCATGCTGGTGAGCATTTGCAAAAAGATCATACCGAACAGGATCAATTGCCAGCCTGCTTTTCCAGCTTGTAAATTCTGATTGCTAGCTGTTTTTTGTGTTTCTACAAATCGCTGCGGATCTCTGATTACGCGCCACATCAGAGGCAAAAAGAACGCCGCTAATCCATAAAGCAAAAATGCATATTGCGGAGAAAAGGCCGCCAAAAGTCCCGCCACGAAAATGGCAACAAAGCCACCAAAGTTTCGTGCGGAAATCTGAAGGCCCATCAATTGCTGGCGTTGATCGCCTTCAAAATAATCTCCAATCAAGGCCGTCTGCGCTGTCATGATCAAGGCTACCGCCACGCCCATCACCAGCCGTGACGCAAAAATGCTATTTAGATCAGGCAGAACGACACCTGCCAAACCACTCAACACAAATAGGATAACACCAGAAAGCAGCAAAGCGCGCCGCCCCAGCTTGTCAGCAAGCACACCGATAAAAGGTGCGCACAACACAACGCTGATTGAGGGTGCCGGCACCAACATGCGGGTCAGCAATTCCACTTGTGGGTGATCGGCAAAGCGCATCTCTAATCCGGCAAGTGCTGGGCTTATGGTGGCATTGGCCATCGTCGTCAGCGTTGCAGCCAACAACAAAGCAATACCGCGCGGATCACGCAAAACAGAGTTTGAAGATAATGAAAAGGGCATAGCTAAATCCTTTAAATATGAGCCATGCCCTCCTATTTACAACTTCAAGCTAACTTTAGGTCAAGAGCTTTATTGCCATCAATTTCATTCTGCAGCTTGAATCAAATCTCAATCAGCTTAGAAGTGACATTGCGTGACTCAATTCGAGGCGCAAGATTGACTTAAACAAAGGATCGAAAATGAAGAAATTTCTGACATCGCTCATCTTTTTGCTCAGCTTCACAGCACCAGCATTTGCCCACCTCAACCCAGCCGAACATGGCTCGTTTTCTGCCGGGTTTACCCACCCGATTTTCGGCATGGATCATGTGTTGGTGATGTTCGCCGTAGGCCTTTGGGCATGGCAAATTGGTGGTAAAGCCATTGTTGCTGTACCATCAGCTTTTGTAGCGGCAATGATTGTGGGCTTTGCCCTTTCACTGCTTGGTGCCCCGTTGCCATTTGTAGAGCCAACTATCCTAGCGTCAGTTGTCGCACTTGGCTTGTTGCTCACATTCGCCGTTAAGTTGCCAAGCACCACGGGTGCTGTGTTGGTGGGTGCATTCGCCTTATTCCATGGCCATGCTCACGGCAGTGAGTTGGGCGGCGCCACGGCGCTTAGCTATGCACTTGGCTTCGCGCTGGCCACTGCAACACTACACGCAGGCGGCATTGCGCTTGGCCTCACCATCGACAAACTGTTTGGCACCAAAAATCAAACAGCAATTGCCCTCAGCCGCGCAGTCGGCGGCATGACTGTGTTTGCTGGCTTAAGCCTATTCTTTGCATAGAGATTGATGGAATGGGCGTGAACCTCACGCCCATCTCGCTAACACGCCGTGTAGTTTACGGATAACCCGCCAAGCGACGTTTCTTTATAGCGGTTATCCATATCTTTGCCGGTCTCATACATAGTTTTAATACAGGCATCGAGCGAAATGATATGCTCGCCATCACCATTCAGCGCCAACGACGCAGCGGCAACTGCTTTGATCGCGCCAAGCCCGTTGCGCTCGATGCACGGCACCTGCACCAACCCGTTTACTGGGTCGCAAGTCATGCCCAAATGGTGTTCAAGCGCAATTTCTGATGCGTTTTCAATCTGCTCATTGGTGCCGCCCAAAACCGCGCAAAGTGCGGCGGCCGCCATCGCAGACGCAGAGCCGACTTCACCCTGACAGCCAACTTCAGCACCGGAAATAGAAGCATTATGCTTGATCAGACCACCAATGGCCGCCCCGACCAAAAGCATGTCATATACCTTTTTCTGCGTGGCCCCCGGCACATGCTCTAAATAATATTTGGTCACCGCAGGGAACACCCCCGCCGCCCCATTGGTGGGCGAAGTCACCACTTGGCCGCCAGCCGCATTCTCTTCATTTACCGCCATGGCGTATAGTGAAATCCAATCATTCACCGCATGAGGCATTTGCAGATTAGTGCCACGCTCTTCCAGCAATTTACGGCGCACACCCGCCGCGCGGCGGCGTACTTTCAAACCGCCGGGCAAAATACCATCCAGCTCCAACCCTCGACCGATGCAATTATTCATCACATCCCAAAGCTTTTTCAGCCCCAACTCTAGATCTGTTTCGCTCATATGCGACAGTTCGTTAGCGCGTTTCATCTCGACGATGCTTTTGCCGCTCTTCTTGCCCATCTCAAGCATTTGATTGGCATTTTTGAAGGGGAACGGCACCGACACCACATCGGTAACAGGCAATTGTTCAGACGATTCATACTCATCTTTCGTCATCACAAAGCCGCCGCCAATTGACAGATAGGTCTGGCTGTACCGAACCTCCCCCGCCTCATCTTTAAGGCTCAATACCATTGTGTTGGGGTGCGCCATCTCCTTGGTGTCGTAGTCAAAAATGATGGCGTTATCGCCCTCAAGCCCAATCTTAAAGCCTGAAACAGGTTCAATGCTTTTGCCAATGCGCAACAGCTCAAGCTTGTCTTCAGCTTCTGCACGATCAAAAGTTTCCGGCGAAAAGCCCAACAAGCCGAAAAGCACAGCTTGGTCTGTGGCATGGCCTTTGCCAGTGAAGGCAAGTGACCCTTGCAATTGACATTCAATGTGGCATTTATCGCCGCGGTCAAAGCGGCCTTTATTTTTGATGAGATGTTCTAAAAACTGATTGGCCGCAACCATCGGCCCCATCGTGTGCGATGAGGATGGGCCAATCGACACTTTAAAAACGTCAAAGACGCTAACAAACATTTCAACTCTTCCCTAGCTTATCGCAATACTCAAAATTGATATGCAATTTTGGATGCTTTTGTTTTGCCCTAGGAGTAACGTTGAAAAAGGGCCAGTGCAAAGGAAATTGCACTGGCCCTCATGTAAACTTTCGTCGGTGCGACAATTCTAGCCAGCGGCAATCATCTGATAGATAATGCCGAATAGAATGGCCCCACCAATGCCAAACCCCAGATAGGTGGCAAAGATTTGCTTTTTCACCAGCGAGAAAACCGCTGTCATCGCTGGAATTGAGCTAACCGAACCCGCAATCATAAAGCTCATTGCAGCCCCAACACTCATGCCCTGGCCCACAAGACCATCCACCAGCGGCACCGCCGCATAGGAGTTCAAATAGGCTGGCGCGCCCACCAAAGCAGCAATCGCGATTGGGATAACCCCCTCACCACCAACGAGCTGCACCACAAGCGACGCCGGCACATAGGTGACCAACAAAGCCTCCAACACATAGGCAAAGGCAAGCCATTTGCCCAAGAAGGTGAGATTGCTCAAACCTTCTTTTTTGAAGACTCCAATGCGACCTTGCTCTTGCCAGAATGCCCATTTGGGTTGGCCCTTAAACTTGGACGCACCGCAAGTGGATTTGCGATAATCTGGCTTTAGCGGGTCAGCCAACGCGCCGCGCTTGCCGATAAATTTGAGGCCAAAGCCACCCAAAAGGCCAAGCGACACGGCGAACACGGCTTTGGAGATGGCAAACTCCCAACCGAGCACAGACCCGGTGATGACAAAGGTGGGCGGGTCAATCAAAGGGGACGACAGCCAAAAGGCCATAACTGCCGAAATTGGAGCACCAACCGTCAATAAACCAGCGATAAAGGGGATTACCTGGCATGAACAAAATGGTGCCAACCCGCCCACAAGTGCGGCCGCAAATATCATCTGAACTTCGCGACCTTCAAAAGCTTTGCCGATAACACCTTCAGCACCTGTTGCTTTCAAATATCCGATCAGCAGCACCGCGACCAAAAGAAATGGCAGCGTAGAAAGAAACGCTCTGCTTGCGAATTGAACGATGGGCATAAAGTTCGCCCAATCCAGCACCGCGACAAGCGATAAGATGATGGCAATCATCACCGGAACTTGCGTTAGAAACTTTAAAATATGCCCCGGTGTAACGGGCTGTCGTGCCGAAATGTCAGACATCGCTTTTCTCCCTAACGCCAACTTCGCGCCCATTGTCTGCAAGGCACGCATCAGCACAGCATTGATCAATGATGAAGCTGCCCACATGATTTAAGAAATCAAAATTGGCGCGGCTCACAATTGTGCGCCCCTGCTTTTCTTGATCAATCAGGCCTGCTGCGGCCATAAATTTAAGATGATGATTGAGCGTTGACGCGGCGATACCTGTGCGAGCTTGAATATCCCCCACCAACAAACCGGCCTCGCCAGCACGCACCAAACATAACAATACCTGCAATCGAGGTTCTGACCCCATGGCCGAAAAAGCCTGCGCTGCGCGCTCCAATTCCACAGTCATGTTTTTCTCTTTTCCAATATTTCTATATTTCTAGATATATCGAAATATTGGATCTGTCAAATTGGAAAATGTTATGCATACAGAGATAAATGGGTTTCGTAAGCGCTAGAGTCGCAAATGAAGTAGGGAGACGATCACTTTTTCGCTCTGAAAACGCTGGCAGACATTTCCACTTACAAACGCCTAATCATCGTCGCGAGGTATTGCTGCATATCCTATTTCAGAGATACTTTCCGTTCCCTCTGGTGGCAGACCTCGCCACCTATCTTGACGGCTATCTCCAAAGGAAAATATCGGCAGAAACAGAAATACGAAGCCTACAATCCATGTAAAGAGACGCGCAAAATCAGGCCCTGTCAGCGCTGCAAATATAAAAAGCGCTAACAGGATCACATCAACAACCCAGTTTTTCTTGATTTTATTCATTCGCCTTGCCACCAAAATTATAAGGCCAAGCATGCTGCTTCCAAACAAATACATCACTGGCGAAATATGAGTGGGATATTGCAAAGGAAGGAACACATCAAAATACAACGCGCTCCCAGCCCAAACACAGATTGCAGACACTGCAATTAAGATGAGCGACAGCAATTGGTGGCGAATATGCATAAATCAATCCTAATTAGTGTTTCATCTAAATTGACCCTCGACAATTTTGCCACAGCTCAGAATTAATCGCTAGATTGAGCCACAAAAAGATCGCGCCTCATTGCCATCCAGCCCAATAGCTGAAATTCTGATCAGCTCTCCTGAGCACAATCCTGTTCGACTCCAGCCTTTGGCCTTGCAAAATGTTACGTCGTTTTTTTAGCTATTATGCCCCTTATAAGGGCTTGTTTTTCCTTGATTTCGGCTGCGCCGTTTTGGCGGGTTTGCTTGAGCTCGGCTTTCCGGTTGCCGTACAAGCCTTTGTGGATCAATTATTGCCCAGCCAAAATTGGCCGCTTATTTTTGGTGCCGCTGCCCTTTTGCTGTTCGTCTATTCTGTAAATACGGGGTTGATGGGCATCGTCAATTATTGGGGCCACGCTTTGGGCATTTCTATCGAAACAGATATGCGCCGACAGGCATTTGACCATATTCAAAAACTCAGCTTCAGCTATTTCGATAACAACAAGACTGGCAACCTGATCACCAATGTGACCAAAGATCTGGAGGAGGTTGGCGAGATCGCTCACCACGGTCCCGAAGACCTGTTCATCGCCATCATGACCTTTGTTGGCGCATTTGCACTCATGTTTATGGTGCACTGGAAACTTGCGCTGATCTCAGTATTTGTTGTGCCGATCATGACGTGGACAATCGGCCATTACGGCACGCGCATGACGCAAAATATGCGCACCCTGTTTCGTCAAGTGGGCGACTTCAACACCCGCATTGCTGAAAGTGTGGGCGGCGTACGCGTGGTAAAAGCATTTGCCAATGAAGACCATGAGCGGCACCTGTTCGAACATAACAACGAAAACTATCGCAACACTAAGCTAAGTGCCTATCGCTATATGACAGCGAGCATTGCCCTCACCTATTTCAACACCCGCTTCATCATTGTGCTGACCATGTTGGCTGGCACCTATTTTGTCACCATAGGCGAATTGAGCTATGGCGGCTTTGTTGGATTTCTTTTGTTGGTCAACCTGTTCTTCCGTCCGATTGATAAGATCACGTCGGTGCTGGAAAGCTATCCCAAAGGCATTGCCGGTTTCCGCCGCTTCACCGAATTGGTGGACACACGGCCAGACATTGCCGACAGCCCAAACGCAAAAGAACTGGGCGCGGTTAAAGGCGACATTAAATATAAAAATATCCGCTTCGGTTACGGAGACGACCGCATCTTCAATGATCTATCTTTCGAGATAAAAGCCGGAGAAACCATCGCTTTTGTTGGCCCATCCGGCGCAGGCAAAACCACTTTGTGTTCCTTGCTGCCCCGGTTCTACGAATTGGATGGCGGCGCCATCACCATTGATGGCATCGATATTCGCGACGTGACACAAAGGTCGCTGCGGGCACAAATCGGGATTGTTGCGCAAGATGTATTTCTATTTGGCGGCACCATTCGCGAAAACATTGCCTACGGCAAATTAAACGCCAATGATGAGGAAATCATGGAAGCGCTGCGCCGCGCGGCACTCGACACTTATGTGCTGTCCTTGCCAGAAGGACTAGATACAGTTGTGGGCGAGCGCGGCGTAAAACTTTCGGGCGGACAAAAGCAACGTTTGGCCATCGCGCGGATCTTTTTGAAAAACCCGCCCATTCTGGTGCTGGATGAAGCCACCTCAGCACTGGATACGGCCACGGAAGTCGCCATTCAAAATGCGTTAAACGAACTCTCCAAAGGCCGCACAACCCTGGTGGTCGCCCACCGCCTTGCCACCATCCGCAATGCCGACCGGATCATGGTCGTCAGCAACAACCGCATCATCGAGCAAGGCAGCCATGACGAGCTGTTGGCGAAAAAAGGAGCATACGCGGAACTACATTTCGCACAATTTGGGGAGGGATAGCGGCGTGATTAAGCGCCTGCGTCCTGATGCCCAATAAGTTGCGGATCAGTGCAGGGTTCGTTGTGGGCTTCGATTTCCAGCGTAACATGGGCAATGTCGAATTGATCGTGAAGTTGCTTCTTTAGGGTGTCACGCAACCAGCCAGCAGCCTCCACATCATTGATATTCAACACAAGATGCGCGCTTAACGCGCTTTGATGTTCTTGCATATGCCAGAAATGCACGTGATGAACGTCGGCTACCCCTTCGGTTTGGCGCATGGTTTCAATCACCGCATCAAGGTCAACATCCTCCGGTGCGCCGAGCATGAGAATGCGGATTACACCACCAATCTCAGCAAAGCTTTGCCATAAAATATATCCGGCGATCAAAAGTGTCACGGCTGGATCAATCAAGCGCCAATCATAAAGCAAAATCAACGTACCTGCGAAAATAACCGCGACTGAGCCCAAAGCATCCGCAACATTGTGCAAGAAAGCGGCGCGTATATTCACGCTAGTTTTTGACATGGCGAAGGTGAGCATTGCGGTGACCAAATCGACCACCAACGCAATGCCTGCGATGATGACAATCAACCAGCCATCAACTGGTTGCGGATCAAAAAAACGCATTACGGCTTCATAAGCGAGGTAAAGGCCAATCACGATCAATGTTGTGTAATTGATCAATGCGGCCACCACCTCAGCGCGACCATAGCCAAAGGTCATGCTCTTATCGGCCGGCCGACGCGCAATTTTGCGCGCAACAAAGGCGATGATGAGCGAAATCGCATCAGAAAAATTGTGCAATGCATCTGCGATAAGCGCCAGACTGCCCGCAAAGATGCCGCCAATAATCTGCGCCACGGTCAGCCCCAAATTGACCATAATGGCCCAAAAGACTTTCGCGTCCCCATCATTTGGGTCCACATGATGATGGTGATGATGCCCCATAATCTTACTCCAACTTAACTGGTTTGCTCAGGTCGATACCCAAGCAAGCGCAACGCGTTCAATGTGACCAATACGGTGGCGCCAGTGTCGGCCAAAATGGCGATCCAAAGCCCGGTAAATCCAAAAATCGTCGTAATCAAAAAGATCGCTTTGAGCCCCAAGGCGATGGACACATTTTGCTTGATATTGGTCATCGTAGCTCGCGCAAGGCGGATCTTGCCGGGCACATCCACCACTCTGTCACGCAATATGGCCGCATCCGCCGTTTCCAGCGCCACATCTGTACCTGACCCCATGGCCACACCCACATGAGCTTGCTTCAGCGCCGGCGCATCATTGATGCCATCGCCCACCATCATCACCTGATCATGCTGGGTAAGGCCTTTGATCACCTTCAGCTTATCCTGCGGCATCATTTCTGCTTGAAAATCCACACCAAGGTCATCCGCGATAGCCGATGCGGTACGCGGATTGTCGCCCGTAAGCATGATTGATGCGACATCTAATTGCTTCAATTGTTCAATGGCTGAGCGGGCATCCTCACGCGGCTCATCTCGCAAAGCGATTAAGCCCAGCGCCTGTCCTTCACGATATACTGCAACCACGGTTTTGCCTTCGGCCTCAATCTTTGCCGCAACCACCAAATCAGTTTCGGTCAGAGCACCTTTGCTGAAGGCATATTTCGGACTGGTAACAAAAGCAGTTACGCCCTCAATTGTGGCCCGCACGCCTTTACCTGCCAATGCTTGCTCATCTTTAGACCTGGCAATGTTGAACCCCAATTCCTTCGCACGCGACACAATCGCCTGCGCCAAGGGATGGCTAGAGCTTTGCTCAACTGCGGCCGCAAGTGAAATCACCTCATCTATTTCTGCATGCAGCGGGATAATATCTGTCACTACGGGGCGCCCATAGGTGAGCGTTCCGGTTTTATCGAATGCGACGCGCGTGACCTTTGCGGCTGCCTCAATGACCGCGCCGCCTTTCATCAACAAGCCATTTTTTGCCCCAGTGGCCAATGCAGATGCGATGGAGGCTGGTACCGAGATCACCAAGGCGCAAGGGCAACCGATCAACAACAGCGCCAAACCGCGATAAACCCATGTGCCCCAATCTTGAGCAAAGGCCAACGGCGGTACCAAAACCACCAGCACTGCCGCAGCAATAATGGCTGGCATGTAATATCGGGAGAACCGATCAATAAACCGCTCCGTTGGAGCACGGGCACTTTCAGCTTCCTGCACCAACTGAATAATCCGCGCGATTGTATTGTCTTCCGGATTTTTGGTTACACAGACCCGCAAAGTCGCTTCAGTGTTGATCGCCCCAGCAAACACCTCGTCACCTGGCCCTTTTGCACGCGGCACACTTTCGCCCGTGACCGGACTTTCATCAATGCCACTTTGGCCCTCCACAATCTGCCCGTCCGCTGGCAATCTGTCTCCTGGCCGCACAATCACGATTTGGCCGATCCGCAAATTGGCAGCGGATATTTCCTGCGGCCCAGTTTCTGTTTCCAACAGAGCCGTTTTGGGCACCAAATTTGCAAGGGCCTTAATGCCCTCCCGCGCACGATTGGCCGCCACGCCCTCCAGCAATTCACCGACAGCAAACAGAAAGACCACCAACGCCGCTTCTTCCGCCGCATTGATAAACAAGGCACCCGTGGCGGCAATGCTCATCAACATTTCAATGGTGAAGAATTGTCGCGTTTGCGCCATGGCTAGCGCCCGACGGGCAACTGGAAAGAGGCCAACCAAACAGGCGATGATAAATGCCCAATGGCCAATCTCCGCGCCGGACATCATTTTGATGGCCCAGGCGACCGCGAGGAGCAATCCTGAGCCAATGACCAGCTTACCTTTCGGGGTTTGATACCATTTTGCAGCTGGTGCTGCGCGTTCACTCACTTCCGGCGCGTCGCAGCTTTCCTTATGCACATGTGCATCACTCTCCTCGCGCGCCGCCTGCACGCCAAAGCCTAGCTTTGTGACGATATTCTCAACATCCTGGCGCTGGGTTTGGGCTTGATCCAATGTTACCCGCAATCGCTCATTCATCAGCGCCACATCAACATTTTCCACACCTGGCAAGCGGTCTAAAGCTGTTTTGATTTTGTTCGCACAAGAGCCGCAATCCATTCCGGTTACGGTCCATTCGCACATTTCTTTTTCGACGCGGTCCATCAGATTTTCCGTCTCGTTTTGATGAGTCGGCAATCAAGATAGAACCTCAAGTGACTAGAGCTTCAAGCCCTAATTCGAGAAATTTTATACGAGCGTTCGCCCAACAGGAGTAGAAATTCAATAACAGGATCAAAAAACTCATATTTAATCTAGACTCTTAATTTATTATGAGTTATCCGCTCCACTTAAGGGTCGCACCACACAAAATCCGTTCTGGAGAACAACATGCTACGCTCAATTTTAGTTGCCGCCTCCCTCTTGGCAACGCCCGCATTCGCCGAAACTGTGACCGTAAAAACCTATCAAGGCGACGTCGAAGTACCAGCCAACCCAACCAGTATTTCTGTCTATGACGTATCAGCGCTCGACACGCTGGATGCCCTTGGCGTGAAAGCTGAAGGTGTATTAAGCCCGCACTATGTGTCCTATCTCGATGGGGCCGTTGAAGGCGCAACACCAGTTGGCTCATTCTTTGAACCAGACTTTGAAGCCCTCGCCGCCCTGAACGCTGATCTGGTGATTGCCGGTGGCCGCTCTTCAACCCATGTTGAAGCCTTCACAAAAATCGCCCCCACCATCGACATGACCATCTGGGAAGATACTGTCGGCCAAGGCCTTGAGCGCTTGGATGCCTATGGCAAAATTTTTGGCAAAGAAGACAAAGCCAACGAATTGGCAGACGCGTTTAACGCCAAATTGGACGAAACCAAAGCCTTGCTGGACGGTAAAGGCAAAGCCTTGATCTTGATGACCAACGGGCCAAAAGTTTCAGCCTATGGCGCAAGTGGTCGTTTTGGCTGGTTGCACACCAACCTCGACCTGCAAGAAGCCGCCAAGGATGTTGAACAGTCCACACACGGTGAAGCCGCCAGCTTTGAATTTATCAAAGACACCAACCCAGATATTTTGATCGTCATCGACCGACTGGCCGCCATTGGCCAAGATGGCGAAAGCGCCAAAAAGACTTTGGACAATCCATTGGTGCACGAAACCAACGCCTGGAAAAACGGCCATGTCGTCTATTTGTCATCCGCCCCGCTTTACATTGCAGGCGGCGGCATTCAGTCCATGAACATTATTTTGGACGATATTCAAGCCACCTTTAAAGGCGAATAAATCCAAATGAATCGGGTGGCGACAACATTGATGGCCCTGTTGGTGCTTTTGGTGATCGCCACCCTTTCCCTTTTTGTTGGGGTGATCGACCTTCAACCGAAAAATCTATTCAACCCCGAAGAGTTGGAACTGTTGCTCGTTAGCCGATTGCCACGCACCTTGGCCGTGTTAATCACCGGCAGCGCGCTAGCGGTATGCGGCACCATAATCCAGCTGCTGGTGCGCAATCGATTTGTGGAACCGATGACCGCGGGCACGGGCCAAGGCGCCATGCTGGGCATTTTGATCGCCATTCTCTATTTCCCTTCCGCCTCGCTGATCGTGCAGATTTGCATCGCCGCAACCATGGCATTGATCTCAAGCATTGGCCTAATGCTGATCGTGATCAAACTACCCGCCACCAAGCCGCTTTACATTGCGCTGGTG
The DNA here is from genome assembly GCF_004363175.1 of Maritalea mobilis. GTDB lineage: Bacteria > Pseudomonadota > Alphaproteobacteria > Rhizobiales > Devosiaceae > Maritalea > Maritalea mobilis. Next base: position 1,356,054 of record NZ_SNYR01000001.1, read on the forward strand.
GGGCTGATCTATGGCGGCATCATCGGCGCCGGGGTCACCTTTGTCGCCTATCAGGCAGACCTTCTGCAATATATTGAGATTTGGACCACAGGTGAATTTTCTGGCGTTTTACAAGGCCGGTACGAAACCCTATGGATCGCCGCCATCGTTGCGCTGCTCGCCTATCTGATCGCGGATCAATTTGCCATTGTCGGTATGGGCCGCACCACCGCCATCAGCTTAGGGCTGAACTATAATCAAGTGGTGGTGCTGGGCCTGATCACCATTTCCATCGTCACGGCACTGACCGTGGTCACCGTCGGCATGATCCCCTTTGTGGGATTGGTGATCCCCAACATTGTGTCCCGCCTCTATGGCGATAATGCGCGGCTTACCCTGCCGATCACTGCCTTTTTCGGCGCAAGCCTCGTGCTGATTTGCGACATTATTGGACGTGTGGTGCGCTATCCATTTGAAATTCCGGTCGGCACCATTATGGGCATCATCGACGCATTGATCTTTTTGTGGATTCTGTATGGGCGAGAACGACATGCCCGTTAAACGCCTTTCATTCCTTGCATTATTGCTTGCCCTCTCAATGGTGCTTTACATGACCATTGGTTCGCGCGGCAATTGGGATTTTGTGCTCGCATTTCGCGGCACAAAATTGCTGGCAATCATCGCGGTGAGCGTCGCTGTTTCGACCTCCACTCTGCTGTTTCAAACCATCGCGCAAAACCGCATTCTTACCCCCTCCATCATGGGATTTGATGCGCTTTATGTGCTGATCATCACCATGATGGTGTACTTCTTTAGTGGCCAAGGCATGTTGTCCTTCGGCTCCTATGGCCTATTTGCCTTCAACACACTGATCATGCTGCTCGCCTCGTTCCTCCTGTTCGGTACGTTGATTTTCGAACATGGTCGCGATCTAACCCGCATGATTTTGACGGGGGTGATCTTGGGCACCCTATTCCGCTCGCTCACCAGCTTCGCCACCCGCATGATCGACCCAAATGAATATGCCCATATTCAAATCGCATCTTACGCCAGCTTCAACAGCTTCAACACAGAGCTGCTCTATATTGGCGTCGCCGTCATCATCGCTTGTCTGATCTTTGTGTGGACCATCCGCCATCGGCTAGACGTAATCTCGTTAGGCTATGATGTGGCGGTCAATTTGGGCGAGAATGTCCGGACCGTGCAATTGCTCGCGCTGGCGGTGATCGCCATTTTGGTGTCGGTGTCCACAGCGCTCGTCGGCCCAGTGGCCTTTCTGGGTTTGCTGGTGGTCAGCATTGCCCACCTGCTCACCCCAAGCCCCAATCACTCCACCCTACTGCTTAGCTCAGCACTTATCTCCTGCATCATTCTGGTGGGAGGCCAAACCATTATGGAACGGATGTTGAGCCTGAGCACACCACTTGCTGTGGTGATCGATTTTGTCGGCGGTCTTGTCTTCTTGCTGCTTCTATTACAAAGGTTGAAAAAATGATCTCTGTACGCAACCTCACTCATCAATTGGGCCAACAAACCATCTTGGATGATCTGAGCCTAACAATTCCCAAAGGCAAAGTGACGGCTTTGGTGGGGGCCAATGGCGCAGGCAAATCCACCTTGCTATCGCTGATCACCCGGCTGATGAAATTGCAAGACGGTCAAATCCTGATCGATAATATGAACGTTGGCGAAACACCCAACGATGCTTTAGCGCGCAAACTTTCCATCCTACCTCAGTCGATACAATTAGAACCGCGCCTCACCGTGCGCGAGCTGGTGAGTTTTGGCCGCTATCCCCACGCCAAAGGCCGGATGCAAAAGCAGGACTGGAACAAGGTGGACGAAGCCCTGACGGTGCTAGATTTGAACGAGTTGGCTGATCGTCAGTTGGACACATTATCCGGGGGACAGCGGCAACGTGCTTATGTGGCGATGACTTATGCGCAAGACACAGAATATATGTTGTTGGATGAACCGCTCAACAATATGGATATTGCCGCGTCTCGCTCACTCATGCGGGTTCTTCGCGAACTTTGTGAACATCATGGGCGCACCATTGTGATCGTGTTGCATGACATCAACTACGCCAGCGGCTATGCCGACAATGTGGTGGCGTTGGCGGACGGAAAAATTGATCAAGAAGGCACCCCACTCGATGTGGTGGACAGTGCATTTTTGCACCGCATTTATGGCACAGACGCCAAAGTGCATATTTTGGACGACCGGCCCTTTGTGCAGGTGTAAAAAACCGCGCTATGACGACAACACAGCGCGGCTTTATGCCCAATGATCGTGGGTAAATTGGCGTGGGTTAGGGACCTAGACGCCGGTGATCATCGAGACAATTTCGTTCTTGTCCGTCTTCGCCGTTTCGCGCACACCAATCTGTTGGCCACGCCGCAAAACACAAATCCGGTCAGACAGGCGGAACACTTGATCAAGGCTGTGGCTGATAATCAACACCGCCAAATTGCGCTCTTTCAACGCCGCGACGTTCTCTTCCACCTTGGCCGTTTCCGCCACGCCCAGCGCCGCGGTTGGCTCGTCCAGCAAAACCAGCTTGGTGGCCCAATGGGTGGCGCGCGCAATGGCGACACCTTGCCGCTGACCGCCAGATAAATTGCGGATCGTGGTTTTGGCAGACGGGATACGCACATCCAGCTCTTTCACCAAATCTTCGGTTTCCTGCACCATGCCTTTACGGTCCAATTGGCCAAACGGCCCCTTGGTTTTCTCGCGCCCCAAAAACATATTCATATAAACCGCTTGCTCGTCCGCCAGCGCCAAATCCTGATAGACCACCTCAATGCCAGACGCACGCGCCTCAGTGGCATCCTTAAAACTGGTTTCCTTGCCATCAATGGCGATGGTGCCCGAGGTGGGCGCATGTACGCCGGAAATGATTTTGATCAGCGTCGATTTACCCGCCCCATTGTCACCCACTAGGGCAACAATTTCACCAGCCTTGAGATTGAGCGAAAAATCCTCAATCGCCACCACGCCGCCAAAGGCTTTGTGGATATTGGTGAGCTGCAACACATCGGCAGCTTGAGTGTTTGAAAGATCCATCATGCTACCTCGGATTTGGCCAGTTTTCGGCTTGACCAAAGATATTCTCAATGGTCTCGACCTTTGGGTTGCCAGTTGAAATGCCCGACACACCAACTGTATAGGCCCGCTTCACAAAAGCCTGCCCGCGGAAGCCGAACACAACGCTGTCGCCTGATTTGGGCTGAACGCTGCCTGTGCAATCGATCATGCCGTAATAATCAATCGCGCTAGTGGGTGGAATATCGACGCTGGCAAGCGCCTTTTCCTCCACCGTTGGCGCGCCGCCGACCAGGGCTTTCACATCATAGTCGGGAAACACCGGATCAATGTAAAGCCCGCCACCAAAGCAATAGGCCTTGTCTTCATGCAGATGCGACACCTCGCTGATATAGAGCACGGCTGGCAGTTCCGGCAAATCTTTGATCGCATGCAATGGCGTGGTGCCGTGCAAGCCATTGCCCGGCTCGCACTGGGTTGCGCCTGCTTTGGCTAAGGCTTCCAACACAACTGAAGAGGTGGTGCCCGGCGCGTTAATCTCAATATCGGTGAACTCAGCATCAATCAAGGCCGCCGCCGCATTTTCCAACGTGGTGAGGTTCGGCGTAGGCTGCACTTCGTGCGTGTCCTGATCAAACAAAAGCGCTGGGAATGTCGTGATCCCCGCAAAGCGCGCGCCATCCATCGAGTCTACCTTGTGGGCAAACTCAACAATCTCGCTCGCCTTGATGCCGCCTTCATGGCCCTTATAAAACACATCGCCATCGGACTTGATGCGCACCAGAACATCCTGCTGACGCCCAGCCTTATGTGCCGCTGCCGCTGCTTCTTGTGCTTTTTCAAGGCTGAACACAGTCCAATATTGCGGCTGCAAATAGCTGGCTACCATCTCCGCTTCAAATTTGGGCACCTGCACCAGATGGCCGATATGACCAACATCCATGTCGGCCCGTTTGCAGGCCACGGCGCAGGCCACATCCACCGCCACCGCTTGATTGACACCACCGCGCATCGCCGCTTGGCAAAAGGCCGAGTTGCGCCCAACCTGCTTGGTCATCGCAAAAACTTTCATGCCCAGCTTGTCGCCTTCGGCGCGCAAGATTTTGGCGTTGTGCTCGACCGCATCCAAATCCAACACATAGGCATTGGCAGGGATTTTTCCCTCTTGATGCAACGCCATGGCCGCTTCGATAAATTTGGGGTTACGTCGCCGCAAAAGATCTAAAAACATGGCTTACCTCAATTGTTCACGTCGCGTAGCGAAATCGCCACCGCGATCAAAATAATCACGCCTCTGACAATCATTTGGTCAGATACGGAAAGGCCCATCAAAATCAGGCCATTGTTCAACATGCCCATCATCAAAGAGCCAACCAGCGCCCCGATAATGGTGCCTTTACCGCCCTTAAGGGCAGTGCCACCAATGATCACCGCGGCAATCACGGTCATCAAATCGCTTTCGCCCAGCGTATAGCGCGCCGCTTGCAACCGCCCGGCATAAAGCAGCCCGGCCAAGCCCGCGAGGCCGCCACAAATCATCATCACTAACAAGCGCACATGCGGCACCTTAATGCCCGTGACTTGCGCAGCGCGGGCATTGTCACCCGTGGCCAACACGTGGGCACCGAATTTGGTTTCGCGGAACACAAAGTGCCCCAGGGCAACCGCACCAATGGTCCACAACACCAATGATGGCACGCCGAACAAAGAGCCCGAGCCAAACATATTGACGAAGCTCTCATTCAACACCGGCACGGAGCGCAGATCAGTCATGGAGCGAGCAACACCAGCAAAAAGCCCCATGGTCGCCAACGTCACAAGGAATGAAGGAAGGCGCAAATAGGCCACCAGCACGCCGTTAAAAAAGCCGATCGCCAATCCGATGCCAAGGCCAGCTAAAACGCCAACAAAGAGCGGATAGTCGCCCAAAACAACAGCACTACCAAGCGCGGCAACGGCCACGATGGAGCCAAAAGAAAGGTCAATTTCACCCGCCGCCAACACAAACACCAAACCAATAGCCATGATGGTGATGGGCGCGGTTTGCAAAACAATATTGGTCAAGTTGCGCTGGGTCAGAAATCCATCATTCCCCAACGTGACCGCAAAGAAGAGAAAGATCAGCAAAAAGCCGATATAAACGACATACTGCGATAGATTGAGCTGCCGTAATTTTTGCATGGTCGATTGCATCATAAAATCCGTTTCGCTGGATGCGCGGTCCCTCCCCGCATCGACAAGCTAGAAGCGTGCCGCGCCCATAAGGCGCGACACAAAAGTTGGTTATTTCGTCACGCTTTCAGGCGCATCGCGATGCAATGATTGCATCCAACCTTCTGACACATTGTCGGCTGTCACAGTCACCGCTGGGGCAACCACAAAGGCTGGGCTTTCTTGACCCAACAAACCGCGTGCAGCAGAGGCGGCCATGGCGCGACCAAGCTCATAAGCTTCGTCTGCAACGATGGCAGACACATTGCCACCACGTACCATGTCGAGTGCAATCGGCTCAGAAAGATCAAGCGTCACCACTTTGGTGGTTTTGTTGCCATTGGCACGCAAAGCAGACAACACGCCTTCAGCAGGGCCCGCCCAGGTGACATAAACACCAGCCAAATCAGGATGCTTCAGCAACATGGCGTTGGCGATATCTTCCGCCCGCGCAGGATCGGAAATGCCAGCCTGTGCCACGATTTCCATGTTTGGATAATCGTTTTCAATGGTGGTTTTGAACGCGTTGTCGCGCTGGTTGGTCACATAATAGGTCGCATCATGATAGATCCAGCCCACTTTACCTGTTTCACCAAGGTCAGCTGCCAAAGCATCAGCCGCTTGCTTGCCCATGGCATACAAATCATCGGTCACGATGGAAGCATAATGCTCACCATGCTTGTACCCGTCAGGCACGTTGGACAAGAAAACAAGCTGAACGTCATTATCAACAGCTTCTTTAAATGCAGCGGCCGAGGCAACTGGATCAAGCGGCAAAGCCAGTACAATGTTTGGCTCTTTGGTCAACACAGTTTCAATGTCTGAACGCTGTTTAGCCGTATCAAAACTCGCATTGGTTGTGGCCACAACTTTAATGCCCAAACGCGTGAATTCGTCTGTTGCACCTTGTGTAACTGCGTTCACAAAATCAGACTGATCGTGCCAAACAAGCGCGGCAGAATAGCCACCACTTTTCAGCGCTTCAACATCACCATCAGCAACCACAACCTCAGTTGAAGGGGTTGCTGTTTCACCATTTGGTCCAATGGTTTGTGCAAAAGCGCCACTGTTCATCAGCAGCGCAGCCAAGCCACCTGCCATCATTTTTGTTAGATTTTTCATGGGTTTCCTTCCTCCATAAATTATTCATCCACGCCACAATAGTGTGCGATGAATTCTGCGAAGGCCGTTATGCCGGCCAAATATTCATTGATTGAAACGCGCTCTTCTAAAGTGTGGCAGTTCGCAATATTGCCTGGCGCGCAATAAACCGTTGGGCATCCCAACCGATCGATCAAAAACGGTGCCTCAGACCAGTAGGGGGCGCCATTAATGACGCCCCGATCAGGCATGGCGCGGTCTAGCGCCTGAGACAATTGATCAATTGCGGGGTTTGAACGGTCAATATCAGTGGGGGAGCCACCGAACTTATGATCCCGACCAGCGGGATATGAAATCTCAAAGCTGCAACCTGTGTCCGCAATGCCGCGGCCAATGGCAGCTTCCAAGGCGGCTACGGCCTCATCCAAGCTTTGACCCGGCAGCACCTTGCAGATCAGCGACAATTTGCAATCGCCCGGCACCGCAATATAGCCGCCGCCTTCAATTTTGGTGATCAGAATAAAGGCTTCGCCCACCAAATCATGATTGGCCGCTTTGCCCATCTGCTCTGAAAGGGTCCAAATTTCCTGCATCACCTGATGGCTGGCTTTCAGCGCATCAATGCCTTGCTCAGGCACGCCAAAGTAGGCGGTTTTGCCCTTAATACTGATATCAGCAATGAAAAAGCCCATTTGCGCAGGAAACACCTGCAATTGGGTTGGCTCTACATACACGGCGAAATCTGGTTTATGTGCATCCAAAAACTTTTGTGAGGTGGTAAGGTGATCAATGCCCGCGCTAATGCCCGTGCCTTCCTCGCCGCTCTCTTCATCACCGATAAAAGCAAAACTCACATCGCCCTTAAGCTTGATGCCCGCCTTATCCAGCAAATCAATCGCAGCCAAACTGGTGCAAATGCCTGCTTTCAAGTCACCTGTGCCGCGCCCCCAAATTTCACCATCAATGATGGCACCGCCAAACGGATCTTCACGGTGATCCCCTTGCCAAAGCTCGCGCCAGCCATCCACATGCACCGTATCCGTATGGCCAATAAACAATAGGTTTTGTCCGCCACCGCTACCTGCGCGTTTACCAAAAATATTGGGGCGACCGGGCAAAAACTCTTCCCAAACAGGCGCCAGCTTCCGGGCCGACATCTGCTCATCCAAATAGCCAACAAAGTTCGCCTCATTGCCCGTGATGCTCTCGCGGGCCACAGCGCCACGCAGCAACTCAACAGCGAGGTTTTCATCAAGGAATGAGCGGAAATCTGGCATGGATTTAGCCATTGGAGACAACTCCCAATTTTGCAAGTTTGGCAGGGGGCAGCGTGATTTCGGCCCCTGGCACGCCACCCGCCAAAAGGGTAGCGTGCACATGGCTCAGGCCCAGGGAGGCGGCGCCGATAAGGGCAGCTTTGCCACCCAAGTCACTGATGTAAAGCTCAACAGGCGATCGCGTGATCAGACCAAATTGCGCCTTAATGCGCGAGAACAACTCTTCCCGACGACCAATCGAACCGCCAAAAACAATCTGCTCCGGATCGATCAATGCGCTGATGGCGGCCACCGCCCGCGCGGTTTCTCGCGCTGTTCGATCCAGCACTTTTTGCGCATGATCATCCTGATCGAGCCGATCAAAAATCTCAGGCACTTCGATCTTTTCGCCTGTCAATTCAAAATAATAGTCGCGCATGGCGTCGGTCGCCGTAACACGTTCCAACGCCCCTTGGCGCAATGATGCATCTTCAAATGGATCCGCACCGAACGGCAAATAGCCCAATTCGCCCGCACCGCCATTTTTGCCGCGCACCAATTCGCCATTGACGATAATGCCCGCACCAATACCCGTGCCGAGCGCCACATAGGCCAAATCGTCCACATGTTGCGCCACGCCGCCCCAATGCTCGCCCAAGACCGCGAGGTTCACATCGTTTTCGATGACCACATCAAAGCCGAGCGCTTTAGATAGCTCGCCAGCAAAATCAATCTCATCCAATTGCGGAATGTTGGGCGCCATATGCACGGCGCCACTTTCATGATCCGGCACACCCGGTACGCCAACCACAGCCAATCGCAACCGATCTTGCTGCAATCCATGCTGGTCCATCATCTCGCGACACAGGCGCGCAATTTGATCAACGACAGCGCCGCCGCCCCTTGGATCTGTCTTCTCGGTAGCCTCGCCAAAAATCTGGCACGCCAGATTAGCAATGGCGACTTTTACCTTGGTGCCCCCGAGGTCAACCGCTGCCACAAAGGCCGCGTCGGGCACCACCTCAAAATTCATTGCCGCGCGGCCCACATTGCCGCGCTCAAGCCCCACTTGCTGCACCCAACCTTCGGATTCCAGCTCTTTTGCGACTTCGGATAAGGTCTGTTTGGAAAGGCCCAAGCGCTTTGCAATAGCAGCGCGAGAGATTGGCCCTTCATGAGCAATCACTTCAAAAACATTACATTTATTAAGTCTGCGAATATTATTTGCCGTTTCGGTCATATAATCACTTCTATTAATTCGTCAACTTACCGAACTAATAGATCGAAACGACAAATACGTCAATTAGAATTTGTTTTGACAGCGAGATCAACTAAGTCAAGATGTATAAAAATTTATTTATATTTCAGCATGTTAGAAGAGATAAAACTCAAAAATATATTTACAAGCACACTGTGGATGAGCATCAATTGCTGGATTTATGCGCCCTACTCCTCAACCTTCCCGCGCAGCTTTTTCACCTCGCTTCTGGCTTTCTTCGCTGCGATACGACGCTTGATCGAGCCATATGTTGGCTTGGTCGCGATGCGTCGTTTGGGCTTTTCCAAGGCACTTAAAATTAGCGCTGTCAAACGTTCACGCGCAATCTCTCGATTGCGTGCTTGCGAACGTGTATCTTGTACGGAAATGATCAACGCCCCATCTTGCGTCCAACGCCGCCCGGCCAAGCGTTTTAACCGTCGTTTCACAGGGTCAGGCAAATGAGGAGATCGCTCAGCTTCGAACCGCAATTCTACGGCAGTGCTAACCTTATTCACATTCTGCCCACCCGGACCGCTGGCCCGAGTGAACTGTTCTGACAATTCCCACTCTTCAATGCTGATCTGGTCGTTAATGCGCAAAAGACTGCCTTTGGCTCCTCATCTTTACCAGATCAACCACATATGAAGCACAAACGCAAAGATGTCGTTTGCTTTGCCGCAGACTAAGGCAGGTCGTAAAGGCTCATGGCATTGCCGAATGGATCGGTAAAGTCGCTATAAATGACCACACCCGGCACCTCAATTGCCTCACCAACATCAATGCCTTTTTCGGCATAGCTGGCTTGTGCTGCAGCCATATCATCAACCAAAAAGCGGATCACAGCGCCTGTTTCCGGCATCTTTTCGGTTTCATAAAGCTGCAACCACATATCGGGCGTGGCTTTGACTTCAAGCACCCCAGGTACAGGCTCGATTATCTCGGCATCTTCACCGAGAAACTTACCATACCAAATTTTCGCTTCATCCAGCGATGTAACCGGCACGGCCACAGTCGCTTCGCTGAATGCTTGCGCTGCAGCGTTACTGGCCAATGCCAGCCCCAATGCCGCAGACAAAATTAAAACACGCATCATTTAGCCCCTTAGCTCAAATCTTCGGCCAACATCAGCGCATTGCCGTCAGGATCATAAAACGTTGCAGTTTTCACCATGCCTTCCACGACATCGGTTTCGCCGTCAAACTTCACGCCAGCGCCTTCAAGCTTGGCACGCGCAGCATCCAAATCATCAATGCCGAAAACTGGCACACAATTGCCCGGCGCTGTTTCCATATGCTCGCCAAGCCCAATCACAACGCCTTTGGTGTTGGTTTTCACTTCAGACCAACCCGCCTCATCTGCGTGATACATGGTTTCAAATCCGAGCATGTTTTGATACCAATCTGCGCTAACATGGCGATCTTTAACCGAAAGCGCGATAGTGATGGTGTCGTTTAATGAAATTAGAGACATGACTTGTTCCTTTGTCTAAAAATATGGTAACTATAAATAATGGACATTAAACAGCTTGTCAATATCACATCGCGGGCATGGGCGGTGCCAATTCTGGCAGCGCTGCATGAAGGTGTGCCGGGCAGACAGGCACCATTATTGACAGCAACAGGCGCCGGGCGCACCGCCTTTGCGCAAAGCATGTCTCACCTAATTGAAATTGGCCTAGTGGAACGCAATCCCGGCCACGGCCATCCATTGCGCCCAGAATTTCGCCTCACACCTCCCGGTAAAATCGGCGCCGAGATTTCTCATAATATTTGGACCCTTGCAGGCGAAGAAAACCAAAATCTTTTGCGCAAATCGTGGACATTGCCGACACTCGCCATCCTCCACACGCCCCATCATTTTAACGACATCCAACGCGCCCTCGACCCGATAACCGACCGCGCCCTCTCCCAAATACTTAAATCACTTGAAGAATGTGAATGGGTGCACCGCAATGTCGATAATGAAGCACGCCCACCTCGCCCCATCTATAGCGCCGCTAACACTGGCAGTAAGATCAGCGCGATTATGGCGCCTTATCTTGCATAGCTAAAAACGGGCTAAACTCGGATCGCGATAAGCTTCGGGATAAGGCTTCGGCGCAAAAGGACCAAGTGGCACCACATTGTTCCACGAGCGGCCAAAATAGCCTTGGCGACAATGGATCAGCGATCCACTTTCCGCCACACCATCCAGCGCATAGACGCGGCAGAGCCATTGCCACAAATAGGGATAATCGAGAATTTTCGCGCCGTTCAATTTCATGCGCACATAATAAACCGGATCATGCCGGTAGAGCGTGGGGAACAACCGCAAATCTGCATCGGCGAAAACATCACCCGTGAGAAAAGGCCGCCCATCGGACAGCAAATCATTGAGGCTGGCCAATGTTTCAAAATAGGCTTCAAACGCCTTTTGATAGACCGCTTGATCAGATGAAAAGCCCGCCTTATAGGCCCCATTATTGATATTGGTGTAAATCAGCTCATTTAGCTGATCAATTTCATCGCGCAGCGCATCATCTTCTGGATAAAGCACCGGGCGTTGTTGATCATCCAACGCACTACCAAGCGCGACCGCATGCCGATCTAACATGCGAATAATCTCCGCACTCTCATTATTCACAATGCGCTTGGAGTGCTTATCATAAAGAATGGGCACCGACTGCTCACTCGCCCCCTCGGCGCGATAAATATCCTTCGCGATCCGAAAGCCATCACCCGTCGCCGTCTCACGCGTACATTCAGACAAAATCTCGCCCGTTAAACTGGCAACCCGATCAGGGCTAAATTCCCAAAGCCCCGCCCCGGCTGGATCATCTTCACCCGTGCGATTGGGAAACGCCACATCCATCGAGATCACATCCTGCAACCCCAACACATTCCGCGCCAAAATCGCTCGATGACACCACGGACAATTGAGCGCCACAAACAAATGATAGCGCCCCGGTTCCGCCGGAAAATCGCCATCGCCAATCTGATCGCGAAACCCGCTGACCCCGCGGACGAACTCCCCCTGCTTGCGCCGGGCGGCGGCGTTGGTTTGATCTTCTTCAGTGGAGGTGTACGTTTTGGTGTTTGTCATTGACGGTCTTTCGAATTTCTCTTTTGGCTAACAGAAAAACATATGGTTTACAGTTGGGAATGCAATGAGATCACCGAAGTGTGATGAATGCCCTGGAGTCCCCCTATAACCGACAATCTAAAATTCCACTTCCCTCCAAATTGATGTGAACTTCTTCGGGAATGCTATACCAATCCAAATCGCGATAGCTCCATCCCAAACGTTGCCCGTTTTCGCGTATAAATGCGTGTATCTCAAACTGGTACTCCTGAGGTGCATGACGTAAACTCCATCTAAAATCACGCCGCGCTATTGAAGAAGCACCCCTCTCAAGCGCCGTACGACACATCAAAATTTTAGATATATCTTCGGCTACCGACACACAGACCAACAAGGTAATTGTTAAAGAGATACTTAACGTCCAAAGTGTTAGGCGCGGCATCAGACACAACACCAAAAACAAAATCAAAAACGTCACTGCTGCAAAATGAGCTAGCTGCGACAGGAAGGGTAGATACCCCATCCAGTCTAAGAGCATTCTCCATAACACAATTGGGGCCACCAATATATTTTGGAACGCGATAAGGTAATCCATTCGAAGGGCAGAATAGACAAAAACTAAAATCGCGAGATGCGTTGCAATGAGACTAGCAAGCCTACGATTTCCGCCCTTGCGAATTCCAAGCAAAGCCCAAAGCCAAATCCCTATTGAAAACGTGGCAGCCAGAAACTTAAAAATTGCAATTGAAATGAAGAAAACCTTCCCCGCCAAACCCGAAATCCAAGCGCAATGATATGACCCTTTTGGGCCAAAGGATGTCCTGACAACAGTTAAAGTGCGACTTTCACTTAATCTTTATAAAGTCATCAGCCAAAACACTCCGGCAATTCTTTCGCCAACGCCGCACGAATACGGTCGCGTGTGGGGACGGAGAAATCAGGCTTTTCGAATTTGGTTCCGGTCAGCTGCTCGTAAAGCGCGATATATTTGTTGCTGAACTCAAGCAATGTTTCCTGTGGAATTTCCGGTATCGGCTCATTGTAGGGATCGCATTGGCTTGCAACCCATAGGCGCAAAAATTCTTTATCCAGACTTTCGGGCTCCTCGCCCGCAGCGAACCGGGCTTGATAGGTATCGGCCAACCAAAAACGGCTGGAATCTGGCGTATGAATCTCATCTGCAACGGTGACTGTACCATTTTCATCCAGGCCAAACTCATATTTGGTGTCAACCAATATCATTCCCCGCTCCGCTGCCAATTCCTGCCCGCGTTTAAACAGCGCAAGGCTTTTCCGCGCCATGTCTTGCCATTGCGCAGTTGTCACCAATTGCGTGTCCAAAATTTCAGCTTCGGTGATCGGCGCATCGTGGCCGCCATCCGCCGGTTTTGTTGTTGGGGTGATAATTGGCTGTGCAAGCTTTTGGTTTTTGCGCATTCCTTCGGGGAACTGATGACCATAAATGACGCGCTCGCCCGATTTATACATCGGCCAAATACTCGTGTTTGTCGACCCTGTCAGATAAGCGCGGACGACAACTTCAATTGGCAGCATTTTCAAATCTTTAGCCAAGACCACATTCGGGTCCGGATAGGAAATCACATGATTGGGGCAAATATCTTTGGTGTGATCGAACCAATAACGCGCAATTTGCGTCAATACCTGCCCTTTAAAAGGAACCGCCGCCAAAACCTGATCAAACGCCGATTGACGATCTGTGGTGACAAGCAAGCGCTGACCATTCGGAAGCTTATATGTGTCCCGCACTTTATTGCGTGTGTAATTTGGCAATTCTGAAAATTCAGCGTCAATCAAGCAATTATCTAAAAATGAAGAGGAGTTGTTTGAATTTGTCATCAATAAGTTCCACTGCGCATATTCAGGAAAACGCGCAACGTAACACCAAGCATCAAACAAAGCATCATAATACTTTGTCTACCCCCAACGCCAAAAAGGTCGCACAGCTTATGCCGTGCAACCTTTCCCAATCTGGGTAAGATCATTGGTCTTTGTTGCGACTTTTGCCTAGCGGCGGTGCTGCCGCATTAGGGCGATTTCATCCATTTCGGCTTGTTCGCGCTTGGTTTCTGCTGCCGCTTCGCGCGCATGTTCGCGCTGATCGAGCAGTTCCACCTTTTTCAAATCTTCCACTGCTTCTGCCAATTCGTCCTGCGCAGCTTCAAGCTTCTCCCGCATTTCATCAGCAGAGGCCATCAAATTGTCGCGACGGGTTTTGGCCGCCTTGGCAAAGGTGGAATAGGCGAAATGATCCATATCGGTGATGCCGGTTTTTTGGTGCTCCACCTCGATCTGCTGATCAAGCTCGGAAGCCATCCGCTCAAAGTCGGCCACCATCATTTCAATTTGCATTACGGTGCGACGCTTTTCGTCCACCTGAAATTTTTTCAACCGAATGAGGCTCTCATTCCGTGATTTCATGACTTGTACTCCTTACCCAACCAAGCCGTCATTGTTCACTGCCCCCAACGCGGGCAACAATTTCTTCGAGCGTTTGATACCCTTCTAAAAGGTTCACCCGCTCTTCTTGACGCTGCGATAAAAACGCATCGAGCGCCGGTGCAATGGAAATGGCGTCATCCACTTTCGGATCTGACCCTGAGCGATATGCCCCCAAACGGATCAATTCCTCCATATCGGCATAAACCGACATATATTCCCTTGCCTTGGTCAATACCGGCTGAAATTCAGTCGGCACACACCCAGGCATGGTGCGTGAAATAGACCTCAAAACGTTTACCGCCGGGTATCTTCCCCGCTCGGCAATCGCCCGTTCCATCACAATGTGACCATCAAGAATCCCGCGAACGGCATCCGCAATGGGCTCATTATGATCATCACCTTCTACTAAAACGGTAAAAAGTCCGGTAACAGAACCGGAATTTTTTAACCCTGGTCCCGCCCTTTCCAATAATTTTGGCAATTCCGTGAAAACGGTGGGCGGATAGCCCTTCGCCGTAGGCGGTTCTCCCGTGGCCAAGCCAATCTCACGTTGGGCCATGGCGAAGCGGGTTAAACTGTCCATCATGCACAAAACGCGTTTGCCCTGATCGCGGAAATATTCCGAAAGAGTCAGCGTCATATAAGCAGCTTGCCGCCGCATAAGCGCGGGCTCGTCAGAAGTTGCCACCACGATAATCGCGCGCTTCAACCCTTCCGGCCCCAAATTATCTTCAATAAATTCCTGAACCTCACGACCACGCTCGCCGATCAGGCCAATAATGGCCACATCAACGTCGGTGTTGCGCGCCAACATAGACATAAGCACAGATTTACCCACGCCAGACCCAGCGAAGATGCCCATCCGCTGCCCATCGCAACAGGTGGTGAAAGTGTTGAGCACCTTAACGCCCAAATCTATTGGGTTGCCAACGCGTGCCCGATCATGCGCCGCAGGAGGCGATGCCCGAAGATTATAAGAGGTAGCCCCACGCATAACCGGACCACCGCCGTCAATCGGCTCGCCTTTTGCGTTGACCACGCGGCCAAGCCAGCTTTCATCCGGCTGCACGGTGCCACCATGAGAATAAAAGATAGCTTTACACCCAAGGCGCACCCCTTCCAGCGCACCAAAAGGCAAACAAAGTGCATGATCATCCTGAAAGCCGACAATTTCGCACATCACGCGACCGCCGCCGCGGGTCTCAATCGCCACCCGACCACCCACGCGCAACTCGCGCACCGGGCCAATAATTTCCACCAGCAAGCCCTGCACGGTTTTCACCCGTCCATAAACTTCCTCGGCATCCATGGCCGCAATATCTGCGATGAGTGATTTCACGTCGCCCCAATCCTTGTGATTCGGTTAATGCTAACGATTCCTTAACCCGGATTCACTATTTTACGGTGAAATCGGCAAAAAAATTTCAGTTTTTGCCCAACAGCTTTTCCCACAGATTCATCGCCAATTCCCCGAGTCGCAAGAGTCGGTTACAATACTTTCTTAAACTAAATTATTAAGTTGATAACCATCATTTTTATCATATTTTTCAAGCACTTAATCTAATTATGTGATAAGTGTAAATGCATATTGCAGAACTGAATTAAACTTTGTTAACTATTTCATATTAGGGTTGAATCAATATCCAGTAGGATTTGTTAACGATCAGGGGCATCGCGAAGGTGTCGTTGGTAAAGGTTCCAAGACGGGACAGGAATAAGGGGAACGACATGCGGGTACTCCTAATTGAGGATGACAGCGCCACAGCGCAGAGTATTGAGCTGATGCTCAAATCAGAAAGTTTCAATGTGTACACCACCGACCTTGGTGAAGAAGGCGTGGATCTGGGTAAGCTTTATGATTATGACATCATTCTGCTTGATCTGAACTTGCCCGACATGAGCGGCTATGAAGTGTTGCGCACATTGCGTGTAGCGAAAGTGCAAACACCGATCCTGATCCTTTCAGGTCTTGCTGGCATTGAAGATAAAGTACGCGGCCTCGGCTTCGGCGCCGACGATTACATGACCAAGCCATTCCACAAGGATGAATTGGTTGCACGTATTCATGCAGTTGTGCGCCGGTCTAAGGGCCACGCGCAGTCAGTTATTCGCACTGGTGATTTGACCGTGAATTTGGACACAAAAACCGTTGAAGTTGGCGGCCAGCGTGTTCACCTCACTGGTAAAGAATACCAAATGCTCGAATTGTTGTCCCTGCGTAAGGGCACAACTCTCACCAAAGAGATGTTCCTGAACCACCTTTATGGCGGCATGGACGAGCCAGAACTCAAAATTATTGACGTGTTCATCTGTAAGCTGCGCAAGAAGCTTTCAGTGGCCACCGGCGGCAAGAACTATATCGAAACCGTTTGGGGCCGCGGCTATGTGTTGCGCGAGCCAGATGAGAACGAACTCTCAGAAAGCGCCTAATCTTAGCATCTGCTTTCAACCCAAATTTCAAACCCCGCTTCGGCGGGGTTTATTTTTGCCCCTAATTTGGTGATTTGAGACGAAACACCATCGGCAAACTTGGGTCGGCAATAAATTTGTCGGTCACCCCTACCAACGTTTCAGATGCGCCTAATACCAAGGCACCACCCTTTGGCAACTGCTGCGCAAGATAGTCGAGAATGCGTTGCTTGGTCTCTAGGTCAAAATAAATCAAAACATTGCGGCAAAAAATCATGTCAAACCGGCCCAGCCGCGCTGGATTGTGCAGCAAATTATGCGGTTCAAACTGCACCATTTGTTGCAATGCAGGCGCAATGTGCCATTCGCCATCTTGTTGGGTAAAGAACTGCACCAAGCGCTGGGCACTTAAGCCCCGCTGCACCTCAAATTGGGTAAATAAGCCTGACTTGGCGCGTGCAAGTGCCGTTTGACTCAAATCGGTAGCCACCACTTCCGCCCCCACATTCAACCAGCGATGCTTCTTTTCCGCCAACAGCATCGCGAGACTATAAGGTTCTTGCCCCGTTGCGGCCGCAGCGCACCAAATACGCAAAGGCCGATTTTCATTCCGCGCGCGCTCAACAGCCTCGGGCAGCAGATCCCGCTCAAACGCATCAAAGGGTTTTTAATCTCGAAAAAAGAAACTTTCATTTGTGGTGAGCGCATCCACCACCGCCTGCTGCACTTCACCTAAGGCCTGCGGCAAACTTGCAGCCAAATGATCGATATGCGCAAAGCCAAAGCGTTTAACCACCGCCTCAAGGCGAGCTTCAATCATATAAATTTTGTTGGCCGATAGCTTAATGCCTGCCTTTGCCTGCATAAACTGACCTATGGCTTGAACACTTTGATCAAGCATATCGACCAGCCTTTTGCCCAGCAGATTGAGAAAGCAGAATTTCCAGCTCATGTCCAAGTTGAGCTAGCCCAACAATTTTATGAGCACTCCCATTGGCAACAGCGGCCCCTGGCATCCCCCAAACCGCGGAAGATTGCTGATCTTGAGCAAACACCCAACCACCAGCTTGCCGCACAGCCAAGGCCCCAGCTGCGCCATCGCTGCCCATCCCTGTAAGCACGCAAACTGCACCTTGCGGGCCATAATGTTTAGCAAAGCTTGTGAGAAAAGGATCAGCGGCTGGACGACAAAAATGTACAGGTGGCGATTGATCCAAATGAAGTTCTAAGCCAGTTGTTTCTGACGCTAGCCGCATATGATAATCACCTGGCGCAACATATAGCTGACCAGTCGATATTGCCTGCCCATGAACCGCCTCGCCACCATCGAAATGGCTGAGCGCACATAAATCTTTCGCCAACAAAGGCGTAAAATGCGCAGGCATATGCTGCACAACAAAAACACTGATTTGCTGACGAAACGCACGCAAATGCGGCATCAACTGCGATAGCGCCAGTGGCCCACCAGTGGATGCCACCAAGGTTAGGCCAGTTATCGGTTGCGACGGAGAAAGTGCAGATTGCTGCTGGCCGGATGAGATAGGCTTATTTCTGGTAGTCGATTTCGGTGCGAGCGCATGGAGTTTGGCCATCAACTCTCGTTCAAAATCGCTTTTAGAAATTGATCCCACACCTGGCTTTGCCAAATAGTCAGCAGCACCAAGTCTTATTGCCTCCAGCGAAATTTTTGCATTTCGCGTTGAAAGTGTGGAAGCCACCAAAATTTTGCATTGGGGCAAAGCCTTCAGCAAATGCGGCAAGGCCGAAACCCCATCCATAACGGGCATTTCCAAATCTAGAATGATGAGATCAGGTTGCATTTTCTTCGCCAAATCAATGGCTTCTGCCCCGTTAGAGGCCGTGCCGACAATATTGAGACGACCATCAGCGTCGATCCAACGACGCATTAAACCGCGCACAATCGCTGAATCGTCGACAAGTATCACCCGTGCCGCCCCCGCTGAACTCGCGGTCGGTTCGTGACCTACCATCAATTTAACTCCTGGTTGGGCTAAGCCCTAATTCTGGTAAAGTCCCAGAAATTTGCCTTCCAAAATCTCACGATCAAAAGGCTTCATCATATATTCATCCGCCCCGGCTTTGAGCGCCATGGCGATGTGGCCCACATCATTCTCAGTGGTGCAAAACACAATTTTCGGCATTTCACCACCAACGTAAGACCGCAATTTCTTTAAAAATTCGAGCCCGGACATAACTGGCATATTCCAATCCAGCAAAATGGTATCGGGCATATTTTTGGTGCATTTCTCAAAGGCTTCTTGGCCGTCTTCAGCCTCATCCACCTCAAAACCAATTTCTTCTAAAATCCGACGCGCAACCTTTCGGATAACGGAGCTGTCATCAACAATAAGGCAGGTTTTCATAATTTTCCCCCGGATCACGCGCAATGCAATAAATCGTGCGATAGCATGCTTTCTATCATGCCATCCACTTTCAATATAGTCATCAGCCGCCCCTTAAAACGCACTGTACCCTGAGCAAATCCGGCCAATTTCGGATCAAAATTTTGCGGACAAGGTTGCAATTGCGCTGACGTAAGCGAGACGACGTCGCTGACACTATCCACCAAAAATCCATACGATTCGTTTAAAAACTGAACATTTATCATTAAATTGGCTGATTTTTCCGCCGACGCGCAGCGCAAAAATTGCCCCAAATTTAACGCCAACACAATCCGCCCGCGCAAATTCAAAACGCCAGCCACAATTTGCGGTGCTTTCGGCACCGGGGTTAGCCTGTCCAGCTTATGCACGTCATTGACCCAGGCAACATCAACGCCAAAAAGTTGGCCGCACACTTCAAAGCAAACAATTTGCATATGATCGTCTTCCATTAGGCCACATCCTTTTCAAGGCGGTTGCGCATTTGGCTCAATGTATCGTCCAACCGCGCGCGGTCATTTTTGGCAATATAGGCCGACATGCCCAGAGCCTTTGCCTGATCACGTGCCTTTGGCTCATCATAAGACGTGAGAGCAATGATCGGTGTTTTGGACGCGTTTGGGGCATCGGCGATCGATTTCGCCAACCCGAACCCATCCATCCGCGGCATTTCAATATCGGTGACGATCAGATCATAGCTTTCGCCGCCTTTAACCCGCTCCATAGCCTCCATGCCATCATGACAGACCGTCACGTCAAAGCCCGCGCTTTGGAAAATGGGCACCAGCATATTGCGGAAGAAGGCGCTATCTTCGGCATATAGCAAACGTTGCCGCTGAGGGCTTGCAGTTTGCCCCTGCCGCTCAAACAGTTTTGGATGTTCCTGCGCCATGAAATACGCCAAGTCCAAAATTTCGGTGGCCTTACCATCAAGAATGGCTGAGCCCAAATATCCGGCCCCTGCCCCATCCAAATCATAATGCGGCGGCGCTTTACAGATATCGAGCACTTGATCAACCACGACACCAAGCAAAAATCCATGATCTTCAAAAACGAGAAGCGGCTTTTGCCGCACACCATTCCAAGATGCTGGGTCAGGCTTTTGCAAAAACACAATCGGCATTAATCGTTCTGTATATTGAAGCGTAAAGCGGCCACCGACCTGCTCAATCTGGTTTAAATCGATCAATTCCAAGCGATGAATAAGCGACAGCGGCACAGCTTTTCGACCCGCCCCTTCAAGCGCAAAACACAGCAATTCTATCTGTTCATTTGAGGTAGGGTCAGCCTGCACATTTTGATGAGCATCGCTATGCTCACTCAGTTCATTTTGCGTGATCAGACTCGCCAAACCTTGCGCGTCCAAAATCATGATCACGCTGCCATCGCCCAATATTGTCGTACCGGAAAAGTGCTTTAAGTCTTTCAACGCACCCACCATCTGCTTCACAACAATTTCCTCTGTGTGGAACACTGCATCCACACAGAGGCCAAAGCGAAACGTGCCAATTTCCAAAACCACAACAAAACCAGTGTCCGCACTGTCCTTTGGCGAAGGATCCATCTGCACGCCCAACGCTGCATCAAGCCGCAATACAGGCAAAAGCTGATCGCGCAGCTGTAAAACCTGCGCCCCATTCATCTCTTCCAAGTAGGCAGCATCTTCACCATGTGACGTATTGTTACCTGCATGTTGAGGCGTTAGCCGCACCAACTCACGCACTGCGCGCTGCGGCACCGCAAACCGTTCATCATGACTGGCCACAATCAAGGCTGGCACAATTGCAAGGGTCAGCGGAATATTGAGGCTAACATTGGTGCCTTCGCCCGGGGTCGATTGCAGTTCAATTGTGCCACCAATCATTTCAATATTGGTGCGCACAACGTCCATCCCCACACCGCGTCCGGAAACGCTAGTCACTGCTTCAGCAGTTGAAAAACCGGGATGAAAGATCAATTGATGCGCCTGTGCGTCTGACATATTGTCGAGTTCGCTCTGTGTGGCCAAGCCACGCTCAAGCGCTTTTTGCTTTAGCTTTTGCGCATCCAACCCACGACCATCATCGCGAATTTCAATAACGATTTGTCCGCCCTTATGAAAAGCATTCAGCTCAATACGCCCCATCTCAGGCTTTTTCGCAGCCAACCGATCTGTTGGCGTTTCTAATCCATGATCAGCCGCATTGCGAATCATATGCGTCAGCGGGTCCTTGATCTGCTCCAAGACCTGCCGGTCAAGCTCGGTTTCTTCACCGCTCATTTCAAGGGAGATTTGCTTACCCAGTTCCTTGCCTAAATCTCGCACAATGCGCGGCATTTTTTGCCACAATGCAGAGATGGGCTGCATCCGGGTTTTCATCACCCCGTCTTGCAACTCCGCGGTAACAGAACATAAACGTTGCAATGGCGTATGGTACCGCGCATCCTCATGCTCACGACTTACCGCCATCAGCTGATTTCGTGTCAGCACCAGCTCTGACACCATGGTCATCAACTGTTCCAGCACGCCAAGTTGCACCCGTATGGCACTTGGTGCCGCCATATGCGCTGGCTCTTTGTTCAAAACAGGCTCCTGAACCACCGAAGAGGCTGAAGGCGCAACTGGTGGCAAAGGATCGTCCGGTCCTGGCGCATTGCGGAATGCTTCCTCAAGCGGATCTAATGGTGCTCTGGCGGCAATTTCTGGTTCTACAACAGACTGATAAGGCGCTTCATCACCGAATTGATCATCCTCCTCCTCCGGCGCACCATCGGCCAGCCGGTTCAGGACATCAATCAACTGTTGATCATTGCCTTCAGGTTCAGCCCCCTCATTATTTTGCATAAAAACCAAATGCGCCTTGATCTGGTCGATCACCTGCAAAATCGTGCTGACACCCTCGGTAGGAACGGGCAAACCATCCCGATATCGCCCCATCAAATTCTCAGCCGCATGGGTTAGCGCTTCCAAGCGACCCAGCTCCAAAAATCCACAAGTGCCTTTAATGGTATGCACCAGCCGAAACACTTGCCGCAATATGGCCTGATCATCTGGCTGCTGTTCAAACGCGACCAATGCCGCGTCGATTTGCTCAAGGTTTTCGCCCGTTTCAACAATAAAATCGCTAAGTAACTCGTCCATGGGCACACACACCAAGGTAAAATCATACTAAATAGATGATTAGCGTGCGCCAGAACGGTTAATGACACATTGAAAAAACGGCCCCTAAGTAGTCGTACTTAGGGGCCGCTTAATGCTTGTAGCTAGATAAATTTACTTCGCGGCGTAAGCGTCAAACTCAACGGCTTCGTCAACCAATTCAAGCCGAATTTTCAACCCGCTTTCCCGTGCCAAAAGCCCTGTGTAGAAGGGTTGGATCACTTGCGCATCAATGCGGCCATCTTCTGGCGTGCCATTCAGCAAAGCCACATTACCGCGCGGAATAAATGTCTTTGGTCCCGTCGCGCGAATTTTAAATCCTTGGTCTTCGGGAGCAGCATCATCAAGGCTCACCACAATATTGCCACCACGTGGCACCGCGCTGCCTGCAATCAAAAGCATATTAAGCAGCAATTTCACCTTATTCTTTGGCAAAAGCACGGGCTCAATGGTCCACTCGAGATCGGCCTTTTCGCCGTCCATATAGCCATGGGCCACTTTTTCAGCGTCGCGCGTATCAATCTCGGTGCCTTGTGTGGAAGACGCGCCAAATGCCAATCGCGCAAATTCAAGTTTAGACCGCGCCTGCTTTGCAGAATTGTTGATCAATTCCTGTGCAAAATCCGCCATTTCAGCCTGATCGGGATCGCTAAGCACTTCCAAACCATTGCCGATTGCCCCCACCGGACTAATCAAATCGTGACACACCTTTGAGCACAGCATGGCCGCTAGGTCAGGTCCGCTCACTTGCACAATATCCGCCATTTTCATTCCTTAAAGCTGGTTGAACGCGCCACATGCCTGTGTTTTGGCGCGATTCGCTAGCCCCAAGTTTTACCCGCACATAATGGCGGGGCAACACTGAATGCTTAATTTCTTGTGATTTTTCGCCTAGCGACGGGCAAGCCGAACCTTCAACCCATCCCAATTTTGCAGCGCGTAATTCAACATGGCTGCTTTTTCAAGCAGAAAGGCCTCGCGGTTACCTGGCGAATAAAACAGATAAAGCCGCTGATTGTGGATCACATAAATGCGCGGATTGCCCTTGGACAAATATCCACGTGCAACGCCGGCTAGACCATAACCACCAAATTGCGGCGCGTAGGATTCTGGCGACGCCATAAACACTTGCTTGTTGGCCTCAGTCGCAAAAAACCAGGACACGCCTTCCCACTCATATTCAAATCTGGGGGAACCAACCAGCGGCTCATCTTCAGTGAAATAGCTAACCGGGTCCATGCCCTCAATTGCGGAGCCGGACAATGGATTGGTGACGTAAATGTCGAGAATATAGCGCTCTGTGCTGGCAGAAAGCGGTGTGGTGAAAATAAAGCTGCTCAAAAGCACGAAGAAAATGCCCCAAAGCCCCTTTATCGTTAATGTTTGTTTACCGAATTGCCGCATCATTGCCTTGATTTGCATCTATTCTGGTTGCAATCGGCAATACCTTAACACCAAGGGGTGTCGCCAAGGTTAATGCAATACCACTCTTTTGCTTTAAACCTTCTGCGGGGGAGGCTAAAGCAGCAAAAAAGCCAAAGGACCACTAGTGCAATGGTGAAACGCTTCGCTTTAATAATCTCAATATTCCTCACTCTTGCCTTCGCACCACTGAGCGCCCATGCGCAATCTGGCGCGCTCTCGGACAATTATTCAACCGATGAGCTTGTGAATGCAGGCGGCCAATTCTTCGGCAAAGTCTCGCAGGGCCTCGCCTCTGTGGTCGAACGCGCCGTGTCTCAATATGGTTTGCCAAACGGCTACATTCTTGGCCAGGAAGGCTCCGCAGCCCTATTTGGCGGCGTGCGCTATGGCGAAGGGCAACTCTATACCAAAAACGCTGGCAACCACCCGCTATTCTGGCAAGGGCCAACGCTTGGCTTCGATATTGGTGCCGATGGCTCAAAAACCATGATGCTGGTGTATAATCTACCGTCAACCAACGCCATTTATGGCCGTTATCCGGGCGTTGAAGGTTCAGCCTATATGGTGGGCGGCATAGGCATGACGGTGATGAAATATAAAGACGTCTATATCGTGCCGATCCGTTCAGGCGTGGGTGCCCGTTTGGGCGTGAATGTTGGCTATTTGAAATTCACCCAACAGCCCACTTGGAACCCGCTATAAGCCTTGTGCTTTCACCACATTAGCCTCGGTCACCGCAATTAACTATTTAGCGACATAGTGGTGACCTAGGCTGTTATTTCTTGTAAACTGCACCATATAAGAATAAGTCAATGACGCGCGCGCAGACCAAGCGTGCAGTTTCAGGGAGTTGGTGCATGTTAATCGAGAATTTGATGTTTGCCGCTTTAGGCTTTCTATCAGCATCAATTCTTGCGCTGTTGATCATGCCGTCTGTTTGGCGCCGTGCCGTGCGCCTAACCAAGCGCCGCATTGCCGCTGCCACCCCCGTTACCCTTACCGAATTTAAAGCTGAAAAAGATCAGCTTCGCGCCAAATACGCGCTCGATATGCGCAAGCTTGAGCTACAGCTAGACGATCTCCGCAACAAACGCGCCGCGCATTTGAACGAACTCACCGAAATGCGCGAAACGCTTGAGCTTCAAACCCGCGAATATGACGAAGCCATTTCCATTGCTGACGAGCTTGAAGAACGCAACGAAACTTTACGCGACCAAGTGCGCGCCTATGAGGTGGAAACCACCAATCTTTCTCAGCGCCTACGCGCGCGTGAACGCGACTTGGCCGACAAAATTCAAGAGTTGGACGAAGCCCGCGCCGTGGCGAATATCGCCAATTCCGCAACAATTTCTGCCTTCAATGAAGCCAAGCTGACGGGCGACTATGATCAAGATACAGGCAATCTTTTGAACGCTGTGCAGGTGCAAAGGCAGCGTGCAGATAATATTGAAAAGCGTTTCAAAGCCAGCATTGAACAGATCAAGCAAATCAAGGCGAAATACAAACTTTCGGCGCAAGATTTGTTGGATAAAGGCATCCCCGACTTAATCGATGAAGCGGAAGCCCAAATCCGCATCACTGCTGAGCGGTTTAAGCGGCTCTCCGAAGAAGGTCTGAACGAAGAAACCCCATCCAGCGACAAACCTTCAACAAATGCACAGGCAGATGCACCAAGCCTCGCACGCGAACTTTCGCTAGAAGATGAGCTTGAGGATATTGGTGGACGGATCAAAGATATTGAAGAAGATATTCTATCAAACTTTGACCGTAAGAATGCCGATCACGATGCCATGCGTCGTCGTTTGGAAGATATCGCTGTAGACATCAGCCACATCGTTTACGCCAATGATGCCCATGAGGCTGGTGAACAGGAAGAGAGCCTGTTTGATCGCGTCCGCAAATATGCCGATGATGGTTTAGAAGAGTTGGAAAGCCCAGAAAAAGAGCGTGAAGCTAAATCCGGTCGTGTATCAGACCGTATGGACGCGCTTAAGCGCGTCGCCGGCCATCAATAATTTTAGCTTCAGCTATTCAGCAAGCTCTGGTGAAAAGCGTACATCTTGCAACACAAGGCCAGACTTCGCATCCACAATGCGCAGCATCGCTTCGCCATTGACCTCAAGTGTTAGTGTGATGGTGCCTGATTGCGCCACAGCAGACTTAACCACCGCCCCTTGCGGCAGTGCAATTGTTTGGGCTTGATATTGATTGGCAGCAGAATTTTGCGTGACCCGATAGACAAGCGCGCCAGCAACCGCCATAAAGCCAACCAACATGATCATCATCGACACACCAAATGAGCGGCGTGCACGTTTGATCACTGCTTCAGCTTCAGGGCTAAGCGGTTCTTGATCCTCATTTGAATTCGGAGTGTTATTTGACATGACCGCATGCTCCTCGGACGCGCAACAAGTGCTAGACTTTACGGTTTCCGCCGAGTGGGCCGGAAAGCGCTTGGATGTTGTGGTGGCTCATTTTGCTCAAGATATAAGCCGCTCACGCTGCCAAGATCTGATCAAGCAAAATGCCCTCACAATTGATGGCGCGACCATAAGCGAGCCGAAATTCCGCGTCAAACAAGATCAGCAAATTTGCCTCAATTTGCCCCAACCAATTGATGCAGCGCCAGAAGCGCAAAAAATCAGCCTGGATATATTGTTCGAAGATGATGCGCTTATCGTCATCAATAAGCCTGCCGACATGGTGGTGCACCCCGCCGCTGGCAACGAGGACGGCACATTGGTCAATGCGCTACTCTACCATTGTGGGGATAGCCTTTCTGGCATCGGCGGCGTAAGGCGCCCGGGCATTGTCCATCGATTAGATAAAGACACAACCGGCGTTATGGTGGTGGCGAAAACTGAACAGGCCCACAACCACCTCGCCGCGCAATTCGCAGACCATGGTCGTACAGGGCCGTTGGAACGAGAATATCTTGCCCTGGTCTGGGGCGAGCCGCGACCGGCAAAGGGCACCATCAAAACCCAAATTGGCCGTGATCCCAAAAACCGCATCAAGCAGGCAGTTTTGAAAACTGGTGGTAGAAATGCCATCACCCACTTCCAGCTGGACCACACATTTGGCGGCCACAAATGGACCGTCTCGCGCGTCAAGTGCCGCTTGGAAACAGGACGAACCCACCAAATTCGCGTGCATATGACCCACATTGGTCATCCGCTTTTAGGCGACACAAATTATGGCGCTGGCATGGAAAGCAAAATGCGCAATCTGCCAATGCCTGCCCAGCAAGCGTTAAAAGCACTCGGCAGACAAGCACTACACGCCACCTTACTGGGATTTGAACATCCAATCAGCGGTGAAAAATTGACCTTCACCGCGCCTTTACCTGACGATATGCAAGAGTTGGAAAATACACTTCAAGCTGAAATTTAGGGTCATTTTTCACAATAAATGCAAATTTGCATGATATTTTTTCACCTTTAGGGGATGAAAACCCCTATATCGAACCTATATACTGTCCAATGGAATGATTTGAGCGTGTTCGATTGTCGAAGCGCTGCATTGCCGTTTGATGCGCAAAGCATAAATGGCAATTGTCATAGGAGTGAGGGTGCTATATGGCCCAGTCTAATTTGCCAACCTTATCGTCCGATAGCGGCCTTTCCCGCTATCTGCAGGAAATTCGTAAATTTCCAATGCTGGAGCCGGACGAAGAATTTATGCTCGCCAAACGCTATAAAGAGCATGAAGATCCAGAAGCAGCACAAAAGCTGATCACCTCGCATTTGCGACTTGTGGCCAAAATTGCCATGGGTTATCGCGGCTACGGCCTGCCCATCTCAGAAGTGATTTCAGAAGGCAATGTCGGCTTGATGCAGGCTGTGAAACGGTTTGAACCAGACAAAGGTTTCCGCCTGGCCACCTACGCCATGTGGTGGATTCGCGCCTCGATCCAGGAATATGTGTTGCGCTCATGGTCTTTGGTGAAAATCGGCACCACCGCCGCGCAAAAGCGTCTGTTCTTCAACTTGCGCAAAGTAAAAGGCCAACTGGCCGCGCTAGAAGATGGCGCGCTGCACCCTGATCAGGTCAAACAAATTGCCACAACTTTGGATGTGTCCGAAGATGATGTGATTTCAATGAATGAGCGGCTGACCGGCGACGCATCTCTAAACGCACCAATGCGTTCAGATGAAGGTGCCTCACAATGGCAAGATTGGTTGGTGGATGAAGCGCCAAGCCAAGAAAAAGTGCTCGGCGACAGCCAAGAATATGATGAGCGCATGCAGCTGCTCAGTGACGCTATGGGCGTTCTGAACGAGCGTGAGCAAAAGATTTTTGAAGCCCGCCGTTTGAAAGAGCCACCACTTACACTGGAAGAGCTGGCCCAAGAATTTGATGTATCGCGCGAACGTATCCGTCAAATTGAAGTGCGTGCTTTCGAAAAGGTGCAGGCAGAGGTCAAACGCGCCATGCTGGAAAACGCATAACCCGCGAGCGCTTAGAGCTTTGATTCGATGAGGTCGGCCATGCGCTGGGCCTCATCACTACCTTCCTGCTGCAATCCATTCACGACACCAAGCCGATCTTCAACAGCGCGGTTTTGGCTAGCTTTCCACTTGCCCAACATTTTGGTGATGCGCAATTCAACGCCATAAATGCCTTTAAGTTGGCGTGCCATATAATCATCTGGCGCGTCGCTGACTTTCCAAGGCGTTTCACGCCCCTTTTCCATTTGATCGGTCAACCCATTCAAATGATCCAACAGCCAATTTGCATCTCGGTGAAAGTGAAGTGTTCCCTCAAGATGCGCCACCATATAGTTGTAGGTTGGCACTTCCTTGCCATGGTCTTTTTTGCCCGGATACCAGCTCGGCGTGATGTAATGCGTTGCCCCTTGGAAAATCGCGAGCCCCTTCTGCCCATCCCCAACTTGCTTGATCAGATCATTTCCACGCGAGAGATGCATCAAGAGGCTTGCATCATCACCATCATTCACCCAAATCATGGGCAAATGGTGCACAATTGGCACCTCGCTACCATTTACCGTGAGCAACCCTAAAGGATGCGCGCGCACCAATTCTTCAATGACTTCCGGGCGATCTTCTCTAAATGCTGGTGGCTGATACATGATGAGTCTCGATTTCAATTAAAGCGTCTAAATATTCGTTGGGCAGAATCAACAAAAAGGGCTTTGGTGCCGTCTTGTCTTGTACAATTTTGACCTGATTTTTATTGGCGCAATTTGATGTACCGATCAATTCGCCTTGCGCCAAGGTTAAGCCATTGAGCGGATATTCCAAACCATATGAATATTCCATTTGCGTCGGTGCCAATGGATAAACAGAAACCCGAGTACCCACAGGCACGGAAAACTCAACAGCGCCAGAAACAACCGCGATAACGTCAGTCTGATCCATCAAAATCAGGTTTTTCTCTACACCATATTTTTGTGCCGCATGTAGCGCAGCTAAACTATGGTCAAAGCGCTTCCCCATCATCCCCAAACAAATATAAAGCGGCGCCGAAGTTCTATAGAGACACTTTTCAAAATCCGTGGTGGCTTGTTCCGCAACTTCGACAATCTGGGTATCGGCAGACAAATCGGGATCTGGGTCATATGAGTCCATATCGCCAATAATCGCCACTAAGGGTACGCCAGCAGCCAGCGCAACATGGGCTGCACCATCAGCAGCGACAACGGGATAACTCCTTGCGGCCAAGGTCTTCAACAATGCCTCATCCACAAAACCACCGCCCAAAACGATAAGCGGACGATCAAAGGTCAGCGATGATGAAATGGAGGAATCTTGCGGCATATTGGCTCTTGAATCTTATGACATTTCAGATAGGTTGGCCCTGTCTCACTGGGGTGCTCATTTGAGCTGAGATTTTACCCATTGAACCTGAACCAGGTCATGCTGGCGGAGGGAGTTTGAGCGAAAAGGAACAAATGTTCCCCACTTCGACTTTCCCCTTTCAAGCACGATCGCAATATGTCCTGTTTCTAAGGAGAAATAAATGTCTTTTCAAAAAATCGGACTTGCGGCGCTTGTAGGCTTTTCAACCCTTGTATCTGCCGCCGCAGCGCAAGATAAGCCCACACTCACCATCTACACATATGATGGCTTCGCCGCAGAATGGGGCCCGGGCCCACAACTCAAAGCCGGCTTTGAAGAAAACTGCGAATGTACAGTTGATTTTGTCGGTGCCGATTCATCAATTGGTGCATTGCGCAAGGCGCAACTAGAAGGCCCTGGCACTCAAGCCGACATCATTCTAGGTCTCGACACAAGCGTGGCTGCAGAAGCAAAAAATACCGAATTGTTCGTTGATCACAATGTTGATCTCTCAGCGCTTGAATTGCCTGTTGATTATGCCTCAAGCCAGTTTGTGCCCTTCGACTATGGCTATTTCGCATTTGTCTATGACAGCAGCAAAATCGAAACACCGCCTACTTCATTTGAAGAATTGGCAGCGTTGAGCGAAGAATTCAAAATTGCCATCCAAGACCCGCGTTCGTCCACACCAGGCCTTGGCCTTGTGCTTTGGATGCAAGCCGCAAAGGGCGACCAAGCTGACAAGCTTTGGGCCGACATTGCGCCCAACATTCTGACCGTTACGAAAGGCTGGTCTGAATCTTACAGCCTGTTCCTTGAAGGCGAAGCGGATATGGTTTTGTCATACACCAGCTCCCCTTCTTACCACCGCATTGCTGAAGAAGAGAGCAAATATCTGGCGGCCCAATTCGAAGAAGGTCACTACGTGCAAATTGAATTGGCGGGCATTTTGGAAAGCTCAGACCAAAAGCAGCTGGCCAATGACTTCCTGACCTATTTGGTCAGCCAAGCTGGGCAAAGCATTATCCCAACAACCAACTGGATGTTCCCAGTTGTGCCGCTGGACAATGGCTTGCCTGAAGGGTTTGATACCCCATTGCCAAAAGAGAACAGCCTCATTTTGGACGATGAAACAGTGGGTCAGAACACAAAGAAATATATTGATGACTTCTTTGCCGCAATCGGCCAATAAATCAAAATCAATCAATGCGTCGCCGCATAAAGCGGCGGCGCATTCGCCCATCAACTGGCGGTTTATCAGTGGCCTCGCGATCACTTTTTTCGTTTTTGCAACCATCTTTCTAGTGCTGTTCGTCATTGTTAATGCCGCGCAGAACCTACCCTCGAACCAAAGTGCGTTGAGCGCCAATATCTGGCATTTGCTCCGCATGAGTACGATACAGGCAGCCCTATCTGTTCTGTTTTCCCTAATTGTTGGCATCTTCACTGCCGTTGCGCTTTACCGCTTGAACTTTCGCGGCAAAAACTTCGCCATCGCCTTAATGTCTGCAGGCTTGGTGCTGCCCACGATTATTGTCGCGTTTGGATTGCTGGCCGTTTGGGGCCGCGCGGGCTGGCTTCGCACCGCTTCAAAAACTCTCTTTGATCAAGACCTCAATTTTTCGATCTTTGGCCTTGTCGGCATTCTAATGGCGCATACGCTTCTAAATGGATCGTTCGCGGCGCGTCTATTTTACGATCGTCTTGCCAGTACGCCAACAACCAAACTGAAACTGGGTCGATCCCTCAATCTTAGCCCCTTCGCACGATTTATCTATGTGGAATGGCCCACCCTAAAACCGGCCATCCCGGGATTGGCTGCAACCATTTTCCTCATGTGCTTTACCTCATTTGCCTTGGTGCTCTTGCTAGGTGGCGGCCCTGCCAATGCCACCTTCGAAGTGGCCATTTTCGAAGCCGTAAAGCTCGACTTTGATTTGAACCGCGCGGCCCTGTTGGCTGCAAGCCAGTTGCTTTTTTGCTTAATCATCATTGTGCCTGCCGCCAATTGGAACACCAAAAGCATGATGATCGGCAAGCCGGGCACACAAAATATCTGGCCAGCATTCGGCCCGTCAAAATGGGCGCTCACCATCCTGCTGTTGGTTGTCGCAGCCTATTATTTGACCCCACTGTTCGCGATCATTCAAAAAGCGATTTCACCCGCACTTTTGCCCTATATGGCCAAAGAGAAATTCTTGAATGCATTGCAAGCAAGTCTGACCATTGCGAGTGTAAGCGCCAGCCTGACATTAGTTTTGGCAACACTTCTGGCGGTTGCTCGCGCCGAGCTCAAACGCGCCGAGAAATTGGGCACAGCCCGTTTCCCGCGCCTGTGTAGAATGATCTTAGGCGCGCCAATCTTTGCCTATATGGCCATGCCAGCGATGGTGTTGGGGCTCGGTTTTTTCCTAATCACGCGACATCTCGCCCTCTCCACGCAATCTGTTGGCGTGTGGGTGTTGATTTTGGCGAATGCACTTTTGGCCCTTCCACTGGCCAGCGCAGCTCTCACGCCTTCATTTGAGAAACTCGCCAACCGATATGGCAAATTGTCCATGTCGCTCAATATGTCTGGCTGGCAACGTTTCCGCTATATCGAATGGCCTTTGTCTCGTCGTGAAGCGGGATATGTGTTCGCCCTCGGCTTCACCTTTTCTCTCGGCGACGTTGGCGTAATCGCCTTGTTCGGCACCGACGAATTTTCAACCCTGCCCTGGCTTATGTATCGCGCCCTTGGCAGCTATCGCTCCAACGATGCAGCCCTTGTTGCCGCCATTTTGCTAGCGCTTGTCATTTTAAGTTTTTGGGCACTGCCCCACCTGTTCAGGATCAATCGCCGTGCTTAATATAAATCAACTACATTTTTCATACGATCCCAACGCCCCGGCATATGACTTTTCGCTAAACGTGGAAGCAGGCGAAATATTGGGCATCTCCGGCAAAAGCGGTTCTGGCAAATCAACCTTGTTGGATCTGATCACAGGATTTCTTCGCCCAAGTAGCGGATCAATTCTGCTGAATGGAGAGGAACTAAACGCGCTGAGAACAGAGCACCGTCCGATCTCAATCCTTTTCCAAAAAGACAATATCTTTGAGCACCTCACCGCCCAAAAGAATGTTGAATTAGGCTTAGAACAGCCCAGCGGGGCAGATGCACTGCTGAAACAAGTCGATCTAGAAGGATTTGAAAAAAGCCTTTGTGCTGAGCTTTCAGGCGGCCAACAGCAGCGTGTTGCACTTGCACGCACATTGGGACGTAACCGACCCATCCTATTGTTAGACGAGCCTTTCTCCGCACTTGATGATCAAACTGCGGACGAAATGCGTTCGCTAGTGCGCAAACTTGTCAAACAGAATGATTGGCACACAATTTTGGTCAGCCATCACCAGAAAGATTTGACGGAGTTAGCAACGCGGCAACTTGCCCTCAAAGAGGGAAAGTTGCACGCGGTCTAATCTGCTAGTTGGCGGCCCATTCGGCCAGCACTTCTTCAAAGATTTGAGTGCCTGCCGCGCCCTTTTCCAAGGTCAAAATCGCTTTGCGGCCAGTGCCATAAATCAGAGGTAAATCGAGCCAGCCATTTTGGCCGAGAAGTTCAAGGTTACGCGCCACATCATTTTCTGAACCGCTCATAGCGAACAGGAATGAGTTATCGACGATCCGCACGGATGCACCAACCAAGGTCGTGCCTTGCGCCAATTCCTGGTCTTTCATCAACACGCCAGGCAAACTGGCAATGCTGCCACCAAGGAAGCTATCGGTAACCGTGAAGTTCACTTCAACCAAATGGCTAGCAGGCAACGCCTCATCACTATTTTTGCGGATCAACATATCAACAGACAAGTTGCGCGCAGGAATAGACGCTGATGCGCGGATCGTTGGAATTCCCAACTCATCCACATCACGTGTCCACTGGGTTTGCCCCGAAAATGGAACGGCACCGCCAGCACCACTTGTTTGTTCTTCAATCAACAAGGATTGTGAACCAGCAGTTGCTTGCGCAGTCGGGTCCTGAACATTCAACGGATTTTCCGTCGTGTCTTCCGCCGAAACACTGTCATCTTCGCTAGGCAAGCGAGCATCATCTGAAGCAGTAGCCGTATCAGTGCCTGATGCATCATCCGTCGGCGTATCCGTTGCTGGCGTGTCAGTGCCAGTAGCGGCTGCACTATCGTCAGTCGTTGCTGCGTCAGTGGTCGCGCTATCTGTTTGGTCAGATGGCTCTTCTGGTGTCAAACGTGGCGCTTCACCGCCTGTGTCGCTTGTGCCCGGTGCAGTGTTGTTGCCGGTATTAGCCGGTGTCACATCGCGCACATTTGTTTGCGGAGGTGTTTCAGTATTACTTGTGTCTGTCGGCTGTGGGGTTTCGCCTGTGTCCCCATTTGTTGGATTTGAAATCAAATCACTCAACCCAACCTGCGCCAGCACTGGATCAAGGTTCACATAACCTTCACGCCAGGCCCAATAAGTGCCGCCACCCAATAGGCCAATCAACAAAACAAACACGCCAAGGAAAACCAACAAGCCGCCACCGCCGCCTGATTGCTCATCCTCAACAAAGTCTTCACTCTCTTCGACAAGCTCTGGCTTGCTCGTCTCTTTTTCGGCAGCCGCTGCAATTGCGCCTTTTGACGTTTCGCTCAACAGCGCTTCATCAGCGCTAGGCTCATGTTTACCCTCAGCTTCACGATCCAACGCCAACAGAGCGCGATCAATCGCCGCTTGCGCGTCGTCATCATCCTCATCAGATTGACGCAAGTCTTCGGGATCGACATCGACTTCCCGCACACTGGAAAGTGCCGCCTCAACATTATTATTTGCAACAGGTTCTGCGCTCACAACATTAGGTGTTGGGGCGTTAAGGCCCGCTGCAGCTCGCGCTTGCGCAATAACATCGTCTACACTGTTGGCGGTATATTCACTTGGCGTATCATCGCCAAGCTCTTCCAACTGCGCCACCAAATCGCTATTTTCATCGTCATCATCTGCAGTCTCGTCAATTTCCGATGCCTGCTCTTCTTCTTGAGCATCTTGTTCGACGTCTGCAACTTCAGGCTCAGATGCATCTTCTTCAGACACATCTGACTGGTCTTCAGGCTCTTCAACATCCACTTGCGAAGAAATTGGCGCTTCTTCGACAACAGCCTCAGTCTGTTCTTCCAGCGCATCTTCCTCTTCAGGTTGATGATCTTCAACCACACTCGAGGCATCTTGTTCTTCGACAGAAAACTCTTCTTCAATCGGCGCTTGCTCAAAACTATCATCAGCACCATCATCGCTGGCCACATGCTCTGCAGCATATTCCGCTTGTTCTGGTGCTTGCTCGGCTTCATCAACAAGTTCTTCGATTGTTGTCGAGGTCTCTTCTGCAGGTTCTACCTCGTCAACTGCAAGCGTTTCCGTCTCAACAGCAGTTTCAACCTCAGCCTCAACTTCTGCTTCAGGCTCCTCAACTGGCGCAGCAGGTTGCGGCTCAACCGCAACCTCTTCTGGCATAGAAGGTGTTGGCACGGCCTGCTCAACGGTTGCTTCTTGCTCCCGATGAGAAAGGCCCTGCAAAAGCTTTTCGGTTGCTTCTTGCTCAACTTGGCGAATGCAGTCTTCTAGCGTCAAGCGATGTTGGGTGATTTCCCGCGCAGGAATAGGCGGTTCAATCGCATGCAATTGCGTCACCAGCGCCGAACGCGCCTTTTCGTAAACAGCCCGACGGGCTGTGCCGTTATTCTCCGGCAAGGCGTCAATCGCCCGGCGCAAAAGCTCTCTATAATCTGCCATCAGCTACTTATACTCATTCCGTTGGGTCTTAACCCTTTATTAGTTGTAGCGAAAAAAACTTAGTCTTGAAAAGGGTCATGCACCAAAATGCTGTCTAAACGCTCTGGGGATGTGGATAGAACGGCAACAGGTGTGCCAATCAGTTCTTCAATCCGACGCACATATTTAACCGCTTCCGCTGGCAAATCAGCCCAAGACCGCGCCCCAGCAGTAGTGCCTTGCCAACCTTCCAAGGTTTCATAAATCGGCTGAACATTAGCCTGCCCCTGCATGGTCGATGGCAAATAATCAATGCGCTCGCCATCCAATTCATAGCCAACACAAACTTTGATTTCTTTCATGCCATCCAAAACATCAAGCTTGGTCAACGCAATGCCATTGATGCCAGAAACCTGAACCGTTTGCTTCACCAAAACAGCGTCAAACCAGCCACAACGACGCTTACGCCCTGTGTTCACGCCCCACTCATGGCCTTTTTCACCAAGATATTCGCCAATCTCATTGATTTGCTCAGTTGGGAAAGGTCCCTCGCCCACGCGTGTTGTGTAGGCTTTGGTGATGCCCAAAACATAGTCCAACGCACCTGGCCCCAGGCCAGAACCGTTAGCAGCCTGTCCACCGATGGTGTTCGATGATGTAACAAATGGATAGGTGCCATGCTCAATATCAAGCAACGCGCCTTGCGCACCTTCAAACAAAATGCGCTTGCCATCGCGACGCATCTGATTGAGCTTTTCCCAAACGCGACCAGAGAAGGGCAGCAATTCGTCGGCAACTTCCATCAATTCATCATAGATGGTTTCAGCTTTCACTTCATCAATGCCCAACCCGCGACGCAGTGCATTGTGGTGACGCAACAAGCGCTCAATCTTCGCTTTCAAAATTTCTGGATCAGCCAAATCAGCCACACGAATAGCGCGACGACCAACCTTATCTTCATAAGCTGGGCCCATGCCACGTTTTGTGGTGCCGATCTTCAGACCTGCATTTGAATTCTCACGGAAGCTATCCAGCTCACGGTGCAGCGATAGAATTAAGCATGCATTGTCGGCCACCATCAAATTCTCTGGTGAAATTTCAACGCCCTGGCCGCGCAACAATGCCAGCTCTTTCACAAAATGGTGCGGATCAACCACGACACCATTGCCGATAACAGAGAATTTGCCCGGGCGCACAACGCCAGATGGCAACAATGCTGTTTTATAAGTGACCCCATCGATTACCAAAGTATGGCCGGCATTGTGACCACCTTGGAAGCGCACAACAACGTCAGCGCGCTCGCTCAACCAGTCAACAATTTTGCCCTTGCCTTCATCGCCCCATTGGGAGCCGATCACAACAACATTTGCCATTTAACTTAATTCTCCTTCACGACCACTTTTATTGGCACAGGATTGGGACAGAATAATGCCCAAATTATATACCCAATGCCCACAAAAGCTGATCTTTCGGTCCATTTGGGTGTTTAGAACCGGTTCAAAACCTGATAAGCGAAGCTGATATAGCAAAAGTGAACCTATGACAAAACCACAATCCGCAGTAAACGTAAGAAAAAATCCGTTCCATCAACTGTTTAATCAGCCCTATCTGCTTTTGGTGCTCACCTCGCTGTTCTGGGGCGGCAATATGGTTGCCGGCAAACTCGCCGTGGACGACATTTCCCCGACCGCCCTAATTGCTGGTCGGTTTACGCTTGGCTTTCTTGTCATCCTGCCTTTTGCTTGGCCGCATTTGCGCAAAGACTTGCCTATATTGCTGAAAAACTTCTGGCTTTTGGCATTTTACGGTGCTGTTGGCTTCTCCGGTTTTAATCTATTTCTCTATCTTGGGGCACAACACACAACTGCCGTCAATGGAGCGATTGAGCAAGCCTCCATTCCCATGATGGTGATGATGGCCAATTTTGTCCTGTTCAAACAACGCGCCTACCCATTGCAGCTTTTGGGCGTTGTGTTGACGCTTGTCGGCGTAATTTATGTGGCAACAGCAGGCAATCCCATGCGGCTTGCCCGCATGGACATCAATATTGGTGACGGCCTCGTACTCATCGCCTGCGTGATCTATGCCGCCTATTCGGTTTGCCTACGCTATCGTCCAACCATCCACTGGATGACCTTTCTTGCGGTCACCTTCTTCTTTGCGACCCTAGGCGCACTTTTTTACCAGCTCTTTCTGGGTGGCCTGCCAGAGTTTGTTGCCGCAATCCCAAAAATCACACCGCTCGGCTGGGTTTTGGTGATCTATACTGGCCTTTTTCCGTCTATTCTCTCGCAGCTATTTTATGCCCGTGGCGTGGAAATGATCGGCGCTAATCGCGCCAGCCTGTTCATCAACGCGTTGCCACTCTTTGGCGCACTTCTCTCAGTGATCATTTTGGGCGAAGCCTTGCAAAGCTATCACTTTGTGGCGGCAATCTTTATTGTTGCCGGGATCACCATGGCAGAATATGCGGTGCGCTCCGCCAAAAAGCGCGAAGCCAAGAAAGAGGGTAGCAATGAGTGAAAATAAGGATTTGCGAGAACGCATCGAAGCGTTGGAAATGCGCATTGCCTATCAGGATCAAACCATCGAAGATTTGAACCAAACCATCACCAAGCAATGGACTGAGTTCGATAAACTCAACCGCGAAATTGCTAAGCTCTATGCCCAGATGGAAGAAATGGACAATAGCGGCGGCGAGATCGTAGACCGCCCACCGCACTATTGAGCCCTGCTAAAAAACGAAACAGGGAAAGCCTGCTCAACCACGCTTTCCCTGCTCTCATTAGATGCGCGCTGCAGCGCGCACCGGCTGAATTTCAATACACCTAGAATTTAAGCGGCTTAGCCTGCTTCACCCCTTCAAGGGCTGAAATTGTTTTCACTTGGGCGTCGCTCAAGTCACCATCAATATTGATCAGCGCAATCGCATCGCCGCCACTTTCCACGCGCCCCAAATTGAAGTTGGCGATGTTCACATCTTCATTGCCCAACAATGTGCCTAGGCGACCAATAAAGCCAGGTTTATCTTCGTTGGTGATGTAAAGCATGGACGGTGTAATCTCCGCTTCCATGTTCACGCCTTTCACTTGGATCAGACGCGGCTTGCCATCGGCAAACACGGTGCCCGCAACGGAACGTTCTTGCCGTTCTGTGATCACCGTCAGGCGGATATAGTTTTCATAAGCGCCCTGTTGCTCACGGTTGACCGTTTCAACATGCATGCCACGATCCTTCGCCAGAACTGGTGCAGATACCATGTTCACATCGCCCAACAAAGGCTTCAAAACACCTGTGAGCAAGGCAGAAACCATCGGCTTGGTGTTGAGATCAGCCACGTGGCCTTCAAACTCAATCCGCACGCCCTTAATGCCACTTTCCGTCAACTGACCCGCAAAGCTACCCAACATTTCAGCCAATTTCACAAATGGCATCAATTTCGGCGCTTCTTCAGCGGAAATAGATGGGAAGTTCAATGCATTAGAGATGGCCCCATGCATCAAATAAGCACTCATTTGCTCTGCGACTTGCAGGGCCACGTTTTCCTGCGCTTCAGTTGTGGACGCGCCTAGGTGCGGCGTTGCGATCAGATTTGGCGCCTCAAACAATGGATTGTCTGTTGCTGGCTCAACCTCGAACACGTCCATGGCCGCGCCCGCCAACTTGCCGCTCTCAAGCGCATCTTTCAATGCCGCCTCATCAACAAGGCCACCGCGGGCACAGTTGATCAAACGTGCGCCATCTTTCATCTTCGCAATATTTTCAGCGCTGATGATGCCGCGTGTCGCGTCGGTCAATGGTGTGTGCAATGAAATAAAGTCAGCGCGAGCCAACAATTCATCCAGCTCCACTTTCTCAACGCCAAGATCAAGCGCACGCTCGGGTGTAAGAAATGGGTCAAACGCAATGACCTTCATCTTAAGGCCTTGAGCACGATCAGCCACAATGGCACCAATGTTCCCGCAACCGATAATGCCGAGTGTTTTGGCCGTCACCTCAACACCCATAAATTTAGACTTTTCCCATTTGCCAGCGCGTGTAGACGCATCAGCAGCTGGAATTTGGCGCGCCAAGGAAAGCAACAAAGAAATGGCGTGTTCAGCGGTCGTGATGGAATTGCCGAACGGCGTATTCATCACAATAATGCCTTTGGCAGTGGCGTTTGGAATATCCACATTGTCCACGCCAATACCTGCACGACCAATCACTTTGAGATTGTCAGCGGCAGCAATAATTTTCTCGGTAACTTTGGTGGCAGAGCGGATCGCCAAGCCATCATATTGCCCGATGATCTCAAGCAATTTTTCTTTGTCTTTGCCGACATCTGGCAAGAAATCAACGTCCACGCCATTGTCGCGGAAAATCTGTACTGCTGTTTCGCTCAATTTGTCAGAAACAAGAACCTTAGGCATAAGTGCCTCCATAAATTTCAAAATTTTGGGAAAAAGGTTGGCAGCATTCCGCCAACCGGTCTCACTTTAGGAGGCGCCTAAAGCGCCGCTTTTTCCGCCGCAAAGGCAAAATCTAGCCAATGGGTCAGGGCTTCAAGGTCAGAAGTTTCAACCGTTGAACCTGCCCAGATCCGCAGCCCAGCTGGCGCATCGCGATATGCGCCAATATCATAGGCCACATCCTCTTTGTCCAACCGCGTTGCAATAGCCTTGGCAAAGGCAGCTTGCGCATCGGCATCAAGCGCAGCAATGTCGGGATCAACGATCTTCAAACACACTGACGTGTTTGACCGAGTTTCAGGCACTTCAGCCAGATTGGCCACCCAATCTGTCGCTTCAATCCATGCATTGAGCAAATTGAAGTTCGCATCGGCCCGCTTCTGAAGCCCGTTCTCGCCCAATGTTTTGGCCCATTCCATCGCATCAATCACATCTTCAATCACCATAAGTGATGGCGTGTTGATGGTCGCCGCCTCAAAAATGCCTTCAATCAATTTACCGCCTTTGGTGAGACGGAAGATTTTTGGCAATGGACGATCAGGCGTATAGCCTTCCAAACGCTCTACAGCACGTGGAGAAAGGATAATCACCCCATGCGCACCTTCGCCACCGAGCACTTTCTGCCAAGAGAAGGTGGTAACATCGAGCTTGGTGAAATCTAGTTCTTGCGCAAACGCTGCTGATGTCGCATCGCAAATGCTCAAACCTTCGCGGTCCGCAGCAATCCAATCTGCGTTGGGCACGCGAACGCCAGAAGTTGTACCATTCCAAGTGAAAACAACATCGCGTGTCCAATCCACTTGGGTAAGATCAGGCAATTGGCCATAATCAGCATCCAAAACGCGTACATCGTCCAGCTTTAGCTGCTTGACCACATCGGTCACCCAACCAGCGCCAAAGCTTTCCCAAGCCAACATATCAACGCCGCGCGCGCCCAGCATAGACCAAAGGGCCATTTCAACAGCACCAGTGTCAGAAGCAGGCACAATGCCGATGCGATAATCATCAGGCACATTGAGCAATTCGCGCGTCAAATCAATCGCATATTGAATGCGAGCCTTGGCAGGCTTGGCACGGTGAGACCGACCCAACAATTTGTCATTGAGAAATTCAGCCGTCCAGTTTGGACGCTTTGTGCACGGCCCAGATGAGAATCTGGGGTTCGCCGGGCGCACGTCCGGCTTCAAAATATCTGTCATGTCACTACCCTTTCAGATAGGCGCCCCTCGTTGGGGAGGGGTGGCCCACTGACCGGGATAGTTGCATTTATCATCCGCGTCAATATTTTTTATTGTCGGACAAAATTGGAACCAGCCAAATAAAAACCCCGGCGCAAGGACCGGGGTTTTTAAATTTGAATGTGCGTTGCGCTTAATAGAAGCGATAGCGAATGCTTGCACGAATTTCGTGCGCAACTGCATCCTGCACCCACATGCCAGAGCCTTGAGTTGAGAACCCTTTGTGCCACAATGCACGGTACCCAATATCAGCAACAGCAGCGCCCATATCATAGGCAACACCAGCCATCACAGCACCAGCCCAAGAGCGGTTACCAGCGCCAGCTGCAAGATCTGGGTTTGTCGCGTGGGTCGCTGATGTATAGTGCCAAGCTTTACCCAAACCTGCACCAACATAGCCCTGCCAACCACCGTCAGCGCTTAGGCCCATGCCGCCCAAATCGAAATCATAATAAACGTTTGCAAGAGCAACAGTTGAGCGCAAATCAGCTGAATAGCCATTGGCGGTCAAACCAGTGTTCCGCAACCAATCAACGGTCAAATCCGTGCGGAAACCGTTGCCAAATTCATAACCAGCACCTGCACCAAAGCTGTAGCCCCAGCCCATATCAGTCGGCGTGGCCGAGTTTGGACATGGACAAAACTCTACATTACGCGCCCACATTGCGTTACCCGCAACAGAACCACGCAAATAAAACGCACCGGAAAGGCCGTAATCTACTTCTGGCAATTCAGGATATTCTGGTTCAGGCTGTGGCCAATCGGCGGCCAACGCGCTTGTTCCAAACATTGAGGCAGCTGCAAACAACGCAGCACCAATCCACTTAAGCATCATTCTAATCCTTCTACGCAAGCCACTTTTCTTGACTTTCCGAGAAGGAGTATGCGTGCTCTTTCTTAAAACGCACTTAACCTAAAAATTTAACCCTAATTTTTTTTGAATATTTTGATATAGTTAGATTCTCTTCTTATCGATATTCCACTTTATTCAGGATCTATTATGGCTCAGCAATCACGCACATTTGGCGACTGGATTTTGCTTTTATTTCTGGTACTTGTGTGGGGTAGCTCCTTTGTGAGCATCAAATATATTGTCGAATATATTCCGCCCATGTGGATCGCCGCGATGCGGTTGACAATTGCTGCAATTTTAATGGGTTTATTTGCATTTTGGCGCAATATTCGCCTGCCAAACACCAAAAAAGAGTGGATTGCATGCGCGGCAATGGGTGCCTTGGGCACCGCAATGCCCTTCATGTTGATCAACTATGCAACCCAGTTTTTGCCCTCTTCAATCGCTGGCCTGATGATGGCTACTGTGCCGATCCAAGTCATGCTTTTATCGCTTGTCTTTTTGCCGGAGGAAAAGGCAACTCTTTTGCGGGTTATGGGCTTAGCTGCAGGTTTTCTTGGCGTCACCGCCGTTATTTTGGGCAACAATAATCAAGAAGCGGCCGCTGTCGCCTTCTCGCTGCTGCCGTTTATATTGTTGATTATTGCCACATCGGGCTATGCCAGCAATTCGCTGATTTCCAGACGCGTTTTGGAAATGCCCGCCATGACAAAGTCACTGGGTGTGTTGATTTTTGCAGCCATCACAGCTTCGATATGCGCGCTCATTTTTGAGCCTGTGCCCAACACCCCAAATATGGGCGCCTGGGCTGGCGTGATCTATTTGGCGTTGTTACCTACTTGGGCCACAACCATTGCCCTATATGTGCTGCTGGACCGCACAAGTGCAGCATTTGTAACTCTGTCGAATTACTTCATTCCTGCCGCATCTATTATCTTCGGTGCCGTATTGTTCCAAGAACAACTCAGCATCCTGCAGTTTGTTGGGTTCGGCATTATTCTGTTGGGCGTAGGCATTTCAGAAGGTGTGATACGCCCCCGGAAAAGAAAAAAGCGGCAGTATCCACCGCCGCCTTCAGCATAATCATCCGTTGGGCGCTTGCCTAAGCGATTCCCTCAATCACGTGGGCAATTTCACCAACAACTTGCTTCACAAGAGTTTCATCATCCCCCTCGCCCATCACCCGGATCAAAGGTTCTGTGCCTGATGGGCGGATAACCAAGCGACCTGAAGCGCCGAGTTTCTGTTCACCGCTAGCAATCGCTTTGATCACCCGGTCATCACGCAAAGGCGTGCCGCCACTAATGCGGACATTGGTCAAAAGCTGCGGCACCTGCTCAAACATTTTGCACACTTCTGAAACGGGCTTATTGCGCTTTTGCACAAGGCTCATCACTTGAAGTGCTGAAACCAAGCCATCACCCGTTGTTGAGAAATCAGACAAAATAATGTGTCCAGATTGCTCACCACCCAGATTATAACCGCCTGAACGCATACGCTCGAGCACATAACGGTCTCCAACTTTCGTGCGTTCCAACCGCAATTGG
Organism: Maritalea mobilis; assembly: GCF_004363175.1. Classification (GTDB taxonomy): domain Bacteria; phylum Pseudomonadota; class Alphaproteobacteria; order Rhizobiales; family Devosiaceae; genus Maritalea; species Maritalea mobilis. The sequence continues at coordinate 1,399,453 of NZ_SNYR01000001.1, forward strand.
TTATCGCTAAGGCAACGCTCCAACCCAAGGTTAGACATGATGGTCGCCACCATGCCACCGCCATTCAACCGCTCCAATTCGTGCCAATAAAGCGCCAACGCTGCCATCAATTGGTCACCATCAATGATCTGGCCTTTTTCGTCCACAATCACCACGCGGTCCGCGTCACCATCCAGAGCAATGCCAATGTCTGCCCCTTCTTCGATCACGCGCATGCACAATGCTTTTGGTGACGTTGAACCGCAATTCTTGTTGATGTTGAAGCCATCAGGCTCCACACCCATGGCGATAACTTCAGCACCCAACTCCCACAAAGCTTCTGGTGCGGTTTTATATGCAGCACCATTGGCGCAATCCACCACCACTTTGAGACCTGTAAAGTCTGCGTTGCGCGGCAAAGTCCGCTTGGCAAACTCGGTATAACGGGTAGTCACTTCATTGATCCGCTTCGCACGACCAATATCAACGCCCTGGGTCAAACCAGCAGAAACGCCCTTTTCAACCAGCTCTTCGATCTTTTCTTCCACCTCGTCAGAAAGCTTAAAGCCATCCGGTTGGAAAAACTTGATGCCATTATCTTCAAATGGATTATGCGATGCGGAAATCATCACACCCAAATCAGCGCGCAGCGACCGGGTGAGCATTGCAACGGCAGGCGTCGGCACCGGGCCCAGCAAATACACATCCATACCAACAGATGTGAAACCACCAGTAAGCGCATATTCAAGCATATAGCCAGAACGACGTGTATCCTTGCCAATCACCACCCTGTGGCGGTGGTCACCGCGCCGAAAGGCCATGCCTGCAGCTTGCCCAACACGCAGTGCCAATTCTGGCGTGAGCTTTTCCCCATTGGCCAAGCCGCGAATACCGTCTGTTCCAAAATATTTCCGTGCCATACACCCATCCAATTGCGATAGGCTTGACCTATCGATGTCGAAATCAAAAATGCTTATTAAACAAAAACCAAAACTAAATTATGGCAATAATACCTTTAGCCGTTTGGTCAAGACCTTTCCAAGGCTAATTTTGCGCCAAGGCCGATCAAAAATGTTCCTCCAATGCGCTGAAGCCATGCAGAGCGGGCACTTGGACCCGTTAACCGTTTTAGCACCCAACCCGCAAAAAGTACGCACACCAAATCCGCGCTTGAAAACATCACATTCACGATGGTACCCAAAATCACCATTTGCGCCCAAATCGGCAAGCTCGCGTCAATCGACACAAATTGCGGCAGAAACGACACGAAAAACAATGCGGTTTTGGGATTGAGCACCTCAACGCTGATGCTCTCAAAAAACGCGCGTTTTGCACTCTTCGTTTGCGGCGCTTCGCTGTCGTGAACTTTCTTCTCCCGCCGAACGATCATCATCACACCCAGATAAACCAGATAAGCCGCACCAGCGATTTTAACGACCATATAAAGAGCAGGCACAGCCGTCAGCAACGCTGCCAAACCAAACGCGGCGAGCAGCACATGGGCATAGCCGCCCAAATGAACGCCAAGCGCAGCCATAAACCCGGCCCATTGTCCGCGTGCAATTGTTTGCGCGGAAACATAAATCATTGCTGGCCCCGGCAAATAGGAAAACATCGCAGTCGTGATAAAAAACGCGAGTAAAATTTCAAATGATGGCATGTGGCAATCTCCTGCTCCCAATGGGCAAATATTAGCACCCGACTACACAATAAAAAAGAGGCCCGAAGGCCTCTTTCAAATTCGCAATTAGAACTAGATCGATCTAATTTTCTGGCTGCGGCTCCGCATCACCTTCAGTGCCTTTGCCATCATCATTTGGCTTTTTCTTTGGCACGGCTTTGCCCGCCCGCGGCACACCTGTTGCTTTTGCGGTCGGCGTGTTGTCATCGTCAGACCGTGTAGGCTTTTTGCCATCGCGCAATGCGCGCAACTCATCGCCCGTCAATGTTTCGAACTCAAGCAATGCCTGCGCAATATCTTCAAACAATTGCTCATTCTCATTGATCAAATTACGCGCCTTGGTTTCAGCTTCTTCCACCAAAGACCGCACTTCTTCATCAATCAAACGCGCAGTGTCGTCAGACATATGATCCACATTAGCCGGGCCGTAAATACCCTGAGGGTCTGATTTATAAAGCACACGACCCAGCTTTTCAGACATACCCCATTCGGTGACCATAGAGGTCGCCAATTTGGTTGCACCCTGAATATCACCAGCTGCACCAGAAGTTACCTTCTCCGGCCCAAACTTATGGATCTCCGCTTCACGCCCACCAAATGCCAACACAAGCTGAGCCAATGCCTTTTCTTTGGAGAATGAATATTGGTCATTCTCAGGCAAGCTCATCACCATACCAAGCGCACGACCGCGCGGAATAATGGTGGCTTTGTGGATCGGGTCCAACACGTTGGACATCAAAAGTGACACCAAAGCGTGGCCCGCTTCGTGATAAGCCGTATTCCGCTTTTCATCTTCCTTCATGGCAAGCGTGCGACGTTCCGCACCCATCATGATCTTGTCTTTGGCATCTTCAAACTCAGCCATCGTCACAAAACGCTTATTACGACGCGCAGCCAACAATGCCGATTCGTTCACCAAGTTCATGATTTCCGCACCAGAAAAGCCAGGCGTACCACGCGCAAGAATTTTCAAATCCACATCAGGTGCCAATGGCACTTTGCGCACATGAACTTTCAAAATCTGTTCGCGGCCTGTCACATCTGGATTTGGCACAACAACCTGACGGTCAAAACGGCCCGGACGCAGCAAAGCAGGGTCCAAAACGTCTGGACGGTTGGTCGCCGCAATCAAAATGATGCTTTCATTCTCTTCAAAGCCATCCATTTCAACCAGCAACTGGTTCAAGGTCTGCTCGCGCTCATCATTGCCGCCGCCAAAACCGGCACCACGGTGACGCCCCACAGCATCGATCTCGTCAATAAAGATGATACATGGTGAATTCTTTTTGGCTTGCTCAAACATGTCGCGCACGCGGCTCGCACCAACGCCCACAAACATTTCAACAAAGTCAGAACCTGAAATGGTGAAAAACGGCACATTGGCTTCGCCAGCAACAGAACGTGCCAACAAAGTTTTACCAGTACCTGGAGGGCCCACCAACAATACACCGCGCGGAATCTTACCGCCGAGACGCTGGAATTTACCCGGATCACGCAAATAATCTACGATTTCTTCAAGATCTTGCTTGGCTTCATCAACACCAGCAACATCTTCAAATGTCACCTTGCCGTGGCTCTCGGTCAAAAGCTTCGCACGGGACTTACCAAAGCCCATTGCGCCGCCACGTCCACCGCCCTGCATTTGACGGATGAAGAAAAACCACACTGCAATGATCACGATGAAAGGCAACCATGATGACAAAAGAATTGTCCAGAACGGGCTTGATTCGGGAGGTTGAGCCGCGATGAGAACACCACGATCCTCAAGCCGAGACACAACATCTACCCCATTGGGCAAATAGGTCTCGAACCGTTGGCTGTTTTTCAACGTACCGCGCAACCGATTATCTGTGATTGTGACGCTTTGTACCGACCCTGAATCCACATCAGCAATAAATTGCGAATAGGTCTTTTGCGTCAGCCCCGCTGTTTGGGACGAGGTTTGGAAAATTTGGAAAAGGCCAAGCAACATAACAAGGATGACCATCCAAATTGCAAGGTTGCGAAAATTACCGTTCATTTAACCTGCCTTGAATAGATGTACGCTCTTTTTACGCACACAATTAGAATTTGGATCGAATGTAAGGTCCAATGCCCCCCGTTACAAGGGGCGCGGCCCGCAATTTGAGTACTGTTCTTAACACAATGTGTTTAACAATTAGCCGACCAATTGCCGCACATAGGATTTAAGAGAGTGCGTTGGGACCAAATGTGCGAAAAACGTCAATATTAGGGCCAAGCACATGTTCGCCCAAAGCAATGATCTCATCACCTGCTATCACCAACGGCGCGGCGCGCACAGCTTCCATCGGCACGAAGCTCAAATCGGGCAATAATTGATCAAACTTCGCCCGCGTAAAGTCGGATGCTGGACGCACAGTAACTGGACTTGGCGCATCCGAGGTCAAGATAATCTTGAACCGCTTGTCCCAATCAAGCTCGTCACCCGGGGCCAATTCATACACTTGATCATCCACCCGGCCAACTTCGCGGAACACTTGCACCAGCTTGCCATGCCCACGAATGCCGCACCCACCCAAGGTTTGCCCTCGTAAATGTGTCTGCCCCATGGTCAAAACATCATAAAGCGCTTCCACTTTTGCCAGTTCCGGCGCCGGTGTCGCGCCGCCAACGTCATCCAGCGCCCGCGCCAGCAGCCGGATGCCGATTTCGGCTGGCTCAGAAATGATCATTGCATGGTCAAATAAAACACAGCCAAATGGATCGATGAAAAATCGCTCGCTATACGCCACTTCCGCAATCGAATTTAATGCCGCATCGGCGCGACGCAAACGGCGAGCAGAAAGCCCAACATTGCTGCGTTGCAGGCCCAGGCGCTGCAAACCTTGCAAAGCCTGCCGCCACCGCACGCGCTCAAACTTTTCATCATTGTTCGACGGGTCATTTACATATTCGATGTTTTTGGCGCGCGCATAAGCCACCAAATCTGCCTTAGGTAGATCTAAAAATGGCCGCACAAGGTCCAGCCCAAATCCAACCGAGCGTCGGGCCATGGCCCCAAGGCCGGAAAGCCCACTGCCACGCGCCAACCGCATAAAAAAGGTTTCGGCCTGATCATCTAAATGATGTGCGGTGAACAATTGAGTTAGGCCAAGCGCCTGCATCTTCTGCTGCATCAAGCCATAGCGCACATCACGCGCACTTTGCTGAATTCTAGTTGTCGGGTTGAACTTTTCAGGCTTCAAAATATAGCAAGGCAGGCCTAGCTTTTCCGCTTGCACTTTAACCATTGCCGCTTCTTCAGCCGCTTCGGCGCGCAAACCATGATCCACAGTGAGAACGGTTAGTTCAATGGGCATCTCTTGCTGCGCAGAAAACTCAGCGGCGAGATACAACAGGGCCATGCTGTCTGGCCCGCCTGAAATGGCAAGCGCCGCCTTTTGGGTCTCAAAAAGCGGCGCAAAAATATAATTCAGCAAATCTGGCTCAGTTAAATACTCATGTTGTTGCTCGGTATTTAACATTGTGCCTTTCGCTGTTCCTCTGCGACCCTTTGCTTAAATGCTGTTGGTTGGTCGGGGTAACGACGCAACACCTCAACAAAGGTACGACATGCTGTCTCTCTTTCGCCAGCACTGTTTAGGGAAATCCCCAATTTCATCACCATGTCTGGCGAACGTGCAGCATTTGGGTAAGCTTCAAAGCCGCGAAGCAACACTTCTGCCGCCTCTTCATATTCACCGCGATTAAGCAAACTGTCACCAAGCCAATGGTAGGCATCAGGCGCCAACCGATTGTTCGGGAACAGGCCAATAAACTGCCGAAACTGGTCTTCCGCAAACACATAATCCCCACGCAGTAAGGCCTCATAGCCCGCATCATACTGCGCTTTCGCATCAGCGTCAGACAAAGCAGCACCGGGATCAAACTCTAAATCTAGTGGTTGCCCTGATCCAATGCCGCTCAAGGCATCATCTGATAATGTGCCCAAAGTGCCTTCAGGCGTGCCCAGAATAAACGCACCGCCATCATCATTTGTGGCCAAATTATCTGTGTTCAATTCTTCGGTTTGGGTCTGCGGCACACCCTCAGATGGCATCTCGCGATCTGATTGGGGCGCCGCACTAGTTTTTCCCGAAGCACCGCCTTCCAATTCCTGGAATCGGAATTCATAATCTTCCTGCATGCGCTCAAGCAATGTTTGCAATTGCGTCATTTGAAATTGCAAACCTTCCACTTGACCGGTCAATGTTCGCATACGCTCTTCAATGGCATCAATACGTACATTCACTTCAGCAACTTGCCGCGATTGCGCGACCTTCACTTTAACTGGGGCACGATCAGAAACACGCTCAATCCCCAAGCCTTCAAAACCTTGCTCTAACACAAGCACATGATTGCTCAGCAGATCTGCTTGCTGCTCAAGTTGAATCAAACGACCAAACATTTCATCATTTGGTTGGTTGCCCGCTTGGGCCACACCGGTAGCGCCAGCCAAAAGCAGGCCCACCCCTGCGGCGGCAATCCGACTTACCCAAACTTTGTTATTAACCGACATAAAGTCACTCCTTCGTTCATGACGAACCGTCATGCATAAAATCATTTCTTACGCCGTGGGTAAAACAAAATTGCGACAAAAAAACGCCGGGTCCGCTTGTCGCGAATCCCGGCGCCCGCCTCCAGCAGAGGATAGCTATGTTTGGCTTATGGCAGCAAAACTGTCACAGCACGGCGGTTTTGTGACCAACATGAAATGTCATCACAAACGGCCACAGGACGTTCTTTACCAAAGCTCTTTGTGGTGATGCGTGTTGAGCTGACACCGCGGCTCACCAAATAGTTTACAGCAGCTGTACCACGACGCGCACCCAAGGCGATGTTGTATTCGCGTGTGCCGCGCTCATCAGCATGGCCCTCAACCAAAATTCTGTATTGAGAGTGCTTTTGCAGCCAAACAGCTTGCTTATCCAATGTAGCACGTGCTTCAGCAGTCAAAACTGAACTGTCAGTTTCAAAGAAAACGCGGTCGCCAACGGCTACCAAAAATTCTTGCGGCGTGCCAGGCTGGGCCTGCCCCGGCCCCAAATTCCCTACACCAGCATCCGGCGTACGGGCACAAGCAGCAACAAATGCCACAAGCGCTACCATTGTAATGCCTTTCAAAAGGCGCATAAATTGATTTGCCATGGACATGGTCCTTAATAGCTCCAGAATAGGTCGAAATTTATTGACCCGGTTATACCCTTATTTATCTTAATTTGGGGTGTGCGAACGCGGTTAATGCGGTCTTAATCCGGCCATTTTAAGGCAGATTCACCGCATTTCCGTTGCTAAAATATCACCCTCAATCAAAACAAACGCACAAAGGTCATTTCGCTCTAATAATAAATGAAGGAGCGCATAGACAAAGACCCCATGTCAAACTGGTCATTGAAGAAAGCCAATTGGTCTTTTTGATCCACCAGACCAGCGCAATAGAATGCTGGCGCAAAATGCTCAACGCTTGGATGCGCCTGCGGCAGCAGGGTGCCATATTGATCTGGGTTCGCCATGTCCGCAAAATTTCGGTCCGTCAAATAGTCAGCAACCTTTTGATCAAACTCCTGTGCCCAATCAAACGCCTCAACATCGCGCGAAATCGCGCGCAAATTATGCACCAGATTGCCACTGCCCAAGATCAACACACCACGATCGCGCAGCGCTTTCAGGTCTCGGCCCAGAGCTACCTGATCCGCAAAACCCAAATCCCGATTGATGGAGATTTGAAACACCGGAATATCTGCATCTGGATAAAGATGCCGCAACACAGCCCACGCGCCATGGTCTAACCCCCACTCTTCCGTGGGGATGGCAGCATGGTTTTTCAGCATCAAAGCTACTTCTTGTGCCAACTCTGGCGCGCCAGCGGCAGGATATTGCACATCAAACAGTTCTTGCGGAAAGCCGTAAAAATCATGAATGGTTTTCGGCATGGCACCGACATGCACCAAGGTCGAATTGCGGGTTTCCCAATGTGCCGAGATACACAGGATGGCCTGCGGTCGCGCAAGTTTTTCGCCGAGCTGTTGCCAGCTTTTGGCAAAAGCGTTGTCGGTGATTGCATATAAGGGATTGCCATGCCCCAAAAACACAATTGGCGCCCGTTCAGCCGGCGCCAACTGATCTAGCATTTGATCAAATCGCAAAGATTTTAGCATCTGTACCATCCTAACCCACGACACAACTTGCCGCGTTCGTTTGAGCTAAGCATGATAGCTCAAACGGTCAAGAAGGCACAATTTTGTGCCTTAACCGAGCAGTGGTGACCACGTTGGGTCAGATGCGTAAGTCGGTGTTTGAATGCGGCGCTCATTGCGGCCCCACACATCAATCGTGTGCAACTGCGGCCCAGAATCACCACCTGGATCTTTGAAATACATCAGCACGCGGCCGTTCGGTGCCCAAGTCGGCCCTTCCATCAAATAGCTTGATGCCAATACGCGTTCGCCAGAACCGTCTGGCCGCATTGTACCAATATGGAATTGCCCATCTTTTTGCTTCGTGAACGCAATCAAGTCGCCTTTAGGCGACCATACAGGCGTTGAATACCGGCCATCTCCAAAGCTCACACGCTGCGCGCCGCCGCCTTGTGCACTCATAACATAAATCTGCTGACTGCCGCCACGGTCACTTTCAAATGCAATCCGCTGACCATCAGGCGAGAAGCTTGGACTGGTGTTGATCGACGCACCAGATGTCAATTGCATCGGATTACGTTGCTGCAAATTCATCAGATAAAGATTGGTGTCCGCGCCAGTCGTCACGCTGAAGGCAAGGTGTGAACCATCAGGTGAAAAACGTGGCGACAAAGTCATCTTGCCAAAATCGGCAACACGCTGTTGCTGACCAGTAGACAAATCGAGCAGATAAATCTGCGGCACGTCGCCGGAGAAATTCATGTAAGACAGCAAATTGCCATTTGGCGAGAACCGAGGGGTCAACACAATGGACCCACCATCAGTCAAATAACGGTTGTTGGCACCATCCTGGTCCATAATCGCCAAACGTTTGGTGCGGTTTGCCTTTGGCCCGCTTTCGGCAACATAAACAACGCGCGTATCGAAATAGCCATCTTCACCAGTCAGTGTTTTATAGATCGCATCTGATACAATATGCGCAACACGCCGTTTGTTGGTTTCGCTTGAAGCAAACGAGCGGCCAAAACCCTCTTCGCCAGCCACAACGTCCCACAAGCGCACATCAGCACGGATTTGGCCGCCAGTGCGCTGCACAGTGCCCATCACCAATGCGTCAGCACCCAATTGCCGCCATGCCCCAAATTCAGGCGAGTGATTAACATCGCCCATCTTCAACGGCATTTGATCAACAGGATATGGCGCAAAAAGGCCAGATGCCCGCAAATTGTCAATTACGATTTGTGTCAGCTCAGCGCCCAATTGCGGGTCAGCAGAGCTAAAAGTCGGGATGCCAATCGGCATCGGTTCAAAGTCACCACCCGTGACCACAATTTTCACCAAGGCTGCTGCAGGCTGGGCGAAAAGGGATGCACCCATAGTGGCAGCGCCCAATTTCAAGGCATGTCGACGTGAGAATGCTATCATTTCCATCTCCTTTTCCGCCCCAATAACGCAAAACTCGGACCGGCGTTGCATAATTTCTATCTTAGATCTCTTGGATCAAATGTGACATCAACTTGACGCCACTCTTCATATTTGTCCGCCGCAAGCTGGTAAGGGCCACAGCGACGTACCGCGCGTTGCGCTGCGGAAGCAGTTGCCTGCCCCACTTGGCCCGTCACCGAAATATCCATCACTTGCGGAGTGCCCGCAACTGAACCATCCCGATTCAAATCAACCAAAAGCCGCACGGTCAAGCCATCTACGTCCAAAGCTGAAATTGGCGGGTTCCAGCATTTGCGCATTTGCGCAGCCAATGCGGCCCGTTCAGATTGTGTCAAACGCGCGGCCGTGCCGGTTGTTTTACCAGCCGTTTTTTGACCACCCTGACCAGTGGTGCCACCACGGCTATCTTCTTTGTTGATAATGTCAGAAATCTTGTCGGCTTCTTGGCTCTTTTTCGCTTCTTCAGCCCGCTGAGCTTCTGCCAGGCGTTTCCGCTCAGCTTCTTGAGCCGCATAAGCTTGCCGCGCTTTTTCCACCGCGCTTGTCGCTGCTGGTGGCGACGGAGGCGCAGGGGTTGGTTCAGCGGCAGGCTCTTCGCTCACCACTGGTGTTTCTGTTGGCTCTTCAACAGGCTCTGGCGTTGGCTCCTGCACAGGTTCAGGCACGCTTGGCGTTGGCTCTTCCGGCTGTGTCGCTGGCTCAACAGGCTCTGGTGTCGGCGTTGGCGCAGGCGGTGTTGGCGGCGTCGGCTCTGGCGCCGAATTATCAGTCGGCGCAGGGCTTGGGTCTGGCGTATCTTTTGGCGTGATCTGATCTTCTTGCGTGTTGCCCGTTGGCTCTGCAAGTTCTGCAGGTGTTTCCGTATCCACCGCAGATGGGGTCTCAGTTTCAATCACATTGCTATCTAGCGAGCCCTGACGGATATTCGAGAACTCTTCGATCGGCACCAATTCAATTGGAATAGCTTCAATCTCTTGCGGGTCAAACGCATCCGCTTGCCCGAAAGACATAAGCCCAACAGCAATCAAAGCGGCGTGAGAAACCGCAGATATGGTGACCCCGAGGCGCATAGTTACTGGCTTTGCTCCTGCTCGGTAATCAGGCCAATTTTGCTATAGCCTGCACCAGACAATTGTCCCATGACCTGCATCACAGCACCATAATCGGCAACATTGTCGCCGCGTACAAAAATACGCTCTTCAGTGCCATTCACGGCAACTTCATCCAATTTCGCCAGCAGATTGCTGCGATCAACCAATTCTTCAAGAACATAGATTTGCCCGTCCGCAGTGATCGTCACCGTCACAGGCTCGCTTTCCGTATTCAAACTTTTGGCTTGGCTCTGCGGCAAATCAATTGGCACACCCACAGTCAAAAGCGGCGCGGCCACCATAAACACAATCAGCAACACCAACATCACGTCCACAAGTGGCGTAACGTTAATCTCGCTCATTGGCTGTTTACGGCCGCGGCGTCTGCCCCGGCGTCCACCGCCAGACCCGCCTGAAACACCCATACCCATTATTGTTGACCCCGGCTTTCCAATTGACGTGTCAAAATGGCTGAAAATTCATCGGCAAAGCCTTCCAACCGTGCGATCAATTTGTTCGCGTCAGAAGAGAGTTTGTTATAGGCGATAACCGCCGGAATAGCGGCCAACAAGCCAATCGCCGTCGCGAACAAAGCTTCGGCAATACCTGGTGCCACAACGGCAAGGTTAGTGCTTTCAGACGCGGCAATGGATTGGAACGAATTCATGATGCCCCAAACTGTACCGAAAAGGCCTACAAATGGCGCTGCCGAACCGACTGTGGCCAAAAAGCCAAGACGGGATTCCAGCAAATCACTTTCACGCCCAATGGTAATGTCCAGCACTTTGTCCAACCGTTGCTGCACGCCAATGTAAGAAGATGCGCCTTGCTCATGGCTGCGCTTCCATTCCTTCATCGCAGCCACAAAAACCGCACCCATTTCGCGTGGGTCGGAATCTGACAGGCGCTGATAAAGCTCTTCTAAAGATTGGCCAGACCAAAAATTCTTCTCAAACTTATTCATGCTGCGCTGAGCGCGACCATACATGACGCTTTTTTCGATAATGATTGCCCAGCTCCAGATCGAGGCAGCGAGCAGCCCAAGCATAACGGCTTTCACCACCCAGTCCGCAGCCCAGAACAATGCAAAAAGCGACAGATCGGCAGTGCCGTGCGCGGCCAGTTCTGCTTCCATGATTTTCCCCTAATCCTTCACAATTAAAGCGGTAAGCTTGACACACCTTACCCGTTGTCTTTGGCATGACGGGCAATTTTGTCAAATTTAAGAAGGGACAACCCAACATTGCTGGATTGCCACTTCAACATATGTGTTTAAGCCGCGCATGGTTCATTTATGGTTAATAAATCGTTGCTGAATGGAAAATGAATGGCCTCAACCACAAATTTTCCGCATCACGCTTTCTAGGGGACCGCGCTTGAATTTTTGTGACCACAAATATGCAAAAACTACCGCACCAAAACAAAACAATATTGCAGCTTGCCAAACACCTTCGATCGTTTGGCCCGAAAGCATATTCAACGCCTCCAAGCTCCCCATGCCGATGACAATATGTGCCATATAAAGCGTAAGTGTCTGCTGCCCCGCAGGTAGCAACAACGGCAACACTTTTGTTCTTTGTAGATAAGGGGCAATCAACAGCGAAAACCCAATAAGCACCGAGGCGCCGCTCATGCCCGCAACAATATAAAGCGGCGTTGGGGGTACTGGCGACGTGCCAAAAAGCAAAGCTAATTCCGCATCAGATGCTGCTTGTAACGCCCCAGCCAAAATCTGATTGATCAGATAGACGGCCAAACCAGCGATCAAAAGCCATAACTGCACACCTCTGGTCGCCAAATCTTGTCGACTAAGCCAAATGCCGAAAACCAGAAAACTCAGCCACGGCAAAACCGGATGCCAACCATTGAAAAATAGGTTTCGGAGAAACCCCTCTGCCGACCAAAAATCGCGATATTCAAATGTTTGCCAATTCCAACCCGCATCGTAATTCAAGAAAAGCAATCCGGCGGTGAAACCAACATTGATAACCGCAATCGCGCCCCACAATTGACCATCTTTAAAGGTCAGCAGCCATGCGGCAAAGATAAAATAAACCGCATAATAATGGATAATATCAGCGGGAAAGATCATCATATTGACCATACCGACCGCAAACAGAAAGCCTGCCCGTTTAAACAGCAATCGATGGTCGACACTTTTCTTAAATGCCAATCCAAGCCCAACACCGGCGAGTACGACAAAACTTGCCGCCGCCCGCCCTTCCACCCCGTGCGCGATGTACAATGCCAGATCGTTACCCGAAGCTGGCACCCCCATCACCAAATTAAAGTTCACCACCACCATACCGAAAAATGCGAACAGGCGCGCAAGATCCAAACCATCCATCCGTTGAGACATTTCAATTTCCATTTTCAATGAACATTCGTTCATTCATTTAATTATTGAAATGTCAAATGCAAGAAGTTAGAAAATTTCATGTCCGAGAAAGAGATCACCACTAGAGAAAAAGCAAAACGTGCCAAGCGGCGCCAAATCGTGCAAAGCGCGATGACTTGTTTTATCGAAAAAGGCATTGCCCAAACCGGCATTCGTGACATCGCCAATCACGCAAAGATCAGCCTCGGCAACCTTTACAATCACTTCCCAAGTAAAGATGCGCTCATTGCCGAAATCGCAGCAATTGAGGCCGCAGAAATTGCGCCGCTTATTTCCGAATTGGCAGAGGGACTAAGTTTGGAGAAATTTATAGTTCGCTATCTCAAACAGATCAGCAAGATTGAGCACGCGGTCTTATCAATCGAGATTTTAGCAGCATCATTGCGCCAACCGGGCTTGGCAAAACCCTTTGACGCGAATAGATCGGCGCTTGCAACGGCCATTCAAAATCAAACAAATGCAAATGCAGTGGATATAGAAATCCTTATCGATGCCATTGAAGCATTGGGCATGCGTTGCGGATTAGAACAGCGCAAGCCAAGCCGAAAAGAATTGGATCGTCTGCATAAAATCGCCAAGACGTTGGCTTAGCCGCCAAATCGGGCACGCAATGTATCCGGCAACCGCGTTGGACGGCCATTGCTTTTCATCGTGACCGCGACCACACGTGCCCGCGTGATCAATTCATCGTCCCGCCGCAAAATCTGCTCAAGAATAAAGCGACTGCCCTTCATTTCGATAATCTTGGTGGTCACCTCGACCAAATCATCAATATGGGCTGCACGATCATAATCGATCTGCATGGAGCGGACCGCAAATGCGATCCCCTCCTCTTCAAACAGTTTTTGGTGATGCACATCATGCGCCCGCAAAAACTCGGTGCGCGCCCGCTCAAAAAATTTCAAATATGCCGCGTGATATACATTGCCGGAAAAATCAGTGTCTTCATAATATATCCGCACCGGAAATTTATGTGACCCATCATCCTGCAGCGCACCACCAAATTGCATTATTCAACCACCTTTGCACATGTGCCATCTCCAACGCCTTCGCAGGGTCGGAATGTAATCATGTCGGTTTCCGTATCATCTTCAAACACTGCCTGCACCGAAATTGTTTTCGCGACACCCGGCTCCAAAATCAAAGCAATATCTTCAACGCCACCATCGGTGGGGATCATAAAGGGCGAATCTGGAATACAGGCGGGCATGTTAAATGTTTGATCAAGTGTCTCTTCATTGATGGAAAAGCGAATTTCCTTCAACCGACACCGTGAGGTGAGCATATTGGTGAAATAGATTAGCTGCTGCCCATTATATTCTCTAAACGCAATCCAACCTGTCTTATTGGCATCCAACATCATTTTGAACATAGACACTTCCGGCACCCCGGATTTGTCTTGTGCCAACCCGTTTGACGGCATTGCCAATCCCACCATCAAAATCAAAGCCATAAAATGTTTCATCAACTTTCCCTCCATCAGCCATTAAACATAATGTGCAGCGGCTTCGGCGGCAGGTCAATAAAATGAGCGTGTAAGGCGCGCGGCTGAAGATCAATTTCCGAGAGCATTTCGGGCGAAAGCTCAATCCAACGATAGCGATAATGCCGTTCACCTTCGATCAAATGATGGCAATCTTTACCCACGATAAAGGGCAGGTTTGGCGGGCAACTCACCGCAAAATAAAATGCCAATTCATGATAGTGCAGATGATCAAGTGAGAAAAAACTTTCTGCAATGATGTGCGGTGCAACAACGTCCACATCGGCATTTAATTCTTCTCGCAGTTCACGCTTAAGTGCAGCTGCAGAACTCTCTCCTCGTTTCAGCCGACCACCCGGCAGAAACCAAAATCCTAGATCATCCGCTGTTGTGCAAAGAATATGCCCTTCTTTTTGAATGATCGCCGCACTGCGCACATTGAAGTGCTGATCGAACGCGCGGAAACTTAAATCAACCGTCATGGATCAATAATCCGGATCCACAACACATTCATGCACGAAACTTTGCGGCAAATCCAAAATGCGGGTGCGCATTGAAATAGGATGCAAATTGATCGTAGCCAACGCATCTGGCCCAGTTTGCACCCACTCAAAACTCAACGTTTTGCCATCATCTTCACCGGTTATGCATACACCCGGCTGAAACGGCACATGTTGAGGTTTTTCAACCTCATAATAAAACGCAAATTCGTGAAATCGCTTACCATAGCGCCAAAAGAAATTCTCCAGCACATAACGCAGCTGCGGCGTTTTAATCTGCGCATTAAGCTCTTCATCCATCTCGCGGTGGATGGCGTCTAGCGAGCTTTCGCCGCGCTGTACTCGACCGCCCGGCAAACACACAAAATCATCATCATCCTCGCGCACAACAAGCACATGATTTTCGTGGCGAATAATCCCTGCGCAACGCACATTGACCCGTTCATTGCCCTCATCAAATGTCAAATTGCTCATGAGAACCCCTAAATCAGCCCAGCTCAATCAGATTTATTTCAGGCGGCACCCCAAAGCGCAATGGCAAAACCGAATATCCAAGGCCACCAGATACAAGCAGATGGCGTCCCTCTTCCACCACATGGCCATAAGCATATTGATTGCCATAGCGCGACGGCACGGCCGGTGCCCGCCCGCGGACCCGCACCTGCCCACCATGGGTGTGGCCGCTCAGGGTGAGTGAAACACGCTCCGGCACTTCGGGAAAAATATCTGGCTCATGGGCCATCAACACAACGGGGTCGTCATTAGTCACCTGCGCCAATGTTCCCTCCAAATCATCAAGGCCCACCACGCCACGTCGTGGAATGCGCCGATTGGCCAACAAAGCAAGCTGACTCTCCAGCCCTGCCAGCCAAAAGCCATAGCCATCCTTTCGAAAATGCTTCGCATCATTGCTGTAAAGTTGAATGCCAACTTCTTCCAATGCATTGCCTGCCATTGTCGGTCCGCCACGACGCGCCTGTGCCTGCAAATCTTCCCACCAATCATGATTACCAAGAACAGCATGCACGCCCAAGGACGCCTCAAGCCGCGCCAAAGATTCGGCCCAATGATTATGTGGCAGGCTTTTAAACATCAAATGCATGCCGGAAAGATAATCACCCAACAGCACCACAATGTCCGGCTTTAGCGCGTTCGCCTGAGCTACAATTTTATCGATACGTGGGACATTCATCCACGCAGTGCACGCGTGAATATCCGCCAATGCGACAATGCGCAAAGACATGCCAATCGGCCAATTATCAGGCTTAATACGATCTTTTTTGATATGCAGCCGAACCATTGAGGGCCTTTCTTGCGGAGGGAACCTGCCCCATCATTGCAAAAAGTTAGGCGCCAATGGGGCGAAATCTATTCTGCGTCTTTTTCTTCTTCAAACAGGCTAGCCTGCACGCCAATAAATCCTTGCGGCACACCCATATTGAGATGCTGAAACGCTTGCGCCGTGAGCATGCGACCGCGCGGTGTGCGCTGAATAAAACCCTGCTGGATCAAATAAGGTTCCACAATTTCCTCAATTGCATCACGCGGTTCAGATAAGGCGGCAGCAATGGTTTCAATGCCCACAGGCCCACCACCATAATTTGTGGCGATTGTGCCCAAATAACGCCGATCCAACTGATCCAAGCCGCGGCTATCCACATCAAGGCGCCCCAACGCTTTATCCGCAATCGCCGCGTTGATGATTTCAACATCATCTACTTGGGCAAAGTCAGCAACCCGACGCAGCAACCGACCAGCAATCCGTGGCGTACCACGCGAACGCCGGGCAATTTCCATCGCGCCATCGTCACTCATGCCCACACCCAGCAGCCGTGCGCCGCGTCGCACAATCTTCACCAGCTCTTCCGGCGTGTAAAACTGCAACCGAACCGGAATGCCAAAACGATCACGCAATGGCGTGGTCAAAAGCCCTGCCCGCGTTGTCGCCGCCACCAGCGTAAATTTCGCCAAATCAATCCGTACCGAGCGGGCAGCAGGCCCCTCACCAATGATCAGATCAAGCTGGAAGTCTTCCATCGCAGGATAAAGCACTTCTTCAACTTGCGGATTCAAGCGGTGAATTTCGTCAATAAACAGCACATCGCGCTCTTCCAGATTGGTCAGCAATGCCGCCAAATCTCCCGCCTTTGAAATCACCGGGCCCGAAGTTGCGCGAAAACCAACGCCCAATTCTTTCGCCACGATCTGCGCCAATGTGGTTTTGCCCAATCCGGGAGGGCCAACAAACAACACATGGTCAAGCGCGGTGCCGCGCTTTTTCGCCGCATCAATAAAAACCTGCAAATTTTCACGCGCTTTTTCCTGCCCAACGAAGTCGTCGAACAAGGAAGGCCGCAAGCTAACATCAAGTTCGCCGTCGCGACCGGCTGTGCTGTCAGTAATATCAGTCATATCTAGTTTATCCATTTCGCCAGTCGGCCAATTACAAGGCAAATATGGCTAGCTACAAAACTCAACATTGCACCAATTATTGTGCTGATTACGACTGAAATAAACATTTCCCCCCTTATGGATGCAAGGTCAGGCTTGGACGAAAACACCTCAAATACCAGATTGATCGCTATCGCGAAAAGAAATCCAAAAATTGCGCCAGCCATTGTTGCGTTCATAACAAAGAATTGGTGGGGAAACGCCTCAAACGAAGGTAATTTTTTTATCAATCTCCATAAAAATAATCCGCTTACAGGCAACGCACAAACACCGAGAAATAAGGCGAAAAGTGTAGGTTGATAAAAAGCTGCGGAAAAATAATACCAACTTGGTTCGTTCACCAATTGGCTCAATGCGCTTCCATTGAACAACATCAACAACAAAAACGCTGCAAGCGCCGGGCCACCAATCATGCTTACCCATGCAAATGCGCGTGGGTGTTTTCCCATTTCAGCTACATTATCCTGCACATCATCCGTCATGTTATGAGCTCAATTCCTTTAGTCCCAAGCGAATGAGCTTTTCTGTTTCGAGATCATCACCTTCTTTTGCGATAATCCGCGCCACTGCCGCGCTGGCTTGCGCTTGCGCATAGCCCAAATTGGTGAGCGCAGAAACGGCGTCTGCCACATTGCCAGTCGCCACACCCTCGCCAATCGCTTCTTGCAAGCCTTGAACGCCCGCATCGATGGTGCCGCCAACAGGTGCTTTGCCTTTAAGTTCTGAAACGATCCGCTGTGCCACTTTTGGGCCGACACCGGGTGCGCGGCCCACCATGGCCTTGTCTTGCAACGCGATTGAAGAAGAAAGCTCCGATGCGGAAAGCGTGGACAAAATGGCAAGCGCCACCTTTGCGCCAACGCCCTGAACGGTCATCAACAGCAAGAACCACTGTTTTTCACTTTCGGAGATAAACCCGAACAATTTGAGCTGATCTTCGCGTACATAAGTTTCGATAAACAAAGCAACGGCTTCGCCTTTGGCCGGCATCGAAGTGAGCGTGCGGCCAGAACAATGACATTCATAACAAACGCCATTCACATCAATAAGCGCCTTGTCATCAGCGATGCTTTCCACCAAGCCTTTTAACTTGCCAATCATAGACTTGCCTCTCTCCGATTTAACGCAGGGCGATGATGTGCATGCGCGACAGCAATCGCCAATGCATCTGCCGCGTCCGCGCCATTAAACTTGGCGGTTGGCATCAGCACCTTAATCATCATTTGAACTTGTTTTTTATCCGCGTGGCCAGCACCCACCACAGATTTTTTCACCTTGTTGGCGGCATATTCTCCCACACGCAACCCGCAAGATGCTGGCGTGACTAGACAAACGCCACGCGCCTGCCCAAGCAAAAGGGTTGAGCGGGCCCCTGCGTTCACAAAGGTCTCCTCAACCGCTGCTTCGTCAGGTCTAAATTCTTCAATCAATTTTTTAATTTCGTCGTGCAGCCCCAGCAGGCGCAGGCTCAAATCTTGGTCAGTGGGCGGCTTGATGGTGCCAGAGGCGACAAATTTCAATCGATTGCCATCGGCATCTAAAATGCCCCAGCCCGTGTGCCGTAACCCTGGGTCCAACCCCAAAATGCGTATCGAATGCGCGCTCACCGCAGCTCCAAAAGATGAATCAAAAAACGGCGCACATGCAATATGTACGCCGTTTCAGTTTGAACATGTTCTCGTTCTGTACGCAAGTCAGAACGGGCTAATTACGCCAATTTGCGCAATTTAGTGGTTTGAATGATCCATCGTCGGAGCGCCCAATTGGGCTGCGGGGAACATCACTTCAACAACACCTGCTTTTTCAAACTCCAAGCTGATTGTTACTAAGTCACCCTCAGCAATCGCCTTGTGCAAACCCATCATCATGATATGGAAACCGCCGGGTTTCAGCTCAACTGTTTCGCCAGGTGCGATCTCCAGCCCTTTTTCCAGCTGCTGCATTTTCATCACGCCGTCATTCATGCTCATTTCATGAATTTCAACTTTTGCCGCCACATCTGAGCTCGCCGCGATCAAACGATCTGCCGCATCACCAGTGTTTGTGACTAATACAAATGCACCACCTGCTTTTGCACCTTGTGGCGTGGCCCGGGTCCAAGCTTTTTCAATTTTGATGTCACCAGCCATCACCACTTCAGCCATTTTGTCTTTAGACATATCGTGGCCAGCATGAGCTTGATCATCTGATCCGCTATCTGCAATTTTAAGCGCAAGTGCCGGATGCGCAGGGTGATCATCGGCAGAAGCTGGAATTTGGTCCCACGCCACGCTGGCATCGTCACCACAATATTGAGTGGCTTTGAAATATAGCGTATCGCCAGCTTCTACGTGGGCAAGTTTGCCGCGCATGACAAATTCGTCATAGGCCCAATCTTCAACTGCGCCGCCTTCCCAAATCACGCGCTTCACGCCTGCATTATATTCTTTGCCATGTGCGGTGAAGGTTTGTTCATACGCCCCTTGCTCAACGCTCATTTTAAACCCGTGATGGGCCATGGGCTTCACATTATAGAAGCCTTCAGGCACCTCAACCACCAGCTTATCGGTAGCCTTGCCATCGCACCCATGTGGCACACGCACCACAGCTTTATAATAGCTATCGGCTTGAGCCACAGGTGTTTCTAAAGTTGCATGAGCGAACGCACCGCCAGTTAAAACGGCAAGTGTGAATACTGCAGCACTCAAGGCTGCGATTGATTTAGATGTATTAGTCATTTTGGTCTCGTTAATTTGAATTGAAAGAAGAAAGTTCAAATCAAACGAGAGGCGGCGCCCTTTGAGACTGCGGCTCAAACAAATCCAACCGCGTAACATCGGGAATGTCATATCCCAATTTGGGCAGCACAATTGCTTCAGCGAGCAAACTGTTCTGGCCAACCTCTGGAGCAGAGGCAACCGCAAAGCCAGCCATTTGTGCCAACACGCAAAGCCCATCATCTGCTTGCACAGTTGCGGGTTGATGGGTGTTGCGATCAAGCTCGATCAGCCCATGGGCTGAACAAATGATGATCCGATCTTCAGGATTTGCGGCGGAAAGCGCAGCGGCATAGCTGGGCAAAAGGGCCTGGACCACCAAAAAAATAGCCAAGGCCACGCCGCGCTCTTGTCGATCAAAGCGCGGCAGCAGTTCCTTGGCTATTTTCAAAAACCGACGAAACATTGTTCGCCCTTATGTTGATGTGTCAGCTATTCCGACAATTTCGCCATATCTTCATCAGACATGTCGTAATTGACATATACGTTCTGCACATCATCATCATCTTCTAGCGCGTCCATCAACTTAAATAATGTCGCACCCTTTTCCGCATCCACTGGCGTTAGGTTTTGCGGCTTCCAGATAGGGTTTACAGATTTTGGCTCACCCAAGCTGGCCTCAAGCGCAGAGGACACTTCGTTCATATCTTCGAAAACGCAATAAATGATGTGGCCATCTTCGCTTGATTCCACATCTTCCGCGCCCGCTTCGATGGCCGCTTCCATCACCTTATCTGCATCGCCAACTTCGGCCGGATAAGTGATTTCGCCCACACGGTCGAACATAAAGCCAACTGAGCCAGTTTCGCCCAACGCACCACCATTTTTTGAGAAAATAGCGCGCACATTTGCTGCTGAACGGTTGCGGTTGTCCGTCAATGCTTCAACGATGATCGCCACGCCACCCGGGCCATAACCCTCATAGCGGATTTCATCATAAGTTTCCGCATCGCCACCAGTCGCCTTCTTAATCGCACGCTCAATATTGTCTTTCGGCATGGATTGAGATTTGGCGTTGTTAACGGCCAAGCGCAAACGCGGGTTCATATCCGGGTCCGGCATGCCGCTTTTCGCAGCTACGGTGATCTCTTTGGAAAGTTTAGAAAACTGCTTAGAGCGCGCCTTATCCTGACGGCCCTTGCGGTGCATGATGTTTTTAAACTTGGAATGGCCTGCCATGGTTTACGGACATCCTTTATAACGACATGATGAATTTGGCTTCTTATATGGCGTGACGCAGGGAAAATAAAGTCTCCCGTTTCAATTTTCGCGCTCTTGATGCCAATCCCAAATAATGTACGCCACAACAAGAAACTGCAATGGCCATAAAAGCGTTGCTGCCACGTCATTTTCCAAGGTCGGAAACATATAGTGCGTGAAGTTAAACATGGTGTGGAGCAGCAGCATGGCCCAAATAGAACCATTTGTCCGTTTATAAAGCCACGTAAACATAAATGAGATCAGTGTCGTAGAGAGAACCAACCCCCAAATTGGACGCTCATAATAAAAGCTTTGCGCCGGCATAAAAAACAAGGGCAAGTGCCAAATACCCCAAACAAGGCCGATGCAAAGACTTGAGAGTGTAAGACCAATTTTCTCCAACAAAATCGGCAACATGGTGCCGCGCCAGCCAAATTCTTCCTGCAAGGGGCCACCTAAGAAAAAGATAAATAAGAAAGCAATCGGCAAAATCTGCGGCGCATTCCATGCCTCACCCAAAGCGATTTCTTGACCGAGAAAAAGCGCCAGCGCATACGCACCACCGATCAATAGCGGGAAAAGCAAAAAGATCAGCAGGTAATATTTGGCAGCAAATTTCACTTGGACGCCACGCATCAAAAGCGATTTCAGGCCCCCAACGCCATGAAAAAGAATGGCTGTTGCCAAAGCGGCAACGAATGGCCCCCATGCCGCCCATTGATGGGCCGTTTCAAAAAAAGGTCCTAGCCCAAACGGCAAAGACCCACTGCGCAAATAAACCACATATGGCCACCAGAGCCCCCAGCTCCAAGCCCATGTGATGATCAGAAATGTCGAAATCTGTGCCATTTGCCCTTCCCCCGTGGAGGAAGGGCAGCACATTAGTTATTTTTTGACAAGTCCCGCATCCAGAACTTGCTGGAACATCGCCTCAATCGCAGGCTCAACCGGATGATAGGTCAACCCAAGTTCACGCTTAGATTTTGTATTGTCGGCGGCCCATGGATGGTCCACATTTTTCGCCACCATTTCCCGCGTCAGCGCCTTATTGGCAACCGGACCAATCAACCACACCAGCCATTTGGGCAAATAGCCTTTGGCAAACGGATATTTATCGCCATATTTCTGGCGCAACACCTCACAAATATAAAGAAAGTCATGCGTGTCATTTGACACAATGTGACGCCCTTCAGCAGCCTCAATATAGCCCGCACGCAAATGCGCCTCAGCGACATCGCGCACATCCACCATGCCGATCTCCATCTTCGGCACACCCATTTTAAAGGTGCCATCGCCAGCCTGCTTCACAAGATTAAAGCTCTCTGAGGTTTGGGTTTTAGCGGTGCCTGACCCCAAAATAAGTGACGGATTAATGGTCACCAATTTCCAGCGGTCCTGTGCCTTAGCCTTCTCCCAAGCGGCTTTCTCTGCCTCTACCTTAGAATAGGCATAGGCTTGGTGGTCCAGCCGAGAAGTGGTGTTCCAATCTTCCTCGGTCAAAACATGGCCCGGCGATCTCGACACATCGACCGCATCACCATAAATGGCGGCGCAAGAACTGGTCACCACCACACGTTTCACGCTGTCTGTGCGATTGGCAGATTGCAGTACATTTCTTGTGCCTTTCACCGCCGGGTCGACCAAATCCCGCTGCGGGTCAGTGATGTTTGAGGTAAAGGGGGATGCCGTGTGCATCACCACCTCGCAACCAGCCATAGCCTCATCAAAGCTGCCCTCGTCAAGCAAATCCGCTTTGAAATATTTGATTTCCCCCGGCAGTTCAGCTGCCATCTCATCTAAATGCGCAATCTTTTGCTTATTGCTGGGGTCACGCACCGCCGCGTGAACTGTTTTCCCTTCCTCCAGCAAGCGTTTCACGATCCACCCAGCCAAATAGCCAGTGGCACCGGTCACCAAAACAGGCGCTTTTGAAGAATAATCGGGAGTAGGTTGGGACATTTCATCCTCCATTGGGCATTGCCTCTGGTCAAACTTGTAATCAACTGTATACTTAATCATGATTTCAAATAAGTCAACAACTGATTACTTAAATGCCTCATCCTACGCCAAAGCGCCGCAACGCGGAAAAAACTCAACAAGCGATTTTAGATGCTGCCTGTCAGGTCTTTTTCGAAAAAGGCTATGATGCAGCAGGTACGCGCGAGATCGCCGATCGGGCCAATGTAAATGTTGCTCTGATCAGCCGCTATTTCGGTTCGAAGGAAGGCTTGTTCAAAACCGCCATCCTGCCAAAGCTCAATATCGACTTTATGCTTGAAGAGGAGATGGACAATTTCGGCCAGCGCATAGCTGAAATGTTCGCCGCAAAGTCTGGCGAAAAACAATTTGACCCAGTGATCGCCCTTTTGCGTGCCTCCACCAGCAAAGAAGCCATTCCACTTTTGCGTCAAACAGTGGAAGAGCAAATTATCAAGCCTTTGGCTGCAAGGCTCAAGGGAAAAGCTGCCTATGAACGGGCAAGCCTAATCGTCACCCAGCTCACGGGCTATGATTTGCTCAATCGCATTGTAAATGTGAAAACAATCAGCACCAATAATGCTGAAGATATGACCCGGTTGTTGGCCAAAACTTTGCAAGATTTAGTGGACGCATCCTAATCAAAGTCAGGCAAAGCCTGCCCGATTGACCCGCCAATCCGTAAGGGTTGAATAGATGCACAAAGGCCCGTGCTATTGTCAGTCTCAATGGCAACGCCACATAGGCTGGGGCTGCCTTCAGCGGGGGTAAACCGCTCACGCGTCATGCCTGTAAGAAAACGGTTTACCGGTTCCTCTGCATCCATGCCGATCACGCTGTCATAATCGCCGCACATGCCCGCATCGCTCATCAAGCCTGTGCCGCCTTTTAGCACCCGATGATCTGCCGTCGGGATGTGCGTATGCGTACCCACCACCAGGCTCGCTCGTCCATCCAAAAACTGTCCCATAGCCTGCATCTCAGATGTGGCTTCTGCATGGAAATCAACAATCACCGCATCGGCCACTTCACCCAGCGGGCAGTCGGCAATCGCTTTTTCAACCGCGAAAAATGGATCATCAATCGGGTTCATAAACACCCGGCCGAGCGCGTTAATCACCAACACGCGTTGCCCACTTGGCGCGTCATAAAGCATGGCGCCACGCCCCGGAGCTGCATCGCTCATATTAATTGGGCGCAGCAACCGATTATCGCGGGCAATTACCCCATATGTCTCGCGCTGATCAAAGGCATGGTCCCCTAGCGTGACCATATCCGCACCAGCCTCCAACAGACATTCAAAATGCTTTTCGGTCAGCCCGCGGCCATGGGAAGCGTTTTCCCCATTCACGATCACAAAATCGAATTGAAAACGGCGCTTAATATCAGGCAGCATATCAGTTACTGCCTGCCGCCCAGCGCGACCCATCACATCGCCTAAAAACAAAATCCGCATAGATTGCGCCCTGCTGTGCGGTTAGGAGAACCGCCTCACTCCATTTTCTGTAACCACCATATCCAAGGGCACATCATGCGTGTCACGCGGTAAATGGTCAAACTCCTGCACGCCAAAGGCGTAGCCCACCAATAAGGGCTTTTGCGGCCAATATGCAAGGCTGCGATCATAATATCCGCCTCCATATCCAAGCCGCGTGCCCACCGCGTCAAAACCTAACAATGGCGTTACAACAATATCAGGGATCACTTTTGCAGCGCTAGCAGGTGGCGCTAACGTGTTAAATCCGCTTGGGATCAGTGGCTCGCTTGGCGACCATAACCGCATTTCCAACGGCTGATCAGCGCCCATAACCACAGGCAAGCACACTTGATGCCCGTCATCCATAAAATGGGTGAGCAAAGGCTTACAATCCAATTCATCGCGTATCGCCCAATAAATGGAAATGGTTTGCTCAAATGGCACAGGCACAGCGGCGATAAAGGTTTCTGCCGCCGCCAACGCTGCCTCTTTTCTAAAAGAAGCCGACAAGACTGCACGCCGAGCATGCGCCTCTTTGCGCAAATCGGCTTTCAGTGCATCAACCGCTTGCTGTTCTTCTTGGGTTTTCTCGTTCAACGGGATGACCTTTAAATTCAAGTGCCGCCCTGGCCGTCGGAAAACTTGATCCTGGAACCTACAAAAGTAGGTGGGCGCCGTGTGAAAAAGCCCACGAGCCTAATCAGTGACAGCTCCCTAAAGGATCGGTAAGGCCCCGTGGATGCTAGTTTCCGGCACGAACCGGGCAGCGGGTTAGATATAGTGAAGCTAAGCGAAAAACAAAAGCCCAAATCGCAGCTATTTTTGCTCGTCTTGCTCCGCATCCAATTCAAGCTGTTTTGCAAGGGTTTCCACCCGTTCCGCAATCATTACCACTTGATTGGCAAAATTCTCTTCCAATTGATCACGGTCCGCAATCAATTTGTTTGACTTGGTTGAAAGCTGATCCAGCGCACTTTTCGCGTCTTTAAGCTCATCTTCCAGCGCTTTCAGATCGTCCATAACGGTCAACGCAGCCATTACGGTAAGCCGCACATCACCCACTTGGCCAAATTCAGACTTCAGGCCTTCAACATAGCCAGAAAAGCGATCTGCCAGCGAACGCACATGGCCTTCCTGGCCATCTTCGCATGCCATGCGATATTTGCGCCCATCAATTTCCACCTGAATTTCTGCCATATATTAGGGTCCGCTACGCTTCATTTTCCCCATTAAGGGCAACCTGTACTTTTTCCATGGCACGCATAATGCGCACGGAAACATCTTTCGCTGAGCTTTCAACCTTCTTCGCATAGGCCTTGGTTTGATCCAACTCATTGGCCAACCGCGAGCGGTCGGTCGCTAAATTTTGCACCTGGTGCTCAATCTTGCTGGCATCAATCACCTTCGACCGCGCACGATGTGCAAGCCGTTCCAAACGATCCAGCGCATCATCCAACCGTCGATTGGCGTCATCAATCGAATATTTTTGTTCGCCCATCACTCATCCACACTCAGCATAGGTAAGGCTACCTATGTCGAACTTTATTTTGATTCTCATAGATGTATAGCTAAAAGCTCACCTAAAAGACCATATTCGACTAGCTTTGTACAACAAAGTTGGCGAAATTGGGGGAATTGACTCAAAAGGTGTACCTGCTATGAGTGCGCCAACAAATATCTTGCTTTAGCAACAGATCTAATCGGGGCAGCATTTAAATGACTGATCTAGCCAAAACAAGCGCAATGGCCAACGCAATTCGCGCACTCTCAATGGACGCGGTTCAAAAGGCCAATATCGGCCACCCTGGCATGCCAATGGGCGCCGCAGATATTGCAACAGTTTTGTTCACCAAAATCATGAAGTTCGACCCCAAAGCGCCAAACTGGCCAGATCGGGATCGCTTTGTGCTGTCAGCTGGTCACGGCTCTATGCTGCTTTATTCTGCCCTGCACCTGCTGGGTTATGAAGATATGACCATGGAAGAAATCAAAAACTTCCGTCAATTGGGGGCAAAAACAGCTGGCCACCCTGAATATGGTCACGCTACTGGCATCGAAACAACAACCGGCCCACTTGGCCAAGGCATTTCAAATGCGGTTGGCATGGCCATGGCCGAAGCCAAAATGGCAGCCGACTTCGGCGAAGACATTGTGGATCACTACACATATGTGATCGCTGGTGATGGGTGCTTGATGGAAGGCATCAGCCAAGAAGCGATCGGCTTGGCTGGTCACCTTAAGCTCAACAAGCTCATCGTCATCTGGGACGATAACGACATCACCATTGATGGCAAAGTCTCCTTGTCTGACTCAACTGACCAACATGCACGCTTCCGCGCTGCTGGCTGGAACACCATCGCAGTTGATGGCCACGACGAAGATGCGGTTGAAAAAGCAATTCTGGAAGCACAGAAGTCAGACAAGCCGACCATGATCGCAGCAAAAACTGTGATCGGCTTCGGCGCCCCAACCAAAGCTGGCACTTCTGCCGCACACGGCGCGCCTTTGGGCGAAGACGAAATTGCTGGCGCACGCGCTGCACTTGGCTGGGACTATCCTCCATTTGAAATTCCTGAAGAAGTATTGGACGCTTGGCGTTTGGCAGGCTGCCGCTCAACCAAGCACCGCACCGCTTGGGAAGATCGCTTGGCTGAAAAAGACGCCGACACACGCGGCGAATTTGAACGTCGCATCAGCGGTGAATTGCCTTCAAGCTTTGCGGCTGAAATCAAAAAGTTCAAACATCAGCTTGCTGATGAAAAGCCAAAATGGGCAACCCGTGTTGCGTCCAACAAAGCGCTCGAAGTAATCAATGGCATAATGCCAGAAATGTTTGGCGGCTCAGCCGATTTGACCGGCTCAAACAACACCAAATCTGGTGGCCAAGGCATTTTCACTGCTGAAGATCGCTCCGGCAATTATGTTTATTACGGCATTCGCGAACACGGCATGGCAGCGGCCATGAACGGCATTGCTCTGCATGGTGGCCTTATGCCATACGGCGGCACTTTCATGGTGTTCACCGATTATTGCCGCCCTTCCATTCGCTTGGCGGCCTTGATGGGTATTCGCTCTGTATTCGTGATGACTCACGATTCAATCGGCTTGGGTGAAGATGGCCCAACCCACCAGCCTGTTGAGCATTTGACAGCCTTGCGCTGCATTCCAAATCTTTCAGTGTTCCGCCCAGCCGATGCCACAGAGACATTGGAATGTTGGGAATTGTCGCTGAAGCAAAAAGACAAGCCATCAATCTTGGCATTGACCCGTCAGGGTGTGCCAGCTTTGCGCACAGAGTTCGTTTCAGAAAACCGCTGTGCCAAAGGCGCTTATGTGCTGCGTGGCAATGAAGATGCAGACGTTGTGTTGTTCGCCTCTGGTTCAGAAGTTTCTGTGGCGATTGACGCTGCAAAGCAGCTTGAAAGCCAAAAAGTGAGCGTGCGTGTTGTATCTGTGCCGTCTATGGAGTTGTTTGAACAACAATCAGATGATTACAAAGCGCAAATCTTTGGCAATGCCAAAGCCCGCGTGGCAGTTGAAGCTGGTGTTGAAATGAGCTGGCAGAAATTCTTGGGGCCTACCGGCAAGTTTGTTGGCATGGATTCATTCGGTGCAAGTGCACCTGGCGATCAACTGTTTGAACACTTTGGTATTACGGCCAAAGTCGTGGTTGATGCCGCACTTTCCCAACTCTAGTTTACGCAAAAATTTCCTTCCCTCGCATTTGGAGAACAAAAATGGCAGTACGGGTAGCAATTAACGGTTTTGGTCGCATTGGCCGCAATGTGTTGCGCGCAATCATCGAATCTGGTCGCACCGACATTGAAGTTGTGGCAATCAACGATTTGGGTCCAGTTGAAACCAACGCCCACTTGATCCGCTATGACAGCGTGCACGGCAAATTCCCTGGCGAAGTTAAAGTGGATGGCGACACAATCGACGTTGGCCGTGGCCCAATGAAAGTTTATGCGATCCGTGATCCAAAAGAATTGCCTTGGGGCGAGTTGAACATCGACATCGCGATGGAATGTACTGGCATTTTCACTGCTCGTGATAAGGCAGCGATGCACTTGGAAGCTGGCGCAAAACGCGTATTGATTTCCGCACCTGGCGCAGATGCAGACATCACAGCTGTTTATGGCGTGAACCACGACCAAATCACAGCGGACCACAAAGTGATCTCAAACGCTTCATGCACCACCAACTGCTTGGCGCCTTTGGCCAAAGTGTTGCACGAAAAAGTGGGCATCGAAAAAGGCATGATGACCACGATCCACTCTTACACTGGCGACCAGCCAACATTGGACACAATGCACAAAGATCTATATCGCGCCCGTGCAGCCGCAATGTCCATGATCCCAACATCAACAGGCGCAGCGAAAGCTGTTGGCCTTGTATTGCCTGAATTGAACGGCAAGTTGGACGGCATGTCCGTTCGTGTACCAACACCAAACGTATCTGTTGTTGATTTGAAATTCTTGGCGTCACGCGACACCACCGCAGAAGAAATCAACGACATCGTTAAAGCTGCAGCTCAAGGCGAATTGAAAGGCGTGTTGGACTTTGATCCAGAATCAAAAGTTTCAATCGACTTCAACCACGACCCACACTCATCAAACTTTGCGTCACAACAGACCAAAGTGATGGATGGCAATCTGGTGTCTGTGATGAGCTGGTATGACAATGAATGGGGCTTCTCAAACCGCATGTCAGACATGGCAGTGGTAATTGCGAAAACCATCTAATCATTACAAGCATTGCTTATTTTGGAGGGGCTCTTTTGGGGCCCCTTCTTTTTAGCTACAATCAGAAGTGATTTGACCCTTTTTCAATGGGAAACAAAATGACCGATTTTAAAAAACTCGAAGATTTCGACTTCAACGGCAAAAATGTGTTGGTGCGTGTTGATCTGAACGTACCAGTTGCCAATGGCACTGTAACGGACGCAACCCGCATTGAGCGCCTTGCCCCAACCATGTCTCATATTGTGGAGCAAGGCGGCAAGCCGATTTTGCTCTCTCACTTTGGCCGCCCGAAGGGCCAGGTCAATAAAGACATGTCTTTGGCCATCGTCGTGCCTGCAATTCAAAAAGCATTCGGTCAGCCTGTTGAATTTGTAGATACTGATTGGAACGATGTTAGCGCCGCCAAAGAACAAATCGCCAATGGCGCCGTAGGCACCATCTTTGTGATGGAGAACACACGCTTCCATGCAGGTGAAGAAGCCAATGATGTTGAATTGGCAAAGCGCATGGCCAGCCTTGGTGACATTTATCTAAATGATGCGTTCTCAGCGGCCCACCGCGCGCACGCATCCACCGAAGCGCTTGCGCGCGAATTGCCATCTGGCGCCGGCCGCGCCATGGAAGCTGAGCTTTCTGCGCTTGAAGCCGGTTTGGGCAATCCGAAAACACCAGTTGTGGCCATTGTGGGCGGTGCCAAAGTTTCAACCAAGCTCGACTTGCTTGAAAATCTACTGACCAAGGTTGAAGGTTTGGTGATCGGTGGCGGCATGGCCAACACTTTCCTGCACGCTGAAGGTGTAGATGTGGGTAAATCTCTCTGCGAAAAAGACCTCGCTGACACAGCACGCCGCATCTATGACAAGTCGGCCGATGAAAATTGCGCCATCATCTTGCCAGTGGATGGCGTTGTGGCCTGGCACTTTGAAGCCAACGCCCCTCACCGCACTTATGGTCTTGAGGCGATGGACAAAGAAGGCATGATTTTGGATGCTGGCGAAAAGTCCATCGAGCGCATCAAAGGTGCCATCGATGAAGCTAAAACAGTGATCTGGAACGGCCCATTGGGCGCTTTTGAATTAGATCCATTTGGCCACGCGACAATCGAGGTTGCCCGCTATGTGGCAGAACGCACCAAGCAAGGTAAATTGGTGTCCGTTGCAGGTGGCGGTGACACAGTGGCCGCTTTGGCAAAAGCCGGAGTGGTGCATGATTTCACTTATGTTTCAACCGCTGGCGGCGCGTTCCTTGAATGGATGGAAGGCAAACCCCTTCCCGGTGTTGAAGCATTGAAAGCATAAATTTAAAGCCCCGCCCTGCGGGGCTTTTTGATTCTACCAAGGATTCAACAAAACGGGCTTGATCCAGCCATAATTCATGCACATGTTATTGAGCTAATATGTTTAAGAGGGCAGCATGAAAGCCTATACTTGCGATAATTACGGCGCTGCCGAAACACTCCAACTTCAAGAAGTCGAACAACCTCGCCCCAAGGCAGACGAACTTCTTATTCACTTGCACGCAACGTCGCTGAACAGTTGGGATTGGGACAAATTACGCGGCCATGTTCTCACCCGCTTTGAGGGGCTGCGTGCGCCAGCAGACCGCATTTTGGGCGGCGATGTCGCTGGCATCGTCACGGCAATTGGCGATGATGTTAAAAACTTCGCCATCGGCGACCGCGTATTCGGCGATCTCTCCCAGAGCGGATGGGGCGCCTTCGCAGAATATACCACGGGTAAAGCTCACCATTTTGCAAAAATGCCGGACAACATCAGCTTTGCCGAAGCGGCAACAATCCCTCAAGCTGGTCTATTGGCTTTGCAGGCGCTGCGAACCGCAGATGTGCAGCCTTGCATGCACGTCTTGATCAATGGCGGCGGCAGCGGCACAGGCATGTTCGCCATCCAATTGGCCAAATATTATGGCGCAACCGTGCACGCGGTCGACAATGCTGAAAAGCAGGAAGCCATGACCATTTTTGGCGCGGACCATGTTTATGACTATAAGCAGGTGAACTTCACTCGCCTTTCGCAAAAGTTCGATATTGTGATTGAACTTGTGGCACAACGCAGCCCCGCTCAATGCTTACGTTCCCTCAAATCCCGCGGAAAATATATCGTGGTGGGCGGCAAACCTCTCAATCTGTTGCGTCTGTTTTTGGCTGGCCGGAAAACAAGAGAAGATGGCAAAATTGTTAAAATCCTCATGTGGGAAAACAATCCAGAGGATATGCTCACCCTTGCTGAAATGGTGCGAGACAAGAAAATCCGCTGCTTTATCGAGGAAGTTTTCCCCTTTGAAAAACTAAAGTCCGCGGTCGATGCACAAGCCAATTACCTGGCTAAAGGCAAGCATGTGGTCCATATGCTCCCCGAAAATGCAGAAAATTCGACGACACAAGCCTAACATAACTCATTGAAATAAAATCATATCTTCTTGAGCGCGCCAAAATTGCGTCAAAAATTTACGTCTTTATGTCAAATATATTTGACATTATGTATGAAATTTAATACATGTAGTCCAAGAAACATGACAACATGTATAAATTTAGTGACATCAAGGACACGTAAATGTCTTATCAAGAACGCAACATTGTAACCTATTTGATCACCGGAATTGTTGTGATGGCGGTATATAGCTTTCACATGTACGGCCAGTTTGAAGCTGGTCTTTTAAACGGTGCAGATGCGGGCATTCAGATCGGCTGGAGCGCCATTAAATTGATCGGCGGCTCAATCATCGTCACCATCATTGTGAGCATTTTGGTGAGCATCGTAAACGCCATCATCACGCAGGAAACTGAATTTGACGCCGCTGATGAACGTGACAAACTAATTGACCTAATCGGCATGAAAGTAGGCTTCATCACCTTCTCAATTTTCTTTGTCGGCGGCATGATCTGGCTTGCCCTCGGCGCGCCTATGCAATTCATTTTGCTTGGCTTTATCTATGCCATGTTCATCTCTAGCCTTATTGAAGGCTCAACACGTCTCGTTCTTTATCGCCGGGGTTTTTAATCATGGCCAAAAAGAAAAGCAGCAAAGGTGAACTCACCAACAATATTAGGCGACTGCGGTTTGATCATGATGAGATGAGCCAAAAAGCCCTCGCTGAGAAAGTCGGCGTATCCCGCCAAACCATTGTGGCAATCGAGGCGGCCAAATACTCCCCTTCGTTGGAGCTGGCGTTTCAAATTGCCCATGCCTTTGAAACGCCAATTGAAGACGTGTTTGGTTATATTCCACCGCCGGATGAATAGCGATAGCCCCACCGCTTCAACACCCAAATGGACCATCAACCCAATTCGATTGACACGAGCAATTCGGAAAGCGCTACTTCTATGTCTAATGATACATCAACATTTTGGGACAAACGCGCCAAGCAATATGACCGTTCAATGTCCAGTCACGATCAACAATTTGATCAGCGCTTAACTCGGCTAAAATCTGCCCTTGCCTCAACAGATCATGTGCTGGATTTGGGCTGCGCCAGTGGTGAAATTGCCCTCAACCTGTCGCCTTTTATCAAAACCATTGAAGGCATCGACCCAAGCGCAAAAATGATCGAATTGGCCGCCCAGAAGGCCGCCAATCAAAACATCAAAAACGCAAGCTTTCTCGCTACCGATATTTTTGATCCACGCTTGGAGCCTGAAAGCTATGACGCCATTCTTGCGTTAAATGTGCTGCACTTGTTGCGCGACCATCAAAAAGTGCTGACCCGGGTCAACACCCTTTTGAAGCCAGGCGGCAAGTTGCTGGTGGAAACGCCCTGCATTGGCGAGTCCTGTTGGTGGCAAAAAGGCCTGATCCTAGCGGCAAGTCGCATTGGCCTTGTGCCGTACATTCACAGCTATCGCGCCGAAGAGCCGCAGCAAGAGCTAACACAATTCGGATTCACCATTTTGAACGCAACCTATGCGCCCCAACACGATCATCGCGCGACAATTACCGCGCAAAAGAAATTCTAGGAACACCACATGAAAAATCAAACCATGAAAACCGTTTATTACGAACGATTTGGCGGCCCCGAAGTTCTACAACTTCGCGATATGCCAATCCCAACACCAAAAGAGGATGAGGTGCGCATTCGGGTTGAAGCCGTGCATATGAGCAACGGCGATGCAATTGCCCGCACTGGCAAATCGCCGTGGCCACTTATGCGGCTGCCCGCCAAATTACTGATGGGCATCTTCAAACCCCGCAACCGGATTTTGGGCGGTGAGTTTGCAGGCGTTGTAGAAAGTGTTGGCAACAAGGTGAGCAAGTATAAGCCGGGTGATCGCGTTTTTGGGTTCACCGATATGCGCTTCGGCGCAATGGCTGAGTTTGTGTGCCTGCCGGAAAACGCTCCCTTTATGCATTGCCCTGAAAATGTATCCTTTGACGATGCAGCCGCCATCGGCGGATCGAACGCACAAACCGCATATTATTTCGTGCAGCAGGCCAATATCAAACCCGGCGATAAGGTGCTGATCAATGGCGCATCTGGCGGCATTGGCCGCGTCGCGGTTCAATTGGCAAAACATCTTGGCGCCCATGTTACCGGCACATGTTCTGCACAAAACAAAGAGCTTGTTTTGGCGCTTGGCGCAGATGAAGCAATTGACTACCGCGCGTCAGACTTTACCCAGCAAGGCAAAAAATATGATGTGATCTTTGATTGTGCGGGCTTCCTGCCCTTCAGCAAAGTTGCACCTGTGTTGACAGAAAAGGGCAAGCACCTCTTGGTGATGTTCTATATTTCGCACCTGCTGAAACAGCGCCAGACCAAAGGCAAAGGCGGCAAAGAACAGCTATGCGTGCTGGCCCCGTCATCTCCGGAAAGCCTTTCTGCCATCGCAGACCTCTTGGCAAATGGCGCATTAAAGCCTGTTGTTTCACACACATTCTCAATGGACCAAGCCATCGAGGCAGCCAAACTCTACGATACCAACCAGCAACAAGGGTGCATCATCATTCACCCGCAAACATGGACAAAATAATGACCCATATTCCCATGCAAAATTTGCGCAAAACGACACTTTTCACTGGCTTATGTTTTCTCATTCTGGTGGTCACCGGCCCCATAGGCCTTATGCTGATGCCAGAACAAATTTTTGTGGCGGATAATGCCGCCCAAACATTGGAAAACCTCACCGCAAAGTCGGACATGTTTTTCTATGGCATCGGCGCCCAGATCGCGATTTTCCTGACCGAAATTGTATTGTCTTGCCTGCTATATGTGTTGACCCGACCCGTCAGCCAAACTTTCGCGCTGATCGCTCTGGCCGCACGTCTGACCATGACAGTAATCATCGGCATGAACATAGTGCCGCTGTTGGGCGCTTACCATATGGCGACAACTGACTATGCAGCACTACCTATAGCAGAGCTAAGCAATCTAATGTTCAATCTGCACATCTATGGCACTTTGGCCTGGCAGTTCGCTTTCGCACTGCACCTGATCTTCTTGGGCTATCTCGTATTCAACAGCACCTATTTGCCGCGCCTAATCGGTGTCGCACTTTCCATCGGTGGCTTAGGGTATATGACAGATTCTCTCGGTCGCATTTCGGGCTGGATGGACATCTCGATCTTCTCCATTGCCTCAAACAGCCTTTTGGGCGTGGCGGGTGTTGGCGAAATCTCACTGGCCCTTTGGCTGCTGATCAAAGGCGTCAATATGGACAAGTGGAAAACGAAAACGCTCACAAGCTAAATCATTTGGCCCGCCACTGGCGGGCCATTTCATTTCAACAAGTGCCAATACCCGCGTCGTTCGTAATAATCTGCACAACAAGGAAATATGGTTACCGCGCCACTGAGTGGAAAAGCCATTGATTTCCATTGCTTAAACGCCATTTCACCATACCAAATTGATACCACCCTCACCGAAAAGTCTATATCGACTTTGCGCGCAATAAACGCCAGAACCCGGGGTGAGAAATGTCCAATTCAGGAGAGGTTTAATGGCCCGCATCACATTGCGCCAATTGCTCGATCATGCTGCCGAACATGATTATGGCGTGCCTGCGTTCAATATCAACAATATGGAACAGGCTTTGGCCATCGCTGAAGCAGCCGATAAAACCGATTCACCCGTCATCATCCAAGCCTCACGCGGCGCACGTTCATATGCGCATGACGTGATGTTGAAGCGGATGATGGACGCGATTATCGAAATCTATCCGCATATTCCAGTGTGTATTCACCTTGATCACGGCAACGGCCCTGCAACCTGCATGACCGCCATTCAAGCTGGCTTTACATCCGTCATGATGGATGGCTCTTTGATGGAAGATGGCAAAACACCAGCTGATTGGGACTACAATGTGGGCGTCACCAAAACAGTGACAGACACAGCCCATTTGGGCGGCATTTCCGTCGAAGGTGAGCTGGGCGTGTTGGGCAGCCTTGAAACTGGCATGGGCGACAAGGAAGACGGCCATGGCGCAGAAGGCAAATTGTCGACTGAGCAGCTTTTGACTGATCCAGAAGAAGCTGTGAAATTTGTGCAGGAAACCAAAGTCGATGCTTTGGCCATCGCCATGGGCACTTCACACGGAGCCTATAAATTCACCCGCCAACCGGACGGTGATATTTTGGCCATGCATGTGATTGAAGAAATTCACCGCCGCTTGCCAGACACACATTTGGTCATGCACGGCTCGTCTTCCGTGCCGCAAGATTTGCAGGACATCATCAACCAATATGGTGGTGAAATGCCACAAACTTGGGGTGTCCCAGTAGAAGAAATTCAGCGCGGCATCAAAAATGGTGTGCGCAAAATCAACATCGACACTGATAACCGCATGGCCATGACCGGCCAAATTCGCCGCATTCTTTCCGAACATCCCGGCGAATTCGATCCCCGCAAATATTTGAAGCCAGCGCGCGAAGCCATGACGAAATTGTGCATTGAGCGTTTGGAGCAATTCAACACGGCGGGACATGCTTCAAAAATCGGAAAAATCATTCCTTTGGCCGATATGGCCAAACGGTATGCAGATGGCCAGTTGGATCCGCAGCTCGGCTAGGTATTTAGGGACAACCTAGCCAGATTCGCGCACGACAGGGGCCAATGAGCCATCTGCTTCTAGAACCCCCGCTTTGGGACAAAGCGGGGGTTTTTTCTTGTCTTTTGCGTTCATCACTTGCATACGACCAACATTCTGCCCAAATTGCACGGCACGAAAAGTGAAAAGAAAGCCACGCCATTATGCAAATTTATTTGATTGTACCGCCCAAAGCTGATGAGCAAACGCAACAAACCTGTTTGGAGTTGTGCCAAACTGGACACGTTTCTGCCTTGCTTATTCAACGTGGCGAAATGGCCGAATATGACTATTTTGACTGGGCAAAAACACTGATCGGTCCAGCACAATCCAACGAAGTTGCGGTGCTGTTGGACAATGTGCCCCAAGCGGTGCGTAGCCTGAAAGCAGATGGCGTACACATCACGCAAAGCGCTAAGGAAACTGGCGAATGGTGCAAAAAGCTCAAGCCAGAATCCATTGTGGGTGCTGGCGAAATCTTCTCCCGTCATGATGCCATGACCAAAGGTGAAAAAGATGTCGATTATGTATTCTTCGGCCATTTAGACCCTGCAAAATCTGGTGACGATGAAGAGACCGCCGAAATGGCAAACTGGTGGGCTGAAACTTTTGAAGTGCCAGCAGTTGGTTTCGTTCACGAAACCGATTTGCTAAACAAACATGTCGAATTCTGCGCCGTGCGCTATCAAGTGTTTGGCACAGAGAACCCTGTCGCTGCCCTGCAAAAAATTGTTGATGAACTGAACAAGAAATGACCCGGCCAATCCAAAAGTTCTGCATCACACTTTTACTGAGCACCAGCCTCTGCGCTGCAGCAGTCGCGCAAGAAGAAAACGACATTTCACCAACGCCAGAAACGCCGCCAGCGGAAACCACCGCTGAAACAGGGCCGGTGGACGAGGCATATGGCGCCTATCAACGCGGCATGTATCTTACGGCGTTGGCGCTGGCACTGCCCCGCGCAAAGGAAGATGATGCTGCCGCCCAAACTTTGATCGCAGAACTCTATGCCAATGGCTTTGGCGTTGATCGCAATTTAGAGCGCGCCGCCGGCTGGTATGAAATTGCAGCACAAAATGGCGATGCACACGCCGCCTTCCAGCTTGGTCTGCTCTATCAAACTGGCGATGGCGTCGAACAAGATCGGGCACGCGCAGCAGAACTGGTAAAACAGGCCGCAGAAGCGGGATTGATTGAAGCAAAATACAATCTCGCCCAATTGCACATTGA
Organism: Maritalea mobilis; assembly: GCF_004363175.1. Classification (GTDB taxonomy): domain Bacteria; phylum Pseudomonadota; class Alphaproteobacteria; order Rhizobiales; family Devosiaceae; genus Maritalea; species Maritalea mobilis. The sequence continues at coordinate 1,437,040 of NZ_SNYR01000001.1, forward strand.
GGGCCGATTTGTAGAACCCAATCTATCTTATGCCGCTCAATTGTTGGCAGAGGCAGCAGACAAAGGCTTGCCCGAAGCACAATATGATCTGGGTATTATGGTGATGGAAGGTGCGGGCGTGGAGCCAAATCCAGAGCGCGGCGCGGACCTTATCGGCGCCGCCGCCAGCGAAGGCCTTATCGCCGCGCAAATCGAATATGCAACGCTCCTGACTTTAGGCAAAGGCGTGCCGCAAGATTTCAAAACCGCCTTCTTGTGGTATCAACAAGCAGCGAAACGCGGCAACCCCGTTGCCCAAGCACGGTTAGGTCGGCTTTATGCGGCTGGCCAAGGTGTCGAACAAGATATTGTTGAATCGGCAAAGTGGCGTGCCCTCGCCCGTCGCCAAGGTCTTAAAGATGAGATTTTGGACAATCTGCTTGCGGGTGCGGATAGCACCATGATTGAGCAAGGCGAAGAATGGGCAAAAATCTGGCCTGAACAGCCAAGCGGCCAGAACGCCAGCAATTAAGCATTTATTGCGCTAAACGCGCTGAGAAGGCTTTGCCACTTGCACTTGCGCCAATTCTGAGGCAAAAGGCAGGCCAAAGTTTTTTGATGGCGCATGGCCATCTCTTTTTCAATCTGTCAAAGGCATATCCATGAAACTCAATGGCAATGAAATTCGCCCCGGCAACGTGATTCAACACAAAGGATCATTGTGGGTTGCAGTGAAGGTGCAAAGCGTGAAGCCTGGTAAAGGCGGCGCGTTCGCCCAAGTTGAGCTTAAAGACATTGTTTCCGGCACCAAATTGAACGAGCGTTTTCGCGCTGCTGAAACAGTGGAGAAAGTCCGTCTTGAACAAAAGGAATATCAATACCTTTACGAGCAAGGCGAAATGCTTGTCTTTATGGACAATGAAACTTATGAACAGCTTGAATTGCAGGCGGATTTCGTAGGTGATCGCGCAGCCTTCCTACAAGATGGCATGACCGTGACAGTAGAAAGCCACGAAGGCAAACCATTGGGCATTTCATTGCCACAATTTGTAACCCTGACCGTCACAGAAACTGAACCTGTAATCAAAGGCCAAACCGCAGCGAACTCGTTTAAGCCAGCACTTTTGGAAAATGGGATCAAAGTGATGGTGCCTCCTTTCATCGGTCAGGACGAAAAAATCGTGATCGACACCAACGAGATCACCTATTCTAAACGCGCCGAGTAGGACTTTTACCCATGGCACAATCTGCACTCCTCACAATTATGACAGCCGCTGCCCGCAAAGCAGCGCGGTCCCTCAAGCGCGATTTTGGCGAAGTTGAAAACTTGCAAGTTTCGCGCAAAGGGCCAGCAGACTTTGTGTCTGCTGCCGATAAACGTGCGGAAAGAGCCATCTACGAAGAGCTGCACAAATCTCGCCCCACCTATTCTTTCCTGATGGAAGAAGGCGGCGAGATTGAAGGCACTGATGGTCAGCACCGTTGGATCATTGATCCGCTTGATGGCACCACCAACTTTTTGCACTCCATCCCCATGTTCGCCATTTCCATTGGCTTGGAGCGGAATGGCCAAATGGTTGGTGGGGTGATTTACAACCCGATCACCGACGAATTGTTCACTGCTGAACGCGGCAAAGGTGCTTTCTTGAACAATCGCCGCTTGCGCGTTTCTGGTCGTGTACATTTGGCCGATGCGGTTGCCGTTACCGGCATCAAGCAAACTGCCAGCGCCCGTAACGATGCAACCACCATTGCCGAAGCGGCTGCAATGAATGCTGCATGTGCTGGCATTCGCCGCACAGGGTCAGCTGCATTAGATTTGGCATATGTGGCTGCAGGTCGCTTTGACGGCATGTGGGAGCGTGATCTTGCGCCATGGGACATTGCGGCAGGCATTTTGATGGTGCGCGAAGCAGGTGGCTTGGTCACCGATTTGAGCAATAAAGAAATCAAGCCCGAAAGCGGCTCTGTTTTGGCAGCGAATGAAAAACTGCACGCGCAAATGCGCAAGGCGCTCAAAGCAGTTTAAATCCAAACGATCATATCCCTGCCATAGTTGGCAGCGAAATTCATGAGCGCGTTGCACCAGCAGCGCGCTTTTTTGGTTTTGGCTCAACTTTGCACCATTGGCAATTTGCTGTTGTCAGGTGAAGGCACACTCTCTAGAATCGCGACCTAAGTGGTTCGCACTTTCGGGGAAGAGGGAATTTTTCAAGTATGGCACCGTCTTACGATCCTTATCGTTTATCCAGCCCAACCGTTTATCTGATCAAAATGATCATTTTTTTGATCATTGTGGCGATGATTGCCATCATCCTCACCCCGCAGCTCACTGAAGCCTTCTGGTCAAATCCATTCATCAATTTGGTGATTTTGGGCGCACTTGCTGTTGGCATTGTGCTGAGCTTTATTCAAGTTATTCGCCTGTTCCCAGAGGTAAATTGGGTCAATGGATTGCAGGACGGAAATCCCAATTCTGGCCAACCCCGTTTGCTGATGCCAGTCGCTGCCATCTTGCGCGATCAACTGGGTGAAACCGTCATTACCCCGGCTTCCATGCGTTCCATTTTGGACTCGGTGGGCAACCGTTTGGACGAAGCCAAGGACACGTCTCGCTACCTCACTGGCCTGCTGGTTTTCCTTGGCCTTTTGGGCACATTCTACGGCTTGCTGCAAACAGTGAGCTCTGTGGGTGACGTAATCGCTTCACTCGACGTGACCAATGGCGATTCCGGCAATCTATTCTCCAATCTGAAAGATGGTCTTGAAGCACCATTGTCAGGCATGGGCACAGCCTTTGCGTCGTCCCTTTTCGGCCTCAGCGGATCGCTGATTTTGGGGTTCTTGGACCTTCAAGCGAGCCAGGCGCAAAACGCTTTTTACACTGACTTGGAAGATTGGATGTCCTCCATGACGGAGCTGGATCATCCAATGACCCAGATGCAAGCCAACCAAATGGGTGTTGATGGCGCCAGCATGCAAGCCATGGTGGAGCAATTGGGCGCAACCATGCAAAACTCATCCTCGTCCCAAAACGCTATTCGAGCCATGGCCGAGTTGGCACACGGGTTGGACGGCCTCACAAAATTGATCCGCAAACAGCAAGAAGATTTGCGCACGCACATCAATGATCAGGCTGAAAACAACGCACAAATGCGCAAATTGATCGATGCCTTGCTGCAATCTGTTGACGATGAACAGTCCGGTAAAAAAGACAAGGGCAAGGGAGACGCATAAATGGCTCTTTCTCGCTCACGTCGCCAAGCGCGGCAGGATTATTGGCCCGGCTTTGTGGATGCTATGGCCAGCCTGTTGCTCGTCATCATCTTCCTCTTGTCGGTCTTCATGCTGGCACAATTCTTTCTAAGCCAAGAAATTTTGGGCAAAGATAGCGCCCTCACCCGCCTCAATTCGCAAATTGCAGAGCTTACGGAACTTCTTCAGCTGGAACGCGCCAATAGCGACGATTTGGAAGCCACCATCGCCTCACTATCCGCCACTTTGGCGGGGGCCGAAAGCGACCGTGATCGCCTGCAAACACAATTGGACGGTCTTGGCGCAGGCGTATCTGATAAAGACGGACGCATCGCAGCTCTCACCAGTGAATTGGCCGAAGAGCGTGAAATTAGCGACGAAGCCGCCGCGCAGGTCGCCTTGCTCAATCAACAATTATCCGCATTGCGCTCGCAAATCGCTGCCCTAGAACAGGCGCTTGAAGCCAGCGAACAACGCGACGTAGAAAGCCGCACCCGGATCGCAGATTTGGGCCGCCGCCTCAATTTGGCGCTAGCACAACGAGTGCAAGATTTGTCACGCTATCGCTCAGATTTCTTTGGTCGTCTGCGTGAAATCCTAGCCGATCGGAGCGACATTCGCATTGAAGGCGACCGCTTTGTCTTCCAATCTGAAGTGTTGTTCAGCGCTGGCAGTGCCGACATTGCAGATGCAGGCTTGGACGATTTGAATGCACTAGCAGATGCCATCAAAGAATTGGAAAACGAAATTCCGCCTGAAATTCCGTGGGTGCTGCAAATTGGCGGGCATACGGATAAACGGCCAATCAACACGCCACGCTTCCCGTCAAACTGGGAACTTTCAGCCAGCCGGGCCATTTCGGTCGCCACCTATTTAGTCGATCAGGGCATCTCGCCCCAGCGTCTTGTCGCCGCTGGCTTTGGCGAATTCCAGCCCATCGAGGATGGCGACACCGAAGAAGCCTACCGCCGCAACCGCCGCATCGAATTCAAGCTGACAAACTAACCGCTCAGCCATTAAAACGCGAAAATCGTCACCACCGGACTTGATCCGGTGGTTCCAAGTCGCCATGCAAACCCAGCAATAACGCGTGGGGAACTCAGAAACACGGCGGCTAAAAAAATCTACTTCTGAAACTGAAGCTTCGCCAGCTCGGCGTAGCGACCGCCTTTAGCGATTAGCTCGTCATGCGTGCCTTCATCGATCACTTTGCCGCCTTCCATCACCACAATGCGGTCCGCATTCTTGATGGTTGCCAAGCGGTGCGCAATCACCAAGGTGGTGCGTCCCACCATCAAACGTTCCAGCGCTTCTTGCACCTTCGTTTCACTTTCCGCATCCAAGGCGCTGGTTGCTTCATCCAGTAGCAAAATGGGTGCATCTTTTAACAAGGCCCGTGCGATGGCCACGCGCTGCTTTTGACCGCCGGAAAGCATAACACCACGTTCGCCTACGATGGACTCATAACCATCCTCAAGCCGCGACACAAAATCATCGACCAGTGCAGCTTCCGCTGCCGCCTTCACTTCCGCATCACTCGCATCTGGTTTGCCGAAGCGGATATTGTCGGCAATGGTGCCTGAGAACATCACCGAGTCTTGTTCAACATAGGCGAAGCGACGGCGCAACTCTTGGAAGTCAGCCTGCCGCACATCGATGCCGTCAACTTTAACGCTACCGGCAGACGCATCGTAGAACCGCTGCAACAGTGAGAACAAGGTTGACTTACCTGCGCCCGACGCCCCCACCAACGCCACCGTTTCTCCTGGTTTCACCTGAAGGTTGATGCCGTTCAAAACAGGCTCGTCCTGCCGCGTTAAATAACGGAATTCTACATTCTCAAATGTGACAGTGCCCAATGGTGGCTTAGGCAAGGCCACTGGATTTTCAGGTGTTTCAATTGTTGGCTGTGTATCGAGGATCTCAGTAATCCGTTCGCTGGCACCAGCAACGGTTTGCAGCGTGCCCAAAATTTCAGAAATACCCGTCAGCGTGCCAGTTGCCAGCATCGCATAAATCAAAAACTGGCTGAGTTCGCCCACAGTAATTTGCTCGCCGATCACCAATTGGGTGCCCACCCAAACAAGCGCCACCAAGGCACTCGCGGTCAAGAACATCACAAAGGCAATCATGCCTGCGCGCACCAAAAGTCGCGCCACTTCAGATTGATAGCTGCCCTCAGCATAGCCGCCATATTCTGCATTGCGGTGTTCTTCTTGCGTAAAGGCTTTGATGGTCTTAATCGCGCCAAATGTCTCTGTCGCCATCGCTGCCAAATCGGCAATCTTATCTTGCTGGCGACGAGATAGATTGCGGATATAACGCCCAAGCCAAACGACCGGAAATACCAAAAGTGGAATCACCACAATCACCGTGGCTGCCAAATAGGGTGAGGTGATAAACATCATCAGCACCGCCCCGAACAACATGACGCTGGAACGCAACACCACCGGCAAGGCCGAATCGAGAGCGCCGCGCACAATGCCAACATCACTGGTAATCCGCGAAATAAGTTCACCGGTCCGGTTGGTGTCGAAAAAGGTGATGTCCAAATCTACCAAATGTTTAAACACAGCGCGCCGAATATCTGTGATCACGCGCATGCCGATCACGGAGATAAAATAAAACCGTGCAGCGGACGCAACAGACAAAACGGCGGCAATTGCCACAATACCGAAGGAATATTGATTGATGGCCTCAAGGTTTTGCGCAACAAAACCTTCGTCAATAATGTCGCCAATCAGAGCTGGGATGGTCAGCGACGCAATAGCCGCAACCAGCAAGAACAATGCTGTAAGCCCCAATCGAACCGGATATCGCAAAACAAATGGCAACAATGCCCTTAACGGCTTAACGCCTTTCACCGACTTGCGTTCGGAAAGAACAATCTTTTTCAAACGCTCATCCATCGGCTTTTCTGCCGTTGTGTTTTGTTCGTTCATATTCGGGATCTCTTTTTTGCTGTGCGCTTAAAAATAGGGATTGGCGCGACCAACATCAATAGCAGAAGTGCCAAAGCCGCAATTGGCGCAAACTCACACTTGCGCCAAATCCATTCTTGATATAGAACGCCCGGCAACGAAACGAATTTCGCGGGTCGCGCAACGCATGAATTGCGGCATGAATTGCATGATGACCTGCCTTTTACATTTTTGAAGGTAAGCAAAAGATGAAAAAAGATCTTCATCCAGATTATCACATGATCAAAGTGGTCATGACTGATGGCACCGAATATCAGACCCGTTCAACTTGGGGTTCTGAAGGCGACACAATGCAGTTGGATATCGATCCAAAAACACACCCAGCATGGACTGGTGGTTCAGGTCAGCTTCTTGACCGCGGTGGCCGTGTGTCTCGCTTTAAAGAAAAATTCAAAGGCATTTTGGGCTAAGCCTCAAAACACTTTGACGACAAATAAAAACCCGGCTTCTAGCCGGGTTTTTTATTTTCAACTTTTCAAATCTATCTAGCGCTGAAAAGCATCTTTCAGCCGCGCCAATTGATTGACCACTGGATTATCTGTTGGCCGCTTTTGCTCATCACGTTCCATCGCATCCAGCGCCAAAATGCGTTTATGCAATGCATTAGCGCGCTCAATCATGTCGCGCATACGGGCAGGCAACAGCTGCCAATCCAAAGTATCATCAGCAATGGCCATCGCGCTCAGCTCAACGCGGCGATCTTCATTTCGAGCATCATCCATTGAGATTTCGCCCTCTTTCACCGCCCGCCGCAACAACAACCAGCTGGCCAACTGCATCAAACGTGTGGTGAGTTGCATGCTTTGGCTGGCATAAAGCAGCGCGGCATCGCGCCCCAACGCCTTTGATTCTGCCCGCCCTTCTCCATCGAGATAGCCAGCAACTTCTTCCACCAAAGCCATGCCTTCGCGATAAAGTTGGTTAAACCCGCCTGATTGAACAAGCTTAGGCCCAAGTGATTGTGCGCCCGGCTCGATATCATTTTCGCTCACGCCAACACTCCCTTTATCTTTCGCAAATTCCCATTTGCCGCGCAGTATAAAGCCAAAGGCTTAACAAACAAACATGGCGGCATGCGGGCAAACCCGAACCCTGAAACTAGCCCTAAAAAGAAAAAAGAGCCGTCAAAGCGGCTCTCAAAGTTAACAGGGAGGCGTCAAACAGAGTGTAAAAACCGCTCTGCTAGATCCAGACCATGCTGGATAAAACTAAGTTAACCGGAAATGTTTAATGCAACCTTAATCGGAGTCATTTTTTTAACCTTACCAATTTGCCTTCCCTTAGGCTTAATCAATTTTCACCGCCAAAATGTTGAATAAACTTTTAGATATTTGGCCTAGAAAAAGCTCAGCGAGAGGGGCAACGCATGACGAGCTTAAAAAAAATTACGCCAAAATTGATTTGGGATAATGTGCGATCAGGTGATTGGATCACGGCAGAGCGCGTGCACATTGCCGCCATCATGGCCGTTATCGCTTATTTAGGTCTTTTGATCTTTGCCGTGTTCTTTCCAAGCCCCTTCAAAACACCAAATGGCGAATATCTGGTTTTAGACTTCAACAGCTTTTGGACAGCAGCGAAGCTTGCCCTTTCTGGCGACACGCTAACCCAATATTCCACTCAAGAATTTTTGGACCTACAGGTCGAATGGACCGAATATTCCGAAACCACTTTCGCGTTTTTCTATCCGCCCACATGGCTGCTCTATATCTTGCCATTTGGCCTGATGCCTCAGCCGATCTCTTATTTCGTTTTCAATCTAGTCGGCATCGCCATTGTTACCCTATTTGGGCGCGCGGTTTTTAAAAGCTGGCTGCACAGCTTAATGCTTTGCGCCCTCCCCGCGGCAATGAACTGTTTGCTACACGGCCAAAACGGTCTGCTGTCCGCTGCCCTGCTGGGCGGTGCCATGTTTGCCCTGCAACATCGCAAATTTGTGCTCGCTGGCATCTTTATTGGTCTATTGAGCTATAAACCTCAAATGGGATTAATCATCCCGCTCGCCCTCATTTTTGCGCGTCACTGGCAAACTTTTATCTCCGCTAGTGTCACCACACTTGCTGTCGCGGCAATCAGTTTGCTCGCCTTCGGTATAGACACGTGGATTGGCTTTTTTGAGCAATTGCCCATCGCCTCCTATGTGCTGCGCAACGATATTGTCGATTGGGAAAAAATGACATCCATCTATGCCGCTTTGCGGGTCTATGGCCTATCCGACACCATTGCCTGGGCCATTCAATCCATTGCAGCATTCTTGATTGTCGTTCTGCTCTTTTTCATCTGGCAACCGCTGCCAGCCACAAATCAAGACAAACCGATGAGCGATAACCAAATGGCGGTTCGCGCGACAACGCTCATTGCGGGCGGACTATTGTTCACGCCCTTTGCGCTGGCCTATGATTTTGCAATCTTGATGGTGCCTTTGGCATTTCTCATTAAAGCAGGCCAAAAAAATGGGTTCCTGCCCTATGAAAAAACCATACTCGCGCTCATCGTTATCTTTTCAAGTGTTGTGGCGCGATGGGCAGTTTCAACTGGCATGCCCATCGCCCCGCTCTTTCCACTGGCGCTGCTTTGGCTAGCATATCGCCGCCACAAGCTTGAACAGGTAAACAACACGGAAACGGCAGTCGCCTAACTGAATAACGAAGCAGCCACGCTTAGAAGCTGTTTTTCCTTATCTGGGTGCCCGATCATTTGGGCGCCAACTGGCAACCCTTCCGCTGTAAGACCAAGCGGCACTGTCACGACAGGAAACCCCAAAAGCGAGATCGCTCCAGTATAATATGTCAGCGCATCCATATATCCAATCCACTGCTGCCCAATCTCAAAGCTGTGATCATAATCCCGCACGCCATTTCGGTCTTGGCTAGGACTTACATGATGAAACGCCGCCATAGGCGTCACCGGCGTAATCACCACATCAAACTCATCGAACATTTCTATGCCTGATTTAATGAAGCGTTCTCGCCGTTTTAGTCCTGCTTCATATTGCAATTTTGAGCGTCCATAGCCGTGATAAATCTGCGCCAAAAAGTCTGGCGAACGTTGCGCTGAATCACCACCAAACATCCGTGCCATTTGCCGCACGGCCCATGGCAACAAACCCCCGGTTTCATACCCCATAAGAAACGCAAATTCTTGGCGCCGTTCCTGCGCAAACAAATCCTGTTGTAACGCCCCAAAACGCACCTTTTGGACATCTTGCGCCTCACGCCATGTCGAAAATATACTCGCCACATCAGCGCACAATGGATGTTTTTGCGCATCAACGCCCCACCCGATCTTTATCGGTTTTACCGCGTCAAAGCCTAAAGGTTCAGGCAAGGTCGTTGCCCCGCGCATGAATTGATAGACAATCCAAAGATCATCTGCATGGCGCCCAATAACACCCGGCCGCGCAAAATGATCCAACTTTCGGGTCTCTCCCAGCAACATGCCTTGGTTTGAAAACTGGCCATCCGTTGGCATCAAACTCATCACGCCACAAAAGCTTGCCGGGATACGTAAGGAGCCTGAAAGGTCGGCACCAATATCAACAAGGCTCATCCCCGAGGCAACGGCCGCCGCGCCGCCACCCGAGCTGCCGCCTGAGGTGCGCGTTAAATCATAGGGATTGTTGGTGCGGTGCCCCGCCCCATCTACTGTTTGGAAATCCATGGCGAAAGGCGGTAAATTTGTACGACCAATAATCTTCGCACCATTTTTGCGCAATGCCGCAATTGCGGGCGCATCGCTTACACTCTTTGCCTTGGTCGGTTGACCAGTTCCAAAGCCCGAACGCGTGCCTGCAATATGAAACTGATCTTTAAAGCTAATGGGCAATCCCGCCAGCGGCCCACTCTGCAGCACTGGCAAATCTTCGAAAACGCAAAACGCACCGATTTGATCATCAATTTCGGCGCGCCGTTGCGTCAATTGTGCAGCTATTTCATCAAAGCGTGTCTTACTATTCGACAGTTCAGCGGTGAATAGTTTGCGTATTGTCGGCAGATTTGGGTGGTCAGTCAGCACGGTTATGTCAGCTCCTTAAAAGCCGTCACGCTAAGACGCTGGTTCATCCCTGTCTTTGACCGAACTTGCTATTTCGCCTCACCGATCAAAAGTTGAAAATCGACTCGGCCGCATCCTTGCTGTTCTTCTTATCCGCAATCGCTTTTTCAAGCCGCGTAATTTCCACCTTCAAAGCGTCAATCCGCTCACCCAACTCGTCAATCGAGATGTCATCCAACGGCGCACCAAGCTCATGCACTGCACCTTTTTTGGCAGATGGTGAAACCTCTTCGTCCATTTGCCGTTCTCCTTAAACCTGTTAGCGTCTAATTCGCTTCAATCGTAAATTTGATTCAGGCCAATCTAAAGGAAATTCTTTATGAGCGACAATGAAACGATGCGTGCCATCAAAATTGACAATCCGGGCGGCCCTGATGCCCTTGTGGCAGACAATGTGGCTAAGCCCTATGCCCACCCCGGCCAATTGCTCATCAAAGTAAAAGCCGCGGGGATAAATCGGCCCGACATTTTACAACGCATGGGGCTGTATCCAGCGCCAGAGGGCGCTTCACCCCTGCCCGGTTTGGAAGTGTCTGGCATTGTGGAAGATATTGGCCGCACCACAGACCAAGCGCCCACATCCCTTCAGGTCGGCGACGAGGTGGTGGCGCTCACAAATGGCGGTGGTTATGCCGAATATGTCAGCGTGCCCTGGGGACAAGTTCTGCCTAAGCCAAAAGGCTGGAACTTTATTGAAGCGGCCACCATTCCTGAAACCTTCTTCACCGTGCAGCAGACCCTAATTGATCGCGCCAACCCCACCTCTAAAGACTGGGTTTTGGTTCATGGTGGCGCAGGCGGCATTGGCGCCACGGCCATCCAACTGGCCAAACTGACTGGCGCAAAAGTGTTGGCCACCGCGTCCTCAGCAGAAAAATGCGCCTATTGCAGCCAAATGGGTGCTGATGTGGCGATCAACTATCTGGAAGAGGACTTTGTGGAACGCACCAAAGCCGAAACAGGCAAAGGTGCAAACATCATCGTAGACTTTATTGGCGGCGATTATGTGGATCGCAACTTACGCGCGGCGGCACCGGACGCGACCATCATTCAATTGGCCAATTTGGCGGGGCGTGAAGCCAATGTCACCATGGGCCTTGTGGTGGCAAAGCGCCTGACCATTTTTGGCTCAACGCTTAGGGCACAACCAGATGGCGTGAAAGCGCGTATTGCCCATCATCTGATGGAACAAGTCTGGCCCGCCATGGAAAATGGCACAATCCAAAAACCCTCAATTCAAAGTTTCAAGTTGGAAGAAGCTGCCAAAGCGCATGAAGCCATGGATGCTCAGGGCCAAATGGGCAAGATTGTGTTGGAGGTTAGCTAGGCGCAAAAAAGCCAATTGGGTACGATTAACAAAATGTGATTGCAACAAACCGGCCAAATCATTATAAAAGAGGCAATCCCCCATATTTTCAGCTTGAAAGGGGCGTGCAAATCTAAACCGGTTTGCACCCAAAGGAAGATATTATGGCAACTACACTTTTAATGCCCAAAGCAACTGCCGTTTGGCTGGTCGACAATACTGGCCTCACCTTTGATCAGATTGCCCATTTCTGCAGCCTGCACCCGCTTGAAGTGCAAGGTATCGCTGATGGCGATGTGGCCGGCGGCATTAAGGGCGCAAACCCTGTGCAAATGGGGCAATTGACCCGCGAAGAAATCGAAAAAGGGGAAAGTGACCCTAATTATCGGTTGCAGCTTTCTGGCCCTAAAACAATTGTGGCCAAGCAAAAGCGCCGCGGTCCGCGCTATACGCCTGTATCAAAACGCCAAGAAAAGCCAAATGCGATCCTGTGGTTGGTGCGCAATCACCCTGAATTGAAAGATGCACAGATTATGCGTCTTGTTGGCACAACCAAGCCAACAATTGAATCTGTACGTGAGCGGACACACTGGAATGCGCCAAACCAAACACCTGCAGATCCTGTAACTTTGGGCCTGTGTACCCAAGTGGAATTGGACATGGAAGTGCGCAAAGCCGCGAAAGATCGTCCGGCTGAGGAAACTCGTGTTGAAGAATCTGGCTTGTTGACCGCTGAAGAAGCAATGGCACGGGCATCAGATCAAATCAGCGTTAAAGAAGACTTCTTCGATCCGTCCAACTCGGACCAGCCAAAAACTGAAGAAGAGCCTGAATATGACGTCGATAGCGTTTTCGGCAGCCTAAGCAGCTTGAAGTCTGAAGACGACGACGATCAAAATTCTTAAAAATATCATTGAAAACAACACCGGGTTCGCCGCATCATATCTCTAAGGTGATTTGGAGATTTATATGGCGAACCCGGTGCTTTTTGTGATTGCCCACCCCGATTTAGGCCAATCGCGGGCCAACCGACATTTTGCCGCCAGTGCCAAGTCGATCGAAGGCGTTGATGTCCTCGATCTGTATAAGGTCTATCCCGATATGTTTGTGGATGGCAGCCATGAGCGCCACCGCATAGACGGCAAATCAACCATCGTTCTGCAATTCCCCATTTATTGGTACGCCGCTCCCGGTTTGTTAAAAGAGTGGATTGACCGCACTTTTTCTTACGGCTGGGCCTATGGCACCAACGGTAACGCCCTTAAAGGCAAAAATTTGTTGCTCTCCATCGCCACAGGATCAGAAGAAAAAGCATATGGTCCAGAGGGCGTGCACCATCATCCGCTGGATGAGTTTTTGTTGCCCTACAAACAAACCGCCCGCTTCTGCGGCATGAATTGGCTTGATCCGCTGGTCTATTATCATGCGCGTGCCAGCGAAAAAGACCATCTCATCGCCCACGGCGAAAAGTTGAAGTCGCGGCTGAGCGAACTGGTCCACGCAGCCTCTAAGCAGGAGATGTCTCATGGAGCATAGTTTCTTACTCGCCTGCTTCATCTTCCTGTCCGCCGCCGTCATTGTGGTGCCCTTTGCCAAAGCCACCGGCCTCGGCTCTGTGCTGGGCTATTTGCTTGCGGGCATCATTATTGGCCCATATGGCCTTGGTTTTGTCACCGACCCGGAAACCATCCTCCACTTCTCTGAGTTTGGCGTGGTGATGATGCTGTTTTTGATCGGGCTGGAATTGCAAGTGCGCGAGCTTTGGTCCATGCGCAACAAGCTGTTTGGCTTGGGCTTGCCACAAGTTTTGATCACCGCACTTGTGCTGGCCATCATCGGCTATCTCGCATCTATGCCTTGGCAATCTGCCGTGATCATGGGCCTGGGCCTTGCTCTTTCCTCCACCGCGATTGTGCTCAAAATCATTGAAGAACGCGGCATTATGGCCACCAACACAGGTCGATCCGCCTTTTCAGTACTGTTGCTGCAAGATATTGCGGTTATCCCAATTTTGGCGATCATTCCCCTGCTGGCGCTCCCCGAACTGGCAGGCCACGCCCCAACTGATGATGGCCACGGCCCCGCTGCTGCGACGGAAGGCGGATGGCAAGTTGCCGCCAAAACAGCACTTGTTTTTGCGTCCATGTATCTTTCTGGCCGTTATTTGTTGCGCCCGGTCATGCGCTTTATCGCTAAAAGCGGCGTGCGCGAAATCTTTACCGCCCTGTCCTTGCTGCTGGTTGTTGCCGCGGCATTGCTGATGGAATGGATCAATGTTTCCGCCGCGCTTGGTGCTTTTATGGTGGGCATGATTTTGGCCGACAGCGAATATAGACATGAACTAGAAAGCGACATTGAGCCCTTTAAAGGTCTTCTGCTCGGCCTATTCTTCATTTCAGTTGGCATGAGCGTTGAATTCTCAGTTCTGCTCAACAATCCTCTGCTTATCGCCAGCATGGTCGCTGGTCTCGCGTTGATCAAATTGATCATCCTGTGGGGGTTGGGCACCATATTCCGGTTTCACATTGCTGATCGCATGCTATTTGCCATTATTCTGGCGCAAGGCGGTGAATTCGGCTTTGTGCTTTTCCAATTCGCCACAGCATCGGGCGCGCTGTTGCCAGAGCATGCAGATTTGCTGAACGTGACAGTGGCCATTTCCATGGTCATCACACCAATCTTGATTCTGATTTATGATCGGCTGCTGGCTCCCAAAATGGTGCGCGACACCCAAACAGAGCGCGAGCCGGACGACATTTCTGTGCGCAACCGCGTGATTGTTTTGGGCTATGGTCGCTTTGGCCAAATCGTAACCCGCCTTATCACCGCTCAAGGCTTTGAGGCCACATTGATTGACCATGACCCAGAGCAAATTGATCTCGTGAAACGCTTCGACACAAAAGTGTTTTTTGGCGATGCCCGTCGCACCGATTTGTTAGCCGCCGCTGGGGCCCATGAAGCACAAATCCTCATCATCGCGATCCACAATCCAAACACGGTGACTGAAATCGCCGCCATGGTGAAAAAGCACTTCCCGCACATCACTATTCTAGCACGTGCGCGAGATCGCAATCACGCCCATGAATTGATGGGCGTCGGCGTAACAGATTTTGTGCGCGACACATTCCACTCCGGCTTGCAATTGGGCATCAAAGCACTTGTTGCGTTGGGATATGAAGAACATCGTGCCTATCGCCTCGCAAAAACCTTTGCGCGCCACGATATCAAAATGCTGCACGAAGCCTATGAGATTAAGGATGACGAAGAAGCCATGATCGGCCATGCCCGCACGGCGAAAGAATTGCTGGCGCAAGTTATGGAATCCGATTTGGTGGACTTAGACCCTGCCAACGCAACCAACTGGACATCAGACAAAAATCCGGATGATATAGAGCGCGAAAATAAAGCCCGCTCTCAGGAATAAACTCATTTGACCTTTTTCGATATCGACCCACACCTTTATTTGGTGGCGGCATGCGCCATCTTTATGGTCTCTTTGTCCAAATCCGGATTGATCAGTGCGCTTGGTATTGTGGGCGTGCCCATGTTGACGCTGGTGATGCCAGCACGCGAGGCCGCTGGCATGATGTTGCCGCTGCTGCTGTTTATGGACGCCATCGGGCTTGTGGCCCTCCGCAAACAAGTCTCTTGGCCCAACCTGCGCATTCTGTTGCCCGCGGCCATCATTGGCATTGTATTGGGATGGGTGTTTTACGCAGTCATTACAGAAGCAATGGTGCGGCTTATGATTGGCATCATCACCATCATCTTTTGTTTAGATGCATGGCTGCCTTTGCGTAAAGCGCTCACCGGCCTGCCTCCGTCAAAGCCTTGGGGGTATTTCTGGGGTTCGCTGGCAGGCTTTACAAGCTTTGTCAGCCACACAGGCGGCCCGCCATTCCAAATTTACATGTTGCCCCAACGTCTAACACCGGTCATCTATGCCGGTACCACCGTCATCTTTTTCACCACAGTAAATGCAGTCAAACTTGTGCCCTATGCAGCGCTAGGGCAACTTTCTGTAAGCAATCTAACATTGGCGCTCAGCCTGCTGCCGGTGGCGGCGATTGGCATGGCCATCGGTATTTTCCTAGTCAAACGGATCAACGCGACCTTGTTCTATCACATCGCCTACATCTTTGCGTTTATTCTGGGGTTAAAGCTATTGTTCGATGGAATAACTGCCTTCATATAGGCCGAGTAGACAAACAAAAAGGCCGCGGGACGCCCCGTGGCCTTCATTCATCCAAATACTTTAAAATTATTGGACTTTCACTTACACGAACTATTGACGCGTTTGCGCCTGCAACCTCGACATTTCGTCTTTCAGCTCAAGCTTTTTGCGCTTCAACATACCGATCTTAAGTTCGTCCAGTGCCGGTCGTTGCATCTCTTGGTGGATCTGCTCATCTAGTGAAGCATGCCGCCGCTCGAGCGCGTTGAGGTGGGAAGTTGTGGTCATGAAGTCTTCCTTTCTCTCGTATGAACAAAGGAAGTGTGACAAAAAAATGAAGGTCTGTCCAATGGCATTTTTGTGGCGATTTTGCTCAAATTTTTCCACATTTGTTAAAACTCAGTGCAATTGATTGAAATATGAGGTAAAATGCCTCGGTATTGCGTAACACCGAACAGACGGTCATTCTGTAATGATGCATTTAACCACCGAACAAAAAGCAAAAATGGGCGCTGAATTGGCGATGAAACGCCAAGAGCACAAAGATTTGGATGCATCCATCAATGCCCTTTTGGCCACGAATTGCCAAGATGCGATGATGTTGCAGCGGTTGAAAAAGAAGAAACTCGCAATCAAAGACCGCATCATTTACCTCGAACAATTCGTGCTGCCGGACATTATTGCCTAAAGTCTAGCCCGAACTTCGCCGCCAAAGCTTGCCAAATAGCCATTATTGGGCTAAACGCCATTTTTGACATTTTGCGAGGGGCTGAAATGCCAAGTAACCCGCCAATTGCCATCGTTATGGGGTCTCAATCAGATTGGGCCACCATGCGCCACGCCGCCGATACACTCGATCAACTCGATATCGAATATGAAGCGCGTATTGTTTCCGCACACCGCACACCTGACCGCATGTATGAGTTTGCCAAATCTGCTGAAGATTTGGGCTTCAAAACCATTATTGCTGGTGCCGGTGGTGCCGCACACTTGCCCGGCATGGTCGCTGCATTGACCCATTTGCCGGTTTTTGGTGTGCCCGTTCAATCTAAAGCCCTTTCTGGCAAAGATAGTCTTTATTCCATCGTGCAAATGCCAGCCGGCATTCCCGTGGGCACCTTGGCCATCGGTCAGGCCGGTGCCACCAATGCCGCTTTGTTGGCCGCTGCTGTTGTGGCCTTGTTCGATGAAGACGCACGCGAAGCCCTTATCGCCTATCGCAAAGCCCGCACAGAAGCGGTAACCGAGTTTCCAAAAGACGAGTAATTATGACAGAAATGCTGCAATCTGGCGCAACCATTGGCATTCTTGGCGGCGGACAGTTGGGGCGTATGCTCGCTCTCGCTGCCCATAAATTAGGCCTGAAAGTCCATATTTTTTGCCCTGATCCGAATAGCCCAGCCTTTGAGGTGACGCCCCATAAAACGGTTGCAGATTATCTTGATTTTGCTGCTCTGGAAAAGTTCGCCAACAATGTCGATCTGGTGACCTACGAATTTGAGAATGTGCCTGCAGAAACTGCCGAGGCCATCTTGAAATTCAACAAGCCTTTGGCCCCCGGCGCCAAAGCGCTAGCCACGGCCCAAGACCGTCTGGTTGAAAAAACATTTATCCAAAGCGCTGGCGTATCTGTTGCTCCCTTCGCAAATGTGGAAAGCCAAACCAACCTAGAACAAGCGATTGAAACCATCGGCCTGCCCGCCGTGCTCAAAACACGCCGTTTCGGCTATGATGGCAAAGGTCAGCTTTTCCTGCGCAAACCCGAAGACATTCCAAACGCCTTCAAAGAACTCGGCGAGCAGCCATGTGTTCTGGAAGGTTTCGTAAGTTTTGACCGGGAAATCTCTGTCATCATTGCCCGCTCTGCCAGTGGCGAAGTTGCGGCATACGACCCAGCTGAAAATGTGCACCAAAATGCAATTTTACACACCAGCACAGTGCCCGCTAATATTTCAGATAATGTGGCGCAGCAAGCTGTTGCCGCTGCTGAAAAAATCGCGAAGGCACTCGATTATGTCGGCGTGATGGGTGTTGAGTTTTTCGTGACCGACCAAAGTGATCATTTAGTGGTGAATGAGATCGCGCCACGCGTACACAATTCCGGCCATTGGACTGAAGCAGCCTGTGTCATCTCGCAATTTGAGCAACATATCCGCGCCATCGCCAATTGGCCCTTGGGCGCAACAGATCGCCATTCAGATGTGGTCATGACCAATCTGCTGGGTGAAGATATTGAGCGCACCGTGAAGTCACTTCCCGCCCACATGATGGTTCATCATTATGGGAAATATGAAGTGCGGGCTGGCCGCAAACTTGGCCATATCAACCAAATATCACCGAAAAAGAGCTAATTTTCGGGCCAAAACCCAGTTCACTCGCTGGACAAATGAGATTCTATTTGCTATTGACCACGCCAACGATGGCTGGATGGTCCAGCTGGCGTCGGCAGTTTATTGGCCGGGGCCTGATTTTAACAACCAATTTAAAGGCGGTGTAGCGCGTGCAAGTAGTCGTTCGCGATAACAATGTAGATCAAGCTCTTCGGGCTTTGAAAAAGAAACTTCAACGCGAAGGTGTATTTCGTGAAATGAAGTTGCGTAACTACTATGAAAAGCCTTCTGAGAAAAAGGCACGTCAAAAGGCTGAAGCCGTTCGCCGGGCCCGCAAGTTGGCACGCAAGCGTGCACAGCGCGAAGGCCTTGTTGGCGGTCGCTAAGCTTTACGCCTTTTGTAAATGAATTAAAAAACGCCGCTCTTTGAGCGGCGTTTTTATTTTTGTCTATTCAGCTTGTCCCGATTCAGGCATCGGGTCATCCGACATCAATTGCTGGAACACCTGATCAAACACTTCATCTGGCTGCGCGCCAGACATCGCATATTTCTCATTGAAAATGAAAAACGGAACGCCCTGAACACCCTGCTTGCTGGCGTCTGCCGCCGCCTTTTCAACATGTGCCTTTAAATCATCACGCTGCACCAGCTGAAAAATCTCGTCGCGGTCAAAGCCATGGGCGCCCGCCAAATCTGCTAGAAAATCTGGATCTGAGATATCTTCAGCTTTCAAATAGTTGGCGCGGCTTAGCGCCAATGCAATATCTTGCTGCTTATTCTTCTCTTTTGCGATCGCAATCAAAATCTGCGCCCGCTGTGTTGGATAGCGAATTTCCTGCTTGCGCATATCAAGGTCGAGACCAGCCTTCTTGCCCTCCTCTTCCAAGCGATCCCACATATCGTCAGGGGCCTGACCATATTTCAGCTCAAGCATTTGCCGCGCATTCTCGCCGCCTTCGGGCGTATTCGCATCCAACAAATAAGCATGATGGGTCAAATCCACTTCAACATCATCCGGCAACCGTTTTAAAGCTTGATCAAACCGGGTCAGCCCCACCAAGCACCACGGACAAGCTGGGTCAGAAAACAGGTCGATCTTAATTTTGTTGGACATTCAAAACTCCCATGATTCGTTGCTTCACCCTAGGCGGTTTGCACGGGCATGACAAATCACGACCCCTTGCGTCAGACACAGTTCGATCATCATCGAAACATCCCAAGTCGTCTGCTGCTTAAATTGAGTGCATGACAAATTTTATCACCGACATACAATCCTACTTGCAAAGTTACTTTCAGCCTACAAACACTCATGCTGCAGCATGCGCGTTAAGCGAGGATGAGCTCGAACAGTTAATTGCCAGCGGCACATATCCAAGCGCCTCCTACCAAGTGCAGCATCACTTCCAATGCACATCTTTCGTCGCGGACAAAAAACAACACACCAACCAAGCATGGCATAGAAGCAGCCATCAAAATTGGCATCAAGCACTCAAACAAAACCACATCAAAACGGAAACACAGGCATTTGAACTGTTCACCTCAATCTATCTCGAGGCGCATCAAGTTCATTTCGACAGCCCCCTCGGCCAAGCGATGCAACATTTTTGGCCGACTATCGCCACCCTGCCAGAAGAAGTTTATCTGAACGCAAGTTGGTCATACTTTCAGCAAGGCGTATATGGTGTGTGCAGCCGCGATGGACTGCCTGAAACAATTTTCAAAAAACAATGCGGCGTTAAATTTATCGACCATTTGATGGCCCAACAGGCTCAATTTTCAAATGTAGAAGTTGAGCAAATTCTTCAAATCATAGACTGGCTCGACCATGCGGCAGCGCCCTTTGCCCCTCATGAAACTGCGACATCGTCCCGCCAGCGCTGCATTATTAATGCACGAATTCACTTTCGTCAGTTCTTGACTGCCGATAACATAAGCCGATGAAAGAAGGTCCACCCATCGCCCAAATCGCCGCCCTTATTGGCGACCCGGCCCGTGCAAACATGTTGGGCGCGTTAATGTCGGGTAAGGCGTTGACGGCCACTGAACTGGCCAACGAGGCACAAATTACACGCCAAACCGCCAGCACCCATTTAAAAAAGCTTACTGAAGGGCAATTGCTGGTCCAAAGGCATCAAGGTCGCCATAGATATTATGCGCTCGCCAACGAGGAAGTGGCCCTCACCTTAGCCGGTTTGATGGGGCTAGCAGACCTTACAGGGCAAAGCCGCACACGCACGGGACCGAAGGATGAAGCATTGCGCACAGCCCGCGCTTGCTACAATCACCTCGCAGGTGAAAAAGGCGTTTGGCTTTATGAAAGTTTGTGTAAACAAGGACATCTAGATCACAAGGACGGCACACTCTACCTCACCGACAACGGGCGCGCTTTTGCCCTCACATTCGGCATAGACGTCGATAAGTTGGAGAACAAATCTTCAGCCCTTTGCCGCGAATGTTTAGATTGGAGCGCCAGACGCTCACATCTGGCTGGCACCCTAGGCCGAGCCTTCCTTACCCGCTTTGAAGAAATAGGTTGGGTCCACCGCGCACCCAAAAGCCGCGCAATCATCTTCACCCCGCGCGGCAACCGCGAGTTTGCCAACCATTTCCCGCTCTAACTGCCCTTCAAGTTCACCGCATCCCGCATGTGGCGCACATTGGCGCTCACTTGATCCGATTTTGGATTGGTGTCTGTCCAATAAAGCGTATGGGTCACAAAACGTGACGGGCTACCAAAACGCTGATAGGTCATTTTGACATTGTGATCACAGATGCCCTGCCCAAAGCGGCCGGCGCCGGATAGCGGACCGCCTAGTACATCGCCTTGCCAAAAAAAGAAGGGATGATGTTCATCATAAAAATTCGTCCAACGCACCGCTGAAAAAACGGCACCATGATGCGCATAAGCATGCGGCGCCCGCACGGCCCATTCGGTGCGCGTTTTTGGCAAAGGCATATCAGCGGCAAAATCGATTGGATCATTCGAATAAAGCACGCCAAAATCATCATTGAAAACTTGCGGCGGCGCGGTAGGAAACAATCGTTCCTTTTTCAATTTTCCAAAATTGAGAGCACCCCGTGCCAGCAAAAACTGCGCATGACTTAACGGTGAGCCTGCCGTGATAAAATCCGTAATCTTCCAATAGGCATTGCTCTTGCGCCCATCTTTGCGCACCACAGCACCTTGCGCCCTAATTGCTTCCGCAACCGCTGACTGCGCCTCGCGATAGCGCGCAATATCTGCGGCAGACCAGCGTTTGATGCCATATTTTTGGTTCAGCTCTTGCACCAGATGGTCATGCGCAGCCAGCGCTTCACGCACCTTCCGTTCAGGTGGGTTTTCGTTGGTTGGTCCCAACTCTTCCCACAAAAGATGCAAAATATCATAGGCCACCACAGAACCAAGAGAGTGCGCAACAATCACAATGCGTTCATAGGTTGGATCTTCATGCAAACGCCGCAACAATTGCAGGCCTCGTTCGCGCACAGCGTGGCGCCGCCCCACTGTGTCCGGATGGGCACCAAGATAGCCCGCAACATCACCAAGGTACGGCAAAAAGATCAAAGAGGTAGCAATAGACAAAAGGATGGTGAAGCTGACCACAAGGGTGCGCAAAGTCAAATCTTCCGTCAGGAAAATCAAATAATAGACGACCAAGCCAATCAGCGCATAGCTTGGCCATCGCAACAGCCATCGCAGCGAGTTTATGCGCGCGGCCACCAATATCATCAGGATCAGACAAATCGCACCTAAAAAGCTCACGCCTGGCACGCTCAGCCGCGCCTGCTTCGCTGCCTCAGACCAAAAATCAATACCAAACTGCGTTGCTACACCGAGGAATAGAACACTCAGCATCACCCACAAAATCAGGACCACCAGAAAGCAAAGGGCAGTCCAGGGCCACACCATCCGTTCCAACACAAATTCGGGCTTCACCTTGATCACCCGCATCAGCCAGCGCCAAAGATTTTTCAGTTTGGCATTGTCCAAAATGTCGGCGTAATAAAACTCAAAAAAGTCCGTGCGGCGGCCATCGCGCATAGCGGGCGTAGTAATGCGCTGCAAATCGTGGCTACCGGTTTTAATGTCCGGCACAATCCAACTTTTATTGCCGTCTGCATCGCGATTTTGCGAGTCGTCCAACTCAATTGACGCATCCGTGGTCCAAAGTGCATCTACAATGGTGCGCATAGTCCCCATAGGGCGCTGCTCGCCCATACCATGCACCACAATCACTGCCTGTTTTTTACTGGTCATTCTGGCCCCGATGATTTGCCGCTGCACGACCTAACATAGAGATTCGGATGAAATCTGTCTTGCCGCATTATTCTGCAATCGCTGCAAGAGATCAAAAAGCAGCTCCTGCTCTTTCTCGCTCATGCCCTCCAATAATATGTCGTTGATTTGAAGATAGAGTGTCGCCAAATCTCGTTTCGCTTCGGCCTTCTCTGTGAGATAGAGCAACGCAGCACGACCATCTTTGGCATCAGTACGCTTTTCCAACCAGCCCGCTTTTGCCATTCGGTCTGTTAGTCGCGACATAGCCGGCAATGCGTTATTGGTGAACTTACACACATCTCCCACGCTCAAACCATTCTGCTGCCACAGCGCGCTCAGCACCACCCATTGCTGCAAGGTTAAATCGTGTGGCGCCAACATTTTATTTGCCAGTTGCTGCACGCGGGCACTCCCATGCGACACCAATCGACCAATCGACTTAGGCGGTTTAATTTGAACGGCGGAATTGCTCATGCCACACCTTTTTGTTTACATGTAAACATAATTAGTTTACATGTAATATAACCTATCCTGCTTTGGAGGCCAACATGGCAAATCACATTGAGCCTGTCACAAAATATTCCAGACCCGCAAAATGGTTGCACTGGAGCATCGCCATTCTGCTGTTAGCGACATTCATTTTCGGCGTTTTGCTAGACAATAGCACCAGCGACAGTTTGAAATTTCTACTGATTAAGTTCCATGCACCGCTTGGGGTTGCGGTTGGTATTCTAATTCTGGTCCGCACCTATTTCGCGTTCACTCATCCACGCCCTGCGCCTGACCTAAATTGGTCACCCCTGATCAAATGGACCTCTAAAATTATCCATATTTTGCTCTATGTCTTGCCCTTGGTCTTAGTGATCTCTGGTTTGGGCATTATGGCATTTTCCGGTTTGAGCAATCAGCTCATTTCCGGGCAAATAGAAATATGGCCAGCACTCAATCAATTAGGCCCACGCCAAAGTCATGGACTTATATCTAAACTGTTGCTGCTTGCCCTCGCCCTGCATATTGCGGGCGCCATCTACCATCAGTTTATCGTTAAAGACAATTTGCTGGCGCGGATGAAATAGCAATTAAAAAGGGCGCCATCGGGCGCCCTTTCAGCTTCAACTGTGAGGCGAGCTTAGTGCTCAAATGCCTTCACAATATCTTCGGTCATTTTCTTGGCATCGCCGAACAACATCATGGTGTTATCGCGGAAGAACAATTCGTTCTGCACACCCGCATAACCGGCTGACATGCCCCGCTTCAAGAACAGCACCGTGCCTGCATTTTCAACGTCCAAAATCGGCATGCCGAAAATTGGCGACGCAGGGTCGGTTTTCGCTGCCGGGTTGGTCACGTCATTCGCGCCAATCACAAAGGCCACATCTGCCTGAGAAAACTCAGAGTTGATGTCTTCAAGCTCAAACACCTCGTCATAAGGCACATTCGCTTCCGCCAACAATACGTTCATATGTCCGGGCATCCGGCCCGCAACAGGGTGAATGGCATATTTCACTTCAACGCCTTCAGCTTTGAGCAAATCGGCCATCTCACGCAATGCGTGCTGGGCTTGCGCCACGGCCATACCATAACCCGGCACGATCAACACTTTTGACGCGTTCTTCATCAAGAACGCCGCATCGTCCGCTGCACCAGATTTAACGGGACGCGTCTCTTCTTCACCGCTTGCCGCCGCAGAAGAATCGGACCCAAAGCCGCCAAGGATCACCGAGATAAAGCCACGGTTCATCGCCTTACACATAATGTAAGACAGGATCGCACCTGACGAACCCACAAGCGCACCGGTGATGATCAAAGCGGTGTTGCCCAAGGTGAAACCAATGCCTGCTGCGGCCCAGCCTGAATAGGAGTTCAGCATAGACACAACAACCGGCATATCCGCGCCACCAATCGGGATGATCAGCAAGCCACCAAGAACCAATGCGAGGATTGTGATCAGCCAGAAGTAAATCGGATCAGCTGTTTGCACAAACAGCACAACCAACACCACAAGCGCGACGGCAATAGCGATGTTAATCAAGTGCCGCGCAGGCAACATGATTGGCGCGCCGGACATGCGGCCATCCAATTTCAAAAAGGCAATCACAGAACCAGTGAAGGTCAAGGCACCAATCGCGGCACCCAAGCTCATTTCAACAAGGCTCGCCCCGTGAATATCACCCGGTGTACCAATGCCGAAAGCCTGCGGCGCATAAAGCGCGGCTGCGGCCACGAACACAGCAGCCAAGCCCACGAGCGAGTGGAACGCTGCCACCAATTGCGGCATGGAGGTCATCGGCACCCGACGGGCGATAACCGCGCCAATGCCACCACCAATGGCGATACCACCAATGATCAAGCCAATAGCCAAGGGATCTTTCGGTCCGGCAACCAACAGGGTGGTCACCACGGCAATGGCCATACCGATCATGCCATAGTTATTGCCCTGACGAGCAGTAGTGGGGTGAGACAATCCGCGTAACGCCAGAATGAACAAAACCCCAGCGGCCAAATAAAGAAGGGCCGCAATATTTGCAGAAATCATTATGGATTATCCCTTCTTTTTATACATGGCCAGCATGCGCTGCGTGACCAGAAAGCCGCCGAAAATATTGATGCTCGCCAATATGAGCGCAATAAAGCCAAACCAACGGGCTGGTCCCTGATCATCAACCAGAGAAATACCCACGGCCAGCAATGCGCCCACCACGATCACAGAAGAAATCGCATTGGTGACGGACATCAATGGCGTATGCAATGCGGGCGTAACGCTCCACACCACATAATAACCCACAAAAATTGCGAGGACGAAAATTGCAAGGCGGAAGGTGAATGGATCAATTGTTCCTTCAGTTGCCGCGCCTGCTGCAGCGGCCGCACCGCTTGCCATAAGCTCCATTACAACCATTTACGCCTCCTTCTTTTCAACAAAAGCGGGGTGAACCATCGCCCCGTCACGGGCAAGATTAGTAGCCGCAACCAGCTCATCTTCCCAATTAATGGCAAGTTCCTGCTTTTCCTTGTCGATCAAGGTTTCAAGGAAGGCCAAAAGGTTCTTCGCATAAAGTTGTGAGGCTGAAGCTGCCAAACGGCTTGGCAAATTCTCATAGCCAATAATCTTCACGCCTTTATGGTCGACCACTTCACCGCGCTTGGACACTTCAACATTGCCCCCACGCTCAACAGCCATATCCACGATCACCGAACCCGGTGCCATAGATTCAACCATCTTCTTGGTGATCAATTTCGGTGCCGGACGACCCGGAATAAGCGCTGTGGTGATCACAATATCCTGCTTGGCGATGTGCGCGGAAACCAACTCAGCCTGCTTGGCTTGGTATTCCTTGCTCATCTCCTTGGCGTAGCCGCCTGCAGTCTCTGCTTCTTTGAACTCGTCATCTTCAACGGCAACAAATTTACCGCCCAAAGATTCAACTTGTTCTTTAGCAGCTGGCCGCACGTCTGTAGCCGAAACAACGGCACCCAAACGTTTGGCTGTGGCAATGGCTTGCAAGCCTGCAACGCCAGCACCCATGACGAAGGTTTTAGCTGGCCGCACCGTGCCGGCCGCAGTCATCATCATCGGGAATGCCCGATCGAAGGCATATGAAGCCTCGATCACCGCTTGATAGCCAGCAAGGTTCGCCTGTGAGGACAACACGTCCATCACCTGCGCCCGGGTAATCCGCGGCATAAATTCCATGGTGAACAGGGCATAGCCTGCTTTCGCCAAGGCCCCGATTTCTTTTTCATGGCCAAATGGGTCGAGCATCCCCATCACCAGCGCATTTTTCTTTGCGCCTTTCAGCAATTCAGGTGTGGGGCGACGCACCGTCAACACCACATCCGCGCCCTTTACTGCGGTTGCGGCAGAAGTTGAAATACTTGCCCCCGCATCCTTATAGTCCTTATCCAAAAGGCGCGACCCTTCACCCGCGCCTTTCTCTATTGCGACAGTAGCGCCAAAACCCACATATTTGGCCACCACTTCCGGGGTGACCGCCACACGGGTCTCATTGGCCGTTTGCTCGCGCAAAACCGCTATTCTCATGCCAGTTCCTTTTCAGTTGCGCACATACAAGGTGATGCGCCGCCCCCCAACCAAATGCGGCACGATGATGATTTGTCGCTATGCGTTAGGCGACAAACCAGAAATAAAGCGCAATCAAAACCACAGCGATGATGATGGCTGACCATTTAGCCAACTGCAAAAAGCCGTGATAAGTTTTGGATTGCTCTTCATAAAGTTTTTCAGCTTCGGTGCTCATTCTTTTCTCCAGTTAGTGAGATTGATCTAACGCTTCTAATTCGTCGATCAATCCTTCAATCATCCCCAACCCAAGTGACCAGAAATCTGGATCTTTGGCATCCAAGCCAAATGGGGCAAGTAATTCTGAATGGTGCTTTGATCCACCTGCTTTGAGCAGGTCAAAATACCGTTCAACAAATCCGTCGTCAGATTGCTGATATTTCGCATAAAGCGAGTTCACCAAGCAATCACCAAACGCATAGGCATATACATAAAATGGCGCGTGAATGAAATGCGGTATATATGACCAAAAGGTCTCATATCCCTCATTTAGTTCAACAGATGGGCCAAGGCTTTCTCGGCTGGTCTCCAGCCAGATCTGCTCAAGCTCTTCGCTGCGCAATTCGCCCTCACGGCGTTTGATGTGCACCGCACGCTCAAAACTATAAAACGAGATCTGCCGCACAACCGTGTTCAGCATGTCTTCAACCTTGCCAGACAAAAGCGCAAAACGCTGGTGCGGATCATCGGTTGATTTCAGCAAAGAGCGGAAGGTGAGCATCTCACCGAACACACTAGCGGTCTCTGCCAGTGTAAGCGGCGTTTGTGCCATCAAGGCCCCTTGATCAGCAGCCAACACCTGATGCACCCCATGGCCCAACTCGTGCGCCAATGTCATCACATCCCGCGCTTTGCCCAAATAATTGAGCATCAAATAGGGATGCGCACTCGGCACTGTCGGGTGAGCAAAAGCCCCAGGCGCTTTACCATCACGCACAGGCGCGTCAATCCAGCCACTATTGAAGAAAGGCTTAGCCACGTCTGCAAGCTGTGGTGAAAAGTCTGCATAAGCATTCATCACCATTTTTTGCGCGCTGTCCCAGTCAAAAATGCGGTCATCGCTTGTGGGCAACGGCGCATTGCGATCCCAAGCATTCAGCTTTTCTTGCCCCAACCATTTGGCTTTCATTTTATAATAACGGTGCGACAAACGCGGATAAGCATCACGCACGGCTTTTTCCAGCGCATCCACCACTTCCCGCTCAACCGAGTTGGCCATGTGGCGGCTATCCGCCACATCTTCATAACCCCGCCAACGATCAGAAATCTCTTTATCCTTGGCCAGCACATTTGTGATGTGCGTGAAAAGACGTTTGTTCTCGCCTAAAGTACCCACAAGACCTTTATAAGCCGCTTCCCGCTTAAATTGATCCTTGTCAGTCATCATGGTCAATGTCGGCTCAAGCGACAATTCTTCGCCATCAACATCAAACTTCAGGCTGGCCATGGTTTCATCAAACAACCGATTCCATGCAGACCGACCAGTGACAGACTTGTCGTGGAACAGCTCTTCCACCCGATCTTCAAGTTGATAGGGCTTGGCTTTGCGCAATTCATCAAACCAAGGTTTGTAACGCGCCAGGGCCATATCGTCGGCCAATGCCTTGTCCAACACATCATCTTCAATGCGGTTCAACTCAAGCGAGAAAAACAACAATGGTGTGGTGAGACTTGTCAGCTTTTCGTTCAAATCGCCCATAAATTTGGCGCGTTCACCATCGGCTGTGTTTTGCGCATATTGCAAATAGGCGAAAGATCCCAAACGCCCCATCTTGTCCGACATGGCTTCATAGCGGGTAATAGCGTCTACCAGGCCACCCTTTTCAGCCAATTCTGCCAATTTGCCTTTAAAATCAGCCGCGAATTGCTTTGCCTCTTGCTCACAATCCGCCAAGTCTTTTTTAAGTTCTGCGCTATCCTGCCCCGGATAAAGATCAGTCAAATCCCACTCAGGCATCACCCCAAGCTTTTGCGCGAGATCTTCATTACTCATGCATCGGTCTTTCATTTAGCGTCAATTTGGCGCAAACCTTATCATATGCGTTTCGCTTGCCAAGACCGTATTGCATGAAGGGCGTTCCCCATCCCGCCCAAATCCGCAAAACTAAATGTCCCAGTCCATAAAGTGTGCGGTAAACATCAAGCTATCAACGAAGCCATGCGCCAATATAAGCGGCCAAAGATTTCGCTTGTAGGCAAAATACAAAAGCCCCAACCAAAAGGCGACAATTCCGGTGACAACAAAGCCCCGCAATCCTTGATAATAATAATGAGCATAGCCAAACGTCACAGCAGCAAATAGAGCGGACAAAATCCATTTGTGCGGCACGCCATCAAAGAGGCGTTGGGCGCGACTTATGAAAAAACCGCGAAAAAATATTTCTTCGCCAAAGGCCGCGCTGGTCCAAACCACCAATAGCCAAAGAAGATAAAGCCCAAGATTTCCTTTTAGATCACCCCAGCGCTCCGCCCCGACACCGGACGCCTCCATGAAATCAGTCCACCCCATATGCTGGGCAAGCAGCAACAGCATTGCGGAAAAGCCAATAATGCCTGCCATGCCCACAATGGCTTGCGGCAGCAGCAGCAATTTTGCTTTCCAACCAAACAAAGGCCGAAGCCCCAATTCCGACCATTGTTCATTTTGCAGACGCAGATAGATGCCGAGCACGATCAGCGTAAAGATCATGGAGATCGGACCAGAAAATTGCCAAGTGAGCGGGTCAACCAGCGCTTTAGTGCCAAACAAAATGGTCACAAAACCAATCAATTCAGCCAAGCTACGCCAGCGGGGTTTTAGAAAATCGAGCATAATCACCATCCTAAATAATAATGTTGAATGGGATTTAGGATGGGGCAACTTGGGAATATAGAACGATTGTGCGTTAGCGCGCCAAACGTTGCCATTGCCCTGGTGTCAGGCCAATAATTTTTCGGAAATGGCGCGTTAGATGGCTCTGATCAGCAAAACCGCAACTGGCTGCAATATGGGCCAACCCATCACCCACTTTGAGTTTTTCTTGCACCTGCTCAATGCGCCGCATCAGCAAATAACGATAGGGGCTGGTGCCCAGCGCCGCACGAAAGTCGCGCGACAATTGCCATCGATCGATTTGTGCAACTTGCGCCAACGTCTCGATGGAAACTTGGTCAAATATATGCGCATCCAAAAATTGCTGCGCCCGACATACTGCGGGCCAATTGACCAACGCCCATTGAGGCTCTGTGTCCCCTGATGCCTCTTGCATGGCAAAAATCAGTTCACAAACCAAATCATTTTGCGCCAGTTCATCTAAAGACTGAGGCTCGTTCAAGATAGATTTAACGGCGCGAGTTAAACGGGGGTGGGTCGAAAGTCCGTTTTCAATGTAGGGCAATGATGCGCCACCCAATACATCTTGCACCATTTTTGGTGCCAGATAGAGCGTGCGAAAACGAAACCCATGCTCAGTTCCAGCTCGACCGTCATGCAGCTCATCAGGATGCAGCACAACGACACCGCCTGCTTGGGAATGGCGCGTCTCACCGCGATAATCAAAGCTTTGCACCCCTGCCAAAGTGAGCGCAATCGCATAGGTGTCATGCGCATGGCGGCTAAACTGAAACCGCTGCAAATAAGCATCCACCCATGGCAAAGTGCCCTCGTGCCATTTGATCCAACTTTGCCGATCAAGATCAAGCATTGCATCTCCCTTTTCACAAAAGATGGGGCAACGCGTCACGCAATCAAGAACAGAGGCTAAAACACACTTTAGACAGTTGAATTAAGTATCCTTAATCCACTGTTAAGAACTCGGACCTAGCCTGACCCAAATTAGGACAGTTTGTGATTCGACAGGCATTTAGCCGGTCAAATAAGAGAGCTTATGGCCAATATTCTTGTTATTGATGACGATCCCATTCAATGTCGCCTGAGCGAAGAGATGCTCAAAGCCCATGGATATGAGCCAATAATCGCTCAATCCGGCGCTGAAGGATTGGCCATTTTGGAAAGCCAAAACATTCAAGCCGTCATCCTTGATCTGGTGATGCCAGAGATGGACGGCATGACTGTTCTGAGCGAAATGCGCGAACAAGGCTTCACGATGCCTGTGATTGTGCAAACCGCACATCCAGACATTGAAAACATTGTTTCTGCGATCCGCCTCGGCGCAACAGACTTTTTCTCAAAGCCGATTTCGCAAGAGCGCTTGGTCATTTCATTGCAAAACGCACTAAAGCGCTTTGATTTGGAAAATTGCCTACGCACAGAAACCCATCGGCACAAAGGCGCCCTCAGCTTTAAAGATATGGCCGCCATTTCGCCCGCCATGCAAAAATCCATCACCCATGGCGAGAAAGCTGCAGCCACACAAATCCCTGTGCTGATCGAAGGCGAAGCAGGCACTGGGCGCGACATGATGGCCCGCGCCATCCATCATCACGCCAAACGTAGTGGCAAGCCTTTCATTGCTTTGAACTGCTCAACAATCGACACGGATGAGCTGGACGAAATGCTTTTCGGTTCATTGGAATCAGGCAAGAAGAACGCATTTGAACAAGCGCAAGGCGGCACCCTCTATCTTGATGAAATCGGCGCCCTATCTCTTGAGCTGCAAGGCAAATTGCTTGCGCTATTCACCGAAAAAAAGCTCAGCACATCCGCAGATGATTTTGCGCCTTATGATGTGCGCCTGATTTGCGCCACCTCTAAACGCTTGCTGAACCTGACCAAGCAGAAACATTTCCGCGAAGACCTTTATTATCGACTTAATATCTTCCCAATTTACATGCCGCCATTGCGCGATCGGGTGGAAGATATTGAAGCATTGGCCAACCACTTTATCACAAAGTTTTCCGTCGCCGAGGGTCGGCGCATTGAAGGCTGTACAACCGAAACAATCGACATGCTGTGCCAATATGAATGGCCGGGCAATGTGCGCCAGCTTGAAAATGCCATCTATCGCGCAATTTTGCTCACTGAAGATGGTCGCCTCACCCCGAATGAGTTTCCACAGATTCAAACCTCGCTCCAAGGCGCCGAAAAATTGCGCGCAGCGCTAAAATCCATGTCGCCGCAAGTCACCCCTGATCATATTGACGCGGCAACCAGCTCCATCACACCGCTAAAACCGGCCAAAAAACCAGCTAAAGACCGCTTCCTGACAGAAGAAGGGCGGGTGAATAACTTGGCACAGGTGGAAAAAGAACTCATTGAATTTGCATTGAAAAAACACAATGGCAAAATGAGCGCTGTTGCTCGTGCGCTGGGCATTGGGCGCTCCACCCTTTACCGCAAGCTCAAAGAATATGGGCTGGACAGCGATCAATCCAACGCCGCTTAGCCCTTAAGCGCTTTTTTGCAACACAAGCAGAAATTTGTAAGGAATTTGTGGTAACAATTTCGCGAAACGCTTGGTGAGCAAGCCATTCTTGGCTATAAACAGAGCGCTTTTGGAGTCGCATGCTGGGGCGCGACCAATTGGTTGTGGGACATATTTGCTGGAATTCGATCCGCAAAACCACAACAAACAAAGTTGCGGGATTAAAAGGGATTGAAATGCGCGGATTTAAACTTGGTATTTTGGCAGCAACAGCTTTTGCTCTCCTTCCTTTGTCCGCAACGCAGGCACAGCAAGTCATCAACATAAATGGTGTTGAAGCCACACGCGTGGTAATCGGGCCTGCAACAAGCCCGTTGGCCAAAACAATCAAAGCTGGATTGAAAGCAGATTATTACGATGCGAGCGCCGGCTCATCAGCATGGAAATCTGCTCAAAAGCTTTATTACTTTTACGGCGAGCGCAATTTCGAACCACTTTGGTTAGATTTGGACGGCGACAAGATCGCCTTTTCTGACAAAGCCGAAGCCATAATTGAGCTGTTCAAAAAAGCTGAGTTGGAAGGCCTACGCCCAAGCGATTATCTGACGGACGCGTTGGACCTCACAAATATTGAAAATGAACCAGAGCGCTTGGCCGCGCTAGAAACAGAATTTTCGCAAAGCGCTATTCGCTATGCCCAGCATGCTGCAGGTGGCCGGATCAATCCGCGCAGCGTTTCCAATTCAATCACTTTGTCGCCAACGCGTATTGATGGCGCAAAAATGCTGATTGATTTGGTGCAATCAAGCGATCCAGCAAACTTGCTTTATAGCCTGCACCCAACACACCGCGAATTTGTTGCCTTGCGAGACGAGTTGGCGAAAAAACTCGATGGTGTAGAAGAAGAACAGATCATCATTCCAAATGGCCAATTGTTGAAATTGGGCCGCACAGATGATCGCCTTTCTCTGTTACGCACCCGGTTGGAAACACCTGCTGAAGATCCCGCAAATGAGTTGGTTTACGACCAAGCGATGGTCGACGCGGTAAAAGAATTCCAATCGTCGCTCGGCTTGGTGCCAGATGGCGTTGTCGGCCCGGCAACCGTTGCTGCCTTGAATGGCGCAAACGGAGCCAGCGCGGAAGATATTATCGCCAATATGGAACGCTGGCGCTGGATGCCAAAAAATCTGGGCGAATTCTTTGTTTTTGTAAACGTGCCTGAGTTCCGCTTGGAAGTTCGCTCTGGTGAAACTGTACGTCACGCCACCCGCGTTGTAGTTGGCAAGCCAAAACATGCCACACCAATCTTCTCTGATGAGATTGAACATGTGGTTGTGAACCCATATTGGAACGTGCCGCTCTCTATCACCAAAAATGAGCTGCTGCCCGCGTCAAATGGCAATCCCGGCTATTTCGCCGCTCGCAATTACGAATTGCTGTCCGGCGGCCGTGTGATCAATGCATCTTCAGTTGATTGGGCCAATGTGAACCCTTCAAACCCACCATTCCGCATTCGCCAGCGTCCTGGTCGCGGCAATGCATTGGGTCAGATCAAATTCTTGTTCCCCAACCAACACGCTGTTTATCTACACGACACACCATCAAAAAGCCTGTTCTCACGTAGCTATCGCGCCTTTTCACACGGTTGTGTGCGGGTGCATAATCCGCTTGAATTCGCTGATGCGTTGTTGGCCTTTGAACCAGATTTGAGCTTGAGCAAAATCAAGTCCATGTTCGGTTCAACGGAAAAGTGGAACAATTTGAAGCGTCATGTGCCTGTGCACATTTCTTACTTCACATTGCGCGTAAGCGGCGATGGTACCATCCGCTCTTATGGCGATGTGTATGGCCACCATCAGCGCTTGATCAACTTGCTCAAAAGCTAAAATTTACAAAGCATTTACTATAATTTTGCTTAAATGCGCATAATGTCGCACGGCTTTTGCCATGCCTTTTTCACGCCATTTTACTTCCTATATTAGAAAAGTGGGAAGTTGGCGGGGCAAAATCGCATAATTTGCTGTTGCTTGCTTAACGTTAATAAAGTCTAATTAAGTTGGTTATAAACTGAACCAACGATAGAATGACTGGTGACGAAAATAGGCATCATAAACGTGTTGGGCAAATCAGTATTGCGTTGGACTTATGGTTTGCGGCGTATCGCCGCTACAATTTTGGTGGCTGCATTGTTGGCGCCGACTTTGGTCGTGCCGAGCTTTGCTGCGGGCGATCGCACGCTTTATCTCTATTACACGCACACGCGTGAAACAGCCAAAATCACCTTTAAGCGCAATGGCCGTTACGACAATAAGGGCCTTGCCCAGCTGAACCAATTCTTGCGTGATTGGCGCCGCAATGAACCAACCAAGATGGACCCACGCTTGTTTGATCTTGTGTGGGAAGTCTATCAAGAGGTTGGCGCAACAAAGCCAATTCATGTGGTTTCCGCCTATCGCTCGCCGAAAACCAACGAGATGTTGCGTGCCCGCTCTTCTGGCGTGGCCAAAAACTCAAACCACACACGCGGCTTGGCCATGGATTTCTTTATCCCCGGCGTACCGATTTCGAAAGTGCGTGAAGTTGCTATGCGCAAACATGTGGGTGGCGTAGGTTATTACCCTTCTTCTGGCAGCCCATTTGTGCATTTGGATACGGGCAGCGTGCGCGCTTGGCCTCGCATGACCACTGCACAATTGAAGCGCATTTTCCCAAATGGCAAAACCATGCACGTTCCGTCAAATGGCGTGCTTTTGTCGAAAAATGGCTATGCAGCAGCTAAGGCTGAATGGTCAAAATGTCGTCAATTGCCTTGCGGCGGCTCCACCCGTTATGCCTCCGCATCATCATCAGATGATGGCAAAAAAGGCACCACATTGATGGATATGCTGTTCGGCGGCGATGATGACGATCAAAATGAAGTAGCAGATGTGCCTCGCCAAAACACAGTGAAAGCCACGCCAATTATTCGCGTTGCTGCGCTATCTGGCTTGCCACCTTCTCGCCCTGCGCCAGCAGGGGAAAGCCAATTGCCTGCAGCTGCTGTGGCCAACGCATTGCCTGCTGTGGCGCCTCCAACAAAACCAGTTCAACTGGCTGCGCTCACCAACGCGCCCGCAGTTCCCGCGGCCGACGCAGCGCCTGCATCACGGTTCAATGTGGCAGAAAGTGGACCGGAAGCGATAACGCCTCCAACAGGTCGCCCGCTGATCGCCGAGCCGGGTCGCGATCCACTCGCTCCATTGAAAGTTGCCTCCCTAGGCAACACCGCCACAGATGTGCGCACTAATAGCGATCAAGGCGGCCTGTTCGCAGCCTATGCCCCATTGCCGGAGCAAACAGAAGACGCACAAAAGGCGTTGGAAAACATTTTGTCACGCAAGGTTGAGCAGCCTAAACCAGAGCCTGCACCGACGCCGGACAAGAATATCGAGGCATTGCGGCAAACGCTCAGCACCGCTTCTTTGACACCAAATCTGGAAGAGTTTGGGCAGATTTTGCAGAACACCAAAAAGCCCAACACAAAGCCAAGCTTTGATCCGCTACGCTACAGCCTGACCCAACGTCGGGGTGAATTGGTGGCACCAGATTTGGGGCATGTGGTTGAAATGTTTACTGATCAAACACAGCTAACGGCACCACAATTTGCCGTTCTGTTTGAACCGGATCAGGCAGATCTCGACCCAAGTGTTGTGATGGGCAATAAGAGCCAAATGGGTTTCGACAGCAATTTGCCCGCGCAGCAAGTCAGCTTCAACCAATTTGGCGGCTAATTGCCGCATAATCGCCGCAAAATCATATAAATTGGTTCAAACTTCGGCCAAGGGAGTTGCCTGTTGGCTCAACTCTGCTAAACCAGTTTGACGCGCGCGCCAACAAGCGGCCCGCGCGAACCTTGCACAAAATATGAGATGAGGTTGCGGTGACCAAACGCCCCGAAACACCCCTGTTGGACGGCATTTCTAAAATTGAAGATTTGCGCGCCATACCACGCAATCAATTGACCCAGCTTGCAGACGAAGTCCGCACGGAAATGATTGATGTGGTGTCTGAAACTGGCGGTCATTTAGGTGCTGGTTTGGGCGTCGTTGAACTATCTGTAGCCCTGCATCACGTATTTAACACCCCAGATGACAAAATCATCTGGGATGTTGGCCACCAAGCCTACCCACACAAAATTCTAACCGGACGCCGCGAGCAAATGCGCACATTGCGCAAAGAAGATGGCTTGTCTGGTTTCACCAAGCGCAAAGAAAGCGAATTCGATCCTTTCGGCGCAGGACACTCCTCAACATCGATCTCTGCGGGCCTCGGCATGGCCGTCGCCGCTGACCTGAAGGGTGAAAAACGCAACATTATCGCGGTGATCGGCGATGGTGCCATGTCCGCTGGCATGGCCTATGAAGCCATGAACAATGCAGGGGCCATGGATGCCCGCTTGATCGTGATCTTGAACGACAACGACATGTCAATTGCGCCACCAACAGGCGCAATGAGCGCTTATCTGGCACGTCTTGTGTCTGGCAAAACCTATCGGTCCATTCGCGAAACCGCAAAACAATTGTCCGAACATTTGCCCCGCTTCTTTTCAGAAAAAGCACGCCGCACGGAAGAATATGCACGCGGCTTCTGGACAGGCGGCACCATGTTTGAAGAGCTTGGTTTTTATTATGTTGGGCCGGTCGATGGACATAATCTGGACCATCTGCTGCCCATTCTCGACAATATTCGCGACACGGACACGGGTCCAATTTTGATCCATGCGGTCACCCAAAAAGGCAAAGGCTATGGCCCTGCCGAAAGCGCCGCAGATAAATATCACGGCGTATCAAAGTTCAATGTGATCACTGGCGCACAATCAAAAGCCCCTGCAAACGCCCCATCCTATACGGGGGTTTTCGCCGAAAGCCTGATCCAAGAAGCACGTAAAGACGACAAAATCGTCGCTGTCACCGCCGCCATGCCATCCGGCACAGGTTTAGACAAGTTTGCCAAAGAATTCGCCGACCGCACATTTGATGTAGGCATTGCGGAACAACATGCCGTCACCTTCTGCGCGGGCCTCGCAGCTGAAGGCATGTCGCCCTTCTGCGCGATCTACTCCACCTTCCTGCAACGCGGTTACGACCAAATTGTGCATGATGTGGCCATTCAAAACTTGCCCGTTCGCTTTGCGATTGACCGTGCTGGCTTTGTCGGCGCCGATGGGCCAACCCACTCTGGCGCGTTCGATACCGCCTATTTGGGCGCCATCCCCAACATGGTGTTGATGGCCCCAGGTGACGAAGCAGAGTTGCGCCATATGGTCACCACCGCCGCCCTATTTGACGAACATCCCATTGCTCTGCGCTATCCACGCGGCGAAGGTGTAGGCGTTGAATTGCCAGAGCAAGGTCAAATGTTGGAGATCGGCAAAGGCCGCATCATCCGCGAAGGCAAGTCTGTGGCGCTTCTGTCATTCGGCGGTCGCTTAGCGGAAACCATGGCGGCAGCCGAAATTCTTACTGGCTTGGGCTTCAACCCAACAATTGTCGACGCACGTTTTGCCAAACCACTCGACACTCAATTGGTGGAAACATTGGCCAAAAATCACGAAGTGCTGCTGACCATTGAAGAAGGTTCAGTTGGCGGCTTCGGCTCATTCGTATTGAGCCATTTGGCGCAAAATGGGCTACTGGACAACGGCTTGAAAGTGCGCCCGCTTTTCATCCCAGACCATCATTTTGATCATGCGGGCCAAGACCAAATGTACAAACATGCAGGCCTAGACCGCCACGCCATCGCCGCAACTGTTATGCGCGCACTC
Source organism: Maritalea mobilis (assembly GCF_004363175.1). Lineage (GTDB taxonomy): Bacteria > Pseudomonadota > Alphaproteobacteria > Rhizobiales > Devosiaceae > Maritalea > Maritalea mobilis. The sequence goes on from NZ_SNYR01000001.1 coordinate 1,474,588, forward strand.
GGCAACGAAAAAGCCGCCAATCAAGTGATGACAGGCGGCCTTTAAAACTGAAATTTAGAAAAGGGCGGAATTATTCCTGCCCTTCTTCCTCATCTTCATAATAGCTTGGCGAAGCAATCATGCCCAAAGCGTGCTTGTAAAGATCAAGAATTGCTTCTTGCTCTTGCCGCTCATGCGCTTCTTGCTTGCGTAGCTTCACAATCTGGCGCATCGCTTTCACATCATAGCCATTGCCCTTTGCTTCGGCATAGACATCACGAATATCGTCAGAAATAGATTTTTTCTCGTCTTCCAAGCGCTCAATGCGCTCCACATATGCGCGCAATTGCTCGCGGGCGATGCTTGTTTGTCCCATGACAGATTCCCGAGCCATTAAATTTGCTCTATGTGACGCAAATCACCCCCGAAAGGCAACCGCCAATAGGCAATTTCCACCAATCTGATTTCCCTACCGAACCAAATCAGGAATAATGGGCCTGGATAAGCACAAAAACCGCCACAGAACCGTCCAATATTTGGTATAGCGATTGACACATTTCTCCCAACAGCTACAACTCATGAGGTCGTGACCTTGTTTTTTGAAACCAAAAAAATGCCAGTGCGTTTCGCTGCTCTCGCAATGACCTGCCTGTCCCTATTTGCCGCCTTGCCTGTCAGCTCGGCCAAAGCAGATTTGCGTGTTTGCAACCAAACCGACAACACCGTTGCCATTGCCATCGGCTTTAAAGCCGAAAATGGTTGGCAATCTGAAGGTTGGTGGATCGCCGAAAAAGAAAGCTGTGCATTGGTTTTTAGCGGCCCGTTGAATGAGCAACCATCGCAATATTTTTATCTCCACGCCGTGGATGATGTAAGCGGTGGCATTTGGGGGGGACGTATTTTTATGTGTACCCGTGATAAAGCATTCACAATTTTTGGCGAAAAAGACTGCCTAGCGCGCGGCTATGAACGCACTGGTTTTATGGAAGTCGACACTGAAAACAATACGGATTGGACGGTTCAGCTCACCGAGACTGATCTGCAACCCCTGGAGACACAATGAGACGCCAACGCAAAGTAAAAATTCTGGCCACCCTAGGCCCCGCTTCAAACAATGAAGATATGATTGAACAATTGGCTCGCGCCGGGGCGGACGTCTTTCGCATCAATATGAGCCACGCCAGCCATGAAGTTTTGAATGAAACCATGGCCAATATTCGCGCCGTGGAACATAAGGTAAAACGCCCCATAGGCGTGCTTGTGGATTTGCAAGGGCCCAAGCTTCGCGTTGGCAAGTTCGAAAATGACTCAGTGCAATTGGCCACTGGCGACATCATCATATTCGACCAAGACAATACGCTTGGCAATAAAGACCGCGTTGAGTTGCCTCACCCTGAAATTTTTGATGCAATCCGCACCAATCACAAATTGCTTTTGGACGATGGCAAGATCGAATTGGTTGCCAAAAAATGTTCAAAGACAGCCATTGAGTGCGAAGTGGTGCACGGCGGCAAATTGTCTAACCGCAAAGGCGTGAGCTTGCCAGACACTTTGCTTGGCGTAGGCGCATTGACCGATAAAGACCGCGAAGACCTCGTTGCTGGCTTGGAAGCCGGCGCTGACTGGGTTGCCCTTTCTTTCGTGCAACGCCCAGAAGATATTATCGATGTGCGCAAAACCGTACAGGGCCGCGCAGGCGTGCTGGCAAAAATTGAAAAGCCGCAAGCCATCGAGCGTTTGGAAGAAATCATCAAACTCTCTGACGCCATCATGATCGCCCGTGGCGATTTGGGCGTTGAGATGCCTTTGGAAACGGTGCCAGGCCTGCAAAAGCGCATGATCCGCATGGCGCGCCAACAGGGCAAGCCTGTGGTGGTGGCCACCCAAATGCTCGAATCCATGATCAGCGCGCCCGTACCCACACGGGCGGAAGTGTCTGACGTGGCAACCGCTGTGTTTGAAGGCGCCGATGCCGTCATGCTGTCAGCAGAATCTGCTGCAGGTGATTTTCCAATTGAAGCGGTCAGCACCATGAACAAGGTCGCCGTTGCTGTTGAAAACGATAATCTTTATCAAGGCATTATTCGTCGGCAGGAAATCACACCAGACGCCACGGCTGCCGATGCGATTTCTGCTGCCACTCGTCAGGTTGCAGAGACTTTGGATTTGGCCGCAATCGTTTGTTACACATCTTCTGGCTCAACTGGCATTCGCGCCTCGCGTGAGCGCCCAGAAAAGCCAATCATTGCCCTTTCACCAAAAGATTCAACAGTTCGTCGCCTGTCCCTAGTGTGGGGCCTACACTGCGTGCGCACAGAAGATGCGGTGAACTTGGATGATGTTGTAGATCGCGCCTGTTCAATTGCCTATCGCGAAGGCTTCGCCCGCCCGGGCGACCGCGTGGCGATCACTGCCGGCGTACCCCTAGGCACCCCAGGCGCCACCAACATGCTTCGCATCGCCTTTGTTGGCCAAGATGGCATGGGCTCGTCCTAAGCATCAAACTCAAGCTCGGCCCTAATAAAACTTAATTTTAGGGTCGAGCCACATATAAGCAATGTCGATCAATATGTTTACAACGATCAAAATCATTGCCGAAAACAATGTCAGCCCCATCACCAGATAGTAATCTCGTGCGCCAGCGGCGGCGACAAAAAACTGCCCCATCCCACCCGTTGAAAAATACACATCGATCACCATCGATCCAGTGATCACGCCCGCAAACATGCTGGCCAAGTGCGTCAGCAATGTCAGCATGACAGGCTTAAACGCATGTCGCCAAATGATCAGGTAAAATGGAATGCCACGCGACTTCGCTGCGGCAATATGGGGCATATGAAGCGCTTCTAACATTGCGCCCCGGCATAGTCGGACAATACTGGCCATAAGCGCGGTACTGAGGGCGATCACAGGCATCACTAGGTTGCGCCAATCTCCACCATTCCATCCACCGCCGGGCAACCATTTCAGCCATAAGGTGAAAACCAGGACAAGAACTGGCGCAAGGATAAAATTTGGTAACACCTTACCCGCAGCGCCGAGGATAATTGCACCATAATCAATCCAACTATTTTGCCAAACCGCGGCGCAAATGCCTAAAGCAGTACCGAATGTTACAGCGATAATGAATGAGATAATTGCATAGGTGAAAGAGATCGGAAATGTCGTCGCTATTATACCGCTAACATCCAAGCCTTTGCGCATAATGGATGGGCCAAAATCAAACCGTGTAAATATACCAACCATGTAACGCCATATTTGAATATGGATCGGCTGATCCAACCCATACTTCGCCTCAAGCAAGGCAATAATATGCGGTGGAGGTGTTTTCTCACTGGAAAAGGGCGACCCCGGCGCAATGGTGATCATAATATAAGTCACTATGTTCAACACCAACAAAACCACAAATCCCCACGCAACGCGGTAGATAATATATCGTGCCATTAAAAAACTCGGCAAAATTAGTTGTTTAAATATCCATCAATAATCGAAGCAACATTGCGGCCTAAATCGCCCACAGCATACCCGCCTTCCATCACAAAAAGAATGGGCTTTCCAGCCTGACGCAATGCGGTGCCAATGGCAGGCATGTCAGTATGCGTCAGCTTAAATTGTGAGATCGGATCACCTTCAAAAAAATCGACGCCCAATGAAATGATCAAATAGTCAGGATCGTAACGCGCCACCTCATCCAAACCTTGGTTGAGGGTCGTCATAAACTCCGGCGCTGCAGTGCCCAAAGGCAGCGGATAATTGAAATTATGACCGGTGCCTTCCCCCATTCCACGCTCATCCGCATGCCCTAAAAAATAGGGATATTCATCCAGCGGATCCGCATGCATCGAGAGAAATTGAACATCTGCGCGTTCATAAAAGATCGCCTGGGTGCCGTTGCCATGGTGATAATCAATATCAAAGATAGAGACACGTTCAGCACCTTGATCGCGCAAATATTGAGCTGCGATGGCGGCATTGTTGAAAAAACAGTAGCCGCCATAATAATCTTTCCCAGCATGGTGACCAGGAGGCCGACACAGCGCGAAAGCGTGTTGATCACCATTCAACAAAGCATCCGCCCCGTTAAGTGCACTTTGCGCTGATGCATAAGCTGCGCCATAGGTTTTGTCGGTAAGCGGTGTGCCTGCATCAAAAGAATAATGGCCGAGCTTGCCATCCAAATGATTGGGCACTTTATCCGTGCGAAAATCTCTGCCTGGCCACACAAAGGGAAAGCCCTCGCCTTCCCGCCCCGCTGCAGCCCACAGCGACCCGAAATCCTCTAGAAACTGAATGTAACCTTTGTCGTGCACGCGTTCTATCGGCTCACGGCCAAGGTCCTGCACTGGAGCTTCACACAGGTCAGGCAAAGCCCGCAGCGCGTTTAGCACCATCTCTGCGCGTTGCGGAATCTCCACTGCGTCGACTAACTTGCCATCTGAGATTTCCTTTTGCGGATTGTGGGCCAATTGGTCGGGAGAAAAGAAAAGCTTCATAAAGTCTCAACAGCACAAAAGAAAAGGTCGGCGACAAGCACCGACCTTAAACTTTTAAAACAATGTGTAAAGCGCTTAGCCTTGACGGGCTTTGAAACGCTTGTTCACTTTGTTGATGATATAGATGCGACCGCGACGGCGAACGACCTTATTGTCGCGATGCCGGGTGCGCAACGCTTTGATGGAATTTTTGATTTTCATTCCGGTCACCCTTCACATTCATAAAAATAGGCGCCACCGGCGCCGAAATAAGTTGGCTGGAAACTATGAAGAAATTCTCCGCTTGTCAACGCTGAAATGCGTCAAAACCAAGAATCTCACACATCTCCCGGTTAAATTTGTTCAATTTTGGTAGAGGGCACGACATATCGTGCCCTCAATCATGTTAAACGACCAACTTCTCAAGTTCGTCATGCTCGGCCACATAATGGCCCGGCTTAACTTCATCCAAACGTGGCACATAATCCAACTCATTGGCCGCAATTTTTGACGGCATAAAGCGCAATCGCGCCGTTGGATCCATAGGTGAAGGCAATTCACCCGGCAGCTTAATCCGCTCCCGTGCACGCTCAATTTTAGGGTCCGGAATCGGCACCGCAGAAATAAGCTGTTTTGTGTATGGATGGCGCGGATCTTTATAGATCTCGTGCCGATCTGCCAACTCAACAATGCGACCAAGATAAAGCACCATAATCCGGTGAGAAATCTCGCGCACCACAGACAAATCGTGAGAGATGAACAACAAGGACAGATCGAAATCTTCCTGCAAATCCATCAACAGCTCAATAATTTGCGCCTGAATGGAAACGTCCAAAGCAGATACTGCTTCATCACACACCACCAATTTCGGCTCCATAATCATCGCACGGGCAATGCCCACACGTTGGTTTTGGCCGCCAGAAAGTTCGTGCGGATAGCGGTTGATCATTTGCTGAGGCAACCCAACCCGTTCCATCATCTGAGCCACTTTCGCCTTCATGTCTTTGCGCGACATTTCAGGACGGAAAGTTTGCAATGGCTCCATAATGGAATCGGCAATGGTCATGCGCGGATCCAAGCTCGCCAATGGATCTTGGAAAACAATCTGCAAATCTTTGCGTTTCTTGTTCAACTCTTTCCGGTTCAAACCAGAAAGTGGGCTGCCCAACCAGCTCACCGCACCCGCGGTAGGTGGGATAAGCTGCAAAACAGCGCGCGCCAAAGTGGATTTACCACAACCACTCTCGCCCACAATGCCCATTGTTTCGCCGGGACGAAGCGTAAAGCTCACCCCATCCACAGCCTTCAATGGCACCTTTTTGGGCCACAAGCCTTCTTGCACTTTAATGTCGAATTCAACCCGCACATCATCAACCGTTAGGAAGTTTTGATCGCGGCCTTTTTCGTCATATTCTTTCAGCTTACGGTTTGTTGCCTTATCCGGCTGGTCAATGCGCGGCATCGCATCCAACAGCATTTTTGTATATTCATGCTGCGGGTTGTAGAAGATTTCTTCGGCTGTGCCCTCTTCCACATAAACACCGTGCCGCATCACTTGAATGCGATCACACATGCGCGCCACCACGCCCATATCGTGAGTGATCAACGCAATCGCTGTGTTGTTCTCACGCTTAAGCTCATCCATAAGATCGAGAATTTCGGCCTGCACCGTCACATCGAGCGCCGTTGTTGGCTCATCGGCAATCAGCAATTCAGGCTCACACAACATCGCCATCGCGATCATCACACGTTGACGCATTCCGCCTGAAAGCTCGTGCGGATATTGATTGAGACGACGCTTCGCATCAGAGATACGCACGCGCTCCAACCACTCAAGGCTTTTCTTCGCGGCTGCATCGCCACGCACACTGGTGTGCAATTCCAACACTTCCGTCATTTGATCCAAAACGGTCATATGCGGTGTAAGGCTGGTCAGTGGGTCTTGGAAAATCATGGTCATGTGGCGACCACGAATCTTGTTCAATTCACGTACAGACATACCCAAAATTTGGGTATCGTGGAAATTGACTTCACCCGTCGCATGGCCGTTATTGGCCAAAAGCCCCATGGCGGTCATAAAGGTTTGGCTTTTGCCAGAACCAGATTCCCCCACAATACCAAGACATTCGCCCCGGTTAATGTGAAGATTAACGCCCCGAACCGCATCAACACGGCCATCAGGGGTCTCAAATGAAACATTGAGGTCTTTCACCTGCAATACTGAGCTGTTTTTCATATCACTCATGCTGTTTCCCCCTTATTGGCGGTCATTTCATTGTTTTTTTGGTGCTGAGTGTCCGTTGCGCATGTTTCCACGCGCAAAGACACAGCATTCAAATTAATCTTGCTCATTTGACTCTCCCTCAAACCTAGCGGTCTTTCGGGTCAAACGCGTCGCGCAACCCATCACCGATGAAGAAGAAGCAGAACAAGCCAACAATGAAGAAGGCCAAAGGAAACGCCAATTGCCAGATCACACCATATTGCATGGTCTTCGCGCCCTCATTAATCAAAGCGCCCCAAGACGTCATCGGCTCTTGAACACCAAGACCAAGGAACGAAATAAAGCTTTCTGTCAGAATGAGCTGCGGCACCAACAATGAAGCATAAACAATAACCACACCAAGCAGGTTTGGCACAATGTGACGCATAATGATGGTGAAGCTGCCAACACCAGAGGCAACCGCCGCTTCGATGAATTCCTTGTTCTTAATAGACAAGGTTTGCCCGCGCACAATACGCGCCATATCCATCCAAGCAAACAGCCCGATGCCCACAAACAACATTTGCAATGAGCGGCCAAAAACCACCAACAACAAGATCAACACAAACATGTAAGGCACAGACAAAAGCAGATCGACAATCCGCATCAACACATTGTCCAGCGTGCCACCAACATAGCCAGAGATCGCGCCGTAAAGCGTACCCACGATCACAGCAACTGCCGCACCGAGGAAACCAACCGTAAGCGAGATTTGAGTGCCTTGCATGGTCCGCGCGAAAATATCACGCCCCAAATCGTCCGTGCCAAAATAGTGGCCTGTTTCGATTGACGGGTAGCCCATTGTGGCCGCATTGCCCATTACGCCCCAGTCAATTGTTTCATAGTCCCATGGGGAAAACATCGGCCCCACAAACGACAGAAGTGTGATGAAGATCAACACAAACACGCTCACAAGCGCTGCTTTGTTACGCACAAAGCGTGAAATCGCGTCCTGCCAAAGCGAACGCCCCTTAACCGCTTGCTGTTCGACAATATTTTCAGCGAGCGTTTCCATTTTTGAACTTTTAGCAATCATGGTTCGCCCTCCTATGACAACCGAATGCGTGGATCGATCCAGGCATAGACAATGTCGACAACAGTGTTAAATGTGATAGTCAGAACACCAATCAAAATGGTGATCCCCATCATCACTGAATAGTCGCGGTTAAATGCAGAGTTCACGAAATACTGCCCCATGCCGCCGGTGCTGAAATACATATCCACCACCACAGAACCAGTGATCATGCCAACAAAGGCTGGCCCCAAATAGGAGATAACAGGCATCAAAGCGGGCTTAAGCGCGTGCTTCAAAATCACATTGCGCTCAGACAGGCCCTTGGCCTTCGCTGTGCGAATAAAGTTTGAGTTCAGCACTTCCAACATTGACGACCGCGCCAAGCGGGCAATGTTTGCCATATAGCTTGTTGAAAGCGCGATAACCGGCATGATGACATATTCAATCTGGCCGCCATTCCAGCCCCCACCGGGTAGCCAACGTAGCCACAAGGTGAAGATCAAAACCAAGATAGGCGCCATAACAAAGTTTGGCAGCACCTGCGCACCAATTGACACACCCACTGCAGCATAGTCTGCTGTTGTGTTGTGGCGGATGGCGGCAACAATGCCCAAGCTCAAACCAACAATGATCGCGAAAATGAACGACCAAATCCCGTAAGTCAGCGTAACTGGGAAACCTTGGCTAATAATGTCATTAACCGATCTATCTCTATATTTAAATGATGGACCAAAATCGAAATTGGTCACAACATTCCAAATATAGTTCCAAATCTGAACTGCTAGAGGATCATTCAAGCCGTAACGTGCTTCAATATTTTTCAGCACTTCAGGCGGCAAAGCCCGCTCTGTTGTGAACGGCCCACCAGGTGCCGCATACATCAGCAAGAATGAAGCGATAATCAAAATCAACAATGTGGGCACAGCATACGCCACACGTCGAACAATAAAACTGAACATTTTTGTAAAACCCTGCTTCCCTAAATGTGGGTTCTTTTTCTGCGGCAAAGCCCCCTTCGGCGTTGCGGCAAGAACCTTCACATCCTCTTCTTTAGTTTTCTTTGTGCTGCATAACCCCCGATATACAGCGAAAACCAAAGAGACATCGCGCGAAACCTGATGGCTTCGCGCGATGCTTAAATTGTTATTCAGCTACCTTATAAAGGTCACGGCTGTACCAATTTTGCTCAACGTTCTCAACAGGCCAACCTTTGAGGTTTTCCTTGAGCATCAAGTTACCAGTGTAGTGGTAAATTGGGATGATTGGCATTTCGTCAGCAATGATTTCTTCAACGCGTGTGTAGTTTGCACTTGCGTCGCTAGAAGTCTTCGCATCAACCATCAACTGGTCAACTTCAGCATTTGAGTACTTGCCATCGTTGTAGCCAGAAGGTGTGGTTACGAGATCCAAGAATGTTGAAGCTTCGTTGTAGTCACCGCACCATGCGCCACGTGCCAATTCAAAGTCTTGGTTACCACGTGTTTCAAGGAATGTTTTCCACTCCATGTTAGCAAGTGTAGCTTCAACGCCCAACTTCTGCTTCCACATTTGAGACATCGCAACAGCGATTTTCTTGTGTGCTTCAGAAGTGTTGTAAAGCATATCGAACTTCAATGGGTTGTCTGCGCCGTAACCAGCTTCAGCCATCAGTTCTTTCGCTTTCGCGTCACGCTCTTCCTGTGTCATTTGACCAAATGCTACATCAGGAACTTCAAAGCCTGCTGTTGCGCCTGGTGTAAATGTGTAAGCTTGGTACTGACCAGCTTGCAGGATGTTGTCAGTGATCACTTTACGATCAACTGCATAAGACAACGCTTGACGAACACGCTGATCTTTAAAGGCTTCTGGGCCTTTATCAGACATGTTGAAGGTGTAGTAGTAAGAGCAAAGACGTGGGAACACAGTTGCTTCATTTGGCAACTCTTTGCTCAACGCAGGGTACTGACCAGAAGGAATTTCTGTACGGTCAAGTTCGCCAGCGCGGTAACGTGTCAAAGCAACGTTTTCGTCATTGATCACCAATGTCACAACCTTATCCAAGATTGTTTTGTCATTGTTCCAATACATTTCGTTGCGTTCACGTGTTGTACGCTCGTTCAACACCCACTCAGTCAACTTGTATGCGCCGTTAGAAACCATGTTCTCTGGGCGTGTCCACTGGTCACCATGCTCATCGATGGTTGCTTTGTGAACTGGGAAAGTTGTTGCGTGTGTGGTCATCGCTGCGAAATATGGCAACGCTGAAGTCAAGGTCACTTTAAATGTGTGATCATCAACAGCTTCAACACCCAACTCAGATGGGTCTTTGTCGCCTGCGATAATTTCAGCAGCATTTTCAATAGACATCAACTCAACGAACCAAGAATATGGTGACGCAGTTGCAGGGTCTGCTGCGCGCTGCCAAGCGTAAACGAAGTCACCAGCAGTTACTGGATCGCCGTTTGACCATTTTGCATCGTCGCGCAACTTAAATGTGTAAACAGTGTTGTCGTCGTTTGCTTCCCAGCTTTCAGCAACACCTGGGATCAGGTTGCCTTTAGCGTCCTGGTTCAACAAGCCTTCAAACAAGTCACGAAGAATATCTGAACCAGATACGTCTTCGTTCAATTGTGGGTCAAGTGTTGGGATACCATCGAGCAAACGATAAGTGAATGTTTGATCCTCTGCCAGCTTTTCGCCAGTCTCTGGATGCATTTTGTCCGCATAGGCGCCAGATGTCAGCGCAGCAACGATTGCTGTGGCAGACGCCAGTTTGAACATTGTGGTAAACTTCATAAAACTACTCTCCCTAGTAGACGTTTCCCTGTCGGTCTCGCTTTATTTAGCCGCCGACTTAAATAAAACAGTTACAAATTGCAACTGTCAGACAATCACCATAACACTCTCTTAAACCTTTTGGCAAGCGTAGAATCGAGCCCGTTTCGAAAAAATTGAGGGAAAAACCCCTATTTTCTCTGTTCAATTCAACTTTATTCCAATTGGTAATATAGCCATGCGATACGATGAATTGGGATTTCACCCCAATTCTCAATAAAAATAAACCCTTAATTTCGCTCAACAATAGCGGCAACACCCTGTCCGCCCGCTGTACAAACAGAAATTAAGGCCCGATTTTTCTTTTCACGTTCAAGCAAATTGACCGTCGCCCCAAGGATTCGGGCGCCTGTCGCCGCAAATGGGTGACCATATGCCACGCTCGACCCGGTGAGATTAACCTTGTTCAGATCAATTTTCCCCAGCGGTTTATCCCGACCCAAAACCTGTTTGTTGTAGGCTTTATCTGCAAAAGCCTTCACGGTGCACAAAAGCACTGCCGCAAAAGCTTCGTGAATTTCAAACAGATCAATATCGGCAAAGCTCAACTCTTCGCGTGCCAACATGTTGGAAACAGCAATGGTCGGCGCCATAAGCAGCCCATCACCATGGGCAAAATCATTGGCGCTCACTGCGCCTGTGCGCAAATAGCCCAAAATCGGCAAGCCGCGTTCCTTCGCCCACTCTTCACTTGCCAACAACACCGAAGCCGCACCGTCGGTCAAAGGCGTAGAGTTGGCGGCTGTCAACGTGCCGTGACCAGACTTCCGATCAAAGCTCGGTTTCAAGCTGGCCATCTTTTCCATTGTGCTGTCCGCACGCACATTATTATCGCGCACAATGCCTGCATGCGGCACAATCAAATCATCATGAAAGCCATCTTCATAGGCTTGGGCCGCTTTTTTGTGCGAACCAAGCGCCCATTCATCCTGCTCTTCGCGGGTCAGCTCCCACTCGCGCGCCATCAACTCGCAATGCTGCCCCATGGAAAGGCCTGTGCGCGGCTCCGCAGTAGACGGCGCGTTTGGCATCACTTCGCCAAAGCTAAAGCCTTTAAACACACCAAGCTTTTGCCCAATGGTTTTTGTGCGACTTAAATTGATCATGCGCTTGGAGAATTTCGGCCCAAATACGATCGGGCTGTCGCTCACGCTGTCCGCACCACAAGCAATGCCGCTTTCAATCTCACCACTGGCGATTTTACCCGCGATCAGCAACGCAGCCTGCAATGATGTGCCACATGCAATTTGCACGGTCGTACCCGGCGTTGAAGGCGCCAAACCCGCATTCAGCGCTGCCTCGCGCGCAATGTTAAAATCGCGACTGTGATTAAGCACAACGCCGCCCATCACCTCATCAATATGAGTGTCTTTAAGCTTATACTTGTCCACCAGCCCTTTAAGGGCACCTGTCATCATCGACAAGTTGGTTTCATCACGGTAGCCCGTATGCGCCCGGCAAAAAGGAATACGGGCACTGCCAACAATTGCGACACGCTTAAGTGTTTTTGTCATAATCCCAAATCCCTATCTTATGCTTTGCCATCGCGGCGCGCTTTAAGCGGCCCGCCGAGGAACGGTGCAAATCCAGTGCCGAAGATCACGCCGATATCCGCCATGTCGGCATCGGCCACAATCCCTTCTTTCACGCACACTTCACACTCATCCACCAAAGGCTGAACCAAGTCGCGGCCCAAGCCTTCCAGATTGGCGTGTGGGGCGGCATCACCTTTTTGCGCTTTGCCATCTTCCCATTTGTAAAAGCCTTGGCCAGTTTTACGACCCAAATGACCTTTGGCGACAAGATCAGCAAATTTGCCGCCCTCTTTCACCTCTTGACCAAGCTCTTCCGCAACGGCTTTACCCACGTCAAGGCCAACAACATCCATCAATTCAATGGGACCCATTGGCATGCCAAACGCCACAGCAGCCTTATCGATCTGCTCGGCATTTTCGCCATTCTCAACCCGCATCACGGCTTGCAGCATATAAGGCATCAACACGCGGTTGACCAAAAAGCCTTTTTCACTTTTCACAACCACAGGGCTTTTTGAGATAGCCGTGCAAAAGCTCGCGCCCATGCGCACCTGCGCATCTGAGTTTTTCGCCTGCTTGATCACCTCAACCAGCGGCAATTGCGCCACCGGATTGAAGAAGTGCAAGCCGATCAAGCGCTTTGGTTGTTTCAATGCAGATGCAATGTCTTCTAACGGTATAGAAGATGTGTTGGTCGCCATGATGGCGTCTTTTTTCATCTTCGGCTCAAGCTCTGCAAACAGCTTCTGCTTGATCTCCAAATTCTCAACAATAGCTTCAATCACCACATCAGCACGGGCCACGCCCTTACCCTCAGGGTCCGCCACCAGGCGAGAAACCGCAGCGTCCACCGCTTGCGATTTTTTCAAACGTTTTTGGAATAGTTTTTTCGCGCGCTTCAATGCTGGCGTAATGCGCTCCATATCCAAATCTTGCAGGGTAACTTCCATGCCGCGCAAGGCACACCATGCTGCAATATCGCCACCCATCACACCAGCGCCGACAACATGCACCCGGCGGAAAGTTGGCTTTTCACCCTTAACGCCTTGCGCCTTCAATCCTTCTGACAAGAAGAAAACGCGCCGCAAATTCTCAGCAGTGTCGCTGGCCATCAGTTCTGGAAAATGTTCAATCTCCGCCTTGATAAAGGCCTTCGGGTCATCCCCATATTTTTCATAGAGATCGATCAATTTGTGCGGTGCAGGATAATGCTTTGGGTTAGCTTTCTTTTTGGTCTGCTCCCGCATTTTATTGGCGGTGTAACCCCGCAACGGCCCCATAGCCATCACACGTTTGGTAAATGAAGCAGGCTTTGCACGCTGACGCTGCATGACAGCCTTACGACCCGCCCAACGCAACTGGTCGCGATGGGTCACCAGCTTATCAACAAGGCCCAAGCCTTTGGCTTGGCTGGCGCGATAAAATTTACCTGTCAGCATCGCCGTCATCGCCGCGATTGGACCAGCCTGCCGGATTGAGCGGCCGGTGCCGCCAAACCCTGGAAAGATGCCCAGCTTCACTTCAGGGAACCCAAGCTTGGTCCCATCATCATTGACGGCAATGCGATAGTGACACGCCAAAGCAAGCTCTAAACCACCACCAAGGCAGAACCCGTGAATCCCGGCCACAACCGGAATAGAGAGACTTTCAATCTTGTTGAAAATCGCGTGGGTGCGCTCCAGCGCTGCAGGCAGAATTGATGGATCACTCATCTCATCAAATTCGCGCACATCTGCGCCGGCGATAAAGCCATTATCTTTGGCAGACAGCAACACCACACCCGCCAGTTCACCAGATGCGGCCAAGTCTTCAAACCGCAGCACCAGCTTTTCAAGCTCTTCAATGCAATCACGGCCCAAAACATTCACGGGTGATTTTGGCGTATCGATGGTGAGCCAGCCAATCTGCTCCACATCAATCTCAAAGTGCCAATATTTCAATGTTGGCATTTTCGGTTGTGCCACTGTGTTCGCTCCCATTTATTATTCTGCCGCAACATTTTTGCGGTTGCCGCGATCGGCGCTTAGCTCATCTGAAGAAAAGTCATCCACTTGGATCACTTTGTCCGTTGCTTCATCCGCCGCACGCAAAATCCCGGCCTCATTATCGTTCAAAATACCTTTTTCCACCGCATCATCAATGGCATCACGGTCAAGGCGACGCGCAATCTCGCCTTTCTTCAGGGCGCGGATAAAGCGCTTTTCAATCTCTTCCGCTTCTTCCACTTTCTGCAATGTATCTTCCAAAATGCCTGTACGGTCATTTGGATCAAAGCTCACGAAGATGTCGCGCGTCAAGCGATCACGCTGTTCGGAGTGACGCAGCATGGCTTTGGCCAAACGATAATTTTCCCGGTCTGAAGACCCTTTTGCACGGCGCCCCAATGGGAACACCAAAAAGCGCATTAACACCCTTAAAGCCGGATTTGGGAAATTGTTGAATACCTGATCAAAGCTATGTTCAATTGCAGCAAACCGATCTTCAGCGATAGCTTGCACAATCGGCAGATCATCCGCAATCGCACCATCATCTTCCCACCGCTTCAAAGTAGTCGACATCAAATAAAGGTCAGACAGAATATCCGCCATGCGACCGGAAATGCGCTGCTTACGCTTCAAATCGCCGCCCAAGAATGCAACAACCCAGTCACCCACAAGCGCAAAGTTTTGCGCGTAACGGTGCAAGCGCTGATAGTAGATCTTGGTGGGGCCGTTGCGTGGTGAGGACGCAAAACGACCAAAGGTCAGACTGTGCAAGAAGCTCGCGAGAATATTGCGCAACATAAAGCCTGTATGCCCTGCAAAGGCCTTATCGAATGCCTTTTGCCCTTCAGCAACATTGTCATTCTGTGCCGCTGAAATCTCTTTATATAGAAACGGATGTGCCCGTAGTGCGCCTTGCGCGAAGGTGATCAATGTGCGGGTCAAAATATTCGCCCCTTCCACGGTGATCGCCACTGGCGTTGCCTGATAGCCAGAGAACAAATAGTTCGATGGGCCATCACAAACCGCGCGACCGCCATGCACATCCATCGCGTCGTTAATCCGCTCACGCATTGCGTCCGTAGTGCGATATTTCAAAAGCGCTGAGATCACAGAAGGCTTTTGCCCTTCATCCACCATAGCGGCAGTTGTGGCCCGTGCGCCTTCAAACATATAGGCAGACTTCACCAAACGCGCGATTGGCTCTGCCACGCCCTCCATCATCCCGATGGAAATACCAAACTGACGACGGATACGTGCATAAGCTGACGTCACCCGCAGGGCCTGTTTGATGGATACGGTGCCGATGGCAGGCAGTGAAATCGCCCGACCAGTAGATAAACATTCCATCAACATGCGCCAACCTTGGCCACAATATTCGGTGCCGCCAATAATCCAATCCAGCGGAATAAACACATCCTTGCCAGAGTTTGGACCATTCATAAAGGCAGAACGGGCTGGATAGTGACGACGTCCAATATTTACCCCTTCATGATCAGTTGGGATCAGGGCCAATGTGATGCCAACATTGGTGCCTTTGCCCAAGCGATTCTCAGGGTCATAAAGATTGAAGGCCAAGCCAAGCAATGTGGCAACAGGGCCAAGCGTGATGTAACGCTTTTCCCAATTCAGCTTCACGCCCAAAACTTTCTTGCCCTCATGCATGCCTTCACACACAACACCCACGTCGCGCATACCTGCTGCGTCCGAACCAGCGTGCGGCGCCGTCAGTGCAAAACAAGGCACTTCTTTACCTGTCGCCAAACGCTCCAAATACTTATCTTGCTGTTCTTTTGTGCCGTATTTTTCGAGCAATTCGCCCGGCCCCAAAGAGTTGGGCACCATAACGGTAATCCCGGCCGCAATAGAGCGCCCCGCAATCTTAGAAACAATCATTGATTGTGCTTGAGCAGAAAAGCCCAAACCGCCATGGTCTTTGGAAATCAACATACCCAAAAAGCCATTATCTTTCAGGAACTGCCAAACTTCCTCTGGCATATCTGCCCGATTGTGGCGCGTGTCCCAATCGTCAATCATTTTACAGGCTTCTTCGGTTGGGCCATCTAAAAATGCCTGCTCTTCTTCCGTCAAATGCGGCTTTTCAATATCAAGCAATTTGTTCCAACGCGGACGCCCAGAAAACAATTCCGCATCCCAACCTACAGTGCCAGCATCCAGCGCTTCCTGCTCGGTGCGCGATACACGAGGCAAAATAGATTTTACGGCTTTATAAATATGGTTGGTGAGCACAAGCCGACGGATCATCGGCACGCTGAGCAACAAGAACACCGCACCCGGGATAAAGGCGAGAATGGCCACAAAGTTGAGAGACAATGCGCCATTCAGCGCCAACACCAAAGCGGCGTATGCAAGCGCGGCTAGCCCCCAAAAAATGAGCTTGGCTTCGAACAGCGCCAAAGCAACAAATCCAACAATAAAGATTAGCGTCATTAATAGTGTCATTTCACCCTCCCAAACGGGCCTTCGGACAACTCTTATAGCCCATTAGACTGACCATAAGTTTTTGCCTTTTTTGCGACATGCGCAACCACATTTAATAGGCCACAAGAGCCTTGGATCGCGATATTGGCACATATTCACGTTAACGTCAATCAAATGACTTTATCGGCAATAAGCTGAATTTCGCCGTAAAAACATAAGCATAACGCGTCAGAATGCATTTTGTTCATTTTCCAACTAAAATTACGTCGCTTAATTGACGTTAACGTCAATATCTGAATATAATTTAGGAACCCGCGCAAGAGGGGGCGCGTTTTTGGGGCATGAGGGAGCAGAACATGACCGACAAGACAAAGCATAAGCCATACCAGCCTTGGATTGAGAATTATCCTGAAGGCATTGATTATTTTGCTGAGATCGACACAACGCCCGTGCCCACACGAATTGAGCAGGCCGTTAAAGAACATGCCTCGCTGATCGCCATGGATTTTCTGGGCGCCGAAACCAGCTATGCTGAAATGGGCGACCAGATCGAACGCATGGCAGGCGCCCTGCAAAAAGAGCTGGACATTAAAAAGGGAAGCCGTGTGGCACTGTTGCTGCCCAACACCCCCTTCTTCCCCGTCATTTATTATGCTGCGCTGAAAGTCGGCGCTTCCATCGTCAATTGCAACCCGCTCTACACCCATTCAGAATTGACACACATTCTGAAAAACTCCGATGCGGATATTCTGGTCACCACCGACCTGAAATTGACATTGGAAAAAGCAGAAAAGCTGATGCAGGAGAACCTTGCTGACAAGCTTGTTGTTTCGCATTTCCCAACTGCCCTCCCCACTTTGAAGAAGTTTCTGTTCAAAATCTTCAAAGGCAAGGACTTGGCCAAAGTTGAAAGCGTATCGGTTCAGCAAAAAACCATCAGCTGGCACGATTTGCTGGACAAAAACCTCAAGGCGGATCCTGTCGAAATTGATAAAGATGATATGGCAGTGCTGCAGTTCACTGGCGGCACAACGGGCTTGCCAAAAGCTGCGGTTTTGACCCATGGCAACATCGCCGCCAACTTAAGCCAAATCGACCTTTGGGGCGTGGACCTCTTCCGCCCGCCAGCAACCTTGGCGGCTGTTATTCCATTCTTCCACATTTTTGCGATGACCGTGTGCATGAACACCCCGCTCACCAGCGGCGTAAAGGTGGCCATGTTGCCGCGCTATGAGCGCAAATCCCTGCTCGAAATGATCAATCGCACCCGCGCCAGCATTTTGCCCGCAGTGCCAACTTTGTCTCACGCGTTGGCCACGGCACCGGAACGCGAAAAATATGATCTAAGCAGCCTTAAAATTGGCATTTCTGGCGGCGCCGCATTGCCCAATGAAACCAAGCAGGCCTTCTCCAAAGCAACGGGCGGCCGCATCGCAGAGGGCTATGGCCTCACCGAAACATCACCCGTGCTATGCTGCTCGCCACTTTACGCGCCCAATAAAGACAATTCGATTGGCATGCCCCTGCCCGGCACTGATGTGCAATTTTTGGATGTGGAAGACCCAACCAAATTTGTAGCACCAGGCGAGCGCGGCGAACTCGTCGCAAAAGGGCCGCAAGTCATGCCCGGCTATCTCGATAATGATGAAGCCAACGAAAAGTCCTTCTTTGAAGGCTATTTCCGCACCGGCGATGTGGGCTATGTCGATGAAGATGGCCACATCTATATTGTTGACCGGATCAAAGACATTATCATTTGCTCGGGCTTCAACGTTTATCCTCGCACCATTGAGGACGCATTATATCAACATTCAGATGTGGATGAGTGCAACGTGATTGGGGTGGAAGATGAATATCGCGGCGAAGCGCCCATCGCCTTTGTGAAGCGCGTTGAAGGCTCAACACTCACCGAAGAACAGATGCGCGAGCACCTCAAACAATATTTGTCCAAAATCGAAATGCCACGCGAAATCATTTTCAAAAGCGAACTGCCAAAAACGCTGGTGGGCAAATTGTCTAAAAATGATTTGCGCGACGAATATAACAAGCTGAAGAAAAGCTAATGGGCGACCAAAAAGAACTTTACGCCATCACAGAATTGGCGAAGGAATTCGACATCTCCACCCGCACGATCCGGTTTTATGAATCCAAAGGACTGTTAAAGCCGGATCGGGTGGGCACCACCCGCGTGTTCCGCCGTCGAGACCGCACCAGATTATTGCTCATCTTGCGCGGCAAAAGGCTCGGCTTTTCTCTCAAAGAAATTTCTGAATATCTAGAGCTTTACGATGCAGATCGCACCAAAACGGCTCAAACCCAGCATTTGCTTAATCGCGTCAATTCTCGTCTTGATCAGCTCAACGCGCAAAAGCATGACCTTGAAAAAGCCATTGAAGAACTTGAAGGCATGCGGAGCTATGCCCTCGAACAACTGAACAAGAAAAGCGCTTAGCCGACCTGATCCACCGGGGTTGCGTGCGCCTCATGGTCATACACATCTAAAATGTGGGATCCTTTAAACGGATCACGCTGTATCAAATACCGGCGATAATCGGATTGCCCTTTTCTTTGCTCGCCCTGCTGCGGTAGCTCATCTTGGCTTCGCCGCCGATCTGGCCCGAAATAATCCTCGGTTTCGTAATATTTCAACGGCTTGCTAATTTGCCGCTTCAATCGCGCATCCATAAACTTCAACGAACACGGAAACTGCAAAATATCGTCCAGCCCCATCGCGACATAATCGTGAATTTGCTGCCGCGATAGATCACGTGCCAACAAAATCATCGGGGAAAAACGATGTCGCTCATGCTTATGTTGGCGCACGGTGCGAATGGCAGTTTGTATCTCGTGGCGAGGGCTCGTATGCGTTAAAAAGCAAAATTGTAATGGTCGAGCAAATGGCACAACATTGATACTTTTTGTATCGTGAATATGCTCAATTTGACCAAAGCCAAGCTCTGCCAAAACTGTATGAAAACTTTTTGCCCACGCCCCGTCAGCGCAAATGATAAACGCGCAACTTCTCTTAAACATGCTCAAATCTTAATCTGCCTAAAATATCCAAATATTAGGCGGCAAATTCCTTATCGAATTGCGAACTCTGCACTCAAATTCACAGATTCAAATATTTAAGGTTTATATAAGGTAAAATACTTATCGTGCTTTATCAGATTTCAATCTGATCAGCGCCTTGGGTTTCTTCAGGATCAAACTTTTGAACATCCATAACCGCAACCCCATGTTCTGGGCTGCGGATAAAGGTGCGACGTTCATAAGAACGTGTGCCAAATCTAGGTTTTATACCCGCCTCCCCTTCAAAAAAGGCCCGACGATCCGGGCCAAAATAATCTTGAGTGATAAAATAGGAAATGGGACTCATCAACTGGTTATGCATGCGGTGGCGCAACATGCCTTTGGTGCAGGGGAATTGAATAACGTCATCAAATCCCAGCTCCACCATTTGCCGCAATTGCTTCTCCACCAGCTCACGCGCCATCAATATGGCGGGTGAATATTTTACATCACCGCGGGGATACATGCGTAAAATGCGCAAGGCCTTCATCATAAAGTGAAGACCAACGGCTTGCTGGAAGAAAATGAAATTTATGTGGTCCGGGTCAATCGCACCCTCAAAATGGTCAACATTTGCCACAATCTCAACATGCCCCACACCAAGACTACTTAAATTGTCTCGAAAGGCATTTGGCCATGCGCCCGATTCCGCGCAAACAATTGCAACTGTTCTATCCAGCATTTAACTGCCCAGCAAATTTACTGGAACAAAATCTAGTTATATTTGAATAAAACACAACTTAAAATTTACAAGCCACTTTCTTATCAACCAAAAGCCACCTCAAAAAACCATTTGACCAATTTTGCATTTTCGGTCAAATTGTCAAAAATTCGAATTTGAGGCAAAAATATTTATGGCAAACAACACGCTTTTGGTTGATCTCGACATCAGCGAACGCGAACAGGATATCTATGCTGCGGCCGAGCGACTTCTGGTCAAATTCGGCTATGACAAAACCACTGTTTCTGACATTGCAACCGAAGCCGGCATCTCAAAAGGTGCCGTTTATCTCCATTTCAACTCTAAAGATGAGTTGGTGGAAAAGCTTTTGGTACGCGCCATGCTCGGCTTTTCGGCTGATTGGTTCACCGCCATTGAGGAAGACCCGCAAGGCGGCCTGATCGGCAATATGTATCTCAACATGCTCAAAGTGATTGATCGCACACCGCTCATGGCCGTGATCATGCGGCAAGATGGCAGCATTCTCGGCAACTACCTCAAAAAGAAAGACAATTTTTTCGTCAAAAACCAGCGCCAAGGTATGCGTCACGAATTTGTGGCCCTGATGCAGCAGGCCGGTGCAATCCGCGAAGAACTAGACCCGAAAGTGGTGGCGCATATCATGGATATGATCAGCTTCGGCATGGTCACCATTTCAGAATTTGTACCCAGTGAGCACATTCCCCCAACCGATGATGTGGTGAAGGGCATTGCCGATTTTATGCAACGCGCCCTCACCCCTGAAAACGGCGCCGACAGTGAAACCGGCAAACGCATTCTGCGCCAACTTTATACTGAAGCTCAAAAAGAATTTATCGCCGCGCAGCTGGCCAATGCTGCCTCAAAGGAGAGTTAAATGATCCGTGTAGAAAATTTGCAATTCGCCTATGCCGGCGCGTCGAAAGACACGCTTAAGGGCCTCGATTTTAACATCGACAAGGGCGAAATTTTAGGCTTTCTCGGGCCATCAGGCTCTGGCAAATCCACCACACAAAAAATCATGATCGGCCTGCTGAAAAACTATCGCGGCTCCATCAAAGTGATGGATAAGGAAGTTCATGATTGGGACAATACGCTTTATGAGCATATTGGCGTTTCTTTTGAGTTGCCCAATCATTATCTCAAGCTCACTGCGCGCGAGAATTTGGAACATTTCGCAGGCTTTTATAAACATATCAAGTTCGACCCCGACACAGTTCTGAATTGGGTCGATTTGCACAATGATGCCGATAAATTGGCATCTGATTTTTCCAAAGGCATGAAGATCCGCCTCAATGTGGCCCGGGCATTGATGCACAATCCAAAAATTCTATTTCTCGATGAGCCAACATCAGGCCTCGACCCTGTCAACGCAAAACGCATTAAAGATTTGGTGTTGAGTTTGCGCGAAAAAGGCACAACCATTTTCGTCACCACCCACAATATGAGCTTGGCTGACGAGCTGTGCGACCGTGTCGCCTTCATCACCAATGGCAAAATTTCAACCATCGATGCACCGGAAAAACTGAAGGCCAAATATGGCAAGCGAAGCGTGCGTGTAGATTATGTCGACAATGACAATTTGATCAATAAAGAGTTTGAGTTAGATGGCCTTGGCCACAACCAGGATTTCCTAAAACTCATTCAGTCCGATCGTCACATTGAGCGCATTCACACCCAAGAAACCACGCTCGACAATATCTTCATTGAAGTGACGGGTAAGGAATTGGTGCAATGACCCGACTTTGGAACCAGTTTAAGACCGATGTGCGGGTTCAATTCCGCAACAAGCTTTATCACATTGGCATTGTCATATCGGCGCTCATCGCAATCGTCTTGTCGCAACTGGTCAATATGGAGCAATTGGGCTTGGCCTTCCCTGCCCTTGTTGTCCTCATCATTGGCGGCACGACCATGCTTTATGTTGCGGGCATGGTGATCTTTGAAAAAGATGAAGGCACCATCGCCGCCACCGTCATCACGCCCCTGCGTGACCGAGAATATTTAATGGCGAAAGTATGCTCACTGGTCATGCTGGCCACGCTGGAAACCTTTATTTCTTTGGCGGGCGCAATTGCTATTCTTTCGTTTAAAGAGCCAATCATCCTGCCAAATCCCCTTTGGTTGATTTTGGGCATTCTCTCCATTGGTACAGTATTCACACTGATCGGCATCGCCTTGGTTGTGCGCTATAAAACCATCACTGATTTCCTGCTGCCCATGGCCTTTGTTGCGGTGACCTTGCAATTGCCGTTTCTTTATTTCCTCGGACTTGTGAAACATTGGAGCTTGCTCATCATCCCCACCAGCGCCCCAACCATGGTCATCATGGGCGCCTATCGACAATTGGCAGGGTGGGAGCAGATTTACGCCATTGCTTACACGTCAATCTTGCTGGTCGTCCTCACCTTTTGGGCCAAGGCCGCCTTTGACAAACATATTATTGAAAAGATGGGATAGACCAATGCTGTCCACTGCTCATATCAAACGCCTAACCCAGACCGATCTCAAATTGATCGCACGTGACCGTTTTTTGCTGCTCATGTTCAGCTTTATGGTCATCATGGCACTAGCCGTTCGCTTTTTGCTGCCCGCGCTAGATCAGCAATTGCAGGCCAATGGCATTATGCCCGGCCCCAATTTCCCTGATCCGCTTTCCGCCTATTTCCCTTTGTTGATCGGCTATCTGATCGTCTTTCAAGGCACACTGCTTGCTGGCGCGATTTACGGTTTTCTTTTCCTTGATGAAAAGGAAGACAAAACCCTCGTTGCCATGCAGGTTACCCCCATCAAAATCAGTCAATTCATTGGTTTCCGTTTGGCGGTGCCTGCCTTGCTAAGCTTTGTTGCCTATTTGGGCATGATCTACACCGTGGGCATGCATGTGCCGCCTTTGCCACAAAACATCATTATCGGCGCCACGGCCTGCCTCACCTCGCCCATAACTGCTTTATTCTATGCGGTGTTTGCACAAAACAAACTGCAAGGGTTTGGCATGGCCAAATTCACCGCGGTTGCTGGCTGGGTCATTCTCGGCGGATGGTTCATCCCACAACCTTTCGATTGGCTTGCGGGCATTTTCCCGCCCTTCTTCGCCACCAAAGCCTATTGGATGGTGCTTGATGGCGACCCTAACTGGTGGATCGCAATCCTATTGGGCATCGTCACCCAATTGGCGCTGATCTTCATCATGCTCTCCATGCTGCGCAAAACACTCAGCCGACTGGCCTAGACGACCCCATAGGCCAGAATTGCGTCAGCAACCCTGCGGAACCCGGCTATATTTGCCCCTTGAATATAGTCGGGCCGCTTCCCATCCTGCGCACAGGCAACACAATCCTTATGGATTTGCTTCATAATCTTGCGCAGGCGCTTATCCACTTTTTCCGCTGGCCATGAAAGATGCATCGCATTCTGGCTGCGCTCCAGCCCTGATACAGCAACACCACCGGCATTGGCCGCTTTTGCTGGTGCGATCACAATGCCTTTTTCTTGCGCCTTTTCGCGGGCTTCGGCTTGCAACGGCATATTTGCCGCCTCACACACAATTTCCAAATTGCCATCAATCATTTTCGCCATATCGGCCCCGCTCACTTCATTTTGCGTGGCGGCAGGTATGGCAATCTCAAAATCCTCGCCCCAAGGCTTTTTGCCTTCATGATAACGCACATTTTCTGCTTCAAAATCAGCAAGTGTCCCACGTTTTTGTTCCTTTAGTTCAATGATCTGCTCGAGCTCCTCAAAGTCAAATCCGTCATTTTTGATAATATAGCCTTGGCTATCTGAAAGGGTGACGACCTTCGCATTGCGCTCAATCAGTTTTTTCGCCGTATAAAGCGCCACATTGCCAGCGCCAGACACAGCGCATCGCTTACCTTTGATATCATCATCACAGTGCGCCAACATATTCATCAAAAAATAAACACAGCCATAGCCCGTTGCCTCTTTGCGCACACAGCTGCCACCAAAGCCGGGGTTCTTGCCCGTCAGCACCGCCTCATGGCGCCCCGTCAATTGCTTATAAGCACCATATAGAAATCCAATTTCTCGATTGCCGACCCCAATGTCGCCCGCTGGCACATCTCTGTCTGAGCCAATGTGTCGATAAAGTTCCTGCATAAAGGCTTGGCAAAACCGCATCACTTCATGTTCACTTTTACCTTTAGGGTCGAAGTCAGATCCCCCCTTGCCACCGCCCATCGGCAGGCCGGTCAAAGCATTCTTGAAGGTCTGTTCAAAACCCAAAAATTTAAACGTGTCTAAGCGCACATTAGGGGCAAACCGCAGGCCACCTTTATAGGGTCCAAGCGCATTGTTATATTGCACGCGCCATCCATTATTGATCTGAATATTCTGATCATCATCCAACCAAGACACGCGGAACTGAATAATGCGATCTGGCACCAAAAGCCGTTCAAAAACGCGGTTGGCACGATAATCTTCATGCGCCCGCAACTCGTCACCAATATCAGCAGCAACCTCTTCTACCGCCTGATGGAACTGTTTCTCCTCTGGCGTATTCTGTTTAAGGGTCTCAATAATTTCAGAAAAATCAGACAATTTTTCACTCCGCAGCAAATAACCTTATCAAGCCAACGCCATTGATCGGATGAGGTTCCCGCCGCGTATAGAAACAAAGATCACAAAGGATTGAAGATAGATGGGCCAATCCCCCAGCCAAATAGCTTATGACCTGCTGACCGCCGAAGATGATGGCCGCGTGTGCAAGGACATTCCGGAAAAAGCCTGCAATGCGAAAGAAGAAAATTTCGCCATTCATGTTTCATCGCTCAGCATGAGCAAAATGGCCGACGGTTTGGTCGATCCAAAACTAATCTTGAGCTGGTTACTCACCAGCGCAGGTGCGCCCAATGCCATTATCGGCATGCTGGTGCCCGTGCGCGAAGCGGGTGCTTTGCTGCCCCAATTGTTCACCGCAGGCTATATCCGCAATTTGGCACAGCGTAAATTTGCGTGGGCCTTGGGCGCATTTCTGCAAGGCGCGTCCGCTGCTGGAATGGCCTTGGCCGCATTCACTCTTGAAGGCATAGCGCTCGGCATCACGATTTTGGCGCTGCTCGCCATTTTGGCACTATCACGCTCCATTTGTTCAGTGGCTTATAAAGATGTGTTGGGCAAAACAGTGGCCAAATCTGTGCGCGGCACCGCAACAGGCACCGCCTCAAGCATTGGCGCCGGATTTGTCATTCTATTTGCCGCCCTACTCGCCTTTTCAGGCGATAATAAAATGCTGGTCGTGCAAATCGGCCTCGCCACTGCTGGCATTTTATGGATAGTCGGCAGCCTCAATTTCTTGCGGCTAGCTGAGGAAAAAGGGGCAAATGAAGGCGGCGGCAACCCACTCACTTTAGCGATCCAGAACGCGACAGCCCTAAAAGACGACAAGCAGCTTATGTGGTTCATCATCACCCGCGCGCTGCTTACCGCAACCGCGCTCGCGCCACCTTTCTTGATCGCCCTTGGCGGCAATTCAAATGAAGGTGAAGTTTTCCAAGGCCTAGGTCTCCTTCTGTTGGCATCAGCAGGGGCAGGTCTGATCTCCAGCTATATCTGGGGGCGGCTTGCGGACAAGTCGAGCCGAAAGACCCTAGCCTTATCTGGAATAATGGGTGGTCTCGCACTTTGCTTTAGCGTGCTCGCCTCAATATTGAGCTGGATCAATATCTGGTTTGTGTTGCCGCTGCTCCTATTCGCGCTGATGATTGCCTATCAAGGCGTTCGCTTGGGGCGTTCTACCCATCTAGTCGATATGGCATCAAAAGATGATCGCGCAGTTTACACCGCCTTGAGCAACACAATCATTGGCATCGTGTTGCTGGCAGGGGCAGCATTCGGAATCATTGCAGAACTGTTCGGCCCCGCTACTGTGATCGCCCTCTTCGCACTCATGTGCTTCGCAGCAACGGTAACGGCGCTTATGCTGAATGAAGAACAGAAATAGGGCTGGACTACGTCAGCCCTATTTGTTTAGGCAACGCGTTCTGCTTCAGCCAAATCGAGGTGAAACAGTTCCACTATATCGTCCAACCGCTGCGACTGGCGGGCGGTGTGCTCAATATTTTCATTGTTGCGCAACACCAGCGCAGAGCTTTCACCGATCATGTCGCCCAGGCTAGAAATATCATGGCTGAGATGAGCTATGGTTTGCGCTTGCGCGTTCGCATCTTGCGCCAAATTCACCAGCGCCTGATTGTTTGCCCGCACACCATCCAGCATCTGGTTCAGCATTTGCGTGGAACGTGCCACCAATTTCGATCCTTGATCGACTTCCGCGTTGCTTTGCTCGATCAGGGCTTTCACCTCGTTTGACGCATCAGCTGCAGATTGAGCCAAGCGACGCACTTCCACGGCAACCACCGCAAACCCTTTGCCTGCTTCCCCGGCCCGCGCAGCTTCCACTGACGCGTTAAGAGCCAACAAATTGGTTTGAAACGCAATATCGTCAATCATGCCAATGATGGTCGAAATTTTCGATGCACTTTGCGTAATGCGCGTCATCGCATCATCTGCCTGCGCCATAATCTGCGCATTTTCCGTTGCAGTTTGCCCCACATCTTTTGAACGCCCAACAACTGCATTGGTATCGGCGGCCACCTGATTGATCAACACCGCCACATCATGCATGCCGCCGCGCGTGTTTTCCACCAACTGGCTTTGCTTGCTGCTGCGCGTGGTCAAATCCTGCGCATTTTGGTGCATGCCATGGCTGGCCGTTTTAATTGATGCAGATGCGCGCCGCAGTTTGCCAACAATATCACTCAGCGCATGCGCCACTTCATTCGTATCATCACGTAATCTGGAAAAGGCCCCGCGATAGCTGCCCTCCATACGCTGAGTCAAATCCGCCTGCGCCAAAGCCGATAGCACCCGCGCAGTTTCAGAAACGCCATGCTCCACATTATGAACAAGACTGTTCACCGCACGTGCCAATTTCTGCAACTCGGCGTCCGGCTGATTCTCTGGCAAACGTTGCGAGAAATCGCCATTGGCAGCTGCTTCAACAACCTCAGCCATAATAAATTGAAACTGATCCATTTGCCGCGCACGCCGCTCACGCTCTTCTGCGCGCACATCTTCATCGGCAGACAATTCGGCCACCCGCACCGCATTGGCGCGGAACACTTCAACAGTCGCCCGCATTTCGCCAATCTCGTCGCCGCGCTTCATTGGCGGCAAGTGCACTTGATGCTCACCATTGGCTAATTTGCGCATACATTGCGTCAATTTTGAAATCGGCTTTGCAACTGAGCGGGTATAGATCAACGCCAACGCCGTCGACACAACCAAAATCAAAACACCAACCGCCAACATCATCCAGCCCAACATCTGGGTAGGCTGTGTCAGCTCTGCTTGGCTTTGCGACACCCCAACCAGCCACGCAGCCTGATCAAAATTGACCGCGTCAAAAACATGCGTGCGCATTTGCCCATCCGCATCAGGCGCTTCAAACAGCAAATGCGTGCGCCACTTGGTCGGGTCCGCATCGGCAACTGGCCAATCGACCATCTCATGCGCATCAGGTGCAGAGCTGGCAATCACCGCGCCAGCCTCACGCACCAATTGGGTTTGTCCTGTGGTGCCCAAACCTTCAGCCAGTGTGAGGATGGTTTGGAGATTTTCAATTTTAATCTGCACCGCCATCACACCGATCACATCGGCTTTCTCATTGACCACTGGCGTCGCCAAAAACGCAGCATCCCCTGCATCTTTCATCGGGTAAGGCGCAAAATCAGCAAAGCTTGTTTCACCTGGTTGCAGTTCCAGTGCTGCCCGAAAAGCGTGTCCAAGACCTGTTTGATATAGTGGGCTATCTTCTTGCATAAAATTCGCTGCAAAATCGCGATGCTTGAAAACGGAATAAATCAAATTGCCCTTCTTATCGAACAGATACACATCGCCATATCCGTTGGCGAGCGCCAAATCGACCATGCCAGCATGACGCCCGGCATGATAACGATCATAGGCATCGCCGAGGGTCGATCGTTCCAACAAATAGCGCTCTGTGTCGCCATTCGGGTTGTCATCAATATAGGCTTTTTGCAGCAAGCCTGTGGCATCGCCCATAAAGGCAAGTCCACCAAACGCACTTGCCAGCAATTCAACGCCATCTGCCGCGCCCTTTTTATTGGCGTTTAGCACCAAATCTCGCTCTATGGAGGCCATTTGGTCAGCAATCAGCCGGGATTTCAGCGAAGCAATAGACCCCAAACGCGCTTCGGTCTCACTCTGTAACGATTGCGCCGAAACAAAATAGCTAAGTGTGGACGTGCAAAGCACCGTCAGCAAAACTAAACCTGCCAGCAAAGCGGACATTTTGGTCGAAAGCTTCAAATGATTTAAGAATTGAAATTTCGGCATCTGGGCGCAACCTATAAATAAATATCATATTCGCGCGATATTGATCTTGATTTGTCGCCAATTCCCTAACGTTATGTGAAAGTTTTGTGACAAGAAAGCTCTTATATAACAATGGATTAAATCATGCATCCAAAATGCACTATTATTCGACCAGAAGTTGTGAGAGCAGCACAAAACGCGTCGCAAAATGCAGGGCAAAAATCATAATCTGAGTGAGAAAAAAGATGGTGGGCGTGACTGGGATTGAACCAGTGACCCCTACGATGTCAACGTAGTGCTCTCCCGCTGAGCTACACGCCCATCTTTTGCATGTCTGATCACAAAAATCAGTGCGTCGCTGATAGACCATAAAACCGATAGTCTGGTCAATAGGTCAAAATAGCAAATTTTCACCTGCCTCGAAAACTAGACAGATCAGCTAATGACTTGCATACTGATGCTTCCATTGAGGATTTTGGGTAATCAATGTCTGCCAACCACAAAATATTGGCGCGAGAAATTCTAAAAGCGCACCACAAAAAAATCGCTTGGCCCACACTTTGGGCCTCAATAATCGTGGTGACGATTTTTGCCATAAATTTGGTCGCAACACTTTGGGGCACCTGGCCACTCTGGGCGGCAAGCATCATCAGCTTTTTTGCGATCCATGTCAGCTTCGCGCTCGCACATGAAGCTTCACACAAAACCATTTCAGGCGGGGGGCGTCACGGCTGGTTGGATCAAATGGTTGGCTATGCGCATTCTTTAATGCTGCTCTATGATTTTCCAACCTTTAAGTTCCTGCATTTGCGGCACCATTCAAACACAAATGACCCCGCGCTAGATCCTGATTATTGGATGCAAAAACACTCCATTTTCGTTGGGTTCATTCTCTCTTTGTTTGTGCCCTTGCATTATTTATATCTGTTTATTGCCGCTGCCCGAAAAGGTGAGTTGAGCAGGGATTTTGTTGTCCCGGCTACCATCCGGATAATTTTGCAAATCACCGTGCTTTTGACATTATTGATCATCGCGCCCATCCAAACATTCTTCTTGTGGCTCGCCCCTTCCTCGCTGGCATCGGCCATCATTTCTACGTCCCACCGCTTGCTGCACGATGCAGAGCAAACGCCGGACCGTACGCGCACCACCCGCATTATCCATGGCGAACGTATTTGGGAATGGGTTATTTGCCCATTCTTTTGGATGAATAATCACCATTTCTTACATCATGAATATCCGCGCTTGCCCGCTTTCACGCACGAAAATCTGTTCAATCAAGCCAGAGAAAGTTTGGAAGCTGATGGAGTAAAAATCACCATCATTGATCCATTGGGCGCGCGCAAATGAACCAGTTGCCGCCAGAGCAAGCACTTCTCAGCAGCGTCAATATTGACAAGCCTTTGCCACGTCGATCTGTCTACCGCTCGAAACTGGGTCGCCAGCGCATATTTGAACTTTACCAAAAAACGCTGAATGATCTGCCGTTCAAAGTGCGCCATCAAATAGTGCCCACCTCATATGGCAAAACTTTTTTGTCCATGGCTGGCAATCCTGATGCACCGCCCATTCTGGTGCTACCAGGCATGTCCATTGCCGGGCCGATGATGCTTGAGTTTTTTGAAGAGCTGCAAAAAAACCACTTGCTGATCGCGCCAGACCTAATCGGACAGCCTGGCCATTCAGAAGATGTTCCGTTTCCAAATAAAAAACAGGCCTACGGCCAATGGTCTTTAGAAATCTTGGATCATTTGGGCCTCAAACGGGTGGGCATTGCCTCGGCCAGCTTTGGCGGCTCCATCGCGTTGGAACTCACCGCAATGGCACCAGAACGGGTGGGCAAGCAAGTTTTGGTTGTGCCCGCTGGGCTAACGCCCAACTTGCCCTATTTCA
The DNA here is from genome assembly GCF_004363175.1 of Maritalea mobilis. Classification (GTDB taxonomy): domain Bacteria; phylum Pseudomonadota; class Alphaproteobacteria; order Rhizobiales; family Devosiaceae; genus Maritalea; species Maritalea mobilis. The sequence continues at coordinate 1,505,113 of NZ_SNYR01000001.1, forward strand.
AGCTATATGCTGGCCTTGCTGTAAATTGGATGGCCTACCGCTGGTGGCCATTTCACGCCGAACAGGCCATTCCTTATAAATGGCTAAAGCGCATCGCTCGGCCGCTATCGCGCAGCCTCACCCAAGATAATCTTGATTATTTCGACGCCGTGATCCGTCACACCGCATTTTGGCGACATCGTCCAGCTGGCCCTTTCACCAAAGGCGACTTTGCTGAAAGCGTAACACCAACTTTCGCAATTTTCGCGCAAAAGGATTTTGTTTTTCCCCATCGTGCAACTTTGGCCAATGCCAAGCAAAGCCTACCGATGGCCGAAATGGCAATTCTGGAAGAAAGCGCACATATGCCGTCAGACGCGGACATGGTGCCCATGCACGCGCGGATCAGCGCCTATTTCGACGGTTCAATATAATCGGGCTAGAAAGTTAGGCCGCGAGCAAACGCTCGACTTCATCCACCAAATCTTTCAAATGAAATGGCTTTGACAAAACAGAAGCATCTTTTGGCGCTTCACTGTCTGGGTTCAGCGCAACGGCAGCAAAACCGGTGATGAACATCACTTTCAAATCAGGGTCCAGCTCGGTCGCACGGCGCGCCAGCTCAATGCCGTCCATTTCCGGCATCACAATATCGGAAAGCAAAAGTGTAAACGGTTCTTCGCGCAGCTTTTCATAAGCGGAGCGACCATTGTCAAACGCCACCACGTCATAGCCTGCGCTTGAAAGCGCACGCGTCAGAAATTTGCGCATATCGTTATCATCTTCAGCAAGCAAAATGCGGCGCATTCTTGATAACCCCTAACCCGATTCTACTGATTCGCAATTTACCCCGGATTTCCGGCCTCTATCAAGTCAGTAATTATAAATTGACCGTACACAGATCCAGCCACCTTTTTGTGACAAGAAACATATTGTCGCCCTAGATTTTTGGTCACATTTTGGGCAAACTATATTTCAGTTCACAATTGATGGCGCACATCTGCCAAAGGGAGCATGGTTTGAACTCTGATTTTGCCGACCGGCCCGCATTTGAAACCATTCGTCCGCGGTTGCAGCGCATGCCTTTCTTGTTCAACTCCGCTCATTCTGGCCGTGACTATCCCCAACGTTTTCTGGAAATGACAAGGCTGGACAATCTGTCCATCCGTCAATCAGAGGACGCCTATGTGGATGAACTGTTTGAACGTGCGCCGCATATGGGCGCGATGATGCTGCGAGCGCACTTCCCGCGCGCTTATCTGGATGTGAACCGGGAACCATATGAGCTCGATCCAAAAATGTTTCGTGATCCGCTCAAACCAAATTACAACACGGCCTCGCCGCGCGTTGCTGCAGGGCTGGGCACCATTGCTAAAATCGTTGCTGAGCGGAAACCGATCTATCGTGACAAGCTGAGCCATGATGATGCTTTGATGCGCATTGAAGGCATTTATAAGCCTTATCATGCAACCCTTCAAACGCTGCTGACCCAAACATTAAATCGCTTTGGCGTTGCAGTTTTGATTGATTGCCATTCCATGCCCAATCTGGACAAATCGGGCAATGCTAACGCACCCGATATTGTGCTTGGTGATCGGCATGGCAGCGCCTGCCATCCAATCCTGTTGGAATTGACCGACACGCTGTTCACCACTGCCGGCCTAAAAGTGGCGCGAAATCGTCCGTACGCTGGCGGCTTTGTCACCAAAGCCTATGGCCAACCGCACAACAATATTCACGCTTTGCAAATTGAAATTGGCCGGCACCTTTATATGAATGAAGTAACGCTCGAAAAATCGCAGAACTTCACATCTATTCAAACAATATTGCAAAAACTCATTGCACTTTACGCGCGGCTAGACCTCAACGAACTGCTTGATCAAAAGCTCGCAGCTGAATAAACCCATCACACATTTGATTTGGCGAAAAAGGGGCCGCCCAAAGCGGCCCAAAGTCAAGGGAGGAAACGTCAGCAGCTCAAAGCTGTCGAAATATCGCGAGCTGCTAATGCATCATGCACTTACTGGGGTGAACTGATTTGCCCAGGGTTGCAAGCGATTCAACTTCAATTATTTAGATATCCTCAAATAATTGCAAGTTGTCTCATAATTTAAGCTAAAATCAAAAAGTGTACAATTTATTAACAATTGTATTTTTCTGACACAGCGGCAAATAAAGAGCGGAATTAACTGATGAATTCAGGCTGGAAAAGCGAAATAAAGACAAATGAAATCAATGATCTATTGCGGGAAGCCGCGCAAGAGGCATCTAAGATCACCAATGCCTTTTTCCGCACCAGCATCGCTATTGAGAATAAATTAAACCAAGGTTTCGACCCAGTAACCGAAGCAGACAAGCAGGCCGAAATGGCCATTCGCGGCGTGATCAACAAGTATTTTCCGAATCACGGCATCAGCGGCGAAGAATTCGACGACCAGCAAAGCGACAGCCCCTTCAATTGGATTATTGACCCAATTGATGGCACCCGCGCCTTTATTACTGGCTTGCCAGTTTGGGGTACGCTGATTGCCCTGACCTATAAAAATGAACCTATTGCCGGCCTGATGAGCCAACCACATATCGGTGAAAACTTCATCGCCATTCAGGGAGAAGGCGCCACCGTTGAGCGTGGCACCGCGCAAGCCCACCTCAAAACCAGCCAAGTGGGCGATTTGGATGACGCGCGCATGTTCACCACATCACCACGCATCTTTTTGAGCGATACAACCACTGCTGCCTATGATCGGTTGGAAGCTGATGTGAAATTGGCCCGTTATGGCCTAGATTGCTATGGCTATGCCATGCTGGCCGCTGGCCACGGCGAATTGGTGGTTGAAGAAGGCCTAAAAGACGTCGATATCGCTGCCATGATTCCGCTGATTGAAGAAGCAGGCGGTATCGTGACAACCTGGTCTGGCAAATCCGCGATTAAGGGCGGGCAAATCATCGCCGCGGCCAACCAAGCTATTTACGACAAAGCAATCGAATATCTCGCGTCACACGCGACTGATTAAGCTCGCTCAAACAGGTCAGGATAGGTGAGCACATAATTGTGCTCATCCACATCAAATACAGTTTGATAACCTGTGGTCAGGCTCCGATATTGATATGTGTCAGGACCAACCCGTTTATATCTCTGCGTTGCTTTGGTCGGCGTTAGGTCAAGATCAGCAATATAGATCACTTCAGCTTCTGCCGTTTCGCCTTCCGCCAATCTCAACCGATTGAGCGGCAAACTATTGGTGAAGGGCGTTGCGAAAATATCAATATCGATGGCCTCATCCAGCGCGGGAATATTCACTTCATACCCATTAAGCCAATGCCCGGCATCTGATCGGCGCAAAACTAGGCTATGCCCGTCCAACAAGCGCAATTCAGCGCGCATCAATTGCCAATCCACATCCAGCTCTAAGGCATAATCAAGTGCAAAATTCTGCCCACCTTGCTGGCCAACCACACGCCCTGTCACATCAATAAGTGAAGGGGTAAAGTCTACCCGCACCAGTTCAAGCCCTTCACTTTCCAAGTGTCGCCATTTGATCTGGTGATGATGCGTGCTCATGATTTTCCCTGCTCGGTGATAAAGGCGTCAAATGCGGCAAAGGCTTGCGCCCGCAAACCGTCATTTTCCATAAAAATTTCGTGGCGTGCATTCGGCAAAACTGCATGTCGTCCTGTGCGCATGCTCATGCCCAAATGCTCAATGGCCGAGGTAGAAACCACACGGTCATTTGCCGCTGCCAACATCAAAACAGGTAACTTTACTTTTTGGCCAAACTCAGGCGACGCCGCTTCTTCCATCGCAGCAAGGCTTGCTGCCGTCCAACCAACAGTTGGCGCCGCAATCAATAGATCAGGGCGATGATCCAATGTTTTCACCATTCGCATATAGCGCCCATGATCCGAAGTGAGTTCATTGCCGGGAAAGGTTTTAGCGCTCGGGCGCGGAAATTTCCAAGGCTGCATGGGCAAATGACCCGTGCCCAAAAACTTCAAAAACTGCACCAAATTTTTGGCAGTAGAAACACTCACGGCCAAATCCAGCGCCACCATTGGCGCCGACAAAAACACCCGGTCAAACATCAACCGATCGCGCGTGGCCGCAAAAAGCGATGCCAATCCGCCCATAGAATGGCCCACCAAATAAAAAGGCGGCGGACAGTCAGGCAGCAAAATATCCGCATGAAAGCCCACCAAATCTGTGATGTAATCTTGAAAATTTTCAACATGCCCAAGTTGGGGATTATCGATCAACCGATCAGAGCCACCCTGCCCGCGCCAGTCAAATGTCGCCACGGCAAATCCGCGCTGCTGAAAATCATAAATTGTCTCGAAATATTTCTCGATATATTCGGTACGCCCCTGCACCAGGCAAATGGTGCCTTTATTTTTATTGCCCAAACGCGGCCACAAGGCATAGCGCAACTGCACATTATCCGGCGTTTTGAAAAAGCCTGCCCGTGCCCCCGATGGAATGGGATTGCTGGGAATATTGGCCAATTCTGGTCCCATCACTCTGTTGGGCGCGTTCATGCTCTCTCCTCGGCGAAACAAAAAACAGTTCACCTCATTTAGGAACCAATGGGGGCTGGTTGCAAGGTGAAAGCGAAAGGCAAACGCAATAAAGCCAGCAATTTCGAAAAAATTGCTGGCTTATTGGGGTGGAACATCATGCGGGGGGCGGATGATGATGTTCCGATTAAGGTTGTCGTAAGCCGTGATCAGACTGTTTAGCGGCTTACAAAACTCAATCTAGTGCATGCTGGCTGAACGGCCATATAATTGCCCGTTCATTTTCGGTTCATCTACTTAGATAACTGAAAAACAAGTCAAAACAGCCATATTTGATTTTGAATTCTTACCCCTTGAAATCAAAAAATCTCTCCCCAAATATGAATTGTCAGCGGCCCAAAAGGGGGCTGACTTAATGAAACCTTCAGATGCCCAATAAGGGATCTGAACATCCATATTGCTTCTAAGGAGAATATGTTATGAACACTCTAGATCTTTCCCCATTCTATCGTTCAACAGTTGGCTTTGACCGTCTTTTCAACTTGCTTGACGATCTCTCACCACAAGAATCCAATGCCTTCCCGCCCTACAATATTGAGCGCACAGGCCAAGACACCTATCGCATCACCATGGCGGTAGCGGGTTTTTCAAAGGATGATTTGGTGATCGAGACCAAGGAAAACGCGATCATCGTCAAAGGCGCAAAATCCCAAAGCGAATCTGAGCAAAAACGCGACTTCCTCCATCGCGGCATTGCTGAGCGCTCATTCGAACGTCGGTTTAAATTGGCTGATTATGTAGAAGTACGCGGCGCAGATTTGGAAAATGGCCTTTTGCACATTGAATTGGCGCGCGAATTGCCTGAAAGCAAGCGCCCACGCAAGATTGCCATTGGCGCCGAAGGTGAAAATTCACCGAAGAAAATTGAAAGCGAAGTGAAAAACTAAGCTGACAAAACGTCAACAGATTGACTGAACGTCGGGCACAACATCTATATGTTGTGCCCGTCTTTATATTAGACCCAATTTATGGATCACGCTGCGACAAAAAAACTTTGTCGCCCCTCTTGCCCCATCTCGTGATTTCGAATAATCTCCGGCCAAAAATAGGACAGCAATACTGTCCATAACAAATGACCGAAGGATCTAAGTTGCAATTAACGCAACAGCCTTATATTTTTGTGTCATAAGCTGTGTATAGCACTCTGGGGGAGAGCCGATAAAGGCTCGATTGGGCGGCGGAAAAAGATCAACCAAAGATCGATATCGCCCATTTTAGGAAAAATTGCGCTCGTCGCGAACGGCGCGTTGTGAATGCGATTCATAACGCACTGCATATGTAAACCTGACCCAAATTCTGCGCGTCTGCGTGGAATAATGTGACTATTACGGAGGGGCTTATGGCCAACAAGAATGACCAAGCTTTGCGCAACGTGCAGGTGATCCCTGCCACAACTGCAAATGGCCGCCCCAAACCGGTCGGTCTTTATGACCCGAATAATGAGCACGATGCCTGTGGCTTGGGCATGATCGCCAATATCGACAACACAGCGACCCACGACATTGTTGCGTCTGGCCTTAAAATCCTAATCAACTTGACCCACCGCGGCGCGGTTGGCGCTGACCCATTGATGGGTGACGGCGCAGGCATGTTGGTGCAAATCCCTCATGGCTTTTTCGCAAAATCAGTAGATTTCGATCTGCCAGAAGCAGGCCAATATGCTGTAGCCATGTTGTTCTACCCGAACGATGAGAAGCTGAAAGCAAAATGCGCTGAAAAGCTGATCAATTGCGCACGCGCAGAGGGTCTTGAAATTTTGGGCACCCGCGAAGTGCCGACCGATAATTCTTCATTGTCAGAAGGCGTCATCGCCACTCAACCAATTATCGAGCAAGTGTTTGTGGCCCGCCCTGAAGGGTTGAGCGACGAAGAGTTCGAAACCAAATTGCTAATCACCCGTAAAGTGATCTCCAACACGATCTATCGCGAGCTGCCTGAAGCAGATAGCGACAATGGCTTTTATGTCGTGTCCTTCTCTGCCCGTACCGTGGTGTATAAAGGCATGTTTTTGGCCGAGCAATTGGGCCCGTTTTACCCGGACCTTGGCGACGAAGATTTCAAGTCAGCCCTCGCCCTTGTTCACCAACGCTTCTCTACAAACACATTCCCATCTTGGAAACTGGCCCACCCTTATCGCTTTGTGGCACACAATGGTGAAATCAACACCATTCGCGGCAATGTGAACTGGATGGCGGCCCGTCAGGCATCTGTTGCGTCCGACAAGTTCGGCAACGACATCGGCAAAATCTGGCCCATTTCCTATGAAGGCCAGTCAGACACGGCATGTTTCGACAACGCCCTCGAATTCTTGGTGCGCGGCGGCTATAAACTACCACATGCTGCCATGATGATGGTGCCGCAGGCATGGGCCGGCAATCCGCTAATGGATGATGAGCGTCGCGCCTTTTATGAATATCACGCGGCCCTGATGGAGCCATGGGATGGCCCAGCTGCAATGGTCATGACGGACGGTCGCTATATCACAGCAACACTAGACCGCAATGGTTTGCGCCCAGCACGCTATTGCGTCACCAAAAACAACCAGATCATTCTGGCTTCTGAATCTGGCGTGCTGGACATTCCAGAAGAAGATATTGTTGAAAAATGGCGTCTACAGCCCGGCAAAATGCTGCTTGTGGACCTCGAAAACAACAAAATGATTTCTGACGATGAGGTGAAAACCGAACTCGCCAAGAAAAACCCATATCAAAAGTGGCTCTCTCGCACACAAATCGTGCTGGAAGATGCGCCGGGTGTTGATCGTCAGCCCGTGCAACCTTTCGATAGCTTGTTGGACCGCCAGCAAGCCTTCGGGTACACGCAGGAAGACATTAAGTTCCTCCTGCCCCCAATGGCAACAACGGGCCAAGAAGGCGTTGGCTCAATGGGCACAGACACGCCTATTTCTGCCCTCTCTTCAAAGTCAAAGCTGCTTTATTCTTACTTCAAGCAAAACTTTGCGCAGGTGACCAACCCGCCGATCGATCCGATCCGGGAAGAATCTGTGATGAGCTTGATTTCGTTCATCGGCCCACGCCCGAACTTGTTTGACCTGAAAGGCCTTTCAGAGCGTAAGCGCTTGGAAGTGCGCCAGCCCATTTTGACCAATGAAGATTTGGAAAAAGTGCGCACCATTGGCTCCATTGGTGACAACCAATTCCTCACGGAAACAATCGACGTCACCTATGCCGCTGAAAAAGGCGCAGACTGGATGGAAGTGGCTCTCGAAGCCATTTGCGACCGTGCGGAAAGTGCCGTGCGTTTGGGCATGAACATCATCATCCTGTCAGATCGCTTGATCTCGCATGATCGGATTGCCATTCCTGCTTTGCTGGCCACAGCGGCGGTGCACCACCACCTGATCCGCAAAGGCTTGCGCACATCATGTGGCTTGGTGGTTGAAACTGGCGAAGCCCGCGAAATTCACCATTTCGCTGTGCTGGCAGGCTATGGCGCTGAAGCCATCAACCCTTATTTGGCGTTCGAAACCATTTCTGCCATGCAGGCAGAAGGTCACTTCCCACCGGAAGTTGACGCGCAAGAATGTGTGAGCCGTTACATCAAATCTATCGGCAAAGGCCTGTTGAAAATCATGTCCAAAATGGGCATTTCAACTTACCAATCCTATTGCGGCGCACAAATCTTCGACGCGGTTGGCCTTTCAACTGAATTTGTCAAAAAGTTCTTCTTTGGCACCGGTTCAGCCATTGAAGGCGTTGGCTTGAAAGAAGTTGCGCAAGAAACTGCCGAGCGGCACATGCTTGCCTTCGGCAATGACGCTGTGTTGAAAAACAGCCTCGATGTCGGTGGCGAATATGCTTACCGTATCCGCGGTGAAAAGCACTCTTGGACACCGGACACCATTGCTGACCTGCAACATGCCGTGCGCACTGCCGAAACGTCGCCTGAAACCGCACAAGCAAGATATGATGCTTTTGCCAATGCGGTAAATGATGCGTCTGAACAGCTATTGACCATCCGCTCCATGTTTGAATTGGCACCGCAAAGTAAGCCGATCAGCATTGACGAAGTGGAACCAGCGGTTGAGATCGTAAAACGCTTCTCAACCGGCGCCATGTCCTTCGGCTCTATCTCTCGCGAAGCCCACACCTCCCTTGCCATCGCCATGAACAAAATTGGCGGCAAGTCGAACACAGGTGAAGGCGGTGAAGAGCCAGACCGTTACAATCCATTGCCAGATGGCAGCATCAACCCAGAACGTTCCGCCATCAAGCAAGTTGCTTCTGGCCGCTTTGGCGTCACCACTGATTATCTGGTCAATTCAGATATGATCCAGATTAAAGTGGCCCAAGGCGCAAAGCCTGGTGAAGGTGGACAATTGCCCGGCCATAAGGTGGACGCGGTTATTGCTCAAACCCGTCATTCAACACCTGGTGTGGGCCTAATTTCGCCTCCGCCACACCACGACATTTATTCCATCGAAGATTTGGCACAGCTGATCTACGATTTGAAAAATGTGAACCCGGTGGCTGACATTTCAGTGAAACTCGTGTCTGAACTTGGCGTAGGCACCGTTGCTGCAGGCGTGGCAAAGGCCCATGCGGACCACATTACCATTTCCGGTTATGATGGCGGCACAGGCGCATCACCGCTCACATCCATCAAGCATGCAGGCTCTCCATGGGAAATCGGCTTGGCAGAAACGCACCAGACCTTGGTGCTGAACCGCCTGCGCTCTCGCGTGAAGTTGCAAGTTGATGGCGGCTTCAAAACCGGCCGTGACGTTTTGATCGGTGCCATTTTGGGCGCGGATGAATTCGGCTTCGCTACAGCGCCATTGATCGCAGCTGGCTGTTTGATGATGCGGAAATGTCACCTCAACACATGCCCTGTTGGCATCGCCACGCAGGACCCTGAATTGCGTAAGCGCTTCAAAGGCACACCAGAACATGTGGTGAATTACTTCTTCTATGTTGCTGAAGAATTGCGCCAATTGATGGCTGAGCTTGGTGTGAAGTCCATCAATGATCTGGTAGGTCGCACAGAATTGCTGCGCCAGCGCCAAGATGTGCCGCACGGCAAAGCCCAAGGCATCGACCTGTCGAAACTGATCTACAAGCCAGACCTTTATGAGGGTGATACATATTACCACTCACAATTGCAGGATCATGGCTTGGACGATATTTTGGACAAGACGCTGATCGAGCAATCCAAAAAGGCATTGGAAAAAGGTGAAGCGGTTAAATTCGATATTGATATCAAGTCGAAAAACCGTTCTGCCGGGGCCATGTTGTCTGGCGCTGTCGCCATGAAATATGGCTTGCAAGGCCTGCCAGAAGATACAATCGCCGTGAACCTACACGGCATTGCTGGCCAAGCATTCGGCGCGTTCCTCACCAATGGCATCAGCTTTGATCTGCAAGGCGAAGCCAACGACTATGTGGGCAAAGGCCTCTCCGGTGGCCGCATTGTGGTTCGCCCACCTGAAAATGCAAACATTGTGCCCGAACAATCCATTATTGTTGGCAACACAGTGCTTTATGGCGCGATTTCAGGCGAGTGTTACTTCCGCGGCTTCGCGGGCGAACGTTTCGCCGTGCGGAACTCTGGTGCCATCGCTGTTGTTGAAGGCTTGGGCGACCATGGCTGTGAATATATGACAGGCGGTGTGGTCGTAGTGATCGGCGAAACAGGCCGCAACTTCGCGGCAGGCATGTCAGGCGGCGTGGCCTATGTGCTGGATGAAGATCAAACCTTCCGCTCTCGCTGTAACCTTGCGATGGTGGACCTTGAGCCAGTGCTTGAGGAAGAAGATTTGATGCGCGAACACCACCATCATGGTGGCGATATCGAATGGCATGGCCGGGTGGATATTTCCGGCGATATGACCAAGCACGATGATGAGCGTTTATATCAGCTCATCTCTAATCATCTGCATTACACAGGTTCCAGCCGTGCAAAACACATCTTGGACAATTGGGAAGATTATCGCGCCAAATTCGTGAAGGTCATGCCCGTTGAATATCGTCGTGCCATTCTGGAAATGGAACAGGCCCGTCGTGAATCTGAAGATCAAAGTCAAAGCGCGTAAGAAAGGCATCAAAAATGGGTAAGCATACAGGTTTTCTCGAAGTCGATCGCCAAGAAGCACGCTATGAGCCAGCTTCAGATCGCGTCCGTCACTATAATGAATTCACCGTGCCCCTCACTGAAGGTGAGATTGTGCGCCAAGCCTCACGGTGCATGGATTGCGGCATTCCCTATTGTCACGGCAATACGGGCTGCCCGGTAAACAACCAAATCCCAGATTGGAACGATTTGGTGTATCAGCGGGATTGGGAAGAAGCGTCCATGAACCTTCATTCCACCAACAACTTCCCTGAATTTACGGGCCGCATTTGCCCCGCTCCATGTGAAGAAGCATGTACGCTCAATTTGGAAGACGCTCCCGTCACCATCAAAACCATTGAGCAAACCATCGCAGACCGTGCCATTAAAAATGGCTGGCTGAAGCCACAAATTGCCGAAAAGAAAACCGGCAAAAAAGTTGCGATTGTTGGCTCTGGCCCTGCAGGCATGGCCGCAGCACAGCAATTGGCACGTGCGGGCCATGAAGTGCATGTTTATGAGCGCGAAGCGAAAGCTGGCGGTCTGCTGCGTTATGGCATTCCTGATTTCAAAATGGAAAAGCACCATATTGATTGGCGCATTGAACAGATGGAAGCCGAAGGCGTCATCTTCCATTACAACGAAAATATCGGCGTAAGCCGCTCCTTCGCTAATCTGCGCAAAAACCACGATGCCGTGCTGTTGGCCGGTGGTGCCGAACATCCACGCGATCCAGGGTGTAACGGGCAGGATTTGGGCGGCGTGCACTTCGCCATGCCATATCTTACCCAGCAAAACAAGCGCGTCAGCGGCGAAGAAATTGGCGATGAAGACCCAATTCTTGCCAATGGCAAACGTGTTGTGGTGATCGGCGGTGGCGACACTGCATCTGACTGTGTGGGCACAGCATTCCGTCAAGGCGCTGTTTCAGTAACGCAGCTGGATATCCGTCCACAGCCCCCTGAAAAAGAAGACAAGCTGACAAGCTGGCCGCATTGGGCGATCAAAATGCGCACCTCTTCCTCTCAGGCTGAAGGCGCCAATCGCGAATTTCAGGCAGCAACGCTTGAAATCGTCGGCAATGATCTTGGCCACGTTACAGGCGTCAAATGCTCTCGCGTTGACGAAAGCAGAAAGCCTATTGAAGACGGTGAGTTCATTTTGCGCGCTGATCTTGTATTGATGGCGATTGGTTTCGCACATCCAATTCAAGAAGGCTTGCTGGCTGAATTGGGCGCGGATCTCGACCCACGCAAAAACCTGTTCGCGGACACATTGTCCTATCGCACATCTGCCGATGGCGTTTATGCGGCAGGCGACATGCGTCGCGGCCAATCTCTTGTGGTTTGGGCCATTCGCGAAGGCCGTCAGGCCGCACGCGCAATCGATATGGATTTGATGGGCGCCACCAATCTGCCCCGCTAAATTCTAATCTTATCTATTCCAACAGCCGGGGAAGCTCTTCTTCGGCTGTTGGGTCAATCCCCACACCAAACGCATCTGCCCGGCCAATTGGCGCATCCATAAGCTGCTGCAACCGTACGCTAGGCGTAGACTGGGCGGCCTTCACCACCAGACCACCAGCATCCGCCCGCGGTTTATCGCCCAACGGCCGCACCGCACCCGCCACTTCCAACATCCGCACTTGGCTTAGGCCCTGAAATGGAGGTCGCTGCAATTGCGCAGCATCGCTATTGGCCAACGGGTCCGCTACAGCAATCGTAATGCTGCCGCCGCGATAAAATGTCTTCACTGATTTATCGACGAAAAACGCCAACTTGTCATTGCCGCGCGCTGTAAAATGAATGCCATCCCCCTTGCGCATTTGTGCGTTTTGGCCATTCAGGTCTGGGCCATAGGCTGTGTAATTGCCATCCTCATCCACAAACCGCTCATAAATGTCGACAAATTCTGCGCCATATTCATAAGCCACCAAACGGTGAAGAGAAGAGATTTGGCTCATCGCGGATGAATAAGAGCCGGACCGCATTGGCGGCAGCCCCACCCAAACAACGGGTTTGTTTACTGCTTTGAGTTGGGAGATAAATTGACCAATTCGATCGCGGTAGGCAGTACGCCATTCGTCTGTCAGCGGGTCAAAAACGCCACTGCTCGACCGCAAAACCTGTCGATCATTGGTGCCGATGGCCACCACCACCATGTCAAAATCATCCGCGCCAATACGCTCAGCAATGGCGGCATTCCAATCATAATAATCGTCGCGCACAAAGCCAGACGATCCAACGCCTGCGCCAATAATTTTCAGCTGCGGATCTTCTGCATAAAACCGATCAAGCCCTTTGGCCAGATCAATCGACAAACTATCACCGATCACCAAAAGCCGCGTCGCATCTGGCGCTTTCTCAATGGTGTTCACCTTAACAGGTGCAGCCACGCTGGGTGCACTTCGCCGCGGCGTCGTGCGCTGTTGTTGCTGAGGTTTAGGTTGCTCTTTTTTGCGACCAAACAAAATATCGAACAGGGTGCGTCGCTCGCCGCTATTGTTCTGCGCCACTTCAATACGTTCTTGCGCCACGGCAGAATGTGGCGCAATGCCAACCGCCATTGGCAGCGCCAACGCCAGCAACATCATCAGCCAAAGTGCACGCATATTCAGTTTCATAAGAGTTGATCTACCACATCATTGCGCCATCAGCACATCAAAAACCTGTTTGGTGGCAAATCCATCGACCACAAGTCCCGCATGTGCCTGCCAATCACGCAAAGCTTCTTGGCTGATCGGCCCCAATCGACCATCCACCCCACCTTTGTAAAATCCCAATTGCTTGAGTTTATTTTGCAGGGCAACCCGCTGTTCGCGATTAAGGAACGTCGTATTGCGCGGCCAGTCTTGTGCAAATGGCCCGACACCTTTCAGTCGGTCAGTCAGGTGAGCCACAGTCAGCGCGTAAGAATCCGCAAAATTATAACCCTTAAACGCCAAATAGTTGCGTCCCATCAAAAATTTGGGGCCATTTTTGCCAGCAGGCACATATAGGAAAACGGGTTGGTTCATATCACCAAACTCGCGTCCCGCAACCCGGCGCACGCCCCGTTCTGCAAAAAAGCGAACATCGCGCAATTGCTCGCGTCCGGCCAAGCGATAATCAAAACCTTGCGGCAGGGTCACTTCCATGCCCCAATCTTCCCCCGGCACATAACCAAGCGATAAAAGCCAGCGTGCAGAGGAAGCCAAAGAATCGGCCAATGAGTTATGCACGTCGATTTTGCCATCACGATCAAAATCAGTCGCCAATTTGCTATAGGCCGTTGGCATAATTTGCAGATGCCCCATTGCCCCGGCCCATGATCCTTTTTGATCAACAGGCATCTTGCCTGCCTGCATTAGTTTCAGCACCAACAGCAATTCTTGCTTGTCCGCATCCACGCGTCCCCTGCGCTGATGCACCAAAGAGAAAAGCGAACGGATCACAGGCTTGAAATAGATATCGCTACTCATGATGGTGCCATAATTGGTTTCGATGCCCCAAATGGCAGCGAGCACATAGGGGTCAACACCATAGGCTGCAGCCACCTGATCAAAAACCGCCCGGTTCGCCTTCAGCTTTTGCTGCCCCTGTTTGATTTTGGCAGCGTCCACGCGCTTATCAACATAGTCCCAAATTGGGCGCTCAAATTCAGGCTGTGTGGCTTGGGCCACCTTGATTTTTGGGTCAGGCGTCAACCCATTGGTCACCCGACGATAGAAATCACGCGAAATCCCGGCGGCCACGGCCTCGCGTTCAAAACTTTTAATAAAATCTGGAAAACCTTGCTGTGGTGCCGCAAAACCGAACTGCGGCACCATCAAAAAACACATAAAAATCAAAGCGCGCAAAAACATAATTGTCCCCCTATTCCCGCTTTGATTGTGCCGTTCTATTTAGGCAATTTCCGGGCGATCATTCCGGGTTAAAAGATATTTTTCCCAAGCATAGGCATTGTTCACAATGCCATCCAGATCATCATATTGCGGTGTCCAACCAAGCATAGCCCGCACGCGATCAGCGCCCGCCACAACCGCAGCCGGATCACCTGCACGGCGATCTGTTTCCCGCGCCGTAAAATCGACCCCAGTTACATTTTTCACGGTATCAACCACTTCGCGCACACTATAGCCCCGGCCATAGCCGCAGTTCAGCGTGGTAGAAAGTCCGCCATCGCGCAAATAATTCAGCAGCAGACCATGCGCGGCCACCAAGTCGCTCACATGGATATAGTCGCGCAGTGCCGTGCCATCCGGTGTTTCATAATCAGTGCCGAAGATTTGCATTTCGTCACGTTGGCCCAAAGCCGCCTGACAAGCCACCTTGATCAAATGCGTCGCCCGCGGGGTGGATTGGCCCAAGCGTCCCTTCGGGTCTGCGCCTGCAACGTTGAAATAGCGCAAAACGCCATAGCGCAATGGATGCGCTGCGGCCACATCTTGCAGCATCATTTCGCTCATCAATTTTGATCGACCATAAGGCGACATCGGGTTGAGCTGCGCATCCTCAAACACAGGATCATTGCCAGTCATGCCGTAAACTGCTGCAGTTGAGGAGAAAATAAAGTGCTCCACGCCGCCCTTCACGGCAGCCTCGATCAAATTGCGCGTGGTCGCCGTGTTGTTTTGATAATATTTCAGCGGATTTTCCACTGATTCAGGCACAACAATTGACCCTGCAAAATGCAAAATGGACTTGATGCCGTGGGTTTTGATCAATTCTTCGACCAGTTCAGTGTCGCCAGCATGGCCCTCAACAAAAACGGCGCGATCATCAATAGCCCATTGGAAACCTGTGATCAGATTATCCAAAACCACCACTTTTTCGCCCTCATCCACCAGATGAAGCACCATATGCCCGCCAATATAGCCAGCACCACCCGTGACCAACACGCTCATCTTATTGTCCCTTAACTTAATTCTAATGTGTTGCCATCTAACTGGCAAAGGGTTGCGATTAGCTTTAAACGCACCTAATTATGCTTATAAATTTATTGAATAGGGGAAAAAATTGGCCAAAAAAGTTCGCACCGCAGTCTTTCCTGTCGCCGGCTTGGGCACACGCTTTTTGCCAGCCACTAAAGCCATGCCAAAAGAAATGCTGCCTGTGGTGGATAAACCCCTCATTCAATATGCGGTTGATGAAGCCCGCGAAGCCGGGATTGAACATTTTGTGTTCGTCACAGGCCGCAATAAGGGCGTGATTGAAGATCATTTCGACAAGCAGGTCGAATTGGAAATCACCCTACATCAGCGCAAAAAGACCGACATGCTGCAAATGCTGGACGAAGGCTTGCCGCGTCCGGGCCAAACCAGCTTTACCCGTCAGCAGGAACCTCTTGGCCTGGGCCACGCGGTTTGGTGCGCACGTGACATTGTGGGCAGCGAGCCGTTTGCTCTGTTGCTGCCAGATATGTTGATGCGGTCCGAGCCTGGCGTGTTGAGCCAGATGGTCGAAAGCTACAATCAAAATGGCGGCAACGTTATTGCAGTTGAAGAAGTCGACCCAGAAGAAGTAAGTTCTTACGGTATTGTGGGCCGCGGCGAAGGCCCAGATGAAGCATTTGAAATTACGCAGATGGTGGAAAAGCCCGCCAAAGAAGATGCTCCATCAAACTTGATCATCTCAGGCCGCTATATTTTGCAGCCCGAAATTTTTGATTTGATCTCAAAACAGTCAAAAGGTGCTGGCGGCGAAATTCAGATCACCGATGCCATGGGCAAACTCATGGAAACGCAAAAATTCACAGGTGTGAAATATAAAGGCCAAAGCTTTGACTGTGGGTCAAAAATCGGCTTCCTCACCGCCAATGTGGTGTTTGCGTTGGACCGCCCAGATATTGCGCAGGGCTTTCAGCGCGAGCTGCAATCTTTGGACCCAAGCTTCCTGAAAGGCCTGATTAAGGACGCGTAAAACGCAGTCCCGCTTCAATGCTATTGGTGCGGCTGCCGCCGTCAACGCTGTCTTCCCGCACCTCATAGCGATATCCCGCATAGGCTGAGGCATAGCTATTGATCACATAGGTGCCTTCCAGCCCAACGCCAAAGCGGCCTGCATTGCGGTCACTGCCTTGATAATGTTCACGGCCAAAATCTGCACTCAGCGCATAGCCAAGCCGATCATTAATCTGCTGGCTGAACCCGAGCGAAAGACTATCGGTGATTTTGCTGGCCTCGCCCGGTTCGGTGGCCGGGCTAAGGGCTGTGTCTGCACTAACTTCCAGTGAAGCGCTATTGCCAATTTGATAAGTAACCGCCGCACCGTACGAAGTCGTCAAAACCGTGTTGAGGCTCGCATCATCATAAGTGCGCCGCAATTGCCCAATCGACACTTCCCCGCTCAACCGTTCTTTAAAGTTCGCGCTAAGCCCGAGCCGATTATCAAAAGTCCATCCATCCCGCTTTGCCGACAGAGTCGCGGAAGCTTGGTCATAGATCGAGCGGGTAATGTCCGTATCGTAAAATACGCTCACAATCGGCGTCAGCTCACGGCTCGCCCGCCCCCCAACATTGATGGCCCAGCTATTTTGATCGCGATTATCCACCAAGCTGTCATCATCCAGCTTGGTCGCCCCGATTTGTGAGCGGGCCAGGCCGCCACGGGCTTCAAAAGCAGTTTTGTTGAATTGATGGGAAAGGGTGGCGCTGGCACCAAAATCTTGGCTCAAAGGCGCCTCTGCCACATTGCTCGGCAAATCATCGCTGTCCAAACGAGGCAAATTTAAACCATAGCTCAACCCAGCATCCAGCTTGGTGCGGCGTGTAAATTGATAGCTGACATTGCCACCAAGATTTAGGCTACGCACACCGCCCTGCTCGGCCTGATACTTATCTATCGTTGCTGAAGCACTACCACTTAATGTCCAGTCTTCATCGCTTCGGGTCGCGGAAATCTCGGGCACAGCTTCAAAAAAATTCTGCCCCACCCCATCTTTCATTTCATAGCCGCCCCGTAGGGTAAGGCCAGTTGAAATATCAAAGGGATAAAGCAAATCCTGCGCAAAAGCGCCGGGCGTGAATACCATCCATGCGCACCCACCCAACAGGGCAACGCGCAGCAATTTTGTGCTGAATCTTTCAAGTGCAGAAAACGCGCCCGTGGGCAAAAACATAATGATACTCAACCGAAACAATATGGAAATTCTTGCCTGCATCATGCCCATTTATGGTTAATGAACCGTTGAAGAACACCAATCAAAATCAGCGAAACACCTCGCTAAGCCATTAACTTTAAACAATAATTCCGCTCACTTAATTTTTACATCACAACATCGCGCCATTAACAGCTGATTAGCCTTAACAAGTTAGACTGGCCATAAGTTTGACCTAGCACCCGTTTGGGTTGCAGTAAGGAGTAGGGTCGCATGGATTTAGCCACAATTATCGGCATGGTCGCCGGTGCTGCGTTTATTGCGCTTGCCATTTTTATGGGTGGGTCATTTTCCCAATTTGTTGATCCCCCATCTTTGATGATCGTGATTGGCGGCGGTTTGGCTGCAACCTTAATTCGCTTTCCTTTTGCCGGTGTGATCAGCGCCTTTTCAACAGGCGGCAAAGTGGCCTTCACCCACAAGAAGGTCGATCCGCGCGAATTGATCGATAAGATTGCCGAAATGGGCGACATCGTGCGCCGCTCTGGTCCTTTGGGCTTGGAAAATGTTGAGGTTGAAGAACCCAATTTGCGCAAAGGCGCGCAATACATTGCTGACGGCTATGACGCCGCTTTCATCCGCGAAGCCATGGAACTTGAGCGCGATCACTACATCACACGCCTTTCTGAAGGACAGCGCGTGTTTAAAAGCCTCGGCGATGCTGCGCCCGCCTTTGGCATGATCGGTACGTTGGTTGGCTTGGTGCAAATGTTGGCCAACATGGAAGATCCATCTGCCATTGGTCCAGCGATGGCCGTGGCCTTGTTGACCACCATGTATGGCGCGGTGATCGCAAACTTGGTGTGTTTGCCTATCGCCGACAAGCTTTCGGCAAAGCTGGAAGTTGAAGAGATCAACCAAACACTGATCATCGACGGCATCATGTCCATCCGCGACGGCAAGAGCCCGGCGCTAATCACCCAAATGCTGACAGCTTACCTGCCTGAAAAAGCGCGGGAAAATCTGGAAGACGCAGCATAAGTTAGCTGAGGGACAAGTAAAATGGCCAGAAAGAAAAAAGCAGCAGGCGGTAGCGAAATCCCAGAATGGTTGGTCACATTTGCTGACCTGATGTCCATTCTGGTGTGTTTCTTCGTGTTGATTATTTCTTTCTCCATTCAGGATGAGTTGAAACTGCAGGTGGTGGCTGGCTCTTTGAAGGACGCATTTGGCGTGATCAAAGTGGAGCAACGCGCGGGCATCATTGAACGCGATGGTAACCCCCAGCGCGACTATGTGAAAACGCTGACACTTGATGACGAAGTCACCCAAACTGAGTTCCAAGAACAGCAACATGACGACCGGACCAAGCAAGGGCCGGAAGCCAACACCCATGATATTGAGCGTTCAGAGGTGGAAAAGCCACGCCAATTCGCGTTGGCAACAACCACCTTGCGTCAAGCTTGGCAAGAACTACCAGAAATCACTTTCGTGGCCGACAATCTGTTGATCGAAGAAACAGAAGAAGGGCTGCACATTCAAATTGTAGACCAAGAAGGCCGCGCCATGTTCCCAGAAGGGTCGAAATACCCTTATGAGGTGACACGCAAAGCCATTGAAGTCATGACCCCGATTTTGAAAAGCCTGCCAAACCAAATCAAGGTGACTGGCCATGTGGCCTCTGGCGGTATTTATCAAACCGAGACCTATGGCAAATGGGATCTATCGACCGACCGCGCCAATATCGTACGCCGCGTGATGGAAGAATATGGCATGCCAACTGAGCGCTTCTTCTCCGTGGTCGGCAAGGGTGAAAGCGAACCTTTGTTCCCGAACGATCCTTATCTTTCCGCCAACCAGCGCATTTCAATCTTATTGATGAAAGAAGAGCCACCTGTTCCTATCGAGCTACGCCCCTAACTCTTCAAGATAGCGCAAAACACGCTCCCGATGGGGCGCGATAGTGGTTAGCAAAAAGGTCAAAAACGCATCTGTTTTCGCTGAGTCATTGCGTCGCCGATGATAGAGCGCCACCCGATTGCCGCGATGTTCAATAAGCTGCGGCAACACATGCACCAGCTTGCCAGCCGCAATATATTCCAGCGCATAATCGGCCGGTAAATTGGCAATGCCCACCCCCTGCAACGCACACGCATTCAGGGTTTTATAGCTGTTGGTGCGGAATATCGCATCACATTCAATCGACACCATGTCCGTACCGACTTTTAGCTGCCAAATATCCTGTTTGCGCGGCCAGTCAAAATATAACAGCTTATGTTCATATAAATCATCGATGGCGTGCGGCGTGCCTGCACGCTCTAAATAAGCAGGGGACGCCACCAGAAAATTCACGTGGGGCAGCAGCTCTAACGCGAAAAACGGGCTATCTTGCCCAGGCACATGGGTGCGAATGGCAACATCAATATTGTTGCTCACCAAATCGAGATAACGACGGTCCGTATCGAAATCGATCATCAATTCAGGGTAGGCCATGCAAAACTCAGGCAATTTACTGCTAAGCATATGCTCGCTAAACGCAACAGGCGCGGTCACATGCAGCGTACCCCGCATTTCGTCACCCATACGCAATCTATCCTCAACCAGCTGCACGTCGCGCAAAACGCGCGTCACTGTGCGCAGATAATCTGCGCCCTCGTCACTCAACACCATGTGCCGTGTGGTGCGGCGAAACAGGGCAATGCCTAAGCGTTGTTCCAACTGGCCAATAGTTTTGCTCACCGAAGAAGCGGGAATCGCCAAGGCTATTGCCGCACGGGCAAAGTTCCCCTCCTGCGCCACAGCCGCAAAAACCCGCATTTGCTGATATTGATCCACTCGCCGCGACATCTACACCCCATTCATTCTATTAAAGAACTTATTTAATGCATTTTAGCGCAATTGTCCGGCTATAATTTCACGAATAAACACGCGGCAAAGGAGTTTTTCCATGTCGCACACGCCACTCGCCGCACCATCGAGCACCTATTCATTTTCACCAAAACTATTGATTTTGCTGTTCAGTGGCACCCTCATCACATCACTCGCCCAAGGGTTTATGTTGATTGGCGTGCCATGGATAATCGTTCAAATGCCCGGCGGCACAGAATTGTTGGGCGCGGCCTCCTTCATCCTCAACCTGATTATCTTTTTCTCCGGTCCCGCCTTGGGCACATGGATGGACCGCATAAACCGCAAAACCAGTTTTGTCGGCATTCGGTTTTTAGCCGCGTTTGGCTTGCTTATCGCCGCACTGCTCAGCCAATCCCAGGCAACTTTGCCTGCCGCGCTGGTGCTCAGTTTGACGCTGGTAAATTTCATCGTGACGTTCGATCAAAGCGCTCGCGTTGCTTATGCTCAGGCTTTGTTGGAAAGCCGTAATTTCCGCGCTGTCAACACCCTGTTCGAGTTGCAAAATCAAGGGGGAAACCTGCTGGTAGGCGCCAGCCTCGCCTTGGTCATTCACGATATGTCGCCGCAAACATTGCTATGGGCACTAATGGCGCTTTTCATTCTGTCAGGCTTGTTATTGGCAATGCTGCCGAAAACGGCCCCCGCCCCAACCATTGCAAAGAAATCTTTATTGGCTGCACTTGGCGAAGCCGCAACTTATCTCAAAACCCGCCCCCGCCTCACCTTGATTTCACTGGTCAGTTTCGGCCCTTATATCTGCGTGCAAACAGGCAACTTCCTCGTGCCGGTGCTGTTGGTAAAAATGCTGAATGGCACCATTGAAGATTTTGCGATTTTCGAAATCAGCTTTGCATTGGGCGCACTTGGCGTTGCACTCTCCATCAAGTTCGCCAACAGGTTGAGCCCGTTTACGCTGATGACTATCTCAATGGTCAGTTTCGCCAGCTGGACTCTCAGTCAGGTCATTTGGCCAAGCATGCTCACCATCATTTGGTTTGCCTTTTTTGCAGGTTGGGGGAACTCCACCATTCGCATCGCCCGCAATTCATGGCTTATGGATGAAGTGCCGCAACATATGATGGGCCGCATTCTGTCCTTTTTCCAAACAGCAATGATCGCGATGAAAACCATAGCGCTTGGCCTTGCTGCGTGGCTGGTCACCAGCTTCAGCCCATGGCATGCATTGGCGATGGTGGGAATTGCTCAAACAGGCGCGACAATTGTGATGATCATTGTCGGCCACCTCAAATATAAAGAGGGGCCAGCGGCCCCTCACATCAAGTGATTATTTGGTAGCGTCCAGTGCCTCAACATTTAAGGCGGTGGCCGTAGCCGAAACCACCTTCACCCGGCTTTGCGCCGGCATATCCGGCCCTTCAACAAGCCACCAGCTGTCGCCCACCTTCATCCGGCCTTTGCCATTCACAATCGGCTCATCAAGGCTATAGGTGCCCCCAACCAGCTTTTGCTGGCGGGCATTGAGAAACGGACGATCAGACGCGCCGCCTTTCCCTTTGAAATAGACTGTCCATACGGCCACACCGGCAATGGACAAAACGCCAAACAGCAACCATTGAAACTGCCAGCTCAAAATACCGGTAAAGGCTTGAATGCCCACAGCGATCGCGGCAAGGCCAAACCAAACCACAACCCCGCCGGGCACCAACAGCTCAATGCCCAACAGCGCAAAGCCAGCAATGATCCATGCCCAAGGCCCAAGTGAAGTGAACCAGTTAATCAGCTCCATTTAGCTCTCCTTATTGCCACTGTTTGGCACTCGTGAGCTTGAGCGCTTTTGCTTACTTTCTTCGCCAAACGCCTCTTTGGCAATTTCCGCAACACCGCCGATCGCGCCAATCACATTGGCTGCCTCAAGGGGCATCATCAGCACTTTTTGGTTTGGTGATTTAGCAATTTGCTCCAACGCGCTGATATAGTTGTTGGCCACAAAATAATTGATTGCCTGCACGTCACCTGCTGCAATCGCTTCAGACACCATTTGCGTGGCTTTGGCTTCCGCTTCAGCGGCCCGTTCCCGCGCTTCCGCATCACGGAATGCGGCCTCACGCCGACCCTCCGCTTCCAAAACGAGAGATTGCTTCTCGCCCTCTGCTTCCAAAATCGCGCTTTGGCGACGGCCTTCACTTTCCAAAATGGTGGCGCGCTTTTCCCGCTCCGCCTTCATCTGGCGGCCCATGCTTTCCACAAGGTCAGCTGGCGGATCAATATCTTTGATCTCAATCCGGGTGGTTTTCACACCCCAAGGGGAAACCGCTTGATCAACCACATGCAGCAACCGTGCATTGATCTCGTCGCGGTTCGACAGCAATTCATCCAAATCCATAGACCCCATCACCGTTCTGATGTTGGTCATGGTCAGGTTCAAAATTGCTGTTTCCAGCTGGTTCACCTCATAGCTTGCCGCTGCCGCATCCATCACTTGGAAAAAGTTGACACCGTTCACTTTCACAGTGGCGTTGTCGCGGGTGATTACCTCTTGTGAAGGCACATCCAACACCCGTTCCATCATGTTCATCTTGCGGCCAATCGTGTCCACAAAAGGCACAATAATGTTTAGGCCCGGCGTAAGGGTGCGGGTGTAACGCCCGAAGCGTTCAACTGTGAAGTTAAAGCCCTGTGGCACGGTTTTCACCCCTGCCACCAAAACCAAAATAATCAGCACCACTGCCGCAATAATGGCAATAGAAAAACCGTCCATAACGCCCACCTTCAAGCAAATTAATTAATTGGTGCGGGCATTATGAAACGTTTGGCAGGGGAAAGAAAGCGGTTTATGCCCCGCTGGCCCTTGTCTGTTAAATCCAGCCTTGCAACTCGCGGCGCACAACGCTTTCAATCACGTCCATGCCCGGGTCGGTAGCATTCAAGCAAGGGATATAGGCATATTTCTCGCCGCCCGCTTCCATGAACTCCTCTTGCCCTTCCATGGCAATTTCCTCAAGCGTTTCCAAGCAATCAACAGAGAAGCCGGGAGTCAAAATAGCCACTTTTTTCACGCCAAGGCTCGGCAGTTCTTCCAAGGTTTTATCCGTATAAGGCTGCAACCATTCTTCAGGGCCAAAGCGCGACTGGAAGGTCACCATCATCTTATCTTCTGCCCACCCCAACTTCTCACGCACCAACCGCGTGGTTTTAAAGCATTGGCAGTGATAAGGATCACCCTTCATCAAATAGCTTTTGGGCACACCGTGGTAAGAGGTGATCACCAAGTCAGGCTTAAAGTCGAGCTTTTCCAGCCCATCAGTGATCGACTTGGCAATCGCATCAATATAGGCAGGATCTTCAAAATAAGCAGGTGCCGTGCGCACGGCAGGTTGCCAGCGCATCTTTTTCAAATGATCAAACGCTTTGTCGTTAGCCGTTGCTGTGGTGCTGGCTGCATATTGCGGATAAAGCGGCGCCAGCAAAATCTTGTCGCATCCTTGCGCTTTCAGCCGATCAATTGCATCGGCAGTGGAAGGGTTGCCATAGCGCATACCAAAATCGACCACCACATCTTGATGCCCTTTTAGCCGCGCGCTCAGCTTATCAACTTGCTCTTTGGCGATCACACGCAGCGGGCTGTCGTCATTTTCCATATCCCAAATTTTATCATATGCCGCGCCAGACTTTTTCGGCCGCGTGGTCAAAACGATCAAATTGAGAATAGGCCACCAGATCGCACGGGGAATTTCAATCACGCGTCGATCAGATAGAAACTCTTTCAAATAACGACGCATGGACCAATAGTCGGTGGCATCAGGCGTACCCAGATTGAGCAGCAAAACGCCAATCTTTTTCGGTTTAACTTCTGGATGATCGGGTGGAAGATGCGAAACCATAATGCCCCTTAAGCGCTAAAGATTTGGGACAGCAAAAACAATTGGCCCGCAATGCGCCAAACCTGCCTGATCAGTCCCCATATAATCAATAAGCACATAACGCATTTTGGGTGCAACTGGTTCACAAAAAAAGGGCGGCCAAATGCCGCCCCTCGAAACCATTTTCTAAAGTTGATTACTCAACTTTGGTAATGCGGTCATCAGTCACTGGCTCATAATCACCGCCCAATTTGGCGATATAGTCGGCCACAACATTCTCAAGGCCTGGGCCAAAGTCATATGCATTCATGCCATTGGTAGCGAACACTTTGTATCCATCGCCACCTGAGCGCATATAATTGTTAGACGCCACACCATAAGTTGCTTCAGGATCAAGCGGTGCGAACGAACCATCATCCTGCATCACTTCAACTGAAACAACACGAGAACCTGGCTCTGCACTTGCGCTCCAAGTATATTTCATGCCCGCAACTTGTGGGAAGCGACCTGCGCCATCTTCAACTTGGCTCAAGCCATTTTCCAGCGCTGCAATCACGTCAGCACCTTTAAGTTCAAAAGTGGCCAATGTGTTTTGGAACGGCAATACGGTCAGCACTTCACCCATGGTGATTTCGCCCGCATCAATTGACGCACGCAAACCGCCACCATTTTGGATGACAATATCAACGCCTTGATCTTTCACCCGGTCCAACATGGCTTCAGTGACCAAAACACCCATAGAGCAAACTTCTGCCCGACATACATTGCGGTCGCCCACAATCTGTGCGGTGCTGTTGCCAACAATTTGTGCTTTGATCTCTTCAAGCGGCGCCGCTTTTTCTTCGATCACAGCCAGCATGTCTTTGTCTTCTGGCACGCGCGCATCCAGCAACCATGGGGCGCCTTCAGCTTCAACAACGTCACCATTATCGTCCCAAGTCACGCTCAGTTCACCCAAATATTTTGAGTATGCATAAGCTTGAACAATCGGCACATTTTTGCCGTTTGGTGCTTCAACCATTGTTGGATATTCGTCCAACAATGTGTGTGAGTGACCACCAACAATCACGTCAATGCCATCAACGGCAGCCGCAATTTCTTTGTCGCGGTTGATGCCAACGTGCGACAGCAAAATGATCTTGTTCACGCCATCAGCTTCAAGTTGAGTGACCATCTTTTTCAAAATATCTTCTGATTGGATGAAGGGCACATTCGGGCCAGGTGAAGACGTTTCCGCTGTGTCTTCAGCCAACACGCCGATAATAGCAACTTTTTCGCCGTCAATTTCTTTCACAATATGGGACGGCACTTTGCCTTTAAGCAAAGGCTCGTCAGCCAAATTTGTGTTGGCGAACAAAACCGGAAAATCAACTGCATCGACAAATTCCGCAAGCTTTTCCGGGCCATCGTCAAATTCGTGGTTGCCCACGGCCATGGCGTCATAGCCAATCATGTTCATCAATTGCGCTGCCAACGCACCTTTATAGGTGGTGTAGAACAATGAGCCCTGGAACTGGTCACCCGCGTCCAAGGTCAGAACATTGAAGCCAGCACCTTCCAAAGCAGAACGGCGGGTATCAATTGCAGTGGCCACACGTGCCATGCCGCCAAAACATTCACCTGCAGCATTATCTTCTGCGCCACAGCCCGAATCATAGGCGTTGATCGGTTGTATCCGTGAATGCACATCATTTGTGTGCAGAATTTTTAGAGAAAAATCCGCAAATGCGGGCGCTGCAACACCAGCCACCGCCATGCCTAGCGTAAGCGCTAAAGCCTGTTTTTTCATTTTGAGTACCCTCCAAAGTTTATGATGCAATCGGTTATAAGCCAGTCTTTGTTTCAGCATTTTGACAAAGCTGCTGAACTGGTCTTTGCCGATGTCCTCCGCACAAGGGCGCACCAAGCACGGCCCCCATGATGTGAAAAAGTTTATGACAGTTTTGTGACAGTCGCAACCGAATTTGACCGATTGGAAAAATCTATCGGCATAAACAGCAGCGCATCCCGTTTTAGAGACGCCAACCACGCTGCGTGAAACTATTGAAGTGCTGTCACGCGTATTCTTTGATCTGCCGATATAAGTCGCTGGTCGTCATTTGAAAAAGCAACGTAATTAATCGAGAGATTGCGCCCGTGGTTTACTGATCTTGTCAATTCCCCGGTCAAAACATCCCAAATTTTGACGATTCCATCATAGCCGCCGCTGGTTGCAACAAGCCGCCCATCAGAAGAAAATGACAAGGCATCTACCGATGATTCTTCCGCCCGAATTTTCCTAATTATTTTCCAATTGTTGGTCGAGAAAATCTCAACCACCCCATTCTCAGAACCCCGCGCAAACATGCTGCCATCCTCAGAGAACTGCATAATTGTCGGTTGATCTAGCTTTGCGGTCTCAATGATGCGATATGGCACCTTGGCGTCAAGATCCCAGATTAGAATACATCCATCACGTCCGCCCCATGCAAGAAGTTTGTGTGCGGCATCATAAGCGTGCAATTGCGCTCCACAATTTCCAACTCGAGTAAAGCTATCAATTTGGTTCCCAGCATCAGAATCATTTCGCACAAAAAATCCAAAATCATCTATTTTATAGGGCGCCCATATCGGCGGACGATATGTAATGCGTTGCTGTGGCCGATCATTGACCACAAATGAGGGGTACTCTTCCCCTTCATAAACAAACGCATCTACATCACCACCTTTGCCATATGCGATGAAGCTAACTGCACTTTCAAACGACAATAACTCGCGCTCTTCACCCGATTTTATGTGAAAAGAAATCAGTTTTTGCGAACTGGAGGTAATCTCCAAAGCAGAGATAACGGTCTCATCCTCTCCCCAATCGAACTGGCGAAACTGGCTGCTGCCATATGAGAAGTTTCGACTATTTTCGCCACTTTCCAAATCCCAAATCGCAAAACGTTCTGCTCCCTGATGATAACTTGCAACTGCAGCAAACCGTGAAGAAGGAGAAAGTGCCAATTCAAAAATTGTATCGTCAATCGGCGGCGTTTCACCCTCGAAACTTTTGTTTGTTGATATCTGCGCCAACTCAGTTTCAGATTGAGGAAGGGAGACGACCTCTGTTCGCTCTGAAGGCGCAGCTTCCTGAGCGGGAATAGGCAACTCAACTCGAAGGTCAGAGTTGACATCAGATTCATTTTCAGCTGTCGGCAATAAATTCTGTTGCGAAGCGCCAATTGGGCATTCACCCTTCACGCACTTAATTGTGAGTTGTAGTGGATCCACATCAAACTGCCAAATCGTCCAGATATTGATTACAGCCAGCACAAAAAGAGCGAGCCCCGTCGCCCCTCTTCGTCGGCCCTGACCAGTTCCGACATATTTCAGATAAATGGCGGCCATTGCCACCAAAAATATCTGACCGGCTATGAAGAAGAAATTTCCCAAAGATCCAAGCGCCGCGAAATGTGAACATTGCTTTATTGTTATCAATAGCTGGCAATTTAACAATCACATTCAAGAATTGGATTTTTGAGGTTGGTCGCCGCTCAATTGCCTGTCACATAGCGATGTTTTTCCTGTGTAAAATGTGCAACCAGATGGCGCATCATGGCTTCGATCCGTTTTGCTTTGCGCAATTCTGGGTGGATCAACACCCAGATCGGCATGTAATCTTGCCACCCCAAAGCCTCCACATGCGATAGATCAGGCTGTGCATCGCCCACGGCTTTGGGCATGCGGGTTATGCCCATGCCTGCGCGCACCAATTGAATGGCACCGATCATATCTTCCGTGCGGGCAGCAACACGGGCGTTGGCACATTTCTTCTGCACCGATTGTGGTATTGCCATGGGCCAAGAATGAAAGGAAATAATCGGCACATCTGCCGTCAAATCACCTGCAGCCAATGGACTTTGCGCCAACCAGCTTGATGACGCGTAAAAGCCAGCTTCCTGATTGGTGAGCTTGCGCCCCCATAAAGTCTCTGGCGGCTCACGCGTCACGCGTATGGCCACATCGGCCTCGCGCTGATGCAAATTTAGCAGATTATTGTCACCAACAAATTCAAGCTTAATATTTGGATATTGCTGCGCAAATGATGAAAGACTGGTGCCCAACTGCGCATCAATCAATGCGGGCGGAATGGTCAACCTGATCGGCCCGCTCAGCCCTTCCTCATGCACAACCAAATGCCGCTCCAGCGCGTGAAATTCAGGCTCAACCCACCGCGCATGATCCAGCACCAGTTGCCCTGCCGCGGTTAGTCTCAACCCAGCAGGCAACCGCTCAAAGAATATAATTTGAGCCTCCGCCTCAGCACGCGCCAAGCGCCGCGAAATGGTGGCATGGGTCACACCCATATAGCGCGCCGCGCCCGCAACGCCGCCATGCCGGTCAATCGCCAGCACCAGCCGCAACACATCCCAATCGCCAATCAGACTATTATTTTCGTACATAGATTGTACTCAGATAGCGAATTTTGCACAAAGTCAATCTTTGCTATCTCTCTTTCATCACAAAGGAGAAACAAATGGCACATTATGCGCTCATCACATTGGTTGTGAAAAACCAAGAAAAATTAGCAGCTTATTTGAAAGTCGGCGGCCCTGCCGTGGCCAAACATCAAGGCATAGCCATTGCC
This sequence comes from Maritalea mobilis, assembly GCF_004363175.1. Classification (GTDB taxonomy): domain Bacteria; phylum Pseudomonadota; class Alphaproteobacteria; order Rhizobiales; family Devosiaceae; genus Maritalea; species Maritalea mobilis. The sequence goes on from NZ_SNYR01000001.1 coordinate 1,534,153, forward strand.
GGTGGCCCTGAAAGTCAGCAATTGCAAAATCCGCATGGTGAAACCAAAGGCGTGGTTTTGGAATTTCCAAGTGCTGAACACATCACTGCATGGCTGGAAGATCCTGAATTGGCAGAAGTTCATGCACTGCGCAATGAAGGCGCAGACGTGACCATCCTATCACTGCCTAAAATTGCCTAAAGAACTAAGGGCTGCGCTAAGCAGCCCTTAAAATCTTCTCCATGGCTTTGCCCTTGGCCAGCTCGTCAATCAACTTATCCAAATAGCGAATTTCGCGCATAAGTGGCTCTTCAATGTCTTCCACGCGCACGCCACAAACAACACCTTTAATCAAGGTCCGATTGTCGTTCATCTTCGGCGCTTGTGCAAAAAATTCTTCCATGCTCACCGCATCGGCCAATTGCTGTTCAAACCCGTTCGCATCATAGCCAGTGAGCCAAAAGATGATGTCATCTACCTCACCTTTGGTGCGCCCTTTGCGCTCTGCTTTAGCCACATAATGCGGGTAAACGCTTTTAAAGCTCATCGCATAAATTTTGTGTGCTGCCATATGGTCCTCGCCAATCTGTAGGCATTATCCAAACAATGCACTCAACAACAAAATAGCACCAAAGCCGAAAACGGTGAAGGCACCCACAAGTTCGGCTATGGTCAGCACTTCGCCCCAAATCTTACCGCCCTTTTGCTCCTGCGCCCGCACCAGGTCTTTGAAATAGACCGCGAGACAGGCCAAAACTGAAACCGTGATCGCCGTACCCAAGCCCATCAAAAAGGTGGCCGCAATCCCGGCGGGTAGCAAATCTTGGCTCAAGGCAAACGCCAAGACGACCAATGCGCCGGAACAAGGGCGCAAACCGACGGACATCACGAGGCCAAGCTGCGCTTTCCAGTCGCGCCCGGCAAACTGCTTTGGCTCAGGCGCATGGTTGCAATGGTCGCAATTGGCCGCATCATGGTCGGGGTGATCATGGTCATGCCCATGATGATGGTGATGCACATGCCCCTTGCCACCGAACCGACGAGCCAGCTTTCGCCACACCAGATAAATCCCGAGCAGCATCACCAAAGCATAAGAGCTTACCGCCATCCAATGGGCCGCATCCGACATGGCGAAACTGGTCAACCGCAATAGACCCGCCGCAATCAGCACAAATGCCACCGCAACAACAGATTGCATCATGGCCGCCGCAAAACTGATCAAAATGCCCTGCCGCAATTCGCGCTCACTCGCCACCATATAGGAGGAGATCACCACCTTGCCATGCCCCGGCCCTGCCGCGTGAAACACGCCATAAAGAAAGCTCAAACCGCCCAAGGCCCAAAAGCCATTCCAATCCTCTTTCAAGAATTGAAGTGCTTCTGTGAGCGCTTGGTAAAATGCTTTTTGCTGGGTGTTGATCCATCCCAAAATCCCAGTGGTGCTGCCCCCCATATTGGGCTCTTGTGGCGGGGCCACAAACGGGCTGCCACCACGCCGCCCAACATTTGATGCGGCTGGCGCGGCGGCTTCATCATTGCTGTCACAGCGCACCACAAGCACATTGGCCAAATCTTTAGCCGCATCAGCCAAATGCGGCGGCAATTGCAACACATCAGGTCCAAGGGCAAACAATTCTTCTTCCAAAGCCGGGTCAATCGGGCGCGGGCCGTTCACTTCCAAACTGCACGCTTCCGGTGCGCCCACCAGCTCCGCTGCGTTTTGCTCAGCAAAGGTGAAGGCCACATAATATTCAGGGTCACCCACCTCAATTTCAAAGGCACGATCAACAGGTCGCGGCACCGCAAAATCGAGCGTAAACGACAAAATCAAATTGGTACCATCAAACACCATGCGCGCATCGCGCCCACGGGCTATTTCCGCATGGCCACTGCCTTCGCCTGCAAAGGTGTAATAGCTATATTCGGCCAGCCCGATCATATTATCTTCAGCAAGTGGCTGCAGTTCTTCTGGCGTCACCTCGCCATCGCCATCTACATCCAAGCCCTGCACAGCCCATGCAGAATAAAGCGCGTCAAAATTCCAACTTTGACGCAGCCCAGCAATCTCTCCCCGCTCGTTGAACAGCACCTCAACTTGCGCATCAGCAAAAATATGCGGATGCGACAAGGCCGCGTGTACGGGCGCCATCACCAAAATGGTCATGGCCAAAATCAGATGCGCTAACCTGCGACGAAAAATATGAAAATATGCCATAGGCCCCCGACAAATAGTTCAACCGCTTTTGCCCGGCAAATACGGCAAAAATCAGTAATAACATTACATATCGTGATTTGCCTCACCTCGCCAATTCTATTTCAGCACCTTAAATTCACCGCTAAACTTTTGAAAATATTAAACCTTTTAAAATCCTCCATTAACGATATTCCTGCTCCTTGGTTCCCACTGATCCGCCTATGCGCTAAAAAAGACAAATGGCGCTAAAATTTGAAAAAACTTTGAGCTATCAATTGATGCAACTGGGGGCCATTGCCCGCCAGGAAGCACTTGCGCCTTTATCAGCACAAGGTCTGCTCATCGGTGACGATGCCGTGTTGTTTTGGCTTGCCGACCAATCTCGCCTTACACTGGAAGAAATGCGGCAGGAGCTAAACCTGCCACCCGAACAATTTAACGCTTTAATTGATCGGCTGGATCGAGCAAATATTCTTGACAGCCAGACAGATGAAGCAGACGGAACGCATCATGTTTTCTTGTCTACCAAAGGGTTAGACCTGCTTCACACCGTCCATAAAAACCTCAAATCACTCGATACTGAATTCACAAGTTCCCTGTCGGCGCACAAATCCAAAAAACTCAGAAAACTACTGAGCAAAATCAACAATCTATTTTGACAATCCGTCAAACATTTGGTTCTCTCACGTCTCAAACGGAGAGCGCCCATGTTGTCGACGCCACTTTACATTCTTGATTTGCTCGGCGTGGCGGTGTTTGCCACCACTGGCGCATTGGTCGCCTCCCGCAAACAGATGGATATTATCGGCTTTGCATTGTTGGCCACCCTTACCGGCGTTGGCGGCGGCACCTTCCGCGATTTGATTTTAGATCGTCCGGTTTTTTGGACGGTAGATCAAACCTATCTGATCATTTGCTTTGGCATCGCCATCATTGCCTTCTTCGCTTCGCACCTTATTCAACGACGCTATGTCGCGCTGCTCTGGCTCGATGCGATTGGTTTGGCGGCATATGCGGTAATGGGCGCCCACATTGCCACGCAAAATGGCGCGGGCTTTTTTGTGGCAGGTGCAATGGGCGTGATGACGGCCACCTTCGGCGGCATGATCCGCGATGTGGTGAGCGACGAAAATGTGCTGATCCTGCAAGAAGAGATCTACGCCACTGCTGCACTCATTGCAGCCTTCGCCTATCTCGCACTCACCTATCTCGGCATCCCCCCGCTTTACGCAGCAAGCGCAGGCACAGCATTGGGCCTCATCGCGCGAGGCGGCGCCATCATTTGGCACTGGCAATTGCCACGCTACAAGCCGCGCGAAGGGCGGGAATATTAATTATTCAATCGAAGCCGATTTGATAATCACAAAAATATCTGCACCCGGGGCTAGCACCAAATCGGCGACGGTTTTGGTCATAACCCGAGCGCGGATGCGCGCCTCGCCAACCTTCACAAAAATATCCGTTGTAGCAGGATCAATCGCTTCCAAGCGCTCAATGCTGCCCGCCAATTGATTGCGCGCACTGATACCTTCAAGCCGTGATTTGGCCAGCATCACATCGCGCGCCCAGATATTGAGCTGCACCTGCCGCCCGATATCTAACCCGCGATTGGCGACTTCTAACATCTGCCCACCAATATTGATTTGCGCCAGACCATATTGATCATCCAACGCCGCCACATGCCCCTGCACCCGGCTGAGCAAATGCGCATCGGCCCGCAAAGCAAGAACTTCTTGCGTCGGTCCATGGGTGACAATACGGCCCTGTTCGATCACGGCGATCTGATCCGCAAGCCGCGCCGCTTCTTCCATGGCGTGGGTTACATAAAGCACCGGCACATCAAGATCTGCGAAAACATCACGCAAAAAAATGATCATCGCTTCGCGCCGCTCTGGGTCTAAGGCAGATAAAGGTTCATCGAGCAACAAGGCGCGTGGTTGCACAAACAGCGCCCGCGCCAGCATCACCCGCTGCTTTTCCCCGCCAGACAAATCTTGGGGGGCGCGCGCCAGCAGATCGGCAATCCCCAAGCGATGCACCAGTGACATGTGTACACCTTTGCGGCCCAACCGAATATTTTCTTCAACACTCAAATGGTCGAGCAGTCGTGGCTCCTGAAACACCATGCCCAAATGCCGCTTATGCGGCGCACTGGCTTTGCCACGACCCGCAAAGACCTGCCCATCAAGCTCGATCTGCCCTTTGCTCGGCTCCAGCCCGGCAATGGCCCGCAATAACGATGTCTTGCCCGCGCCCGATGGCCCCACCAGCGCCGTTACACCGCGCCCCATCTCCAATTGAAACTGAAATGATCGCGCCCCGCGCTCAAATTTCAAATCCACCTTAAGCATGGCGCACCGCCCGCCGTCCGGTCAGCCTTTTCTCCAACCATGAGAGCAAAAATTCGGACCCCCAAATCGCCAGCCCAGAAATGGCAAGTGACGCAACACACAGCCACACCACCAGATCAGTTTGATCAAAGGCCTGCAGCGCCGAATGAATGGCCAGTGAAATGGTTTGCGTTTCGCCGGGGATATTGGCGACAAAAGTTATGGTTGCGCCAAACTCTCCCATGGCTTTGGCAAAGCCCAACACGCCACCAGCCACCACGCCGGGCAACGCACTAGGCACATATAGCATTATAAATCGTTGCCATGGCGTAAGTCCCGCCACCGCCAGCGCTTCATCCAAATCTTTGGACACATGCTCAAAGCTCAGCCGGATCGGCCGCACAATCAGCGGCAACGCCACCAGTCCCGCCGCCAATGCGGCCCCTGCCGCATTAAAAGCAAAGCTGATCCCTAGCGGCGCCAAAAGCCCGCCAATAGCGCCCTTTGGACCCAATACATAGAGCAGCACCAACCCCGTCACCACTGGAGGCATCACCAGCGGCATCATCACCAAAACGGAGAGCAATCTTCGGCCGAAAAAACGTTTGGTCGCCAGCACATAGCCGAGCGTAAATCCCAAAGGCAGCGCCCATAAAAGCGCGAAAAACGCGACTTTTAGTGACAAGGCGATAATGGGCAGAAAAGCAATCAAAGTGGGCGCTCAATCGGTTGAAAACCAAATTCAGCAAGCAGCTTATGGCCTTCCGCACTATCGATAAAGTCCAAAAACGCGTCCACAGCGGGATCATCATCTCTCAATTTAACGGCCCAATAGCGTATTGGAGGATGGCTTTCTGCCGGAAACGCATAAGCAATGGGTAAATTCAATGCCTTGGCATCCGAGCCATAAACCACCCCAAAGGGCGCAGCCCCACTCCGCACAAAACGCGCCGCACTGCGCACATTTTCCGCCGCTGCCACACGATCCGATAATGCCTCCCAAAGCCCCAAATGCTCAAGCGCAGCCTTTGCATAAATTCCCGCAGGCACATGATGCGGATCGGCCAAAGCCAAACGGTTTTCTCCAAGCAATAAGGGAAGTGCTGAAATCTCTAACGCCCCCGCACGATCCGCCACCAACACCAAACTGTTCCCGAACAAAGGCAGCAAGTCGCGCTCACCTGCCGCATGTTTGGCCCAATCCTCATTGGCAGAGATAAACAAATCAGCGGGTGCACCCGCTTCAATTTGCCGGGCAAGTGTTGAAGACCCGCCCGCCACAACTTCCACATCAAGTTGCGCCGCCGCTACTGCACTTTGGGCAAAATCCACCATGCTGGACGCCACAAATATGCGGGTTTCAGCCCATGCTGGCCGCACAAAGGCAAGTGCCACCAGCGCAAGAACGCCAATGCGGGCGGCGCGCCAAATCATGCGTTTTCAGTCAACCGTGCGGCTGTTGCTGCCAAATTTTCAATATGCGCAAAATCGCCAGCTTCGATCACATCGCCAGGCACCACCCAAGAGCCGCCAACGCAAATCACATTCGGCAAAGACAAATAGTCCCGCGCATTTTGAACGCTCACGCCACCGGTTGGGCAAAACTTCAAATCCGGCAAAGGCGAAGCAAAGCTCTTCAGCAATTTCGCGCCACCAACAGCCTCCGCGGGGAACAATTTCAACCGCTGATAACCTATTTCCGCAGCAGCCATAGCTTCGGTTGCGGTGCTGATGCCCGGCAAAAGCGGAACATCAAAATTGAGTGCATCTTCAAGCAATTGGCGCGGCGCGCCCGGTGAAACCATAAATTGCGCGCCTGCTGCAATGCTCTTTTCAATGTCGGCTTTTGTGCGCACAGTGCCCGTGCCCACATAGGCACCCTTCACCCCGGCCATCTTTTCAACGACTTTCAGCGCATTTGGGGTCCGCAATGTGACTTCCAGCGCAGGCAATCCGCCAGCTACAAGCGCTTCCGCCAAAGGAATCGCTGCATCCACATCATCCAAGATAATGACAGGAATAACCGGGGCAGCGCCCATAATTTCATCGAGTTTTGCAATATTTTGCGCCATATGATCGGGACCTCATTGGGCTGGATTTAAAGGGACAGGGCCGCAATCACGGCCTTTCAACTTGGATTAGCATAAAGCAGAGATTGAAATACACCTCAAAAATACCTAAGTTCCACCCAACTTTGCTGCTGAAAGGGCGAAAGATGGTACAATTGATCAACGCGTTGACCCCAATGGATGAAGCGCGTGCAATTTTGAGCAAAGAATTTGATCTCAAATTCACCAAAGCGGTAGAAAAGGAAACGGCTGACATTTACGAACATGTCAAAGACCGTATTCCAGAGATCGAATGGCAGTTTTACGCGCCGCTGATCCGCGAGATCAACAAGCTGAAGCGCGAAAAAGATGCTGTGATTCTGGCGCACAATTATCAAACACCGCAAATCTTCCATGGCGTAGCCGATTTTGTGGGCGACAGTTTGCAGCTGGCCATTGAGGCAACAAAGGTTAAACAGCAAACCATCATTCAGTGCGGCGTGCACTTTATGGCGGAAACATCCAAATTGCTGAACCCAGAAAAAACCGTGCTGATTCCGGATAGCCGTGCCGGCTGTTCTTTGGCCTCTTCCATCACGCCAGAAGATGTGATGGCCATGCGCGAGCAATATCCGGGCGTGCCTGTGGTCACTTATGTGAACACATCCGCCGCAGTGAAAGCCGTGACCGATATTTGCTGCACCTCTTCCAATGCGCTCGACATTGTTGAAGGGTTGGACAGCGACACTGTGATGATGATTCCGGATCAATATTTGGCGCAAAACACCGCCAAAAAGACCAAGAAGAAAATCATCACTTGGGCAGGCGCGTGTGAAGTGCACGAAACCTTCACTGCTAAGGATATTGAAGAGCTGCGCCAGGCCTATCCAACGGCCAAAATCATCGCGCACCCAGAGTGCCCGACCGAAGTGATCGACGCGTGCGATTTCTCCGGCTCTACTTCTGGCATGATCAATTGGGTGAAAACCGAGCGCCCCGCCAATGTGGTGATGGTGACCGAATGTTCCATGTCAGACAATGTGGCGGCAGAAACGCCGGGTGTGCAGTTCTTGAAAGGCTGCAACATCTGCCCGCACATGAAGCGAATCAATTTGGAAAATGTGCTTTGGTCTTTGCACACAGGCACTGAAGAAGTGACTGTTGATCCCGAAATCGCGGAAAAAGCCCGCGGCGCTGTGGAACGCATGATCAATTTTGGCAAAGATAAAAACGCCACAAAAAAATAAGATCTGATCGATCAAATTAAAGCCGGGGCAGTGCCCCGGCTTTTTTATTAGTGATCAGAAAGATGTCCGCCAGCGGCAACAATTGAATAAGGTTTGCCCGCCACGTCAATCACCTCCAACACGGCCAGTTCATCAGTAGAGATCAGCTTCAGCGCGTTCGCCAACGGCTCCACCAATGCAATATGGTCTCCCGCAAATGTAAAATTAGGCCGCGGCGCATACCAAGGCTGTTCCATATCCACGGGCGCCGTCGCGTCAATTGATGCAACAATCTTCGCGCTAAACGCATCAATCTTATGCAGCTTGCCATCTGCTGTATGGGCAAAAGCCTCACCAGAATTGGCAGGGTTCAAATATCCGCTCACCAGCGGCGCCTCAAATTGAACTGATGTGAAGCTTCCCTCGCCTTCCACATCGATAAAGATCATTTTGTCTTTGCCAAAATTGCCTGCAAAAAACTGAACAGTTTTTCCGCCATCCAAGCGACCTGAGCGCCCTTCACCCAGTTCTTCCAGATAAGGCAAGAATGCTGATTTGCTCAAATCGTCTTCATCAAAAACCAAAATGCCATCAATGCAGGCAAACGCAATTTTGTGCATGGAGCTGGCCTCGCCATGCAAGCCTTTACACTCATGCAGATCGCCGAGCTGCTCTCCGTCTTTGTCCAAAACCTGCACATGGTTGGGCAAGCTGCCTGGCTCCTCCATATTTGGCGCAGTGATCAGCATATGATCATGCAGCGGCACCGCAACACCATGATGCGGCGCATCGGTAACCGTGTAGTTCACCTCAAACGCGTCATCAAATGCCGAAACATCCACTTTCGCCACACTCCCTGTGCCATCCATAAAGGCTGCCACTTCATCGCCATGCAAAACAAAGTGAGTTGGCCGCGCACCGGTCAAAAAAAGCCCTTGCCAAGCAGGCGCTTCCAAATGCAGATCGCCATGGTCACCGTGATCTTCCACATGCAAACCAGTTTCAGCCACATCCACGCGCCCCTTGCTGCGCTGCACCGCAAACAACAATTCTCCATCTTCACTCAAATGCAACCGCGCTGGCTCAGCCAACTGATCCCAAACAATTGGATCATTTCCTTGCTCAATCACAGTGATTTGCGCTTTTTCATGGTCGCCAATGAAATAGCGCCATGCCTCGTCAGCACTTGCGTTCACCGCGCCCGCCATCAATGCAAATGTTGAAACACCAAACGCCAAAATCTTTTTCTTCATCTCAATTCACCAAATGTAATATCATAACATCTGCGACTCATATGTTATAACGTTACGAATATCAAGCTGGTGATTTTACTTTCCAATGACGAAGCAATTTGTTTGGAAATTTGACACAGCACCGCCCCTTGCGCTCAGGAAACGCAATTCAGGCAAGATGCTATTTTATAGAAGAACGAAGAGTTTTAGGCTTTTTTCAAAAACTCAGTTTTGAGCACAATTGTCGATTTGCCGATGCGGCATTCAACTTCGCTGTCTTTGTTTGTGGTGCGGATATTTTTGATCAATGTGCCCCGCTTCAATGTTTTCGACATGCCTTTAACCTTCAAATCTTTGTTGACTTGAACATTATCGCCATCTTCAAGGGCAGCCCCGTTACAATCTTTCGCGCTCATCAAAAAAACCTCGCTCTAACACTAGAGCGAGGCTTAAACCATTGCATCCGGCCTGTCGCCCAAAAAACTTATTTTGGTGCACCTTCTGGCCAAAATTCAGGATCCCACGTCACATCAACACCGTAAAGCGGTACGGTCGAGATGGCCATTTTGGCAGATCCATCCGTCACCTGACGCGAATGCGACAGGTAAATCATGGTGTTGTTGTTCTTGTCATAAATCCGATTCACCACCAGCTTTTTCCATAGGAACGAGCGGCCTTCTTTAAAGACCTCCTCCCCATCCTTATCGAGCTGAATGTCGCGGATCACAATCGGACCCGTCGCGCGACAAGCAATGGAAGAGTTCGACGGATCTTCAAACCAATTGCCCTTGGTCAACCGATCAATCATCCCGCGATCGAAATAGGCCAAGTGACAGGTGATGCCGTCCACCTCTTTATCGTGCACGGCCTCGATCAAGATATCATTGCCAACCCAGTCAACACCAATCTTGCCTGCCTCTTCGGCATAGCTTGGCGCAACCATAAGGCCAATGGCTGCAAAGCCGGCGATAATCAATCGCTTCATGTCACACTCCATTCAATTCTGTTCTCTCATAAATGGGCACCAAACCTCATATTACAACCCGCAGCATCAATCAGAAGACAAACGCCCGGTAATATCCTTCAGCCGCAAAGCTTCTTGATAGAAAATCGGGAGGCCAACGACAACTTCAATATAGTCAAATACATACATGATCGTCGTGATTTTCTGCCCCGCTGAAATCGCGCCATTGTCAACAATGAAATAGATCGACCCCAGCAACATGGCCGCCAGAACAACCCAGACAAGCGAGAAGTTCACCGTTTCCAAATCCGAAAGCCGCACCCGCCAGCGCATCAAACGGCGAAAATGCCGATCCACTTTTCCAACATCCTGCAATGCAAGCATATCTAGCTGTCGTTCATATTCGTCATTCTGCCCTTTATTGAGCCGCAAATAGGCACCACCACTCAACCAATAAATCGACACAACCAATATGGACGCCACAAAGCATAGCCCCATCACCCGCATATCGATGCCAAACACCACGATCAAAATGCCAACAAACATAATGCCCGTCAGAATGAGTGTGGGCAGGGATTGCTCCAAAAACTCGACCAGTTCACCCAGCAAGTTAACTCGTGCGACGGTTTTAGACATAGGCAAGTTTTTCGCCTTTTCTCGCGCCACAAGGCTATTGCTCAAATCGCGCTGAATGGCAGAATAGGCGCGCGTATCATAAAAACGCCGGGCACTGCCAATAACAATCAGCGCAACAATCAGCACGCCCAATTCAATAAGGCCAGAGAAACTTTGACGGTTTAACGCATCCACCGAACGGCCAATGCACAATGGCAACAGCAAAGTAAGCAGCGCCTCCAACACCAGCAATGTCCATGTGATGATGATTTTGGAAAGGTAGGCAAAACCCACCGCACGCAACGACAAGCCGTCGCGCCATACGCGTTCAATTTGTGACATTGTAAAATCCTAAATATTCAAAAAATCAAAACGAAGCTGCCGCCGCAATCCATGCAGCGGCGCAGTTCAACATGGTTTATGGGAATATATAGGTTTTACAGAACGGTCATTCTATTAATCTCTCAAATTAATTCAGGTCTGCAGGACAGCTTTCATAAAGCCCGATAATATGCAGCGCATTAGAACACATAATGCCGCCCCACATATAGCCGCGCAAGCCCTCACTATATTCAATTTCAAACCATTCATAGCCATCAAATTGCACATCGGTGCGTGACACAATGGCAATTGGCTCACCATAAGCCAGACTGTCGACTTTTTCATCTTGTATGCTGGGACCAGAGCGGACATTGCCACCGAGCGCAAAATTACCCATGCTCGACACATAGCCATCTGCCTCGCCAGAAACTTCTGAGGAGGTGCTGCTGGTCGGTGTAACCTTGCACTGCTTTGGCGCATCATCATCCTTCATCAGCAGCAAATTGTCGGTCCCTTTGCCATGCACCATCCAATGATGTGGACCTAAAATCACCTCCGCACCATAGCCAGATGCAACCGGGGTTGGTTTCATTTCAATTTGCTCACTACCAAGCAAAAGAATGGGATTCATATCCTGACCGCTGGGCACCAGAACCTGCACATAAGGTTCGCCCTCGTCGCACAAAAATAATGTGCCATCTGGCAACGGCCCGCTGGCCATCGCCGCGCCACCGCTCATCAAAAATGCACCAATTGCACCAAACATAATTTTCGAAAATCTCATATTCCCTCTCCCGCGCCCCTCACTTGTCTGAGCATGCAACCAAACTTTGCCACCCGTTCCTATATAAGCCTCACATGTTGCACCCTTTGCAACCCATCGCAATCTATGTATCTATAGCCGCCAAACTATTTCGCACCGCTCGGTGCCCAAAGGTATCAACGCGCCTATGACTATTTATGACAATGTTTTAAACGCCGAAGGCGCCCTAATTGTGGGTGCAGGCTTGGCCGGTTTGTTTTGTGCACTGAAGTTGGCGCCCCGCCCGGTCACTGTATTGTCGCCTAAACCACTCGGCCTTGGCGCATCCTCAAGTTGGGCCCAAGGCGGTGTTGCCGCGGCGGTCGGCCAAGGCGATAGCGCCGAAGCCCATGCCCGCGATACAGATATTGCTGGCGCAGGCATTGTGGATTTCGAACTGGCAGAATCCGTTGCGGCAGAAGCGGCAGAGCGTATCGAAGATTTGGCCAAATGGGGCACCCCATTTGACCGCGATGAAAACGGCCAATTCATTCTATCAAAAGAAGCGGCGCATTCAGTCAATCGCGTTGTCCGTGTATCCGGCGACCGGGCGGGCCGCGAGATCATGGCGGCCCTGATCGAAGAGGTGCGCAACACGCCCTCCATTCGCATTGTTGAAGGCATCACGGCTGTTGATCTGGCGCGTGCCGATGGCCGCGTCATTGGTGTTTATGCCCGTAAACTTGGCGATCGCTATGCCGAACCCGTCCTCATCCGCGCCCGCGCCACCGTGTTGGCGGCAGGCGGATTGGGCGGGCTTTATGCGGTAACCACCAACCCGCCCGGCGTGCGGGGCCACGCCATGGGCATGGCTGCCCGCGCAGGCGCGCTTATTGCCGACAGCGAATTTGTGCAATTCCACCCTACAGCTATGGCTGTGGGGCAAGACCCTGCGCCCTTGGCCACAGAAGCCCTGCGCGGTGAAGGCGCAATCTTGGTCAATGATCTTGGCGATCGCTTTATGCTTGATGTGCATAAAGATGCTGAGCTGGCCCCACGCGACATCGTGGCCCGTGCCAATTTCCGCCAAATTCAAGAAGGCCGCAAAGTGTTTTTGGACACACGCGAAGCGCTTGGCAGCCGCATCTATGATGCCTTCCCAACCGTTGCCAATTATTGCAAAGAAGCAGGCATCGACCCTGCTGTTGAAATGATCCCCGTCACCCCTGCCGCACACTTCCATATGGGCGGCGTAAAGGTGGATGATCGCGGTCGCTCCTCCTTGGCTGGCCTTTGGGTTTGTGGCGAAGCCTCCTGCACCGGCTTGCATGGCGCAAACCGCTTGGCATCTAACTCGCTGCTGGAAGCCGTCGTGTTTGGCGCACGCATCGCAGAAGATATTTCTGGCCTAGAACCGATCAATAAAAGCCTGCCCCCCTATCTCGGGATAGAGTGGGACGAGGAAAAGGGCGAAGAAGCAGAACGCATGTTGCGCAACCTGACAGCAGTGCAGCAATTGCGCCATATCATGACCAATTATGTGGGCGTGGAACGGTCCGAAGAAAGCTTAATAACCGCTCTGCGCAAAATCAGAGAGCTGGAAGAAACAGCGCGCGACGTGACCCGTTCCTATTTGAATATGACCGTGTCCGCCACCTTGGTGGCCGCCGCTGCATTGCAGCGCACGGAGAGCCGTGGTGGTCATTACCGCTCCGATTATCCGGAGAAAAACCCAAAATTCAGAGACCACACCACGCTAACGCTCACCGAAGCGCTAAGAATTAGGGACGCTTGCTAAACAAGCGCCCCACCTAAAATCTCCGATCTGCCTATCGATCAGAAAAGGCCAGCTTTAAGCCCAAAAAGCCAAACGTGCCCGCGAAACCTCGCCGCAGCCAAAGCAACACATTTGGGCGCGACAAAACAAAGTCGCGCGCCAAAGAAGCACAGGCCCCATATCCCACAAAAACAATAAATGTCATGCCCATAAAGATCGCGGCAAGGCTCAGCATAAGAGGCGTCGGGTTGGCGACTGAGGCTGGCACAAATTGCGGTAAAAAGGCGAGGAAAAAGAGCGACAATTTCGGATTCAACACATTGAGCAATGCACCATCGCGAATGGTCTTGCGTGCGCTTTTCACGTCTGGCGCCTTTTCAACATCCAGCGCACCACCCTCGCGCAAAATGCCCCACGCCATATAAAATAGATAAGCAACGCCAGCATATTTGATCAGTTGGAACGCCAATGCACTCGTGTGCAAGATCGCGGCCAACCCCACCACGCTGGCAAGCGCCGCCGGAATAATGCCTAGGGTGCAGCCAAATGCGGCCATAACGCTCATTTTAAAGCCCCGGGAAAGGCCGATTGCCAAAGTGTACAGCACACCAGTGCCGGGCAACAAAACCACCACCAGTGAGGTCAGTAAAAACTCTAAAGACATATTATTTCTCGCTTTTAAATCAGGCTACTCGCCCTCTAACAAATAAGTCGTCAACGCAGTTAAATCTTCATCAGTCCAATGCATCAGTGATTCATTGATCACCTCACCCATTGACCCGCCAAGCGTGTCAAAATCTGGCGTAAAGCCGCCAGTCAGCGCATCTTTAAGCGAGGCTTCGTCCCAATCTGCAGCTTTCAAACTTGCCGGGTCAATCGCAGGCACAAATGATCCACCTGTGCCCCCGCGCGATCCTTTAAAGTGCTGGCTGGCATCTGCAGCACCCAGCAAATTACGCGGCGTATGACATGCCCCACAATGGGCGGGGCCCTTCGCCAAATATGCACCCCGGTTCCATTGCTCTGATTTTTCAGGATTTGGCTCAAAACGCCTCGGCGTGAAGAACATATTTTTCCACCCCAGCATGGCGAGGCGGATATTGAATGGGAAACCAACATTATGTTCAGGCGCTTTTTCCGCCACCGCATCAGTGGCCATCAGCGCGGCGTAAAGATCAACAATATCTTGGTCGCTCATCAAGGTGTAATTATCGAATGGAAAGGCGGGATAATAATGTGTGCTGCCGGGGCCTTCCCCCACGCTCATGGCGCGTGAAAATTCCTCAAGCGTCCATGCCCCAATGCCTGCGTCTTTATCAGATGTAATGTTAGGGGGCACAAATGCACCAAATGGCGTTTCCAGCGCGGCACCGCCAGCCAAAAATGCACCTTCATTTTTAAGGTCAGTGTGGCACGCAACGCAGCCGCCAATCCGCATAACATAATTGCCGCGGGTTGCATCTGCCTCGAGGCTGAGGTCGCGCTCCGGCCCGTTCACAGGCTTGAAGAAATAAACAGCAGCGCCAAGGCCAATCAAAACACCAAGGGCCAAAACAATCTTAAAAATACGCCGCATAATTAGACCTCTATGTTTCAAAACATCCCCGCCCAACTATCTGGGCGCCAGCCTATGATGTCAACAAATGCAAAAGGCCGCCCATTGGGCGGCCTTTCAATAAAACGTGATCTTATGACACTAGAACAACAAATCAGGCAGCCAGGTCACAAGGCTTGGGAAGGTCCACAACAACGCCAAGGCCAAAATTTGGATGGCGATAAAGGGCAACACCCCAGCATATAAATCGCTTGTTTTGAAATCCTTAGGCGCCACCCCGCGCAAATAGAACAGGGCAAACCCGAATGGCGGCGTCAAGAAGCTGGTTTGCAAATTGATGGCGATCATCACACCCAACCACAATGGGTCATAACCCAAGGCGATCAAGATCGGACCAACAATCGGCACCACCACATAGATGATTTCGATGAAATCGAGGAAGAAGCCCAAGAAGAACATCAACAACATCACGAGCAACAAGGCAGAGAACGCACCGCCAGGCAGGTGGCGCAAAAACTCAGCGATCACATCATCACCGCCAAAGCCTTTGAACACGGTTGAAAACAAGCCAGCGCCAATAATGATCAAGAAGACCATGGACGAAACTTTAACCGTCTCTAAGCCCACATCGCGGAACAGCGCGAAATTGAGCTTTTTGGACTGCCATGCCAACACCATTGCGCCAATCGCACCAACGGCGGCTGACTCGGTTGGGGTGGCAATACCCGCCAAAATTGACCCAAGCACCAAAACGATCAAAATCAATGGCGGCAACACCGCTTTGAGCAAAGTGCCAAATGTCGGCGCATGCACGCTTTCATCTTTCATGGACGGCACATCATCAGGGCGAATAATGGTGAGAATAAACACCCAGCCCAGATATAGCCCAACCAACAAAAGACCCGGGATCAACGCCCCTGCAAACAAGTCAATCGCGGTCACAGGATCTGGTGCCAAATTGCCGATCAAAGCTGCGGCTTCTTCATTTACACCTTGCAAAATGCTGGCCAATAGCACCAACACAATTGAGGGCGGAATGATCTGACCCAATGTGCCAGACGCACAAATAATGCCCGATGCCACTTTCGGGTTATAACCCGCTTTCAACATCACGGGCAGGCTCATCAACCCCATGGTCACCACTGTGGCGCCAACAATGCCAGTTGAAGCCGCCAACAAAGCGCCCACAATCACCACAGAATAGCCAAGGCCACCGCGCATTTTGCCAAAAAGTTGGCCCATAGACTCAAGCAATTGCCCTGCAATATCCGATCGCTGCAGCACCACCCCCATATAAACGAACAGCGGCACCGCCACCAAAGGCTCGTTTTTCATGGTGGAGAAAATCCGCGTGGGCGAAAGGTTCAAAAAGGCAAAACGGAACAGGTCCAACTGATCGCCAATAAAGGCAAACAAAATGGCGGACCCAGCCAAACTCAGGGCAACAGGAAAGCCCAAAATAAGGATCACGATGGTGACCCCAAACATAATAAACGCTAAGAGCTCTGGGGTCATGCCATCACCTCTTCATCTTCGCTGACAAGACCAACTGTTTCACCTGTGATCATGCGATCAATTGCACGCAAGCTGAGCGAGATAAGCTGCAGGCCGAGTAAAATAGCCATTGCGGGAATAACCGCCTTCAAAACGAAAAGATAGGGAAGGCCGCCCACCTCGGCGCTGGCTTCCATGCGAGAATAGGACCGCTGGAAAAAGTCAAAGCCGCGCCAATAAATCAGCCAAAGTACAGGGAACCCGAAACAAATTGTGCCCAGCAAATTCACCACATCGCGATAGCGTTTTGACGCACCAGCATAGATCAAGTCAATGCGCACATGCCCATTGTGCAAAAGCGTATAACCTGCGCCGAGCATAAAGATGAAGGCATGCATCCAGATATAGCTTTCTTGCATCCACACTTCGCCGATGGAAAACACATAGCGCAGCACCACCACCAAAAACACATTGAGCACCAAGATCAGCGCGGTCCACGCCATAATATGGCCGATCACCATATTGATCCGGTCAATAATGTTGGCAACTTTGCGTCGCACCTCTGTGTCTGCAACAAACACCAAAAGCGCTAAAACACCCGCCACAATGGCATGTATTTTGGCATGTGTGCCGGCGCGATCTTGAAAGCTGAACCCAGCGGCATAGCCAATGGCAATGCACACCGCCAACGCAACAATCGCGCGCAGATAAACGTTAGAAATAGCTCCACATACAGGGGCCCAACCCTTTTGTAGAGCGCGCACTAGGCCAGACATGAAGTGTCCCCCCGCTCCCCGATACAAAAAAGCCGCCGACCGAGGCCGACGGCTCTTTTAAGCATGTTGATTATATGGCTTCAAACTTAGCTGATGTCCGTGCATTCATGAATTTACCTTCAGAAATGCCTGACCATTCAACCATTGTGCGACGCCATTCAATCAATGAGTTGTAAAGCTCAGAGGCTTCAGGTGAAGCGCTTGCGCGATCACGCACAACTTCAGCTGTCCGCTCACCAATCGCTTGCAACAACTCATCAGAATATGGACGCAACTGAACGCCATTCTCATTCACAAGCTTTTGCAGTGACGCATTGTTCACAGCCTGGAAGCGAGACAGAATCCAAAGGTTGGTTGAAGCAGCAGCGCGCTCAACAATACCCCGCAAATGATCGTCCAAAGCTTCCCAAGCTTGCATATCAAAGAATGAGTCAAGCACAGTGGCAGGCTCGTGCCAGCCTGGGTAATAGTAGTTTTGCACCACTTTAAAGAAGCCAGCACCAAGGTCAGCCGCAGGGCCAATCCACTCGGTGCCGTCAATCGCGCCTGATGTCAAAGCTGGCAACACTTCGTTACCGGGCAACAACACAACGTTCACGCCAAATGTTTTCAACACTTCGCCGCCAAGGCCAGGCATACGGAACTTCAAGCCATCCAAATCATCAACTGTGTTGATTTCTTTGGCATACCAGCCGCCCATTTGGTTACCTGTGTTGCCCATTGGCAGGAATTTTACGCCAAGCGGGTTGTAGCTCAAACGGTCAGCCATTTCGATGCCGCCGCCATAATAGAACCAAGCATTTTGCTCTTGCGCATTCAAACCGTAAGGCATGGCCGCAACAAATGAGATGCTGTCTGATTTACCTTCCCAATAGTAAGGCGCACCAAAGCCCATTTGGGCTGTGCCTGATTGAACCGCATCCAGCGCTTCCAGGCCGCCAACAAGCTCACCAGCATGGTATGTTTTGATGGTCAATTTACCTTCAGACATGGTGGCCACATCTTCAGCAAATTTGTCCAAAGCAGCGCCCAAAAGGCCCGCTTTACCAAACGCAGAAACAGCAACCCATTCCATGTTGCCCTGAGAAAGCGCAGGTGTTGCCAATGTGGCAGCGCCAGCAGCGCCAACAGCGCTAACCCCAGCTTTTTTGAAAAACTCACGTCTCTTCATTAATTCCTCCCAAAAAATGAACTCGGCCCTCTTAATGGCTAACATCAAAAGTAACCGTCAAATTATAGACCGAACCAGCGCATTGCGTAAACTGGCTAGCTATGTCTGCGACCTTTCTACGACAAACAATGGCTTTGAGCACGACCAACTTGTGCTAAATTACCCATTACTACGGAGCGCCCGCAAAACAGGCCTCGACAATCTGGCAAAGGTTACAAAATGCTGTCGCATATGAATTTCAGACAAAAGATCCTCGCCCTTGCCACCCTGCCGCTTATCTTGGCCATTCTGGCCATCACCAGCTTGGTGACCTGGCAATCCAGCGAATTGTCCAAACAGGGCATCACCGCGTTTGAGCAATCCATGCTGGCGGCAAAAGAGGCGGAGCTGAAAAATTATATCGAACTGGCGATGACCGCCATCGCCCCCTATTATGGCCCTGCTCGATCTGATGACGAAAATTCGAAACAGCGCGTTATCAGGATTTTGCAAACCCTCGAATTTGGCGAAGATGGCTATTTCTACGTATATCATTACGACGGCACCAACATTGTGCACCCGCGCCAGCAATTCCGCATCGGCGAAAACTGGGCAGACCACCCAGACGTTGCAGCGCTAATCACCGCGGCAAAAAATGGCGGCGGGTTCCACCGCTATGTGTGGGAGAAGCCGTCTTCCAGCGAACGCTCCGATAAAATTGGCTATGCCGTGGGCTTGGATAAATGGCAATGGATGGTCGGCACTGGCGCCTATATTGACGACATTCTGGCGCAAACTGCTGCCGCCAATCAAAGCCTAAGCGACCGGGTGAACCAAACCTTTTTCTGGGTTGCCCTGATCACCGTGCCAGCGGTTTTTGCTGTGTTTGGCACCGGCATCGTGCTCAATCTGCGCGAGCGCAAAATGGCTGACACCAAATTGAAAGAACTCACCCAGCGAATCGTGGACACACAAGAAGAAGAACGCACCCGCATCGCCCGCGAACTGCATGATGGCATTTCGCAAAATATGGTTGGCGTGCGCTATGTGCTCGACCTTGCGCAAAGGCAGGCGCAAAAAGGCACCGCAAATGCCTTGGCCACCATTGAACATGGCGCCGAAGCGCTCAATGCAGCCATTAAAGAAGTGCGTCGCATCTCCCACGATTTGCGCCCGGGCATTCTTGATGATTTGGGCCTCACCGCGGCGCTTGAAGCCCTTACAGGCAATTTTGCCGAACGCACCAACATTCATGTTGAACTCAAAAGCGTGGCATTCAAAAACCTATTGCCCACAGACGCCAAAACCGCTGTTTATCGTGTAGCGCAAGAAGCGCTAAACAATATTGAGCGGCACTCCGGCGCCACTAAAGTGTTGCTACAGCTCAAAAGCACCAAAGCAGGGCTGGAAATGCACATCACCGATAATGGCTGCGGCTTTTCCAATCTGTTGGAGGCGCGCCGAAAATCAACGCGCGATATTGCCCCGCAGCGCACAGGTCTTGGCTTACGCAACATGCAGGAGCGGATGGAGCATTTTGGCGGCACGCTGGACATAAAAACAACTCAAAATGGCACCCATCTAATTGCCAAACTGCCGTCTTCCATTTATCTCACCCATGAGAAAGAACAGGAAAAAGACGCGGCACAAGCCGATCTAAAAGAAGCAACGAGTGCATAGATGAGCCGATCCACCCCCATCAAAATCATCCTGATTGATGACCACCCATTGGTTTTGGAAGGCATCCGTTCCGTGCTTGAAACCTACGCGCATATTGAAGTGGTCGGCGCGGCTTCGTCTGCCAAGCAGGGCCTAAAAATCGCAACGGCTAGCAAACCTGATGTGGTGTTGATGGACATTAACATGCCGGAAATGAATGGCATTGACGCGATTGAGGTGTTTAAGGAGCAATTGCCCCACACCCGCCTTTTGATGCTGTCCATGCACGATAGTCGGGAATATATCTCAACCTCCACCATGTATGGCGCCTCCGGCTATTTGTTGAAAGACGTGTCGACAGACGAAATCGTTCATGCCATCGAAACGGTAGCCGCTGGCGGCACATATTTTTCCACGGGCGCTGCACAGGCATTGATGGCGGATAAGCCAAAATCAGACATTGAAACTCCGCTCACCACGCGGGAACAGGCCGTGTTGTTGCTGGTCGCCGAAGGTGTATCCAATCGCGAGGTCGCCGAAAAGCTAGACATTTCCGTGCGCACGGTTGAAACACACCGCAAAAATATCAAGAAGAAGCTTGGCATTTCCACCACCGCAGGCCTCACCAAATATGCCATCTCAAACGGCCTAATTGGCTAACCGCATTTCTGCTAGAGCCGCGTAAACACCAAATAAGCATGAGAAATATGCGCGGCTAGAAAGATGCCTGCCAATCCCCAAAAATAGAAATGGGGCCGCGCCAAACGCCCAACCATAGATTGGTTGCCCATCATGCCAATTCCCAATAGCCAGATTGCTGGCGTATAGGCAGGCGCGAGAAACCCAAGCGCACTAGTGGCCCACCAACCCGTTGGGTTCAGCACGATAATCCATTGGCAAGCCACGTAAAGGCTAATGCCAATCACATAGATCCATAGGCCCAATCTCTGGCGCGGTGTGCGCCAACTCATCAACATAATGACCGAAAAGCTTATGGTGGCAATGCGAGCAACATTTTCAACCATGCCAAGCAAAACTGGAATATCCCGCCAGAAAAACTCTGGCTGATAGGCAGAGCCAAGCTTTGGCCAAAAGGCAAAACTTGCCACAAGCGGCGGCACCCAAAGCCAAATACAACTTCTTAAAAATGTCCGCAGCACATTCATGGTTTCCGCCCTCGCCTTGGGCAACCTAACGCAATTCACCCGCGCACCACATGATATGCATCAAATAAAAAAGCGGGCTCGAAAGCCCGCTCAAGTTTGCACTCTTAGGGATAGAATGCTTAGTCAGCCAAATATGTAGAATTGTTGGCGCCTTCAACAGCGTCTTTAAACTGGTTCAAAAGCGCTACGCCTTCTTCACCCAACTCTTCTTCCACATGCTTCAACACAGCAGGTTGCGCCGCTGCCTTGAACTCTTCACGCGCTTCAGCAGAAAGCGCGGTAACTTCAATTTTGTCCATCAAACCAGCCAAACCACGGTCAGACGCTTCAATGATGCGGCTCAAACCACGGCTCGCAGTCACGCAGCTTTCAGCCGCATAATTCACAACGCGCTGCTCATCTTCGCTCAAGCTGTCCCAGAATGATTTTGACATCATAAAGGTGTAAGGCGAGAACAAGTGATTGGTCAGTGTCATGTAGTCCTGAACCTCAGAGAAGTTCGCGAAGGAGATGATCGGCACAGGGTTCATCTGCCCGTCGATCACGCCAGTTTGCAGGCCTGAGTAAACTTCACCCCAAGACAATGGATAGGCTTCGCCGCCCATCGCTTGAATGATTTTTTGGTGAGAAGGCAAAGTCATGGTGCGCACGCGGATACCTTCAAAGTCTTCCAATTTTTCAATCGGACGCTTTGAGTTGGTGATCGCGAAGAAGCCACCTGTATCTGGGAAGCCCAAAACTTTTGTATTTGGAATAGTGGCTTCAATGTCCGAAGCAAGTGCAGTGCCGAACGGGCCATCAAACACTTCATATGTCGCTGCATTGTGGTCGAAGGCAAATGCCAAGTTCAACACGTCGATGCGCGGATAGTAAGATGAAATCGCGCCAGTTGATGTCAATGTTGCTTGCACCACATTGTCTTGAATGAACTGCACATGCTCAGCAGCAGAACCCAACTGGTTAGAAGGGTAAACCTCAACCTTGATCGAGCCATTTGTATCCGCTTCAACAATGTTGGCGAAAACGGCAGTACACGCATGTGCTGGGTTTTCAAACGGATCAGTTTTATTGTCATGGGCAAATTTCAGGATTTTGGTGTCCGCAAATGCCGAGCTCGCTGCGCCAACAATTGCCGCGCCAAGTGTCAATCCAAGTGCCAATTTTTTCAAAGTCATTTTTCACTCCCTTTAAAACGCGCCCAAAGTTAAGACGGCGGGCGCAAACCGTTCGCTTTAAGCAGTCCCTGCCCTAAGCAAATCCAAGCATGCGCGGCATCAGCAGCGCCAAATCTTCGAAGAAGGCAAACACGAACAGCACCGCCACTTCCGCCAACAAGAATGGCCAAAGCTTCGCGGTTATGCGTTCAAGTGGTTCGCCGGTTACTGACGACAAAACAAACAGGCACGCGCCTACAGGCGGCGTCATGAGCGAGATGTTGAGCGCCAGCACAAAAATGATCCCTGCATGAATAGGCTCCAGCCCAATCGCAGCGGTCAGCGGCACCAACACCGGGGCCAAGATGATCAAGATCGCAGTGATGTCCATCACCATGCCGATCAACAACAACAAGCCAATGATCAGGGCAATCACCACATAGCGGTTGTCAGAAAGCCCCAAAATGGAGTTGGCCACCATTTGCGGAATTTGATTGAAGCTGAGATACCAGCCAACAATTGAGGCAAAGGCGATGATCACGAAAATCACACCTGTAACCCGCGCTGTGCGGATCAGCATCTTCACCATATCGTCCATATTGATCTTGCGATAAACGAACGTGCCGATAAACAAAGCATAACCAACAGCAATAGACGCCGCCTCTGTCGGGGTCACAATGCCCCCCAAAATACCGCCCAAAATGATGATCGGCATAAACAGTGCCAACAGCGACTCTTTAAAGGTCGCCCAGATTTGCGGCAGCCGCGCCCGCTCTTCGCTTTGCGGCAAATTGTTTGCCCGCGCACCAATGGCGATCACCGCCATACAAACGGCACAAATGATCAAGCCAGGCAGCAAACCGGCGGCAAACAAACCACCAATGGAAACCCCCATCAAGGAGCCATATACAACCATCAAGCCAGAAGGCGGAATGGTCGGCCCGATAATGGACCCAGCTGCTGTCACAGCGCAGGCATAATCCCGCCGATAGCCACGCTCCACCATGGAAGGCACCAAAGTTTTCCCGAACGCTGCCGCATCCGCCGTTGCGGACCCGGTTAACCCAGCAAAAAACACAGAGGCCAACATATTCGTGTGCGCCAGTCCGCCACGGAAATGACCAACCAGCACTTGCGCCAACATCACAAGTCGAGAAGTGATGCCTGTATGGTTCATAATTTCACCCGCAAGGATGAAAAACGGCATCGCCAAAAACGGAAAAATATTGAGGCCGTTGAACATTTTGCCCGGGCCAAGCGCAACAAAATTGTCGCCGCCAATTTGATAAAGCCCAATCACGCCAGCAGCGCCAAGCGCAAAGCCAATCGGCAACCCAAGAATAACCAAACCAACAAAAGCGAGAGCAATAATCATTATTCAACCATCCCCTCGGAGTTTGGCACCACCAGTGCACCTTGATCTCTGATCGCAACAAGAAGTGTTTGAATGGCGCAAATTGCGGCCGAAACAGGGATGGCAGCAAACGGGATCAACAAGGTCATGCCAAAGATCATAGCCTGACGATTGCCCCCTGTTTGGGCGAAGCCGATGCCGTACCAGAACACATAGAAGAACAGTAAAAACGTCACCAGATCGAGCCCCAAGAGCACAAAGCGACGGATCGAATGAGGGACTTTTGAAATCAGGGCATGCAAGCCAATATGCTCGCGCCGCGCAATTCCCGCTGAAATCGCCAACATTGCAGCCCAGATCATCAAATAGCGGGCCACAACTTCTGGCCACGGCAACTGCCAGTGAAAAATGTAGCGGTCAACAACGCCGATCCACACATCAAGCACCAATAGCGCCATAAGGATCGCTACAAAGCGCTCAACGCCCCAATTCAATGCTGTGCTCAATCGCGCTGCGATAGCTGACATCCACACTCCCCCTTGCATAATGTAGTAAAACTACAAATATGGGATAAAAAACGCGTTGTAAAGCGCATTTTTTGTAGTTTAATATCAAACATAAGGATAATTGCCGTTCAAACTGGCGAATCATGTTTCTTACTGAGGAGGAGAATTTGCGGGTCTCGGCCCGCAATTTTTGAGACATATTATGGGCGATACAGCATTGGATATTATTTCGCAGATACGTCAGAAGGACGGCAGCTATAATGCGCGTGAACAGCGCGTAGCCAGCTACGTACTGAAAAATCTGGAACAAGTCAGCGACATGTCAGTGGCCAGCCTAGCGGCGGCTTGTGAAGTGTCAGAACCCACTGTCATTCGATTTTGCCGCACTTTGGGTTGCACCGGCTATCGCGATTTCAAAATTCGCTTAGCGCAGAATGTGGCGGTGTCATTGCAATATCTAGTGTCTGGCAACGAGGCGGATAATCATCAGAAAAACCTGATCGATCAGGTTTTCCAAACCTTCTATGTCACCGCCAATGTCGCTCGCTCTCAATTAGACCAAGACAAGATTAAAACCGCCGCAGGCCTTATCAATGCGGCACAGAAAATCATTTTCTGCGGCGTTGGTGGCGGGTCCACCACTGTGGCTTTCGACGCCGCAAATCGCTTTTTCCGGCTAGGCTTTGCCGCCAACGCAGTCTCAGACGCCTATTTGCAGCGCATGCACGCCGCCACGCTCACAGAACAAGATGTTATGGTGTTTATTTCCGCCACGGGCTTACCGCGCTCAAACATTGATAGCGCCAAAGTTGCCCGGCAATATGGGGCAAAAACCATCGCACTCACCAAGCCAGAATCGCCATTGGCCCATGCGTGCGATCTCACCATCGGGCTCAGCCTGCCTGAAGATCCCGATATCTATAAGCCGACCGCCTCGCGCTTGGTGTTCTTGGCCACCATCGACATTCTTGCCGCCACCGTGGCGCGTCAAAGGCCGGAACACACAAAGGAAAATCTGCGCCGCATCCGCTCAAGCCTCACCGCCTTGCACGGCAACACTGGCCCGCAACCCGTAGGCGACTAGTTTATATGAAATTTTAGGCGCAAGCTGCTCGAAGTCGCGCCTTTTGCTCGTCCGTTAAGCCGCTTTCCACCCGCGCCAAATTGTTGCGCGAGGCAATGATGGTGGCCGTCGGGTCAATTGTAGGGCGCCCAAACAGATAGCCTTGGAAATAGTCACACCCAACACCACGCAACAACGTGGCCTGCGCTTCGGTTTCCACCCCTTCCGCTGTTGTGGCAATGCCCAGCGTTTTGGCCAAACCAACCACACAGCTCACCACCGCATCATTGGCAGAATCTTCGCCAATCCGATCAACAAAGCTTTTGTCGATTTTCAGTTTGCTGATTGGCAGTCGCGTCAAATAATTCAAGCTAGAATAGCCGGTGCCGAAATCGTCCATCGCCACCTGCACACCCAGCGCACGTAGTGCCTTAAGGTGCCCAACAACGCGCTCTGTGTCATAAACAAAAACGCCCTCGGTGATTTCCACTTCCAAGCGCTGCGCCGCCAGCCCCGTCTGCTCCAACACTTTAACAATATTTTGCACAAATTCTTCGCTGCGCAGCAAAACAGGTGAAATATTCACCGCCACAATCATATGATTTGGCCAGTGCAACGCCGCGCTACAGGCTTTAAACAACATCTGCTCTGTCAGCTGCCCAATAAGCCCAGTGCTTTCTGCCAGCGGAATAAACACACCTGGGCTTACAGCCCCCAAACGCGGATGCGGCCACCGGGCCAACGCCTCAAACCCCATCACTTGGCGGTTAGACGACCGCACCAGAGGCTGAAACGCCACTTCCAAGGCCTGCGTTTCCAGCGCAACTTCCAACTCGCGCTGAAGCAAAAAGCGTTCATCCTGCGCCGCCTGCATTTCAGGAGTAAACTCAACAAACTGTCCGGTGCCTTTGGCCTTGGCCTCATATAGCGCCAAATCTGCGCATTTGGTCAGCCCGTCAATGGTCTTGCTGTCTTGCGGGCAACGGGCGCTCCCCGCGCTCATGGTTGCCGTAAACCGCACATGATCGGTCGTGATGTGCCGATGCATAGCCTGATCAAATCGTTCGGCCATATCCGCAGGCTTTAGTGGACCATCCGCCCAACAAATCACCACGAACTCATCGCCCGACAAGCGATAGACCTGCCCCAATTTGCCAAAGGTTGCGCTCAACCGTTTGGCTGCGACCACCAGCAAGCGATCCCCGGCCTCATGGCCATAAAAATCATTGACCTGCTTAAACGCATCAACATCAAGGCTGATCAGGTTGAAATTGCGATCTTCCCACCGCGCCTGCTGCAAAGCCGCTTCAATATCGCGTCTAAACTTTCGTCTATTGGGCAACCCGGTCAGTGGATCGTAGTCGGCCAAATGGATCGCATGCCGCTCCGCAATGCGCCGTTGCCGCCCCCAATAAGATAAAAGCGCCAACACAAAAAAGGCCAAGATCACCAAAACAAAAGAGGTCATTTGCGAGGAGACCTGCACCCCGCGCACCATCAATTGACCCACTTGATGGCGATCAATCTCAATGCTCACCACCCCGCGCGACATACCCAACCGCTCTAGCGGAATAATCACCGCCAAGGGCGAAGGCGCGCCCGTGCTGCTAACTTGCGGCAACTCAAAAATACGCGTACGCCCATCGCGGATAGAAGCACCAACCTCTTCTGCAAAATCTTTATTTTGCAAATCCCGCATCAAAGGCTGCCCGCCAGCAATCGTAAGTTGGCCAAAGCGCGTGAACACTGCATAACCCGTCACCGAGCCAAAATGGCCTGACTGGTCCATGTCAAAAGGATTAAAACTGGTGGGGTAACTCTCGTCTGAAACTTCAGACTTCACCACAAATTGCTCCACCAAATATTCAATGATGTCGTGCCGTGGCGGTGCCAGTTCGCCCGGCAGGTCAAATTCCATGCGCAAAGACAAAGCTGACTTGCGCGCCAATTGCTTGGCGTCCAAATCACTCAGCTTTTGCACCAACAAAGGTGACATTGAAGATGCAAAAAACACCAATACGCAAAACGCACTGACAATAGAAATAATTGTAGCGACAAAACCCC
This sequence comes from Maritalea mobilis, assembly GCF_004363175.1. Classification (GTDB taxonomy): domain Bacteria; phylum Pseudomonadota; class Alphaproteobacteria; order Rhizobiales; family Devosiaceae; genus Maritalea; species Maritalea mobilis. Next base: position 1,561,522 of record NZ_SNYR01000001.1, read on the forward strand.
AACGGCTCATCTATGCGTCCAAAAATTTGTAAAACATCAGTTTCAAAACCTGATCCAAACTTATTACATAAGTCTTTACAAATATGGTTTTGCTCTTATTTTTCAGCTATTTAACTAAAAGCATAATTACAAAATAAAAAGGCGCGTCCAAGCCGGACGCGCCTTACCCCTAGGCTCTCTTATTCTTTGGTGCCCTGCTATTCTGCAGCGGTCACTGAGTCTTCAGCCTTAAGCACGCCACGTTCGATCTGCTCGCGTTCGATAGATTCAAACAAAGCGCGGAAATTGCCTTCACCAAAGCCCTCATCGCCTTTGCGTTGAATAAACTCAAAGAAGATCGGGCCGATAACGGTTTTGGAGAAAATCTGCAGCAAGATTTTGGTCATGCCGCCGTCGATCACGCCTTCACCATCGATCAAAATGCCGTGCTTCGCCATGCGATCAAGCGGCTCATCATGGCCATTCACGCGGTCGTAAGACATGTCATAATAAGTCTTTGGTGGGCCAGGCATGAACTTCAATTCATTGTCAGCCAATTTGTCGGTGCAATCATAAATATCGTCGCAACCCACAGCGATGTGCTGAATGCCTTCACCTTTATATTTCTTCAAATATTCTTCGATCTGGCTGGTATCGTCTTTTGACTCATTCAGCGGAATGCGGATTTTGCCACAAGGCGATGTGATCGCACGGCTGGTGAGGCCAGTGATGCGGCCATCAATGTCGAAGAAATGGATTTGAGTGAAGTTGAACAAATCGCGGTAAAAGTCCCACCATTTATCCATATTGCCACGGAACACATTGTGGGTCAGGTGGTCGAGATAATAGAACCCAACACCCTCTGGCTTTGGATTTGCTTCGCCAATCCACTCATAATCATGCTCATAAGCAGAGCCCTTCTCACCATATTTCTCAATGAAATACAGCAAAGAACCGCCAATGCCCAAAATCGCTGGCGCATCGATAGATTTGTCGTCGCCTTCATAAGGCTCGGCACCATTTTTCACGGCATGGTCAAACGCATGTTGCGCATCAACAACCCGCCACGCCATGGAAGGCGCGCAAGGGCCGTGCGCCTCAACAAAGCGACCGCCAAAGCTGTCTTTTTCGCCGTTCAAAATATAGTTGATGTCGCCCTGGCGCCAAACTGTGATGTTTTTGCTCTTGTGCTTCGCCACAGGCGTATAGCCCATCTTGGTGAAAAGCGCTTCAAGCTTTTCAGGCTCATCATGGGCAAACTCTACGAATTCAAAGCCGTCTGTGCCGGCTGGGTTTTCGTCAGTAATTTTCGCCGGAGGCGCGTCATGTGGAAACGGACCCATTTGTCTCTCCCTATCAAAATTGTCTGACGATTATTATGGCGCATGGCGAGTGCAATGTGCTTGCGATTTCATCGCCCCACATCTATTATTTGCACAAAACACGCACAAAAATGCCAAGAAACGCACAAAATGAGCGAACTCGATAATTACGATAAAAGAATCCTCAGCCTTTTGCAGCAAGATGCGCGGCTCACCAACAATGAGTTGTCAGAACGCGTAAATCTCAGCGCATCCCAATGTTCACGTCGTCGCGCCCGGCTGGAAGAGGAAGGCATCATCTCCGGCTATCATGCCCATCTGGACCGGGATAATCTCAAACTGGGCATCGTCACCATCATCAATGTGACGCTGGCCACCCACAACCGCGACAACGCCAAACGCTTCGCCGCCCTGATTTCAGATTTGCCGGAAGTATTGGAAGCCCACGCCTTGACAGGCGAAATGGACTATTTCATCAAAGTCGTCGCCCCAGACCTGAACGGTCTCCGCCAATTCGTCAACGACGTCCTCCTGCCGCACGAATCCGTGCAACATGTCAAAACATCAATTGTTTTGGAAACCTTAAAAGAAACCAGTGCACTGCCCATTTAAATGACCGTAAAGCCCCCTGCCCTTTGAAATCGGGGCAGAGGGTTAAGATCATAGGGCGATGGCAACATTTAGGCCGCTGCCGACCGCACTGTCTTGTGCGTCGAGCCTGACTTATTCAGTCGGAACACATCGACAATGCGGTCCAACTCCTGTGCCTGAGTTTCGGTTTGGTCGATTGCCGCATTTGTTTCTTCCACAAGGGCAGCATTATGCTGAGTCATTTCGTCCATTTGCCGCACGGCAGCGCTCACCTCGTCAATTGCGGCCGCCTGCTCTTTGCTTTCTTTCGCAATTTGCAGGACTATATCATTGTTGGAGCGGGCAAAACCAAGCATTTCCTCAAGTTTTTGCGCAGCATCGGCCACCAATTTTGAGCCATTTGAAACTTCATCTGCGGATTGGCTGATCAACTCTTTTACATCAGCAGACGCTTCGGCGGCTGATTGCGCCAAACGCCGCACTTCAATGGCGACCACCGCAAAACCCTTGCCGGCTTCCCCCGCCCGCGCCGCTTCAACCGAAGCATTCAGCGCCAACAGATTGGTCTGGAATGCGATATCGTCAATCAACCCAATAATGTTTGATATTTTTGAAGAGGATTGGGTGATGCGTTCCATGGCCGAATTGGCCTTGTCCATCACCTCGCCACTTTCTTCTGCAGTGCGCGCCACCTCTTTTGAATTGCCGGTGGCCTGTTCAGCACGGCTGGCATTATCCATCACGGTGGCCGCAAGCTGTTCAATTGCGGCGCTGGTTTCTTCAATCGTTGCGGCCTGGCGCGTTGTCCGGTCACTTAGATCATTGGCACCCGCCAGAATCTCGCCTGTGGCAATGCGCTTGAGGTCACCTGCAATTGCCCAATCACTTCGGTCAATCGGTCAGCCACATGGTTGGTGTCATGCTTCAATTTCGCAAACGCACCGCTGTAATTGCCTTCCACACGCAAGGTGAGATCAGTATGGGCAAGGGCCGCCAGCACAGTCCCGGTTTCCCGCAACCCGCGCTCAACATTGCTCACCAAATTATTGACACCCCGCGCCAAATTGTTCAATTCGTCATCGGCAAATTTCGCCTCAACCCGTTGGGTAAAGTCACCCTCTGCCGCGCCGTCAACGACATCACCAAAAGCGGCCTGCAACTCGCACATCATTTCCGCCCGCTTCTCCCGGTCGCGCGCTTCCATGGCCTCTTTTTCTTCATTCATGGCTCGCATCGCAAAGCCATTATCGCGGAACACGCCGATTGACTTGTTAAGTGCTGCCAATTCATACCAGCGGGATGTGCCCAATTTAGGCGCATCCAAATTGCCTTCTGCAATTTGAGTGGCCACATCGGCAACCTTGCCCAATTTGCGCAGTTGCACAACAAACATGGCCACAATGCCCAGGCTGGCCAAGGCCAAACCAATATGGCTAAGCAAATCAATATTGGTGCGCAACGCTTGCTGCGCCAGCACATCATCCCGTGCCGCCACCACAATGTCGCGCTCGGCTGCTGTGAGGGTCTTGATTTCATCCACCATCCGATCAATGGCCTCGCCCATGGCAGCAGCCACACCGTCAAACTCAGGCATCAATTTATTGCCCACCTCCGGGCCCCCATCAATATAACCTTGGGCCATTGTTTGACCCACGCGATAAAATGGTCCGAATGCCTGCTCAACATTATCAAGGGAGGTTAGAACACTATCCGCCTTAAACTTTTGCGCCAATGCGCGCGCAATCGCTAATTTTTGCTCAAATTCCTGCGCATATTTTGCAGCTTCATCAAAGCCGTCATTTAACCCATCCAGCCCCCGCGTGGCTGAAATATCGGTCAGCCATTGCTGCACCTGAATCACATCAATCTTGATATCCTGCACCGTGACAGCAATTTCCTCTGCCGTGACCAATGTATCAATGCCCTCATCAAGCGACCGCTCGATCTGTTGATCAACATTTGAGGCAAGTTGGGCAATAAACAGGGTCACCGCAACAACCCCGACCACCAAGGCACCAGCAATCCCCGTAACTAGATTGGTTAGTTTCATCAAATTTCTCCAACAATGCACGCAGGCAAACCACCCCGCATTCTAGGAATCATAGGCATGAAGGGGTAAAAAAGCATTAACTGCAAATGGAAAGCACCAAGCAAATGCGAGCAGGCGTGCGGCCAGCTTGGCAAAAACGTGCGGCAACTGCACGACGCCGTTCAACCGGTGAAAACATCAATCATTTTGGCAACCCTAAAAGACACTAGGGTGATGGCGGCTTTGCGAAAGGCACGAAGGGTCAAATATGGTACAGCACCTCGCCTTGCCATTTCCGAACCCCTTGATATAAAAGACGTTTATCGAATGGAGGATGGTGATGGGACATATATAGGGGTTAAACTTGGTCGTGGCACTAACGATGCTAACGTCCTTACCCACCACTGCGATGGCGGCATGTGCAAATGGGCGCTGCTGGGGCGCAGTGGGCGCTGGGCCTGGCGGCGCCTGGGGCACCGCATATGACTTCCCCTCTCAAGAAGCAGCAGCGCGCGCGGTACAGAATAGTTGCGAGGGTGATTGCACCATCATCAAGACATTTTACAATAGCTGTGGTGCCATCGCGCAAGGCGACACCGGTGGATGGGGCTGGGCCTGGCATACATCCAAACAGGAAGCCCAAAGCCGCGCCATTGCCTATTGCGTCCCCAATGACCGCAATTGCCGCATTGCAAGCTGGGCCTGCACATCCCGATAAATAAGTGGCGACCTGCCGTTTGATCGTCATTCCCGCGCAGGCGGGAATCCAGTCAGGGTTTTCCAAACCCCGAGACCTCTCAGCTCTATTGAAATTCACATCTGGATCCCGGACGAAATCCGGGATGACCGCTGCGTCGTGCGGAAGGCCCATTGGTCAAAATGGGCACGCTACCCCTTGGGCGCAAATTGATCCGGATGCGCGGCTTGAAACGCCGGGTGCCGGTTGCAATTTTCTTCAACCGCCAAAATGCGTGGCATGGCGGTTAAATCCACCTCCCAGCGGCGCGCATTGTATAGCTGCGGCATAAGGCAAATATCGGCCATGGTCGGCACATCGCCAAACGAAAAGTCGCTGGGTGCATTTTGTTCGAGCATGCGCTCATAAGATGCCAGCCCTGCCCCAATAAATTTATGGAACCATGCCACAGGCATTTCATCAGGCTTGGCGGCAATTGATTTGGCAAAGGCCGCAACGCTCAAATTGCACACGGGATGAATATCCATCGCGATGGCATGCGAAAGCGCGCGCACCCGTTGCCGATCCAACGGCGTGGCGGGCAGCAATCCCACTGCGGGATGCATTTCATGCAAATATTCGATGATGGCCACAGACTGGGTCATCATATGTCCGTCAATCTCAAGGGCAGGCACAAAGCCTTGCGGGTTCCGCGCCAAATGCGCTTCACCCTTATGCTCGCCCTCGAGCAAATTGATCGACACGCTGTCAAAATCCAGCCCGCACAGCCCCAAGGCAATGCGCACCCGATAGGCAGCGGAAGAGCGCCAATAATCATAAAGCGTAATGTCAGACATATTGGCGCTCCCTTACTTAGCCGAACTTGACGATTTTCTGATCAATCGCACCGAAGATAGATGAACCATCATCATTCTTCATTTCAATGCGCACCTGATCGCCAAATTTCATAAAGGAGGTGCTCGGCTTGCCCTCATCAATAGTTTCAATCATGCGGATTTCCGCAATGCAGCTATAGCCCAAACCACCGTCTTTCACGGGCTTGCCCGGGGTGCCATCACTATCTTTGTTCGACACAGTGCCAGAACCGATAATTGCCCCAGCCGCCACATGGCGGGTTTTGGCCGCATGCGACACCAATTTCGGGAAATTGAACGTCATATCAACGCCCGCATTGGCTTTGCCGAAAGCATCACCATTATAATGCACCAGCATGTCTCGATGCACTTTGCCATCATTCCAGTTTTCGCCCAACTCATCTGGGGTGATCGCGACGGGGGCAAAGGCAGTTGCGCCTTTAGATTGGAAAAAGCCGAAGCCTTTCGCCAACTCGCCGGGGATCAAGGCGCGATAGCTCACATCATTGAGCAGCACCAGCAATTTGATTTTGTCGGCCGCCGCTTCGGGAGAAAGTCCCATTTCCAGATCGTCGCAAATCACGCCAATTTCGGCTTCCATGTCGATGCCCCAATCTTCAGAGCCGACTTCAACATCATCATGGGCACCCAACATGGCATCAGCCGCGCCCATATACATGAGTGGGTCTTCCCAAAAGCTCGCGGGCAATTCAGCGCCACGGGCTTTGCGCACCAATTCCACATGGTTCACATAGGCTGAGCCATCGGCCCATTGGCTTGGATTTGGCAATGGCGCCATCGCTTGATGCGGATCAAAATCTTTGCCTGCCACATCGCCATCATTCAATTGATCAGAAAGGGCTTGCAGCTGCGGCGCGTGCACGTCCCAATGGTCCAGCGCTTCGCGCATGGTGCCAACAATTGAGCTTGCGGAGATATATTTTTTCAGGTCGCGGCTCACCACAACCAATTCGCCATAACGCGTTTCGTTTTTTAATGTTGCAAGCTTCATTATTCGTCCCAATCTCCTTCTGGTGTGCCGTTAAAGTGCTTTTTCAAGCCTTTCCAGCAATCAATATAATTGTCCTGAATGGTCTCAAGATTCGCGCCATATTCTGTGAGTAGCTGCGGGAACCTTGTTTCAAACATAAAGGCCATCGTATTTTCAAGTTTCATGGGCTTAAGCTCTGAATGTGTCGCTTTTTCGAAGCCCATTGCATCTGGCCCATGGGGCAGCATCATATTGTGCAGGCTCATCCCGCCTGGCACAAAGCCTTCTTCCTTGGCATCATATTGACCATGGATCAGCCCCATAAATTCAGACATAATATTCCGATGATACCAAGGCGGCCGGAACGTATGTTCCGCCACCATCCAGCGCGGCGGGAAAATCACAAAATCGATATTCGCCGTGCCTTCTTCGCCTGAAGGCGCCGTCAACACGGTGAAGATTGACGGATCAGGATGATCAAACAAAATCGCGCCAACTGGCGAATAAGTTGAAAGATCATATTTATACGGCGTGTAATTGCCGTGCCAGGCCACCACATCTAGCGGCGAATGGCCAATCTCCGTGCGGTAAAATTTGCCACACCATTTCACATACACAGCACAATCTGTTTCTTTTTCTTCAAAGGCGGCAACTGGGGTTTTAAAATCCCGCGGGTTGGCCAAGCAGTTTGCGCCAATCGGCCCCCGGTCTGGTAGCGTGAATTTCGCGCCATAATTTTCGCACATATAGCCGCGGCTGGCACCATCAACGCCAACTTTGAAAATCATGCCCCGTGGCAACACGCAAATTTCACCCGGCGCCACGTCCATTTTGCCCATTTCAGTGAAGATGTGCAGCGTGCCCACTTCCGGCACCACCAGCAATTCAGCGTCCGCATTGAAAAAGTGATCATCTTCCATGCTTTTGTTCGCCACATAAACATGGCTGGCCATGCCCACTTGGGTGAACACATCGCCCGCCGTGGTGATGGTGCGCACGCCTTCAATAAAAGTGGTTGGCTCGGTTGGCATGGGCACAGGGTCCCAGCGTGTTTGGCCAATCGGCATTTCGCAATCAGGATTGTGCGGTGCTGATTTCCAATAATCCAATTTCACCGGCTTAAACCGTGTGGTGTGCCGCACACTTGGGCGAATCCGATAGAGCCAAGAGCGCTCATTGGTGCCACGCGGCGCAGTGAACGGAGAACCAGACAATTGCTCCGCATAAAGGCCGTATGCGCACTTTTGCGGGCTATTTTGCCCCTGTGGCAGAGCGCCGGGCAATGACTCGGTTTCAAAGTCGTTGCCGAAACCAGGCATATAGCTTAGTTGATTAGACACACTGTTAACCTTATCATTCATGATTGACGGTCTCCATTTAAACTAAAAATTTGTTGCATATGTAACGATGGACTATGTAACTAACAATAAGGGGAGGAACAAAATGGACCAGAACAACATCAGTGAGGCGGTTTTACCGCTGGAAAAATTCATCGCCTATCGTCTCAACCAAGCGGCTGAAAAAGTATCGCAGCGATTCGCTCTAGAATATAAAAAGCGCTACGGCATGACCCGTCCTGAATGGCGGACTTTGGCGACTATCGGGCAATTTGGCAACATCACCGCCAAAGAGATTTGCCAACATTCATCCATGCACAAAACCAAAGTTTCACGCGCCATTTTCACGTTGGAACAGCGCCGTTGGCTCAAACGCACTGTTGATCAAAACGACCGTCGCGTTGAACATTTGGAGCTCACCACGCAAGGCCAAAAAGCCTATATGGAACTATCGGACGTGGCCCGCACCTTCCAAGATCAAATTTACGGTGCACTTGGTGCCGCCAACACAAGCGCACTCGAAACCAGCTTGGAAGCAATCGAAACACTTATTGATCCACAATAAATTAGTATAACGCAAAGCCCTGTCGGCGTGAACCGTCCGCCGGCAGGCATATATGTTTGTTTCCTTATTTTAAACAATTGCCATAATAATTCTGTCACGCGACCGGACATAATAGCGCCGGGTTCATCTCACATTAAGATGCACGCGATAAGCCGGAAAAAACAAACAAAGAGGTCCCTATGTCACGCGCAGCAAATAAATTTGGTTCGCCCTTTAAAGCCTATGATGTGCGCGGCATGATCCCGACCCAAATCAACACGCCATTTGCCTATCGTTTCGGGCAGGCCGTTGCCGCCCACCTTGCGCCAAAGCAAGTAGTTGTTGGCCATGATATGCGCATGGATAGCGGCCCACTTGCCGCAGCATTGCAGCAAGGCTTGCAAGATAGCGGCGTCAATGTACACCCGGTTGGCCGCTGCGGCACAGAAGAAGTTTATTTCCACACCGCCCAAATGGATGCAGATGTGGGCCTAATGGTCACCGCCAGCCACAATCCAGATAGCTATAATGGCATCAAAATCGTGCTCAAAGGCGCCACCGCCGCTACGCAGGAAAACACGCTCGGCCCGCTGGAAAAACTGGTGATGGGCGACAGTGAATTTGAAGCGGTGACCACCTATGAAGCCCGCGGCAAAGCGGAACCAACTCTGGACCGCAATCTATATATTGAACGCTTGCTAAAACAGATTGATGGCATTGACCTTAAGCCGCTCAAGATTGTTGCCCATGGCGGCAATGGCTGCGCGGGACCGATCATTGATCTGCTTGAACCACATCTGCCTTTCGAATTTATCAAGGTCGATAATGAGCCAGATGGTCGCCTGCCCAATGGCATCCCAAACCCGCTTCTGCCCGAAAAGCGCCAACGCGCTGCCGACGCGGTTAAAGCCCAAGGCGCAGATCTCGGCATCGCGTGGGACGGCGATTTCGACCGCTGCTTCTTCTATGATCACGAAGGCACCTTCGTGGAAGGCTATTATCTCGTCGGCCTAATCGGACAAACCCTTGTGCGCCAAAATGGCGGCGGCAAAGTTGTTTACGATCCGCGCCTCACTTGGAACACCATTGACCAAATTGAAGCTGCTGGCGGCACCCCCATTGCCTGCCGCACTGGTCACACTTTCTTCAAAAAAGTCATGCGCGACAATGATGCCATTTACGGTGGCGAAATGAGCGCGCACCACTATTTCAAAGACTTCGCTTATTGTGACACAGGCATGTTGCCGTGGCTCACCATCGTGGCCGAAATCTGCCAGTCCGGCACCAGCCTGAAAGATATGGTCGCGGCCCGCATTGAAAAGTTCCCCTGCTCCGGCGAAATCAATTTCACCGTTGAGGATGCACCCACAACTATCAAAAAGATCGAAGACGAATTGGCCAGCAAAGCCAATCAGGTAGAAGATATTGATGGGTTGGGTTTGGTGTTTGACGAATGGCGTTGCAACATCCGCGCCTCAAACACAGAGCCGTTGCTGCGCCTCAATCTCGAAACACGGGGCAACACAGCGCTTCTGAAAGAAAAAACGAATCTGCTATCCAGTCTCATTCGCGGCTAAATCCCACCGCGCACCTGTCAGTTCTTCTGACACGTTCCACAAACGGGCGGCAGCTTCCGCATTGCCCGCCGCATGCGAGATCGGCGTCACACCTACAGGGCCGGAAAGCCCTCGCATTTTGGTTGGGCCATAAAACAGCCCCGGCTGCGCCTCCGGATCAGTTGCCGCCAACACTTGCGACTTTGCCCCATGGAATGGTGAATGGGCAAACAAAACATTCATCACTTCCAGCCCCATACGCGTCAAAAAGCTTGGGCCGGTGCGCTGCAAATTGGTTGCCGCATAGCCGGGATGGCACAAATAACCACAAGGCTCTCGCCCTGCGGCAGAAAGCTTGCGGTTAAGCTCCAAAATAAACATGATATTGGCCAACTTGCTTTGACCATAGGCGCCCATGGGCGTGTAATTCTCATGCCAATTCAGATCATCAAAGTTGATCGCCTCACCGCCCCAACGGTGCGCCACTGAGGACACGCTGACAATACGCCCATCCGCCTTTTTGATCAGGTCAAACAACAAGGCCGAAAATAGAAAATGCCCAAAATGGTTGACGCCCATATGCAGCTCAAAATCATCTTTGGTCAGCACACGCTTGGGCACCATCATCAGGCCAGCATTATTGATCAACCCATCCAGCTTTTCGTGCCAGCCCGTAAACCGTTCCGCCGCCGCACGCACTGAATTGAGGTCAGCCAGATCCATCAATTCATATTCAATCTTCGCGTTAACGCTACGAAACTCCGCCAGCTCGCTGACAGCTTTTTCCGCCCGTCCCTCGTGACGGCAAAAAATCGTCACATGGGCATTGCGGCGGATCAACATCTTCGCCGCCTCAAATCCTAACCCGCTATTTCCCCCGGTAATGGCATAATGTCGGCCCGCCAAATCCGGCACCCGACCATAATCCCAGCCCTTCTTGCCAAACGGCAAAAGCTGCGTGCTCATAATATATCCTTTAACCCCAACTGCGCCGCCGCAGACCCAATTGAAAATCACAAAATCATTGAGATCAGTTTTCCACATCTGCTCTGCGATTGGCAATCATGAAATGAATGGCCGAAATTCACCCATGGGTAGCGCAGCGATAAGGAACTTTTTCAAGCAGATAGCGTTGTTTAAGTGAGAAAGGAGGGTGCCATGACCGACAAGAAAAAGAATAATAAGCGCACTCAAGAAGAAATCGACGACCAGTTGGATGATAGCTTTCCCGCAAGTGATCCCCCATCTTGGACGCCGGGCACAACAAAAGAAGCGGATGAAGAAGCGAAGCTGAAAAAATCCGACCAAAGCAAAAAATGATGCGCTAGCGCTCACATGTCGATTGCGAAAACGCGCATATTCCCTTTGAAAACGGCCATCGCCCGCTGGTGGAACAATGACCCGTTCACCCAGAGTGCGGCGGTGGCCTATTACACCATTTTCTCATTTCCAGCGCTGATCATTTTATATTTGGGACTGGCGTCCATCTTTATGCAGGAAGATGCGGTGCGCGGCCAAGTGTTCGGATTCTTGCGCGCCAATTTTGGACAAGATGCCGCTGAAACCTTCCGCACCATTGTGGCCAACACCGCCCCGAGCGAGCAAAGCTTGTTGCCCTTCATTTTTGCCGGCTCCGTTTTGATCTACGCTGCCCTAAGGCTGTTCCTACAATTGCAAAAAGCCCTCAATTACATATGGGACGTGGACGACCGAGAAGTCTCAAACTTCCGCGCTCTGATCTTGCGGCGCTTTATATCCTTCGCGGTGATGATTGGCGTACTGTTCGTACTGGCGATTTCGCTTGTGATCACATCAGCGATCAGCTCGCTTACCGATTGGCTGATTGACCATTTGCCAGATATGTTTGCCGTGCTTGCCCACAGCATCAATCTCACCCTGTCGCTTATCATCATCTCACTCTTGTTCGCGGTGATCTTACGCATGCTGCCAGATAAACTGATCAGCTGGGCGCATGTGCTGCCGGGCGCACTGCTGGCCGCCACTTTGTTTATGATCGGCGAATATGGCATGGGGCTATATTTCAGCTGGGTCGAACCCGGCTCCGCCTATGGCGTTACAGGTTCGATCATTTTGCTGATGATTTGGGTGTTTTATTCCAGCGCAGTTTTCCTGCTCGGCGCAGAATACGCCAAAACGCTGCACCAGAAATCACTGGTACACAACAAGCATAAATGACGGGAAAATTGGTTGCGGGGGCAGGATTTGAACCTGCGACCTTCAGGTTATGAGCCTGACGAGCTACCGGGCTGCTCCACCCCGCGACAAAGTCATGAAAATCAACATTGTTTCGAATGCTCAATGTCAATCAAAGACAGCGCCTATATAGGGGGGATTCTTCCGTTTGTGAAGGGTTAATGACAGAATATTTCAAAAAAAATTTCGGCAATTGCCTTTATCGCGACTTGCACAGCATTTTCGCTCTAGTTTAGGCTATATTATCCCTGCGAAAAAAAGAGAAATCATATGAAATTCAATCGACTCGGGCGCACCGATATCAAGGTGAGCGAAATCTGCTTGGGCACCATGACCTGGGGCCGACAAAACACCGAACAAGAAGCCCATGAGCAAATGGATTATGCTCTCGATCAAGACATCAACTTCTTTGACACAGCAGAGCTTTATGCGGTGCCAACCACAGAAGAAACCCAAGGCCTAACCGAAGAATATATTGGCACTTGGTTCAAAAAATCCGGCAAGCGCGACAAAGTGGTATTGGCCACCAAAGTTGCGGGCGAAGGCGTGCCATGGATTCGTGATGGTGAACCCATCACAGGTGGCGCCATTCGCCGCGCGGTAGAAGGCAGCTTGTCCCGGCTGCAAACGGACTATATCGACCTCTATCAATTGCATTGGCCCAACCGCGGTCACTACCACTTCAACACAGGTTTCGATTACGATCCAAGCAATCAAGATACCGCAAGCGAAAAAGCCAATATGCTTGAAGTGTTGGAAACATTGGATGCATTGGTGCGTGATGGCAAAATCCGCCATGTGGGCCTGTCAAATGAAACGGCTTGGGGCACCATGCAATATCTGAATTTGGCAGAAGAGCATGGGCTGCCACGCATGGTTTCCATTCAAAATGAATATGGCTTGTTGCGGCGCTATTTCGACCATGATTTGGCCGAAGTTGCGCACCACGAACAAGTAGGGTTGTTGGCCTATTCTGCTTTGGCTGCTGGCGCAATCTCCGGTAAATATTTGGATGGCAATGTGCCCAAGGGCACCCGTGGTGATTTGGTCAAAAGCACCATCTATCGCAATTCAACACATTCTGAGCCTGCTATCCGCGCCTATATGGCGCTGGCTGAAAAACATGGTTTGGATGTGTGCCAAATGGCGCTGGCCTTCTGCCTCACACGACCATTTATGACCTCTGTGATCATTGGGGCCACCAGTATGGAACAGCTTAAGACCGACATCGCGGCCAAAGATGTTGAGCTTTCAAAAGAAGTGATGGATGGCATTGCCGAAATCTACCGGCAATATCCAATGCCAATCTAGGCTGGCTGCTCGTCACGAGCCTATTCAAATTGGGCGGCGATAAACTCATTGAGCGTCGCCCAATATCCATCCACAAAAGCTTCACTGCCCCACAACATCACTTTGCCCAACAGCCACAACCCATCAGTGCCACTCATCGGCTTGCGCTCCGCAACCGGCACCATGCTGTGCCCTGCCTCATCAAACATGTGAAGGGTCAACTGATCTGCTGGCAGCAGCTCTTTGAATGTTGCAGCACTTTCCTGAGCATCCACCTGCCCGTCCTGTCCGCCAAGCATCAAAAGCACCTGCACGCCCTTCAAACGTCGAACATCTTCGCTCAGGTCAGCATGGGCATTGCGCACAGCAAACTCCCAACGCGCTTTTGAAAAATAGTCAGCAGAAATATATGCGCTGCGTTCACTTAGAGCGATAAAGTCCTCATAGCGCCCACCTTCATTGATCAGCGTATCCAGTTTAGCTTCGTCAGCCATCTTGTCTTTAGGGTCTGCCTCAAAGCTGCGGCGCAATTGGGTCATATAATCAGATTGCGCCATCCAATTCACCGCGGGCGATACAAAAACGATAAAATCGATATTCTTTGCCGCGACACCCACTTTGGGCATCACCCATCCGGCCTGTGAAAAGCCAATCAGCCCAACGCGGCCAATCTGCAATCCCGTCTCGGCACGCAATGCATCTATGGCAGCCTCCACCAACGCCGCCCGATCTTCCATTGAATAGTTTAGCCAATCCCCTTCAGATCCACCAATCCCCGGCTTGTCCCATGCAAAGCTGCACCAACCGCGTTCTGCAAACTGACTGAAATAAGGATCGAAATAGCCAAGTGCTGTTGCATCCATTTCACCATCCCCATGCACAAACACAAGGCAATCCGTCTCTTGCTTCTGCTTTTCATGAGGCAGCGCCACTTGGCCACTTATTTGCGCGCCCCGAAATGTGAAGGTGATTGGCTTTGTGGCATAGCTGGCATCTGGCAGCCAAAATATAAAGGCGGCAACAACCAGAACAATTCCCACTAGAGCGCTAGCGCCAAGCGAAAAGCGGCGAGACATCATCAAAAACTCCATTCACAGAATAATCGTTCGCACAATTATCACGACTTGAGATTTTGGCAAGCACAATTTATAGAATGATTATTCTTTAAATGAGGTCGAGATGGCGCGAAAAAAAGATAATGCCCTGCATGAGCGGCGCACCCAGCAAATATTGGAGGCCGCACGAACCTGTTTCATTCAGCATGGCATTCACAAAACATCCATGCAGCAAATTTGCCAACAGGGCGAAATCAGCCCCGGTGCGCTATATCGATATTTCCCGTCCAAACAATCCATCATTGAAGCCATCGCAGCGCAGGAAAAAAACAGCAATGCGGAGCTGATCGCCTATCTGCAGCAGGCCAAAGACCCTGCTAAAGCGTTGGAAGAGGCAACGTCAGAAATCCTAGATCAAATTTTGGATCAGGATTATGCACGCCTTATGCTCGCCATCAGCGCTGAAGCAGAAAACAATCTTGCCCTCAAAGAAACATTTGATCATATTGATCAGGAATTTGCTGACGCCCTGCACAGTATTTTTGCCCAATCACAAAAAGCGGGCCTATTTGCCAAGTCCCAACCACTTGAAGGCAACGTCTTTATCTTCCTCGCCTTGCTAGATGGCATCACCGCGCGCGCCGCCAGTGGTGACCTGCCTCCGCGTAAAACGCTCGAGCAATCAATGCGCAATGCACTCCGGCAACTTTTTTAGTTTTGGGTGCCGCCAAATCGACCAGAAAGCACTCGCCACGCACATAATTTTAGTTATGATCGTGAGAGACTGTTCGATTGCATAGGGGGCGCTGGTCAATATGTCACTTCTCTCAACGCTATTGCCGCTTTTGTTTTGGCTTAGCTACGGGTTTGTATCGGACCAATTCTGTCGCTTCCGTCCCTCCATCACCCAATTGATGATCCATCAGCGCTTTCGCTGGGTGGCCAATGCCGTGAAACGCGACACACCGTTTGACGCCATTCTCACTGGCAACATCATGAATTCGGTGTCCTTCTTTGCCTCCAGCTCTGTATTGTTGATTTTGGCCATGTTCGCCATCTTCGGCCAGCTCAACGAGTTGCTGCCCGCGCTGCGCACTGTGCAGGTCAGTGGTGCCTATTCCATGGGCGAATATCAATTGCATCTCATCATCATGCTGGTGATGGTTGTGCTCGCCTTTTTGTCCTTCACACTGTCGCTACGTCAGTTCAATCATTTCTGCATCTTACTTGGCGCCGCCGATCATAGCGAAACAGCGGACCCTGAAGAAACCGAAGCGATGGCCCAGCTGAACGCACAGGGCGCGCGCTATTTCAACAATGGCATTCGTGCCTATTATTTTTCCATCGCCAATGTTGGCTGGTTTATCTCGGCAGAAATCGGCATCGCCTTGGCCATACTCACATTCATTTTCATTCTGCACCGCGAATTTATGTCAAAATCGCATCACGCCATTTCGCGCTTGCCACAACCCAAGGATCATTCATGACCATTCTTTCGAAATTATTTGGCGCGGTGAGCCTCATTTTGATTTTGGCCACCAATGCTTTTGCGCAAGACAATCAATTCACCACCGCCGACGAAATCCAAATGCAAAATTGCTGGGAAGCCGTCACGGATCTCAATCTGCAAGGTGAGGAACATACGCTAATCGAATGTGTCGGCGCGGCCTCCAATGTATGTATGGAAGAGGAAGAAGGCGGCATGACCACCATGGGCATGTCTGCCTGCATCATGCGCGAACATTCTTGGTGGGACAGCATTTTGAACATCAATTATCAAAATCTAAAACAGGTGCTTCAACCATCCCAGTTTGAAGATTTGCGCGATGCCCAGCGCAAATGGATAGCCTATCGCGACGCTTCATGCGCATTCCATTATAATTATTGGGGCGAAGGCACCATGCGCAGCACCGCGTTTGCCGGCTGCATGCTCGACACAACCGCACAACGTGCCGCCGAAATCAGCAACATTCTAGATATGTCGATGATGTAATGGTCGAGCCATTTAAAAACTTCTTCTCCATTACCGTCATTGAAAAAATGGCCGCAATCTTGTCAGCACAATCCGCAGATTTTGATGCAAACAAGTTTGTCGAGATCGCCAGCATCA
The DNA here is from genome assembly GCF_004363175.1 of Maritalea mobilis. GTDB lineage: Bacteria > Pseudomonadota > Alphaproteobacteria > Rhizobiales > Devosiaceae > Maritalea > Maritalea mobilis. Next base: position 1,578,091 of record NZ_SNYR01000001.1, read on the forward strand.
ATCATGAAGAAAATGAACTGAAACAACGCAGCCAGCAAATCCAAAAAGCATTGCTGGCAACCTTGCCCAACGACCTGGATCGCGTCGCCCCAATCCTGCTGAACGCCCTTGGACCAGAAGCACCAATTGATGGCGGCACCACCAGCAATGATCGAGAAGGTCTCAATGGCTTTGCCCTAATGCCTTTCTGCGATTTTGTCACCGAGATCGGCATTGATGATTGGCCAAAAGCCGCGCCGTTGCTGAAAGAAATGACCAAACGTTTCAGCGCCGAATTCGCCGTACGGCCTTTCATCGCGCAAAACCCTGTCGAAACCATGAAAACCTTCGCCTTGTGGGCTGAAGATGAGAACGCCCATGTGCGCCGCTTAGCGTCCGAAGGTTGCCGCCCGCTGCTGCCCTGGGGCATACGCTTGCATCAATTCGTCAAAGACCCCGCGCCCATTCTCCCGATCCTTGAAAAACTCAAAGACGATCCAACCGAATATGTGCGCCGCTCAGTGGCCAACAATCTCAACGATATTGCCAAAAATCAACCAGATCTCATCGCCGAAATCGCGACCAACTGGATGCAGGGCGCCCATAAAAATCGCCAACGTTTGGTGCGCCACGCCTGCCGCACACTAATCAAAAACGGTCATCCGCCAACCTTGGCCGCCTTAGGCTACAAGCCAATCAATCTCGCCAAATCTGATTTTGAAATCAAAACGAAACAGGTCGAATTTGGCACCGCCCTGATATTCTCATATTACCTCGCGCCAAGCGACGCTGCGCAGCATCCTTACATTTTGGATTTCGCCATTCATTTCAAAAAAGCGAATGGCGAGCTGGCACCAAAAGTCTTTAAGCTCAGCACAGGAAAAGTGAGTGGGGATGCACCACTGACCGGCGAGAAAACGGTTGCGATCAAGCCGATCACAACCCGCAAATTCTATCCCGGAGAGCATAAGCTAGAGCTGCTGCTCAACGGGCAGTCACTCGGCACAAAGGAATTTTTGTTGAAAATGGATGCTACGGCCTAAAACGCAAGCCAAACAACAACAACAAGAAGTCCGATTAAGGCAAAAGATTCACGCATTACATTACTCATAAAAAACAATGTAAAAGATGGCTGTTAAATTTGCTTTAAATCTAACAGCCAATGGTTTTGAGTTATCCGTAAAGCCTGGCTTTCAATCAGCTTGAAAATAAAGCATCCAAGGCATTTAGAAGCATTTGCTGGTGTCACCCTGCATCCATTGCACCAATCGGTCATGAATGAACCCATATTGGAAGACATGGTGGCTTGTCACCTTGGTGCCTTCGCCTGCAGCCTCCAACTGGGTCGAGGACATTACAATAAAGCCCCTTGTTTTATCTGTCAGCTGAAGAACGCCATGGTCTTGCTTCCACACCACAAGACGTTCTCGGCCATCTTCATTTGTGATCTCTGCTTTGAATTCCATGACAAATGAGCCCTTTGTCATCGGCACGCCATTGCTCATGGTCCCCGGCACATCCACTCGGCGCGTGTACCCATCATAGCAAGATTTGATCTCACTCATAACCTTGCGAGCCTCTGGCAGTGATATGGCCACCACTTCCGATTTTGCCGAGATAAAGCTGGTTTCATCCACTTTTTGTTCAATTTCTACCCCGGTGCGCGTGGCAGCACTGCTACAGCCGGCCAATACCAATATTGCCAAAACAACTGCAAAAATTCTCATAAGTACAACTCACTTAAAAATACTCACGCAATAAACAACCATTTATCCGCATTGATATTTGATTTCTGCACCGCCTAAATTGGCAGATAAACTGGCTATAGAGCCAGCCAAATCACGATCATCAGCAACGCAAAAAAGAAAGCATATTCACGCAAAATTATATTCACAAAATTAAATAATTAACTTATTTGTTAATAACATAAATTCAGTACCCCAATGCGCATCACAGCGCAACCAACAACGCGAATATTTTTAGGATTTACCGGAGAAAAACTAAATCTGTTCCACCAGGTGAATTGATCCGTCAGGTTGCGGCACCAACTCGGCAGGCACATCATCAACCCAAGGCTCCAGATGCAGCTCTGGCCAAAGAGCGCAAAGCCGCTCTCCCTTATTGAGATGAGTTTCCTTGTTCGGCAAATTATAGTTTGGGATCAGCTTGAACGAAAAAATATCCTTCAAACCATAAGGGGCATAAAGCTCAAATTGATCTTTATCGTTCAGCCGCATGCCCACCGAATGGGTGGTACAAGCAAAGCGATCAATCGCCTCACGCGAATGGTCCAGCTTGGGATAGTCAAATCCAAAATGTGCCGGATACCATAGATGCACACGCGCCTGATTGCGCACCTCCACGGGCACTTGCATTCCCGCAAAAATCGCTTCCGCATCGCTGATGATTTTATCTTCTTCGTCATAGGTGATCGCATCGGCATCATAATAAAAGATGTCGACATCCTTCACGCCATGCATGGCCGGGCGGTCAGTGAGATAATTCCAAACATTATTATAAATTGCGCCAGAAACGATCCACGCATCCGGCAAATTCATGTCGCGCAAACGCGCAAAATAATCATAAAGCGGCCCGAATTCGCGGCACATTGAAAAAATCAATGCGGCCTGCTCATCCAATGTCGCATCTGCAAATTTGAAGTAAGTCATGCGGCGAACCTACCCGATTCCTCCGCCACCAAAAAGAACAAAATTGGTACAAAATTCTGCGCTACATTTATTTCACATGTTAATTTCATTTGAAAATTTTGATCAGGATCAACGCAGAACGCCCACGCGGCTCTATAATATTTAGCATGTTAAATAAATGGAGGGAATAATGGGTAAGATCGTACTGGCTGCCAAAACCACACATGTGCCAACCATGCTGCTGTCAGAAATGGACGGCCCGTTGAAAGGTTGTCGCGAAGCGGCCATTGAGGGGCACAAAGAAATTGGCCGCCGCGCTCGCGAGGCTGGGGCTGACACTTTTGTGGTGTTAGACACCCATTGGCTTGTCAATGCAGGCTATCATATCAATGCCAATCACCACTTTAAGGGCACCTTTGCCAGCCATGAATTCCCGCAATTCATCAAAGATCTCGACTATGAATATGAAGGCAATGCCGCGCTTGGTAATTTGATGGCCGAAACCGCCACCAATAATGGCGTCTACACCTTATCGCATCAGGTCGAGTCGCTTGATCTGGAATATGGCACCTTGGTCCCCATGCGCTATATGAATGAGGATAAAGCCTTGAAAGTGGTGTCCGTTGCCGCCTGGTGCACGGTGCACAGCCATGCCTCCACCCGCACCCTTGGGGCTTCGATCGGCGAAGCCATCGCCAAAAGCGACAGCAATGTCGCGCTCATCGCGTCAGGCTCGCTGTCGCACCATATTTGGCCCAATGACATCTATGCGGAAAATAATGGCACCTTCACCATTTCCAGCGAGTTCAATCGCCAGGTTGACTTGCGCGTGCTGGAGCTATTGCAACAAGGCGACATTGAAACCTTCTTGAAAATGCTGCCAGACTATGCCGAATTTTGCGACGGCGAAGGCGATATGCACGACACGGTTATGCTGTTCGCCGCTTTAGGTTGGGACAAATATAAGGGCAAGGGCGAAATCATCACCGACTATTTCCCAAGCTCAGGCACCGGTCAAACAAATGTTGTCTTTTCACTCGATGATTAGACCGACAAACATGATCACGCCGATTGAGGCGTGATCACCACCCGCACTTTATTCGGCCAAAACGCCATATAGCCTTTAATGAGGTCGGAAAACGCAAAGGGGTCATGATAAGCCCAGCCAATTTCCTCGTCGCGAAAAGCGAAATAGCTGGCATCCCCTTTCAGCGGGCAATGAGTTTGCTTGTCCAGCTGCTTCAGCGGCACGATCACCTCATCTTGCGGCACATAGATAACAGGCGGATAAAGGGTTTTGCCCACCTCCTGCAACCACACCGCATTGTCGGTGGCAATCAATTGATCTTCACCCAACATAATCTCCACATGGGCCCCCACAGGCTGAACCCGCATAAAATGCCGTGGCTCATCCGTCCGCGCCGCAACACCTTTTAAGGTCAGCTCAACCGTCAAATCATCTTGTGTTTCTGCCATGCTCGCCCCCTGTCAGCTTAAAGCGTTGGCCGCGCCAGCGCGAAAATATCGCTCACCGCTGCATAGTTGAAATAGCCTAACCGACCAACCGCAGCCAGCGCCGCTTCATCGATCATACCATCTTGGATAAAGCGCTCCTGAATATGCACGCGCACCACTTCACCAATGATAAGATAGTTCTGAAGTTTGGCGCCCTTGTGATCTTCCAATTGCCGGATGTCCACCAGCTTACATTCAAACGAAGCCGGCGCTTCCGCCAAGCGCGGCACATCCACCACATCACCGGGCAGCGTGGCCAAGCCAAGCATTTCAATCTCGCTTATTTCATGATCATAAGGGGCGCTGCTGGCGTTCATCTGCGTCACCAATTCTTGCCCAGCCACATTATGCACAAACGCACCTGTCGCCTCTATATTGCGCAAACTATCCTTGCGCCCCGAGGACGAAAAGCCAAGCAAAGGCGGTGCCTCACTCAATGCATTGAAAAAGGAAGGGTATACGGATTAAATGGTTGATCTTACCTTTGCATGAGAGTGAGGCAAACCGACATCTCATCGGATTATCTGGTTGGTACTCCAACCTACTGCTGATGCATGCTTCCCTCGCTAATTCCAGCAAGAACCCCACACGCCTTAACTTCCCGGTCATCGTTGCAACGCGCTCTTAGTGAAACGAGTTGTTTCTCAAGCGCCTGTAGAGCGGTTATCTGCGAGCGCACATGAGAGATGTGATCATCGAGCAAAGCATTGACGGCGGTACAGGACTGATGAGGGTCGTCCTGATAGCGCTGTAGTTCGTGAATTTCTGCCAGTGACAGATCCAGGATGCGGCAGCGACGAATAAAGGCCAGCCGCTCAACGTGTTTCTCGGTATAGACACGGTAACCGTTCTCCTGCCGATCAGGCGGCGGCAACAAGCCCTGCCGTTCGTAGAAGCGGATCGTCTGTGTATCTACCCCTACTGACTGTGCCAACTGACCAATACGCATCGGGTTCCTCCGCAACGGATTCTCTACGCTATTGACCTTATAGCTACTATATAGTTTTAAATGAAAGCCCGATCACATTCAAGTGGAGTCATATCATGAGTAAAAACTGCGGAGGCCCCTGTGGCGACGATGCAAGGCCTGCGGCGGATACCGATATGCAGGCCTCCTCCGATGCGTCGGGGGAATGGGTCAGTGTTTATGCCGTGCCGAAGATGGACTGTCCATCAGAAGAGCGCATGATTCGCCTGGCCCTGAACGGCGTTGAGGGGATTCGGGCACTGTCCTTCGACTTGTCGAACCGCCGGGTGAAGGTCGTGCATGACGGTGAGGTCGAGCCCGTCACCTCGAAACTGAAGACCTTGGAGCTAGGCGCCTCGCTTCAGGAAAGCGTCGCTGCCGATCCGGAGACCATCAAGGCGGCCGAGTTCTCGGCAGCCTCTGCCACGCAAGAATCCGGGACTCTGCGCTGGTTGCTCGGCATCAATGCACTCCTTTTCGTAGTGGAAATGACAGCCGGCCTGATCGCCCAGTCCACCGGCCTGATTGGAGAGTCCCTGGACAATTTCGCCGATGCGGCCGTGTACGGGCTCGCCCTTTATGCGGTTGGACATAGCGTGAGAATGCAGTTACGTGCCGCGCATGTTGCTGGTGTACTGCAACTGATCTTGGCTGTGGGCGTACTCATAGAGGTGGTGAGACGCTTTGTATTCGGTAGTGAGCCTGAATCGCTGGTGATGATGGCTATCGCATTCGTCGCATTGATTGCCAATACCAGTTGTCTGCTGCTCATATCCAAACATCGGGAGGGCGGGGCGCACATGAAGGCAAGCTGGATATTCTCGGCCAACGACGTGGTGATCAACCTGGGGGTCATCACCGCCGGCGCCCTGGTCGCGTGGACCGGTTCCAATTATCCGGATCTAATTATCGGCACCATCGCGGGGCTCGTCGTGCTTAACGGTGCCAGGCGCATTCTGGCGCTCAAGGGTTAAATAATGCTCATTATTGGCAAAAAGCTCTCGCCGTACGCCCTGTTGTCCATATCGGGCCTGCTGGCAACGTCTGATCAGGCTGTAAAGTGGCTGGTGCAGCAATCAATGGCCTATGGCGAGTCTGTTTCGGTGACCCCGTTCTTTAACTGGGTGCACCTATGGAACACCGGTGCCGCATTCAGTCTTTTTGCGAATGGTGGAGGCTGGCAGCGCTACTTTTTTATCGGGATCGCGGTGGCGGTCTCGATTTTTCTGATCAAGCTGATCCTTGAAAATCGTCATAAAGGAGAAGCCATCGCTTACAGTCTTATCCTCGGTGGCGCCATGGGCAACCTGATTGACCGGGTCTTTCGTGGCTATGTTGTGGATTCCTTTGATTTCTATTGGCGAGACTGGCATTGGCCGGCCTTCAACCTGGCTGATATTGCAATTGTCCTCGGTGCCTTACTTTTCGTTTCCGGCAGCTTTTTGGGTAAAAAAACAAACACCAATGCCGAGTCGGATGGATCTGACTGACACCTTCGCCTATACAACACCATGACCGAACTTCCCGACAACATTCTTCACCTGCCGCAATACCAAGTACTGGGCTGCAAATCAACCGACGACGAAATGCACTTCCAGGTGGACGCGCCCGATCCCGTCGCTTGCGAGGAATGCGGCGTGCAGGGTGAGTTCGTGCGGTTCGGCAAGCGTGATGTTCCCTATCGTGATCTGCCCATCCACGGCAAGCGGGTCACCCTCTGGGTGGTCCGCCGCCGGTACACCTGCCGGGCCTGCAAGACAACCTTCAGGCCCCAGCTACCGGAGATGGTGGACGGCTTCCGTATGACGCTGCGGCTGCATGAATACGTGGAGAAGGAATCCTTCAACCACCCCTACACCTTCGTGGCGGCACAGACAGGTCTGGACGAGAAGACGGTACGCGACATCTTCAACGCCCGCGCCGAGTTCTTGGGGCGCTGGCACCGCTTCGAGACGCCCCGCATTTTGGGCATCGACGAGCTGTACCTGAACAAGCGCTACCGCTGCATCCTGACCAACATCGAGGAGCGAACCCTGCTCGACCTGCTGGCTACCCGCCGTCAGGACGTGGTGACCAACTACCTGATGAAGCTGAAAGACCGCCAGAAGGTCGAGATCGTCAGCATGGACATGTGGAACCCTTACCGGGCAGCGGTCAAGGCCGTGCTGCCACAGGCCCGCATCGTGGTCGATAAGTTCCATGTGGTGCGCATGGCCAACGATGCCCTGGAGAAGGTGCGCAAGGGCCTCAGAAAGGAGCTGAAACCCTCCCAGAGCCGAACCCTCAAGGGCGACCGGAAGATCCTGCTGAAACGCGCTCACGAAGTTTCAGATGGGGAACGGCTGATCATGGAGACCTGGACAGGCGCATTCCCGCAACTGCTGGCCGCCTACGAGCACAAGGAACGCTTCTACGGCATCTGGGACGCCACCACACGGCCCCAGTCAGAAGCCGCCCTGGACGAGTGGATAGCCACCATTCCGAAAGGCCAGAAGGAAGTCTGGAGCGATCTGGTCAGGGCTGTGGGCAACTGGCGCGAAGAGATCATGACCTACTTCGAGACGGACATGCCCGTCACCAACGCTTACACGGAGTCGATCAACCGACTGGCCAAAGACAAGAACCGTGAAGGGCGTGGTTACTCCTTCGAGGTGATGCGGGCACGAATGCTCTACACCACGAAGCACAAAAAGAAGGCACCCACTGCGAAGGTCTCTCCGTTCTACAAGAAAACCATCGGTTACGGACTACCGGACTTCGCAGAGGAGCTCAACTACGGGGTCGATCTATCAACCATCTGAGGGTGGTACCGAGTAGGTGGGGCAAGAGCACCCCATCAACCATTTAATCCGAATACCCAAAAGGAATAGGGCGCAAGATTGTTGATCCCCTCAGCACTGCGCGACGAAATCCACCCGATAGGCCGCGGCGAGATCAAAGCTTTAAACGGATTATGTTTAAGCCCATGTCCATCTTGTGGATTGTAAGAATGGAATGTCATCTCAATCTCCCTTTAGCCCTTGATCAATTGCCACGCACGCTCAGCACCGCTCACTTCAATCACCATGTCAAAGGCAGTCTGCTGCGCCATCATCTGTCGCGTAATACGCTCATAATGTTGAATAAACACCGCGATCCGCTCGCGATCATCATCTTGGGGCGCTTGGCCAATTTCCGCCAAATTGCCAATTTCCTGTTGCCAACGCCAATCAAAAATCTGCGAGAATGATAGGGGCTTTAAATAGCAAATATGCGCCATGCGCTGCCATATTGGCAGATAATGCGCGTGCAGTTGCGCATTCACATAGGCACGCCATTGCCCCGCTTCATCCTTGCTTTCTTCCAACGCATTGACCGGCGTCGCCAATGCACTTTCCGTCTGCGGTTGAGCACCAACGCACCATCCTTCCAGCAAAATCAGCTTGGGTGCTTGCGTCACCAGTTGCCAATCGGCTTTCGCTGCACGGTCATCATGCGCTTTAATAAAATGGGGCAATGCAATGCCATCTCCCATTTCACCTTTCATAAGCCGATCAATCAAATGTCTCAGCAAATCCAGATCATGGGTGCCCGGCACACCCCGCGTTGCCAACATCGGGTGCACCTGCACCGCGAGTTCTTCTCGCGCCGCTTTGGTAAGGTAAAAATCGTCAAGGCTCAGCACCAACAAATCTTCGCCAAACTGCGCCTTTAACTGGTGAGACAGATAGCTTTTGCCAATCCCCTGTCCGCCCGCCAAGCCTGCAAATTGGCAAGAAGTGTCATTCAACAGAGCCTTATAGTGTGAGATTAATTTTTGAAGGATTGTAGCTCGATCCATTTGTGTCTTTTTAAACTCAACTTTTCTTATTGCATCAAAATATTTCTGCGCACATAGTGATCATCCAACCTAGACTACACCTTACGATACGCTGTCCGAAAGCTCATAAATGTTTGCCGCTCTTAAAGAATTTAACAAGACCATTTGGCTCTTGATTCTCGCCACCTTTGCCTCACGTTTTTTCCTCTTTATGGTATGGCCCTTCTTGGCCATCATCCTGCACGACAAATTTGGGCTCAACGAATTTGAGATCGGCGCGTTTCTGTCAGGCTCCGCCGCTGTGGGGGTTATTTTCGGGTTCTATGTCGGCTATCTGTCCGACACTGTGGGTCGGCGCAAAATTATTCTGGTTGGGCTATTTCTCAACATTGTTGCCTTCGGCATCATCGGCGTCGCCGATAGCCTTCTGGTCTTGTTCTCAGGCACCTTGTTGCAATCATTCGGCCGCGGCATGGTCGAAAACCCCGGCAAGGCCTTGATGACCGACATGGTCAGCGACCGCAAGGTCAAAGACATGGCCCTGCACTTCCGCTATTTCATGTTGAATGTGGGCGCAGCCACTGGTCCCTTGCTCGGCACCTTTGCTGGCGCAACTGGCCAGCAAAGCACCTTCCTTTTTGTGTCAGGGCTCTACATTCTCTATTTCGCTGCCGCGGCTTACATCTTTAATATAGAAAAGCCGCTCAAGCGCACCAAGCAGGGCGATCCAATCAAGTTCTCCGCCGCCCTTTCGGTTTTGGGTAAAGACACAGCTTTCCTCCTGTTCGTCTTTGCTTCTTTCATCGGGTTTGTCGGCTATGGACAAATTGATGCCGGTCTCGTGCAATATCTGCGGCAGATGAGCGTGCCAGAACTCACAGAGCTTTATGCAACACTCATTCTGATCAACGGCACCACCATCATCATCTTACAGTTTGCATTGCTGAAACTGATGGAAAACTGGTCGCCATTCTTGCGCGCCATGTCTGGCGTTATCTTTTTCGCAGGTGGTTTTTTCGGCTTCGCCATTGCCCCAACAGATCCTTGGATCTGGTTGATCATCGCCATGTTCGTGCTCAGCGTTGGGGAGGCAATCCTCTTCCCCACCCTAAATATCATTGTCGATCGGCTCGCCCCGGAACATCTCAAAGGTTCCTATTTCGGCGCTTCGTCTCTCTCCAGCTTCGGCTTCGTCTTCGCGCCCGTATTTGGTGGTTTCTTGCTGCATCAATTTGGCGGCATGGCCTTATGGTTGACCATGACCATGCTGACCCTATTCGTCGCCGTCCTCTATTACAGCGCCAATAAACTAAAAGGCGGCCAACTCGAAAATTGACCAAAGAACATCTCAAGCGTCATAAAATATGCCATCGCAACATGTATGACTTCTTCAACCAACTAAGGGAAGAAAAACCAAACATGCAGGCCAATAAATTTCGCTGGGTAAAAGCACCATTTCTCATCGCCATGCTCTGGCAACTAAGCGCCTGCAGCGCACCAGCTAAACCCCAGCGCATTCAAGTGGAAGACTGGTCCATTCATATTGAATGCGCGGGCCCAAGAGAAAGTGGCACGACAATTTGGTTGGAACATGGGATAGGCAAGAATGCAAACTCCACCACATGGGACAAAGTCTTCCCCAAACTGGCACGCACACATCATGTCTGCCGCTATGATCGTCCCGGCGCTGGCAAAAGCCCTTCAGCATCATCCTATGGCCCCGAAACATTCGCCAAACACATCGCAGCCCTAATGATTGCGGTAAATGCCAACGATCAGCTGATCCTCGTTGGCCATTCATTCGGTGGGTACACCGCCCGCCACATCGCACAATCTCAACCCAAGCGGATCAAACACATCATTTTACTCGATGCATTGAGTGAAACGCTCGGCTTTCGCGCGGCAACAAATGTCAAAGAATGGAAAGACGTGCCGACGGGCAACGAACCCATCGACGCAGAAAAATTTGAAGCAGCCTTATCGCCAAACTTGGCGATGCCCGTCACCATTTTGACACGGGGACAGAATCTCTCTGAAAATTGGCTAAAATCTCAGCAGAATTTGCTAAAACTTTCTAAAATTTCATCGCAAATTATAGTTGAGAAAAGCGGGCATATGATCCCACTTGATGCGCCGCAAATTGTCATCAGAACCATTGAAGCTGCAGCACAGCATTAGCGGATAATCTAAGTCCTACGCCTTACGCAAGTGATAGGTAAGCGCATTGCCAATCAATAACTTAAGCCGCTCCCGATCCAACGGCGCACCAAATTCAAAGTGTATCCCCCGATTGCCTTCATAGTAAAATTCATCGGGAAACATATGCCGAAAATCATCAATCAGGGTCGTTTGACAATGCACGAAGAGCGCATAGTCCTTCAGCTTCGACGCCCCAATCCGCACCGTAGTGCCCACATTCTTCTTCCACGGCAGATAAGAGGGCTCACCCCACTTAAGTGTCTCTATTAGCTCACCAATTTCGGGTGTTTCTGCAGCAACTTTAAGGATCAGCTCACGCAAACCCAACAAGTGCTCACGCAATTCTGCATCAAACCCATCAAACTTAACCCTGACCGTTTCCTGCATACTCCCCCCCTAATACAAAAACCCCACTTGCTATTTCTAGCGAGTGGGGTTTTTAAATAATTTACATCGTATGAGACATTCTTTGCTTTTAGCGGACTTGGCGACGACCTACTCTTCCATGCCTTAAGACAAAGTACCATCGGCGCTGAGGTGTTTAACGTTCGAGTTCGGAATGGGATCGTGTTCTGAGCACCTCGCTATAGTCACCAAGTCGGCAAAAAGCAAAGCGTGAAGTTAAATATGATGACTAGGCGAACCTAGTTGATGATGTTCGTTATGTTTTGAGATGTACGGACATTGATTAATGAGAACAATCAAGCCAATCGAGCTATTAGTATCAGTAAGCTTCACACATTGCTGCGCTTCCACACCTGACCTATCAACGTGGTGGTCTCCCACGGCTCTCAAGGGAATGCTAGTTTCGAAGGAGGCTTCCCGCTTAGATGCTTTCAGCGGTTATCCCGTCCAGATATAGCTACCCTGCTATGCCGCTGGCGCGACAACAGGTCCACCAGAGATCTGTTCACCCCGGTCCTCTCGTACTAGGGGCAACTCTTCTCAACATTCCTACACCCACGGCAGATAGGGACCGAACTGTCTCACGACGTTCTAAACCCAGCTCGCGTACCGCTTTAATTGGCGAACAGCCAAACCCTTGGGACCTGCTCCAGCCCCAGGATGCGATGAGCCGACATCGAGGTGCCAAACAATGCCGTCGATATGGACTCTTGGGCATCATCAGCCTGTTATCCCCGGCGTACCTTTTATCCGTTGAGCGATGGCCCTTCCACGCGGGACCACCGGATCACTATGACCGACTTTCGTCTCTGCTCGACTTGTCAGTCTCGCAGTCAGGCAGGCTTATGCCATTGCACTCGACGACCGATTTCCGACCGGTCTGAGCCCACCATCGCGCGCCTCCGTTACTCTTTGGGAGGCGACCGCCCCAGTCAAACTACCCACCACACACTGTCCCGGACGCTGTTACGCCGCGGTTAGACATACATGACGATAAGGGTGGTATCTCACATTGCGGCTCCATAGCAACTGGCGTCACTATTTCAAAGCCTACCACCTATTCTGCACATGCCGACACGAATGCCAGTGTGAAGCTATAGTAAAGGTGCACGGGGTCTTTCCGTCTAACCGCAGGAACCCCGCATCTTCACGGGGAATTCAATTTCGCTGAGTCTATGCTGGAGACAGTGGGGAAGTCGTTACGCCATTCGTGCAGGTCGGAACTTACCCGACAAGGAATTTCGCTACCTTAGGACCGTTATAGTTACGGCCGCCGTTTACTGGGGCTTCAATTCAATGCTCTCACATCTCCTTTTAACCTTCCAGCACCGGGCAGGCGTCAGACCCTATACGTCGTATTGCTACTTCGCAGAGCCCTATGTTTTTAGTAAACAGTCGCCACCCCCTGGTCTGTGCCACCCTCCTGTAGTTGCCTACAAAAGGGTCACGCTTATCCCGAAGTTACGCGTGCAATTTGCCGAGTTCCTTCAGCATAGTTCTCTCAAGCGCCTTAGTATTCTCTACCTGTCCACCTGTGTTGGTTTAGAGTACGGTCTTAACGGTGGAGCTATTTCCTGGAACTTGCTCACTGCCAGAACCAATCCGATAAGGACTGACAGACCTGCAAATTCGTCACTACCACCAGGTTCAGGAATATTAACCTGATTCCCATCGTCTACGACTTTCGTCCTCGACTTAGGGGCCGACTAACCCTGCGCTGATTAGCATTGCGCAGGAACCCTTGGACTTTCGGCGAGAGTGTCTCTCACACTCTTTATCGCTACTCATGTCAGCATTCGCACTTCTGATACCTCCAGGACCCCTCACGGGTATCCCTTCGCAGACTTACAGAACGCTCCGCTACCGCTTGCACAAAGTGCAAACCCTAAGCTTCGGTGCATGGTTTGAGCCCCGGTACATTTTCGCCGCAGGAACGCTTGACCAGTGAGCTGTTACGCTATCTTTAAAGGATGGCTGCTTCTAAGCCAACCTCCTGGTTGTCTATGCATTCCCACAAGCTTTCCCACTTAACCATGACTTTGGGACCTTAGCTGTAGGTCAGGGCTGTTTCCCTCTCCACTACGGACCTTAGCACCCGCAGTGTGTCTGCCAGATATTACTTCCAGGTATTCGGAGTTTGGTTAGGTTTGGTAATCCGTTGGGGACCCCTAGCCCATCCAGTGCTCTACCCCCTGGAGTATTCGTCTGACGCTCTACCTAAATAGATTTCGCGGAGAACCAGCTATTTCCAAGTTTGATTGGCCTTTCACCCCTAGCCACAGGTCATCCCGTTCTTTTTCAACAGAAGTGGGTTCGGCCCTTCAGTAAGTGTTACCTCACCTTCAGCCTGCCCATGGCTAGATCACTTGGTTTCGGGTCTAATCCAACATACTCAACGCCCTATTCAGACTCGCTTTCGCTACGCATACACCTAACGGCTTAAGCTTGCATGTTAAATTAAGTCGCTGACCCATTATACAAAAGGTACGCCGTCACCCTTGCGGGCTCCGACTGTTTGTAGGCATCCAGTTTCAGGAACTATTTCACTCCCCTCGTCGGGGTGCTTTTCACCTTTCCCTCACGGTACTTGTTCACTATCGGTCGCACACGAGTACTTAGGCTTGGAGGGTGGTCCCCCCATGTTCAGACAGAATTTCACGTGTTCCGCCTTACTCGAGGACCTATATGCTTTCTACCAGTACGGGGCTATCACCCACTATGGCTGAGCTTTCCAGCTCATTCCTGTTCTTACATATAGGCCACTGGCCTGGTCCGCGTTCGCTCGCCACTACTAACGGAGTCTCGGTTGATGTCCTTTCCTCTGGGTACTTAGATGTTTCAGTTCCCCAGGTTAGCTCCCTTGCGGGTGACCTAAATGGTCGGGTTTCCCCATTCAGA
>NZ_SNYR01000002.1 GCF_004363175.1 Maritalea mobilis
GTGATCGGTTGTGTCGCGGTGTCCGCATCATTATCACCATCGGTCAAGGTGTAATCAAACGAGGCATCAACACCAGCCGCATTATCAAGATTGGCGTTCGGATCAAACGTCCACGCCCCTGCACTGGTGAACGTATAGGTTCCGTTCGCTGTGACAAACTGATAAACGCCGCCACCAAGATCCGTACCGCTGGTCAACGCAACCATTCCGGACCCAACATCAATATGGGTCAAGCTCGCCCCGTCTGCGCCAAGCTCATCATTGCTCAACACATTCCCAGAGATCGTGCCAACTGCATCTTCCGCAACAGATTGTGCCCCATCATCAATCGCATCTGGTACATCGTCCACAACTTCAATATGGATCGTCGCAATGTCGGAAGATCCGTCTTCGTCGGTGACTTCTACATCAAATGCCTCAACTATAGTGTCGTTGCCCGCATTGTTATGATCTTCGGAATTTGCGTCGAGCGTATAGCTATATCCAATTGTACCACCGACCACTTCTCCGGTTGATGAAGTGATGGGGGTAAATGAGGTGATTGTAAGCGTGCCAATGCTGGTGCCGACTGTGGGCGTACCACCAACAAATGCGCCATTCTCAAAAATGGTTACGCCTTCGATGGTGATGGTTTGCGTGCCATCTAACGCATTGAAGCTAAACGTTCCTGATTGAGTGAGTGCGGCATTATCTGGTGCCGTACCATCTGAAAGATTGGCTTCGTAGACAATTTCATCCGGACCTTCCACAGTTAGCCCGTTAATGAAAACGCCATCGTCACTGCCAAAAATCGTGATTGTTAGCGTAGCGCTACCGGTGCCGCCGTTGCCATCAGAAATGGAATAAGGGAAACTCTCGGTCAGAGTTTCGCCTTCCGAAAGACTCTGAATGACCAAATCTTGGGAATTAAGGCTATAGGTGTAGCTTCCATCATCATTCAGAACCAAGGTGCCATATTGGCCAAAATAGGTACCCGCGTTGGTCACCGTCAATGTATCTGTTGGATTTTCATCTGTATCTGCTTGGTCAGCAAAATCGCCGGCAGGTGCACCTGGGTGATTGATGTTTTCCAATACATTGCCCGTCGCTTCTCCTTGGAATGATGCCCGCGCGCTATCGGAATATTCACCATCTTCTTGCACCCAATTGGTGTCATCTAGCCCAATGGGATCGACGTTGGTTTCCGGCCCTTCATAAATCTCTTCTTGTTCCGGCGTTGCAAATGCCAGCGCGGTGGGTGGCAATAGCGGCGAAATGCCTAGACCGTCGCCAATCGAACCTTGAGAACTGTCTTGATAAGCCCCATGAGAATCCTGCACGGGTTGAGGCGTATCTGCCTCGCCGGTTACAGAAGGCCCTGCAGCTGGTTGAATATTATTCGCGTCAAAAAGTGCCTGTAGTGCTTCGCTCGGAAACTCGACATCACCAACAAAGACTGTCATGCCCTCCACGGCACCATTTGGGACGAAAATAATCGTGCCGTCTGGCTGCAAAAACTCTAATTCACCGTCAACAACTCTTGGCTGGGTAAGGTCAGCTCCTTCAGGCAATTGCGCGACATTGTTCTCACCTAAAGGGATTTCAACACGGAGATTTGCATTTTCGGCACCAGCATTTGTGCCTTCACCGCCCTCTTCCTCGGTCGGCTCCTGATTTTCTTCAACAGGTTGCTCTTCTTCGCTCTCAACAACATCTTCAGCTTGCGCAAGCAAGATTGTGTCGTCCAGCTCAATTGGATTGATGTCTTGATTTTGTGCTTGATCTTTATTGACGTCGTTGGCCATGAGACCGCTCCACCCAGCTTCATATTAACTATTTGTTAACAACTAAAGCTGAGCGCCGAATATCGCGCAATAGATCACAATGGCAAATGCATAACAGGTTATACATTTCAGTTTAATTATTCGTTAACCTTAATGGATTTGCATAATATAATATGCATTCAGACGCTTTCTTAACTTACTGCCGTTGGGAAAGTATCCATTTTCGAATACTTCTTCCCTGCTCGTTGATGCGGAACCAACCAAGCTGCCCTTTAAAGCCTTTGTCATTTGTCAGGATACGTGGCGTATATGCTTCTGCTCCTGCAATTTGAGGCAATGCAGCGGTTAGAACAACCAAATCATATATGGCGGCACCGCGTACTGAAGCGTTTTGTCCATATGTGGATTTAAACAACTGAGCAAAGCCAGA
Source organism: Maritalea mobilis (assembly GCF_004363175.1). Taxonomy (GTDB): domain Bacteria; phylum Pseudomonadota; class Alphaproteobacteria; order Rhizobiales; family Devosiaceae; genus Maritalea; species Maritalea mobilis. Next base: position 2,194 of record NZ_SNYR01000002.1, read on the forward strand.
CAGCTTGTTCTCTGTGGGCGTGGGGATATGGGCACCGCTCAAATTGGCATATGCTGTGAGGTCCAGCACCCAATCTGCGTTGCCGAAAATAGTAGGACTTGCAGCCGGATTTGCCTGACCAGCCAAAAAGGCGGAAGCCAGATTTGGCGATGTTGCGAATATTATCGCTGCCTGCGCCCCTGCACCTGTTTGCTGAAGATTGATCGCCTCCGCTGAGCCGATGCTCACCACGGCCGCTTGTAAGCCATTTTTAGCAGCCTGCCCCTCAAGTTGTGCTGTCAACTCTCCAGAGCGCGCAGAAGGCGTTCGAACGATAAACACCTTCTTCAACTTAAGCGCCCGGGCTTTCTCAGCCATGATTTTTGCTTCACCAGCAATATCCGTATCGGCTGAATAAAGCATCCTATCAACATTTGCGGCAGGTGCCAGTGTGATGACTGGGATTAAATTGCCAGACAGCTCGGCGGCAAGCTGGGCACTTTGTGCCGCATCAACATCGGTAATAACAATATCAACATTTGCACTGCGCAATGAAGCCGCATTGTTCCGCAACGAAGAACCATCGTTTCCGGCGCGGCGCACCACAAGTGTGATGGGTGTTTTTGTTAGTTTTTGAGTTGCAAGCTTGCCTGCGAGATAAGGAGCATTTGTTGCGCCATCGCTCAATGCGCCATAATCATCGCTGACCAAAAGGCCGACGGTGACGGTTCCAGACCCAACGCGTTCGGCATTTGGCGTTTGGCTAGCGGTAGGTCGATTGCCATCATTCGTCCCGTTCACCGTGCAAGCCGCTAAGCTAAATAGGCAAGCAAAAATCGCAATAAACCGGCCAATCACACGGAGATCGTTGAAAACTATTTTGGTCATGGCCGCCATTCCAATCTAAGATTTAATAAAACCAATCAAACAATGTTCTGGAAAAACTGGCAAGCAAATAACACGCGCTTGTCCGCGTCTTTGTTGCTCGCCAACACGCAATAAATAACCACAATCAACTGAGCTTTCTTGCGTTTCCAGTTTTGCAAACAACTCTTCAATGGGTGTTTCTAAAATAAGTTGTATCCGTTCTGCATCGACTTGCATGGTCATTTGCCCGGTGAGTACGCGCACAACATGCAAAAACTCATGATTGACTTGCTTTAGCCGCTTTTGCCGATCAATTGCGAAGGATGGAACTGGAGCTTTTTGGATGCGCTTTATCGTTTCTGTACCATTTGCACGCAAAGCTTCAAGTTCATTGCGCAATGTACTGGTTACAAATGTGCGCACTACACTGGCAGTGTTGCCATTGATGCGCTGGCTTTCAGCCACCAGTTCTCGCACAAATTCGTTGGGTTTCATCCCCTTTTCCGCCGCCAGCATCTCAATGGAACGCCAAAATACTTTTTCCAGCCTTATGCCTTTGCGTGTGTCGCCATTGGCGATCGCGTGAAACTCTTGCTCCAACTCGGCGTGCAAATGGTCGAAATCTATAACACCATGTCTGGTGAGGTTTTCGTTGTCCATCATCGCTCCCTCAAAGCCTCGTCACGGGCTTTTGTTATGGGTTTCGATAGATATTGGAGCACAGTTTTGCGGCCGGTTAGAATTTCCACATTGGTCACCATGCCTGGGAAAATCGGCAGAGATTGATCGCCAAACTTCAGCTCTGATGATGGCGTGGAAAGCAATACGATGTAGTATGTTTCGCGGGTATTTTGATCGACAATAGAGTCCGCTGACACATTTTGCACCGTGCCCTTCAACCCGCCATAAATTGAAAAGTCATAAGCAGTAAGCTTGATATTTGCCTCCTGACCCGGCAAAACAAACGCAACATCAGATGGTTTGAGCTTGGCCTCTACCAGCAATTGCTCAGTTAGCGGCACAATATCCAAGATGCGATCACCCGCGCGCACCACAGCACCAATGGTGTTGATGTCTAAATTGTTGACGATCCCATCGACAGGTGAGCGAATTTCGGTTCGCGACAATTGGTCGGTCGCGCCGCGCAAGGTTTCGCTGGTGGACGCATATTCAGCCAACCGCGAAGTCAGCTCCCCCAGCGCCTCTTCTTTAAATTGAGCCTCGGTCAATGTCGCTTGCAATTGAGATTCCTGCACCGCAGCGGTCAAACGCGCTCTAGTCTCATTTAAGGCATCGATCTGCCCCGTTAGCTCAGATACATCACGCTGCGTTGCCAGCAACTCAGTTTGCGCAACAAGATTTTTGGCGGCCAATGGCTCCACCAGTGCCAACTGTTTTTGTGCCAGAGCCAAGCTGTTGGTCAGCCGCGTCAAATTCTGCGTCGCTTCGTTGAGTTCCCTTTGGCGTTGCTCCACTCGCGATACAAAAACCTGCTTTGAATTCGCCAGATTTTCCGCCCGCGCATCCATCAATCGTTGCTCGTTTTCGCAAATCTCAGGTTCAACATTGAAAACGCTTTCCGGGCAATTGAAGGCTTGATTTGGGCGAAGTCCTGCTTCGTGGCGAAGGCGTTCAATTTGCACTTCCAGCGCGCGCACTTTGGCTTCCACCTCACCTGCTGATGAGGCCGTGGTTGTGTCGTCTAACCGCACAAGGATTTGGCCGCGTTTCACATTTTGGCCCGTGCGCACAAATATCTCGGCCACCACGCCTGAAACACCACTTTGCACAATCTGGGTTTTGCCTGTTGGGATGATACGTCCCTCAGCGCGCGAAATTTCATCTACTTTTGCGAATGAAGCCCAAAGCAAGGCAAAGGTACTGAACAATGCAATCAGCAAAATTACCAGCGCACCGCGGTTTGGCGCAGTCGCGGCAACACCTTCAAATCTTTGGCGCATTTGCATCTGATCCAAACTCATGTCGACGCTCCGTTCGATTTGAGCTGCGCCAATACTTTGTCACGCGGGCCATCCGCCACAAGCCGACCATTGTCGATAACCAGCAAACGGTCGACAAGGCTCAGTAGGCTTTGTCGGTGCGTTGCAATGATCACTGTATGGTCGGGTTTTAGACTTTCCCGCAAATGTTGCACCAGCTCCCGTTCCGTCACCATATCCATGGAACTAGACGGTTCATCGAGGAATAGCACTTTCGGATTTGCCAACAATGTTCGGGCCAAAGCGATTGCTTGGCGTTGACCGCCGGAGATAAGGGAGCCACGCTCACCCACTGGCATATCGAACCCCAATGGATGCAAAGCAACAAATCTCTCAACGCCAGATTTGCGGGCCGCCTCGAGTAATTCCTCATCTGTCGCCTCAGGCGCACCCAGCATAATGTTCTCGCGCACGGTGCCATCGAACAACTCTGGATCTTGCAACACCAAGCCAATATTTTTCCGCAAATGCGCTGGGTGATATTGGCTGATCGAGATCCCATCGACCAAAATGCTGCCTTCCGTCGGCTCGTAGAATTTCAGCAGGAGCCGACCAAGCGTTGACTTACCGGCACCGATGCGCCCGATAACGCCAACTTTCTCGCCTTCGGCAATCTTAAAACTGACCTGATCAAGCACGAACCGATTTGATTGCGGGTAGGCAAAGCGCACCTTATCGAATTCAATCCGCCCCTGCCCCACAGTGCGCTGAATGAAGCGATGATCCTGGTGCCGCTCGTCCTTCAGGCTCATCAGCTCGCCCAAGCTTTTAAACGCTTCAAATGCGCCGCGTGTTTTCAATATGGCTGTGGAAATTTGGGACACAGGCGCGATGATGCGGTTTGAAAGCATCATGGACGCAATAATTGCCCCCATGCTCACTTCGGCAGCGGCGAACCGATAAGTGCCAGCGATGATAATGCTCACCAGTGCCACCTGCCCCATCAGCGCCGTGAAATAAATCGCTGTGGATTGCAAAGCGCGTACTTTGTTTTGCGTTTGGGACGAGATCAAAACTGTGTTTTCCCATTTGCGCAAAAAGTGGCCTTCAGCGCGCGCAGCTTTCACTGTTTGCACTGCGCCCAAGGTCTCGAACAACACGGCATTCTTGCTGGAAATTTCAGCCATTGCCGCCCGTACATATTTTCCGGCACGCAAACCGATGATGATAGTGACCAAAATGGCAAGCGCCGAAGCAATAAGCGGGAAAATCACGACCCAGCCGACCAAAAGCGAAACAATGAAGGCAAAGAAACCAAGAAACAGCACATCGATGAACATTACAATTGTGCTCGATGCAAAGAACTCGCGCAGAACTTCATATTGGCTGATTTTGGCAGCGAATGCGCCTGTAGAACTTGGCCGATCTGAAATCTGCGAGTTCATCACCCGGTCGAACAAAACAGACGACAGTCTGAAATCTATTGTCCGGCTTGCTTCATCAATCAGCGCCCCACGCGCGATCTTCAACAACAGGTCGAAGATGAACACAATGCCTAAGCCGATTGCCAAAACCCAAAGGGTTGAAAGTGCCTTGTTTGGCAACACACGGTCATAAACATTTAGGGTGAAGAGCGACATGGCAATCGCAAATATATTGATGAAGATGGTGCCCAAAATGATGTGAAATATTGCACGCTTTTGGTTGGCCAGTGCGTGGGTTAGCCAATGTTTTTGTTGCTTTTGCTTGTCAGAAACATTGGTCGGCCGCACGCTAAGGCCGACTTTGGTATCCGTCCCCAACTCCTCAGGCGTTAGTGTCTGTTTGCCATCAATATGCGGATCATATGTGAGATAGTTTCCATCTTCACGTCGTTCGATCAGCAGGAAAATTGTGTCATCGGCTCGTTTTAAAATCGCAGGCATGTCATAGTCAGCGATTTTCCCAACGGGAGAAGATATTGGCGTGCACAGCAAGTCCAATCGCTGCAGCGCTCGAGGCAAAGACGCGAAATCAAGAACATTGTTGTCAAGTGGAAGCCCCGCAACCAACTGCTCGGGCGTGGACGCACGGTCAAAGTGCCGCGATATGAACAATGCAATTTGTTCTACGTCACGCGCATGGCGTTCAACGCGCACCTCTTGGATACTATCCGCGCTTACATCACCCAAGATTCTAACCTCGTACTAACATCTTGATTTGCAAACACAACCATTCGCGGCAGCACTAAAATTGCTGCTGCCGAGACGCTCTAATAGACGCCAGCGGAGGCATACCGAAGCATGTCAATTGCTACAAATGGAAAATATTAACAAAAAATTAATTAACGAAAGAAGTAAGGTCGATTGGTTCCTCGAAGTTTACAGGCTCCAACTCTCTTGGCTGATAGCTATCTGCGGAAGGGGTATTCAACTTTTCACGCGCATATGCGTTGGATTGGCTAGGCGCTTCTAGGCCCAGATATTTCAGCAACTGTCCGGTTGCTGCCAACAAACGATATTCTGCGAAGCGCTGGCTATATTGCGCAGTCTCATACAAAACTTGCACATTAAATTTGGTGTTTTGCGCATCCAGCACGTCCAACAATGACCGCTGATTGACGCTGAACTGGCTGCGATATGAATCCACCAAATCGCTTGATGCTTTTAGTTGCGATCCATATTGCGCTGACAATGAGCCTTGGCGCCCCATACGTGTCCATGAAATGCGCACAGCTTCTTCAACTTCCCGCAATACTTGCTGTTGCCCTAGAGCAACCTCAGTTTCACGCCGCGCATTTTCCTGAATTTCAGCTCGCTTGATGCCACCGTCGTAAAGGTTCCATTTCAAGCTCAGCTTAACTTGCAGATCATTTGTTGCACCATCAACGCCATTCACGTCATAGCCAGCTGACGCACGGCCCTGAAGGTTGATCGTTGGGTTCAAACCACTGCGCGATTGCTCAACAACAGCTGCCGCCGCATCAATATCTGCATTTGCCATCAGAAGACGTGGATTGTTCGCACGGGCCTTGCTGATTGCTTGTGACAATGAATTCGGCATAAAGGCGCGCGAGACGCGAGAAGGCATTTGCCCTGCGTCTAATGACACATATACCAATTTGTAGAAGCCAATTTGCGCAAGATCTAGCGCTTCGCGCGCTTCTGTTAGCCGCGCACGCGCTTGGCTCAAACGCTCATCAACCTGCTGGGTTTCGGCCGCAGTTAGCTGGCCGTTTTCAACGGCGGCGCGCACATCGTTCCGTGTTTGCTCATGAAACGCCACATTTTGCCGCGCAATATTCACAACACGCTGCTGCAAAAGCACCTGGAAATATTCACGCGCCACTTCAAGGCCAATAAACTCACTGCGCTCAAGCACTCGGAATGATGCACCATCCACCCGAGCTGCTTGTCGATTTGCTTCAGCACGGCGGAAACCGCCATCCCAAATATCGTGAGAAACAATCACATCCACTTGTGAAGGGTAAAGCGGGTCATCTTGAATGCCTGAAAAGCGCCGGCTGGGATTGTCCAAACGCTGCACACCAGTTGAAATTTCCAAATCAACGCGTGGCATATACAAGCCGAGTGCTTGTCTCAGCTCAAATTCCACAGCTTCTCTGTTTGCCATGGACTGGCCGATTTCTGGGTTTGAATCAACTGCAATCACCACGGCATCTCTTAGCGACAAGGCATATGCCGATACGCTGAGGTTCAACGCTATAAAAGCGCTTGCCGCTAAACCTTTTATAATTTTCATGCCCGTGATCGGTTTCATTTGCTACTATCCAGTGTCACGATTTCAGTGCTAACGCGCATTCACCATACGGCGATAAAAACAGTCGCACTTCTTTGTCGACTGCGCATCAAGATGTCCGGTTTGCATATAGCCAATAGATGTTTGGCAAGCGATTTTGGTTTCCCCTGCCCACTCATAAGCCGCGCTTTTTGAATCCTTTACAGCAGGATCTACAAGCGCAGCTTTCGCTGCGGCATAATACTCTTCTACAAGAGATTGAATTTCAGAATCTGCCAAATCCATGATGGAGGATTGACCAGAATAAAGGCACGTCCCTGCCCTTGCATTGCCTGCAAGCGGGTCCGCTGCATATACACTCGAAGCAAAAAGCGACATCACCAAGGTCACTAATAGTGCATTTATTTTTGGCACGCCCTTATCTCCCCCATAAGTCGCCGAACACATTTAAGAACCTAACAAAATCTTAATATGCAGCATACTTTTTATATAAGGAAGTGATAATTTACAAGCCCAGTTATATAAAATTTATCCGATTGGTTAATAATGCAAGTGATTACATAACTTTAGGTTTTACGCAAAATCCAATATGAACTTTTTATAACATATCGACGCGCAGAATCCCCGGTAACAAGCGGTTAGCGATCGATATATTCGAAATGGCAAGGACTCAGATCAGTCCAGATTCTCAATATATATGGCTCAGCCAATTTATCTTTATCATTTTAAATAGTTTAATCCGCCACGCATAAGAATGTCGCCTGGACAACCGAAACGCTTGACCGAACTCTCTTTGAGACAACAATCTTTTCAAATCGCCTTAAAACCAACAACGATTTCTAGTTGAAATTTTCAAAGGGAATGGCGGAGAGGAAGGGATTCGAACCCTCGAGACAGCTCTACACCGCCTACTCCCTTAGCAGGGGAGCGCCTTCGACCACTCGGCCACCTCTCCGAGGCCGTGAATAACCCCATAACCCCCCTGATTGCAAGCGCTTTTTATAAAAAAGTGACAATCCGGTGTAATTTCCCCAAATTGCAGGTAATTGCAGAACGATGCAAGAACACGCTGGAAAATTGGCACAAAATTGACACAGTGAGATTCATGATATGTTCTTACTATGAATCAGTGGTGGCAATAATGATCGACATAAACCAAAGCACATTGCAGGCCAAAATAGAAAACAATGATCGGATTATGATCACATGCAACAATTGTATGCACCGGGGATTTGTGAATCTGGTTGCGCTCACAAGGCGTTTGCCAATGGATACAGAATTGCTTGCACCGCTTTTAACAAGGCTGCACTCATGCCCTGAGTGCAAAAAGGCTGGTCGCCGGGCAAAGAACCTTGCATTTACGGTTATGTCTGGGTCAGTGCCATCGCCACCAAATGGCAGTGCTAATGGTTAGGCTTTGGCGGCTGAATAGCCATGCAGCTTTGCCATGAATTGGCCAGCCGATTGATTAGGCGCTTGGTGTCTTGTGAAACCTCTTGTTTCATGCTGCTTTACGGCGCAAGAATGTCAAATAATCCAAGCCCTGCTCAAGGTCGAGCGTTGCATGAACAATCGGGTTTGTGTTTGCGGTATTGGGATCAATAATTGTGATGCCAGCGTTGCCGCCTGTCTGTTCTGGGAACTGGCCCCGGTGCGCATATTCGTCACATTCTTTGTACCCACGGCACCGCATAAGCCAAGATGATGTGCCGCGTTGTGCAAATTCTTCAAAGTGCAAAGCAGCCTCGTGCTTATGGCCTGAGAAATAGAAGTGCGCGCCCTCGCCCATCTTTGCCTCTTTGGTTTCAGCGTGAAGGGTGTTCCATTGTGAATGGCCCTTGAAATTGTGGGAAACGTCCAGCTTCACTTCACGCTTATTGCCACACTCAAGAATGAATTGCGCCCGCCAATCGTGCATAGGCACAAACCCGGCATTGATACGCCGCAGGATGGACTCGCCGCCCTCCCAAACATCATGATTGCCCAATACCCAAAAGAGCCAGTCTTGGCTGCTGTGATGAAGAAACCAATCAACAAGTTGCCGTTCTTGTTCGCGGCTGGTTTCCTGATCGGCCCATTTCTTGGCCAAGCGCCCATTTGTGGGCCAGTTGTTGGATGCATCGCCCATAAATGCCGAATAGGCATAAGGCGTTTGAGCGGTCATTTCTAGGTGTTTAACCAAGGTGTCATAGTCACACCCATTGTCGCCTAGGTGAACATCTGTAAACCACGTGATTGCAAAAGGCTCATTGGTTTTCACGCGCACGCGCCGCCACTTATGGGCTTGCCAATGGGCTTTGCGCTTGCGTGATCGCTTGGCCAGTGTTTGGATAAGCTCGGCAGCGTCTTCCGATAGAGGCGGCAATTCATCAAATTCAGGCTTTGGACCTTGAAGTGTGACGCCTCGTGCGGCTGCCAATTCTTTATGCCGCCGCAAGGTTGATCTTGATATCCCCGTTTTAATGGAGGCTTGGCGCAAGCTCGAAAATGTGTCGATTGCTTGCAGTGATGCACGTAGCGTTTCATCGCTAAGGGTATTATCGGCCATAAAAGCCCCCTATTTCTTGGGATCGTTAAGGTCTTTGCGCAGCTTTTGATTGCGCAGATAAAGATTGTAGACCGTGAACCAGACCACCAGCAGACCGCCGAGACCTAGCAAGATTTGATTTGCGCCAGTAAGCAGGTCAAGCCATGCCGTTGCTGATATGCCGAAAACGCCGACAATGGCTTGCCCTGCCTCTTTCATTGTGAAATGCCCCGTATTAGTCATTTGCGCCCCCCGATTTGAGAGGCCAGTATTTGCGCAGCACCCAAGCCCGCGCCTGAGTAAAAAATGTTTGCGAACACGATGTCGGCATAGCGCAAAAGCTGATCGGGCAGTTTGGCCACATCTGGCAACGCGCCGTTGAAAAGGCTGTCCAACATGCCCCAACTAAACCAAGCGGCAAGCGAAATTGCGCACATGCCCCAAGCAATCCAGAACACCTTGAAATTCATGGCCTTCATAATGACCTTGGCCGAATTATCTTGATGGTTGATTGCGATTTTGGTTGCGTTGTTGGATGCGTTTTGCTCACGCGCCGAACGAATCCGCAATCGTTCCGTTTCGTTATTGGCGTGTTTCTCAAAGCTGCTGAGAACGTTCTCGACAAATCTGCCGCCAAGTTTTGTAGCAATCCATGCGAAAATGCTTGCAATCATATCACCACCTATGTCGGATCAGCGTTTTGAATGGTGCGGATCGCATAGAATACGCCCACAGCGATAAAAGCGACCACAAGAGCGGCCAAGGCCCATTGAAACGGCCCATTGCCCTGTGTCATTGCTCCAAGGCTTGTGAGTAGCCCGCCAAGCGGCCCCCATGCTTCGGGCTGTTGTAGTGCATCGATAACATTGGGCTTCTCGGGCTCACCTTTGGCGGTGCCATGATTTTGCGGCGCCGGGATATTTGGCACAGGATATTTAGACGCAAGCATAGTTGCCCGGTCGATTACGCCAATGTCATCCGTTTGAACGCCTGTGCGATTACCCATCACGCGCTTGGTCCAGCCGCGACCAAAAGTCTTGAATGTCTTGAGGCTGCGCAAGAACCGCATACGGCGCTCACAATACAGCTGGATCAGCTCTTTGATTTGCTGCTCGTCGAGTTTGTTGATCGCACCCATCGTTTCGGGCCCTATAACGCTATCAACCTTGATACCAGCGCCCATATCATTTAGGCTACGTTGCAAGTCTTTGATCGCCTTACCGGGGCCGGAATTGGTCGCGTAATCGGGCACCGCATAATCAAGACCACTTGGTAGGTCATCACCGCGCACAACATCCCAATAACGAGCCTTGAGAATGTCTTCAGCCTCTTTTTTGGTCAGCGCCTTCATTTGGGCAATGGAAACTTTCTTTCCACGCCATTGCTCAAGCACCCGCTTTGTGATGCCATGATTGGTAGGTCCGCCCGGATCGTTCTTGTGGTTGACGTAACCGCCTTCCGACAAGCCAATCCAAGCAATGACCTGCGGCCAATTGCTTTGCATGTTATGCTCCAATGTTTGAAAGGCTTTAGTTGGCCCGATACGTGATCTTAATTCTGAAGCTGCCAGTGCCAGTGCCAGCAATCACTTTATATCGGTTATAGCCGCTGGCGCGTGTGTCAATCGAGTTGCCAGCAACAGTCAAATCTGTTTTGCCGCGTGTAAAAGTCAAAGTGCTAATATCGACCTGCGACACATTAACTTGGAAATTAGCACTATCGCCCAAGGCCACATTGCACCCAGTAAGTGAGCCAACCGCATCTATGATTTCGACGCTTTCAATCTCACCACCCCAATTGTATTCGCCGATCTCAGTCCACTCAATATCACCAGTGCTCACATCAGCTTTTAACGCTGGCGAAATAAACACACGTTTGTTAGGCAATTCACCATCGCCAAAGTCATAATATGAGTTTGCGCCAACATCGTTGTTTGCACCGCCATTTGACGCGTAAGTGCCAAGTTTCGTAAGGTTTGTTGCTGCGTTTTCGACATAATTACGCTGCCATTCCATATCTACAATATTAGCGCTCGTTAAAGGCAAATAGACATGCAGCAAATCTTCTGAACCGCCACTATCGAGATAAAAAGCGTTATCAGTAATTGATCCGCCTTTAATTCGACCGTGCTGCACACAAGCCACGCGTGTTGCAATGGTCGTCGTTGCAGCGTTGCCAACATAGTTGGATTTCATGGTTAGGCCAAAGATGGTGTAGACCTTGGACAGGACAAATGGTGTTGAACATTGCTCAATATAGTTATTTGTGAGCGTGACGCCGTTACAATTGCCATCACCAGTGTCACTTGTTGAAGCAATCCATATCCCGTCAAGCGACGTTTCAATAATGTTATTATCGACACGGACCCCTTGGCTTTGGCCAATTTGTATTGCACGACCTGCTGAACCGCCAGTGATCGTATTTTTAAAGAACACCCCGCCATTGCAGTTGTTTAATGCACGTAGGGCTGTGTAAGCTCCACTTGTAAGGATGTAGTTATCCTGCACAATTAAGCGATAACATAGCTTTAAGTTGATTGCATGAGCGCCACTACACCGGATTTCACAACCCTCAATTGTCAGGTTTGGCGCGAAATCACCGTTGATGCATTCAGCACCTGTATTCTCAATCTTTAATCTGCTAATAACATTAGATCGGATCGAGCCAGTGCCGTCACCGATCTGCAAGACAGGCCCAGTGCCGTCACCCACAAGACCCTTTTTCCATTTACCTGCACCGCGAATTTCTTGATTGTTCAGCAGATCAAGGGTTGAGACCAGAAAACCGTTTTCAGTTTCAGGAATGTAAATATTTAAGCCAGTGTCTAAAGCGGCCTGAATGGCGTTAGTGTCATCTGTAACGCCATCACCAACCGCACCAAACCATTTAACGTTAATGGCATTTTCGATCACGCGGACCCAAGCACCACTTGCGCCAGTCGCATCAGCCGTTGGTGCAACATAAACACCTTCTTCGGTGTCTGCTGTGACTTCTGTTGATAGATCGGAGCTATCCCAAACAAACAGCCCACCGCTTACTCCCTGCACAAAAGCTACATTATAACGCGCTGTATCAAGCGCCTTTAGTGCTGTGCGGTCTGCAACCGTATGGGAAAGAGCGAGAGAATGAGCCGCTGTCAGCTTGGCATTTGTTACGCTGTTGTCTGCGAGCTTTGCGGTGGTAACTGAGCCATCAGCAACGGTAACCCCCGGCAAAAACTCAGTCCAATAAGCTCCCTCGCTTGGAGTGTTGCCAGTATTGTCATCTTGCAGGGAATACCAAATCGAACCACCATTTTCCGCTAGATCACCGAGCGAGTATGTTGTCGGCGCAGCATAAGCGCCTCGGAATGGCAAGATGCGGTCATCATTAAGTGCGCGATATTCTGATCCGGTGTCAAAGACGAGATAAGCCCGGCCCGCCACGATTGCACCTGATGCAAAATCATCGCCCGCATAGGTTTTGAAATCTTGCGCCGTTTCGCCCTCAATGGTCAAAGTCATCGCGCCAGTGTTGGTATTGGTGGGTGTAAGAACAAATAGCGAAACGGCAGCAGGATTAACACCTGTCGCAACATTGGCGGTCACGTCATTGGTGCCAGCAACGCTTTCAAGGATGGTCGCTGTATCAGGCAGATCACGCACCTTCACCCAAGCAGAACCGCTATCATCCCATGTATATTGGCCGTTGTTTGATGCAGTGCTATCGCCAACCACAAACCCCGGTGCATTGTCCGCTTTGTCTGTGATCGCGTCCAATTCGGTTTTTGTGGCGACGGCAACCGCACCAATGCCCGCGCTGGCCTCAATCCGCTTTAGAACAGTGCGCAACGGTCCTTTTTTGACCTTGTAGTCACCACTGCCGGGATCGCCTAAAGTGTTGTTGTCACGCAATGCGCTATCAATGGTATCGACCATAAAAGCCCCCATAAAAAAACCGCCCTAAAAAAGGACGGTCACGTTCGATTGAAATGTTAGGTTTTGTTAGGTTACTGTTTGCGATCCGGTGGCGACTTCTGTGCCTTCAACACCTGAGCCATTGATTGAAACGACCCAATAGTAATAATCGCCAGGAGCAAGGCCGCTATCTGTCCAAGTATCCGCGCTATTTGGTGCGCCATATTCGGTACGAACCAGTGTTGAGCTTGCGAAGTCATTTGACGTATAGCGATAGATGCGTGCGCCGACATAGTTAGATGAGTTTGGCGCAGTCCAATCAATTTGAACCTCACCACTACCCGGTGTGGCAACAACACCCGTCACCGGATCAGGCGCAGTGGTGTCAGCCGTTGCAACAACTGTTGGATATGGGTCCACCCATTCGGACGCGCCACCAGCCGTTGAAACTGTCCGATAGCGAATTTCATAGGTCGCGCCATCTTCAACCGTATCGGTATAGCCTAAGCGCTCATCCATATTGACGATAAACAACCGCCAAGCAGTTTCGCCCTGCTTGCGATATTCAAACTCATAACGGTGATCCAAGCGCGGTGGCGCATCAAATGTTGCCTCAAGCCGCACAGATGAACCAGTTGAACCCGGCACCGGAGCCGCAGACAATGAAAGGTTGCTTGGCGCTGCCAAATCATTCGTCTGCGTTGTGTCCACCAATGGTGCTGGCTTGTCGCCTTCTTCACCCGGCAACAATGTCCAGCGGTATTGATCAATCGGCACCAGCCCGGTTGAACTGATCTTGCCGCTTTCATCCAATTCAACGGGCGAAGCGATCTCATAATTGCCTGTAAAGGTATCGTCATAGTCCAATGCGACGATGCGCTCTCGGCGTGCCAACAGTGCTTTTGGCCCAAGCAACGGCCCGAGCTTATGGCGCGGCTGCAACCGCTTGCCGATAGCTTTTGCCAGCCGAACCGCTTGGTTATGGTTGTGGCAACCCAAAATCTGAAATTCTGCGAAGTTAGGCGTGCGGCCTTCTTCATAGTAATCATTATTGATCCACGGTGCGCAGGGTTGTTTGATATAGCCATAGTCTGGCTCAGTGTAGACAATCACAACACCATCAGTTTCGCTTTCACCGTCCTGTGCTTCACGACTTGACATTGTGATAATGTCGCGCTGTGCCGAAAAGGTCAGGCTTGGCTCCTGCCAAACACCAACATCAATGTAAGCCTTGCCCTCACTGTCGAACAACAGAACGCCATCACATGTGGCTAAGATTTGTTTTTCCGCGATATGGCGTTCCATATCATCCGGGATGGAGATGCCGCACTCATAGCGCGGCTGTGTGCCGCTGTTTTTGTCTGTGATGGTCACATCGCACTTGTCTGCTGCGTCCGCGACTTTATCCCAGTTGATCGCGGACATTGGCTTGTTCATGCCATAAGGATGCGTGCGGAACCATGCCCAGATCAGCGCGGCGTTAGATGAATGCGTCCACGTGCTTTCATCTTCAATGTCGTGCGAGACTTCGCGCGGGTCATAGATGCGTGAGAAGTAGCCAACGATTGAAATAGCGGGCTCACCAACACTCACCGGGCCGCGCCATCTGAAGATCTTGTGCCGATCCTCTTGCTTTACCGGGTCAACTTTGACCACCGAATAGGTCACGCCCGCCAACTTGTGCGCCGAAGTCCACTCTGAAAACTTTGAAGTGAACGACGAAATAGCTGGCGGCGTTGGGTCACTTGGTGAAAATGTGGTGCGCTTGATCGTGTAATATGGCACCAGTTCGCTAGGCGTTGGGTTGCTAAGTGTTGACCCGCTGCCGCCTTCCGTGGTCAGGCAAAAATCTTTGGTCAAAACCTTGTCGGAGCCGTTCAATTCAACTTGCAATTCGTCCAGCATATAATGGCTAAATGAAACCAACTCGCTGTCAGCGTGTGCAACCAGATACCAAAACGCACCATTATCATCGAACTCAGCAAAGATGACCGCGCCACCTGCACGCAGCTTGCCAGCCCGCAACCAACGCGGAGCTGCCTCAATCCGCACATTCACGCGAGATGCTTCTGGCGGTGTGCGTTGTGGCCGATTGAGCGCTTGAATAACGGCTGCACCGCCAGCCAAGGCACCAGCCAACAACAGCCCGCCGATTGGTGTCGCCAAAAACAAGCCAACCGACAAACCAGCCGCGCCCGCTGCCGTTGTCAAAGGAATTGCTGCAACGCCAAAAGCCGCGCCAATACCCTGCACAAATGCGGCAATGCTGATCGGATCAGCCTTTGCGGGTGTCGCAGAAAACACCAAAAGCGCGATCAATGCCGCTCTTAAATACGCCATGCCGCAATCACCTTCACAAACCGGGTGGGAATCTCGATCAAATGGGTTTCGGCACTCATTGCCACCTTGTCGCCTAAGCAAATGCCGCCCAATTCGATTTCACCGAACTGCACAACCACAATGTCGCCAAATTCAGGATCAGCCTTTTCAAAGCCCAAGCCCTCTAATTGTTGCCCTACAAGCGCCGCCACGCCCCCTGCGCGGTCAATATGCTCTTGCGCCCCTTCGCGGCTGCTGTAGGTGCCTCGGAGACCCATAGCGGGGTCAATATCGTGAATATCAGCGACATAACTTGCGCATCGCGTAAGGCAATCGCCATCGCCCCAAGAAAACGGATCTGATCGCCAAATCTTGAGGTGCTTTTTAACCGCGTCTTTTTTTGAAATCATGGAATGATAAACGTCTTGTTTGCCAGCCCGGCCACAAACTCACAGCCGCGATCCCCATCAACGCCCAAAATGGAAGCCCGGTTTTTCTGGCTTGTGTCTGTGTATGTGCCGCCCGGCGCTCGTGATCGACCTGCGTTAGCGTTTACCGCCACAACAGAAGCCACATATTGCTTTTGAAGCGCCCCGCTTTCGCCCATTGTTAGCTTCTCTTCAAAGATTGCCGACTGCATGGTGAACTGATCGAAATAATCCAAGGCGGTTTGAGGCCGAAGCCCTTCACCCTCTTCAAATATGCCCAAATAACAAGTGATGGTGCGTTCGGCCACCTGATCTTGTGAAGCCTTCAAGGCGTTGTAGGTTGTGCTGTCGATATAACCCAAAGAGAATTGATAGCGCGGGCTTGATAGGTCGCGGCCATCGCCAATCTTTGGCGTTTGGTGAAAATTCATGCCTTCCGGCGAAACCGTACCAAGCCACTCCTGGCCATCTTCACTGTAAGCCTTGCCCATTCCATCCCAAACGCGCACGGCACCCGCAAGAAAATCATATTTCCAAAAGCGGCGCACCATAATCCGCAAATCGGTCGGGTCGGTTGCTTCTGAAAGATATTCGTTGAGCTTATCTTCAAACGCACTCATACAAGCGCCTCAATAAAGGTGATCGGCCCCGGCTTGATGTATTGCCCATATTCATATTTTGAGCGGAAACTTGCAGGGTCTTTGACCTTGCCAATCATTGTTGGCGAAAGGGTCACATCATCGTTGGGCTTCATTTCAGCGCGGAGTGGCGGGCTGATTGTCAACGTTGCCGCATCACTATCATCGTAGGAAATTCTCATAACCGCATAGGCACGGCCTTGGTGGCCGATCACATGGCCCGGCAATAGTTTTTGGTTATAATTGGCCATATCGAGCGTAATTGAGGTCACACCAGCCAAATAATGGGCTGTTGCCTTCACGTTCAATTCATACGCCCAACCAATGTTTTGATCCCATAGCAGATCAGAACCGTCCTGCTCCCAAGGCACCCCAACCGTTTCATATGAGTCTGGCACTGTCACGCCAATGTCAGAGGCTTGCAAAACCTGCACAGATTTAACAATCGGAATGCGAAAAACTGATCCGTTTGCAATTTGTGACATCAGCCAAGAGATAATCCGCGCATTGCCTGTGGTGTTGGCATAGTTGAAATCCATCTCTAAAAACGCCACGCCGCCCGGCTCTGGTGAAAGAGCATTTGCACCGCCAACGGTATATGCGCCAGAAATCCCCTGCCCCGGCGCATAGAACACTTGGTTTTGAGGCACAACGGAAATGGGCCAATGATGAATGGTTGGGGTAATGGTCATGCAATTGCCCCGCGTGTCTGCTGCTGGACCTGCCAATCAGGCAAGGCACGTTTTACAGCCTCAACCGATTGTGCTGTGCCTTGCTGGATCATCTGCTGGATGCGCTGCCCATCAATCGCACCATCCAAAACAAAGGTTTGATCGATCTGCACATTGCCAGCGCCAGAAGTTAGCTGTTGCCCCGGCTTGGTAATGTCCACCCGTTCATTTGGTGACTTGCGGAAAGCAACCAGCTGGCTATCAATCCCGCCTGTGCCACCCGGCATAATCGTGCCGCCCTTGGCAAAGCCAAATAGGCCGCTAAACAAGCTGCCAATAATACCGCCAAACCCGCCGCCAAAATTAATGTTGGAAAAGGCCATCTGGGCAAGATTCATCATAATATCGGAGAGAACATCGAGCCAGTTTTTGGACCCGTCGATAACGCCCCGAAGCGATGCGCCAACAGACTTGAACATGTCTGCGAACTTGTCGCCCAAGCTGTCAACCTTGCCATCCATTTCGTCAAACTCATCTTGAGCCATTTTGACAGCACGTTGATATGTATCCCAATCAATCGCGCCAGCCTCAAGCAACTTGTTTAGCTCGTCCATTTTGGCATTGAATTGCTCTTGCGGTGTGCGTGTCGCTTCAAATACGCGCCGCCCTGCTTCTGCCAAATCGTTCGCGGCCTTCTTAAACCCGCTTGCAGCTTTTTCGATTGGTGCTGAAATAGACGATGCACCAGATTTAGGCTCTGTTGGCCAGTTGAACGAAGCGTAAAAATTAGGCACATCAGGCAACATCTGCCCGCTCTGAATTGCGCCAAGTTTCGCGGCCAATTCCTCTTGCGGTGTTTGTTTTTTCTCAATCGGCTTGATTGTGCTGTTGTAGCTGACCCAATTTTGAAAGCGATTGACCTGATCCATGAAAGCGATAAAGGCTTCGGTTGCTTTCGCAATTGCGTCAAATAGCATAGCGCCAAAATTCTGCACCGCTTGTTGAAACTCAGGTGAACTAATTTTTGCCGCCAAATTTTCAATCGACTTGCGCAGGTTTTCCATGCCGGGGCCGGAAACCTCAAATAGATCACCAAATGCGTTGCTCAACCCAGTGAGTGCGCCGCCCATTGTATCACGTGCCGCGCGCGCAGAACCGCCGAATTGTGTTTCAAGCTCACGCAGAATAATCTTTTGCGCTTCAGCAACACGCCCAGTCTCAACCAGCTCTTTGACAACCTTCTTTTGCTGCTCAGTGAACTGAATGCCGGAGCGGGAAAGTGCTGTCATGCCCAACACAGGATCGTTCAGCGCCTTACCAACTTGCAAAGCCGCTGATTTAAGGTCAGTTCCCATCGCGGTAGCAACGTTCAGGGTCGCTTCCAGTGCTTGTGGAAACGCATCCCTGCCAATTTTGGTAAAGGTCAAAAGTAGCGATTGAGCCTCAATCACGGTTTCATCGCCGTATGTGGTCACGCTTTGCATGGCAGAAGCCATCTTTTGAAGCTCTTTTGAGGTAAGCCCGGCAACCTGCTTGGTGGATTTCAGAACCGCTTCAAGCTGCTTTACCGATTTTTCTTGCGCAATTGATGCAGACAAAAAGCTCTTTGATGCTACGGCAATACCAGCCGCCGCCGCTGCCGCGCCAATGGCCACAACCTTAAAGGCACGCTTAGCGGCGAAGGCGAATTTTTCTGAACCTGTCTGCGCATTCTTCAAACCGCGATGGAATTGGGCGCTGTTCATGCCCAGGTTCACGCGCAAAGCGCCAATTACTGCTCTGGCCATTGCATTCTCCATAGAAAAACCCCGCCAAAATGACGGGGTTCAAGTGTGCAGATATGTGCACGGTTGAAGTTATGCCCTCATTGAAAGGCAGATTTCTTGGTTGGCGGCGAGTGAACCGTGCAGCAGTTTTTCAAGTGAACGCAAATGGTCACTTGTTGCTACACCCTTTCGCCCCCAAACTTCATTCAGGATTTCAATTCCGCTACTCGTCTCTGAAATGCTCTTTTGGGCCATTTCTATGATATACGGGCTTTGGTTAGACCGCTCGGCTTCTTCTTTTTCGATTAGATCGAGTATCCACCGCCGAAAGGCTTTTGCTTTCTTTGTCCGCGCCAGCATTGCAATCAAGTATGAGCCGCGAAGGCTGAAAATCCTGACTTTTCTAAGATAATTCCCTGAGGCGGTCAATTTGACCACCTGAGACATTTCGGGTGGGAATTCATCCCGGTAACGAGCAAAAATCCTTGTGACTGCTGCGCGATCCTTGCAGCCCAAAGCTGCTGACAACCCTACAGCGGTCATCCAAAGATCGCCGTCTAGTGTCAAAGTCTCAATTTCTGTAGTGTTGTAGGTTAAACCGTTGCCAGCCTTCGTAGCGGGCGTTATATGTAAAGAAGCCATTGTAACAAGTACCTTTTGTTGCTGTGGTTAGGCCCATAGAGGTGTTGCTGCACCTCCTTGGGCTGTATTACAAAACTACAAGAGGTTTTTCTGAGTGTCAACAAACGATGACAACAAAGTCTATTCAATTCGTCTCCCGAACGATCTCATACTGTTGATTGACGAGTTTCGGCGGGATCAGGATGACCTTCCTTCACGTTCCGAAGCCATAAGGCGTATACTCAATGACTATTTTATTTCGACTGGCAAAACCCCTTTTGAGGATGATGCTGATTTTAGTTAGCTTTCCAGCAGTTGTTTTCGCTCAAGAAACCCCAATATCAAGTAATGTAAACGGCAACGAAATCTACAAATACTGCACATCCGAAAAAACTACAGAAATCACCATGTGTATGGGATACCTGATTGGCCTAAATGAAGGAATCCATCTCAGCATCTCCATACCAGCAATACGTTCGTTGGGGCCTGATGCCAGTCCGGAACAGATTCAAAAGTTTGGCGAAGAACTGCTCGGATACTGCGTACCCGACGGTGTAACATACGAACAACAAAAGGACATTTTTGTTTCATATCTGAAACAGTACCCTAGTGTGCGCCATGAGGGTGCTAGGTTGCTTTATTATTCAGCTTTTATAATGGCGTTCCCCTGCAGCTAAATGTTGATCAAAGCCCTTGAGAAATACATTAACGAAGAACAAAAAAGCTAGTGACGTTTCAGTCGGCCAACTAAAGTCTTGAGGTCAACAATTTCAATTGACTGGCCTCGCTCTGCATATTCCAAAGCCTTCTTGACCTTGCCAGTCGGAGTGTCTTCGAGACCACCGACCACCAGTAAGCTCGTCTTCTTCGTGACATTGGGGTGCACTGCCGCTCCAAGCTCATTCAGCAACTTTGACACGTTAGCTTTATCGCTCGGAAAGTCGCCACTCAGCACACAGACATGACCAGATAAAGGTCCATCCTTCTTACCTTCGAGTTTTTCTGCACGTGGCGGATAGGAAATAGAGATTTTTTTCAGCGACATTTCGCCAAGTTCTCGTGCCCCCAAATTTGATTTTTTTGCAGCCATGCATAAAATTTCCCCGGCAGCAATAGCATCTTCCAATGCGTCATGGTGCTGGAAAGTCATTCCAAACTCTTGCTTTAAGTTACCCAGCCCAAACCCCTTTTTTCGATATTCAGGCCACAAATGCCGGACAACACGGCTTGAGTCTATCCAATCACAAGCGAAGCCCACCTTGGCGGCATAGATTATCGCCTCTGAAATAGCTTCTTGATCAAACAACGTATGTGAAACCACCAAGCGGTTTTCCATGCGTCTTTTAATTTGTTTGTACACATGGCCGAAGCTCGGCGCGTTCCGCACAGCATCTGGCGTTATACTGTGAACACCTATATTTGCTTCATCAAATTCACATTGCGGGTTGACGAGTGTTACCCACTTATCGACAAGCTGCCAGTTGTCAAATTCAGCAATTCCGATCTGACAAATACTGCCTCGTTCCGAGTTGGCTGTTTCAACATCAACGGCGACAAAATGATCTGGTCCGCGTCTAATTTCCTTTTTGCCGAATCCGAAAATCATGCTTCCCCCAAAGTAAAAGCTCGATTTCAGAATCCTATTGGCTAAGAGTCAAGTTTCTTTGGTCAAATCATCACCGCCCAAGGCCGCGTTAAGCGCCCTGATGATAGATTCCATCTGTTCGGGGGTTTGAGGCTTTTTAGGCCCGGTATCTAGCAAGGCTTCCAATTTTGGAAACTTCTTAGGGTCCATGCGGGTCAATGCGGCAATATGCCAAACCGCCCAAGCTCTTTCATTGTGTTCATAGCGGCGCTTTTCATTTACCGCTTTGAAAAGGTTTGATATTTCGCGCGGGGTCAGTGACCAGAAAAGGGTTGGATCATAACCGCAGCTTACAAACTGTCGGTGAAGCCCTTCCCAATCCCATTTTACCCCGCGTTCGCTGGGGGGCTGTCGCTGTTCTCCTCACCATCAGGGAAAGCAGCAACAAACGCCGCGCCAAGTTTCTCGCCAACGGCCTGAAACCCGATCTCATCCATGATCTCGCCAACCTCATCAATTGGCAATGCTTTTGCACCGCCCAACGCCTCGTGCATTACCTTACGCAAAAATCCAAGGCGCAACTGGGATGGATCGTTCATCTTCTCGCCGATCTGGTTGATCCCCATATCAAGGACATCTTCCATTGAAACGATCTCATTGGCACCCATGTGCAAGACATAGGTCTTTCCCAACGCCTTGATTTCTACTTCACCGCGTTTCTTGTTCGCCATAAATCACCTATGCCAGTGTTGGTTTGCCAGAAACTTTGAAGGTGGCCGAAGCAGAAAGCTTGTCATCGTTTGGCACCGCTGGCGTGTACGCTGTGCAAATGGCCGCGAATGTAAATGTGATGCTATTGGGCAACGTGATTTGGAAGTTGCCCTTGCCGCCTGTCAAAGCTGCAATCAGCACATCAGATGCACTAGGCACATAGTTCAATTCAATCTGCACTTCTCCCGCGTCCATCAAGCCCGCAATATATTCACGGAACTGATCGTCGCTTTTCATGTGGGTTACGTCGATTGCATCGCGTGAATAGCCGGGTGGCGTGATATTGGTCACTTCTGCAACCGCCGTAAACGTTTCCGTAGGATCGCCGCCATCGCCAATAGCAAAGGTGGAGTTATAGCCGATAATAGCGCTGCTTGCTGCCATTGTCTCAGTCCTTCAATTTTGAAAAAGCGCTTGCCTATGGCGCGGTTAGGCTAGGCGTGCCACACCTGATAGTCAGATGAAACACGGTGGAATTTTTCCTCACCATTGCCCGGCTTGGAAAAGTCTTGACGTTCGCTTTCTTTGAAAACGCCTTGAAATGTGGTATCGCCAACGGTGCCTTTGTACCCGCTTAAAACGGCCTTGACGGCCTCAGAAACGGCGAGTGCATCTGTCAGCGTATTGCCCCAACAATCGATTTGAACAAGCGAGCTTTCCAAATCAACTGTGCCAGCAACGGTGTATTCCGAGATTTCAGAAATAAGGTGTAGCACAATCAATGGGCGCTGCTTGCCTTGCGCCGCTTCACTCCAATAGATGCGCGTACCGACCAAATCAGTGATCGAGCTTTGTGCGGCAAGCAACGAGCGTAAATCAGTTTGCATTTTTCAAAGCCTTTCGCCTTGCCCGCTGTACGGCCTTGCCAATGTTCTCTTGCAAATCGTCTGTGATCTTGCGCAAAACCTTTGTGCGCGTCCGTTCCCATGACTCACGCGCCGAAGGCTGTGGTGGATGATTAATATTGCCAAATTCCTGCTGAATGGCCGCTGGATCGTCTGAACCAACGAACATTTCAACATCATCCTGCTTGCGATGCTTGCGGCGCTGGCTTTTGTTCAGCTTTGTGCCGACTTCAATGCTCTCATAATAGTGGTTTTGATCACGCGGTACGTTGGATTTCCAATCATCGGCGAATACCTGACCGCCTGACTTCAAAGATTTGCGGGCTTGGTTCTTTGCCGTGGCCCGCGTCAATTCTTCCATGGCCTGTTCGAGTTCGCGCAGCCCTTCAATCGAAACAAACTCGTCTGCCATTAGTCTGCTGGCGCGGTGGCGGTAATCTCCAACCCTTCGCGCCGCCCCAACTCTTTCACACCGTAAATGTCGTAATAGGTGCCGCTATCAACTGGATATTCAATGCGGTCCTTGGCGTTTACATCAGCAACAGTGCTTGAATGCAAAATAGTAAACCGTGTTGAAATACTCGCATTGACCTGTTGCGCCTCGATCCGCTCACCGTCCGAAATAGGCGTTACGTTCGCCCACACAGTCGCCAGCGCGGACCAGTTTTTGACTTCTTCACCCAACCCGTTTTGTTCAGTGGTGTATCGCTGAATTTTTATGCGCCGATCACGCTTTCCGGCCAGCTTACTCATTCAGATTTAGCCTTTGGCATGCGCTTTGTTGGCGCTCGATCAGCTTGATTGCGTGCGATCAGCAATTCGCCAACCTCTTTTGTCACTTCAATCTTGTCGCCGGGGTTCTGTGTTTTCTTGCCAATATAGCGGTTTACGCGCAGAATAACTTGCATTTCATCCCCCTTAAACGCCTATCCGGCGATATGGTGCAATCAGCGCATCAAACGCCGCTGGCACCTCGTTTAAATTCAATTCTGAAACTGCTGCCCTGTGATCGTACCAATGCGACACAAGCAACAAACAAGCCCGCTTGAGCGCCAAAGGCACATCGCTGGCCGCCGCCCCATACCCGGCTACAAACTCAACCGTGATCGGCGCGGCCATGTCGCTATAAAGCGAAGGCTTGGTGAAGCTGTCTTTGAAATAAACAATGGAGCTTTTTTCATCGTCAATAATCTCGTGGAGACTACTTGAAACGGTCTGCTCTACATTGCTTTCATCAAAATATGTGATGGTGACGCTCGAAACGTCTGGAAAGGGCAGTCGCAAGCAGCGCCGCCCTCCCCAAGTGGTGAATTTTTGTTGCCAAGTCTGATTGACCATGCAACGGCCTAAAACGCCCGCATACCCGTCCATATGAGCGATTGCAGCGTCGATCAGGTCTCCAATCAAATCATCTTCATCAGAATGATCAACGCGGCTGTTGGCTTTCGCCTCAGCAACGCTCACCAGCTTTACGGCTGGCGCTGTGTCAAGAACGGGCTTCAGCATGTTAAGCCTGTGGGTTATCGTCGCCGTGACCTTTGACCACGGTAATGCCAGCAGCAATGGAAGTGCCGCTGTTTTTGGTCAAGACGTGGCGAATATAACGCTTTGAGCCGATATAGCCCTGATTATAAACGCTATTGGCTTCCAATGTGTCGGGCACGGTGCCTTGCAAGTCAGCAGCCGCAACATCGGAAAAGTCGCCGCTTGTGGTTGTGTCAGACTCTTGCAGCTTATAGCTGAAATCGCCTGAACCAGCGATTGCGCCTGTGGCGATTTCGACAACAGCGCTTTCAAAGCCCTGCAAGTCTATTGCGGAGCCTGTATCAGTGGCGGATTGCACCGCTGGTGCCAGCGATTGCACAAACGCCAATTTTGAGTGGAGGTCTTTCATGATCTCATCCTTTTAGAATTGAAAAAGGCGGCTCAAAAGAACCGCCCTCAAATGGGTTATGCTGCAACCTTCATCAGCTTGATTGCTTCAAAGTTCTGAATGCCGCCACCAACGCGCTTGGTTGTGTAGAAATGCACGTAAGGCTTGTTGGTAAATGGGTCGCGCAGAACGCGGGTGCCGAAGCGATCAATGATCAAATAGGCGCGATTGAAGTTTGCGAACGCAATCGGGAAAGCATTTGCAGAAACCGCATCCATATTGTCATCTGTGTTGACTGGCTTGCCCAAGAACGAAGGCACTTCGCCAACCGCTGTTGCTGGTGACCACAAATAGTTGTCATCGCCATCTTTGAACTTGCGAACTGACGCCATTGTGGCATCGCTCATCAACCAAGTTGCACCATTGCGGTACTGTTGCTTGAGTGAGTAATAAAGGTCGATCATCGCATCAGAGCCGTTGTTAGACGCATCAGTCAGATCACCCGCCACACCAGTTTTAACAAAACCAGTTTTGCCCCATGCATAAGAGGAATTTGCAACCTTGTCATAAGACAAAATACCACGCGGCTTGTTCACGCCATCGCCAGAAATAAAGGCCGCGCCTTCTTGTTCGGCGAACTCAGTAGAAACCTCATTGGCCAACCACTGCTCGATGTTCATGCGGGCATCGTCCAATGCCTTTTGAGTTGTGGCAGGGTTTGCATAAAGCTCTTGAGTGTTGAACACCAATTCGCGAAGTGTTGGCGTATCGGTCTCAGAGCGAGACTCACGCTCACCAACCCAACCAGAACTTGCGCCGCCTTGGCTTACAAGTTTCTTGTAGGTGTCAGTGCCAACGGGCAGAACCGTGGCCAAACCACGCATTGCGGAAACTGTGCCGACAACGCGGTCGATTGTGTTGGAAGTTTCTTCCGGCACAACAAAGCCGCCATCAGGGTCACTGTCTGTTGAAAGCGCAGCTTTAACCTGCAACTCTGCCAAATCAGACTCAACGCCATTACGGTCGCCTTTGCGGAACCATTTCTCAAACGCCTGGGCATGTTCTTTTGCAGCAGGGTTTTCATCAGAACCAGCACCACCAACGCGAAGCGCGGCCAAGGTCTCATTGATTTGGTCCAGCGTCTTTTGTTGGGCTGTGATTTCGGCATTGATCCGGTCAACCTTTTCAGATTGCACCACATCTTCTTGACCTTTTTTCAGGTCTGCCAATTGAGCATCGTGTTCAGCCTTAAATTCTTCAAATGTCTTTTGAAGGTTAGCCAAAACAGTTTTCGCATCGCCAGCATCTGCACGCACGGCGACAATCCCGCGAGCTTTGCGCGGGTTGATATGTTTGGTCATTGTTATCTCCTTATGACCGCATTTTTTCAATGAATTGCTGAATGTCAGCAACGATGTCGTCGTCAGCGTCTTGCGTGACGGTGGCAGCAGCGTCTTGCGTGCCGCCTTTCATTTCACCCATCAGCGAACGGCGCTGTGAGCGTGTGACCCCGGCCTTAGCCAAGAGCCTATCCACTTCACGAGTGGCATTTCGTGGACCAGCATTGCTTTGCGGCCCGTCATCTGTGATCGTATCAGCAGGTAAAAACCCGCTGGCCAAACCCAATTCAACAGCTTGCTCACCATTGAACCAAGTTTCATTATCCATCCATTCAGCAGCTTGTGATTTTTCAACACCCGCTTGCTTGGCATAAAGCCCGGCCATTGCATCATCGAACGGCTCAAGTACCTTTGCAGCCTCTTGCATGTCGTGGCGGTTGCCCATTGCAACCACCCATGCATTGTGGACCATAAGGAAACCAGCTTTGCCGATTTCAATTTCATCACCAGCCATGGCAATGACAGATGCAGCAGAAGCTGCGAGCCCCAAAACCCGCACATGCACTTTTTGACTGTGCTGGCGCAGCAAATTGTAGATCGCCACGCCTTCAAAGAAGTCGCCGCCCGGTGAGTTAATATCGACATAAACCTCTTGATCACCGATCCGGCGCAGCGCAGCCGATACCCGGCGCGATGTAATACCATCGCCAAACATATCTTCGCCGATCACATCAAGAATGTTAATTGTGTTGTCAGGCGATTGCTTGGCTTTAATTCCGGCGTGCCAACGTTCCACCGCTTCACTATCAGCCTCAAACGCAAAAGTGTCAGGCAGACGCGAAGCCTTAATCTCGGGTAGGCTCTTGATCGTCATTGCTTTCTCCTTGCCCACCTGCTGTGTTTGGTGGATCGTAATAAACATCACCGCCATCACGCGGGTTTTCATCTTCCAGCTTGCGGACTTCGTTCGGGCTTAGGACGCCCCATTGCAGCATGGACACATAAAAGCCTTGGCGGGTCTTAATGTCGCCGCGCACAAGTGCCTTGCGGTTGAACCGCGAATAAACGTTTTCCTCTGGGATCAGATCGCGATTGATCGTTTCTTCCCAAGTCGTGAGGTGATCTTCGAGCGTGTAGGTCACAAACCCGATAGATTGCTGCTCAATGCCAGATCCCCAGCTGGTGCTTTTCTCGGTGTCACCGATCATGTGAGGCGGCACGCCAAAGAACATGGCAATGTCAGTCCGTGAGAACTTGCGGCCCTCAATCCATTGCGCATCTTCAGCAGTCATCGAAAGCGGCTTGGATTCCATACCCTCTTCCAGAATCAGGGCTTTGCCCTCTTGATCCCCGCCTTGTCTGTAAGCGTCCAAGCTGGCGCGAAGGTTCTCTTGCCCCTCTTTGCCGAGTTTTTTGGGGTGCAACAGGACCATGCTAGGCCGCGCCGCATTTTTAAAGGTGTTAGAGCCGTGCTGTTCCTGCGCCATGCTCAAGCCTAGGCTTTCACGTGCATAGGTGATCACTGAAACACCGTTCACACCGTCCAGTGTGAGGCCCACAAGGTGCATTACTTCGTCTTGTGTGAGGCGTGTAACGCCACCATCGCGCCGGGTATATTCATACGACAAGCGCAAATTATCGAGTTGCGTGACCTTCATGCGGTCAGGATCGAGCGGGATAAGCCCCAAAACCTTGCTGCCAGACCGCGCGATCATCGCAAAGGCATTGCCACGAAGCAGCAAATGCGCTTGCATCATGCGGCGAAACTGTGAGGGTGTCTGCCAAGCGTTCGGCCTACGGCGCAACACCGTCCATAGTTGGTGATCAGTCCGATCGATCCGGGTTTCTGAATCCACCCGCTCTTTGATATGGAGCGGTAGGTTTGCCACGGCACCGGAAATCAATCGAACGCAAGCAAAAACTGTTGAAACCCGCATTGCGGTATTTGCATTTACGGGCATACCCGCCGCGCTGCCAACATTGGCGGCACGGATAGCCGCTTCCAAATCGTCGGAGGTCGTGATCTGTTGCCCGCCGTCCGCACCTTGGAACGCCGCCTTGATGGTATCAATTAGCTTCATTAAATGCCTCTCAGATCACCAAAGCGCCACGCGCCTCATAGATGCTTGGTCCATTTTCATCGAGCAGTTGCGCACGCTTGCCCGCCGCCATTGCCAGGACTTGCGCCCCGTCAATCCGCATCCGTGATTTGTCTTTATCGAATTTTCTGTTGCCCGCCGGGTCAGTCGAGACAACCGCGTTGGCAACGTTCCAGTTTAGAATTGGGTTGCTTGGGTGGCGCAGCTCATTGGCCAACACCAGATTTTCAAGCGCCTCAATCGCTGGTGACATATCTTTGAAGCCCTGCCCCCAAGGCATCAATTGAATGTCAGCATCATCAGCTTCACGCGCATCCAAATCTTGGCGCTCAAGCTCTTTTTTCAAATACTCAATGCGCCAACGGTCATAGACCAAGCCCAAAACGTTGTAGGTTGCCGCAAGTTCACCGATCTTGATTGCAATATCTTCTGAATCAATAATCCGGCCATGTGAGGCGTTCAGGTGGCCTTGATCCATCCAAGTGCGATATGGCACCCGGTCAGCTTTGCCATGCTCGTCGATCATATCGAGCGGCTTCCAGAACCACGGCTTAAACCGCGCCCCGTCCACGCTCATCATGCCCAAACATGCAAGGTCAGTTGTGCCAGCAAAGTCGAGCGCCAGAATTACTTCCTCGTTTTCCTCGAACTCAACTTCACCAATGCAGCCTTCCCAATCAGACTTTGAAAACAGTGTCGTCATGACCGAAACCCGCTGATTAAGATAAAGATTGCGGAACGTGTTCTCAAAAGACTTTAGCCGCTTGGCCCGATCAGCCATCGCCTGGAAATCATCCAAGCGCCGAAACGTGCCAAGCGCCGGGTTAGCCTTGCGCCACTCTTTCGGGTCGAAAATATCTTCACACTCATCCGGCACCGCATAGAGGTGACAAACAATCGTGTTGTCATTTGCGGCCAAGCCATCATCAATCAATTCACTCAACGGGTGAGCCGGATCGTTTGACTGTGTGGAAATCACAATACCAAGCGGTTCATGCCGTGCGCCCTGCGCCGTATCGAGAACGTCATACAGCTCACGATTTTTCGATTGCGCCAACTCGTCATAGATGAAAACGCTAGGGTTTAAGCCGTGCTTTGTTCCGGCCTCCGCGCTCAGTGCTTTGTAAAAACTCCCATTGCCCAGACAAGCGATTGTCTTTGTGCTGTCCACAATGCGAAGCATCGCGTTTAATTCAGGATCAGCCCGCACGATTTGGGCTGCAACCTTGAACACCTGCGCCGCCTGTTCGCGATCATTGGCCGCGCTGTAAATCTCTCCGTTCTGAATGGATTCAGGCCCGACCAGATGCACCAGCACCAGCGCCGCGATCAGCGCCGTTTTCCCGTTCTTACGCGCAATGGACAAAATCGCCCGGCGCACCAATCGATTATTTGTAACCCCGTGTTCCGCATAGGTTGCGAGAATGAACCGCTTTTGAAACCTATCAAGTTTAAACGGCTTGCCCGCGCCAGTGCCGCTTGGCACCGTGAGCAATTCTATGAAACGGATTACCCGTTGAGCCCGGTCAAATCTCCGAACTTGCTTTGCGGCTTTTCCTCGTCCAGAACGTTCAGCGCCATCCGCGCTTTTGGGTCCAGCCCCAACCTGTCGCCCCAACTTTGCATCAGTCGGCTCTGTTCGTTTAGAATCTTGAACCAAGGGCTAACCGTCTCCTGTCCAGTCGATCCCAAAGTCACGGCCTTGAACTCGTCTTTCTGCATTTCCTCAGTCGCGGCCTTGTGCCACGCCCAAGCAACGGAAAAAGCCGTGAGGGCAAAACTGTCCAATTTTGAATAAACTGCTGGCGGCATCGATTGCCGGATTAATTCAATGCAAGCCTTTGCGTCATCCTGAATGTGATCAGGTACGAACGGCTCACCTTTTGGCTTAGGCCCACTTGGCCGCGCCTTGCGCTTGCCCGGATCGCCCTTAAGCCGTTGAACTTCGGGCAACTCCGGTTTAGGTCCACGAAGTCCCATTTGATAACTTTCTGCTTGTTAAAAAAAGAACTCAAAACCTGCGGCGTCTTTTTTCTTGATACACCGCCGGTCTAGCTCCAAAACCCCTAATCTTTTGACCCTCCCCTACCCTGTGGGCGCGTGGTGGAGTGCTGGGCTGGGGTGACAGCCTATGAGTGTTTGTTGCTCTGTGTGGTGATTTCTGGCAAGTGCTGATGATAGTGATGCTGTGGATTGTAAGGCGCTCTGCCATCATGCCATTGACCGCTATGTCCATCATTAATCAATCGATGGCGAAAGATATGTTCATCCTTGCGAACCTGTTCTTCGTAAAGACTGCCAACCATCGTGATGTCAATCCAATTCATCATCTCACCTATTCGCTGGATGCATTGGGTCTATCGGCCAGCCATCTGCCCCGATCTCATTGTGATAACCGTTGCGCTCTATCTGCTGCTTGGTGCTGTTGTGGTGCGTAAAGCATAGAGGTTGCCAGTTATCGCGATCCCAGAATAATTCCATATCGCCCTTGTGTTCTTTGATGTGGTCAACGACTTGGGCTGCTGTGGTTCGGCCTTCTGCCAAACACATAACGCATAGAGGATTGTCAGATAGAAAGGCCTTGCTTTCCTTCTGCCATTGGTAGGTGTAAGGCCAAGCCAATTACTCCATCCCCAATTCAAACCGCTCAAGCTCGTCCTTAATTAACTCAAGTGCCTTGGTGCGGCCTACAATTGCAATCCGGTCAGATATGAAATCGCTTATGACAGCGCGTTCGCAAAATATGATTGCGTCTCGCTCATATGCGTCTTGTTCTGCTTGGAGGCTGTCTGTCATGCTGGCCTCCTTTATTGAGGCGGGGAATTGGTGGACGGCCATTTAGAATGTTTACCACCCCACCGCACCGTCCTTGCGGGTGTTCGCAATAAAAAACCCCCGCCGAAGCGAGGGCTATGTATTTACTGGCGGCAGAAACCAGTCCTGAATTGCGCTAAACAGTCCTGTTTCTACTTCCTTGCTGGCATAACGGCCTCGACCGTCACAGCCACCAACAAGGCTTAATTTATTTGCCGCATTTAGACAGTACGCCAGTAACTATGTGAAGGCAGTCGAACATCCATTCTCTTAGCTGACCGGGCAATTTATGGTCAGTACCTTCGAATAAACATTTGGGGCGAGAAGCCAAAATCACTTAAGGCTCAATCTGACCATATAGGCGCAGACTAGGAAACTCACCCCAAATCACTTTTGACCCTTTTAGGGGTCACTTTGCACACAATAACCCCATCAGCCATTTAGACCTTTGGAGTTACGCCCGTGTCTCGGCTCGATTGGCTGACTACGGATCGGCGCAAATCACTTAACAAATACTTACGCTATTTTAGCCAAATTTTCAATAGGAAATTCAACATCTAGATCGATATTCAGGAATTTTATGCGTGATTTTGCCAATTTACCGGAAATTTCTTCAACAACGATCTTATGACCATCAAATGGCCCGTCCAGCACTTCCACCTTGTCGCCTACCTTAAACTCGCGCCCTGTCCGCATATAACGTTCTGATCCGTCCGGCTGATAATCGTGATAGGTCTGCATATTTTCAACAATCCATCGCGGGTCGATCTGTGCTGGCACCCCATTGATACCAACAATGCTTTGAACCAATACAAAGCGGTATAGAGCGAACCAATCTGGCGTGGGCGTATCAAAGCCCAAATACAGATAGCGTGGAACCACTGGATAAGAGATTTTGCGCTTCTCTTTGGTGTACCGATTGACGCGCCGGAACTTGCGCAGTGTGGGCAGATAGACGTTATAGCCGCGCTGATTCAGTATGAGCCAAGCTGCAAACTCTTTTTGTGCTGGCGTACACACCGCAAACCAATGAAGGCTCTTGATCTCGTCATCATTCAGGTGGCGCGATATAAACCGCTTCTTTGCACCAATGGAACGAGGCCGCAGCCCGTTAGCTACTCGCTTCGCACGTGTAATCTCGACGTTGTGTCTTTTCATTTATCATACTTCCGACCCTCCCTATGGGTTGAAAGTTATGGCACATATACCCCTTTTATGTGCCGGGATTTTATCGGCTAACGCCGTCTATATAGTCGTGAAACCAGTCTCTTGCTCTTTCTTGTCTTTCTAAACGGCCGCCTCTCGTGATGGGCTTTCGCTCCAATGTTTTGAAGGTTACGCCCATCTCCTCTGCGCAATCTGCGCTTACATCTGAAAATGACACAGACGGGGCCTCTTGGCGGGGCGCGACTTCCTTTAGCCGCAGGTCTTTGATTGAGGCGATTGTGATCTCTTCAAAAAAATGAGGGTAAACGTTTCCATCAGCCTGATAATGCGCAATATACAAGGCCAGTCGCCCATCGAACGTTTCAAGTGGTTTCATTTCTTTTGGCATGTTCTGTCCTTTAATGTGCCAATTGGCATGTTAGGTGATTTGGGTGGTGGTGTCACTGCCTATGCCACTTGTCCAATCTTTTTTATAGTGCATTTGGCTTGGCCGCATGACTGGCAAGACGATCTGCAAGGATTCAGGTATTGGATCGTCAATGCTCAATCCATCGCCTTCTCTTTTGACTTGCCCCAGTTCACCGTAAAAGCTGTATTTACCGCCACCGTCCAAGCCCAATTGAACACTGCGTAACTTGTCGGTCCAATAAAATAGGATGGTTCCATCATCATATTCAGGGCGCGTGAATGGTGCGCTCTCAACGCCAAACTCTTGCAGTATTTTGCAAAACTTTATCGCATCGGCCAATGAGGCTTTATCAACTCTCTCCCATGTGTGCATCTCTTCGAGATAGCCAATGGTTGCTAACCAATCCATGCCGTTATTCATCCTCTATCCTTTCTGTGTGGGTGGGGTTAGAATGGCAAATCGTCGTCATCAGACTGATCGCCAAAGTCCGGCACTTTCGGGTCAAAGCGGCTATCACCGGGCCGACCGTCTGCGCGTTGGTTGCTTTGCTGGCCATCCTGTTGGCGTGGCGGCACCAGGATCATTGAACACTCAACTTTGCCATCATAAATCGTTGGTACTGGTATGGCTTCCAGCTTAAGCCGATAGCCGCCGTTTGGCATTGGAAATGCAACGCCGATCTTGGTATAATTGTTTTTTTGATTGCCCTCGCGGTCGGTATAGCCTCGCACCATCAGCGCATCTAATCGTTCTGTCATCGTTTTTCAGTCCTTTTGGTTGTCTGTAATCGTATTTCGGGGAGTGTCAGGGGATTTCAGGGCGCGGATTTGGTAGCCTGTTTCTTGTATCCAATCAGACACCATCGATTTTTCACGCCTGTTCACTGGACTTTTGGTGTTTGCTGCATCCTGAGATAAAAATCTCGCCTTTCTCTCACAAACATGTGCCGCATCTTCCAGCACCTCATTCATGCCCTGCTCTATGGCCGCAATAAGCGCTTGCTTGTCGTCTGGTGCAAAGCCCTCGGGTGTGCTTAGAAAGCGCTCTACTATCTTTTCTGCGCGGTCTCGTGGGGTCATGATCGATCCTTTGGTGTAAAAATATACGTGGCTAAGAGGGCGCATCCGACACCAGCGCCAACAAACAAAAAGCTTTCAGTTGCTATTCCAGCAATCATTAGAAACCAACACGCCTAAACGCTAATGCAACCGATAATGAAAGCCATCACGCTTCACCCCGCTTATCCATTTCCTCTAAGGCCGCGAATAAAACATCTTCTAGGTCAAAAACAGTGAGTGGAATGCGGCCAAACTCATCGCACATCATGCAACCTTCGGATTTTCCATTGCAGTGAACGCACACTGGCATCGCGGCTTCTGCCATCAACTTGGCTTTCGTCCGTATCGCCTCTATGGCTATTTGGTATTTGCTTTGGTCGGTCATCTATGCTGCCTCCCCTTTTGGTGCTGTGAGGTGGGAGGGGGCTTTGCAGCCGTGTTCGCCGGGCTTAGGGCCCCATGATTGCGCCCAAACTCCGGTTTTGTTGAAATACTCAATCCGACCTTGCCAATCGGTTTCGGTGGCTTGGGTTGTTGCTTGTGAGGAGATTTCCTCCCAGCCGTTGCGGTTAATCCAGCTTGCCATCATGGGCCGGAACTGG
The DNA here is from genome assembly GCF_004363175.1 of Maritalea mobilis. GTDB lineage: Bacteria > Pseudomonadota > Alphaproteobacteria > Rhizobiales > Devosiaceae > Maritalea > Maritalea mobilis. The sequence goes on from NZ_SNYR01000002.1 coordinate 36,147, forward strand.
TTGTCGGTTTGCACCGCCTTGGCCTTGGCTTTCGGCAATGCATCACGGCAGGCTTGCTTGTCCGCGTCTTTCAGTTTGGCAAAAGCCTTGAATGCATTTTTCCGATTATCCCCATCGCGCCAACGGTGTGACCAGACGGTATTGAGGAAGTTTGAGAAAATTGGATCTCCTTCATCCCCATATCGATCGGCTATCGACTTTCGGGGGGATTTAGGGGGGTTATATAATATATTTTTATTTTTCTTTTGGGGGGTGTGGGGGGAGTTTTCTTTTTCTTTTTGCTCAACCGTCACAACTGGAACGTTCGGAACGTTACCACTATCCATATTTTTCAATGGCTTAGCATTTTCGCATTCGTCAGCAGAATGTTTTTCACGTTCTGCACGTTCCGTAACGTCTGGAACGTTACCACTTTTCTTATTATTCAAGCACTTAGCTTTTCTGGCGCGTTGTTTTGCAAGGCGTTCATTCTCCACGCGCTCGACAACTTCCAGAATTGTTTCAGCGCTCACGCCCGCCGCTCTCATTGCGCTGATCGTCTCAAGTAAATTCATGATGCATCCCTCACGGCGTTGTGTTGAATTGAACAGAACAGTTGAACGTCACCGTTCTCACCGTTCCGGTTTTTGCGAATTAGAAATTCAAGTGAATTGAGCGCGTCATTTAGGTCTTCTGGCGCTACGTCTTGCTTTTGCTGAAGGTAGTAATATTCGCGGTATAGGAACGCGACCACGTGAGCATCTTGCTCAATCTCACCTGACCAGCGTAGATCGCTCATTGTGGGCCGTTTATCGTCACGGCTTTCAACCTGTCTGGAAAGCTGTGAGAGCATCACCACGCAACAATCTAGCTCTTTGGCTAATGCCCTAGCCGCACCAGAAATTTCGCTTGCTTCTGCCACCTTATTGCCGCGGTAATGGCCTGTTGGCTTTACAAGCCCCAAATGGTCAATGCAAAGCACTTCCAAATCACGGCCAGCAGCTTCAAACTGCGCCTTAATTTCCCGCGCATGACCGCCAATTTCTGCCATTGATAGGCTTGGGCTAGAATCCCAAAAGAACGGCATACCCATCACGCTATCACGCGCCGCCAATATCTCATTGGCTTGCCCGTTGCTTAGTTTGCCGTTTAAAATCCGGCTGTAGTTTGGTGCGATCGGATTGCTAAAACGGTCATAAAGCGCGTCTGAGGCGATGCGGGCTGCAATCTCTTGCCTTGACATCTCCAAAGAAAAGAACGCCACGCCATGCCCTGCTAAAGCGGTTCTACGCAATGATGAAAGCACAAAGGCACTCTTGCCCATGCCGGGGCGACCAGCGATCACATAGAAGCTACCGCGTTTATAGCCGTTTAGCTTTTCGTCTAGGGCGCGAATGCCTGTAGTAGCACCACGCATTTCGTCTTGATGGTCGATCGAATATAGAAGCGCATCAAAGCCCTGCTCTAATGTGCCGCTTTCTTGTGTGCCTTGTGACGCTGCGATCGAACCAAATTCAGCAACCGCTGTTGTTGCAACGCCGAAAGGATCAACGTTTGGGTCATCTGCAATTTCGATCACCTGAAGCGCGTCATCTCTCATTTTGCGTCTGGCCCAAAGGTCGCGCAAAGTATGGATAAGATCAGATAGCGTTGTGGAAGGCATAGATTGCGCCGCCAAGCTAGCCATAAACTCATTGCGGCTGATACCGCCTAAATCTTCCGGCAACTGGTTGAGAAGCCCGAAGAATGTAAGCTCACGCCCCTCTTGTGTTGTCGCGACCATAATATCAAAGATGCGGGCGCACAGATCGTCGCTAAACCAATCGGATTTGATCCTTGAAGAAAACACGGGCAACAGCTTTGGAAATTCCAAAAACGTACCCAAAATATTGATTTCCAGATCTGTGTTTGTGTGCCTTGGTTCGGGCAGCATTATGCACCCCGCAAAAACAGTTTGTAGAAACGCCCTAGCGCCCTGCCAGCCTCAAAGTGATCTTTCTTTGAACCGGTCTGTTCTGCCTTTTCGCGCAATGCGGTATATTCAGCGTAAGCTTGTTCGGCCAAAGCCTCATTGCCGCTATTGTCGACCACTAATTCAAGATGATTGCTCATTGAACATCACCTCGCTTGATGCGGTTCATATGCCGATCAATGCTGTGCCAAATGGTCGAGTGATCACGCCCACCCATTGCCCTGCCGATCTGCGCCAATGATAGATTTTCGACCTCATTGTGGATCCGGTAGGCGCACTCATCACGAGCTTGAACATATTTGCGGTTGCGGCACGTACCCTCAAGAAGTGCAATGGAAACATGATGCTTGCTAGAAACCTGCTTCTTGATCGCTTTGATGCGTTCGGCGCGGGTTGCATTTTCCCAAGGCACAATGTCAATCGCCTTGTACTGAGAAACCAACTCTTTGATTTCTGGGTCAGTAACTCGAAGCATGGCCTTCATTGGTTTGATGCGGGCAACTGCTTTTGGAGTTGGATAAAGGCGCTCACGCACTTCAACCCGCTTTGCTCTATAGTCGCGCTCAATCGGTCCTATGGCGTTCATTATGCGGCCTCCTTCACGGTGATTTCGTCTAGGAAAATCTCAAAGCCGCCACCCTCAACCGTTCCTTTTTCAACGGTTAAGCGTTCGCAAAATTTGTCGTCTTTGATGAAGTCCAGCGTTTGCAGCAAATCCAAAATCGGCTTTACGCGGTTATCAATGTCGCTGTTTGAACGCATGCTCTTACGGTCCAAAACAATGGCGATTGTGAACGCGCCAGCAATGAAGGCATTGCGCTTTTGGGCTTTGAGATCATAACCAGCAGCATTGGCCCATGTGGCATAGCGTTTTGTCCGGTGCCGGCCACCTGTCTTGCGGTTATTAGCAAAGCAATCATTGACGCTTGGCGGCATGTGTTTGCAGGTCAAGTGGATCATGACAGCACCCCAAAGTCAGAAAGGGCGACTAGGACCAACACCGCGGCCGATAGGATTGATGCGATTATCAAAACACTATTTGGTATTTTCATCGTTCATAATCCTTTCCGCTTGCTTGCGTAATTCAATGGCGCGAAGCATCAGCGCCGTTGCCCAGCTGTTAAGAACCTTGGCCAGCCATTTGTTTTTTGAGGCTCTCAATAATTTGACCTTGGCGCTCAATCTCAGCAGATAGCTTTTCGATCTGGCCAAAAATCTCTTTTTCTTCATCGGTAGCCCCTTCCAAAAGTTCCCGAATTGCGGCAACCTCGTAGCCATCAAACTTGGCTGAGGGTTCACCTTTTAAAATTGATCTGACGCGGCGATCCGAGAAATGAAGACACTCAGATTCATTTCGCTGGAACTTGCTCACGATAGTATTCAGTCGGCGGCGCAGCTTTGGGCGAACAGACTTGAGGTTGTCCGCTGGCCAAGTGCGCTTCACGTACTTGATGATGTCTGGCTTACTGTCGGCGGCTGAAATGTATGTCACTTTCGGCCCCCTCTTAAATTTGGCTCTCTGAGACAACTTTTTGGCTCCTGCATCGTGTTTATTGATTGCAGGACGTGGGAACACGAAAGTGCATTGGAGAACGCACAGTGACGAATAATTTCAAACCGATGGATGTGGCGCTGCAACGCCTGTTCACAACGATCCGAGAGGAACAAGAAAAAAGGGCGGCGACCTTGGAGGTAGGCCGGGAGGAGGAAGCCTACGGCCACCGCCCAGTTTGCAGCCGCGTATGTGGAGGGGAAACCACGGCCAACGTTATTGATTTTGCTCAGTGGAAGAAAAAGCGCACGGCTAGGCTGTGAATATCCGTTATGTGCAGCCCGCCGCGCGAGTTTAACAGGAACGCGAGGTTTCGCGTCTTGCTCTTTCCAAGCAAGCCGTATCGCATGCCCCCTAAGAGACAATGCCCCTTCTCTATGCGATATGGTTTGCTTGGGGATCATTTGGCCACCTTTGGCGCTTCTGGCAAAGGCATCCAGTGGGTAGGCGTATATCCGACAGACTCCCAATATTCGAAGTCATGAGACACAACAAATGTACTGGCACCATGTTCATAGTGGCAGATGGCGATGTATGAATGTGTCCGCCCGCCCGCAGCGATGGAACCGAAGCAGAGAATTTGTGACTCGTCTTTCGGCGCGATTTCAATTGGTTGCCAATCATCCATTAGACCCACCCCGCGCTTGCATCGTTAAAGGCAATGCGAAGTGCAATGCATAAAAGCAAAAATGCTATCGGGCCTTTATGGGTAAGGAGGAAGGTCATTTGCCCAAACCTCGCTTGATCAAAGGGTCAATCACATCGTCCCAAATCATGCAAAATGGCAGGATCATGACCATCACCAGCAGCACCAGCCAATTGAGCGGAAACCACATCACTATTTTCTCGTCGCTGATGCGTTTACCGTTCAGATACATTGGGATGCCGTTTGACTTCATCAAAAGCCAAAGATTGAAGCGATGTTCTTTGAAGTAGTACACGTCACCCCCTCCTATGCTGCGCCCTTGGGCGGCTCGAACAACCATGCGTCCTGCCACTTCCGGCCGAATTTCTCTTTTCCAAGCTCCCGAAGGCTGGGGAGAACTCCCCGAGGGAACTCACCCCGTTGCTCCCATTCGCAAACAGAAGGCTGCGTGCGCTGCAAAGCGTCTGCAAACTCTTGCTGCGTCATGGCAAATAGGTGCTTTCGTATAATCTTTGGCTTGCTCATATCCTATATTTATAGGTTTTTCCTATATTATGTCAATCAGAAAATATAGGATTTTTATAAGTGCCCAAATTTTTGACAAAGTGAGATAAGTGGGCATGTTTAAAGAACCCGATACTTATCAACAGAAGTGGGTGGCCGAAAATTTTGCTCGTGCGAAGCGTGAGCGTGGCCTAACCCAATCCAAGCTAGGAGTGGCGCTTGGCATTAGCCAGCCACAGGCACGCGCACTTGTGCTTGGCGACCGCAAATTAAAAGCGGATGAAATTCCTATTTTAGAGCAATTGTTTAATGCCGAATATCATCCAAACAGCGACTCAAACTCCAGTCAGTTTGTGCCGCTCGTTTCATGGGTCAGCGCCGGGCAAATGTCCGAGCAAAGCCCCGTTGTTAATTTTGATGAATACCCACCGATAGAAACTGCTGGCTTACATAAAGGCAACTGGATCGCCTTAAGGGTGACTGGCGACAGCATGAATAAGATAAGCCCACCGGACAGCATTATCTTTGTTGATCTGGATGATCGTAATTTGGTGCCGAACGCGCTTTACGTCATTTCAGATGAAGAAGGTCACGCCACCTATAAGCGGTATAGGCCAAGCGAATCCCCGCCATTTCAGCCCGCATCTTATCATGAGGTTGGGCCACCATGCATAAAAGGCGCTGCGAAGGTCATAGGCCGCGTCCGGCGCTCTGTTATTGATTGTTGAGAGATATATGGCTTTTGAATTTACCCTGGAGAAAGGTGACTTTGCCGAAAGCGCATCTTCGAATGAAGACAATGTGATCATCCTAAAAATTGGTCACGATATCGCCAGAAATGTAGAATATTCTTTGAATTGCTCATTGAGTATCGCAATCGGCGAAAACCAATCGACCCTTGAGTTCGTATTCATGATTATTGAAACGAAGCCAGATGGTACCTATGTAAGTCACATGATGAGCGGCCTAGAAACAAAGGGTCTACTAACAGAACCGGAACAAAGAACAGAAGTTTTGGACGCGGTTCGGTTTTCGCTGCAGATTTTAGCCGAAAATTTACAACCTTCGGTCATAAATATGATGACATGCGAAACCAATTTGCCCCGCAAAGCGTTAATGAAGTACGACTATGTGTTTGACGTATTGCCGCATCTGGGATATGACGCGCGGCGCGGGAACCAGCAATTAGGCACACATATCTGGATTGCGAAAAGAATTGATCAACCGGCGAATGTGTGATCTGGTAGTCTTGCTAACAGGAGAACAGCTATGCAAAAACCACCAATTAGTCGTGAGTTGCAGCTGAAAATGATGGAGAACCCGAAAAAGCGTTATGACGAATTGGTCAAGAAACGCTTTGCGGATGAAGGTTTCAGGGACACCGTAAAAAGCGCCCTTCGGCGAAACGATAAAAAAGGGTACAAGCAAGATACCTCATATCGTCTAGAAGCCGCAGCTAATTAATTATAAGCGCTCACGATACAAATAAATCAAGAATCAGCCCCGCCCCTTTCGGCGGGGTTTTTCTTTATAATGCGTTGTAACAAAAAGGGCCGGTGCCGAAACACCAACCCTCGCTCACGATATATATGTCCTGATCTAAACGCTGAAAACTCGATTGCGGTTACATGGTAGCCTCCCGGGTTGCGAGTGATTTTCCTCTCACATCAAGTCTGTACACCCTCTTTATAGCAGGGCGCATTTTCCGTTACAACTAAATTATAAGGTTTTCCTATTTTTTATGTTGACATGCATTATAGGATTATCCTATATTTATCTCAACAGCGGAGATGGAAATGACCAAGCTAGAGCAATACAAAACATTTGTAGCGGTGATGATTGAAGGCGGTGAAGTGCTGGAAACGCACACCTTCGACAAGCTGGCCGATGTGATTGATCAAGCGTCAGAATATGGCTTGGAATGGGTGATCTTGGGCGTGAATGAAGGTGCAACGCAAGGCGACACCATCACCGTGCAAATCGCTGAGGCAATGGCCGATGCATACGTGGAAGATCAATACCACGACTTGCAGTCTGATGATTGGTCAGAAAGCGCCTGTGAGTTCATCAGCGCCCACGCTCAAGACTATCTCGATACAGCAATTGAAGAAGCGCGGATTGAGCATCGCGGCGGTCAGCCAACCTTCCCGCGTAGCTGGCCAGCAGCATACAAAGGAGCAGCGTAATGTCGAAGGTCGAAACCGGATACCAAAAGGAAGGCAACCGCCACATTTGGTTTGCCAAGAGTGAGTTAGGCGGCGTCCACATTTGGGCGATAGAGCAAGACAAGGATTGGCGTGACAGGTGGGGCGAACGCTTCCTAGGTGGTATCGAAATTCACTCGCCTAAGCCGCTTTATGGAGATTGCCAAGCATCTCATGATGATTGCTGGCTATTGAATGCGCCTTGCTGGCATGACGGTTCATCATTGCAGTTCTCAGAGCAAATCGAACCCGTCATGCGCCACTGCGACGATATCCGCGAGATGGACGATTACATCATCGGAACATGCATTGAGCGTTATCGCTACCAATTTGATCACGACGAACAACCACAACCAGAATTTCTGTAGGCACCAGACCGCGCCTACTACCAACAACACGCTATTTAAGGAGCGGAGAGATGGCAAAAGACCCAATCAAACTTGGTAATTTTGAAGTGCCAACGGAGTTTAGTGTTTTCGCTGGCGCAAAGCTAAACCAATACCCGCCGCATAACTCAATCCCAAAAGTTGGCCGTGAATATCACGATGTTGCGAACGGCTTGTTTTATGAGGGCGGCACACTAAGCGATTTTGGCGCCATTCTCAATCCGGGCGTGGACAGCGGTCTGTTTCACGGCGCTTTGAAAGCATATCTCGCTTCATTTGAGCCAAAGCACGAGCACAAGATGGATGCAGCCGCGTGGTTGATCAGCGAGTGTTGCACGGTCTCCGCCCTCACCCCACACGCACTATAGGAGGCTGGAATGGCTATAGAGGTTTTTGACGCCATCATGGATTGGGACGCTCGCAACCAATTAGTTCGGGAAGCAAGGTTATTCGAGTGGGCGGTTTGGGATAGCAAACAGCGCACCTGCGGGAGGTGTCATTGGTGGATGAAATCCAATGATTGCCCATTAGAACACAATATTAACGGCATGTCTAAAGGCCCATCTTCTGGTGATCGCCGTGCAAGCCAATGCTCAAAATTCAACCGTACACGACGGGCTGTGGAAGTTACAGAAAATCTGGAAAAAAAAGCAGAGCAATTAGCGAGCGCCCTTTCCAAAGCCCACCCCACACAGGGAGATGAATGATGGCCGAACAAGACGAAGCTGCCTTTGCGGCTGCAAGCGACAATGGGCACCAATCAGGCCTCACCGCCCAAGAATACGCCGCCATTCAGCTAAAGGTGCCTAATAGCGGCACTGAATGGCTGGATGAAATGATCGAGCAGTCTTTGCGGAACGATTTCGCAGGGCAAGCGCTGGCCAACATGGCAAGTTTTCACGCTGGTGATGCCTTTGATCCCAAGAACGTTTCAAAGGCTGCATATCAATACGCCGATGCCATGCTCCAAGCCCGGAGCGAGAGCGATGGGTGACAGCCAAACCACTTCAAACGATGTGAGCCAATGGGCAATCGCTGCTGATGCAAAGCGCAACAAGGATGGGAAATCATCCATAGCCAATCTAACCGCCGATAAGGCCAAGGAGAAAGACAATGGGTGATCTATTTCTTTTAGTATTTATCATCATTCTGTTCGCCATAGCCGGATGGATAGGAGTGACCGCCGGTCGTCTTACCACCAACGGACATTGGCACAAGAGATATCGTCATACATGCGGGTACCACACAGAGTATAAGCACAACACGAAGCCATGCGGTGGATGTGGCGCTGATGATGGACAGTGGGAAGTGGTCACAATGCGCGCCCTAGTTTTTGGTTGGGAAGCGCAATCATGACCCGCACGATCAAATTCATCTCGAAATACGACACGCCGATAGCTTGCGCCATTTGGATTGCGGCTTGGTTCATCGGCACTGCAATCGCCTGTCTGCAAGGAGTGTGAATATGAGTGAGAAGCTAAAGCCCTGTCCGTTTTGTGGGTCTTCAATTCTTGACACATACAAAATCGGTAATGGTCGTGTTGTGGCATGTCGAGATTGTGGAGGCGGCGCGAACGTAAACCGCTGGAACACCCGCCCTCTTGAGCAAGAGCTAGTAGAGGCGCTGAAAGACCTAACAGATGCTTGCGATAATTTCGGCGTATCAGGCGGCAATATCCCACATGCCAAGACGATAATCGCCAAAGCGGAGGGAAGATCATGAACATCACCCGCGTTGAAACCCGCCCTCACTGGTACGTCAAAATCGGCAACGGCTATCTACACATGATGGCGGGGGCAAGCCCAACAACAGACAAGCGCCGGGCGCGGCTGGTCAATGAACACCAGTTAAAGAACGTGCTGGCGCAAATCCCCGGGGCCGTTCCCTACCCTCAAACCGAATACAACCAGAAAACAGATGGAGTGGCTTCGATATGAGCGCACTAGCAAAACAAGACGAACACCACGAAGTGCAAACGCAAAGCCAAGGCAGCGCGATGCTGGACCGGATTATGCAGGCTGCCAGCAATGCCGATATGGACATTGATAAGTTTGAGCGCCTCATAGCTTTGCAGCGCGACATGGAAAAAGATCAGGCAAAGAAAGAGTTCTATGCCGCCATGTCAGAGGCGCAGAACGCAATGAAGCCCATTGTGAAGAATGCAGAGAACAATTTCACAGGGTCCAAGTATGCCACGCTTGAGGCAATCAACCGGGAAATTCAGCCTATCATCTATGCGCATGGGTTTTCGATCACTTTCGGGGAAGGCGAGACTCAAAAGAATAATCACTATCGAGTGCAAGCGACGATCCGGCATGTTTCCGGCCATTCTGAAACAGAATTTATGGATGTGCCATCCGATGGTGCTGGCGCACAGGGCGGGAAAAACAAGAACGCAACACAGGCTTTTGGCTCGTCTGTCACCTATGCACGTCGATACCTGACAACTGCAATCTTCAACTTGTCTATCACTGGTGAAGATGATGATGCGCAACGGGCAAGTGAGAACCCGCCTAAGTTCGAGCGCCTCACACCGCATCGCGCAAAAGAGATCATCAACTTCCATGCGATCTTGAAAGAGATTGATGAAGGTCAATTCAAGAAGCTCAAGAACCTGGAGGCCGAGCTTCAAGGCCGCCTCGCATTCATGCCAGAAAACTGGATTGGGCAGTTTATGGAACGCATTGAAACGCGCCGTGAAGAACTTGAGGCGATGGCCGAAAAAATTGACATGGCAGATCGCGGCAACCCGGAGGCATACCAATGATCTATCAATGGGATGGCTTGGCTATGGTGCCAATGCCACGGTTTCAACAAAAGTGCGATGATCAGTTTGTTGTCGGTGAGCTTTACAATCTCGAAATCAAAGAAGATCGATCTGCAAACAGCCACAAGCAGTATTTCGCAGCAGTCCGTGAATATTGGGTAAACCTGCCGGAATTGATCGAAGATAACTTCCCAACCGACGAGCATTTGCGGAAATGGGCTTTGATCAAGTGCGGATATTATGACGAGCGGTCAATGGTTGCATCCAGCAAGGCTGAAGCGTTGCGAATTGCGTCATTTGTAAAGCCCTCGGACGATTTTGCAATTGTCACGGTGAATGAGTGTGTCGTGCAGGTATTCACCGCCAAATCTCAATCTTTGAAAGCAATGGGGAAGCGTGAATTTCAGGCCAGCAAGCAAGCCGTTCTGGACTTCTTAGAAGCCCTTGTGATGGGCCAAGCAGCATAGGAGAGCAATATGGGTTACCACAAAGACAGCCTTTGCAAATCGTGCAAGCGCGGACGGATCAGCGTTCAAGTCGGTTATTTGAAACCTGAATTTAAGTGCGGAACCTGTGGTGACGTGTTTAGCGCGGGATTTGATGGTGCACCATATTTTGAAGCGGCGATAAACAAAAAACCGAACGAAACACCGCTCGATTATGTGTCGCACTATTATAACGGTTCGTGGGTTGATGGTAAGCATATACAGCCAAGCAGGCGCGGCAAGCTCGTAATGAACCCTAAGCACAGAGAATGGTTCAAGAAGTGGAATGTCGCATGATCCACTCCAAGAAATACACAGACGCGGCTAGAGGCCAGCCCTGCACTTTGCAGATCCCCGGAATATGTAACGGCGATTGGTCAACAACCGTTGCGGCCCACATTCGCGATGAATTTAAGGGGACCGGCAACAAGGCCAGCGACATTTCAATTCTCGACGCCTGCCACTCATGCCATGCAAAATTTGATGGGCAGTTAGGCGAACCGCTAAGCCGTGATGAATGGCTATTCTATGCGCTGCGCGGCATTCAGCGCACCTTAGAGAACCGTTTCGCGCAAGGCATTTTGTTTGTGCCTGCCGACCCAAAGAAGCGCAAGAGCGGCAAGAAGGTCAGATCAGGCAAGCCGATACAATCGCGGGGCTTTCCCAAGGCGAAACGCAAGATGAACGATCCGTTTTTCGACAACTCTAGAGACGTAAACGATTGAGGAAATCATGATCAAGAAACCAGACTTTGAAGCATTTGCAAAAGACGTGATGGAGGCTTGGCCGGAAGGTGATCTTGAAGGTTTTGAGTTGCAAGAAAAGGCCATAAAGCACGGACTGATCTATGAGGTTGACGGCGGCTATGACCCTAAGAAGCACGAGGACTTGTACGGTTGCTCCGAACCTGGAGACACTTGGTATCAGATAAACTTCAAACGCCCATAACCCAACGTAAAGCAACTGGATGAAATGTGATGAAGGCAAAGAACGTAAAAATAGGAATGGTCGTTGAGGCAAAAGGCCAAGGAATATTCGTTGCTGTAGATGCCAGCAATATCGATAAAATTCGTTTTTTTGCTGATGAATATCGCATAGCCGCCAAGGACAAGCAGCCCAAAAAATGTTGGGTGAACATATACCCACGAAATTCAACGGCTGGCTTTGCATCCAGAAAAGAAGCGGATGACGCGGCGGGCCATACACGTATCGCTTGTCTTTCATATCGCCGCGGCAGCGGGCTAACTCCAAAGGACCAATCATGACCACACCAAAAGAAAAGCTCTCGGAAACTAATGAAATCGACGGCCAAGAATACCCCAGCGATGTCCTTATGCGGCTTGTTGAGAAAATCATGGGCGTGACGGAGAAAGAATGTGCCGCCGATGTGGAAACAGGCGCTGCGGCTTGGGAACACGCCACTGAAATTCTTGCACGTATAAAGGCAGCGCGAGAGGAAGGGCGGAGGGAGAAAATCAGCGCCTATGATTTTGTTTTAGGTGCTGATGCCTGTGCGTTGCTTGATGTTTTGAGCCGCGCCAAGTGTGATGATTGCAGTGGGCAAGGTGAACGGAATGACGCCGAAGCTGGTGACATTTCTTTCAACTCGTGGGTTTGCAAATCTTGCGATGGCAAAGGATGGAATAAACAAGCGGTCGTGGAAATCATTGGCGCAGTAGGGCCAATCTCACCCCAGCCAGAAATCCGCAATCTCCCCACCAATGCGCCAGAAGGTGAGAGCGAATGAGAATGTCAGAAGCAAAACCGGGGGCTATTGTGGTGCGCAAGTCAGATGGTCAAGTCTGTTGGGTCGCCAACAACACTAACCTGATGGTTGGTGACAAGGTGGAAAGCACCCTTTGGCGGCCCCGCGAATTTCGCCACGCAACAATTGACGATCTGCCATTTGTTACAACCCTCCCCACCAAGGAGCAGGACAATGCCTAGGAAGATCAAAGACCGCATTGTTGATGCGTTAACCCAGCATGGGAATGGCGGCTTTCTGGTTTATCATGAACTGGCGAAGTTGGTTTTCCCAAAAGATAAATATCCCAACGCATGGAACCATCCAGCTAGGGGCGGCCCTCCGGGGTGTTACATGGTCTTAAGCAGAGCAATTCGTGAGCATGGCTTCTATATCAGCTATGAAGACGCGCCAGCCGTGGTTTACGCGACTGTTGGGCTGGCTGGAAACCTCCCCACCAAGGATCAGTGAGATGGATAGCCGTACGAAAGGCTACGAAACAGCTACGAAAGATTTTACGAAAGGCAAGTGTGATGAAGAACAAACTCCAGGACTTGAATGATCACCTATTCGCCCAAATGGAACGCCTTTCAGAAGAAGGCATGAGCGCGGAGCAAATTGAACAAGAATCCAAACGCGCAGATTCAATGGTTTCGGTTGCTGATCAAATTATTCGCAACGCCGACCTGACATTTAAAGCCGCAACCTTTGTTGCCACACATGGCGACCGATACCGCCCCGCCTTATCTGGTCTGATCGGCAAACCTGTAACAGTGGAGCATGAAAAAGAATGAAGGGCAGATCAATTCCATACAGCAAAGAAGAATTGGTATGGCTTGAGGCGCGTAAGACAAAGCCTCGCCGCCAGCTGCATACTGAATTTGTCCAGACGTTCGGTCGCGATGATATTACGCTCGCTAATTTCAAAGCGAAATGCACTCGCATGGGTTGGAAAACAGGCCGGACAGGCCAATTCAAGAAGGGCATTACACCGCACAACAAAGGCAAGCCGCACCCGCCCAAAGGACGTGCCAAAGAAACGCAATTCAAGAAGGGCAACACTCCACACAACACAAATTACCTTGGCCATGAGCGGCAAACAAAGAACGGCTATATCGAAATCAGTGTGGACGAAGTGAACCCGCATACCGGATATGAACGCCGCTATGTGCTGAAACATAGATGGATGTGGGAAAAGGCAAACGGCCCAGTGCCAGAAGGACATGCGCTAAAATGTTTGGATGGGGATAAAACGAATTGTGACCCAAGCAATTGGGAGGCAATACCCCGCGCCCTGCTACCACGTTTGAGCGGTGCAAAGAAGGGCATCAATTACGATCAAGCCCCGGCAGAGTTGAAGCCGACAATTCTAACGGTCGCTAAATTGGAACATGCATCAAGAGAGGCCAACCAATGAACACCATTGACATAGACGCGCCTATTCCGCTGGCAAGGCATGGAGGTGATGAATGATAGAGGCATATACCGCCGCCGATGTAGCCAAGCAGTTGCATGTTTCGCAACGGACCTTGGTTGAAAGCGCAAAAAAACATGGCCTTTGCTTCAAAGTTGGCCGTACAGTATTATTCACAAACTCACACATAGAGCAGTTGATCGAAAAATGGGAAGTCTCAAACTCTTCAAACGTGGCGAAATCTGGTGGGTCCGTGGCACCATCAATGGATTCCGCATACGGGAGAGTACAGGAACGGCTGAAAAGTCAATTGCGGAGCAGTACAAAGCTAAGAGGACACTCGAAGTCCACAAGGCCGAAATCCACGGCCAAGAAAGCGTAGTCACCTTTGCCGCCGCAATGGAGATATATCTAAACGCTGACAAATCGGAACGCTTTCTAGCACCAATCTTTGCAGAATGGGGTCACAAGAAAGTCAGCGAAATAAAGCCGGGCAATGTGCATGACCTTTGCCTTAAGCTGTACCCGAATAGCGGCCCCGCCACACACAACAGACAAGTGATAACGCCCGTTCAGGCGATTATAAATCACGCTGCAAAGCGCGGGCTATGCAACCCCATAAAAGTTGAGCGCTTTAAGGTCGAGAAGAAAATACCCCGCGTAGGCAACCAGCAATGGCTTGAATCTTTCATTGCCCATGCCAGCCCCCATCTGGGCGCTCTTGCCATGTTTATGGCGTACACAGGCGCACGAATAAGCGAAGCGGTTCGGCTTGAATGGAAAGATGTTGATTTTGACAACCAAGTCGCGGTGCTAAGAAAGACCAAAACAGACCCGCTCGTTTGCACCATGCCCCAGCCTTTGATCATCAAGCTGGCAAATTTGGAGCGCACCCAAGATCGTGTGTTCCGGTACAAGTCTCGAAACTCTATTCAAACGGCATGGGCAACTGCTGAAAAGAACGCCGAAATTGAGCATATTCCACCGCACGACATGGGCAGAAGGTACTTTGCAACAGCGCTAATGCAAAACGGGATTGACCCTGTGACGGTCGCTAAAGCTGGTGGGTGGAAAAGCAAGCGGATGGTGCTTGAAGTGTACGCGCAACCAAGCGACACAAAAGAGGCTGTTCAAAACACGTTTGGCACAAAATTGACACAACCGCACATAGCGGTGCAAAATAACAAATCAAAAACAAAGAGATAGAGAAGCAAGCTACATCTTTAGCAGGGGAGCGCCTTCGACCACTCGGCCACCTCTCCGAGGCAGTGAATAACCTTAACGATGTGATGGATGCAAGCCATTTTTTCAAAATTTTGACAATGTCTTGTGTTGTCCTCAACTTGAAACTTGTCTCACCGGTTCATAATTTAATGACTATAATGAAGAACGGTGCGAATCTTGGTGATGATTCCGTGTTGGATTAAGTGTTGATCAACACCCGTTTGCAAAACTGATTTTTAAAAAGTGCCTGTGTTTAAATCAGGATGCAGGATGAGCCGAGTAGCAATTTTAGATTATTTTGGACCCAAAATGCTTGTAACAGCGACAAAAACAATCGTCCGTTTCCTTATCGTCTTGGCGCTTATGTTGCCGAGCACACAATCTTTCGCTTCTGCTTTTAACCCGGTGGGCACCTGGCGCACTAAACTTGAAGCTGAGATTCGTATTGAGCGCTGTGGGGCGCAAAAATATTGTGGCCGCGTGTCGAAGGCGGCAAAGCCAGGGCTTACAGATAAGCGCAACCCTGATCCAACCATGCGCAATCGCCCGATTGAGGGCATATTGCTGATTACTTTTTCAAAAAGTAATGATCCGAGCGTTTTTGAAGGGGAACTTTATAATCCGCTGGATGGCAAAATGTATGAAGGCACCGCGCGGATGCCGAATTCAAACACGATCCAGCTTAAAGGTTGCCTGTTTTACAGCATTCTTTGTCTGAAAGAAAATTGGGTCAAAATCGCACCCTGATTTCGACCCAATCCTAATCTTATTTTGAGCGCTGATTGAACAGCACTTTTTGTGCGTCCTTATCGGTCGCCAGATTGAGCTTTTCGCGCTCTTCTTTGCCCACTTCCATGCCTTTTTGCACCGCTTCGCGGGCGCCCAAACGGTCCAGCCATGCTTTCACATGGGGGAATTCTGCAATGTCCATACCTTGGCCTTCCCAAAGGGTAGCCCAGCCGTAAATGGCTATGTCGGCGATGGAATATTCCCCTGCCACATAGTCCTGGTCAGCCAAGCGCTTGTTCAGCACGCCGTATAGACGATGGGTTTCATCGGTATAGCGCTTCATGGCGTATGGCAGTTTTTCCGGCGCATATTTATTGAAGTGGTGGTTTTGCCCCAGCATTGGGCCAAAGCCGCCCATTTGCCAAAACAGCCATTCATCCACCTTCACTTGTGCGCGCTCGTCGCTTGGGTAGAATTTATCGAACTTTTTGGCCAAATATTTCATGATGGCTGCAGATTCGAAAACGGAGATTGGCTCTCCGCCCGGCCCTTCCGGGTCCACAATGGCTGGGATTTTGTTGTTTGGTGAGATTTCCAAAAACTCGTCTTTAAATTGGTCGCCAGCGCCAATATTGATCATGTGCACATTGTAGGGCACGCCAAGTTCTTCCAGCAGAACGGAAATTTTCCATCCGTTCGGCGTGGTCCAATAGTAAAGTTCGATTGGTTTATTTTGTACCGTTGACATAAAGCGCCCCACTGGTTTGAATAAGTTAAGGGTAGTTTATCGTAATTTTACGATGGACTATCAAGCCCACATCAAACACAAAAACGTGTACAGCACGAATTTGTTTCATATTGTCCAATCCTTGGATAATTATTGCGCGCATTGTCGGATCAAAAGGACAATATTTTGGACTGGATCATTCTGTTTTTTGCCGGGCTTGGCGCCGGCGCGCTAAATGCTTTGGCTGGCGGCGGTTCATTCGTGATTTTTCCGGCGCTAATGCTGGTGGGCGTGCCGCCCGTGGCCGCCAACGCTACGAACACATTTGCCTGCTTACCCGGTTATGCCAGCGGTGCCATCGGCTTTTATGATGCGATCATGGCCAATCGGCAAAGGCTTGTGCTTTATTCCATCATCGCGCTGGTGGCGGGTTATCTCGGGGCCGAGGCTTTGTTGCTCGTGTCCGACGCGCAATTTAGCACCATTGTGCCGTGGTTGATGTTGTTCGCCGTGCTTGCCTTTAGCTTTGGTGGCCAGTTGAACAGCTATTTGGTGTCCCGTAGCAGTGGCAGCAAGCGTGCAGCCCGCGCGGGAGCCATCGGCACGGCAGTGTTGCTCACTGCAATTTGCTTTTATGGCGGCTTTTTTAATGCCGGGCTGGGCATCATCCTTTTGGCATTTTTGGTTTTGGCGGGCTATAAAGACATCAATGGCATGAACGGCATCAAGCTGTGGCTCTCCACCTTGGTTGCCCTCACCGCCGTGATCCGGCTGGCCATTGGCGGCTCAATCTATTGGCTGGAAGGTTCTGTCGCCCTCGTGGGTGCTACCATTGGCGGCTACCTCGCCGCCCGCCTCTCCTACCTAATCCCCTCCATCTATGTGCGCCGCTTTGTGATCATTTACGCTTTGGGGCTGACGATCTATTTCTTTTGGAAGGTTTATGGGTGAGAAAACATCTTTCGCCTATGACGACGATACGAGTTCTGATTTACGATTGGAATGAATCGACGATGTCGTGGTGATAAACTGCCCTGCATTGCTGCCTTACATCTTCCCATTCGTTCGTCACGGGTGAAGACAAAAAAGACCCCGCAGAGAAGCGAAATCGCAAAAATGTGAGGGTCATCACAGGCGTCATGCGCCTCAAACTCGTCGTTGTTGCAAATTTCGATTCTGATGGGTTCAACATCCTCCCTAGACACGACCTTCGACCGACCCTTCAACCTTCTAAACTCAGCATATCGTTTAAGCGCAGCTTCAGTCATTTCTCTTTTAGACTGATCATCTTCCGAGCAAATTAGGACAATGTTTTTGCAGCGCACCAACTCAGGATAAATCTCCAAAAACCAAGTTTCCTGCACAACGCAAGGCTCAATAAGTACCTCCATCTCAAAACACTTGCTTGCTTAATTCGTTAATAAAGAATTCGCGATAACTATCTGGTGCGTTTGCAATTGTTCCATCTTCTTCAATATCGAGTTTGTAGGCGGTATTGCCAATCCTCGAATTCTCACAATAAATTATGCACGCACCCTGCTCTGAACTGGACTTTCGCACCCTGTATCGATAGCGATCAATTAAATAATCGCTGTGTGTCTCGGCTATGAACCCGCAACCTTTTTCATTCATTTCAAAAAAATAATCACCCATTGCAGCCTGGGCTACTGGGTGTAGATGTAGTTCTGGTTGTTGCACCAATACAATTCTTTCAGTCAGTGCACCCCAAATCAACTGTAACAATACGGGAACTGATTGAGAAACACCCACGCCAACTTCAGACAAGGAAAATTCTTTTTCCTCTCTAATAATTCGCACGTGCAAAGGTGCCCTCGCAAATTTTTCACTAATTGTATCTACTTCGAAACGCGAAAACAGACCGCTGTCGTTCGCAAATCGTTTAATTGGCACCCAGTACTTTCGTTTCTCATGCTTTGAAAGTTTGTGCCAATTTGCGAGGGTTCTCTGACCATCAACGCTCTCGGAGATTTCTTGGTCATAGTACCTTTCAGGTCCACTACGAAGCGGCCCAAGAAACAACGACGGCAAAAACTTTTTTCCCTGCAGCGTTCCGAAAAACTCAAATTGAACATCTTCAGATTCTTCCGTCATTGAATGTAACAACGACATCGCTCTAACAACAACATATGGATGATTTGCGTGAAATTCTTCTGCTTCTGCTACAGGCGAAAATTCTAAATCGTCACAATTATGGAAATCCAAAACCCCGGAAAATCCTGCCAGGGAGGCACCATTATAGCTTGCAGCGTGAATTTTCTGGTTGAATATTGCGATTGTAACTGCATGTACACCATCACTAGCAGTGAATCTCGAAACAAAATTTGTTGGCTCGCCAAACTCATCTTTCACGCGTTGAATAGTCTGAATTCTGACTAATTTGCCAACTTCTCCCTCTTCATCCGGTTCTTCATCGTTCTCGAAACCAATGATTACATCCGCATGATCAAAATACGGTGATGTAAAACCGTCCCAGTCATGTAGATGATTTGAGTTAAGGTTTGGCGCTTGAACCAAGGAGGTTCGAAACACGTATTCAACCAAATGAAGTATAGATGTTTTTCCTGAACTATTGTCCCCGACGAGAAATGTGGGGTGTGAAACATCAAAATCAATTTCACTAAAACCACGAAAATTTTTCGCAAATATTCTCATTGTCAAACCGTACACGTTTAAAAATACATTATAATTGGCACTTTTTAACAGTTGTTCAATCGATTGGCTGGGTCAACCCCGCACCCAAACCGCACAATCATGAAACGCTGCCCCACCAAACGGCGGTACGGGGTCTGAGCCGATTAATGTGTTGATTCCTTTGCCGCCTTTATGTGCCTTGTTTTTAAACAGACTTTCGGCGATCAGCACGCCGCGTTGCATGCCGTCGAAGATTTTGGCTTTGAGGATCACCTCGCCTCTTCTGTTGCCGACGGTGACGTAATCATCTTCATTGATGTTGAGCGCTGCGGCATCGTCGGGGTGGACGAACACGGTGGGTTCCGGGTGGCGTTTTTGCGATCCCGGGGTTTCGGTGAAGCTGGTGTTGAGGAAGGCGCGGGCTGGGCTGGTGGCCAGACGGAATGGATGCGCCTCGTCGCAGGCTTCGATGGTTTCCCAATGGTCGGCGAATTTGGGCAGAATGGCTGGGTCGCAGACAAATTCTACTGCTTTGCGCTCTTGCGTGGCGAGCCAGTCTGGCGCGAATTTGAAGCGGCCATCGTCCCACGCGAAGCCATCACGATAATGGGCGTCGGCCACAGTATCGGCGCGTTCGATATAGCCCTCTTCGGCCACCTCATTTAGCGAGCCAAAGCCGGACTTTTGGAACGTCTCGTCGATCAGTTCACGATCTTCCATTTCAAAGGCCGCGCCCTTGGCGTTCAGCCGTTTGGCCAGTTCTTTAAACAGCCAATGGTTGGAGCGGGTTTCGCCCGGCCCCTCCTGGATTTTCGGGCCATAAAGAATGCGCGTGTGGCCACCTCGGGTGTAAAAATCTTCATGTTCGGTGAACATGGTGGCGGGCAACACAATGTCGGCCAGCTCCGCGGTGTCGGTCATAAATTGCTCATGCACAACCACAAACAGATCGTCGCGTTTAAAACCTTGGCGCACCAGTTCCTGATCTGGTGTCACCACCGCCGGATTACAGTTCTGGATCAGCATGGCTTTCACCGGCGGGCCGTTTTTCAGTGCCTTTTGATCGCCCGTCAAAATGGGGCCAAGCTCGCACATATCCAGCAGCCGCTGGGGCTTGGTGGCAAGGTCTGATCCGGTGATCAGGCTTTTATCGATGCCCCATGTGCCCGAATTGGAGTGGAACGCCCCGCCCCCATCATATTGCCAGGCGCCCAGCATCGCAGGCACGCACAACGCCGCGTGCATGGCGGTGGCGCCATTGCGCTGGCGGGTGAAGCCATAGCCGAGACGGAAAAAAGCGCGCGGGTTGTTGCCCAACAATGCGGCCAGTTCTTCGATTTGGGTTACGTCTAGCCCGGTGATGTCCGCGGCGCGTTCGGGTGTCCAGCTTTCAAAATGTGATTCAAACTCAGGTGAGAAGTCTGTGTATTTGCTCATAAATTCGCGATCGGCTTTGCCATCGCGCAGCAAAATATGCATCAGGGCGCAGGCCAGCGCGCCATCTGTGCCGGGCTTCAAGAGCACGCCCATATCCGCCTGTTGCATGGTGGCGGTGCGGTAAATATCGACCACCACGATCTTCGCGCCGCGCTCTTTGCGGGCTTTCATGGCATGGGTCATCACATTGACCTGGGTGTGCACCGGGTTGGTGCCCCAAATCACGATCACGTCCGATTGGGCCATTTCTTCCGGGTTCACACCCTGCAAGCGGCCGGTGCCTGCCACATAGCCTGCCCATGAAATCATGGAGCAGATGGTGCCATATTGCCGAGAATAGTTTTTGGCGTTACGCAGGCGGTCAATCCCGTCGCGCATCACATAGCCCATGGTGCCCGCATAAAAATATGGCCATACGCTTTCCGCGCCGAACTCGTCTTCGGCGGCGAGGAATTTTTCGGCCACAATATCCAGCGCCTCATCCCATGAAATGCGCTCAAACTTGCCTTCGCCTTTGGCCCCCACCCGCTTCAGCGGATAAAGCAACCGATCCGGATGGTGCGTGCGCTCCGCATAGCGGGCAACTTTTTCGCAAATCACGCCTGCCGTATATGGATCATCCTTTGCCCCGCGCACCCGGCCCATGCTGCCATCTTCCAAAATTTCCACATCCAGCGCGCAGGTGGATGGGCAATCATGAGGACAGACAGTGCGTTCAACTTTAAGGACAGTTTTTTTCATGGGGCTAAAGGGGCTGTTTTTGGTTGCGGATTTGCGGCACAATTTAGTGCAGTTCAGCACATAAGCAAGGAGAGAATATGCTCAAGCAACCAAGATATGTGATTGCAGTGAAAGACCTTGCAAAATCCAGCGCCTTTTATCGCGATAAGCTCGGCTTTGAGGTGATTGAAATTGAGGACAAAGGCTGGCGCTTTTTTGTGCGCGACAATGTCACCATCATGGCGGGTGATTGCCCCGATGAAATGGCCGCTTCTGAGACAGGCGATCATTCCTATATGGCCTATATTGTGGCGGAGGATGTGGATGTGCTTTTTGCCGAATATGAGGCCAATGGCGTGGAGATCATCAAGACCCTGCGCGATGAGGCGCATGGCATGCGCGAATTTGGCATCCGGACCATTGACGGGCATCGCCTTATGTTTGGCCAATCCATCAGCGCATAAAAAAGGGCCGCCGAAGCGACCCTAAATTCATCACGAAATGGATGGCGATTAGCCAACGATTTCGTCGTCAGAGAAGAAATATTTGATTTCTTCAGCAGCAGTTTCTGGTGCGTCTGAACCGTGCACTGAGTTTTCGCCGATTGAAAGCGCGAATTCTTTACGGATTGTGCCTTCAGCAGCGTCAGCTGGGTTTGTTGCGCCCATAACTTCGCGGTTTTTCGCGATGGCGTCTTCGCCTTCCAAAACCTGCACAACAACTGGCTCAGAAATCATGAAGTCAACCAATTCACCAAAGAAAGGACGCTCTTTGTGTACAGCGTAGAAGCCTTCAGCTTGCTCGCGTGTCATGTGAATGCGCTTAGATGCAACGATGCGCAAGCCAGCTTCTTCAAACTTGGCGATGATTTTGCCAGTCAAGTTGCGCTTTGTGGCATCAGGTTTAATGATAGAAAATGTACGTTCCAAAGCCATTGAAATACCCTTATTTTGCTTTGTGGGATGTGGCCTGCGTTTTATAGACCTTATCGGGATATGACAAGCACCAAGATCATTTCATGATGACGGTGAGATGACAGCCCGATTATTCGATCAAAAGCTCCTGTGCTTCGATCACTTGGCCAGATTGATCTTTGACCTCAAAGCGCAAGCGCTCAAGGTCTTTTGGCCCATCGAACCACACTTCCATATTGAGCGGCTTTATGGCTTGGGTGCACATGCCCCCTTCAATTTGCACGTTAAAAGTAAGGTCCGCCACATAGCGGCCCACATCTAAAGTGTGGCCAGCCAAGCTCCAGCAGCCATTTGGGGCGAAATACATATATTCAAAATTGATTTGGTCGGTGCCCACGCGTTTCACCATGGGGATATTTTCACGCGTAAGCCCTAAAGATGGTTTGGTGTTAAAATGCGGTTTTTGCGGCCCAGTGTTGACGGTTTGCGCCATCGCAGCTAAGGGTTGTGCAAAAATCAAAAGCAAAGACAGTATAATGGATTCCGGCAGTTTCATTCGAAGACCTGTTTGAAAAATTTCAATGCACCCCAAATGTTGGTGACGCGCATTTTTGCGCCTCCGTTTGGCGTGTGCTTTTCAAACTAATCTCGAATAATGAACAAAATTAGGCCGTTCGAAAGCTGCTGAAATCATGCTGAAAATTACGAATTTAAATTACTCTATTGAAGGTCGCTCGCTGTTTGAAAATGCGAGTCTCACCCTGCCCGCTGGCTCGAAAGCCGGTTTTGTGGGCCGCAATGGCTCGGGCAAAACCACTCTCTTCCGCTTGTTAAAAGGCGAAATCCCCACAGATTCTGGCGATATTGAAATTCATCACCGCGCAAAAATGGGTTCGGTGGCGCAGGAAGCGCCTGCCACCCAAGATAGCGTGATGGATATTGTGCTGGAAGCTGACAAGGAACGTCTTCAGCTTTTAGAAGAAGCGGAAACCGTGACTGATCCGATGCGCATTGGCGAGGTTCACACCCGTTTGGCCGAAATTGAGGCCCATTCTGCCGAAGCACGCGCAAGTTCGATTTTGAAAGGTTTGGGCTTTGACCAAACCAAACAGGCCGAACCTTGCGCCAATCTATCCGGTGGCTGGCGCATGCGTGTGTCGCTCGCGGGTGTTCTGTTTTCCAAGCCTGATCTGTTGCTGCTCGATGAGCCGACCAACTATTTGGACCTTGAAGGCACCTTGTGGCTAGAGCGCTATTTGGCGAACTATCCTTACACGGTGTTTATGATCTCGCACGACAGGGATTTGCTCAATAAAGCGGTCAATTCCATCGTGCATTTGGAGCGCGGCGGTCTCAGCTTTTACCGCGGCGCATATGATCAGTTTGAGGAAAATCGCCGCTTGCAGATGGACATCAACAACAAGCAGCGTGAAAAGCAGCTTGAGCAGATCGCCCATATGCAAAAGTTTGTGGATCGGTTCCGGGCGAAAGCGACCAAAGCAAAGCAAGCTCAATCTCGCCTGAAACGGATTGAGAAGATCAAGCCTGTGGAAGCACTGTTCGACGAACATGTGGCCCCCTTCACCTTCCCGCAGCCTAAGCGTGCGGTTTCGGCCCCCATTATCGATATGGAAATGGCGGCAACCGGATATGAAGAAGGCACGCCAATCCTCAGCCGTATCAGCGGCCGCATTGATCCTGAAGATCGCATTGCACTTGTGGGCATCAATGGCAATGGTAAGTCCACTTTCGCCAAATTGCTGGCGGGTGAACTGAAGCTGATGGATGGTCGGCTCACCAAAGCGCGTAAGCTTGAGGTGGCGCACTTCGCACAGCATCAGATGGATATGCTCAAGCCAAAGCAAACGCCATTGGAGCATGTTGAACCGCTTATGCCCTACGATAGTGAGGCGAAACGGCGGGCGCGTGTCGCACAGATGGGCCTCACCACCTCGCGCATGGACACGTTGGCAGAAAATCTTTCCGGTGGTGAAAAAGCACGTCTTTTGATGGGCTTAGTCACCTTTAACGGGCCAAACCTGTTGATCTTGGACGAACCAACCAACCATTTGGACATTGATAGCCGCGATGCTTTGGTGCAGGCGCTCAATGAATATGAAGGAGCGGTGTTGATCATTTCGCACGATCGGCATTTGATCGAGGCGACGGTGGACCAGCTTTGGATTGCCAAAGATGGCACCATCTCTGTGTGTGATTATGATCTTGAGACTTATCAACGGTCCCTCACCGGCACGCGCGACAAGCCGGAGCCGAACAAAGCCAACAGCCCTGCGGACAAAAAGAAAGATCGCAAGGTCGCTGCCGAAAAACGCGCGCAGCTTGCCCCCTTACGCAAGGAAATCAAACAGTTAGAATCCAAGGTTGAAAAATTGAATCAACAATTGGCAAAAACTGACGAAGCTTTGGAAGACCCTGATTTATTTCAAAAAGATCAGGAAAAAGCTGTGCAATTGGGCAAAGATCGGGCAGATTTGGCCAAGGATATTGAGGCGGCGGAAGAGCTTTGGCTGGAGAAGCTTGCCACCTTGGAAGAGGCGCAGGAGGAACTGGGCCTTTAAGCATTTGGGGGTCTAGTATGCGATTGCTTTTTTCACTTCTTTTGACATTGGGGGCACTTGTGTCCCCAGTGTTGGCGCAAGAACTCACCGACGAACAATATGATGAAGCCGTTGAGTTCGCCCAAAACAATACGCGTTTTGTGCTTTATCACGAATTTGGCCATCTGGTGATCGCTCAATTCGGCTTGCCTATCTTGGGCAAAGAAGAAGATGCGGCGGACAATATCGCGTCTGTGATCTTGCTGGGCGAGCGCGATGAAGAATATGACAATATCTTATTCGACGCCGCCGATGGATGGTATTTATCCGACATTTCCAATACGGAAGATTTCGAAGAATCTGATTTCTACGACAGCCACAGCCTTGATATTCAACGCTCTTATCAAATTGTATGTTTGATGGCGGGTCAAAGCGCAGAAACGTTTGGCGATTTTGCTGCTGAATATGGGTTGGATGAGGACCGCATTGATTTGTGCGCCGCTGATTATGAGCAGTTGGAACAATCTTGGGCAGTGATGACTGAGTCATTTATAGACCCGATGCGCGGCGATGGATACACCGCCAAAATTATCTATGACGAGCCAACCGAAGAAACTGAGCTTTCCGCCAAGATCGTCAAGGATTCCGGCATGTTGGAAGAGTTGCAACAGCGCTTTGCAGAAACTTTGCCAGAAGAAACCACATTCCGCGCCACCTCATGTGACGAGCAAAATGCTTTTTACGATCCGGAAAAAGCTGAGATTGTCATGTGTTACGAGCTGACCGATCTGTTTTTGGATCTGGTGATCGAGGACATTTTGTCTGAGGAATAGCCCTTAGGCGCCCTTGCTCTGCATTCAAGGGCAATTTTCATAAATTCTGCCGGGCATATTGCTTGAACTTGTGCCAGGCAACGCCAATTTCTGGGGTCCTGATATAAAGCTAACTGCTTGGACCAATGGCCATTTTAAAGAAAATCATTTTGCTCGCTTTGAGCGCCCTCACCCTAACCGTCGTCATCGCTATTAGCTTTGCACTTTGGTTTAGCCCCAGCAAAACTCCTGCAATTTCAGGCGCTAACCTTGGCACGCAACCCATTGCCGAGCAGCAAAGATTGTCCATCAATGGCAGTGAGCAATATTTGCTGTTGCGTGGTGCCAACCGCGACAATCCTGTGCTGTTGTTGGTGCATGGCGGCCCCGGTTCGCCAGACACGCCATTTTATCGACACCACAATGCGGTGTTGGAACAGCATTTCACCCTCGCCTTTTGGCATCAGCGCGGCGCAGGCAAGTCACAGCGTAGTGGTTTAAATCCGGATGATTTCACGGTTGAGCAATTTGTGGCTGACGCACACGCGGTCACTGCGCATCTCAAGCAAAGCCTTGGCAAGAACAAGGTTTTCATTCTCGGCCACTCTTGGGGTTCCATGTTGGCGCTCTCCACCGTTGCGGCCCATCCTGACGATTACCACGCCTATATTGGCACCGGACAATTGGCCGACGTCCCCGCCAGCGAGGCCCTCGCTTTTCAAGCGGCGCTAGAACATGCAAAATCTTCAGATGATGACGCGGCCCTCGCCCAACTACAAAAAGTCGGCGCATTCAGCGGCGTACCGATTGATGCAGATTTTCTCACGGCACGCGCACAGGTTTCGCGCTTTGGGCTTTCTTATGATAAAGGTCCGTTTGACCTGTTTATCAAGCCGCTCATTTTGACCAAAGAATATAGCCTGAACGACAAAATTGATTTTGTCCGGGAGGCCCAATCTCTAGAGTCCATTATGAGCTCGCCCGCATTCAATCTGCTGCCCGTCATCTTCAACACCGACCTGAGCACCGAAATCCCCGCGGTCGATGTGCCTGTATTCATGCTGCAAGGCCGCCACGATTTTCTAGCTCATCATGACGTGGCAAAAGACTATTTCGACCGCCTAAACGCGCCTCAAAAACAGTTCTTCAGTTTCGAGAAGTCAGCCCATTTCCCGGCCTTTGAAGAACCGCAAAAATTCAATCAGATTTTGATAGAGCAAATACGCCCGATCGCAAATTAGGCCTAAGCCTTTTTCACCCAGCGTCCGTTTGGTTCTTGCTGCCAATAGGTCAGCTCGTGGCCTTGATTTAGGGTTTTCCACGCTTGGCGGGCCCGGGTCACGGCGTCCGGGTCGTGGCCGTTAAACATGAACACAACGCGTTCATAGCCCTCAGGGTTTTCGGGCACTGCCCCTTCCACAAAGAAGCGGATTTGGGCGCTGTTGGGGTTTTCATCATTGTCGGCGATCAGCACAGGCATTTCAGCCAATTCATCCAAATCCATTTGGTCAGACAGCACCATATGCGGCAAAAAGCTTTCTGGCCGAAAGGTCCACAGCGCCTCATCCAGCGCGTGAATTTTGCCGGGGTTGGCGCATTGCACCATGGCGCGCCACCCCCGCTCAAGTGTTTTTTCAAGCAGAACGGGCAGCACGGCCTCAACGGGCTTTTGCTCTAAATGATAGAACAGAATTTCTGTCATGCTGCCTGCTCCTAAAGCTTATTCGTAATGGTTGCGCACCATTTGATCGAGCAAATAGACGCCAAAACCAGTTGCCCAGCTTTTGTTGACAGCTGTCGCTGGCACGCCCATCGCGGTCGACAAATCCAAATGCGCCCATTTGGTTTCACCCACAAACCGCTTCAAGAATTGCGCGGCGGTGATGGCACCGGCCCAACGGCCACCGATATTTTTCATATCAGCGTTTTTGCTGTCGATCAGCTTGTCATATGCCGGCCCCATAGGGAAGCGCCATACTTTTTCGTTGGTTTCCAAGCCAGCTGCGGTGATGCGTT
Source organism: Maritalea mobilis (assembly GCF_004363175.1). Lineage (GTDB taxonomy): Bacteria > Pseudomonadota > Alphaproteobacteria > Rhizobiales > Devosiaceae > Maritalea > Maritalea mobilis. The sequence goes on from NZ_SNYR01000002.1 coordinate 63,590, forward strand.
CCGCCAATTCATCATCGTTGGAGAACAGGCCGGCATGTTCATTGCCCAATGCCACCATGTTGGCGCCAGTCAATGTGGCCAAATTGACCATGAATTTTGGCTTAAATGTTTCTTTGGTGTACCAAAGCGCGTCTGCCAGCACCAAGCGGCCTTCCGCATCAGTGTTCAGCACTTCAATGGTTTGGCCTGACATCGAAGTCACAATGTCACCCGGGCGCTGTGCATTACCGTCGAGCATGTTTTCAACCAAGCCGATCACACCTATTACGTTGATTTTTGGCTTACGCAGCGCAACGGTTTTCATCAAACCCGCCACGGCACCTGCGCCGCCCATATCGCCTTTCATGTCTTCCATGCCGCCTGCTGGCTTGATGGAAAGGCCACCGCTGTCAAACACAACACCTTTACCCACAAATGCCACTGGCGCGTCGCCCTTTGCGCCGCCATTCCATTTCATAATGGCCAAACGTGGGGGACGAACTGAACCTTGTGCCACGCCCAGAAGCGCGCCCATGCCCAGCTTTTTCATCTGTGCTTCGTCGAGCAGCTCAACTTCCATGCCCTCTTTTTCAAGCTCATTCACCGCATCGGCAAACTCTAATGTGCCCAACGCATTGGCAGGCTCATTCACCAAATTCCGCGCGAAAATTGTGCCCTCGGTTACGCAATCACGATCTTTGTGCGCTTCAACCGCGTCTTTGGCGTGACCGGTTTCCAGCGTCACTTCAATTTCACTCGCGCGATCATCATCATTGTTTTTGGTGATGTATTTATCAAACCGATAATGGCTGAGCTTCAAGCCAGCCGCTACCTCAGCCACATTGCTTGCAGCAAACAAATCATCGTCCAACACTACGCGCGATGTGTTGCCAGGGCGGCTGCTCAATTGATCAATCAATTTGCCACCAAAAGCCGCAAATTCATGCTTTGCGCTGTCTTTGGCCAGCCCATCTGTGCCTGCAACCAACAACAGGTCTGCGTCTAAATTTTGCGGCGCAAGGATAGGCAAAAATGTGCCGCTTTTGCCTTTAAACTTGGCTGCTTGCGCTAGTTTTTGGATATCAAGGCCAGTTTCTGCCCAAATGGCTTTGCCTTCTTTTGAGAAATCCAAATCACCATTTGAGGTGATTACGATGTTTTTCCCTGTGCCTTTGCCATGTTCAGCAATAGCAATCGTCAATGTTTGACCCATATTCCCTATCCCAGTTGATTGAAGGTAGGCGCGAACGCGCCAAATTTGATTTTTTACTAAATTGCGTCAGTTCGAGGAAAAGTGCAACCAACAGTAAAAAGATTTTGATGGATAAAATCTTATGTAAAAAAGATGGTGAAGCGGGCCAAGCTGTGGCAAAAGTTCACTATGGAATTGCTGACTCGCTACATACTTAAAAAATATCTGATTGCGGCAGCAGGCATCGCGTTTTTGCTGTGCTTTTTGGGCTGGCTGGTGCAGTTGTTGCGGGCGGTGGATTTGGTCACAAATAAGGGCCAAGGCTTTGGCGCCATGGTCTATCAATCCTTCCTAAGCCTGCCAGATATTCTCAATATTGTGCTGTTTTTGTGCGTCGCCCTTGGCGTTTCGCGCACAGTGCGCGGCTTGCAATTGTCAAAAGAGATTTTCCCCATTTATGCCGGGGTCGGCTTAAGACCGCTCATTCGGTCATGGGTTTGGTTTATGGGCCTCTCCATCATTGTCAGCTTGTCGCTTGCCCATTTTGTGGTGCCCACCGCCAAATATTATATTGCCGTTCAAAGCGATGAAATCAGCGCGGATCTGGTGGCCAACTCTTCCCGTCCAGGTCGCTTTACGCAAGTCAGTTCCGGCCTCACCATGATGATCCGCGAACGCGCACCAGACGGTACTGGGCTTGGTTTTTTCATTTATGACACGCGTGACCCGTTGCGCTCGCAAACCATTGTGGCGGAAGAGTCGCAATTGGCGCAGGTTGAAGGCACCCTCACCGTTCGGCTCAGCCGCGGTGCCATTCAATATTACACTTACGAAACCGGAAAAATGACCGGGCTTGAGTTCGAAACTTATTCCTTGGCGCTGGCTGATCTGGCGGGCAGCAACGCCGCAGATTCAGTCACGCCTAACTCACTTTTACTGCTCACCCAAATGGCGGCTGACGGGTTAAGTGGTCGCGACAGGCTGAATTTCCACCTGCGCAACACCACTGCGCTCTATGTGCTTACCATGGGGCTTTTGGCCTTTTTCATGGTGTCGCGCCCCAACACCATGCGAGGCAAATCTCGCATCAGTGTGGATTTTGTGGTGCTGGCCATTGCTGTGGTGGTGAAAGTGATTGGCACAGGGCTCGAGCAGTTTATCTATCGCACGCCCGACCTGTGGTTCGTGGCTTATTTGCCGCCACTTTTGCCGCTTTTGATTGCGATCCCCATGATCATGCGTCAGGGACTTTTGTCTCGTACGCCCAAGCTGGGAGATGTCGCATGACCCGGATTGGCCTGCATATCAGCATCAAAATCTGCAAATCCATCCTGTTGGTGATGTGTTTGTTTTTTGCGCTCGTCGGGTTGATTGAGATTGTCGAATTTGGCAACCGCGCAGGCACCAGCTTTGTCTCCGACCCCATCACCAGCCTATCTTCTGCAGGCCTCACCGCTGCGGTGTGGAGCATGGATTTATTGCCCATTTCCTTTGTGATTGGCGGCGTTATTGCCATTAGTGATTTGCAAAATCATCGCGAGCTGATTGTTGCGAAGGCATCAGGCATATCCATTTGGGGCGTGGTCCGTGCGCCATTGATTTTTTCCCTGCTGGTTGGTCTGTTTGTCGGCTATATGCTCGACCCGATTGTGCTGCGGCTTAATGATGTGGTGGATGCACGGGTGAAGGCCCTCTCCTCCACCGCAGGCGCTTTGGATCGGCGGTCAGGCTGGATTGAGCAGTCCTATGATGGCGGTCGCTATATCATCAAAGCCGACGAAATTTTGAACACTGGTGATGCCATGAATGGCGTGCGGGTGTTTATGCTGGGCGGACAAAATGGAGACAATCGCCAAATTGTCGCCGAACGCGCCCGCTATCAGAATTTCGAGTGGGAATTTACCAACGGCACCATCAGTGAATCAGGCAAACCCGTGCAAGCATTTGAGCAGTTTACATTGCCCACCAGTTTTAGCGCCGCGCAGTTGCGCTTACAGCTCGGGTCGATCTCGCGCATGTCAATTTTTGAGTTGAAATCTCAATTGCGTGATAAAACCGTCACAACCCCGGCCGAATATGCCGCACAGATGCGAATGCGACGCTTGGAAGCCTTGCCAATTTTGTTGGTTGGCACTTTATTAATTGCGTTTGCATTTACATCGGGTTATTCACGACTGGGCACGTCAGGTACTCACATAATTTACGGAATTTTGTTAGGGTTTGTCGTGTATATTTTGACGAAACTCGCTGATCGCGCCGGGGAATCTGGCAATATCAATGCGTTATTGGCGGCATGGGGACCTGCAATTGTGGCGATTGTCATTGGCACAACCGTTCTGTTGCTGAAGGAAGATGGATGAGCGTGACGCGTTATTGCACGCATAAGGGGAAGTTGAAGTCGGCGTTGCTGGGCCTTGGATTGCTAGCGACCTGCGCTTTTGTGCCTGCTGCCATGGCGCAACAAACCCAACTTTTGCCATCCAACTATTTCGCAGGCCAAGCCCTCTCCACCACAAGTGACCTAAAGGTTACCGCGCAAACACTCACCGTTTTGCCTGCGCAGGATTTGATCATCGCCACTGGCGATGTGGAACTTTCGGCCGAAGGCTACCTGATCAGAGCGCAGCGCGTTGTTTACAACAAGCGCACCCGTGAGGTGGAGCTACTGGGCGATATCGCCGTTAAAGATCCTGATGGTCTGGTTTACGTCGCCGACAAAGCCAATCTGACAGGCGATTTTCGTCAAGGATTTTTGGAAAATCTGATTTTTCAGGATGAAGCCGGTTATTGGCTTTCTGCCGCTGAAGCGGAAATCAAGCCAAACCGTAGTCTTGATTTGAATGATGCTGACATCACCCCTTGCGGCACATGTGTTGACGAAAAAGGCCGTGAAATTGGCTGGCGCATCAAAGCGGTACGCATTGTGCGCGACACCGAAGAAAAGACGATCTATTTTGAGCGTCCGTCCATGGTGTTCGCTGGCGTGCCGATTGCGACCATTCCTTATCTGACGATCCCTGATCCGTCTTTGACAGATTATGATGAGTTGTTGAAAGCACGCCTCTCCTATTCTTCCGAATTGGGTGTGGGCATTGCTTATCCGGGCTTCATTTTGCATGACCCGCGCACCAATTTAACGCTGACCCCAACGATCTTCACCAACCAAGGTGTGTTGGGTCAACTTGACTGGTCGCATTCGACCAAAGTGACTTCCGTTAAAGTCACCGGCTACGGCATTTATCAATTCAATCCATCTGCCTTTGCTGGCAAATTGGGTGAACGCAATTTGCGCGGCGCGGCTCAAGCCAAAGCAGTGTACACACCGACTGAACAATTAACGGTAGGTGGCGCCTATACGCTTTTCTCAGATCGCTCTTTCCTCACAGATTATGATGTCGGTGATCGCGAAGGAAGTTATGCCGTTAATCGCGTTTATGGCACCTATCTTGAAGGTGACAGCTATATTGATGGCCGCATTGAACAATATGTTGGCTTGGGCGAAAGTGGCGCGGCCAACGAAGCGCAGCAAGCCCTGATTGCGCCAAAGGTGGAAGCCAATCACGTACAACAGCTTGCCAATGATTGGGGCGAAGTTCGCCTTTCCGGCAAGTTGGTTCATTTGGAGCGTGATAGCGACCATGCGACCACCGTTAATGGCACGCCACATGTATTCGGCTTTGAAGGCGCGAAGTCTCACTTGACCCTAGAGGCAGGTTGGACCAATCAGTGGGTCGCCCCAGGTGGACTATTGATTGCGCCCTATCTAGGCGTGCGCGGTGATTATGCTCAATATAATGGTGCCAGTGGTCACGCTCAGGCACCCGCAGCGGATGTTGTGTATAGCGCAACCCCAATTGCAGCCCTTGATGTCAGTTGGCCGTTGGTAGGCACAGATAGTTCAGGCACCAAGCATTATTTCGCGCCACGTTTGCAGATTGTATCGCGCGGTGGCCCCACCAATACAGGCATCACCAATGATGATGCGCAAAGCTTTGTGTTTGATGACACGAACCTTTTCAGTTTCAACCGCTTCTCCGACGAAGATCGTCAGGACAGCGGTACGCGTGTTGCGATTGGCGGACAATATAATGCAGATTTCGGCAATGGACGCTGGGTCGATATTGTTGTTGGTCAATCCTACCATATTGGTGGCACCAATGCGGCTGCGGTTGCCAACCCGAACCAAACTGGCATTGGTAGTGGTGCTGATCAGTCGCCCTCCTACATTGTTGCAGGCATTCAAGGTGCCCCGCTTGATGGCATCACTTTAGGCGCTAAAACTCTGATTGACCCGAGCAATGGCCAAGTCGCTCGTGGCTCTGTTGCCGGGCAATATAGTGGTGATATTTTCAGCGCTGGGGCGTTTTACAACTATGCCCATCGAAGTGTTGCACCTGGCGCTACGCAGGATCGTCATGAAGTGGGCGGCAATGTGCGCTTCAATATCGATGATTATTGGAGCGTTGGCGCATATTCAAATTATGATATCGCAGACCAAAGCTTTGTCAGCTATGGCAGTGACCTCACCTATGATGATGGCTATTTGGGTGGAACGATTTATTATAACCGTTCTTCGGCCAATACGCTTGATCCAAAAGACACAATTGGCGCCAAGCTCAATCTGAAAATGATTGGCGATTACGCCTATGACTATGATTTTTAGTCCATCTCAAAAAATGGCCGCATTTGTTCTGCATGTGTGCTAAACAACTTCCGAGATAATATTGGGAATAATTGACTATGCGCATTCTAAGCCTTGTCTTCATCGCCATGTTGAGTTTGACGACTTTTGGCCAATCCAGTTTTGCAGCCACCATCAAAGTTGTGGTGAACGGCAAAACCATCACTGACCAAGACATTAGCCAACGTGCGGGTTTCATGCGGCTGGAACGTCGCGGCAAATCAAACGCGGATCGTTTGAAATTGGCACGTGAAGAGCTTATCGATGAAGCATTGATGATCGGCGAAATGGAACGCATCGGCCGTTCAGTACCAGATTCTGCTGTTAATGACGCCTATGCCAAAGTGGCCGTTAATCTCAAGCTGAGCACATCAAAATTGACCGAAATTTTGAACGCCGCTGGTGTTCAATCCAAAACACTAAAAGACAAGCTGCGGGCCCAATTGGCTTGGCAGGGTGTTGTGGCCAATGTTTTGCGTCAGAAAGTGCAAATCTCTGACCTTGAGTTGGACCTTGCCGCGCGTGAAGAAGTCGGCAATGCAACGAATTATGATTTCATGCTCACCGAGATTGTGTTCTTAAACACAACAGGCAGCACCCGCTCGCGCACAAACGAAGCCAATCAATATCGCCGCAATTTTAATGGCTGCGATAATGCGGTGGATTTGGCCCTCTCCTATCGAGACGCAGCGGTACGCACTATGGGGCGTCGCCATTCCACACAATTGGCTGATCCTGTGGCAAAAGAACTGGCTGGCTTGAATGTTGGTGGCATCACAAAGCCGCGCACAATTGCTAGCGGCGTGCAAATGCTTGCTGTTTGTGCGAAAACCGCCGCAGAAGATTTGACATTTGTGAAAAACAAATTGCGCAACGAAGTGGGCACAGAAAAGCTCCAGGACGAAGCCAAGCAATATCTTGCTCAGCTGCGTGAGAAAGCAAGCATCGAATATCGCTAAGCTTTATTGGGATTAATGTAATGGCCCTTCCACCGCTTGCCATATCTATTGGTGAACCTGCTGGTATTGGGCCAGATCTCATTCTTCAAACTTATCAAGAGCGGGTAGCGCGAAAGCTGCCCGCTTTTTGTGTATTTGGCGATCCCGAACTTTTGGCCGCCCGTGCCAAGCGGCTTGGCTATGACTTCCCGATCACGTCCACCACGGCAGAATATGCAGCTGAGCTTTTTGCCACTGCCCTGCCCGTTATTGATCTTGGCCACCGCATTGCGGATGAACCGGGCACTTTATCGCCTGCCGCCGCACCTTTGGTGATTGATGCCATTTCCCAAAGTGTTGAGGCGATTTTCGCAGGAAAGTGCCGCGGATTGGTTACCGCCCCAATTCACAAAGCCAATCTTTATAAGGAAGGCTTTGATTTCCCTGGTCACACGGAATATTTGGCCGATCTATGTGCAGGTGGCGGCAAGATTCCCACGCCGATTATGATGCTGGCGCATGGCAACCATCGCGCGGTGCCGGTCACCATCCATATGGCGCTGAAGCAAGTGTTTGAAACGCTTACACCCGAGTTGATTATGGAGAATGTCCGAATTGTTCATCATGATCTCAAATCTCGTTTTCAACTTGCCACACCCAAGATTGGTGTAACTGGCCTTAACCCGCATGCGGGGGAAGATGGTACGATGGGGCATGAGGAGATCGACATCATCGTGCCGGCCTTGCAGCAATTGCGGGAAGAAGGCTTGAATGTTGACGGCCCATTGCCCGCCGATACGGCGTTTGCCCCACACATCTGGTCAAATTATGATGCAATGATTGCCATGTATCACGATCAGGCGCTGATCCCGGTGAAAGCGATTGGCTTTGATGAGGGCGTCAACATTACGCTTGGTCTGCCTATTGTGCGCACATCGCCGGACCATGGCACAGCACTTTCTTTAGCGGGCACAGGCACAGCGTCGCCCAATAGTTTTTTGAAAGCCCTTGCCATTGCGGACGAAATGACCCAAAAGCCCCTCACCTGAGGTGCAATGGATGGATCGGGACGTTAGATGAGCCATATTGATGAATTGCCGCCCCTGCGCGACGTGATTTCGCAACATGGGCTGCGGGCAAAAAAAGAACTCGGCCAAAATTTTCTACTCGATTTGAATTTGACCGCGCGCATTGCCCGCATTGCCTCTCCGCTTGAAGATCACACAATCATCGAGGTTGGCCCCGGTCCCGGCGGTCTCACCCGTGGCTTGTTGGCATCTGGCGCAAAGAAGGTCATTGCGATTGAACGAGATGACCGTGCATTGCCTGCGTTGGCTGAAATTGCTGCGGCTTATCCTGATCGATTGGAAATCATCTCCGGCGATGCAATGGAAATTGACTATCGTGCGCTTGCAGATGGCCCCACGAAAATCGTTGCGAATTTGCCTTATAACATCGCCACGCCGCTTTTGACCGGCTGGTTGGATGATCCGTGGCCGCCCTATTTCGACAGCTTGACCTTGATGTTTCAAAAGGAAGTGGCTGACCGTATTTGTGCGCCTGTTGGCAGCAAGGCCTATGGTCGCCTGTCCATCTTGTCGCAATGGCGCTGCCACGCCAAAGTAGCGCTAAATGTTGGCCCCGGTGCTTTCACGCCGCCGCCAAAAGTCAGTTCGGCCATTGTGCATTTTCAACCAAAGCCAGATGCGAATGAAATTAAGGCGGGCACATTGGAACATGTTACCCGTGCGGCCTTTGGGCAACGCCGAAAAATGCTGCGGCAAAGCCTGAAAGCATTGAACGTAGATTTGGCAGTTTTGTTTGATGCGATGTCGCTGAAAGGCACGGAACGCGCCGAGCAAATTTCAACTGATCAATTTGTGGAAATGGCCCGCTGGATTGAGGCAAACGGGTAAAAACCTACCCCTAAAATGCAAAACACCCGCTCGAACCACGAGCGGGTGGACACAGCAATATTCGTGCCTAATATTGAGTATCGTGAGCGCATACACAAAAAGATGGTGGACTGGCAACCTATCCTTGGTGGCGGAAAATTTCCAACAATTCAAAGCTGCACATCTTCTTTATAGCCACCCATAATTAGCACGTTAGTCATATAATGTACAGGCTTGTGAACGCTGCGGGATATATTTTTTCGATATATGGTGAATGCAGCGGACGAAAATTTGCACTGAATTTTTATGACAGAATTGTGTCAAGTTCGCCCTGCAAACCTTTGACAAAGCTCGATAAATTTTTCTGCCTTGAAGGCATCATACGTGCTGAATGCAAGATGGATGCAACCGCTGCACAACTATCATCCAAATCCCGGTTAACGATGATGTAATCATAGCTTTCCCACTGCTTCAGCTCTTGCTGGGCGGTGGTCAAACGGCGGCGGATCACCTCTTCGCTGTCGTCTGCGCGGCGCTCCAAACGGCGTTTTAGCTCGGCAATTGAAGGCGGCAGGATAAATACGCCGATAATGTCTTCTGGGCATTTTTCGTAAAGCTGGATCGCGCCTTGATAGTCGATGTCGAACAAAACGTCGCGACCTGCTTCTAGTTCTTTTTCGATGGCGGCTTTTGGCGTTCCATAGAAATTCCCGTGCACTTCGGCCCATTCCAACAATTCGCCATTGTCGCGCATTTGCTCAAATTGGGCGACGGTTTTGAAGAAATAGTCAACGCCGTCCACCTCGTTGGCACGCTTTGGCCGTGTGGTCACAGAGATCGACAATTTTAAGTTTGGATCTTGCTGCAAAATGGTGCGCGAAATTGATGTTTTGCCTGCCCCTGAAGGCGAAGAAAGGATGAGCATCAGGCCCCGACGATCAAACATGGAAGATCCTATTCTATATTCTGAACTTGTTCACGTAATTGGTCGATTGTAGCCTTGAGATCAAGCCCAATCGCCGTCACGTCCACATGATTGCTTTTTGAGCAGAGCGTATTGGCTTCGCGGTTAAATTCTTGCGACAGAAAGTCGAGCTTGCGGCCTACGGGTCCGCCCTGCTTCAGCAGCTTGCGTGCCGCCGCCACGTGCGCCACCAGCCTGTCCAATTCTTCGCGAATATCTGCCTTGGTGGCCAGCATCAATGCTTCGGCGTGCAGGCGGTCCTCTGCCAAGCCATTTTCGCCCTCTTGCAACAGGGCGATTTGGCCGTGCAGCTTATCCAAAATAGCTTCTCGACTGCGGGCCGGATGTTCTTCCGCCTTGAGCGTCAGCTCAGCAATTTCAACCAAACGTTGAGTCAAGAATGCATGGATGTTCAGCCCTTCCGCCTCGCGTGAGGCGATAAGGTCGGCAATGGCTTGATCCGCGGCCTGCAGGATGGAAGCTTTAAGTGCGACCAGATCATCATCGGTCAGTTTGGCCTCGGCCAGCTCCAGCACGCCTTTAAGGCCCAAAATACCATCAAGGCGCGGGCGATCTGCTTCGATGCGTTGTGACAAATCATCCATCGCCGCCAAAACAATGTCGAGCGCTTGTTGATTGACGCTTACTTCACTTTGCAAATGCTCATATGTGATGTTGAGGTTCAGCTGAACTGAGCCGCGCGTAAGCGCTTTGGTCAGCTTTTGCCGCAGCAGATTTTCTAAATCGTCGAGGCCATGTGGCACGCGCAGGCGCAAGTCGAGCCCCCGCGCATTGACGGATTTGATTTCCAGATTAAAGGACGCGCCGGCAATGCCCCCCGATGCCCGGGCAAAACCGGTCATACTGGCGATGGGTTTGGACATAACAGCTCTCCTTTGGTGCGCCCTTTGGTTCGCCTCTTTTATTGATTGCTGCTCTGTTCGTCCAGCTTTTCGGCCTCTTCACGCTCCAGCGCTTCCTTTTCAGCCTCGGCTGCTGCTTCTGCAGCTTCCTGGCGCTCTTTCTCAATCTGGCGCCATTTGGCCACGTTGGCGCGGTGCTCATCATAGGTTTTGGCAAAGGCGTGGCCGCCACTACCATCTGCCACAAAGTAGAGCGCGTCGGTTTCGGCTGGGTTGGCCACAGCCTTCATGGATTCAATGCCGGGGTTGGCAATTGGCCCCACAGGCAGACCATCAATCTGGTAGGTGTTATATTCGGTTTTCGCGTCAATTTCTGAGCGTTTCAACCCGCGTCCCAATGTACCTTCACCATTGGTGATGCCATAGATGATGGTTGGGTCAGATTGCAGGCGCATGCCTTTATTCAAGCGATTGATGAACACGCCAGCCACTTCTGGGCGCTCGGAGGCAAGTCCTGTTTCTTTTTCAACGATAGAGGCCAAGATCACCAATTCTTCTGGCGTTTCGATGGGCAGGCCCTCATCGCGATTTTCCCAAATCTCTGCCAGTGCCTCATCGTGGGCCACCTTCATTTGCTCCACAACGCTTTGTCGCGTTGCACCGCGCTCAAAATTGTAGGTGTTCGGCAAAAGGCTGCCTTCAACCGGAATTTCGTCAATCTCGCCGGTCAACAACTCAGCCGCCTTCAAGCGTTCCACAATCTGCCAGGAGGTGAAGCCTTCGGGGATCGTCACATTATATTGGATTGCACGGCCTTCGGTCAGCTCAATCAGAATGTCACGCATGGAAGAGTTGGCTGCAATGCGGAATTCGCCGGCTTTTAGCTCTGTGTCTTTATCCATAGCTACGGTGCCGAAGCGAAAGATATAGGAGTTTGAGATCAAGCCTTCATCTTGCAGCTTGCGGGCAATGGTGGATACCCCTGCCCCTTGCGGCACGGCGAAGATGGTTTCTTCTGCAATTGGGCCATCATTGTTGAATTGGCTGATGCCATAATAAATCAAGCCAGCGCCGATCACGAGGCCGAGTATGATCAGGGTCAGAAAGGCATTCGCCACTTGAATGAAAGTATTTGGTTTTTTGCGAACTTTTTTGTTTTTGCGTTTTCCAAACATGGCACCCTGCTTCTTCTGATTTTGGCGCTATACTGAATAGATGATTGGGGCAAAAACAAGAGCGAAGATTTGTCGTCCCCGCTCTTTTTGTCGCATTTTGGGCAGAAAAGCCTAATTCAGCTTTTTGAACACGAGTGACGCGTTGGTGCCACCAAAGCCGAATGAGTTGGACAATGCCACATTGATCTCTTTGGCCTTTGCCTTGTTCGGCACCAAATCAATCTCAGTTTCCACTGATGGATTGTCCAAATTGATGGTTGGCGGTGCCATATTATCGCGCATGGCCAGAACTGAGAAAATCGCCTCAACAGCACCTGCAGCGCCCAACAAGTGGCCAACAGCTGATTTGGTTGAAGACATGGTCACGTTCTTCGCATGATCGCCCATCAAGCGGGTCACCGCGCCCAGTTCAATTTCATCGCCCAATGGGGTCGATGTGCCGTGGGCGTTCACATAATCAATGTCGCTTACGTCCAAGCCAGCGCGTTTGATCGCCGCTTGCATAGAGCGATAGCCGCCATTGCCATCTTCGGCAGGTGCTGTGATGTGGTGTGCATCGCCAGACAAGCCATAGCCAACCACTTCGCCATAAATTTTGGCGCCGCGGGCCTTGGCATGTTCATATTCTTCAAGAATGACGGTGCCTGCGCCCTCACCCATCACAAAACCATCGCGGTCTTTGTCATATGGGCGTGAAGCACGTTGAGGATCGTCATTAAAACCAGTTGAGAGGGCGCGACATGCCGCAAAACCTGCCAATGAAAGGCGGTTAACGGGCGATTCTGCGCCACCGGCCACCATCACGTCAGCATCATCCAGCGCGATCAAGCGAGCGGCGTCGCCAATGGCGTGCGCCCCTGTTGAACAGGCGGTAACAACTGAGTGGTTTGGCCCTTTCAATCCGTGGCGGATCGAAACATAGCCAGACGCGAGATTGATCAAGCGACCAGGAATAAAAAACGGGCTGATCCGACGCGGGCCTTTTTCAGCGAGCGTAATGGAGGCATCATAAATGCCGCCCACGCCGCCAATGCCCGAACCGATCAAAACACCGGCCCGTTCTTTTTGTTCGTCTGTTTTGGCTTCAAAACCGCTGTCTTGAAGCGCCTGACCAGCAGCGGCCATGGCGTAAACAATGAAAGGGTCAACCTTTCTTTGTTCTTTCACGTCCATCCAGTCATCTGGATTGAAGTGCCCATCGGCAGTGTCACCAAGCGGAATTCGGCAAGCAATTTGACATGCCAAATCTGACACGTCGAATTCGTCTACCTTTTTGGCTCCGCTTTTACCGTCAAGAATGTTTTTCCAGACAGTCTCCACATTGGCACCCAAAGGGCTCACAATGCCGAGACCAGTGACAACTACTCTGCGCAACTTCATTTCAGATGTCCTACCGGCTGCTAAAGGGGAAATCCCCTAGGTCTTACTTAACAGCCTTTTCAAGGAAAGAAACGGCGTCGCCAAATGTCTGAATTGATTCAGCAGCATCGTCAGGGATTTCTACGCTGAATTCTTCTTCAAACGCCATAACCAGTTCAACCTGATCGAGCGAATCCGCGCCAAGATCATCAATAAAGCTGGCTTTTTCTGTCACTTTGTCGGCATCTACGTTCAAATGCTCAACAACGATCTTGCGAACGCGATCTGCAATATCGCTCATATTTGGTTCCTCTTCACCTAAAAGTCTTCAATTTAGTTCAACGGCACCACTTAATGTGGCGGGTTGTCCGCTTAAATGCACCTCATCTTGAATAAAATCAAGGTTAAGGCGTCTTTGGACCCGTGTTGGACGGGGCATTATCATACTTTTCCACATTTGACCATATTGAGATACATTTTCTCTAATGCGGTCAAAGTGCCATTAAATCATGGCCATACCGCCATTGATGTGCATGGTTTGCCCGGTGATGTAAGATGCTTCATCACTGGCCAAGAACACTGCACCGGCAGCCACTTCATCAGCAGTACCCAACCGACCTGACGGAATTGTGGTCAAAATGGTTTCCCGCTGTTTTTCGTTCAATTCGTCTGTCATTGCAGAGGCGATAAAGCCCGGTGCGATGGTGTTTACAGTCACATTGCGGCTTGCCACCTCTTGGGCAATCGCTTTGGACATGCCGATCAAACCGGCTTTAGACGCGGCATAATTGCCTTGGCCCGGATTGCCGGTAACGCCCACAACAGATGTGATGCCGATGATGCGGCCATAGCGCTGCTTCATCATCACCTTAACAGCTGCGCGCGACAGGCGGAATGCGGCGGTCAAGTTTACCGCGATCACATCATCCCACTCTTCGTCTTTCATGCGCATGAAAATATTGTCGCGGGTGATGCCAGCATTGTTCACCAGAATGTCCAAACCGCCCATGGCTTCCACGGCTGAAGGAATCAAAGCGTCCACGCTTTCTGTGTCAGAAAGGTTGCATGGCAGAATGTGTGTGTCGCCAGAAATGCCGCTGGCCACTTCTTCCAAAACATTCACGCGTGTGCCGGAAAGGCCCACAGTTGCACCAGCTTCAGCCAGTTTTTCGGCAATGGCGCGGCCAATGCCGCCGCTTGCGCCCGTTACCAGCGCTCGTTTACCGCTCAAATCAAACATTTAGTCGTTCCCTATTGTTTTGGGGTCAGTTTTTCGCCTTATGACAGGCTTTCTACATATTTTTCAATATCGTCGGGTGTGTTGATGGCCAGTGCGTTGGCATCGCGGTTGATGCGTCGCGCCAAACCAGTCAGCACTTTGCCTGTGCCCAACTCAACCAAAGTGTCGATGCCGCCTTCGCCTGTCATCCAGCTCACAGATTGAGACCAGCGCACTTTGCCGCACACTTGTTCAACCAAGCGCTTTTTGATCTCACTCGGGTCAGAAATTGGCGCTGCCAGCACGTTAGATACAACAGGCACCACCGGCTCTTTCACATCAGCGCTCGCCAAAGCGGCTTCCATTGCTTCGGCCGCGGGGCCCATCATGGTGCAATGGAAAGGTGCGGATACGGGCAGCAACATGGCGCGCTTTGCGCCTTTGGCTTTTGCCATTTCAACGGCACGTTCCACCGCAGATGCCGCGCCAGAAACCACAATTTGGCCTGGTGCATTGTCGTTGGCCACTTCAACCACAGCGCCTTGTCCCGCGGCTTGTACCACTTCTTCCACGTCAGCATATTCAAGGCCAAGAATGGCCGCCATTGCGCCCTCGCCCACTGGCACGGCCTGTTGCATGGCGCGGCCACGCACTTGCAGCAAACGTGCTGTGTCGGCGATTGAAAGTGCGCCAGCTGCGCACAGTGCTGAATATTCACCCAAGGAGTGCCCGGCCACATATTTGGCCACGTCACCCACATTCACGCCCTTGCTTTCCAGCACGCGGATCACCGCCATTGAAACGGCCATCAAAGCAGGTTGCGCATTTTCGGTCAGACGCAATGTTTCGTCTGGGCCCTCAAACATGATGGAGGACAATTTGGTTTGCAGCGCGTCATCGACCTCTTCAAACACTTTTTTGGCCACATCATAATGCTCTGCCAGCTCTTGGCCCATGCCAACGGCTTGGCTGCCTTGTCCGGGAAAGGTGAATGCGGTTGAACTCATATTTCAAGCCTCACTTGATTGTTCTCAATTAAATATGGGCTTAGGCCCTAAAGCTGAATATCGTATGTCAGCCAATCGGTTTTGCGTGCCAGCCGATCATAAACGGCGCGCGCACGGTAATTGTTGTCGGCGGTGACCCAACGCACGATGGACCAGCCATTTTTCTCAGCCACGGCTTTGATTTCACCAATCAATGCCTCTGCCGCGCCGGTGCCGCGGTGGGACGGGTCAACAAACAAATCATCCAAGAATGCGCCTTTGGAAGCAGCAAGCGGGCGCAAAAACGGGCGATAATGGGCGATGCCCACCACATTGCCCTTTTTATCCAACGCCACCAAGCCCTTCAGCTCGTTGGCGTCGTCCATCAGCCAAGTCCAGACCTGTTCACGCATTTCGCCATTTTGGGTCGAGTTGTAAAAGCGCGCATAGGCTGCGTAAAGCTCGGACCAGCGCTCTTTATCTTCACTCTCCAATGGGCGTACATTTGACGTGGACATAGGCTGGCCACTCCCCTTTTATGCTTATAAATTTTCGTGGAGTTTATAGTTTGCTCAGAATGAGACGCAAGGACAAACTCGGTCAAAAGCCATTTCGCCTGTGCGTAAGTGTGTTGTTGCGGGTTATTTAAAAGGGCAATAAAACCCGCCAAAAGGCTTGCTTTTTGCCTGATCCCGCTTTATGTAGCCCAAGTTCGTTTGGCCGGGAGCTGAACGGAGGGCTGTTTGTTATTGCCATTTGGCGGTGCAAACAGATGATGCCAAGAACGGTATCGGCCTCCCGTGTTCCCGCTCTTTGTAAGATTTCTTTGACGCCTTTTGAGGGCTTCAAAGGGGCTTTGCGCCGGCGGATGAACGAAAGTGTAAACCAAACAAAAGGCGAAGTAATATGCCATTGTACGAGCATATTTTCCTGGCACGTCAGGATATTTCCACATCACAAGTGGAAGAGCTTACAAAAACAATTACAGATCTTGTCACCTCAAACGGTGGTTCAGTTTCTAAAACTGAATATTGGGGTCTGAAATCATTGACATTCCGCATGAATAAAAACCGCAAAGCGCACTACACTTTGCTGAACATTGATGCACCAGCAACTGCGATTGCTGAGATGGAACGTCAAATGCGCATTAATGAAGATTTGTTGCGCTTTATGACTGTTCGCGTGGACGAGCTTGAAGAAGGCCCTTCTGCAATGATGCAAAAGCGTGATGATCGTAATGATCGTCGTGGCGGCGGCCGTCGTTTCTAAGGAGAGTTGAACATGGCAATTCGTGATCTATCAGGTACACAAACACGTCGTCCTTTCCAGCGTCGTCGTAAAACATGTCCTTTCTCTGGCGCCAACGCTCCAAAGATTGACTATAAAGATGTTCGTTTGTTGCAGCGTTATGTTTCAGAGCGCGGCAAAATCGTTCCAAGCCGTATCACTGCGGTTTCTGCGAAAAAGCAGCGTGAATTGGCTCGCGCCATTAAACGCGCACGTTTCTTGGGCCTTTTGCCTTACGTTGTAAGTTAAGTTCGGTTCGCCGAACGTTGGGGAAACCTCCCCTAACCGCGAAATGCGGGACAGCATTGGAGATATAAAATGAAAGTTATCCTACTTGAGCGCGTTGGTCGTTTGGGCACCATTGGTGACGAAGTGACTGTTAAAGACGGCTTTGCCCGCAACTTCTTGTTGCCATCAGGTAAAGCGTTGCGCGCCAACGAAGCAAACCGCGCCCGTTTTGAAGCTGAGCGTGAAGAAATTGAAAAACGCAACGCAGAACGTCGCGATTCAGCGATGGCTGTTGCCGAATCTGTAAATGGCAAAACAGTGACCATCATCCGTCAGGCTGGTGAAACTGGTGTTCTTTACGGTTCAGTTTCTGCACGTGACATCACTGACACATTGGCTGAAGACAACATCAAAGTTGGCCGTTCACAAGTTGAACTTGCTGCGCCAATTAAAGCTGTTGGCTTGCACACTGTTGCCTTGGCACTGCACGCTGAAGTGATTTCTGAAATCACTGTAAACGTTGCACGTTCACAAGACGAAGCTGAGCGTCAGGCTAAAGGCGAAGACATGAGCGTTGTGAGCTTCGATGAAGAGCCTCAAGAGGAAGAAATCGAAGAAGAAGCAACTGAAGAAGGCGCAGAAGAAGCTGAAGCTTCTGATGAGGCTGAAGAAGAAAACGCTGAATAAGCTTTTCTTTGTTGCACATTGTTTAAAGGTCGGGGTGTTGCCCCGGCCTTTTTTGTTGCCAATGAGAAACGGTCTTTGGATATTGCTCAATGGATGGATTTTCCCCATTGATCACAGGCCAGCGAATAGGCAATGAAGTAAAAACTGATTTCTCACAGTTGAGGCTGGCCAAAATTGTCGTAATGTGGACAATTGGCTAAGGGGTATGGAAATGGAAGCGGCACAAAAATTCGACGTTGCGCAGTCTGAGGAATATCGGCAGGCGCCACACAATGTTGAAGCGGAACAGGCACTTTTGGGTGCGATCCTTGTGAACAACGAGGCGTTTGACCGTGTGTCTGACTTTTTGTTGGCGGAGCATTTTTACGAACAGGTTCACGCCGACATCTATTCTGTTTGCACCAAGATTATTCGTTCAGGCAAACGTGCCACACCGATCACCGTTAAAACCTTTTTGCCGGATGATTTGACACCTGAATTTTCCATGACGCAATATTTGGCGCGTTTGGCCGCCGATGCGACCACCATCATCAACGCGGCTGATTATGGCCAGACCATTTATGATCTGGCGATCCGCCGCAAATTGATCGTTGTGGGTGAAACTTTGGCGAATGAGGCCTATACGGCTGATTTTGACAGCCCCCCTTCTCTGCAAATTGAGAATACTGAAAAAGCCTTGTTTGAATTGGCGGAAAAAGGCCGTTCGGACGGGGGCTTTGTCGATTTTAGCGCTGCCCTGCGTGAAGCGGTGAATATGGCGGGCGAAGCCTATCGCCGGGATGGGTCACTTTCTGGCCTTGCCACTGGTCTGTTGGATATGGACCAGAAGATGGGCGGCTTGCAGCGGTCTGACTTGATCATCCTCGCGGCGCGTCCTGCGATGGGTAAAACATCGTTGGCCACCAACATCGCGTTTAATATCGCCAAGGCCTATGAGCCAGAGGTGTTGCCCGACGGCACAATCAAGCCAGCCAATGGCGGTGTGGTCGCCTTTTTCTCCTTGGAAATGAGTGCGGAACAGCTTGCCACGCGTATTTTGGCGGAACAGTCTGGCATCTCTTCATCCGATATTCGGCGTGGTAAAATCCATGAAAGCCAATTCTCCAAATTGGTGGAAGCGTCCAATATTATGGCGAAAGCGCCGCTATTTATTGACGATACTGGTGGCTTGGCCATCTCCCAGCTTGCTGCGCGCGCCCGTCGCTTGAAGCGGCAAAAAGGTGTTGACCTGCTCATCGTTGACTATTTGCAGCTTTTGTCAGGCTCTTCGAAGTCCCAAGCCAACCGGGTGCAAGAATTGACCGAGATTACCACCAGCCTCAAAGCGCTGGCGAAAGAGTTGGATGTGCCCATCATCGCATTGTCCCAGCTTTCCCGTCAGGTGGAAGCCCGTGATGATAAGCGCCCACAGCTTGCCGATCTTCGGGAATCTGGTTCTATCGAGCAGGATGCGGACGTGGTGTTGTTCGTTTATCGAGAAGAATATTACCTCAAAGGCAAGATGCCACAGGAAAACACGCCTGAGTTTTTTGAGTGGCAAGCCAAGATGAATGAGGTTGAAGGGCGCGCTGAAGTGATTATTTCCAAGCAAAGGCATGGTCCTACAGGCACAGTGCAGCTACACTTTAACGCGAATCTGACGCGCTTTGGCAATTTGGCCAAAGATGAATATCTGCCAGAGCAGTTGGATTAAAGTTTCCGGCACCGTGGTGCTGCAATAAAGCTATTGGACCCTTATATGACCGACATTCCCGCTTCTTCGCTTTTGAGTTCAGGTCACCTCACCATCGATTTGAATGCGATTGCGCGCAATTGGGCTGCCCTCGATAAAATATCGCCAGGCACCCTCACTGCTGCCGTTGTGAAGTCAAATGCCTATGGGTTGGGGTTGGAAGAAGTGGCCAAGGCCCTGTTTAAAGAAGGGGCGCAATTCTTCTTTGTTGCCAATCCGGAAGAAGGTTTGCGCCTGCGTGCCGCCCTGCCCGCCGCACATATTTTTGTGTTGGGTGGCTTGTGGCCGCGCACCGCTGAAATCTATGCGCAAGCGCGTTTGATGCCGGTGCTGAATTCAATGGCTATGCTTGAGGAGTGGTTGGCCTTTTGTGTGGAACATGGCGAAGCCTATCCGTCCAGCCTGCATTTCGATACGGGCATGAACCGTTTGGGCTTCCGGCTTTCCGATGTGAGCTGGGTGCGTCAGCAATTGGAACGCACGGGCTACCAACCGCAAATGATCATGAGTCATTTGGCCTGCGCAGATCAGCCGACGCATGAGAAAAACCGCACCCAATTGGCGTTTTTCCAGTCGATCATGGCGCATTTCCCCGACATTCCAGCCTCGCTGGCCAATTCTGCTGGCTTGATGGGCTCCAAGCAGAACCATTTCCAATTGGTACGCCCGGGCATTGCGCTTTATGGCGGCCGGGCCATTTCTGGCCGCACCAACCCATTGTCACATGTGGTGAATTTGGACGTGCCGATATTGCAGGTGCGTGATGGTAAAACAGGCGAAACCGTTGGCTATGGTGGTGATTACACTTTGCAGCGCGATAGCCGAATTGCCATTGCCGCCATCGGCTATGGTGATGGCTTTTTGCGCGCCAACAGCTCCGCCACCAACCATATGGGCGCCCGCGTGGCTGTCAAAGGACAATTGGTGCCCGTTTTGGGCCGCATCTCCATGGATTTGACTGCCATCGACGTTACCGATTTGGGGCCAAACGGTCCTGTGCCGGGCGAAATGGTGGAGATCTTGGGGCCAAACGTGTCGGTCGACGATATTGCCGATGCGTCCGGCACAATTGGTTATGAAATTTTGACAGACCTTCAGGGTCGTTATCGCCGTTCCTATGTGGGGGGCGCAGAATAAATGGCCAAGCCAAAGGCGCAATTTGTTTGCCAATCCTGTGGCAATGTCACATCAAAATGGGCTGGCCGCTGCGATAGCTGTGGCGAGTGGAACTCCATTGTTGAAGAGCAGGTCAATTCGGGCGTTGGCTCTGGCCCAAAATCAGCCATTGCGTCTGGTCGCCCTATCGAATTGGTGCCGCTCACCGGCGCAACAGACGATGCGAAGCGCGTCACCACGGGCATTTCAGAATTGGACCGAGTCACAGGCGGCGGTTTTGTCGTGGGCTCTGCCGTGCTTGTGGGTGGCGATCCGGGCATCGGCAAATCCACCCTGTTGCTGCAAGGCGCTGCCGCTTTGGCTGCCAAGGGCCACAATGTGGTTTATATTTCTGGCGAGGAAGCCATCGCGCAAGTCCGTTTGCGCGCTTCTCGCCTTGGGGTAGAGAAAACCCCGGTGCAGCTTGCCAGTGAAACCCATGTGGAAACCATTTTGGCGACACTGGAAGCGGCGGGCAAGCCAGATTTGGTGATCATCGACTCCATCCAAACGCTTTGGACTGATCGGATCGACAGTGCCCCCGGCACAGTGACGCAAGTGCGCACCAGCGCTCAGGCGATGACGCGGTTTGCCAAAAAATCAGGCGCGGCGGTGGTGCTGGTTGGACACGTTACCAAAGATGGGCAGATCGCTGGCCCACGTGTTGTTGAGCATATGGTCGATGCGGTGCTGTATTTTGAAGGCGACAATGGCCACAATTTCCGCATTTTGCGTGGCGTGAAAAACCGCTATGGCGCAACAGACGAAATTGGCGTTTTTGAAATGGCCCATATGGGCTTGCGCGAAGTTGCAAATCCCTCTGCCCTGTTCCTTGATCAACGGGATAAGGACGCAACAGGCTCTGCCGTGTTTGCGGGCATGGAAGGCACGCGTCCGGTGTTGGTGGAAATCCAAGCCTTGGTCTCCCCCTCTCCCTTGGGCACGCCGCGTCGCGCCGTTGTCGGATGGGATAATGCACGCCTCTCCATGGTGCTTGCAGTGCTTGAAACTCATTGCGGCGTGCGTATAGGCGCCAATGATATTTATCTGAATGTGGCCGGCGGCCTTAAGATCGCAGAGCCCGCAGCGGATTTGGCCGTTGCGGCTGCGCTTGTTTCCTCGCTCACCAACGCACCGCTTCCAGCGGATGCGGTTTATTTTGGTGAGGTTAGCCTTTCTGGTGGCGTGCGCCCTGTGTCTCATGCTGGCACGCGGTTAAAAGAGGCGCAAAAGCTTGGCTTCAACATCGCCCACACGGCACAATTGAAAGATGTGGATAAAGGGCTGAATATGCAGCTGGGCAGCCATAAGCAATTGGCAGATCTGGTGGCGCAAATCGCCAGCAAAGGCCGGGCAAATCCACAGCGTGAGCCTGTTTAGCAACAGGCTGCGCCAAGTTTATTTTAATTCGCGGCTAAGTCTTGGCAGGCTGGCCGATAAAGGGTAAATGAAGCACAAAGTGGTTCAAAAGGGATATATTTATGATCACCACCTTTGATATTATCGTTGGCGTTCTTGTGTTGATCTCGGCGCTTTTGGCCACTATGCGCGGATTGACGCGCGAAGTGCTTTCATTGGTCACTTGGGGTGGCTCTGCGGTTTTTGCTTGGTGGATGTATGCCAACAATCCTGAATTGGCGCGCAGCTATGTGGCAGATCCAACCGTTGCCGACATTGTCACCGTTCTGGCCAGCTTCATTATCGCGTTGATCGTTCTGCATCTTTTGACCATGTGGATTGCCGATTTGGTGAGCGACAGCAAGATCGGTCCTTTGGATCGCTCGCTTGGCTTTGTGTTTGGCGGTGTGCGCGGTGTGTTGATCGCGGTTGTTCTGTTGATTTTCGGCCAATGGTTGTTTGCCAGCGAGTTGCAACGCTTTGCGGCCGACAGCAAAACGCTGCCCATGCTCACATCTTTTGGGGATGATTTGATTGCAGCATTGCCGGACAATGTTGAAGAAATGGTCACAGATTTCTTGCGCGGCAGCAGCGCGCCAGAACAGGAAGTGCCGGTCACTGAAGGCACTGATCAGCTTGAAGAAGAATTGAGCACCAGCACAACTTAAGGGCATCGTTCGCCTAATTGTTGAACTGTGTTCGGGGTGAGGCCAGTTGACTCTCACCCAAGAGCGGCGTAATGAGCCGAAACATATGGTAACCCCTTTCACTTTATAGGCGGGAATGCTGATGCACGCACCACACGCTACCGGTCACACCGGGAACCAAGATGACACCAATGAGTTCGATCTTGATGGAGATACGTTGCGTGAGGAATGTGGGATATTCGGCATATTAGGGCAAACGGACGCCGCCGCCCTCACTGCGCTCGGCCTTCATGCTTTGCAGCACCGCGGGCAAGAAGCAGCGGGCATCGTTACCTTTGATGGCGAACAATTCCGCTCAGAGCGCCATATGGGCCTTGTTGGTGACCATTATACCGACGCTGCAACCCTTGAAAAATTGCCGGGCAAAGCCGCAATCGGCCATGTGCGCTATTCCACAACTGGTGAAACCGCTCTGCGCAATGTGCAGCCGCTGTTTGCTGAATTGAGCGCAGGCGGCATTGCTGTTGCCCACAATGGCAACTTCACCAACGCCCTCAAATTGCGCAAAGAGATCATTAAAGACGGCGCAATCTGCCAATCCACTTCTGACTCAGAAGTGGTGTTGCATTTGATCGCCCGGTCTCAGAAAGAACGGTCATCAGACCGCTTTATTGATGCGATTGGCCAAATGGAAGGCGGCTACGCCTTGATCGCCCTCACCCGTACCAAATTGATCGGTGCGCGTGACCCGAACGGCATTCGCCCACTGGTGCTTGGTGATTTGAATGGCTCGCCAATTTTGGCATCAGAAACTTGTGCCTTGGATATTATTGGCGCGAAATTTGTCCGCGACATTAAAAATGGCGAAGTGATCATCTGCGAACGCCAAGCAAATGGTGAAGTCACCATCGAATCCTCCATGCCATTTGGCGAAAAGCCGGAGCGCATGTGCCTGTTCGAATATGTGTATTTCGCCCGTCCAGACAGCATTGTCTCTGGCCGTTCAGTTTACAATGTCCGCAAAAATATGGGCATCAACCTCGCCCGCGAAGCAAAAGTGGATGCGGATGTGGTTGTGCCGATCCCGGATGGCGGTACCCCAGCGGCGATTGGTTATGCGCAGGAAAGCGGCATTCCGTTTGAATTGGGCATTATCCGCAACCATTATGTGGGCCGTACCTTTATTGAGCCGAGCCAACAAATTCGCGCTTTCGGCGTAAAGTTGAAACATTCGGCCAACCGGGGCCAATTGGATGGCAAACGCGTTATTTTGGTAGATGATTCAGTTGTGCGCGGCACCACCTCGGTGAAGATTGTGCAGATGGTGCGTGACGCTGGGGCCAAAGAAGTGCATTTGTGCGTATCCAGCCCTAAGATCACCCATTCTGATTATTATGGTATCGACACGCCAGACCCATCAAAATTGCTGGCAAATCAATATGTTGACCATGATGAGATGTGCAAATTTATCGGCTGCGACAGCCTGCATTTCTTGTCGGTTGATGGTCTTTATAATGCCGTGGGCGGCGTTGAACGCGACCCGAAAAATCCGCAATTCACTGATCATTATTTCACTGGCGAATACCCAACTCGTCTTGTGGATTTAGAAGCGGAAAAAGGCAATATTAAACAACGCTCTATGCTCAGAGAGGCAGGATAATCCATGACAGAACAACAAGATCTGGCTGGCCGTGTGATTGTGGTCACAGGGGCCTCTCGCGGTATTGGCTATTTCAGTGCGATTGAAGCAGCGAAGCGCGGTGCGCATGTGATCGCCATTGCCCGCACTGTTGGCGGTTTGGAAGATTTGGATGATGAAATCCAAGCCGCAGGCGGTACAGCCACATTGGTGCCGATGGATTTGACGGACGGCGATGCGATTGACCGCATGGGCCGCGCTATTTTTGAGCGCTGGGGCAAGTTGGACGGTCTTTTGGCCAATGCAGGCATGCTCGGCGCCATCAGCCCGGTGAGCCATTTGGACCCGAAAGAGGTCAAGAAAGTATTCGACCTGAACGTGATTTCAAATTTCCGTTTGGTGCGCTCGTTGGAGCCTTTGTTGAAACAGTCAGACGCGGGCCGCATTGTGTTTGTGTCATCGAGCTCAGCCTATAGCTGCAAGCCCTATTGGGGCCTTTACGCCGCCACCAAAGCGGCGTTGAACGCCATGGCCAAGTCTTATGCGGGCGAAAATGCAAACACCAAATTGAACATCAATGTGGTCAATCCCGGCCCCACCCGCACCCAAATGCGCGCCAAAGCTGTGCCTGGCGAAGATCCGGATACAATTCCACATCCACGTGAGATTGCGCCGAAATTCATCGATCTAGTTTCGCCTGACTTCGCCGAAAACGGTCAGTTTGTTGACCTCAAAGACAATGGCAAGGTTTCACCGTTGTGAACCGAAAAGTCGTGATCATCGTTGGTGGCTTTGCCCTTGTGGCACTCGGCATTTGGCTTGGTATGCATTTAGAACGATGGCTCGTTGTCGATGCTTGCCTAGACGCTGGGGGACGTATTGATTTGATCCGCGGCTTCTATAATTGCGAACTTGAGTAAAACCGGATCTTTTCGTTCGGGCTCATATCGCAGGGCATATCTGCAGCTTTCATGCCTATATCTTCATAAGTCAGTTCAAGTGTCTGCAATCGCGGCACACACTCAGTCACATTCAATTGGCTCGCCCATTCCACATCTTGTTGGAAGTCACGTTCGGCCAATTCTTTTCCTGACTCGCAACCCAGTAGCGCGCCCAGCAAGTCATCCTCAAACGCTTTGAAAATGGCAATAGCAGCGTCGGCTTCTGATGATTTATGGCCAGTGAGAAAAGACGCAATCGCGCCAGCGGCAAGTTGATCCTCAAATGCGGGTCGTAAGCTGCCATCGCCATGCCAGCGCTCACCTGCAGCCACAATCACAATATCCTCGCCCATCTCCGTAGCTGCATTGGCCGCCGCCTGCGCATTGCGCAATGCACCCACAAAAGTGTATTTCGCCTTGGATAAGGTTGATAGGTTTGAACCATTTGGTGATGGCAAAACAAACTCTTGCCCCGGCTTCACCGCATCTAATGTGGGTGGAGAAAGTGAAAGCCCCTGCTCCTTGCGTTTGCCGACACAGTCAATGGAGAGACATGCGGCTAGCTTCTTGCCGCCCTCATATGTGCCAAACGGAAAAATATTCGCTCCGCGCGTGCAGGCGACAGACAAAGCGGTCGAAAAGCTCAAGCAATCCACAATGATTGCGGTGCCCGTTGCCTGCTCTAACGCTTTTGCCCCCCATTCCACATGCACGCGCATTTAATGCGCCCGGAAGCCGATGGCCAATGCTGCGGCGCCGATGATCACGGCGGCGGAACGGTTCATCCATTTGTAAACGCGGGTCGATGACAGCCACTCACGCGCGCCAGCGGCCAGCAACAGATAAGGCACGGCAACCAGCAGCAAAATCGCTGCGGTACAGCCTAAAATCACGAAATAGTCTGAAAGCGTGATTGCGCTCATATCCAGCAGCACCGGGGCCAACGCCAAGTAAAACAAGATTGGCTTGGGGTTGCTCAGACAAATAATATAGCCATTTAGCGCCAGCGCGAAGATACCCCGTTTGTTGACCACCTCGGTCTTTTTCGGCGCATCGCTGCTCATCCAGAATTTATAGGCAAGATAAAGCAGATAGGCTGCGCCAATAAATTTGGCGACCAAGAAGGCGTCAGCATAAAGCTCACTCACGGCAGCGAGGCCAAGAATGGCGAGCGTCAGCCATGTTAGATCGCCAAAGGTAATGCCGATCAGCATGGCAAAAGCAGGTTTAAATCCGCGCCCTAGCGCAGTGCCCAACAGGGCCATAATACCCGGGCCGGGAATGGCAACAGCAATCGCAAGCGCGATGCAATAAGCGATCAAAGAAACAGTGGTCATGGTGAAGCTCTATTCGTGGTTAGCGGCTCACGCTAATCCGACATGACAATTTGGTCAAGCACAATCCATCAATGGAATGAATAGCTCCATTGATAATTATCACTTTCATTGATTTTGTCTTCATGGCCTAATGTAACTCATATTGCGGAGTTTATTATGCTGATTGGTTTTATCATTGCGGTGATTTTGATCACCATCGTGCCCGGCCCCTCTATTTTGTTGCTGCTCGTCGTAAGTTTGCGGCAGGGCACGCTGGCAGGCTTGAAATTCACATTGGGTGTGTTGGCAGCCGATGCGGTGTTGCTCACCATTTCCCTGCTTGGGCTTGGCGCGGTGCTGCAAGGCTCTGCCATGTTGTTCAGCATTGTGAAATGGGCGGGCGTCGCCTACTTGATCTATCTGGGCATCAAGCAATTGCGTGCGCCCAGCGAAATCAAGCTGGAAACCAATCAGAAGGTGCAGGCGCCCTTCACGCAAGGGTTTGCCATCACGGCCCTCAACCCAAAAGCCATTGGCTTCTTCGTTGCCTTCTTCCCGCAATTTATTGATCATCGCGCCGATGTTATTGCCCAATTGATGGTGCTCGTGCCGCTGTTTATGTCTTTGGTCTTTGGCATTTTTGCCATTTGCGCCATTTTGGCCGGATATAGCCGCATGCTGTTTGAAAACCACGCGGGCCAGATCACCCTAAAATATGGCGCCGCCCTCGGCTTGATCAGCAGCGGCCTCGCTGCAGCCTTTGTTCAAAAGGCATAAGCAAATCTAGTTTAAGTCGAGCTGGGTTATGGTTTCAGGCCAAGACAAATTGGCCAATCCATCTAAATCCAACCCGGTTCTGCCGACCCGGAAGAGCTGCAGATTACGCTGATCTTCCAGTCCGGTGATCTCGGCTAGGTTTTTGCAATTCAGAACGGTGAGTTCGTGCAAGTCAACGCCATCAAGCGACAACGCCTTGAGTTGAAGTTGGTCTTCCACCTGCAATTTGCGCAAAGCGTGGAAGCGTGCAAGATCGCCTAGGCTGTCCAGTCCCCGCACTCGAATAATGCGCAGCTCTTCAAGCGTCTCGTTCTGCACATCATCGATTGATGTTCGACCGCCTATGATCAGCAGCAGCGATTTCAACCCTTGAATCTTATTCACAAAATCTAGGCTTTGACGGTTTGGCATCGAACTAAGTCCAAGCGAGGCTAGGTTCGGCAAGTCGCCAATAATTTCAATGTTTTTGGTGTGCCCCTGAATAAAGAGATCTTGCAGATTTTGCGCGCGGGCCAGCGTTGCCAGGTCAAAATTTCGCTTTTGGTTTCCTGCAACAGAAAGACGGGTCAATTGCTCCAGCGGCAAGCTGTCGATAAAAGCGGGATCGTTCAGCGCGCTGATATCGATCGACAGTTGTTCAAGCTTTGGCAAGCGGGCAATCGTGTCGATGCCCCTCACCTCTTCCATTGCGCCAAGTGTCAGCCATTTCACATTGGGGAGCGCGGATAGGATCGACGCATCAAACGGCTCAATATCGTGCGCAAAAAACCGCACCTCAATCTTGCTGCCGTGCTGTTGGCAAAGTTGATCAATCTCGCGCAACTGCTCAGGCGTATAGCAATCATGGCTGAACTGAATGGTCACGCCATGGCCTGTAGCAAATGCGGTTTCGATCTGCTGCGCGTCAATCGCATCGGTTGGGTCCGTAATCCGTTCCGTTATCATACCCAACCTTTCACGATCCCAATTTTGCTTATCGCTTCACTTTGTCTTTGTCGTGATATGGGTTGTCCCCACCCCGAATCCAAAGCCGGATCGGCACGCCTTCAAGACCAAAGGTTTCGCGCAGGCCCTTCACCAAATAGCGCTCATAAGATTTCGGCAGCGCATCTGGGCGCGAGCAGAAAATAATAAAGCTTGGTGGCCGTGTTTTGGCTTGGGTCATATAGCGCAGTTTGATGCGACGACCAGACACGGCTGGGGGCGGATGGCTTTCGGTCATGCCGGTCAACCATCGATTCAAACGTGCGGTGGAAATCCTTGAATTCCAAGTCTTTTCCACTTTCAGCACCGCTTCCATCAAGCGGTCAATATTCTTGCCGCGCAAGCCAGAAAGGGTCACCAAGGGCACGCCTTTAAGCTGTGGCAACAGGCGCTCGCACGCCTCTTTCATTTCGCGCAAATGTTCCTGCTTGTTTTTCACAAGGTCCCATTTGTTCAGCGCGATCACGATGGCGCGGCCTTCGCGTTCCACCAAGTCCGCAAGCTGCAAATCCTGCTTTTCAAACGGGATTGTTGCATCCAGCATCAGCACCACGATTTCGGCATATTGGATCGAGCGCAGTGCATCGGCCACAGAAAGTTTTTCCAGCTTTTGCTGCACTTTCGATTTTTTGCGAATGCCTGCCGTGTCCACCAAATTGATGGTCCGGCCATGCCAATCCCAAGGCACCATGATTGCGTCGCGTGTGATGCCCGCTTCCGGGCCCGTCAAAACGCGCTCAGCGCCAACCATTTTGTTGATCAGCGTTGATTTACCCGCATTTGGACGCCCCACAATGGCCACGTTCAGGAAGCGGTTCGGGTCATAGGTGCCCTTGCCGTCTTCAACCCCTTTGCCGTCTTCTTCCAAATCGACATTGATTTCCGGCATCATGCTTTCATCAAGGTTGGCCACCGCCGCCTCAAATTCAGCTTCGCCCTCTTTCAAATCTTCTGCCGCTTCTTCAATCGCTGTCGCCACAATGTTGTAGAGGTCGGCCAGGCCCATGCCATGTTCGGCAGAAAGGGCGATAGGTTCGCCAAAGCCCAGTTTGAAGGCTTCATAAAGCCCCGCATCCGCCAATTGACCTTCATATTTGTTGGCCACCAGCGTGACCTTTTTGTCGGCCTTGCGCAGCAAGCGGGCGAAATGTTCGTCCATCGGTGTCACGCCAGCGCGCGCGTCGATCATGAACAAAATCACGTCTGCAACGCGGATCGCTTCTTCCGTTTGCTGGCGCATGCGTGCTTCCAAGCTGCCATCATCGGCATCTTCATAGCCTGCGGTGTCGATCAAATTGAAGGTGAGATCGCCAATGCGACCAGTGCCTTCGCGCCGGTCGCGGGTTACGCCTGGCGAATCGTCCACCAGCGCTAGCTTTTTGCCCACCAGACGGTTGAACAATGTCGATTTGCCGACATTGGGCCGCCCAACGATCGCAACAGATACACTCATTTTGTTGGCTCCAATAGCCTAAATATTATCGCGGAAACGCCGCTTATTCGCTTGGGGCAGCTTCCGTTTCAGCCGGTGCTGCTTCCTCTGCCGCTGGGGCCGCTTCTTCTGCCACGCCTTGAGATTCAAGCTGTGCCAGATATAGGCCAACACGTTGGGCCAAATTGCGCGGTGCTGCCGGGTCGTTTGCCACAGCTTCAAACTGGTTCAATGCTTCGGCGAACTGGCCAGCCTGATAGTAGGTCAAGCCCAAAGCTTCACGTGCCGCATTGCGCAATGGATGGCCATCCACTTGCAAGTCGCCAACCCGCTGGCTCACGGCCAATGGGTCGCCGCCATCCACCAGCAAATAAGCTGCGAAAAGCGATGACAATTCGCGCAAACGCTGGTCGCCTTGGCTTGTGGCAATGGCGTCATAGGCGGCAACCGCCTCGTCAATTTTGCCTTGCTGCGCCAAAGCCGCTGCTTCGCGGAAGCTTGCCAAAGCCGGGTAATTGCCCGCGCCATTGGCTTCAATTTCATTAAGGGCTGCAATGCCCTCGTCATAATTGCCCTCTTCCACTTGGTCGAGTGCCGCCACAAATTGCTCAGCAGATGCATTTTGCTGTGAGCTTTGCCACCAGCGCCATGCCTCGTTGCCCGCAACAATCAGCACGATCACAACCGCCGCGCCAATGATCCATGGGCCAAATTGGCTCCATAGTCTGCGCATGCGTTCATTCCGCAAATCTTCGTCTACTTCGTGAAAAATTTCGTCTGACATAGTTTGGCTCTTTATTCCGGGCGTATTTGAGTGCTGCACCATAGTGTGATGCAAACAAAAATGCAATTTATCTCAAGCAAAATGCGCTGAAAATTCACTCCCCTTTTGATTTTTTCTGAAAGCAGTTAAAATCAGCAGCTTATGGATGAATTGACTGAGCAAGAAGTGGACGGCTTTAAAGCTGTTTTGCTAGCAAAGCAACAAGAATTGCAAGCCATCGATGCGCTGGGCGAAGAGGCCCGCAAAGCGGTGGAGCTGGACCAACAATCCGTTGGCCGCCTTTCCCGCATGGATGCCCTTCAGGGCCAAGCCATGGCCCAAGCTCAAAAACGCCAACGCCAACGTGAACTCACACGCATCGAGATGGCCCTCACCCGCCTGCAAAATGGCGACTATGGCTATTGCGACAGCTGCGGCGACCCGATCGCGAAACGGCGATTAGAAGTCGACCCTGCAGCAGGATTTTGTATTCGGTGCGCTGAGGGGAATGAGTGAGGTTCATGTTGACCTGACGAGAGCGATGTGGCTTCACTGCCATTTTTGCACCAGTTTAGTATTCACAAATGAGACACAAAAAGCTTCATAGCGTTGCCCACAATTACGCCGCCTCGCTGGCAGGTGGCGTTAGTTTTGTTGTTCCAAATCGTCTTCTTCTTTCAGATATCTTTGCAGAGGCGGCAGCAAACAAAGAGGGTGTTATCACAGCGGACTTTTTGACCGGCGAGGTTGACGGTGCGATCAAGAATGGGGAAGTCGAGCAGGCTTTGCCATTGCTGAAAAATGCGTTCCCCCAATTTTGTGAGAAGCACGGTGTTCATGCGTCTGAATACAAAGCGTTTCTAGCTCGCTTCGTTTTACACAGGACAGAGGTCAGCTATTTCATCACGATTGAGGATGACAACGGCAAGCGGAGCACTGTTGAATATATTGGGCGCGCGGGGAAACGCGCGGAGGAGTTAGATCATCTTGGCAGGCGACGCCCCAAACTTTCTAGCAATCCGCCTCAATGATCGAGTTCGTCATGTTGTGCCAAAAGCAGATAGTCAAGTTAGGCGCATGTCCATGTTGCAATGGATATAATTACAGTCACTTTCGCCCTGAATATTGCTCTTGCGACATGAGGCCGGCCAAAACAGCATCCGGAATAGCAGCCGAAGCGTAAGTGAATGTGCCCTTGTCCCTGACTTCCTCAGCCGCACGCTTAAGCGCACCATATGCAGCCCTAGCAAAGGAACCGCCGACACTAATACGGCTAACCCCTGCTTCAGATAGTTCTTCAACAGTATAGCTCTGACCTTTAAGTCCCATTACAACATTCACCGGTTTATCAACTTCGCTGCACACGGTTCGGATGGCCTCAATGTCCGGCAAACCGGGGCATAGAGCACATCAGCCCCGGCCTCCGAGAAAGCCTGCAGGCGCGATATTGTATCCTTGAGGTTGGGCCGACCCCAGAGGTAATTCTCTGCGCGGGCGGTTAACAGAAAAGGAAGTCCCGACGCAGCTTCCGCAGCAGCACGAATGCGTGCGACTGCCAAATCAAATTCAAAAATCGGCTCATCGGGATTGCCAGTGGCATCCTCAATGGAACCGCCAACCAAGCCGATTTCAGATGCAATGCAAACAGTTTCCGCGCAGATTTCGGGCTGATCACCAAATCCATCCTCTAAATCTGCAGACACTGGAATATCGCAAGCTCTAACAACTTCGGTCGCGTTCGCAATAAGCTCGTCGCGGCTTAGTCCGGCAAAAGAATCTCGCTTGCCAATAGAAAAGGCATAACCAGCGCTGGTCGTTGCCATGGCTTCAAACCCCATGCTGGCAAGCAGCCGTGCCGAACCTGCATTCCAAGGGTTTGGCATAATGAACGCCTCGGTTCTGTTGTGTAACGACTTAAAAATGTCGAACTTCGCCTCCTGATCCATCATCCCCTCCTAAAAATTCAGCGGCTAAGTCAACTTGGAACATATAGAGAACATTTGCAACCGTAAACCGACTGCTCTTGGACACGACCTATTCTTAGCCGTAAGATTTACTGCTACGCATTTTGATCAAACGCTCTTTACCGCTCTCCTGCACCGCAACAAACGGGCATTGATAGACACACAGTGATTTCAGCGGCTCTTCTGTTACCTAATGACCAGGAACGACTTCTCTCCACTTAATCGAACACCCCATTGATGGGACTTGTTCCTGCGGCCCTTTTCCTGTTTTGGCAATTAGCTTCATGGCATTGACCAGTTCTTTGGTGCGTCCTGCTGGGTTCCCCATGCGTGCATCATCTAAACGGCCGCGATATTGAAGTTTGCCATCTTTGTTGAGACCAAAGAAATCCGGCGTACACACAGCGCCATAGGCGCGGCCAACTTCCTGTGTTTCATCGACCAAATAGGGAAAATTAAATCCGAAATGGTTGGCGAATTTTATCATATTTGGGGGGCTGTCGGCGGGAGTATATTGATAGTCGTTTGACATCACCGCCAACACATTGATCCCCTCGCCCTGTAATTCTTTTGCATCGGCGGCCAACCGCTCGCCAATCGCATGCACATAGGGGCAGTGATTGCAGATAAATGCAACCAACAAGCCTTTCTCGCCCAGATGTTCAGACATGGTGAAGCTCTTCCCGTGCGGGTCTTTGAGCGTAAATTCAGGCGCTTGCCAGCCAAAGTCGCAAATGGGTGTATCGAGTAGCATAGTGCTCTCCTGTTATGGTGGGCTAGATGGTGCCCGATCCAAAGGACCGGGCTCCCAAATTACCGTGTTCTGTTCCAGCGACGTTATTGTGATCAATAATTTTCCAGAACATCCTGATAAAGGTGCTTTGTCAATTATGCCGCATTGGCTTGATCTGCCGACCAAGCGTTAGGCGCAAAGGCCTTATCGATTTCTGTTTGCGCAATATGATTTGTGTAGTTGGACATCACTTTGAGGCTGGTGCCGAGAATAACTTCCAAAACGTGCTGCCGCGTGTAACCAGCAGCAAGGAAAGCTTCAATTTCGGCATCAGAAGGCCAACCACGACGCTCATTGATCACGCCCGCGAAGGTGCGCAAGGCTTCTAGTTTGGCATCGGCGATGGGCGTGTTTGTGCGCAAAGCTTCAATAATGTCAGCCGGCACTTTCGCCATTTGAGAAATCGATGTGTGCGCCGCCATGCAATATTCGCAGCCATTCAACCGATTGTTGGTCATCAAGATAATCTGACGTTCGGTTTCAGAGAAATCAGTTTTGTCGAAGATGCCAGACAGCGTCATATAGCCTTCAAGGATCGCAGGTGCTTCAGCCATGGTGCCCAAAAGGTTGGGCACAAAGCCATAGGCGGCTTTTGCTTTCTCAAGCAGGGGTTTTGAAGCTGAGGGCGCTGTGGATGCGTCGTAAGTGCGAAAATCAGTCATGGGCTTATTCCTTTGATGCGTTTCTAAGCTGATCGATTGTTTATACCAATCAGTACAAACAATCTGCAAAGTTTATACCGATCGGTCAACACAAAATTTGAGAAGCGCACATCACGTTGATTTTACTGCTTTCTCCAAAGATTTTTTTTACCCACCCTCGCCGGGGCTTCACCCAAACCGCCTTTGTGTTGAATGATCGGTATAAAAAAACTATGGTGTGCAGAGCGATTAATGATCCGGAATGCCGTGCCATGCCCTGGAAGAAGAATTTTGACTTAGATGAAGCCACCTCAAAAGCCACAGAGGTTTTTTGGGCAAAAGGCTATGAAGCCACATCGATCACCGATTTGGTGAATGCGATGGAGGTCAATAAGGGGAGCCTCTACAACGCCTTCGGCAGCAAGAAGGATTTGTTCATCCGCTCGCTGCTGCAATATGATCGCCTGTACCGCCAGCGATTATTGACTGAAATGGGCGCCATAGACGATCCCAAGGCGGCGATCATGGCTTTGTTTGACCGTATGATTGAAGAAAGTGAGGCCGACAGCCAACGCAAAGGTTGCCTTCTGGTCAACACTGCGCTCGATCTGCCAAACCATGATCCAGACGTGCAGAAAATGGTGAAAGCCGCGCTTTTAGAGTTCGAGCAATTTTTTGAAACATGCGTGAAACGAGGTCACCAGCAAGGCACAATTTCCCAAATGGTAGACGCACAGGTAGCGGCAAAATCGCTGCTTGCCCTTGTCGTCGGTCTGCGCGTTCTGGCCCGCGGTGTATTTGATCGTTCATGCCTGACCGCAATCCGCGATCAGGCCATGAAAATCATTGCTGACTAATTCAGTCCGCAGCAGATATTTGTTAGAACAACGGCACGCCAATCAGCGCCCCATGGCCCCAGAATGCGAACAGGGCGAAGGCCACGCCGCCAACCACAACAGCAATCACGTCATTGGTCACTGGCCCGGCAACCGGGTTCGGTGCGCCCCGGCGCTTCAAATTGATGCGGTTCCAAACGGCCCAGCCTAAAAAGCTCCAAAACAGGATGATCGACGCCAGATCGCCATTCACCAAAAGGTGGGCGAAGGCCCAGATTTTGACGGAAAGGATCATCGGGTGTTTCAGCGCCGCTTTGATCTTACCGGCTGGCACATAGGTGGCTGCCAAAGCGATAAAGGCGAGCAGCATCAGGCCGTGGGCGATGTGGCGGAAGAAATATGGTGTTTCATAAATGATCACCGGATCCATGCGCGCCTGGCCATAGCCCCAAACGATCAGGGCGAAGCCGATCAGGGATTCGGCAGCATAAAGCCCTTTCCATGTCATCTCGCCGCGCTTGGCGATGAATTTTTCCCGAAAATCAGGCACCAACATGCGTGCCGAGTGAACACCTAAAAACAAGATTAAGCCTAAGATCAGCCAGAGCATTTTATCCCCCTAAAACAATATGTTCAGCAATTTAGAAATGTTCGCCCAGCGATGCAATAGATTTAACGCGGCCTCGGAGGGTTGACGCGTCTGCCCATAGCTGTCAGCCCTAAGTCATTCGTTTATGGGAGGGCGGCATGTCAGAATTTATCATCACCACTTATGATTGGGTGCCAGAATTGCCGCGCGGATATGTTCGTGATTTGCGGTTGCGTTGGGCAATGGAAGAAGCCCAACTGCCTTACCGCGTTGAAAGCACACCCTTTCATGATCGTGGCCCGGAGCATTTCGCCAAACATCCTTTTGGCCAAATCCCCTGGCTGACGCACAATGGCCAAACCATTTTCGAAAGCGGTGCTGCCCTGCTCTATTTGGGCGAGCAGAGTGAGCATTTGATGCCAAGCAATCAAGCCGATCGCTTCACCGTTACCCAATGGGTGTTTGGCGCCCTCAACTCCATGGAGATGGCCAGCGTGCCATGGTCTCTGTTCAAATTTTCCGGCACCGACAATGATCAATCTGGCTTTGGCATGTTCGATAATTTCCTTGGTAATCGCCTGACCCACCTTGAAAGTTTCATCGGCGAGAAACATTGGCTCACTGACCAATTTTCCATCGCCGACATTTTGATGGTTGATGTGCTGCGCTTGGTTGATCGATTTGATGGCCTCAACGCCTACCCGAACTGCCGCGCCTTAAAAGAACGCGGCGAGGCCCGCCCTGCCTTTGTCAAAGCACATGCTGATCAGTTGGCACATTTCCAAGCGGCGGATGGGTAAGCTCAATATTGTCCATCGGCTAAATGGTCCGCCAAATAGCCCTCTTTGCCCGCGCCGCCCATCATGTGTTTCACCCAGGCATTGCGCTCATGATGCACAATAACTTCCTCCCACACACACTCGATCATCGGCTCATCAACAGGCAGTAACTGGCCCGCCTCAAAGTGGGTCAACAGGCCCGCCACAATGTCGCCTTCGCGCCAGACGCGGGTGAGCACCCAATTGGCCGCCTCGCCAAAGTGCACCATCAAATAGCCAACGCACAAGTGTGGCATGTCCATAATTTGAGAGGTGCGCAGCGCTTCCATCGCCGCGCTGAAAATAGGATCGGTCGCCAGTGGCGTCCGGCTTTTGGCGCAAATAGAATAGGTTTTGAGCTCAAAGCCAAATTGTTGCACGCGGCCGCAATAAACATAGTCGCGGCCTTGATATGGGTCAGTTTTCATCGCGTTCATTTTTGGCGCACCTTTCTATAGGCATCTTTCAGGGTGATATAACCGCCTGCCAAGCGCAAGAGATCACATCCAAGTTCAGTGGTGCCATCAGGCAAATCATATTGCCACGTCCAAAAGACAGCATCCTCCATCATAATTGGCGCGCTTGTCTGGCTTTGTGCCCCAGCATCCTGGGCAAACATTGCGGCCACCAATTTCTTGATCGCCACGCGACCCACCGCTTTGTGCCCCGGCTCCGGCCCTATTGAGGCGAAATAAACACCATCCGGTGCAAACAAGTTCGCCACTTTCTTCGCATCCCTTTCGCTCCACGCTGTGCTGAAGCGATCCAGCAAAATTTGATTATCGTCCATCGGCATGCCCCCTTAGTTGGTGCGAGATTGCCTAGCAAAATATTGGATTATATAAATGATCCAATATCGGCATATCTGATTGGTCCAATTTTCAATGATTGACTTGCAGCTCGATCTCAGCAACCCCGGTGACGGGCAAAATTTATCCACTACACTTGCGCAGCAAATCCGGCGTGCCATTGAGCAAAAATCATTATTCCCGGGTGATCAATTGCCACCCAGCCGCCAGTTGGCAAACGAATTGGGCATCGCCCGCGGCACGGTCCAATTGGCTTATGAAATTTTGCTGGCAGAGGACATTTTGCACACCCGGGCGGGCGCAGGCACATTTGTGACAGCTATGCCCACCCGCCTTTCGGCCCATGAAAATAGCACATTAGAGGCAGGTTTTGCCTTCAATTTTGACGCCATTGCCGAACCTGACATTGATGAGGCACCGCACGCTAAGTTCAACTTTCTGCCTTGTCGGCCAGATGTCAGTCAATTGCCGTTGGCTCAATGGCGACATTGCCTCGCACAAGCCGCCCTTATGTCCCCGCAAGCGGATTATGGTGATCCACAAGGTTCGATTACATTGCGACATGAGATTGCCGCCTATCTGCGGCGCAATCGGCAATATGTGGTGAACCCAGATCACATCATCATCACTAGCGGCATCGCCCATGCCAGCAATTTGCTTGCGCCGCTTCTGCTGGCCAAAGGGCAAAGCATCGTGATGGAAAATCCATGCTATCCGCTGGCGCGGCAGATTTTCCAGCGAGGTGGGGCGAACATCATATCCTGCCCAACAGATCAGGATGGCATCGACATCGAAGCTTTACCTGAGGTGCAGAGCAATTTCGGCGCGATTTACGTGACGCCAGCACATCAGTTTCCCTTGGGCGGGCGATTATCCGCCCCGCGTCGCACCAAGCTTTTGGCCTTTGCCAAGCATCGTCGCGTGCCCATCTTGGAAGATGATTATGATGGCGAATTCCGGTATGACGTGCCGCCGCTACCCCCTCTGGCCGCGCACGCGCCGGAGATGGTCATTCATATGGGCACCTTCTCCAAATCCTTCTTCCCAGATTTGCGCCTTGGTTATCTGGTTGCCCCGCCAGAAATCATCGCCGCCCTCGCCAAAAGGCGGCAATTGCTGGATTATGCGCCCAGCATTGTGCTGCAAAACGCCATGGCACTGTTTATTCAAAATGGGCACTTTGAAAAACATCTGCGGAAAATGCGCAAAATCTATCGTCAGAAACGTCAGGCTTTGGCTGAGGCGCTACACGCCAACCGGATTCCCGGCCAATTAAGTGGCCTCAATTCCGGCTTACATGCTGTGCTTGCCCTACCCGACATTTACAATGCAGAGGAAATTTGTCTGCACGCCGGGGCCAGCAACATCGCGTTCAATTCATTGCGTCGATATGCCTTTGAGAACACAGACGTGCTC
Organism: Maritalea mobilis; assembly: GCF_004363175.1. GTDB lineage: Bacteria > Pseudomonadota > Alphaproteobacteria > Rhizobiales > Devosiaceae > Maritalea > Maritalea mobilis. The sequence continues at coordinate 101,693 of NZ_SNYR01000002.1, forward strand.
AATGGCCTGGTTATCGGCTACGCTGCACCGTCAATTGACAATATTCAAAAAGGCTGCGCCGTCTTGGCCGACTGTTTCAACAAGTAATTGAGCAACTAGCCCTCACTAGAACTTCGGACCAGCTATTGTCCCTTCAAATAGTGCTTTTTCCGCCAAAATCAGATTGGTGAGAAATTTGGCCACGGCCTGTAAGCGCGGCGTTTGCCGCATATTGGGGTTATAGAGCAGCCAGAGGTCCCGATCCTTTTCCGCCTTGAAGGGTGCAACACGTTGCAGCTTTGGATCATCGTCACCAATCCGGCAGGGCAATTGCGCAATGCCAAGCCCTGCCCGCGCCGCCTGGTGCAGTGCAATATTGGAGCTAACGCGTACCGAAGCTGTTGCTCGCGGATAATGCGTCGTCACCCATTTGGGCGTTTTTGGGTCGTTTGTGCGTCCAATCCAATGATCAATTTGGTCCGTCGCCGCGTCCCGCGCTTTGCAATATTCACGCGACGCATAAAGCGCCATGTGCCGTGCCACCAGCTTCCGGCCCACCAGCCCTTCCGCAGGTGCATTGGTTACCCGCAGTGCGATATCAGCATCATGATTGTGGATGCTCTTTACATCGTCGGCGCTGTCCAAGTTCACGCCTATATTCGGGTAATCAGCTTTGAACGCGTTCAGTTTTGGTAAGATGACCGCATGGATCAGATTTTCTGGCGCCGATAAAGTCACGACGCCCGATAGGCTTTCATCGTTCGCCCGCACCAGTTGGTCCGCATCTGCCAGCGCTTTTTGCATGGTGTGCGCAGCAGACACCATCACCAGCCCCGCTTCCGTCAGTTCATAGCCTTCAGGCTTGCGCTCAAACAATTGTGCGCCAATGCTTTCCTCCAACGCAGCCAGTCGACGGGAAACCGTAGCGTGGTTCACGTTCAGCCGCTTCGCTGCCCGCGAAATATTCTGCGCCTCAAACACCGCCAGCAAAAATCGATAGTCATCCCAATCATGCATGATAATTTCTGCACTCCATATGTGCATTTATTGCGAATTTACGCACAACTATAGAGTCCATATTTTTCCCCTTCAACATGAAAGGACAAATTATGAAATTACGAACAGGCGCCTACTCGGCCCTCTTGGCACTCAGCCTACTCGCCGCGCCAGCCATGGCTGCCGACCAAATTGTGCTGCCGGATGAAGCGCAATTCCCCGAAAGCATTGCGATCAGTGAAAATGGAGACATTTACACAGGCAGTGTCACCAAAGGCCATATTGTGCGCCTCCCAGCAGAGGGTGGCGAACCCGCAATCTTTGTTGAAGGCGGCACCAATGGCACCATCTCGATCGGCGGTTTGCTGCTCTCCCCGCAGGAAGATATGTTATATGCCTGCAGCTCTGATCTTGGGCTAAACCAATTTAGCGGCACGGCCGCGCCCGGTCTACTTTCCTTCGACATTGAAAGTGGCGACCTAACAGCGCGTTGGGATTTACCCGGCGGCGGTCTTTGCAACGATCTGGTGCAAGCAGCAGATGGCACCATCTATGTCACAGATTCATTCGTGCCACGCATTCTGGTCCTAAAGCCGGGCGCCGATGCATTCGAAACGTTGTTACAAGATGAAAGGTTCACCGGCGACGGCTTCAATTTGAGCGGCATCGCCCTGCTGGGCAACTCTTTAATCGTGGCCAAATTCAACAGCGGCCAGTTCTTTCGCATCAATCTAGATACTGCGCCAAACCTCACCGCCGAAGAAATCACCCTAGATCAACCCATCATCGCCCCCGATGGAATGCGCGCACTCAGCACCAACCAACTCATCGCCACAAGTGCCGCGGGCGCGTTGGCAAAACTTGAGATCGAGGGCAACAAGGCACAGGTGACAATGCTCGATCACCCCCTCAACGGTCCCACCTCACTGGCCCTGCACAAAGACAAAATCTATGCCACCGAAGGCCTGCTCGACAAGCTATCAGGCGAAAAACCGACACAATTTACAGTCGCCATCATCCCGCAATAAAACAAAACGGCGCATCAAATGATGCGCCGTTGATTTGATTTATGTGGCTAGTCGAGTTATTCGCCCCAAATTGCCCATGAGCAGAATGGCTGATGCGGATGTCTTCGCAGTTTCAGGTTTTCTAACCCAAACACCTCCGCAACCGCCGTAGTCTCCCCAGGAAAAGCAGTGCAATTCAACTCGTCAAAAACAAGCAGCGACCCTTTTACCAAGCGGTGTTTTATAGCATTCAGCGCATCTTTTGTGGGCTGATAGATATCCATATCAAAGATTGCCATGGCAATTACAGCATGTTCATTGCTTGCCAGCCACGGTGCAATCGTTTTGCTCACATCGCCTTTAACCAATTCATGCTTTTTGATATGCGGCAATGGCGAGTTCTCCTCATGCAACGCCAATAGTTCAGCAAGAATGGCTTCATAATCTTTGATCGTGGCGTAATCGCCATCTTCAAAAGTTTGCCCGTCTTTGTCTCCAGTGCCAGCAAACCCTTGAAATGTGTCAAACCCCACAATGGCGCGTGAATAATTGTAAGGTTCATACATACCGCGCAGGTTCATCAATGTCGTCAGGCTTCCGCCCCATTGCACGCCGAACTCGCATATAATGCCGGGCACTTGTATAATCTGCTGATAAAGATGGTCCAAATAAAGAAGACGCGAAAGGGCTATCCGATCTCGAAAGATGTTACTGTGCAAGCTCCAATGACTGCCCATTTGCGGACAAAGTTGTGTTTGCAGTTCTAACAGGCGGGCAGCCCGATCAACTTCATCTAGCGCCTTGTTTATGGCTTCACCCTTTGTCGTTTTCATACTTTGCTTTCTGGATGTTTGAACCCCGGATAATCACAATAAAAAATGTTGGTTCGATCGCCCATCGGAAAACGAGATTTTTGAAACCAATCGCAACTTAAATCCGAAACCCGAATTTGTGCTGTCCAGCGGGGTTTGTCAGAATAGTTGGGCAAGCTACGGTGCAGCGCCATTTGATTAAAAATCACCAAATCCCCTCTATTTGCGGTAACAATTTCCGTCGGAAAATTAACATCATAATCCAACGACAGATCTCGCTGCAAAAACGGAACATAGGGCTCAATCGGCTTATCTGAAATGCGTTTGTAGGGGAAAATACCTTTCTTGTGGCTACCGATCGCTACTTCAATGGTTCCATGATGCTCATCAACGCGACCAAATGGCACCCACACGGTCACTGCATTGAGTGAACCCAACAGATACAATGTATCTTGATGCCAATCGAACAGGTGATCTGGCTGGTGTGGCGGATCAAATCGCATATTGTCACACCCCATCAGCGAGCAACGCCGAAGGCCGAGTTGCTGAAGCATTTCTATCAGCGGTTTTGCGCTGCTCAGACGCGGCAACCCAACCAGATATTTCAGTCGATCATAGATGAGTGACTGAACTTCACGGGTGATAAGGGCGGCATCATAATGATCGAAGCTGAAATCAGGGCCGCACAATTCTTTTCCAAATGCGTCGACTTCAAATTCGATCTCTTCCAAAATTGAGGACTGTCGAAAAAAGTCAGGAACAATGGTGAACCCTTTGTCAGTCAACTCTGCAGCATGATCATCTACAGTTCGCATTTTTTCTCCCCACTACTTCAATCCCCATAATGAACGAGCAAACACTGAAGTCCACCACCAATTCGCATTTAGCCACACGAACAAACAAAAACGGCACATCAATCGATGCGCCGTTGAATTGATTTATCTGGCCCTCCGCCGCGCTGCGCTGGCTTCGGGCGTTCGCCGGGAAAACAGGACATTTAGACCTGTTTTCTAATCCGGCTCACTCCCATTCAATCGTCCCTGGCGGCTTTGAGGTCACGTCATAGACGACGCGGTTGATGCCTTTGACTTCGTTGATGATCCGTGTGGCGGTGCGGCCTAGGAATTCCATATCGTAATGATAGAAATCGGCGGTCATACCATCGACGGAGGTGACGGCGCGGAGTGCGCACACAAATTCGTAGGTGCGGCCATCGCCCATCACGCCAACGGTTTGCACGGGCAGCAGCACAGCAAAGGCCTGCCAGATTTTGTCATATTGGCCAGACTTGCGGATCTCATCGAGATAGATCGCATCTGCCTTGCGCAAAATGTCTGCTTTTTCTTTGTTGATGCCGCCTGGGCAGCGGATGGCCAAGCCGGGTCCGGGGAACGGATGGCGGCCCACAAAGCTGTCAGGCAAGCCAAGCTCACGGCCCAGATCGCGCACTTCGTCTTTAAACAATTCGCGCAATGGCTCAACGAGCTTCAAGTTCATCTTTTCCGGCAAGCCGCCCACATTGTGGTGCGATTTGATGGTTACGGATGGACCGCCGGTGAAGCTTACACTTTCGATCACGTCAGGATAAAGCGTGCCCTGCGCCAAGAACTCTGCACCGCCCACTTTTTTCGCTTCTTCTTCAAAGGTTTCGATGAACAAGCGGCCAATGATCTTGCGTTTTTCTTCCGGGTCAGACTTGCCGTCCAGCTCGCCCATGAAGGTGTCTTCGGCATCCACATGCACCAGCGGGATATTGTAATGATCACGGAATAAGGTCACCACCTCTTCCGCTTCATTCATCCGCATAAGGCCGTGGTCTACGAAGATACAAGTGAGTTGATCACCAATGGCTTCGTGGATCAACACAGCAGCCACTGACGAGTCCACACCGCCGGACAAGCCACAAATTACCTTGGCATCGCCCACTTGCTCGCGAATACGCTCAATGGCCATTTCGCGATAGGCTGCCATGGTCCATGAATTATCGCAGCCACAGATTTTGTGCACGAAATTCGAAATCAGTTTCGCGCCGTCTGGCGTGTGCACCACTTCCGGGTGGAACTGCACTGCGAAGCGCTTTTTCGCTTCGTGTGCGATCAAGGCAAATGGCGCACCGGGCGACTTGCCTTTCACCACAAATCCTTCAGGAATATCCACCACGCGGTCGCCATGGCTCATCCAAACAGGATATTTCTGACCGACTTCCCAAACACCTTCGAACAGCGGGCATGGCGCGGTGATTTCCACATCTGCGCGGCCAAATTCGCGGTGATCGCCGCCTTCAACTTTGCCGCCGAGGGCCATACACATGGCTTGCTGGCCATAGCAAATGCCAAACACGGGCACATCCAGCGCCCAAATGTCGGGGTGAATATCTGGCGCCATTTCGTCGGTCACGCTTGCCGGGCCACCGGAAAGGATCACGCCTTTGGGCTTGAGGGTTTCAAGCTTGTCGCCAAGATTGTTGAAGGGATGAACTTCGCAATAAACGCCCGCCTCGCGTACGCGACGTGCAATAAGCTGGGTCACTTGTGAACCGTAGTCCACAATGAGGATATTTTGGGTGGTGTCGTGAGTAAGGTCTGTCATGGCGACGCTTTACCCCCAATTGTGAGATTCCGCAACCGGGATTCGCGCCGAAATCAGCAAAAAGTGTGCGCTTTTGACGGATTTGATTGTTTTATCGCGTGATCACCAACAACGCGCCAAGAAAGACCATCCCTGCCCCCGCAATTGCCTGCATGTTGAGCGGACGCATTTTCAGCTCAAACAGCCCGAAATGATCGTAAAACAGGCTGGCGAGGATTTGCCCCACAATCACAAGCAGAATAAACGGCGCGACGCCCAATCGTGGCACAGCGAAGATAGAAACGAGCACTTGATAAACACCGATCAGTGCGCCCAGCCATACCCAGGCTGGCATGGATTGAAACGTGCCGCTATTGGGCCAGCGCACGCCCGTTAGAATGGCAACCAAACTTATGGCAAAGGTGGCGATGATGAACGCCACCAGTGTTGCGGTAATGGGGTTGCCAAAGCCGATAGCCATGCGGGCATAGATGGGGCCTTGCGCCGCGATCAACGCGCCGCCGAAAACAGCCGCAACCATCAGTGTGCCAACTGCCCAAGCTGTCGGCATTATGCCCGCGCCTCATCTATCGTTTTGTACATATAGGTAGTGGCGTGGAAATTCTCGTCGGTGGCGTTTTTGCCGTAATTTGGGATGATCCCGGCCACCATATAGCCCATGCGATGATAGAACGGCTCAGCCCCGCCGCCCGTGCGTGTATCCAGTGTAATCTGCCAGCGGTGATGGCCCCTTGCCTCTTCTTCCAGCTGCTCGATCAGTTGGTTGGCAATGCCTTTGCGGCGATGATCAGGGTGCACCATCATTTTCGAAACTTCACCACGATGGGGCTGATTGTCGGGCATGGCCAAAATCAATTGTGCTGTACCCACGGCTTTGCCGTCCTCCACAGCCAAAAACAGCGCGCGTCCCCCGCTCTCAATTTCTGGTCGGATATTTTGCCGCCAAAACTGGCTGGCGCGGTCAGCGCTCAAAGGTGCGATAAAGCCGACAGCCGCACCATTATTGACAGTGAGCTGCAAAATCTCCACCAGCTCATCAAAGTGCTGATCAAATTGGTCCAATGTAGCGCGAAAAACCTGCATATATCCTCACACAAGCATGATGAGATAGTCCGCTCCGTTATCGGGCGGGGTGATAAATTCGGAACTGGCGAAAAGCTGGTAGCGCAGGCAGTCCCCTGCTTTCAGGCTGTAATGCTGGTCATCAATGCGGATAAACAGTGCGCCGCTCAACATCACCAAATGGTGCTCCAGCCCGGCCAGAGATGGCTGGTCATAGCTGATGGTCTTGCCCGGTTCCAACTGGCCACGGATGATTTCGCCCTTTAGCTTGGCGGCGGGTGGCGAAACTTTGGTGCGGGTAAACCCGGTTTTGGCATCGTGCCAAACCTCTTGGTCGGCCTTGTGCACCAACGGCACAAATTCGTCTTCCACCATCGCCATCAGGCGCGACATGGGCAAGCCATAAACAGCGCACAATTTGCCCAACACTTCGGCGGTTGGGCTCACCTCTGCCTTTTCCAAGCGCGACAAGGTCGCCCGGCTTACGCCAGATTGGGTGGCCAATTGATCCAGCGTCAGCTCGGCATCCTGCCGCAATCGCTTAAGTCGTTCCGCCAATTGTGAGGTAAACTGATCCATCGCACTTCTCTATTTTTCTCTAAAATGAGATATTTTCTCATATTTGACAATAGAAAATTTAACGATGAATGGGTGCTATGTGCGCGGCGCATGGCGAATTCACTTGACTTTAAGGCTGCATAATGTTGTTTGGCCCATGATTTGGACCGGCCCGAAATAATTTTTGGCCACGCGCTATCAGAATGACATCCCTGTCATAAGCCGAGCAAAGTTAATTCATAACGAGACTCGGATGCTGCCGGCGCCAACAAGAAAGATATTCCATTGAGTTTTGAACTATTCGGCTTAGCGAAGCCGATTCTCTCTGTTTTGCCTAAACTTGGGTTGAACGAGCCCACCCCTATTCAATCAAAAGCCATTCCGGCGATTTTGGATGGGCGTGACATTGTGGGCCTTGCCCAAACAGGCACAGGCAAAACAGCCGCCTTCTCTTTGCCGCTTGTGCAAAAGCTGCAAGCGCAAGGCACCGCCCAAAAAGGCAAACGCCTTCGCGGTTTGATTTTGTCGCCAACCCGTGAGTTGGCTGCCCAGATTCATGAATCTGTACGCAACTATTCTGCCCGCACCAATTTGCGCATTGCGACCATTGTTGGTGGCGTGTCCTATCGGGTGCAAAAAAATCAATTGCAACAGGGCGTCGATATTTTGATCGCCACGCCTGGTCGTTTGCAAGATATGCTCAAGCAAAACGCGTTGACGCTGGATCATGTGCAAATGGTTGTGCTGGATGAAGCTGACCAGATGCTCGACATCGGCTTTTTGCCTGCCATCAAAGAGATTTTGGAGCTGACACCAGTTGAGCGTCAAACACTCCTTTTCTCTGCGACAATGCCAAAAGAAATTCGCAAGTTGAGCAATTCACATTTGCATCAGCCGCTTGAAATTTCTGTGCCGTCAAACAAGCCAACTGCTGACAAAATTGAGCAGATGGTTATTGCGTTGGAAAAAGCTGATAAGATTGAAGCCATTTCTGATGTGCTTTTGGCGCATGAAGATAAAGCAGCCATCGTGTTCACCCGCACCAAACGCGGCGCAGACAAAGTGACCAAACGCTTGGGCGTTTCCGGCATCAATGCCGCTGCAATTCACGGCGACAAGTCGCACAACCAGCGCGAGCGTGCATTGAAGCAATTCCGCAAAGGCAGCTGCAAAGTACTTGTGGCCACTGATATTGCCGCACGCGGCATTGACGTGCCGGGCGTTGGCTTGGTGGTCAATTATGAATTGCCAGAAGTGGCTGAAAGCTACGTGCACCGCATTGGCCGTACGGCACGTGCTGGCGCATCAGGTTTGGCAATTTCATTCTGCGAACCAGAAGAACGCGCACATTTGGGTCTCATCCAGCGCTTGATCAAGTTGGAAATCCCAGCGCAGACTATGGATGGTGAAGAAGTTGAGATTGAAATCCCAGCTGGCCCTCCACCAAAGCGCAATCAGCGCCGTGGTCGCGGTGGCCCTCCACGTGGTGGTCGCAAGCGTAATGGCGGCGGCGGTCGTGAAGGTCAGAACAAAAATTCTGCACCTAAAAACGGTCCACGCAAAGGCGGCAAGCCTAATCAGGGCAAAGGTGGCCCAGGCGGCAAGCCCCGCAATCGTCGCCCTCGCCGCGACGCAGCGTAATAAAGCTGACCGTATGACTGATAAAAGCCGCTGATTTTCAGCGGCTTTTTTTATGCACCAGTGCCACTTCTCTTTGATCGTCTATATTGGGCTAAAATGATCCAAGTTGATGCGGCCGGTAGTATTAAATACATCGCAATAGGCAGCCCTAGGCTCATAAAGGCTATGATAAGAATGACGTTCACGACTCCAACTGCAACCGCATGCTTCCCCAACGAAACCTCCGCCATTGCCTGCCTCATATCTTTCGTTTCTGTAGGGATACCGTACGCGGCGAAGAGCAAGGGACCAGACATGATGTATAGCATCGCTAAAATACCAAAGATAACTAGGAAAGTTTGTGCGTTGTAATTGTGGCGTGGTGCTAAAACAGCGATGCCACCAAACAAAATTATCGCAAAAGCTAGGCGTTTCATCTGACGAGCAGAAGAAAAATGGGCCCAAAACAGCTTGGCAAAATGTTTCATCTTAAAAACCACGTTAAATAAAGTGATTACTCTATGAACTGCGTTGACGCTTTGCAAGCTAATCGGTCCGGAAATTACTCACAATTGCTCACGACCTAGGGCCGGAATGGTGGCGGTGGTCACGACGGGCAGAAAAAAAATTCTGCACCGAAAAACGGCTCTCTCAAGGGCGGCAAACCACATCGCCATGCAGCTTAATCAAGCCTGCAAAACCGAGAAATATTGAGCCGCTGGATTTTCCAGCGTTTTTTTGACTGATATGAGTTTCGATCAGAAGTAATGTTCACTGGGCAATTGCCTGCTCCTTTTGAATCAAGATACCTTTGTCTGGGCATAACTGGTTTATGTCTTCAGATTTCTCGGCGAAAGGCGTATATCGTGATTGGCTATACCATGGTGGGCACGAATGATCTCAAACGTGCACAGGATTTCTACAATCCACTTTTCGACATGATGGGATTGTCGCCTTGTTACCAAGATGAACAGGTTGCCTCGTGGGGCGACCGTGATGATGAGACAGTGCCGCGCTTTTTCTCCTGCTATCCATTTGATGGAAATCCCGCAAGTGTGGGGAATGGTGCAATGACTACGTTCAGAGTGCGAACGGCAACATTGGTCGATGCGCTTTATGAAAAGGCACTCGCGAATGGTGGACGAGACGAAGGCATTCCGGGCTACCGTCCTGAACGATATGGCGATAAGTTCTACGTTGCCTATATTCGCGACCCAGATGGAAATAAGCTGGCCTTCGCTTGCTATGACGGCCCATCAAATCCCTGATGTTCATTGCATTGACCGATGGGACTTACTTTAAACGCGCGACTATCTCAACCGCAGATAGGAACGGCATTTAGAGAGCAGCTTTAGCATCACAAAGAATAAGATGTAGGAGCTAATGACTACGGCCATAAACTTCCTCGCATCGGCCCCAGGCCAAAGATAGATCATCACTGCACCATGCCCTATCAATGCCGCGATGAGTGCAAATTTGTAACCACGAAAAACCGAAATAAATAGGCTGAGCGTAGAGACCACGACCAAGAATTGGGTAGCGTAGTGAAGCGTTATGCCAAAGCCCACGCCTCGCGACTTGCCAAAAAATTGTAAAATTGATGCGATGATTTGAGACAATAGCAGCCAATCTATGGCCGTTATCAACGCAATCAAAAGCGCGCTGAGCAGAATATTTTTCGACGTTTCCATAAGCGCTATTTTTAAATTCCTTACGAAAACGTCGAGTATCTAGCTGCTAAACGGCAACTTTAAGTTCGCCTGCATGATTATCAAGCGTTGGCAGTTGGTCAAATTTGGCAATGGCGGCGCATAGGGCGGTGAAACAATTGCGGTCGATGGCTTCATCTACCATTTCGCGCATAATGCCGAGCGCTTTCTCAACGGGCATGGCCGCACGGTATGGCCGATCAGCAGTTAGTGCGTCGAAGATATCGGCTACGGTCACAATACGCGTGTCCATATCGATTTCATCGCCTTTCAGGCCATAGGGATAGCCCTTGCCATCCAAGCGTTCATGGTGACCACCCGCGACAGGTGCAATGTCGCCAAAGGCGCAAATATTGTCCAAAATCTCTTTTGAAAAGACGGGGTGCTTTTTGATCTCGGCAAATTCATTGTCGTCCAACCGGCCCGGTTTATCCAATACGGAGTTGGACACACCCAATTTGCCAATATCGTGCAGCAAAGCCGCACGGCGCAGCCAGCGGCGTCTTTCTTCTGCATAGCCCATTTGCTCGGCAATCAGATCAGCGAAAAGGGTCACCCGTTCTGAATGGCCCGCCGTGAACGGGCTTTTGCTGTCCACCACTTGCGCAAACGCTTGAGCGATATCGTCCAGATAATCCTCATCTGCAATACGTGCGCTTTGGCCGGGCTCAAATTCATAAATATGTTTGGAAAGATCGGCACGCGACAGCATGGTCCAAAAATGCTCGTCTTTTTCCAGCGTCAGAAAGGCTTCCACCACTTTGGGGTTAAACCATGTGCCGGCGCGGCTACCCACGGCAGTGATCGCTTGTTCGCGTCCATCATTCATGAAGAACACGTCAGCCACTTGCCCCAGCAGCGCAATTTGGGAATAGAGCGGAATTTCCAACCCTTGCAAACGGTCGGGTTGGCCTGTGCCATCCCAATGTTCATCAAGGCTCATAATGCCTTGTTGCACCGCGTCGTTAAAATGCATTTGCCGTGCAATCTCAGCGCCACGTTGGCAACGGGTCTCGATCAGTTCTTTTGAGATTTGTCCGCCATGGCGCAGCGTTTTCACGATAGAGCGAAACTTGTCGGCCATGTTGGCTTTGACGCCAGATTGGGTGATCACAAAATTCAGCACTTGCGGCAGGCTGCCATCCACCTTTTTGAACTCATTCTTAAAGGTTAGATCGCAAGTGATATAATGGGCGCAGATGCGCGCCGCATTGCTGGAACAACCCAAATCTTTGAGCAAAATCGTGTAATAAAGGTCAGACAATTGGCCCTGTGTCAGGCCCATTTTTTTCCCAACATTCAGCCCGATCCAACAGGCCCGCACACAATGACCAACCGGTTGCCCTTCGGTCATATCCAGCGCATGGCTCAACGCAGCCAGCAATTCAGCCAAACGGATATGTTGATGCGCGGTGCCCGATGCCATTTTCGCCTCTAAAACTTGTTTCAAAACAAGATATCAAGGGCCGCTAAATTTTTCGCTAATATGCGAAAAGAATTATGCGTTGCGCTGCATCACCGCGAAATAAAAACCGTCTGTGTTGGTTGACGCTGGTGTCAAGGTGATTGATTTGAGGTCGGACGACCAAGGTTGGTTTTTATCAAACCCAAACAAATCCTGCCAAACCTCGCCTGCGGACACCAATTCAAAGCTCGGATTTTCATCCAAAAAGGCATAGATTTGCCCTTCATTTTCCTCAGGGAAAACAGAACAGGTGATGTAAACCAAAAAGCCGCCAACTTTGACGAAAGCGATGGCTTGAGACAGCACTTCTTCTTGCTCGCGCAGGCGCACATCTAGCTGGTCACGGCTTAAACGCCATTTGGCATCTGGCCGCCGCCGCCACGTGCCAGATCCGGTGCACGGCGCATCCACAACCACTTTGTCCATGCTGTCGAGTAGGTCATCTAGCGAGCCGTCATCCGGCTGGCGCACTTGGATATTGTGGGCACCTGCCCGTTTGATCCGTTCAAAAATGGCAGACAGGCGACCGCGATCGCTATCATAGGCAAAAATCTGGCCTTTATTTTCCATGGCGGCCGCCATGGCGAGGCTTTTACCGCCTGCCCCGGCGCAAAGGTCCAGCACTTTTTCACCTGGCCGGGCATAGATCAGGTCAGCCACGATCTGGCTGCCCTCGTCTTGCACTTCATACCAGCCTTTTTGGTAGCCCTCTTCCGCCTGCACATTGGGTGTGCGGGCGTCAGTTGTGCCAGCCTTCATGCGCACGCCGTTCAGCGCAATTTCGCTCTTAACAGGCTTTACGCGTTTAAGTGCTTTGAGCACCTTGTCGCGATTTGCTTTGAGTGTGTTGACGCGCAAATCAACTGGCGGGCGCGTGGCCAGCGCCTGGCCCTCGGCCACCCACTCCTCATCGAAATTGCGTTCGAATGAGTTTTGGCACCATTCAGGAATATCCGCCTGCACATGCAGTGGCGCGTCGGCCAGCGGGTTATCGCGTTTAAAGGCTTCGATTTCTTTTTCGTTGAGTGGTTCCGGCGCAAAGCGATCACCCTCAAACATTTCATTGAGGCTTTCGGGCGTTTCGCCCCAATCGCGGATCAATGTTGCCAGCGCCAAATGCCGCCCTGTGTCGCCGCCAGCGATATGGGCATTGCTCAATTTCTTGCGCAATGCGTCATAAACAATATTGCCGATAGCCGCGCGGTCGCCCGATCCAGCAAAGCGATGCGACAAGCCCCAATCTTTCAGTGCATCGGCAACGGGCCGCTTGCGCTTTTCAATATCATCGAGAACTTCAATCGCTGCACTTATTCTGCCGGGTAACCGCATTTTTGCCTCACAAAACCAACATCAGCTCAATTACCAGATCAATCCACCCGATGGTGAGAAAAACCAACCCAGCAAAATAAGCATAGAACCGGCGATATACACGGTTTGTGGTGCAATGGATATAGGCATGCACATAACGGCTGATCACAAAGCCAAATGCGCACAGCAAAAAGATGCCGGGCACAAACCGCACCGCAAAACATATCGCCACCGCCAGATAAAACAGCACGGGCAGTTGGAATTGATTGTTGAAATTGTTGGACACTTGTTGCGAGCGCTCGGGCCAATTGGCGGCATCCAGCGCAATGTCTGCCACTTTAATGTCGCCAGATAGCACAGGCGGCACCCGCAATTTGCCCAGATAGAACAGCACCCCAAGGGTTAGCCCCACCTGCGCAAAGGTGACCAACAATAACAGTTTTTCAAATCCGCTCATTAACGACCACCGCGATAGTTCGGGCTTTCGCGGGTGATGGACACATCATGCACGTGGCTTTCGCTCAGCGCCGCGCCAGAGATTTTCACAAAGGTTGCTTCTTCGCGGAACGTCTTCAAATCTGGTGAACCGGTGTAGCCCATAGCTGCGCGCAAGCCGCCAGCCAATTGGTGCAACACATTGCCTGCCGGGCCTTTGTAAGGCACTTGGCCTTCAATGCCTTCAGGCACCAGCTTCATGCTATCGCTCACTTCTTGCTGGAAGTAACGGTCCGCCGAACCGCGGGCCATTGCGCCCACAGAGCCCATGCCGCGATATGATTTATAGGAGCGGCCTTGGTAGAGGTAAACTTCGCCGGGGCTTTCATCTGTGCCCGCGAGAAGCGAACCGACCATGGCGCAATTTGCACCGCCTGCCAATGCTTTAGCCAAATCGCCTGAGAATTTGATTCCGCCATCTGCGATAATCGGGATACCGGATTTCGCAGCTTCTTCGGCGCAAGCCATCACGGCTGCCAATTGCGGCACGCCGACGCCTGCCACGATGCGGGTGGTACAAATGGAACCCGGGCCAATGCCCACTTTCACTGCGTCCGCACCGGCATCAATCAATGCCCGTGTTGCTTCCGCAGTGGCCACATTGCCTGCAACGATCCGCACTTTAGAATTTTCTTTTTTAAGGCGCGAAACCACTTTGGCCACTTCTGTGTTGTGGCCGTGTGCCGTGTCGATCACCAGCAAGTCAACTTCTGCATCAATCAAGCGCAGCGAGCGGTCATAGCCTTTGTCGCCAACGGTTGACGCCGCAGCGCAGCGCAAGCGGCCTTTGCTGTCTTTAATGGCGTTTGGGTTGAGTTGCGCTTTTTCGATGTCTTTCACCGTGATCAAGCCAACGCAGTGATAATTGTCGTCCACCACCAGCAGTTTCTCAATCCGGTTGGCGTGCAGCAAGCGCTTGGCTTCTTCTTGGCTTGACCCATCTTTCACGGTGATCAGATTTTCGCGGGTCATTAGTTCAGAGATCGGTTGGCGCATATTGTCGGCAAAGCGCACGTCCCGGTTGGTCAAAATGCCCACCAGCTTGCCGACGGTACGGCCGCCTGTGCCGCCATTTTCCACCACGGGCACGCCAGAAATTTTGCGCTGCTCCATAATTGCCAATGCTGCTTCCAATGGCGCATCTGGGCCGATGGTGATCGGGTTCACCACCATGCCGCTTTCAAAGTGTTTCACCTGCTTCACTTGCTCGGCTTGTTCTTCCGGGGTCAGGTTCCGGTGGATCACGCCCATGCCGCCAGCTTGCGCCAAGGCAATGGCCATTTTGCTTTCGGTCACCGTGTCCATCGCCGAAGACAGAATAGGCAAGTTCAATTCAATGTCTTTGGTTACCCGTGTGCGGATATCCACGTCTGCGGGCATCACGCTGGATTCAGCGGGCTGCAACAGCACGTCGTCAAAGGTTAAAGCGATATCGCCAGTTGCGGTGGAAATGATTTTTGCCACGGGTCGAGCCCTCCGTCGGAAGCAGATTTTTCGGAACGATCACAGGACGGTGGGGGAAGCGCCACCATACTATGGTTGGCGAGGGTCAATACCACGCGACTCTCTATTTGCATAGGGGGAGAAGTGTGAAATTTTAATAAGCTCTTAAGAGAGCGCGCATTTTGGCCAGTTGAAACGTCAACAGGCCTCCCCCACGCTTCCTAAAAGAAGCCCAACGCAGAGGGTAGTTAAGTGAAATTTAACCCTAACAAAATATTAAATTTGCATATGATTATTGGGGCTAGACACACATGACACTTTTAAAATCCACCCTATTGGCAACCGCCGCTGCCGCAATGCTCGCCGGCCAAGCGCTTGCTGGTGATCCAATTGATTACCCGCCATTGCCCACAGAATATGTGGAAACTGGTTTTGATTGGGATGGGTTTTATGCGGGCGTAGGCCTTGGCGGGACGTCGATTGCAGTAGATTCAGGCACTGACAATTTGGCCCAGCTAGACGCCATCGTTGGCGTCAATATCACCCATGATAGTTTTTTGTTCGGCGCTGAATTATTCCTCGGCGCCAGCCGCGACATCGCCTCCGGCACCTATGGCGGCCATGGCGGCATTGAAGCCCGCGCAGGTTATTTGATTGATCAGGATATATTGATCTACGCAGGCCTAGGCCGCATTCACTATGAAAGCGGCGCGCAATATACAACAGTTGGTGTGGGCACCGAATTCGCAGTATCAGACGACATTTCAATCGATCTCGAATATAAATATCTCGGCTGGTCTGACACAGGCTACACAGGCCACAATTTCAGCGCCTCCGCCCTCTGGCACTTCTAGGCAGCTACAGCATTATATGTTTCAATCCCCGGCCTTTGGTTGGGGATTTTTTGAGCCTGCTGATCTTGCGACTGTTTATGGTGATAAACTCGAGAGCCTTATGCTAAACAGTAGTCTGCAATTGGACCCCAAGATCAAGTCTTGGGGTGACGACCAAAGTGTGCCGCATTGCATTACCATAAAGGTGATTTCGCCAAATATTTTCTACCATTAAAATGACGCCCTCACCAAGTTCTCCGTCATTGCAAGACTTGATCTTGCAATCCATTTGATCGCAACGACAACGCACATATCGAGATTTAAATTAAACTTATAGTTGATTTTTTGAGTTTCGACAAAAGCAAAAACTTGCTTACAGTAAGCACCCAACCCACTGAAAATGAATATAATTCCGTACGAACTTGACGCGCACCATCCGCAAATTGGTCTCACTCGACCACCAAACTTATCCCCGCCCCTCAAGACCGTGACAAAGTGGAACCTATCTCCTGCCTCAAGCGGATTATTGACGGATGATCGGGGTATAAGCCGTCAGTTGGCGGCGCGAAGGGAGAGACGGTGGGTTTGCCACAGCAAATCAATGGCGATCAGCTAGACCGCTTCATGCGCGCCAAATCGTATGCCCTTAATGCCCGCTTCTTCCGTGGCTTTGTAAAACTCCTCAGAAACCCAAACGGTTGCAAAACTTGCACGTTTGTCGATCCAGACATGATAGCCCGCAACTTGATCTAGATTGACCACAAACTCGCCGCCATCATATCGCCATGTACCTGTATTTTCATTGAGCTCCGTCGTCGAATGGGTTTGATCAATCCCGTCCACGCGGTTACATGGATTAAACCAAAAAAAATCCGCCGCATGGCTATCATCTTTCTCCCAGATAATCTCTGCAGGTTGAAACTGGTGAACCTCTGGTTCCAGCTTTTCAATCACATCACGGAGTTTGGGACTCACTAAAAAATGGTCTGCAGTAATTTGCAAATCACCAAGGTCGCGCTTACCGCCTCCCCAGCGCACACGTTTTGGCAATCCGGACATATCAACGGGGAGACCTTGATATTCAGCAGATTGATGAATGACCATACCGTCATCCAACAGTGCAGCTTTTACACCTGGGTCAAAATCTATCCCAATTGGAAACGCGCCTTTAAAGTCGCCGTCCAAAGTCTCGTTAGCAAATCCATAATTCCCTGTGGCTTCGTCGTAGCTTCTATCGCTGGAAATCGTATACACCGGCATTTTTTTACTCCTCAGCCAAGGGATTATGACCTAATACCTCAATGGCCATTTTTAAAATTTTGAACTAATCAGTTTCATCGAAGGTATTAAAGCCCATACCTGTAACACCTTCTGCAAGAAGGGCATTATGCATTTGATTGCTCATCAATATGCCGATCGGCCTCAGACAATTACTTCAAATTCCGAAACCGATAGCTTGCGAGCGATATCAAGCTCATTATTCGAAGTTAAATCAACCAAGTGAGAAATATCGCTCATCGGACCGCTTCACCGGAATCGGCAAAAAGATGCTCTACAAGAGAAAAATCAACATAAAAAATCATCGGAACACCAGATATCCTTCCATGATATTCCTGATAAGCGATAATTAATTTTCTTATTATTTCTTTGTATCTCAATTCGACACATTCTTTGTTTGAACTAATTCTATGTATTAAATAAGTGCATTTATATACGTCAGACTTCTCCTTTGTTTTCCTTTCACAGTTTCCAGGTAAATATTATGTTCACCGTTAACAATATTAAACATGCTCAATTGCTCATTGGGTCTATTAGAAACGAGCTCAACATAAATACCGGTATCAGTATCAATGGTTTTGTTATTATCTCGATCATTAATTATTGGCATTACGTCACCTAATATATAAAACATACAACAGGACAGCCGACATAAGTGCGGGTCATTTAACCAGTCTCTTCAAACTTATTAAAGCCCATACCTGTAACACCTTCTGCAAGAAGGGCATCATGCATTTGATTGCTCATCAATATGCCGATAATGCCGACCATAAACCTATCAATCCAGATATGGTGCCCATTGATTTGGCTCCGATTGAAGACAAATTGACCGTCGTTTTCAAAATCTCTACCTGGATGCCAAAGTTTTCCCCGACGCTTTTTGGTCGTTCTCTCTTCGTCGACCGTGTCCAAGCGATTACAGGGGAAAAACCAATATCGCTGGCCCGCCGAGCTGCCATCAGACCAAAACAGCTCAACCGGAAAGAACTGGTGCGTATCCGGCTCAAGCTCATCAACAACATCCTTAAATTTCTCGTCAACGAGATAGGCACCTGCGATATTCACATCTGTTAAGTCACGCTTGGGACCGCCAAATTCCACTTTGGTGGGGAGGTGCGTCGGATCAATTGGGCGACCTGCATAGTGATCAAACCGCTCTAGTCTTTTTCAATCATCCTGTGTTGCGTCAAGAAGATAAACCCTGTTCAAGTCGCCATCCAATCTTTCCGTTTCGTAGCTATACAATTCCTGATCGTCATGAAACATGCGATAAACCATGATCCGCTTCCCCCAAATAGCGACATTTACGTCTCCCACTGACTGCAAACAATTTCCAGTAAAATGAAATCTTGCCTTACCCAGCTTTCAGACGTGAATATTTAGTTTAAAATCAACTTAAAGTAGAAAACTCTAAATATTACTCAGAATTTATTCAGCACAAATATCATGATATTCTACTGCTAAACCATTAAGAATTAAATCCTATTTCAATCTAAAACTATTTGATGACAACAGAAGCTTAGTAACGTCAATCACCAAACTTTTCCCCGCCCCTCAAGACCGTGATAAAGTGGAATCCATCTCCTGCCCCAAGCGGATTATTGACGGATGATCGGGGTATAAGTTGCCAGTTGGCGGCATGAAGGGAGAGACGGTGGGTTTGCCGGACGCGGTGGCCGCGCTGCTATGTTGGTTTTGCCCGACACCGAGGGCGTTCCCTTCATGTAAGGGTTGGGGATATTGGGTCAGCACCCCAAACCAGCTTGGCTGAGCGAAAAATGCCGTTGGCGCGAGATGGGAATAAGCTCATTTTCTAGCGCAACATAGCGAGTTTTGCACCATCTCGTGCCCCGCAAATTTCCCCTGAATGCGCTGCATGTCGGGTGCTTTGGTGTGGCTGGTTTTAGTGCGTTGGTCCCGGATCAAGTCCGGGACGGCCCAGGAGGGGGGCGACATGGCATGCACAAGAACCGCACAAGCTGGGGCGCCAGCCTAAAACCCTCAATAGCTGCCAAAGGGGCTAGATCACCATGGAGAGGAAACATCCACCACACAACATGGCCGTCCCGGACTTGATCCGGGACCAATCCGAACCACGCCGCAGCCAACCTATTTCGCCCTATCCCCAGAGCCAAAAGCATGAGGATGCTGCTTGCCATTGTCGCCAATTTCATCCCATGCCGCGCGGGAGTGGGTGAAAATATGGTGGGCGACACGCAGATTTTCACCGCCTTCGGTGATCAGGCCAACAGGCACATAGAGTTTTGTGTCATCGTTCCGGCCAGGCAAAGTGGAGCCGCAGATTTGGCAGAACCAGCCTTCCCAATCTGCATCCGGCTTTTTCCAATATTGGATATGCTCCTGCCCGCGCAGCCAGGTGAAGTCCTCATTCATGGCGAGCACCAGCGCCATGCCATTATTGCCGGTTGCCTTCCGGCAAATGGAACAATGGCAAATTATAACATCTTGAATGGGCTTATGAATTTCAAACGCCACCGCGCCGCAATTGCATTCACCTTTGGCCATAAATCTCTCCCCAAGTTTCATTCACTATAAGGCGCTCCAGATGATTATCAACGGGATTAGCCAGATGCTTGATACGAAAAATAATTCATCCGGGGTGACAGCTACTTGTAAGCCAGCTACACTGGTTGGACCACTGAGTCAAAAAGCAAAATCCAATGAATGATCGCATCACGCCACTAATTTTGGCGGTGGCGCTGTTTATGGAGTTGATGGATGCCACCGTCATCGCCACAGCCCTGCCCGCCATTGCCGCCGATATTGGCACCGACCCCATTTCGCTAAAGCTCGCCTTGGCCTCCTATTTGGTGGCGCTGGCCATCTTTATCCCCATCAGCGGTTGGATGGCCGATCGGTATGGTGCGCGAAATGTGTTTCGCGGGGCCATTGTGGTGTTTATGCTCGGCTCGCTGGCGTGCGCCTTTGCAGACTCTTTGTTCTCCTTCGTCGCGGCGCGCTTTCTTCAAGGGGTTGGCGGATCGATGATGACACCGCTGTCGCGGCTTATCCTTATCCGCAACACCCCGAAAAAGGATTTGGTGAATGCTTGGGCTTGGCTCACCCTGCCAGCGCTGTTTGGCCCCTTGGCTGGCCCACCGATTGGCGGCTTTCTCACCACTTATTTCTCGTGGCATTGGATTTTCTATATCAATATCCCCATCGGGTTAATTGGCATTGTGCTGGCCACCAAATTCCTGCCGGGCACAGGCTATCGCGAGAAGCGGAAGTTGGACTTTATCGGCTTCGTGCTCACCGGCACGGCCTTCTCCGGCATTATTTTCGGTCTATCCGTGATCTCCATGCCCGCCTTGCCGCCGATGTTTGGCGCCAGCGTGGCCGCGCTCGGCTTTGGCTCGGGCCTGCTTTACATCTTCCATGCGCGGCGCGTGGCGAGCCCGGTGCTTGATCTCAAAGTGTTTGACGAGCCGATCTATCGCACCTCGATCATTGCGGGATTCATCTATCGGATTGCCGGGGGTGCTTTCCCCTTCCTGTTCCCGCTTATGTTGCAAATCGGGTTTGGCTATAGCCCATTTGAAAGCGGCATGATTTCCTTCATTGGTGCAGGCGGTGCCATTTTGATGAAGTTCTGCCTCAAGCCTGCCCTGCAAGTGTTTGGTTTTAGAATCTTATTGATCGTTGGCGTCATCATGTCATCGCTTTTGGCGCTCACCCATGGCTTCTTCACGGCGCAAACACCGATCTGGGTCATGATGTCCATTTTGCTGTTTATGGGCTTCTTCCGCTCCATGTATTACACCTCTTTGAACACCCTCACCTTCGCCGAAACGCCAGAGCATCAATCTGGCTCGGCGACCGTCATCAGTTCAGTGAGCATTCAGTTGGCCTTCGCGCTTGGCGTGGCGTTTGCCGCGTTGATGCTGGATGTGTTCGCGCTGATCAATGGCACTGAGGTTGGCGTGAAAGAGATGCAGCTTTCGTTCTTCATTCTTGCTGGCGTTACTGCTTTGGCCATGCTGCCCATCTTGGGGCTGTCCAAGCAAGTGGGCGATGATGTTGCGGGGCACAAGGCAAAGGCATAATTTAGCGCCACTGGCGCTGATTTTGCCGCAATCTTGTGTTGCTTAAGGGCGTAACCTTTATTGAGGAGAGATCGATGTCGGTCATCAATTTCGCGATGTTTGCGGCTCTAATAGCAGCTTTTCCACCCAGCAACAATTGCACTGTTGAGGGTGAAGTCTTCTATGTGCAACGCATTGCCCTGCCGGAAAATGCAGTGATCAGCGTACGTTTAGAAGAGCAAGGCATCGCTGACAAAGCAGCGGAAATTTTTGCTGAAACAGAGTTTGGCAGCGCGGGAAAGCAAGTGCCGTTCCCCTTCAAACTAGAAGCTGATTGCGCTGTGTTGAAGGGTGCTGTCACGCCCGGCTTCACCGTTCGCATTATGGTGGGTGATAAACTGCGCTTTATCAACACGGTCTCGCATCCTTACGACGAAACGCAAGATGTGCAGCGGATCCAAGTTGATCCTGTTGGCTAGCCTTTAAAGCCCTTGGCGATAAGGTAGCTTTCAGACGAATCCTTGCGCGATGCTGCAGGCTTGGCGTGGAACGTTGATTTAAAGTGGCGTTTCAGATGTGCCAGCAACTCGTTCTCGGTGCCGCCTTGGAACACTTTGGCGACAAATGCGCCATCCGGCTTCAAAATCTGGATGGCGAAATCGGCCGCCAGCTCCACCAGCGCCATGATGCGCAAATGGTCGGTCGCCTTATGGCCCGTGGTTGGCGCCGCCATATCTGACATGACAAGGTCAACCTTGTGGCCGCCCAATGCATCGATCAGCATATCTGGCGCGTCATCATCGTTGAAATCCTTTTGCAGGAAAATCACGCCGGGCATGGCTTCCATCTCGAGATAGTCAATGCCCACAACTTTGGGATCGTCGGCGTCAGCGCCCATAATTTCAGTGGCCACTTCGCACCAGCCGCCGGGTGCGCAACCAAGGTCAACCACCCGCATGCCGGGGCGCAGCAGATTGTGCTTTTCATTCAGCTCAATCAGCTTATAGGCTGCACGGGAACGGCGCCCCTCTTTCTGGGCGCGTTGCACATAGGGATCATTCAGCTGGCGCTGCAGCCAAAGGGTCGACGAGATTTTGCGGCCCTTCGCCGTCTTCACTCGCGTTTTCAAGTTGCGGTCAGACGCTTTTGATTTGGCTTTGCCCGCTGCCTTCGCAATGGATTTACCACGGGCTTTTTTGCCCCCACCACCGGGTTTATTTGGCTTTTTACTCATGATGATTTCGCCCCTTTTTCCCGCTTTTTATAAGGCTTTTTGCCAAACTGCGCCCCATGCCCCTTCCCCGGTCGTTTGGACCAGACGCGGTCTTCGGACATTAGGGAGATCAAGATGCCTTCGCGCAAGCCACGGTCGGCCACGCGAATTCGGTCGCATGGCCATTCGCGGCGAATGGCTTCGAAAATGGCGCAGCCGGGGATGACGAGATCGGCACGCTCGCGGCCGATGCAGGCGTTGGCGACACGGCGGTCATAATTCATGTTCAACAGCACACGCATGGTGTCGATCACATGTTGCTCGCCCATCCAAAGCCCATCGACTTTCGAGCGGTCATATCGCTCTAGACCCAAATGAAGGCCAGCTAGCGTGGTGACGGTACCCGATGTCCCCACCAGATGCATCTTGCTTTCGGTGATCGCCCGCTTCAGTTTCTCGCGGCCCTTAAAGCGCTTCAGATGGGTTTGCACATAGGCAATCATTTCTTCAAAGCTTTCGGGGGTAACATTGACGCCATCAAACTTTTCGGCAATCGACACCACACCGACAGGCAGTGACTGCCACGAACGGATTGACGCGGCCATTTTGCCGCGTGCTTTGGGACGGCCACCGCGGAAATCGAGCCATGCCAATTCCGATGAGCCGCCGCCAATATCGAAAATAACCGCGCCGCTGACGCCCGGTTCCACCAAATCGGCACAGCCAGTTACGGCCAGTTGCGCTTCGGTTTTCCGGTCAACAACTTCCAACTCGATTCCCGTTTCCGTGCGAATGCGAGATAAAAATGCTTCGGCATTGCTGGCTGAGCGGCACGCTTCAGTGGCAATCAGCCGCAACTTTGCGATTTTATGGTTACCTATTTTGGATTGGCACTGTTTCAACGCATCAATCGTGCGATCCATCGCCGCGGGGGAAAGCGCACCGGTGGTGGACAAACCTTCGCCTAAGCGCACAATTTTTGAGAAGCCATCAACGACCTTAAACCCGCTGTCAGTGGGCCTTGCCAGCAATAATCGGCAATTGTTTGTGCCAAGGTCCAACGCCCCGTAAATGTTGGGGCGAGCATGGCTGCGGGCACTTGTGTGGCGTTGGCCATTTCGTTTATGGGTCCGCGATTGGCCAGGAGATCGCCCATGGCCACCTCTGGCGCCTTGGTCCTTTGGACCAGTTGCCAAATGCCCCTCACCTGTGCCCTTTATAGGGGGCTGCGCTGGGCGTTTCTGGTTTGCGGACCGAATCTTATCGGTCACTCTAATTGCTCCATCCAGTCCGGGTCGCTACGCTGTTGCGGCGCCCCAATGACGATGTGTTACATGTTGAAATTAAACCTAGAGCAAAGGGCCGAAATGCGCAATGGTGAAAGATAATCGGAATTTGGGAAAAAACTTAACTATTTGAAGAAGAATATATTCTAAATTCTTGATATAAGAATAATTCATTGCATGGCGTCTAGCATCGTCCAATTGTGTGTTGGTGATCATATGTTTAAAAGACTATTAGAAACAATTCAGTCCGAAAAAAATCTCTCTGTAACCATCCGGGCGCAACTGGTAGATGGGTTATTCCATCCATTTGCTTCGCTCATCTCTGGTGCAGTTGCAGGTTTGTTTATCGCGGCTGTTTTATCTTTCGCAGCCGATGATCATTTGGTGCAAAATTTAGCCTATGCAGTGGTGCTTATTGCTGCATGTCGCATTGTGTTGGGCATTTACTATTTGCGCTCTGGCCAGCCTGTAAACGCCCAAAATGTGAATGAGTGGGAATGGGCCTATGCCATTGGCGGCACGGCCTTTTCACTTTGCTTGGGCATGGTTACGTTCTTCGCCGTTTTGCGCATCGACAATGGCGCCATTCATTTGATGCTCACCACCACAACGGCTGCTTACGCGGCCTCTATCGCTGGCCGCAATGCCAGCCGCCCTTGGGTTGCTCTCGGCCAACTTTATTTTGCGTCGGTCCCGATGGGCCTCGGCTTGGTGCTGCATGACACATTGTTCTACGAAGTGGTTGGCGCTGCCCTTCTGATCTTTATGTTCGGTATGACCGACATTACGCTCGCTGTGCGCAAGACCATCATCAACGCGCTTGAGACGCGGGAACGCAATAAAGAGCTGGCGGATTCGTTTGAGCAGCAAGCAAATTTGTTTGATGGCGCGCTTAAGAACATGTCGCACGGCTTGTGCATGTTTGACCGCGACAACAAGCTTTTGGTGTGGAACCCGATTCTCTGTGACATTCTGGGCTGCCCGCCAGACAAGCTGCATAAGGGCGAATCGTTCGAAGAAGTGCTGCAATTGATCCATCCCGCTGACCGGGATCATTTCATTTGGAAAGGTGACGTGGAGGCGGACCAAGCCAAAGCAAATTTTGAACACACCATCCAATTGGAAGATGAGCGCTTTGTTGCCGTTTCCTCGCGACAAACATCGACCGGCAATCGCGTTTTGGTGTTCGCTGATGTGACCGCCCAGAAAAAAGCTGAAGCCAAGATCCGCAACCTCGCTCTTGTTGATCAACTCACTGGCTTGATGAACCGGACTTCCTTGCAAAATTGCTTCCGCGAAGTGTTGGAGAACAACAAGTCTGATCAGGAAGTTGCGGTCTACTTCATCGATTTGGACCATTTTAAAAACGTGAATGACACGTTGGGCCACCCTGTGGGCGACGACTTGTTGCAGCAAGTGGCAAAGCGCATTTGCGATGTGTGCATGGATGAATGCCATGTTGGCCGCATGGCCGGGGACGAGTTTTTGGTGATTCAGCGGTTAGCGCCGCACGCCCGAACGCCGGAGATTTTGTCGAGCCAGATTATTGAGGCGCTTAAACAGCCCTTTAATGTTGCGTCGCATTATGTGCGCATTGGTGCGTCTATCGGCATCGCCATTTCCCCTAAAGATGGGACCGAAGCTGCCCTGCTGTTAAAGCGGGCAGATATGGCGCTTTATGCCGCTAAAAATCTTGGTCGCAACCGCTATGAATTTTTTGAGCCGAAGATGGATCAAAAAGCCCAGCAAGTTCGCGCGATGGAATTGGATATCAAATATGCATTGGAAGAAAACCAGTTCCGGCTTTCGTTCCAACCGATCATCGATGCCAACACTTCAGAAATTTCAGGGTTCGAAACCCTGATCCGCTGGACGCACGAAAAGCGCGGACGGGTTGTACCCTCAGTGTTCATTCAAGTGGCAGAGCAAACAGGGCAAATCATCGAGATTGGCCGCTGGGTGGTACGTGAAGCCATTCGCAACGCGTCAAAGTGGCCGACGGACACGCCGATCGCAATCAATTTCAGTGCGGTTCAGTTTCAAGATACGGACTTTCCAAAATATCTGAAGTCTCAATTGCGTCGGTTCAAGATGCCGCCTGAGCGGGTTGAATTGGAAATCACTGAAACGGCCTTCTTCCAGGATGAGATGGCCACCCTCGATATTCTGCGTCAGTTCCAAGCAATCGGCGTAAAAATCTCATTGGATGATTTCGGGACAGGCTTCTCTTCTCTGTCGCAATTGCGCACCTTCCCGTATCACAAGATCAAGATCGACGGCTCGTTTATCCGCGATCTGGAGACCAACACCAGCTCAAAAGCGGTGGCGACAGCGGTGGCCCATATCGGACAGGCCCTGAAAATTCGCGTGGTGGCCGAATGTGTGGAATCTGAAGAACAGCTTGAATATTTGCGCGACGCTGGCGTGAGCGAAATCCAAGGCTTTTATATGTGCCGCCCGCTCAATTATGAAGACGCGGCAAGCCTTCTGGAAATTGGCAATGGCAAGTTTGATCGGGAGTATCTTGAGCAAATAAAAAAGCGCAGCGATAAAACCGCTGCGCAATAGGTGTTCGCCCCCAACGAATAAATCGCCCGCACTATTCAGCTGCGGGCGATGTTTTTTTGGTCTGTGCAGCAACTAGTCGCTGCATCACCTTAAGTTCTTTCGGGCTGATCCGCATGCCCGCATCTGCCCACAAAGACACCACATCATCCAACTCTTCAAATGGAATTGGATTGGCGCGTTTTGCCGCTTTGCGGTAGGTGCAGAGCGCGGCGTGCTTATGCTCATTTTTGGCGATAAAGCGTTGAACTGTTTTCAGTCCCTCACCCTTCTCTGCCAAAATGTGCACAACGCCCATCTCATAAAGTTCTTCTGCACTTAATGTGCGGCCTGTGCGCACCAACTGCTCTGCCTTGGCAAAGCCCAGTGAGCGCCCTAGGAAGGTGAGCGCGCCCATGCCGGGGAACAGGCCGAACATTTGCTCAGGAAAGCCAAACTTGGCTCCCTTCTCAGCGCAAATATAGTCAAAAGATAAGAGCGATTCAAAACCGCCGCCAAGGGCGTCGCCTTGCACCATGCCGATGGTGAGCACCTCACTATCAATGCTGCGCCAATTTTTATGCAAAATCTCCACACATGACCGCCCATAGGCATAAAGTGCCTCACGGTCTTTGGTGTTGATGCAATTGGCGAAGTAATCAAGATCACCGCCCAAGCAAAAGAAATCAGGATGGCGAGAGCCAAGCACGACAAATTTGAAGTGCTCCCCCATTTCTTCTTTCAAGGCATGGATGTTGCGATGCCACCCATGGAAGTCATTCAGCAAATTCGGGTTATATGCTGCTCGCCCTTCGAAGTTCATAAAACTCCACAGGGTGCCATGGGAAATGTCGAACGCATTTTCCAATTGGCCCAGCTCTGGCCAAAATTTGTCTGACAGTTTTGTCGATGCTGCCTGACGTGGCGCCAGCACCGTATTCTCGTTCTTGGGATTTTGTGTACCCGCAAAGTCAGCGCTTTGCAGGTTTAAAACTGCATTTTCTGGCATGATACTATTTACTAAAACATTTTTAAAATACGGACCTAGTTAACAACATCTTAACGAAATTTTCAATCAATTTTATTCAAATAGCAACAAAAATAATTAACCACAAAATTAACAAAATCGTTGTTTTACAATGTGTTAAACGGCGGCATTAAAGGAAATGGGTAAAATTACCCACAGCTTTTATGCAAAGATAGGCATATGAGCATCTGTTTTACGGGTTGCTGATGTTTTGGCCGTTTGGCATATAAGCGGTATGACCCGACCTATTCTTTACAGTTTCAGACGTTGCCCCTATGCCATGCGTGGCCGGCTTGGGCTGCATGCCGCACAAATTGAAGTTGAGCTGCGCGAGATATTGCTGCGCGACAAGCCCACATTGTTCCTCGAGCGGTCGCCCAAAGGCACCGTGCCTGTGCTCGACTTAGGCAATGAAGTGATTGAAGAAAGCCATGACATTTTGAAATGGGCATTGGCACAAAGTGATCCAGACGATGTGCAGCATGGTGGCGAAGATTTGGATGCCATGCATGCGTTGATTGAACAGTCAGACCGCGAATTCAAACCTTTGTTGGATCGGTATAAATATCCGTCGCGCTATGATTTGGAAAATGGCGATCCAGCGCGAGATGAAGCCCTGCCCTTTTTAGATATGCTCAATGACCGCCTTGCGGATGGCGGGTTTTTGTTTCACGGCAGATTAAGTGTTGCAGATCTCGGGATTTGGCCCTTTATCCGCCAATTTGCCCATGTGGATCGCGATTGGTTTTGGGCGCAAGACCGACCGCATTTGATTGCCTGGCTTGATTATTTTCTCGCCAGTGATCGGTTTAAAGCGATTATGCCCAAATTCACGTCGTGGGCAGACGGAGACGATCCGGTACTATTTCCTACAAATTAGGGGCGAAAGAGCACGCGATTGCTTGATTCCAAACGGGGCGATGGCTAAAGCTATGATCCAAATTAGATAAGGAACAAGATTTTGGCTTCTCAACCCCATATGCCCGCGCAATTGGCGCAACCGCTTATTCGGCGCGCCGTGGAAAATGCGCTGCTGGAAGATTTGGGCCAAGCGGGCGATTTGACCACGCAAGCCACGCTTTCCCCTTCCGCCACCGCCATTGCGGTGATGAATGTGCGCCAAACCGGCATTGTGAGCGGCATTGATTTGGCACGTGCGGCCTTTACACTGATCGGCGATGGCTTAGAGTTTGAAGCCCATGTGGCCGATGGCGATCTTGTTACGCCCGGGCAAGACATTGCGACCATTCGCGGCAATGCGCGTTTGATCATGTCTGCTGAACGGGTGGCGCTTAATTTTATGTGCCATATGAGCGGCATTTCCACCTTCACCAAACGCTTTGTGGATGAGGTGCAAGGCACCGGCGCGAAAATCTGCTGTACGCGCAAAACAACGCCCGGCCTTCGTGCCTTTGAAAAATATGCCGTGAAGTGTGGCGGCGGTTCGAACCATCGGTTCGGCTTAGACGATGCGATTTTGATTAAAGATAACCACATTGCGGTGGCTGGTGGCGTGCGGCAGGCTGTTGAAGCAGCAAAAGCCTTTGCGGGCCATTTGGTTGCGATTGAGGTTGAAGTGGACACGCTGGAACAGTTTGGCGAAGCGCTTGATGCGGGCGCCACTGCTGTGCTGTTGGATAATATGAAGCCGAAAATGCTGCGCGAAGCGGTGCATGCGGCAAAAGGATCAGCTCGACTGGAAGCTTCTGGCGGCATTGATCTCGATAGTGTGCGCAAAGTTGCTGAAACTGGCGTAGAATTCATCTCCACCAGCAAGATTACCATGGCGGCTGTGCCGCTTGATATTGGCCTTGATATCAAGATCGAACTTTAGGACGCGGCGCCCCTATGCCTCAATTTGACGAACTCGCCCAGTGCATGCTTGATGCTGCGCTGGCCGCCAGCCAGATTATTCTTGATCATTATCAGGGCCATATTGCTGTAGAGCGCAAAGATGATGGGTCACCCGTAACCGCCGCGGATGCGGCTGGCGAGGCGATTATCATCAAAAAGCTGAAGGACTTGAACATCCCCGTGCTCGGCGAAGAGAGCGTGGCAGAGGGTAAAATCCCACTATTGGGCTATCGTTTCTTCGTGGTCGATCCGCTAGATGGCACAAAAGAATTTATCAAGCGCAATGGCGAGTTCACCGTAAACATCGCATTGGTAGAGCATGGCATTCCCACCTATGGAGTGATTATTGCGCCAGCGCTTGGCACCGCCTATGTGGGCTGCCCTGGCGGCACTTATAAAGCAGTGATGGAAGACGGCGAGCCGAATGATTGGCAGCAAATCCACACCAATCCGGATTTGGATTGTAAGATTGTGGCCAGCCGCTCCCATGCACATGGGGCGATCAAATATTTCTTAGATGAAGCTGGCCCGTGCGAAGATGTGTCGGTTGGCTCGTCGCTCAAATTCTGTTTGGTGGCAGAAGGTAGCGCCCTGCACTATCCACGCTTCACGCCCACTTGCGAGTGGGACATTGCGGCGGGACATGCCATTTTAAGCCATGCGGGTGGCGCGCTGATCGAGGCAAGCGGCAAGCCCATGCGCTATGGCAAGGTTGAGACCGACTTCCTCAATCCCTATTTTGCCGCGGCAGCAACCGAAGCACAGGCAAAAGAATGTGCGCTTATTATGCAGCGTGCGCTTGAAAAGGCGCAGTAACCACCTATTTACATTGAAAAATAGTCCAATCGTAACTTCTGTACGTAAGAATGCTTGGGTACGAAGGATTGGAATTTACCTTTTGTTGCCCTTTTACAAAAAAGTGATGGCGGAAACCTTGCCATTATGATTTTCCGTCATATATAGAGTTGATATATATCGATCCTATATGAGGCAACGCTTTTAAATGAATGTAAAAACCATCTGTCTCGCCATTTTGACCCAAGGCGAAACCACCGGATATGACATTCGCAAACGCTCCACTGAGGGCGATTATGCCTATTTCATGGAAGCCAGCTTTGGCTCCATCTATCCCGCTTTGTCTAAGCTTGAGGAAGAGGGATATGTGACCAGCCGCACGGTGGCGCAAGAAGGCAAACCTTCCAAACGGGTTTATCAAATCACCCCAACAGGGCGCGAGTTCTTTATCAACTCGCTTTATGACGAGCTGAACGATGACATGTTCCGCTCGGAATTTTTGCTGTTTTTGCGGTTTGTGGAAGATTTGCCACGGTCGCTGGTGGAAAAGCGGATCAATGAGCGGATCGCCAAATGCGACGACGCCATTGAGAACGTCAAAAAGCTGGAAAAAGAATTTACCAAGCCCTCTGAACGGTGGGTTTTGAACTTTGGGCAGCACTGTATGCGCAATGCCCGACAATATTTGATTGAACAAAAACACGAGATTATCGCGTTGGCGCAGGAAGAAGAACACCCTGCCCGCGCTGCCGAATAGGGACAAGATTTATGCGTTTTCTACTGTCATATGGCGTAGCCTTTTTGCTGCTTTTGGGCATTGGCGGCTGGATGGCCTCTGGCTATTTGGTGCAAGGCGGACAAGGGCCAGGCAATGGCGAAACCCAAGTGTTGGATGCCGTGGACTTGCCCGGCGCTGACAAAGCCAAAGACTTGATGACCGAATTCGGCATGATTGAAAGCGAAGAGGACGCCAAAGTGGCTGAAGCCGCTGCTGCGGAAGAAGCGGCCGCCGAAGAAGAAGCTGCGGCCGAATTGCAGTCCGTTCGCACGCAGACTTTTGCCGTACAGCAATTGCCGTTGACAGTAACCTTGCGGGGCAACACAAAAGCGAAGGCAACTGTATCCATCCGCGCGGAAACAACTGGCATTTTGGATGAACGCCATGTTGAAAAAGGCGATGTGGTGAAAGCGGGCGACCTGCTCTGCACAATTGATGCGGGCACACGGGAAGCGCGCTTGGCGCAAGCTGAAGCGGCGCTTGAGAAAGCCAAGTCTGACTTTGAAACCAACGAAAAGTTGCGGGCAAAAGATTTTGCTTCGGCCAATTCGGCTGCGGCATATGAGTCTGCCCTCAAATCTGCACAGGCACAATTGGATGAAGCTAAGGCCGAGTTGGACCGCACAAAAATTTATGCGGAAACTGGTGGCATTGTGCATGACCCGATTGCTCAAGTGGGCGACATGCTTTCCGCTGGCGGCGCATGTGTGACCTTGGTGCAGCTCGACCCGCTTGTGTTTGTGGGCGATGTGGCAGAGAGCAAAATTGATGCGGTGCAAATTGGCTTGCCTGTGACTGTGAAAACAGTGACTGGCCGCGAAATTGAGGGCAAAGTTTCTTACATTAGCCCAACCGCCAACAGCTCTACCCGCGCCTTCCCTGTTGAAGTTGAATTGCCAAATCCAAACAACTCGATCCGCGCTGGATTGACTGCAGAAGCATCAGCAGTTTTGGGCAATGTGCCTGCGCATTTGGTGCCGCAATCTGTGTTGACCCTCGACAATGAGGGCACATTGGGCGTGCGCGCTGTGGAAGATGGCAAAGTTGTTTTTTATGACGTGGAAATTGCAGGCGATAGCCAAGAAGGTATCTGGGTGACCGGCCTGCCAAATTCAGTCGACATTATTACTGTAGGACAAGAATATGTGGTCGCGGGGCAAGCTGTCGCGGCTGACAATGTAAGCGAAGAGACAACATCATGATTGGTGCACTCGAGAACATTCTCCGCCGCCCGAAAACCGTTATCGTCGTCATGCTGGTGATGCTGCTGGCGGGTGTTTCGGCCTATATTAACTTGCCTAAAGAAAGCCAGCCCGATGTGGATGTGCCTTATCTTTACGTCTCCGTGTCGCAAACAGGTGTTTCCCCTGGCGACGCTGAGCGTTTGTTGGCGCGCCCGCTCGAAAATGAGCTGCGCAATCTGGACGGGTTGAAAAATATCACTTCCACCTCAACCACTGGCCACGCGTCAGTGTTTTTGGAATTCGATATTAATTTCGACAAAGACCAAGCGCTGACTGATGTGCGCGAAAAGGTTGATAGCGCCAAAAGCAAACTGCCTGATGATGCAAATGAGCCAACGGTTCATGAAATCTCAGCCAATGGTTTTGCCACGATCACTGTTGCGCTTTCTGGCGATGTGCCAGAGCGCACTTTGTTGCGTATTGCCCAAGATCTGCAAGAAGACCTTGAAGGCATCTCCACCGTGCGCGATGTGGGCATGGCCGGCGACCGTGAAGAAGTGCTGGACGTTATTGTGGATCTGTTGAAGCTGGAAAGCTACAATTTGACCACCAACCAATTGTTCGACGCCTTGGCGCGGAACAATATGGTTGTGCCTGCAGGCACTTTGGACACTGGACAGGGCAAGTTTGCCCTTGAGGTGCCGGGCCTGATTGAGAATGCGCAAGATGTGTTCAATTTGCCGTTGAAAACCGATGGCAGCACCATTGTGACCTTTGGTGATGTGGCGACCATTCAGCGGACCTTTAAAGACGCAACCGACTTCACCCGTGTGAATGGCGAACCTGCCATCATTTTGGAAGTGAATAAGCGGTTGGGTGCGAACATTATCGACACGTCTGATTTTGTGCGCTCAACGGTTGAAAAAGCAGCTGCGGATTGGCCAAAAACCATTCACTATTCCTATATGCTGGACCAAGCGAAGTTCTCCAAAACCATGTTGGACTCGCTGCAATCTGCTGTTTTGACCGCGATTGCGTTGGTGATGATTGTGACCATTGCGATGTTGGGCATTCGCCCGGCAATCATGGTGGGCATTGCCATCCCAACCAGCTTTATGATGGCGTTCTTCTTCCTGCAGTTGATGGGCTACACCGTGAACATGATGATCATGTTCGGTTTGGTGTTGACCGTTGGTATGCTGGTGGATGGCGCGATCGTGATCGTGGAATATGCCGACCGGAAAATTTCAGAAGGCATGCCGCGTAAAGAAGCGTTTATCCGTGCTGCCAAACTGATGTTCTGGCCCATCGTATCGTCAACAGCGACCACACTGGCGGCCTTTACGCCAATGTTGTTGTGGCCGGGCATCATCGGTAAATTTATGAGCTATTTGCCGATCATGGTGATCATCACGCTGATCTCTTCTTTGATCACAGCGATGATCTTCTTGCCGGTGATTGGCGGTTTGATTGCCCGGAAAAATGTGAGTGAGAAAGAACAAGCTGCGGCGAAGTCTCTTTCTGTGCACAATCATTTTGACCCGAAAAAAGTGCCTGGCTTGACCGGTGTCTATATTCGCTTTTTGAATATGATTATCCGGCGGCCATTGTTTGTGATTGCCTTTGGTGTGTCGATCATTGTCGGCATCTTCATGTATTACGGCAATAACCCAACAGGCACAGTGGCCTTCCCAGAGATTGAGCCTGAATATGCCACCGTTGCCATCACTGGCCGGGGCAACTATTCGCCCGTGGAAATCCGCGACCTCTTGATCGAAGTTGAGCAAGAAGTGTTGAAAGTGGACGGCATTGAAGATGTGGTGATGAACTTTGGTTCAACTGGCGCGGTGAGCGCAACACCACCCGACACAATCGGCAACTTGCAGCTTGAGCTGGAGCCGTTCCGTGACCGTCGCTATGCCAAGGATATCTTTGAAGATATCCGCAACAATGTGGCGCACATTTCTGGCCTAGGCGTTGAATTGCTGGGTGCGGAAGAAGGCCCACCAACAGGTAAAGACGTGAATATGCGTGTGGTTGCCACAAGCTATGAAGCGTTGGCCCCAGTTGTGGCTGAAATCCGCGACTATGTGGAAAATGACCTTGGCAACATGATTGAGGTTGAAGATGGTCGTCCCCTCCCCGGCATTGACTGGGAGATCAAAGTGGACCGCGAAAAAGCGGCTCTGTTTGGCCTTGGGGTGCGTGAACTTTCACCTTATGTGCAGCTTGTGACCTCTGGCGTGACCATTGGCAGCTATCGCCCGGATGACGCGAAAGACGAGTTGGACATTCAAGTGCGCTTGCCACAAGACCAACGCAGCTTTGATGCGTTGGATAGCTTGCGCGTGATCACCAACCAAGGTTTGGTGCCTGTGTCTAACTTTATTGACCGTCAAGCTGTGCCGAAAGTGGCCAACATTGAACGACGCAATGAGAAATACACAATGAGCGTGCGGGCCAATGTGGTGCCGGGCGAAAAAGAAGATGGCACCCCGATCAACGCGGCCACCAAGGTGGAAGAGTTGAAAACTTGGATTGGTGAGCAAAGCTGGCCGTCAAATGTGGATTTTGAATTTGCTGGTGCGGACGAGCAAACTCAAGAAACCAACGCCTTCATGATGCAGGCTGGATTGGGCGCAATGTTCTTGATGTTCTTGATCTTGCTGACCCAGTTCAACAGCTTCTATCAGGTGTTCATCACGCTTTCGACCGTGGTTATGTCTGTTGCGGGCGTGTTGTTGGGCCTTGTGATCACACAACAATCTTTCTCGGCTATTATGACCGGCGTGGGCATTGTGTCGCTGGCGGGTATTGTGGTGAACAACTCGATTGTTTTGATCGATACGTTTAACCGCTTCCACCGCGAAGAAGGCATTGACCCAATCACCGCATCATTGATGACCGCTTCCCAACGGTTGCGCCCTGTGATGTTGACCACGATCACCACGATCTTTGGTCTGGTCCCAATGGCAATGGGTGTCTCAATCGACTTCTTTGCCCGCGAGATTTTGGTTGGTGACCCATCAGGCGCTTGGTGGATTCAATTGGCTACTGCGGTGATTGCAGGTTTGAGCTTCTCTACCCTGCTGACTTTGGTGATGGTGCCAGTGATGATCTCCGCCCCTGCGGTTTGGAAAGACTTCTTTGTTTGGGTGTGGACCTCAACAGCTGGCCGCAATGCGGCGAAAGAAAGCGTTGCTGAGGATCAATTGTCTGAAGAGCAAGAGGCAGAGCCTGCGCTTGCGGCACAGGATCAGCCAACGGATGCTCAAATCCCAGGCCATGCGAATAGTGCCAAGCAATATATTCGCACTCCGGTGGAAGGCACCTTGCTGGCGGAAGAAAAGAACGGTGTGACCATCGTGTCTCGCCCGACCCCGGAAGCGGCTGAGTAATCTAGCCCTTTCCAACCTCCAAAGTGAAACGGCCCCTTGCGGGGCCGTTTTTTTGTCGTCGATTAAGTTGGGAACCTGCTCCTATTGAGCGGGTTCGTCTTCGGTCTTCACGGTGATGAAGCCCTCATTGCCCGCATCTTCGCGTGCTTTACGCAAGCGCTCGCCAGCTTCGTCCACTTCGCGTTGACGGTTCCACATTTGCGCATAGAGCCCTTCTTGTGCCAACAGACCTTCGTGATCGCCACGCTCTGCAATGCGGCCATCGCGCAAGACGATGATTTCATCTGCATTGATTACGGTGGACAAGCGGTGGGCGATGACCAATGTTGTCCGATCTTGCGCCACTGCATCCAGCGCCGTTTGGATTTCCCGCTCTGTTTGCGTATCTAGCGCTGATGTCGCCTCATCCAAGATCAAGATTGGCGGACTCTTCAAGATGGTACGGGCAATAGCGACGCGCTGTTTTTCGCCGCCTGACAATTTCAGGCCACGTTCGCCCACTTGGGTGTTAAACCCATCCGGCAAACCGTCGATAAAGTCTGAAATCTGCGCCAGACGCGCCGCTTCACGCACTTCTGCATCAGTTGCATCAGGACGACCATAGCGAATGTTATATTCGATCGTGTCGTTGAACAGTACAGTGTCCTGCGGCACCATGCCGACAGCAGCACGGAGCGATTTCTGCGTGACATCACGCACATCCTGACCATCGATCTCCACGCTGCCTTCAATCACATCATAGAAGCGATAAATCAGCCGCGAGATGGTGGATTTACCCGCACCGGACGGCCCCACAACGGCGATGGTTTTGCCCGCAGGCACTTCAAAGCTGATGCCTTTGAGGATTTCGCGGTCTGGATCATAGTGGAATTTCACATCGTTGAACTTAAGCACAGGGCCATCCACTTTCAGCGGTTTGGCATTTGGCTTGTCTTCGATCTCCGCATCCTGATCCAGCAAGGCGAACATTTGCTCAATGTCGGTAAGGCCTTGGCGGATTTCGCGATAGACGAAGCCGATAAAGTTCAAGGGGCGATAAATCTGCATCATGAAGGTGTTGATCAACACAAAATCACCCACAGTGATGGCACCGCTGACAACGCCTTGAACCGACATAACACCAATCACGATCATCCCCACCCAGAAGATCACCGCTTGGCCAAAGTTCAAGAAGCCGAGCGAAGTCCACATGCGGATGGCTGCGCCTTCATATTTGGCCATTGCGCCATCAAAGCGCTTGGCTTCCATTTCTTCATTGCCGAAATATTTGACGGTTTCAAAGTTCAGCAAGCTGTCGATGGCTTTAGAGTTGGCATCTGTGTCACTGTCGTTCATGGCGCGGCGAATGCCGATCCGCCAGTTTGAGGCTTTGACTGTGAAATAGATGTAGAGCCAAATGGTGAGGACCAGTACGCCCAGATAGGAAACACCGAACATCCACACAAAGACGGTGCCGATGATGAGAAACTCGACCAATGCAGGGGCCGTGTTGAGCATGGTGAAACGCACAATGGTTTCAATGCCTTTGGTCCCCCGCTCAATGACCCGCGACAAGCCACCTGTGCGGCGCTGCAAATGATAGCGCAGGCTTAAGGCGTGCAAATGCTTGAACGTGCGATGTGCCAATTGGCGC
Organism: Maritalea mobilis; assembly: GCF_004363175.1. Taxonomy (GTDB): domain Bacteria; phylum Pseudomonadota; class Alphaproteobacteria; order Rhizobiales; family Devosiaceae; genus Maritalea; species Maritalea mobilis. Next base: position 138,605 of record NZ_SNYR01000002.1, read on the forward strand.
ACAGCATGTTGGCCGACAGAGGCAAACAGCACGTCACGCAATTGCATAAAGCCGCTCTCAATAATAGAGCCTAGGCCATAAGCGATTGCGAAAATGAATGGCAAGGAAAGGCCCAGCCAAATAGCGGCTTCGGTGCCTGACGGCTCGCCCAAGCTATCTATGACGCCTTTGTAGGCGAAGGGCACCAAGGTGGATGCGCCTTTTGCAGCGAGCAAGGCGACAATCGCCAAAATGACCCGCATTTTGAGTTCTGGTCGGTCGCTTGGCCACATATAGGGCCAAAGATTTTTCACCGTCGTGAGGACATCACCTTCTTCGGCGCTGACGGTTTGTTTTTTATTTTTGTTGGTCTGATTGTCTGCCATTAGGACTTGGTGCTCGCTTTGATTTTTTGTGTGGCGGCGGCGTCTTCAGCCAGGATATCTTCTATTCCGGCAATAAGCCGCTGAAACGGCTCTCTGCATATGGAATAGCAGTTTTTGGTGCCCTGCCCTTTGCGTTCAATAAGGCCCGCTTCCACCAGCACTTTGAGGTGCTGAGAGACTGTGGATTGAGCCAAATCGATGCAGGTGGTGACATCACCACAACAGGGTGTTTTTTGCTTCGACAGAAAGCGCAAAATGGCAACCCGTGCGGGATGGCCCACTGCGCGTGTGAGTGTTGCTAAATCATCATCTTGAGACATGAAAAACCCTTTATCGTATTTTTACGATAAAGGGTTTGACGTTAAACTGCAAGTCGCAATTTTATTCGCTACGGTCCAACTCGGCTGGCAGATCAAAAACTTGACCAGGGAAAATCAGATTTGGATTACTGATCTCGTTGGCGTTTGCTTCGTAAATTGTGGTGTAGCGGATGCCTTGGCCATATACACGGCGGGCAATGGTCCACAAATTATCGCCCTTGCGGATGATGGCTTTGCCGGAAACGAACCGTCCTTCTGCATCATCAACCGGCACGGCTGTGATGGTTGGAATGGACGCTTCGGCGGTTTCTTCAGAAGTCGCCTCTTCGGCTTCGCTCGCGGTCATGTCCACTGCATCTTCAGCAGGCAAAGGCGCTTCAGCTTCCGCTGTTTCCACGGACTGAGGTTCTTCACTTGGCGCAGGCTCTTCTTCTACTGCCTCTGGCTGTTCAGTGGCAACTGCGGTTTCAGTCGCGGCTTCTACCATCGGCTCTTCGGTAGCTGGTTGTGCTTCCTCAGCGGGCGCTTCTGTTGGTTCAGTTGGTGCTGGCGCTTCATCAGCCTGCTCAACGGCTTCTTCCGTTACTTGAGTTTCAACTGTTTCTGCTGGTGCTTCCTCAACTGGTGCTTCGGCAACTTCGGTTACGGGCTCTTCCACCACCTCTTCTGCTGGAGCGTCCGTTGCTTCTTCTGGCCCTGTTGTATCTGCCATAGTTGCTGGCGCTGGTTCAGAAGGTGCTTCTTCGGCTGGCGTTGAAGTTTCTTCGCTGGCCGCAGGAGCTTCGGCTTCTGTAGCAGCCTCAGCTTGTGCGGTTGCGATGCGTTGCACCACGAAATTGACCTCGGCACGCGCAATAACGCTTGCGGTGTTCGGGTCAATCAGGTCAGCGCGGACACGCTGGCTTGGTTCGGTGAGAACATCTTCGGCCTCCACCAGCCAGCGGCCATCTTGCACTTCAGCATCGGCCACATATTCATTGTCGACATAAAGCCGCACAACGCCGCCTTCCGGGCCACCGCCTGCAATGAAGTTTTGCACACCATCAATTTCGATGGCGTCGATAGAAGGCTGCACAAAGGCTTCCACCGCTTCCAACACATCTGCAGTTGTGTCCGCTGTCTCTTCCACTACTGGTGCTTCAACAGCCTCTGGTTCAACTGCGGCAACATCAGTTTGTGTTTCGGCTGGCGCTGCTTCTGTTTCCACAGGAGCGGGTGTTACTTCAGTTGCGACTTCTGGTTCAGCCGGGGTTTCAGCCTCACTCGTGGCAGGTTCTGCAGCCTCTGCCACTTCAACCTCAGGCTGATTTTCGGAATCATTTGAATCGGTTGTCGCTTCCTCTTGAGGTTCTGATTCAGCCACTTCAACTTCTGATTCAACTGGCGCTTCTGTTTCTGAAGTGCTGTCGTCTGATGTCACGTCTGCTTCAACGGGTTCAGCCGTTGCGACTTCGGTTTCTGCTGGCGCAGCTTCTTCAGCAGGTTGCTTTTCAGTTTCGGCTTCGCTTGTGGCGCTTTCCTCAACCGCTGGAGCGTCAGTGCTCACGTCAGCTTCAGCCACTTCAGTAGTTTCAGCTTCCTCTGGCGCTGCCTCTGCTTCCGGTGTTGCCTCGGTTAATTCGGTTGGCGCATCTGCAACTTGCTCAGGATAGCGATCTAATCCCTGAATGATCTCGCTTGCCTCGCCTGGCTCGCTGGCAATGACGATTGGCTCACGATCCATCGTTGGGTAAATCAGCACAACTTTGGACTTGTTAGAACGCGCCACCAAACCGTCTGGATTGATGGATTCTACGGTGACTTCCACACCGCCAGTGATCAATGGCTGTTCCGGTACGATCACCCACTCGCCGTTGGATTCAGGCGCAGTTTCGCCAATCAGTTCGCCATTGGCACGGGCAATAATCTTCGTGTCGCGCGGATCGGCAGTGCCGACAATAACAACTGAACCATCAGGGCTGGCGCGGGCGATTGTGAAATCAGGCGGGAAAAGCGGCGGGGCGATTTGGGTTTCGCCTGTTTGCGCCTCTTCAGAAGCTGCTGGTTCTGCCTCAAGGCGATCTTGATCAGCAGCCTCCTCTGACGTTTGCTCCGCCCCTGTAGCCAGTTTGGCGCTTTGTTCCGTTGGCGTGCGATTGGTGATTTGATCCACCACGCAGCTCAAAAACGGGCCATTTTGCCCGGTACAAGCATTAATGGCGGGTGCAACAACAACGCCGCCTACAATCAAAGTGGTTGCGGCTGCAAAGCCCAATGCCACATAAAGATTAGATTTTGATGCCGTATCAGCCAGTTTTGCCTCCCCTTAGTCTTAAAGATTGGCACCCTTTTTGGCCCATTACTCCATTAAGACTCGGTTTTCATAAGTTTATAAGTCACTGATTCATACAGCGCCTCGAACGATGCATCAATGATATTTGGAGAAACACCTACGGTAAACCAGCGCTCACCAGTATTATCTCTAGATTCAACCAATACACGGGTGACCGCGCCCGTGCCGCCGTTTAGGATACGCACCTTAAAATCGACCAATTCAAGGTCATCAATTCGGTCCGAATATTTGCCCAAATCTTTGCGCATGGCCAAATCGAGCGCATTGACCGGGCCGTTACCTTCAGCCACAGACATGAGCATTTCGCCATCTACTTCGATTTTCACAATCGCTTCTGACATAGTGATCAAATCGCCATTGGCGTTGTAACGCCGCTCAACCGAAGTGCGGAAGCTTTCTACTCGGAAAAATTGCGGTAATTGGCCAAAGGTGCGGCGCGCCAGCAAAGCGAATGACGCATCTGCGCCATCATAGGAATAGCCACGCGCTTCGCGCTCTTTCACTTTGCGCAGGAGTTGATCCAGTCGTGGATCATCCTTTTCGATTTTAAGCCCTACCCGCTCCAACACAGTAAGCAGATTGGACTTACCCGCTTGTTGCGACACCATCACATTGCGCTCATTGCCCACCACGGCAGGATCAATATGCTCATATGACGATGGGTCTTTAAGAATGGCAGAAGCATGAATGCCCGCCTTGGTGGCAAATGCAGAAGCACCCACATAAGGCGCTTGCCGCGCCGGGGCACGATTTAGCAATTCGTCAAACTGACGTGATAGCGAAGTGAGCCCTTCGAGTTCTTTCTGCCCGACACCGATTTCCAGCTCATCACAGAAAGGCTTTTTAAGCGCAAAAGTTGGGATCAATGAGATCATATTGGCATTGCCGCATCGTTCGCCAATGCCATTCAATGTGCCTTGCACATGGCGCACGCCTGCCCGCACAGCAGCCAAAGTGTTGGCAACGGCTTGCTCTGTGTCGTTATGCACATGGATACCAAGGTGACTGCCGGGCACAGATTGCTGCACGTGGGTGACGATGGCTTCAATCTCATCAGGCATTGTGCCGCCATTTGTGTCGCATAACACGACCCAACGGGCACCTGCATCATAGGCTGCTTTAGCGCAGGAGATCGCATAATCCGGATTGGACTTGTAGCCATCAAAGAAATGCTCGCAATCGACGATACATTCTTTTTTTGCACTGAGCGTTGCTTCAACGCTGGACTGGATGGCCTCGATGTTTTCGGCCTGCGAAATGCCCATGGCCATTTCGATCTGCTTGTCCCACGCTTTGGCCACGAAGCAGATCGCTTTGGCCGCTGAGTTGAGCAGGCCCTGCACACCGGGGTCGTTTTCAACCGAGCGTCCTGCCCGTTTGGTCATGCCGAAGGCGGTGAACGTGGCGTTTTTGGTGCGGTCTTTTTCGAAAAACTCGGTATCAACTACATTGGCACCAGGGTAACCGCCTTCAATATAATCAACGCCTAAATTATCGAGCAATTTGGTGATGGTAATTTTGTCTTCAACTGAAAACTCTACGCCCGCTGTTTGGGCACCATCGCGCAATGTTGTGTCGAATAAATATAGGCGTTCTTTGGTCATGTTCAGTCCTGACTATCGGGCCATTCGGCTGTGTCGTGATCGGGATGTTGGAAGTTTTTCATGCTCGAAAGCTGTGCTTGAAACTCAGGATCTTCCGGGCGGATAGGTAATTCGTGCAAATGATCAAAGCTTTTGATGCGCGCTGCATAATCAAGCTGCTTTGTGGGGGAAACTTTGTTGGGATCATCAAAGCTGCCAATGGACAATGAAATGCCATCGCGGTCCCACTCATAGGTGAGCGGAGTGCCGCAATCTTTGCAAAAACCACGCTTGGCCACAGTGGAGCTTTGGAAATAGCTTGGTTGCCCCCGCGTCCAGCTCACCTTGTCGTTGCTGAAGGTGGCGAATGCGCCAAAATAGCTGCCAGACTGTTTTTGGCACATGCGGCAATGGCAGATCGACCCGCCATATTCGTCGCCCAATGCTTTATAGCGCACTGCGCCGCATTGGCAGCCCCCAGTGTGAATCGTTTCAGACATTTATGCGACCTCCCAATTGGTGATGCGGTTGCCCGCCTCGTCTTTGCCGTCTTTCAGTTTGATGCCCATGGCGGTGAGTTCATCGCGGATCGCGTCTGCCTCACCCCATTCTTTGGCGTTCAAATGATCCAAACGCGCTTGAATTTTGGCTTCAATTTCGTCTGCCTGCTCGTGCTCTGGCCCTGCATTTTGCGCAGCCTGATAGGCTTTCATGCCGTCAAAACTGACCAGACCCAAAAGCTGCATCGAACCGAAGAGACGCCGCGCATTGTGCTCACGATCACCACCCGCATGGCGGTGCAATTCAGCCAGCACGCCTGACATGTTCATATCGTTCGCCAAATGGGCCAACAGCTTTGAACATGGGCCTAAAGCTTCATATTCGGCGCGGTTTTCCTCCACAAAATCCAACCCCAGCTTCAACATTGTCGCCTTCCAGCGATTAAGGTTTTTCTCAGCTTCTTCAAGCCGTTTCAGGGTGAAATCGATCGGCTCGCGGTAATTTGTCATGATCAAACCAAGGCGCAACACATCGCCCGGCCATTTGCGGTTGCCGAAATTTTCAGTCTCCAGCAGGTCAGCTATAGTGTAAAAATTGCCCAAGCTCTTGGACATTTTTTCACCTTCGATCTGCAAAAAGCCATTGTGCAACCAATAGTTGGCCATGCGATCCGTGCCGTGTGAACAACGCGACTGCGCAATTTCATTCTCATGGTGCGGGAACACCAAATCGATACCGCCAGCGTGAATGTCGAACACTTTGCCCAAATAACGCTCGGTCATGGCAGAACATTCTAGATGCCAGCCCGGACGGCCCTTGCCCCATGGGCTATCCCAACCGGGCAGATTTTCATCGGACAGCTTCCACAACACGAAATCGCCAGGATTTTTCTTGTGTTCCTCCACTTCGATGCGGGCACCAGCTTGCTGCTCGTCGAGATTGCGGTTGGAGAATTTGCCATAGTCTGCCATGGAAGTGACATCAAACAGCACCTCTCCGCCTGCTTCATAGGCATGGCCTTTTTCGATTAGCGTTTCAATCATGGTGATCATTTGCGCGATATTGTCTGTGGCGCGGGGCTGTAAATCTGGATCGAGATTGCCGAGTGCATGCATATCGGATTGATATTGCGCGGCGGTGCGCTCGGTGACTTCGCGAATGGCTTGGTTCAGCTCCATGCCCGGATGTTCTTTTGCCGCGCGGGCGTTGATCTTGTCGTCCACGTCCGTAATGTTGCGGGCATAGGTGACATGTTCAGCGCCATAAACATGGCGCAACAGACGATACAGCACGTCAAATGCCACGGCAGAACGGCCATTGCCAATATGGGCATAGTCATAAACGGTGGGGCCACACACATACATGCGCACATTGTTTGGATCGATTGGATCGAAGCGTTCTTTTTGGCGTGTCAGTGTGTTGTAAAGTTGAATTTCAGTCATTTCCCTCAGCCCAAAATTGGTTTTGCAACCGGCCACGGTTGGCCGTCAGCGGCGAGGATTTTGCAATTTAAATGACAGAAGACAATACAAAACCGCGCCGCTAAAATTTAGCGGATAATAATGCAGCCAATAATACAGATTTGGTTACGGTTTTGCTTCATGAGCGCACTTTGAGCGAAAAGCGCTAAGAAAATCAAGCCAAAATGAAAAAATTCAGTCCACAAATAAAAAGGGAGCCTTTCGGCCCCCTCAAATCTAAGCAACGAAATGGCTAAAACTTAGCCTTTTTGCTCGCGATATTTGTCGTGACATTCTTTGCAAGAGCCACCCAATGTGCGGGCATCTGCGCCTGCCATTGAATCTGCTTCGAGCTTGTCAAAAATGGCAACGAACTCATCCCATTCCTGCCAGATCAAATCTGTTGCTTCAGAATCAGCGCTTGTTGAGCCTTCTGGGAACAACATTTTGAGCTTTGCAGCCAATGGCGCAACATCACCCGGCTTGCCTGCTTTAAGGGCAGCACCCATATCTTTCATGGCTTGCTGACGCTCAGCGATCACATCGCCCTGTGCGCTTACGCTGGAAACGGCACCCATGGCCAAAGCAACTGATGTAGCGGCGGCCAAAAACAACTTAAACTTCATTCTAATCTCCCTATCACATGCATGGTTCATGCTATGCCCGATCAAAGCAATTATGCCATTGAAAGATGACAATTGCATCGGTGAATGCGCGCAAATCAGCTGCGACGCACTCACAATTGCGTGATAGATGAGTTCAAAAATACGGCCTTTCTTAGGCCTAAGCGTATTGTTTAAGAAACGTCCGCCAGTTCTTTTTGGTGCAGCCAATCAGCGTGTTTTGGCGCTTTTTTGGTGCGTGACCATTCTTCCAACATGTCCCATTTCACTGAATCCAAGCGCTTGAGCAGCTCTTCTTCTTTTGGATCAGGACACGCCAATTCAACGCGATGGCCATTTGGATCGAAGAAATAGATGGAGTGGAAGATTGAATGGTCGGTAACGCCCAAAACTTCAACACCGTTCTTTTCAAGATGCTCTTTATATTCGAGCAACTCATCGCGACCTTTCACTTTAAACGCAATATGTTGCACCCAAATCGGCGTATTCTCGTCACGGCCCATTTCAGGCTTTGTTGGCAATTCAAAGAAGGCCAGCACATTGCCGTTACCCGCATCTAGGAACAGGTGCATATAAGGATCTGGCTCATGGGTGGATGGCACGTGATCTTCAGCGATGGCGAGCACAAAGTCCATATTGAGCATCTTTGTGTACCATTCAACGGTCTCTTTTGCGTCCTTACAACGATAGGCCACATGGTGAATTTGTTCGATTTTCATGTCTTCCTCCAAATTAGTTACGTTCGTAACTATATTGACATAATAGTTACGCACGCAACTAAATGCAACCGCAAAAATACAGTGCATAGCTTCGACTTTTGTCGAAGGTCAATGAATGGATTTAGGCGAGACGAACCGTCTGCTTGATTTCACCGAAAGGTGCTTCCCCCTCATCCGTGAGGAATTGGATCGAGACCTGATCATCCTTTTTCAAGAAGGGTGTGCGTTGATCGGTGTCGGCGGCTTTTTCAGCCATGCGAGCTTCAACAATGCAGGAGAACCCTACCCCGTCGCTGCCGATCGGCAAAATCTCGTCATGGGTGTTGGCGACTGTGCCGCCCCCCAAGATGGTGCCAGCACGCAATTGCCGCGTTTGGGCGGCTGCTTGAATGAGCTGGTAGAAATCGAACACCATTTCTTTTTCGGTACGCGGTTGACCATAGAGCAAGCCATTGACGCGGCTTTGCAAGCGCCCGGCCACACGACCAGATTGCCAGGCGGCGCCCAGTTCGTTTGGAGTGACCACAACAGGTCCAAAGCTGGTGGCCGGCTTTGAATGGAAGAAGCCGAACCCGTCCTGCAAGTCAGCGGCAACCAAGCGACGCAAGGACACATCGTTGCATTGAGTGACCAAACGCACCGCGTTGCGTGCTTCATCATCGGTTGGATTCATGGGCACATCGCCCAAAATCACAGCGATTTCTGCTTCATAGTCGAGGGCCAAATCTTCGCCACCCACTACAATTGGCTTTTCCGCACCGACAAGGTAGTCAGAGCCGCCTTGATACATGATGGGCTTTTCGTCTTGCGGGTTTTGCAATGAGCCTTTGGCGGCGCGTACGCGCTGCAAATGTGGCAGATAGGCCGAGGCATCAATCCATTGATAAGCGCGCGGCAGCGGCGCTAGGGTCAAATGTGGCTCAAAGGACTTGCCAGCAATATCGCCTTGATTGAGCTTTTGGCTCAGCGTTTCAAGCGGGGCATATACTTCTGACCAATTGTCGAGCGCGGCTTGCAAATTGGGGGCGATGGCCGAAGCGGAGGTGCAGCGCTTCAAATCTTTGCTGACAATCGCCAATTGCCCGTCACGTGTGCCATTGTCCAATGTTGCCAGTTTCATAATGCCCCCTTCATGCCAAATCGGATATTGCCGACATTGTATTAAGAATCAGAATTAAATATGTTTTTGCCACAATAATTTGCCAATGGTGGATAGTTTTTGCCACCAAATCGTCTAAAAGGGCGGTCACTGTGTCCCCTTCAATATAAATGAACGGTGTTATGCTTCGCTTCGCTACCCTTGTGGTTATTTGTTTTTCTCTTGTGTTGCCGCAAAGCGTGGCCTTTGCGCAGGCCGATAGTTGCCGCACCTTGCAACGGCAAATCCGGACTTTTGAGCGCGACCGTGAATTCCGCAATTATCGTGACAATTATAATGGATTGCGTGAAGCGCAAAAAGAAGTGAAGGCATGGGAAAGCCAGTTTGTGCGCCGTGGTTGCCAAAAAGCACTGAATGCAGGCAAGCGACTGGACTCTACCTGCCGCTCCATTGGCCGCAAAATCCAAAGCGTTCGAAAAGATTATGCAACCTTGACCGCTCGGGTGCAGCGCGGCGCTGAAGTGGCCAAGGCACGCGAGCAAGCCTTGCAGCAATATGCCCGCTTCGGCTGTGGCACCAACGACACCAGCCGCAGCACCAACAATCGCGAGCCAGAACGCAAATCATTGTTTGAACGGATTTTCGGATCGCGTGATGACGATAATATTGTTGAAGATGATTATTATGATCTGTTCAACCGCGAGACCTACCGCACCGTATGTGCCCGTACCTGCGACGGCTATTATTGGCCGGTGAGCTTTTCAACATTGCCAGAATATATTCCTGATGATCAGGCGGTGTGCAAAGGCAATTTCCAGCAAGGCGATGTGAAGCTTTATTATTATTCAAACACTGATGGTTCGCCTGAAACCATGATTGATTTGAATGGCAATCCTTATAGCCAAAGCCCAAATGCGTTCCGCTATCGCCAAGTTTATGACGAAGCGTGCCAGCCACAACAGGCGAACAATTACGGTAAGATTGAACTTGCCGAGTCTGGCGACACATCAACCGCGATCATCAGCTTTGGTGACGTGAGCTTTCCGCTGCCCCGTCGTGACCCGCGCAAGAAGCTGGAATTGGAAGTGGCCACCGCGAGCTTTATTCCGCTACCACGCCCTGATCCAAGACGTGAAAATGGCGGCAACAACATTCAAGTCACTGCCGCCAGCTCTTATTCTGGACTTCGCCTTGTCAACTTTGGCGAAAAGACCGTTAGGATAGTCGGTCCAAACACGCCGTACGTCCCAGAAGCGGGAGAAGGGTCTTAAGCTCTGGGCCGTGGCTTTGACCTGTGAGCGCCAAACGCAAAGGCATAAACAATTGCTTGCCTTTGCGGCCTGTTTCCGCTTTCAGATCATTTGTCCATTCTGACCAAGTGTTCTCGTCCCATGGCTCTTGAGGCAAGCGCTCAGCCGCGGTGGCGATAAAGTCTTTATCTTCATCAGCGACAACTGTTTCAACAGGGCCCGAAACAAGCTTTTGCCAATCACGAATGTCTTGGACTTTTTCCAAGTTCTCGTGAACCGCATTCCACAAACGCTCTGCATCTTCCACGCCCATTTCGGCCAGACGATCTTTGACGTCGTCGTAGCTGAGGCCATGCACCATACGGGCGTTGAAGCCAGCCAATTCGGCGGGATCAAATCGAGCGGCGCTGCGCGACACCATGGAAATATCAAAGGTTTGGGCCAATTCATCTAAGCTGGCGTGCGGTGCAACTGGCTGGCTTGTGCCTGTCAAAATCGCGATCAAGGCAACAGCCAAAGATTCAAAGCCCTCTTCGCGCAAATTGGTGATGGACAATGAGCCTTTGCGCTTGGAGAAGCCTTCGCCTGTGGCATCGGTCAGCAAATTGTGGTGGCCGAAAGTTGGGGCGGTTGCGCCCAAAGCTTCAAACAGTTCAATCTGTGCGCCCGTGTTGGTGACGTGATCTTCACCGCGGATCACATGGGTGACGCCCATATCGATATCGTCTACGACGGATGGCAAGGTATAAAGATAAGAGCCATCAGCGCGGATCAAAACCGGGTCTGACATGGTGTCAGTGTTCACCACCTGATCGCCGCGCACCACATCATCAAAATGCACTTCTTTGCCTTCCAGCTTAAAACGCCAGTGGGGTTTGCGCCCTTCAGCTTCAAAAGCGGCTTTTTCTTCGTCAGTTAGCTTGAGCGCGGCGCGATCATAGATTGGCGGGCGGCCCATTGCGCGGGCGCGCTTGCGGCGACGGTCCAGCTCGTCTGCTGTTTCATAGCAGGGGTACAAGCGGCCATCTGCAATCAGCTTATCGCGCGCAGCATCATGGGCCGCTTTGCGCTCTGACTGACGCTCCAGGCGATGGGGTTTGATGCCGAGCCAAGCGAGATCTTTCTCGATGGCATCTGCATATTCTTTTTTCGAGCGCTCCAAATCCGTATCGTCAAAGCGCAAAATGAATTGACCACCTGTTTTCAGCGCGAACATCCAGTTCATCAAAGCTGGGCGCGCATTACCGAGGTGAATATATCCCGTTGGGGATGGTGCAAATCGCACGACTGTAGACATATTGATTCCTAATTTCCTTCGTCGCGAAAACCGTTTGTGATGGGGTATTTGCGGCCCAGACCGAATGCTTTTTGCGTCAATTTCGGCCCAGGCGCGGCCTGTCGACGTTTGTACTCGGCGATATAGAGCAATTTTTGCACTTTGGCGACCACTTCTGGATCGTGCCCCTCGCCCACAATTTCGTCAAAGCTCTTCTCGCCTTCAACAAAACCTTCCAAAATTGCATCAAGCACCGGATATGGCGGCAAGCTGTCCTGATCTTTTTGATCTGGCCGCAGCTCCGCACTTGGTGCTTTATCAATGATATTTTGCGGGATCACCCGGCCTTCCGGGCCAAGGCAATTTTTTGGCATGTTGTGATTGCGCCAATCCGCCAAATGATAGACCTGCATTTTATAAAGGTCTTTGATCGGGTTGAAGCCGCCATTCATGTCACCATAGATGGTGGCATAGCCCACGGCCATTTCTGATTTATTGCCTGTGGTGATGAGCATCGACCCAAGCTTGTTGGACACGCCCATCAAATAGGTGCCGCGCATGCGCGACTGCAAATTCTCTTCGGCCAGACCGGGCTTGAGCCCTTCGAATAGTGGCGCGAGGGCATCATTTGCCGCTTCAACTGCGTCGCCAATGGCCACGACATCATAGCGAACGCCCAGCATCTCGGCGCAGTCTTTAGCGTCTTTAAGGCTGTCTTCTGATGTGTATTTGTAGGGCAGCATGATGCAGTGCACATTTTCGGCGCCGACCGCATCGACAGCGATGGCCGCCACAACAGCGGAGTCGATACCGCCGGAAAGACCCAGCACCACCTTCTGAAAATGGTTTTTATGCAAATAATCACGCAAGCCCAGCACGCAAGCACGCCATGTCGCGCCGTCGGTTGAGGCCAAAGGCTCGGCTTTATCCGTATCGCATACCCACCCTTCATCGCCGCGGTGCCAATCGATGATGATCAATTCTTCCTCAAAGCTTTTGCCGATAAAGGCCAAGGAGCGGTCTGCATTGATGCCGAAGGATGCGCCATCAAAAACCAGCTCGTCTTGCCCTCCAATTTGGTTGAGATAAAGCAGCGGCAAGCCACTTTCGACCACGCGCTCCACCACCACATTCATGCGCAGATCATGTTTATTGCGCCAGTAAGGCGACCCGTTGGGACAGAGCAACAGTTCAGCGCCAGTTTCCGCCAAACACTCAACCACGTCTTTGCGCCAGATATCTTCGCAAATCGGCACACCAATGCGCACATTTTGAATGTTGAACGGGCCAGGCAAATTACCCGGCGTGAAATAGCGCTTTTCATAAAACACGTCATCATTGGGCAAATCGTGCTTGGCGCGCCAATCAATGATGTTGCCATCTTCTGCTAACAATACCGCATTATAGAGCTGGAAATTATCAACCCAGATGGAAGGGATCAGCAAGGAAATGTCTTTGTCGCGGCCATGCGCAGCCAGATCTTTAGCCGCCTCCATCGCCTTTTTGACAAATTGAGGTTTGAACAACAAATCTTCTGGGAAATATCCCGTGGGGAACAATTCTGGGAACATCAAAATGTTCGCACCAGCGGCCACCGCTTCATCAATGGCGGCTTTGCCTTTTTCTACGTTCTTGGAAAGAGCGCCAACCGTTGGGTTGAGTTGCGCCAATGCAATTCGCAATTTATCAGCCACGCGGCCCGTCCATCATGAAGGTTCAAAACAGCCCATGCTTTAACGCTTTGGCCCTTTAAGGGCAAGGCCTTGCAAATAAATAAGGCCGGGCAAAACCCGGCCTTGAAGCATGTGTTTGGCAAAGATTTTAGAACGAGTAAGACAGCTCTGCCAAAATACCGTAGCGCCACATTGAGAAGGCGTCTAAGTCGGTGACATAATTTTGCAGGGCAACTGAGCCATCGGTCTCATATGTGCCGTCTGGTTCGCTGTCCACCGCATCTGTGATGGTTGCAACTTCGTAACGCGCTTCGCCACGGGCTTCCAAGTACCATGCGCGACCACCGACATTGAAATTCCAATTGTCAAAGCTGGTGCCGACCATCACTTGCGCGGTGCCGCCATAACCATTGCCGTTAAACTCGGTTGGGCCAGATTGCGTGACTTGATAAGAGCCAAAATCAGTGGTTGGCACAATCCTCGCCGCCAACGTACCATTGACCTGAGCATATGGAATTGCTGCGGCTTCAGCAGAAATGTGGAACGCGCCCAAATCAGCCTGCCCCACCACGCCCAAACGTAGAGCGTTGACGTCGAGATTATTGACGGTGCTGTCACCACCATAAATCGGCTGGCCTGTGCCAATATCCCATGACACGTCTGCAGCGCTATCGATGGTTGCGTAATTACCCCGGCCCATATCTGGCGAGTCGTTCCAATATTGATAGCCAGCGATCAAACCCAAGCCGCCAGAATTGTCGCCATCTTCGAAGTGAATGGGCATATAGCCAAAATCACCCATAAAGTAAGCGACCTTGCCATCCGTGATTGCGGCATCGGTTACGCCATCGGCACTATTTGAAAATGTGCCATTGATCAATGCAGAATAGCCGCCAGCCAGATTGACGAAAGAGTTGGTGTAATTGTCATCAACACGCAAATAAAGTTCGCCAAAATGTGTGGTGTCATTTGAGGTAAAGCTCTCGCCAAAACTCTCAACATTTTGCGCGCCCATGGAATACCAATAGCGCATGCCCGCGGTGAACTCGACGCCTTCAAATGGGGAATCTTCCCATCCCTGGTCGTTATAACCACCGCGCAAATCTGATGGAAAATCTGCTGCAAGGGCGGACTGGCCCGCAGTTAGCCCCATAAGAGCTGTGAGAATATAGCAAACTGGTGTGTGCCGCATGATGCACTCCGAACTCAAAACAATTGTGCATATTTATGAGCCATTAAGGTTAATGCGGGGCTAAGTTTGTCTTAACAAAAAGATAAGGGCGCCACAAAATTGTGACGCCCTCACCTGCAATTCAATTGAAATGAATTAGATTGCGGCCAGTTTGCGCGGACGCTCTGAACGCTGAGTTTTCATTTCTTCTGCCACGAGGAAGGCCAACTCAATTGACTGAGACGCGTTCAAACGTGGATCGCAATGGGTGTGATAACGGCTAGACAATTCAGCCTCAGTGACTGCAGACGCGCCACCGACACACTCGGTTACGTCTTTACCGGTCATTTCAACATGCACGCCGCCAGCATAAGTGCCCAATTGACGGTGAATCTCAAAGAAGCTCTTCACTTCAGACAATATCCGATCAAACGGACGGGTTTTATAGCCGGTTGATGCTTTCACCACATTGCCGTGCATTGGATCGCAAGACCACACAACTGTGCGCCCTTCTTTCTCAACAGCTTCAATAAGGCGTGGCAAATGCTCTTCCACCTTATCAGACCCGAAACGGGTGATAAGGGTTAGGCGCCCTGCTTCATCTTCCGGGTTCAACTTGTCAATCAAGCGCAGCAAATCATCCGTTTGCATGGATGGGCCGCACTTCATGCCGATTGGGTTTTTGATGCCTGTGAAATATTCCACATGCGCCTCATTAATGTCGCGCGTGCGGTCACCAATCCAAAGCATATGGCCCGAAGTTGCGTACCAATCATTTGTGATCGAGTCGCGACGGGTCAATGACTGCTCGTAACCCAGCAGCAATGCTTCGTGGCTGGTGTAGAATTTGGTTTCACGCAATTGCGGCGTGTTGTCGGCTGTGATGCCAAGCGCACGCATGAAGTCAATCGCGTCGTCAATTTTTTGCGCTACCCCTTCATATTTTTCATATGAATTGGTGCCTTTTACAAATTCCATCGTCCATTCGTGGTTACGCTCCAAATTGGCGTAGCCGCCCGACGCAAAAGCACGAATGAGGTTTAATGTGGCCGCAGATTGGCGGTAAGCCATCAACATGCGCTGTGGATCAGGCACGCGAGACGTCTCGGTGAAGTCGATATCGTTGATGATATCACCCCGGTAGCTCGGCAAGGTTACGCCATCAATGGTTTCATTGTCTGACGAGCGCGGCTTGGCAAATTGCCCTGCTACACGGCCAACTTTTACCACTGGCTTTGAGCCACCATGGGTGAGCACAACAGCCATTTGCAAAAAGACGCGGAAAAAGTCGCGAATATGGTCGGCATGGTGCTCAGCAAAGCTTTCCGCACAGTCGCCGCCTTGCAGCAAAAAGGCCTTACCTTTTGCCACGTCCGCCAATTGATCTTTCAAACCGCGCGTTTCGCCTGCAAATACGAGCGGCGGAAAGTTTGCAAGGCGCTCTTCAACAGCAGCCAGCTCCGCCTTATCTGGATAAGCCGGAACCTGGCGGATGTCTTTCGATCTCCAACTATCAGGTGTCCAGTTATGCATAATTTACTCGCTTTCAAATATATTAGGTCACATAACCCTCTGGATTTACCAGAGATTGATAGCATAAACCAGTTATTAAGGCCGTTTTGGGTACGGCAAATGCGAAAAATCTCAACATAGACTCTCCATTTAAAGTGGATATATAGAGTCATGTTTTAAAGATTCGGAGTTCAAGATGCGCGACCTCAACCATTCTCATAAATTTGCAGACATCCATTCGCGCCTGAGCACCGGGCCGCGGATCAGCTATTTGCGCGACTGGATTTATGGTGGCATTGATGGCGCGGTGACCACGTTTGCCATTGTCGCTGGTGTTGTGGGCGCTGAACTCTCCACTGGTGTTGTGGTGGTTTTGGGCATTGCCAATTTGCTGGCTGACGGCTTTTCGATGGCCGCCTCAAACTATTCAGGCACCAAAGCTGAAATTGACGATTACAACAGGGTTTTGGAAGTTGAAAAACGTCATATTCGCCAGCACCCGGAAGGTGAACGCGAAGAAGTGCGCCAAATCTTTTCCAACAAGGGATATTCGGGCGAAGAGCTTGATGAAATTGTCAACCTGATCACCACACATGAAGATATGTGGCTTGAGACCATGATGGCTGAGGAATATGGGCTTTCCAATGTGCAGCGCTCCCCCATTCGGGCCGCGCTTGCGACATTTTTAGCTTTCCTAGTATGTGGCGCGGTGCCGTTGCTGCCCTATTTCTTGGGCCTGAACTCTGGCGCGGTGGTGGCTGCCACCATGACCGGCGTTGTATTTTTGCTGATCGGCGCAGTGAAATCGCTTTGGTCCACTTGGAGTTGGTGGGTCAGCGCGTTGGAAACATTTGCCATTGGCATGTCGGCTGCAGGTTTAGCCTATTTTGTCGGCGCAGCACTGCGCGGGCTTGTGGGTGCGTAAGGAGAAATCATGGCAAATGTATTGGTGGTTTCCGCCCACCCATTAAAAGACAGTCTTTGCGCTCACCTCACCGGGCAAATTAAAGATGTACTGGCGTCACGCAATGCAGTGGTGGTCCATCGCGACCTCTATGAGCAGCAATTTGACCCACTTTTATCGCCAAAGGAGAGAGCTAGCTTTTATAAGAACTTTGATCAGTCGCGCCTGATTGAGGAGATTAGCGAGCTGCAGGCGGCGGATATATTGGTGCTGGCTTTTCCCACCTGGTGGTTTGGTTTTCCGGCAATTTTGAAGGGCTGGTTTGACCGGGTGTGGGCACCTGGGGTGGCATTTGAACATGCCGAAGATCTCTCAGCGCTGCACCCGAAGCTGCACAATCTAAAACATGTGATCGCCGTGACGACCATGGGGTCGCCCTGGTGGATTGACCAACTTATCCTTTGGCGCCCGGTGCGCCGGATATTGAAAACGGCACTGGTTGGTGTTTGCGCGCCCCAAGCCAAGTTTGATTTTTTCGTTCAATATCAAGCGGAAAAAATAGATCAGCATAAGTTGAACCGCCTGGTGCAACGTATTCGTCGCAAATTGGCGCAAGTTGTCGACTGATCATCTACTGACGTGAGCGTTTTTGTGGTCCGATGGCGTTTTTCTAGTCTTTTGGCAACTCACCTGCGGGTGGCTCCCAAAGCTCAATAGCATTGCCTGCAGGGTCTAGAAAACGGAAAAACCGGCCATATTCCTCATCGTCTTCGCCGATTTCCTCCACGCCATGTGCGCGTAGTTTTTGGATGAAATCATCGATGCCTTCCACCCGTAAGTTTATCATGAACTGGTTGGTCTTCGGACCAAAATAATCTGTATCCGGCTTAAAGGGCGCTATCACAGATGGCCCAGCTTCTTGGTGCAGCCAAGTGCCAAGATTGATTTCGAACATGTCTTTATAAAATTTGGCGAGTGGGTCGCCAGCATCACTGCGGAAGAATACGCCACCAATTCCCGAAATTTTGCCCATCTCTGCCTCCCTAATTTTGGGGATTAAAGCGGCACAGTCGGGTCAAAGCAAGGTAAAAGGCGCCGGACTGAAAGCCGGCCCCCTTAGAACTATTCGACTTTTTTGCCGTATTCCAGTACATAGCTTGGTTGCTTCATGGTCACCAACTCTTCAGCCGCGGTTGGATGCACAGCGATTGTGCGGTCAAAATCTGCTTTGGTGGCCCCCATTGTAACCGCAATGCCTGCCATCTGGATGATTTCACCCGCAGCGTGGCCAACCACATGCACGCCGAGCACCTTGTCAGTATCTGCATCGGTGATCAGCTTATACATTTCTTTTTCGGCCTTATCGCCCAAAGTGTTCATCATCGGCCGGAATGTGGCTTTATAGACATTCACTTTATGGTAGCGGTTGCCTGCTTGCGTTTCCGTCATCCCAATAGTGCCGATTTCTGGCTCTGAAAAGACCGCGGTTGGGATCAGATCATGGTGTACGAAAGTTGGATTGTCATTGTAGAAGGTTTCGGCAAATGCCGCACCTTCGCGAATGGCAACGGGTGTTAGAGCGGCACGATCGGTCACGTCACCCACGGCAAACACTGTTTTACATGAGGTGCGCGATTGCTCATCGACAATGATTTCTTCGCGCGCGCCGACTTCGATATCTGTATATTCTAGCCCCAAGCCCTTCGTGTTTGGCGACCGGCCCGTTGCGAACATGACTTCACCAAATTCAGCGCTTTGATCATTATCAAAAGTGACGTTGATGCCATTATCTGATTTTTCGAGCGCACTCAGATCAGTATTGGTCAAGATTTCGATGCCGCGTGCCTGCATTTGCTCTGCAACCATGTCGCGAACATCTTCATCAAAGCCACGCAAAATTTGCGGACCACGATAGGCTAAAGTGGTTTTCACGCCTAAGCCCGCAAAGATGCCAGCAAACTCAACCGCAATATAGCCACCACCAACAATCAGAATTTTCTCAGGCAATTCATCGAGATGGAAGGCTTCGTTTGAGGTGATGCCGAGCTCGGCACCTGGAATGTTCGGTACAAATGGTGTGCCGCCTGTCGCGATCAAAATGCGATCAGCAGTGAGTTCTTCACCGTCTTTTTGCAGTTTGACGGAGGTACCGCTGGTCAGCTCTGCTCGGTCGCGAAATACTGTTACGCCGGCATTATCCAAGATATTGCCGTAAATGCCCTCAAGGCGTTGGATTTCTTTATCCTTATTGTCGCGCAGGGTCTGCCAATCAAATGTTGGCTCCTCCATCGACCAGCCAAAATTTTTCGAAACTTCGAATTGTTCCGGGAAGCGCGACGCGTAAACAAACAGCTTTTTGGGTACGCAACCGCGAATTACGCACGTGCCACCCAACCGATATTCTTCAACAACAGCAACTTTTGCGCCATAAGATGAGGCCAAGCGCCCGGCCCGCACACCGCCTGAGCCCGCACCAATTACGATCAAGTCAAAATGACGTCCCATCGAAACAACTCCATATTTAATTGCTTGTGATTGACCACAAAAAAGCCCCTCGGGCAACCCAAGGGGCTTCACATAATCGTGCGGCGAATTGGCTAGTTCAGCTCAATGCCCTTTTCTTTCAACGCAGCTTTTACCTTGCGCTCATATTCAATTAGGAAGTTGTTTTCCCAAACTTCAACAGCTGCTTTCAGGTCTCGGTTGATGCCGACATTGTTTTCCAACAGCTTTTTGCCTGTATCGCTTTCGTAAAATGCGAGAATCTCACTCAGTTCTTCAGGTGTAAACCGAATAGCATAGATACGAGCAAATTGAGCATATAGAGGATTGCCAGCGTCGATATATTCCTGTGCAACATCACGCGCAGTTGTCGCAATTGTTTCTGACGATTCAGGACTTTGACGCGTCAACGCCTGTGCCACTCGGCGGATCGAATTCAAAAGGGAAACTTCATAAACCTTCCCCGTGTCTGTCAATTCGACATATTTCTGGGCCGTTTCCAAATGTTCCGGCGTAATTTCCTGCGCGTTGGCCGAAATTGGCGCCGCAACGGCCAAACTGCCTGCAACGAACAAAGCGATCAATTTATTCATTCTGCTTAATCTCCCCACTTGCTTAACCAAGCTCTTTTACCCCGTTTGCATCGGCCAAATAGGCTTTCGCACAAAGGCCCAAAAATAGACCATGCTGCACAACACCGGGTACATTTAACAACTCATCTGACAATGCTTTTGCATCGGAAATACGGCCAAAAGATGCATCTAAAATGAAATGACCGCCATCAGTGACAAATGGCGCATCATTTTGCTGACGCAACACAAGACCACCTTCAGCCTTAAAATCTTGCATAATAGCAGAAACGGCATTTTGAGTTGCGCCGAGACCGAACTTATTGACTTCGATTGGCAGGGCAAACTTGCCCAAAACTTCTACTAGCTTTGACGTATCGGCAATCACCACCATTTTATCAGATGCTGCGGCAACGATTTTTTCGCGCAACAAGGCACCACCGCCACCTTTGATCAATTGCATTCGATCATCAATTTCGTCTGCGCCATCTACGGTCACATCTAAACGATCAATTTCATCCAAGGTCGTCAATGGAATATTGAGCGATTGCGCCTGCTTCATTGTTGCGATGGATGTAGGCACGCAAAGACATTCAAAGCCTTTTGCAACTTCTGCCCCCAAATAATCGACAAAATGTTTCGCTGTGGAGCCCGTGCCGAGGCCGATTCGCATGCCGGATTTAACTTCAGACATGGCCGCGAGTGCGGCTTGTTTTTTCAATTCGTCAGACAAGATGATCTCACAATGTTTGTAGAACCCAATAAATTCCCCCTGGACTTAACAAAGAACAGGCGATTTTCACAATAAATTTATCCACTTGCGAAAATATTTTGGACAAGAACATTTCAGTTTCATATTGTTTTAACCTAAAACTTGCTTTTTAGGAGGGGTGCCGTTGAAGCGTGGGTTGCGCTTGGCGATGCACATTAGTGAATTCTTTTGGAGATGATGGGGCCATGAAATTGCTCAAACGCACAATAATGTTGTTGCTAAGCGTGGTGTTGGTTGGCGGCAGCGTTCTTGAAGCGTCTGCGAACCGCGTTTACGACTCACGAAACAACCGCTGGGTTGATGCCAGTGAACTTCAGTCTACTGACCGTCGCGGCTCTCGCATTAAGCGCGAAATTGTTGATTATGATACAAAGTTGGCCAAGGGCACCATCATTGTAGAGACATCTGAGCGTCGCCTGTATTTCGTATTGGGCGATGGTAAAGCGATGAAATATGGCGTTGGCGTTGGTCGTGATGGCTTCCGCTGGTCAGGCACGCACCGCATTACGCGTAAAGCGGAATGGCCAGGTTGGACACCTCCACCAGCGATGCGCAAGCGTGTTCCTGGTTTACCAGCCTATATGCCTGGCGGCCCGAACAACCCGCTCGGCGCACGTGCGCTGTACATCGGCAGCACGATCTATCGTTTGCACGGCACAGCTGAGCCTTGGACAATTGGCCAAGCCGTTTCTTCTGGCTGCATTCGTTTGACCAATGACGATATTATTGACCTTTACAACCGCAGCAAGGTTGGTGCCCGCGTGATCGTTCGTCACTAAGCTCACATAAAGATCAAAATGAATTGAACCGGGTTTTGCAAAAAGCCCGGTTTTTTCTTGCGCAATTGATTGCACCAAATCGGCGCAACGGCTATTTTCCCCACATGAATGAATTCGCGCAACCGCGCCCTCTTATCGACCAATTTGGCCGTGCCGTAACATATTTACGGATTTCGGTGACCGACCGCTGTGACTTCCGCTGCACCTATTGCATGGCGGAGAATATGAGTTTTTTGCCAAAGTCCGAGGTGCTAAGCCTCGAAGAAATTGAGCAAATTGCGAAAATCTTTGTCGCGCGCGGCGTCACGAAATTGCGCCTGACCGGCGGCGAACCATTGGTGCGCCGCGATATCATGACGCTGATTGAGCGATTGGGTCTGTTAAAAGCGGATGGGTCGCTTAATGAACTGACCCTCACTACAAATGGGAGCCAGCTCAAACGGTTTTCTGCGCAATTGGTGGAGAGCCGCGTTGAGCGGATCAATGTATCTCTGGATACGCTGGATGCAGAGAAATTTGCGAAAATCACGCGCTGGGGCCGTTTGCAGCAGGTGCTGGATGGCATTGAGTGCGCATTGGACGCTGGACTGAAAATCAAGATTAATATGGTGGCGCTACGGGGCGGAAACGACCATGAAATTGTGCCGATGATGGAATGGGCGCATGGCAAGGGTATTGATTTGACGTTAATCGAAACCATGCCGATGGGTGCTGTTGACGTGGATCGGCAAGATCAATATTTGCCGCTGACCGAAGTGATCGAGACAATTGGCGCCCGCTACACGCTGGAAGATTTACCGTTGGATACGGGCGGCCCAGCCCGATATAAACGGGTTCAAGAAACAGGTGGCCGGGTTGGCTTTATTCGTCCCCTCACCCACAATTTTTGTGAAAGTTGCAACCGGGTGCGGCTGACGGCGACTGGTGAGCTTTATCTTTGCCTGGGGCAAAATGATAAGGTGAATTTACGCGACGCTTTGCGCCAAGATGGACCGCAGGCGGTGGCCGATCTGCTCGACCATGCCATGGCAATTAAGCCCAAAGGGCACGACTTTGAGATCGATCGGCAGAAGCCACAAAAACATGTGGGCCGCCACATGTCTGTGACAGGCGGCTAGCCTTTACTTCTCTTTTTCAATTTCTGAAAAATCGAGCGGCAAGGCCGTGGTGTATTTAATCTGCTCCATGGCGAAGGCGGAGCTTACGTCGCTCATGGACATTTCTGAAATCAATTTTTGGTAGAAACGGTCATAGTGTGCAATGTCTGGCACCACCACGCGCAGAACGTAATCCACGTCGCCGCTCATACGATAAAATTCGACAACTTCATCGTGGGCTTCCACCACACTGGCGAATTTTTTGAGCCATGATTCATTGTGCTGGTTGGTGCGAACGGAAACGAACACGGTGACACCGGCATTTACTTTGGCAGGGTTCAGCACTGCCACGCGGCGCTTGATGACACCATCTTCTTCCATCTTTTGGATGCGCCGCCAACATGGCGTGGTGGACAAGCCAACTTTACGGCCAATTTCAGCCACAGGCATTGTGGCGTCCTTTTGCAATAGCGCAAGAATTTTGCGGTCAATTTTATCCAACATAGCGCACCAATTAAAAAATAGTTCTATTTCGCGTGATATTGTTACGCCACTTTAAAAATCAGAGCAAGATTTATTCTCTATATCGGTACATCATTCTAAAATGGCCAAAATGACCACAACCAACCCAGCATGGAGGTTTCTGCGGCACCGCGACGTGCGCGCCATTTGTGTGGCTCCTCAAATTCGCTTGCCCAAATGCCGCGTCGATCACGGCGGGCCAGCACTTCATCGATGGCATAATCATTGTACGACACAGCCCACCCCTCACGCACCAACCAAGCGTTGAGATCTTCGCGACCCAAATAGCAGGTGGCCAAAAGTCGGCGATATTGATCCAATCTCTCACCGACACAAGTGACGGCATTGCTGTTTATTTTTGCGGCAAGCGCTTGCTTTGAGGCTTGGCCACATGCCCAGTCTTCGCCTTGTTTCACACAATTTTGCTGCAACTCTGGTGCATCAATTCCGATAAGCCGGACACTTTGACGATTGATGCGCAAACTATCCCCATCGCTGATATGAGCTACGCCCTGAAGCGCCTTATTTTCCGGCGTTTGCGTGCCAATCACCATGGCAATTAGCAGTGCTGCAATCGACACAAAAGTGACCGCCCGACGGATCGAAAAAAATCTGCGCTTCATGGTCACTCCTCTTCATTTTCGTAACGAGGAGTTAACCATCACCCGTTAGATTATTCTTAACCGTAGTTTTCGGACAATTTGTGAGTATTGCGTTCTAATGTCCATAGGCTCTTCACCAGAGGCAAATAAAGCTGTGCGCACTGATCGCGGGAAATCGCATCAACGGGCGGTGAATGATGCGCGCCAACGCCTGACATCCAGCTCAGGCACGATGGCATCCTATGATTTTGAATTGCTCCAAGAATATGCAGGCACACGCCTTTCCGGCAAATACGCAATGCCCGTCCTCATTGTGGCGATTGCCCTGCTGACATCTATCTGGGTTCCCCTGCTCTATATGCTGACTTGGGCTGCAATTGTTATTGTGGGTCATGTTTCTGTGATGCTTTCGTGCAAGCAGTTTTTGAAGGCAAGCCAGGGCAAATTTAACGCGCGGCGGCAAACCACAACATTTGTGATGTTTGAAACCATTTATGGCGTGGGCTGGTCCACAATCGCCTTGTTGCCAATTTCCAATGCCGCACAAGAAGTTGCTGTGATCCAATGGGCAATTTTACTTGTTGGTGTGGCGGCGAACGCGATTTCTTCTCGTGCGGTGCCTACAGCAACTTTGGCGAATTCTGTACCGGGCATCATCACCGTTGGCTCCATGTTGGTGATCAATGGCGGCATGCTGAACTACGCGCTGGCAGTTTTGGCAGTGGGTGCCGGGATTTTCTTCAACTTTTTGGCGCGGACTTTGCACAAATCTGCAATCAAATCGCTGGAGCACCGGGCAGAAAAGGACATGCTGATTTTTGAGCTGGAAGAAGCCAAAAGCATGTCAGACGAAGCACGGCGCGAGGCTGAACAAGCCAACATTGCAAAATCTCGCTTTTTGGCGACGATGAGCCACGAGCTGCGCACACCGTTGAACGCGATTATCGGCTTTTCAGAAGTGATGTCCTCTGAAGTTTTGGGGCCGATGGAAAACCCAAGCTATAAAGAATATTCGGCAGATATTCATGCTTCTGGCCAGCACTTGCTGAACCTGATCAATGAGCTGCTTGACCTTTCACGGATCGAAGCCGGTAAATATGAGCTGAATGAAGAAGCCATTTCGCTGGTGAATATTGCGGAAGATTGTCGGCGGATGCTTGAAATTCGTGCCCGGTCAAAAGGCATCGAGTTGGTGGCGGACTTTGACGAGAAACTGCCGAAATTGTGGGGCGATGAACGGGCGATCCGTCAGGTTTGCTTGAACCTGCTGTCCAACGCGATCAAGTTTACCCCACAATCTGGCCGAATTATCTTTAAAGTCGCATCGGGCGAAAATAATTGCCAGATGATCTCTGTACGCGACAACGGCCCGGGCATTCCTGAGAATGAAATTGCCACCGTGCTGTCTTCATTCGGCCAAGGCTCGCTGGCACAAAAGACCGCGGAGCAAGGCGCAGGCCTCGGCTTGCCGATTGTTCAAAAAATCATGGAATTGCATGGCGGCCGCTTCGACTTGTTCTCCAAGCTGCGCTTTGGCACCGAAGTGATTGCCACGTTCCCACGCTCTCGCGTGATGGAAGCAATGGCGCCCGTACGTGGCGAGCGCCGTAAATTGCAAATCTACAAAACAGCATCAGAAGGCTAAGCAGCCTCCCCCCAAACCTAGTGGGTGGTTTGCTGCCCGCCTGCCACGGCCGCCTCTTCAAAGGTGGCCATATTTTTATGCAGATGCAATGCTGTTTTGACCATTGAAGCGGCAACCGCAGCGCCAGAACCTTCGCCCAGACGCATGCCCAAATCAAACAAAGGCTTTTTGCCCATTTTGGCCAACACTTCTGTGTGCGCGGCTTCAGCAGACTGGTGAGCGAAAATACAGTGATCTAACGACATTGGATTGGCCGCATGTAGCACCGCAGCGGCGGAGGTGGCGACAAATCCATCGACAATCACGGGCAATTTGTTGTGGCGGGCAGCAATGATCGCGCCTGCCATGGCGGCAATTTCGCGACCACCGAGACGTGCCAAAATTTTCAATGGCGTGTCCAAATCGTCTTTGTGCAATTCAAGACCGCGATTCACCGCATCGGCCTTGCGCTTCAACCCTGCATCATCAACACCGGAGCCACGCCCAACCCAATCTTCGCCCGTGCCGCCGAATAGAGCGGCGTTGATGGCAGCGGCTGGCGTGGTGTTGCCAATGCCCATTTCACCAATGCACAACAGGTCTGGCTTGCCCGCGATAGCTTCCATACCATAGGCAATGGTGGCTGCGCAGGTGCGATCATCCATCGCTGCGGTTTGGGTGAAATCGCCTGTTGGCACTTCCAGCGCCAATTCAAACACACGCAAATTAATCTCATGCAATGCGCAAATTTGTGAAATGGCCGCACCGCCATTGGTGAAATTAGCCACCATTTGCTGCGTCACTTCTGGCGGAAATGCGGAAACACCTTGATTCACCACACCATGGTTGCCAGCAAAAATAGCCACCATTGGGTTGTTCAATGTTGGGCTTGGCTTTTCCTGCCAGCGGGCGAGCCATTCGACCATTTTTTCCAGTTCGCCCAACGATCCTGCTGGCTTGGTGAGCTGCGCATCGCGCGCTTGCACCGCTTCTACTGCTGCTTCGCTGCCGTTTGGCAACAGCATCAATAGCTCTTGGAAATCATCGAAAGGGCTTTTCTGGTCTTGTTCGGTCATGGTATCGACTCGCATCTGGGTTAAACGGACGTCCCCTTTTAGCCAACATTTAAGGAAAAGCAATTGACCAGCGTGCCGCCACCATCAGTAAGCCCCATCAATGACAATGAGGCAGGTGCACCACCGCCTGAAAAACTGTCGCCAGTGGATGCAATTATCATGGGCGTGCGGTTTTACTCTCGCTTACCCACAGGGGACAGCCCGCACCTGCCACTCAATTTTGGCAAGATGATTCATTTTCTGCCTGTCGCCAGCTTGTTGATTGGCGTATTTCCTGCCCTCACCATTTTGCTGCTCGGCGCGTTTGGCGTTCAATCTTTGTTTGTGGCCACAGTCGCCATTGCCATGAGCGCCGTGATCACCGGGGCGATGGCGGAGGACGCTTTTGGCGATGCCATGGATGGTTTGTTTGGCGGACATGATGTGGCCAGACGTTTGGAAATCATGAAAGATTCCCGCCATGGCACCTATGGCGTTTTGGGACTGATCGCGCCCTTTATGCTGCGGGTGATTACCCTTGGCACCTTGATTGCGCTAAGCCCTGTGGCGGCCTCCATCTTGTGGCTGGTTTCTGCCTTGCTGGCACGTCAAGCGGCACCAATTGTTGCTGTGATGTTGCCGCCTGCACGCAGCGACGGCGCATCGGCTGGGGCTGGCATTTTGGCGCAGAAAGACTTCGCCATTGGCTTGGTGCCCGCGCTTGCCCTTTTCTGCTTTATGGCGCTGTTGTTTGCCGGGCCAATCGCTTTGTTTTTAGCGCTGATCTTTGGGGTGGGGCTTTGCTTTTTTTGGCTGAAATTGCTGACGCGTTTGTTGGGCGGACAAACGGGTGACACAATAGGTGCGCTGCAGTTGGTTCTTGAAATTGCCGCATTGAGTGCCTTTATTCTTCTTTAGGCTTCGGCCCGAAGTGAAAGGAAACTGGTTTGATTTTTATTGGCATCGCGCTGCTCGTGGCGCTCGCCCTCACCTTTTTGATTTCGTCCAATGCTGGCGCAATGATTGGCCTTGCAGAACAAGATTTTGGCCAGTTGGTGATTTTGATCGCGGTGCTGGTTTTGGTGGCGGGTGGCGCATTTGGTCGCCGCATTAAATTGGGCGAAATGCTGTCCGGCATTGTGATGTGGGGCGCGATATTTGCTGCCATCATCATCGGCTATAGTTTCCGCACGGATTTTGAACGATTTGGCGCGCGATTGTGGGCGCAACTCTCTCCCGGCGCAGGCTACGTAGATGCCGAGAGCGGCACCGTTATGTTTAGCCGCGACACGAATGATCATTTTGTGATCAATGCCAAAATCAATGGTGTGGAAAAGCAATTCCTGTTCGATACCGGAGCGTCCAGCATTGTGCTGACCGCAGATAGCGCCCGCGCTGCTGGGTTTGACCCGTCGCGCTTGATCTATTCCATTCCGGTACAAACGGCCAACGGCCAAACAGAGGCAGCGCTGATCAAACTGGACCGAATTGAAGTGGGCGGCATTGTGCGCGAGAACATCGACGCGATGGTGGCGCGACCAGAGGCATTGAATGCCAATCTATTGGGCATGAATTATTTGCAGACCCTACGCGGCTTCAGCGTGGAAGGCGATCGGCTGACCTTTACCGATTAAGCGGCAGCTTGGCGGGCGGCGATCAACAGATCAAACGCCTCTTCAATCAGCTCTACGCCCCGATCAGCTTTCACCGCTTCCACGGTGAGCAATTGACGGAAGCGCCGTGCGCCCGGCTTGCCAAATCCAAGACCCAGCATGTGGCGCACAATTTGATTCAATTTGGCGCCCTTAGTCATTTGAATTTCAGCATAATTTGTCATCACTTCACAAAGTGATTCAAGCGAGATCGGCGGTGTGTCATCGCCGAAAATTTCGCGATCCACATCCCACAGCAGGCCCGGATTGTGATAGGCCGCGCGACCCAGCATGACGCCATCCACATGTTGCAAATGGGTTTTGGATTGGTCCAAATCTTCAATGCCGCCATTGATCATCAAGGGCAGATCACCCACGTGCTTTTTCAGGCGGTAAACCCGATCATAATCGAGTGGTGGCACTTCGCGATTTTGCTTTGGCGACAAGCCTTGCAGCCATGCCTTGCGGGCGTGCACATAAAGTGCATCCACTTTCGCCTCCAGCATATGATCGACAAACACGCGCAAATCTTCTTCGCTATCCTGATCATCAATGCCGATGCGGCATTTCACAGTGATCGGCGTATCGGTGACATCACGCATAGCCCGCACACAATCGGCGACCAGTTTTGGCTCTGCCATCAGGCAAGCGCCGAAACGACCAGATTGCACCCGGTCTGACGGGCAGCCCACATTGAGGTTCACTTCATCATAGCCGAATTGATCGCAAAGCTTTGTCGCCTCGGCCAGCTCTTGTGGATCGGATCCGCCCAACTGAACCGCGATGGGATGTTCCACATCGTCATTATAATTGAGCAACCAATCAGCCCCGCCACGGATCAACGCAGCGCTGGTGACCATTTCAGTAAACAGCAATGTGTGACGCGACAAATGGCGGTGGAAAAACCGACAATGGCGGTCTGTCCAATCCATCATGGGGGCCACAGAAAATTTGCGCGCTTGCTGAAGGCTCATGCTTATTTTTCACATCAATTGGGGTTAATCGGGCGCTGCCTAGCACAAAATGTGCGGCTTGTCGCCTGTTTGGAACCAAATGGCGGTCCACACGTTGGCTAGATAACGGAGGTATTATGCAAAATCAAGAAAATGAACAGGCAGAAACCGTAACCAAAACCGAAGCACGACAGGGCCAAAGAGGCTTTAATATTCGTGTATTGTTGATTTCGCTGGTCGTGATTGTGTTGGCCTTTGCAGCCATCTACTTCTACGCGGAAGCGAATGATAAGGAAAATCCAACGGTGGTGGATGCACCTAGCGTTGAGAGCAACGAGACCACGCCAAGCAACTAACTCCCCCTCCCCTTGCTCATGGCGAACCGCATTGGGCGCGAGGGACCTTGCCCCAGCCTTTTCATGAGGCTAAAAGCGCAATGTCCCTTGCCGCCTGATGCGGCCTATTGCGTTGGAGAGCCCTATGACCAAGCTGATTTCCATTGGCGAATGCATGATTGAAATGAGTGCATTGGAGGATGGGCTTTATAAAAAGGGATATGCTGGCGACAGCCTCAACATGGCATTTTACGCCCGTGCCTTTTTGCCAGAAACAGCATCAGTCGATTATTTCACCGCGCTCGGCGATGACGCGGAAAGCCAAGCGCTGGCAGCCAGCATCAAGGCGCATGGCATCGGGACAGATTTGATCCGCATTTTGCCGGGCAAAGCGCCGGGCCTTTATATGATTTCGCTGGAAGATGGCGAGCGCACCTTTAGCTATTGGCGCTCCACATCTGCTGCCAAGGAAATGGCGCAAGACCTATCTTACCTGACCCAGACTTTCTTGGGCGACAATGCGCTGTTCTTTTCTGGGATCAGCCTTGCCATTTTGCAGCCAGAAACGCGCGAGCAATTTTTAGATGTGTTGAGCAAAGCGAAAGCGGCGGGGCAACAGGTGATTTTTGACAGTAATTTGCGCCCTTCTCTATGGCAAAGCCGTGACGAGATGGCCGAATGGACCGCAAAAGCTTCTGCCGTGAGCACCATGGCGTTGCCCACCGTGCCCGACGAATATGTTTTGTTTGACGAAAAATCGTCTGAACACGTGGCCGAGCGTTATTTGACTGCTGGCTGCCGCGAAGTGGTGGTGAAAGCGGGGCCTGAAGCAGCTTTGTTGACCGATGGCAGCCAAAGAGAATGGGTTGGCCCTGCCGCCGCTGTGCAACCTGTTGACACCACAGGTGCTGGCGACAGCTTTAATGGCAGCTACATTGCCGCGCGGCTGAACGGGCGCAGCATGGTTGAAGCCGCGCAATTTGCGCACAAGGTTGCCGGACACGTGATCCAGCATCGGGGCGCCTTGGTGCCGAACATCCAAAGCCTAGTGAGATAAACCCCAACTCTCCACAAATTCTGTGTTGATAAAAGAGCTTGACTCACATGCCTCTTTTAGCGACACGCGATCTATGCAATGCTAGTGGCAACTGTTTTATGCATCAGTATGTGCTGCGCCGAATTGCGCGCTGGGGAAATTAGCATAAAGCTTAAAAAAAATCACGGGAAACGTCTTACTTGAGGTCCTTATGAGAATTGCAATGCTTGCGCGCAACTCTTCGCTTTATTCGCACCAACGTTTGAAGGAAGCGGCTGTAGCGCGCGGACACGAACTCGATATCGTCAATACTTTACGCTGCTACATGAACATCGCTTCGCGGCGACCAGAGGTATTTTACAATGGTGAAAAGCTGACTGGTTATGACGCGGTGATTCCGCGTATTGGCTCGTCCATCACCTATTACGGCCTTGCAGTTTTGCGCCAATTTGAAATGATGGGCGTTTATCCATTGAATGAATCTGTGGCCATTGGCCGATCTCGCGACAAATTGCGCTCCATGCAATTGATGGCGCGTGATGGTATCGGCTTGCCTGTAACCACATTTGCCCATGACCCACGCCAAACCGAAGAAGTGCTTCGCTTAGCTGGCGGCGCGCCATTGGTGATCAAATTGCTGGAAGGCACGCAGGGCATTGGTGTGGTTTTGGCGGACAGTAACCGCTCGGCCAAATCAGTGATCGAAGCGTTCCGCGGCGCTGGCGTGAACATTTTGGTGCAAGAATTCATCAAAGAAGCTGGCGGCACAGACATTCGCGCCATCGTGATTGGCGGCAAAGTTGTTGCGGCGATGGAACGGCGCGGCGCTGAGGGCGACTTCCGCTCTAATTTGCACCGCGGTGGTTCTGCCCGGAAGGTGAAGATTACCCCGGAAGAGAAATCAACGGCCATTCGGGCAGCCAAATCTATGGGGCTAAATGTGTGCGGCGTTGATATGCTGCGCTCTAACCATGGCGCGGTGGTGATGGAAGTGAACTCCTCACCCGGGCTTGAAGGCGTTGAAACCGCCACTGGTTTGGATATTGCGGGCAAAATCATCGAGTTTATGGAGAAAAACCATAAGCCGTGGGCCACAAAGACCAAAGGCAAAGGCTAAGGCCCTATGAAGCCAGATGCGTTTGAGATTGGGGGCGAGCGCATTGCGCCCGGTGAGCGCCGGACCGTCGATTTGCCCGTGAGCGTTTTGTCAGACCACACGCCGGTGACCATGTCCACCCACGTGATCCACGGCAAGCGCCCTGGCCCATCTATCTTTGTGAGCGCTGCCATTCATGGCGATGAGGTGATTGGCGTGGAGATTGTGCGCCGGGTGCTGCAATCGCCGAAATTGCGCGGCCTGCGCGGCACATTGATCTGCATTCCCATAGTCAATGCATTTGGCTTTATCAACCATTCGCGCTATCTGCCCGACCGACGTGATCTCAACCGTTGTTTTCCGGGGTCTGAAACCGGATCGCTGGCGGGCCGTTTGGCACATTTGTTTATCACGGAGATCGTAAAGCGATGTGACTATGGCATCGACTTGCACTCTGCGGCGAGCAACCGCGATAACTATCCGCAAATTCGTGTGACGCCCGGGCGCCCTAAGCTGACCGAGATGGCGCACATGTTTGGCGCACCGATTATGTTGAAATCTAAAGTGCGTGAAGGCTCGCTCCGCGAAGCCTCATCGATGTTGGATTGCGATGTGCTGCTTTATGAGGCCGGCGGCGGCTTGCGGTTTGACGAATTTGCGGTGCGCGTGGGCACAACTGGCGTGCTGCGTACGCTGCATGGCTTAGGCATGATTTCGGGCAAACCGATTGCCCCTTCCAAAGCAAAACCGCTGCATTGTAGCGGCAGCCATTGGTTGCGCTCGCCTGCTGGCGGCTTGCTGCGGACCTATAAACGGTGCGGCGACACGGTGAGCGATGGCGACATTCTGGGCGTGGTGTCTGACCCGTTTGGCGAGGTGGAAACGCCCATTTCAGCCCATGGTGATGGGGTGATTATTGGCCGAAGCGAATTGCCGATTGTGAATGAAGGCGATGCGATTTTTCACGTGGCGCAGCCAGCGCGCAACCGCAATGCGGAAACTGCACTGGACCAATATACTGCCGACGTGGAAGGCTCCACCCTGTTCGACGAAGACGAGATTATCTAAAGGCCAAGCCTAGCTTTCAGACTTATCATCCGACTTTGGCTTAGACCGCGTGCGCGGCTTGCTAGGCGTTGCGCCCTTGCCTGTGAGTTGTGCCAGAATTTTCGGATCCGCCGTGCGCAAATTGAGGTCGCGTTGTGGGAATGGAATTTCCACTTTTGCTTCACGGAATGCATGATCAATGGCGAACAGCAAATCAGTCTGCACGCGTGGATAAATCGTATAATCATTCACATGTATACGCAGTTGGAAATTGATGGAGCTATCGCCAAAGCCCTCAAAGAACACAAAGGGTTCTGGGCGTTTGAGCACATTGTCATGATCATGCGCGAGTTCCAGCAAAATCTCACGCACCAACTCCAAATCGCTGCCATAGGCAACGCCGATGGGAATATCCACCCGGCCTGACCGGATTTTGTGTGTCCAGTTGCCCACAGGCGCGTTGATGAAATCGGCATTGGGAATGATGATGGTTTGGTTGTGGATCGTGTTGATCTCTGTAGCGCGGACGCTAATTTTTGACACGGTGCCAGAAAAACCGCTCGCCTGCACAAAGTCACCAACTTTTATTGGACGTTCGACCAACATGATCAAACCGGACACAAAGTTTGACACCACATTTTGCAAGCCAAAACCAATGCCCAAGGACAAGGCACCAGCAACGATGGCCAAGCTGCCTAAATCGACCCCTGCCCCGGTGATGCCTAAAAAGATGGAGAGTGCGATCCCGACATAGCCAACACCTGTGCGGATGGAGTCTTTTACCCCATTGTCGGCGCGCGTCCGCTCCAACACTGTGTTGCCCAGCCAGCTTTGGAAAACACGGGTGACCGCCAAGCCCAAGGCAAAGATGATGATGCCATAAAATATGCTGGCGAGAGAAAACTCAAAGCTGCCAATTTGAATGCCGATGATGGCTTGGCGCACCCACGCCACCAAATCTTCGACACGAGAGCCCCATTGCAACAGAATTGCGGGAATTGCAGCCATCAACACCAGCACAAAAAAGCCAATGCCAGCGAAGAGCGCATATTGGTCCAGATCGCTCTCTTCAATTGAGAAGCGTTGCTGCACCCACTGCCCTAGCCGCGTTGGGGCGAGAACGCCGGGTTTGCCCACTTCGTGGGATAGCAGATAGCCAAGAAAGGCAGTGACCAAGATGGTACCCGTGACGACCAATTGCTGCGCCATAAATCGTGCAAGGCCAATGTAACCTGCAACTGCTGCGAGAATGATTGCAATGGAAGCGAGCAAGAGCGGGATACGCACCCATGGCGGCAAGCTGCGAGACACTTCATCTTCCCGCTTGTCGCGCACACGCGCCAATGCCAGCAGCAGCACGGCAATCAACACCGCCGCCAAGAAACTGTTGCCGATGGTGAAAGCCAAGGGCGCGTTGACCAGTTGGCCCAATTGGCGTGCCAGATAATCCAGCGCATGAACGATGGCCAGCGTGCTGACCAGCAAATGCATACGCTTGGCAGCAAAGCTGGAAATGGGCAATAGTCGCAATTCAGAATTGTTGGGCGCGAACAGGGCGTGGCTGAGCCGCAACGCAAACGACACCCCAAAGACCACCAAAAACAGGGTGCGGACAAATATCCGCAATTCAGTGGTGAACAGTGCCGCAAAATCGATAGCCCAATAGCCTAGCGCCAAAGCCAAGGCCAGGAGACCTGAAGGCACAATTGTGCTGACAAAAGGCCGCAACAATGCGTTTAAGCGTGTGGCGCTTGACGAGAGATAGCTTTTTGCGCGTTTAGAAAGCACAACCGATCCCGCCAGCAAAATGGCGAAGAAGGAGAATACGATCGCGAATGGGCGCGGATCGGGCGCGACCTTTACGGCCCACCAGGTGCGCAATTTGGATTGCAACCGGGTGAAGGTGGTGACACTGTCGCCCGAGATGCTGGCGAGCAAATCAATGGTAATGGGAGAGCGTTGAGAAAGGCGATTGGTGAACACTTGCCGCCGTAGCTTTGCAATTTCTTCAAAGGCAGCGTCGATTTTTTGCTCAAGCTCCTGCGCGCGCGTGGTGACGATGCGCAAATCTTGTCGCTGGTCTTTGGCGTCTTTCCGCTCTTCCGCGATTTGCGGGCTTTCCTTTTCGCCTTCGGCAGGCTCCGGCCCCAGCGCATCCAGTTGGCTGGTGAGCACAGCGAGCTGATCTTCAACAGGTTTGACGATTTCCTCAATCTCAGGCTGCACATCCAACAGGCGAGACCGCGCATTGATCAGGGAATTGTCATTATCTGCGTTTTCGATGGTGCCAACGATGCGCTCAATCCGAATTTCAATCTGATCAAGCTGTTCAAGCTTTTGTTCGACCTCAACAATTTGCGCGCTGGCCATGCTGACCAGCATCGCCAAGGCGAGCAAAGGAATGATGATGGAACGCCACGCTGATAAAGCGACAAAACTGAGTATTTTCATAAAAAGAATTTAGGCCGGGTGCCAAATTTTGGCAACTCGAATTCGCGCCATTCCACGCAAAGCTGTTGTGGCTGTTTATGAATTTACGCCGATGATTTCTGCTGCTGACGACAAATGTTGCTGCGCATCGCTCAGGGCATTGGCCTGACACAAATCAGTTGCTGCCACGAGCGCTTCAATCAACTCATTAAATTGCTCAGCATCTAGCTGAACAGCAAGTGACTGGGTTTCGATGGCTTGGACGTGATCCAAACAGGCCTGCTTAGACGCAAAGGCTGTTTCAGCCTGGGCCGAAAATGCTGTCAGCATGCCCCCAAACAGGGTGGCGGCCAACAATATGGATCTCTTTCTCGTGTTCATTTTGCCTATCTCGCTTCGCCGCTGTCTCTTATGTAACGCAACAGACGAGCAATTGGTTTCTTTGGCCATGATATGGGGCCTAGATTTAGTCTTTTTGAGGGCGAATATTTGCCCTCTCTCAAATGATTTATAAGTGTGATTTAATTGTCGCACCCGCTTACTTACGAGCTTATGAATTGGCTGCTCCTTTCGCCAATATTTCATCAATAGTAGCACCAGAAATACTGTTGCTCAAACTGCGCATATCGCCGCTCACGAACATTTGTTGCGCGGCATCATAGATAATTTTGTGCACGGCACGGGCCAGGCTGCTGCCCAAGCTGATCCGCGTAACGCCAATTTCGCCAAAATCTGCCACGCTATATTTGGTGAATGGCCCTGCGCACAGCGCATTTACCGGCACATTTACGCTGCGCACAATGGTTTTCAAATCGTCGAAGCTTTGCGGCATCGGCACATAAATCACATCTGCGCCCACTTGCTCGAAGGCCTTGATGCGTCGCAACGCTTCGTCCAAATCATAGGCCCCTGTCATCACCCCATCTGCCCGCGCAGTAAGGGTGAAGGTGCTATTGTGATCGGTGCAGGCCGCTTTTTTGGCCGCGACAGCGGCTTCAATACGCATTACCGCTTCTTCAAATTCATAGGGCTTTTGCGTGGGGAACTGAATATCTTCAATGCCGCACCCAGCAAGCCCCTTCTCCACAGATTGGCGCACGGTTGCTTCAACATCTGCCAGTTGATCACCAAAGCCGTTTTCGAGATCGGCATTTACGGGCAATGGCGTTGAGCCATTTATGTCCGCCGCATGATCAATTGCCTCTTGGCGGCAGATTTGCCCACCGTCGGGACGGCCCAAAGTGAAGGCATGAGCGGCGGATGATGTAGCTAATGCCTCAGCCCCAAGCGCTGCCATCATTTGCGCGGTGCCCGCATCCCAAACATTTGCCAAAATAAATGGGCCTTTTTGGTGCAGGTCGGCGAATTTTTGCGCTTTTGCCTTTTGTTGGGCGACAGATTGGTCTGACATAAAGCAACCTTTGCGGAGTAAATGACGTAAAAAATCATCACCAGTTTGGCGCAATCAATTGGGTTTGACAATCGAAAGCCAAACACATGCACCAAAGCAAATATTAACCTTAGCGTGAATTAGTTTAGCTAAATCCCTGATGTTAAACCCTATTGTCATAAGCGGCCGATAAATTTGCCTCATGTGAAGGTAAATTTGGGGACGAGGAAATGCTCGATCGACGGATTGACGGGGTTTTGACCGACTGGAAGGCGCACTATGCCAGCCTGTTCGGGCAGCACCCCTTACGCTTGCAACATAGATTGGCAGATACAGGCCTGTTCACTGACGAAGCGCTTGAAAGCATTTTGGAAAATGTGGATCGGCAGGATTATCACGTCAATTATATGGACCCGAACACGGGCGTTCGCCGCGAAGGCGAATTTGGCAAGGCCAGCGGCAAAGAGATTTTGGACGCGGTGAAGAGCGGCAATATTTGGATCAATTTGCGGGCGCCGGGACGGCAAAACCCAGCATTTGATGACATGTTGCGCGCTATCTATGATGATTTTGAGAAACATGTGCCGGGGTTAAAAACCTATAAGCAAAACATGACCATCTTGATTTCCTCGCCCAATGTGCGGGTGAAATATCACGTGGACGTGCCGGGCCAATCGCTTTGGCAGGTGCGTGGCCGCAAGAAGGTTTTTGTTTATCCAGCGGAAGCACCCTTTTTGAGCCCGAATGGGATTGAAAAGGTGGTGATCAACGAAGCGCATGAAACCGATATCCAGTTTCAAGAATGGTATGATGACTACGCCACCATTTATGATTTGGAACCAGGCGAAATGCTGCATTGGCCGCTGAACTGCCCACATCGGGTGGATAATTATGATTGCATGAACGTGTCTGTGACCACAGAACATTGGACAGATGCGTTGCGGAACAAATATGCGGTGAACTTCGCCAATGGTATGCTGCGCAAGATGGGTATGAACAATCTTGATCGCGGCACTCGGGGGTTGAAATTTTATACCAAGCTGGCTTTGGCTGGCGCGGTGAAGTTTTCTGGTATCCAGCGTAAAGATGTTAAACCTTACACGGTAGATTTTGCAGTTGATCCCAATGCGCCAGACGGCGTGAGGGATATTACGGCTTATCAATTCACTAAATAGCTTCGGGGCTAGGGCTATAAAATGACCTTTACAACAAAGGTGTTGCGCACAGCCGATGAAATCTGTGCGATGAAAGACCAATGGATGGCTTTGGAAAAACGGTCACAGGGGACCCATGTTTTCCAAAGCTACGATCTAAGCAAACATGTGCTAAACCTCACAGGGCGGGAACATGAGAACGCCTATTATGTGATTTGTGTGCTGGAGGCCGACAAGCTTGTCGGCCTTTTGCCTTTAGTGGTGTGGCACAAAAAGGGACGCAAAATTCTGACCGGCTTTTCGGAGCCTTATCAGCAATATACGGAAATGCTGTGCGATCCAGATTGTGATCCCAAACAGGTTTTTGAGCAGATGCAAAGCTGCTTTAAAGACAGTGGCGCAGATTATGTGCATTTGGGACAAGTGCGGCATGATGGGCCGCTTTTTGCTGGCTGCGAAAGCTGTTTTGACCATTCGGAAGAAGAAAAGGCGGCGCCTTTTGTCGATTTGACCCAATGGGAAGATTATGACGGCTATTACAACCATTTGAAGCGCGCCACCCGCAAACGCATCCGCAATGGCTATAACCGCTTTGACCGGATGGGCACATTGGACCATGTGCATGGCAATGATCCCAAGCTTTTGGTGAACGTGATCGACCGTTCTTACGAAGGTCGTGTGGATTGGCAGCGCCGATTGGGGCTAACGTCACGTGCCTTTCAGGATGATGCCTTCAGAGAGTTTCTGGATCGCTTTAAAGATTCAGATGATCAGAACCTGAAAGTTGCGGCTTTCTGCTTTATGCTGAATGGCGAGCCTGTGGCTGATCAATGGGGCTTTATCTATGACGATTGCTATTATGCCTATATGTCCACCTGGGACGAGGAGAAGGCAACGGCAGGACCCGGCAAGCTTCATTTGGGTGAAGTGATCAAATCTTGCTATGAGCTTGGCTTGAAACGCGTCGACTTTTTGATCCCGTCTGTTCAATATAAAATGGTGTATGCCACTGGCGAGGTTGAAGCGAGTGACTTTATTAAGCCATTGAATGGCAAAGGCTATCTCTATGCCAATATCTGGTTGAAGCAGGTGCGCCCAAAGCTTAAAGCGATTATGCAGGCCATGCCCGCAGAGCAACGCAAGAAGATTATCAACACGGTGTTTAACCGCAAATAAGTGCTGCGTTAGCAAGAAATATACGTGATGTGCGCTAGGTGTGGCGCACATTTTGTTTGGAGAACTTTATGGGTGAACGCCGCCAACTGGCTTCTAAATCAGCATTGATCTTCGCTGTACGCATTGGTGGCGCGGGCGTGATTTTTCTTGCACAAGCCATGATTGCGCGCCTTTGGGGCGCCGCCCAGCTAGGCGAATATTTGCTTGCCATCGCCGCCGCCAATTTGATGGCAATCGCGCTGCCCCTTGGCTTCCAAACAGTCGGCTCCTATTTCGCGGCAGAATATAAAGCGAAAAATGATGGCACCACTCTCTCCCGCTTTGCTGTGCTGGCCTATGGCATGGCGATTTTTCCGGGGTTGGCGCTGCTCTACATTGTTGGCCAGCTGATCCATTTGATTGGCCCGGCAGGCACTTTGCTCCAAGGCATTTGGCCCACCATCGCCATGATGGCGTTTGGCACGGCAATTGTGAATTTGAACGGGGCCATTCTGGTCGGGTTGAAAAAGCCGTTTTTCGGCCTGTTTGCCGATACGATTTTCCGCCCGCTCTTTATTGTGCTGGGCATTTTGATCGTGCTGTTTATCGGCGTGGAAGATGACCGCGTTGGCGCATTGATCTGGTGGGTGGCAATATTCTATCTCGGCCTGGCCATGCTGCACTTTTTTGTGACGATAAAGGCGATCAGAGAGTTGCCGCGCGACACGGAAATGCCAGCCAAAGAAATGCAGCGTTGGTGGGTTTATGCCCTGCCCTGGATTATCGTTGCGCTCAGTTCTGACTTCTTTTTTGATATTGACCTGCTGCTGCTTTCTGGCTTGCTGGACAAAGAGCAAATTGCGATTTTCGGGGTTTGTGCACGGATATTCGTGCTGGCCTCCTTCGGCA
This sequence comes from Maritalea mobilis, assembly GCF_004363175.1. GTDB lineage: Bacteria > Pseudomonadota > Alphaproteobacteria > Rhizobiales > Devosiaceae > Maritalea > Maritalea mobilis. The sequence goes on from NZ_SNYR01000002.1 coordinate 178,072, forward strand.
TTATCGCCATTGGCGCTGTGGTGTCTCCCGATTTGCTGGACGCGGAAGAGAAGAAGGATTTTGCGGCGCTTGAGGCTAAAATTGGCGATGCAAATTTGGTTGGCACCGGGCTGGCCATTGTGTTGACCATTGGTGTGATGATTTTCAGCCCTCTCGTATTTTATTTCTTCGGGCCGGAATTTAATCAGGGTGTGATGCCGCTGACCATTTTGTGCAGCGCGCTGATCGCGCGGGCCGCGTTTGGCCCTGGCGCAGTGATCCTTTCGTCACGCAAAAAGCCCTATGCCAGCTTGCCCGCCATTTTGTTGGGCTTGGTGGTGCTGTTGGTGGCCAACTACATTTTGGTGCCGATGTTTGGACTGGTCGGGGCAGCGAGCGCAGCAGCCATTTCCTTTATCATCGGCGCAGGCGCGATTTGGCTAACCACATGGCGACTAACCGGGCTTAATGTTTCTTTGGCCCCTGCGGTGAAGAAATATCTTGTGCGTGACGCGCAGAGTTAAATTCTAGAAATATGCCAGTGGATCGACACCGATTACGGGGCCGTGGGCGTGTAAAATCGCCATGTAAGCGATGATGCCAACCACAAGCTCAATGGCCAATTGCCAATCCAAAGCACGACGGGCGCGCTGTGACCAGCTCCCTGCTTCTTTTTGTTTGGCCAATGCGTAATCTTCTGCACTGAGCTTTTTCGTCTTCGACGTATTTAACCGCACAATGCCCAGCACTGAGAATGCCAACATGATGCCAAACAGCAAGATGTTGGCCAGCTCGCCATTGACCAAAATGTGTGCGAACGCCCATAGGCCAAAGGCCGTGATGATCGGGTGCCGCACCAATGCGAGAATGCCGGGATGGGCCACTTCTTGCTGAAGGTTGCGACGAAATGACACTGACAGTGAGTTAGGCCGCGCTGCGCCCATGACGAACAGGATGATCGCGACCAGCATCAGTGCCATGGCGATGCGCACCGTGAATGGATCTGGCGCATAGAAGATTGTGCGCGGCGCACGCAGAGCGGCGGAAACCAGCCACACCAAAAGCACGGTCGAAAAGATCGAATAGCCAATTATGTATGTTTTTCGGCTGGTTAGCGAAATGATCTTGCCGCGAAGGTCGCCAATTTGTGGCAAGATGTGCGCAAACAAAAATACGAAAAGAGCGAGCAAAAATTCAAACATAATTCCAGTGTCCACTTTAAAAACTTACTCTTTGTAGAACACAGGGATCGCAACATATGCAATGGCAAACGCCACCTAATGGGTGTGACACCAGCGCACAGCTTTTGCGGTTACTACGCAATTTCGGGTTGATTTAGATTTGAGTTTTTTCAGCGATCGCCTTATGATGAGGGTAAATCTCAAGTTAGGACAAAGCCATGCGTTTAACTAAACAGTCCAATTATGCTGTGCGCATTCTGATGTATTGCGCCAGCAATGAGAAATTGAGCAAGATTTCTGACATTGCTGAGTTTTATGACATCTCAGAAACCTTTCTTTTCAAGATCTTACAGATTTTGAATGCATCTGGCTTTGTGGAAACGGTACGCGGCCGCCATGGGGGCATCAAGCTCAAACGCCCTGCCGATGAGATTGGCTTGGGCGAAGTGATCCGCGCAACGGAAGATAATTTCGACATGGCAGAATGTTTTGATCTCGAATCGAACACCTGCCCGCTGATCGGCACTTGCGGCTTCAACCATGCGCTTTATCGCGCCCTGAATGCGTTTTTCGACGTGTTGGATGAATATAATATCGCAGACCTAACCGACAATCGTCGCAATATTCGTGTGCTGTTGGAATTGGACAGCGCCGTGCGCAGCGCGCCAAAACGCGTTGAAGCATAATCGTTTGTAATTAGGGGCGAACTAATAGATACTGCAACCTATTGATCGGTTGCGGATTTATTTAATGTCATTCACTCAGAAGTATGAAAACGCCCTGCGCGAAATTCAAGATTGCGGCCTGATGTCGATTGTGCAGCTGCGTTGGCTGGACAATTCATTCCATCGGTTTGGCTTGCCGATCCGCCCATTACATTATCGCCCCATTTTGCAATTGTTTGTGCAGCAAACCTTGCTGTTTGGCATTTTGGTTAGCATGGCAAACTGCATCTGGCTCAAGAACATTTTTGGCTTCTCATTACCGCTGCCCTTTTTGCCCCTGATGTTTGTGACTTACGGCCTGTTGTTTGCGACATTTTTCTGCGCACAGGCGGAGAATGAGCGCGACGCCTGCACCTTGTCTCGGTGGGAAGAGTTGTAGCAGTTCGATGAGCTTTGATGAGAAATATCAAAAGGCAATCGAAGAGCTCCGTGCCTCAAAGATTTGGGGTGCCAACCACGACCAACCACTCAATAAGATTTATCGGATGATGGGCTTAAAGGTCCGCCCGCCGCACTACGCCACTTTTGGCCAAGTGTTTCTGGTCCATGGCGTGTTTTTCCTGATGATGTGGGTTGTGCTGTGGCTCTTTAACCCGTTCGGTTGGCCGGGCATGACGCTGCCTTTTATGATCGGCACCGGCCTGCTGGGTGGATTGATCTATTCAGCGATTATGGCGGCTTACTATCGCTGGGATCGCAAGCGCCATAATCTTACCCCTTGGGATGAGCTTTAGTCCTGATCCATCGGCCATGTGTCGCTGAGGCGGTAGCCTTCTGGCCAGGGGTCAGATGGGTCCAGCATGTGCTGGTGTGTGCCCGTGATCCAGGCGCGGCCATTGATGCGCGGTAGGATAGCCTTACGGTCACCGCATTTGACCTGTTCGGCAATATCGCAATTGAACTTTGAGCCGGTGATCGAGGTAGCGATATATTTGTCGGTCGCCTCCATTTCGCCCTTGGCCAGCATCAGCGCCATGCGGGCGGAGCAGCCTGTGCCGGTGGGGGAGCGGTCGATTTTACCCGGACGGATGGCCACGGCATTGGCGCCGGATAGGGTGTTTCCTTCGCGAGTGGTTTTGCCCATGAATTGGCAGAAGGAAATATGATCCCAATCCGGATTTTCCGGGTGGGTGAAGCCAAGCTGTGCATTTGCAGCAGCGGTGATTTTGGTGCCGAGGTCAGCCAGCTTTTTGGCATTTTCCGGTTTGATCTCAACGCCCAATGCTTCTGCATCTACCATCACAAAGCTGTCGCCTCCATAGGCGGTGTCGACGATGATTTCGCCCAAACCTTCAACTTGAAGCGGCACCTGAAGTTGGTCGACGAAGCTTTTCACATTGGTGACGGTGATGCTTTCGGCTTTGCCATTTTTGCATTGCGCCACCACTTTTATCAGGCCTCCCGGCGCTTCCAATGTCAGGTGCGTTTCCGGCTCTGTCATCGGCAGGATGCCGCTGTCGAGCAGCACGGTGGACACGCAGATGGAGTTGGAGCCAGACATGGGTGGCGTATCGGCTGGTTCCATGATGATGAATCCCATTTGTGCTTCGGGATGCTTTGGCGGCACCAGCAGGTTCACATGGCGGAAAACGCCGCCGCGTGGCTCGTTCAGCATGAAATTGCGCAATGTTTCATCCTGCTCGATGAATTTGCGTTGTTCCCAAAGGGTGTCGCCCGGCGGTGGCGCAACGCCACCGACAATCACATCGCCCACTTCGCCTTCGGCGTGGCAGGACACCACATGAATGGTTTTGCTCGACCGCATATTAGCCTCTCAATTCAAATTCGGGTTCACCCAAAACGTCAAAATCTGGCTCGACACCCAAGCCTGGTGCATCCGCTGGTGACATAAAGCCGTCCACGCGTTTGGGGGCGCCTGCGGCGAAATCTACGGTGCCATAGGAGTTAAAGTCCGTGGCGGAGAAGGAGAACGCTTCCGGTGTGGAGGCGGCCAGATGGGCGATGGTGGCGGTGACGATATCGCCGCCCCATGTGTCCTCAATGGTCATGGCCACGCCCGCGCTCACGCAAATATCGCGCATCAGGCGTGCTTTGGTGAGGCCGCCGACCTTTGAGATTTTCAGATTGATCGCGTCCATAGCATCGTCAGCCAAGCCTTTGCGCAGCATGGCTTCATCGAAGATGTTTTCATCCATGATAAAAGGCCGCGCGGTTCGGCGACGAATGGACAAGCATTCCTCATAAGTCATGCAGGGCTGTTCGATATAAACATCCAGATGGGCCACCGCGGCAGCGACGCGCGCGGCTTCGTGACGGTTCCAACCTGTATTGGCATCTGCCACCAGCACTTCGCCCCGGTCTAACACCTCGCGGGTGGCGTGGATGCGGGCAATGTCATCATTGGCATCGCCGCCGACTTTCAGCTGGAATTTGGTGTAGCCTTCGTTGCGGTAGCCGTCGATCTTCTTGGCCATCACCTCCGGGTCTTCCTGCGAGATGGCGCGATAAAGCGCAACCTTTTCTTGCTGTTTCCCACCCAACAGGGTGTAAACTGGCAGGTTTGTGGCTTTGCCCAAAATGTCCCAACAGGCGATATCGATGGGGGCTTTGGCGTATAGGTGACCGCGCAAGCCAGCATCCATAGCGTTATTGATGATGTTCAGATCGCGTGGATCAAGGCCGATCACGTGGGGTGCCAGCTCTTTCAGCCCTTCGCGCACGCCTTTGGCATAGCTAGGCAAATAGGCGGAGCCGAGCGGACAGCATTCAGCATAGCCAGTGATCCCCGCATCGGTTTCCACCGCCAGAACGGTTGAATCAAACACTTCAACAAAATTGCCGTTTGACCAGTTGTAACGGCCCTCCCGCAACGGCAAATCAATCTGATAGACACGCAGTGCTGTGATTTTCATAAAGTCCTCCCTCGCCCCTTTGCCTATGGCAAAATGAAGCCGTGTTTGAATGGGTCACGATCATCGACAAAGATCGTGTTGTATCCGGTTTTGCGGGCCCAGCCGCCAATTGATGGGATAATGGCATCGCGGTCACCCACTTTGGTGGCCGCTTCCACCCGGCCGCGGAACAGCGAGCCGATGATGCTTTCATGCACGAAATCCTCGCCTACGGCCAAGTCGCCCATGGCGACCCAATGGGCCATACGGGCCGATGTGCCGGTGCCACAAGGTGAACGGTCGATGGCTTTGTCGCCATAGAACACGGCATTGCGGGCCGTGGCTTCGGGATCGCGGGCGGCGCCTGTCCAGAGGATGTGGCTTAGGCCGTTAATCTCAGGATGCTCGGGGTGCACAAACTCGTATTTCTCATTGAGCGCGGCGCGCAATTGCGGAGACCAGCGGATCAAATCGAGGGATGACAAGCCTTCAATATCTTTGAAATTTTCCTGTGCTTCGACGATGGCGTAGAAATTGCCGCCATAGGAAACATCGACAGTGATTTCGCCCAGATCAGGCACAGTGGCGGTTAGGCCCTTGGCATAAAGGAAACTCGGCACATTGGTGATGCGCACTTCTTCTACATATCCGTCCTTCATGGTGTATTCGGCCTTGATGCGCCCGGCAGGGGCATCGAGATAGAGCACGCCCGGTTCTTTTGGCGTGACCAGCCCTTCTTCCAGCGCCATGGTGACGGTGCCGATGGTGCCGTGGCCGCACATGGGCAGACAGCCGGATGTCTCGATAAAGAGGATGGCGATGTCGCAGTCGTCGCGGGTGGGCGGATACAGAATAGAACCCGACATAATGTCATGCCCGCGTGGTTCAAACATCAGGCTGAGGCGCACCCAATCATATTCGGCCAGAAAGTGGGCGCGCTTTTCGATCATGTTCGCGCCTTTCAGGTCTGGCCCACCGCCCGCCACAAGGCGCACGGGATTGCCGCAAGTATGTCCATCAATGCAGAAAAAGCTGTGTTTCGCCATGTAGGTTTCCTAAAAACGAGATGGATTAAAGGGAGTTAAATCAAGTGACGGGGCTTGACCGTCAATCAGTTCGGCCATCAGTTTGCCCGTGGCAAAACACTGGGTGAGCCCCAGATGGCCGTGGCCGAAGGCATAGCTAATATTTGGTGTGTGGGCGCTTTTGCCGATGGCGGGCAATGTGTCTGGCAAGGAGGGTCTAAAGCCCATCCATTGGGTGCCCTGCTCGGTTTTCAAGTCTGGCATAAAGCGCTTGGCTTTTTGCAGCATGATCTCTGAGCGTTTGAAATTTGGCGCGGCATCCAGCCCGGCAAATTCCACCGCGCCGCCGACACGGATGCCAGTGGAAAGCGGAGTCATAACAAAGCCATGCTCGCCAAAGATCAATTGACGCTTTAGGTCGAAGGCCTCAGCAGGCAAAGTGGTGTTGTAGCCGCGTTCGCTTTCAAGCGGAATATGGTCGCCCACCTGCTTCGCCAACTGATGCGACCATGCACCAGCTGCGACAACTAGGTGATTGGCGGAAAGTGTTTCGCCATTCTGCAACGTCACTTCGCCAGCTTGAGAAATGGCTTTGACGTCTTGCTCGATCAGCTCGCCGCCATCCTGCTGCACCAAGCGCCATAGGGTTTGGGCAAATTCAAACGGGTCATTGACCGTTTGCCATTTGGGAATGAAGGTCGCGCGTTTGATGTGGTTGGAGAGGCCCGGCTGCAAGTCGGCTAAGCGGGTGGCGTCCAGATGTTCAAACTCAATGCCGAATTCCTGTCGCGCTTGCCAGCTGGATTGGCTGGCAGCGAACTCGCGCTCACTTTCATAAAGGTGCAGCGCGCCATCGGTACGGATTTGATTGCCGATCTGTGGGATCTGGGCCATGCGATCGACTTCGCTGGCGGCAAGGTCGAGCAAAGCAGATTGGGCGACGATGGATTTGCGGTGTTGGTCCGGCCAGGAGGCGCGGAAGAATTTGAGCAGATAAGGCACAATATTGAGGGCATATTGCGGGCGCACCGAGAGTGGCCCCAGCGGATCAAGCAGCCATTTTGGCGCTTTGCGCATGATACCCGGCGAGGCCAGCGGGAAAATATCGGCCAAGGCAAAGGCCCCGGCATTGCCAAAGCTGGCTTCCTGCGCCACGCCCTTGCGGTCCACCAGCGTAACCTTACGCCCGGTCTGCTGCACATAATGGGCGATGGCCAAGCCAATGATGCCGGCGCCGATAATAATCACATCATGTTTGGGTTGCGTGGCCATATGCGCCTCTGAAAAATTGAAGAAATGCCCGGCGGCGTGCACCACCGCCGGACGCACACCTTATGGGAGGGTGTAAGCTGTTTTAACGGTGGTGTAGAACTCCGCCGCGTAAGTGCCCTGCTCGCGTGAGCCAAAGCTCGAGGCTTTGGTGCCGCCAAATGGCACGTGATAATCCACGCCAGCAGTAGGCAAGTTCACCATTACCATGCCGGCTTCGGCATTGGCTTTGAAGTGTGACGCGTGCTTCAGCGATGTGGTGCAGATGCCGGATGACAGGCCGAACTCGGTGTCATTGGCCACGGCAAGCGCCTCATCATAATCCTTTACGCGCACCACGCTGGCCACGGGGCCGAACACTTCTTCGCGGTTGATGCGCATGTCGTTGGTGGTTTCAGTCACCAAGGCAGGCGCCATGAAGAAGCCTTCTGTGTCGCGGTTCAAACGCTGACCGCCGATGACTTTGCCGCCATCTTTCGCTGCAATGTCCACATAATCTAGGTCTTGTTGAAGCTGCTTTTCGTCGACAACCGGCCCGATGTGGGTTTCTTTGCGCAAGGCATGGCCCACATTGAGGTTGTTCAACCGTTCTTCAACTGCCGCCACAAATTTGTCGTGGATGCCTTCGGTCACGATCAAGCGTGATGAGGCGGTGCAGCGTTGGCCAGTGGAGAAGTAAGCGCCGTTCACGCAGGCATCAACAGCAATGTCGAGGTCTGCATCGTCCAGCACAACCATTGGGTTTTTACCGCCCATTTCAAGCTGCACTTTTTTCAGCATCTTGCCGCAATCAGCTGCGATTGAACGACCTGTGCCCACAGAGCCTGTAAAGCTGATGGCGTTGACTTTTTTCGAGCCGATCAATTCTGGCCCGACAACTGAGCCCCGGCCAAACACGAGGTTGAACACGCCTTCTGGCAAGCCAGAGCGAGAGATGATGTCCGCCAAGGCATGGGCGCAACCGGGCACCAATTCGGCTGGCTTCAACACAACAGCATTGCCGAAAGCCAAAGCTGGCGCAATTTTCCATGCGGGAATCGCAATGGGGAAGTTCCACGGCGTAATGAGGCCGACAACGCCAATTGGCGAACGGGTAACGTCCACGCCGATACCGGGACGCACAGAGGCGAGAATATCGCCTGTTTGGCGCAAGGTTTCGCCCGCGAAGAATTTGAAGATTTGGCCGGCACGTGCAGCTTCGCCAATACCTTCAGGCAGGGTTTTGCCCTCTTCACGTGACAGCAATTCACCTAGTTCAGCTTTGCGCGCCAAAATCTCACTGCCGATAAAGTCCAGCACGTCAAAACGTTGCTGCGGTGTGGATTTTGCCCATTGTGCGGCGGCGCCAGCGGCCGCGTCAATTGCGCGGGCCATATCATCAGCGCCACCCACGGCGGCATGCCCCAAAATGTCTGAGGTGTCCGATGGGTTTACATTGGGGGTGCTGTCAGATGTTTCATGCCAGGCACCGCCAATAAAGCTTTTATATTCCATTAGTTACTCCAATCTACTGGATCGTGGTTTGGCGTATTTTTTGAATTAGTCGTTGAGGGCCAACACGTCCGGTTGCTGGCTCCAATCTTTATACCAAGCGCGGAACAAAGCATATTGTTGTTCAACGTAATTACGCTGGGCATCCGACAATTTGTCGGTTTCGTTGAAGTGCAATTCATATTCGCTGTCGCCGTTGAGCACCATCAAATGCTTGTAATAAAGCACCAGATCTGCGCCCTCATCGAATGAGGACAGAACAGCCAAGGCTTCGTCCAGCTCATTGGCTTTTACCCGCGCAGCGGCGTTGCCAGTGGCTGCTTTTTGCGACAGGGCCACGAGGTGGAGCACTTCTTTTGGCAACGCATTGCCGATGCCTGTGATGGCACCACCTGCGCCGCAATTGACAAAGCCGTGCACAACGGTTGTGTCCACGCCGATCATCAACGTCACTTCGTCGGATTGGCTGGTGATATATTCCGCGGCGTAGCGCAAATCGTCTTTGCCGCCGAACTCTTTGAATCCGACCAGATTCTTATGGTCTTTGCGCAGATCAAAGAACAAATCAGCACGGGTGGCGAAGCCATAATATGGGCTATTGTAAATCACCGCTGGCAGATCAGGCGCTGCGTTCAAGATGCCCGCAAAGTGTGCGCGTTGCGCCGGGATGGATGTGCCACGTGACAGAACGCGCGGGATCACCATAAGGCCATGGGCGCCAACTTTTTGTGCGTGGGCAGCATGCTCTGCGGCGATTTTTGAGTTTACCGCGCCTGTGCCGACGATAGTTGGCACGCCAGCTTCCACCAAACGGGCCACGCCTGTTTGACGCTCTTCATCGGTGAGCAACGGCCAATCACCCATTGAGCCGCAATACACAACGGCAGACATGCCCGCCTCAATCAATTCTTTGCCCTTGCGCACCAACGCATCAAAGTCTGGCGTACGGTCCGCCTTACAGGGGGTCATCAAAGCTGGGATGCATCCCGTAAAAATATTCGCAGTCATTGCACCTTTTCCTTCGCAATAGCTATCTCTTGGCAGGGCGATTCCGCCCTGCACAAATTCGTTCTGTTATTCTTATAGAAAACCTATCGCACGTTGGCCAAAAACTTCGCCGTGTGCGCGCTTTCCGGTTTGCCGAAAATCTGTTCGGGTGGGCCAATTTCTTCCATCACACCTTGATGGAAGTAGGCCACGCGATCACTCACATCACGGGCGAAGCCCATTTCGTGGGTGACGCAAATCATGGTCATGCCCTCTTCTGCCAAAAGCCGCATTGTGTCCAACACTTCGCCCACCAATTCAGGGTCCAGCGCAGATGTGGCTTCGTCAAACAGCATATATTCCGGCTCCATCGCCAAAGCGCGGGCGATGGCCAAACGCTGCTGCTGGCCGCCGGACAAGGCTGAGGGGTACACATCGATCTTGTCGCTGAGGCCCACATGCTCCAGCTGGGCGCGGGCAATCTCGCGGCTTTCCGCTTTTGATTTGCCCTTCACAATGCGCGGGGCCAAGGCGACATTTTCTAGTGCGCTCAAATGTGGGAACGAATTCCACTGTTGGAACACCATGCCCATTTTCGTGCGCAATTTGTTGAGGTCAGTATCTTTGGCATGCACGGACACGCCATCGACCTTCACCTCGCCTTGTTGGATTGGCTCCAACCCGTTGATGCAATAAAGCAGCGTGGATTTGCCAGAGCCGGATGCGCCAATGATGGACAGCACTTCGCCTTTTTTGACATTGAGATCAATGCCCTTAAGCACATGCAGAGCGCCGAAATATTTGTGCAGTTCTTTAATTTCGATCATGACTGCCACTTCCTTTCAAGATGTGCTGCGTAGCGCGAGATGGGGAATGAGAGCGCGAAATAGAACGCGCCGGCTACTGCGAGCACAAGCAAGGGTTGTTGCGTACGCGTGATCAAATCACGCGCGACTTTCAAGAGTTCTGGATGGCCAAGCACGGATACCAGCGCACTGTCTTTCAGCACGCCAAGCGCCACGCCTACCCATGAAGGGAACACGGCGCGCAAGCCGATGGGCCACACCACATAACGCATGGTTTGCAAATAGCTCATGCCAAGCGACCGACCTGCGCGGCGCATGGGGGCGCCAACAGCCTCAATGCCGCCACGGGCCACATTGGCCACAAGTGCGGAGGTGTAAACACCCAGAATGGTGACACCTGCCCAAAATGGGCTGACCGCCAAGCCGATGACGTTGAACAGATTGTAGAACAGCACCAGTTGGATGATCAGCGGCACGGAGCGGAACGCGTCCAGAATAAACCCAACGGTGATGGCACCGACCACTTTGGATTCTGACAAGATCCAGCCAAAGAAGATGCCTAGGATTGTGCCGCCAGAAATCGAAAGCACGGAAATCAGCAAGGTTTGCCAAGCAGCTTGGGTTAGGAACCAAAGGTCTTTCGGGCCAAAGCCAGAGAAGAATGCGATTGAATCGTTCATTTATCCATCCCTCCCCTTAGTACCGGAACAAACGCCAGGACAGCAGCCTGGAGATGCCCAAAATCATTTTCACCATCACGTAATAGATGAGCGCGGTGACCGCGAAATACTCAAAGATACGGAAGGTCTTGAAGGCTTGCGCCTGTGTTTCACCTGCCAATTCACGGAAGCCGACAATCATCGCCAAAGAGCTCATCAACACGGCCCACACCAGCTGGTTGGTCATGGGGTGATAAACAATGCGGAACACTTGCGGGATGATGATCCGCGTATAGGCCTGTGTGGTTGACATGCCGAGCGAACGCGCCGCGCGCATTTGCGTATCCGGCACCGCCTGAAATCCGCCACGGAAATTTTCCGCCAGATAGCCTGCATTGTTAAAGGACAATCCGGCCAAAACAATCAGATAAGGCGTTAGGTGCAACCCGAAGGCACCCAACCCAAATGAGAAGAAGAAAAGCTGGAACAGAGCGGGCGTGTTGCGGGCGGTTTCAACCCATGCGGTGGCGATCCAAGACAAGTATTTTGGGCCACCCATGCGCAACAATGCCAACACCAAGCCAATGCCAATACCAATAATCATGGAGAGTACCGAAATCTGCAATGTGACCAAGCTGGCTTCAAGCAGCTCTGGCAATTTGCGGATCACCGGACGCCAGTGGAACGTGTAATCAAAGTTCACCGCGTCTCCTCCTTTGCTTGTGGTTGGAAGATCTGCCCGCAGCGCATGAGCGTCGCCGCGGGCAGATGGCTTGAATCTCGCTTAGTACATCACGCCAGGGATGCGCAGTTCTGGTGCGCTATCGCCAACATATTTCTGCCAAAGCTCTTCATAACGACCTGAACGCACCTGATGGGTGATGAACAGGTTGATATAGTTGAGCCAAGACACGTCTTTACGAGGGCCTGCAACTGAGGTGTAGTCTGTGGTCCACGGCATACGCGGGCCAGGCACAACGCTGTCATATTGGTCAGTTACAGGCTTCACCGCTGTGTTGGTGGTGATGCCTGCATCGGCTTTGCCTTGTGCCACAGCGAGGAACACTTCGTTTTCGCTCTGATAGCCCTGGTAAAGGTTCTCTTCGCCCCACTCTTCAGCAATTTTGAGCCACTCTTGCTCAGGCACGGTGCCCACAGCAGCGGCAACGCGCTTGCCCTTCATGTCCTCAAAGCTTTCGATGCCGCTATCTTTGCCGACAACTGCTTGCGCGAAGTAAATCGCGTAAGGAATGGAGAAGCCAACTGTTTTGGCGCGCTCTAGCGAGTCAGATGTGCCGCCGAACACGATGTCCGCACGGTTGGTGACGATGGCTGGCAAACGCTCTGCCCAAGTCACAGGGATGATTTCAGCATCAACATCAAGGGCTGCTGCCATGTCATTGCAATATTCAACATCAAAGCCTGCAGGTTCATTGTTCGCATCGCGGTAGCCAATTGGTGGAAAGTCCAACACCACAGCACAGCGCAGCACGCCATTGTTAATCACATCATCCAACTTATCAGCGAATGCTTGTGGGGCAGCCAAGCCTGCCACCATTGCCGCCATCGCAGCTACTTTCAAAAATTTCATAGTTTCCTCCCGGTTTTCGTGACGCAACCACTCCCCTTTGCTCATGGACCAACACCCAATCAGCGGCGTGGCCTTAAAAGCAGCGCAGGGACCAAACTTGCGCCTTGCATTTTTCTCTATATCATAAAATTGGATACAATCTACAATATTCTTTATAAAATATGCTATACCTTTGGATAAGTCGGCAAAAAACGCCTGAAAAGCAGGCACTTGCGGACAAGGCATTAATCTAGGCTTGGCGAAATGGAGGGGACTGGACTATGTTGTCGCAAAATCTGACTTTATATTTTCTGTGTTGGACAGATCGGACTTATGAAATTTAATGCAACCAATGTGCGCGCGTCTGCGTCGGCCGCAGATTTGATTTTTGAAGCGCTGCGCGAAGCGATTTTTACAGGCGAAATTGAAGCGGGCGAGCATTTGCGGCAGGACGCACTGGCGGAGATGTTCAACACATCACGCATCCCTGTGCGCGAGGCCCTCTCCCGCCTTGAGCAGCAAGGTTTGGTGAAAACCGAGCGCTATCGCGGCACGACGGTGACTTCCCTTTCCGTTGACGAAGTGCGCGAGATTTTTGAGTTCCGGGCGCTATTGGAAGGTGAAGTGATCCGCTATGCGGTGGAGAATATGGATGATGCGACGTTGGATGTGGCGCGGCGTGCTTGTGATGCGTTTGCGACGGAAACAGATTCGGCCAAATATGGCGATTTAAACCGTGACTTCCATTATGCGCTTTATGCGAAGGCAGAGCGCCCCTATCACCTCAAAATTGTGAACCAAGCACTTGATCGCATTGAAAGCTATTTGCGGGCGCAATTGGTGCTGACCAATGGCATGGAACGGGCACGCCGGGAGCATTTGGGCATTTTGGAAGCGTGCGTGGAGCGCGATGCTGCCAAGGCCGCGCAATTGACACGCGACCATATTTTGGGCGCAAGCGCCTCTTTGATCCAGTTTTTGGAAAAACGCGATAGCGCAAAATAAAAGGCGCGTTGAAACAACGCGCCTTCTTTAATTCACTCAAGCCTAAGCCTGATTATGCAACTTGCTCTTGATCGAATGGCTTGTTGTCGCGCAACCATGCCAAAACATGCTCTGGGCTAGACACATCATATGGGTCTGTTGCGCAATCATCTTCAAAGCCTTCTTCTGGGAACCAGCCCACCAAGATGCCATCGTCAATGATCGCCGCATAACGCCATGAGCGGTAGCCAAAGCCAAGATTGTCTTTTTTGACCAACATGCCCATTTTGCGGGTAAATTCGCCTGAACCATCTGGGATCAAACCAACATTTTCAACGCCTTGGTCTTTACCCCATTTGTTCATCACAAATGCGTCGTTCACGCTCAAGCAATAGATCGCGTCGATGCCTTCTTCCTGAAACTCACCGTGCAGCTTTTCGTAGTTCGGCAACTGGTAAGTTGAGCAAGTTGGGGTGAACGCGCCTGGCAATGAGAACAGCACAACGCGCTTACCTTTGAAATAATCGTCAGTTGTTTTTGCTTCCCAACGGAATGGGTTTGGGCCTTCAATTGACTCATCACGAACGCGAGTCTGGAAGGTCACTTTAGGGAGTTTCATGCCAACATGAGCCATCGTATTCACCTCGATTTTCACAAATTCTTTTGACTATTCACACACATAGCTTCCCTCAGCCGTTTTACGGGCATGCACCTCAAAAAGAAGGATTGGAAAGCAACTATAGAATGCGAACAATTCGCATGAGTGCTGTTAATGCATATTGATGAAACTAACAAGACATGTTTGCCCTTGTGCACCAAAATGCCGCGTTTTCTACCCGACAAACGATTGAATTTGCAGCTTGTTCCAAAGCAATCCACATAGGCATAATTAAAAATTTGACCTTTTGATAAAAATAATTCAAGATTTTGATATCGGATCGCGATTTTTGCGTGGCAACTGCCCAACCCCATGGCTGGGACGTCAAAAAGTTTGAGGAGACTTTGAGACGATATCGCTGCTTCTAATTTCGCGGCAAATTAGGGAGGGGTGAACAATGTCTGATCGACAGCCATTGTCGCGCGACGTGCAAAGCGCACGATTGAGTGCAGCAGAATATGATGAAAATTTTTCGGACCTACACGCACCGTTAGATTGGCATGAAGCCAAGGTGGAGGCAGAGCGGTGCTATTTTTGTTATGACGCGCCGTGCATGACGGCCTGCCCCACTTCAATCGACATTCCCCTTTTCATTCGACAAATCTCCGCTGATAACCCCACCGGGTCAGCGAAGACAATCTTAAATCAGAATATTATGGGCGGCATGTGCGCTCGCGTTTGCCCTACGGAAACGTTGTGCGAAGAAGTTTGCGTCCGCGAAGTAGCGGAAGGCAAGCCTGTCAAGATCGGTCAGTTGCAACGCTATGCAACAGATCACTTTATGGAAAGCAAGCGCCCTCACCCCTTCACCCGCAAAGCAGAGACCGGCAAGAAGGTCGCCATCGTTGGCGCTGGGCCTGCGGGCATGAGCTGCGCGCACCATTTGGCCCGTGAAGGCCATGACGTGACGGTGTTCGAAGCACGCAACAAGCCGGGCGGCCTGAATGAATTCGGCATTGCCAGCTACAAATCGACTGAGAATTTCGCGCAACGCGAAATTGAGTTTTTGCTGGAGATTGGCGGCATTGAAATCAAAACCGGCCAGCGACTGGGCGAAGAAATCGCGCTCGACCAGTTGACCAGCGATTATGACGCTGTGTTTTTGGGGCTTGGCCTTAAAAACACCAACCGCCTCAACCTTGAAGGCGAAAATGCGCCCGGGTGTGAAGATGCAATCGACTATATTGCGGCGTTGCGGCAGGCAGAGGATAAGTCGATCCTTTCCGTTGGGCGCAATGTTGTGGTGATTGGCGGCGGCATGACGGCCATCGATATTGCCATTCAGACCAAATTGCTTGGCGCTGAGAATGTGACCATTTGCTACCGCCGTGGCCAAGATGCGATGAATGCCAGCCTTTATGAGCAGGAATTGGCGCAGACCCATGGCGTTAAGATCATGCATTGGCGGCAACCAAACAGCATCAAGCTAAATGAACAAGGCGAGGTTTGCGGACTTGAGGTTGAAACAACTTCTGATGCAAGTGGCAAACTTTCCGGCACTGGCGAAATGCAAATTATTCAAGCCGATCAAATCTTTAAAGCGATTGGTCAAAAATTTGATTCAACCCTTTTGAGCGACCATCAGGTGGAGCTTGAGCAAGGTCGGATCAAGGTGAGCGACACGCGGCAAACCTCACACCAAAAGATTTGGGCGGGCGGCGACTGCATTGTCGGCGGCGAAGATTTGACCGTGGTGGCCGTGGAAGATGGCAAGATCGCCGCGCAACATATCAATTCAGTTTTACAGGGTTAGGAGGAGAAACATCATGGCTGATTTAACCTCAAATTTTCTAGGCATTTCGTCTCCCAACCCGTTCTGGCTGGCCTCTGCACCGCCAACTGACAAAGCTTACAATGTAGAGCGCGCATTTGAAGCGGGCTGGGGCGGTGTCGTTTGGAAAACACTCGGCTCAGAAGGCCCGCCAGTGGTGAATGTGAACGGCCCGCGCTATGGCGCAATTTATGGCCATGATCGGCATTTGATCGGGCTGAACAATATTGAGCTGATCACTGACCGCGATCTTTACGTGAATTTGAAAGAAATCACCGAGGTCAAGAAACGCTGGCCGGATCGCGCGCTTATCGTTTCACTGATGGTACCTTGTGACGAGGAAAGCTGGAAGGCCATTCTGCCGCTGGTAGAAGAAACTGGCGCGGATGGTATTGAGCTGAACTTTGGTTGCCCGCACGGCATGAGCGAACGTGGCATGGGTGCCGCCGTTGGCCAGGTGCCGGAATATATTCAAATGGTCACTGAATGGTGCAAGAAATACTATTCAAAACCTGTGATCGTGAAGCTGACGCCGAACATCACCGATGTGCGTTACCCAGCACGCGCGGCCAAAGCAGGCGGCGCGGATGCTGTAAGCCTGATCAACACGATCAACTCAATTGTTGAAGTTGATCTCGACAATTTTGCGCCTGTGCCAACAATTGACGGCAAGGGCTCACATGGCGGCTATTGTGGGCCAGCTGTGAAACCGATCGCCATGAATATGGTGGCGGAAATTGCACGCGATGTAGAAACCGCAGGTCTGCCGATTTCAGGGATTGGCGGCATCACCACATGGCGCGATGCGGCCGAATTTATCTCCCTTGGTTGTGGCAATGTGCAAGTGTGCACCGCTGCCATGACCTATGGCTTTAAAGTGGTGCAGGAAATGATCACCGGGCTGAGCGATTGGATGGATGAAAAGGGCATCAATTCCATCGATGAGTTTATGGGCCGTGCGGTGCCAAATGTGACGGATTGGAAATATCTCAACCTCAATTACGTCACCAAAGCCAAAATCAATCAGGATTTGTGCATTGAATGTGGCCGCTGCCACATTGCCTGTGAAGACACATCGCACCAGGCAATCACCAACATGGTAGATGGCAAACGCCACTTTGAGGTGATTGACGAAGAATGCGTGGGATGTAATCTATGTGTGAATGTCTGCCCAGTTGATGATTGCATCACCATGGAACCTATCGCCGGAATGGACCCACGCACGGGCAAGCCAATCGATCCAGAATATGCAAACTGGACGACCCATCCAAACAATCCTAGCGCCAATACGGAGGCGGCAGAATAACACAAGAACCCGCCTTATCAGCTGAGCGCCACCATTTCAGGCGCACAATAGATGGCCGCGAAAAACTTCGCGGCCATTTGGCTATGATATTGTTTTCCGTGCTGATTGCGGCGTCATTTTCCTTTGGTGCGCTGGCCGCCCCTTTTATCGATGCTGGCGCTTTAAGCGCATCCCGCTTCGTACTGGCCTCTATCGTGATGGCCCTCATCGCCTATTTCACCCGCGTGCCGCTGACTGAGGGCAAAAGAATATTGCCCGCCAAACCGTATCGGTTCTTGATCCTCGGGTCGCTGATGGGTGTTTATTTCGTGACTATGTTCGAAGCGCTGCAAATCGCGTCGCCCGTTTCAACCGGGGCGGTGTTCACACTGATGCCGATTATCTCGGCTGGATTTGGCGTGGTGTTTCTGGCCCAGCGTGTATCGCCGCGCATGATGATTAGCTTATTTATCGCAGCGATTGGCGCGATCTGGGTGATTTTCCGTGGCGATTTAGATGCGCTATTGTCCTTCAATATTGGGACGGGCGAAGCCATTTTCTTTGTCGGCGTGGTGGCCCATGGTGCTTATGCGCCGCTGGTGCGACGGCTCAATCAAGGTGAGCCGGTTGTGCAATTCTCATTCTGGACATTGGCCGCATGTGCCTTATGCCTGAGCATCTATGCCATCTATGGCATTATGGAAACGGATTGGCTCAACCTGCCCGCAGTGGTTTATTGGGCTGGGCTTTATCTGACGATATTCACCACGGCCCTCACCTTTTTCCTGCTGCAATATGCCAGCTTGCGCCTGCCTGCATCGAAGGTGATGTCCTATGGCTATTTGACGCCCAGCTTTATCATTTTGATTGAGGGCGTGAGCGGGCGTGGCTGGGTGAACCCAAGCGTTGCCGTTGGCGCATTGGTGACCGTGTTGGCGCTTGCTGTCTTGGCCTTTGCCAAGGAGGGATAGACGCTAGTCCGCTTTCAACAGGGAGGTGAAAAGCTGTTCCAAATAGGCTTTGGTGGTTTCGAACTGCGCAGGATCATCAATGCCCTGCCCCATCACCACTTTTACCTGCACTTCGAAATCGGCATAATGCTGGGTGGTGGCCCAAATGGAGAAAATCAAATGCCGCGCATCAACTTTTTTGATGCGCCCTTCGTCCATCCATTTGTCCATGATTTTGGATTTCTCAAGGACAAGATTGTTGATTTCACCTTCAAGAATGGGCTTGATGCGCGGTGCGCCCTGCACGATCTCATTGGCGAACAAACGGCTTTCCCGTGGGAAATCTCGCGCCATTTCGATTTTGCGGCGCACATAGTTCAAAATCTCTTCTAAAGGATCGCCATCCTCTGAAAGCTCACGCAATGGCGCAAGCCAAGAATCCAACAAACGCGACAGCAGCGTTTCGTGAATATCCTGCTTTGATTTGAAATAATAAAGCAGGTTGGGTTTGGACATCCCTGCTTCTTCAGCAATCTGATCAATGGTGGAACCCCGAAATCCGTTCTGAGAAAAGACTTCCAGCGCGGCTTCAAGAATCTTTTTTTCATTTGCACGTTGAATGCGCGTGCGCCGTTTTGGCGTATGAGTTCCGGCCCCAACCATCGACAATTCCTTCATTCTTTGAACTTGTCGACATGCGTGTGGACAAGTGCTGGTCGGCAATCGCAGATTGTGCGTACCGACTTTCCCGCATTACATAAACTTATCATACCCAAACGTCCAGCGCATATAACCAAGACCTTCGTTTATAAAGAACTGAGCGCGGAACCAAATCAATTTTATCAAGTAAAACAATGCGCTTTCCAATTATTCAAGGCAGCAAAAATGCTGTAAACTCTATTGCGAACTTGCACCGACACTTAAGCGAACGCCTTGGGACAAATCCGTCCAATGATCAACTTCGTTTTTACCTGTTTCCGCACCACCTCTATTTGCGCCCAGTCCTAAAATTTCTCTCGACACTGTCGCGAATTTGCTCAACAGTTTGCGCTTGACCAATTAAATAGACTTGCTAAACTTTGATCAAGCAGTCAATTTTTTGCAAAGTTTTTTTCAACTTTTATGCACCTGATTGATCTGCATCTATTTTTGCGTAAGGGGAGGTGCGCATTAATGTCAGATGCCACAAATGTGCCTAATGATCTAAACGCGTTTTGGATGCCGTTTACGTCCAATCGCCAATTCAAAAAACAACCGCGCATGTTTGTGGGTGCAAAGGATATGCACTACACCACCAGCGATGGCCGAGAGGTGCTTGATGGCACGGCGGGTCTGTGGTGTTGCAACGCGGGCCATTGCCGTCCCAAAATCACTGAAGCGATCCAGCAACAGGCTGGCGAATTAGATTATGCGCCGGCGTTCCAAATGGGGCACCCGAAGGCGTTTCAATTGGCCAATCGGCTGGTCGACATAGCGCCGAAGGGCATGGATCATGTGTTCTTCACCAATTCGGGTTCTGAATCAGTTGAAACCGCGCTCAAGATCGCCCTCGCCTATCATAAGGTGAAAGGCGAAGGGTCGCGCACCCGCCTTGTGGGGCGTGAGCGCGGCTATCATGGGGTGAATTTTGGTGGTATTTCGGTAGGTGGCATTGTGGCCAACCGCAAGATGTTTGGCACCTTGCTGACAGGCGTTGACCATCTGCCGCACACCCATTTGCCGGACAAAAATGCATTTACGCGCGGCGAGCCAGAACATGGCGGCGATTTGGCCGATGAGTTGGAGCGGATCGTGGCACTGCATGACGCATCCACAGTGGCGGCTGTGATCGTTGAGCCTGTCGCTGGGTCGACGGGCGTTTTGATCCCGCCCAAAGGCTATTTGAAGCGATTGCGTGACATTTGCACCAAGCACGGTATTTTGCTGATTTTTGACGAGGTGATCACCGGGTTTGGCCGTTTGGGCTCGCCTTTTGCGGCGCAGCATTTTGATGTGATGCCGGATATGATCACCACAGCCAAAGGCTTGACCAATGGCGTAATTCCGATGGGCGCGGTGTTTGTGAGCAATGAAATTCACGACGCCTTTATGAATGGCCCGGAACATCTGATCGAGTTTTTCCACGGCTACACCTATTCCGGCAACCCGATTGCCAGCGCAGCGGGTTTGGCGACGCTGGAGACGTATGCTGAGGAAGGACTTCTGACCCGCGCAGCCGAGTTGGATTCTTATTGGGCGGATGCGTTGCATTCTCTCAAAGATGCAAAGCATGTGATCGACATTCGCAATATCGGGCTGATTGGCGCGATTGAGCTTGAGCCGATTGCCGGGGAACCAACCAAGCGGGCTTTCTCATGCTTCTTAGATGCATATGATCGCGGCCTGTTGATCCGCACGACTGGCGACACCATCGCCCTGTCTCCGCCACTCATCATTGAAAAATCGCATATTGATCAATTGGTGGACACCTTACGCACTGTTTTGAACGAGGCCGCATAAATGAATATTGTCCAAAATGCCATCAATGGCCAAAGAGTAACATCCACCTCTTCCAACCGCGTGCCAGTGTTTAACCCAGCGACAGGCGAGCAAAGCGCAGAATTGCCACTTTCCTCCGTGGATGAAGTGAATGCTGCCGTTGCCGCTGCAAAAGCTGCTGCGCCCGCTTGGGGCGATACGCCTGCACTGAAACGCGCGCGTTTTATGTTTCGGTTCAATGAATTGTTGAACCAACATGCGGACGATATTGCGCGGGAGATTTCCAAAGAGCATGGCAAAACCCATGATGATGCGCTGGGCGAAGTGGCCCGCGGCATTGAAGTGGTGGAATTTGCCTGTGGCATCCCCTCTTTGCTGAAAGGCGACTTTAGCCGCAATGTGGGTCCGTCCGTCGACACGGTGGCAGACCGCAAGCCGCTGGGCGTTGTGGCAGGCATTACGCCGTTCAACTTTCCAGCGATGGTGCCCATGTGGATGTACCCGGTGGCCATCGCCTGCGGCAATACCTTTGTGTTGAAACCGTCGGAGCGTGATCCATCAGCCCCCATGTTGGTGTGGGATCTGTTTCAAGAAGCGGGCTTCCCGGATGGTGTGTTGAATGTGGTGCATGGCGATAAATTGGCCGTAGACACATTGCTGGACCATCCCGACGTGAAGGCCATCAGCTTTGTGGGCTCCACGCCTATCGCGGAATATGTTTACAAACGCGGCACCGATGCAGGCAAGCGAGTACAGGCACTCGGCGGTGCGAAAAATCATATGATCGTGATGCCTGACGCGGATATGGACAAAGCTGCAGACGCCTTGATGGGCGCTGGCTACGGTTCGGCCGGCGAACGGTGCATGGCGATTTCTGTTGCAGTGCCCGTGGGTGAAAAGACCGCCGATGCATTGGTGGCGAAGCTGAAGCCGCGCGTTGAAGCGCTTAAGGTTGGTCCTGCTACGGATAGTGATGCCGAAATGGGCCCGCTGATCACCAAGGCGCACCAAGATAAAGTGCTGGGCTATATTGATGAAGGCGAAAAGGCCGGAGCCGAGCTTGTTGTTGATGGTCGAGGTTACGCGCCGCAAGGTTATGAAGAGGGCTATTATGTCGGCGGCACCCTGTTTGATCGGGTCACCACCGATATGTCGATCTATAAGGAAGAGATTTTCGGCCCCGTGCTCTCTGTGGTACGCGCCAAAGATTATAGCGAGGCCGTGGATATGATCAATGCGCACGAATATGGCAATGGCACCGCCATTTTCACCCGAGATGGCGACGCAGCGCGCGAATTCGCCGACAAAATTGAGGTCGGCATGGTGGGCGTTAACGTGCCGATCCCAGTGCCTGTGGCGTATCACAGCTTTGGCGGTTGGAAGCGCTCTTCCTTCGGTGCGCACGGCATGTATGGCCCCGAGGGCGTGCATTTTTACACACGGTTGAAAACCATCACCACAAGATGGCCGGGCGGAATTAAAGAAGGCGCAGTCTTCACTTTTCCATCGTGAGGAACCAAAAAGAATTAAGGGAAGAGACCAATGACAACACTTGGGACAAATCATAAAATCAACGGCGACCGCCTTTGGGACAGCTTGATGGACATGGCAAAAATCGGTCCCGGTGTGCGCGGTGGCAATAACCGCCAGACAGTGACCGACGAGGATGGCGAAGGCCGCCACCTGTTCCGCAAATGGTGCGAAGAGGCTGGCATGAGCATGGGCGTTGACCAGATGGGCAATATGTTTATGCGCCATGAGGGTACGGACCCGGATGCCCTGCCCGTTTATGTTGGCTCTCACCTCGACACCCAGCCCACTGGCGGCAAATATGACGGGGTACTGGGTGTTCTGGCTGGCCTAGAAATTGTCCGTTCCTTGCGGGACATGAACATTAAAACAAAGCGTCCGATTGTGGTGACCAACTGGACAAATGAAGAAGGTACTCGATTTGCCCCGGCGATGCTCTCGTCCGGGGTTTTTGCTGGGATGCACACGCAAGACTGGGCCTATGATCGCGAAGATGCAGAGGGCAAAAAGTTTGGTGCCGAGCTGGAGCGGATCGGCTGGAAAGGCGAAGAGAAAGTTGGCGACCGTAAGATGCACGCTTTCTTTGAGTTGCATATTGAGCAAGGGCCAATCCTTGAGGCCGAGGGCAAAGATATTGGCGTGGTGACCCACGGCCAGGGGCTTTCATGGACTCAAGTGACCGTGACGGGCAAAGAGAGCCACACCGGCTCGACCCCGATGCCCATGCGCAAAAATGCTGGGCTTGGCATGGCGCGGATTTTGGAATTGGTTGATGAGATTGCATGGTCGCATAAGCCAGATGCTGTGGGCGCTGCTGGCCATATTGATGTTTATCCAAACTCGCGCAATGTGATCCCCGGCAAAGCCGTTTTCACAGTGGATTTCCGTTCACCAAACTTGAGCGTGATCCAAGATATGGAAAAGCGGCTAGCCGAAGGCGCAAAGAAGATTTGTGAAGAGATGGGGCTTGACGTCAAACTTGAAAAAGTCGGCGGTTTTGACCCTGTGGAATTTGACAAGGATTGCGTGAAGGCTGTGCGCGATGCGGCGGAGCGTTTGGGCTATTCCCATCGAGACATCATTTCCGGCGCGGGCCACGATGCTTGCTGGATCAACCGCACTGCCCCCACCGCCATGGTGATGTGCCCTTGCGTTGATGGCTTGAGCCACAATGAGGATGAGGAGATTTCACGAGAGTGGGCTGCTGCTGGGGCAGATGTGTTGTTCCACGCGGTAGTGGAAACAGCGGAGATTGTGGAGTGAGGGTTGTTGCGTTGAACCAGCAGAATTGTGAGCTAGTAAAGCGTGCGTATCGTGACGGAAGACCCGCAAAATATCGGGCATTTCCAAAAGAGTCGAACCAGGTAG
This sequence comes from Maritalea mobilis, assembly GCF_004363175.1. Taxonomy (GTDB): domain Bacteria; phylum Pseudomonadota; class Alphaproteobacteria; order Rhizobiales; family Devosiaceae; genus Maritalea; species Maritalea mobilis. The sequence goes on from NZ_SNYR01000002.1 coordinate 201,640, forward strand.
AGGATGAAGTAGCCTTCGAAACAGAGCGAAAACTAGCCGAATTCATCTTAAAGAATCCAGGTTGGAAGTCCTATTTTCATAATAAGACGACCAACCAACGTAATCAGTACGTTGCAACAGTCCGATAGCTGGATAGTCGGCAAATCAAATTGCTCAGGCTATTTTGAGTGTGGAGGACATAAGAAAAGCCCCGCGTCCTACAAGTGGTACGCACAACAAACACCCCGACATCAGATCGGGTAAAACCAAACGACCGGAAAATCCGGCGCAGTCATTAAAGATCAACTCTTAGATCTAAGAGGAACGAATAACGGCTCAAAAGAGCGACCCATAGGAGGAACAAATGGCATCGAAAGTGATCAAAGGCGGGACGGTTGTTACCGCGGATTTGACTTATGAGGCGGACGTCAAGATTGAGGGTGGCGTGATCACGGAGATTGGGCCGAACCTTTCTGGTGACGAAGTGTTGGACGCCGCAGGTTGTTATGTGATGCCGGGCGGGATTGATCCGCACACCCATATGGAAATGCCGTTTATGGGTACTTATTCCAGCGATGATTTTGAAAGTGGCACGCGCGCGGCGTTGGCGGGCGGCACCACGATGGTGGTGGATTTTTGCCTGCCGAGCCCCGGCCAATCGCTGCTGGAAGCGCGGCAGATGTGGGACAATAAATCCACGCGGGCGAACTGTGATTATTCCTTCCATATGGCGGTGACCTGGTGGAGCGAGCAGGTGTTCAATGAAATGCCGGAAATTACCAAGCAGGGCATCAACAGCTTCAAGCATTTTATGGCCTATAAGGGCGCGTTGATGGTGGAAGATGATGAGATGTATGCCTCCTTCAAGCGGTGCGCCGAGATTGGCGCCCTGCCGCTCGTTCATGCGGAAAATGGTGATGTGGTCGCGCAGTTGCAGGAGCAGTTGCTTGCTGAGGGCAATAATGGGCCGGAGGCACACGCTTATTCGCGTCCACCGGAAGTGGAAGGCGAAGCGACCAATCGGGCAATCATGATTGCGGATATGGCGGGCGTGCCAGTTTACATCGTGCACACCTCCAGCGAACAGGCACACGAAGCCATTCGTCGGGCACGGCAAAATGGCATTCGTGTTTTTGGCGAACCATTGATCCAGCACCTCACGCTTGATGACAGCGAATATGCCAACAAGGATTGGGACCATGCGGCGCGGCGCGTGATGTCACCGCCTTTCCGCAACAAAAAGCACCAAGACAGCCTATGGGCTGGCCTGCAATCTGGCAGCTTGCAAGTTGTGGCGACGGACCATTGTGCCTTCACCACCGAGCAAAAACGTTATGGCGTTGGCGACTTCACCAAAATTCCGAATGGCACAGGCGGGTTGGAAGACCGGATGCCAATGTTGTGGACTTATGGGGTGAACACAGGCCGCCTGACAATGAATGAGTTTGTGGCCGTGACTTCTACCAACAGCGCCAAAATCCTCAATATGTATCCGAAAAAGGGTGCTGTTCTGGTGGGTGCTGACGCGGATTTGGTGGTTTGGGATCCAAACAAAGAAAAAACCATTGAGGCCAGCACGCAGCAATCTGCCATTGATTACAATGTGTTCGAAGGCAAGCATGTGAAAGGCCTGCCTCGCTTCACCTTGAGCCGCGGCAAAGTGGTGATTGATGATGGCGCGGTGAAAACCGAAGAAGGCCACGGCAAGTTTGTGGAACGCGAGGCGTTTAGCTCCACCAACAAAGCACTTTCAAAATGGAAAGAGTTGACCGCGCCACGTAAAGTTGAGCGCACTGGTATCCCGGCGAGTGGGGTATAGACCAACTGATGGAGCAGCAAACTGTAATCCAAACACAGAATTTGGACCTGACATTTAAAACCAATGATGGCCCGGTGCATGCGCTGAAAGGCATTGATCTCAGCATTGAGCGTGGCGAGTTTGTGTCGTTTATCGGGCCTTCTGGTTGCGGCAAGACCACGCTTTTGCGGGTGATTGCGGATTTGGAAAAGCCGACGGGCGGTACCATTGAAGTGAATGGCATGACGCCTGAAGAAGCGCGCAAAAAACGGGCTTATGGCTATGTTTTTCAGGCCGCAGCGCTTTATCCTTGGCGCACAATTGGGGCGAACATTGCTTTGCCGCTTGAGGTGATGGGCATTGAAAAAGCCAAGCGCGAAGAGCTTGTGAAAAAGAACCTTGAGCTGGTCAATCTGGATGGATTTGCCAACAAATTTCCGTGGCAGCTTTCCGGTGGTATGCAGCAGCGTGCCTCCATCGCCCGGGCGCTGAGTTTTGACCCAGATATGTTGCTGATGGACGAACCGTTTGGGGCGCTTGATGAGATTGTACGGGACTATCTCAACGAGCAATTGCTTGATCTTTGGGCGAAGACCAAAAAGACTGTTGTGTTTGTGACCCACTCCATTCCCGAGGCGGTGTTTCTTTCTACCAAAATTGTGGTGATGAGCCCTCGCCCCGGCCGGATTCACGAGATTATTGATTGTGATCTGGGTGACAATCGCACGCTTGATATTCGCGAGACACCGCGTTTCATCGAAATTGCACACCAAGTGCGTGAGGGCCTAAAACTGGGGCATGCCGATGACGAGTAGCCGAGATGGATTTGCCGCTTTTTTACATGATCGCCTGATCCCGATCGGCACGGTGCTGCTTGGTATTCTCATGCTGTGGTACGTGTTCACGGTGGTGCTGAACGCGCCGTTTGAGCGCGATCAGGCTGCGCGGGCGGACACTGAGATTTCCACCACGCAGCTGATTACCAACACAATGATGCAAAAGCGCCCTATTTTGCCTGCGCCGCATCAAGTTGCCGTGGAGATTTGGGAAACCACCGTCGAGAAGAAGATCACGTCGAAAAGATCGTTGATCTACCACACGTGGGTGACCCTTTCCTCGACGTTGCTGGGCTTTGCCATGGGCACCGGACTGGGTATTTTGCTGGCGGTGGGAATTGTTCATTCACGGGTTTTGGACAAAAGCCTGATGCCGTGGATCATCACATCGCAAACCATCCCTATTTTGGCCATCGCACCGATGGTGATTGTGGTGTTGAACGCCATTGGCATTTCGGGGCTTTTGCCGAAAGCTGTGATCTCGATGTATCTCTCATTTTTCCCTGTGGCGGTGGGCATGGAGAAGGGCCTTCGTTCGCCCGAAGTGATGCATTTGGATTTGATGCACACTTATAATGCTAGCCGCAGCCAGGTATTTTGGAAGTTGCGCTGGCCTGCATCTGTGCCGTTTCTCTTCACGTCAATGAAGGTGGCGGTAGCGATTAGCCTTGTGGGTGCAATTGTGGGTGAATTGCCGACGGGTGCCTCCGCCGGATTGGGCGCGCGGCTGCTGTCCGGCTCCTATTATGGGCAAACCATTCAAATTTGGTCGGCGCTGATTGCAGCGTCCCTGCTGGCAGCGGCGTTGGTTATGGTGATTGATCTTATTGGTCGCTCAGTGACCCGACGCATGGGGATGGCGGCATGAATTGGACATGGATCATTGCAGCATTGGTGTTTTGGATGGCGACTTGGGCCACCAATCAGATGCTGGCGAACAAACGTTTCGAAGATAGGACCGTTCAAACGGGCGTCGACATTTTCATCCCCATCCTGTTTGGCGCGGCCTTGCTGATGCTGTGGGAAGGGATTTGCCGCGGCTTTTCCATTCCAACCGTTTTGCTGCCACCGCCATCCATGATTTGGGCGCGGATTACGGCATCGGTTGATATTTTATGGGCTGATTTCCAACAAACCTATTTGAAGGCGGTTTTGGCCGGCTATGCCATGGGCTGCGGCGCTGGCTTTATTGCGGCGATCATTGTTGATCGGGTGCCATTCTTGCGCAAAGGGCTGTTGCCTGTGGGCAATCTTGTGGCGGCACTGCCGATTGTGGGCATGGCGCCGATCATGGTGATGTGGTTTGGTTTTGACTGGCCGTCAAAAGCCGCAGTCGTGGTGATCATGACCTTCTTCCCCATGTTGGTGAACACGGTTTCCGGCCTTGCGGCCACCGGGCATATCGAACGCGATTTGATGCACACTTATGCATCGAGCTATTGGCAAACGCTGATCAAGGTGCGCTTGCCAGCCGCAATGCCTTTCATCTTCAATGCGCTAAAAATCAATTCCACACTGGCATTGATTGGCGCAATTGTGGCCGAGTTTTTCGGCACCCCCATTGTTGGCATGGGGTTCCGCATTTCCACGGAAGTGGGGCGGATGAATGTCGACATGGTTTGGGCTGAGATTTTTGTCGCAGCCCTTGCTGGCTCCCTCTCCTATGGGCTGATCGCCCTATTAGAGAGGGCGGTAACTTTCTGGCATCCTTCATACAGATCATAACAAAAACCAAGGCTGCCAATTTCAAGAGGAGACGACTATGAAGACGAAAATAACGTTGGCCTTAAGTTTGGCAGCAAGCCTAGTGGCAGCAGGGCCTGCCCTCGCCGCAGATAAGCTCACTCTTCAGCTCAAATGGGTCACCCAAGCCCAGTTTGCTGGATATTATGTGGCCAAGGATAAAGGCTTTTATGACGAAGTTGACCTTGATGTTGAGATCAAGCCAGGCGGCCCAGACATTGCCCCACCACAAGTGATCGCTGGCGGTGGTGCTGATGTGATTGTGGACTGGATGCCATCTGCCTTGGCCAGCCGTGAAAAAGGCGTGCCTTTGGTCAATATCGCCCAACCCTTCAAACGCTCTGGCATGATGCTGACCTGCTTGGAAGAAACAGGCATTAAATCGCCGGATGATTTCCCCGGCAGAACGCTTGGCGTTTGGTTCTTCGGCAATGAATATCCATTCTTGTCGTGGATGAGCCAATTAGGCATTCCAACAGATGGCAGCGATGGCGGCGTGACCGTTCTGAAGCAGGGCTTTAACGTTGATCCATTGCTGCAAAAGCAAGCCGATTGCGTTTCAACAATGACTTACAATGAATATTGGCAGATCATTGACGCAGGCATTTCAGAAGATGATTTGGTGACCTTCAAATATGAGAATGCGGGCGTGGCCACATTGGAAGACGGTCTATATGTGCTGGAAGAAGATCTTGCCGATCCAGAGATGGTCGACAAGCTGGCACGCTTTGTCGAAGCGTCTATGAAGGGTTGGCACTATGCCGAAGAAAACCCAGATGAGGCTGCGGATATCGTGTTGGAGAATGACGATACTGGCGCGCAAACAGAAGAGCATCAACGTCGCATGATGCGCGAAGTGGCGAAGCTGACTGCTGGCTCAGATGGTCGTTTGTCAGAAGAGGACTATAACCGCACAGTGGAAACATTGTTGGCAGGTGGTTCTGATCCTGTGATTTCAGAAGTGCCGCAAAATGCTTGGACAACTGCAGTGACAGATAAGATGGGCATGTAAGCTTCTCGCCTATCGCAAACATTTTGAGCGCGGCATCCAGACTTTGGACGCCGCGCTTTTGTTTAAGTGATCGAACGGCGCAGCCTGTCGGTCACCCATTCCATGATCAACACAATCAGAAAGATTGCCAGCATGATTGCGGCGGCCTTTTTATATTGAAATAGATCGAAGGAGGATTTGAGTTCTTGCCCGATGCCGCCCGCGCCCACTAGGCCCAAAACAACTGACGACCGCACGGCCTTTTCCAGCGCGAACAAAGTTGTGTTGATCAAGGAGGGCATAGCGTCCGGTATCACTGCGCCGCATAGAATTGAGAACTTTGATGCGCCGATGGCTTCCAGCGCCTCTTGCGGCTCTTTATCCGCATCTTCCATGGCTTCACCGAAGAAGCGACCACAGAAGCCGATGGTGTCCACCATGATGGTCATCGTGCCTGCAACAGCGCCCAACCCGACCGTGATGACGAAGATCAGTGCCCAGATAAGATCGGGCACGGTGCGGAAGAAGGAAATCAACGCTTTGAACAAGAAAGTTGTCGCTTTGAGCGGCGCGATGCCGCGTGCGCTTAGCCAGCCAATGGGCAAGCTGATCAGCACACCAAGCACTGTGCCCGCGATGGCGATTTGCATGGTTTCAACCAAGCGCCAGAACACACGACCGAGAAATTCTGGGTCGGTTTCTGGCGGAAACATGCGGTTCATCAAACTGCCGAGGCGTGGCACGCCTTCTGCCACCCGTTGTGGCGATGGGCTGACATTGTAGATCGAACTGATGATGATCGCGCCAACCACAATCCAAAGGGTGAATTGAATGGCCGACACTTTGCCAACTCGATCTAGTTGTGGCAGCTCGACACGGCGATTCATTGTTTTATCAACCACTGAACACACCTTTTAAATCTTGAGCGGTGAGATCGTCGCTCTTTTGGTCCAAGAAGATACTCCCGTTTTTGAGCGCGATAACCCGGTCTGCATATTGCAGGGCATGTTGCATATCGTGAGAGGTGAACATCAGCGTGATGTTGTTCTTCTTTGACAGATTGACGAAGCGCTGCATCACATCGTGCCCGGATTTTGGATCAAGGCTGGCTGCGGGTTCATCTGCGATGAAAAGCTTTGGCTTGCGCACAAGGGCGCGGGCAATTGCCACGCGCTGCGCCTGACCGCCGGAAAGCTGATCCACACGTTCATTCGCTTTATGCACCAAATTGACAGAATCCAGCGCTTCCATCGCGCTTTGGCGCCATGCCGGAGACGCGATGGCCTGATGCCAACCGCGCCAGCTGCCCGCACGCCCCAACATGCCATGCACCACATTGGTGAGCGCGGTCGCGCGGGACACCAGACAATGTTTTTGAAACACAAAACCAATATCGCTGCGGATTCTGCGGGCTTGCGCTGCCTGTGGTCGACCAGAGAAGGTTTCATCCAAAACGCTGACCTGGCCGCCGCTATGGGGCAAAAGGCCAATCAGGCATTTCAGCAAGGTCGACTTCCCTGCCCCATTGGAGCCAATCAACGCAACCGTTTCGCCTTCGGAAATGTCGATATCCAAATTGGAAAAAACGGCCTGCGCCGCGCCATATTGCTTGGTGAGCTTTTGCGCGGAAATCAGCGGTGACGTATTGACGGTTTTTGGGTGGGGAGAATCTGAACGGGGAGCGATACGTTCGCTCCCTGTCAAATCTTGATGCATATCTGTTATCGACATGCGCTGTCCCCCAAAGTTGGGAGTTTCATATTAGTCGCCAACGAAGCCTGAGAAGCCGTCAACGCCGATGGTGCTGTACATTGAGCGCACATAATCATAATCGGCATCATCAACTGAACCGAGGAAGAAGCCACCAGCATATTTGTCGTTGTCTTCGCCTTTAAGCACAGCTTCCATGATGGCGGCGCCATCTTCAACGAATGCTTTTTTGACCTTGGCAAGCACGTCTGCATCTACATCAGCCGACGCAACCAAAATGTCGTTTGGCAAATCCGGGCCGCGGGCAACCACTTTGAAGGCAACTTCTGGGTAGGCTTCACGCGCTTTTTGCAAATGACCGAAGTTCATGCCGATGGCAGAAATGTCACCACGGATCAGAGCTTCAATCGCAACGTTACGCTTGATGATTTGGGCGTCATAGTCTGTGCCATATTTAAGGCCAAGGTCAGCCAATGCCTGTGCTGGCCCAAGCTGCTGTGACGTTGAACCAACAGAACCGAAAGACACGATTTTGCCTTTCAGGTCTTGCGCTGTCGAAATATCGCCATCCGCCAGCACAACGATTTGGCCGAAATAGTCTGGACGCTGCCACGCCACAACGATTTGCGCGTCGGTCAATTCCTTCATCACCACATATTCAGCAGGACCGGTGAGAACAAAGTTCACTTGGCCAGCATTCATGGCCTCAACGGCGGCTGTGCGTGAGCTCACTGGAATAAGATCCATTTCCAAGCCAGTTGATTTTTCCAACGCGGCTTCCACAGCGCCAAACTCTTGCTCGAGCTGTTCCAAGCCTTCAACATCGGTCACTGCGAAAGTGATGTCCGCTGCCATTGCAACATTAGATGTTACCGCGAGCAATGCACCCGCAACCATTGAACGAAACATTATATTCCCCTGAATGTTCATTTTCGATGGCGAGGGGATAGCAATGCGATATCTCCGAAAAATAACAGCCACATGTCAGCCAGATGACAAGTCGAAATGAATATTTTCGTCACATAGATGACATGTGGGCGCACTAAGGCAGCGCCTCAACGCTACCGATCAGGACATATGAAAATGAATTCCACTGCCGCCAAAGTTGCCCGCCCTATTTACATTGCCAATGGCACCGTTTTGCAAAATGACGAACTTGTGCACGCTGATTTGTGGACGGAAAACGGGCGTATCGCTGCGGCTAAAGTTGATGGTGATGCGTTGCGCTTGAACGCCGAAGGGCTTTTGGTTTTGCCTGGGATTATTGATGTGCACGGGGATGCGTTTGAACGCAGCATCATGCCGCGGGCTAGTGTGAGCTTTGATCTCGATTTGGCCTTTCAAGATACAGATCAGCAATTGGCGGCAAATGGCATCACAACCGCCTACCACGGGCTGACGATCTCTTGGGAGCCGGGCTTGCGTTCATTAGAGAATGCCAAGAAGTTTATGGCGGCGCTGGCAGCGGAACGTGGCAAGTTTCGGGTTGACCACCGGGTGCAGTTGCGCTGGGAGACCTTTGCATTTGATGCTGTGGGTGATGTTGCGGCTTGGTTGGCACAGAAGCCAACCCCTGCCCTCGCCTTTAATGACCATACGACGTCGACAATCGAGCGCGTTGAGAGCGGCAACCTCACAAAACTTGCCGGGTGGGCCTCACGCTGTGGCCTTACGCCGGATGAATATGTGGCTATGGTTTATCGCATGGCTGAACGGCGCGCAGAAGTGCCTGCGGCGGTTGCGGAGCTTGCTGCACAGGCCAAACAATCAGGTGCTGTTATTCTTTCCCATGATGATGTGACAAAAGAGAACCGGGCCTATTACCGCGATTTGGGCGCAGATATCAGCGAATTTCCAATGACGCTTGAGGCGTTGCATGACGCCAATAGCCATGGCGAACATGCTGTGTTTGGCGCGCCAAATGTTGTGCGCGGCGGCAGCCACAATGGATCACTGAATGCTGCGGATATGGCAGATCAAGAGCTCTGCACCATTTTGGCGTCTGACTATCATTATCCATCGCTAATCAATGCGGCCTTTGCGTTGACGAAACGCAAAAACATGTCATTGGCGCAGAGCTGGGCATTGATCAGCAAGAACCCTGCTGCGGCGATGCATCTGACAGATCGCGGCACTTTGGAAGCTGGCAATCGGGCGGACATTATTTTGGTTCGCGAACAAGATGGATTGCCACAAGTTGTGGCCACCTTGAGCAATGGTGAACTTGCCTATTTGGCAGATGGTGACCTGCTGCGATAGTGCAAAACAAAACCGCCCCGAACGATCGGGGCGGCTCAAACAGTTTAGCGAACGAACGTTTAGATTATTCGCTGTGCGCGGCGATTGCATCGCGTGCTTTTTGCAGCAGCGCTTCACCGTCAATGCCAGACTTTGTGGCTTCGTCTACCCAACGGGTAATCACTGGTTCCAGCGCTTTTTCAAACGCGTCGGTTTGTGCTTGATCTAGAACGATGTGTTCATTGCCTGCTGCAACGACTTGGGCGATGCCCTCATCATCATTCTCAATCCAAACCTGGCCAAGCTGCTCCAGCCATTCCCGTCCAGAATGATCTTTGAAGATTTGCTGGATATCCTCAGGCAAACTGTCCCATTTCGCCTTGTTCATAGACATTTGGAACACCAATGTGCCGAAGCGCATTTGGTCTGCGCCTTCGATTTGATAGTTGGTTTGCTGTTCCAACTTCAATGACGGCACAATTTCAAATGGCACGAACGCCGCATCAACGGTTTTCTTGGACAAAGCTTGTGGCAAGCTTGGCACCGGCATCGCCACAGGTGCAGCACCCAATGCTTCGATTGTCCAAGCGCCTGTGCGCGATGGTGTGCGGATTTTCAGGCCTTCAACGTCGGCTGGCATGCGCACTTCTTTATCAACAGTGTGCAAGCCATTGCCCTGATGCACATGCAAGAACATGACTTCAAGGCCCTGATATTCCTGACGCAACTCAGCATCAAACACATCATACATTGCCAAGTTGGTTGCAGCCGGATCGTTGCGGTGCACAAAAGGCAATTCAAACACTTCAGTGCGCGGGAACAGGCCAGCAGTGTAGCCATTAACGGTCCACACAATATCAACAACGCCATCGCGCGCTTGCCCCACCAATTCAGGCGGCGTGCCACCCAAGGACATGGATGGATAGATTTCTATATCCACGCGGCCATTCGATGCTTCCTCGATGGCTTCAGCCCAAGGCGCAACAGTTTTCAAATGTGATGGGGTTTGTGGCCCCAAGAAGTGATGCAGCTTGAAATTGAACTCAGCAGCCACAGATGCGCTTGAGGCGAAAAGACTGGCAGCAAGGCCAACCATCGCGGCAATTTTGGGGGTATTCATTCTGGTGATCCTTTCCGGTTTCAGCCCAATGCTGAAACAATTTGAGGGATATGCGGGCCAACTGCCCGAATGGCTGGCACCTTTCATAATTTCCAGATGCAAAGCAACTTCTATTTGCGCAATTAGGCCTAAAGTTGACCATGGACGCGAACCAAAACGTTATGGAAGGAAAAACAAAAGCGCCGCCCCAGATTAAGGACGGCGCGATGCGCTTAAGAGTAGGTTGCAAACACATGGTCGGCGAGCTCAGCAAGGTTTTTTCTGGGTATCGCTTCAAAACCTCGCCGCTCGCCGATCGGGTTTAGCAAGGGCATAATCTACCCTATTGCATAGGGATTGACGAAAATATTCAGCAAAAGGGCGCATTTGAACTAATTAAATCAATGAATTACTCAAAATTGCGCCAGTTACACGCTGAACCATTATTTGGCTGCAACGCTAGAAGCCGTTGCTGGCATGCATGTGTGCGGCGCCAACTCTTGATAGGCATGATATTGCGAGAGAAATACTTTGCCTGTGAGGTGCTGCAAGAAGTCTGATTTCTCCAATTTGTCCATCACCGGCCCCTTCACTTCGCTAAAGTGCAGCTTCACGCCAAGGCTGTGCAAACGCTCATTAATGGCTTCAAGGCTTTCAAGCGCAGACATGTCGATTTCATTGACCGCCGGACACATCAGAATAACGTGCTTCAGCTCTTTATTGCGTGCCACCAGGTCATAAACCTTATCTTCCAAGAACCGGGCATTGGCAAAATAGAGCGACTGATCCACCCGCAAAGATAAGACTTCATCGCACGTGATCACATTGTGCCGATCGATATTGCGGAAGTGCTCGGTGCCGTCGACGCGACCAACAACAGCGGTGTGCGGCTTGGAGGTTTTATAAAGATGGATGGCAATTGAAGTCAGAACGCCAGCGGTTACGCCATATTCCACGCCCCAGATCAAAGTGATGCCCATGGTGGTGGCCACAGCGGCGAAGTCAGCTTTTGAATAGCGCCATGTGCGGGTGAGAATGGAAAAATCCACCAAGCTCAGCACGGCCACAATAATGGTCGCAGCCAATACTGCCTTGGGCAAATAAAACAGAAACGGTGTGAGGAAGAAGGTGGCCAGCGCAATGCCAATCGCGGTGAAGGCACCAGCGGCTGGGGTTTGAGCGCCAGCGTCAAAATTGACGACTGAGCGGGCAAAACCACCTGTGACCGGGTAACCACCGCCAAAGGCAGAGGCAATGTTAGAGGCACCAAGGCCCATCAACTCCTGATCAGGATTGATGCGCTGACGCCGTTTGGCCGCCAAAGTTTGCGCCACGCTGACCGACTCGACAAAGCCGATGACCGAAATCAGGGCTGCAGATCCTGCAAGGGCAAAGATCAACTCCAAGTCGAATGTGGGTAAGGCCAACGCGGGCAAACCTTGCGGCACGCTGCCCACCAACGCGACGCCTTGCAATTGAAAGAATGCGGCAATGCCAATGCTGACGGCGACCGCAAATACGGGACCCGTTTTGGCCAAAATATCAGCCAAGCGCGGGCCAAGGCCCATTTTGACCAGCAAAGGCTTTAAGCCTTTTCTGACCCAAAAGAGGAAAAGGGCGGCGGGGATGCCTATGGCGGCAGTGATCCAATTGATCTCGCCGACATGGGCGACCAAGGAGAGTATCAAGTCCAACAAATTATGCCCGTGGGCATCCACGCCAAAGATATGTTTGAGCTGTGAGGTCGCGATGATGAGGCCAGAAGCCGTGATGAAGCCAGCGATGACCGGATGGGAAAGGAAGTTCGCCAAAAAACCCATTCTAAACAGGCCCAACGCCAGCAACATCACCCCTGAAATGAAGGCCAATAGAATGGCTGCTGCCGCATATTCAGCTGTGCCTTGCAAGGCCAGCTTGCCCACCGCCGCTGCTGTCATCAACGAGATCACAGCAACGGGGCCAACAGCCAATGTGCGAGACGACCCAAAAAGCGCATAAGCCACGAGAGGGAGAATGGAAGCATAAAGCCCCATTTGTGGCGGCAACCCGGCCAGCAAGGCATAGGCCAATGATTGCGGGATCAACATAATGGTGACGATGATTGCGGCAACCAAATCCGCGGTAAACACCTCACCATTATATGTTTTACCCCAATCAAATACGGGTAGCTTTTTGATGTGATCAAACATTGGTCTTCACTTTCAACTCAAACAGGGTTTAACCCGATTAGCGGTTTGCTTTCGCTTCGTCGTTCAATTCCCAAAGGGCGTGGGCACGCATGCCGGAGCGGCAGAAGCCCAAAATCGGCTTTGGCAATTCGTCGTAAGTTTTGGCAAATTTATCCACATCATCACCGCAAGCTTGGCCGGGCTTAATCGGCACGTGCGCAGCTTTGATGCCCACTTTTTCCGCTTCTTGTTGCAGTTGCGAGAATTGTGGCTGGTTACCTTCTTCATCGTCTGGGCGGGCACAAATCAAAGATTTGATGCCGTTGTCGGCCAAGGCCTGCAGGTCGGAAAAACCAACCTGCCCTGAGATGAAGTAGTCGTTATTGATTTGCTTCAGTTGCATTGGATATCCCCTATTTCAACTTGTTGACGGGCACTTTGAGATAGACATTTCCATCATCATCTTTAGGTGGCATTTTGCCGGCCCGCATGTTGACCTGAAGTGATGGAATGATGAGCTTTGGCATGTCCAACGTGGCATCACGCTCTTCGCGCATTTTCACAAACTCATCTTCGCTCACGCCATCTTTGACGTGGATATTGTGCTCACGCTCGTCTTTGACACTGGTTTCCCACTCAATATCGCGGCCGTTTGGGCCGTAATCGTGACACATGAAAAGACGAGTCTCATCAGGCAGTTGCAGCACCCGCTTTACAGAACGGTAGAGCGTGCGTGCATCGCCACCCGGGAAGTCTGCACGGGCTGACCCACCATCGGGCATGAACAAAGTGTCACCCACAAAGGCAGCGTCACCGATGGTGTGCGTCATGCAAGCTGGGGTGTGCCCAGGCGTGTGCATCACATAGGCGGTGAGACCACCGATTTTGTAGCTGTCGCCATCTTTGAACAATTTGTCGAACTGGCTGCCATCGCGCTGAAATTCAGTGCCTTCATTGAACACTTTGCCAAAAGTGTCCTGCACGATGGTGATGTTTTCACCGATGCCGAGCTTGCCACCCACTTTTTCTTGGATATATGGCGCGGCTGACAAATGGTCGGCATGGACGTGGGTTTCAATCAACCACTCAACTTCCAAACCTTCATCCTGCACATATTTGATGATGCGGTCTGCGCCATCATAAGTGATGTGACCAGCAGCGTAATCAATGTCCATGACGCTATCGACAATGGCGCATTTTTTGCTGTTCGGGTCTGCCACCACATAGGAAATGGTGTTGGTTGGCTCGTCAAAAAATGGTGTGACGATCGGCTTTTGTGACAAGTCCGGTGTAAATGGTAGAGGCTCAATCATTTTGATCTCCTTATTCAAATCGAGGACGTTTACTGCGAAGCCTTAGCAACACGCGCAAAGGTGCCGCGGGACCGCAAGAATTTTGCAAAGATGATGCCGCCAATCATGGCCGCAACAAAGATAAAGGGTTCAGGCAAACCAAGGCCGAGTGCTGGAATTGACCCACCTGGGCAATAGCCGGTTAGCCCCCAGCCGATGCCGAACGTGGCTGCACCACCAATAAGCGGCAAATCGATTTGCTTGGCTTGTGGCAAGTTGAACACTTCTGCCCACACAGGCTTTGGCCGTTTCAACACCACAAAATAACCCACAACCGTGACCAACCAGGCTGAAATCATCACCAACACAAGGCTTGGATCCCAATTGCCAGCCACATCAAAGAAGTTCAGCACTTTGGCTGGGTTGGCCATGCCAGACAGGGCAATGCCCATGCCGAAAATGAGGCCGATGGCGAAAAATGAAATCAATCGCATCTTAAAATACCCCCAAAATGTGCCGCACCACATAAACAGTGATGAAGGTTGAAAGCATAAAGGTTGCTGTTGCCGCGATGGAGCGAATTGAAAAACGCGCCATGCCGCACACGCCGTGGCCCGAAGTACAGCCCGAGCCATAATTAACGCCGATGCCGACAATAAAGCCGCCGACGATCATGGCCCAAAGTGGCACTGGATTTTGAAAATCAACAGGCGTGCCAGTGAGCAAAAACAAAGCCAAAGGCCCTGAAATGGCGCCAATCAAAAAGGCAGCGCGCCAGCCCTTATCCGCAACAAATGGTGGCAAGAGACCAGCCAAAATGCCGGTCATACCTGCAATGCGACCATGCAACCCCATGAGCAGCACAGAAGCGATACCAATCAACCCTCCCCCTATGATGGCTTCAATTGGCGTAAATTCAGTCATATATGTGTACCCTGTCGTTTTTTGAATTACGTTTGTGTCATCTCGCATATTGGTATATAAGTAATCACTAATATAATGCAAGGCCTGATTTAAATAAAATTTGAATTTGCGGTTCAGGAAAAATTTGTTAAAAAACAACAACCATTTAAGGGACAAGATAGTGAGCGCACCGAGCGATTTTCAATTATTAGAAGAACGGGCAGCTGAAGCCTCTGAATTGCTGTCGGCCATGTCTAGCCCGAAACGCCTGTTGATTTTGTGCAAACTGGTGGAAGACGAGATGTCTGTGTTGGACCTTGCGGGGCAAGTTGACCTGTCACAGCCTGCCTTGTCACAGCATTTGGCGAAATTGCGGAACCTCAAGCTGGTGAAAACCCGCCGCGACGGCAATGTGATCTTTTATTCTCTGGCTTCGGAAGAAGTTGAAGCGGTGCTGCGCACCCTTTACGGCATTTATTGCGGACCAGGCCAAGACGCCTAAACGAAGGTCCTATTGCGAATAAGGCCATCTATTTGGTCGGATGCCAGCAGGCAAACCAAAGGACATTTAGATGAGCGCCAACTCCAAATTCAAAACACCTAGCGGCCACGCCCTAAAAGCGCAAAAGGGGCAAGACCCGATTGTGTGCCTCACCGCCTATACCACCCCGATGGCGCGACTGGTGGATAAGCATTGCGATGTTGTGCTGGTGGGCGACAGTGTGGGCATGGTGCTGCATGGTTTTGAAAGCACCCTCAGCGTAACCATGGACATGATGATCCTGCATGGGCAAGCGGTGCGTCGCGGCGTTGAAAAAGCGTTGCTGGTGGTTGATATGCCCTTTGGTTCTTATGAACATAATAAAGAGCAGGCATTTGAAAATGCGGCACGGCTGATGCGCGAAACGGGCTGCGAAGCGGTGAAGCTTGAGGGCGGCGCCCATATGGCAGAGACCATCGCCTATCTCACCCAACGCGGCATTCCGGTGATGGGGCATATTGGGCTGACACCACAATCCGTGAAAGCCATGGGTGGCTATTCTGTGCAAGGGCGTGGCGATGACCATCAGCGTATTCTAGCGGATGCCGAAGCGGTGCAAGAAGCCGGCGCATTTGCCATTGTATTGGAAATGGTGACCGAGCCATTGGCCAATGAAATCACCGCATTGCTTGAAGTTCCCACCATCGGCATTGGCGCATCAGTTGAATGCGACGGGCAGATTTTGGTGGTGGATGATTTGCTTGGCCTATTTTCCAGCTTTAAACCGAAATTTGTGAAACGCTATGCTGAACTGGCAGACATGGCGGACGAAGCAATTGAACATTACGCAAAAGAAGTGCGGCAACGCAGCTTCCCGACAGATGCACATGTTTATGCGGGTAAAAAGAAGACTTAATTTATGAAAATTGCACGGACAATTGCCCAACTGCGCGCAGCGCGAAAAGCATGGCACAAGGCTGGCCAGACTGTAGGTTTTGTACCAACTATGGGCGCCCTGCATAAGGGGCATTTGAGCCTGGTCGATGCCGCAAAGGCCAAAAGCGACAAGGTGATCGTTTCAATTTTTGTAAACCCAACACAGTTTAATGACCCGAAAGACCTTGCAGCCTATCCACGGACAGAAGCGGCCGATTTAGCAATGCTCAAGCCGATGGGCGTCGATGTGGTGTATATCCCCAATGCAGACGAAATGTATGCAGATGGATTTGCAACCAAAGTGAGCGTTGAGGGACTGACTGATTGCCTGTGCGGCGCGACACGCCCTGGCCATTTTGACGGTGTGGCGACTGTGGTCACCAAGCTGTTTTTGCAAACTGGCGCTGACAAAGCGTTTTTCGGCGAGAAAGACTTCCAACAATTGCAAATCATCCGCCGAGTGGTGGCTGACCTTAATATTGATATTAAGGTGATTGGTTGCCCCACCATGCGCGAGGACGATGGCTTGGCCATGTCTTCCCGCAATGTGCGGCTGAGCGAAGAAGCGCGTGCCATTGCGCCATCGCTGCGCAATGTGATGGGCAAGTGTATAATCGACGTGCAAACGGGCAAGACCATTGCTGATGCGGTGCAGGACGCAAAAACACGCCTTGCCGAAATCGGCTTTGGCAAAGTTGATTATTTTGAGTTTCGCGACAGCAAGAACCTTGAATTGCTGGAGCAGCTAGATGGCCCTGCCCGGCTGTTCGCCGCCGTGTTTTTGGAAGATGTGCGGCTGATCGATAATGTCGCGATAAAATAAAGGGCGGTCGAAACCGCCCTTTTTGTTATGCAGATTTTTCTTCTTCATCACCATAATCGATGAAGCCGCCGGATTGGCGTTTCCACAAGGACGCATAATGCCCATTGCGCTCGAGCAATTCAGCGTGGGTGCCATCTTCAATGATCTTACCCTGATCCATCACGATCAACCGATCCATCTCTGCAATCGTAGACAGGCGGTGTGCAATGGCGATCACGGTCTTGTTTTCCATCAGTTGATGTAACTGCTCTTGAATGGCTGCTTCCACTTCACTGTCCAAAGCTGAGGTGGCTTCGTCCATGATCAGAATCGGGGCATCTTTGAGCAATACCCGCGCGATGGCGACACGCTGGCGTTGACCACCTGAGAGTTTGACCCCTCGCTCGCCCACATGCGCATCATATCCCTTGCGCCCTTGCGGATCGACAAGGTCGAGAATGAATTCGTGCGCTTTGGCCTTTTTGGCCGCCGCAATCATCATTTCCTCCGTCGCATCAGGACGACCATAAAGCAGGTTTTCCCGAACTGAACGGTGCAACAAGGATGTATCTTGCGTCACCATGGCCAATTGTTCGCGCAACGTATCCTGCTGCACATCGGAAATGTTTTTGCCATCAATGGTGATGGTGCCCTGCTCCACATCATAAAAGCGCAGCAAGATGTTCACCAAAGTGGATTTGCCCGCACCAGAGCGGCCAACCAGGCCAACTTTCTGTCCTTGAGGAATGTGCAAATTCATATCGGTGATCACGCCTTTATCGGCGCCATAGTTAAAGGTGACATTGTTGAATTTAATGTCGCCCTTCACTTCACCAATCGGCTTTGCGTCCTTTTTGTCGGCCACCAATCGCGGCAATGAGATGGAGTTGATGCCATCCTGCACCGTGCCGATATTTTCGAACAAGGCAGACATTTCCCACATGATCCAGTGCGACATGCCCCAGATCCGCAACACAATGCCGATACCAATGGCCACTGGCCCCGGTGTCATCACCCCGTTCAGCCACAAAATGATGCCAACCGCACCCACAGAGAACAGCAAAAGCGAGTTCAATGTGTCGATGATGATGTCGAGGCTCGCACCCAACCGCATCTGGTTGTAAACGGTTTGCAAAAAGCCGCTCATGCCTTCGCGGGCATAGCCAGCTTCACGACCGGAGTGCGAGAACAATTTCACTGTCGCAATGTTTGTGTAGCTATCAACGATGCGACCCGTCATGACAGAACGCGCGTCGGCTTGCTTTTGTGACACGTCACGCATGCGCGGCACGAAATAGCGCATGATGGACACATAGGCGACCAACCAGATGGCGAACGGCGCCATCAAGCGCCAATCAGCGCTGGCCATCACAAACAGAATGCCGATGAAATAGACCGAGATATAGACCAGAATGTCCAAAATCTTCATGACGGTTTCGCGCACCGCCAAAGAGGTCTGCATCAATTTGGTGGCAATACGACCGGCAAATTCATCCTGAAAATAGGTCATGGATTGGCGGATCAAATAGCCATGCACATCCCAGCGAATCCGCATGGGGAAGTTGCCCAGCAAAGTCTGGTGCATCACAAAGGATGAAAAGGCCGCTGTTGCGGGCTTAATCACCAAAATGATCGCCGCCATCATCAGCAATGTTGGCCATTCATCTTGCAGGAATGTTTCAGGATCAGACGTTGATAGCCAATCAATCACATTGCCCAAGAAGCCAAACAGTACCACTTCGAGAATGGCCAAAATGGCAGCGCCGAGCGCCAAAAGCACGAGCCAAAGCTCCAAGCCTTTGGAATAATGTCGGCAAAATGCCACCAAGGTTTTCGGCGGTAATTGCGGGTCCTTTTCCGGGAAGGGTTCTACCCGGCTTTCGAACCAGTCAAATATTTTTGTTATCATTATATTCGCCTTTTAAGAAAGATTTTTCTTTCTATATTCGTTTTTTGTCTTTTAATCAACCGCTCGGAATGGCCGGGTCTGCCCCCTCCATATTGGCGAAACCGCCGGACTGGCGATGCCACAAAGAAGCATAATGCCCCTTGGCCTTGAGCAGTTCTTCATGTGTGCCCTGTTCAACGATCCGCCCTTGATCCATCACCAAAAGTCGGTCCATGGCGGCGATGGTACTTAAGCGGTGTGCAATGGCGATGACAGTTTTGTTGGTCATCAAATGCTGCAATTGTTCTTGGATGGCGGCTTCCACCTCACTGTCGAGTGCGGAGGTTGCTTCGTCCAAAATCAAAATAGGTGCATCTTTGAGCAACACGCGAGCAATAGCGATCCGCTGGCGTTGACCACCAGAAAGCTTCACCCCACGTTCGCCCACTCGGGCGTCATAGCCTTTGTTGCCGTTCTCATCTTCCAAGCCCAAAATCACATCATGGATTTTGGCCTGTTTGGCCGCAGCAATCATGTCTTCATCTGACGCGTTTGGACGGCCATATTTGATGTTTTCGCCCACTGAACGGTGCAACAATGATGTGTCTTGCGACACAAAACCGATGGCGCGGCGCAGGCTATCCTGCGTCACTTCATCAATACGTTGTCCATCAATGCGGATTTCACCCGATTGCGCATCAAACAAGCGCAGCAGCAAATTGATCAAGGTCGATTTGCCCGCCCCTGACCGCCCGATCAAACCGATCTTTTCGCCCGGTTTGATGTTCAGATTTAGATTTTCAATCACGCGCGGCTTATCGGTCGTTTTGTCCGCATCATAGGCAAAGTGCACATTTTTAAACTCAATGCCTGCTTTATCAGCGTCGAGTTCTTCCGCATCGTCCGCATCCAACATGGTGATCGGGCGGGCGATGGTGTCCACGCCGTCTTGCACCGTGCCGTAATCACGGAAAATGTTGGTGGCCACTTCCAAAATCCAGCCGGAAATGTTCACCGTTTGCCAGACGAACGGAATGATGGTCGCCAGTTTACCAGCGGTGATCATGCCCTCATTCCAGAAATAGAGCGCCATATAGCCCACGCTGACCATCAACACAGCATTGATGAGGAACAGCAATGTCCACATCTTGGTGAATTCGCGCATCAAACGGTGCAGCACATTGGTGTGGTTCTTCACCGAACCCGCCACATATTCATCCTCGAACTTGCTTGAAGCGAATGTTTTGAGGGTCTGTATATTGGTGTAGCAATCCACGATCCGGCCCGTGACCACAGAACGCGCTTCGGAGTTATCCTTTGAGCGCTTTGCGATCCGCGGCAGAAATCTGGTCATGATGCCCAGATAAACGATCAGCCACACCAAAAGCGGCAGCACGAAAACCGGCTCGACATTGATCAGCACAGTAATCGCCACGATCAAAAAGATGACCATGTACCAAACAGAGTCGATGGCCTGCATGGTGCTTGATTCAAGCGAATTACCCGTTTCCATGATCTTGCTGGCGATACGGCCAGCAAAGTCACGCTGGAAATAGGCCCAGCTTTGGCGCACCACATGCCAGTGGCTTTGCCAACGCGTCCGCCCCATCATGGGCGGAAAAATGGTATGGAAATGCACCAGCGAGCTCAATGTGAATGCCGCTGGACGCAAAATGATCACAAGCGCAAAACCGAGCAACATGGCACCATGGCTGGTGAAAATGTTGCCAGGACTTTCGTTTGAAACCAAATCAACAATTTGCCCCAAGAACACTGGGATCATCGCATCAATGGTGGCGCCAATGGCAACCAATGTCATTTTTGCGAGCAAACCCCAGCGGAATTGCTTTAAGAAATAAACATAGAAATCCTTGACCCCTTGCGGAGGATGCGGATTTTTTGCAAGCTCGGTGGGCGGATAGATCCGCTCGAACCAATTAAAAACAGAATTTAACATTGTGAACCTTTAGGATTAGGCGCTAGGCAATCGCGACCAAGCCGTTCAGAATATCGCCAAAGACGATTCGTGGCTGTTGCAGAGAGGCAACAGTGCGACAAAATGTGTCATTTCTGGACACAGTTCCAACATATATCGGACAAAAATCATGCGCAGCGAAGAGCAGAAAATCATTTATTTACAAGACTATAAGCCAAGCGACTATCTGATTCCGAAAACGGAAATGTGGGTGGACTTCACCCCAGAACGCACGCGCATCACAACCGATTTGCACATTGAACGACAAGTGGGCGTTGAAGATGGCACCCCGCTGGAACTGGACGGCGAACATTTGGAATTGGTATCCATTGCCATTGGCGACGAAGTGCTTGGCGCTGGCCAATATGAGCTGAGCGAGAGCGGGCTAAAGCTGCTCGACCCGCCGCAAAGCTTTGTGCTGAGCACCGTGGTGGATGTGGAGCCGGAAAAGAACAAGAGCCTAGAAGGGCTTTACCGCTCGTCCGGCAATTGGTGCACACAATGTGAGGCCGAAGGCTTCCGCCGCATCACATATTTCTTGGATCGCCCCGACGTGATGTCCGTTTTCACGGTGAAAATGGTGGCAGACAAAGATTTGGCGCCAGTGCTGCTTTCAAACGGCAACCCGGTCGACAGCGGTGAAATGAGCAATAACCGACATTTCGCTGAATGGCATGATCCGCATCCAAAACCATCTTATCTATTTGCGATGGTGGCTGGAAAACTTGATAAAATTTCAGAAAATTTCACCACAAAATCTGGTAAAAAAGTAGACCTCAACATTTACGCAGAGCCAGGCAAAGCAGAGCTTTGTCGCTATGCCATGGATGCGCTTATTCGCTCTATGAAGTGGGATGAGGAACGCTTTGGCTGCGAATATGATCTGGATGTGTTCAATATTGTGGCCGTGAGCGACTTCAACGCAGGTGCGATGGAGAATAAGGGCCTCAACATTTTCAACGACAAATATGTGCTGGCCGATCCTGCAACAGCGACTGACCAGGATTATGCGTTGATTGAGCGGATTATTGCGCACGAATATTTCCACAATTACACTGGCAACAGAGTCACTTGCCGTGACTGGTTCCAACTGTGCTTGAAAGAAGGGCTCACTGTTTTCCGCGATCAGGAATTCTCATCTGATGAGCGCTTCCGCGATGTTGAGCGTATCGATGATGTGAAGGGCTTGCGGCAATCTCAATTTGTTGAAGATAGCGGCCCCCTCGCCCATCCACCGCGCCCAAACCAATATGAGCAGATCGACAATTTTTACACGACGACCGTTTATGAAAAAGGCGCGGAAGTGGTGCGCATGTTGATGACACTTTTGGGCAAAGAGACCTTCCATGAAGGGGTGGATTTGTATTTGGAACGCCATGATGGAGAAGCGGCAACCATTGAACAGTTCATCAAATGTTTTGAAGATGTGAGCAAGCGCGATTTGAGCCAATTCCAGAAATGGTACACACAAGCTGGGCGCCCGCAGGTTAGCTACACCACTGCTTATGATGCGGAAAGTAAGCAGTTCACATTGGAGCTGAAGCAAACGGTGCCCGCCACGCCCGGCGAAAGCGAAAAATCGCCTATGGTGCTGCCCATCAAGTTTGGCCTTGTGTCCAACAATGGCGACGATTTGGGATGGGACAGCGTTGAAGGCGCTGAGGTGCGTGATGATTTGATCATTATGGACAAAGAAGACGTGACCGTTCAGTTCCACGGCGTTTCAAGTGCGCCAGTTGTGTCGCTGTTCCGCGAGTTTTCTGCGCCAGTGACGATCCAGACCAAGGCAAGCCTTGAAGAGGATTTGCATCGCGCACGCCTAGACGGCGATCCGTTTAACCGCTGGGAAAGCTTGCAGTCAGCCATTTTGAACATTGTATCGCCAAGCATGGCGGTGGATGGACCAGCGCTAGACCTTGATCTGTTGGATCAGGTTGCTTCTGCGCTGAGCCAAACGCTCGATAGCCAAGATATGTCACCTTCATTCAAAGCGTTGAGCCTGCGGCTGCCAAACTATCAAGATTATGCCCAGCGCGTTGGTGAAAACATCAACCCGGACCACATCAAGTCGATTAAGCGCGACGTGGACCGGGCGATTGCAGAGCGGCTGCGCGGGCAATTGGTATCGCTATATTCGGCATTACATTTGCCGGACGAATATGAGCCGAATGCAGAGCAATCAGGCATGCGGTCGTTGCGCAACCAGAGCTTGAGCCTTTTGGCCGCGCTGAACGACAAGCAAATCTTTGAAATGGTGGAAACCCATTATAACGAGGCGCAGAACATGACGGATCGTCAGGCTGCGTTAGCCATTATGTGCGCTTATGCCCCTGATCGGGCAGAGCCGCTGTTGGCACATTTCAAAGAAAACTTCGCCGAACCTATGACAGTGTTCGACAAGTGGCTATCGCTCAATGCCTCAATTGATGATGATCGCACCATTGATCGCATTCACTCGCTGATGGCCGATGATCGCTTTTCGCTGGAAACACCAAACCGGGTTTACGCCTTGTTTGGCAGCTTCACGCAGGGCAATCCCACACAGTTTGCCCGCGAGGATGGTGCTGGCTTTGATTTGATTGCCGACATTATTATGCATATTGATAAGTTCAATCCGCAAGTGGCCGGGCGTTTTGCTGTGGCGTTCCGCATTTGGAAAAATTTCGAATCAAAACGCCAAAATGCAGCACGCACGGCGCTTGAGCGCATACGCGACATGGAGAACATTTCGCCAAACCTGTCGGAAATGGTGAACAAAACCTTAGAGGGTTAAATTTTTTTGATCGGTAAGTGATTCAAAAGACTCACGGTTTTTGCAGGGGCAAAATTTGCCTATTTAAAGGGGGTCGACAAGCCCCCTTTTTTTGATTCAAATTGATCATATCAAAGGGCAACAATAGCTCTTTGGGGGCACTTTTTTAGACAATTTGGAGAGTTCAAATGTTGTCGATGGAGACATCCGACGCAGTCGGGACAGGATTCTTTAAAAAGCTTTATAAGCGTTTGAGAACACTGAAACAAAAGTCTTCCAACTTGTTTGGACAACGCAAAAAACCTCTCCGCTCCTTGCTTGTTGACGCCAACAACAAAAAAGTGGTTGCGCCCTCCCCTCACAGCGCAATTCAGCCTCCAAAACCCCTCGTTCCAACGACGAGAAAACTGGCGCTGGCATGGCTGATCGCCGTGCTGGGCGCGGTTTTTTTCACCGCAGAATTGGGCGTTTGGGCACAGCTTGTTTCCACCGGCATTTTAAGCGCCATTGGTGGCGTTGCCCTGATCCGCATGAGCGCACAGGACGAGCGCCAACAGCTCGACTATTTGCTGCGCTTGAATGAAAACAAAGAAGATAAAGAGTTGCTGCGTGCCCTCACCGACCTGCCCCATGGCATCGCCTATTGGGACAAAGAGGGCAACATGCTGTGGCACAACCATGCCTATCGCGACATGATGGGCCTTTCAGGCGGCACCAAGCTGCGTGGCCGCCCATTCACCAACATTATGTCTCTCGCCGCAAATCCGCATCGCTTTGAAACGGTGCATGATGCAGACAATCACCGCGTGGCAACTGCCGCTTGTTTGGATGGTCGCCATATCCGGATTGAAGATATTGCGAAAACCAAACGCAATTTCGTGACCATCATCACAGATATTTCGGAAGAAGTGCGGGCAAAGCGCGACAATGATACGCTTGAAAAAGAACGCCAGACCCTGCTTCGCCAATGCACTGCTGACAAATTGGCCGCTGAAGCTGCAAGCCGCTCCAAAACCTCTTTCCTTGCGCATTTGAGCCACGACATGCGCACCCCGCTCAACCACATTATCGGCTTTGCTGACTTGGTGCAGCATGAACCATTCGGCCCCTTGGGCGACAAGCGCTATATCGGCTATTTGGGTGACATCAAGAAATCTGGCGAAGCGCTGCTGAACTCTTTTGCTGCGATCCTGGAGCTTTCTGAACTTGAAGCTGGCAACAAGGCGCAGAATGAAGAAGCGCTACGTATCGATGATCTGTTGAAATCTCAAACCGCTAAATATAAAGCGCGTGCAGAACGGATTGGCGTGGAATTTGTCGACTTCTCAAATGCGATTGGCGATGTGTTTGCCGATAAGAGCCTGATGCAACGCATGTTAGACAATATTTTGGACAATGCGGTGAAGTTCACCCCGAAAGGCGGCAAGATCGCTGTGAATTCATGGGATGCCGCGGATGGCGTTATTATCGAAATCACCGACACAGGTATCGGCATTCCACAAGAACGCATGGCGCTTTTGAACCAACCATTTGTGCTAGGCGAAGCGGCCTTTGCAAAAGAACAAAATACACTGGGCCTCGGCATTGCCACTGCCCGCGCTATCGCTGAGTTGAATGGCGGACGCATCCATATCGACAGCGCAGTTGGGATTGGCACCACCGTTTTAATCACCTTGCCGAAGCATGAGGCAGAAGCAGCGATAGACGTTGCGTTGGATCACGTGGCATAGGCAAGCCTTAGACTACGATAAACTTCTCCATCAACGCCCGCACCCGCTGCTGCTTAGATTTCAAATCCGTTTCCAACGCATCAAGCGAAGGAAAATGGGTCACCCGGATCAAGAGCTCCTTAAAGCCTTCGCTCCAGCTTTCAATTTTCAACGGATCGTTGAGGCATGCGCTCATCAATTGCAGCACGGCTGAAAACTCTTCGTGAATTTCCTTTAGCTCCGTGGCTTCGGGCAGCAAATCAGTTTCGGCCAATCGCTCAAACACCTGTTTGGGGGGCGCTTGCGGTACTTGCAGCTGATCGCCATATGCCAATTGTGCGAACTGAGCGATAAATTCTAAATCGATCACGCCGCCAATAGCGAGCTTTAAGTCCCAAACGGATTTGGCCTGACGATCCTTTTCAATGCGGGTGCGCATATCCCAAACATCGTCGACCAGCTTTTGCTTGTCGCGTGGCGCGTTTAGCGCATCGGAGATGACCGTGTGTACACGTTCACCCAAATCCCCATCCGCAAACACGGCGCGGGCACGCGAGAGCGCCATATGCTCCCATGTCCACGCCTCTTTGTGCTGATAGCGATCAAAGCCCTTAAAGCTTGTCGCAAGCGGCCCTGCATTGCCTGACGGACGCAGGCGCATGTCTGTATCATAGAGCACGCCCTCCGCCGTGGGCGCGGACAAGGCTGCCACCAAGCGCTGGGTCAAACGCGTGAAATAATGCGGCGTTTCCAATGGGCGTGGTCCATCTGACCCATCACTGCCCTCAGGCGCGTCATAGAGCAAGATGAAATCCAAATCAGATGTCGCCGACATTTCGGCGCTGGCGAGCTTGCCAAAGGCCAAAAGCGCAACCTGCGCGCCGGGCACTTTGCCATGTTTCTTTTCAAACTCGCTGCGCACCCCTTCAAACAGCCATTCCATCAGATTCTGCGCAAGGGCGGAGAATTGCTCGGTTGCCTGCTCTGGCTTCACGGTGCCCGCAATAAGGCCCGCGCTGGTGAGGAAAATTTGTTCCTGACCAAAGATGCGTGAGCGATCGATCAAATCTTCATAGTTTCGAGCTTCGCCCAGAAAATCATTGGCCTTTTGGGTGAGCGCCGCCACAGTTGGAATTTCATCGTAGAAAGCCGGATCAATCAGCCCGTCCACAATGTGCACACGGCGCAAGATTGCGTCAGTCATGCGAGGGGCTGAGGCCATGAAGTCGACCAGCAAGTGGCGCAGCCGTTCATTATTGCGCAGCAAAGCGAAGAGCTGCACGCCAGCAGGCAGTTTAGACAAGAAAATGTCGAACAGTTTCAGCGCTTCATCCGCATTGCGGGCATTGGCCAGCGAATGGAGCAGATGTGGCACGAGTGCCGTTAGGTTTTGCCTTGCTTTATCCGCCCGCGTGGCGGGATAGCTGGCATAATGCCACTTTTTGATGGTGGTGATGGCGCTGCTTGGGTCGCGAAAGCCCATATCGGACAGGGCTTGCCATGTGTCGGGATCGTCGTCGCTGCCCGTGAACACCAGCTTATGTGCCAACTGTTCGTCACCATCATCTGAGAACAGTTCCCCATAATGCCCCACAACCCGCACAAGGCAGCTTTGGTAAGCACGCTTGAAGCTCTCCACATCTTCAAAATTCATCAGAGATGCGATGGGTGCAATCGCAGCATCATTATCGCCCAACTTGTGTGTCTGCTCATCTCGCAACATTTGCACGCGGTTTTCAACTGCACGCAAGAACCAGTAATTCTCTTCCAACTCATCGGCAATTTTGCTGGAAATCCAATTGCAATCGGCCAGTGCATCGAGCGTGTCGGCGGTGGACCGGGTGCGCAGGCCTGGCTCTCGCCCGCCGGCGATCAATTGTTGAGTTTGGGCGAAGAACTCAATTTCGCGAATGCCGCCAAAGCCCAACTTAACATTGTGACCATAGACTTCGCGGCCCACAATATTTTTAGCGACATTGATCTGCCGCTTGATGGCGCGGATATCGTCGATGGTGGCATAGTCCAGATGTTTGCGCCAGATAAAGGGCGTTAGCTCTTTCAGGAAAGCTGCGCCCGCTTCCATATCGCCAGCGCAAGGCCGCGCTTTGATCCACGCGGCGCGTTCCCAATTTTGCCCCCGGCTTTCATAATAAGTCATGGCGGCACGGGTGGAGATGATCGCGGGTGTTGAACCAGGGTCCGGGCGCAGGCGCAAATCTGTGCGGAACACATAGCCATGGGCATCACGATCCTGCATGAGCGCCACCAATTGGCGCACCAGCTTTTCATAGATGCGCGCGTGGCGCGGATCATCGATCAGCGGCGAGCGATCCGGATCGAAAAAGATGACAATATCAATGTCAGAGGAGTAATTAAGTTCGAGGCCGCCATGTTTGCCAAGCGCGAAAACGCAAACGCCCAATTGGGCACTTGGACGCACGCCTTCTTTTAACTCAAACTTGCCTTGAGCAGCCAAATCGCGCGACAGGAAATCTAGGATGGCGTCGAGCGCCCGGTCAGCAAAAAGCGCCAATGCGCTTGTTGTGGCGGCGGGCGGCGTAGCCTGGCCAATTTCGGCGATGGCAGAGACAAGGGCAAGGCGCCGTTTATTCTGCCGCAAGGCCTGTGCCATCTCCGCTTCGTCATCAAGTTGCCCGAGTTGATCGGTTTCTGCCAACAGATTTTCAATGATGGCATCAAAGGGCTGATTGAGTGCCTCTAACAGCCAATCAGCTTCTTTGCTGGCACAATCCAACAGGAATGGCGATGCCGCGAAGATGGGCGCAAATATTGGCTCTAGAGCGGCTGGTGCATTGGGGGCAAAGTCACGGTGCCAAGTTTGGAAATCTTCCGCCGTGCCAACATTGAACGAAACTGGTTTCAATTCAGCAATTAGCTCAGCGGTCATAAATTAGCTTTCCTTTGGCAAGGTGATCAGCACTTTGGTGCCCGGTTCATTATCCAATATTTCTAGCTTGCCTTTATGCAGTCTGGCAACGGCAGAAACCAAAGAAAGACCCAAACCTGAACCCGCTTCTGACCGACTTTCCTCAAGTCGCACAAAGCGCTCCAACACGCGCTCCCGATCTTTTTCCGGAATGCCTTCCCCATTGTCGCTAACGCAAATGCGAATTTGGTTTGGCTGCTGTTCCAACCCAATTTCAATTTTGGGCACACCCTCAGCCGCTTTCGCATATTTGATGGCATTTTCAACGAGGTTCACAATGGCCTGCCCGATCAGTTCGCGGCTGCCTTTGACCTTTGGCACATTTGTGAGATTGGTAGACAATTCGATTCCGGAATCTTCTGCAACCGGTTGATAAAGATCGACAATATCTTCGATAATTTCGTCAACCGCGACCAGTTCGAAACTGCCATCCGGTGCCCCGGCTTCGACCCGCGCAATCAACAATAGCGCGTTGAAGGTGCGGATGAGTTGATCGCTTTCCTCGATCGTGGCCTGTAGCGCTTGGCGCATTTGCTCCGGGTCATCATTGCGGTTGAGTGCTCGCTCAACTTTGTTGCGCAATCTGGTGAGCGGTGTTTTTAGATCGTGTGCCACATTGTCGGTGACTTCTTTAAGACCGGCCATCAGATTTTCGATGCGCTCCAACATCTCGTTGAGATTTTCGGATACGCGGTCATATTCGTCATTGCGCTTGGTGATCGGCAAACGCTCGGACAAGTCGCCAGACATGATCTTCTTTGAGGCAGCGGAAATCAAATCCAAGCGTCGCATGATATTGCGCGCCAAGATGGTGCCCAGCAGCACCGACAGAATGATAATCCAGAAAACACCCCAACCAAAGGCTTCGAAGATAATGGCGCTGAAGCCGCGACGTTCAACAATGTCGCGCCCGACGACCAGATAAAAGCCAGAGGGCAACTGGAAGCTCTTGACGAGCGCCAAGCCTCGGTCTGGACGCTCATTATCGTCCTCATCATGCCAGTTCTCCTCAACCTCATAGCGGAAGCTATGCACGCCGGGATTTTGCAGCACGAAAGTCGGGATTTCTTTGACATTGCCCGCCAAGACTTGTCCCGTCGGGTCGGCCACATAATAAATGCCTGGCCCCGGCCGATCAGCAAAGCGCTGCACGCCCTGCACTAAGCCGGGAGTGCCCGCACGCTGATAGGTGCGGTTGAGTTGGCCAATTTCACGATTGATGGCGGAGACTTGCTGGCGCTGAATGAGAATGCTGGTTTGGTAAGCGATGTAGCCAAGAATGGTGACAGAAAACAGCACGAAGAGCAGCACAAAAAAGCCGCTCTGCCGGAAGGTCGTTGTTTTCCAAATGCGCCAAATTCTACTCACGGATCATATACCCTGCGCCGCGCACCGTTTGCAGCAATTGCTTGGATTTGCCCTTGTCAATTTTGGTGCGTAACCGCGACATGTGCACATCGATCACGTTGGTTTGCGGATCAAAATGATAATCCCACACATTTTCCAGCAACATGGTGCGGGTGACCACCTGCCCGGCATGTTTCATCAAATATTCGAGCAAGCGAAATTCACGGGGTTGCAGGCTGATTTTTTCGCCCTCCCGCTCCACATTGCGCGACAATCGATCTAGCGTGAGGTCGCCCACCTGATAGGTGGTTGCGCCTTCTGCTGGCGATGCCCGGCGCGCCAGCACTTCAATGCGCGCTAGAAGTTCAGAGAAGGCATAGGGCTTGGTGAGGTAATCATCGCCGCCGGAACGAAGGCCCTGCACGCGGTCGTCCACGGCACCGAGCGCAGAGAGGATCAAGGCAGGTGTGCTGTTGTTTTCTGCGCGTAGACTTTCGATGATGGATAGACCGTCACGTCGGGGCAGCATGCGGTCGATGATCATCACATCATAATCCATGGAGGATGCCATGGCGTAACCCGTTTCGCCGTCTGCGGCGTGGTGGGCTACATGTCCCACCTCGTCGAGTGCCTGAATCAGATAGTTCGCTGCGTCGCGATCATCTTCAATCAACAAAACTTTCATATGCGTTTTACCCGACACTCAAATTATTCTGCCGCGCCCAATGGGGCGCGACAGATGTTGGCTTAAACTTTACTCAATCGCAAGGCCCACGAAGCGTGATACGCCTTCACGTGCAGCTTTAATCAAAATGGTTGAGCGGCCAGCTTCTTTCACCTTTTCGATCTGCTGTTCGAACTCTGCGATGGTGTTTACTGGCTCGCCATTGGCTTCCAGCACCACATCACCTGGGGCGAAGCCCTTTTCGATGGCGCGGCTTTCTGGATCAATGTCCACGATCAACAGGCCATCGCCTGTGTCGTTTGGCACCAATGTGAGGCCAGTTGCTGTTTCTTGCGGCTCACCTGGCTCAACTTGCGGTGTCTCTTCGTCTTCGTTAATCGCCTGCTCGTCTTCCAAGCGGGCCAACTCAACACGAAGTTCTAGAGATTCGCCATTGCGCCAGATGCCAATTTCAACCGTTGTACCCGGTGAGAACTCAGCAATGGTGCGCGATAGATCGCGTGCATCGTCCATCTCTTCACCGTTTACAGAGGTGATGATGTCGCCAGATTTAACGCCAGCTTTCTGGGCTGGGCTATCTGGTGCAGGTTCAGTCACCAATGCACCGCGTGCTTTATCTAGGCCAACGCTATCCGCAATGTCTTTCGATACATTTTGGATGGAGACGCCGAGATAACCGCGTGTCACGTTACCATCGTCCATCAAATCGAACACAACTTGCTTCACGGTTGAGGCCGGAATAGCGAAGGCGATGCCCACATTGCCGCCACTAGGTGAGAAGATGGCCGTGTTCACGCCAACCACTTTACCAGTAGTGTCGAAGGCTGGGCCGCCGGAGTTGCCGCGGTTCACAGCTGCGTCGATCTGGATAAAATCATCATAGGCGTTGGCATTGATGTCGCGACCGCGGGCAGACACGATACCTGCCGTTACGGTGCCGCCAAGGCCAAATGGGTTACCGATGGCAACAACCCAGTCACCTACGCGAGCTTCTGCATCAGAAAATTCAACATAAGGCAAATCACTTGCCGCCTCGAGCTTGAGCAAAGCAAGGTCTGTGCGTGGATCAGTGCCGATGATTTGGGCGGCCATCTCGTCGCCATTTTCCATCACCACCATCACTTCATCTGCATCTTCGATCACGTGGTTGTTTGTGACCACAAAACCATCAGATGAAATGATGAAGCCAGAGCCTACAGCTTGGCCAAAACGCTCACGCGGGCGATCACGGTCGCCACGGCGGTCTTCAAACTGTTTGAAGAAATCTTCGAAAGGGTGCCCTTCTGGCAGGTCTGGCATGCGGAAACCATCGCGGTTGCTGAACGGATTACGTGCCTCTTCAATGCGGGTTTTCACCCGAATGGATACAACAGCAGGGCTGACCGCCTCCACCAAATCAGCAAAGCTAAATGGTGCGACATTTTCAATAGAAATTTGTGCGTTAGCTGGCGCAGTCGACAAGACGCCAGTGGCAATCGCGCTGGTGGAAATCAACGCCGCAGCAGCAATTGCTTTGAAACGGTTACGGTTTATCTTTGATACAGGTCGCATCAAGTCCTCCTTATTGGAACGAATTCTATGACTGCCAATATGGAGAAGCGTGCCTTTCAACATGATTACATGTAGATTAAACTTTTGTAATGTTGAGGGCCAAACTATGGCAGCTATTGGCAAATTTTTGTCTCAATCTCGCAAAGAGCTGCCTTAAGCCCAAAAGGTTTGGACAAGCAGCCACAGGGCGAGCAAGGTCAATAAAAGCCTAAAGATTTTGCGGAACAAAGGTTCCGACAAACCGTCCAACATTTTTGATCCGAGCAAGGTGCCCAAAAATCCGGTGGCGACCATCATCAGGATTAGCGGTAGATATGCAGCGAATTGAAAGCCCAATAATGTGAAGGTCACGACTTTCAGAATATTCTGTGCGGTCATCAAAGCGGCGTGAGTGGCGATCATCTCACGGCGATCTTTCAAGCCCTGCAAAAAGCCCATAACCAAAGGACCGGAAACGCCCACCACCATTGAGATGGCAGCAGCGAAAAACCCGGTGAAGGCAGTGACGAATGGCGATTTGATGACAGATTTCAGCTTAGGACCCCAAGCTGTGTAAATCAGAAACAAGCCGATCAGCGCGCGGAACAGGTTTTCAGGCAGGAGGTGTGCGATTTGACCACCAACTGCCACACCCACCGCACTGCCGATGCCAAACCACAAGAAGAACGGCCAAACAATATGTTTGAACCGCACAATTGCGCGGCCACCATTGCTGCCCAATTGCACGGCCCCGTGCACAGGAATGGCGATCAGCGGATTCATCACGCTGGTCATAAGCGCGATCAGCATCGCGCCTCCACCTAAGCCAAATGCGGCCGTGGTTGCGGAAGTGAAAAAGCTCGCCAAGATAAGAAGCAGCGAGAATGATGGGGCGAGATCAGCAGGCAGAAGCGCCAAGAAAATGTCCATGGCGCTTTATTAGACCTAAGCCAGTGGACTGGCAAGTGGATCAATTGTCCATGAGTGCTGTGCTGATGTGAGATTTTTGCTCTAGCGTTTTGTGCACGGGGCACATGTCTGCAATTTCTAGCATGCGTTGACGCTGAGCATCGGTGATGTTGCCGACAATCTTAATCCGGCGATCAAAATGGTCCACACGCTTCTTGCCGTCTTCACATTGTTCACAATCATTTACATGACGCTTTTCGTGATCAACGTACGTTTCGATATGTTCGACATCGAGCTTTTTGCGGTTTGCATAGAGCCGCAGGGTCAATGTGGTGCAACCACCAAGCGCAGCAGCCAATAAATCATAAGGCGAAGGCCCTCGATTTGTGCCGCCAACCGACTCAGGCTCGTCAATTTGTAGCGCGTGCCCTGCCGCATTGACATTAAGGTGCAGCGGCCCCTCGCCGCTTTCAGCCGCGATAACATGACCGGCATCTTCATAAAACTTCTCGGTGCTGGGGAAATGCCGTGCTGCCCAAGCCGAAATCACGCCAGCGAGATAAGCAGCATCTTCGCGTTTGGACAGCAGGTGATCGGCCTGATCCAACGACACAAAGCTTTTTGGATGGCGCGCGGCCAGGAAAATTTCTTGTGCATTTTCGATCCCCACCACCGTATCAATAGGACTGTGACAGACCAAAAGATCAGCCCTCAACTCTTTCAGGCGGTTGGTTAAATTAAACGCACTAACATCTTCGATAAATTGCTTGCGAATGTGGAATGGCCGCCCGGCAAGCAACACTTCAGCCTCGCCGTTCTGCGCAATCTCCTCACGCTTTTCGCCCAGCAAATGCAAAACATGATCGGGTGCGGCAGGCGCACCGATGGTGGCCACAGCCTTTACATTTGGCATGTCCAGCGCTGCCATCAGCACAGCTGCGCCGCCAAGCGAATGCCCGATCAACAATTCAGGTGGGCGATGATGGGCGGACAACCAAGCGCAAGCCGCTTGCAAGTCTTCAAGATTGGTGGAGAAATTGGAGTTGGAAAACTCGCCATCAGAGTGGCCAAGGCCCGTAAAATCGATACGGAGCACCGCAATACCTTCATTTTGAAGGGCGTTGGCGATGTGGCGGCTGGCGGCAAAATCTTTTGAGCAGGAGAAGCAGTGTGCGAAAACCGCGAAAGCCCGAATACTCGATTTGGGCAGGTCGAGTGCCGCGGCGATTTTTACGCCGCGGCTGTTTTCAAATTCAATCCGTTGGCTTGCCGCTGGTTTGATTTTCGTTGCCATGGTCAGGCTCACTTTCTGCTAATTCGGCCAACATCTTCGCCTCTTCCGAGGTGAGAGTCGCATCACTTGTCACACGCTTTTGACGCAGTGAAACAGCAAAAACGATCACGAGGCCAATCACAAAAACAAGAGGTGCCGCAATCCACAGGATTAGATTGTGACCTGAGAAAGTGGGTTTGAGCAAAACAAACTCACCATATCGCGCAACGACAAACTCAACCACTTCGTCATTGCTGTCACCAGCAACCAACCTCTCGCGCACAACAATGCGCAGATCGCGTGCCAGATCCGCATCGCTATCATCGATTGACTGGTTTTGGCACACAAGACAGCGCAGACCCGCGGAGATATCGCGGGCGCGTTGCTCTAAGGCAGGATCGTCCAGTACTTCATCTGGCTGCACCGCAAATGATGCAGGCACAAAGCTCACAAGAAGAATCAAGACCATCAGAAATCGATTCATCTTGCTGCTCCAAGCTGTTGTTTTTTAGCCAGATTTGGCGCGGCGATGCGATATTTCCGATCAGTAAGCGAATAGGCACCAGCAAGCGACATCACCACAGCACCCAGCCAAATGAGCAAGATCCAAGGCTTGGTCCAAATACGCACCACGCGGCCATTTTCACCCACGCGGTCGCCAATCGAAATATAGATTTGCGACAGACCAAAAGTTTTGATGCCAGCCTCAGTGGTTGGCATTTGGCGTGCCGGATAATTGCGTTTTTCGGATGACAGTGTTTTCTCTGTGCTGCCGATTGGCGCCACTGCGAAGGTTGCCCGTTCCGAGGTAAAGTTGGGACCAGCTGTGTCAATTTCGTCGATGAAACGTACTGAATATCCGTATGTCTCGAGCTGTTGGCCAGGTTCCATGGTGGTGATGGTTTCGGTCTCATAAGTCATGACGAACACAACGCCCAGCACGGTCATGCCCAAGCCCATATGCGCCAAGCTGGTTGACCATACATTTTTCGGCAATCCGGCCAAACGGCGCAGCGAAACGGACGGCGCAACCTTGAATAATTTGCTGCGCTCAACGAGATCAGTAAGTGATCCGATGATAACCCAGAAGCCCAGCAAAAGACCAAGTGGAGTAAGGCTAAAGCCTTCCCACAAATAGGCGGAAACAATCACTGTAAGGACAAAACTGATCACGATGGCACCAAACAAACGCTTACTCGCCTGCGCGATGCTTGCGCGCTTCCACGGTAGGAAGGGACCGAACGGCACAACCAGCAATAGTGGAACCATTAACGCCCCGAATGTGAGATCAAAGAATGGAGCGCCGACGGATATCTTGATGCCAGTGAAGGCATCCAAAACCAGCGGATAAAGCGTGCCCACCAAAACCGCGATTGTTGCTGTCGCCAAAAAGAGATTGTTGAACACCAACGCCGCTTCCCGCGAAACTGGCGCGAACAGACCGCCTGCTTTCAATGTTGGCGCCCGCCAAGCAAATAGCAGGAATGCGCCGCAAATAAAGAAGGTGAGCATGCCCAAAATCACCAACCCGCGAGATGGGTCTGTGGCGAATGAGTGGACCGACGTCAAAATGCCCGACCGCACAAGGAATGTGCCCAGCAGGCTCAATGAGAAGGTGATGATGGCTAAAAGGACCGTCCAGATTTTCAACGCGCCGCGTTTTTCCATCACGAGTGCGGAATGCAGCAAAGCCGTACCGGTCAACCATGGCATAAAGGATGCGTTCTCAACTGGGTCCCAGAACCACCAGCCGCCCCAGCCAAGTTCGTAATAAGCCCAATAAGACCCCATCGCGATGCCGAGGGTGAGGAAAATCCAGCTGGCCATAGTCCACGGGCGCACCCAACGGGCCCACGCGCCGTCAATTTTGCCGGAGATCAGCGCGGCCACCGCAAATGAGAAACACACTGAAAAGCCCACATAGCCGATGTAGAGCAATGGAGGGTGAATGGCCAAACCAACATCTTGCAAGATTGGGTTCAAATCCCGCCCTTCCAAAGGCATTTCAGGCAGCCGTTCAAAGGGATTTGATGTGAACAAAGTGAAGCCGATAAAGGCAAATGCAAGGAAGCCCTGATTGCCCAAAACCAGATTAAGCGTTGGCTTGGGCAAGTTTGAGCCGCCAATGGCAACTGCTGCCCCAAACAAGGTCAAAATTAACACCCAAAGCAGCATCGAACCTTCATGGTTGCCCCACACTGAGGTGAATTTATAAAGCGTTGGTTGCAAAGAATGGGAATGCTCGTAAGCGAGTTTCAATGAGAAATCCGAAGTCACGAACGCGACGCTTAGCGCTGCAAAAGAGAGCAACACGAGCAAGAATTGCAGCATGCTGGCTTGGCGCACAAATTGAAAGCTGCCTTCATTTGGCCGCTGCCACGCATAGGTCGCCACGCCGACCTGCACAACAGAAAGGGCGAACGCCAGAATTAGGGCAAAGTGACCGAGTTCAATGCTCAACATAGGGCTTATCCTGACGCTTGATCTGTATGGCCGGGGCACAGCCCCTTCTCTTCAAACTTATCGACCATGTCCTTTGGCACGTAGTTTTCATCGTGCTTGGCCAACACGTTGGTGGCTTCGAACAGATCATTGTTCACCAAAGAGCCTTCAACGATCACTTCTTGGCCTTCACGGAAGAGGTCAGGCACAATGCCGCTATAATGAACTGGGATATCGACCTGACAGTCGGTCACCAAGAAGTTGTGGGAGGTTCCGTCCTTCACCCAGCTTTCTGATTTCACAATCCCGCCAAGGCGCACGGCCTGATTTAAAGCAATGCTTTGCGACTTAATCTCGCTGGGCACAACGAAGAAAGATGCCGTGCCACGCATCGCGATCGCGATAAATACAACGGCCGTCAGCACAATAGCTGATAAACTGCCAATAATGGCCAAACGCTTTTGCTTGCGTGTCACTGATTTTGCTCCTTCTTCAATTGGTCTACAAATGGGGCAATCGCCTCTTCCAAGGCTTCTTTTTCCGCTGCTTTGTCTTCAAAGGCTTCACGTGCCTTTTCCATATCGGCGCGCGCCTGCTCAATTTGATCTAGCACCATCCGCGATCTGATCAGCTGGGCCCACTCGCCTGCGCTGCCGCCATCAGCATAAAGACGTTCTGCCAAGCCGCTCACCATCTGCGCGATCATTTCATTGCGGTCAGCTTCATCCATTTGTGATGCCGCTTCCACTTCATCAGGCGTTGGGCCGCCCTCGCCTAAGCCAGCTTTTGCAGCAGCTAGGCCATTCTGCGCTGACTCAACCCAAGGTTCGTCACCTTGTGCCAGTGCCAAAATATCTTCCCACTCCTGTTTCGCAACGTCATATTCTTCATTGTTCAACGCGATATTTGCCAAATAAAAACGCGAACGGATGTGACGTGGATCAAGCTGCACTGCTTTTTGTAGCAACTCGATAGCTTCTGGAGTGGGTTTACCTTGAGACTTCATCAAATAGGCTTCTGCGAGATCCGTTACGTTTTCAGCATTTTCGCCTTCGATGCGAATAATGTTTTCAAATGCAGTAACGGCTTTGTCTACATTGCCTTGACGCACATAAACTGGCACCAGCACCCGCCAGCCGCGAATATCGTCAGGTGTAATCTCTAATTGAGCCTCAATTTGGGCCACCGCGTCATCTACATCGAGATTTTCGATGGCGGCCAGCCGGGTTGCCAAAGGCTGATTGTTAAAGCCAGGCGAGCCGAGGAAATAATATGTACCCAAGCCAATGGCCAGAAAACTGATTAATGCGGTTAGGCTATAAGTGAGTGGCCATTTTCCAGCAGTTGTGCTGGTTTCATTAGCCTTTTTTGCGGCCAAGGCCTCGCGTGCCAACTCAGCTTGAGCAACACGAAACTGCTCATCATCCAGAAGGCCATTTTCTTTGTCTTTTTCCAGCGCCTGCAACTGGCTCTTATAAAATGCGTCGTCCGCATTTGGCCGCGAAAGATCTTCGGCACCGTTTTCCTCACGGCTTTTCGCGCGGAAATGTGTGGTTAAAAACAGCACCATCGCAACAATAAGAGCGAGCAAAACCGCAGATACCCAAAACGAATTCAATGTGCCGTCCTTCTACCGAATTTAAATAATGTGGACCTACTTAGCGCAAAATGACAAAAATCTTAAGCAAATATGATCAGGCGGATTGACGCATCGCGCTGGACATGGTGCAACTCAACAGGTTGGGGCGAAACACAATTAGTTGATATGACAGATAATTACGATTTGGCCATTTTTGGAAGCAATGCAGCTTCGCGCCTTTTGGCTTTAAGCCTCGCCCAAAATGGTGGGATGAAGGTGTTGCATATTTCTGATTCTGAACAGATTCACCATTTGCCCACCTCCCCGCAATTGTCCGCTGGCTATTGCACATCTCCTGATTTTTTTGAAGCCGCTGCGGAAGGCGCTGAAACGATTCAGCGTTTGCTGTCGCCATATAAAGATGTCGAGTTGGTTTCCGCGCGCCCAAACGCAATTTTTGCACGCCTGCCCCAACATGGCCAACTCATTGAGTTTACTGAAGGTGCCGCAATTCATGCCAATATTGTGTGTGAAAGACGCGTGCACAGCGCAACCCATAGCGAACAATTGATTTTCCCGGAGGCGGTGAGCTTCGACGAGCACAATATCCGCCAATTTGTTGGTCCAAGCCCGATCGACATCAAAGGATTGAGTTTTTTACAACGGCATGAATTTGAACGGTCTCATATCACGAAAGACGGACGTTTCTCCGGCAAATCCAATACATCCACTTATAAAGCTGACCGTGTTTTATTGATGGATCATGATTTGATCGAGTTTGAGCTGGAAACACAGACTAAACGCATACCGCTGCAGAGTTTTCCGCATCAGGTTCTCCGCTTTCATCAACAAAAAAACTTTGCCTACGCGGCGCAGCAAGACATCAGCACGGGCCTTTGGCAATATGGATTTGCAGAAGCCGACATTTTGTTCAGCTCTGTTGGCAGCGTGGATCAATTGGCGACCTATTTGTTTAAACATTTCCCCGACATTGCTGATCGACGAATTCGTCAAATGGATCAGAAACGGTTTGTCACCACAACTGACGGCTACCCGCTTTTTGATGTTATTGGCGACCGAAATGTAATGTGTTTTTGTGGAGCGCAGCATTTTGAAGTGGCCTTGATGCCGCTATTGGCGGAAAGCCTCTCGAACGAGATGAACACAGATTCTCCACTTTGGCGAAGCGCACGAGTTCAAAACCGTCAGGCAGGTGCCGGCACACTTTTGCAAATGGCGGTGGCTTCTTAGATGTCAAAGCGTATTCAACAAATTGGCAATCAAAAGTTTGGCCACCTAATAAAAGCGGACCGCCAGATCGAGTTCACGCTTAACAAGAAGCGGTTTACCGCATGTTTTGGCGACACTCTTTATTCAGCGCTTATTGCCAATGGCATATTCGAAGTCGAAGGGCCAAATGGCGAAAGCCTTTCGCTGAGCAAATCTCTGCCTCTATTTGCGCGCCATCAAACCGAAACTTCTGCTCATGCGAAGGTTTTGATTTCTGATCTGGTTATCCAAAACGGGGATAATCTCGAATTAGACATGGCACGAATAAATCTCGTGCCCCGCCTTATGAGGCTTGCGCGAGGTCAGCGACATGCCCCTATTGCGCTCAATTGGAGGCAAAACGTCCATTTCGATCTCCCCCATGCGTCTAGCCTCACTCAAAAAATCGTCGTTATTGGCGGGGGCATCGCTGGCATGCAAGCTGCCTTAGAGGCGACAAAGTCTGGTAAGAAGGTTCTCTTGCTTGAGAAGGATCAATTGCTTGGTGGCATGTGCGCCTATTATGGCAAATCAGCAGATGAAACTGAGCCGGAAGACCTGATCAATACGCTGATCGCTGAAGTTGAAGCAAAGGAGAACATCCGCATCTTCACCAGCAGCAAAGCACTCGATATCAAAGAAAAGTCAATTCTGGTTCAACACAGCCTTTTTCACGAAGAGCGCCAACGCACTGAGCTTAGCTGGGTCAATTTTGATCAATTGGTGATTGCCACTGGTGGGGAGCATAATGGGTTTACGCTCGATAATCATTTGCCCCATCGCGTGCTCGACAGCAAAGAAGTATTCCACGATTTGTGGGCATATGGTCTCAATCGTTTCCAAAAAAATCTATTATATACCGTTGAAAACGGGGCCTACCGCCTGGCAATGCATATGAAGGAAGCTGGCCTTGATCTCATCAAGGCTTATGATGGTCGTCCGGCGCCCTCCTCTCGGCATATCGATTTCGCGAAAGCGGTAGGCGTTCAAATGGGATTTGCGCTTCGTCTGCAATCGGCTGTTCCGCTCGCTAAGCAGATCCAATGTCATTTCAGTCCAACTCATATGGATGCTGCCCACCAGCATTTTCAAACCGAGAGCGATGCGCTGATTGTGGGCTACCCGCCACAACCGGACAATGGCTTTTGGGTTAAAGCAGGCGGAAGCTGCGCATTGGATGAGCGATCTGGCCGGATTATGCCAGATGCAGGCCCCGATCATATCGCCATTGTCGGCACAGCAGCGGGATACAGCTCACAGATAGATTGCCTTACCAGCGTTGCCGAAGCGATGTCGCAACTCGGTCAACGAGGGCTCACACGCGGTGCATCGCAAGTTCATAATTCGCAGGTTTATGAAAGCCCCGCCGCCTACAAACACAATCTCCCTGAAAATATCGGAAGAAATAACACCCGATTTTATGATTATCCTGAAGCAACCAACTATTATTTGAAGGCGTTGCCGCATACAGATCAAACGCTACGGCAATATTTTGCCAATGGGTATTTCGCTGACACTCATGAACTAACCAATCTGCCTGCCAGCGTGCCGGCGCACATCAAGTCGACCGTTCCAAACGCCCAAGAGTTTCTCATTCATCTGCAAAATAATGAGCGTTTGCGCGTTGGTCAGAAAATCTTTGTGGCCGGGCAAGATAAGTCTGACGGGGCCATCGGAACCATTGTCACTATCGAACAGGGTAGGATCGTGGCAATCTGTAATGGCGAATTAGTGTCTACAGGATTAAAGATTTCTGTCGAGCGCAGGAACGGCTTGAGCTCCCCTGCAACAATTGGCGAAATTCTGTAATTCTATTGACTGACGCTGTTGTTGAGTTTCCGGCGTTCAATATTGTCTTTGTTTTTCGACATAATTTGCGCATATTCCGCACCAAATCGAATGGCGCAAAGCTTGATCGCAATATCGACTTTGGCGATTGCCAAACTGTCGCCAAATGCCGCAGCCTTTTGGTCTTCTAGCGCCCGCTCCAGTAAAATTTCAAGGGATTTACCCAACTCGTTCCAAGTGCGTTCAACAACGTTGTTTACGGCCAACGATTCTTTGGCATTACGCGCTGCATCCAGCAAATAGACGCTGTTATAGGCTTGTAGCACTTTGTCGGTGGTGAACAGAATTTGTGCGTTTTGCGTTGGAGTCCGCAAAACATTTGTGACGTTGGGGACCACTTGCGAAAGCCGTTTTTCTAGCACTTTAGAAACCCGTGAAGTCAAAACCTCAAGGCAGTGGTTCCACTGGCTCGTTTTTCCAAGCTCCAAATAATAATGCATGACACGGGCAATACGGTGATAGCGGTCGATCGCCAAACACATAAGGTCGATGTCGCTAAAAACCCCCGCCTGTTCCTCAATCGTATCAACAAGTTGCTGCAAATTGATGATCATGGCATCGCCATAGGGGCCATAGCCCGACTTGCGCACCGCAGATTCTGTGTCGCCAAAGCAATGGTCTAAGACGCCGAGCATAAATTTTCCGGGCCACGCCATGTGATAAACAAATGCGGTGCACCAGAGTTTTTGCACTGATCCAGAAGGCAATTCAATTGCCTCGACTAGATCCGAGAACTCTTCTTCAGTTTCATATTGTTTTACGTGAGCGGCCAAATCTTTTGCGGCACGAAGCTTATCAATGTTTTTAAATGCTGTGATGATAAGCGGGAAAGCCTCAAACACATCAAAGCCGCCAAGCTGGATGGTGAGCCGTCGTTGAAACTCGCTACTCGCGTGCGCGGCTTCCAATTGATCTTGAAGCGGTTTTACAAGTTCTTTGAAAGCCATAGCGATCAATTGATCGGCTTTCTTTGGATCTTTGAGAATTTTCTCTTTTAGCTGCCCGATATATTCTGGCGCACCATCACGCTCTAGCCACACCCAAAACTTTTCGAGATGTTTTTTCTCAATCGCCATGCCGAAAATCAGAGGCGATGAGCGCATTGAAATAGGCTGCAGCAATTCAAATGCTGCGCCCTGAACGCCAAATTTAGCTATATTTTCGTAAGAATTTTGCTCGCCAAACGCGCCTAGCGAACCAAGCCCCGATCCCATTTGATCGAGGCCGTCTGTCGCAAACCGAGAGGACGAGGCTAATGGCATATCACGCAACTTTACTAATTCAA
This sequence comes from Maritalea mobilis, assembly GCF_004363175.1. Classification (GTDB taxonomy): domain Bacteria; phylum Pseudomonadota; class Alphaproteobacteria; order Rhizobiales; family Devosiaceae; genus Maritalea; species Maritalea mobilis. Next base: position 244,054 of record NZ_SNYR01000002.1, read on the forward strand.
CACCTCAAAGATAGGCGATTTTAGTAAATAAACGCTTTCTGCCAGCAGCTTAGACGGTTTCTACTTTCCACTCGCCATTGTTGACGCGACACGCAGTGCCTGTGGAAACATAACGCTTGCCGCTGATGATCACAGTGTGCGTGAACTCACGGCAATCACGACCATTTACTTTGATGTATGGACCAACGGTTACTTCGCCAGTCGCCTCGCTATCGCCTTGCCATGTACGGAAGGCGCCAACACGACCAAATTGAAGAGCATAATATTGTGCACTTGCCGCTTCACTCGTCTCTTTGGCACTCAATAGGCTAGCTGCTTCCGGCTTCAAAAATGCCAGAATCTCGCCAGACTGAAATTCATCGCTTGGTGCAGCGCGCACGGTCGGCGTGCTTGTCGACACTGCAGCACTTGCAGAATTGTTGCTCGCATATGTTGTGCGGCTTGTTCCAATGTCCATTCGGGCACAACCAGCAACCAATGCTGTAGCGCCCAAAATGACTGCGAGTTTTGCGATGTTCTTAGCTTGCTTTTCCATAGCCCTCACCATTGACTTCCAATTGCGGCCAAATTTGGCTCATTACCCTAAACGATAGGGAAGTGTGACACATACTGCTAGTCCCGAATCTCGCGGGCAGTCAAATTTCACTTGTCCTGCGCTTAATTGAACAAGTTCTTTAACAATATCAAGACCAAGCCCACTTCCCTGAATATTTTCATCAAGGCGATGGCCCCTTTGTGCAATCTTTTCAAGCTTTTGCTTTGGCACGCCATCGCCGTCATCCTGGATAGTGATTTCCAACATATCACCAACAATTTTGGTCTCTATGCAAACATGGCCACTTGCCCATTTGCCAGCATTGTCCAAAATATTGCCCAGCACCTCATCCAAATCACCAGCATCCATGCGCACGCTTATTTTTTCGCTACTGGGCATTGGCTCCCACTCATATTCCACCGGATGATGGATTTTGCGCATTGCGCTCAATAAGCGGTTCAGCGCAGGTTCTAGCGGTGTGAAGCTGGTTTGAATTTGCGAACGCGCAGCCATTTGAGCGCGCTGTAGATAGCGTTGCACGATCTCTTCCATGCGCTGAAGTTGCGTCCGCACCATGTTGCTATCAATTTGTGTTTTCGCACGGGATTCATTGCGCAAAACAGCTAATGGTGTTTTTAGGCCATGGGCAAGGTTGCCGACATGATTTTGGGCTTGCCGCACAATTTCGCGGTTGGTGGACAAAAGTGCGTTCAATTCGTCTTTCACCGGTTCCATTTCCGGTGGGTAGGTCGCAACAATTCGCTCTGCCTCTGCATCTCGCACGCGCCCAATTTCACGGCGCAATTCTTTCATTGGCCCGAGTGATAGGCGCGCAATAAACGCAGCCAGCAATGCCAAAACGATACCGACCGCACTTAATGCCAAGATGGTTTGATTTCGAAACAGGGAAACGTCTGCATTTAACTCATCCCAATTGGCTGTCACCAGCACTTGGTAATTGCCATTTTGGGTGAAAAGCTTGCGTTCTGACACGCGCTGCAAAATGCCATCCGCATCTCTAACGTCTGCGCGACGGCGGTTTTGATCGTCAAAGGCTACGTTTAATTCTGGCAAGTCAACGCCAAATGTTGATTGAGAGGTCGCAAGCGGCACGCCATTTGGGTTGGTAATTTGCCAATACCAACCGCTGCCCAATTCTTGATAGCGTGGGTCAATGTCTTGGAAGGACCATTCTTCAGGATCTTCCTCATCCAGAATTGCGCCAATCAGCTGGTCAGACTGACTTTCAATCACATTGTCGATATTGCGTTCAAGCGCACGCGCATAAACGAGAGAAAGTGCCCATGCGGTGGCACCTAGGCCGATAATCAAGCAAATAGCTGTGGCCAAAAATATGCGGTTGAAGATCGAAAGATTTTTGGTCATTCAGCCGACAATTTATACCCGAGGCCGCGCACCGTTTCGATTAAGCCATCTGGTAATTTTTTGCGCAGACGCCCCACAAAAACTTCGATCGTATTGGAATCCCGATCAAAGTCCTGATCATAAAGGTGCTCTGTCAATTCAGTACGCGAAATCACTTTGCCATTGTGATGCATCAAATAAGAAAGAAGCCGATATTCATGCGATGTCAGCTTCACTGACGCCCCGTTTAACGTGACCTTGTTTGCGCCAATATCTAGGCGCAGAGGTCCGATCTCAATCGCGTTTGATGCATGGCCAGCGGCGCGGCGCACCAAAGCGCGCAATCGCGCCAGCACTTCTTCCATATGGAACGGTTTGGCCACATAGTCATCTGCGCCAGCGTCGATGCCCTGCACCTTGTCGCTCCAGCGATCACGCGCTGTGAGTAGCAATACAGGCATGTTCCGACCTTCGCGGCGCCATTCTTCAAGGATCGATATGCCATCTTTGATTGGCAAGCCGATATCCAGCACAACAGCATCGTAGGGTTCCGTATCGCCCAAAAAGTGGCCTTCTTCCCCGTCAAATGCCTTATCAACCACGTAACCCGCCTCTTCCAGCGCTTCACAAAGCTGTTGATTCAAGTCCGGATCATCTTCGACCACCAAAATGCGCATATTCGTGTCCTCAACTACCGAATAATTCTTCCCGTCACGGCATCAACCTGAAGCCGATTTTCTACGCCATTGTCGTTCACAATTGTCAGCGCATAAACAGGGCCTGCTGGCCGCACGCAAAGTTCAGCGCGCAGCACCCGGTCGCCCGGTCTCAGTTTAATCAGTTTTTTGATTTGGACAAATGATTGAATTTCACCCTTTTGAACCGCTTGGTTGATGACCATGCGGTCCACGGTGCAGCCGGCATTTTGCGCCTGCGCCGTAGGTATATTTGTCAATGTAACAGCCAATAAAATGGCCGCTACCAATCGGTTGAGAATAGGTTTCTGTGTCATAGTGCCGTTTTTAGCAGCCATAAGCTGAACACAAAATGAACGTTTTTAAACCACGCTAGATGCAGTGTCTTTCAGGCCCTTGCGCAAGAAAATGATGGCGAATGCTTCCATCATCAATTGTCCAGCGCTTGCGTTGTCAAATGCAGGCACCTCAACGCCCGCCAACTGAGCGATAGCAATCAATAACATCAAAGCAGCTGTGATATAGGTCTTATAGCCCTGAAAATAGGTCATTTTTCGGCTTTCTCCATTCATTTTAGTGGAATTCAGTTTTGCCAGCTTTTGAGCGTTATGGCGCGTGCTCTGCACACGTCGTCGCCAGCCTCGACCAAAGGTTGGGTAATGGCGCAGGCGCTTCAAAAACTGCAGGCGTGCAGTACATAATTTATCGATCAGTTTGATTTCGTTGTGTGTTGCGACAAATGTCTTCATTGCCGCAAATGTCACCGGCCCCATTCGCCCATCTTGTGGTGCTTGCACGATAGATTGCAGCATCTTTACCGCGCGATGCGGACCAGAGTTAACTGCAAAGTCGAAAAGGCAAAATGCAATGCCAGTGGGCAATCTGTTCGCCCATATTGGCGCCCAATAATAGCGATAGTAAATCTGAGCCGCTTCCGCTTTACGCAAACGACGCACGGCTGACTTCGGCAGTTTTGTGGCGGGTTTCACGCCTCGAAATCTCGCCAAGGTGGCACGTGTGATGCCAAATTTTGTTGCACCTCCGGGGTCGTGCGGATGGTCCACATATCCGCCCTCCTGCGCAAAAACATGCGCGAGTGCAGTTTGAAAACTGTTCATGAAAGGCCTATCAAACGGAAAATATGGATGGGATAAACCCTTCCAAAGGGTCAACCTGAATGCGGTCATTAAAAATGGCTGGCAGCGCGAACAGCAACTCGTCGCCTGTGTTTGCGTAAAACGGCAGCAAATCGACAAATTGATGCTTCGCCGTGCGTGATGCAGCAGCGAACTGAGCACCGACATGTACCCACCCATCGGCCGCAGCGAGCGTTTGATAGTCCGTCACGGATACACCATCAATTTGCACGTCACATTCACTTGCCGAAATAAGCCATGTGCCACTGACCACCTTCACATAGAGTGATGCCGACTGGCGGGTACCGAATAGTCCATCGTAAGAAAATTGCCGATATTTGGAGCTACCGCTCTGGGTATTTTCATAATAGCCGCTCGACGCAGCGGTGCAATTTGCCACCCAGAATTCCGGATGATAACGCGCTGCCCAACTTTCGCGCAGCAAATCAGCCAATGCTTGCACATCGCTATCTAGCGCAGTCCCTGCCCCGCCATATGTGCTGCTATCATAATGAAATTTGCCATGGCTGGTAAATGTGGAGCCATTCTCATTCTTCAAATAGCTTGGCGCGACAAAACTGGTGATAGTTCCGGTCTTTTCCGCAGCAAAACGACCGCTATCCGGTAAAATTGAGATCTTTTGCGCCACGCCCTGCACTTCGCCAGAAACACCATTCGGCAATGCAAGCTTGCCTGTCGTGCGGTCGCCCACCAGCACATTGCGCCAAGTACTACCATCTCCCGACACACGCAGTGTAAGGTCATCATCATTGAGCAACCCCATCTCCGCGCGAACGGACCAATTGTCCTGCCATCCGATAAGGGCTGTGTGTCCGCTGGTCGCTTTGTTCAGCGAAAGCCGCGTATCACCTGAGCCGCCATCAGCGGGATATTCCGCAGAAAAGAGGCTTGAGGGCGTTTTGGCCAAAATCTTGTTGTAACTGTCAGCAGCGGCCCCAAGTCCCAATTGTTGCAAATTTTGCAATTGGGATAATTGATCAAAAAAGGCGCCCCAGGCGCCTGCATTGAACATATAGGGCTTACCATCGGCCATGTTCCAGGCCAGCCACCCTTCTTGCGGCGTGTAGTAGCGCCATCCTGCGTCAGTGTAGGAAGCGATCATGCCGCCCTGTCCAGTCCACTCCCCGGTGGGTGTGTCACCAATGGCGTAGTCCTTGCCGCTAATGGCTGGGTCTGGCGGGGTGTTGGTGCCGATGCTTTCAAGCTGTATCTGACACAGCGCGTCCAACCCCATAAGAGCTTCATTATGCGTGATATGTTTTAGAGCCTGATCCGGTTGGATCAGTGGCAGGCCCAACTTTGCTGTATTAGTCACTAAAATCGATCCTTTTTGGATGGCCAGCGCCCCAAATGGCGCTGATTTGGCTGACTTCAATCCAGGCATTTTCCACAAGCGCACCAAAGTCGGCGATCTGAGCAACGGCTGTGTAGATAAATGAGGATTGGGAAATTTGGACTGTGTGCAGTGCGGTTTCACCTGAGCCTATGCACAACTCAAACAGTAAATTGTCGGTGTCCAGCGGCACATCTTGGCCCTGCCACATATCGCCACCAACGCGAGTGCAACGCACCCAATCTATCTGGATGTCATCTGTAGTTGGCACACGCACCGCTTGCAGATGAACTGATGCCAACGGCATCAGTGGCGTGGTGCTTGGGGTGAGGCTTATGCTTATGGCTTCGGCGCTGGCAGCGCCGGCATAAGCATATAGGTCAAGGTCTGCCCCCACCTTCTCGCCTGAGACTGCCAGCGTTTTCCCTTCGCCCGGCACCAATGCGCGTGCCCCGGCAAGGCAAGGCTGCGCCGCTGCAAATTGAGTTTTGCCCAGCCCCCGCAATAATTGCGACAATCGATAGGTTTTTGGGGCCACCAGTTCCGCTGTTGCGAAGCCGATTTGCTCCCAACTGCCCTCTGTCTTTTCAAGCCAGAGGCGATTCACACCCTGCATAACTGCCATTGGCGTTGCCGAGCTAAGATGTCCTTCAAGCATGCGAACCAAAAGGCTTTGATTGTGATCCCATAATCCAAGGCTATTTGCAGGCTCAAAATCCTCCTGCACGATGCCGAGCGGATTGGGCTTCTCGATCTCGGCAATGCCCTGCCCTTGATTATCTGTCAGGCGGATATTGCCGGGCCAGGGCTTGGCATAAGCAGCAGCGAACACTTGGGTGTTTAGTTCATCCGCGTCCCCGTTCGGCAATTGCGCCAACACAATCAGCGGTGCGCTCTGCGCTGGCTCCAACGTTTTTCCAGTCCGCGTCGAAGTTTCTGTGCCAGCACTGCCATTTGGTTCCTGTGGTAATCGCAACGACATTTTTTGGCTATGCGCCAATTGGCTCATTTCAACAATTGCAGGCGCTGTTTTGCCAGAAACCTCAAGCATGTCGCCAATTGTCAAAGCGGACAGGGAAGGCGGCAGCTCAAACTGATATTGAGCCTTGGCCGCCTGGCCGTTGCGCCATTGCGCTGCTGCAATTTGTGTTGCGGTGGCCGGGTCCAGCGTTGAGGGCCAGTTCAAAAACGCCCGTTCGCCGCTCTGTTTTTGGTGATCATAAAATGCGGTCGCTGTGCCGTAATCGGCCAACCGTTCCAAAAATTTGAGATCCAACCGCCGCACACCGTCTTCCGCATCCGGATATTTGATGTTCAGCGCTTCGTTTTGGTTGAAGGCCAAATTCTCGGCTTCGATTTGTAGTGGCGTATGCGTCCTTGGCGCGGTGAGGGTCAACTGCCCAGCAGCATCGTCAACATAAAGGTCTTCGCAGGCCAGCAATCCTGCCAGCTCGTCCCGCACACTAGCGCTGCCGCCCGTCAATTGCCCTTCAATAAACAGTTTGGAGCTTTCAGCAACTTCCAGCGCAATGCCAGCTTCTGCGGCGATTGCCTGCGCGAGCTCATCGATCGTGGCCCCGCCCAAACGTCCATTCAGCCAATGGCCGGTGAAATAGGCGGAGCCATCCGACCATTCATCGGTCAGCATCGGAAAGGCGGGAAATGGGCGTGCATCCCACGCCCAGATATATACGCGATCTATATCCAGCATGGGCGCGCCATATTGGCTGGACACGGGATTGGCTGCAGCATTATCACGCCAAGTCTTATGGTGCGCCCGTAGAAATTGCCGCTGCATCGCAGGGTCAGGCACACCTTGAGAAAAGTAAGGTTCTTTGTGTTCCACGCTTTTAGGATCAGAAAAGGCATTGGGTTGATTGCCGCCCAAATGCACGGCACCGCAGCCTAACTCCGTCAGCCAAAGGGGCTTCGATTCAGGCACCCAGGCCGTAACGGTGGCGCTTCTCACGCCATTGGGACGATCGTGGTGTGCATTGCCCCACCAAGCCTTTAGGTCTTTAAATCGCCAAACCCAAGCTTCACCCGCTGCTCCATCGCCAATTGGCGTGCGTATTTGCGCTTCGCGATCTTCCGCTGAAGCGTAATACCAGTCATACCCCTCGCCTGCATAAATATTGTTGGCCAGATAGTGTGTATCTTTTTCATGCCGCGCCAGTGTTTGATCAGCATGGTCGCCATCTGCACGCCAATCACTGAGCGGCATGTAATTATCGATGCCAACCGCATCAATTTCCGGGTCTGCCCAAAGCGGATCAAGGTGAAAATATTTACCACCCGGCTCATCAGCAGGCTGGTAGCCATGATATTCGCTCCAATCCGCCGCATAGGTCAGTTTGCACGTTGCCCCCACAATCTGGCGCACATCCGCCGCCAATTGCTTTAGGGCCTGCACATAGGGGAAATTTTGCGCACCATCGCGCACAAAACTCATGCCCGGCATTTCGGACCCGATGATCATTGCATCCACTCCGCCTGCTGCCCGAGCTAGATTTGCATAATGCATAATATAACGGCGATAGCGCCATTCATTCGGACCGCTATAGGTCATTTGACCGCCGCTCACGGCGAAATCATTCGGCTGACAAGCGCCCATAAATTGCGTCACTTGGCTAGCGGCGGCGGCAGTCTTGTCCGCGCTCGATGCTTGTCCAATAGCCGGGTGCACCGTCACCCGACCGCGCCATGGATATGCTGGTTGGCTATTGCCGCCATAAGGGTTCGGCAGACTGTTGCTCGCCGGAACGTCCATCATCATAAGTGGATAAAGGGTCACCTTTATCCCTCTCGTATGAAGGTCTTGTATGGCATCGATGATGGATTGATCAGACGGGGTGCCGCCATAGGCTGGCGCACCATTGTTTGCGCTGGTGATCTGCGCGGCATTGCGATCAAGCCCCGCAACCTGCCATTCAACATCTTTCAGTTGTCGTTCATGGTCGATGACACGCGGGGCAATCTCGCACTGGCCACAGCGCAAATCATCGCCAAACCAACTCACCACCAGCGCAACATGTTTCAAATTTGGGCATAACGCGGTGAGTTCATCGATGGATACGTCCCAATCAGATCGCCCCACCACATGGTGCGCATTTTCTGTTTTGGTTTCCCCATAGCCGAGCAGGCGCACACGTGGTGAAGGGTCATAGCCAAATTCGGTTGATCCGGGGATGACGCAAACCGCACGCAGGTTTTGCTCTAAGTCCCCAACGGGGCGGCACAATTCAACCGAAATCTGTGGAATGCGATTACCAAACTGGCCAATATCCAGATTTTCAAAAACAATATAGCAAAGTCCGCGATAGGCTGGGCAATTGTTACTTCCCTGCATTGCGGCAATAAGGCTGTCTCGCGATTGGTCTGAACTGCCTTTGTGAAACCGATAAGTCAGGTTACGCGTGTCGAGCAATTGACCATCGGCCCAAATGCGTCCCAAATGAGCCACCTCACCTTCACAAAATGCTACCGCCAGATTGACCACAATTGTGCTGTCATCGTCTTGGCTTGCTGTCGATTTTGCGCCACTGCTTGCCACGGTCAGGCGTTCTAGCTCTGTGGCCCAGATGATGTTTCCAGACAGTCGAGACCAACCATACAGCCTTGAGATAGCGGTTCCTTCTTGCGATCCAAGCAGACGCACTGCCCCTTTTGGCGTTGGCGTCTCTTCGCCGAAGAGCTGGTTATCAATGGCGCTGCCCGCCAAGGCGCCCAGTGCCCGGCCGATGGTCGCGCCCACCGGACCGCCTAGCGCGGCGCCAAGGGCCTGACCGCCAACTGAAAGTAATAGAGTTGCCAAAGAAATTTCCTCAATTCGGGAATGTGTAGTGCGCCGCCAAGCGCCGCCGCCACGGCGCATCAAAGGCCAGCTGGATCGTGCCCACGCCTTCTTGCGCGTGGATCATCTGGTCCGGCGCAATCAAAATTGCACAGTGTTTTGCAGGCAGATCGCGCCGCATCCGAAACAGCAAAATATCGCCGGGGCAAGGTGGTCTGCTATTTTGTCGCTTTAAGCAATAATCGGCCTGATCCTGCAATAAGGTTCCCGCCAACGGGTCGCGCCAACTGGCGGAATAAGGCGGCACTGTCCTAGGCAGGTCGACACCCAGTTCGCGACCAACCCCCAAAATCAAGCCAAGGCAATCGCAGCCCAGTTTCTTCTTTGCAGCTTGATGCAAATAGGGCGTACCCAACCACTCTTTTGCGGCCGCCACGACTTGCTCAGCTTCAATCATTTGAATAGCACTCCGCCACTCAGATCGTCGCCCGCGCGCGGATAGCGCAGCACAAAATCATCACCGGGAATATGCGGAAAGCCTTGAAAATTAACACTGTTGTTGAACTTGTCACGGCAGGTCGCAAATTGCTTGTCGCAGCCAACAATTGCCCGCGCTGTGTCACCCACTTCAATCAACTCAGTTTTGAAATTGGACAGCGTGAGAAGATCGCTCCCCGCCGCGCGCTGATGCAGCGCGATGTTAAAGTGATCATTTTTGTAGGCCCCGCTCTGCCAGTGCAGTGTGCCTTTGCTTGCCCAGCCTTCCGCACGCGCCTCCAGCCCCGTCATCGTCATAGAGCCGTCGTCGCCAACAGCTGTCACAGTCACCGTGCTGGAAAAGCTCGCGGAATTGGCATCCATACCACAACGCCCATCGCCAAATTGCGCGTCGCAATGGCGTTGATAGATGCGCCCGCGCTTTTGGTTTAATTTCGCATGGTGCGAGCGCAGTTCAGCTTCAAACCGATTGTCCACCTGCTTAATTTCACCAATATAATCGCGCCGCATCAAATGGCGTTCGTCTGGCTTGCGCCAATTTACCCACCACCAATCGATCTGGGCATTGGCCAGCAGTCCTGCCCGCAGCATGGGCTCGGTCAGGCGTTCATCGTCCACAAAGCCCAGCACTTCAGCAGTGTCCACTGCTTCGTTGCGCTTGTCGGTCATTGCGCTGGGTTGAAAGCCCGCTTTGGGATCAAATACTTGGCCATCGAAAGTGATGTGTTGATCATGGTCGGTAAAGCCCAATTGCTGTTCGTTGCGCAGAGTTAGCAACCAGCAATTGCACAGGCTCGTGGCCCCACTTTTCAAATGGGCGTCAAACGCAGGTGAAAATTGTCTCACGTCAAAATCTCAATCAAAGGAATGGATGGAATTAGCCCCGCATCAAAGCTAGAAAGCTCAACATCCAAATGGTCTGTGTCAAAGCGTACCGGGACATCAAATTCAAACCCAGCTGTGAGGCTGGCGCCAGACAATGGGGCGCTGGCGAAGCTAAGGATGCCTGTCGTTTCGTCCACCGTGAAATCGTCACCAACCGCCAGTTCGCTGCCATTCACGGCCACGCGCACGCTGGCCGCAACGGGCTTTTTGATTTGCCGGGCATAGGGATCAAACGCACTGCCATAATGCTTGATCAATTGAAATTCGGTCTGGCTGCCATCGCCAAAGCCCAAGTCCTGATCATAGGGGGTCACCGTTTCTTGGCTGGAACGATGATCCAACGGGTCGCGAAACAAGAAGCCATGAAAGCGTCCGCGCCGCTCTTCAAAAAAGCTAAGGATCTGACGCATATCTGCCGCGCTTTTCACGCCATATCCGGCGTTATATTTGCGCCGCGATTGAGCACACCGTGTGTTGCGTTCTTCAGCACCAGACACAAGCGACACAATGTCGGTCGACCATTGCGGCCCACCCCGCGCACCCAGCGCGATATTGATCGGAAACCGTATTTGGTGAAATGCCATTAGCTTGCCCTTTGCCCCCGTTTGATGGCGCTCAACAATCCGGCAGAAATCTCGGCTTCTGCTTGCGCAAAACTGTTTGCATCATTGGTGTTTACCGTCATGGAAATCATGATCGGCGCTTGCCCTGAGCCGCTGGCCACGCCCAATTGCCCGCGGCTATTGCGCTTCAGGGGCAAAATGGCTTCTGGCCCGGCTTCGCCTGCCAGGCCAAATCCGCTTTGCATGGGGAAATAGGTCGGCGCGTTCAGCACACCACCTTTTGCAAAGGGTTGGATGACAGGAATTGCGCTGTTCGTGCCTTGAAACAGGTCGCCAACAAATCCACTGATCATATTGCCCAGCGGTTGCAGCGCTGCTTTCACCGCAATTTGGGCGAAGGCTTTGGCGATATCGACCAACATATTTTTGAGCGATTTGCCATTGACCAAAGCGTTGGTGAACGCATTGGTGATGGTGGTGCCAACACTTTTGGCCAGATCATCAATGCGGGCCAGTTCCGCCTCAATCTCCGCCAGCGCGCCAGTCTCAGGCAGCTGTTGAAGCTCATCAAGATTCATATTTGTCTCCATCTGGAAAATCAGCCATCAGTTCGGCCATTCTTTGCCGCTCCAGCGGCGCTGCATGGCCAAACATCTTTTGTTTCGCCTGCACCGCAAGCGTCAGTTCGCGCGGGCTGGACGCCCAAAAAGCTTCTGGAGAAAGACGCAATTCGCCAAACCCAATCTGCGCCAGCTCGGCCCAGGGAAATGGTGATTTGACCATCGATTATTGGTCCAATGGCGCCGCAAACGTTAAGTGCAGCAATTGCGCCACCGCTTTGGCCGCACCAAGCGCGCCACCTGCAATCTGTGCGGTTTCCAAATCCCGATCGCTGATGACATGACCCGCGCCACGCAGCCCTGCGCCGAGGATCACTATTATATCTCTTGCACTGATGTGCCCGGCTTCGAAACGGTGCCCGAGCCCGTTCAAATCATCAAGCTGCAGCTTAGCTTCCAACTCAGCCAGCGCCCCGAGCGTCAGGCACAATGTGTGCGTTTTCCCATTAAGTGTAAGCTCTATTTCACCCCGTCTCGGATTGGCCATTAGAGCACCGTGAATGAAATTTCACCGGCGCGTTCCAGCGCCACGTCAAAGGTCACCTCACCATTGTGATTGGCGGCAAACTCCAATGCCGTGATCTGAAATTTGCCCTCAATGGTGCCGAAATCAGGAATCACCAGCTGCCAATCGCGCACCTGCCCCGCGAAAAACAGTTCGCGGATCCGCGCGTCACTTTGCGCATCTTTGAAGATGCCACTGCCTGAAAGGCTTGCGGTTTTCACCCCGCCCCCTTGCAACAATTCCCGCCATTGTCCGGCAGATTGGCTGTCTGTGGTGTCGATCGTTTGGGCATTAAATGCCAGTTGTCGCGAGCGTATGCCCGCCACGGTGATAAAGCTGCCGCTGCCGGTTTCATCCAGCTTCAGCAACATGTCCTTGCCGCTTTGTGCGCCCATAATATCCTCTTATGTCTAGCTTAATGGCTCTAGGGTGATGTGCAGGCCGATCAGGGTTTTGGCCCATCCGCTGCGCGGTTCGATGCTGGTTTTGGTGTGGCGGTGGTTTTGCCGCACCGCGCGAAAGCTGGTGCCAAAATTATGGTTTAGAAACAGGTCCACCACCTGTTCGGCTGCCTGAAAGCCAAGCTGCCGAGCGCTTCTGGCGTGCCAGAACTCCAACTCCACTTCATGATCAAATAGCGATGTCGCAATGGCATCGCGCGGCGCAAACTCGTGATTCTTGATGGTGATAAAAGGTGGTCGCTGTCCACGCCGCGGGGCATCAATAATTTTTCCGCTGCCGATCAAGCTGATCAGTGTTGGATCATTGTCCAGCAGCGTCACCAGCTCGGTTTGCAATTCGAGGGCGAAATCAGCCATATTGCGCACCCTCCATCTCAATGTGCTTCGCCGTGCACAACAGATAGGCATTGCGCATATTGAGATTTTCCATCAGTTCAATCTGATAATGCGCCCCTTGCCACTCGATTAAATCCCCTTTGGCGAGTTGAGGGTCAAAACGTAGGGTAAATTCGAAACGCGCTGTTTGAGAATGGCCTGCGCCGCTGCCAAAGAGATTTGATTTCACCCCAACCCGCGCCCAGCTTTGGCCAAGGCTATTCAAGGTAAAATCAGACCCGCCTGCCCCGTCATCTGTTTCAATGATGCGCCACAGGTTCACCCGATTGCGCAAGCTGGCAAGGCTCGGCTGTTTGCGCAAAGCACTCATAGGCGCACCTCGCAATATTTACCGATCAACTGGTCGAATTGGGTCGGGATCACCGCACCACTGCCTGCTGTCACAACCGCTTCCCGATGCTCATACCAATGGCCGATCAGCCGCAGCATGGCGAGACGCAAATCTTCAGGCACGTCGCTTGCCGCGTCGCCAAACCCGGTTTGATAGGTGATTTCAACCGCATCATAATCGCGCAAGCGCGGCACCGACGTGCTGGTCGGCGCCAGAAGTACTGTGCATTTACCACTACGCTTATCTTGCTTCACTTCAGCCAAGGGCCAATTGACCTCCGAACCATCAGCGTCAAATAAGCTGATGTTCACTAGTGCTTGAAACGGGCCAATGGGCAAGCAAATGCCTTTGTCGGGCCAAACATCACCCACCCATTTCCATTGCTGGGTGATCATTGCTTTGCGGGTCACGCTTTCAATGTGGCTCCGCGCCGCCGCAATTAGCGTTGCAATCAGCGCATCATCATCGGCATGGTCTAGCCGCAAATAGGCTTTTGTTTCAGCCAAGCTAAGCGGCTCTACCGCAGGGCCTGCAACTAAAATGGAGGTCATGTCGCCCTTTCTGTTGAGAATAAAAAAGGCCGATCCGAAGATCGGCCAGTTTGGGAGGGAGAGATCAGGCGTCGATTACACGGTGCCGAATTTCAGCAGCTTGATGGCATCAAAATCATGCACGCCGCCGCCGACACGTTTTGTGGTGTAGAACAGCACATAAGGCTTGGCGGAAAATGGATCGCGGATCACGTTCACACCTTGTCGGTCGACAATTAGATAGCCACGTCGGAAATCGCCAAAAGCAATTGGGGTGGAATCTGCGGCAATGTCCGGCATGTCTTCGGCTTCCACCAGATTGAACCCCATAAAGTTGGCGTTACCGCCCGGCTGCGTCGCGGGTTGCCACAAATAATTGCCATCGGCATCCTTAAGCTTGCGCAAGGCCGCCTGTGTTGTACGGTTCATCAGCCAACTTGCATTCTGGCGATAGCCAGCTTTGAGGGTATAGACGAGATCAATCAGCACATCGCTTTCATCCGCAGCAGGCAAATCGCCCGAAACGCCCGTCACATTGTAGCCGATGTTTCCCCAGCTCCAGCTGGTCTCGGCCACTTGCGGGACAGACAAAAAGCCTGTGGGCTTTTTCACGCCATCGCCAGTGATAAAAGCTGTGGTTTCTTGTTCAGCGAAAGCCGTTTCCACTTCGTCGGCAATCCAGCGCTCGACATCCACCGCCGCGTCATCCAAAAAGCTGGCGGTGGCCGCAGGCATCGCATAAAGCTCGGTTGTCGGAAACTCAATTTCGGCCAAAGTCTGGCTGTTGGTTTCTGGCCGCGCATCGCTCTCGCCCACCCAACCAACGGCTGGCCCAGTGATGGAGACCGGCTTTTTATAAATCGCTGACGAAACTTGCCGCACACTAGCAATGGCACGGATCGGGGAAATAGCTGTCAAACGGCGCGTGATTTCGCTATCGGTCTCGTCCGGCACCAAATAACCACCATCTGGGTTCGAGCCAATGGAAAGCGATTTTTCTTCGCCCTTGCGTACATAGGCGGCAAAGGCATCTTTATATTCGCCATCGCGCTCCAGCGGCATATCTTTTTGCCCCAATGCTGGACGCAAGTTTTTCGCAACCATGCGATCCATGGCCTGTTTCTGGCTATCCATCGCTGCGTTCAATCGGTCGAGCTTTTGGTCAAGCAACACATCTTCGCGTTGCTTTTCCAGCGCGTTCAACCGCTGGTCATTCGTTGATTTGAACTCTTCAAAGGCACCCATAAATTCATCAAACATGGCGCTCACAGATCCATCATCTGCGCCGCCCGTATGGGCTTTGATTTCAAGTTCCGGGATGGAATTGTTCTTCATTGATCATCCTTTAGATATTGGAGGCAAAAAGTTGACTAGCCCGGCGCAATTGCCGCGCAAGTTTTGGAGGCTGGATGCGGGCACTGGCCAACATGGGAAAGGTCACGATTGAAATCTCCCAAAGGTCAACTTCCAGCAATCGACGTGGCTTTGCCGCTTGGGATCGTGCCGCTTTGATTGTGCGAAATCCGATGGAGAGACCGTCCAGACTGCCATGCTCAATCAGTGCGGCTAGCGCATCAGAGCGCGGTACCGTGGCGGTAAGTTCGCCACGTACTTTTAGGCCGATTTCGGTTTCGCGCACTTCCAGCCAGCGCCCAATGGGCTCTTTAGAGTCGTGCTGAAACAACATGCGAATTTGGCTGGCGGGTCGCTTTTTCAAGCTATTTGCAAATGCGCCCGGCATCACCACATCGCCGCCCTGATCGATTTTGCCAAACAGGCTGGCATAGCCTTCAAATCGGCCATTGCCATCAATCAAAATGCTGGCGCTCAATGGCTCGCCACCTTGCGCAAGCGGGGCGATTGGCGACGCGATTTGATCACCATCAGCGTTTGCGCAAACTGGCGGAAAATCTGTTGCGCCTCTTCGCCATGGACGCGCTGGCTACGCAATGAATTAAAAAATGTCTTTAAAAAATGCATGTTTAGCTCCCGTTTTTGAAAAGTCGATTCAGGGCTGCGATTTCCTGCACAAACATGTTGAACCGCCGGTGGGCATCGGCCAGTTGCCGCATGTTCCACACCAGCAATGTCGAGGCACCGCTTGCCCATAAAAAAAGCGCTAAATGCGCCAGATCACCGCGTTCAATGATGGTTGATGTGAGTTCACTCATTGTCCTCCCCTTCATGTTTTTGTGGGCGAAAGCCCATCAGTTCGCGCTTTTCCTGGTCGGTCAGCGCGTTCAGCCCGTCAATCTGTGTCCAGCGGGCCATACGCTCATTGGCGATGGCCTCGACAGAGTCAAAATCCGGGATAATTTCGAACGGCTCTTGAAAATGCTCACTGAGACAAGGCCCCATCGCCGCACATAGTCGTGTCAGCAAGGGGATAATGGTTTGCCGCCAAAAGGCGCGGTTGGCCTCGCGGTAATTGGCGTGGGTGTTGTCGCCTGGCAGGCACAGCATCATGGGCGGCACGCCGAAGGCTGTGGCGATGTCCCGCGCCGCGCTGTCTTTCGCGGCCAGAAAATCCATGTCACGGGGCGAATAGCCGATGGACTTCCAGTCCAACCCGCCTTCCAGTACCATCGGGCGCCCGGCATTTGCCGCGCCCTGAAAGCCATCTGCCAACTCACTTTTGAGCCGCGCAAATTGTTCATCACTCAAATTGCCGTTCTGTGCGCTATAGACCAGCGCCCCGGAGGGCCGCGCCGCATTGTCCAGCAGCGCCTTGTGCCAATCGCACGCCGTATTGTGGGTTTCAATTGCCTGCATTGCCGCCGCGGCTGGCGGTAAGCCGCCATGATCACTTAGCGGATGCAGCTGCTTCAAATGCAACACGGTGCGCCCTTGCGCGCCCTCCAGCTTGATTTTGCGCTTATGACCGTCAACTTCATAGAGGTAGCCATTTACCCAGCCATCCTTACCGATCAGCGGCGTCACCCGGTCGGGTCGCAGCACGAAGAGTTGAGCGTGATCGTCCACCCGCACAACCTCCACATACGCGCTGCCCGCCAACATCAGATAGGTGGTCAGCTCTTCCACAAAATCGGGCCAGCTTGTCTCACCATTTGGGCGTTTGAGCAGTGTGAGTGCGGGATGATCCGCCAGTTTCTTGTCCTGTTGCACCAGTTCAAGCGGCACACGCGACACGCTTTCCGCAATCAGGCGCACCGCCCGATAGGCGATCGGGTTCGCCATCATGCCCAGCTTGGCGTGAGCAGCAAAATTTCTGCCTGACCATTTGGCTGATTGCTGCCGCATCAGCGTGATAAAGCCAGTGCCTTGCGCCTTTTGTTCCGGCGCAGCACCGTGCCCTCGACCGCGCAAGCGGTCGAACCATAAAGCCATGGAATGTCTCCGTTAAATTCTAAAAATTGCGAATGCGCGGTCGTGCGTCTGTGCCCAAAGCCAGTTCTGTGATGGCCCACACCAATGCGTCCATCCGGTCTGGTGACCCCTGTCCAGTTTGGTCCGGCGCAAAGGCGCACATTTCATCCTCTAAATGCCGCAGGTCGCCCACATGGCGCACCAGACCGCGCTCGTAAAGCATAGCTACGGGTTCCGCCCTTGCATATTTACTCCGGTGCGCCCGCACTTGCTTGATCGGCAGGTTAAGCACCAATTGTTTAAGGTTCAGCCCCACCAAATCGCCACCCTGATTGGTTTCCGCAACCACCAGATCAGCATCAAACTGGTCAAAAGCGTGGATCACCTTGCGGGCCCATTGCAGCGCTGGTGCCGGCTGAAACGATAGATCGGCCAGCACATAGGTCACTTCACCCACTTGCCCGGCCACCACAATGCCACACTGGTCAGAGTGCTTGTGGCTGGTCACTGGTGGGTCGATCGCGATAACCACGCGATCAAATTGTGCCGGACTTGCTGCCCGCAGCTCATCGAACTGCGCGTGGTGCCATAAAGCACCTTCCGCCGCCTCCAGCACTTCGCCATCCAGTTCCTGCCGTCCCAATCGCGTCCCCGCATAATGGGCAGTGACCGTTGAAAAGAAATTCGGGGCCAAATTGGCGGCATTATCGCTTGTGCTGGCGCGGGTCACCACACAGTTTTTGTCTTGCATCAGTTTTTTCAGCGCCGGGATCGGTCGCGGTGTCGTGGTCACCATTTGTTGCGGCGCATCTCCCAGACGCAAGGCGAACTGCAACATGTCCCAACAGATTTGCGGATTAGGCCATTTGGCATACTCGTCAGCCCAAGCCGCTGCAAATTGAGGGCCGCGCAAGGCGTCTGGATCGTGCGCTGAAAACAGCTTCGCCACCGCCCCATTCGGCCATTCCAATTCGCCGCGCGACTTATGAAAAACGGGCTGTTGGTCGGTGGGGTGAATGGCGAGCAAGCCAGATACCCCTTCAATCATCACGGCCCGCGCATCGGCAATGTCTTCGCCCACCAAGGCAATCGGGCTTGCCGCTTTTTGGTTGAGGCCCAGCGCTTTTTCGCGCACCCATTCGGCCCCGGCCCGGGTTTTGCCCGCGCCGCGACCGCCGAGCATCAGCCAGGTCAGCCAATTGCCATCAGGCGCCACTTGATCGGGCCGCGCCCAAAATCGCCAGTCATGATAAAGCGCTTGCACTTCTGCATCGCTCAGCTCGGCAATGAGGTCGCTATTTTGCATTGTCGCGCAGGGCGTCGATCCGGTTCAAAATGCGTTGGCGCATCGCGGCAACTTGTTCTGGCTGCATGTGCTGCCCAGCATCATCTGCTACTGGCTTCTCCGTCGACTTGTCGAACAGCTTTAGCAAATTGGCAATTGCAGTTAAGTCGGCGGCCTTCACATGGGTTAGATCAGCTTCCAAAGCATCAAGTTTCAAATCCAAAAGCGCAGCCAAGCGTGCACGAAAATCCCGTTCTTTGGGTTTCTGCTTGTGATGATTACGCTTCGCCCAATTGTTGCGACGGGCATAGGCGTAAAACGTTGCAGGGGAGATATCGTATGAGGCGCAAATCTCAACAACGCGCACATTGCTGGCCTCATAGGCTTCTTTGATTGCAGCCCATTCAGCTTCGCTAAGTTTCAATGCAATTTCCCAATAAAAAACCCGCCTTTGCGGGGCGGGTATACAATCTCATCAATTATGTTCGGTTGTTTCAACCTTGTTGGCCGCACTTCTTCGACCATATGCAAACACTATCAAATCAGCGTCACATAGTCAAGGACTATTTTCCTATAATCTGCATATTTTCTTATTTCAGCCAGGCAAAAGCTTTTTCGATAAAGGCTTTGCCGTCTTGCTCCACGGGTGTGCCGTGCGCCATTAGCACTTTCTCTGCTGGCCAAGATTGGATTTTCTTAAGTGCCTGCCGTGCTAAATCTTTTTTGGTGAAAGCCAAACGAAATTTGCGCGGCACTTGCGGTCGATCATCTGTCATCAAGTCCAGTTTGGCGACAAATTTGCGCCATCCGCTGTAAAAGTCTGTTGGCATTTGCTGCAGAAGATCGGTGAAAATCACTGTGCTGCTTTTCGGGTGAAAGAAAACCACTTCTTTGGTGATCGCATTGCCGTCCATCACAACCTGATCGATCTGTTCTGCCCATTCGGGATTTGGCGTGTCAGCCAGCACGCCATCAAATCGAATATCTTTTCGCTTTGCCAGCAAGCCAGGCGCGGCATAGATTTTCGCGAGTGGATAGGCGTGGTGCCAGTCCATCAAATAGGTATGGTGCAAGCTGTTTGGGGCGATCAGATATCGCACTTCGCCAATGCCGTTCACCGCTTCCCGCAATTCAGGGGTCAGCTCAATCGGTGACCACACAAAAAGGCTTTGATCCGCCAGGCGGATAATGATCATGCGTGTGGGATAGTGAAAGCCGGCCGCTGCCTTGATTTGAGGGCCATCGACGGTCCAAATTTCATCTCCAAATGATTTTAACATGGTCGTCGGCTCCCTTATGGCTTTCAGTATATACGCTATTGACCGCTATCTGGTTCCTCAGTCGGGTCAAATTCTGGCCAGCCCACAATATGGTCTTCCCATTCATGTTCCGCCACAAACTCTTCGCTCACCGCGCGACCTCTCACAGAAATACCTGCTTGATGTACGGTTTCGCGTGTGCCCGAAATTAGCGGATGCCACCATGCCAGCCCCTTGCCTTCCAGCAAACGACGATAGGCGCACGTTACGGGCATCCATTTGATTTCACGCACATTTTGCGGTGTAAGCTTAATGCAATCGGGCACTAATTTTTGGCGCTCCATATATTGGGTGCAGCTGCAATCATCGGTGTTCATCAGCTTGCAATGCACATTAGAAGTGACGATTTGGCCCGTATCTTCATCTTCTAATTTGATCAAACAGCAGCGTGCGCAGCCATCACACAGGGATTCCCACTCTTGATCATTCATTTCATCTAGAGTTTTTTCTTCCCAAAAATTCATGGTATTTCACCTGTGTTTTTACTCCAAAACGCGCCAACATATGTTATGTCTGTGCTTTGTATGCAAGCGCTTAGCATCTTTTTGAGGTCTAAGCAGCAAATTTACTGAGTGGTGAATCAGTGCAAGATCCGTTTTATACAAAAACCAAGCGTAAAAAGGCGTCCCAATTTATTCGGTTTGACGCGTGGCTGGATTCATCGCTGTACGACTTTTTCCAATCCTTGGGCCGTGGCTATCAAACTTTCAGCGACATCATGGCCAAATTCCGGGTCACCGGGTTTCGCCGTTTGATTGTTGAGCTGGTGTCAGATGGCCTCAGCTTTTTCGCTATGGGCCTTGTGTTGATGACAGCGCTTGCCCTGCCCTCGTTTTACGCCACCGCCAGTGGCGAGTTCAACCAAGCGGAAGATTATTCCGTTATTTTCCTTGATCGTTTTGGCAATGAAATTGGCCGCCGCGGCATCCGCACGGACGATTCAGTGCCGCTCGAAACGCTTCCCACCTATATGGTGCAAGCAGCTCTTGCGACTGAAGATAGACGGTTTTACGACCATTTCGGCATCGATTTGATGGGCATCACCCGGGCGATGATCACCAATGTGCGCGCGAATTCGGTGGTTGAAGGTGGTTCATCCATCACCCAACAATTGGCGAAAAACCTGTTCTTAAGTTCTGAGCGTACATTTGAACGGAAGATCAAGGAGGCGTTTCTCGCGCTTTGGCTCGAAACGCATTACACCAAAGATCAGATTCTCAAGCTCTATTTTGACCGCGCCTATATGGGCGGCGGCAACTTTGGCGTTGCAGCGGCTTCCGAATATTATTTCGGCAAGAAGGTGCAAGATATCTCTTTGGCGGAAGCGGCCATGTTGGCTGGTCTGTTTAAAGCCCCCACGAAATATGCACCGCATGTGGATTTGGCCGCAGCCCGCGGCCGCGCCAATGAAGTGCTCACCAACATGGTGCAAGCAGGCTTTTTGACTGAAGGGCAAGTCACCGCCGCCCGCCGCGCACCCGCCACACCAATTGAACGCACCAATGAAATTAACTCACCCAATTATTTCCTAGATTGGGCTTTTGAAGATGTGAAACGCCTCGTTGCGAATGAGCGGGACTCGGTCAGCTTTGTGGTGCGCACCACTATTGATCCCGTTTTGCAAAGCCATGCGGAAGATAGTGTCACCTCAATTCTTCGCGAAGAAGGTCAAGCCTATCGCGTAACTGAAGGCTCAATGGTTGTTTTGGAACCGAACGGTGCAGTGCGTGCCATGGTTGGCGGCACAGACTATGGCAAAAGCCAGTTCAACCGCGCCACCAATCCGGAGCGCCAGCCCGGCTCGTCCTTTAAACCATTTGTTTATGCAACCGCGCTCGAAACAGGCCGCTTTTCGCCAGACACGGTGATTTCAGATGCACCAATTTGCATTGGCGATTGGTGCCCACGAAATTATGGCCGTTCATATGCTGGCCGCGTCACCTTGAAAAACGCTTTGATGCGCTCCATCAATACAGTGCCGGTGCGACTTTCTCAGTCCACTGGCCGCGCTCCGATTGCCGAGCTGGCCCATAAGATGGGCATTGAAAATGACTTCCCCGTCACCCGTTCGTTGCCATTGGGTGTGATTTCCACAAGCGTGATTGATATGGCGTCATCTTACGCCGTTTTTGCCAATGGTGGGTATCGTGCCAAGGCCTATGGCATTAGCCGCATCACCACTTTGCGCGGCAAAACGGTATATGACGCCCGCAATAAGCCACCACCAGAGCGCATTTTGAGCGAGCGTACTGTTATGGGCATGAATGATATGTTGCGCTCTGTGGTCACCTCGGGCACTGGTCGGCGCGCCGAAGTACCCGGCACACCTGCCTCTGGCAAAACCGGCACCACGCAATCCTATCGCGATGCTTGGTTCTGCGGATATACGGGCAATTATGTAGCTGCTGTTTGGTATGGCAACGACAATTACAGCCGAACCAACAATTTGACCGGTGGTCGCCTGCCCGCGCAGACGTGGCAAAAGTTCATGGCTTATGCCCATTCCAATATCGACATCAAAGATTTGCCGGGGGCACAATTTACCCGCATTGAAGATCCCGTTATTCCTGCAGATGGCGTAGGTGAAGATGGGGAGCAGGTGTTGCAACGGCCACCATCGCTAACACCAGATGCGGGCGAAAAGCTGCGTCAATTGAATCAGTTGTTTGATCAATTGCACAATTCAATTGAAGCGGATAATGACGCGAACAGCCAACGTCACGCTGCGCTCAGTTCAGCGTCAGGAGCGTCTGGGCAGTGAGGCAAATTCTTTATCCGATTATTCTGGTGATCACCGCCTTGGGCGTTGGATTTGGCCTTAGCTATTTCAGCCTTGAGGATGGCCGCGAGCTAACCGCCACCCAATATGGCGTATGGTCTGGCTGGCCAGATTTGGGCACTGCTCAAATTGATCCATATGCCCGCGCGCATCTTGCCCGCCAAGGCATGTTGCCGCTCGGCAAAGGCGAAGGCGTGCAGTTTTTTGCGCAAAAAGACGGAGCTGGTGAGCCTCTGAATGGTCAATGCCAATATGTCCTATCCGGCAATATGCCCAATCATGCGCTTTGGACCTTGCAGGTACGCGACCCTGCAAATCAGCAAGTTTTTGGCCATGTGGATAGCGGTAGCATGCAATATGGGTCATTGGGCGAATTACGCCTTGCCATTGCGCCAAAAGTCCAGCCCGGCAATTGGATCAATACTGACGGATTGCGCAACATTGAGTTGCTGCTCACACTTTATGACACAAACGCCTTCTCCAGTTTAGGTTCTGAGGAGATCGATCTGCCTCAACTTAATTTGGAGGCCTGTTGATGGTTCGGTTGGCACTTTGGGTTTTAGCAGGTTTGATTTTAGGTGGCATTATCCACCTCAGCGTGATTTTGCTTTTGCCCAGCTATGCAGAACGCGATGCATGGTCGCGATTGGCCAGCATTGCACCCGATCAGGCTTTTGTCGCTCTTGATCAGGACGAGCAGGATTTGGCCAGCGCATTGCAGCTCGACCCTGCCCTCGCCTATGGCGTTTGTCAGTTTGACTTGGCCCGCGGCCCCATCTTCATTGACGGCAAGCTGCCACATAGCTTCTGGTCGATTGCCATTGCCGCGCGTGATGGCCGGGTGATCTATTCAACCACCAGCCGCGCAGGCAGTGGTGATGAGATTAAAATTGGCGTATTTAACCCTGCCCAGTCTCGCTTGCTTGCTGAAGAAGGTTTGGAAATCGGCCAAGGTTTTCTCATTGTGAACGCGCCAAGCAATCAGCTCACCGCAATTGTGCGCCTTTGGCCTGAGCATGAACCCTTGCGGCCACGTTACAATGAAGCGTTAGAACAGATTAGCTGCACGCACGACGCAGCTATTTAAGAATCTCAGCTTCTGCTGGACGGTCATAGTCCATATTCTCATAGCGAGATTGCAGTGCAGGCAATTCCTGATGTGCTGTATAGGTTTGATCTGTGAATGGATCACAGAACTCGCCGCGCTTTGCACGGTCAACGAACACAGCCAAACGGTTCAATGCCACGTTGGATAAGCCTGCCTCTTGGTGTGGTGTTTCCACCAGCAAACGGTTCAGCGCAACATCATAGCTTTTGTAGCGATAGTCCAAAGCACGCGTGAACCATGCGATCACGTTGGCATTTTCGAACTCACGCGCTTTGACTTCTTTGCGCACCGCGTCATTGTTCGGGTAAAGCCCTTGCAAGGCCACTGAACGGCGGCGCTCAATTTCCATCACCTCGCAAATTGCGTGGAAGGTGCCCGGCACCGTTTTCAAATCGGTGGTCGCGTCTTCAGCGATGGTTACATAGCGTGTGTTTGTTGAACGGTAATCTGACAAGCGCAGATGGGTGTAATAGCGGTCAGTCGTATAATTCAGATCGGTTGGCTCAGTTAGCCGAGTGCGCTGCAGCTCCACCGCAGCATCAAACATCCAATCATTTGCATGGGGTGCAATTAAGAATCGCCAAACGCGATTGCGCATCAGTTTTTCTTCGTCGGTCAATATAAACCGCGAAACAGGCTCGCCGCGCTGGTCTGCCGCCATGGCACCAACGCGTGGCAAAATCTCATCATGAATTACACTGTCTTCTGCACGACCAAAATCACCCACGGGGCGAGCGCACGCGCCTAACGCCAAAACTGGCACCAACAATGTAAACAACGCAGCTGCTTTAGTGCGGCTTACGCACCTTGTTTTTCCGGCGTTTTTTCTCACTTGCGCTGCTGGCTCGTTCATAACGTACACCTGGAAAAATTACGATATTTTCCGCGTTCATGACCATCTTATGGTTGCGCGAAATTCTGCGTTGCGGTTGAAAAAATAATACTTTCCCCATGGGGGGCCTCTTCAAAAAAACTGTGTCTATGTTGTCATAAAGCTCTCGATATTCACCTTCGGAAATACGAACATGTTAATGTTTGCGCAAAAATGATTAAGAAATCGTCAAGGTTAATAGTCTGCTAACGAATTAATGAAAAAAGTGGGGAAGTGATTTGTTTTGACCCACTTTGGTAAAATCAGGCAAGAAATGATCGGCTTCCAACCCTACGAAACGTTTAAATTGTTAATCGAGAATGGCGGGATAGAACGCGCAAACACCCTGCTGGTGGCGGCTTGCGACGCTTTTGCCCAACGGCCAAAACCCGATTATGCAGAGCTACAACAATTCGAAGCATTGGCAGAACGGCTGTTTCCATCGGCCGAATCGGAGGCCCGCACCCGCGCTGCCTTGAAGTTAACAAAGGCACCTTACCTCTCGCCAATGCTTGAGCGACTCGTTATGGACAATATTGGTGAGGATGTGGATCAATTCCTCGCGGAAGCCGAAGATGTGTCTGATGATGTGTTGCTGTCCATTATTGCCAAGAATGATGCGGATCAGATTGCGAAAATCGCGGCACGCCCGAACCTGAGCAGCAGGTTGGTGGCAACATTGTTCCCAATCAACAGCCGCAAAGTTTACCGGGCTTTGGCGGCAAACCCTTCTATTGAATTCAAAGGCCCTTACCTTCGCGCCATTTCCAAGGCTGCGGGTATGGATCAAAAGGTAGCCTGGTCCCTCGCCGCGCGTGAGGATTTTGATAAGGCTTATCTTCTCCACGCTTTCTTTGATCTCAAAGAAGCCGACCGCATCAAAGTTTTGGCCGCGTTTGAGAATCGCGAGATTCCCCAAACACCTATGCACCGTACCTTCGAGCATATTTCAGTCGCCACCAGCGAGTTCACGCAGGCAATGATGAAGCTGCTTTCGAAGAATCAACGTCCCAAAGTGACACGCTTGCTTACGCAGGTAACTGGTTTGGACGAGTTGAAATGCGGTGAGATCGCCCATGATGTGAGTGGCGCGGCTTTGTTTGTGGTGCTACGTGCATTTGGATGTAGCGCACAGGACGGGTTGAAGGTTCTCATCCATGCCAGCTCGCGCGATCGCGACAATTCAAAAGATTTGAAGCAATATGCGCATTTGTTCCAACATCTAAAGCCTGAGGCGATGGTATTTATCCTGTCACTATGGCGTGGCGATGTGGAGCTAAATGCTTTGGACAAAAAGGCAGAACATATTCCTGCTGGTCGCCAAAGCATCCGCACATTGGTTGCTGCTTCAGCCGCCAAACAGCGCGCACAGAGCTCAGATGTTTTGGATCGGGCTGCCAACGCAGTTAGCCGCTTGCGCAACGCGCAATAAGCTCAGCTTTTCGCCTCACCCGTGTTTAGGCCAATGTCTTGATCGCGGGTTTCAAGGCTAATCACCCAAAAGTCGGGATCGAACTCCTGCTCTTGCATGATGCGGGCATTCACCTCTTGGTGGCTTGCATGATCAAATCGCGGTTCAAACATGCGCTCCTGCCCGTCGGAATCGAGCAGCATCGCAGGCACAAACAGGCTGGTGGTGCCATCGAGATGGTCCACTTCAATCCAAATCTGCCCTGCAATATCGTCGCCACGCTGGCGGATCACGCACATATTGCCGCGTTGAGTGTGTAGCCGCACAAAGGCGGCCACCCAAAGATCCGCACGTAAACGCTTCATCTAGTCGAAGCTGGCATTTGCCGCGAGCAGCATATCATATAGCTCAGGCGAGATTTGGCCTGTTTCGCGGTAATTATTGAACACTTCAAATTGGCGGATCGCGCGCTCCGTTTGCGCCCCTGGTACCCCATCAATGGCGCCTTGAAGGAAGCCCAGCGAATAAAGCCCTTTTTGAATTTTGATCACATAGTCGCGGGAAAATGATTGCGGCGCGCTGGCCGGTTCATCATCCGCAGCCCGCATGGCGATTTGCGCCAGTGGATCATTGCTCGTGGCTGGTGTGGCGGTGGCAGCGGGTGCTGCATTCCGATTGCCTGCAACAACATTTTCCAGCTTGGTCAGCAATTCTTCGCTCACTGCACCAGTTGATTCCAACCCATATTGGCTTTCAAATGCACGGATCGCGGTTGCCGTTTTCGGGCCGTAATAGCCATCCACTTTCTCTTTGAAAATGCCCAGCTTGGCCAAGTTCTTTTGAATGTGGAACGTTGTTGGATTGCCCGTCACTTCTGCCGGAATTGGTTGCGGTACACTTGTTTGCGTCGAAATGGAGCTTGTTGGGGCATTGTCGGTCACTGGCGCAGGTTGCGGCTGAGTTTGCTGCGACACGCGCTCTACAGGTGATGGCGGCACGCTTGCCGGCGGGTTCACCGCGGCAGGCGCAGTTGATGTTTCGGTTTGCCCCCAAAATGGCGCAGGGTGAACGTTTTGCTGGCCATAAAGTGCGTTCCAGGCAGAAACGCCAATGCCAACAGTTAAAAGCACTGTGCAAATTGTATTTGTTGGATGGGTGCGCACAAAGGTCCATGCGCCATTCAAAACTTGCATGCTGATGCCTTGAAAATCTCGCTCGTCTCCTGAATGTCCTACGCTATATGCGCTCATTTCCCCGGTCCCCTTAGCTTACTTTTGCGGCTTTTTCTTGTTCAGCTTCAACAGCGGCCCGTTCCGCCTCCACTTTGAACTGCAAGTCGCTCAGATCTTCAATATTGCTGCTCACGTCATCCACGGCTGCTTTTGTGCCATCCAATGGCAACAGCACAATCATGGTGGTGCCTTCATTCAAGGTTGATTTGATCTTGAATTCACCGCCATGCAGATCGGTTAGGCCCTGCACGATAGATAGGCCCAGGCCCGTGCCTTCATATTGCCGTGCCAAGCCGTTATGCGCCTGGAAGAAGGGCTCGCCAATCCGTTCAATGTCAGATTGCGCAATCCCGATACCTTGGTCCACCACGCTGAATTCAACGCGTGTTCCTTTTGGCCGCACACGCAGTTTAACGGTCGCCCCTTCCGGGCTAAACTTGATCGCGTTAGACAGCAGGTTGATCAAAATTTGGCGACACGCCCGCTCATCCGCAATGATTGGCGGAAGGTACGTGCCCTTTTCTGCTTCCAATGTGATGTTTTTGGCTTGCGCCGCACTAGCGACAATGGCGAAACATGGCTCGATCAATGAAGCAGGTTCCAAAGCGCTGGTTTGCAGCTCAAACTTGCCAGCTTCAATTTTGGACATGTCCAACAGCATGTTCACTGTATCTAGCAAGTGCGTGCCGCTTTGGCGTATCAAAGACACATATTCCTTATGGTCCTTGGTCAGTTCACCACCAATATCGCTCAGCATCATATCGGAGAACCCCACAACGGCATTCAACGGTGTGCGCAGCTCATGGCCAATGGTCGCCAAAAAGCGTGATTTGGACTGGTTGGCCTGTTCGGCTGCCAAATGCGCTTTTTGCGTGATGACCTCTTGGTCTTTGCGCTCAGTGATGTCCCGCAAAATTGCGATCACCTCATAGCGACCTTCTTCATGCTCAGTTTCCTGAACTGGAGACAAAGAGGCTTCAACCCAGATGAAGTTATATTGCTCATTGCGTACACATTGCATGCGCATTTCAACGCTGCGTGGTGTGCCATGCACCCGCGCTTCATCAAGCGCCTTCAGATAAATTGGCCGATCCAACACGTGAATACGCTCAACAAAGCGGTTACCCGCCAGCTCATAGCGTTTGCAACCGAAAAAGCTTTCAGCAGTGTGTGATAGATAGGTCAATTCACCTTCGGTGGAATAGCGTGCAACTGCATCCTGCACACTTTCAACCAAATGTTTGAACGCACGCATCTGCGCTTTTGAGTGGGCATAATATGCTTGGCGCAAGCGCGCCAAAGCCACGGCCACAAAGCTCAGTGGAATCATGACATAAAAGATGGTCACATCAACAACAGGTACAGCAACCTGTGTAACGACGCCCCAATTTGCTGCAATCCAAAGCAATTGAATTGCCACTGTCGCCGCAGAAATGATCACTGTTTGGCGGCTAGTTTTGCTTTCACCTAGCAGAAAACCATAAAGCGCGGTTACGGTGCTGATGATCAAACCGGTCGCACTTGCGCCACTGTCCAACAAGGTTACGCAAAGCCCAAGCCCGTTGAGCGCCAACAGCTGCAAGATAAGCGCCCAGCGCAAATTGCCCATGCGCGCCAGCTGCCAAGACAGCAAAGAGCCAATGGCGAGTGGGATTGCGTGTAAAATGAGTTGCGTTTCGTAGCGTACAGACATAATGGCCGCGACAGGAATCGCTAACGCCACCAAAACCAATCCGAATATCGCATTGGTTTGGATGACGCGCTGTCGCAACTCGTCAACACTGCCATTAACTGCCCCATTTTGGGGTGACCGATACGCCTCTTGTATCATGGTCAAGGGATTACGCATTACATTTCCGCTTGATGCCAATTTTTGATTGGCTCCACCATGCTCATAAGAATCTAAATGGGTCTTAAACGCATGATCAAACGAAGTGGAAATCAGCAGAATTAGAGACACTTTTATCTAGTGTGGTAAACAAAGTGTTGTTTGCTCATTTAGCATTTCTAAACAAACGCAAGTGGCTTTACTCCGCACAAAAAATCTATGCTTTCAATATGTTGGGCGGCTATGACGCACGCATATCCTCCAGCAATGTTCTGAGCTCCTTGCGCTCACGTCGAGAGCGGATTTGCCGTGCTTCAGCCGCATGTGGACGCAGCACTAGTCCGCGATCAGTTTGCTGCACATCGAATCTTCGTCCCGCTCCCACTGGAAGGTTTTCAGAGCCATAACTGGCGATCACCTTTACTTCTACACGATCAATGGCAGGCCAGTCTTTTTCATCTGGCGCCTCCTCATCACTGGCATAGCCAAGCGCATGGATTATCATCTCTTCAAATGAGCCCATGTCGCGCACCTTGCCAGCATCCAGCGGACCTTGCCGTGTCCAAAGATCAATGTCAGACGGTTTTTCCCATTTCTCAAACCCTTCTATTTCCGTGATCGGATAACTTTTTCGCTCATCTTCTGTTTCCAGTTCAATCATCAGACTTAAAAGATAAATTGCTTCTGAGCTCATATTGCAGACCAAGCAACGTGACTGCAGATTATCGACACCACTTCGCGTGATCATAATTTTTGAGCGCGTTTGGCGCTGATAGCTCGAGATGAAAATTTGCAGATAGCCAATCCACACCAGTAGCATGGCCAAATTAATGGCCGAGTTGATAAATTGGCTATGGGCGAAAATCCAATCGAGCATGAATCATCTTCCGCTAGTTTGACGTCGGTTTAGCCGCAAAGCTTTTGGCGAATATGCCAGTGATAAAGCTATGAAATATTGCCCTGCTCAGGGTGCAACGACACACAAAAAGGTAAGTTCCAAAGCAGCTTTCGCAGCACCGATCAAATTTGATTAAAATTTTATCGAAATTCTGCATCTGGGTTTTACAGCTGTTGGATAGATTGGCTTCAATGAGTTTTTAAGTCGGGAAAATAAGGGGGCCATAATGTTTATCTTGCGCAGTTCATTCTGGCTCGTGATCGGATTTTTGGTGATCAAACCTTTTGCTTTTGAACCCGAGCAGGCCGGGAAGGCTTTGGCGAGTGCCGCTGTGAATAGCGCCTCCGAATTTGTGGTTCAAAATGCAGATCAGCTCGACTGTACCGATATTGGTTGCAACAGCGTAAAGACCCTTGTTGTTGCCAGTGCTTTGGCCTCCAAGCCAGTTACTGAGCCTGTACAATTTGATGGAATGGCTACATTTCCCGTGCCGCCACCACGTCCAGATTGGGCAGGTTAACTGAATAAAAGACCGCATCACTTCCCCGATGCTACTCCAAAATGCGGTCTTATTCTGAGCCGTGCACCTTCCCCGGGTGCCACGGCTCTTTTTTTATGTGTGCGTCTGGCCAAACCAGTTTGATTTAGCTATCAAATCGAGGACAAGGAGTGCGCCATGACATTTGATGAGATTAAAGAAAATCTTGAATTTTTGGACGATTGGGAAGATCGCTATAAATATGTCATTGAACTAGGCCAGTCCCTGCCCGCGCTAGATGAAAGCGCCTATGTCCCTGCCAACAAAGTTGAAGGGTGCGTGTCTCAGGTTTGGCTGTTGCCGGAATTTGAAAATCGCGATGGCAAAGATGTACTTGTTTTACATGGCGATAGCGATGCGATGATCGTGAAGGGTCTTGTGGCAATTGTTATCGCATATTTTTCTGGACACAGCGCCAGCGAGATTGCCGAACTTGATGCACAGCGCGATTTTGCTGCTATCGGGCTGCAAGAACATTTGACCACCCAGCGCGCGAATGGGCTTAAAGCCATGATCAAACGGGTGGAATCATTGGCGGCAGCGGGTTAAGTCGCAACCGCCAATCGTCTAGCTGATCTGTTTAGACCAGTGTGGCGAAGCCAACTCGCCGATGCCCCAAATGGCGCCTAATTGATCCAGGCCAATTTTGACCACCAATTTGGCGCTTCTGCGCGGCCAGTTGCGTGTCGCTTCAATTTCTTGCAGACCTTTGCCAAACCCACAAATATCCATCAAAGCACTCATGCAATCAGGGGGCAATTGCTGGTACAAGCGTGCCAGTTCTTTGCGGGCGTCAGCCGCCATATCGCTAATATCATGTTGGCCACTACCCTTAGATTGCCCAAGGCTCATGCTTAAATCGCGATAATCCCGCGTGATTTTCGGCATCAGCATGGCCCGCTCAATCAATCGTTCCAGTCTATGGGCGGCTAAAATGTGGTCGGCGGACAATATCGCTTTTTTCGCATTGCGGCTAAACAGTCGGTTGAGTTGACCATTGCCGACTTGCGGCAGTTTGGTTAGATCAGATTGAACTGCATCCATTTGCGGTGCACCGGGATCAGGCTGTGCCAACCATAATTTCTGACGTCGCAGCCAATTCGATGCGTCGCTGGTGGTCTGCAACACTTGCTTTCTGCGCTGCAGCACGCCTTGGCTGACCAACGCATCAACAATATGGGCCTCTAAAGAGGCTTTTTGCGCGCGATGGTGCACTCTATGAAGCTGACCACATTCTTCAACTTGCCCACCCTTGTGGAGCAGGCTGACAAATCGCACTTGTCGTTTGATCTGTTGCATCACCCGCACTCCGCAAATTGAGCTTGATTGTTAAGCGCAATCAATAATGTTCGTTCGAGGCAGCTCATTGCGCGCTCAAACTTCTTTTGCTCTCGCAAATCCTCAATGCGGCCGCAGGCGTAAGAGACTGTACGCCGATCCCGCGCAAAAAGTGCACCGGTATAGGTAAGCGAGCGTGGCAACACCACATTGGTGAGATACATAGCCATTTGCCGTGCAAGGCAAATGTTAAAATCACCACGGGCCGGGCCGAGCAGTTCAGAAATATGCACCTGCCGCGCAGACGCGACGAGATTAAGTACAAATTGTGCTTCGAAGTCTTTTTTCAAAAGCTCTAGAGTTGTAGGGTTTAGGTCAGTTTCGACCCGCATGTTAAAGCTGTAAATTTGATAAATATGCATGATCTTTCCCAATTATAGGTATATATTCCTATAACCTGAGTTGGAACCACCGGGGATAAGTTTATTAAGTCAAAATTAACGATTAGCGGTGTTATCGTAATATTTTCAATGCGTTAAACCGATTAACCCATTAGGCAAATGCAACCTAAAATAGTGCACAAAAAAGGCTGGCGCGAAGCCAGCCTCTTAAAAATTCTGCGCTAAAAACAGATTATTTTCCTGCTTTACGCCCCAAGCCCATTTCGCGGGCCAAGCGAGAACGTGCTGCCGCATAGTTTGGCGCAACCATTGGATAGTCGCTCGGCAAGCCCCATTTTTCGCGATATTCTTCAGGTGACAAATCATAATGCGTGCGCAAGTGGCGCTTCAATGATTTGAACTTCTTGCCATCTTCAAGGCAGATGATGTAATCAGGTGTAATTGATTTCTTCACTGGCACCGCTGGCTTGCGGTTTTCCTGCTCTGCTTCAGTTGGGCTTGTGGCCAATCCGGCCAAAGTTGCATGCACATCAGCAATCAATTTGGGCAAGTCTGCTTGGCTCACAGCATTGTTTGACACGTAAGCACTTACGATATCTGTGCTTAGTTCAATAATTTCAGATTTAAGCTCAACTTGATTATTATCTTGTTGCTCGTTCATTATTTAACCATTTCCTGCAGATTGCTTCTATCTTAGCACATGCTAATATTTAACACTTTGATATTATGCAAAAGTAGAAAATGCAACCAACAAACTGGCTAAAGTTGCATATTTTTTCTTACAAACTGCGACAATTCGCCAAAATTTCGCCAAGTTTATTTTGGGTCCATTTCATCAATTTTCGTAACTTTCGCAGGTTTATAGCCTGCAAAATATGCGGCACGGGCCAAAAGATGTGCAGATATTGGCGCGGTGAGCAGCAAGAAGATAAAGCCGGCAAATGCCCGCAGCACAACTGAGCCTTCCAGAGAGGCCAAAGCAATAGCAAGAAAACCGAAGCCCGCACCTAAAGTGCCAGCCTTTGAGGCGGCGTGCATGCGGGTGTAAAGATCTGGCAGGCGCAGCAAGCCAATGGCCGCGGCAAGCGAGAAGATGCCGCCGATGATGAGAAAGATGCCAACGGCATAAGAAAGAATTTCATGCATCATTTTTGCGCCTCCCCTTCCAAGGTTTCATGCTCAAGTCGCTCTGCACGGATTTTCCAGCGTTGCAACACAAAGCGGGCAAATGCCACGGTGGCCAAAAAGCCGACAAGTGCCAACGAGATGGCAATGTCGAGATACAAGGCATAACCCGTTTTAATGGCGATCACCGCGATGTAACCAATGCCAATGGTGAGCAACATATCAAGCGCCAAAATACGATCTGGCAAGGTGGGACCAAGCAGGATGCGCACCAAGACAAATAGGAAAGCGAGGCTGAGCAATCCTAAGGCGATATTGATCGCGAGTTCTAGGAATTCTACGCCGCTAATCATTGTTCAAACACCTCGATAATCTTGGCTTCAAAGCCATTGGCGATATCTTTGATCATCTTCTTTTTGTCAGGCATTTCCAGTGCATGCACATAAAGGCTAGAGCGGTCTGGTGATACATCCACGCTCAACGTGCCCGGCGTCAGGGTAATCAAATTGGCGAGCAAGGTGATTTCCGCATCTGACTTAGCTTTCAAGGGGAAAGCGATGATGGCTGGCTGAAGCTTTTTATGCATGTTGGGTGAGAGCACAAGGATCAAAACTTTGATCGCACTCATCAGCAACTCATACAAAAACAATGCCGCGAGGGACAAGATTTTCGGGATCTTGCGCAGCAATTGCGCTTGTCCCACTTGCAGGCGGATCACCCACAAGGACATGCCACCAATCACAAAACCTAGGATCAGGTTTCCAAGTGAGAATGTGCCTGTAATTGCGGCCCATGTGAGGGCCAAAAGCACTGATATAAGCAATAGTGTCATGGCTTACTCCTCTGCCGCTGAAAGGCTACCAAACACAGAGCCAACATATTCGGCTGGCTCGTAAATGGCAAAGGCGGCGGTTGCCCCGGCTTTAAACAAGGGTTGAGGCACAAGGCCAGCAACCACGATAAAGGCCACCAACGCACCTGCGGGCAGTAGCCCCCAAACTTTGGCGCGCGTTGTGAGCGGACGTATCCGCTCGTTAATCTGCTCGGAGTTTGCCCCTTCGCGACCATCACGCCAGAAAATGTGCGCCCAAAGGCGCGTGCCTGCAATTGAGGTGAGAATAGAGTTGAGCAAGATAAAGGCTACCAGCCAGAAATTGCCCACTTCAACACCTGCTTGCACCAAAATCATTTTTGGCCAGAAGCCGAGGAATGGCGGCAAGCCCGCCACAGCAAACACCAGCACGATAAACAGAATGGAAAGCCAGCTATTGGCGCGATAAAGCCCGCCCAACTTGCGAATATCGCTTGTGCCGCCCATGCGCTCCACAAGGCCAACAACCAAATATAGCGCGGTCATCACCAGCATAGAGTTCACTGCATATGCCGCGAGGCCAAACACACCGGTTGGCGAACCAATGGCAAGGCCAGCCAACATGGCGCCGATGCCGCCTACGACCAAAAAGCCAAGTGCACGGCGCGCATTGGTTTGCGCCATGGCGCCAAGTGGTGCGAGGATCAGCGTAAAGGCCGCTACGACCTCCATCACCAATTGCAATTGCGCGTGTGATTGTGGGATCAGCAGCAAGTGCGTCCGCACCAGCGCATACACACCTACTTTGGTGAGCAGGCCTGCAAAAACAGCTGATACTGCCGGGTCGGGCGCGTGGTAAGATGCGGGCAACCAGGCATTCAGCGGAAATGCAGCACCTTTCATCGCAAAAGCGAGGAAGAACAGAGCAGCCACCGCATAGATCGCGCCGCTTTCCACTTGCGGCGCTTTAAGTGCGATATCAGCCATGTTCAATGTGCCTACAAGGCCGTATAGGAAGCCGATGGCGATCAGGAAAAATGTGGTCGCGAGGAAGTTCAAGAAACCATATTTAACCGCACCATCAAGCTGAATTTTGCGTCCACCGATGATCAATAGGCCGAATGATGCGATCAGCATCACTTCGAACCAAACATAAAGGTTGAACAAATCGCCTGTCAGGAAGCCGCCGGATACGCCAGTGAGCAACAGCAATAACAAAGAATGGTAGCCATATTTGTTTTCGCGTGTTTCCACTTCTGACTGCACAAACAGAACCACAATCAACAAGATGAAGGCGCTGACCAAGGAGAACAAGGCGCTCAACGCATCTGCTGTGAGGCTGATGCCATAAGGGGGTAGCCAGTTACCCATGGTCATGGTCAATGGGCCTTCAGCCTGCACCCGCATATAGAGCATGAAATTGGCAACCAAGGTGGCCAGCAAAATCACAAAGGCAAAAGGCGCCTGCCATTCGGGGCGCTTCCGCGCCATAAGCAGCACCGCTGCGCCCAGCATAGGCAATGCGATGGGCCACACAATCACCCAATCTGCAACTGAGGTGACGCCCTCAATCATTGCGGGTGGCAAATCTAAATTTTTTGGCGTCGACGCGCTTCCTGCCATCGAACTCTCCTAATAGCTCAGTGGTGGCCGAGGGCTATCCTCAGGCTCTGCCACACGCATTGTGTCTGTATTGTCTGCGTCCAATTCCTGATAGGCGCGATAGGTCAGCACCAGCAGGAAGGCAAATAGTGAAAAGCCGATCACAATCGCTGTAAGGATCAAGGCTTGCGGCAACGGATTGGCGATTGTTTCCAGCGGCGCATATTCACCACTTGGCACGATAGGTGGCACCTCGCGGGTGACGCGACCAATGGTGAAGATCAGCAAGTTAACGCCGTTACCGATGATCGCGATGCCCAACAGCATGCGGATCAAAGAGCGGGACAACAGCAAATAAATGGCCACGGTAAAAAACAGGCCGATGAGAAACGAAAGTGCGATTTCCATTAGCGTGTCTCCTCATCTTCTTCCAGCGCCAACGCGATGGAGGAAATGGCTCCCACCACCACGAGGTAAACCCCAATGTCGAACAGCATGGGGGTGGACAGTGCGAGCTCGCTGCCGTCGCTCAATTCGAGAAACAGCCACAGGCCTTTTAGAAATGGCGCTTCCACGAAAAGCGACATAAAGCCCGCGATAGCGGCGAGGAAAACACCAAGACCCGCGACAGCGATGGGGTGGAACACCAAGGCTTTGCGCACTTCATCCACGCCAGCGGCGATGCCGTAAATGGCGATGGCTGATGCGGCGATAAGACCGCCAATAAAGCCCCCACCCGGCTCATTGTGGCCACGTAGCAAAACGAAAACGGAAAAGAGCACCATCAGTGCGGCCAGATAAGGCGCGACGGTTCTAAAGATCACGGTGTTCATGCGCGTGCTCCTTTGCTTCTGGCAATTGTCTTTTTCGGCGTACGTGGTTTAGGCGCACGCTTTTTGGCGGCCCCGATGCCACGCTTTATGCCACCGACGCGGATGCCGATCAGTGCCAAAATCGCAATCCCGGCTGTCATCACCACAGAGATTTCGCCCAACGTATCAAGTGCACGATAATCCACCAGAATGACGTTCACGATGTTGCGGCCATGCGCAATTGGCACACTTGTTTCGATAAAGAATTCTGACAGGCTTGTGTCCAGCTCGACGCTGAGCACCGCCAGCAACAGCGCAACGAAGCCAAAGCCACACACAATGGCGATTGCCCCATCTCGCACCGCTTCCTCCAACACCCGAGAGTCGCGCTGATCCAGATGCAGGCGGGTCATCACCAACGCCAAGATCACCACTGACAAGGTTTCCACCATAAGCTGGGTGAAGCCCAAATCGGGTGCGCCAAACAGCAAGAAGATGATGGCAACCGCGAAGCCTTGAATGCCCAATGACACAATCGCCACCAGGCGGGTTTTTGCCAAGATCACCGCGATCAAACCGATTACGGCGATGGCCAAGATCGCCCATTCATAGAAGCGCAGATTTGGGAAGGCTGGCAGGTTTGGCAATGCATCTTGCATCACCAGCGGCGCAAACAACGCCCCTGCCAAACATACAAACACAAGGATCAAATAAAACTCCAACCGACCATGGTGGAAGAACCGTGTGACGGCATCCGCGAAACGGATCAGGCCGAACATAAATTGATCGAAGCCTTGGTCTGGCCCCCAGCGCCAAACATTGGCCACCCGACGCAAGAAGCTGCGAATGGCGTCGAGCTTATAAAATGCGAGGCCGCCCACAATCCATGTACCAACAGATAGGCCCAACAAGAGTGGGTCGAAATGCAATTTCAGATGGGTTTCAACCAGCTTTGCGTAGACCGCCGTTGCGGCAGGCGCGAAGAAGATTTCACCAACATCGCTGATGTAAAATCCTGCAGCAAAGCCCAGCACGCCAAGGATTATCGGTCCCCAAATCATGGATAATGGCGCTTCATGAGGTGATTTTGGCGTTTCCAGCTTTTCACCAAAGAATGGTTTGATCGCAATGGCCAAACCTGCGGCCATCATCAATCCATTGCCGACAAGCGCCACCAAAACCAGCACCATGCTCCAAATATTTTCTGGACCAAACAGCAAATAGATTTCTTCTTTTGCGAAATAGCCAAGTGAAACCGGGAAACCCGCCATGGAGATAGCAGCAAGTGCTGCGCCGATAAAGGTGAATGGCAGTTTGTAACGCAGGCCTGAGACCTCTGTCAGGTCACGCGTACCGCTTTCATGGTCGATTGCGCCGACCACCATAAACAAGCCGCCCTTATAAAAGGAGTGCGCAACCAAGAACAGCATAGCCGCCAAAATAGCCACCTTCTCGCTCAAACCCAACAGCATCACCAGCATGCCGAGCGAGCCCAATGTGGTGTAAGCCAACATCTGCTTCATATCTGTTTGCCGCAGCGCCATGATTGCGCCGGTCATCAGGGTGATGCCGCCAAATATTGGCAAGATCAGGTTCCACTGGTCCGTGCCGTTGAGCACAGGGCTCATCCGCGCCAGCAGATACACACCCGCTTTCACCATGGTTGCAGAGTGCAGATAGGCTGAAACAGGTGTTGGCGCTTCCATTGCGTTGGGCAACCAGAAATGGAAAGGCACTTGCGCTGATTTTGTGAAGGCGCCGCCAAGCACCAGCAGCAAAATCATCAGATAAAATGGGCTGTCGCGCAGCACATTTTGATCTGTAAGCAATGTGCTCAGTTCGCTATGGCCGCTCACAGCAAAAATCATCAATAGGCCGAACAAGAGCAGCAAGCCGCCCCCGCCCGTAACCACAAGCGCCTGAATAGCGGCGCGGCGCGAGGCCTCTTTATTGTGATTAAAGCCAATCAGCAAAAATGATGTGATGGATGTGAGTTCCCAAAACACGAACAGGGTGATGATGTTGTCTGCCAACACCAAGCCCAACATGGAGCCCATGAACATCAGAATGAAAGAGAAAAACCGCCCCTGATGGCGGTGTCCGTTCAAATAACCACCTGAATAGGTGACGATAAATGTACCGATGCCGGAAATAAGCAGCGCAAAGAGCAGCGAAAGGCCGTCAACAAAGAAACTCAAATTGATGGGGAAGTGGAAATAGCGTCCATCCACCCACGAAATGGCGAAAGACTTAGTTTGCCCCTCTGCAATGTCGCCGATAAAGGTGGTCAGCACCAAAAAGATGGCAGCTGGCACGGTGGCCAAAATCCAGCCAGAGATTCCTTTGGCAAACCGATTAACCCATGGCGCGAACAAGGCGGCCACAAACGGCGCCAGCGCAATCAGCAACAAGGCATGGTGATTTGGCAAGTCGGACAATGATCACTCTCCATTCGGCGCGCCAATATGTTTGGCGCAATCTTGCAATTTAGCGTCTTTTATTCCGCACTATTTCGAATCGCAGAAAAAAGTTAAACAATTTGACCCGGTCTGTAGGAAAACGACAAGGGCAAGTGCCGCTGAAACAACGGTTTTGCAGTGTTTTCGGATCAGCGAAATCAAAAATACGGTATAAACACCGTCACCTTTTTTGCAAAGACTTGATTGTTTCGCTTAGGCTCCCCAAATTAAAGCGTTACTGCCAACACAATTCTTTCCTGATTGAGTATGTCAAACCCACCAAACGAGCAAAAGTCTGAGCAAGACTGGCAGCAAGAGCTGAGTGAGCTGGAATATTATGTGCTGCGCAAAAAGGGCACCGAGCGTGCCTTTTCGCATGCATATGACAAGCAAAGTGCGCCCGGCCAATATTTGTGCAAAGCTTGTGGGGCGCTGCTTTTTGCCGCACAGCATAAATATGATTCAGGCTCAGGTTGGCCCAGTTTTTATGACGAGGCGCAAGGTGGCGCAGTCGAACTACAAGCCCAGCGCACCTTTTTTTCGCGCAAAACAGAAATAATTTGCGGCAATTGCAAATCACATATTGGACATGTGTTTGAAGATGGGCCACAACCCACAGGAAAACGATATTGCACCAATGGAACCGCTTTGAACTTTGTGCCGCAACCGGAAGATGAGTGAGATTATGAGTGATTTAACGCCCCCCAAAGCCGCCAAGAAGGATCATTTGACCACTCACCACGGGATTGAGCGGAACGACCCTTATCATTGGCTGCGCGATGATAATTGGCAGCAGGTCATGCGTGATCCTGAAGTGTTGGACAAGGATATTCGCGCCTATCTTGAAGCTGAGAATGCATTTTTCGAAGCGCATATGGATGATAGCGCTGCGCTGCGTGAAGAGATTTACGCAGAAATCCGCGGCCGCATCAAAGAAGATGATAGCTCGGTGCCATTTAAAGATGGCGACTTTGCCTATTTCACCCGCACGCTTGAAGGGCAGCAATATCCGCAGATTTGTCGATCAGATCGCGATGGCGGCAATGAGCATGTGTTGATCGATATGAATAAGGAAGCTGGCGAAGGCTATTTCCGCTCCGGCGGCACAAGCCATTCGCCAGACCACAAATTGCTTGCTTGGTCCGCCGACCGCAAAGGCTCTGAATATTTCACCATTTTTGTGCGCGACTTGAACACAGGCGAAGAGCTTGAAGACAAAATTGAGAGCACCACGGGCGGCGTGACGTGGGCTGCGGATTCCAAGAGCTTCTTCTATACCGTTCAGGACGAAAATCACCGTCCCCACAAGGTGTTTCACCATTATTTGGGTGAAGACCCCGCCAATGACAAAATGATTTATGAGGAACCGGATTCCGGTTTCTTTCTTGGCGTCGGCAAAACCAATTCAGGCAATTATATTCTGATCGATAGCCACGACCATGAAACCAGCGAGGTGCGTTTTATTGATGCACATAAGTTGGATGCCCCTACCCTGATTGCCGAGCGCAAAAATGGGCATGAATATCATGTAGATGATGCCAATGGGCTGTTCTACATCCACACCAATACGGATGGTGCAGAGGATTATAAATTGGTGACCGCTCCGGTTGCTGAGCCGGGCATGGAAAATTGGCAAGATTTGGTGCCCCATCGGCCCGGTGTGTTGTTGAAAGGCTATTTCCTCAAATCACGCTATTTGATCCGCAAGGAAGAGTTTGAGGGCTTGCCGCGTGTTATCGTGCGCGAGTTAGACAGCGGCACAGAGGAAGAAATCAGCTTTAAAGAAGAAGCCTATACGCTTTCCGTTGCAGGCGGTTATGAGTTTGATAATGACGAAATTCGTTATTATTACTCATCTCCCACCACGCCACCACAAGTGTTTGATTATAAAATCGAAACCAAAGAGCGGACCTTGCGTAAAACGCAGGAGATCCCTTCTGGTCACAACCCTGCCGATTATGTAACCCGTCGCTTGTTTGCCACGGCGCCTGATGGCGCCCAGGTGCCCGTGACGATTTTGCACCGCGCCGATTTCAAGCCCGATGGCAGCGCACCCTTAATGCTTTATGGCTATGGCTCTTATGGCATGTCTATGGGTGCAGGCTTTTCCATCACCACCCTCTCTCTTGTAGATCGCGGCATGGTATATGCCATTGCCCATATTCGCGGCGGCATGGAGAAAGGGTACAACTGGTACAAAGCAGGCAAAAAGCACAATAAAAAGAACACCTTTAGCGACTTTATCGCAGCCGGCGAAATGTTGGTTGAGCAAGGCTACACTTCTAAGGGCAATATCGCCGCGATGGGCGGTTCGGCTGGCGGCATGTTGATGGGTGCTGTGGCCAACCAAGCGCCGGAACTGTTCGGTTCGATCATCGCGCTGGTGCCGTTTGTGGATGTGCTGAACACGATGTTGGACGACACCCTTCCCCTCACCCCGCCAGAATGGCCGGAATGGGGCAACCCCATCACCTCAAAAGAGGATTATGATTACATCGCCAGCTATTCGCCTTACGACAATGTTGAGGCGAAGGATTATCCGGCGATGTTTGTGATGGCCGGTTTGACGGATCCCCGCGTGACATATTGGGAGCCTGCCAAGTGGGTTGCCAAATTGCGTGATTTGAAAACAGATGCGAATCCGCTGATTTTC
Source organism: Maritalea mobilis (assembly GCF_004363175.1). Classification (GTDB taxonomy): domain Bacteria; phylum Pseudomonadota; class Alphaproteobacteria; order Rhizobiales; family Devosiaceae; genus Maritalea; species Maritalea mobilis. The sequence goes on from NZ_SNYR01000002.1 coordinate 285,458, forward strand.
AAAACCCATATGGGGGCTGGTCATGCGGGCATGTCGGGTCGATTTGAGAAGATTAAAGAGACCGCACTTGCCTATGCATTTGCCCTTAGAACCACGAAGCGCTTAAAATAAAGAAAGTTTTTTCTTTCCATAACTCTTGTTGCGGAACAAAGAACCGATTATAAGTGTTATCACCTTGAGACAAACGAACAAAATTGGAGGCCGATCATGTCTTTTGAATTGCCAGAACTCCCCTATGCATATGATGCATTGAACCCATATATGTCAGCTGAAACGCTTGAATATCACCACGATAAGCACCACCAAGCTTATGTGACCAATGGCAACAAATTGCTTGAAGGCTCCGGCCTTGAAGGCAAGTCATTGGAAGATGTTGTGCGCGAAAGCTTCGGCAAAAATGCTGGCTTGTTCAACAATGCGGCACAGCACTATAACCACATCCACTTCTGGAAATGGATGAAGCCAAATGGCGGTGGTTCTATTCCTGGTGATTTGGAAGCTCAAATCAAGTCTGACTTGGGTTCAGTTGATGAGTTCCGTGAGGCGTTTTTGAACGCTGGTGCAACTCAGTTTGGTTCAGGCTGGGCATGGCTTGTGATGAAAGACGGCAAGTTGGCCGTCACCAAAACACCTAACGGCGAAAACCCATTGGTACATGGCGAAACACCATTGTTGGGCTGTGACGTTTGGGAACATTCTTATTACATCGATTACCGCAATGCCCGTCCAAAATATCTCGAAGCATTCTTCGACTCATTGGTAAACTGGGAATATGTTGCGGAGCTTTACGAAGCTGCGAAATAAGCAATCTAACAGATTGTTTTGATGATCAACTCGCCAAGCCCTTGGGTTTGGCGAGTTTTTTTGTGCTGTGAAAAAACAAACGAATCTCTAGGCAACGCCCCCTCCTAAGTGTTAACCATTCTTTAACCATGGGAGAGGTGATTTGTTTCAAACCAAAGTAGTTGGGATTCTTACGCAAAATTCGGCGCTCAGCTCGATTCTCGCCATGGTGTTGCGCGACATTGCGGGATTGCGGCTGCGCGAATTTTCCAGCGCTGCGCATTTGCTTCGCTATGCCGATATTGCCCCGCTCGACTTGTTGATCCTTGATTATCAGCTTGCCGACCGCTCAGCGCCGGACGTGCTGAACAGCCTGCGTTCTAATCCCAATATTGATATTGATGCGTTGCAGACCATCACCATGATCAAAAATATTGATCGGGAGTTGCAGGCCAGTGTGGTGAATGCAGGCATTGATGAGATTATCGTCAAACCCATGTCGCCCGCCTATATCAAAGAGCGCGTGAGCGCACGGTTGGGCGCTGATGGGCAGTTTGTGCGCATCCCCACTTCTGCCGCCTCTAGCCGAGACTGGCGCGAAGAAACAAACCAAAATGAAAATTTACGGCGCCCGCTCAACAATGATGTGGCCAGCCAGCATGATAATGTGATCGAGTTTGCCGCCTATCGCGCCAAAATGATGGGCCTCGCCGACAAGCCGCACTAAGCGACTTTCCCGTTTCCTCAAAATGCAATGATTAGCGGACTTGCTCTGAGAGCAAATTGGCAACGCGGTCCCAACCTTCTTCTACCGTTTTGGCGAAGATGATTTTTTCCAATGCATCTGGCCGATCGACCGCGACGATTTCTTCAACAAAGCCGCGCAGCAACAAGAACTCGTCATTTTTGGACAAGCAAACAAGTGGCCGACAAGCTGACGCCAGCCACGTTTCCAAATAGCGGCCCAGATCTTTCACGCCACATGGCAAAACCCAGAAATGGGAAACCGATTCAGCCACGGGCTTCATGGGTGAGCCATCAATCTCAATGATTTCGCCGCCTTCAGGCAGCTTCACACTTGGCGTATTTTGCTGGTGATAGATGATCACACGACCGCCCTTGGTCAGCGCGCCAGAGGCAAACGCAGATGCCACTTCACCTGTGGGCATGCCACAACAAATATCGACGTTTTTTTGAGCAAGAAACTCACCCATATTATGGGCGGTGGTGATTTGTTTTTGGTGTTCTGCCCGTCCGGCCGGCACCAAAAATCCTGCGGTTTTAATTGGCTTCTTGCCCTTCATTCTACCGTCCCCGCTTCAGTGAACCCAAGATACCACGAACAAGTTGGTTTCCCAACTGTCGCGCCACTGTGCGGGCAAAAGTTTTCACCGCAGCCTCAGTAGGCGTTTGCCGGGTTGAACGGCGGGTTTTACGTTGAGTTTTTGGCCGGTCATCGCGGTACTTATCGCGATAGCCAGTGCGGGTTTCCCACAGATCGCCAAAATCGTCCTGCTTTTCCCGCTCAAGTTGTAATTCTTCTTCACGCAATTTGGCTTCGGCTCGGCGCTGCAGTTCTTCATATGCTGAATCGCGATCCAGCGTTTCTGTGTAAAGCGAGGCAACAGGGCTTTGCTTGATGATTGCGGCACGTTCTTCCGGCAAAATTGGCCCCAAGCGCGATGATGGCGGACGCATCATAGTGCGGCCAACAATTGAGGGCACACCTTTTTTCTCCAGCGTTGAGACTAGGGCTTCGCCCACGCCCAATTGGGTGATCACATCTGCTGTGTTGAAATCCGGGTTCGGACGGAATGTATCTGCCGCCGTTTTGACCGCGCGTTGTTCTCGCGGGGTATAGGCCCGCAGTGCATGTTGCACGCGGTTGCCCAATTGCGCCAGCACCGGGTCAGGAATGTCCAAAGGATTTTGCGTGACGAAATAAACGCCCACCCCTTTTGAGCGCACCAGCTTGACCACCTGCTCCACCTTGTCCATCAAGGCGTCTGGCGCGTCATCAAACAGCAAATGCGCTTCATCAAAAAAGAACACCAAATGCGGTTTATCCGGGTTGCCCACCTCGGGCAGCTCTTCAAACAATTCGGACAGCAGCCACAGCAGGAATGTCGCGTAAAGACGCGGCGATTGCATCAGCTCATCTGCAGCCAAAACGCTCACAATGCCGCGTCCATCTTTGTCTGTGCGCATCAGGTCGCGAATATCCAGCGCCCGTTCGCCAAAGAAATGCTCTGCCCCTTGCTGTTCCAACACCAACAAAGACCGTTGAATGGCTCCGATGGATGAGCGAGAAACTCGGCCATATCGCCGTGAGATCACATCGTCATTCTCATCAATGTCGGCCAAGATCGCCCGTAGATCTTTCAGATCGAGCAGCAAAAGCCCTTCATCATCTGCGTAAGCAAATGCGATGTTGAGCACACCTTCCTGTACCTCGGTCAGGTCCAGCAAGCGTGCCAGCAATAGCGGCCCCATATCAGAAATGGTTGCGCGAATTGGATGGCCCTGGCGGCCAAACAAATCCCAGAAAATGGTCGGAAAGGCTTCATAGACGTAATCATCAAAACCGATATTTTGGGCGCGTTCTTCCAGAAAATCTTTGCTTTCGCCGCTCACCGCGATGCCGGAAAGATCGCCTTTCACGTCCGCACAGAACACGGGCACACCTGCGCGTGAGAACCCTTCGGCCATGATTTGGAGGCTAACGGTTTTGCCAGTGCCGGTTGCGCCGGTGATCAGGCCGTGGCGGTTGGCCAGTTTAAGATCAAGATATTCAGCTTGGGTGCTGGTGCCAAGATAGACCTTGCCGTCAACAAACATCCAATATGCCCTTCCAAAAATTTGAGTATCCATATAAGCCGCGCAACACTGAAATCTCAATAGGACCATTGATTTTTTTGACAAATATGCCCAACCGATGGGCCTTTCGTCGGGCCTGACTTGAAATTGTGGCAGGCTTGCCCCATTTGTCGTGCAGATGAATTTTTGGGGGCTGGGACATGCTAACAACCACAACCGACACATTAGACGGCTTTGAGATCACCGAATATATGGGCATCGTGATGGGCGAAACCATTCTTGGTGCCAATTTCATTCGCGATTTGATGGCCACCGTCACCGACTATATTGGCGGCCGCTCCGGCGCTTATGAGGAAACGCTCAGCAAGTCGCGCAAAGCCGCTCTGGAAGAAATGTGTGATCGCGCACGCGCCATCGGCGCAGATGCGGTGATCGGTGTGGATTTGGATTACGAAACGGTCGGTTCACGCGGTGCGATGTTGATGGTCACCTGCTCTGGCACCGCAGTGAAGTTGCGCAAAACCTAGGGCACACGCCTAGAATTATCTCGGCATAAGTTAACCAGTAACCCAGTGCATGGCTTGCATTTCCCGGCAAGATCGCGCTCAATAGGCGTATTGATCGGGGAGGAATGCATGTTGAACCGGCGTCGCTTTTTGCTTTCAAGTGGTGCATCTATTTTGGGCGGAGCCAGTTTGGCTGGTCTGCCAGCAACTGCATTTGCGCAAAGCCCAGTCAGCGGCGCTCTTTTGGATGGCCGTAATTTCGGCCTCACGCCCGGAGCGCCTTATGATCAGGCCGAGGCACTGAACACGGCAGTGAATGCCGCTAATAGTGCCAAGCAAAAACTGTTTTTGCCTGCTGGCAGCTATCAGATTTCCAACGTCGCCCTTCCCTCTGGCACCCAAATTATTGGCGCGGGCAGCGCGACAAAATTGGTGCAGATGACCGACAAGCCGGTCTTTTCACTGATCGGAGCGCAAAATATTGCACTTGAGCAGTTTGATGTGGTCGGGGCGCAAGATTTGGCGGCAGACGCCATTCTTTACATGCAGTCCGTGCGCAATGTGAACATTGAAGAATGTGGCTTCTTTGCCAGCGCTAAGCATGGCGTTTGGGGCTATGACGCGCAGGTGCAGATCAACAGCAACCGCTTCGAGCAGATGGGCAGTGCCGCGATTTTCCTCAATAATGGCGTGCAGTCGCAAGTGCGCGGAAACATCATCAAAGGCTGTGGCAATAATGGCATTTTGATCTGGCGCGATGAGCCGGGTTTTGATGGGACAATTGTTGCCAACAACCAAATTCAAAATATTGAATGGCGCAGCGGCGGCAATGGGCAAAATGGCAATGGCATCAATGTATTTCGCGCCCAGAATGTGATTGTGGCCAACAATGTGATCAGCGATTGCGGCTTCACCGCTGTGCGCGCCAATGGCACCCGCAACACCCAAATTCTTGGCAATAACTGCCAGCGGTTGGGCGAAGTCGCCATTTTTTCCGAATTTGGGTTTTCCGGCTCACTGATCAGCAATAATCTGATTGATGAGGCTGCCACTGGCATTTCAATCACCAACTATAATGATGGTGGCTACCTAGCCGTATGTTCCAACAATATTGTGCGCAATATTTGGGAAAAGAGCCCGAACAATCCAGACACGATCCCGCTCGGCATCGCTGCGGAGGCAGATTGCAACATCACTGGCAATGTGGTGGAAAATGTGCCCGGCGCTGGTCTGTTGCTCGGCTGGGGGCCTTATCATCGGAATTTGCTGGCCAACGGCAATTTGGTGCGCAAATGCAAATATGGTGTTGCCGCTTCTGCCGTTGAAGGTGACGGGCCGATCAACATTACGGGCAATTCATTGTTTGAGTGCGAGCAACCGCTTGTGGGCGGCAAGTGGCAAGATATTGCCTTTGATGATCTGACGCAGCGCGCGCCAGACCATATTTATGTGTCCAACAATGTCGTTGGCTAAACGCACAACTTCTTAGAAGAACGAGGCGAATTCACCGCTTAGATGTGCTGTGCCCACTTCAAAGCCACGCCAGTTTTTCGTGGTTTTGTGTGACCATTGTGCCAGCAATTTCTTTTGCTCTTCCGATGCATCGGCCAAACGTGCCACCAAGCCTGCAACAATCGCTTCAGCAGCAGGCACAGAGCCGTCATCCACTTTGAGGGCAAAGCCAAGGTGGCTGCCGCGTAGTGCGCCACAGAACACGCCATCTGCGCCCACCTTCATCATCAACTGGCCTTTAAACGCATCCATCGCATTTGTGTCGATACGATCCGTGCCTGCCACCAACATGGCATTTTGCGCACACGCGTCGAAAAGGCGCTGGCCAGCTGTTTTATAAAGGTCCGGCAAATCTGAGTTCGGATCGCTTAGCTTCGCGAACCCAACGGCAAAACCCCGCAGTGGTGACGCCCAGGTGGGGATAGAACAGCCATCGCGGCCACATCGGTCTGTGCTCATTGTATCGCCCACAGCGCGCTCTACGCAGGCACGTACAAGCTTTTGAACCGCATGATCCTGCTCGATATAGCCTTTGGGATCAACGCCTAGCGCTTTGGCCACAGCCAACATGCCTGTGTGCTTGCCAGAGCAGTTATTGTGCAATGCACTCGGCTCTTCACCTTTTTCGCGCAAAGCTTTGCGTGCCGCCGCATCTGAGGGCACATGGGCACCACATTCCAAGTCGTCAGCACTCATGCCGACTTTGTCGAGAAAGCGCAAAACACCTTCCACATGAATGGGCTCGCCCTTGTGCGAGGCACAGGCTAGCGCCAAGTCACGGTCATCTAGATCAAATTTTTCCGCTGCGCCGCTTTCAAACAGAGCCAGCGCTTGCAGTGATTTAATTGCTGAGCGTGGAAAAATGGGGTGGTCAATATCGCCAGCGCTGGCCACGATTCGTCCGCTCGAATCGGCAATGCAAAATGCGGCACGGTGACGGTTCTCCACCCAATTGCCGCGCGTGAATTCAACAAGTACTGGATTAGCCGTTTGCTGCATATTTGATCCCCTATTGTTGCGGCAACGCCGCTTTTTAGGCGATCAATAACACATGCGTTCAAACGCACCAATGCGCCATTTCGCTAATAGGATAAATGTGCGGGAAATTAGGAATATTATGGCTGGGGCGGCAGGATTCGAACCTGCGAATGGCGATACCAAAAACCGCTGCCTTACCACTTGGCCACGCCCCAGCATGTTCGTCAAAAATATGACTGAACGGTGACGGTCTATACGCGTTTTATTTTCGATGTGCAACCTTTGAAAACCACCTTTTTCAAACTTTTTGCACAAACTTGTATTTAGCGTCCCATTCGCTTCGCCAAAGAGTGGAAATTTGACCTATCAACTCTGTCTGCCTGCTTCATTTTTGCCAAATCTCAATCAGGTCTACACAGTTCACACACAATTTGATTAAAATGCATATTGTTGCGGTGCTTGCGTTTTGCCCCTACATTTCGGGCTTTCTCAGCACACCCATTAGCCCCAAGGCGATTATGACTTTGCAGCATCAAACAGCGCCGGCCTATCAAACTGACTTTGCCCCGGAAATTGGCGAAGCGGAATGTGTTGCGCCCTTTGTGGAGCGAATCGTCGCGCCGAATGCATCGCCATATACTTTTACAGGCACCAACTGCTTTTTGGTGGGGCAGGATGAGCTGGCCATCATCGATCCAGGACCAGACGTGCAAGTGCACATTAATGCCTTGGACCGCGCCATTAATGGTCGCAAGGTCAGTGCAATTTTGTTGACGCACACCCACCGCGATCATTCGGCGGTGGCGCCCAAGCTTGCCGAAAAATATGGCGTGCCGCTTATGTTTGGCGGCCCGCACCGCCCTGCCCGCAATTTGCGGGCGTTTGAAATTGATCCTATGAAGCGCTCGGGTCATTACGGCCTTAAGCCTGACCGCACTTTGCGACAGGGGGACATTCTCTCATTCGGCGCAGTGCAGATCGAAGTGATTGAAACGCCGGGTCATTGCGCCAATCATGTGTGCTTCGCGCTTTCAGACCGCGCCCACATTTTAACTGGCGATCATATTATGGGGTGGAACTCCACCCTTATTGCCGATCCTGATGGCGCGCTCGGTCCTTACCTTGATTCGATGGATTTGATTTTGTCTTGCCCGGGCCAAATCTATTTGCCCGCGCATGGCGATCGGATTGTGCAAGGTAAATCCTATGCCAGAGCGCTGAAAGGCCATCGCTTACAACGCAACAAGCAAATTCTTGATCTGTTGGCGAAGCATGGCTCACTTACCGCGTGGCAATTGACCGACAAAATGTATCCAGATGTGTCTATGGCTGTTAGAGGCGCCGCCCTGCTGACCGTGAAAGCGCATTTGCACTATCTTGCAGAACAGGGCGCGTTGAAGAAGCAACGACGCTTGCTGCGTCAGCCGATATTCGTTGCGGCCTAGCAGAAAGCCCTAGCCTTCTTCGTCCTCTGAAATGGCCTCTTCGGCCACTGGCGCTTGGCGACTAAGGGCCAAGAGCTTCTGACGCACAGCAGCGTCCAAATCTGCTAGAAAAGACTGAACCCGCCGCCCATTTGCACCAAGATCCGACTCGCCGAAATATGACGCTGAGCGCATATCAATTTCGGTTTGGCTTTCATCGTATATGGCACGGATGGCCACGCGATCTTTAAAACCCAACCAGGTTTTCACATCGCCCGCATAATTGGTTTCGCTTTCCGTTGCCGACTGGCGCGTCACGCGTCCGCCCCACCCCGCAGCAGCGATTTGCCGCTCCAGTAGCGGCAACATCTCATCACCGCCCAACGGGTAAGCGCGTGTGACCGCTGTTGGAAAGCTGATAGCAACTTCATTGGCCATACGCTCAAGCTCGGCGCGTTTTTCTGGTGTTTCCAGCGAAGCGACACCCAGTGCGGGCACATTTTTGATGTTGGTGGTGATTTGGTTGGTTGATGGATATTGCGCGCCCAAAAGGATCGCCAAAGCCAAAACAGCCGTGGCCCCCACGCCAATCAGATTTGCCCGACTCGCCATGCCCCAGCCATGATCACCTGTGTACCACAGGCGCACGAAGGCCAATATCCCGACAAATAATGCCGAAACGCCCAAAAAAGTGGCCAAAGCAAACATGGTCACAAAAACGAGGGCGTCAATCAGCTCGATATGGTGGGCAGCAATGGAAACGATGTAAATCGGGATCACAAGGCGCGCTAAGCGCCCTGCCCAAACTGCCCAAGCTGAAGTTTTGATGAAAATGCGCACTGGTGCGTTTTGCCTATGGGTTCAAGCGTTGGCGCTGCCATGTGCCGTCCGCGCTGCGGGTAAACCGCACGCGGTTGTGCAGGCGAAACTCACCGTCGCACCAAAATTCAATTTCGCTTGGCAACACGGTATAGCCAGACCAATGGCTTGGACGCGGCACATCCTGCCCTTCATATTTTTGGTTCAGTTCTTCCACCCGGTCGATCAGTTCCTGCCGTGAGCTGAGCGGTTGTGATTGATGCGAAGCATGCGCACCGATTTGCGAACCACGCGGCCGCGACGCGTAATAGGCATCTGCGCGTTCTGCGGTAACAGGTTGCACCTTGCCGCGCACGCGCACTTGCCAAGCGAGGGATTTCCAATAGAACCCAAGCGCGGCCTGTGGATGGTCGGCCAGTTCATTGCCTTTGGCACTTGTTGTGTTGGTATAGAATGTGAAACCGTCGGCTTCGCGTTCTTTCAACAACACAATCCGTATGTTTGGCAGCCCGTCCTTATCCATGGTCGCGAGCGACATGGCATTGGCGTTGTCTGGTTCTTTTTCCCAAGCCAATTCTAACCAGCGGTCAAACAGCTCATAGGGGTCAATGTCACCCGAAAAGTTCGGGTCGAACAGCTCAACATTACGAGATTGAACCAAAGCTTCGATATTGTCCTGCGCCATATGCCGCTCCTTAACATGAAGTCGGCATCATGATTGTGGTGCTAGCCGACTGCTTTGAGCTGATCCGCCTGATGGCAAAAAATGCCTGACTTCGGGTCCAGCTTATATTGATCCAGATATGTGCCCGCACTATTGGCCAATTCGTCAACCTTATCAATGATGAATTGGGATTTTTGATCATCAAAAAGGTAGCTGAAATTGAGCCGCACCCAACCGGGCTTTGCCAACACATCTCCCTGCTTTATCTGATTGCGCACGCGTTCAGATTGATGCTGATCAATGTTTAGCAAATGATGTCCGTATGGTCCGGCACACGCACAGCCCCCACGCGCTTGAATGCCATAAAGGTCTGAGAGCGCGCGGGTGAAGAAATTGTGCGGCACGGGCATGCCCTTATCATCAGTCACGATGAAAGAAAAAATCGGTATGCGGTGCGCCTCAAGATTGCCCAGCAAATGAATGTTGGGGTTAGCTTGCCAGCGCGTCATGGCCATTTGCACCAGTTCCGCCTGCCGTTTGGCCATAAAGTCGGCACCGACTGCCTCTTTGACCAAAAAGCAAAGGGCCGCGCGGATATCGCCAACAATGTTTGGTGTGCCTGCTTCTTCGCGTTCTTCGATCGATTCGACATAATCGCGATCCCATTCAGACACATAGGTCACTGTGCCGCCACCAGGCCAAGAAGGTACATTGCGCCGCACAATGTCATTCTTCATCGCCAAGATACCTGAAGCCGCAGGGCCACCAGCAAATTTGTGTGCAGAAAGGAACAGCGCATCGATCTCCAACCCTGCCTCTGGTACCAAATGCACAGGCAAATAGGGTGCGCCGCCTGCAAAATCCCAAAAGCTTAGGGCGCCCTTTGATTTCAGCAGCCGCGTGGTTTCCACAATGTCGGTTGTGATGCCTGTAACGTTGGATGCCGCAGAAAAGCTACCGATCCGCAAACTGCGATCCGCATAAAGGTCCAACTGCTCTGCAAGAAAGTCCAAATCCAAGCCACCATCAGCAGCTTCTGGCACATAGATGATTTTCGCCCCGGTTTCGACCCACGGCAGAATGTTAGAATGGTGTTCATACGGCCCCAAAAAGACGATTGGTTTTTCCCCTGCCTGCACAGCTTCTTCCAAACCGACCAATTTCACCAACCGGTTCACGGCAGCGGTTGCGCCCGCGCCTGTGAAAATGACTGAGTGATTTGGCCCCGCGCCGATGGTCTTGGCAATCACGGCCCTGCCCGCCTCGCGCATAGCGGTCATTTTTTCCCCGCAATATGATGCGCGGGTGTGAGAATTGGCATAGAAGGGCAACACTTCCTCCGCCACAAAATCTTCTATCACACACAGCGCCCGGCCTGAGGCAACATAGTCGGCATAGACCAGTTTTTTCGGGCCAAATGGTCCTTCAATATTTACATTTTCACCAATCAATTGACTGCGCAAAAATGCAGGCAAATCAGATTGTGCTGCGAGTTTTTGCGTTAGGCTTTCAAACATTTAAGCTACCTTCTCGAATAAAAATGATTGGGAAATAGAAATTTTGCCATTGGCTTGCCGCGCCGCATGCACCACCGCATTTGCAGGCACTTCCAGCCAGTTCGATTTTTCTTCATCTAATGGCTCGGATGCGAGCAACAGATGATCACAATGCAAACGTTGATAAAGCGAAGGTGCATGGGCATCGCTTGACCAGCGCACCGCCCAAATATGCTCACCATCGGCCAAGGCAAATGTGGCCCGGAATGGATCACTGATTTTGGCCTTGCGCATATGGGTTAGGATTTGATCGATAGTGGCTTCAATTGCGCGCAACGGATCGCGCTTCAGGCCATTGGTACACAGCAGCGCAAAAATCAGCTCACTATCTGTGTCGCCTTGGCGCATTTGATAGCTTTCATCATCTAATTTTTGCGCCAGAACCCGTTTTACCCGTTCAAAATCACCAATTTGGCCATTGTGCATAAACAGCCAATTGTCGCAGCGGAACGGGTGACAGTTCACAAAGATATTGGGTGCGCCAGTTGATGCGCGGACATGGGCGAAGAATAGATGGCTTTCCAGTTGCGCGGTCAGCTCGCGCAAATTCGGGTCACCCCAGGCCGGACCAGCATTTCGGTAAAGGCCGGGAAATGGTTTGCGATCATACCAGCCAAGGCCGCCGCCATCCCCATGCACGCCCAATTTCGCTTCATAGGATTTCAGCGCTTGCCCGCACAGGGCGCGCTCGCCATCATAAAGATAATCTTCCATATGGGTCGGTTGACCCAAATAAGCGATCCAGCGGCACATTTTGACCCTCATAATCACGTGAGAATCTATTATCGCACCAAATCTTCGTGTTGATTTCTCATTTTTTGTTGGACAAATGTCGTTTTTTTGGTCAAATGACCACATGAAGGGAATAAAATTAGATCAGTATGATCGTGCCATCCTCCGCCATATGCAGCGCGACGCGTCTTTAACGCAGCGCGATTTGGCTTCGCTTGTGCATTTGAGCCAAAATGCCTGTTGGCGGCGATTGCAGAATTTAAAGAGTGCTGGGCTGATCAAAGGCTCCACGATTTTGATGGATCGCGACGATTTAGGCTTTGGCCTTGTGGTCTTTGTCATGCTGCGCACGCGCCACCATTCTGCCGAATGGTTGGAGAAGTTTCGCGCGCATGTGTCCACCATTCCCGAAGTGATCGACTTTTTCCGTATTGGCGGGGATTACGACTATTTTCTCAAAGTGGTCACGCAAGACATGTCCAGCTATGACGATGTGTATCAGCGCTTGATCTCGAAAGTGGAGTTGGATTCCGTCACCTCTTATTTCGCGATGGAAGCGATTGAAGAGCAACGGCCGCTGCCGATCTAAAAAAGCGCATAAAATCCCATCTTTTCCGCTGAAAAACTGGACATTGCGCGGCCCCATCGCCATATATGAAACAAATGTGAAATCGCGTTGGTGGAATATGTCTGCCCACGCCAATTTTTGGAGTGACTCGTTTTATGCGTGATCCCTATAGCGTTTTGGGTGTGGCGCGCTCGGCGAGCGATCAGGAGATCAAGTCTGCCTATCGTAAACTGGCGAAGACCTATCACCCAGACCAAAATAAGAATGACCCGAAGGCTCAGGAAAAGTTTTCCGAGGCCACAAATGCCTATGACTTTTTGCAAGATAAGCAAAAACGCCAACAATATGATCGCGGCGAAATAGACGCTGATGGCAACCCCAAAATGGCTGGATTTGATTTTTCCGGCTTTGGTGGCGGTCGGGGTGGTGGTGGCCAGCAAAGCGCTGGCGTGAACCCTGAAGACATTTTGAAAGAGTTTATGGGCGGTTTTGGCGGCTTTGGTGGTCGCGGCGGCGGTGCTGGCCCTATGGGTATGGGCAGCGCCCGCAATTTCTCCACCGGCGCCCGCAATCGACCAAAAGGCGAAGACACAAAGGTGCGCCTGAATGTCTCTTTGGAAGAGATCAATGCGCGTGAACCTGTGCCTGTGACCTTGCCAAACGGCAAAGTGCTCTCAGTGAACCTGCCCTACCCGTTGAATGACGGGCAGCAGGTTCGACTGAAAGGCCAAGGCGAAGCGGCCCCCATGGGCGGCAAGCGCGGCGACGTGTTGGTTCAGGTGAAAATTAAAAAGCACAAACATTTCCGCAAGGATGGTGATGACCTGCGCGTGGATGTGCCAATCACGCTTTATGAGGCTGTGTTGGGCGGGAAGGTACGTGTACCAACGCTTTCTGGCGCCGTTGAACTCAAAGTGCAGCCGGGCATGGACACATCAAAATCGCTGCGCCTGAAAGGCAAAGGCCTTTTTGGTGAAGGCGATCTTTATGTGAACTTGCGGATTGTTTTGCCTGAGAAAAAAGACCCCGACTTGGAAAGCCTGATGCGGTTCTGGCGCGATCAGAAACCATATACCCCGCGGGAAGACAGCTAATTCCGATCAGCAGCGGCGCGGCGCAAGCGGTCATTGATCGCTTCGCCCAAGCCCAACTCAGGAATTGGGGCCACCGCAATCGTATGCACACCAGCTTGGTCCAGTTTTCGCAAATAGCTAAATAGATTGCGCGCCGCTTCCGCCAAGTCACCTTCGGCGGAGAGATTCAGCTTTGCCTTTGCGCTGGTCAGCTCACTGTTCCCAAAGTTCAGCGCCGCCTCGCCGTCTACACAATCGCTAGCATTCAGCCGCACTGCCGCGTTTGGCGCATAGTGTGACAACAACATGCCCGGCGCTTTGATGGTTTTATCCTGCGGGTCCAGCACAGATCGTCCCGTCGCCTCGGTCAGCGCCTCGCGCGAAATGGTGCCCGGGCGCAGCAATATCAGTTGATCATCGTGCACCGCTACGATGGTCGACTCCACACCCTCTGTTGCTGGTCCGCCGTCAATAACCGGCACTCTGCCTTCAAATCCGTCCAGCACGTGTTGGGCAGTTGTTGGTGACAATTTGCCAGATGGGTTGGCAGAGGGCGCCGCTACCGGAAAGCCTGCCTGCCGGATCAGTTCGCGCGCCATTTCATGTTTTGGCATGCGGATCGCGACCGTATCCAACCCCGCTGTCACCAGATCGGACAGAGCCGCATCGTCACGCTTGGGCAACACCATGGTTAGTGGCCCCGGCCAGAATTTATCTGCCAAAATATCTGCTAAAGGCGGGAACTCCGCAATGGCTTCCACCATTTCCCTTGTTGCGCAGTGCACAATCAGCGGGTTGAAGCGGGGTCGCGATTTGGTTTCAAAAATCTTCACCACCGCATCATCGCTTTGGGCATTGCCAGCAAGGCCGTAAACTGTTTCGGTGGGCATAGCGACAACATCACCTGCCCTTAAAATTTGGGCAGCATGTTCAATTTTAACGAATTGTGTGTTATCGCGCGGCTCTTTCATGGCTGCTGTTTGACAAGGCTTTGCCTGAAGGTCAAGAATCAAGTTCAGCAAATGCGAGTAAAGGCGACACAAATAAATGGCATGTTTGCTCATTCAACATCCGCAAGGCGCGCAGCATCAAATGCCGAAGGGACACCCCGAAAGCCCTGATCGCTTGCACTATCTTGATCATTTGTTCGCCCATGAACGCTTTGCCGAATTTGAGAAGCGTGAAGCAAAATATGCAGATTTGGGCTTGGTGGAATTGGCCCATTCAAAAGAGCACATCCAGTTTGTAAAATCCCGCCGCCCAGTTGAGAGCATTGCTGAGATTGATGGCGACACCTTTATTGCCGCCACCAGCTTTGAAGCGGTGATGAGCGGCATTGGTGGTGCGTTGGATGCTGTTGAAAGCGTGATGAATGGCCATCATCAAAATGGATTTTGCGCCATTCGCCCGCCGGGACACCATGCAGAACATGATCGGCCAATGGGCTTTTGCCTGTTCAACACAATTGCGATTACCGCCCTATGGGCGCGTGAGCATTATGGGTTGGAGCGCGTGGCCATTGTCGATTTCGACGTGCATCATGGCAATGGCACGCAGGACATTTTTTATAATGACCGCAACATTTTTTATGCCTCCAGTCATGAAATGCCGCTTTTTCCCGGCACCGGGCTGAAGCGTGAAACGGGTGAAGGCAATATTTGCAATGCGCCTTTAACTGAAGGCAGCGACGGGGCGATGATGCGCGAAGCCTATATGGACCGCATTCTGCCTGCCTTGGATCGGTTTAATCCGGATCTGATTTTGCTTTCAGCTGGCTTTGATGCCGACAGCCGCGACCCGCTTGCCTCTTTGCGCTGGGAGCCGCGAGACTTTGCTTGGGTCACCGGCAAAATCATGGATATTGCAGATCGGCGGTGTGACAATAAAATCGTCTCGCTATTAGAAGGTGGATATCATTTAAATGCACTGGCAGAAGGTGTTGCGGCGCACATCAATATGCTAGAGCATGGGGAAATGGGTGCGCCGTTTGATGCGACAAAAGAGATAGAAGGAATTTGGCGTGAGCGAGAACAAGCATAGCGACATTGCAGCGATGGATTTTGAAACAGCCCTTTCTGAACTGGAACAGATTGTAGGCAAGTTGGAAGCTGGTCGCGCCCCTTTGCAAGAAAGCATTGAAGTTTACGAGCGCGGTGGATTGCTCAAAGCGCATTGCGAAAAATTGCTCAAGCAAGCCGAAGCCCGGATTGAAAAAATTACGCTGGATGGCAATGGCCAACCGCAAGGCACCGAGCCACTCGACGGCTAACTCCATGCGTGAAAGTTTGCGCCAAAAGGCGATCGAAATCTGCGACAAAAAGATTGCTCAAAAGGGTGAAGGCGTTGGCATTTCCTTTTATGCCTTCTTCAAAAACAAAAATGACGCGCCGGATATTTTGATGGAAGCGGCACAGTGGTGGATTGAAAAACATCAGCTCGACCACTTTGAAAAAGCCGTAAAAATCAAAACTATGATCGAAAAAGGTCTTTAGCTTCAATCTGCTAGCGCTTGTTGCTAAGAGATTGATTCTGGCACTTCACACATTGATTCAATAAATCGCGGCAAGGACGATGGGTCGCATCGCCTTTACTTTGCTTAAGAATTAGGTTTCAACCTATCCGAGCAGAGCTGGAGAATGAATATGAGTCTCGCACGTGTGCGCCTGATCCTTTGGGCCCTTGTTTTAATCGTTGGTCTTGCCGCAACGGTTTTTACCCTATATCGCCAAACGCTGCCGGATTCAGATCGCGTGCGCATTGGTGGCGATTTTGAAATGGTGAACACCAAAGGCGAAACCTTTACCCAAGCGGATTTGAAGGGCGAGCCGACCATGATGTTCTTCGGCTATACCTTCTGCCCTGATGTGTGCCCGACCACGCTTTATGAAAGCAATGTGTGGCGGCAAGCTTTGGATTTGAACAGCGAAGACATCAAAACCGTGTTTGTCTCAGTCGATCCCGAGCGCGACACACCAGAACAATTAGACGCTTATCTGGGCTCATTTGGCGAAGACATTATCGGCCTTACCGGTACCCAAGCGCAGGTTGACGCCATCAAAGCTAAATATGGCATCTTCTCAGAAAAAGTAACCGATGAAGATAGCTCCGATTATTTGGTGAACCACACCGCCACGCTCTTCCTGTTGGATGAGGACGGTCAATTTGCTGGCACCATTGCCTATGGTGAAGGCAAAGAAAGCGCTGTGGCCAAACTTAAGCGCCTGCTTAAAATCGAAGGCTGATGCGACTCGATCAATTTTTGGATGTGCAAAATCTGGTGCGGTCTCGGGCCCGCGCCAGAGACGCCATTGTGCGGGGCTGTGTCACCGTAAATGGCAAACAGATCACAAAGCCCGGCTTCAAAGTCAGTGATGACGATCATATCCAAATCGATGATCCGTCCGCGAACTATGTGTCCCGTGCAGCACTCAAGCTGTTAAAGGGCTTAGCGGAAAGCCAGATCGAAGTTGCAGGCAAAACATGCCTCGATCTTGGGGCTTCGACAGGCGGCTTCTCGCAAGTGCTTCTCGAAGGCGATGCCGCGAAAATCTATGCGGTGGATGTGGGACAAGCTCAGCTCGCCGATGAAATCAAATCCGCCCCTCAAGTCGTGAGTTTAGAACAAACCAACGCCACGGCCCTCACCGCTGAGTTGATTGCCGATCCAATCGACATCCTTGTCAGCGACATCAGCTTTGTCTCACTAATTAAAGTGATTGGCCCTGCCTTGGACTTATGCGCCGCAGGCGCCCATGCGCTGCTGCTTATCAAGCCACAATTTGAAGTTGGCCGCGCGGCCATCGGCAAGGGCGGCATTGTCAAAGACCAAACAGCAATTGAAACAGCACGCGCCCGTGTAGATGAATTTCTCTCAGAAAAGAACTGGCAAAAGCTGGGCGATGCGCCCTCACCCATTTCGGGCAGCGATGGCAATCAGGAGTTTATTCACTGGTATCGCAAAGAGGGGTAGCGCCTTCACAGCTCTAAGTTAGAATAATAACGCCGACGCTGCATAGATTACCGGATCAAGTCCGGTAATGACGCAAGAAAATGCGTTAGTTTCTCCAGGCCTCACCTCCACACCACCGTCATCCTCGGGCTTGCCCCGAGGATCCAAGCAGCTTCTGCGGTTGAACGAGCTGCCACTTACAGCCGCTTAAAACCCAACGCCGCCGTCGCGTCCAGTTTGGCCGCGGTGGCGGAGGAAATGGTCTGCCAGCACCAATGCCATCATTGCTTCGCCAACAGGTACTGCGCGGATACCGACGCAAGGGTCATGGCGGCCTTTAGTGATGATGTCAGTATTCTCATTGGTTTTGGTCACGGTTTCGCGCGGCACCAAGATTGAGCTGGTTGGCTTCACGGCAAAGCGCACCACAACGGGGTCGCCGTTGGAAATGCCGCCTAAAATGCCGCCCGCTTTATTGCTCTTGAAATAAGGTGCGCCCTCTCCGGCGCGCATCTCATCGGCATTTTCAATGCCTGTCAGTTCCGCTGCGTCAAAACCTGCGCCGATCTCAACGGCTTTCACCGCGTTGATGGACATCATGGCCGACGCCAAATCTTGATCGAGTTTGCCATAGATCGGGGCACCAAGGCCCACGGGTACGTTTTCGGCCACCACTTCGATCACCGCGCCGACGGACGAGCCTTCTTTGCGGATGCCATCAAGATAGGCTGCCCATTCTTCCGCCGCTACAGGGTCGGCGCAGAAGAACGGATTTTGATCTACCTGATCCCAATCGAAGCGATCATAATTGATTTTGTGCGGGCCTACCTGCACCAAGCTGGCGCGGATTTTGATGTCGGGCACCACCAATTGGGCCACGGCTCCTGCGGCCACACGCGCCGCGGTTTCCCGCGCAGATGAACGGCCACCGCCGCGATAGTCGCGGATGCCATATTTCTGTTCGTAGGTGAAATCCGCATGGCCAGGGCGGAACTTGTCGCGAATGTCGCCATAATCCTTGGACCGCTGGTCGGTATTCTCGATCATCAGCGAGATCGGCGTGCCAGTGGTGCGCAAACCATCAGTACGCTCATCTTCAAATGTGCCGGAAAGGATTTTCACCTGATCTGGTTCACGGCGCTGAGTGGTATATTTAGATTGGCCAGGCTTCCGGCGATCCAGCTTTTCCTGAATCATGGCTTCGGAAATCGCCAAGCCAGCAGGACACCCATCAACCACCACGCCCAAGGCTGGTCCATGGCTTTCGCCCCAAGTGGTGAAGCGGAAAAGTTGGCCAAAGCTATTGTGCGACATGGTGCGTCCTAATGGTTTGAAAGTACTGGAGACAATTTTGCGAGACAGCGCCGCAATTGTCTAGGCTGCATACTCGGTAAATTGTCCATTCTCAAAGCGAAAAACAGCTTCTTGAGATGGGGCCCATTTGTCGAGCACGTCGCCCGGCTCACCCGTGAGCAGGTGCCGGAAGGTCCGCGCCACGCCGCCATGGGCCACAACAATAGTGGGACGTTGAATATGCTCCTGCATAAAGGCGTCCACCCGCTCGATCACTTCGGCATAGCTTTCGCCATCTTTTGGGCGGTGCCGCCATTTGCTGGCCTCGCGCTGGGCGTGCTCTTCTGGGAAAAGCTTTTCCACGTCACTCGCCAAAATGCCTTCCAACCGCCCAAACGATATTTCGCGCAGGCGATCATCATAGGCAATGTCGGGCAGTTCATCGTCAAATTGCGCCCGCACGATATCCATCGTTTCGCGCGTGCGCCCTAATGGTGAGCAAAACCAGTCGAAATCTGCCGGATCACCGCCATCGCGAGTCACCAACTCGTGCAAAATTTCGCCGCTCAGTTTTGCTTGGTTGCGCCCATGCTCGTTAAGTGGCACATCCCGCTGCCCTTGGAACCGGCTTGCCCGGTTCCAATCGGTTTGTCCGTGCCGTACGAAATAAATCAACGGCCATTCAGCATGTGCCATAGCGCAAGATCACTCTTTTTGCTGGGTGGTGTTTGAGCTGGTGCTTATTCTTCGCTGTCGAGAACGCGCATACCCATCACATTGTAGCCGCTGTCCACGTGGTGAATTTCACCTGTGGTGCCAGAAGACAAGTCAGACAAGAGGTAAAGCCCTGCATTGCCAACTTCGTCAATGCTCACATTGCGACGCAATGGTGAGTTGGCTTCGCCGTAAGACAGCATTTTGCGGAAGTCACCAATGCCAGAAGCAGCCAATGTTTTGATGGCGCCAGCGGAAATGCCGTTCACGCGGATGCCTTCAGGGCCAAGATCAGCGGCCAAGTAACGTACAGATGCTTCCAGCGCTGCTTTAGCCACGCCCATCACATTGTAGTTTGGCACTACTTTTTCAGACCCGTAATAGGTCAATGTCACCAACGAACCGCCTTCATTCATGATCTTGCGGGCACGTTTGGCCACAGCAACGAATGAGAATACAGAAATGTTCATAGAGTTCTGGAAGTTGCCTGGTGTGGTGTCGATAAAGCGACCTTCAAGCTCATTCTTGTCAGAATAGGCAATGGCATGCACCAAGAAGTCAATTTTGCCCCATTTTTCTTCGATGGCAGCGAAAGCTTTGTCCAACGCAGCTTCGTCGGTCACATCAGCTTCGATCACCAATTCTGATCCAACTTCTGCCGCCAACGGCTCCACACGACGCTTCAACGCTTCACCTTGATAAGTGAACGCCAACTCTGCGCCTTGGCCTGCAACTGCTTTGGCGATGCCCCAACCGATTGACCGATTGTTGGCCACGCCCATGATCACGCCCCGTTTGCCTTGCATCAGGTTGCCGCTGGTCATAAATGAACTCCTTGAGTAAAACCTTTGCATTGGGTTTTGACACAGCACGCGAAAACGGGCAAGTTTTTGTGTAAGTTTTCTACTATTCCTTCCACGATTAGCGAGCGAAAAGAGTTCATGGCGCAGCTGCAACTATTTGCAAAACTAAAAGAAATTGTCGGTGACGCGAATTATCATGATGTGCCAGACCAAATGGCACGCTTTCTGGAAGAGCCGCGCGGGCTATACACCAAAGGGGCCCAATGTGCCGTCACGCCAACTACGGTTGAGATGGTGCAAAAAGTAATGCAATTCGCCTATCAAAACGAGATTTCTGTGGTGCCGCAGGGCGGCAATACGGGGCTTGTGGGCGGACAAGTGCCAGCCATGGGCAATGAGATTGTGCTGAGCCTCGTCAAAATGAAGCAAGTGCGCGATGTAGACCCGTCCACCAATGTGATGACGCTTGAAGCAGGCGTTACGGTGCTTGACGCTCAAAAGCATGCGGAAGAGGCAAATCGGCTGTTTCCCTTGTCGCTTGGTTCGGAAGGCACGTGCCAAATTGGCGGCATTCTGTCCACCAACGCCGGGGGCACCGCGGTTTTGGCTTATGGCAACTCCCGCGATTTGTGCATGGGCGTTGAGGCTGTGTTAGCCGACGGGCGCATTTACAATGGCCTATCGAAATTGCGCAAAGACAATACGGGCTATGATTTGAAAGATTTGCTGGTGGGCGCCGAAGGCACGCTGGGCATCATCACCGCAGCATCGCTCAAAATGTTCCCACGCCCGCGCACTTTTGAAACCGCCCTGCTCAACATCGCCTCGCCGCAAGTTGGCGTGGATATTTTTGAATTGGTGCGCGAACGCGCGGGCAACCGCCTCACCTCATTTGAATTACTGCCCACCATCGGCATGGATTTGCAGTTAAAACATAATCTAATCAATCGCGATCCGCGCGCAACGGAAACGCCTACTGGGTGGCACATTCTTTTGGAACTCTCCTTGTTCGAAGGCGACCATGATGGTGCGCTTTTGGCCATTCTGGAAGATTTGTTTGAGCGCGAGTGGGTCGCCGACGCCTCTCTTTGCAACTCGGTGGCGGATCGTCAATTGATGTGGCTGATGCGCGAGAATTATGCGGAATGCCAAAAGCGTGAAGCCCAGGCTATTAAGCACGACATTTCTGTCGCCATTCGCGACATTCCGACGCTGATTGAACAGGTGGACGCTGTCGCTGAAGAAATTTTGCCGGGCATTCGCTCCATTGCTTTTGGCCATATGGGCGACGGCAATATTCATTATGACTTTTTGGCCCCGATAGACTTTGAAGGCGATTTGCGTGAAATCGCACCCGCTATCCACGATGCGACCTATGAGATCTTGGCCAAGCTTAATGGCTCGATTTCAGCGGAACACGGGATTGGCCAACTCAAACGGGATTTGCTGGCGCAAAAGAAAGATCCAACCGCACTGGATATGATGAAAAGCATCAAGCTGGCGCTTGATCCTAAAAACATTCTCAATCCGGGAAAAGTTGTCAGCCCTTAAAACAAATCAAGCTGCGTCGATTTTTTGGGCTTCGGCGCGGCTTTTTCTTTGGGCTTAGCCTCCAGCTCCACTTCCACAATCAAGTCTTCGCCTTCATTGCGGGCATTGTTCACCCGTTGTGATACAGGGTAGCTGGTCACGTTATATTTGATCAGTGGTCGCACCAGTTTCAGCGCGTTTTGCGCATTCACATTTTTGGTGTCGAGCCATTCATCCATGTTCTCTTCAGGCACATGAACAGGCGTGCGGTGATGAATGTCGGCCAGTTCGCCTGTCGCCTCTTGGGTGAGAATGGTGAAGCTGTCGATCTCTTCCCCGTTTGGCCCTTCCCATGTGGCGTAAAGGCCCGCCAGCGCCAACAGTGAGCCGTCTTCTTTATGGATATGAAAGGGCTGCTTTTCGCCATTCTGGCGCAGCCATTCATAATAGCCGCTGGCTGGCACCAGGCAGCGCTGGTTTTTCAGCGAGCTTTTAAACGCTGGCTTTTCGGCCACGGTTTCCACTCGCGCATTGGCCAGCACCGTGAATTCGCGCGGGTCTTTCACCCAATGCGGCACCAGCCCCCAGCGCATCAAATGCGCTTCGTTGCCGCGTCCATGATTGACGATGCTCAACACAGGTTGGGTGGGCGGAATATTGTAGCGGGCAGGAAAATCATTCAACTGGGCATCCAAATTGAACAGATTGATCAATTCTTCCCGTGGATGATGTAGATCGAGCCGCCCGCACATGGTTTTACCTAACTTGTTTTGGCCGCAACTTTATCGCGATTTGCCTGGTCGATAAAGGGCACGCGCCAGCGCAACGTCATGGCCGCCGCGCCCAGCAAAATCGCCGCCGAGCCAACCCATTGCATCCAAGTCAATTGCCGATCAAAGGCCACATAATCCACCACAATCGCAGCGATAGGATAGATAAAGGCAAGTGCGCCCGTAACGCTGGTTTCCAGCCGCTGAATGCCATCATACATAATAATATACATCAGCACCGTGCACATTAGGCCCAGCGCGAGAATGGCGCCCCACTCCACTTGTCCGTTGGGCATGATTTGCCATTGCATCAAAGGGAAAAGCATGATGGTGCCTACGCTCACATGGGTCAGCGCCACCAGATGAGGCGGCACGCCTGTCAGCTTTTTCACCAGCAACACGGTCACCGCATAAAGCACCGCCGCGCCGAAGGCCATGATGACGCCCATCAAATAGTCGGTGCCTGTGTCGGTGGAAATATCGCGCGCGCTGACCACCGCAATCATGCCAACAAAAGCGAACAGCAGCCAAAAGACCTTCGAAATGTTCAGCTTTTCGCCCAAAAACGCCACGCCCATCATCGCCAGAATGATCGGCTGTGTGTGATAGACCACGGTGGAAATGGTGATGGAGGCTTTGGAGAAAGAGCCGAACAGCAATATCCAGTTGGTCACCACCGCCACGCCGCTCAGCACAGCCAGTGTGATGTTGCGCTTGGTGAAATATTCGCGTTTGAACATGCCCAAAGCCGCGCAAACAATGCCAAGGCCCACCGCACCAATCAGGCAGCGGGAAAAGACCACGTTAAATGTGGGTTGGTTGGACACCACCACAAAAAAGCCGATGGTGCCGGAAATCATCATGGCGGTGACCAGTTCCACCACCCCAATCCAATTGCGTTGCATTTTTTTCTCTTTCAAACTCTTTGTAATCTGGTTCAACGCTAAACCCAAGCGCTAGAGTTGCACATATAAATAATTCGGCTAAAATCTAATTTTACCGAACGAAATTAGGCAAAGACACTATTTCACATGGATAACACAGATAAAATATTGATTGAAACTCTTTTTGAAAATGGCAAAACGCCCCTCAAGGAGCTTGCGGCGAAAGTTGGGTTATCTGCTCCCAGCACCTCAGAGCGGCTTAAAAGGTTGGAGGAACGTGGGGTGATCCGCGGCCATACGCTGACCGTCGCACCGGAGCAAATTGGATATCCATTGCGTGCCATTGTGCGGGTCAGCCCTATGCCCGGCCAACTGCAGCGCGTCACTAAGCTTATTCAGCAAACCGCTGAAATCACCGAATGTGACAAGGTCACTGGCGAGGATTGCTTTATCTGCAAAATCTATCTCAAATCGATTGAACAGTTGGATTTGATCCTCGACAATATCAGCCAATATGCAGCCACCAATAGCTCCATCATCAAAAGCTCGCCTGTAAAACGTCGGTTACCGCCGCTATGAGTGAACAAGTCGATGTGGTCAGCGCTGCCTTGTTTGATGGCGACAATGTGCTGCTGGTCCAGCGCAAAAACCCGCCCTATCAGCATTATTGGTCCTTGCCCGGTGGGCGCATAAATTCAGGCGAATCCGCAACCGACGCGATCCGGCGCGAAATCCTGGAAGAGACCGGATTGCAGGTCAGCGATTTCCATAAGGTACAAAAGCACAATTCAGCTGGGTTCACGTTGCAAGTGTTTGCCGCCAAGGCCGACATCGCCGCGGCTCAAGCGCTGGACGATGCCGCCGCCGTGCAAATCATCCCGCTGCATCAGGTGCCAGAGCTGCACTATACGCCCGATTTATGGGCCATCATCCATGCGGCTCGCCAACGGCTCACTGATCTGTGAGTGTATTTGATTGGTGATCACTCAATTTTTGCGCCAAACTGCCCTCAGTTTTGGGAGGCAAAATGCGACAGATTATTCTCAATATATTGATTGCAATAGCCATATTTAACGGCAGCTCAGCCGCGCTTGCGCAGGAATTGCAACCTCAACAGGCTGTGCCGAAACGTTGGATGCTGGAAGGCTGGGAAACGGATTTTTCCAAAGCGACCATCCGTTACAATGAGGTGGTCGATGTTATTGATCGCGACAATATCCCCTCCATTGATGATCCCCAATTTAAGCCCGTTGCGCGCGAGGCCAGCATTCCGGACAATGAGCCTGTCATCGGGTTAGATCTGAATGGTGTCGCCCGCGCCTACCCTTTGCGCATTATGATGTGGCATGAAATTGTGAATGACCAGATCGGCGATACGCCCATCGCGGTCACCTATTGCCCCCTGTGCAACACCTCCATTGTTTTTGATCGCCGGGTCGATGGCAAAGCCGTAGAGTTTGGCACGTCAGGCAAACTCCGCCATTCCGACCTGATTATGTATGATCGGGCGCAACAAAATTGGTGGCAGCAATTTACGGGCGAGGCCATTGCTGGCGCGCGTGCTGGCGAGAAATTGAAAGCCTATCCTTCGCGTCTGATGAGCCTGAAACTTTTTCGCGAAACTTATCCCGATGGCGACATTTTAGTGCCTGACCCGCGCCGCATCGAGCAAATGGGCCGCAATCCTTATGTCGGATATGACAAATCGGCTAAGCCCTTCCTGTTTCGCGGTGAAATCCCCGATGACATCAACCCGATGATGCGCGTGGCGCTGGTGCAATCGCCCACGCCTGTTGGCGTTGCCCTGCCGCTGTTGCAGCAACAAGGCGAAGTCACTCATGAAGATTTGATCTTCCGTTGGTCTGCGGGCCAAGCCTCAGCGCTTGATCGCGGCGAGATCAGCCAGGGGCGCGATGTGGGGAATATCGAAGTTGTGCGACAAACAGATTCTGGCGAAGAGCCCGTGGTGCATGAGGTCACATTTGCCTTTGCTGCCCGCGCCTTTATGAGCGATTTGACCATCCTGCAATAAAACTTGCCTCCAAAGCGGCATCGTCTTAAGACTGACGATGTCGCACTTTTTTGGAGACCATTTTGCGCGCAAAAATTGCCACATCTTTATCCGCGCTTTTGCTGTGCATTGGCAGCCAACTGCCCGCGCAGGCCATTGATCCGGCTTATCAGCCGCAAATGGAGCGGTTGGCGGAGATTATGGGTGCGCTTTATCATCTAGACGATTTGTGCTTGCGCTCAGGCGTTGATTGGCGCGGCCAATTGGCTGATCTGATGGATTTGGATGAAGTTGATGATGACCGGCGCGCGCGGTTGGCGGGTGCGTTTAATGACAATTATGCTGATTTCCAACAATCCCATAGCCGCTGCACCGACTCGGCCAGCTTGTTGACCAGCCGCTTTCTCGATGAAGGTGCCAAGATCAGCTATGATATCCACATCCGCTACGCCGAATAATGTGGATTTCTCACCGAAATTAACCTTTATTAAAGAACCTTGATGTCCGCGCCAAAAAGCCATGCTACAGCTTGGATGTCAGGAGAAATACATGTTTGAACATTCACGCACGCAATCGCTTTTTGAACGCGATGATGAGGAGCGCCAATTGGCGCTGCAATATCTGGCTGAAGCATGGCGCAATGCCGATGTGGAAGGCGTTGAAAAAGAAGCGTTGGCCCATGCTGCCTTGTTTGCTGCCATTGCCACTTTGGTGGAACAATATGGCGAAGAGCCAATTGCTAAATTGCTGGAAAAACTGCCTGGCCAAGTTCAACTTGGCGAATATACGGTTGACCGCACAATTCAATAATTTGATCTATTATAAAGGCTGACCAATGGCCAAGCTCCTTGCACCAACTGCCTTGTCTATGTTGCTCCTCGCAGGTGCCCTCACCGCACCTGCTTTCGCCACCACAAGCGATAATAGCAGCACCGCGAACAGCGAAGTCACCTCACAATTTGGCACCGCTGATCCAACTGATGATCAAATCATCATCCCACCGAATGAAAATGCGCAAGAACGCGCGGCAGATTATGACAATTTGGAGCCGCAACGCGACCTGTCTATTCTGCCCAGCGAAGTGGCAAAAATGCGCGATCTCTTGATGAACGCGGCCCGCTCTGGCGACATCGAAAATTTCCGCCCCATTTTGGACGCACAACCCAATGTGCCCAGCCTTAGCTTTGGCGAAGTGGATAACCCGATCCAGTTTTTGCGCGAAAGCTCAAACGATGGTGAAGGCCTCGAGCTGATGGGCATCATGCTCGAATTGCTCGAAGCGCCCTATGCGGTTCAGGATTTGGGCGAAGGCGAACCCAAAATGTTCGTCTGGCCCGCCTATGCCACCCACAATTTGCAGGATTTGAGCAATCAAGAACTGGTGGAAGTCTATAAACTCGTCAGCCACCTAGACGTAGAAGAAATGCGCCTCTATGGCGGCTGGTACTTCTTCCGCGTCGGCATAGACAAAAACGGCGTCTGGCGGTTTTTCGTAGCGGGCGATTAGGACAAAAGCCTCGGTTTTGCCGGGGCTTTTTTTATGGGTAGAATTTGTGGAGTGGCGAGTTTTTAACATCCTATAGAGCAGTGTATGTACGGACGCCCCTTAAATTCGCCAAAAAAATCCGAATAATATGTGAATATGAATTGAAGCAGACCTATGCCAAATATGGAAACTTAGTCCCAATTCATTTTACGCTAACTTAGGTGCGCATATTGAAAACGAAAGTTGCTAATTTTCAGATGCTATGCAATGAAAGTAGCTGAGGTATGTTGAACGTTTGAACATGGATCCAACCATAAAAAATTACAGCGCACGAAGGCATGAAACTTGAACCGAATTGATAAAATATGCGTTAGTGGTTTTAAGAGTATTGCTGAGCTGCAGCTCGATATTAAGGATATTAATGTTCTAATAGGCGGCAATGGGTCAGGGAAATCTAATTTCATCGGAGTATTCAAATTTCTCCGCGAAATCACCGAAGGCCGATTGGGAATTTATGTTAAAACTTCTGGCGGTGCAGATTCAATTTTACACTTTGGCTCAAAACGCACATCCGAAGTGACATTTCACGTTTATCTAAATGAAAAAGTGGATCAGTATAAAATTTCATTGTCTGCCACGGTGGAAGATGGGTTGGTGCCGATTTCTGAAACTGCGTATTATTGGAACAAATCCTATCCACAACCATACAGTGAAAGCCTCACTAGGGCAGGAACAGAAGCAGCTATCAGTTCGGAAGACACAGCTTCCGTTAAAGCGCACGTTCGCGAAGCATTACAAAGTTGGAGAGTTTATCACTTCCATGACACCAGTGACACCTCTCCTCTCAAGAAAACTGCAAAAGTTGACGATAATAGGTTCTTACGTGCTGATGGTGCCAACCTTGCAGGCTTCCTTTACCTATTAAAGACCAAGCACGAAGAGGAGTATCGTTTAATCAGGAATACGGTCAGACGTATTGCACCATTTTTTAAAGATTTCGTACTTGAGCCTAGATCGTTGAATGAGGAAAGTATACGATTAGAATGGCGGCACATAGGAACTGAGGATTATTTTGATGTTTCAAGTTTCTCTGACGGCACACTTCGGTTCATTGCTTTGACGGTATTGCTATTGCAACCCTATAAATACAAACCCTCTGTAATACTGTTGGATGAACCTGAATTGGGACTTCACCCGTCTGCCATCACTGTTTTGGGTGCAATGGTTCGACAAGCGTCAGCAGATGCCCAAGTGATAATATCTACTCAATCACCTATGCTTCTCGATATGTTTGAGCCTGAGGAAGTTGTTGTGGTTCACAATGCGGACGGTGCATCCACCTTCAAACGACTAGAAAACTCAGCTCTCGAAAATTGGCTTAAAGAGTTCAGCCTCGGAGAGCTTTGGGAAAAAAATGAAATTGGTGGCAAACCTGGAGTGTGAGAACGAATGACTCGCCTCCTTGTTCATGTTGAGGGTCAAACTGAAGAAGAATTTGTCAGGGAAGTGTTGGCACCGCACCTCTATGGCGGAGGCTTCACCTCCGTATCCGCCCGTTTAGTCGGCAGAGCCAGAATGCGAAAAAAGCGAGGTGGCATTTGCGCTTGGCATTCTGCGCATACAGAGATTGCCAGACATCTCACCGGCGACCAAGAGGCGTTTGGAACTACTCTCGTCGATTACTATGCTCTTCCTGCGGACGAGAATACAGGTTGGCCTGGCCGTGCAGATTGCGAAGATCTCACCGTTTCAGAAAAAGCTAAACATATCCAAGCTTCTCTCCTAGATGATTTTAGACGACATCATGGGGAGGCGATAGCTAATAGATTCATACCATTCGTTGCCATGTACGAATTTGAAGGCCTCCTTTTCAGTGACCCTAGACAAATGGCTCATGGTATGGGCGAAATTGATATGACAGATGAGTTTCAGGCAATTCGGGATGCTTTTGAATCACCAGAACATATCAACGACAGTCCACAAACTGCGCCATCAAAGAGAATACAGAAACTCGTTCCAAGTTATAACAAGGTACTTCACGGTAACATCGCCGCTATAGACGTTACATTAGATTGTATGCGTAAACAGTGCCCAATTTTCTCTGCATGGTTAGAAAAAATTGAAAGTCTTACATGATTTTGTAAATATTTGGCAAGTAGTTCTTGGGATAGATATTTTGTCAGACTAAATACTAAAAATCTTCTCAATAGATTAATACTACATTACGATAAAATTCTGCCTTTGAAGAACATCGGCGAATCTTTCAAAAAGCGCATTTCACCCACCAACACAAATCGCTAAGTTTGCTGCAAATACGCCGCCACATAAACCGCAACTACCCCGCCATGCTCTCCGCAAAGCGCATAGGCTCACCCTTATGGGCGTCGACCAGTTCGCCTTCCCACATCACGCGGTGGCCGCGGAGGATGGTGCCTACGGGCCAGCCTTTAACGGTTACGCCGTCATAAGGGGTCCAGCCTGGTTTTGAGGCGATCCAGTTGTTGGTGATGGTCTGTTCGCGGTTCATGTCGACAATGGTGAAATCGGCGTCATAGCCTACGGCGATACGGCCTTTATTGTTGATTTGGAACAGGCGGTTCGGGCCGTGGCTGGTGAGGTCAACAAAGCGCTCAAGGCTCAAGCGCCCTGCATTCACATGGTCCAGCATGATCGGCACGAGGGTTTGCACCCCGGTCATGCCGGAGGGTGAGTTTGGATAAGGCTGGTCTTTTTCCTCGCGGGTGTGCGGCGCATGGTCGGAGCCGAGCACATCCACAATGCCCAGATCAACGCCCCGCCAAATGCCCGCGCGGTGTTCAGCGTTGCGCACAGGCGGATTCATTTGCACATAGGTGCCCAAGCGATCATAGGCCGTTTCGTCCAATGTGAGGTGATGCGGGGTAACTTCCACGGTTGCCACATCTTTGTTGGCCGCCAGAATATCCATTTCTTCTGCGGTTGAGATGTGCAGTACGTGGATGCGTTTGCCAGTTTTGCGGGCAATGGAAAGCAAGCGCGTGGTGCATTTCACCGCCGCTTCCACGTCACGCCATACGGGGTGGCTCGATGGGTCGTTCTCCACGCGCAAATGTTTGCGCTCGTTCAAACGTGGCTCATCTTCTGAGTGGAACGCTGCGCGGCGGGTGATGGCCGATAGGATTTTCTCCACGCCATCATCATCTTCCACCAGCAGCGAGCCCGTTGAAGAGCCCATAAACACTTTCACCCCGGCGCAGCCCGGCAGTTTTTCCAGAATCGGCAGTTCGTCCACATTGTCGTGAGTGCCGCCAATATAGAAGGCAAAATCACAATGCATCCGGTGAGTTGCGCGTTTGATTTTGTCTTCAAAATTTGCGCGATCAATGGTCAGCGGGTTGGTGTTTGGCATTTCAAAAACGCCCGTCACGCCCCCCATCACCGCCGCCAGCGATCCGGTTTCCAAATTCTCTTTATGCTCTGCACCTGGCTCGCGGAAATGCACTTGCGTGTCGATCACGCCGGGCAGAATGTGCAACCCCGTGCAGTCGATCTTTTCGCCCGCATCTGCATGTTGCAGATCACCAATTTGGGCAATGCGGCCGTTTACAACGCCAACATCTGCTTTGTGCACCCCATCATGATTGACCAGCGTTGCATTGATAAAAACTTTGTCAAATTTCGCATTCATGGTGGTGTGCTCTTTTTTAGATGATAAGAAGGTTTATCCGGTTTAACGCGATGCCCCCATGAAGGGCAAGCCAAGTGAGAGGCCCTATGCCAACTATTTTCAAACTTGACCGCAAATTGATTTCCTTTTCCGGCAAAGACGCCGAAAAACTGCTGCATGACACGCTGACCGCCAATGTGCGCGCGCTTGAGGAGAAGACCTGCCAGTGGTTCGCGCTGCTGTCGCCGCAGGGTAAGATTATGTTCGAGGGGCAGATTTTCCGCAAAGAGGACACTTTTTACGCTGATCTCGATTCGGCCTTGGTGGACGACTTTTTCAAGCGGATGCGGCTTTATAAAATGCGCGCCGATGTAGAGATGACACAACTCGGCGATGAAATGGTCGTCGGTTGGTCAAGCGAGCCAACTGACGACGCCTTTAAAGACATCCGCCCCGGCATGGGCTTTCGGCATTATGCGCCAGCTGAAGAATTTTCTAGCTGGGCCGATGGCACATCGGCCTACACGCAAACTCGGTTCGAGAATGGCATTGCCGCCTGCCCGGCAGACTTTGAACCCAACAGCCTATTCGCCCATGATATCGGCATGGATTTGCTGCCCGGCGCCATCGACTTCAAAAAGGGTTGTTATATCGGGCAGGAAGTTGTTTCCCGCATGCAGCATCGCGGCACAGCCCGCAAGCGCGTGATGCAAGTCACCGCAGAGCAGCCGCTTGAAGCGCCCACCACGATTGAGGTGGACGAGAAAAAGGTTGGCGATATGCTCAATGTCAGCGGCACTGTTGGCTTGGCCTTGGTGCGCACCGATAAAGCTAAGCTGGGCGACACATTTTTGCATGGCGGACAACCAATCCAACTTGCGGCTCCAAACTGGGCAAGCTACGATTTGAGCGATTCTTAACCTGCATCGACTTTAGACTTCGGAGAGCCCTCCCCCATGGCGAAATCTCAACCCCGTGCATGGCAGCGTATGCTGTCTGGCCGTCGCTTGGATTTGTTGGATCCATCGCCATTGGATATTGAGTTGAGCGATATTGCCCATGGGCTGGCCCGGGTGGCCCGCTGGAATGGGCAAACCAATGGGGATTATGCCTTTTCAGTGGCGCAGCACTCCATTTTGGTGATGCACCTTGCCGCTGCTGCAAACCCGAAGTTTGATGGCTCGTCGCGCCTTTATGCCCTTTTGCATGATGCACCCGAATATGTGATGGGCGACATCATCTCGCCCCTCAAGGCCGCAATGGGTGGTGAGTATAAGCAGCTTGAAAATCGGTTACTTGGCGCAATTCATGTGCGCTTTTCGCTGCCTGCCAACCCGGCCAGTGCCGTGGTAAAGCAGATTAAGAAGGCGGATCAGCAAGCTGCCTATTTCGAAGCCGTCAATTTGGCAGGCTTTGAACCAGCTGAAGCGCGCAAGCTGTTTGGCGAACCTAGCCTTGCCAGCTTCGATATGCCTGAGTTTGAAAGCCTTATTCGCCCTTGGCCCATTCATGTGGCGCATGAGCAATTCATGCATCATTTCTCCAAGATTTCCGGCCCCGCCGCGCGCTAATTCTTACAGCGCCCTTTCCACACGGTAAAAACACACGCAGAAATTGTCTCGTTTTGACACGGAAATTAACCATTTCTTAAGCATTGTTTTGACGCTGACGGGCTATGGTTGATAAATCCTTAATTAAGATTTTTAAGGAGATTCCAAAATGCGCACATCATTGTTTTCGTCGTTTCATGCGGGCCCGCTGGCCTTTTTGCTTGCGGTAACGGGCGGCGTTGCCCTTGCTGAAATGGGCCCAGAATTTGTGCGCAGCGTTCAAGCGGGCGTTGAGGAAGTTCAAAACAAAGACGAACCGAAGCCGATTGATGTGACGCAATTTGTGCGCATTGACGATCGGCACTTTAAGATCACCGCCAGCGAAAATGTAGATATGGTGCCGTATGCCAGCGATACGGTGCGCAAAATTGGCTATGGCAATGAATCTGAAGTGCGCATTGCATACACCAGCACTGGCACCTATTCGACAGACGGCTTCGCCTCATCAAATGTGCAATATCCGGGCATTCACGTTGAAGAAGTGTTCCCACTGGTGCCAGGCTTTGTCAGCGGTTCGATGATTTATTTCAACAAGGCTGAGCTACATCATCGTCGGATTGGCCTCGCGCACAACCCGTCATCCATCATCTATTATTATAAGTCCATGGCGCATTAGTCGCCACGGACTAGGTTTTAGCCACGCTTGAAGCGATAGAAGATGTGTGTGCCGATTTTGGTCATGCGCTTCAAGCGCGATGCCCAATGTGGGTTCACATAGGTGGCGTGATAGTGGGTTGAGTTGGCCACTTCTGGCAAATAGATGTCGCCTTGGATCACTTTATCCGCGATTTCTTCAGCTGTGGCCCACGCCCCCTTTTCATTCACATGTTCTGGAATGCCGTCACACGCAAATGAGAACTGGCAGCGATTGCGCCACGTTTGGTTTTGGAACACCACACCACAGATCGAGTTGGGATAAGCTTTGTGCTTAACCCGGTTGCGCACCACTTGCGCCACGGCAACTTGGCCACGATATTTTTCGCCGCGCGCTTCAAAATAAATCGCGGTGGCCATGCACCATTTTTCACGATCATTTGCTTCCATAGACGCTTGGGTCAGCGGCGCGCTCAAATCTTTTGTTTTTGGCGCATTGTCGCGCGCATAGGCCAGTTTGGTTGGCACCGCCACTGGGAAAGGCAATTTCGGGTCGCGTTCAATCGCATCAGGATCAGCACCGGATGTGCCAGAAATCGCATCAATCGCCTCTAGGGCAGCCATTTTTGGCATATCTTGTGATTTCGCCACCAGTTCAACATCAGCAGTTGGGGCTTTGGTCTTTTTCGGCACATCGCCGACCGAAGCCACCATAACAGGATCAGGCAGTGGCATGGTTTTCGGCGCACGTGCTTCAGCGATCTGAAAGCGCGTTGTTTCAAAGCTTTTTGCAATGTCGATTGCAGATGGGCCTACACGACGATCCCGTTTGGCATCGCGGTTAGGGCCAACAAAAGCCGCAGCAACAGAGAAATTTTCGATTGAAGGTTCGGCCTTGCGTGACGAAATCAGCGTATCAATCTCAAGCGGATCGATAAACAGTTCAGCACTTTCGTCCATCCGTTCCAAAGAAACGTTGGTAAAAGCGATCATCACGGTTGCAAAGCTTACTATCGCGCAAAAGCCCTTGAAAATAGGCCGTTTCTTTGCGCGCCCCTGCCCTTTCGGGCCAGCCATTTTTACACTCATTCTATACTCGATGCTACTCAACGGCATAAACGCGCCGTGAGTTCATTATGTCGAATCTTGGTTTATGGGGAGTAAACGCCGAACACGTTCTGAATGTGATCGGTTTGCAGCGCCAAAAAGGTGTTTATTTGGCCAAAATTTGACAGATCAAGTTTGAGTTAAATTGCAGCTTGGGCCAAGGCCAGCCGTGCGATGGGGATTCTGAATGGCGAACAGCTTACATAATCCACATTTAACCCCGCGAAAAACTTCAAGCTTTCCGGGTCGCCCGCATGTTCACCGCAGATGCCAATTTTCAAATCTGGGTTGGAGGCACGGCCCCGCCGAATGGCGGTGCGGATCAGCTCGCCAACCCCCTTTTTATCGATCGTGACAAAAGGGTCACCATCGTAAAGCTTTTTGCGCTGATAAGCGGCCAAAAAGGCAGGCGCGTCATCACGTGAGATACCGAAGGTGGTTTGGGTCAAATCATTGGTGCCGAAGGAGAAGAAATCGACATGTTTGGCAATTTCTCCCGCGCGGATCGCCGCCCGTGGCAGTTCAATCATCGTGCCGACAGAATATTTGAATGTTTCTGATGGCGACATGCCCAATTGTTCCATCAATGCCAGAATGTGGCTGCGGACCCAACTCACCTCGCGTGAGGATGAAACGAAGGGCACCATAATCTCCAGATTAACAGGCACATCATTGGTCTGGATGGCCGCGTTGCCACCCGCCACCAGCGCTTTGATTTGCATCTCCAAAATTTCGGGATGGGAGATCGCCAAGCGACAGCCGCGGTGCCCCAACATGGGGTTCACTTCGATCAAGCGCTCCAAGCGCCGCTCAAAATCGCTGATTTTCAACCCCAATGATGCAGCGGTTTCTTCCACCTCATCTTGGCTACGTGGCAAAAATTCATGCAAAGGCGGGTCAAACAGCCGCACCGTGATGGGGCGCCCCTCCATTTGCGTGAACAATTGGGCGTAATCATTGGCCTGATATTCAACAAGACCGTGCAACGCTTCCACCCGATCTTCAAGATCTTGGCTAAACATCATGCGGCGTAGCGCCACCATCCGTTCGGCGGAAAAAAACATATGCTCTGATCGGGCTAAGCCGATCCCTTCCGCCCCGAAGGACAGCGCAGTTTTGGCGCCTTCAATGGTTTCCACATTGGTGCGCACTTCAATGGTGCGACTGCCATCTGCCCAATCCAGCAGCTTGCCCAATGCACCGCCAATATTTGGCTGCATCAGCGGTAATGCGCCTGCAAACACTTCGCCAGAATTGCCATCGATGGTGAGTTCCGCACCTTGTGGCAGTGTCCGTTCGCCCAGTTGCACTGTGCCTTTTTCGCTGTCGATCACCAATGACCGCACGCCAGACACGCAAGGCTTCCCGGTCACCCGCGCAATCACGGCCGCATGGCTGGTGATGCCACCGCGTGCTGTCAAAATACCATTTGCGGCTTGCATACCTTCAATGTCTGCCGGGCCAGTTTCTAGGCTCACCAAAATGCAATCTTTGCCCCGCGCTTGATAGCGGGCGGCATCTTCCGCCGTAAACACAATGGCACCGCTGGCGGCACCGGGCGAAACGCCCATGCCCACGGCAAGCGGCGAAGCGCGTTTTTTGCTTTTCAACCGCGCGTGCAGCAATTGCGGCAGACGCCCCGGGTCAACTTGCCCCACAGCCTGCCGTGGCGTCCACACGCCCCGCGCCACACGATCGCAAGCGGCTTCCAAAATGGCTGAAATTGGCGCTTGTAC
This sequence comes from Maritalea mobilis, assembly GCF_004363175.1. Classification (GTDB taxonomy): domain Bacteria; phylum Pseudomonadota; class Alphaproteobacteria; order Rhizobiales; family Devosiaceae; genus Maritalea; species Maritalea mobilis. The sequence continues at coordinate 321,023 of NZ_SNYR01000002.1, forward strand.
TGGTCGCGCGGAAAGGAACACCACTTTGCGCCCCGCAAGTGCGGCCAAACAAATCATATGCGTGCCCGCCAAGCGGTCCACTGCGGCGCAAAGCTCTTGACCTGCTGCGCTGGTGAAACTCTCCGGCAAGGCGCGATCACCAGAAGGTGCAATTGGGCCCATCAGGCCGCTATTTGTATCTCTGGTTTGCATTTGCACCACTGGCTGATCAAATGCGGCCTGCACGATCACGATTTGATCGTCCTTAGGGTTCGCGCCACTATCATCCGCCCAGACGGGTGATCCCACTTGGTAAGAATCAAACGCCCGTTGAATGGCGCGGCCAAGTGGCTTTTTCACATCAATGGCATCAATGTCTTTTGCTGGAGCTTCTATGGCGCCACGCACCCGCGCCAATCCAGCCAGATGAGTGTGTGCCGCGGTGCGCACCACAAGCTTTGGTGGCAATTGGCCTTTTTGCACCAGCTTAAACAGCGTTGCCACCCAATGGGCGGCCATCGGGCTGCCCACGTCGGCGGTTTTCAGGCTTTCCCAAGCCTGGCGCGTCAAACAAATTGTGGGTGCGGTTGGCACGCCGGTTTGCGCCATGGCATAAATCCACGCTGCTTTACCCACAACCAATCGCTCCTGATCTTTCGTCAGGCGCGGCGGCTCATTTGCCGGCGCAAGCGCAAAGATTTGCTGGTTGATGGAGCGTGGCACAATATTCACCCAAGACAAACAGATTCACATTTATTACTATGCGGTTCAAATCAGTTCAGGGCAACTCGACATTTGTCCAGTCTTGACTTCACCACAAATAGATCGCATCTCACCACTATGACAAAAAAACGACCTTTGGAAATAATTCTTTGTGCACCGCGCGGTTTTTGTGCCGGTGTGGATCGTGCCATTCAAATTGTGGAGCTTGCGCTCGAAAAATATGGCGCGCCTGTCTATGTGCGTCACGAGATTGTGCATAATAAATATGTGGTGGATGGTCTGCGCGAAAAGGGGGCAGTTTTTGTTGAAGAATTGGACGAAATTCCTGACACTGACGCCCCTGTGATCTTTTCTGCCCATGGCGTGCCAAAATCTGTGCCTGCCAATGCCAAAGAGCGCAAAATGTTCTATCTGGATGCCACCTGTCCGCTGGTCTCCAAAGTGCATGTGGAAGCGCAACGCCATTTTGATGAAGGCAAAGAAATTGTTTTGATCGGCCACGCGGGGCACCCGGAAGTGATTGGCACGATGGGCCAACTGCCTGACGGCGCGATCACGCTGATTGAAACGGTTGAAGATGCGGAAAAGTTCGAGCCCAAATCTCCCGATGATTTGGCGTTCGTCACCCAAACTACCCTGTCCGTAGACGACACGGCGGCGATTGTTGCCGCGTTGCAAAAACGCTTCCCGAGCATCAGCGCGCCGCATAAAGAAGACATTTGCTACGCCACCACCAATCGGCAAGAGGCAGTGAAACAAGTCGCGCCACATGTGGATGCCATGGTTGTCGTAGGTGCGCCCAACTCGTCAAACTCCATGCGTCTGGTGGAAGTTGCAGACCGCGCGGGCTGCCCGAAGTCAGGTCTCATTCAACGCGCCAGCGATATTGTCTGGTCTGATTTTGAAGGGGTGAACAAGCTCGGCATTTCCGCAGGTGCTTCCGCGCCGGAAGAGCTCGTCAATGAGATCATCGAGAAGTTTGGCGAGCACTATGAAATCACCGTTTCCACCAAGGTGACGGCTGAGGAAAACATCGCCTTTAACGTGCCGCGAGAACTCAGAGCCTAAATTATGGACGGCAAGCCTTTGTTTGAGAGTGAGCGGCTGGTGTTCAGCACATGGACGCCAGATCAGCTTGATGATGTTTATCGCCTGCACAACAATATTGAAGTGTCGCGCTATCTCACCGGTCGTGAAGAGACCCGCGAGGATGCGCAGGTTCGCATGGATGAGTGGGCAGAAAATTATGCAAAGCATGGCTTTTGCAAATTTCGCCTAACCCGCAAATCAGATGGCGCATTCGTTGGCCGCGCTGGCTTTGGCGTGCATGGGCCGGAAGACACGCCGGAACTTGGTTATGCCTTGTTACAAAGCGAATGGGGCAAGGGCTATGCCACCGAAGCGGCTATCGCCATTCGGGATTGGCTATTTCGCGAAACCGATCATGATTTTTGCTGGGGCTTTGCCTATTCGGCCAACAAGCCATCGATCAAAATTCTTCGGTCCATCGGCATGGTGTTTACCCACACTGAGATTGAAGAAAAAACAGGTCAGGAAATGACCTTCCATAAATATACACGGGATATGTGGCATGGCTGAGCGCGTAACAATTTTCACTGATGGCGCATGTTCAGGCAATCCCGGCCCTGGCGGCTGGGGCGCCCTGCTGCGCTTTAATGGCAATGAAAAAGAACTCTGCGGCGGCGAAGCTGAAACCACCAATAACCGTATGGAGTTGATGGCAGCCATTCAGGCCCTTACCGCGTTGAAGCGCGATTGTGCCGTCGATCTTTATACCGACAGCCAATATGTCAAAGGCGGCATTACGGGCTGGATTGCCAACTGGAAACGCAATGGCTGGCGCACAGCCGCGAAAAAACCCGTTAAGAATGAAGATTTGTGGCGGGCCCTCGATGAGGCGCTAAAGCGCCATAATGTGGAATTTCACTGGGTGAAGGGTCACGCGGGGCATGAGGGTAATGAGCGCGCGGACCAATTGGCCAATAAAGGCATGGCCCCATTTAAATGATAGTGGCTTTGAGGTGCTGTGGTTAGTTCACGGCGCAGATGGGGTTACCATCTTTCACAATTACCAATTGCTGCCCATCATAGCGACGCTGCTGCACCGCATCAAAGGATGCACTGGCCATCCAGATTTCGTTGGAACAGAAATAGGCTGAGGTGCAGTTGGTGCTGGATTGGGTTTCGCATTCACCCTTGATCGACCACCCCTGCTCATTGCCGTTTTGTGCACGCACTTCATATTGCGCCGCCATGGCACCCGCTGGCACAAACGCCAACATTGCCACCAACACACATTTACGCAACTGCTTCATTTTCATGTCACTTACTCAATTTTGGCCAGCAGATTAGGCTCTTTGAATATGAGCGTCTAGCTATTTATAGTTAATGAAAAGTTTATGTTTGTTCAAAATGGAACAAAAAACGCCGCAAACCAACGGCTTGCGGCGTTTACTAAACCTGAATTTTGGCCAAATTTAGAGCTGCCTTCAGCCCTCAAGTTTGGAGAAATTGGCGATCAAATGCATGGTGTCGCGCAGTTTCGCCAAAAGGTTGAGGCGGTTCACACGCACGGCCTGATCTTCATCATTCACCAAAACATTCTCGAAAAACGCGTCCACTGGACCGCGCAATGACGACAATTCTTTGATTGCATTGGCAAAGTCGTCCGTAGCAATATTGGCCGCCACGGCTTCGTTCACCACTTCGATGGAGGTGGCCAGTTTTTCTTCGTCGTCGGTTTTGAAGAGCTTATGGTCCACATCGTCTTGATAGCGCCGACCATCTTTCTTTTCCTCGGCCCGCAAAATGTTGGCTGCACGGCGGTAGCCAGCCACAAGGCTTTCGCCCTGTTCGCTTTTCACCAAGCCGTTCAGCTCCACTGCACGCGCAACCAGATTGACAAGGCTTACGCCTTTGGCCAGTCCATTTTTGTAAAGCACTGCGCTCAACACATCATGGGCAATGCCCTGCTCGCGCATTTGCACGGTCAACCGATCTTCAATAAAGCCAAACAGCGACGCCAAAATCTCGTCAGCTTCGCCCACAAGATTGAAGTTTTTCAGATGCTCGGCCAAAAGCTGATCGAAAGCGAAGTCGAGTTTGTTTTCCAAACAAATGCGGATAACGCCCAAGGCAGCCCGACGCAGTGCAAACGGGTCTTTAGAACCTGTTGGCTTTTCGTCAATCGCCCAGAAACCCGTCAGCATATCCAGCTTATCTGCAAGCGCAACGGCGGCGGCCGTTAGATCTTCCGGCACGCTGTCGCTTGGGCCAACTGGCTTATAATGGTCTTGCAACGCAGCAGCCACGTTTTCTTTTTCGCCCTGTGCTTCAGCATAATAGCGGCCCATCAAGCCTTGCAATTCAGGGAATTCAAACACCATGTCGGTCACCAAATCGGCCTTCGCCAATTTTGCCGCACGCGTTACGTCTGTGGTTGATGCATTGATTTGCTTGGCAATGGCCTCACTCAAAGTCACCAAACGCTCAACGCGCGCGCTTTGGGTGCCCAGCTTTTCGTGGAACACCATATTGTCGAGTTTCGACAAGCGGCTTTCTAGCGGCACATTCAAATCGGTGTCGTAGAAGAATTTCGCGTCTGACAAACGCGCTTTGATCACGCGCTCATTACCGCCCACAATGGTTTTGCCGCCATCTTCTGCTTCAAGGTTTGACACCAAAATGAAATGGTTGGCCAGCTTGCCAGTGGCGCCATCGCGCAAGCAGAAGCATTTTTGGTGGGCGCGGATCGCGGTGATCACCACTTCTTCTGGCAGCGAGAGAAACTTCTCGTCGAAGCGGCCCATCATGGTTTGTGGCCATTCCACAAGCCCTGCCACTTCGTCCAACAAGCCTTCATCTTCAATTACATTGAGATTTTGCGCAAAGGCGAGATTGGCTGCATCGGCGCGGATCATTTCTTTCCGACGCTCAAAGTCCAGCACAACTTTATTCTGTTCCAGCGCATGGGCGTAATCATCGAAACGGCGCACTTTGATGGCTTCTGGCGCCATAAAGCGGTGGCCATATGTTGTGTCGCCTGACTTCAAACCATCAACTTCAAAGCTGATGATTTCAGGGTCTTCACCTTCATGGCCAAAGGTCGCCGTAATCGCACGCAGCGGGCGGATCCAGTTCAACTTGCCAGAACCCCAGCGCATGGATTTTGGCCAAGGGAATTTCTCGATTGTGCCAGGCAGCAAATCGGCAAGAATATCAGTGGTCAACTCCCCCTTTTTCTCGATCACAGCCACATAAAAGTCGCCCTTTTTCGGGTCGCTTTGCACTTGCGCTTCATCAACTGAGTTCAAGCCTGCGGCGCGCAAAAAGCCTTCAATGGCCTTTTCCGGCGCGTCGGTGCGTGGGCCTTTGCGTTCAGTTTTCACATCCTGCGACGCCTTGGGCAGGCCAGCGATATGCACGGTCAAGCGGCGTGGCGTTGCGTGGGCCACTGCGCCTTCATACAACACGCCCTTTTCCACCAATTGGTCGGTGATCAGTTTTTTCAAATTTTCAGCCGCGCGGCGCTGTTGGCCAGCCGGGATTTCTTCTGAAAACAGTTCAAGCAAAAGTTCAGGCATATTGATGATCGCTTGTGAGTTAGGTGGTGATTTATGTGTCGACTTGATAACGGGCTTAACCAGCCTTGTCCATGGCTAATCCGTGGTTGGGGCTGGCTTACCAGCCGCCACCACCGCCGCCACCGCCGCCGCCGCCGGAAAAGCCACCGCCAGACGAAAAGCCTGATGATGACGATGATTGAGGCTTTGCAGCAATCATCGCTGTGCTAATTGCGGCTGTGGTTTTAGACAGGCTGGAGGCCAAGCGATTGGCCGTGAAGCGTCTGCCGCTATACCAGCCCAAATGCACATCGGCTTTTTCGCCTGTTTTGGCAGCAACGCGTTGCATTTCATTTTGAAAGTGCTCCGCCCACGGTTTTTCAACGCCCAAGGCGATGGCATAGGGCAAAATGGCTTCAAATCGCCGCTTGTCCAACTCAGGTTCATCATTCAGATTTAGCCGCTCTTTTTCAGCGGTTTCCAAATACATTTTGAACCCTTCAATCTGGTCCATCACCTTGCGTCCTTGGATTGTAGGCGCGCGCATCAGCACAGCGAAAATGGCGTTGACCGCCACGATCGACAGCACCGCGACCACGGCCACATCGCCGCGCCAAGCCAAGAGTGCATCTTGCAGGTTCCCGCTGCCCCAAGCTTCTTGCAAGGTTGCCCAAAGCCCGGTGGTGGTGAACAGAATTGGAATAAAGTTGCCCACCAATGCCGCAAACACGAAAGCGCGCGCCCATGCAAACATGGATCGCGCTTTGATCAGATGCGAAATGCCGGCGGTTGTTGTCATGGTCAACGCAGCCAGCGCCACGGCGATGGGTAGCCAAATAAAGTCGATGATTTCGAAGAACACCATGCCAAAGATCGACAAGGCCGAGAATACCACGCCAAAAGCGATATAGCCGACATTGTGATTGAAATAAGTGCGGCGGTTTTCGTCTTCGATAATCTCCAGCACTTCATTATGATTGTCGTGCAGGCTTTCCCCAATGTCTTTATCGATCTCGATTTCGCCTTTAGACCGCAGCCAGTTAAATAGGCGCATTTCGCCAGGCGGCAAAGATGGGGTTGTGGCATTGGTCACGGTGACGGTCGTGTTTTTCTCGCCATTCTCACCGATCACGACCAGTCCTTTTACGGCCAGCGAGATCAGCGCTGCGATATAGGCAGGCCATCCCGCCTTATGCCACCCATAGTGATGCACATAATGCACAAGCGCGGGTGAGAACCCCTTTGGCGGATAAAAGAGCGGCACAATGGTGCCCTTGGCCGGATCGCGACCCACGCGGGCCCAAGCAATCACGTTGTACAAAAGAACAAAGATCGCAATGATGGGCGGGAAAATCTGGCCCCGCATATCAGACAGCATATATAAAAAGGCTGTCATACCTTCTGGGCGGGCGATGGTGCCATTTTCCATGGCAACGGCGATGGTCAAACCTTCATAATAGCTAAGCGCACGGGTTGCGCTAAAAATGATGTCGCCATCTTCATTTGTTCGGATGTCTACATCCTGCTTATCTTCGCCATAACGGCCGCTAAAGGCCGTTGTGTTCAGCACATTTGTGCCGCTTGGCAGTTGCACGCGCACCACTGCGCGATCAATGGGAAACGCCCAGAACTGGCCGATGGCGTTGAAATAAAGTTCTTGATGCTCTTCCTTAAAACGGATCTGTCGATCCATCTTATATTTCAGCTCATAGGTGTAGAAACCGGTGTTGAGAAATACATCTTCATGGCCGATATAAATACGCTTGCCATTATCAATGCCGGAGATGGAGAAGTTCTCGGCATTGCCATCGCGTTTTACGGACAAATCATAAATAGAGCTGCGCACTTTGCGCCCCTGATCATCCACCAGCACGGTTGGAATGTCGCGGAAGATACCGCGTCTAATCTGGTCGCCCTCGGCGCGCACTGTGATATTTTCGGTGATCGCAAGTTCACCATTTTGCTGCACATTTATATTCACAGCGTAGGAGGTGATGCGCTCTGCCGCCAAAGCGGGCATGGCGAGCGCAAGGCTCGCCATCACAACCATCAACAGCTTGTTGAGGTCAGCAAAAAGTCGGTTAGAAAGAAACATTCGGGACAGCGCGATCCGTTTCATTTTCAAGCTCAAAATACTCTTCTTGGCTGAAGCTGAACATATTGGCGACAATGTTAGATGGGAAGCTTTCAACGCTCACATTCAAATTGCGCACCGTGCCATTATAGTAGCGGCGGGCGAGTTGGATTTCTTCTTCCACCTGCTGCAATGCTTCTTGAAATTCGATGAAAGAGCTATCTGCTTTAAGCTCAGGATAATCCTCTGCCACAGCAAACAAACGACCCAGCGCGCCTGAAAGCATACCTTCCAGCCGACCGCGCTCTTGCGGCGACGCGTCTCCAGCGCCCTGCACTGCTGCACGGGCTTGGGTTACCGCTTCCAGCGTTTCGCGTTCATGGGTCACATAACCCTTCACGGTTTCGAGCAAGTTGGGGATCAAATCTGCACGGCGCTTCAATTGTACATCAATGCCAGACCAGCCTTCGCGCACCAATTGGCGCAGCTTGACCAAATTGTTGTAAGCCGTGATGCCATAGAAAACGAGGCCAGCTGCCAACGCCAAGATTACCAGTAAAATTTCCATATCCCTCTCCCGCCTTACCGCTTGGCATTTGCCAAATTTTTCATGTCTTTCAACATCTAAGCGCAAACATTACACGAAAATCCAGATGCGTCCATATGGGCAAAATAAAAGGGCGACTGATCATTCTCAAATCGCCCTTTTTTAAACTTCACTTTGCGTGAATATTTCTGTTTTTGCTCAATCACTTTGGCGCCAAATTGCTTTTCACCCAAAGCCTTTGCGGCCACATTTTTGGGCTTAATCGGCACCTTGCTGTACTTCTTGGACATATCAAGGCTCCTATAGTTTGCCGCCTTGATATAGGGCGCAATGCCCCTCAGTTCAAGCTTTAAGCACCGCCCGCTTCAGTGTTCAACCAAGCGCCACCGCACGCCTTCGCCAGCTCACGTACGCGCAAGATGTAGCTTTGCCGTTCGGTCACCGAAATCACACCACGCGCATCCAGCAAGTTGAAGACGTGCGAAGCTTTGATGCATTGTTCATAGGCTGGCATAGCCATTTGGTGCTGATTGCCGTTGTCGCCCGCTTCAAGAATGGCGCGGCATTCCGCTTCCGCATCCTTAAAGTGCTGGAACAACATTTCAGTGTTGGCCTGCTCAAAGTTGTAGCGCGAGAATTCCTGCTCTGCTTGCAGGAACACATCAGCATAAGTGACCTTTTCATCGCCTTGGCGACCATTGAAGTTCAATTCCATGATGCTGTCTACGTCCTGCAAATAACAGGCAATCCGCTCCAAGCCATAGGTCAGCTCGCCAGAAACAGGTGAACATTCGAAGCCTGCCACTTGTTGGAAATAGGTGAATTGGCTTACTTCCATGCCATCGCACCAGCATTCCCAGCCAAGGCCCCACGCACCGAGCGTTGGGCTTTCCCAGTCATCTTCCACAAAGCGCAAATCATGTAGCTTAGGATCGATGCCGATGGCGTAAAGCGATTGCAAATAAAGCTCTTGCAGATTTTCCGGGCTTGGCTTGAGCAAAACTTGAAACTGGTAATAATGCTGCAAGCGGTTTGGGTTTTCACCATAGCGGCCATCGGTTGGGCGACGACATGGCTGCACATAAGCTGCGCGCCAAGGCTTTGGCCCTAAAGAGCGCAAAGTTGTTGCCGGGTGGAACGTACCCGCCCCCATTTCCATGTCATAAGGTTGCAAAATCACACAGCCTTGGGCGGCCCAGAAATTTTGCAATGTCAAAATCAGCCCTTGAAAAGACTGTTTTGGGTCCAAATGGGCTGGCACGTTTTGTTCGCTCATAAAACTGACCTTTGGCAGAACCGCGATCTAATCGCTGAATAGGTATAATCGGGCTGCAACCTAATTGCGCCTTGCTGATTTATCAAGCGGCAGGTGGCCGTTGCGGCAAACTAATTTTGCGCACGCAGGTTAATGCTTGCTGTGCAGCTGGCGAATATGGCGCATGGCCAGCCATGTCAGCGCCAGCACAAAAGGTGCCGCGATGGCCAGCATGATGGTTTTTGAGGGCATACCCTCAATGTGCAGACCCGCCAAAATATAGCCGATGACGCCCAATGCATAATAGGTGATCGCAATGGTCGACAGGCCCTCAACTGTGGTTTGCAGCTTATATTGGCTCACCGACGTATCTGAAATCGCCTTCAATGCATCTTGGTTCTGCTTGTGAATCTCGATGGACACTTTGGTGTTCAGCAATTCGGTTGCGCGCGTCAGCCGATCGGTCAATGCATTCAGCCGATTTTGCAGCGCCGCGCAGGTCGCCATTGCTGGGTCCATTCTGTTGCTCAGATAGCGCGCCATATTTGTATGGCCCGTCATTCGCTTTTCTTCCAAAAGCCCCAGCCTGTGCCGCACCAATTGATCGTAGGAGTAGCTGGCCGCGAATAGCGTGTTTGTTTCGCCATGAAAATGAGCCGTTTCCAGCGCCAGCTTGTTCAACTCAGTCAATAATTCTTCGTTGATTTGGGAGTCGGTTTCACTGTTGAGCCGCTTGAGGATGTTTTCCAAACCGCGTTCAACATTGTCCACACGCGGCCCAATGTCCTGCGCAACGGGCAGCGCTACCAACGCCAACGACCTGAATGTTTCCACTTCCAGCAAATAGCGTGCAATCACGCCGCGCCGCACATCTGTGATGCCCGCGCCCGCAAATTCGATCCGGGTAAAGCCGTCCTGATCGGGCAGGAAATCAGTCGCGATTTCGGCCATGCCCTCTTCCACCTTGGCGTAAGACAGGCTGGCGCGGCGAAACCCTTCCAGCGCGGTTTGGTGGATTGTGTCTGCATTGATCAAATCCACCCGCGTAGTGACCAGCAGTTTGGCAGCGGTGATCGCTTCCAGCCCAATATTTTGGGGCCATGGATCGTCCGGCACATTTTCGGGCATCCAAGTAATCGACACATGTTCAGAGTGCAATTGCCATGTCACATCATAATCATCCACCTGATAGCGCGCTTGGCGATCAGTCATGAATTGCGGTTTGATTTGATTTTTGTGGCACCATGAGGCGAATTCTTCGCGCATCTGATCATGGCGGCCTGGCTCCCGCCCGAAATATGTCGCAACGCGGCGCAATCGGCCTTCAGGCCCCAGGGGTTGCACTGGTCGGGCGTGAATTTCGCCCAATGCTTGGGCGCGATTTGGGTGGTCGGTAAATTGCAGGTGTTTGCTGTGCATGCGCTCTCGCCTCTATTACGGGGCTTTTTCAAAATTGAGCGCGCAAGTTAGTTACAAAACAAGTGCAGTTCCCACAAATGCGTTAGTCTTTTTTGTCTTTCGGGCGATAGACGCCGGTTTTTTTGTCTTTTTCAAGTTCAACAATGTTGCCCCGCGCGCGATCAGATTGATCACGCGCCTTCTTCTGGGCGTCCACTTCATCAAAATGCTGTTTAAAGCTGTTGCGGATGGATTTGATGCCGTAATAGACCAGCACCACCAGCAAAACGAAAACGGCAACACGTAAAAACAAGATTGACCTCTATAGTCCGAAGCGCGACCAGTGGGCCTGCGCCTTTAGCGTAGAAAGCATGTCATCGCTCAAAGATTGCTGACCGATCTGCCCGCCCAGAAAGGGAACACGCGGCATAGAGAAAAGTCCGCGCTTTTCTTCAATTTTGACCAGCTTGACCTTTTTGCCATAACGCTTTTTCAAAGTTTCATATAAGTCGCCCAACGCGTCAACCAGGCCAAATTCGATGGCGCTTTTGGCGGTCCAAAACTCGCCAGAGAACAAACCATCTTTTGCCAAGTCCAGCTTGTCGCCCCGGCGCTCTTTCACATAGTCCTTGAACACTTCATGCACATCTAGCTGCAACTTTTTGAGGCGCTCTACATCTTTGGGATCTTCTGGCAAAAATGGGTCGAGCGTCGATTTGTTCTCGCCCGCAGTGTAAACGCGGCGACTTACGCCCAATTTTTCAATGGCGTCCACAAATCCAAATGTTGCGGAAATCACGCCGATTGAACCAACGATGGAACTTGGATCGGCAATGATTTCATCGCCAGCACAGGCGATAAAGTAACCACCTGATGCGGCCACATCTTCAATAAAAACCAAGACCTTCTTGTCTTTTTCCGCGGCAAGGTCACGAATATATTTGGCCACCAAACGCGATTGAACAGGCGAGCCGCCGGGCGAGTTGATGATGATGGCCACCGCAGGCGCTTGCTTGATTTTAAAGGCGCGTTTGAGCACAGGCGCGACATTGGCGATATTGATCCGATCTGGCTTTTGACTGGCTTCAATCGTGCCAGACAATCGCACCACAGGGATTTGCACATTGTCACGGCCCAAAAGCCGTGCGTGCCAAGGTGCTTTAATTTTGTCGAATGTGTCGTCGTGCATATAAGTCCTATTCGCGCGAAGGCGCATTAATCGCTATGTTTGCACACAATGTAGGATGAATTTTGCAAACTACCAGTGCAATTTGTCTTTTCCCATTAAAATGGCTTGCAATTGGGGCGTAAATTCGCGCCCCTCGCTGCCATGTAATGAGAGCGGCGACAAGAGTTTGCAAGGCGCTTTTGAGCCCTTATATCCACGCACCAGCACGCGGTTTGCCTGCTGACCGGGCCGGGAAACGATGGGCAAAATAGTGATATTGCCCAAGCGTCGATCATAATATTTCATCAGCTTCTGCAATTCGGCGGCGCGATGGATAAAGATCACCTCGCCCCCTGCCCGCGCGCAGCTCACCGCTGCTTTCACCCAACGTTCCAAACAATCTATGCCATGGGCGTGGGCACGCTTGCCATAATTGTCGTTAGGTAAGGAAACTGTTTTTTCGTCAAAATATGGTGGATTGGCGATCACGCTGTCGAAATGGTCTTGCACCATACCATGCGCCACGCGCTCTGGGCCTGACGACATAATGTCGATCACCGCATATCTGGCCCGTTCAATATAATGATTGTCCAACAGATTTTGCTGACCGATGGACACGATTTCCGGGTCAAATTCGGCTAAAAGTGCTGTGGATAGTGCGGGGCAATAAGTAAGCGCCGTCATGGCGGCAACGCCAACGCCCGCGCCCAATTCAAGCAATGTGCGCGGCGCATCATCCACCGCAGCGCCCAATAATACGCTATCTACCCCCGCCCGAAAGCCTTTTTCGGGTTGGCAAACATTGAGTTTACCGCCTAAAAAAGCATCGGATGTGACACAATGTTGTTTTACTTTCCCTTGCGGGTGGTCTACGGACATAAGCACATATAATGAATCTTGATATCGAATAGGGTTATCTTGTCCGACGTTGAGCAACAAGCTTTCTTGAGTTTGGCACAAGATTACAGCAAAAATTCGATTAAGCGAATTGGGACATTTGTCCATGGGGCGAAAAATGAGTGGTGCGCAGGCAATGGCTGATCAGATCAATCCAAAAGATGTGGTTGAAGAGCTGATCGAATTTACCCGCAAAGACATGGAAGCCGTCAATGAAATGTTGTTGGCCCGTGTTGGCAGCCGCGTTGAAATGGTCCCTGAAATCGCATCATATCTGATTGATGCTGGCGGCAAGCGCTTGCGCCCCATGCTCACTGTTGCGGCAGCGCGTTTGTTCAGCCCTGAAAACACCCACCACATTAATTATGCCGCCGCTGTTGAATTTATGCACACGGCCACCTTGCTGCATGATGATGTTGTGGATGAAAGCTCCAAACGTCGTGGCAAATTGGCCGCCCGCATGGTGTGGGGCAATGCAGCCTCTGTTTTGGTGGGCGACTTTTTGCTCGGCCAAGCCTTTATGATGATGGTTGAAACCCGCGATGTGGATGCGCTGGGCGTCTTGTCTCAAGCCGCTGCCATTATTGCGGAAGGTGAAGTGTTCCAATTGTCCAAAGCCAATGACTTGAGCACTCAAGTCGATGAATATTTCGCGGTGATCAAAGCCAAAACTGCAGCCCTGTTTGAAGCAGCCACGGAAGTTGGCGCGATGGCAGGCGGGGCGAGCGAAGAACAACGCAAGGCGTTGAAAGAATTTGGCGCAGAATTGGGCATTGCCTTCCAGCTTGTGGACGATGTGCTTGATTATGGCGGTGCCAGCGGTACCATTGGCAAAAATGTGGGCGATGATTTGCGCGAAGGCAAAATGACCTTGCCGATTTTGCATGCGCTGAAAAATGCTGATGAGGCAGATTGTGCCTTTATCAAGCAGCATTTGGGCGATGCAGATGCCAGCGCTGAAACGGTGGCGAAAGTTGTTGAAATTTTGCACAGCACCAACGCGCTTGAAGAAGCGCTAATGCGTGCCCGCGAGCATGCAGATGCCGCAAAAGCGCATTTGAGTGCATTTGCCGATTTGCCCGGCTGTCGCATTTTGATTGATGTTGCTGATTATTGCGTTGAACGCGCTTACTAGACCTTACAGCGTGGCCGATTGAGCCACCCAAGCATTCGGCCATTTCTTCCTAAAGGCTTGCGCGGCCAACATCGCCTCGCCTGCTGTGCCAAACATGCCGAAAATTGTTGCACCTGAGCCAGACATGCGCGACAGCAAGCACCCTTTTTGCTCGCCAAGGTCCATCAACATATCGCCAATTTCTGGCAAAAACTGAATGGCAGGCTTTTGCAAATCGTTCCGTGTGCCTTCCAGCCACATGGTGATTGCGGTGATGTGGCGGTAATCTGCCGCATCGCGCACTAAGGGCGGGTTTTCTTTTTCCGTCAATTTGCGGAAAATATCAGCGGTGGAAACAGGTTTTCCGGGATTGGCGAGCACCAATTGAAGCTTTGGGAAATCTGGCATCGGATCCAGATTTTCGCCCACACCGTCTACAAAAGATGTGCGCGACAGAAGGCACATGGGCACATCCGCGCCCAGCTCCAACGCCATGTCCATCATATCTTCCAGCTTTAACTCAAGCCCGGAAATATGATTGGCCAACCGCAACATGGCCGCCGCATCAGCGGAGCCGCCGCCAATGCCCGCCGCAACAGGCAGGGCTTTGTCCAGCACAATGCGCAGCCCATCAGGCAACACATTTGGATAATTTTGCCGGAAGAGCGAAAGCGCTTTTAATACGATATTTGACCGTTCGCCACGCAGCACCTTGCCAAATGGTCCCGTCAGCACCAACTCATCATGATCTGATGGCGTGGCCGTCAGCTCATCGCAAAGTTCGGTGAACACGCACAAGCTTTCCAACTCGTGATAGCCATTGGTGCGCTGGCCAACAATGTGCAATGCCAAGTTGATCTTGGCGGGCGCTGGCTCCTGCCATTCAGCATTCATGGTTTAATTGCTCAATTCGGCCACGCGCTTGAGATCAGTCAAATTGCCATCCAGCTTTTGCTGAATTTTCTCTGCCAGATCACCATCATCCTCATCCGTCAATTCCAAGGCAATTGACCATTGGAAACGCGCTTCACGCTTGCGATCAACTTGCCAATAGGCGTCGCCCAAATGGTCGTTGATGGTTGGGTCGCTCGGGCTCAATCGTGCTGCACGCTCAAGTGTTTCCGTCGCTTCTTCGAAGCGCTCCAAACGATAATAAGCCCAGCCGAGACTGTCGACGATGTATCCATCTTCCGGGCGCAGGGCCACGGCTTTCTCAATCATTTCCAGCGCGCGTTTAAGTTCAAGCTTTTGGTCCACCCAGCTATAGCCGAGATAGTTCAGCACTTGCGGTTGATCAGGGTTCAGCTCCAGCGCTTTCAGGAAATCGCTTTCCGCTTTTTCCCATTCGCCATCGCGTTCATGGGCAATGCCGCGCACATAATATAGGTGCCAATCGATGGTACGGGTGCCGCCCGTCATTTCCAGCGCCTTATCATAAGCCACTGCCGCTTCTGTGTAGCGCTTGTCGCGGCGCAATGCGTCGCCCAACGCAATTACAGCGGTCAAATTGTCTGGCATGGTGTTGGCTAAGTTCGACAATTTGCGGATTGCTTCGTCAATATCACCAATTTCCTGCAAATTCTCAGCAGTGCGCACCAAGGCTTGGCCATGCAATGGTGAGTTGCGATGCACCTGACCATAAAGCGCGTTGGCGGTTTCAAACCGCTCCGCCCGATCCATCAAATCCGCGATAGAGAATGTGATCAAATCTGATTTTGGGTGCAAGAAACGTGCAAGGCGCATAAGCACAATTGAAATGTCGGACGCTTGCTCGCGTGACAGCGCAGAGGAAAGGCCGCGCAATGTTTCCGCCGCCCCTTGCTGCACATTGTCGGCCATGCGGCCCGGGCGTTTCTTTTGCGTGATCAGCGCTTCAACTTCATCAATGTTCACATGGGTCAGGCCACGATCATGATAGCGTTGGATCACGTCCATCGCCTCATCATATTTGCCTTGATTGCCAAGGAAGCGGGCATAGGCTTCAACAATACGGAACACAAATGGATCCGCCTCATAAGCCTCGGCATAAAGATTTTCGGCCAGTTTCACGTCACCAGACAAATCTGCCATCAAAGCCGCTTGGAAGGTGAGGAAGTTTTTAAAGCCGGGTTGGCTGATTGGCTCCAAATTATCAACAGCCGCTTTGCCGCCAAGTTCTTCTTCCACTGCCCAAGACCAGACCACATTGCCCATAATGCCAAACAGCGAATCTTTGGACATGCCTTCCAGTGTTTTGCGGGCAGAGGCATAGCGTCGCTCTTTCAGCGCCACCACGCCAACAGCAATGCGCGCCAGCTCATTGTCGGGTTCAACGCTCAAAAGTTGCTTGGCCACCATTTCGGCTTCTTCCACGCGCCCGGCAGAAACAAGCGCCACAAAGGCGCGGTCCAGCAGTGCGATATTGCCCCAATCCGCCTCCAGCGCATCTAAAAAGTAAGACGCTGCAAGGTCATTCTCCCGATCTTCAAATGCACCTCGCCCTGCAAGATAGCTGCCGGAAATCGAGGGATGATAGAGCGAGAATTGTTCGACATTGGTTGTGTCTTGAGCTTGGGCAAAACCGGTTAATCCCAACACCATTGTGGAAGACAAAAGAAGATGTTGTAGTTTTTTTGAACAATTCATCACGTTTGGGGTAGCCCTTAATTGATTTGGATTCGGTCAAAGCTAGATATAAACCATAGATTGGCGATTTTATGGCTGCGGCGCAAGGATGTGCGCAGAATTTTTCGCGTAAAAAATTCGTTCAATTTCCAGTGTGAGGCGCTAGGCGCAGATGCAATCATGCGCTAAGACTAAAACATGAGTGAAACAACCCCACCGCCAAATGAGGACGCTGAAAAAGGTGCTTTTGCGCCTGTGCCCGGCGCTGCCTATTTGGATGCCGATATGGCCAGCCTTGCCGGCTTGCTGGAATGGTATGATGCGATGGGGGTTGATCTTGCGGTTGAAGAGGAAGCGGTTGATCGCTTCGCCGCGCCGAAATCGCCGCCCATGCCTCAAGTTACCCAAGGTGCGCAATCTTCTTCACCAGTTGCTGCGCCCGCAGCCACTGGCACCTCTCGCCCGGCAAGTGGCGGACCAGATGTGATTGCCAATCCACTGCTGGAGCAGGAAGAGAATAAGCCTATTGTGCGGCAGCAAAATATGGTGGGCAAAGCGGAAATTGAAGTGGCCGCAAAAACTGCACAAGCCGCTGCAAGTTTAGACGAGCTGCGCGACGCATTGGCCAATTTTGATGCCTGTCCCCTGAAACGTCATGCTGATAAGCTGGTATTTGGCGAAGGCCCATCCGACGCAAATATTATGGTTGTGGGCGGTGCGCCGCGCAAACAGGATGATATGGCAGGCCTGCCCTTCCAAGGAGCGGAAGGGGCATTGCTGGAACGTATCCTTGCCGCCATCCAGTTGGATTATAGCACAGTCTATCGCACCAATGTTTTGCCTTGGCGTCCGGCGGGCGACCGTCGCCCCTCCCCGATTGAGCGAGACATTTGCCTGCCCTTCTTCCAGCGGCAGGTTGGGTTGATCAAGCCGAAATTTATCCTTTGCCTTGGCGAACAGGCCGCCCATTTGGTGCTCGACCAAAAGGGCAGCATTTTGCGGCTGCGTGGTCAGGCCCATGCGGTTGAGATTGATGGGCACGGTGCCCAAGCCTTCGCCACATTGAATCCCTCTCATTTGCTGAACAAGCCTGCGCAAAAAGCGCTTGTTTGGCACGATATGCTTAAGTTTAAACGCGCCATCAGCGCCTAACATCCTGTGAGCTGCAATGTTCAAATTCAATATCGATGAATCCAAAACCCTGATCCCGCTGCATATTACCATTTTGGCCGTGTCCGACACACGCACGCTTGAAAATGATGATAGTGGCGCACTGCTCAAATCCATGATTGAGGAGAGTGGCCACAAGGTTTTGGATCGACAGATCGTTAAAGATGATGTGCAGGCCATTCGGGGCGTGGTTGAGCCTTGGCTCGCTGATGAAAATATTGATGTGGTGATCACCACGGGCGGCACAGGCTTTGCCAAGCGCGACGTTACGCCGGAAGCGCTTGAGCCATTGTTCGATAAGCGTATTGATGGGTTTTCCGTGCTGTTCCACCAATATTCAGCTGCGCAGATTGGTACCTCCACCTTGCAAAGCCGCGCCACGGCAGGTTTGACGCGGGACACACTGGTTTTCTGTCTACCCGGCTCCAAAGGCGCCTGCCGCGATGGCTGGCAGGGCGTGATCAATTATCAATTGGACAGCCGCCACAAGCCGTGCAATTTCATTGATAATATTCCCCGCCTAAATGTGGCGCCAGACCATGACTGACGGGGCTTAGCTCCATTTTCAACGCGGTTGAATTTCTTAAAATCGCGTTAAATGTTCTTTTTTTGTTCTCATTTCTGTGCTAAGAATCGGTTCTGAACTGATTTGAACTGAGCGCGCTTATTTGCGCCAAAGGCACGGAGACTAAAATGGGAATGAACGCAGTATTTCCGCCCTCACCGGAAAGCCTGGCGCGTATCGCAAAAAGCGGCGATGCGGATGTGTTGTCGCGCACGATTATTGCGCCACATCTTAATCGCGGCCGCGGCGCGCAATCCAACCAAACCTCAAAGTTTGAACCCTATAGCCGCGAGACCATGGATGATGGTTGGGGCAATCTTGATGCGTTGGAGACAGTTAAAACCACAGTGCGGGACGAAAAGTCCAAAAGCATCATCACCAAAAATGACTCGCCGGACATTCATTTTGATCGCTCCATCAACCCCTATCGCGGGTGCGAGCATGGCTGCGTTTACTGCTTTGCACGCCCGACACACACTTATCTGGGCCATTCGGCAGGGCTGGATTTTGAGCGTGAACTTTACGCCAAGACCAACGCAGCGGATCGGCTTTATGAAACTTGGCTGAATAAGAAATATAGTGTGAAGCCAATTGCTATTGGCACCAACACGGACCCCTATCAGCCCATTGAGCGCGACAAGAAGATCATGCGTTCTTTACTCGAGATGTTTGTGGCTCATAAGCACCCGATCACCATCACCACCAAATCCAGCCTGATTGTGCGGGATTTGGATTTATTGACCGAGTTGGCCAAGCAAAATCTGGTGCATGTCACCATTTCCATCACCTCGCTCGACCATCTTTTGTCCCGGAAGTTAGAGCCCCGTGCGTCCTCACCCGCACGGCGGCTGGAAGCGGTGGAATTGTTATCAGCTGCGGGCATTCCCGTTTCTGTGGCGGTTGCCCCCATCATTCCGGCGATCAACGATGCGGAGATTGAAAAGATTTTGGCCGCCGCCTCCGCCAATGGGGCAAGTGGCGCTGCCATAATCATGCTGCGCCTGCCCGGCGAAGTGCGGCAATTGTTCCGCGAATGGCTGCTGCGGCATTATCCAGACCGGTTGCGCCATGTGCTCAATCTGGTGCGCGATGTGCGCCAAGGCCGCGAGAACGATCCGCGCTTTCATTCACGCATGGCCGGGCAAGGCCCCTATGCCTTTTCACTGCAACGCCGCTTCGATCTGGCGGTGGAGCGCTATGGCATGAAAAAGCGGATACCGCACCTGCGCACGGATCTGTTTACACCTCCAAAAGTGGAAGACCCGCAGCTAAGTCTGTTTTAGGATTCCCCTATCCTCTGGCCCGCTAGCCAACAGACTTAGCTACCCTACCAGAGCGCCCGCCCCAATTGTCGTGCCCCCGCACGGTACTCCAACATTTTGGGGCGGCGCTCTGGATATTTTTGTATTGTTACAGATAAAGCTGTTTGCATAGCCTTTCAAAAGGATAGCCAACGCAGACCAGTTTGCCCTGTTCTCAGGAAAACCATCACGCAAGCTGCAAGTGCCAAAAATATGTATGGCCCGATACTCGAGGAAAACCAGGCGTTTGGATCTTTAAATCCAGCAAAGACCGCCATATTAGAAGCCACATTGAAGGTGAGATGTAACAATATTGCCGGTAAAATGGAGCCACCAGAAATGGTATAGGCCGCGCCAATAATGATTGAGTAGAGCATGACATGTACTGCAAACAGGGGCAGCGCGATTTGTGCATGCGGAGAGTCAATGAACCACAGAGGCAAGTGCCAGACCAACCAAATAACGCCAACAATCACCGCCGCCTCGAGCCAACCAATTTGTTGACTGAGGCGATCCTGCAAAATGCCACGCCAGCCCAACTCCTCGCCCAACGGGCCTAGAACCAAGTTAAACCCAATCATCGCAAAAAGTAGGCCGACATTCAGCGGCGTAGCCGCCTCTGGTGCAAATGGGCGCATGAGAATAAGCATCAGGATCGGAGCAATGACAAGTAACCACACTTCAGGCGGTACCGTTGACAGTCTAACAGCCCGCGTCAGCAAATCGGCTAAACTTCCATTGCTTGAGCTCACAATTAGCGCAGCTAGCGATGGCCCCCAAACCATAAGCAACCAAAACGGCAACCCAATTGCTGTTTCAGGCGATTTGGCTGCTGGGATTGCCCAAACACAGGCAAAGCCGACAAGCGAAATGGCAAATGCAAGTCCAAGAAAAAAGAATAGCATCATGACACACTCACTTTTTGTAGCTCAATGACAATGGCGTGGAGCTGCGTCGGGTCTTTTAAGAAAGGTTCCAATGCTTGAAGAGACGTGGCTGCGAAGCCCGCAGCTTGCCCCTCATTCCAATCGCCCATTATTTGGCGACGGTTAATGTGCATATTAACAGTCAGAAATAGCTCAGCCACATGCGCCGCATCAAAACTCGGCAGAATATGCGCTTGCATTTTTTCGCTCAGCAAACCGCTCAAATACCTATCAAAAGCCACTTCGAGACTTGAAAGGTACTCTAAACGTTCTTCATCAGAAGAGAGGTCAGCCACAATTCCGGGATCATTTCCTAGATGACTGGCCCCAAAATCTAAAAGTACAGCAATCGGCCAAACCACTGCTTCTTTCAGCACTTTTGCTAATCCCATGACTTCTTCTTCAACCAGCGCATCCAGAACTGCTCGTTTGCTTCCGAAATGATGATACAGCCCGCCACGCGAGAGCTGACACGCCAGCCTGATGTCTTCCATTTCGGTGGCAGCGTAACCGCGGGTAGCAATAAGCATACGCGCTTCATTTAAAATCTCTGTACGTCTGTCTGTTTTAGCTAATCGTTTCCGCATAGCCACAGTTATACCGACATATGTCGGTATAGTCAACGACGAGCTTAAACACCTTTATAATTGGGCTGTCGTCGGGCAATCCATGCGTCCAGTCCTTCGCGCACATCCTGCGTGGCGCACATGCGGGCAAATTGCTCTCGCTCAATTTGCAACCCCTCAACTATGGTGGCATCGATGCCGCGTGTTACCGCTGTGATGATCCGTGCCGTGGCGAGGGGTGAATGTTGCATGATTTGTTCGGCCAACTTGAAAGCCGCAGGCAAAAGTTGGTCATGCGAAACAATTCGGTTCACAAGCCCAAGTTGGAGCGCTTTTTCGGGCCCGAAACTTTCGCCCGTTAGCAACAATTCTAATGCCCGCTTTCTACCTGCCAGCCTTGGCAGCCTTTGTGTGCCGCCAAATGTGGGCGGTATGCCGATATTAATTTCAGGTTTGGCAAATAGCGCCTTCTCGGAAGCAATGGCCAAGTGCGCGGCTTCTGTGATCTCACAGCCCCCACCAAACGCAATGCCATTTACGGCGACGATAATCGGTTTTTCATAGGCTTCTATTCGTGCGGTCAGCCGCTGCCCCCTGCGGCAAAATTCATACACGGCCTCATCAATATTGTTCTTTATTGTTTCGGTGAACTCATGGATATCACCCCCGGCAGAAAAGGCACGCTCACCCCCGCCCGTCAAAATGATCGCCCTGACCCTTTCATCGCACTCAAACATATTGAGCAACTCAAGCAGCCGATCAATCGTTGCATAGTTAAGGGCGTTTAGCTTTTCAGGGTGATTAAGCGTAAGGATCGCGACACGACCCATTTGTTCACAGAGTATGTTTTGTGTCATGCATTTGCTCCTATCAACTTGACAGGAAGGCTAACGCACTTCAAAATTTATGCACACTCACTGGTTAGTATACAAACAAGAGATTTTGATTGCCTGCAAAAATCAAACCCGCACGAGAGAAGATCATAGATGCCGCCAATGCGCTATTTTATGGCGAAGGCATTCGCGCGGTTAGCGTTGATGCCATTGCAGAAAAAGCAGGCATCACCAAAAAAACGCTTTATTATCACTTCACCAGCAAAGACGAGCTTGTTGCCGCATATTTGTCGTCTAGGGACCAACCCAACCTCAAACTCTTTGCAAAATGGTTTGAGGAATGTGAAGGAAGCTTGGCAGACAAAACGGAGGCGATCTTTCGCCAACTCGCTATGTCAGCAAAGCACCCAAAATGGAAGGGGTGCGGCTTTTTGCGCACCACTGCTGAACTTGCCAACATGCCGGGGCATCCAGCAATAAAGATTGGCGCAAGTCATAAAAAGCAGTTCGAGCTTTGGCTTTCTGAAAAGTTCGACGAAGCCAAATACTCCCGGCCAGATGCACTTGCACGCCAGATCGTATTGTTGATGGATGGCGCTTTTTCAACAATGTTGCTGCACCGCGACCCGGCCTATGCAGAGGAAGCAGGCCGCGCCGCCAAGGCGCTGGTTGCGATGGAGATTCAAGCTTAAATCGTCTGATAAAACGGCCGATAAATGCCGGTAAAATCCTCTTTCGGGCGCAGAGTGAAACTGCCCTCCACCAGCTTCGCCTGTTTGATCCGGTCAATGCGGAACACGCGAGAGGAATCGCGCAGGTGGTCCCAAGCGATGATGTACCAGATCGGCCAGTTGAGCAGGATAAATTGCGCTTCGATCACCCGCGTGCGGCGCTCCATGGCTTCGTTTTGATAATCAATTTCCAGCAGCCCTTGCTGCAAAAAGGCTTCGACGATGCGTTCGGAGATTTCTTGTGGCGGGGGCGAATATGCGGAGAGCAAAAATTTGTTGGCGTTGTCGCCAATCATAACCCGCTTGCGGATATTGCTGACAGCACTGCGTTGTTTTTGCGGAAAGGCTTGAAACAGCTTTTGTTTGATGGCTTTCAGATTGCCGGTAAGCAGCGGTGATTGTAGGCTTTCGACAATGGCGAGCGAAAGGATCAGCTCGATCACTTCATAATGGCTTAGGTTCAGCCGTTCGATGCCCCAGCGCCCATCCAGCCGAATGCCACCGCCACGTCCCCGGTCAGAGTCAATCGGATAACCCGCCTCTTTCAACGCCGCCAACTCGCGCATCAAGGTGCGTTGGCTCACGCCCAATTGCGTGCGCAAATCAGCGGTTGTCCAATGATCTTCAGATCGCAAAAGCCCTAAAAGCCGATTGCGTCGTTCCGCTCGTTTTTCAAAATGATGTTCGCCCATATATTTAATATGCCAGATAATGGCATATTTATCCATAGTGTCCGTTTTGCGAAATATCTCGAAAAGTGAGTAGGTAGAAACAAATGGACACAATGATCAATTCAACTGAATTCCCTCAGCCCACCATGATCGCCGTTAATGGTGTTGAGCTGGAGGTTTTTGAAGCTGGCCAAGAACATCGCGGCAACCCAATTGTGCTTTGCCATGGTTGGCCAGAACATGCATTTGCCTGGCGGCACCAAATTCCGGCGCTTGCCGCCGCGGGCTATCATGTCATCGTGCCCAACCAGCGGGGTTATGGCCATTCGTCCTGTCCAGAGGATGTGACTGCCTATGACATTGCGCACCTTACGGGCGACCTCGCCGCCCTGCTTGATCATTTTGGCTATGATGATGCGATTTTTGTTGGCCATGATTGGGGGGCCAATGTGGTTTGGAGCTTGGCGCAACTGCATTCGCAGCGCGTGCGCAAAATCATCAATTTGGCCCTGCCCTATCAGCCACGTACGGAAAAGCCATGGATTGAATTTTTGGAAGAGATTTTTGGCGGCGATCATTACTTCGTGCATTTCAACCGCCAACCGGGCGTTGCCGATGCGGTGTTGGATCAAAACACCAAACGCTTTCTCAACAATCTGTACCGCAAAAATGTGCCCCTCGCCCCACCAGAGCCGGGCATGATGATGATCAATCTCGCCAAGGCTGAGCTCGCCTTTGGCGATCCAATTTTAACCGAAGATGAGCTAGCGGTTTTGGTTTCTGCGTTTAAGAAAAACGGTTTTACCAGCAGTATCAATTGGTATCGCAATATGGATCGCAACTGGCATCTATTGGCCGACGTCGATCCGATCATAAAGCAGCCAACCTTGATGATTTACGGTGAGCGCGACATGATCCCAAAATCAGAAAATCTCGCTGATTTTGTGCCGAATGTGGATGTAATCAGCCTTGATTGCGGCCATTGGATTCAACAGGAAAAGCCTGAGGAGACCACTCAAGCAATCCTAAATTGGCTTGAAAAATAGATCGCGTTGAGCGCTCCATGAAATCAAAAAGCCCGCCGGTGTTCCGGCGGGCAATCATTTTACCTTGTAACGGCTGCAGATTAGCCTTCCTTTTGGATCTCCACAGAATGTGGATAAGGAATAGAGATCCCGCCTTTATCAAAGGCCTCTTTCACTGCTTTCGTCATGGCGAATTTCAGGTTCCAATAGTCAGCCGCATTGCACCATAGGCGCACAGAAATATCCACGCTGCTGTCACCCAAATTGGTCACACGCAGCCACGGTTCTGGCGTGTCCATCACCCGGTCATCTGCCTTGGCAATGTCTTCAATAATTTTCATGGCCACGTCAGCGTCGTCGCCATAATCAATGCCAAAGGTCAAATCGCAACGCCGGGTGGTGTGGTGCGAATAATTGGTGATGATTGCACCCCATGCTTGGCCATTGGGGATAATGATTTGCACATTATCTGGGGTCACCAACTCGGTCACAAACAGATTGATGTCCACCACGGTGCCAGACGTGCCGCCAATATCGACAAATTGTCCGTTTTTGTAAGGCCGGAAAATGATCAGCATGAAGCCCGCGGCCAGGTCAGACAATGTGCCTTGCAGCGCCAAGCCAATGGCCAATGTGGCTGCGCCCATCACAGCAACAAGGGACGTGGCTTCGATGCCAAACAGGCCCAAAACCGCAATGCCGACCATCAGCAGAATGACCCATTTTACAATTGCCGCAGCGAAATTGCCGATGGTGTTATCGATCCGGTCATTGTCAGCAACCTTCCTGCGCACCATTCCAGAAATGGCACCCGCGGCAATCCAGCCCACAATTAGAATGATCAGCGCTTTGATCGCATTGAACACAATCGGCGCGTAGCCCATTGCCATTTCAGACATCTGATCCATAAGTTTTCTCCTTCATTATTGGCTGGCATCAGTCGTAGTGGTGATTTGTTTCAATAGGTTATCAACCGAGTGGCCACATTGAAACCCGTGGCGATTTGTTTCGCCTTTCCTGCCGTGTGGCTCTGTGGCACAAATCAGTATGGGTAAACGCGATTCACACGCCAGCACACAGTCAGACCTTTTTGGTGGCCCCAATATGTCGCTTGAAGAGTCATTTCACGCGCAGGGTAAAATTGTCTGTGGCGTGGATGAGGCCGGGCGTGGCCCATTAGCTGGGCCCGTTGTCACTGCGGCGGTTATCCTCAATTCAGCAAATGTACCCATTGGCCTGAACGACAGTAAAAAGCTGACCGAGAAGGCCCGCGACCGACTTTATGATGAGATATTCCAAAGCGGTGCCTTTGTGGGCATCGCAAGTGCACCGCCGGAAATGATCGCGGCGCACAATATTCGTGGCGCGACTTTGTTAGCCATGCGGCGCGCGGTGGAGGCTCTGGCGCAGTCACCCGATGTCGCGCTGATTGATGGCCGCGATGTGCCGCCTAACCTGCCCTGCGCTGGTCACTCCTTGATCAAGGGGGATAGTCGGTCCTTATCCATCGCTGCGGCCTCCATCATCGCTAAGGTTACGCGGGATCGTGCTTGCGAGATCATGGAGCGGGACGCACCCCATTTCGGTTTTTTGAAGCATAAAGGATATGGCACCAAGCAGCATTTGACTGCCTTGCTCGACCATGGTGCTTGCGATCACCACCGCAAAGATTTCAAACCAATCGCAGAAATAGTCGCGAAAGAAAAGTGATTCAAAACAGCACTTTAGGCCCGAGAGCTCAATATTTACTTTTGGTTTACCATAAGATTTAAAGCTCGCTTAACCCTAACAAATTACAACTGGCGAGGTAGTATTGCGTTAGGGTTAAGTAAATGTTGCGTGAGTTGGGTTCCGAGGCGCGGGATATGGCGCCAGCTTCTGAGGAAGCGAAAGAAGTTTTGCCAATCGACACCATTTTGGTCGGCGATTGCATCGAACGGATGAACGCCCTGCCCGCCGGGTCAGTTGATCTGGTGTTTGCCGATCCTCCCTATTTCCTGCAATTGGATAAGGGGCTTACACGCCCAGACCAGTCACATGTGGATGGTGTTCACAATGATTGGGACAAGTTCAATGATTTCGCCCATTACGACAAGTTCACCCGCGACTGGCTGGCCGCTGCAAAGCGCATTCTCAAACCGAATGGCGCGATTTGGGTGATTGGGTCTTACCACAATATTTTCCGCGTTGGCGCGACCTTGCAAGACCTTGGCTATTGGATGCTAAACGACATTATTTGGCGCAAATCCAACCCGATGCCAAACTTCCGCGGCACGCGATTTACCAATGCACATGAGACACTTATCTGGGCCAGTAAAAGTCAAGAGTCAAAGCCTGTCTTTAACTATGACGCGCTGAAGCAGGCCAATGATGATACGCAAATGCGGTCTGATTGGCTGTTCCCGATCTGCACGGGGCAAGAGCGGTTAAAGGATGAGAATGACGACAAGGTGCACCCAACCCAAAAGCCAGAATCGCTTTTATATCGGGTGCTTATGGCAACCACTAAGCCGGGCGATGTGATCCTTGATCCGTTTTTCGGCACCGGCACAACGGGTGCTGTGGCCAAGAAACTGGGCCGCCACTTTATCGGCATTGAGCGTGAGAGCGACTATATCAATGCGGCACTGAAGCGCATTGCGACCATCAAGCCTCTGGACAAGGTGGTGCTGGAAACAGTGAAGGGCAAGCGCGCCGAAAAGCGGATTCCGTTTGGCTCTTTGATCGAGCAAGGCATGGTGGAACCGGGCGCTATCTTGTTGGATTCAAAACGGAAATTCAAAGCGGTTGTGCGCGCTGATGGCTCTCTTGCCTGCGAAGGGCATGAAGGTTCGATCCACAAAGTGGGCGCCGCTGTGCAAGGGCAAACGGCCTGCAATGGCTGGACCTATTGGCACATCCAACAGGGCAAAGACCTTGTTTTGATTGACGAATTACGCGCGGACATTCGCTCGCGCATGGAGAAATTATCAGCCTGACCTCCAGTACTGCATACAGGCAACCTGACGCCGCTGATCTAAGTTGGATCAGCGGCTTTTTCTTGCCCGCTAAAACTCCAAAAAGTTTTAGATAATTTCAGCAAATTTCAGTTTTCTCTGGCTGCTCTTATATAGCCGTGTGCCAAAATTTGGGCGCGGGCGAAAATTTGGTCAGCATCTGCAGTTTGGGTGGCCAAAATCCCTTCGATCAATCCATTTAAGGCGAAGATCAAATCACGCGCCACCATCTCGGCATCTGGCACTGCGAATTTGGCGAGCAATGTCGAAATGATATCGGCGAGGTCGCGCTTAAAAGCGAGGCTTTCATCTGCGAGAGGCAGGAAGCTTTCGGCATAGTCGAGCGTGCGCCCCACCATCGGCCAGCGCAATTGGTGGGCGATGGTCACGCGCAACAAATTATCTAATGCCTGTTCCAGCGTCAGTTCTACAGATTGCGCTGCCGCTTCTGCCAATGCATCGCGCAATTGGCTGCGCTTTTGCCGGATCAGTTCGATCAGGATCGCGTCCTTGCTTGGGAAATATTGGTAAAGCGTGCCGACGCTAACCCCGGCCACTTCGGCGATGTGGTTGGTGTTGAATTTCTCCAGCCCGTGCTTTTGTAAAATGCGAGTGCTGGCCTGCAAAATTGCATCGACAGTGGCGCGAGCGCGGGCTTGGCGCGGCTGTTTGCGGGGACTGGCGGGTTGTGCAACGGGCGAGGTCAAATGCGAGTTTCCAAAACTGAGTAATTACTCAATTATCACACTGAACGATTTGATTGTAAATGAGGTGTGGCGATGGGATTTGACTTTTCGGGCAGCAAGGCGCTGGTGACCGGCGGTGCGCGGGGCATTGGGTTGGAGATTTCAAAGCTGCTGATCGCGCGGGGCGCTCAGCTTATTGTGCTGGGCCGCAATGAAGATGATTTGCGACGCTTGCAAGGGCAGTTCCCCGATGCTGTGACGCCCTATGTGTGTGACCTTGCGCAGAATGAAGCCGTCGACCAGCTGCTTGAGCATCTGCTGACCAACCATCCGGACCTGAATGTGTTGATCAACAACGCAGCGCGACAGGTTGAGATGGATGTGCTTGCAGGCAATGCGGCACAGAACATCGTGGATGGGCGCAATGAAATCGCGCTCAATCTGGAGGCGCTTATCTCTTTGAGCCTTGGGCTGCTGCCGCAGTTGGCACGGCAAGAGCGGGCATTGATCTGCAACATCAGCACCGGGCTGGCGATTGCGCCGAAAGCGGCCTCCCCCGTTTATTGCGCCACCAAGGCGGGCGTGCGCAATTTCAGCCGCGCCATCCGCTATCAATGTGAGGATGCAGCGCCGCAGGTTCAGATCAGCGAAACGGTGATGGCACTGGTAGATACGGACATGACCAAGGGACGCGGCGCGAGCAAGATTACGCCGCAACAAGCGGCGCTCGAGGTGGTGAATGGTCTTGCCAAAGGGCAAGATGAAATCTGGGTGGGCAAAGCCAAATTGCTGCGGTTTTTAAACCTGCTGGCCCCGCCCATCGCCGCAAAGATTTTACGCTAAGGGCTATTTCAATGCCTTTTGCAGCACTTTTTTGAAAGCGGTGGGCAAGGCTTCGCCCGCGACGGTTTCACCCGGTTGCCACCACCCTTCTGCCGCTGGCGGCGTGTCGCTTTGGATGAACCAGACGGTCACCTCCAAGGCAAAATGGGTGAACACATGGTCGATGGTGCCGCGCTTGTGCCAATCGCCCACGAATGGAAATTCGGGTTCGGTACGCTCACCAATCCACTCGCTGCCGGGCACTTCGGTCATGGCGGCGAGCAGGCCTTTTTCCGGGCGCTGGCGCAGGAAGATTTCGCCCTGCTGGTTTTGCACCACGAAGGCATGACCAAAGCGCTGGGGCTTTGGCTTTTTCGGCGCGGCCACTGGATAGTTTTCCGGCGCGCCGGACTGGCGGCCCGCGCAGTTTTCAGCGATGGGGCAAATCAGGCAGTTGGCGCGTTTTGGGGCGCAGATGGTGGCGCCCAAATCCATCAGGCTTTGGGCAAAGTCCCCGGCCCGCTTGGGCACCGACCGCGCCACCACTTCGCGCACAAAGGGCTTTTCGTCGCGCACCGGCTTGTCCAGCGCGGTATAGCGCGCCACCACCCGGTCCACATTGCCATCCACCACGGCCACCTGCTCATCAAAGCAGATCGCGGCTATGGCGGCGCTAGTGTAGGGCCCGATGCCGGGCAGTTTTTGCAATTCTTCGGCGCTGGCGGGGAAGATGCCGTTATGTTCGTCTACCAACACCTGGGCACAGGCGTGCAGATTGCGGGCGCGGGCATAATAGCCAAGGCCCGCCCAGGCTTTGAGCACATCGTCGCGCGGGGCGGCGGCCAGATCAAAGATGGTGGGCCACGTGCTGGTGAACGCCGCGAAATATTTCCCCACCGTGGGCACGGTGGTTTGCTGCAGCATAATCTCAGACAGCCAGACGAAATAAGGGTTCGGCAACACCCCTTCTGCCCGCGCCTGTGGCCCCACGCGCCATGGCAGGGTGCGGGCCGAGCGGTCATACCAGCTGAGCATCGCTTCCGCGTCTAAAGTGGGGGCGTTTTTCCCCCTAGTTTTTGAGATTTTTTCATGCATGATGGGCACTCTACTGCGTTGCGCCGCTGGCTCAAGCCAAAAGCATCATTTGTGCGCAACATATTTGAACGGGCACCCGATGGCAGAGAAGAAAAAGACCAGAGCCTATAAGCATTTCAACCGCGCCATGTCGATTTCTGAATTGGCCGAACGCGCAATTGAACCGCTGGCACAAAAGCGCGGCTTTGCCAATGCCGAATTGCTGACCCGTTGGGCACATATTGTGCCCGAACCGTTTGATCAATCCGTGATCCCCGACCAGCTCAAATGGCCCCATTCCGGGCAAATGGAAGGCGCGGCAGGCGCTGTGCTCACCGTGAGCGTCGACCCCATCTACGCCCTCGCCTTCACCCACGAAACCGACATGATCAAAGGCGCGATCAACCGCTATTTCGGCTTTTATCTTGTGGATAAAATCAAACCCTCCCGCCGCCCCTTTTTGCCGCAGCAGCAAGAGGATACAAGGCCGCAGTTACGGCCGCTGACGCCAAAGGTTGAGGCAGAGCTGAATGCGGAGCTGGATGGGATTGAGGATGCGGAACTGCGCGAGGCACTGATGAAGCTTGGGCGGGGGCTGAAGGGGCGGGGTTAGGTTATAAATGATTTCAATTGCTGGATTGACGCAATCAATTCTTTCTCAGTGTATTGATTTCCATTGTCTGGATGATTTACACAATTCCGAATATAGGTCGGCAAAGAACAGCTATTTTTTTTACCTTTCCAAGGCTTGTCTTTCTTAAGCTTTTTCTCGGAAACGAGATAATTCTCATCAAAATTTAAAATGCCGGTTCTCGCAGCATCACTTTCATCCTCTTCTTGATACATAGCATGCAAACGTGAATAAAGCTGACTATGATAACCTTCGCTTGGGATATCAAAAACATCATAAATAACGCTTGCAAAAGTAGATGAAATAGGATCGAATCTGCCTATCTCAGTATGCTCTTTACTTTTAGCGATCTTAAAATTTCGGCTTAAATCATGTCGATCGATCATAAAAATCGAATGAGTTGCAAAAAGCGCTATATTATTTCTCTCTCCTGAAGAGATTTTTATAAGCTCCCTAAGCAAATCCTCTTGGGCTTTCGGATGAAGGTGTGTCTCAGGTTCATCTAATAGTAAAATTGTTTCTGTAAGTTCTTCATTAGTGTGCTGAGCTGATATCGTCAGTAAAAAGGAAATGAACTGCTTAAAACCATCACTTCGTTGATCTGCTGTTTTAGGCTTTCCGCCAACCTTCGTGTCGCGGACATGAAAATTAATCATTCCATCGTTAATCTTGAAAGTGATCCTAATTGGGTGGTCGGGCCAACGTGTGTTAATATGTTTTGTTACCGCTTCAGAGAGCCTTTCTTCTAGGTGCTCAAGTTCAGTCGAATCTGATGCAGCAGCAGCAATTTCTCTCTTGAAGTCATCCGACGCAATATCAGCTAACAAAAAAGAATTCTTAAGTGGTATAGAAATACCTTCTGGATTATCCGCGAACTCTGAAAGATTAATTGCATTAGAAATAAGAAAACGTGGCTCCGCTGTCCAAAATACCGACGAATGCATCCGCACAATAATTTTTTCAAGTAACACCTCTTCGAGATGCATTTTCAAATCGCTTTTGGGATATTTGGGAAATTCGAGTTTAAACTTTGGAGACGCTGGATTGCTATATTCAAAAAATGCGGTAATTTTTGCTTGTGAAAGGTGCCGTTTATCAAACCTTTTACCAGAATCTTCAAGGCCGCAGGTATCTATTAGCTCGTCGATTTCCGCCGAACTGATATCGTAAAAATATTCAACTCTTATAGTTCTCAATCTATCTGCAAAGTCTTTTTGCAACGGCAGCTTCTGGCCCGATTGATCGCTCAAGCCATCTTTCAAGGCGAGAGCTTTTAGAATGCTTGTCTTACCCGCCTCATTTACTCCAACTAACCCAAAGGTGGCAGATTTGTCGCCCAATGCGTCAATTCTGAATTCGAAGCGATCAATACAACGATAATTTTGAATGGCAAATTTCATTAACTTCATAACTATATGATAGCACCAATACCCTCCCAGGCAAGAAAGATCTATAGTTTCCAACAGTTATTACAATGACTTGTAGTGGCTTTGCTGGTCAATTTTCTATCGAATTTTGATCGACCAAATGACCAACGCGCTCGTAGAGACAACTCAGCATGTTTCGGAATTCAATCAGCAGAACCCCAACGCCCTAATGCACCACTTCTGACTGTCGACAGGTGACTTGGATTGCAAGATCAAGTCTTGCAATGACACTGGAGGTGTTTTGCGCAATATGAGTTGCTCAAGCGCTGCTTCGCCCCCGGATCGAGTCCGGGGTGACGTGGGAGGTTGGGTTGGTGCTTCGTACAAACACAAAGTTATTTCCGCGTAGGCGGCAATTCAGATTGAACCATCTTCGCGGTAATTCAATAATGGAGTGCGTCTTGGTTTGCGCTGCATGGACCCTCGGGTCAGGCCCGAGGGTGACGGTGGTGGGATGGAATGCCGTGCCCTCATGTACCGTTTCTTACTGTCGACAGGTGAAATGGCTTGCAAGACAGATTCACGCTCACGCCGCGAGGCTGGTCTTGCAATAACGCGGGGGATGTTTTGATCAGTGCGAATTGCTCTGGCGCTGCTTGGACCCCGGATCGAGTCCGGGGTGACGTGGGAGGTTTGGTTGGTGCTTCGTACAAACACAAAGTCATTCTAGCGTAGGTGGGAATCCAAGTTGGACTATCTTCGAGGTAATTCAAAAATGGAGTGCGTCTTGGTTTGCGCTGCATGGACCCTCGGGTCAGGCCCGAGGGTGACGGTGGTGGGTAGTGGGATGGCAGCGCCCTAATATATCGCTTCAGACTGTCGACACGTGAATTGGATTGCAAGATCAAGTGTTGCAATGACGCGGGAGGTGTTTTGCGCAGTTCGAGTTGCGCTGGCGCTGCTTGGCCCCGGATCAAGTCCGGGACGGCGTGAGGGGGCGTGGTTGGCGTGGTGCCAAATCCAAATGCGGTTGAGAAATTTCTGCCAAACATTCTCCCGTCATTACCGGGCTTGACCCGGTAATCCATGTAGCGGCAGAGTTTAGCCATGGGTGGATGGGTTTACATCATGAGCAACAAGATGAACGGCACGCTTTATGTTGGCGTGACGAGTGACTTGGTGCGGCGGGTTTATGAACATCGCGAAGGTCTTGTTGACGGCTTTACCAAGGCAAATGAGTTGAAGCGATTGGTTTATTTTGAGGCGCATGATGAGATTGGCGCGGCTATTCAACGGGAGAAGGGTTTGAAGCGTTGGTCGCGGGCTTGGAAGGTTGAGTTGATCCAGAAACTTAATCCGTTCTGGGATGATTTGTTTGATCAGATTTGTGGGTGAATTGGCTTTGTGCCGTTTCGCTTGTGCTTCATGGCCCCTCGGGTCAAGCCCGAGGGTGACGGTGGTGGGGCATGGTTGATTGTGGTGTGCAAAGCTTGCCATTCTAAGGGGCGGCAGGTTTGATGGATTGCGGGGCAGATTCATGTTCACGCTGCGGAAGTTCCTCTTGCAATAACGCGCGGAAACTTGGTTTGAGATGCGCCAAGTTCTAGCACCTTACCAAACCTCCCTCCCCGGCAAGGGGAGAGAGATAAAAGGTCTAGAGCTTAGCTTTTGGCATAACAGCAGGTTTTGACATTTCCCGCATCTTCATAAAGTTCGGCCAAGTCGCTGGCCAAAAGCACGACTTGTGCGATAAATGCGACCCCTTCTGTGGCGAACCATGCAATTAGCTGGGCGACGAACGTGACAGCAAACTTGATTTTGTCCCAAGTGCTGGTGATTGCAGACGATACGGAAGACAACAAAATCTGGAAGAAATTGCCATTGTAGATGTCGCTGAGCATTTTGAAGAATTGGTAGGCTTTTTGCGAATTGCTTGTGGCATTGCGGAAATTATAGACCGTTTCGCGGAAATCGTTCATGCCCTCGACTTCGATTTTCAACGCCAATTTTTCGGCAATTGTTGATTTTCCGGGAATCTTTAGCCCCATCAAACCAATAGCCGTGACAAATCCATCAACAATCATATGGGCTGCAGCAGATTGGCAGGAGCTTGGAGTGTCATTTGTTGATGCGAGATCAATATCAAAAATCCCCTCAAGCTCCATAATTTCACTATCTGTCGGCGCTGTGCCTTCGATAATGTGTTTGATGATCAACTCATTATATTTATCAAGGCTCTTGTCGTAACTCGGGTAAAGTTCACCCAGCTTATCGATGGCGTCATTTAAGTGTGCGCCGAGGTGGAATTTCTCCCATGGGCCTGCCGTGTATTGGCAATTCACAACGCCGCCGCCTGGGCCTGTTGGTTTGGTGACGCCTGTTCCATCGAGGCGCAAAAACACGTTGGGGAACGCATTGGATTCAATGGTGACAATGTTGCCGTTTGCTTCACTGGATTCAACAATTGAAATTTTGAACTTCTCCCAAGGCCCTGCGGTATATTGGCAGTTCACAACGCCGCCGCCCGGCCCTGTTGGTGAAACGACGCCCGTGCCATCCATGCGCAAGAACACGTTTGGAAACGCCATGGAGCGGAATGAGAATGTGCCATCATCATTGCGCTCCAGCGCGAAAGTTTCCCATGGGCCAGCGGTATATTGGCAATTCACCACGCCACCGCCGGGGCCCGTTGGCTCCGTAACGCCTGTGCCATCCATCCGCACAAATACATTGCTGAAATGCTGAGACCCGATTGAAACCGGGAAGAAATCAATTTGACCTGTAACCGTCATAATAACCTCAATAAAGTAAATTTAAAAAAGCTCATCCGGCTTGGCGGTTGCCAAATCGGGTGGCTCTTCCATCTTTAATTGAGCAGCATGGTGCGTTCGGTTAATCGGTACGCAGGGGCAAATACATACGGCTAATGGTATGATTACATAGGGATTTTTATCTTTATGTCGCTTGTGGACTTCACCCCACCGCCTGCCACGAGCCCGGGGCCTGTCCCGTCCAGCGTTTGAAGGCGCGGGAGAAGGCGCTGGGGTCGGAGAAGCCGACGAGGTAGGCGGTTTCGTTGGCGGAGACTTTTTTCTCGGCGAGATAGTGGCAGGCCATTTTGTGGCGGAGGTCGTCGCGCAATTGTTCGAAGGAGATGCCTTCGGCTTTGAGGCCACGATAAAGGCTTTGGCGGGAGAGACCCATTTTTTCGGCCACCTGATCCATGGTCAGCTCGCCCGTGTGTAGCACGGGGATCATGATGCTTTCGGCCCTGCCCTTTATGGTTTTGCTGCTTTCCAGCTCTTTCATCAATGCATCGGCATGTTTGGAGAGAATACCAAAGGCATAGCGGTCCGCATAATCAGTTTCTACTGTGAGCCAAGAGGTTTCAATTTCCATGGCGTTGCGGTCTGCCGCGAATTCAACCGGGGCCTGCAGCACCCGGTCATAATCTTTATAATGGGCGGGCCGCTCATGGGTGACCTTGATGCGTTTGACGAAAGGGGTGTCGCCGAAATGGCGGCGGAACTCGCAGATGAATCGGCCAAAGGTGCTTTCGGTGAGTTCGGGAAACTCATTGGGGTTAATCCGCGTATCTTCCAGCCACAATTCATTGCCCTCCGGCACGAGAGCAAAGCGTTTGCCTGCGGTGCCGATATCCACCTCGGCCACCAACTGACCATAGCGGTTGAGCTGCGCCAGTGCTTCGCCCATATTGGCAGTGGATTCAGCGATCAACCCGACAATGGAGGTGCGGACAAAGGGCATGTCCCAACAATAATCCAACGAAAAGGCCGGATTGTTGGTGTGCGCTGCGCCCAGCTGCATCATGCGGCGGAATTTTTCCATCGGCACGCGGTTATCCGCATCGGCGAAAATGGCATCATCCAAGTCGACAGCGGCCAATAGCGCGGAACGGGATGCGCCCTTATCCACCGCATAATCCAAGATTGATTTTAGATAACCAGCTGAAACGCTACCTTTTTCCATCGCCGTGCCCCCACTTTGCCCACATATTAGCCGGGTGATATGTGGGGTCAATAAAATGATTTCTCAAGTCATTTGCGCCCTGCCCAATGCACCTTATGTGCAAGCCACGTTAATTTTGCAGGATGAAAATGATGAATGTGAATTTGCAAAAAGCCGGCGGCTGGGCCGGATTGGTGGCTGGCGGCACATATATTTTTGGCTTTGCCTTGTTGCTCGCCGTATTGGCCCCCGCCGGATATTTTGAAGGCGAAGTGGCCGACAAGGTTCAATTTATGATCGACAACAAGACCACGCTTGCCGTGTGGAATTTTGTGATTTGGATTTTGAACAGCTTTGCCATGGTGGTGTTGGCCGTGGCGCTTTATGATCAGTTGAAAGGCGGCGCGCCGACTTTGGCGGCTATCGGGTCTGCCTATGGCATCATCTGGGCCGGGCTGATTTTGGCCGCGGGCATGGTTTCTAACATCTCGCTGGAAGCGGTGACGAGCATGGCGGGGAACGATCCCGAAGGCGCAGCGACCTTGATGCTGGCGCTATCGCATGTGGAAAACGGCATTGGCGGCGGCAATGAATTGGCCGGGGGCTTTTGGGTGTTGGTGATCTCGCTCGGCGCGTTTTTGTCGAACCAATTGCAAAAGCCGCTCAATATTTGGGGCATGGTGATTGGTGTCGCGGGTCTCTCCACGCTTCTCCCGGGCGCGGAAGAGATTGGCGGCTCGATCTTTGGGCTTGGCTTTATTGTTTGGTTTATCTGGGCTGGCGTGTATTTGCTGCGGAAATAAGCGGCATATCACTCAAATGTGAGGTGGGGGCAGGACGGCAATAGCGCCCTGCCCTCTTGCTGCCATCATTATTATGTGTAAGTTGCCATCAAACAATTGATGGAGAGTGGAACGTGGAACTTTCTCGCAGACATATGCTGATGGTTGGCGCTGGGGCCGGTGCCTTTTTGCTGGCCGGGTGCGACAACAATAACGGCAATGCACAAGCTGGCAACAAAAGCGAAGTGAACACAGCCGATAATGAAACCCCAACTGAATATGCCCCAACTGGCGATTTGATGAAGCCATTGGCGTTTAAAGACCGTTGGATCGGCAATGATGATGCAAAAGTGACTGTGATTGAATATTCATCACCCACTTGCTCGCACTGTGGCACGTTCCACAACTCAGTTTATCCGCAGTTTAAAGAGCAATATGTCGATAGCGGCAAGATCCGCTTTGTGGTGCGTCCGTTCGTGCGCAACATTCTCGATGCAGTGGTTTACATGCTCGCTGCAAGTGAAGAAGAAGGCGTGAATGTGGATTATTACGACATTCTGGCGAAGTTCTTTGCGACTCAACGCACCTGGGCAACCTCCGAAACGCCGCGTGATGCAATTGCTGAAATTGCATTAAATAACGGATTTACACAGGAAACCTTCGACGCCAGCTTGACAAACCAAGCGCTTTTTAAGGAACTAGAATTGTTGCGGACCCAGGCGATTGAAGAGTTTAACCTGAGCGCGACACCTTCGTTCTTCGTGAACGGCAAGCTGATTGAAGGGGTAGTTCCGCTTGAAAATTGGGCTGAAGAAATCGATCCACTTCTTTAGACCCTCGCACTTCTTTATTAGAGGCGCGAGATGAAATTTTCGCGCCTCAAACTTGTCGGTTTTAAAAGCTTTACCGACCCCACCGAACTTCACCTCAAATCTGGCCTAACCGGCATTGTTGGCCCCAATGGCTGCGGCAAGTCTAACCTTGTGGAAGCCTTGCGTTGGGTGATGGGGGAAAACTCCTATAAGAATATGCGTGCCTCGGGCATGGATGACGTGATTTTTTCCGGCTCATCCAACCGCCCACAGCGCAACTCGGCAGAAGTGAGCCTGGTGCTGGACAATAAAGACCGCACGGCCCCTGCCATTTTCAATAAAGATGATGAGTTAGAAGTGACCCGCCGGATTGAGCGGGAGCAAGGCTCTGTCTATCGCGTGAATGGCCGCGAGGTGCGGGCGCGCGATGTGCAGCTTTTGTTTGCGGACGCCTCCACCGGGGCGCACAGCCCGGCGCTGGTGCGCCAAGGGCAGATTGGCGAGCTGATTGCGGCAAAGCCCGTGCAGCGCCGCGCGATCTTGGAAGAAGCGGCTGGCATTTCTGGCCTGCACTCACGCCGTCATGAGGCAGAGCTGCGGCTGCGGGCGGCGGAAAACAATCTTGACCGCGTTGACGATATTATCGGCCAGGTGAGCACTCAGCTTGAGAACTTAAAGCGACAAGCGCGGCAAGCCACGCGCTATCGCGGACTTTCGGGCGAAATTCGCAAGGCTGAGGCGACCCTTTTTCACCTGCGCTGGGTGAACGCAAAGGTGGCGGAGAAGGAAGCGCAGGCGGAGCATCAACGGTTGGTGAATTTGCTGGCCGATGCGACCCATGTGGAACTAGGTGCACGGCAGAAGCTGGAACAATCTGAAGCCGAGTTGACACCATTGCGGCAGGCTGAGGCCGAGGCAGCGGCAGCTTTGCAGCGGGTTAAAATGGCGCTGGAGCAATTAGAGGCTGACGCACGCCGTGCCAAAAATCGACGCATTGAGCTGGAAGGCCGTGCACGGCAAGTGAATGCCGATGTGGAGCGCGATGACGCGCAGGTGAAAGAGGCCAAGGAGTTTTTGCTGGGGCTGATCGACGAGCAAAAGGGTTTGCTGGCCGATGAAGAAGCTGAAGCAAAAGATATGGCAACGGCCCAGCAAGAGGCCGAGCGCACCAGCGTTGAAACCGAAGAGTTTGAAAAAGGCTTGAGCGCCGAGCGCGACAAGCTGAGCAATTTGCGCGCCCACAAGGCCCAAACCGAGCGCAGCTTAAATGATGCCCGTGTTCGGGCGCAAAAGCTGGTGCAGCAATTGGCTGATGTGCGCGAGGAAGCGCAGCAACTTATCGCCAAATTGCAAGAAGATAAAACCATTCAGTTGCGCGAGCGCGAGCTGGATGAGGCCCGGACAAAACTGGCGGCCAGTGAGCAAGCGGCTGACCAAGCTGAGGCACTGGTTGAGCAATCCCGCCAGGCTTTGGATGCGCTGACCGAGCCGCGCAACGGCGCAAAAAGCGAAGTGACGCGGCTGGAAGCAGAAGCCCGCGCGATCCACAACATGCTCAATGTGCATGACAAATCGCTATGGCCCGCCGTGGTGGATGCCCTGCAAGTGGCGCCCGGTTATGAAACTGCATTGGGTGCGGCGTTGGGCGATGATTTGGATGCTTCTTCGGATGCAGGTGCCCCTCTCTATTGGGCAGGTGCCGAAGTGGGCACGACTGACCCGAGTTTGCCCGATGGCGTGACCCCGCTCAGTCAATTTGTGACCGGCAGCACTTTGGTGTCGCGGCGGCTCAAACAAATTGGATTGGTGGACATTGCCCAAGGCAAGGCGCTGCATAATGAATTGCAAGTGGGCCAAGCCCTTGTGACGCTGGAAGGCGATTTGTGGCGTTGGGACGGATTTGTGGCACGGGCAGATGCGCCAAGCGCAGCGGCTCAACGGCTAGCGCAGCGCAATAGGCTGCAGGAGATTGAGGCGGATTTGGCCAAAGCTAAGACTGCCGCCGCAGAGTTAGACGTGCAACATCAGGACGCGACGACCAAGTTGAATGCAGCTCGGCAGGACGAGCAAGCCAAGCGGCAAGCCTATCGTGACGCCCAACGGCAGATCAACGTGGCTCAAGGCGCGCTGGATGCAGCGCAAAAGGGATTGGTGGACCTCACTTCTCGTCGGTCCGCGCTGGAAGAAGCTGAAATTCGGCTCAAATCGAGCCATGATGAAGCGCAAGCTGCTGTTGCCGATGCGGAAGCGGCCTTGGCACAAATTGAAGATGAAAGCGCTTTGGCGCAAAAGATTGAGGCCGCAAACCAGAAATTGGCTGAGCTACGCCGCGTGGCCAATGATGCGCGGATGCGGTTGGCCGGATTTGAAAATGCAGCACGGATGCGCAAACAGCGGCTAGAGCGCATTGGTGCCGAAACGCAAAAGTGGCAGAACCGCTTGAACGACACGCAGGCACACTTGGACGTGTTGGCCAAGCGCAAGGCGGATATTGACGAGCAACTGGCACAATTGGCGAGTGCGCCCGACCAGTTCAGCGAAAAACGCGCGAAGCTGGAAGACCAGATTGAAGATGCTGCCCACGCTCAAAGACGTGCGGCAGACAAAGTGGCCGTGGCCATGGAGCGCCAGCGCAATGAAGATAAAGATGCGCGCGATGCCCTTTCCGCCCTTTCTAAAGTGCGTGAAGAAATTGCCCGTATTGAAGAGCGCCTCAAGTCTTTGGCCAGCCAGCGGATGCAAATTGAGCAAATGGTTTCTGAAACGCTGGACATTCCAGCCAGCCGCACTGCCGAGGTTGCCGGACTAAAGCCGGAAGATGCCCTGCCCGAACTTGATAAGGTTGATGCGAAGCTGGAACGGTTAAAGCGCGAGCGTGAACGGTTGGGCGGCGTGAACCTGCGGGCAGAGCAAGAAGCAACCGAGACCGAAGAGCAGCTTGATATTATGGTGACGGACCGTGAAGATTTGATCGCGGCAATTGCCAAACTGCGCACGGGCATTTCGAACCTAAACCGCGAAGGCCGACAACGGCTAACGGAAGCGTTTGATAAAGTGAATAATCACTTCAAAGATTTGTTCACTCAATTGTTTGGCGGCGGCACGGCGGAACTCACCTTTGTGGAAAGTGATGATCCCCTAGAAGCAGGGCTAGAGATTATCGCGCGGCCACCGGGCAAAAAGCCACAAACCATGACATTGCTTTCTGGTGGCGAGCAGGCACTGACGGCCATGTCGCTGATCTTTGCGGTGTTCCTCACCAACCCTGCCCCTATTTGCGTGTTGGACGAAGTGGACGCGCCATTGGACGATGCCAATGTGGAGCGCTTCTGCAATTTGCTGGATTCAATGCGGCACAAAACGGACACCCGGTTCGTGACCATCACCCACAACCCGATCACCATGGCACGGATGGACCGCTTGTTTGGTGTGACGATGGCCGAAAAAGGCATTTCCAATTTGGTCTCTGTGGATTTGACCACTGCAGAGAGCTTCTTGGAAGATGTGGGCTAAATTTTTGGCCCTAGTCCCAATTGGCGCAACTGCGATAAGGCAAGCTCTTCCAGCATCTCTAAATCCGGCAAACTGCGCGCTAGCAAATTTATCTGTTCAATAAGCGCAAAGAGTTGATGACCTAATTTTTCGCAATTGGTGCCGCGGGGTAATTCTTTCCCCTCAACTGCCCACCGACAAATCTCTATCAAGCGCGCAATTCGGTCTTGATTGACTTGCTGAACAAGGTCGCGCAGATCGGGTTCATCGTCCCGCAACTCCACCGACAAATTTGTCAGCAAGCATCCTTTTCGTTCACTACTTACATGCTGAGCGCATAATTCGCGAAAAAGTTCATTCAACAGAAAGCGCACATCAATGGGACGGGTTGCCAAAACCAATGCAATTTGCGGCGACTGCATTTCATAATAAAGAACAAGATTTTTAAGCAGCGCGTCGCGTGTGCCAAACGCGTTATAAAAGCTAGATCGGGTTAGGCCGAGATGATCTGCCATACGCTTCACACTCATGGCAGCAATACCCTCTCGCCAAAACATATCCAGCAGCACATCATAAGCATCAATGAGGTCAAAGGATTTAGTACGGGCCATTTTCAGCTCAAATTCAGTTCAAGCTCTTTTTATACACATATGTACAAAAAGCAAGATTTTCTCGAATCCTTGAACGCGTCAGTTTTTGAATTAAGGAGAATTGTTGGCCAAAGTTAAATTTGAGAGGAATTTGACGTTTCAAAAAGATTCCAACACTTCGAATTACATATAATTTTCAACACCTTAACTAACACGCCCAAATCTTGACACAAAAAAGGCAAAGCCCTATGGTGCGCCCGAATTTGTAGGGTGCGAATTTTTCGCAAAAAGAGCCAGTTTTGGCGGGTTGGTGGAATGCCCAATTCTGATAAAAATGGCACTGAAAAGTCGCACTCGACTGGTTTGGAAAACCAACAGCCAACATCTGACCTTGGCGCCCGCATTTCGGCGGCACGTAAAAAGGGCGGATTTGACCAAAAAGGTTCTCAGACCAGTGAGCACATGACCACACACGCAAAAGCGGCGCGATTGGGCACCGAATTTTTTGCGGCGATCATTGTGGGGAGTGCAATTGGATATTTTGCCGATGAGGCGCTGGGCACAACGCCATGGCTCTTGTTGGTAATGGTATTGGTGGGGTTTGCCGCCGGTGTTTTGAATGTGGTGCGTGTCACCGCGCAATGGAATGCTGACGCGGTGATTACACCTGATATGGATATGGGCCCAGAATCGGACGATGAGGACGAGGACGGTAAATAGCGACAAGGGGCTGGAGCGTGGCAAACGATCCAATTAAACAGTTTAAGATCACGGACATTTTCACCATTGGTGGTGCAGGCGAAGGCGAAACAGGCGGTTTTGAAATCGCGTTCACCAACTCTGCTTTGTTCATGGTTGCAACCGTAGTTCTGATTTCTGCATTCTTGATTTTGACCACACGTGGCCGTGGCTTGGTGCCAGGTCGTCTGCAACTTCTCTCTGAGATGATGTATGAGTTTGTGGCCAATATGGTGCGATCTAGCGCCGGCACTGAAGGGATGAAGTTCTTCCCATTCGTATTTTCGCTTTTCATGTTTGTTTTGATCGCCAACATGTTGGGCATGGTGCCTTATTTCTTCACCGTAACTAGCCACATCATCGTGACATTCGCTTTGGCGCTGTTGGTGATCTCTGTTGTGCTTGTTTACGGCTTTTGGAAAAACGGTTTGGGCTTTTTCAAGCTGTTCGCCCCAGCGGGTGTGCCTGGCTATTTGTTGCCAATCGTTATTCCGATTGAAGTGATCTCATTCCTTTCACGTCCGATCAGCCTTTCAGTTCGTTTGTTTGCGAACATGTTGGCGGGCCACATCACTTTGAAAGTGTTTGCGGGCTTTATCGTGACCATGGGTTCAGCGGGTGCCGTTGGTGCATTCGGCGCGATCTTGCCAATGTTTATGACTGTTGGCTTGACCGCATTGGAGTTTCTTGTAGCAGCGCTGCAAGCATATGTATTTGCCCTTTTGACTTCGATGTATCTCAACGACGCGATCCATCCGAGCCACTAAGGCGAACGAGTTTAAAGAATACTGGCCTGGCATAATGTCAGGTCGGCAAGAAACAAAATTGATTCAGCTTTTCAATAGGAGTTAAAAATGGAAGCAGAAGCAGCTAAATATATCGGTGCCGGCATCGCATGCTTTGGTATGGCGGGTGCAGCTATGGGTGTGGCAAACATCTTCGGTAACTTCTTGTCAGGCGCTTTGCGCAACCCATCAGCAGCTCAAAGCCAGTTCGGTAACTTGGTATTCGGCTTTGCTGTGACCGAAGCTTTGGGCATTTTCTCATTCCTCGTTGCCCTTTTGCTTTTGTTCGTTGTTTAATCAACGTTCAATTTAGGTTTAAGGCAGCCCTGATCTGATGATCTATATGGGCTGCCTTTCATTGCATTTTTGCCAATTTTCGGCACATTAATGCACTGTTTGTTGCCTTTCGGGGCAACTTAAAAAAACCAGGTATTCACATGGCA
Source organism: Maritalea mobilis (assembly GCF_004363175.1). Classification (GTDB taxonomy): domain Bacteria; phylum Pseudomonadota; class Alphaproteobacteria; order Rhizobiales; family Devosiaceae; genus Maritalea; species Maritalea mobilis. The sequence goes on from NZ_SNYR01000002.1 coordinate 364,340, forward strand.
AGCAGTACAAATACAAGTGATGGCACCCATGCGACCACAGAGGCGTATGGCGGAGATCATGGCGGATCTGGTGTTTTCCCACCATTTGATTCCAGCACCTTCGGCTCTCAAATCTTGTGGTTGGCACTGACATTTGCTGCGCTTTATATCTTGATGAGCAAGGTGGCTTTGCCGCGCATTGGTGAAATTCTTGAAGTGCGTCGTGATCGCATTGAAGGGGATTTGGCCGAAGCAGAACGGTTGAAGCAAAAGACCGACCAAGCCATCAGATCATATGAAGCAGAATTGGCCGACGCGAAACAGAAAGCGCACAATATTGCCGAGGAAACACGGGATCAAATCCGTGCGGATCTCGACGAGAAGCGCGCTAAAGTGGAAGCCGATTTGGCAAAGAAAATGGCAGTTGCCGAAAACAATATCCGCGAAACCAAACAGGCCGCTATGGACCATGTTGACGAAATCGCATCAGAAACAGCTTTGGCTATTGTGACCAACATTGTTGGCCGCACAGCACAAAAAGCTGCGAAAGACGCGGTGGCCAAAGTGGTGAAAGGATAACAAGATGGAATTAGATGCAACCTTTTGGGCGTTTATCGGTCTTGTGATCTTTTTGGCTCTGATCACCTATTTGGGCGTGCCCAAAAAGATGACAGAGGCGCTTGATAACAAATCCAAGCAAATCGCGGATGAGTTGGAAGAAGCGAAACGTTTGCGCGAAGAAGCGCAGGCGCTTTTGGCTGAATATGAGCGCAAACGTAAAGCCGCTGAAGATGAAGCCGCCGAAATTGTTGAAGCTGCTAAAGCTGAAGCGGATCGGATGACGGATGAGGCGCAAAAATCTTTGGACGATTTGATCAATCGCCGCACAAAAGCGGTTGAAGAGAAAATTGCCCAAGCTGAAGCACAAGCTTTGGCTGATGTGCGCGCCCGTTCAGCGGATATCGCAGTTGAAGCCGCAAAGATTGTTTTGGCCGAAAAAATGGCTGAAAAAGGCGACGCATTGATCGACGCCGCAATCAAAGATGTTTCTGCAAACTTGAACTAAGTTCGTAGATCAGCTTAACGGTTTAAATTAAGCGGGCCCTTTGGGGCCCGTTTTTTATTGGAGCGTTTAAACGCTCCCTTCCCTAGTGAAGATGTTTTTGCTGACGGCGTTCGGCTTTCTTTTCCTCAAGCTCTTCAAACTCTTCAACAGATTGGCGCAGCACCGTGTTGGCAATGCGTGTGACCAACGCAACAAAGATGCCCATGCCGCAAATCACATAGACGATGGTGAAGAGCTTACCCAGCTGGGTTTCTGGCGTGATGTCGCCATAGCCCACGGTTGAAATGGTCATCACTGTGAAATAGAGCGCATCAATAAAACCCCAGCCTTCGATCCACATATAGACGAGTGCGGCAAGCACGATTATGGCGATGGTCATCGAAAGAATGGTTTTGACCGTTTCATCACCAAAGGCAGCTTTTAAGCCTCTGAGAAAAATTGAAATCTTGCGCACGTGAACCTCTTTTTCTTTTAGCTGTATCACCGCATTTCGCTGGAAACAACAAAGCGCACAACCACTTATTGAAGCCAACGGTAAATTCATGCAAAATGCAACTATATTGATTGAAGAGGTTTTTTATGAAGTTGCATCCCATGTTGATGTTCAAAGGCAATGCAAGCGACGCGTTGGCCCATTACACCAGTGCAATCCCCGCCGCGGCGGTGACCGATAAACGCACGCGCGACGACGGCACCATCGAGTCGGCCAACTTGGTTTTTGGCAATAATCAGCTGTTGATGATCGATAGTCCCATCGATCAACCGTTTGACTTCACCCCCTCCTTTTCTCTGTTTGTGTTTTTTGACGATCCGGTGAGCCTTGATCTGGCCTATGAGCGACTGTCAAAAGAAGGGCAAGTGATGATGAATTTGGGCGAATATGATTTTGCCAAACGCTATGGATGGGTCGGCGACAAGTTTGGCGTGTCTTGGCAACTCTGTTTGCCGACGCAACATTAGAGCGTCAGTTCCATTTGCGGTAATTTGCGACCGGGGATTGATTGTGATGCGACTTCTCCGGTCGTTTTAAAGCCCATATGAGCGTAAAACGCTTCTGCATGGGGATCTGCAACGGTTGTGATGAATTTGGCGCTGTGCTGGCGCGCAAATTCGGTTCCCCATTCAAGCAACAGGCGGCCGATGCCTTTGCCAATGAACTCTGGCTCCACGAATAACAGCTCTAGCTCAAACCCGTCTCCTAGACGATCTAAGCGAAGGACACCTGCCGCCCGCTCATTCTGCTCGCCGACCATGATTGTGTGTTGGCTGAGATGTTCCTGTGTAATGGTCAGTTCTTCCCGACACGCTTCAATAAATGCAGCATCATATGGCCAATAGGCCTTGGCGCGGAGGCACAGGGCGCTTAGCTCTTCAAGTTCTTCGCGGCGGGCGGGTCGGATGTTCATGGGGGAAAGATGAAAGGCAATTGGAGCAATAAAAAGGCGGCGGGTTCTGCAGTACCCACCGCCTAATGAAGCGGTATTTATTTGTTATTGTTTTACCGCTTTTGTCTGTGTTTCCACCTCACCAATGAGATGAAAAAACCGCCCCACGACTATGCCGTGGGGCGGTTCAAATTATTCAGCCGCTTCTTGCTGCGCTGGCGCTTCCCACTTGAGGATTGGCGCACGTGCCGCGCGGGTTTCATCCAAGCGACGCATTGGGGCTTTCATTGGGGCGTTGGTGAAACGCTCCACATTGCCTGCCTTTGCATCTTCCATCAGCTCGCGCATGGTGCCGATAAACTGATCAAGCGTATGAAGGCTTTCGCTTTCTGTCGGCTCGATCAACATGGCGCCATGTACCACCAATGGGAAATACATGGTCATGGGGTGATAGCCCTCGTCGATCATGGCCTTAGCCAAATCAAGCGTTGAAACGCCTGTGCCTTTCAAGGTGCTGTCATCAAACAACACTTCGTGCATGCAAGGCTGGCCGCCATATGGCGCATGATAAAGGTCTGACAATTTGGCTTTGATGTAGTTGGCATTAAGCACCGCATCACGCGCTGCACGACCCAAACCATCAACACCGTGAGACAGCATATAGGTCAACGCACGGACATACATGCCCATTTGACCATGGAATGCTGACAAGCGACCAAGATGATCACTGCCTTCGCCTTTGTTTTCCACCAAGGTGAGCTTGTCACCATCGCGCTTTGCATAAGGCAAAGGCGCATAAGGGGCCAACGCGTCAGACAACACAACAGGACCAGCACCTGGGCCACCGCCACCGTGTGGGGTGGAGAAGGTTTTGTGCAAGTTGATGTGCATCGCGTCGATGCCCAAATCGCCCGGACGCACAACGCCCATAATGGCGTTAAAGTTGGCGCCATCGCAGTAGAAATAGGCGCCGGCTTCGTGCACCGCATCGGCAATTTCGATCACGTCAGGCTCAAACAAACCACATGTGTTTGGGTTGGTGAGCATGATGCCTGCAACGGTTTCATCCAACGCGTCTTTAACGGCCTGCACATCCACCGTGCCATCTTCACGCGCTTTGATGGGCTTCACTTTGTAGCCCAAAAATGCCGCAGTGGCCGGGTTTGTGCCGTGGGCGCTTTCAGGCACCAGCACGATATTCCGGTGGCCTTGGCCATTGGCTTCGTGGGCTGCCTTGATGGCCATCATGCCGCACATTTCACCGTGGGCACCGGCTTTTGGCGTCATGGACACGGCTTTGGTGCCGGTCAATTCCATCAACCAATTGGCCAGCTCTTCCATCAATTCAATCGCGCCTTGCACGGTTGATTGTGGTTGCAGCGGGTGAATATCCGCGATGCCTGGCAAGCGTGCCATTTTTTCATTGAGGCGCGGGTTGTGCTTCATGGTGCATGAGCCAAGCGGATAGAAGCCTGCATCGATTGAATAGTTCAAACGAGAAATACGCACATAGTGGCGCAAGGCTTGCGGCTCGGTCAGGGCTGGCAAATCAATGTCTGACTTGCGAGCAAAGCTACCCAATTTTGACCCAACTTTTTGATCAAGCGCAGGTAAATCCACGCCAGATTTTTCTTTGGTGCCGATTTCAAAGATCAATGGCTCAGATGGCAGCAAAGCTGCGCCATTTACAGCGCTTGATGAAGCGACATTTTCTACGCCGGTTGGACGGCCTTGATTGTTCAACATCAGATGACCTCCTTCAAAGCGTTGGTCAATGCGTCAATATCTGCATCGCTGGTCAATTCAGTGGCCGCGATGACCAACAGATTTTCCAGATCTTTCTTGCCAGGCTCCAAGCGTGACACAGGCACACCTGCGAGAATGTTCTTCTCGGCCAATGCTTCAACCACAGGAGCAGCGGCTTTTGGCAGCTTCACGGTGAACTCGTTGAAGAAGTGACTGTTCAGCACTTCAACGCCATCGATTTTGCTCAAAGCATCAGCCGTTTTCACCGCTTGTTGGTGGTTCAACAATGCCAAATGCTCAATACCTTTTTGACCCAGCAAAGACATGTGGATCGAGAACGCCAAAGCGCAGAGGCCAGAGTTGGTGCAGATGTTTGATGTGGCTTTATCGCGGCGGATATGCTGCTCACGGGTGGAGAGCGTGAGCACAAAGCCACGATTGCCTTCAGCGTCTACGGTTTCACCGCACACACGGCCAGGCATTTGCCGCACAAGGTTTGGACGAGTGGCCATCAAACCGACATAAGGCCCACCGAAAGTGAGTGGGTTGCCGATGGATTGGCCTTCGCCAACCACAATGTCCGCCCCTTGTGCGCCGGGAGATTCGATTGCGCCGAGAGACACCACTTCGGTGAACACGGCGATCAAAAGTGCGCCTTTTTCATGGGCAGCTTCGGCAATCGGGCGCAAATCGCGCAAATTGCCATAAAAGTCTGGCGACTGAACCACAACGCATGCGGTGCTGTCGTCAATCTGCGCAATAATGTCTTCTTGCGCTGTTGGGTCAGCCTGCATGCATTTGAATGCAGGGTCTTTGCCCAAATAAGTGGCGATGGTGTCGCGATATTGCGGGTGCAGACCACCTGACACAACAACACCATCACGTTTTTTCAAACGGCGGGCCATCAACACGGCTTCCATGGCGGCTGTTGAGCCATCATAAAGCGAGGCGTTGGCCACTTCCATACCTGTCAAATTGGCCACTTGTGTTTGAAATTCAAACAGCATTTGCAGCGTGCCCTGAGAAATTTCAGGCTGGTATGGGGTGTAGGCGGTCAAAAACTCTGACCGCTGGATCAAATGGTCCACGCTGGCGGGCACATGGTGGCGATACGCCCCTGCCCCAACGAAGAATGGACCATCTCCACCGGCGCGGTTTTTGCCCGCAAGCTGGCGAATATGCGCCTCTACGGCAAATTCTGGCTGATGATCAGGCAAGTCAGGCTTGGCTGTGTCAAAAACCTTTTTCGGTACGCGTACAAACAGCTCGTCATCGCTTTTGATGCCAATGGCATCGCGCATGACCTGTCTGTCTTGATCACTATTTGGAAGATAGCGCATATTTGTCCTCGTTTAGTCGATGTGCGCCTTATAGGCGTTTTCGTCGAGCAAGCCTTCAAGCTCGCCAGCGTCATCAATTTCGATTTTGAAGAACCAGCCATTTACAACTGGGTCAGAGTTCACCAAGCCTGGCTCATCTGCCAACGTTTCGTTCACAGCCACGATGGTGCCGGAAACTGGCGCGTAGATTTCAGACGCCGCTTTCACTGATTCAACAACGGCAACTTCGTCACCTTTTGAGAATTTGGCGCCAACTTCTGGCACGTCCACAAACACCACATCGCCCAACTGACCTTGCGCATAATCGGTGATGCCCACGGTGCCTTGGTTGCCCTCAACGCGGATATATTCGTGATCTTCGGTATATTTAGTATCGCTCATCATTTCCCCCTTAAAGAACTAGAGACGCACATAATTTGCTGGTGTGAATGGAAGCTTGGTCACGGTGCCTTTGGCTGGCTTGCCGCGCACAATGGCGGTCAATTCCGTGCCAATCTTCGCTTTTTCAGCCTGCACATAGGCAAAGGCCACCGGCGAACCGATGGTTGGGCCGAATGTACCTGACGTTACTTTACCAATTGGATTGCCGCTTTCGTCAACAATGTCTGCGCCTTCACGGACGGGCATGCGGCCTTCAAACAAAATGCCAACGCGCTTTTCAGCCACGCCATCAGCAATCAGTTTTTGAACTTTAGATGCGCCGGGGAAACCGCCTTCAACGCGGCGACCTTTGCCAATGGCAAAGATAAGGCCTGCGCTGATTGGATCGCGCTGGTCATCCATATCGTGGCCATAGAGGCAAAGCCCTGCTTCAAGGCGCAAGCTATCGCGGGCGCCAAGGCCAGCAGGCTCAACTTCGTCATTGCTCACCAGCAATTCAGCCAGTTTCACGGCGTCTTCATTGGCAACAGAAAGCTCAAAGCCATCTTCGCCAGTGTAACCCGCGCGAGACACATAAACATCAATGCCCTCAATGGTGGCGGCAGCGGCGTTCATGAAGCTTAGTTTTTGTGGCAAATCGCAATAGCGCGACAGCACGTCAGCCGCCTTTGGGCCTTGCAGCGCCAGAAGGGCTTTGCTGTCAAAGAATGTGTCGATGTCCAGTTTGTCGCCCAGAGCGGCTTTCAAAATGGCCACGTCATGATCTTTACGACCAGCGTTGAACACGATGAGCAATGTGCCATCTGTGCCCGCTTCGGCTGGCCGTGTGACGATCAGATCATCCTCAATGCCGCCATTGTCGTTCAGCAAAAGCGTGTAGCGCATTTCACCTGGTTTCAGCCCAACCAGATCACCCGGCATCAAGCTTTCAAGTGCGCGCGCCGCTGTTTCATGGTCAGCGCCTTTAACGGCAACTTGGCCCATGTGCGACACATCAAAAAGCGATGCTTCATTTCTTGTGTGATTATGTTCGTCCACAATGCCTTTATATTGAACCGGCATTGCATAGCCCGCAAAACCAACCATGCGACCACCCCATGCGATATGGGTGTCGTTCAATGGCGTTTGCAAAAGATTGGAAGTTTCCGCCCCTGCCATAATTCCCTCAACTGTTTAACCGACGAGTGCCAGCATCGCGACAAATTATGTCGCCTGGCGCCCCCCCTGTCGGGTAAACCTGAGAGATTTCCCGGAACTGACGTTCCGGCTACCCCCTTCGGTGGAATTAACTTAGTACTCTAAGCCAACTCGCTTTCCAGAGTTATGTTGTGCATGCGGTCCCTGTTGCCTGAGAGTTTCCGGGGCGGTTGCTCCTTCGGCGTTGAGCTCAAAGGCCCAATCTCTCCCGCATTGCAGTGGTCAACCTAGCAGCAATTTCTGCTAGGTCAACAAATATTCACTTATCCTTTTGGATCAAAACCAACCCAAATGGTGATCTGCTCGCCACCAACATACGGAATCGCGACGTTTTCAACGACTTTCACGAACTCTTCGCCTTGGTTTGGCGGTGTAATTGTGATGGGGATATCGTATTTTTGAGAGAATACAGCCATTTCATCGCGCTCAACAGCGAAGCGCAATGGCACATTAACTGCGCCTGAGCCTGCCTGTGGACCAGCCAACAAGCGGCCAACAACACCCATTTTCACGGTGATCAAGCCATTTGATACAATGCAGTTACGTGATTGCTTATCAATCACCGCCTGATAGCGCAGACCCTTTGGATCGCCACTGCGGCCATTGGCATAGAGCGCAAAGCTTTCACCACCCGGACGGATTTTAATTTCAGGGCATTCGCTGGCGATGATGGGCAAGGCTGTCGGCGCAGAACTTGCAATTTCTGTCTCGCTCGCGGAGCGGTTGATATATTTGCTATCAGATGATCCACCACCGGCGAATGACCCCATGCAACCTGACAAGGCAAGCGCTGCCAAAATGGCGGCACCAGCCACGCGCGATGGTTTTAGAAATTTCTCAGAAAATACGCGTACTGACATGCTTCTCACTTTTCGACCCGAAGGCCCCCCGAATAACCCCGTACAACCGTTTTATTGGCTGTTTTTAACCACATCCAACATATGTGGTGCGCCTGTAACGACAACTTCGCCGCCCGGCGCTTCAATCTCCACATGGGAAATTACGCCATCTTTGACCAAAAGGCTAGCGCGAACATATCGCGTGCCAAATCCTGCTGCAGAGAAATCTTTATCCAATTTTAGCGCTTTTGCCAAATCTGCGTTGCCATCGGAAATCAAATCGACAAATCCAAAGGCACCTGTTTGCTCGCCCCAGTGCTGCATCACGAAGTGATCATTCACGGACAAGCAAAGAATACGGTCTACACCGGCTTCTTTAAATTGATCAGCCAAACCAATATAGCCAGGCATATGATTGAGGTGGCATGTGGCGGTGAATGCGCCTGGAACCGCGAAAATAACGGTTGTGCCTTCGGCCACCAGATCGGCGAAGTCAACATCCTTCACGCCCTCTGCATTGACCAATTTCACCTGTTGCGATGGCGCTTTGCTACCAATATCCAAAGCCATAAAGTCCCCTCAATTTTTCACATGTTCAGATAAGGCCTTTTACCCTACTGAGCCAATGCTTCAATCGATAAAATGGGCACCAATTGTTCAAAGGCACCCTGTTCCCCGGAATAGGTCAACCGAGCGGTTGAACCCACAAATGCATCTAAAGGCACATCCTTTAGCGCTTTGATGGTGATTAAGGGAGAACCGGGGCCATTTTGAGGCACATCAAACAGAAGATTTTGCTGTGGTAAATCAAGGATTAATGAATGGTTTTCTCGACCGTCGGCTGACGGTTGAACAACAAATTGATTTTGCGCTTTGTCGAGATAAACCGCTGGGAATGGAGCATTTTCGCGATCATCAACAATTGGGACATCGGCCTTCGCAGCTTCGATTTTGAAGCTCACTGCGATGTCCTTTTTGGCCACATCCAAATATTGGTCCACTTGAAATGTGACAGGCACGCAGATTTCGCCGCAAATACCCATGAGCAGATTGCCGACCAAATGGGGCAGTTCACCATCAGCTTGTTCTGGAAGGTGAATTTCAAATGGCAAAACAAAGTCGTGGTCATACACATAGTCGAAATAGCCATTGGTGATTGCCCGCTTGGGCATGGGCCACAAAAACTCGACCGTTTCAACATTCTCGCTTTTGCCCCAATCGGCGGTCAGCGGAATGCCACTTTCGCCCGGCACGCGCCAATAGGTTTTCATGCCGTCGCGCAATTGAAACTCAAGCGCGGCCATCATTTTACCGTTCTCAACAGCATCGGCAGTGAGCACACGGATTTTGGCGCTGGGTGCCACATCAATCCATGGGCCAGTGGCGGCGCTGGCGGGTGCGGCTGTGGCGGCAATAAGGGCAAGAATGATCGGTGTTTTTGAGTTCATAAACTGCTCAATAGCTCAGATTTGTGGCGCGGGAAAGACACTCTTGATCAGAGCTTTGTGAACGATATTTGATTTACCGCATTTACCCGTTAAGCTTTTATTCATATGGATGGAGCGAGAATCGAGTAACCAACAAAAGGTGTAGCAAGTGACTTTTTCGCTTAAAGGCCAACTCTTGGTGGCCATGCCAGATATGGAAGACGAACGGTTTAAGGACACCGTGATCTATATGTGCGCCCATAGCGAGGAAGAAGGCGCGATGGGGCTTGTGGTCAATAAGCGCATGCCCGACTTGCAGTTTGCTGACTTGATGGCCCAGTTCGACATCAAAGTGGCTGACAAGGTTGAGGAAGGCCATGCCGACCCATACCAACAGCCAATTGTGGTGGGTGGCCCTGTTGAAACTGGACGCGGCTTTGTGCTGCACACACCTGACTATCAAACCGTTGATAGCTCCATGAATGTGGCTGACAATATGTGCCTTTCCACCACCTTGGATATTTTGCGCTCAATTGCTGAAGGCGACGGCCCGGAAAAGGCGCTTTTGGCGCTGGGCTATTGCGGCTGGGAACCCGGCCAGTTGGAAAGCGAATTGGGACGCGATGGCTGGATGGTTGCCCCGGCGAGCGACGAATTGATTTTCACCACGCCTATGGAGCAGCGCTATCGCAAAGCGCTGCATGATGCCGGGATTGAATTGGCGTTCCTATCGCCAACATCCGGCAACGCTTAATCTCTAATTCTTTGATTCTGGTTTTGCAGGCTTTTTCGCATCGCTTTTGGCGCTAGCGGCCTGCTTGGCTTGCGCTGCTTTAGCTTCCTGTGCAGCTTTTTCAGCGTTCGCACGTTTTTCCGCCGCACGCTTCTCTGCTTCCTGCGCGCGCAGCTCTGCCATTTTTTTGGCCTGCTGTTCTTTTTCAAGCTTGCGCGCCTGCATTTCCGCATCGCGTGCAGCTTGCTTACGGTTCTTGGCGTCTTTGGTCAGCAATTGAATAAATTCTGCACCAGACACTGCTTTTGAGAAGGCAAAGCCCTGCGCATAACGACAGCCAAGGCTTTGGATGCGCGCAACTTCATCATCGCTTTCTGCACCTTCGGCGATCACCTGCAAATCCAAATCATGTGCCAAAGACATGACGGCCTTCATGATTGGCATTTGGGTTTGGGCGATGCCGTGACGTTCACCCAACTGTACGAAGGTTGAAGGAATTTTGATAAAATCAAACGGGAACCGATGCAGATAAGAAAGGGATGAATGGCCAACGCCAAAATCGTCCAATGCCAACCGGAAACCAAGGCTCTTCAACGAGTCCAGAATAAAGGCCGATTGCTCGGGGCTCGTCATCACTTGGCTTTCGGTGACTTCAAGCAAGAACCGCTTTGCGATTTCGGGATTGGTGGACACCAATGCCCGCATGTCGTTGAGCATCGTATCTGACGAAAGCTGCTGAGCTGACATATTGATGGACAGGAAGAAATCCCGTGCCATTTCGCCGCTCGACAACCAGTTTTTCAACTGTGCCGATGTTTGCTCGATCACCACACGCCCAAGCTTTTCAATTAGCCCTGTGCGCTCTGCCAATGGGATAAATTCGGATGGGCTGATGGCACCGCGTTGCGGATGATGCCACCGCATCAACGCTTCCGCCCCCGCCAAACGCCCATTTGTGAGGTCGAAGATCGGCTGGAACAAAATCTGCAATTCGCGATTATCAATGGCCGATTTCAGATCCACATCAAGCGGATTGCGTAACACGCCAGCGTCAGTTGTGGTGGTGCGATAGGCTTCGATCCGGTCGCCACCATCGCGCTTGGCGTGCAGCATGGCCAATTCGGCATTGCGCAGCACCTGCTGCGGCGTGGTCGGCTTGTTGTCGTAAATGGTGATGCCCATCGATGCGGAGATCGACAATTCATTGTCGCCGAACTTGATCGGCTCTTTGATCGCTTTGCGCAATTGCTCAGCAAAACCTGCAATGCTGGCAGCACTCTCCTCTGACACAAGGATAACGGCGAACTGGTCGCCATTGATGCGGGCCAATGTATCCAATGGGCGCATCAAGCGGGACAAACGACGAGAGATGGCGAGCAGCACAGAATCCGCTGCAACATGGCCGATCCGCTCGTCCAAATTCATGAAGCCGTCCAAATCGATCAAAAAGACTGCTGGCTTGGTGGCGCGTTTCTCGCGGGAACGGGTGAGCGCCCGCTCCAACCGGTCGAGATATAGTTCAATATTTGGCAGGCCTGTCAGGCTGTCATGCACCGCATCGTGCAGCAAACGATCACGTGCAACGCGCTCGTCTGTCACATCTTGTAATGTGCCCACGCAGCGCGACACTTCATCGCCACCGCCCAGCACAGGCTTTACGCGCAACCGGAAATTACGGTAGCTGCCATCATGGCTGATGATGCGGAAATCAGCAGAGACTTTGCCGCGGCGCAGCTCAACCAGCGTATCAAGCGCGGTGCGGAACCGATCGCGATCTTCTGGGTGCAAGCGCTCAAGCCATAATTTAATGTCCCCACGCAATGCGGAAATATCTTCTCCCAAACGAGCGGCCAAGCCATCGGACACCACCACACGGTCGCGTTCAATGTTCCAATCAAACACAAAGTCGCCACTGCCTGTGAGGGCAAGCGCACGGCGCTCCACTTCAGACAAAGCACCGATAGAGACCTGCCCCTCGGTAAAGGCATGTTGGATGGCGGTGAAGCCCAACAACATCACGATCAAAACAAGACCACCCGCGACGGCAGATTGGGCAATATCGTTGGTGATGTCGCCGGAAACGACCATATAGGCAAAGACCAGCCAAGCCACAAAGATGATCCAGGTGGGGACAATCAGAACCGCACGGTCATAGCTGCGCACGGCAAGAAAGCCGACAACGACAATACCAAAGATGCCCAACAGCGCCAGAACTGCCCGCGCTGTGCCCACGGCCAGCACTGGCTGGAAAAAGGCCAGAATGATCAAGGCCAACATCACCAGCATTAGCGCGAGTGCCAAATGGATGAAGCGGATGTGCCATCGGTGCAGATTGAGATAGATGAACAGGAAGCCAAATAAGGTAGTGGCCAGCGCTGCTTCGGCGGCGGCGCGATAGGTTTGCAATTGGGTTGGCTGAATATTGATCAGCTTGGCGAGAATGCCAAAATCCACCAGCAAATAGAACATCACGGCCCAGGCCAGCGCAGCGGCGGCTGGAAACACGCCCCGCCCCTTCACCACAAACATAATGGACAAGAACACGGCCAATAGACCGGAAACACCCAGCACGGTGCCGCGGAACAGCGTAAAGGCGTTGATATAATCGCGGTAGGAAGAAGGCTCCCACAATACTAATTCTGGTAGATTTTCGCCTTCCAGCTCAACCACATAGGTCACCGTTGCGCCGGGGTCGACTGTGATGGAAAATACGTCCGCTTCCTGATCAGCAACGCGGGTTGGGCGGAAGCCCTGACTGGCAGTGATCACATTGATGCGCTTGCCGCCCAAATCTGTGCGGAACACACCGGAACCGGGCATTTGAAAGAATGGCGCCACCAACAGGCGTTCAACCTGCACGTCCAGCGGGTTGTGGATGGCGATCAGCGCCCAATTGGGGTTGGTGCTTGTGTCGGTGGCCTGCACTTCGATGCGGCGAATGATGCCATTTACATCTGGCGCTGTGGACAGCTGCACACGGCCCTCTTGGCCCTCGCGAAGCTCCACCGCTTCGGTGAGATCAACCGCGCCCACTTTTTCTGGAATCGTAACCACTTCCAATGCAGAGGCCGCCCCAACCCATAAAAATAGGCATAGGTGCGCCAAAACAAAAAAAGTGGTACGCAGCGCGCGGTACATTCCCATATTTACCCCCAACGGTTTTTCGTAGCCCGAAAAAGCCGTTACATCAACTTTATTGTGGTGGTTATCTTCAGATCTCAAGGGCTTAGGATCTAGGTTGAACGTGATCTATGTAACGTTCTTTGGTGAGCCCGAATAGCACGTGGTCCTGCCATTTCCCATCAATCTTTAAATAGCCTTCTGCCTGTCCTTCGCGCATGAACCCGTTCTTCTCCAGCACTCTCATAGAGCGCTGATTATCAACAAGACATGCTGCTTCGGCGCGGTGGAGATCCAATTCATCAAAAATAAATGGCAAAACTCTGGCAACAGCCTCACTCATAATGCCTTTATTGATTTGATCCACACCTACCCAATAACCAAGGGTGACGGTTTGTGCCACGCGCCGCCGCAGGTTAGAAAGGTTCAAGCCCCCAACCAGCTTGGGGTTTGGGCCTTTTTCAAACAACAAAAAGGCATAGGCTTTATCAGCCGCAGCATCCGCCCGCGCTTTTTTGACGCGGTGCCGAAAGGAAAAACGCGCAAGCTCGGTTTCGCCCCATCTCGGCTCAAATGGTCTCAGGAAAGTCTGGCTTTTCGCGCGCAGCTCCGCCCATTGCGGATAATCTTCCATTTCGGGCAAACGCAGAATCAGCCGCTTTGATTCCAGCGGCGCAAAATTTTGCGTTGAAAAGAAGCGCCCGATCACCACGCTTCCCCTAAGCTTTTAGCCCGTCTTGAATGCGATCATAGTCAGGGAAATGATCTAGCGGACCGATGGCAGAAACAACAGGTTTTGCATTTTGGAACAATTGCGCCGCCACTTCCATCACGCGGTTTGCGTCAATGCGGTTGATGCGCTCCACAGTTTCTTCCAGAGAAATGGGGCGGCCCCACAAAAGCTGTTGGCGTGCCAATTGGCCAGCGCGAGATGAAGGACGCTCAAGCGACATCAACAAACCAGCCCGGATTTGATTGCGCACGCGCAACACTTCTTCTTCTGTGATGTTTTGCGTGGCTTGATGCAATTGGTCCAGAACCACCGGCATCAATTCTTTCACATCTTGCTCGCCTGTCGCCATAGACACGCCAAAGGTGCCCGTGTCAGCAAACGCCCAGTGGAAGGCAAAGATTGAATAGCAAAGGCCGCGTTTTTCCCGCACTTCTTGGAACAGGCGCGAGCTCATGCCGCCACCTAGAATTGAAGACAGGATTTGCGAAGCATAGAAGCCGTCATGGTGGTAAGGGCGACCTTCCACACCAATCAGAATATGTGCCTGCTCGTGATCACGATTCAGGCGACGCTCGCCGCCTGTGAATTTGGCTTCAACGGGATCAGGCGCGCCGCTGACCTTGAGGTCTTTAAATTTATTCGCCGCGATGTCGACCAATTGATCATGGTCCACATTGCCCGCAGCGCTCATCACCATGCGGTCGCCCACATACATGCGGTCCATATAGGCGCGGATTGCATCTGGCGTGAAGCTTTCGACAGAATCGGTGGTGCCCAAAATGGAGCGACCGATGGCCTGATTATCGAAAGCCGCTTCTTGGAACAGATCAAACACATAATCGTCTGGCGCGTCATGGCTGGCGCCGATTTCTTGCAGGATCACATGTTTTTCGCGGGTCAGCTCATCTTCAGCAAAGCGCGAATTTTGCAAGATATCTGAAAGGATATCGGCAGCAAGGCCTACATCTTCTTTCAAAATACGGGAAAAGTAACCCGTGTTTTCAATGCTGGTCGCGGCGTTGACATCGCCACCCACATTTTCAATTTCTTCAGCAATTTGCCGGGCTGTACGCGAAGTGGTGCCTTTAAAGGCCATATGTTCCAGAAGGTGCGACAGGCCATGTTCTTGTTCAGTTTCACACCGGGAACCTGATTTCACCCAAACGCCGACAGAAGCGCTTTCAAGAGACGGCATGGAATGGGTGATCACAGTCATCCCATTATCAAGGGTGGTAGAACGTAATGGCATTAGGCCTCCTTATTGGCGCGGCAATGGGATTTGATGAAGTTTTCAACTTCAATCTGAGAGTTGGCGATCACCTCGAAGCGTTCCTCACGCTCATAAAGGTCGCTCAACCACTCGGGCAGCGCCGGGTCGATTTGGGTGGCTGCTTTCACAGCAGCGGGGAATTTGGCCGGATGGGCGGTTGAAAGCGACACCATCGGCGTGGATTGTTCTAATTTTGAATTGGCGACGGCCACCGCAACTGCGGTGTGCGGGTCCAACAGATAACCGCAATTGGCCAACGTGTCCGCTTGCACTTGCGATGTTTGATTTTGATCGGCAGTGCCTGCAGAAAATTCAGCGCGGATAGCGTTGATTTCTGTTGCGGTCAGCTCAAAGCCGCCAGACTGTTTAAGCTGTGCCATTTGGCGCTTAATCAGTTCAGCATCGCGGCCTGCCGCCTCAAACAATAGGCGTTCAAAGTTAGAAGAGATTTGAATGTCCATTGACGGGCTGGTGGTGGCGGCAACGCCATCCATTTCATAACGCCCTTCATCAATGGTGCGGCGCAAAATGTCATTTTCATTGGTGGCAATGATCAGATTTTTGATCGGCAGCCCCATGCGCTTGGCCACATAGCCCGCAAAAATGTCACCGAAATTGCCGGTAGGCACCGTGAAGCTGATTTGACGATGCGGCGCACCCAATGCGGCGGCGGCAGTGAAGTAATACACGACCTGCGCAACAATGCGGCCCCAGTTGATCGAGTTTACGCCAGACAGCAGCACTGAATCGCGGAAATGATGGTTGTTGAACATGTCTTTGACGATGGTTTGGCAATCGTCAAAATTGCCTTCCAACGCAATGTTGAACACATTCGCATCCAGCACCGTGGTCATTTGCCGTTGTTGAACTGGCGACACCATCCCTTTGGGGTGCAGGATGAAAATATCAGTATTGTCGCGACCGCGGAATGCTTCAATGGCGGCGGAACCAGTGTCGCCAGAAGTGGCGCCAACGATCGTTGCGCGCTGATTGCGCTCGCCCAAAATGTGATCCATCACCCGCGCAAGGAACTGCATCGCCACATCTTTAAACGCCAGGGTTGGGCCATGGAATAGCTCAAGCACAAAATGGCCCGGCGCGATCTGCACCAATGGGGCCACCGCCTCATGGCGGAAGGTGCCATAAGCGGCATTCACCATTTCGCGCAAAGTGTCGTCCGCAATCTCACCATCCACAAAAGGGGAGATCACTTCGAAGGCGATATCTGCGAAGGGCCGATTGGCCATGGCGGCGATTTGTTCGCTTGAAAATTGCGGCCAGCTCTCTGGCAGATATAGGCCGCCATCACGGGCAAGTCCGGCGAGGACAGCGTCACAAAAACCCAATCGCGGTGCATCACCGCGCGTACTTACATATTGCATAAGGTCGTCCGAAGGTGGTTTTGAGGGGGCACCCTAATCTTCTGATTCCGATTTCGCAAGTTCTTGCCGGGTGCGGCGGGTCCGAATAAGCCAAAAAATTGCTAAAATTGGCATCAATGCGGCTAGGCCAAACCATGTATAGGCATATTCAAGGTGCCGATTGGTGAAATTCAGCGCTGCTTCGTCCGGCGCTTGCGGCAGATCAGCGGCCACTGGACTGGAGAGGTTCACATAAAATGGCGCAACATTGTCCAGCTCTGGGAACATGATTTCGGTTAAGCGTGGCGGATTGATCACCCAATCCACTTGCTTGGCCAAGTCCGGCTCCAAAGTCGCGCTACCCACCCGCTCTGGCCGCCGCATATAGCCCTCCAGCATCAATTGACCTTCAGGCGCTGGCGCATATTGCGCTTTTGGCAATGTCAGCTCTTGCGGTGCGAAACCACGATTGACGTAAACAGTGCCACCGTCTGCCAATTGGAATGGCGTGACGATCCAATAGCCCGGGCCGGAATAACGGTCGCGCTTTTTTGGAAGCGAGATAAAGACGCGGGCTTCACAGCACTCAAGGAATTGGCCCGTGAGTTGCACTTTTTGGAAATCGAACTCATCGGCGTTCAAATTTGCCCAAGTGCTTGCGGCAGGCACTTCAATGCGATCCGCAGCCAAGCGGTCATTGGCAGATGCGATCAGCTGCTCTTTCCAATTCAACCGATCAAGCTGCCAAAAGCCGAGCGCCAAAAACAGCACCATTGAGAGCAACAGGAAGCCGACAAAGAAAGCTTTGCCCAATCCGGATTGCCGAATATCTTTTTTGGCTTCACTCATTTGGCTTGTCCTCTTCATCATCGTCAGCCCATTTCGCCTCTTGCGCATCATTTTTATATTGCAGGGCAATCATCAGGCCTTTGAGCGGCCGCAACAATGCGAAGCTAAGAATGATGGTGACGGGTATCCATAGGAGCAGATGCACAGCAACGGGCGGTGAAAATGCCACCTCAACTGCCAAGGCTGCGCCCACAATTACAAAGCCGACGATCATGGTGATGAACACGGCAGGACCGTCACCACTATCCGCAAAGCTGAATGACAGGCCGCAGCTCTCGCAATGATCTTCCACCTGCAAAAAGCCGCGCAGCAAGTCCCCCTCGCCGCAGCGGGGGCAGCGGCAACGCAGGCCAGCGGAGAATGGAGAAATGTCTGAATAGTCTGTCATGGAATTTGACCTTTTGTGCATCAAACGAGAAAGGGCGCGACCAATGGCGCGCCCTTTGCAATTTCTTGTGCCCTTCCCTTAGTGGGAAATGGCAACGCCCCAAGCGCCCCACACATAGATAGACGCGAACAGGAACAACCATACAACGTCCACAAAGTGCCAATACCAAGCGGCGAATTCGAAGCCGAGGTGCTGCTTGGGAGTGAAGTGGCCAGCCAAGGCGCGGAACAAGCAAACGATCAAGAAGATTGTGCCCACAAATACGTGGAAGCCGTGGAAACCTGTCGCCATGAAGAAGGTCGCGCCATAAATGTTGCCAGAGAAGCTGAAGCCAGCAGAGGCATATTCAACGCCCTGAACAAAGGTAAAGACTGCGCCCAAAATCACGGTGAGCACCAAGCCCCACTTCAAGCCATTGCGATCATCAGCCAACAATGAGTGGTGTGCCCAAGTGACGGTCATGCCAGATGTCAGCAACAACAATGTGTTGAAGATTGGCAAGTGCCATGGGTCGAACAATTCAACACCGGTTGGAGGCCAATGGCCACCAGTGGCAGCAACGCGGCCAATTTGCTGTGCTTCATCAACATAGAAGAACATATCGAAATAGGCCCAGAACCATGCCACGAAGAACATGATTTCTGAAACGATGAACAAGATCATGCCATAGCGGTGGTGCAACTGCACAACTGGGGTGTGGTCACCCGCATGGCTTTCCTTGATCACATCGCGCCACCAACCAAACATGGTGTAAAGCACGCCGGCCAAACCGATAAAGAAGATGTATGGCGTCCAGTCTTGCATCCAAGCAATACCACCAATCGCCAACACGAGTGTTGAAACAGAGGCAATAAACGGCCATGGGCTTGGATCAACCAAGTGATAATCATGATTTTTGGCGTGTGCGGCCATATTTAGCTTCTCCCAATCTTATGAAGCATGGAATGCGTAAAAGAGCGTGACTTCCCGAATTGTGTCAAGCTCATCGTTTAAATCCAGCTCCGGATCCAAATAGTAAAGAACCGGCATTTGAACTGTTTCATTCGGCGCAAGAGTTTGCTCGGTGAAACAAAAACACTCAATTTTGTTGAAGTAAGCCCCCATGGACGCTGGCGTCACATTGAAGCTTGCAACAGTTTTGACAGGTTGGTCAGTGAGGTTTGTGGCCTCATAGGTCACGGTGACCTTTTTACCGACTTTATCGACCTGAGTGGCAGCAGGCACAATGCGCACAGGCAAATCGCTGGCCACCTGTGCCGCGAATCGAACTGTCATTTCACGGTCGATCACCGCGATCGCATTGTCTTCAGCACGCTGAGTGGTGCCGCCATAGCCAGTAACCTGACAAAAGATTTGATAGATCGGCACAGCGGCGTAGGCCATGCCCACCATAAGCGCGACAATCAGAACCAGCCAAATGGCGATCCGTTTGTTGTTGCGGCTTGCGTTATCTTGGGTGTCAATATGTGCCATAGCCATTCACCCTTACAATGGACGCTGGAAAATGGCCGGGCCAATTTTCACAATTGTGATGGCATAGAACAGAATGGCCAGCACACCAAGAATAACGGCCAAAGCGATGGAACGCTTGCGGCGACGTTGTGCCAGTTTTTGATCGTTAGTCATTTTCACCTCTTCACTCATGCGTTTGCTCCGCCCAAAAAGTTGGCCACGCTTACGTCAGCGAGCAGTACGAGATAAACCACGAACAAATAGATCAGCGAAAATCCGAAGAGTTGGCGCGCAGCCTTTTTCAACGCAACAGAGTCCTTTTGCAGCCAAAGGCGCACGGCGTAATAAATAAACGCTAGGCCCAAACCACCGGCCACAATGCCGTAAGCAAGGCTTGCGAAACCGAGCAAGGTTGGCGCAACAGAAATCGCTGCCAAAATGAATGTGTAGATCAAAATCTGATGTTGGGTCGCCCGCTCCCCGGCCACGTTGGGCAGCATTGGGATGCCTGCTTCTGCATAGTCGCCTTTTTTATACAGCGCCAATGCCCAGAAGTGGGGCGGTGTCCACAAGAAGGTGATCAAAAACAATACGGTGCTTTCAATGGTGATGGTGCCGGTGACTGCGGCCCAGCCGATCATTGGTGGGAACGCACCTGCCGCACCACCGATCACGATGTTTTGCGGTGTCCAGCGTTTCAGCCACATGGTGTAAATCACCGCATAGAAGAAGATGGTGAAAGCCAAAAGACCTGCGGCAACCCAGTTGGTTACCAAGCCCAAAATGGCCACCGAGAAGAAGGACAACACCAAGCCGAAGCCCAAAGCTTCAGATTTGGTGACCCGTCCTGCGGGGATGGGACGATTGATTGTGCGGCTCATCACCGCGTCAATATCCGCATCGTACCACATGTTGAGCGCGCCAGATGCGCCCGCCCCAATTGCAATGCACAAAATTGCTGTGACTGCGAGAAGCGGATGCAAAGAACCTGGCGCGATCATCAAGCCGACAATGGCCGTGAAAATCACAAGTGACATGACACGCGGCTTCAGGAGCGCGAAATAGTCTTCGACTTCCGCGCCGCCCCAGCTGGTGTTTTCACTTTGATCGCCGATATAGGCCATTGTCTCTTTTCCTTACCTACAGACCGATTACTTTACTTTTGGCAAAGTTTCGAACTGGTGGAATGGTGGTGGTGAAGGCAATGTCCACTCAAGTGTAGTGGCGCCCTCGCCCCATGGATTGTCGCCAGCTTTGCGCTTTTTCATCACAGATTCGATGATTGAGGCAAAGAAGAACAGCAAGCCAAGGGCCATGATCAAATAGCCAACTGATGACACCATGTTCCACAATGCAAAGGCATCAGGATAATCGATGTAACGACGTGGCATACCGTTCAAGCCGAGGAAGTGCTGCGGGAAGAAGATCAAGTTCACACCGATGAACATTACCCAGAAGTGCAGCTTGCCCAATGTTTCATTGTACATATAGCCGAACATTTTTGGGTACCAGTAGTACCAAGCCGCAAAGATTGCGAACACGGCACCAAGTGACAGTACGTAGTGGAAGTGTGCAACCACATAGTATGTATCGTGCAATGAACGGTCAGCACCCGCGTTGGCCAATACAACACCTGTTACACCACCAACGGTGAACAAGAAGATGAAGCCAATCGCCCACAACATTGGTGTGCGGAATTCAATTGAGCCGCCCCACATTGTGGCAATCCAAGAGAAGATCTTCACGCCTGTTGGCACCGCAATCACCATTGTGGCGAATACGAAGTAGCGCTGTGTATCAAGCGAAATGCCTGTGGTGTACATGTGGTGTGCCCACACGATGAAGCCCACGAAACCAATCGCCACCATCGCATAAACCATCGCCAAGTAACCAAAGATTGGCTTGCGAGAGAAGGTAGACACGATGTGTGAGATGATGCCGAAACCAGGCAAAATCATAATATACACTTCAGGGTGACCGAAGAACCAGAACAAGTGCTGGAACAAGATCGGATCGCCACCGCCTGCAGGATTAAAGAAGGTTGTGCCGAAGTTACGGTCAGTCAACAACATGGTGATCGCGCCAGCCAAAACAGGCAATGACAACAACAGCAAGAACGCTGTGACCAAAATCGCCCATGGGAACAATGGCATTTTATGCAATGTCATGCCCGGTGCGCGCATGTTGAAGATTGTTGTGATAAAGTTGATGGCACCCAAGATAGATGACACACCAGCAACGTGCAGCGACAGAATGGCGAAGTCCATCGCAGGGCCAGGCTGACCAGAAGTTGACAATGGTGGGTAAACGGTCCAACCGCCACCTGTACCCATGCCACCTGGAGGGCCCTCAAAGAACATTGACATCAGCAACAAGATAAATGCTGGTGGCAACAACCAGAATGAGATGTTGTTCATCCGTGGGAACGCCATATCTGGTGCACCAATCATCAATGGCACGAACCAGTTTGAGTAGCCACCGATAAGGGCTGGCATCACCACAAAGAACACCATGATCAACCCGTGGGC
This sequence comes from Maritalea mobilis, assembly GCF_004363175.1. Classification (GTDB taxonomy): domain Bacteria; phylum Pseudomonadota; class Alphaproteobacteria; order Rhizobiales; family Devosiaceae; genus Maritalea; species Maritalea mobilis. Next base: position 386,134 of record NZ_SNYR01000002.1, read on the forward strand.
AGTGGTGAACACGTTGTACATGTGCTTACCAGCGTCAAGCGCTGCTGCGCTTTGCCACTCAGCACCATAAACAATAGACGCCAAACCTGGGAAAATTTGAATACCCGGCTCAGCCAATTCCCAGCGCATAAAGCCAGACAATGCGCCACCGATGATCCCTGCGACAATCGCAAAGATCAGGTACATCGTACCGATGTCCTTATGGTTGGTTGAATATACATAACGCTTCCAGCCCGTTGGGTGGTCATGCGCATCATGTGAATTTTGGGCAGCAGTTGCGTTCGCCATTTGCTTTCCTTGCCTCTTTCCTTAACGCCCTAAGATCCCCCTTGAGACCCAACTTGGGCGGCAAAATTAGCGGCGGGCCTTAGTTAAGGCTCGCCAAAGTCACATTAGCAGCCGCGACATCGTCTTCGGCTTTCATAATTTCGGCCCATGCCGCGAATTCCTCTTTCGAGACAACGCGTACAGCAATCGGCATAAAGGCGTGGTCTTTACCGCACAGCTCTGAACACTGACCGTAGTAAAGGCCTTCTTTACGCACATGGAACCATGTTTCGTTCAACCGCTCTGGCACCGCGTCAGTTTTCACGCCGAATGCAGGCACTGCGAATGCGTGGATCACGTCAGCCGCTGTCACTTCAACGCGAACAGTGGTGTCCACTGGCACAACAAGCTCATTATCAACCGCGAGCAAGTATGGCTGGCCAGGCTTGCTTTCAGCGATTTCTTCTTTGCTGAGCATGATCGAATCGAAAGATGCGCCTTCAAGGTCTGGATATTCAAAACCCCAGTACCACTGATAGCCGGTTACGCGCACTGTGAGTTCTGGTGCAGGCACCACTTCACCGCTATCGCGTGAGAAAATGTTTGATCCCAAATATTTCCGTTCGCCATCTGGCACGGTCATTTGATCTGACAACACGCCAAATGAAGGCACGGCGATCACGATCAAGATGATGATTGGCACCACAGTCCACACAATTTCAATCAGTGTGTTGTGGGTGAATTTAGATGGGTTTGGATTTGCGCGTTTATTGTAACGAATAATGACCCAGATCAATAACGCCGTTACAAAAATGGTTATAAGAGTGATGATCCACATCAACAAACCATTATGAAAGGCAATCGTTGAGTCCATAATTGGTGTTACAGATTCTTGCAAACCGATTGCGCCGGGCTCTGGCTGCCCGTTTTGCGCCCATGCGGCGGTGGGCAATAGCCCGAGTGTGATTGCAGATGTAATTTTAGCCAGACGTGCAAGAAGTTTGCTCACGCCAGTCTCCCTTTGCGACATGTTTAGGCCCTTTTTCGACGGTAACGCATAAGAGCAAGCAAATATGCTTGTCAATTCGCGTTTGGTCGTAAAAGCGCAGAATCTCAAACAGACTAAAACCATATCAGAAAGCGCAAAGCAATTCCAAACAGGCATTATTCAGTGCGGCATATAGCTGCAATGAGCTTTTTTGCGCAAAATTTTGCACTTTTCATTTAAATTTCCACCGAAATTGATTGTAACGACATTGTTGCGCCGTAATTCTCGCATGTGAATAAGCCGCGCAATCAGGACGGGTTGAATTGACTGATGCGCTGAAAGCAAGCAAATTCAACACAGTTGAAGGGTAAAGGAATCGTCTCATCATGCGTTTGATTAAGCTGTTTATGGGTGTGCTGTTTGCAGGACTGCTTTTTTCTAATGCGCAAGCGCAAGGCGTGGTGAAAGGCGATTATGGCGATTGGCAAATGACCTGCGATACCCCTCCGGGTGCAACATTTGAGCAATGTGCCTTGATCCAGAATGTGACTGCGGAAGACCAGCCTGGCGTTGCGCTGAGCGTAATTGTGTTGAAAACCGCAGACAAACAAACTCAATTGTTGCGGATTTTGGCCCCGCTTGGCGTGTTGCTGCCAAACCAGCTTGGCTTGGTGCTTGATGGCAATGATAAAGGCCGCGCGCCCTTTATCCGCTGCCTGCCGAACGGTTGCATGGCGGAAGTTGTGTTGACCCCAGATTTGATCAGCGAGCTTTCTGCGGCAGAAACTGCGCTTTTTGTGGTGTTTAAAACCCCGGAAGAAGGCATTGGCATTCCTGTATCCATGAATGGATTTAGTGACGGATACAACGCCCTGCCATAATGAAATTGCCCAATCTGCTGGGCACTTCATCTACATGCGACAAGAATTGCCTTGAACCTTCACTTGGATTGCGGGTAGTTATGCGACGTCTTATTTTGGCGCCGCTGTGCCAAGCATAACGAAGAGTGATCCCCATGAGCAATGCATCCAGCAGCAGCAATAAGAGTGCTGTTTTCCTCACCGGCTCAACCATGCGCCACGTCATTATCATGACGACGACTTCGGCCATCGGGTTGATGTCGATCTTTTTCGTGGATGCCATCACGCTCTTTTACATCAGCCAATTGGGTGACCCGAGCCAAACCGCAGCTGTGGGCCGCGCGGCTTATGTGCTGGCCTTTATTATTGGCATGTCTGTTGGGTTTATGATCGGCACTTCGGCAATGGTCGCCCGCGCCGTGGGCGCCGGGAAGGACGAAGCAGCGAAATCCTACGCGGGCTCGTCCATCATCAGTGTTGTCATTTTTGGCATCGTCTTGGCTGGTGCGGGCTTTTTGCTGACCGACTGGTTGATGGCAATGCTGGGCGCAACGGGCCAAGCGCTCGAATATGCGCGGATTTATCTTTATATCGTTTTGCCATCCACTCCGTTTTTCGCCATCGGCATTGTCACCATGGGGATTTTGCGGGCGCATGGTGATGCAAAGCGGTCAATGTATATCACGCTGATTGGCGGGATTATGACTGCACTGCTCGATCCCCTCTTCATCTTCGTATTTGGATGGGAAGTGATCGGCGCGGCTGTTGTGTCGGCGATTGTGCGCGTGTCCTTTGCGGTGCTGGGGCTTTATTATGTGATCGGCATTCATAAGGCGATTACGGTTCCAGAGTTCCGCCGCTATTTCAAAGATCTGATCGATATATTGAAGATTGCGGCGCCCACTGTGGTGACTAATCTTGCGGCACCTGTTGGTGCATTTCTTATTGCCCGCGCCGTTGCCGAATATGGCGATGCTGCCGTGGCTGGACAATCTGTTGTAGACCGACTGATTCCGCTCGCGTTTGGCGTAGTATTTGCCCTCTCTGGCGCCGTTGGGCCGATCATTGGGCAAAATTATGGTGCAATGCAGATGGATCGCGTCCGCCAGGCACTGATAGATGGGCTTATTTTTAACTGGGTTTACATCTTAATTGCATGGGGCCTGTTATTTATTGCGCAAGAGCAAATCATCGCGATCTATCAGGCGGATGGCAATATGGCTCTGGTCATCCGTTTGTTCTGTAATGTGCTTGCAGGCTCGTTTCTGTTCAACGGCATGTTGTTCGTGTCGAACGCTGCGTACAACAATTTGGGATATCCCCTGCTGGCCACCCTTGCGAACTGGGCACGCCAAACATTGGGCGTAATCCCCTTTATCTATTTTGGTGCGCTGTGGGGCGGCTTGCCGGGCATTATTTGGGGTGCATCTATCGGCGCTGTTATCTTCGGCATTCTGCCTGTTGTTGGCGCGTTTTGGTTGATCCAGAAGCTCACCCCAAATCAAGAGAGCGCCGCAGATACTACAGAAACAGCTGAAGCCCCAGCTTCTTAAAAAAGTGCCGAGACGCCTTTTGGGCGCTCGGCAAAGTATTCGGGGTTAGTCTAGGGCAAACACGGCCAACCATACAGGTTGGACCAGTTTGGTTCTTGCACGCTATTGACATTTTGATCATTCGTCTAACAAATAGATTTCATCAGTTAAATCAATTTTCGTGATGATACCTATGGCCAATCCACTCGATCTTGATCAGTTGCGCACCTTTGCCGTTATTGCCGATTGCGGCAGCTTCACCGAAGCTGCGCGTCGCGTCTATAAAACCCAATCTGCCGTGTCCATGCAGATCAAACGGCTGGAAGAACGTTTGGGCGAAAGCCTGTTGGTGCGCGATGGGCGTGCCATTTCGCTCACCCGTGCGGGTGACGCGCTTTATCACCATGCGCGCCGTATGTTGGAAATCAATGCCGAGATTGAGGATTTGTTCTCCTCAGATGTTTTGTCTGGCACCATTCGCATTGGCATACCTGACGATTATGCGGTGAAAGTGCTGCCAATTTTGCTCAGTTCATTTCAACAGACCCATCCGAAAATTTTGGTGGATGTGAAATGTAACTCGTCGGAAGATTTGATCCGCGGCATGCAACAGGGCGATTTTGATTTGATCGTGTTCACCCAAGGCACCAATCATGAAACGGGCGAATTGGTGCGCACTGAACCTCTATCTTGGGTGATCAGGCCCAATTCTGACGCCCATAAGCAAGACCCACTGCCCATCGCCTGTGGCAACAAACAATGTTGTTGGCGCACCAATGCAGAAACTGCGTTGCGGGAATCTGGCATCAATTACCGTGTGGCCTATACCTCTTCAAACGCCACAGCCATCACCAGTGCGGTGATGGCTGGATTGGCGGTTGGCGTGTTGGCAGAAAGCTCAATTTTGCCCGGTATGCGCAAGCTTGGGCAGGAAGATGGGCTGCCCCCTCTCCGCCCGGCAGAAATTGCGATCCGCCGCGCGGCCAATGCATATGGCGGCATATACAGTGCTTTGGTGGCACATATTAAGTCTGAGCTGGATCAGGCCATGGAAGAAGCGGCTTGATGACCAATTGGTGCATTTGGATTTTGGTTGAAGCCCTTGGCGATCAACCAAATGCTGAGGCCGATTTCAAAGAAGCCACCCGGTAACGACAACATCACGCCCAACCCACTTTGGAAAAACTCTGACAGCGTGCCGACGATAAAGATGGAATAGCCGAGCATACCCCAGATGGCGAATATGCGCGGCACCAACATGGTGCGCCACAAAACGGCGCACAACAATAAACCACCTACGCCCCAAAGGGTCATCCCCGTCTGATAAAGATAAAAATTCGCATCGTATAGCATCTGCGCAATCGCAGGCGTTTCAAGCGTTGCTGATCCCATAAGCATCAGCGCAATTCCCCCAACCAGCAGCGCCACCGTGGACATAATGCCGAGCCCCAAAAAGCCCAAAGACAAAAGTGGCGAAAACGGTTCAATAACCCGGAACATGATGGTCAAAAGGCCGAAATTCAGCAGTGAATGGACAATCACCATAGCGATGACACACAAGATGAAGGTCAAATCAGGCTTCACAAATTGTACGTTGCCAGCATCTCCGTGCAACAAGCCGTCCAGAATGCCATAGCCGAAGCCATAGGCGAGGAAGGTCGCGATGAAGAACAGGCCATAAAGCCGAGCGATGTTTTTGTTTTGATATAAAGCTTGGGTCACGCATTCATTCCTTATAATGTTTGCATGGTCATATACCCGGCAGCACCTATAATAAATTGACCAATTCTCTACATCTGCTATGCATATTTGCATGAGTTGGAAAAACATCAATTTTGACTGGAGCAAGGTTCGCTCATTTCTGGTGGCAGCGGAGGAAGGGTCTTTTTCCGCAGCTGCACGTGCGCTCAACATTGCTCAGCCGACGCTGGGGCGACAGATTGAGGCGCTTGAACACGATTTAAATGTCACTCTGTTTGAACGCGATGGACGCGGGATTGTTCTAACCCCAAGCGGTGTAGAGCTGCTGCGCTATGCAAGACAAATGGGCGATGCAGCTGGCGCGTTTTCGCTGGCGGCGCATGGACAATCCAGCGCTATTGAAGGACGTGTTTCGATTGCGGCGGCCGAGATGTTTGCCGCAACGCAGCTGCCCCCAATCATTGCCGAATTGCGCCTTGCTGAGCCCAAATTGGAAATAGAAGTTGTGGTATCGAACCATGTAAGCGACCTACATCGGCGCGAGGCAGATATTGCTTTGCGGTTCTTCCGCCCGACCGAGCCGGACTTATATGCTCGTAAGCTGACCAACGTGCAGGCGCAAATTTATGCCAGCGAGGCTTATCTCGATCGATTTGACCCGCCGCTGACACTTGATGACATAAACCGGGCAGAGTTTATCAGTCTCGACCCTGAGAATATGGTGATGCATGGGTTGAACGCCCATGGCATGAAGCTGACGGATGCCAATTTTCCACTGCAAGTCGACAGCTATGTGGTGATGTGGAACCTTGTGAAACACGGCGTGGGCATCAGCGTGATGGACACCAGCGTTGGAGACCATGAGCCGGGTGTTAGACGGGTTTTGCCCGATTTTCCCGCGCTTAATTTCTCGCTTTGGTTGGTTGCGCACCGCGAACTGAAAACCAACCGACGGGTGCGGCGGGTTTTCGATGTTCTGGTGGAGAAACTGTCCGGCTAAAGCTTAGAACAAGCGTTCCGTATAGATCTTTGTGATGTCCTCACCCCATGGGCCATGATAGGCGTCGAGCATATGTTGGGCGGGGGTCTTTTCGGTTTCTATGGTGGTTTTGATCAGGTTCAAGAACACAGATTCATCAAAGCCTTCAAAATTTGTTTGGCCGCGTGCTTTCAGGCCAGCTTTTGCCAACTGATACACATCTTTCGCCACGTCCAACACTTTCCGGCCATTGATCTCAGCATCGAGGGCATATTTGCCCGCATCCGCCCGCAATTGATTGCGTTGCTCAGCGGTCCAGTCTTTGGTTAGGTCCAAAGCACCATCCAGCGCTGCCTGATCATAAAGCAAGCCAACCCAAAGAGCGGGCAATGCACAAATATTGTCCCAAGGCCCCGCATCAGCGCCGCGCATTTCCAAGAAAGATTTCAGGCGAACTTCTGGGAACAAGGTGGAAAGATGGTCTTCCCAATCGGCGATGGTTGGCTTTTCGCCCGGCAATTGTGGCAATTCGCCTTTGAGGAATGCGCGGAAGCTCTCGCCAGCGCAATTGACGAATTCGCCATTGCGCATCACGAAATACATCGGCACATCAAGGGCATAATCCACATAGCGCTCAAAGCTCATGCCATCTTCAAACGCGAAATCGAGCATGCCTGTGCGGGCATTGTCAGTATTTTGCCAAATGTGAGCACGGTAAGACAAATAGCCAGACGGCTTGCCATCAATGAAAGGTGAGTTTGCGAACAAGGCGGTGGCAATCGGTTGCAAGGCCACGCTGGCGCGGAGCTTATTGACCATATCCTGCTCTGAGGAGAAGTCGAGATTAACCTGCACTGTACATGAGCGGAACATCATTGATGTGCCCAGCGTTCCAACCTTTTCCATATAAGGTTTCATGATGCCATAACGCGATTTCGGCATCATTGGCATCTCGCTCAACGACCATTCTGGCGCTACACCAACGCCCAAAAACTCAATATTCAGCTTGTTGGTGATGTCGCGCAGCAAACGCAAATGATTGCCTGTTTCTGCGCATGTATCATGCAAGCGTTCCAGCGGCGCACCAGACAATTCAAGCTGGCCACCCGGCTCCAGCGAAACAGAAGCGCCAGTGCTTTCATCTTTCAGGCCAATCAGCGCGCCCTTATCCAGAAGCGGGGTCCAATTGGTGCGTTTTTGAATTTCTTGAAGAATCGCACCAATGCCATTTTTACCCTCATAAGGCACCGGCTGATGCGTGGTTTTGCAGAACACAAATTTTTCGTGCTCGGTGCCAATGCGCCAATCTTCTTTCGGCTTGCAGCCTTTTTCGAGTGCGTAGATTAGGTCTGCTTTAGACTCGATGAGGGGGGAGTTTTCAACTGCATTGGCCATAAAGGTGCGTCCGGTCGTCATGTGTTGTGTCACGCTATTTCAGCGCGATCTTTGCTGGCGACAATAACGCGGAAAAAATAGGATGCAATCCTTTTATCGTAAATCACCGATATTTGATTGCACGAGTGTTAATGCCACAATTGCCGCCGTGTCGGCCCGCAAAATGCGCGGGCCCAAACTGATGGGAACACAAAAACTTTGCGCCCGCAACAATTGGCGTTCCGCTTCTGAAAAGCCACCCTCCGGGCCAATCAGCACGGCAACTTGCTGATTGTCATAAGGCTTCAGCGCCACAGCCGCGTCGCTGACTTTGGTTTCCTCATCCGCAAACACCAAGATACGGTTCGGGTCTGTTTCAGCCCAATTGGCGATCAGTTTTTCCAGTGTGGTTGCTTCATGCACCTGCGGCACATTTAAGATTTCACACTGCTCCGCCGCTTCAACAGCATTGGCCCGCATGCGATCATAATTGATGCGCGACATTTGCGTGTGTTGAGTTTGCATGGGGCGAAGGGCGTTTACGCCCATTTCCGTGGCCTTTTGCACCATATAGTCCAGCCGCGCGGTTTTGATAGGGGCAAAAATATAGTCGATTTTGCTGGGTGCCGTTTGCGCGCTGGTTTGCTCTTCAATGGTCAAGCGTGCTGCTTTTTTCGATCCATTGGCCAGCACTGCGCGAAACGCACCATCAGTTCCATTGAACAGAATCACCTCGCCGCCTTCCCCCAGGCGCAACACATTCACCAGATAATTAGACTGGGCTTTTTCCAATTGCAGCTCTGCCCCCACGGCAAGCGGCAGTTCAACAAATAGACGGGGTAAAGTTTTGTGTTTGCGCGGCATTAGGTTGACATTCCGTGCTTAAATTATAGCGTTCTCTCCAATTGAATAGGTGGAAGTGGTGAGCGATGCAAGACAAACCCAATTCTGAAATTATTGCCGATGCCAGCAAAACCAACTGGGTTGACCGCTATGCTCCCAAGGCCATCCACCCTTATGCAAAAATGGCGCGGTGGGACCGCCCTATCGGTTATTGGCTTTTGTTTTGGCCCTGCGCCATCTCTCTAGCGCTTGCCGCGGTGGCCCGCCCTGCGGCCGGGTTCAACTTCTATTATCTGTTTCTGTTTTTTGTTGGCGCAGTGGCCATGCGCGGCGCGGGCTGCACGCTGAATGATATTGTGGATCGTAATATTGATGGCAAGGTGGAGCGCACACGCTTGCGGCCCATTCCATCTGGGCGCATCAGTGTACCGCAAGCCTTTATCTTTTTGGCAGCGCAATGCTTGGTTGGCCTTGCTGTGTTGTGGCAGTTCAACGATTTCACCAAAATTTTGGGCTTATCGTCCATCGGCCTCGTGATCATTTATCCCTTTATGAAGCGGATTACATATTGGCCGCAGCTCTTTTTGGGCCTTGCCTTCAATTGGGGGGCGCTTATGGGCTGGGCAGCCATGTTCGGGGAACTGCATTATCCAGCCTATTATCTTTATGCTGGCGCTATTTTGTGGACCATCGCATATGACACCATTTATGCGCTGCAGGACCGCGAAGATGATGCGTTGATTGGCGTGAAATCGACCGCCCGTTTGTTCGGCGATTATGCGCAGCAGATTTGTGGATTGTTTTATTTGGGTGCCGCGATTTTGTGGTTTTTGGCCGCAGATGGCGCGGGCGCTGGCCCTGTTTATTATTGGGTCATGTGGGGTGCCCCTGCCATTTTGGCTTGGCAAATCCTCACGTTAAAACCGGACCAGACACCTAATTGCCTGATCCGGTTTCAATCTAATTATTGGGTTGGCCTAAGCTTCGCTTTAGCGCTCTACATCGAGTACGCTATTTAGCCAGAAACCAGACCAAGCTTGCGACGGTTTAAAAAACGTGGCCGACGGTTTGCATCTGGGCCGAGTTTGCGCCGGTTGGTTTCCTGACCAACCATAACGCCGCCCACATGCTGTGAGTATGGCACCAAGCCGCCATTGCCTGAACGGATAAATAGTGGCAAGCCCAATTGCTTACCCCAATTTTGCCATTCAGCCACCACGGTGTGGTTGCCCTCTTCTTCAAACACGCGATAGTTGAGGTCTTCATCCGCATGGATCAATTCGATCGAGCTGGAGAGCAGGCCCTCTTCTGAAATACGCGTGGCCACGGCCACTCCGTAATATTCTTTAACTGGTACTTTGATTTTAATCGGGACACCGCTTTTAGAAAGCATTTTGCGCACAGTGACGGTTTGCACCTCATTGCGCTGGCTGCCATTGTCATTCGCAGGGGACAATGGAGGCCAATTTACCCCGTTTTTGCCAAACAAGATCAAATCAGATCCTGAAACTGTTTTGCCTTGCACCATTTTAATCTCGTGCCTTCCTGTTAACTTGAGAGCTGTTTTTTAATTTTTGCCGCTCTTCTTATGAGGCCAAATTAGCAGGCAAGTTTTGGCATCCCTTTAAAAAACTGGGTTAAGTTTTTCTTGTTATCAAAAGGGTTAGCAGGTTATGACCGTGGGTAACCGGCGATTAACCCAAGCGGGTTCTTGCCTTTCGGTTGCGGCTCGACTAAGCACGAAAGAGCTTAGATTTATTGGGGTTTCGGGAGCCTTTGATGGCACAACCAGATATTGCAGAATTGATGGAAGATCTGGAATTGATCCGAAATGCCGTGGTGGGGGCAGGCATAATTGCCACCGGATATTTTCGCCAAGATGTAAAAACGTGGACAAAAGATAACGCTTCCCCCGTCACCGAGGCCGATTTTGCTGTCGACAAATTCTTAAAAGATATGCTGACCGGTGCTAGGCCCGACTATGGCTGGTTGAGCGAAGAAACCGCTGACGACCCTATTCGCTTAAAGCGCGAGCGTGTTTTTGTGGTGGACCCCATCGATGGCACACGCGGCTTTATTCGTGGTGAAGACAGCTGGACCATTTGCATTGCGATTGTGCAAAATGGCGAGCCTATTGCCTCTGTTATATATGCGCCTATACGCGATGAGCTTTATGAAGCGGTGCGCGGCCAAGGGGCAATGTTGAACAAAACAAAGCTGGAGCGTCGGCATCGGTTGGGCGCGGGCCCGATTATTCCAGCGCCTGGCGCTGTGCATCGTGAGTTGGAAGAACGCGGCATTGATTATGTGCGCGGCCCGGCCATCCCCTCTTTGGCTTATCGCTTGGTGCAGGTTTCAACCGGGGTGCTGGACATTGCTGTGGCACGGCGCGGGGCGCAAGATTGGGATATTGCAGCACCAGCGCTTATACTTGCGGAGTGCAACCACTTCTTAGAAGATGTGTGTTTAGGTGTGCCACGCTTTAATAAGCAAGAAATTCGTCATGGCGCTCTTGCGGCAATGTCTGACCTGACGCTAAAAGACGATGTCCACGATGTGCTGCGCAAAGTATATGGCTGCCCGGCATAGAATAAGACACTTAAATGGTGGGGTTTAAATGAGCGAAGAAAAACAATTGCTGCACTTGGTGTTTGGCGGCGAATTGGAAGATTTGGAAAAGGTAACTTTCCGCAATCTGGATGAAGTTGATATTGTGGGTGTTTACCCCAACTATCAAGCTGCCTATGCGGTTTGGAAGCAAAAAGCACAAATGACCGTTGATAATGCGCATATGCGTTATTTCATTGTGCATTTGCACCGCTTGCTTGATCCTGAAGAAGCCTAAGGCTTATTTGTGAGTGATCTAAGCACACAAAATGATGGCGGGCGTGGGCTGAACAGCACCAAAGCTCGCCATTTTATTGGCTGGCACATTCTGGGCGGCTATTTGCGGCTGACTTCTGCCACATCTAAGTTTGTGTATGATCCGCCAAATGCGGAGCAGAAATGCGCCGACTTGATGCCGGCCATCTATGTATGTTGGCACGGACAAGGCATGTTGGGCATGAAACTGGTGCCCGTGGCGAGCCAATTGACCATTCTCACTTCGCGCCATCCGGACGGCCAGTTGGTTGCCGCTGCAGCGAAAAGCTTTGGTTGTTCTAATATCGACGGATCAGGCGCCAGCCCGAAACAGGATGAAGGCACAGGTGGCATGGCCGCCATGCGCGAAATGATGCGGGCGATGAAGGATGGCCAATCCATTGGGATCACTGCCGATATCCCCCCGATTGAAGGTCGCCATGTTTCTGACGGTGTTGCGCTGTTGGCGCGGTTCACTGGCCGTCCAATCATTCCTTATGCTGTATCTAGCTCTCGTCGCACAGTGCTGGACAAAGTGTGGGATAAGATGCAGATCAACCATCCATTCTCCCGCATTTCAGCGGTGGTGGACGAACCACTTTATGTACCGCGCGCGGCCAAAGATTTGACGCCCTATTCTGAAGAGCTTGCGAAACGGTTGGATAATGTGCTGGAGCGCGCTTTTCTTTTGGCAGATGGCAAAGAGTTATCGCCACGGCCAGACCGCTCTGCATTTCAACCGGACTAATCTTTAGATTAAGCGCTTAATCAGCAAGGATAAGCCGCACTGCGTAATCCAATGCGCCAGCCGGGCCAATGCGTTCTTTGCCCACACGCCCACGCCGTTTCGCGTCGGCTTCGTCTGCGAGTAGCAAGCCCATTGCAGCAGTCAGCTCATTCACATCCAGCGAAGTGGTGATGCGGCTATCGCCCATCAAGCGCTCGTTTCGGGCAACCCGTGAGGGGCGCGCGTCGGGCGGCACCAGCGCAATGACCGGAACGCCCAAACCTGCACTTTGAAAACCCGCCGTTCCAGCTTGCCCCGCCACAAAGCGAGAATATCTAGCAAGAGTGCCAATGCCTCTATCAAAAAAATAGACTGGGGTTTTATCCACCATCTCGGCCTTGGCCAGATATTCAGGCCCATCAATATCTGGTTCTTTGTCGACCTGCTTCAGCCCCACCGCTCTGATCAAGCTTTCAGCATCTGCTGTGGGCGCAACGGGTATCAAAGCGCTGAGCGGATATTTCCCGGTCAAACGACCCAATGCTCTAATTTCCAGATCGAAGAGCCCCTTGGCAGCATTACGACTGCCCGGTAGTAAGGTCACTGCGGTTCTGTCGCCAATAAGTGGCGCGATGTCCATGGACAGTTCAGGCACGGTGTCCATCATGATATTGCCCACAAAACCAGCATCAAGGCCAAAGGCGCGCAATTGGCCTGCGAGAATATCGTCACGGCACAAGGTTTTCGCTGCGGTGGATTTGATTAGGCGTTTTTCAACGGCGGAATAGGTTGAGGCAAAGCCGGATTTGTAACAATCAAGATAAAGGTCAACGGAATGGCCGCCTGCTTTGCATAGGGCTAACCCGATCATATCGCCAAGCACGATGATCTTGTCCCAACGCCCCTTCTGCTGCCGCATATAGCGGACATGTTTCATGGCCGTCAGTGCTAAGCCATGCTGAAAATCTTTGAGCAGCGAGCCTTGTTTGCGGTGGCCTTCGCTGGCCAAATGGCCGCGCGGGCCCACTAAGGGGCAAATTCCGTTATAGGCCAGCCCCTCGCCCACTGTGGGCAAGGCTTCCATTTCACAATGTGGGGCAAGTGCCTTGGCCAAGGCGGCACCCATGGCATCTTCGCCCATGCCATTGGTGATGATCAAAACGCGCATAAGGCGTTACTTTTTGCTGTTTTTCAGCGCCTCAAGCGACGCGTGAGCATCCGCATAAGGTTCCTGCCGATCAACGCTCCAATAAGCCAATTCATCAAGCGGGATCTGTTTGCCCGTGACCGCGCAGCGCACAAATGTACCTGGCTTAATCACCGCAAAATCAGCATCCAAATAGCGCAATTTGGCTTCGCTTTGGCCAAAACCATTTTCAAAAATATTCATCGTCAAACCTCTTTCGATGTCTATTTAGGCGCCAATGGGCAAAAAATCAAAAAAGACTTTGCTGTTTTTGATCTTTTTCTTCTGTTTTGGCTTTTGGTTTAGGTTCTGGTTTAGATTTTGCAGGCGGTGCATCAGCAACGATAACGCCCAAATCGCCATCAGCGAATTGCACATTCAGCCCATCGCCTTTTTGAGGTGATTGGGCTGACCTTACCAGATTTCCATCTGCATCGGTGATCAGTGCAAAGCCACGTTCTAGCGCTTTTTTGTGGCTCAAACTGTCCAGCAACTTGCCCAAATTTTCCACCTTGGTTTGTTTGCGCTCAAAAGTGGCCAGCGCCGCAGGACGCAAACGAGCAGAGAGGCTAGTGATTTGGGTGGCGAAATTTTGCTGTTTCTGGCGCAGACCATGGGGGGACAAACGCGCACTGATCTGCGAGAAGCCCGCACGTTTGCGGTCCACAAACTGGTTAAGCGCGTTGCCAAGTCGTATGGTGGCCATATCAAAACGTTGGCGCGGTACGCTGGTCAAATCTTGCGCTTTTGGCAAAGCCGCTGAAACGGCACGCAACCGATCTTTTGCAGTCGATATATTTCTTGCCTGAGCTGACCGGAGGCGCGTGCCTTGATCCAAAACATAATTGACCAGTTCTGCTTTAACCGGCACTGCCATTTCCGCTGCCCCGGTTGGGGTGGGTGCCCGCTTGTCTGCAGCATAGTCGATCAAAGTCACATCTGTTTCGTGGCCCACTGCCGAGATGAGTGGGATGTGTGACGCAGCGGCGGCGCGCACCACTTCTTCTTCGTTGAAGCCCCACAAATCTTCGATGGAGCCCCCACCGCGGGCGACGATCAACAAATCTGGTCGTTTGATTGGGCCATATTCGGGCAGTGCGTTAAAGCCATTGATGGCATTTGCTACTTCTGGTCCGCAGGTTTCGCCCTGCACACGCACCGGCCATACGATCACGTGAGTTGGAAACCGATCGTCCAAGCGATGCAAAATATCGCGGATAACAGCACCAGTTGGCGATGTGATCACCCCAATTGTTTGCGGCAGATATGGCAGCTCTTGTTTGCGCGCTGCGTCAAACAGGCCTTCAGCAGCTAGTTGTTTGCGTCGCTGTTCCAACAGCGCCATCAACGCGCCTGCGCCTGCCGGTTCCAGATTTTCGATGACCAATTGATATTTGGACGAGCCGGGATAGGTGGTCAATTTGCCCGAGGCAATGACTTCCATGCCCTCTTCTGGCTTAAACCGCAGCTTTGAGAACACGCCACGCCAGATAACCGCCTCAATTCGGGCTTTTTCATCTTTTAAAGCAAAATAGGCATGGCCGGATGAATGCGGGCCACGATATCCCGTTATCTCCCCGCGAATCCGCACATGGCCAAATTGATCCTCAATGGTGCGTTTTACCGATTGAGAGATTTCTGAGACTGTGAATTCGTGGGCGTTGGAACCCGATGTTGTGGTTTGATCACTCATGAAATTAGTGGTGCCTGTTCATAGTTGAAACGTCAAGGGTGACCTTTTCAAATCAACATGATATGGGAACCTTCAACAGGTTGCAGCGATAATTTCGGATCGAAAACATGAATATTTTGCTATTGGGTTCTGGGGGGCGCGAACATGCGCTGGCTTGGGCAATTTCTCGCTCTGCGCGGTTGGACAAACTTTATATCGCGCCCGGTAATCCCGGCATGGCTGATCATGGCCAATTGGTGTCGCTTGATGTGAGCAATCACAATGCAGTCGCCGATTTCTGTGCCGACCATTCAATCGACCTTGTGGTGGTTGGCCCAGAAGCGCCATTGGTGGCAGGCATTGCGGATGATCTGCAAGCCAAAGGCATCAAGGTTTTTGGCCCTTCAAAGGCCGCAGCTCAGCTGGAAGGCTCAAAGCACTTCACCAAGCAATTGTGCGACGAAATGAATGTGCCGACCGCCAAATATGCACGTTTCGACGAGTTGGACCCGGCCATTGACTATGTGCGGGCCGAAGGCGCACCCATCGTGGTGAAAGCTGATGGCCTGGCTGCAGGTAAAGGCGTGATTGTTGCACAAAGCCTGAAAGAAGCGGAAGACGCACTTTACGCCATTTTTGATGGTGCGTTTGGCGCGGCTGGTGCTTCAGTTGTGATTGAAGAATGTATGATGGGCGAAGAAGCAAGCCTGTTTGCCATCAGCGATGGCGTGAATTTCCAATTGCTCGCTTCTGCTCAAGACCACAAGCGCGCTTATGATGGCGACAAGGGACCGAACACAGGCGGCATGGGCGCTTATTCCCCTGCTCCGGTGATGACAGACGAGCTGATTGAACGCGCGAACAGCGAGATCATCGCACCGTCGATCAAAGGCATGGCCGCACGAGGAACGCCGTTTAAAGGTGTTCTTTATGCCGGCTTGATGATCACTAAGGATGGGCCAAAGCTGATTGAATACAATGTGCGCTTTGGTGACCCTGAATGTCAGGTGCTGATGATGCGTCTAAAATCTGACGTGTTAGACCTGATCGAAGGTTCCATCGATGGCACCTTGGATCAGCATGCGCCTGAATGGCATGATGGCACCGCCCTCACCGTGGTGATGGCATCCAAGGGCTATCCCGGCGATTATGAAAAAGGCACGCCAATTGCTGGCCTTGAAGCAGCGGAAGCCGATGGCGCAAAAGTGTTTCACGCGGGCACTGGCCTTAAAGATGGCCAGTTGGTGGCCACAGGTGGCCGGGTGTTGAATGTAACTGCAGTTGCCGATGACGCACAAACGGCACGTGATAAAGCCTATGCTGCCATCTCTAAGATTGAGTGGGACAATGGCTTTTACCGCAACGACATTGCCTGGCGCGCCTTAGACCGCACAAAATAGTGATGCGACCTTGAAGATATAAAAGTTTAAACAATTTCATTTAAGGTAGGCGTTAATCTTCTAGCATCGGGTGCAGAAATGACAATCACAGGTCCCAAAATTGGCGTTGCGCTTGGCGGCGGTGCCGCACGGGGTCTGTCGCATATTGCATTGATAGAAGCGATGGATGAGTTGGGCCTGAAACCCAGCCTGATCGCAGGCACGTCGATCGGCTCATTTATCGGCGCTGGCTGGGCCGCTGGCATGAGCGGCAAGGAAATCCGATCTTACGCCATTGATGTTTTAGGCTCCATGCGGGCCTTAAGTTCACGCCTGTGGCGCACGCAGGTGACGGGCATCAAAGCCATGTTTCAAGATGGCATTTCCATGCAATTTGATGCAGCGAAAGTGCTCAGCTCTTTCGCGCCAGAAACCATGCCACGGCATTTTGAAGACCTTAAAATCCCCCTGCGCGTGGTGGCCACGGATTATCGCAGCTGGCACCAAGTGGTGTTTCACCAAGGCTTGATTGCCCCAGCCATTGCCGGTTCAATTGCCATTCCCAGCCTGTTCAAACCCGTTTGCCACAATGGGCAAACATTGGTGGATGGTGGTGTGGTGAACCCTTTGCCATTAGATCACGCCGCCCACGGCATGGATATTTTGATCGGCGTTGATGTGAATGGTGATCCCATTCCAGTGAATGAATCGGCGACGCCTTCAGCCATTGATGTGGGCTTGGGTGCGGCGCAAATCATGATGCATGCACTGAGCGCCTATGCCATTTCCGCCTATCCGCCGGATATTTATGTGCGGCCGCCTGTTGGGCATTTTGGTGCTTATGAATTTTGGCGGGTGCGAGACATTTTGGCGGCTGGCGACTCGGTTAAAGACAAATTCAAACGCGATTTGGCCAATCGCATTGACCTTATGATCGCCGGTCAGCAAAAAATTGGATAAGCAGTTCGGCTGCTTCTGCCTCACCAATGCCTGAAATCACTTCGGGATGATGGTGGCAGGTGGGCGAGTTGAAAAACCGCACGCCATTATCCACGGCCCCGCCCTTCACATCTTCTGCGCCATAATAAACCCGTTGCAATTTGGCGTGCGCTATGGCCCCCGCGCACATGGTGCACGGCTCCAGCGTCACATAGAGATCACAGCCATCAAGGCGACCCGTTCCAAGCTTCTCCAATGCCTTGCGCATGGCCTGCATTTCGGCGTGAGCGGTTGGGTCGCCCATGCGTTTCATTTCATTTTGCGCCGTGGCGATGATTTCGCCATTTTTCACAATAACCGCTCCCACGGGCACTTCGCCTGCGGCGGCGGCTTGCCGCGCGAGTTCTAAGGCCTGTTGCATGGGTGTGGGCTTGGTTGGGTTGGTCATCATCATCCTACTTGTTGAAATGTTACCTGCCATAGGTTGGCAAAGGATGCAAAGCATATCAGTTGGCCTTATGCTTGGCGGATAGGAGAATCAGCCATGCGCATTCGGCAACTGCCCAACGATCTGGTGAACAAAATCGCAGCTGGCGAGGTGATTGAGCGCCCGGCCAGCATTGTGAAAGAGCTGGTGGAAAACTCGCTGGATGCGGGTGCCACCCGCATTGCCATCACCACGGCGGCGGGCGGCAAATCTTTGATCCGCATTGAAGATGATGGCTTTGGCATGGGCGAAGACGATTTGCGCCTGAGTGTGGAACGCCACGCCACCTCCAAACTGCCCGAAGATGATCTTGATCATATCTCCACCCTTGGTTTTCGCGGCGAAGCCCTCGCCTCAATCAGCGCAGTGGCCGATCTACGCATCGCCACGCGCCCGCGCGACGAGGAGCTGGGCTTGCAATTGCGCTTTGTCGATGGCGATGCGGTGATCTCGCCCAACCCGATGCCCCATGGCACGGTGATTGAAGTGCGCGAGCTGTTTAAAAATGTGCCGGCACGGTTGAAATTTTTGAAGTCTGACCGAGCGGAAAGCAATGCGATCACCGATGTGATGAAGCGGTTGGCCATGTCCAAACCGCATGTGCATTTCATTCTGTCTGGCTCTGATCGGCAAACGCTGAACTGGCCTGCCCAACCCGTTTCTGATCTCGAAGATGATTTTCAGGGTGACAAGAACCGCTTGGGCCAGATTTTAGGCTTGGATTTCGCGCAAAATGCGGTGCCGATTGATTATCAGCGCGGCCCGGTTCGGGTGCGCGGCATGGCAGCGCTGCCCACTTACACCAAAGCCAATTCGCTGTCGCAATTCTACTTTGTGAATGGCCGCCCCGTGCGCGACAAGGTTTTGCTGGGCGCTCTGCGCGGCGCTTATGCCGACTTTTTGCACCGGGATCGTTTTCCAGTAGCGGCGCTGTTTGTTGATATGCCCAGCCAAGATTTGGACGTGAATGTGCATCCGGCCAAAGCGGAGGTGCGGTTTCGCGATTCAGGCTTAGTGCGGGCGGCAGTAATCCGTGGTGTCATGAATGCGCTTGATGCGGCAGGGTTCCGTGCCTCGAAAACGGTGTCAGATGCAACGCTGAATGCGTTTCAACCGGGCGGCGCCCCTGCCCCGCAACCAACTGACACGGCTCAACCATCGCATGTGGCGCCGAACGCGACGGGCGACGGCTTTGCCATGCCCCAGCAGCCGCAATGGGGTCAGGCAGGAATGACACCTCCGCCGCCCCCACCGCCGAGCTATGGCGCACCGCGCATGCAGGAGTTGCATCAACCGAGCGCCCGCATGGAAACGAGCGAAGAGATTCCGCCAGAAGATGACGATTTTCCGCTCGGCTCTGCGCGCGCCCAATTGTTTGAAAACTATATTGTGGCGCAAGGGCCAGACAGTTTGATCGTGGTGGATCAACATGCGGCGCATGAGCGGCTGGTTTATGAGCGGTTCAAGAAAGAATTAAGTGATGGCCCCGTGCCCGCGCAACGGCAATTGATTCCCGTGGTGGTGGAGTTGCCGGAAGAAGATTGTGACCGGCTGGAAGAAGCGCAAGAAGAATTGGCGCAGGTTGGGCTGGGCGTGGAACGTTTTGGTCCGCGCGCCATCGCAGTGCACGAAACGCCAGCGATTTTGAAGCATCCGAATGTGGAAAAGCTGATCAATGATGTGGCTGATCAATTGGCCGAATGGGACAATATCTCCATTGTCCGTGAGCGGTTGGAAGAAGTGGCGGCGAGGATGGCCTGCCATGGCTCAGTGCGCTCCGGTCGTCGCTTGCGGGCCGAAGAAATGAACATGCTGCTGCGCGACATGGAAGCCACGCCCCATTCCGGCCAGTGCATCCATGGCCGCCCGACTTATGTTGAGCTGAAGAAAGCGGATATTGAGCGATTGTTTGGACGGCGGTAGGATTTTTTCGCCGCCGCAAGCCGCAATAGCCAATTGGTGCCACGCGCCATTGTTCCCCGCGCGCATCGGCACCCACCCACCGTCACCCCAAGACTTGATCTTGGGGTCCATTTCACGTTGGCTTGGATGCAGGGACGTTTTGAATTTCGCTTTATGCACCCAACAATTAGGTGCTGCACCGTTGTCCTCAAATGGATTGCAAGATCAAGTCTTGCAATGACGTGGGAGAGCGTGGTTTGGGGTGGTGCGATCAGTTGCCGTTGGTGGACGTTAGGCGCTTATGCAGCCGGTGCTTTGAACAGGTGAATGGTCGTATCGCCATAAGTGCGCTCGTCGAGCAGTTCGAATCCTTCGGGCGCAGTGATTTCGACACCTTTTTGCTCTTCCCAAACGATAATCGCTTCGGGGGCGATCCAGCCACCTTTGTGGGCGATTTCTAGGGCTTTGTCGCCTAGGCCCTTGGCATAGGGCGGGTCCAGAAAAACCAAATTGCACGGCAGAATGCGTTGGATTTGGCCTAGATCTGTTGCATCACGGCGGAGCATGCGGGATTGGCCTGCCACGCCAAAATTCTGGATATTTTCGCGCAGCAAGGCCCGCGCTTCGACGCCGGTATCCACGAAAGTGGCGTGTTCAGCGCCGCGTGACAGGGCCTCAAGGCCCAACGCGCCAGTGCCGGCAAATAAGTCCAAGACCCGACATTCGCTCATCACCGGGCCAAAATAATTGGCCAAGATATTGAACAGGCTCTCGCGCACCCGATCAGAGGTGGGGCGAATGTCGTTAGATTGCGGTGCCGCAATGGTTTTGGATTTAAACTTACCAGCAACGATGCGCATAAAACTCAGTCCGCCTTATGATTTGCGCGGCGGACGTCCGCCCAGCTTGCCACCAAAAGGTTTGCCGCCTGATGGCCGACCGCCAGCAGGCCTGCCCCCACTTGGTTTGCCGCCGCGACCACGTGGACCGCGCTGTTCGCCAGCGGGACGGCCTTTATGGCGCCCAGCATCTGAAAAGCCTTGTCCCCCACGATCATCACGAGGTTTGCCGCGACCACCAGCGGGCTTGCCACGCGGCTTGTCGCCAAATGGTTTACGATCTCCGCGATCATTGCGCTCGCCACGGTCTGGTCTTTCTTTATTGCGATCCGTAAAGGCGCCACGCCGATCATCCGGGCGGCGGTCATCACGACGACCAGCACCGCCGCGTGGCTTATCACCAAACGATTTGCGATCTCCACCACGTTCACCGCGTGGTTTATCGCCAAATTGTTTGCGGTCGCCACCACGCTCGCCCCGTGGCTTATCGCCATAAGGTTTCTTATCGCCAAACTTTTTCTCGCCGAAGGGACGTCCGCCCTCTTTACGATCACGTTTTTCAAACGGCTTTTTATCACCATCTCTGTCGTCGCGGCGATCTTTGTTGAACTCGCGTTTCGAGCCACGATCATCGCGATCAAATTTACGCCCTTTGTCGCCAAAGCGCTTTTTGCCGCGTGGGCCGTCCTCATCCTGATCTTTTTTGCGGGCAGCAGGCACGTGTTCGCCAATATTGCCATCATCAAAAAACACGCGACGTTTTGGCGTTTCTTCCTGCTCATCGAACCGACGACGCGGCGCGCGCTTATCGTCTTTTGGCTTGCGGGGTTCGCCAGTGCGGCCACGCGCACGACCAAATTGAGCAGGCTTTTCTTCGGCCTTTTTCTTTTCCGCTTTCGGCACAACAGGCACAATCGGTCCGTCAAAATCCACGCCTGCGGCCTCGGCAAGCTTTTGGCCCAACTGGTCCTTCAACACGCGGGTTTTCACTGCCTGAATTTCACCCGGCTTCATTTCGTTCAGTTGAAACGGGCCGTAGCTCAAGCGGATCAGGCGATTCACGTCCAAACCAAAAGCGGAGAGCACATTTTTAACTTCGCGGTTTTTGCCTTCGCGCAGGGATACAATCAGCCACACATTGCTGCCTTGCTGGCGCTCCAGCTTGGCTTCAATCGGGCCATAATGCACTTTGTCGATGGTGATACCATCCTTAAGTTCATCCAGCTTTTCCTGGGTGATACGGCCATAGGCGCGCACGCGATAGCGCCGTGCCCAACCTGTGGACGGCAGCTCAAGCGCGCGTTTCAACCCACCTTCATTGGTGAGCAGCAGAAGGCCTTCTGTATTGATGTCCAACCGACCAACTGTCAGCACGCGGGGCAAGCCAGCTTCTTCAAAGGCTGAAAATACAGTTGGGCGACCTTCAGGGTCACTTTCAGAAACCACCAAGCCAGCAGGCTTGTGGTACAGCCAAACGCGTGTTGCTTCACGCTCACCCAAAGGTTGGCCATCAACCCGCACACGGTCTTTTTCTGAGATATTGACGGCCGGGCTATCAATGACTTTGCCATTAACCGACACGCGGCCTTCGGTAATCCAAGTTTCAGCCGTGCGGCGCGAGCAAAGGCCCGCACGCGCAATCACTTTGGCAATACGATCACCGTTCTGGCGGTCATTTGTGCTGCCAGCGTCTTTTTTGGCCATTTGGTTGGCTCCGAAGCAATTGAAAGAGTTTCGGAGGGTTTACCTGTTTGTTAGGAACCTTGCAACGCTTCTCTGATCTCTGGCGGGCAAAGTGGGCTATCTAGTGGCACCAAATCACCATTTTCTGCCAAACAGATCAAATCTTGACCACCCACCTTGGTGAAATATTTCTCAGGTGGCAGGTAAAGTGGGCGTTTGTCGCCACTTTTTAGCGCTTGTTGATAGATCAAACGCTGTTCGCGGAAGCGGCGGGCAACTTCTTGCGCCTCTTTCGGCGTGAAGGCACGGCCCTGCGCATCGCTGAGATCCACAACGCGTGCGCCACGGATCAAGCGGATTTCATTTTCGGTGAGTTGGGTTTCATCCAACCGCACTTCATCAGAATCTTCAGGCAAAGCAGCAGCAGCTGTTTTGGTTGGGATCGGCAGGAACTTCGTGTCCTTAGGCAAAACCAACGGGGCGCGGGGGGCAGAAATATCTTCCTTTTCTTCGCGCTCCAAAATGCCCAAGCCGCGCAAAGTTTCCGACATCACTTCTTGTTCGAATGTGTTGCCATCCTTAAACGCGTTGGTGCCTTCAACAGTAGTGCATGCAGAAAGGCCGAAAAGTGATGCGCCCATCAGCGCGCTCAACCCAGCCCATTTGGCCATTAGATTTGATTTCCGGTTCGCTAAGAACATGCATGCCACTCCAAAATACATTGCCAAAAGGCCATAGGTCTCAAAAAAGGCTATTTTGAGGAACTATCCCCTTGGGGCCTTAACACTATATCCCATAACAACATAATAAGGCCAAGAGCAATTGCTACATCTGCCAGATTAAAAATATACCAATAATAGCCATAGGCATGAAATGAGAAGAAATCGGCCACAGCACCATAAGCAATGCGGTCGATCAAATTGCCCAATGCGCCGCCCAGCACTGTGGCAACGCCCCAGCGGGTGAGATTGCTTTGGGCGGTGAACCACCACACGGCAAGCCCGAGCATAGCAACGGCCATGATGCCGATCAGCACATAGGGTGAGGAATTGCCCAACCAGCCATATGAAATGCCGGTGTTCCAGGCCAAAACATAATCAAAAAATGGAGTGACATTGATGATTTCGCCACCAGTCCACCCCAAAATATTGAGCATATAAAGCTTGTGGCCCTGATCAATCAACAGGGCCAGAATGAAGGCAAATAGGCTTTTGTGGGCAATATTCGCCTTCATTGTTCAGTCCTTATGCTTGCGCCAATTCGCGCAGCGCCTGCGCATCGCGCAAGGTGACATCCGGATAGTCTTTATCTTCGCCAACTTCTGGCAAGACCTTCCAAGATCGTTCGCACTTTTTGCCTTCGGCCATGGCTGGCACCACGGAAACGCCAGGCACATCGTCCAACCGGAACGCTTCGCCAGGGCCTTCATTTTGCAGCACTTCAGCTTGGCTGGTGATGGAAATCTCAGCCATGTCTTGCCCGTGCAAGGCCACATATAGATCAGCGTCTGACACATAGACCTTTGGTGCAGATTCGAGCGACGAGCCGATGCGTTTTTCGCGGCGCTCGATCTCAAGCGCACCCGTTACCACACGGCGAACCTTGCGGATTTTCACCCATTTCTCGGCCAGTTGGTCATTGCGCCAGTTTGCAGGCACAGCAGGAAACTCGCGCTTGTGCACAGAGCTATCCGCCTCAGGGAACCGCTCCAACCACACTTCTTCCATGGTGAACACCATGATGGGCGCCAACCATGCAGTGAGGCACTCAAACAACTTGTTCAACACGGTCAAAGCCGCTTTGCGCTTCACGCTGGATTTCGGGTCGCAATAAAGCGCATCCTTGCGGATATCGAAATAGAAGGCAGACAGATCAACCGTCATGAAATTAAACAGTGTTGAGAACACCCGTTTAAAATCAAAGGTCTTGTAATAGGTCCGCACTTCTTCATCCAGCTTGGCCAAGCGGTGCAACATATATTGCTCAAGCTCTGGCATATCTTCAAATGCCACTTCTTCTGCTGGATCGTAATGGGCCAAATTGCCCAAAAGGAACCGCAGCGTGTTGCGCATTTTGCGATACGCATCCACGGTGGTTTTGATGATGGTGTCGCCGATCCGGTGATCTTCTGAATAGTCAACAGAGGCCACCCACAAGCGTAATATGTCAGCACCATATTGCTTGATGATGTCTTGCGGCGCGATGGTGTTGCCGATTGATTTCGACATTTTGCGCCCATCTTCAGCCATGGTGAAGCCGTGGGTCACCACGTTTTTATAAGGCGCACGACCACGGGTGCCGCAGCTTTCCAACAATGAAGATTGGAACCAACCGCGGTGTTGGTCTGAGCCTTCAAGATAAACATCAGCAGGTGATTGGTGATGGTCGCGCTTTTCCAACACGAATGAGTGGGTTGAACCAGAGTCAAACCACACATCCAAAATGTCAGTCACTTGCTCCCATTCGGCAGCATTATATTTGTCGGTCAGGAACCGCTCTTTTGCGCCTTCAGCAAACCATGCATCCGCACCTTCCGCTTCAAACGCGTCGGCAATGCGGGTATTCACTTCGTCATCCTTCAGAACGTCGCCATTTTCATTGACGAACACGCAGATCGGCACGCCCCATGTGCGCTGGCGAGACAACACCCAGTCTGGGCGGCCTTCGACCATTGAACTTAGGCGGCGTTTGCCGGTTTGTGGCACAAAGTTTGTGGCTTCAATCGCATCCATCGCTCGGGTGCGCAAAGTGTCGCCCTGCCCGTCAATATCGCGATCCATATACACAAACCATTGTGGTGTGTTGCGATAGATGATTGGCTTTTTCGACCGCCAAGAATGCGGATATTGGTGCTTCAATCGACCCCGTGCTGCCATCGCACCACGCGCTGCCAATTCAGCGATCACCTTATTGTTGGCGTCGCCCTTTTTGCCTTTGTCATCGATGATGCGTGCACCGTCAAAGCCGGGTGCGTCTTTGGTGTAATAGCCGCCCGCATCTACGCAGAATGGAATGGTTGGATCGATGCCACGTGCTTCAAGCTCACGGGCATTTTCCATCCAGATTTCAAAGTCATCTGCGCCGTGGCCCGGTGCAGTGTGTACAAAACCTGTACCTGCATCATCTGTCACGTGATCACCATTGAGCAGTGGCACGGTATAGTCGTAACCATCTGCATGGCCGTTCAATGGATGTTCGCATTCGATGGTGCCCAGCACATCAGCTGGCACGTCGCCAATACGCTCAAAAACGTCCACACGGGCTTTGCCGAACACATCGGCAGCCAAATTGTCGGCCAAAACCAGCAATTCACCCTTTTCGACCCAGTTCTCATCCGGCGCTTCTGTAACTTGATAAAGGCCGTAAGAGATATCTGACGAATAAGATACGGCGCGGTTGGCGGGGATGGTCCAAGGCGTTGTGGTCCAGATCACCACTTTCGCATCCATCAATTTCTCAACCAAATCGGCTTGGTCGCCTGTGCCGCCAGCGGCTGAAATGGGGAACTTCACCCAGATCGCATCGCTCTCATATTCATGATATTCGATTTCGGCTTCGGCCAAGGCGGTGCGTTCCACCACGGACCACATCACAGGCTTTGAGCCACGATAAAGCTGGCCAGATGTGGCAAACTTCATCAGTTCGCGCGCGATCTGTGCCTCTGCATCGAAAGACATGGTGATATAAGGATTGTCCCAATCGCCATTTACGCCCAAGCGCTTAAATTCTTCGCGCTGCACGTCCAGCCAATGGGCGGCAAATTCGCGACATTCCTTACGGAATTCGTTGATTGGCACTTCGTCCTTATTTTTGCCTTTGGCGCGATATTGCTCTTCGATTTTCCATTCGATGGGCAACCCGTGGCAATCCCACCCCGGGATATAGGCGGCGTTATAGCCCTGCATCTGGTGCGAGCGCACCACCATATCTTTCAGCACCTTGTTCAAGGAGTGGCCGATATGGATGTTGCCGTTCGCATATGGCGGGCCATCATGCAGGATGAATTTTTCTTTATCCTTAGAGGCATCGCGCAATTGCTGGTAGATGTTCATATCTTCCCAGCGCTTTAGCCAGCCTGGCTCGCGCTTGGGCAGGCCTGCCCGCATGGGGAATTCGGTTTCAGGCAAGTTCAATGTTGCCGAATAGTCTTTTTTATCGGTTTGGTTGTCGCTCATAGTGCTAACATTCATTCAATTTGTATTTGGGAAAAGCCGTCAGGCGCATTGGCCGCGGCTAGAACTCGATGTTTTTACCCGACACTTCGTTCGCGCACTTCGCGCAGATTACGAAGGCCGGCTAATAATTCGAATAATCGGAATGAACTGCGCAGCACTTTTGGCGCTCGCAGGAGCGATAGATAATCGTTCAATTGCCATGTGATCAAAGAAGGTCACGAGTTGGTCACCGATTTATTGCTAATCAGAACGCTTTAGGCCAGAACAGGGCGCAAAGTCAATCTTTTGCCCGAAAAACTTGGGGTTGATTACTGATCGAAAAAGCCCAGTTTGACGTCGATTTCCGACATTGCTTTTTCATCAGCCAAGATTGCCTTGGCCTTTTCGCTGTCTTTGTCCATAGCGGCAATCAATTCATCAAGGGAATTGAAGTTCTCTTCGCCCCGCAAATATTCGCAAAGCGCCACTTCCATATATTCGCCATAGACTTCTTGGGCGAAATCGAAAATGTGCGTTTCAAACAAGGTCATTCCATTGTCGAACATGGGACGACGGCCAAAGTTTGCAACGCCATGATAGGTTTTGCCTTTCACGCGTGCGCGCACCACATAAACGCCATGCTTAAGCCCTTCATGGGGCGACAAATGCAAATTGGCTGTGGGGTAGCCCAGTTCGCGCCCACGCTTATCACCATGGCTCACTTCGCCAGCGATGAAGGCATGATAGCCGAGCAACTGGTTGGCGAAACGCACCTCGCCCTCGCGCAAGGCTTCGCGCACACGGGTGGACGACACAGGCGCGTCGCCTTCGTCCAACATATGGTTGATCACCACGTCAAACCCATATTTCGGGCCCGCCTCGACCAGATATTGCGGAGTGCCCGCTCGGTTTTTACCGAAATGGAAGTCAGCACCAACAGTCACGATGGACGCGCCGAGCTGATCAACTATGTAATTCTCGATAAATTCGGGCGCCGATTTTTGTGAAAAATCTTTGGTGAATGGCATGATCACAATGCCATCAAAGCCCATCGCTTCCACCAAACGCGCTTTTTGGTTGCGCTCTGTTAGACGAAACATAAAGGGTTCTGGCGCGAATACATCGCGAGGGTGCGGTTCGAATGTCAACACCAAGGCGGGCACGTTATTGGCCGCGGCCATTTGCTTTGCGCGCTCAAAAATGGATTGATGTCCGCGATGGCAGCCGTCAAAATTGCCAATGGCGACCACGCCCCCGCGCAAATGCTGCGGCAGCTGGCCCAAATTTTCGACAATGGTAAACGCCATAATGTGAAGCCCTATTTGCTGAATCGATGGCAAATTTGAATTGGCGCAAACTGCCCCTTTTGGCGGCAATTTGCAAGCAAACCCTTTTTATATTTCGTCGCATATGGATAAGGGGTTTCCCCAAGTTGAGGATTTACCGCACTTTCAAGGACGGGCCGTACCATAGCGAAATATTTTATGATTTCTAGGGGTAAGAGAATGGCTTTGGATCGGTCCATGCGCATTCTGATTGTGGATGATTACACCACGATGCTGCGCATTTTGCGAAATCTATTAAAGCAATTGGGGTTTGAGAATGTTGATGAGGCCCGCGATGGGCACGAAGCGGCACAACTCACCGCACGGGCTAAATATGATCTGATCATATCAGATTGGAACATGGAGCCGATGACTGGCTATGAATTGCTGCGCCATGTGCGGGCGGACGCAACAAATGCCCATGTGCCCTTCATCATGATTACGGCAGAATCTGCCACTGAAAATGTGATCGCTGCTAAACGTGCAGGCGTGAATAATTACATCATCAAACCGTTCACCACCGAGGTGCTTTTCGCCAAGATGCAAGCGGTTTTTGAAAAGCAGATGGCGGGATAGGCCCATGATACAGGCGGCAGAACAGCAAAAACCGGAATTGGATTTGACCGATCTGGCAGAGCGAAATGATGAACGCATTCCGTTGAAAGATGTGATTGCATTGGCAGAAAAAGTCACCGCGGCACTTAAGCCCTTGGTGCGCAGTTTAGACCGTTCAATGCACCAAGAACTCAGGGAGATTTTGGGCGCGATTGAAGGTCTACGGAGCGAGCTTTCTCGCGTTGATGCCAACGATATTTTCGCCAAACGCATCCCAGAAATGGGGCGCGAGCTTGGCGCGATTGTTAAAGCTACGGAAGTGGCGACCGATACGATTATGAATGTGGCTGAGCAGGTGCTGGCCGCTGATAAGTCCGACCCGGAAAAATATGCGGCGGAAGTTGAGCAGCATATGATGGCTATTTTTGAAGCCTGCAGCTTTCAAGACCTTACCGGTCAGCGCGTGACCAAGATCATCCATACGATGGAAGTGATTGAGCAACGGATTGAAGTACTGTGCCGCATGATTGAGAACAATAATATCGCGCCCGTCAGCACTGGCGAAATGAGTGAGCGGGAAAAACGCAATCGCGAAAAGCTGGTCAGTGGCCCTGCCCATGAGGGCGAAGGGGTTTCCCAATCTGACATTGATGCGATGTTTTAAGAACTCACACTTCCCCCCTGCCCTGCGTCAACTCACCAATAAAGACGCGGGGCAAACCCCACCGTGTTTGCATTGCTTTGGCCAACCAGTTTGGTGATCATTTCAGGATCAGGGTTTTCAAAATCGCCCAATTCATGGGCGTGAATGGAGCCAGAGATAAACAGGAAATCATAGCCCATTTGTGCTGCCCCTGTGGCATCGGTGCGTACGCTATCGCCAATTGCCAAGGTGCGGCCAGGTGCAGGTTCTGCACCAAGCTTTTCAGACGCTAGGCGCGCTGCGCGCTGGTAAATTGGCGTAAAGGGCTTGCCGGCCAAGCGCACTTCGCCGCCCGCCTGTTCATACACATCGGCCAAGGCACCGCCGCAATAAATGATCTCATCGCCCACTTCCACAACCTTGTCGGGGTTGGCGCAGATAAAGGGCAGCCCGCGTGCCTTCCAATCATGTACTTCATCGGCATAATCTTCAGGCGTACGGCCATATTCCAAATCAGTGCACATGATTGCCTTGGCCTCTTCCAACGGACCAAAATGCACATCAATACCATCGAACAGCGCACCATCGCTATCTGGCCCCAAACGATAAAGCGTTTGCCCTTCATAGGGGCGGATTAGATCGCGTGTGGCGTCGCCGGAGGTGACAATTGCATCATAAACATCAGTGGTTACGCCAAGATGGGCGATTTCACTGGCAATTTCACCGGAAGGGCGTGGCGCATTGGTGACCAGCACCACAGCTTTGCCCATATTTTTGGCTTCGCGCAGCGCGTCGATGGCCGTTTGGTGGCCAACACGGCCATTGTGGAGCACGCCCCACACATCACAAAACAAGGCATCATATTGGTCGATCAGGCCAGAAAGGCCCAGCTTTTCAAGAGACATGGAACGTTGCTCTAAATTTGAAATCTGCCGAAAGCGAACCGCTTAATAGGCAGTTGATTGAACTTTTTGTTGTTCACCCAGCAAATCTGGGCGAACAGGCGAAGGTGGTGCGATATGTTCGCCTTGCGCAAACGGGATTTTGTCATCCAGCAGCATCAAAATCTGCTCTTCTTGCACCACATTATCCATGATCAAGCCAACATCATATCGCTTTACGAAATCGGCCACATCGGCATTGTGTAAATCAGAATAGGATTGCGGATCTTCGATAAAGCGCTGTGTATCCGCTTTCACATATTTTATGCCGCGGGCATAAAGGTCCTGAAAATTCAGGCGCAGGCTGCGCACTTTATCCAAGCAGATGCCCACGCCGATTTTAACAAACATGGACAATGCGGCCCGCTGATTGTCGCTCAGCCGGGAATATTTCTCTTCTTCCATGGTGAGGAACAGGCTGGCGGTGACCGCACGGTTAGACCGCACCAAATCCACCAAACGCTCGCACGCATCCACATCATTAAGCAGGCTATATGAGATCGGCACGAACAAAGAGGTCGGCTCGCCCGCAATATTGGAGCGATGGATGATGTTGGCAGCTTGGCGCACCAGCATCTGCTCCAATTCGGAAATCGTGCCGGTACGATCAGAATTTGGCAAAAACTCGTGGGCGCTCAAAAGCTTGCTGCCAGGCTGTGAAACTTTTGGCACCAGATCATATCCCAATGTCCGGCGGTGCGGCAGGGTGACGATGGGTTGCAGATATTGGCGCACACGGCCTTCAGCCAAGGCATCCTGCAAAATGGAAATCGGCACATCGACCTCTTCTTCATCAACATTTTCCGCGTGCCGTTTCTGCGTGTTGATGGAGGATACGTTTGGCGCACTTTGCGGCGCGGGCGCTGGTGGTGGTGGCGGTGCCATGGCCTGTGTGGCTTGGGCTTCTTCCACCTCGGCAACCGCCTCAGCCAATTCGCGGATCACGGTCCCCAAAACAGAAATATCTGCCTCTACATCTTCCAACCGATTGTTGACATTGATGTTGGACAGATAATTGACCTGATCGGACATGATCTCATTGGTGCGGGCAACCACACCCAATTGCTGGGCGATTTCAGAAACACGTTGGGCCAGATATTTTTCTGTGCGGCGGCGAAACATCGCTTCGATGATCACAAAACAGGTCAAGGCAAATAGACCTGTGACCAAAATAGCATCCATTAAGTTAACGCCCAGACCGAAATAGGCGGTAATGCCCACGCTCAAACACGCAACAAGGATGAAAAAAGAAATGAGTGCGCGCACGTTACACTAAAGGCCCTTCAATCTAGATTCCCCTGCCATCAACATAGCATCGCTTTTTTGCCCGTCAAAGCAATCGCTAAGTTCATGTTTTTCGCTATTTTTACAATTTTGCATCAAATGCAAACACTTTGTTTACCCTAATTATGAAAAATGGGGGGAGCAAGAATGCGACATAAGACCCAGAATCGGGAGTAACGGCAGAATGCCAAGTTCATGCGGCTCGTCACGGCCACCGCGTCTATTGATTGTCGACCATGGCAATTTCATCCTGAATGATTGCCAAGAGTTTTTGGACAATAAAGGAAATGGGATGCAACTCACTTGCACCCATGTCACCGGCGGCAAACAGGGGTTGAGCGCACTCAAATCTCACGATTACGATATTATCTTCGCAGATCTCGGCAGTTTGGAAGATATTGAACCCGATGCCGAAATTGCCCTTTCCAAAATTGCACATTACTCCCAAGGCGCGTTGATTATCGCCCTTTCTGAAGGTGGTTCGGTGACCATGGCTGTGGCGGCAATGCGCGCTGGGGCACATGATTATTTTGCCAAACCAGTTACCGCCAAAATCCTGTTTGATCGGTTGGAAGAGCTTTCTGCACGACATGGCAAGAAATATCAGTTCTCGCCGCCGATTGAAGAAGGCGACCGTTTGGACTTTGAAGGATTTGTTGGCGCCTCACCGCAAATGCGGGTGATTTACGAGCAAATCGGCCGGATTGCACCATCAAACGCGCCAGTGTTCATCACTGGTGAGAGCGGCACAGGCAAAGAGGTTTGCGCCGAAGCGCTTCATGCCCGCTCAAACCGGGCCGAAGGACGTTTTGTGGCCATTAATTGCGGGGCCATTCCGCGCGATTTGATGGAAACTGAATTGTTTGGTGTGGCCAAAGGGGCGTTTACTGGCGCGATGCAAGATCGCGACGGCGCAGTTGAATTGGCGCAGAACGGCACCTTGTTCTTGGATGAGATCGGCGAACTTGATCTAAGCCTTCAAGCCAAGTTGCTCCGCTTTTTGCAAACAGGCACAATCAACCGGGTGGGCGAAGCCATGCCCCGCAAGGTTGATGTGCGTATTATTTGCGCCACCAACCGCAACCCGATGCAAATGATTACGGAAAAGCGTTTCCGGGAAGATTTGTTCTATCGGTTGCATGTGTTGCCCATTCATTTACCGCCTTTGCGCCAGCGTCCAGCGGATATTATGCCGATTGCAGAAACATTCCTCGCCCGCTACTCAGAAGAAGAAGGCAAGGAATTTATCGGCTTTGATCGTGAAACCGCTGAGCAGTTTATGGCACGTGAGTGGCCGGGCAATGTGCGCCAGATCCAAAATCTGGTGCGCCGCATTGTCGTGATGCATGATGAGCAGTTGGTCACCGCCCGCATGGTGCGTCTTGCCGATGTAGAGAGCAATGCACAGCAAGCGCAAAGAGAAGCACCGCGCGCTGCGCCGATTGCCAACCGTCATGCACGGGCACAATTGGCTGTGTTGGAACCCCTTTGGAAGCAAGAGCAACGCATTATTGAAGAAGCGCTTGCCTTGTTTGATGGCAATATTTCCCAAGCTGCTGCTGCACTGGAAATCAGCCCTTCCACCATCTATCGCAAGAAAATGTCTTGGGAGAAGATGGAAGCGGAAAGCGCCGCTTAAGGTTCTAAATGTCTATTCCGTTTGTTCGGCGATCAGCAGAGCTTGCTGATCTTGAAGCGTTGATCGAATTGCGCTTGGTCGCAATGCGCCCCAGCTTGGAAAAAGCTGGACGTTTCAACCCCACCCGTGCTCGCCAACGTTTTATCTACGAATTCTCGCCCGAACACACAATCCTATTGTTTGATCAAGAGCTTTTAGTTGGGTGTTTTGCACTGATCCCGCGTGAAAATGACCTTTATTTGGCGCACCTCTATCTGCGGCCTGATTATCAAGGTCAGGGGATAGGTTGTGATATTCTCAATGAATTGAAGGCCCGCGCAACGGATTTGCAACAAGACATCATCCTCACCGCACTGAGCAATAGCGATGCAGAGCGATTCTACGCCCGGAACGGCTTCACTGTTTATGAGCGCGGCGAGATTGATGTGGAAATGGTGTGGCGACACCAAAGCACTTAATTGGCTCTATTGATGGTAGCCTAGGTAAACCTTCACTGACTTCGCGAATAATGGTTTTCCATCTGGCGATTTCAGCTCAAGCGTAACTGTGCGCAGAGGCAAAGTTGCCACCATGCCGGTGGTCATATCAAAGGCACCATCCACAATGTTGGCTGCGCCAATGCGCTCACCATTTACATATGCATCCACTTCCAGCGGCGCGGCAAGCTCGTCAACCTGCCCCATAATGCGCGAAATGCGGGTAAGCGGCAGCAATGGCACCTGAAACTTGCCTGTTGTGCTCGGCCCAAACTCGCGATCAATAATCAGCTTTTCTCCGCGATAGATGCGCACTGGCGCCAATTCAGTGCGGCCTGCCCGTTGAATTTCAACTTCGCCGACTTGCTCGAAATTTTCAAAGAACGGCGTGAACCGACCCATGATCGCTTCATCAGGCCAGACAGAAGTTGCGATATAGCCCGTTTGATCTTGAAGCGTGGTTGGGTCGACATTGAAGGCGATGTTGCGCGGGTCGGAAGAGATGCACAAAAATGGCACCTGCCCCGCCGCTGCATTATCAACATGGCCACATTCGGTCCAATGCACGCCCGCTATGAACTTGCCTTCTTTCAATGCATCTTCGTCGCGCAAAAATTCGCCCAACGCTGTCCATGGCAAGGCATCGCGTGTGGGGTCTATTCCTTCTTCGAAGCCGGGAACAATTTGACGCAACCAACCATTGGCCGTGTGGGTGACCAAAATGGACATGGCGGCGAAGTTTACAATTGTTGCGGCCACCAAAAAGACCGTCAGCGCCGTTTTAAACCGCGCCCAACTTGCATCCATCCACATGGCCAGCAATAAGAACAGCATCATATAGCCCGGCGCCTGCCAGTGGAAATGGAACTGAGTTTCTGACCATGCCGCAACTGCGGTGAACAAGATGATGGGGCCGTGGGCAAGCATCACAAAGAAAAAAGCAACGCCGCGCCCTTTGGAGCTTGGCCAGAATGAACCGGGCCCCTTAATCACCGCGATGATGGCTGCCGTCAGCGCAGGAAGCGCGATCCAAGGCGTAATGTAAATCAGCTGCCCAACAATCATGCGCACCAGGCGCACCAGCGAAATCTCATCGCCAAATGCACGGCCGCCTTGAAAATTGAAGGAGATGAAATCGTTCTGCCAATTCCATATCAATACTGGCGAGGCAATAAGCGCGGCAATTGCGATGGCGATATATGGCCCGGGGTGCACAATCCATTTGCGGGCGCTCGGCACGATCAGAGCGTAAAGCCCGGCCCCATAGAGCAGAAAAACTGCGTGGTATTTCGACAAAAAGGTCAGGCCCAACATGAGGCCAACCAATCCCCAGCTGACCAAAGGCGCATTTGGCTCTTCACCAAATAAGTCCAACAAAAACCAAACTGTAAGCAACCAGAACAGCATCAGCGGCGCTTCGGGCTGCGCCCAGCCGCCGATCGACACTTGGAACAGCAGCGAAATATTGAACAGGAGTGCAGCAAGCCATCCGGCACGCGCGCTTTGCACCCGCGCGCCGATTTGGAAAATCACCCATGTGCTTAAGCTGAACATTAGGATAAATGGCAAGCGCAGCAAAACAGGCGCTTCGCCGGGAGTGATGGCGTTTATGCCCCACAATATCCAAAGAAAAAGGGGCGGCTGGTCGAAATAAGATAAATGCAGGCTGCGGGCTGATGCCAAATAATAGGCTTCGCCGATGCCAAACCCCACCATGGCCGCGGCCCAAATGCGCCAGATGGTGGTGAGCGCAATCAGCCAAAGCACAAGCTTGGCGTATTTTGCGCCCTCTTGGCCGGGCCAAGCCATCAAATTAGCACTGCTGCGCTGCCCCAATTTCATTTATGCCCGCCATGTAAATATGCGCGTTGCTGCATAGTTAAATACGATGCTGATGACGATGCCTGCAATGGCCGCGAAATAGAAGAGCGAATTTTGCTCGAAGATAAAGGCTGCGACCGACACATTAGCAATCGCCGGCACCGCGCATACGGCATAAAAGCTCAATAAGCCCGTCCAGTATTTCGAGCCACGCAGTTGCCGATCTGCATAGGTGAACATATTGTTGAGGTGGAAGTTCGATGTCATCGCCACAATGGTCGCGAACAATTGTGCATTGGTAAAGTTAAAGCCAAACACGCCGCTTGCCAGCGTGAGCGCAAGCAAATGCACCACCACACCTGTCGCGCCGACTGCTGCGAACAGGAAAAAAGAGGATGGCAAAAACCCGCCTGTCATTTTTGATAGAGCGAGGCCAAAAAACTGCACCGCAATCAGCGGACTCATTTTGCTTTCACCATCGTGCCGCGCGCGGAAGGTGAACCCAACCTCACCAATATTCAGCGGCGATCCCATATTGCGGGCGGTGGCGATAATATCGAGCAGGATTTTGAAACCTTCGCTCGACAGATTTGGCGCAATCTTTTCGAACTTTTCTCGCTTGAGCATGAAAAACCCGGTCATGGGATCGGTGATTTTCACGCCTGTCACCAAATTAGCGATGGCGTTGGCGACGTTGGAGCCAAACTCACGGAACTTCGACAAGCCCTCTTCTGCGGTGCGGCCATCAAGAAAGCGCGATGCAAGCACCAGGTCTTTTTCTTTTTCAACCATCTCCAGCATTTGCGGTAGCACCGTTTCATCATGCTGATGGTCTGCATCCATCACCGCAACATAGGGCGCATTGCTGGAGGAGATACCCTCAACACAGGCAGATGATAAGCCACGACGGCCAATCCGCTTAATGCATTTGACCCAGGGCTTTGTTTGGCCAATTTCCTTGGCCAGCTCTGCCGTGCCGTCTGGGCTATTGTCATCCACAAAAATCACTTCGAAAGGCAATTGGGGGAAAACCGCTTCCAGCTTTTCCACCAACAGTTCAATATTGCCCCGTTCATTAAATGTCGGCACGACAATTGACAAATGCGGCGCGCGCCAGCTTTCGCTTGCGGTCAAAGTTTGGCCTTGCTCTGACATATGTTCCCAACTACCCTGAAAAAAACTCGGCGAAGGCTTAACCCTAGTTGCCGTTAAAGGCAATCCTTTCCCCGCACTGAATGTTGGTGGGGCGTGGCCGCAAAAATGGCGGACTTCATCCATTTTGGTGATTTTTTAAAAAAACTTCATCGGCCAGTTCTTGACTCTCACTGCCCCGACCATTATTTCCTGTGCGATGCTTGTTAGCACTCACATATCGAGAGTGCTAATAGCAGCGAAATTAATGTCAATTCATTTGGAAATTGAAGGAGCGAACATGAGCTTCCGTCCACTTCACGACCGCGTTGTCGTTCGTCGTGTCGACTCTGAAGAGAAAACTTCAGGCGGCATCATTATCCCTGATACTGCGAAAGAAAAGCCTTCTGAGGGCGTTGTTGTTTCTGTTGGCCCTGGCGCGCGCGACGAAGATGGCAAGCACATCACACCTGATGTGAAAGCCAACGACCGCGTTTTGTTTGGCAAATGGTCAGGCACTGAAGTCAAGATCGATGGCGAAGACCTGTTGATCATGAAAGAAAGCGACATCATGGGCGTTATCGAAGGCTAATTCAGCCTTTTAACGTTCCCCCTAAATAAGTTTCTAAGGAGCAAACATAATGTCTGCTAAGGAAGTAAAATTCTCCACTGAAGCGCGCGACAAGATGCTTAAAGGCGTCAACATTCTCGCGAATGCTGTTAAAGTGACACTTGGCCCTAAAGGCCGCAACGTTGTGATCGACAAGTCTTTCGGCGCGCCACGCATCACCAAAGATGGTGTGACTGTTGCGAAAGAAATCGATCTTGAAGACAAGTTCGAAAATATGGGCGCCCAAATGGTGCGCACTGTTGCCTCTAAAACCAACGATATCGCTGGTGACGGCACAACCACTTCAACTGTTTTGGCTCAAGCAATCGTAAACGAAGGCGCAAAAGTTGTTGCTGCTGGCTTGAACCCAATGGATTTGAAGCGCGGCATCGACTTGGCAGTAGCTGAAGTTGTTGAGAAATTGGCGAAAAGCGCCAAGAAAATCTCAACTTCTGACGAAGTTGCACAGGTTGGTACAATTTCTGCAAACGGCGAAAAGCAAATCGGTGAAGATATTGCTGAAGCTATGCAGCGCGTTGGCAATGAAGGCGTGATCACAGTTGAAGAAGCTAAGTCTTTGGAAACTGAACTGGATGTTGTTGAAGGCATGCAGTTTGACCGCGGTTACCTTTCTCCTTACTTCTGCACCAACACAGAGAAAATGGTTGCAGAACTTGAAGATCCATACATCTTGTTGTTCGACAAAAAATTGTCAAACCTACAAGCCATGCTCCCAATCTTGGAAGCTGTTGTACAATCTTCACGTCCATTGCTCATCATCGCTGAAGATGTTGAAGGCGAAGCGTTGGCAACTTTGGTTGTAAACCGTTTGCGCGGCGGCTTGAAAGTTGCTGCTGTTAAAGCACCTGGTTTCGGCGATCGTCGTAAAGCCATGTTGGAAGACATCGCTGTGTTGACTGGTGGTCAAGTGATCTCTGAAGATCTTGGCATCAAGTTGGAAAGCGTAACTTTGGACATGCTCGGCACTGCTAAGAAAGTCGACATCACCAAAGAAAACACAACAATCGTTGATGGCGCTGGTTCAAACGAAGACATCGAAGCTCGTGTTGGCCAAATCAAAGCTCAAATCGAAGAGACTTCTTCTGATTATGACCGTGAGAAATTGCAAGAGCGCTTGGCGAAACTTGCTGGCGGTGTTGCTGTTATCAAAGTTGGCGGCGCAACAGAAGTTGAAGTTAAAGAGCGTAAAGACCGCGTTGATGATGCGTTGAACGCAACACGCGCTGCGGTTGAAGAAGGCATTGTTGCTGGTGGTGGCGTTGCATTGCTTCGCGCATCTGCTTCTATCGAAGCAAAAGGCGAAAATGCTGACCAAGAAGCTGGCATCAAAATTGTTCAGCGTGCCCTTCAAGCACCTATCCGTCAGATCGTTGAAAACGCTGGTGGCGAAGGTTCAGTTGTTGTTGGCAAAATCTTGGAAG
Source organism: Maritalea mobilis (assembly GCF_004363175.1). Lineage (GTDB taxonomy): Bacteria > Pseudomonadota > Alphaproteobacteria > Rhizobiales > Devosiaceae > Maritalea > Maritalea mobilis. The sequence goes on from NZ_SNYR01000002.1 coordinate 424,375, forward strand.
AGTCTAGCGCAACCTTTGGGTACAACGCTCAGACTGGCGAATATGGCGACATGATCAAAATGGGTATTGTTGACCCAGTTAAAGTTGTGCGCACAGCGTTGCAAGACGCCGCTTCAGTTGCTGGCTTGTTGGTAACAACAGAAGCTATGGTTGCTGAAATCCCACAGGAAAAAGGCGCTGCGCCTGCACCTGATATGGGTGGCATGGGCGGTATGGGCGGCATGGGCTTCTAAGCCAGCTGCCCAACGCTATAAAGCATTAGGGGCGATCTTCGGATCGCCCCTTTTTTTTGTATAATAATGTTTTCGATTAGCTTGCTCTAGACATCATATGTTCATGACCTGTGGTCAATTTGAACACATCCACCATCTTATCCAATTCAGAAGAGCGTGCTTCTGTTTGCTCGATGGCAGCGTTGGTTTGTTCCACCAGCGATGAATTATGCTGGGTCATTTCATCGATTTGGGAAATGGCTGATGAAATCTCGTCAATTGAGGTAGATTGCTCCTGGCTCTTTTGCGCCACAGAAGCCATCAGCTCATTATTCTTACGTGCTGCTTCCAACATTGCGGTCAAGCTCTCGGCAGCTTGATGCACCAGCTTTGTGCCATCGGTCACTTCATGGGCCGATTTCTCAATAAGCGCCTTCACTTCGTTTGACGCTTCTGCCGCGCTTTGGGCCAAGCGGCGAACTTCCACCGCCACAACGGCAAAGCCTTTGCCTGCCTCGCCTGCTCGCGCTGCCTCAACAGAAGCGTTAAGGGCCAGCAAATTGGTTTGGAAAGCAATATCGTCGATCAATCCGATAATATTGGAAATCTTATTGGACGAGTCAGTGATCCGCTCCATCGCTTGGCTGGCGCTGCTCATAACCTCGCCGCCTTCTTCTGCGGTGCGGCGCACATCATCAGCCTGCTGCATTGCTTCACGCGATTGTTTTGTATTTTCGGCCACGGCTTGGGACATGTTTTTCACTGTCGCCGTGGTTTGCTGAATGGCAGCAGCCTGCCGGTTGCTGCGGTCGGCCAAATCATTAGCGCCGGAGAGAATTTCTCCAGTGGCACTTTTCAACGCGCGTGAGGTGCCTTGAATTTTGCCGACCAAATCCGAAAGCTGATCGGCGACGCCATTTATATTATTTTGCAACCGTGCGAATGCGCCTGAGCGTTGCCCCTCAACCCGGTGGGTTAGATCTGCATTCGCCATTGAGAACAAAGCGTCATCGGCTTCTTCTAGGCGATCGCCCAGTTCCGTCATCAACTGATTGGTGCTTTGGATGAGCGCATTTAGATTTTGATCTTGCACTTCAACTTCAACGCGCAGGTCAAAATCGCCATTCACCGCAGCGGACAGCACATGCTGCATTTCAGCGTTGACCATTTCGGTTTCTTGACGGGTTTGATGCACATAAGAGCTGATGGCCAACTCCATATCGAGCATCAAGACTTTCATCATGTCCGCAACGGTTTGCGCTACGATTTCAGCCTGTTTGCCTGTCGATTTTCCGCCAAGGCCAAACGGCCCTTTGCGGGTTTTATCTTCGGCCAGCATGTCCAGCATAACGCCTTTGATCAAATCTTCGGCCACCAAAGAGTAGCCAGAAACATAATGTTTCAGCTCCAGGCCGATTTTGGCGTGTACATGCCCGACCTGACGGCCAGCGCGCAAAAAGTCCTCATCCCAAGCGCCGTCAGCTATCCGCTCCCAATGAGACACTTGTCGCGCCCGCGCACTTTGCTGCATCTGCTCGCTGTCGAAAAATGATTTCAGTGCTGGTGACTTCGCCACTTTGCCGTAAAAGCGATCAAGCGCGTCTGGCAGATGTGAAAGAATGTGGTCTTTGGCATTTGCCACGCGTTGCGCAGCGTCAGCGTCCAGCTCCATCATCTGACGACGCTCTTCAATCGAAACCTGATCTTGATCTTGAGACACAGGTTCTCCCCCCATATTGACATCAAAAAATGGCCGATCAGATCGGCCCCCCTCTTAACGCAATATGAACCATGTTAATTAACGCTGAATTAAGCGAAAGTTACATGTGAATTAAGTTGCAAACATTTCAATGATTTGCGGCCAAAGCAGGCGGACCGCCATGGCGGTCGAGATCACCACAATCATTGGCTTGATCAAGCGTGCGCCAAACCGCATGCCTGTAATGGCACCGAGATAGCCACCGCCAATTTGCCCGATGATCATGGCACCGCCCACGGCCCACACCACTTCACCTGCATAGATAAAGAAGATCAACGCAGCAGCATTCGATGTGGCGTTGAGCACTTTGGTGGAACCGACAGCACGGGTAAGCCCAAAACCGAACAAGGTCACAAAGCCTGCCGTAAAGAATGAGCCAGTGCCGGGGCCAAAAATGCCATCGTAAAATCCGATGGTGAAGCCCATCAATGGCCCAAACAGTGCAAAATTCAGCCGATCTGCGCGTGCCTCATCAGAAAGGCGCGGTGAAAATAAGAAATAAGCCGCGACGCCAATCAACAAGATTGGCACCAGCAACAAAAGAATGTCGGTGTTCAACTGAGTTGCGGAAAAAGCGCCAATGACAGACCCGATAAAGGTGGTCACGATAGCCAAGCCCAACTGGCGGAAGTCTACATAACCTTTGCGCGCATAGGTGGTGGCTGCCACCAGTGCGCCCACCACGGATTGCATTTTGTTGGTGGCCAATGCTGCCACGGGCGGCAGGCCCGCAAACAACAAAGCAGGCAAGCTCAACAAGCCCCCGCCGCCTGCGATGGCATCCATAAATCCGGCAGCGAAGGCCACGATGGCCATCATCACCAACAACGTTAATTCAAATTCCATGGGAGGTCCCGACTCGAAAAGATGCGCGCATTATGCCGCCGAGTGCACGCAGGGGCTAGATAAATTACACAGGGAGGCATTGTTTTTATTATTCGAACGAATTGTCCAATTTTTGTTATATTGTATAATTTTTATGACTCATTAATTTGTTCGTCACGTCAAACACGGAGAGTATTATGGACGGGGTAAATAAGGCAACGCCACTTGTGGCGCGCATTTTGATGTCAGTGATTTTCATCATGGCAGGTTTTTCAAAACTGACTGCGGCGGCTGCAACAGCTGGCTATTTCGAGGCATTGGGCATTCCAATGCCAGGTGTCAGCGTATATTTAGTTGGCCTTTTTGAGCTTATTGCTGGCTTGGCTGTTTTGGTTGGTTTTAAAGCCCGCATCGCAGCGCTTTTGCTTGCACTATTTTGCGTGGCAAGCGGCTTTATGGCGCACTTCCAACCAGCAGATCAAATGCAAATGACCAGCTTCATGAAGAACCTGGCCATGGCTGGCGGTTATTTGTACATCTGGTTGCATGGCCCAGGCGCATTTGCCATCGACAAAGACTAATCACATAATCTTGCGATTACGCGATTTTAGAGGGCTTCGGTGATTGTTTCACCGAGGCCCTTTTCCATTTTGTCCAAAAAGTCTCGCAACAGGCTAAGTTTATCGGCGTCCCATTGTGCATTGCGGGCCACCACCAAATTAGCTTCGGATTTCAAGATCACACCATCTTTAGGCACTTTAAGCTGATTGGCTTTCAGCGTTGAGCCCGAGGATGTGATGTCTACAATCAGTTCCGCAGCCCCAGAAGCTGGCGCCGCTTCGGTCGCGCCCATGGATTGCACAATGCGATATTCGGCGATGCCATGCAGCGCGAAATGTTTGCGGGTCAAATTGATATATTTCGTCGCCACGCGCAGCCATTGGCCATGACGGTGACGATAATCTGATGCCACATCCGCCAAATCCCGCATGGCAGTCACATCAACCCAGCTCTCTGGCAAGCCGACAACAACATCTGCGCCGCCAAAGCCTAGTGGCTTTGCCAATTCAACTTGCTCAATGCCGCGTTCTGCCGCTTCGTGCACAAGGTCTTCGCCTGTCACGCCCACATCAATATTGCCAGCAATGAGTTCGCGGGCAATTTCGCTGGCAGAGAGGAAACGAACTGTCACATCAGGCATGGACGCCATTTCGCCAAGATAGGAGCGCGCGCCGCCGGGGCGCTCAATGGGCATACCCAATTCAGCAAAAACTTCGCGGGTGGCTTCTTCCAACCGCCCTTTAGACGGAATGGCCAAAAGAATAGAACTCATCGTGCGCCTCCCTGCTCCAACCGATCTACCCAAACGGCACAGCCAATCGCGGTTACAGGCTTTTGCGCGCCCAAACGCTGCAACAGGCGGTCATATTGCCCGCCAGACGCCAACACGTCGCCTGTGAGATTTGACGTAAGTTCAAACACATGTCCAGTGTAGTAATCGAGGCGCGGTGAGAAACCCGCGTCGAACTCAACTTCAATGTGGGGTGCATCTGCTTTGAGCTTGGTCAGCCGTGCGCTCAAGCGCTCCAGTTGCTGATCAAGATTGATGCCGACCTTTTGCGCTAAGGCCGTGATGTGGAACACTTGCTCATGCGCCCGGCCAGTGATCGACAGGAACTCCCGCAAGGTGCGCACTGTGGTTGCGGGCACTGGCGCTTCTGCCAATTGCCGCTTTTCCAAATAGCGCTCAGCGATTTCCTCGGCGGTACGTCCGGTATATTGCGACAAGCCCGCCTCATCCATCATTTCGAGGATTTTGGCTTTGGCGGCATCGATATCTTTCGGCAGCTCTGGCTGATCATGCTGATCTTCTGGCGCAAACAAGCGGTCTAGCAACCGCCCCATCGCGGCATCATGGCCGAAACGGTCGCGCACGCGCGGACGCCACACATCTGGCAATTCTATTTGATCCAGCAATGCTTCAAACAGATCAACTGCCCCTAAATGCAGGCGCGGCTTTTCTTCGCCATAAAGGGCGGCGGTTTCGATGGCAAATGCCAAACATTCTTCAAATGCTTGATCGCCATCATCTGCAGCCAAAAATTCCAACCCGGCTTGATCAAACTCAGCCGGGCCATTTTCGCGCTGGCGAAAAACTGGCCCCAGATAACCAAAGGATTTTGGTTCGAAGTCTGGATGCTTTTCGATGTAAGCGGCTGCAATCGGCAAGGTAAAATCTGGCCGCAGGCAATAATTGGTGCCATCGGCGCCCGTGGTCAACAACAAGCGCCGACCAATATCTTCACCTGCCAGATCAAAAAACAAATCCGACTTTTGCAAAATGTCTGGCGCGGTCAGTTCAGCCCGCTGCCGGATATTGGCTTCCAGCGCGTCGCGCTTTTGCTGCAATTCTGTTGCGGAGAAAGCCATCTTAGCTCGCAGCGTCCGATGTTTCGTTTTGGGCGACAAGCGATTTGATGTGTTCAACCAACTGGTCACGCTTCACGCTCACTTGCGCTGGGCGCGCGGCGCGCCATTCGGCATTGTCGGTGATGTCTTTAGAAGCGATCTTGCCTGCCACCAAATCTTTCACCTGCACTTCGCCAGCCGCCCGCTCTTCCGAGCCTTCAATCACCACAGCTGGTGCATTGCGGCGGTCAGCATATTTCATCTGCTTGCCCATATTTTTGGACTGACCGAGATAAAGCTCTGCCCGCACGCCAGCGGCCCGAAGCTCGGCAACCATTTTCTGGTAGTTCGCGATTTCGTCTTTATCCATGATCATGACGACCACCGGACCAAAGCGTTCCTTATCGCCCAATTCGCCGACCAATTGCAGCGCATTCGCCAAACGGCTCACGCCAATTGAAATGCCGGTTGCTGGAACTGCTTCAGCACGGAAACGACTTACCAAGCCATCATAACGGCCACCGCCACCGACAGAACCAAAGATAACTGTTTGGCCCTTCTCGTTGGTCACTGGGAAGGTCAATTCAGCTTCAAATACTGGCCCAGTGTAATATTCAAGGCCGCGCACAACAGATGGGTCAATCTTCACCTTGTCGCGGCTATAGCCTGCCGCATCGAAGAGGGCTTGCATTTCCTTGAGCTCGGCCACGCCTTGCTGGCCCTGCTCATTTTCGCCCACTTGCTCGGCCAAAACGTCGAACAATGTTTCGCTATCGGCATCTGCCGTTACATAGGCGAGAATGCGGTCGATCTGGTCGCCAATCAGGCCAGCGCCTTTGGTGAAGTCACCGCTTTCATCTTCACGGCCTTCGCCCAACAGTAATTTCACACCATCAACGCCTAAGCGGTCCATTTTATCAATGGCCCGCAAAACGATCAGCGATGTTTCTGGATCATCGGCCAACCCAGCAGCGGCCAACACACCGTCCAATACTTTGCGGTTATTCACGCGCACAACGAACTTGCCAGTGAGGCCCAGCTCGTCCATCACATCCGCCATCATCATGCACATTTCCGCATCAGCTGCGGCATCTGGCGCACCCACGCTATCGGCATCGAATTGCATAAATTGACGGAAGCGGCCCGGTCCGGGCTTTTCGTTGCGGAACACATAGCCTTGGCGATAGGAACGGAAAGGCTTTGGCAGTGTTTCGAAGTTCTGCGCGAAGTAACGCGCCAGCGGCGCTGTCAAATCATAGCGCAGGCTCATCCATTGCTCGTCATCATCTTGCAAGGAGAATACGCCCGCATTTGGCCGGTCTGTATCTGGCAAGAATTTGCCCAAGCTTTCGGTATATTCAAACATTGGCGTTTCAAGTGGATCAAAGCCATAGCGTTCATAAACAGCTTTGATCCGATGGATCATGGCATCCACCGCGATGATTTCATCGGGGTCGCGGTCTACAAATCCGCGCGGCAAAATGGGCGTTAAACGCTTTGCTTTTTTAGCCATGATCATACCTAGTTTTTCAGTTTCGATTGATGCGCATGGCGGGAAAAAACACCATGCGCGTCGCTAGTTAAACGATCATGCCCTATCGCACAAGTCAAAGGCCTAAAAATTGGGCCTATTTTGGCTGTGGTGGCGAGAAGTTTTTGCGCGCCTCTTCCGCCTTTTGGTGGGCGAAGCAATCATCTGTGTGGTCATTGACCAACCCCATGGCCTGCATAAAGGCGTAAGCCGTTGTTGGCCCAAAGAATTTCCAACCGTGCTTTTTCATGTCCTTCGCCAGTTTTTGCGAGGCTTCTGTTTGCGCCATTTTGCGCAAGGTCGCCTCATCTTTCACCTCGGATCGCTCGCTTGGCTTGGGTTCAAACTGCCAAAAATAAGCTGCTAGCGTTCCGAATTCATCGCGCAGCTCAATGGCGCGCTGGGCATTATTGATGGTCGCAGCAATTTTGCCCTTGTGGCGCACGATGCCTTTATCTGCCAATAGCCGATCCACATCGCGCTCATCATATCGGGCCACTTTTTCGAAATCGAACTGATCAAAGGCCGCGCGAAAATTTTCGCGTTTGCGCAAAATGGTCAGCCATGACAGCCCAGATTGAAAGCCTTCTAGGCACACTTTTTCGAACAATCGACGATCATCTTCAACGGGATAGCCCCACTCTTCATCATGATAGCGGGTATATTGTTCATCCTCGCCACACCAGAAGCAGCGCTGGGGCACATTTAGGGAATCCATAATTAGAGTTGCTTTCTGACGAAATTTAATTACATTCCCACGAATTAATTTCGACTCTAGGTTTATTAGCTGACAGGTTAAGCAAATTGTCAGAACGATCAAACATAGCTTTGCACGATCTGAGTCTGCTGATTGTAGATGACAATCAGTATGCACGCAGCCTTGCCATTGCCAATCTAAAGCAGATCGGTTTCCACAATATCGATGAAGCTGATAGCGGTGCTGAGGCATTGTTGCGGTTACATTCAGGCGATTATGATGCGCTGATTGTGGATTGGTATATGCCCGAAATTTCGGGCGCAGGTCTGCTTAGCGTGGTGCGTGATCGTCGGTTTGGCCCGGCGCACAAAACGCCTGTGATCGTTATGTCAGCTTACACAAACCGTGAAAATGTCGAGCGAGCACTAAGCCTTGGTGCGGACCAAGTTGTGGCCAAGCCAATTAAGGCTGCTGCCATGCACAAAGCCATAAGCGACGTTTTGCAACATGGTCGGCAAAATCATCAATCCATGTCCGGCTTGCTGAACAAGGTTCAGGAGGAAGACGCGTTGGATGGCCAAATGCTTGATGATGCAGATGATGCCGATACGGCCTTCTTGTAAAAACCTGTTAACCATCTGAATTTAGGGCCTATAAACCCTGTTTCTTCAGGCCCTGCTTACCATTTCACTTCACGCTTTATTTGGCCTGATCCCCTATCATTTTGTTCAAATTATATTGAACCCACTTTTGGTGTGGCGAGGTGATAGGTCATGCGTATTTCAAAATTTAAGCAAGCAATTGTGGCAACGGCCATGGCGAGTTTATTCGCGCTGGGCGTGGGGCAATCCGCCATTGCAGGCAATAATGGTTTGGTGAAATCAAAAGATAGTTTTGGCCAAACAATTTATGTTGCGCCGCCTTCTGGCATGACCGTGACAACAGGCACGCCGCGCAATGGGCTTCAAGTTCAGAATAAATATGGCCAACACCCACAATATTTGCGGCAAGTTGTGGCCTATAATTCGGGTGAAGCCAAAGGCACCATTATTGTCGACACCACGGCCCGCTACCTCTATCTGATTTTGGGTAAAGGGCGTGCCATGCGCTATGGTATTGGCGTAGCGCGTGATGGTTTTGAGTGGAATGGCACCCACCGGATCACCGCGAAAAAGGAATGGCCAAGCTGGACACCGCCAGCGGAAATGCGCAAGCGCCAGCCGGAATTGCCCGCCTTTATGCCAGGCGGCATTAATAATCCGCTCGGGGCTCGTGCGCTTTACATTGGCAACACGCTTTATCGCCTGCACGGCACAACGCAACCATGGTCCATTGGCCGCAAAGTATCGTCTGGCTGTATCCGACTAACCAATGACGATATTATCGATCTTTATCAGCGCGCCTCAATTGGTGCGAAAGTTATTGTGATTTAGTTTACTTTTATGGCCCACACTTGCTTATCTTTTATTCTGATGACTTGTGGGCCACATGTTATTATTTGCTAAGCTTCTAAAGCGGTTTCATCGTGATGAATCCGGCGCTTTTGCTGTCATTTTCGGGGTTATGGCGATTATATTGATTGCCATGGGCGGTTCTGCAATTGACTTTGTGGCGATCCAACAAAGTCGGGCTAGCGCTCAAATTTCCATGGATGCGGCGGTTTTGGCGCTGCAACCGAAAATTCACACGCAGACGAAAGCCCAGATAAAAGAGACAGCTGAAAAGCTGCTTATCGAAGGCATCGGCAATGCAACCGTAACGGTGACGATGTTGGACCCGGTGATCGATAAAGATGCCGGCAGCTTGAACCTTAAGGCAAAGATTAGCCTGCCCACTTTCTTTGTGAAGTTCGTCAGCATCGACAAGTTAGAAGCACTGATTGAATCAGAAGCAACGCGCGCCCGGAACCGCTTGGAAATCGCCATGGTGCTCGATAATTCTGGGTCCATGGGTGATTATGGCCGGATCGGCGCGCTGCGTAGCGCTGCCGCTTTGGCGGTTGATATTATCTCTGAATATAAGGCTTTCCCCGACAAAGTGTTTTTTGGCCTCGTGCCGTTCACCGATATGATCAATGTTGATCCCGCTAACCGCAATGCGACTTGGTTGGATCAATATGGCCGCTCATCGATCAGTTGGGACAATTTTGATGATGACGACAATTCAACAAACACCCACGATATCACCAGCGCTTCCGGCCGGCTGTCTCGGTTTGATGTCTATGATTCCATGAACAATGTGTCATGGGCGGGTTGTGTTGAGGCACGTCCTCACGACACATCGCTGCCGTTTGCGGAACGTTTAGACGTTTACGATAAAGAACCGACTTCCGCTGATGGTGACACATTCATCGTGCCTTTGTTCCAGCCGGACACGCCAGATGGCACGGGCTATCAGAGAAATTATCTGCCGGATACGAATGCTGCTTGTTCCACAACGACGTCGACTGGGTCTTGCACGGAAAGAACATGGAGTGGGCGCTACACTTATGCAGGCAGCAGTTCAACCTATAACCCTGACTGGGGATTTCCTTCCAACCCTACCAATACCTGTAGTTGTTCCGGGCGCACAATCACTTCGTCATCAAGTAGCTGGGATTGGTACTATGGCACCGTAACAACTAGAACTTGTCGTGTGCTCGGCTTGCGCGAGCGTCAGGAACGCGTTTGCAAATATGTGGGTAGAAGCCCGGCGCAGGTGGGTTATGATTCACCAAATGGCAGTTGCACGGTCGACCCAATTGCCCCCCTCACCAATGATATGAACTCAATTAAGACCAAGATTAACGCCATGGAAGCGTTGGGTGGCACTAATATTCATATGGGTGCGATGTGGGGCTTGCGCGTTCTGTCGCCGCAAGAACCGTTCTCTCAGGGTGTTGGTTATGACAAGGGTGCCAGCAAGGTGATGATCATCATGACCGATGGTGAAAACACTGCCTATCCAGCTGGCGATAGTTTCAACAACACCTATTATTACTCCATGTATGGGTTCCACTATAACCAACGCCTTGGCAATCTCAGCTCAACCAGCGCTGAACTTTCAACTGAAATGAACCGCCGCACACTGCAAGTGTGCACAAACGCCAAGGCGGAGGGCATTGAGGTTTATACGATTGGCTTGAGTGTGACTGCTGGCAGTGCAAACGCCGCCATGTTGACCAGTTGTGCCACAGACATCGGCAAAGTCTACTTTCCGGCAAGTTCCAGCGATTTGGAAGATGTGTTCAAGGCAATTGCTGATCAGCTGAGCGATCTGCGCCTATCGAAATAGGAAGTACTATGGTGATTTGGGGAAGGTGGTACCGCCTCCCCGGATCGAACGGGGGACCTCTAGATCCACAATCTAGCGCTCTAACCAACTGAGCTAAGGCGGCACATCATTTGTGCGCGCGAACATAGGGCCGAACTTTTGAATTGGCAAGAGGGCAAAAGCCGCTCTTTCAAAAAAAATTTCAGTTTTCCATCTTAACCATGAAAATGGTCTTTTTCCTTGCCTGCTGGGCAAATGCTAGACGGCTCGGCCTATTGAATATATTAAGAAAACGTAAATTTTTATCCCCAAGCTTGTGAAAAGCTTTGGCAAGGTTCTGAAAGTATATGCGTTCACATTGGGTACATAGCGAAATTGGCAAAAGAGTGCTGAGCTACACGCTTGATCCTAGACCTGTTTGGTTTTGGGATGAAGATGGCTCGCGCCTATTGTGGCGCAATTTGGCTGCCCGGCTTTTCCGCACCAAGGCGAAAAAGAAACGCGTGAAGCTTTTGCCGGACCCTGTGCCATTGCGTGGGCAGATCAATCGCCTGATCCGTTTGGGTGCACATGGCCGCGCCAGCCTATCGCGGATGCGGTTTCAAATTGGCAAGAAGCCCGTTTCCACCACATGTAGCTGCATTCCATTGATCAATGACGAGCTGACTGGCTTGCTAGTTATCTCATCCGACACGATTGATCCGCAATTGTTTAGCGGCGACGCATATGATCTGGCGGCAAGCGCTCAGATGTTTTCGCCAGAGCTAGACTTTGTGGTGGTGGACGACAATCACGAAGTGGTTGCAGGCACCAGCGTGGCACCTGAAGGTGCGCCACAGCCTGAGCTTGCTGCAATCGCGCTTGATCTTTTGGAACAGGGTGCAACGGCACAATTTGATATTTCTAGCCGCGCAAAGATGTTGGTTTTCGAGCCGGGCACCTTGCACGATCTCGCAGAAATGGGCGCGGACGCACTGCCCGAGGCTGAAGAGGATATTGAGCCCTTTAATGCCGAGCCAGAAGATGGCTTGCTGGACCGCTTGGACAATGATGCGCAAACAACAGATGCATCGGATCAGGTTGAAGACCACTCAACCGCCGAAGACGATGCATCTTCCGAGACAGAAGAGCCGTCTCAAGATGACGATGATTTGCCGCATGATTTGACGGAACTGATCGATCATCTCTATCAGGCAGATCGTGGCTTGATCGACTCGTCAGATCGGTTAGAAGCTATTGAAGCCGACGAACTTGCAGAGGCACTCGCCGATGAGCTGGACGACCATGATGAACATGTTGCAGCAGCGGATGTAGAGAGCGAAGCGGAAGCACCACAATTGTGGACTATCCGCGCCAAGGCAAAGCGCACCAGCGCCGAGACTGAAGAAACGAGTTCCAGTGTTGCCAGTGTTGCTGCACCAACGCCGGAACCTGAATCTGTTTCTGAACAGCCGCGAACGGATAAGTTGGAATCAGATCGCAGTGCTCGCTATAATTTTGAAGAATTGTCGCGTGTGTTGCGGGAGCGCGTTGGATCGGACGAAGCGGAGACTGCGACCGAGACCAAGGTTGAAGAAACGCCTGCGCCAACCGAACCAAATGATCCGCCTGCTAGCGAGCGCGAAGCTGCCGCACAATTGACGGCAAATGGCATTCCTGAAAATGCCATGGACGCACCTGCGAATCCGCAAAAGTGGCGTCCGGTTAAGCCCAAAGCCCCCTCACCTGATGAGGTGAAGGACACGCCAGAAGGACCAACCGTGTCCGGTGCGCTGGTTGCCTTGAGCGATGAAACCCTAGTGCTGAACCGCCTGCCCTTGGGCATTCTACTGTTCCGCGATCAGGAATTGCTATTCGCCAACCGCGCGATGGCCGAGCTTGCAGGATATAAGACCAGCACCGAATTGCGCCAGGCCGGGTTTGACCAAATTTTCCCGCGCGCTGATGACGGTGATTCCAGTGTTGGCCCGGTGACCAAGCTTTTACGTAAAGATGGCACGGATGTACCTGTTGTGGCGCGGTTGCAAACCACCACATGGCAAGGCAAATCTGCCTATATGTTGACCGCTCGCGAAGATGATCGCAAAGAGCCAATCGCGCTGCCCGCCACTGCCGATGCGTTTGAGCATGGTGATGATGAGTTGTCAGTTTTTGCCGCTTCGGAAGAACAGACCCAACTTGATGTTGAATTGTTGAAGCGTATTGCTGAAGCGCAGCAACTTGGCTTGGTGGTGCTTGATAATCGCGGCCATGTGAACGAGGTTTCCGAAACAGCCGAAGCGCTGATCGGGCCACACCGCGAAATGATGCTTGATCGTACCTTGATGGAATATATCGACGCGGACAGCCGTTCGAATTATTTCGGCTTGTTGGCTGGCACCAAGCAGGAATCAGAAGTGTTTCTGTTTGCCGGTGCCGCGCATTGCGCCATCCAGTTTTTGCGCCACCCCATGGAAAATGGCGACAATTTCCAATTGATTGGGTTGGTGCGTGAAAAAGAAGAGCCACAATCTGAGCAAAATAGCGATGTGCCGGATGATCTTGGTACTGAAGCTGAATTGCTGCCGCTGATCAGCCGCGAAATTCGGCGACCATTGGCCACCATTTCAGGCTTTAACAGCCTGATGCATGACGAAGCCTATGGCCCGATTGGGAATGATCGTTATCGCGAATATGTCAAAGATATTCAGCTGGCCGCAAAACGTTTGGAACGTGTGGTACACGAGCTGGACGATTTGAGCCGCTATCGCGATGGCTCCTATGAATTGGAAAATGCGCAGGTCGATTTGGGTGATTTGCTCACGCAATGTATCGGCAAAATCCGCACCCAAGCCAATGCCCAACAAGTGTTTGTGCGCAGTGCGATTCCAGATGCGCAATATTTGGTGGATGCAGATGCAAAGCTGCTGAGCCAAACCATTATGAATTTGCTGGCGAGTGCTGTAACGCTAAGCCCACCGGGAAGCAATGTGATCATCAGCGCCATTCGCGAAGATAATGGCGATGTGTCTGTGCATGTGCGGGACAATGGAAGCAACCAAATTGACCGCGGTGAGAAGTTTGCCGTTTTCCATCAGGTGACTGAGGATGGCAAAGAAACGGGCACAACCGCCAGTTCTGCAGTTGGTCTGTCGCTCACGCGGTCTTTGGCGCGGGCCAACTCTTTTGGCCTGTCTTTCGACCCATTGGGTGAAAATGGCATGATGATGGCGCTGCGTATTCCGGGCCATCGGGTGCAAAACGTCAATAGCTGATGCGACAAACCGCCACACCCGCATGCGGGGGCCTTGATCTGGGAAAACCAGAAAATATGGAGGTTTTCGCTCCAGTTTAGAATGGTTGTAAAAAACGCCCATTTTTCGGCATTTTCTCGCCCTATGTCTTGATTGACTCTTCAGCAAACTTTGCGCAAAACCGACGCAACCGACGGGCCTTAACCCCGGGAAAACAGGAGCGAATTATAAAATGAAAAAAGCACTTCTTCTCGCCACTCTTGGCGCCACAGCTTTCAGCGCCACTAATGTGAGCGCCGATGAGATCAACATCTATAGCTTGCGGCAGCCAGAATTGTTGGCGCCTCTCACCGCTGCTTTTGAAGAAAAGACCGGCATCAAAACCAACGTGTTGTTTGTGAAAGATGGCGTTGTGGATCGCGTGGCATCTGAGGGTGAAAACTCACCAGCTGACGTGGTTATGACGGTTGATATTGGCCGTTTGGACGCCGCTAAAAAAGCTGGCATTTGGCAACCTATCTCTGAAGACATCACTGCTGATGTGCCTGCAAACTTTGTAGATCCAGATGGCGCATGGGTTGCGCTTACTGCACGGGCACGCGTGTTTTATGTGTCTAAAGACCGCGTGGATGCGGAAAACCTATCTTACGCTGATTTGACCAAAGAAGAATGGGCAGGCCGTATCTGCACACGCTCTGGCCAACATTCTTACTCCATCGGTCTTGTGGCCAGCCAAATCGCCAATAATGGCGAAGAAGCCACCAAAGAATGGCTCGAAGGCGTGCGCGACAATCTTGCCCGCAAGCCAACAGGTAATGACCGCGCGCAAGTGCAAGCCATTTATTCAGGCGAGTGTGATCTGGCGATCGGCAACACCTATTATATGGGCAAAATGCTGACCAACGACGCAGAGCCTGAGCAAAAAGAATGGGCAGCTTCTGTGCGTTTGGTGTACCCAGATGCGGAGCAGAGCAAAACCCACGTGAATGTTTCAGGTGTTGTGTTGGCCAAAAACGCGCCGCATGAAGAAGCGGCGAAACAGTTCATCGAATTTTTGCTTTCAGACGAAGCGCAGGCTATCTATGCTGAAACAAACTTCGAATTCCCAATTATGCCAGGTGTTGAAGCTTCTGATCTGGTGCAAAGCTGGGGCGAACTGAAAGCGGATTCCTTGCAACTGGCTGAAATTGCGGATAAACGCGATGAAGCAAGCAAATTGGTGGACGAAGTCAAATTTGACGAAGGTCCGCAAAACTAATGGGGTTGACCTATTAAAGGTATCGACAACCAAAGTTCGAGTTTATTGAAAGGCGCGTTTTCGCGCCTTTCTTTCGTTCAGTTGGTGATCATCTTTTTGATGGCGCTGCCTGTGCTTGCCCTCGCCTTTCTGGCTCTTGGTCGCTTCAGTTTAGAAGGCGGCCTTTTCTCGCGCATGTTGCCTGTTGCGCTCACCGAAACGGGCCTTTTGCTGCTTTTTGTTGGCGTGTTCACCGCCATCGTTGGGCTTTTGAGTGCATGGTTGGTTTCGTCCTTTGAGTTTCCCGGACGCAAATTTTTCCAATGGGCTTTCATTCTGCCCTTGGCCGTTCCCACCTATATTTCTGCCTATGCATGGGTGGAAGTTATGGAATTCACTGGTCCCATTCAAACGGCGATCCGCGCGGCCACCGGGGCCAAAACGATCCGTGAATATTGGTTCCCAGACATTCGCTCGCTCGAAGGCGCTGCGATTGTGATGAGCCTTGTGCTCTATCCATACGTCTATTTGAGCTGTCGCGCCTTCTTCTTGATGCAGTCTGGCGCGTTGGTAGCCGCCAGTCGGGCGCTTGGCGCCAATGCGTGGCGGACTTTTTTTTCGATCATTTTGCCACTCTCCCGCCCAGCCCTGATTGTCGGTGTCACCTTGGCGCTTATGGAAGTGTTGAACGATGTGGGCGCGGTCGAGTTTTTCGGCGTCAATTCCATCACAAAGATTGTGTACACAACTTGGTTAAACCGTTCCAATCTGCCCGGTGCGGCACAATTGGCGCTGACCGCCATTTTATTGATCGGCACTCTAATCTGGCTCGAGCAATATGCCCGCCGTCGCCGTGATTATCTGACCCGGCGCGATTCTCGTGTGCCACCCTCACTTATCAAGCTCAGCTTGCCAGTCGGCCTGCTGGTTACTGCTTTTTGCGCGGGCATTGTGTTTCTTGGGTTTGGCGTTCCGGTATTGGAACTGCTGTCCACCTCCATCAATCGCGTGATGCGCGGCGCGCTGCGTCCTGCCATTTGGCCTGCCTTTATCAACACCATCATGTTGGCCGCTGGCGGCGCATTGTTGTGCGTGTCCATCGGCTATTTCACGGCCCGCAAAATGATCAATCGCGATGGCCGCGGCGGTTGGTCATTCCTCGCCACTTTCGGCTATGCGGTGCCGGGCACCATTTTGGCCATCGGTATTTTGGTGCCGTTGGGCTTTATGGATGGTTTGATCAATGATGGCACGCGCGCTATTTGGGGCGTAACCGTTGGCCTCATCCTTTCGGGGTCGCCTATCGCCATTCTTTATGCTTATACGGTGCGGTTTTTGACCGTTAGCCACAACAATATCGAAGCCGCCATGAAAAAGCGGGGCCTCAACCTGCTTGATGCCAGCCATATTTTAGGCGCGAGCAAGTGGCGCACATTGATTGAAATTGACTTACCGACCTTGCGTCCAGCGCTTGTGGCGGCGATGACTTTGGTGTTCGTGGAATGTATCAAAGAGCTGCCTGCCACCTTGTTGCTGCGCCCGATTGGCTTGGAAACCCTATCAACTTTCGTTTATGCCGAGGCCAGCCTTGAGAACTTTGAAGCGGCGGCTGTGCCCGCGCTATTGATCGTTGCAATCGCCCTTGTTCCGGCGATTTTGGGCGGTCGGCTGCAAGGCAATCATAGCTGATCACCGTTCATCAATTCACCGAACGGTCAAATAATTCTTCTTTTGCTCCCTTTTCATTGCGCCTTGTTCTCCTATAAAAGAGAAAAAAATCATTGGGAGCGAATATCCGTGAAAAATTCTGCGCTTCACCTTGCGGGCTTGATGGCCGCAACCTTGTTTTCTTCAACTGCATTAGCTGATGAACTTCGCCTTGGCATGGTGCTTGAGCCACCTCACCTTGATCCGACAGCGGGTGCTGCTGCGGCGATTGACGAAGTGGTCTATGCCAATTTGTTTGAAGGCCTCACCCGCATTGACCAGAATGGTGCCGTGTTGCCCTCTTTGGCGACCGACTGGAGCATTTCAGACGATGGCACGCGCTACGAGTTTACCCTGAAAGAAGGCGTGACCTTCCATGATGGCACCAGCTTTGATGCGGAAGATGTGAAGTTCAGCCTAGATCGCGCCCGCGCTGAGGACAGCGTGAACGCGCAAAAAGGCATCTTTGCGCCGATTACCAATGTTGAAGTGTTGGCCACCAACAAGATCGCCATCGAAATCGCAAATCCCCAAGGTGATTTTCTGTTCAATCTTGGTCGCGGCGATGCGGTGATTGTTGCGCCGGAAAGCGCTGAGACCAACCAAACTAATCCTGTTGGCACCGGGCCGTTCAAATTTGTGGACTGGCAGCAAGGTTCAAAAGTGATCTTGGAAAAGAACCCGGATTATGTGGGCGATGATGTCTATTTAGACCGCGCCATCTTTACCTTCATTTCAGACCCGAACGCGGCACAGAATGCCATGCTCGCAGGCGAACTTGATGGCTTTGCCAACTTCCCGGCGCCAGAAACATTAGAAATATTTGAAGCTGACCCGCGCTTTAATGTGGTGGTTGGCTCCACTGAAGGTGAGACCATCTTGGCCACCAACAACAAGGCCGAACCGTTCAACGATTTGCGCGTGCGTCAGGCCATTGCCCATGTGATTGATCGTCAAGCGATTATCGATGGCGCGATGTTTGGTTATGGCACGCCAATCGGCACCCATTTCGCACCACACCATCCTTATTATGTGGATTTGCTCAACACTTATCCGCATGATGTGGCGAAAGCAAAAGAGTTGCTGGCGGCCGCGGGTTATGAGAGTGGCTTTAAGGCCACCTTGAAATTGCCACCGCCAACTTATGCGCGTCGCGGCGGCCAGATTTTGGCAGCACAGTTGCGTGAAATCGGCATTGAGCTGGAATTGGTCAATGTGGAATGGGCACAGTGGCTGGAAGATGTGTTCACCAAGAAAGATTATGACCTGACCATTGTCAGCCATGTGGAGCCTTTTGATATCGGGATTTACGCCAATCCTGACTATTATTTCCAATATGACAATGTGGTGTTCCAAGCCCTGATCGAAAAACTCAACATCACCAATGATGAGGATGATCGCAAAGCCCTCGCGGCGGCAGCAGAGACGATTTTGGCTGACGATGCAGTGAATGGCTATTTGTTCCAGCTCGCCAAAACTGGCGTTTGGGATACCCGCCTTTCTGGCATGTGGCCAAACTCACCAGTTGAAGGCAATGATCTGACCCAAGTGAAATGGGCCAACTGATCCCCACCGGATAAGTTGCGCTTGACAAAGCCGGGCAAAATCAGCCCGATACGCCCATGGTTGGCTATTTGATACAAAGATTATTGGGTGTCGCACTGACCTTGCTGGTCGCTGCGGCGCTCATTTTTTTTCTGCTGGATGTGCTGCCCGGTGATCCGGCGCGGTTCATGCTGGGCATCAATGCGTCTGACGAAGCGTTGAATGCCCTGCGCCAACAATTGGGGCTGGACCAGCCTGCATTTGTGCGCTTCGGCCAATGGCTGATGGGGCTATTCACCGGCGATTTAGGGATGAGCGCCAGCCAACGCGCGCCCATCGCCGAACTGATTCTGGAGCGTATGCAGCTTAGCCTGCCGCTGGCCTTTGGGGCGCTCGTACTGTCCACACTGATTGGCCTGCCGCTGGGCATTTTAGCCGCGCAGAATCAGGGCAAAATTGGAGATGCGGGCCTGATGGGTTTGGCGCAGATTGGCATCGCCATCCCCAACTTCTGGTTTGCCATGCTGTTGGTGGTTGTGTTTGCGGTCACGCTCAAATGGCTACCGCCCGGCGGATTTGTGCCTTGGGCTGAAAACCCGGCCGCCGCCTTCCGTGCCTTGATCCTGCCCACCATTGCCCTCGCCTTGCCACAAGCGGCGATTTTGGCGCGGGTGATGCGCACTTCGCTGGTGGATGTGGCGCGGCAGGATTTTATCCGTACTGCCCGCGCCAAGGGTTTGAGCAAAAATCAGGCCCTGTGGCGACATGGGGTGCGCAATGCCCTCTTGCCGGTGATGACCATTATGGGCCTGCAATTCGCCTTTCTGATTGCTGGCACCATCATTGTGGAAAATGTGTTTTACCTGCCCGGTCTTGGCCGGTTGATTTTCACCGCCATTTCCGCCCGCGATCTGTTTGTGGTGCGCAGTGCCTTGCTGGTGCTGGTGGGCTTGGTTGTCATCATCATGTTTCTGGTGGATTTGCTCTATGCGCTGGTGGACCCGCGCTTGAAAAAGCGGGCGGGCAACTGATGCGCATGTTTAAACAATTTGCCAGCAATTTCCGACACCCCAGCTTTGCCATCGGCTTTGTGCTAAGCGCGGTTCTGATCGTGCTGGCCCTCCTGTCGCTGGTGTGGACACCGCACCCCACCGATGGCGTCAACATCGCCGCACGTTTTGGTTCGCCTTCCCTTGAACATTTCTTAGGCACCGACTTTTTCGGGCGGGACATTTTTTCCATGTTAATGGCGGGGGCGCTGACCAGTTTGCGGGTGGCAGTTTTAGCGGTAGGCATAGGCATGGTGGTTGGCGTGCCGCTCGGCCTGTTGGCTGCTGGCCATGGTGGATGGTTGGAGCGATTGATCCTGCGGTTCAACGATTTCGTGTTCGCTTTCCCCGCCATTATCACCGCCATCATCATCACCACGCTTTTTGGCCCCAGCGCCATCAATGCCATGATCGCCATTGGCATTTTCAATATCCCTGTGTTTGCTAGGGTGGCGCGCGGTGGCGCTTTGTCCATTTGGACGCTGGATTATGTGGACGCAGCGCGTTTGTCCGGGCTGAAAGTGTGGCAGATTTCTGTACGGCATGTGTTGCCCAACATTCTGAGCCTGTTGATCGTGCAGGCCACCATCCAATTGTCTTTGGGCATTCTGGCTGAAGCCGGACTTTCTTACATCGGCCTAGGCACCCAACCGCCAGAAACCAGCCTTGGCTTGATGCTGAAAGAGGCGCAAAGCTTCTTTTTGGCCTACCCCATGCAAGCGGTGTGGCCGGGTCTCACCATTATCATCTTTGTGATGGCGCTCAATCTGATGGGCGATGGCTTGCGCGATCAGATGGACCCGAAATTGAGCAAAGCCGGAGGCATCAATGTCGCTGGCTAGTCTTGAAAACCTCTCCATTCGTTTTGGCGATCGGCAGGTATTGTCCAACATCAATCTGCGGATTGAGGCCGGAGCGCGTGTCGGGCTTGTGGGGGAAAGCGGTTCAGGCAAAAGCCTGACTGCCCTCAGCCTGATGAACTTGCTGCCCGAGAGCGCAGAAGCCTCGGGCGTGATCCATTTGAATTTTGGCCAGCATGTTAAAATTGATGCAACGCAGTTGGGCGAGGATTTGCCTTTCCCCTATCGCGGGGCACAGATCGGCATGGTGTTTCAAGAACCCATGACCGCGCTGAACCCGCTGATGCGCATTGGCGATCAGATCGGCGAAGTGCTGGCGCTGCATCGCCCCGATCTCAACACCAAAGCCCATATTGGTCAATTACTAGAAGAAGTGGATTTGCGCGCGGACATGCATCGGCGCTATCCGCATGAACTTTCTGGCGGTCAACGCCAACGGGTCGGGCTGGCAATGGCGCTTGCAGGCGAACCAGAGCTATTGATCGCTGACGAGCCAACCTCAGCCTTAGACATGATCACCCAGCGCGGGGTGATCGATCTGATCAAGCGGATTGCCAGCGCCCGGCAGATGGGCCTGTTGTTTATCAGCCACGATCTCGGCGCCGTGGCCGCGCTGTGCGATCAAATCTATGTGCTGGAAAAAGGCAAATTGGTGGAGCATGGCGACAGCCAAACCATTTTGAAAAATCCGCAACAGCCTTACACGCAGCGTCTTGTGGCTGCGGCAAAGCCAACAAAGCGGCCTGAATTCAGCCGCCCGGCGCAGCGCGAGCCGTTGCTTGAGATTGACGGGCTGACCCGGCAGTTCAGGCAAAAGCGCTATTTCTGGCAATCCCCCGATATCACGACGGCAGTCGATCAGGTCAGTTTCGCGCTGCATAGCGGCGAAACGTTGGGGCTGGTGGGGCCGTCCGGTTGTGGCAAAACTTCGCTGTCGCGCATGGTGGCTGGGCTAGACTCGGCGCAAGGCGGCAGCGTCCAGTTTGACGGGCACCGCTTTGGTCACGGCGTAGGCCCCATTCCAATGGCAGCCCGGCGCGAAATATCCATGGTGTTTCAAGACCCGTTTAGCAGCTTTGACCCGCGCATGCGGATGCAGGATGCTTTACTGGAGCCGTTGCATTTAATGCCGGAGCTGACGACTGCCCAAAAGCAAAAGCGCGTGCATGAGGCTGTTCAACGCGTTGGCTTGTCCATCGACATGTTGAATCGCTATCCGCACGCTTTTTCCGGCGGTCAGCGCCAGCGGTTAGCCATCGCACGCGCCATAGTGCTGAAGCCGAAATTGTTGATTTTGGACGAACCTGTTTCTGCCCTTGATGTATCCATCCGGGGGGACGTGTTGGCCCTGCTGCATGATCTACAGGAAAAGTTTGGCATGGCCTATTTGTTCATCAGCCACGATTTGGACGTGGTCCGTGCGGTCACGGATCGAGTGATGGTGATGGATCACGGCAAAATCGTTGAGCATGGCAAGGTCGAGGACGTGTTTGATCATCCACAAGCGGAGATCACGAAAAAGCTGCTCGATGCGCGGCTCACCATCTAGGGCTTGCCTAAAATATTCGCTGGGATAGTCTTAAGTTCCTACCTTCTATTTTTCAGGCTCCCTATGTCTTCACTTTCCAAATTCTCCGCCGATCATTTATCGCACCATGCCAATAGGTTGGTTGCCTCCCCTGCGCACTTCCAACGTCACTGCAATGCGGTGTTTGATCAGGAAGGCTTTGCCAAGGCCTATGAAACCATCAAAGCTTGGCCAAACTATGCGCCAACGCCACTGGTTGAACTGGCTGGGCTGGCGAGCGCGATTGGTGTTGAGCACATTCTCTATAAGGATGAAGGTACCCGCTTTGGATTGGGCAGCTTTAAAGCGCTGGGCGGCGCGTATGCTGTGTCGCGTTTGGTGGAGAAGCTGGGCAGCAACCAAATCACTGTCGCCAGTGCCACCGATGGCAATCATGGACGATCCGTTGCGTGGGGCGCAAAGAATGTGGGTGCGCAGGCGGTGATCTATATCCACAAAGAAGTCAGCAAGGGCCGCGAAGCGGCGTTAAAGGCGCTGGGCGCCCGCGTGGTACGCATTGATGGGAATTATGACGACAGTGTGCGGGCCTGCGCCGAAGATGCTACTGCCAATGGCTGGCATGTTGTGTCAGACACATCATGGCCGGGCTATCAGGAAATGCCCAAATTGGTGATGGATGGCTATAGCGTTATGGCGCATGAGGCCATTGACCAGAGCCCCCTTCCCCCAACGCACATTTTTCTGCAAGGCGGCGTTGGTGGTTTGGCGGCGGCAGTGATCGCGCGATATGTCGCTGAATATGGCGCAAACGCACCGCGCTTTATTGTGGTGGAGCCTGCCTTTGCCCCCTGCTTGTACGAAAGCGCCAAAGCCGGGCGGCCGCGCACGGTGAGTGTCGAACATGAAACGCTGATGGCGGGTCTTTCTTGTGGGGAAGTATCTGAACTTGCCTGGCCAATTTTGCAACATTGCGTGGCGGATTTCATCACCATGGCTGATCCGCTTGTGGCCCCGGCCATGCAATTGCTGGCGCAAAGTCCGTTTGGCGACAAAGCCATCACCGCCGGCGAATCTGCTGTGGCTGGCATTGCCGCCCTGCTGGCATGTGCGCAAGATCAGAACCTGCGAGATGCCTTGGACTTGTCTCAAACTTCCCGTGTGATGCTGATCGGCACGGAAGGCGCAACAGATCCGGAAATCTATGCGCAACTGATCAATCAAGCCAGTTAGCGAACATTGTTCAAATAACTGGAACAGTTTGCCGCAAAGTTCGGTCTCTTTTTGTCTTTTCAGTTTGGTATAACGCGCCCATGGACAAAGAAATTATCATTCCCGACGATTCGACCCGCCCCAAGGCGCCTGATTTTGGCCCGCTTTCTGAGCATGAAAAGCAGCCTATGCGGCATCTGCGCGCCATTCATGAGCATCATCGCCGCAATATGCGCATGATGCGCACTCTGCTTGAGGGCGTGCGCACGGGCGACACCAGTGCCTCTGAATTTCATGCGCAGATTAAAGATAATCCGATTTTCCAAAATTATCAGATTTTCGGCAATTTGTGCGGCCAACACTGCCAGATGGTCAATGGCCATCACCAGATCGAAGATATGCATATGTTCCCTGCATTAGAGGGACGCATGGCGGCGCTTGATAAGGTGGTGAAGCGGTTGCGTGAGGAGCATGAAGTAGTTCATGCGCTGCTGGTGCAATTGTCGGATGAGGCCGCAAAGCTGATTGATGATCCGAGCGATGAACAGTTTGAACGCACCGTTGAGGCACATGAAAAGCTGGAAAAACTGCTGCTGTCGCACTTCGGCTATGAAGAGGACGAGGTTGGCCCCGCCCTCGGCCATTATAATTTGATGGTTTAGAGCGGCGTTTTATCCCGCCCGCACCACTTGCCCATCTTCTTTGGTGAACGCGCCTGCCAATGGCGTGTTCAGCAAGGTCAACACCACTTCGGACGGGCGACATAAGGCAGCGCCCTTATCTGTCACCACGATGGGTCGATTGATCAAAATCGGATGCATCATCATCGCATCGATCAATTGATCTTCGGTCAATGTTTGATCGGCAAGGCCCAACTCGTCAAATGGCGTGCCCTTTTGGCGCAGCAATTCCCGAGCTGAGATTTTCATCTGCACCAACAACATTTCCAGCTCTTCCCGGGTGGGCGGGGTTTCCAGATAATGGATAATGGTTGGTTCTTCACCCGAGCGGCGGATCATTTCCAGCACATTGCGTGAGGTGCCACAATTGGGATTGTGATAGATCGTAACAGTCATGTGTGCCTCCTTATGCTGACACCAGCTAAGGCTTGCATGAACAGATGACAGCTACACGACAATCAGCGATGATTTTTCCGGCTATGCAGGCTCGGTTTTCCGATCTGCGTCACCCGTCGGTCCAACAAGGCGGGAAGTTTGATCCTCAACAAAATTGCCACCTGCTTTTTTAGCAAAATATTTGCGCCAGCCTTCGGCCATTGCTTCAATCGCGGCGAGTTGGGCGGCTGTTTCCGCAGATAGATTTTTGTCAAACCGCGCGGCAATCACTTTGGCCAACGGCCAATCTTCATGCAAACGCTCAACCAAGCGCAACTCATCGCCCATGGCCACAGTGCCGGGTGTGAGCACGCGATAATACCAGCCTGTTCGGCCCGATTTTTGCAATTCCAGCGCCATCATTTTGAAGTCCGTATGCATATTCAATTTCCAGCAGGGCTGCCGACCTTGGTTGATCTGCACACGTGCGGTGCCCAATTGGAAAATATCGCCAATGCATACAAGTTCTTCGTTTAAGCCAGAGGTTGAGATGTTCTCACCAAATGCGCCGGGCGTGAAATCAAAAGGCGTTTCAAAACCTTGCGCGCGCTAAAACTCATAATGTTCAGCCGGATAATGGTGCACCGCTTTTTCGGGCCCGCCATGCACTTTCTTGTCCGCCTGCTCATCAGTTGTGAACCCTGTTTTCGTAAGCTCTAACGGCGCGTCCACCTGCTTTTTGCTGATGGCGCTGGGCGGCTTGCCTTCCCATCTTTGTTGAGGTTTGCCCACGAAGAGACCGGAGATTTTTGACGTGAGTTGCATTTAGAAATCCTTACGCGGCGCGGCTATGTTCATGGCAAATTTGGGTTGTTTGGTGCGGTTCCAAATCCACTTTCAGCAAAGCACAATAGGCTTTGCCATCTGCCTGTTTATGATGATGTTTACAGCTATTGCACATGCCAAATGTGCGGTTTCCCCGCATTTCCAATGTTGTGGTGAGTAGGTTGCGCAATCCTTCAGAAAGGGGACGCAGTTCCTCGGCACCCATTTGGGCCACTGCTTTGGCAATCGAGGTTTCCACATCCAGCGCTTGATCATGCCCCGCACATAAATCATAGCGGATGGATCGCCGATCTGCGTCAGACCGTACTTCCTTGATCAAGCCTTTGCGCACCAATGCCTTTAGCGTTTGCGACACGGTGCCCCGCGTGGTGCCAAGATAGTCGGCAACATGCGAAGGCGCGCGCGAAAAACGATTGGCCCGCGCCAAATATTTTAGCGCCGCCAGCTGGGTGGGGTTCAAATCATTGGTCCATTGTTCAGCCTGCGTAAGCCGCCCAATGCGTTCCAACATTTCCAAAATCGATTTTTGTTCAGATTCGCTCATAGGCAATTAATAGCGAGTCAAAATTACTATTGCAATAGTTTCGACTCGCTATTAAAAGAGCCTCTCCACAACAGGAGAAGCGAAAATGAAAAACATCATTCTAGGAACTGTCCTTTTAACCAGCCTTGCAGGTGCTGCCTTGGCAGACGGGAACCATGCGAAAGATATGCAAGACGCGGTGACCTCGCCACAAAATGCACAGATCAACGCAAGTTTTGACCTTTTGGCCGCGCATGCCCATCGCAATAGGCAAGTGGTAACCTTTCACCTCAGCACTGTAGGTAATGCGGGCAAAGAAAGTCCCGAGGCAACAGGTGAGTTGGGTGGCGCAGGTGTTTATGCCTATGTGTGGCCCACCTCACTTGATCCTTCGGCGGTTGGTTTTGAAGGCGAAACGGGCATCTTGGCGTTGGCCGCAACGGTACATCCCGATTTTGATGACACGCCGCTTTACGATGAAAATAATGATGGCAAATTAGATAATGACGGTGATCTGTGGCACTCCCATTGGGTGGTGCTCACCCCTACGCCGAGCTGTGGCGAAGGCGCGTTGGCTGTGCGTGACATTCCAGAGGGCACGTCACCCAAACTGCCTAAAACTTGGCCCGGATTGCCGATCTTTATCGACAGCCCAGGCTATAGCCCACAATTTGAGGCAACAGAAGTTCGCGTAACCGTGCCCTTTGATCAAGAGGTTGATTTAAGTGGCGTCAATTATGACGGGGTGACAGCCGCCCTGAAAGTCAACGCTAACATTCATGCGCCGCTCTTGTGCGTGACAGATGTTTTTGACGTTGCTTCTGGTGATTTATCCCTGCCCGGCAACCTCAAATAAAAAGAACCCGGCTAAGCCGGGCTCAAAGTTCGCTCACAAGGCGAGCGGGGAGGATCAGTAAATCGGTTGGCCTTTTTCATCAAAGCGATGAACATAATCAGGCCGGGTTTTGATGTGAACTGTTTCGCCAAAACCAAGTGGTGCGTTGCCATCGCGGCGCACCACAAGTGGTTCTTCTTCACCGATATTGATGTAGATATAAGTGTCTGCGCCAAGCACTTCTGTGTGCATCACGGTGCCGCTGAAATCGCCGTTAGCGGCAACAATATCCAAATGTTCGGCACGCACGCCAACCGTATGGGCGTTAAATGGCTTGGCCTGGTCGCCTTTAATGAAGTTCATTTTCGGCGAGCCGATAAACCCGGCCACGAATAGGCTATTGGGCTTTTCATAAAGCTCCATTGGCGTGCCCACTTGTTGCACCACACCATCTTTCAGCACCACAATCCGATCCGCCATGGTCATGGCTTCCACTTGGTCGTGAGTCACATAGATCATGGTGGTGTTGGGTAGGCTGTTTTTCAGCCCGGCAATTTCCATGCGCATCTGCACCCGCAAGGCCGCATCAAGGTTGGACAATGGCTCATCAAACAGAAACACCTTCGGATCACGCACAATGGCACGGCCAATGGCCACGCGCTGGCGTTGACCGCCTGAAAGTTGCTTGGGCAGGCGATCAAGATATTCGGTGAGTTGCAGTTTAGCCGCTGCTGATTCCACCTTCTCTTTGATTTCCGCCTTTGGCAGTTTCAAAAGCTTCAGTGAATAGGCCATGTTGTTGAACACATTCATATGCGGATAAAGCGCATAGGATTGGAACACCATGGCGATGCCCCGCTTGGAGGGCGCAACATCATTGACCACACGGCCATCAATTTTCAGCTCGCCGGTGCTGATGGTTTCTAGGCCGGAAATGGTGCGCAACAATGTGGATTTGCCACAGCCAGACGGCCCAACAAACACGATGAACTCACCGGTTTTGATGTCGAGATTGATATCTTTTAAAACATGAACTGGCCCATAGGATTTATTCAAATCCGAAATGGTAATATCAGCCATGGTCCCCTCCTCCCAAAGGTTTAACCTTTAACTCCAATATAGGCGCCAAGCGGCGGCAATTTCAGTCCGGTTTCGGTGCGCTCGGCGGTATGTGGCCAATCACTATCTTGCACCTTGCTCATGTCGACCGCAAACTCTGCTGGCGCATCTGACATGTTGAACACACAAATCAGGCGCTCATTTTCGTCGGAACGTTCGAAATAGAGCACTTGCTCACTCGCTTCCAAATGTTCAATCGCGCCAGTTTTCAATGCACTATGTTGCTGGCGGAAGCGCAAAAAGTCTCGATAATGCTGAAGCGTGCCGCCATCATCTTGCTGATCAACGGCCAACTCCGCGTGCGCACGAGGCACGGGCAGCCAAGTTTTATTGGCAACGCTAAAGCCGGCATTCGGCCCATCTTTTTGCCACACCATCGGTGTGCGACAGCCATCGCGGCCCTTAAAGTTTGGCCAAAATTCAATGCCATAAGGGTCGACCAAATCTTCAAAGGCGATGTCTGCTTCTGGCAGGGCCAATTCTTCACCCTGATAAACGCAAACAGATCCGCGCAATGACAGCAGCAGCGTAGCGCTTAGTTGCGCCAATGTTTGCGCGTTGCGGCCTTTTTCAGCCCAGCGCGACACATGGCGCACTACATCGTGGTTTGAAAAAGCCCAGCATGGCCAGCCATCGGTTACAATATCTTCCAGCTCTTTGATCCGCGCTGCAAAATAAGGTGCTTTAAACTCACCACCCAAAAAGTCGAACGTATAGGCCATATGCAGCTTATTGCCGCCAGAAGTATATTCCGCCATCAGCTCCAATTGACGTTGTGCATCGCCGATCTCGCCGACTGTGGTGATGTGATCATATTCATCCAGCACCGCGCGCAGATCGATCAAAAAGTTTACATTTTCAGGCTGGCTTTTGTCGAACTGGTGGTTCTGCCAATTGTAGGGATTAACCGCGGGCGCAATGGTTGCGTTAATTTGGTCTTTCGGCAAAGCCGGATTGTCGCGCAATGATTTGTCATGCACGTAGAAATTGACCGTATCCAAGCGGAAGCCATCTACGCCGCGATCCAGCCAAAAGCGTACTTCGCTCAGCAGCGCCTTGCGCACATCTGGATTGTGGAAGTTCAAATCTGGTTGTGATGCCAAGAAATTATGCAAATAATATTGGCAGCGACGCGGGTCCCAAGTCCAGGCGGAACCGCCGAAGATAGACAGCCAATTGTTGGGCGGCGAGCCATCTGGCTTCGCATCTGCCCACACATACCAGTCCGCCTTTTCGTTGGTTTTGTCTTGGCGGCTTTGCTCAAACCAATCGTGCAAATCTGATGTGTGGCTGATCACCTGATCGATCATCACTTTCAAGCCCAAGCGGTGGGCTTTGTCCAGCAATTGGTCAAAATCTGCCAAGGTGCCAAATGTTGGATCAACATCACGATAATTGGACACGTCATAACCGAAGTCTTTCATCGGTGAGGTGAAGAAGGGCGAAAGCCAAATGGCATCAACGCCCAAATCTGCCACATAATCCAACCGATCTGTGATACCGCGCAAATCGCCTACCCCATCGCCGCTCGCATCTTGAAACGAGCGTGGATAAATCTGATAGATCACCGCGCCGCGCCACCAATCTTTCTGTTTTTGCCACTTTTGGTTGGCATTATCTTGCAAGGCGAAAGAACTCGTCATCAAATACCCGTTTATCTTTGCATCTCAATTTTGCTTCACGCGACAGAACTTGACCCATTCATTTTGCGCAAAACTGTTGGTATTTCTTTTTCCAAAACGTTTTGGTAGACTATTTTTAACGGGTTAATATTGCCCTCGTCAACCGGATTGTTGAAAGTTCGGTCGGGAAAATTACGGATTGAAGGCTCCCCTGAGCCGGAAAGCGGAAACCGATGCAAGATGAAACACCGTTAGGACGGGAAAGAGAACAGGTTACGATTAAAGATCTATCGGCCGCTTTGGGCCTTTCGATCACCACCATCTCACGCGCATTGAACGGTTATTCAGATGTGAGCACCAAAACACGCGAGCGGGTGCAACAGACCGCGCGCGAAATGGGCTACACCCCAAACCGCAATGCCCAACGCTTGGTTACGCAAAAATCTCACTCAATCGGCTGGATCAAGGGCGATGGCTCACAGCATTTTGTTGACCCCCACTTTGTGGAAGTGTTTGCAGGCGTGCTGCGTGAGGTGAAAAACTACGATTATGATGTGGTGTTTGCCTCCGGCGCTGAGCAAGAAATCATCTCGCTTTATGAGCGCTATGTGAAAGACCAGAGCGTAGACGGCTTTATTGTGGAGCTGCCACAACCCAATGATAAACGCATCGATTTTCTGCTGAGCACCGATATTCCATTTGTGGTGCATGGGCGCGAAAATAAATCGGACCGATATTCTTGGGTGGATATCGACAATTTTGGCCTGTTTGAAACGCTCACGCGGGTGATGGCAGGCGCGGGCCACAAAAAGATTGCCTTTATCAACGGTGATGAGCATTATTCATTTGCACTTGAACGTAAATTGGGCGCGCAGGCTGCACTTGCTGATATGAATTTGCCGCCGGAAAGCTTGAAAGTTTTTAACGCAGTGCACCCGATGGTTCATGCGGGTTTTCAGCTCACACAGAAGGCTTTGGAAGATCCTGAAATCACCGCAATCCTTTATTCATCAGCCGTTATGGCTGTAGAAGGGCAAGCAGCAATTGAAAATTCCCACCGCACCATTGGCGAAGATTTGGAAATCGCCACCATGGACGATGAGCTGCGCCATGTGGATTTGAGCCCACTTGAGGGCCGCATTAGTTTTGCCCGCGCACCGTTGAATGACAGTGGCCACGCGCTGGTGCGCCAATTGATGAAACGGGTTCAGGGAAAGAGCGGGCCAAGTGGAGAATTGATCCCCGGCCGGTTTAAGCTGCGCCCCAATTTGCCAGCCCATTTGGTGCCGGAGCAATTTGAGGTGGAGTAAGCCGCTAAGATTTAAGTAGAATACCACCTAAACCTTTTCCAAACCCTCCGTTCAGAAAACGTTCAGGCGCATTTTGCTTTTCTCTCAAGCAAGGTTACTGTCATTGCTGGCAGCTTTGGAATTGGGAGAGAGAAAATGACCTTTAAACAACTAACCGTTGCAGCCGGTTTTGCTGCTACCACTTTTATTTTATCCACCTCAGCCGCTTTCGCCACTTCGGCGCAAGCCACCACAGCACTCAATGTGCGCACTGGTCCGGGCACATCTTTCGGCGTTGTTGACACGCTGACACCGGGCGAAAATGTTGATGTGAATGAATGCGCGGAAAATGGCTGGTGCTATATTGAGCATGAAGGCCCAGATGGCTGGGTAAGCTCTAACTATCTTGAACCTGTTGGCAGCGGCGGCGGTGGCGGCTCTTCAGGCGAAGATTGCAGCTTTTCCTTCAATATTGGTTCTGGCGGTCCAAGCTTGAGCATAAATTGCGGTGAAGGCGGTGGCGGTTCACCGACACCAACGCCGACACCTGATCCAGAGCCCGCCCCACCATCAGGCAATGTGGCTTGTTTCTACACGGGTCCAAACTTTACAGGCAATGAATTCTGTCATGGCCCTGCGGTGCTGAACACTTTGGATGGCACATTTAACGACAATATCGCCTCTGTGAAGCTCTATGGCAGTGCAAAAGCACGCTTGTGCCGGAACGCAAATTTGGGTGGTGTGTGTAAAAATTTCACCAGCAGCCAATCTACCTTGCCGGTGACCATTCGCAACAAAGCGTCTTCAATCCGCATTTTCACTGGCTTTATTCCAGTGCCATTGCCAACCCCAACACCGGTTACACCTGTGACCCATTCAACAGGTCCGATCAATTTGAAGTCTAGCTTCATGGCGAATTTGGACAATGGTAATGTGGGCAGTGCTGGCGCTGATATTTGGTACCATGCGGTGAACCCGGTTGAGAAATATATCGAACCACGCAATGGCGCAAAACTAGCGCTTGGCGACAAGTCAAACCGTGGCTATGCCGGTTGTAAAGCTGAAAGCTTCAGCAGCAATCCGATTTCAATCTGGGCCATGCCTGTTGGTTCTTATGTCTGCGTAAAAACCAATAAGGGTCGCATTTCACAGTTCCGTCTGAACGGTTATTCGGGCACCACCATGAAACTGGGTTACACAACCTGGGCCAACTAAATCTAATCTGACCCCTCCATTCTCACCTGCCCGGCCTTTGGCCGGGCTTTTTTATGCTTTTTCGACGCGATGTGATGCGGAAATATTGCCAAGTGCAACCCGCGCGAACCCAATGTGCGCTTGCATTTGGCGGGATATAAGCCATTATTGGCTGAACCGCTGGTTCTTGGCGGTTTGCCTTCCTTTTAAGATCAGTTTGATCTGCTTCAATTTCTAGGTTCATCATGAATATCCGACTTCTCGCCATTTTGGCTGGATTGAGCACCATCGGTATCTATGCGCTGCAATTTGTGGGCGCACGGTTCAGCCTCACCACGCAAGGTGAGTTGGCACGTCTAACTTCGACCGACCTTACGATTTTGCGGATCATTGCCTCGGGCTTGTTCTTTTTACCCTTTTTGCGACGGCGGCATGTGCGCTCATTCCTCAATTTGGGCTGGAAGCGGATTGCTCTACTCACCTGCTTAGCCGGAGCGCCCTATCCGTTTTTGATCAATATCGGATTAGACTTCACTCCGGCAGCACATGCGGCGGCCATCTTGCCCTCATCAGTTGTGCTATTTTCAGCCATATTGGGATGGCTCGCATTCAAAACGCCAATTTCTCGCTACAGCAGCATCAGCCTCATGCTGATTGGCGGCGGCATGGCACTGTTTGTTTGCTATGATTTGATCTTTGACCCATGGGCGTTGCCCGGCGACATGATCCTGTTTGCCGTCGGTGCTGGCTTTGCCTATTTCAGCCTGACGGTGCGCGAGTTACAAATTGATCCCCTTGCGGTGACCGCAGGTATTATTTGGTGTTCTTGGCCGCTTATGGTGCCCATGTTTGTGGCCATGCCCAGCAATCTGTTTGTGGCCGCCCCTGCTGAGATTATCTCGCAGGCCATCATTCAGGGCATATTATCTGGCGCGATTGCTTTGTTTTTGACAACATTTGCCGCCCGTCATTTGGGCTCGCAAACCGCCTCTTTGTTTTTGGTCGGCATTCCCATCGCCACAGCGATTTTGGGTGCGATGGCTTTGGGCGAGTTGCCGATCATGTTGGAAATTGTTGCCCTTGGCCTTATGGCGATTGGCATTGGTTTGCCCGCCTCGCGCTTTGTGTGGCACCAATATAAAACGGCCCAGCGCTGAGCGCCGGGCCGTCTACTCTTCCCAGAGTTGTTTGATTTAGCCGCCTTTGACTGACCCCGCCAACAAGCCGCGCACGAAATAGCGTTGCAACGCGAAGAAAACGACAAGCGGCACGATGATCGAGATAAAGGCACCAGAGGTGAGAATTTCCCAATTGTCACCACGTGAACCAATCAGTTCGCGCAAGCGTCCGGTCAGCACCAATTGACGATCATTATTGCCCAGGAACACGGTGGCCACCAGCAAGTCATTCCACACCCAAAGGAACTGGAAGATGGCGAATGACGCCAGCGCCGGGAAAGACAGAGGCAGCACCATGGTGGTGAAAATATGGAAGTGAGACGCGCCATCCATGCGCGCGCTTTCCATAATCTCTTTTGGCAAGCTGGCCATATAATTGCGCAGCAAATAGATCGCCAGCGGCAAGCCAAATCCGGTGTGCGCCAGCCAAATGCCGAGATAGGATTTACTCTCCGCACCAAACAGCGGCATCACGCCATTATAGAGCCGCAGGATCGGGATTAGCGACATTTGCAGCGGCACGACCAACAGGCCAACCACCACAGCCACCAGCACGCCGCGCCCCGGAAACTGCATCCATGCCAATGCATAAGCAGCGAAGGCGGCGATAAGAATGGGGATAATGGTAGCAGGAATGGTCACCGTGAAAGAGTTGATGAATGAACGGCCAATGCCTTCGCTTTCCAACACTTCTTCATAGTTTTCTAGTGTGAAGCGCGGCGGCGTTGCTGCCACATAAAGTACACGTTGGCCACGATTGGTGTCGAACTGCTCTTCAGACACCCAGCGATAGCTGCCATCTGCATTTACAGTCAGCGCCGTGCCATCGCGCAAGGTGATTGTGTCGCCCGCTTTATTGTCGCCAAAAGTGTTGTTGGTGACGCCAAAGAACTGGATTTGCCGGCCAGCGGCATCGCCATCGAACAAATCGCCAGCGATCACGAACTGTCCATTTTCCTGCACCTGCATGTCTGCTGCGCCGGTGCGGGCTTGGTCGGTGCGTTCCGTTGTGGTCAGTGCAGACCACCAGCCCGAAACGGACAATTGATCTTTGTCGCGCACTGATGAAACCAGCAGCCCCAATGTTGGCAAGGTCCAAAGCACCACCAAAACAAGAAGGATAATGTGGGTGAAAATACGTGACATATCCATGCGCATTAGCGTGTCCCCTCTTCTTGATTGGCTTGGCGGATGTTCCAGATCATGATCGGCAACACCGCAATCATGATCACCAATGCGATGGTGGAGGAGCGGCCAAAGTCGACCCCGCGCACCATCCAGTCAAACATCAAATTGGCCAGCACTTGCGTGTCCCATTGGCCGTTGGTCATGGCCAACACAATGTCGAACACTTTCAGCACAAGGATGGTGATGGTGGTCCACACCACTAAGATCGTTGGGAAAATTTGCGGCACCATGATGTTGAAGAAAATCTGCACATCATTCGCGCCATCGATACGGGCCGCCTCTAGCGTTTCCTCTGGAATGCCGCGCAAGGCCGCAGATAAGATCACCATGGCAAACCCGGTTTGAATCCACACCAAAATCGCCATCAGGAAAAAATTGTTCCAGAACGGAATTTGAATCCATACTTGCGGCTCAAAGCCCAATCCTTGGATCACAGCATTCAGGATACCGATCTGCTCACTGTCGCCGCTACGATAATCATAAACAAATTTCCAGATCACCGATGCGCCGATGAACGAAATGGCCATGGGCATAAAGATCAGGCTTTTGGCGATGTTGCCCCACCATAATTTGTCAGCCATTACTGCAATCACAAGGCCGAAGGCGGTGGCGCAGGACGGCACAACGATCAACCAGAGCAAATTGTTGAACACGGATTGCTGGAAGTTTGGATCGCCCAGCGCCCACAAGAAGTTCGAAAAGCCAACAAATTCAGTGCCTGCCGCATCGAAAAAGCTGAGCCAGAGTGTAGCGAACACCGGATAAATCAAATAGAGGGAGAGAAAAAACAAGGCTGGTGCCAAGAACACCCAAGGCCGGATTGCCGCTCGGCGGCTTTCATGGGCAACGGACGCATTGGCGCCGCCCAACAATCGATCTAGAACCCAGTTGGTTCCCCAAAAGTAGATAACGCAAGCTGCAACACCCAAGATCACAGTTTGGGTTGCGCTTAAAATTTGCGCGATCATTTTGCCCCTCCCTCACTAGCAAAACGAAAATGAAAGAAGACGCTGCATTAAAGCAGCGCCTTCCCAATCAGATCAAGGTTACTTGATCGCATCCCAGCTTGCCTGGATTTCTGCAGCAACTTCTTCTGCTGGTTTGCCGCCGGCATAGTCCACCATACCGGTCCAGAAGGAGCCGGCACCGACAGCACCCGGCATCAGGTCAGACCCATCAAACCGGAAAGTGGTTGCATTGAGCAAGATTTCGCCCTGACCACGCAATGTGTCATTGGCGTATTTGGAGGTATCAACGCCTTTGTGCGGAGTGAGGAAGCCCGCACGTGCCATCCAAATTTCGTGCGCTTCGGTTGATTTCAAATAATCAATCAAAGCCCGTGCACCTTTTGAATCATTGGTGATGCCGAACAAGGTGCCTGCACCAAGAACTGGCTTGCCCAAATCTTTGCTTTCAAAGGCAGGGAAGTAGAAGAAGTCCGCATCGGTGCCCAATTCTGTACCTTCAGGGAAGAAGGATGGAATGAATGAGGCCTGACGGTGCATGTAGCACTTAGGCGGCACTTCAAACAGGCCTTTCGGGCTGTCGCGGAAATCAGTGGCTGAAACGGCTGCAGCGCCGCCATCTACCCAATCATCATTGCGGGCAAATGTACCGAATGTTTCGATGGCTTCCACCACGCGTGGATCATCAAACGGAATTTCGTTGGCCACCCACTGGTCATAAACTTCTGGCGATTGGGTGCGGAGCATAATGTCTTCCACCCAGTCGGTTGCTGGCCAGCCTGTTGCGCCGCCTGAACCAAGGCCAATGCACCATGGTGTGCCGCCATCAGCAACAATTTGCTCTGAAAGGGCAAGCAGATCTTCCATGGTTTCAGGCACGTCATAGCCCATATCCGCAAAGTTATCAGGCGAATACCAAACAAGGCTCTTCACATC
The DNA here is from genome assembly GCF_004363175.1 of Maritalea mobilis. Lineage (GTDB taxonomy): Bacteria > Pseudomonadota > Alphaproteobacteria > Rhizobiales > Devosiaceae > Maritalea > Maritalea mobilis. The sequence continues at coordinate 460,178 of NZ_SNYR01000002.1, forward strand.
CACTTTGTAGAAAAAGCCATAATGGTTTTTGTTGCCATCTGGGCCAGCATAGCTGCCAAGGTCTACCCATGATTGGCCAGCAGCATAATTTTCTTTCACCCATTCAGTGGTGTCCGCATCAAGTGGTGCCAAGCCCCCTTTTGATGCCAAATCAGCAGCAAGGCCAGGTTGTGGGAACACAGCAACGTTTGGCGCAGAACCGGCTTGAACATCAATCACGATTTGCTGTTCAAAGCTGTCAGAGCCTGAATATTCAACAGTGGCGCCTGTTTTTTCTGCAAACGGCGCTAGCACAGCTTCAATATGCTCTTTGTCAACGCCCAACCATGGGCCAAAAACGGTAATGGTTTCGCCAGACAAATCCATTGAATGATTGTCTGCCAACACTGCGCTGCCCATGCCAAGGCTAAGTGCAAGTGCGGAAACCCCTGAAATCAAAATTCTTTGCATGCATTCCTCCCAATCGGTGCATCAAAATAATGTTTTGCTTTGAGCCAGTTTGCCAGGATCAGAAATGATCACCCACCAATCTGTTTTCATCTTGCCTTCCGAAACGTCACTTCCAAAACGTTTTGGAAACTAGACAAAATGAAGCTCAAAAAGCCTGCCTTATTAAGTTTACACAAAAGTGACAGGTTGCCAAGTAGTGAAATTCCGGAGGAAAATAATAAAATTAAACATTATTTTTCAATGGTTTAAATTATTATTTCAATAAATGCGCCCCTATTGTCAAAATTTATGAAACAAGCTCACAGCGAAAATTCGGGGTCAAATTTTACGTCTGAAGGCTGCAAATCAATTGCCCTCAATTTTGCTCAATTTGCGCAGTCTATGGCCGCAGACAATCGACTCATTTATGCTGCCATTTTCACCCTTTGTTTCAAAAGTTCTGGCTGATTTTCATGCAATGGTCTCCCCAACAAGAAGAAGCGCTGCGCGCGGTCGAAAAATGGCTTGCCGATAAAGATGCGCCACAGATTTTTCGTCTTTTTGGCTGGGCCGGCACCGGCAAATCCACCCTCGCCGTTCATCTGGCTGAGGGGGTTGATAAGGTCGTTTATGCCGCCTTCACGGGTAAGGCTGCCATGGTGATGCGCCGCCGCGGCTGCACCGATGCCAGCACCATCCATTCGCTGATTTATCGCTATGTGGACAGCAAGGATGATGACATTCAAGGCGGTGACCCTGAGTTTAAACTCAACCGCGATAGCGAAGTGAAAAAGGCCGATCTGGTGGTGATTGATGAGGTCTCCATGGTCGGCGAAGGGTTGGCGCGTGACCTGATGTCATTTGGCAAGAAAATTCTGGTTTTGGGCGATCCGTTCCAACTTCCGCCCATCCACGACACCGGCTTTTTCACCGATGCTGAGCCAGATATTATGCTCACCGAGATTCACCGTCAGGCCGCGGACAACCCGATCATTCAGCTCTCCATGGCCATCCGTAATGGCGATGCGCTAACACAGGGTGTTTACGGCGACAGCAAGGTGATTTCTCGACGCGATGTGGACCGCGATGAGGTGTTGGCGGCGGACCAAATATTGTGTGGCACCAATGCCACCCGCCTCACCTATAATGACCGCGTGCGCGCGTTAAAAAATCTGCCCGCTCAAATCCCCGTGGTTGGCGACAAGCTGATCTGCCTGCGCAACAATCATCAGAAAAAGCTGCTCAACGGCCAACTTTGGCGCATTGAAGAGATGGTGGAAAAGAAAAAGGGCGTCATCAAAATGGAGCTTTCGCCCGACGACGCAGGCGACCGCCGCACAAGGGCAAAGATCAAGACCCACGAAAAATTCTTTGAGGGCCGTGAGGACGAATTGAGCTGGGGCGAAAAGCGCGAGCTAGATCATTTCTATTTCGGCTACGCCCTCACCGTGCACAAAGCCCAGGGCAGCCAATGGGATAATGTCTATCTGTTCGACGAAAGCTACGCCTTCCGCGAAGACCGCGCCCGGCATCTTTATACGGCAATTACTCGGGCAGCGGAGCGGATTACGATTGTACGGTAAGTGGGCTATTTCGGTGCATTTTATGGGAAGCAACTTTAGGCGTTGGTTTAAATCTCAACAGCTTCAGTATGTTGATGGCGCAATTGGACCCCAAGATCAAGTCTTGGGGTGACGTGGTGTGTGGTGCTGAAGCGTTGCGACTAAGGTAGTTTCGGCTTGTGCATACATCTGCTAAAGGCGCACCCGTCCCCCCATCGTCATTGCAAGACTTGATCTTGCAATCCATTTGAGGACAACGGTTCGGCACCTAGCGCGAGGCATCACAAGCGGATTTTAGGGGCAGACACCCCTAAAGCTTTTTCGCTATATCCAAATAAGCTTTAGCTTCGATGCTGTCCGGCATTGTAGCAACAACAGGTTTACCGCTGTCAGAATTTTCCCGAATGGCCATCTGTAGCGGAATACCGCCCAAGAATTTCAAGCCCAATTCGCTGGCTGTATTCTCCGCGCCGTGGTCACCGAAAATATGATGCTGACTGCCGCAGTTGGGGCATTCAAAATAGCTCATATTTTCGATCAAGCCCAAAATGCGAGTTTGGGTGCGGGCGAACATGTCAATGGCTTTGCGGGCATCGATCAGCGCCAAATCTTGTGGCGTTGACACGATCACGGCGCCAGTCAATTCTACTTGCTGCACCAAGGAGATGTGCACATCGCCTGTGCCAGGTGGCAAATCGATCACCAATAGGTCCAATTCGCCCCAATCGGTTTCGCGCAGCAATTGCTTGAGTGCTGAGCTGGCCATTGGGCCGCGCCACATCACCGCCTGATCGCCTTCCAGCATTGACCCGATGGACATGACTTTCAAACCATAAGCTTCGTGCGGGGCGAAAATTCCATCTTCGCGCACCGCTGGTTTGCCTTGCAAACCCAATAGCTTAGGGATGGATGGACCGTAAATATCCGCATCCAAAATGCCGACCTTTTTGCCCTCATGAGCAAAGGCCAGAGCCAGATTGACTGCTGTGGTGGATTTGCCCACACCGCCCTTACCGGAGGCAACAGCGATCACGGTTTTCACGCCTTTAACAGGCTCTTTTTGAACGGTTGGTTTGGGTTGTCCGGCTTTTTGCGCCTTTTGCGCAGCGGCCTTGTCGCTGGTGAGCGACACCATGGCTTTTTTGTCGCCTGCGACGCTGGCCACAGCTTCTTTCGCGGCATCAACAATCGGCTTAAACGCCGCTTCCATGCCGGGTTGCACGGTGATCGCGAAGGCCACCGCGCTTTGCGTTACGATTATGTCAGATAGGCCCGGATATTGCGAGAGCACGCCCCCGCCTGGCACATTGATGTTGCCCAGTGCATTGCGCACTGATTGTTCCAGCGCCTTATCTGACATAATATATTCCTTCGATCCTTAAAGGATTGATTGTCCTGTTGATTTCCAGTCTTTGACGAACGCGTCCAAGCCCTTGTCGGTCAATGGATGTTCAGCCAATTTGCGGATCACCGCTGGTGGAATGGTCGCCACATCAGCACCTGCCAGCGCGCTGTCGCTCACATGGTTGGCAGAGCGGATAGAAGCCGCAAGAATTTCGGTTTCAAAGCCGTAATTGTCATAAACGGTGCGGATATCTTCAATCAGTTGCATGCCATCAAGATTGATGTCATCCAAACGGCCGATAAAAGGTGATACATAAGTTGCGCCAGCTTTGGCAGCCAACAGCGCTTGGTTCACGGAGAAACACAAGGTGACGTTGGTTTTAACACCTTTATTGGTGAAATAGCGGCAGGCTTTCAAGCCTTCCATGGTCAAAGGCAGCTTGATCACCACATTGTCAGCCAAAGACGCAAGATAATCGCCTTCTTTCACCATGCCATCATAATCTGTGGCGGCCACTTCGGCTGAAACTGGACCTTCAATCAGGTCACAGATTTCTTTCACCACTTCAATAAAGTCACGGCCAGATTTGGCAATAAGGCTTGGGTTGGTGGTCACACCATCCAAAAGGCCAGATTCATTGAGTTCTTTAATGTCAGCCACTTCGGCTGTATCGACAAAAAATTTCATAGGTCACCTGATCGACGTTAGGAACATTGTTGATGGGCCTTGTCTCACACTTGTTTAGCTATTCGCAAGGGCTAAAGCCGCGCAATCGGCCAATATGTCGCGAACCCTAAATTATTTTTACCAAATGATCAAAAATAAAATGCTTGTTTGTATCCTCGCTCCCCGATAGCACAGAAACATGGCGGCATTTTCGTTACATCCAGATTGCAAAAACTGCGTGGCATTTTGCTGCGTAGCCTTCGCCTTTGATCAGGGCGACCATTTTGATTTTGATAAAACGGCAGGCGTTGCCTGCCCAAACCTCCTGCCCGATCATTATTGCCGCATCCATGCGCAATTAGATCAAAAAGGGTTCTCAGGCTGCGTGCGCTATAATTGTTTTGGCGCTGGGCAGCGGGTGACGCAGGAGATTTACGCAGGCAAATCTTGGCGTGATCATCCGGAACTGGCTCAAGAGATGTTTGACGCTTTTTCCAAAGTCGAAAAACTGCATGGCCTCATCTCCATGCTTGAAGCGGCCCAAAAACTCAATCTTCCTGAACTGCTAGAGCAACAACGCGCCGCGCATCAACACAACCTTGAATCACTCTCCATCGCACCGGCAGACCTCAAACAACTTCCCCTTGATCAATTGCGCCGAGAGGTTGCGCAATTCCTCAGCAGTTTGCGGCAAAAGGTTTCACCTGAGGCCCTTAGCGATAAAAGTTGAATGACGCCACGCACACTACGTCGGCTCCCCAACGCCTCCTAAGCTAACCCCTTAAAATATATTATTTTTTAAGCGCAAGACCTCCAATTTCAAAAATATTCTTGATTTTTATGACGACTGGTCTATATAAAATACTATGAACACGAATGAGAATGCGACGCGCCGCAAGCGCAAAGGCGAAACGACAAAATCGAAACTGACTGCAATTGCGATGGATTTGTTCCAGCGCAAAGGCTTTGCGGCTGTGGGTTTAAATGAACTTTGTAGCGCGGGTGATCTGCCTAAGGGGTCGATTTATTATCACTTCCCCAAGGGCAAAAACGACATTGCCATTGCTGTGGTTGAACAAGCAAAGCAGGAGATTGGCGAAGGCATTCGGCAAGCTGGCGCTGCGAGTGACAGTTTAGACAGTTTTATTGCTGCATTGGTACAGGGCTTTGCCCAAAATCTGGTGCAGTCAGACTACGAAAAGGGCTGCCCCGTTTCCACCTTGGCGTTGGAGTTGAGCGCGCAGGAAGCTGAGATTGGCGCGGCCATTTCCGCTTGCTATGCCCACTGGCAGAGTCTGGCGGCAGACCGATTTGTTGCCTTCGGCATGGACGAACAGAAGGCAAATGACTTGGCGCAATTTAGTTTTTGCGCCCTTGAAGGTGCGTTGATTTTGGCACGCACGCAAAAATCGCTGCATCCGCTGGATCGGGTGCAGCACCATTTGAGTAACTATCTAAAGTAAGGCGTATCCCATGAAGAAGAGATATATCTCGGCGCTCGCCGCCGGGGCAATTGTGCTGACCATTGGCAGCTTGATCACCTATCAAACCTGGCCCCGCACCATTGAAGGACCGCGTGAGCCGATGGAATTGATTTTAGAGTTTCCACCTGCCCCGCAGAACAGTGAAATTCGCATCTCACAATTCTCCACTGGCCACAATATTTCACCAGAGGCTTTGATTTATACCGGCGGCAATTTCTTCGAACAGCACCAAAGCGTTTATTCCGGTTTCGTGGTCGAACATCCGCAATCCACGTTTATATTAGAAGGCGGTATTGGCACCAATATTGCTCGCGAACATGCCGACAACTTTGATTTTTTCTATGAAAATCTGTTTGCTTACACTGCGACGGAAACCGCCAAAGAATTGCTGGCGGCGAATGGGAAAAGCCAGAGTGACGTGGATTTCATCGCCCTCACCCATTTGCATTGGGACCACGCGGCCATCATCCCTGACTTTTTAGACACACCGATTTTGGTGACGGAACATGAGCTGAATGTGGCGCGGGAAGAAGCGGTGGAGAACCAATCCTATTTCCAAGAATATCTGATCAATCCGGAAACCGAGTGGGAGTTTTTGGAATTCACTGATGGCCCTTATGGCCCGTTTGATAAATCCAAAGATATGTTTGGGGACCAAACGGTGATTGCCGTGCCGATGGCTGGGCACACAGCAGGCAGCATGGGCTTTGTTGTGACAGCAGCAAGCGGCAAGCGCTACTTCTTTATCGGCGACACAAGCTGGTCAATCGAAGCCATTGAAAAGGCGCATCCACGCTTGCCATTCGCTGAGAACATTGTCGACCATGATGTTCCGATGGTGCACGACCAGCTTTGGTTGTTGCAGCAAATCATGAAGGCCAATCCCGACCTGATGATCGTGCCCACCCATGATGGCAATGTGGTGAAGCAGATCAGCGCTTACCCGGCATTTGAATAGGCGGTTTCATGAAACAAGTTGCAGAAAACGTATTTCAAATCCCGCTCATGCCGCGCAACAGCATCAACTGCTATGTGATCGATGATGTACTGGTGGATGCTGGCATCAAAAGCTCAGGCAAAAAAATCCTTAATGCAATAGAGGGGTATCAAATCAGCAAACATGCGTTGACCCACGCGCACGCTGATCACCAAGGTGCCAGCAAAGAAATCTGCATGCGCCTTGGCATCCCCCTGCTTTCCTCAGAAATTGAACGCGAGAATGCCGAGAGCGGATATGCCACGCGCAATTATCCGGATCGTGACGGGTTAATTGCGAAATTTCAGCAAAAATTCTGGGCGGGGCCCGGTCATCCAGTCGACCAAACGCTGAAGGAAGGCGATATGGTCGGCAGCTTCGAGGTGATAGACACGCCCGGCCACGCGCCTGGTCACATCTCATTTTTCCGTAGGCATGATGGCGTTTTGATCGCGGGCGATGCGTTGGTCAATATGAACTTACTGACCACCAGAGTTGGATTAGGTCTTCCCCCTGCCGCCTTTACCACAGATCAGCAGCAAAATATTCGGTCCATCAAAAAGCTGCATGCCCTTAGACCGAAAATCATTTGTTTCGGCCATGGACCCGTGCTGCGCGATATGGGTAAGTTCGACGCTTTTGTCCGTAAGTTGCCTTAAGTTTTGGGGCGCAACTTGTGCCCCAAACTATCATTTTAGTAGTTGACCCTATTGTTAGACAGTCGCTAAATTTTCAAAACATCATTGGTTTCAAGTGCCAATCAAATTGATTGGCCGCAACCCCTGCAGCATTTCATTACTGCATGTCTAATTTGGTATCGCAACAATGAGGCTGCCTATGTCTAACCTCCAGTTTGAATGGCAATCTGTTCGACAGTTTAACGGGCTGCAACTTTTCGCAGCTTTCGCCATTCCAAGCGCAATCGCATTTGCCGGGTTTCACGTCATTTTGCCTGCGATCTATGCATCTGACGTTCCTGCAATTGTCGCCTGGCCCACCATCGCGAGCATCATGTTGCTTGGGTTCGCCGGTGCCGCTGTGTTTTTGATGAAGCGGGAAGCTGATGTGCTGGGCATTTCACTGAAGGCCCGCATGTGCCTCAAACCATTATCATTGAAGCAGTGGGGATTTGCGATCGGGCTTTTATTGATCGGCGTCGCTGCTGCAGCTGGATTGGGCAGTGCAAGCCAGTTCTGGAGCAACGCGACCGGATTGAACGCGCCTGACTATTTTCCCTTCTTCCTCGACCCATCGATCGATCCCATGTCGACCAGTTCGTCAAAAATGACGCCGGATTTTTACCTTAAAGGCGCATATTGGCTGATCGGGTTGATGTTGATTACGCTTGGTCTCAACATATTGGTGGAGGAACTCTATTTTCGCGCATGGCTGTTGCCGAAGATGCAATTTCTCGGCGGTGCTTCATGGGTGGTGAATGGGTTTGGCTTTGCGTTTTATCACACATTCCAATTGTGGCTTTTGCCGCAAATTCTACCGCTTAGCCTGTTTATGGCCTTTGTCGTTTATAAAACGCGCAGCATCTGGCCCGCTTTCGCCATCCATTTGGTTGTGAATAGTCTGACGGTTGCCGCCATGATTTTGCTTATCGTGGCATAAACAAAAAGGGCGCCAAAAGGCGCCCTCATTCAGTCGGTTTAAGCAGAGTTTAGCCCTCGCGGGTGACTTTCACCAATGCATCGGCAAATTGATCAATTTTATCGACGCCGAGGCCAGCAATGTTCATGCGGGAATTGCCCACCATATAAACACCGAAGTCTTTTTTGAGCTGCTCCACCTTGTCTTGTGAAATGCCGAGCAAGGAGAACATGCCGCGGTGTTCGGCCAAGAAGTCGAAGTCGGCGCTGTTGGAGCGCTGACGCATGGCTTCGGCCAATTTTTCGCGAATGGTCACCATGTGGTTGCGCACTTGGCTCAATTCTTCTTCCCACTCTTTGCGCAAGGTGTCATCATTCAAAATGATCCGCACGATTTCTGCGCCGTGATCAGGTGGCATAGAATAGTTTGCGCGGGCAGCGCTGAGCAATTGTGAGAAAGTGATGTTCGCCACCTCTTCATTTGCGCCGATAATCATCGCACAGCCAACACGCTCGCGGTATAGCCCGAAGTTTTTGGAGCAAGATGCAGCAACGGCCATCTCTGGCAAGGTGCTCGCCAATTTGCGTACGCCATAAGCATCAGCTTCCAAGCCATCGCCAAAGCCGAGATAGGCAATATCCACCAGCACAAATGTGCCGGTTTTCGCGACGATTTCTGTCACCTTGTCCCATTGTTCATTGGTCAGGTTGGCGCCCGTTGGGTTGTGGCAGCAGCCATGCAGCAGCACGATGTCGTCGGCTGTCATTTTTTCCAACGCAGCGCACAGCTCGTCGAATTTCACTTTGCCGGTTTCAGCATCGAAATAGGGGTAAGTGGCTGTTTTCAATCCCGCAGCTTGCATCAATGGCACGTGGTTTGGCCATGTCGGGTCTGACAGATAAACGGTCGCGCCGGGCTTCGCCACGTCCAACAGATCAGCGATCAGGCGCAGAGCACCAGTGCCGCCAGGTGCTTGTGCGCCGCGTACGCGGTCGCGAGAAATTGAGTCACCCAAAACGAGGTCGATCATAGCATTATTGAAGCCAACATTGCCGGCCATGCCAACATAGGTTTTGGTGGTTTGCTCTTTCACCCGACGATCTTCCGCTTTGGCGACAGCGGTCATGATCGGGGTGTTGCCTGTTGCGTCTTTATAAACGCCCACGCCAAGGTCAATCTTGCTGTCGCGCTCATCAGCTGCGTATTCAGCAATCAAGGCAATAATTTTATCTTGCGGGGCGGGTTTTAAAGTTTCAAACATTGTCTTTCCAACTTTTGTGGGTTCGCTTTGTTCGCTGCACTTTGGTAGGCGCTTATCGTTTCACGTGCAAGTGATTTGCATGCGATTTCACCCGTTTGGCAAGATAGATTCCTTATCCATTCGACGCATAGGACCTATCATTTTGCGACCAATTCACCGCTTGAGCCGAAATTTCACCTTTTTCGCCCTCACCTTGGCATTGATGACCCCACAGGCGTGGGCGCAGAAACTGCCGCACAGCCACACCGCGATGGGCACAAATCTTGTACACTCTGTTGAACTGATTGACCCCACCCAGCGTTATCAGCATTTTGTGTTGGGCGATCAATTTGAGGCGGCTGGTTTTCAGGTCCATTATCCCGATGGCACAAAGGCGATATTCAACTTGCCTGCCACCGAGGTTTTTGAAGACCGCATTCCGCGCCTTGTGGATATTACAGGCGATGGCGTTGAAGAACTGATTGTGGTGCAAAGCCATATTCAAAAAGGTGCGTCGCTGGCGATATACGACCTTGCACCAAGCAATGTTTCCCTGCTGGCGCAAACGCCCTATATCGGCCAATCCAATCGCTGGCTGAACCCAGCAGGCATTGCCGATTTTGACGGTGATGGGCGGGTAGAGATCGCTTTGGTCTCCAAGCCACATTTGGCCAAAGAATTGCAGCTTTGGCGCTTTTCTAAAGGCAAGCTCTCATTGGTTTCGACACATGTGGGCTTTTCCAACCATCGCCTCGGCTCTCGTGAGCAACAGCTTTCCGCACAGGCTGATATGAATGCAGACGGGGTTACTGATTTAATTGTGCCCGGCCCCAACCGCAAAAGTTTGCATATGATCAGCTTTGCAAATGGATTTGAGGTGTTGCGCACGGTTGAACTCACGGGCGAAATTGCAGGCCCGGTGTCATTAAATGATGGCAAATTGCGTGTCCCTCTCCGCTCCGGCAGAACTGAGATTTTTCAGATTTTCTGAGCCCTTGTTGATGGTTACACTGACCTCTGGTCAAACCAATTGATTTGTTGCACTATGCCGCATCCAATTTCGCGCCAAGGCGCGCAAAACCAAAATATCTAGGGAGACACAACGTGCCGATTATCAATCGTATCGCAGAATTTCATGATGAGATTACCGCGTGGCGACGCGACTTTCACGAACATCCAGAGCTTTTGTATGATGTGCACCGCACCGCGGGCAAAGTGGAAGAATTGCTCAAAAGCTTCGGCTGTGACGAGGTTGTTTCCGGCATCGGCCAAACCGGCGTTGTGGGCATCATCAAAGGCAATAAAGACAGTTCAGGCAAAGTCATCGGCCTGCGCGCCGATATGGACGCGCTGCCCATTCATGAGCAAACCGACAAGCCTTATGCGTCTAAAACACCGGGCAAAATGCATGCGTGCGGCCATGATGGGCACACCGCCATGTTGCTGGGTGCTGCAAAATATTTGGCCGAAACCCGCAATTTTGACGGCACAGTAGCTGTAATCTTCCAACCTGCGGAAGAAGGCGGCGCGGGCGGCAAGGCCATGGTTGATGATGGCATGATGGACCGTTTTGGCATTCAAGAAGTGTTCGGCATGCACAATTTCCCCGGCATTCCGGTGGGCGAATTTGCCATCCGTGAAGGCGGCATTATGGCGGCTGCGGATATGTGGAACATCAAGGTTACTGGCGTCGATTCTCACGCTGCCATGCCGCACAAATCAATCGACCCGATTGTTGTTGCATCGCACATTGTTTTGGCGCTGCAAAGCATCGTGGCCCGTAATGTGGACCCGGTTCAATCTGCTGTGGTGTCCACCACCATCATTAAGGGCGGTTCGGCCCACAACATCATCCCGATGCATGTTGAAATTTCTGGCACCGTGCGTGCGCTCGATCCAGATGTGCGTCTGCAGGTGAAATCTCGTCTGATTTCAATTGCTGAAACTGTGGCGGCAGGCTTTGGCGCCAAAGCGGACGTTGAGTATAATGACGGCTATCCCGTCACCATGAATGCGCCAGACCAAACAGTATTTGCTGTGAATGTCGCGCAAAATTTGGTGGGCGAAGATCGCGTCGACGCGAACACTGAGCCGAGCCTTGGCGGGGAAGATTTTTCTTTCATGTCGAATGCGCGCCCGGGTGCCTTTATCTTTGTCGGCAATGGCGACACGGCCGGTCTGCACCAAGACCAATATGATTTTAATGATGATGTCATTCCCTATGGCTGCTCCTACTGGGCGCAGCTTGTGGAAACGGCAATGCCAAGCAGCTAAAAGAAAGCCCCGCAACTGCGGGGCTTTTTTATTTTGCCGGTGCGGCGGTGTGCCCTTTTGAAAAATAGGGCAAAGCGAACAAATATAATCCGCTGATCAGCAACAGAGCTAAAGGCAATAGCGGCAGATAATAGACCCATTGTGCGGGTTCTTGCCCTAAGCCGAGGGTGAGAAATATTCCCCCGACAATTAGGGTGAATGCCAGTGAAATCCAGCGATGAGATGTTCGAATAAAGCGGTTCAGTTTCATTGAGCCTCCTCCTGCTCTGGCTGTGCCAACACATTTTCCAATTGATTGAAGAAGTTTTGCCACCCGTGGCGGGCACCGTGAAAGGCTTGGTTTTGATCTGGCTTGAAGCCTTCCTGCTCCATGCGCAAAAGCGTGCCGTTTGCTGTTGGCTCCAACGTCCATGTCACCACGCTTTCCAGTCCATAAGCTTCCCAGCTATAAGCAAGTCGCTTTTTTGGCTCCACTTCCAGCACTTTGCAGTCCACCGCGCCCCACTCAGCCTTAAACTGGAATTTGTGGCCAAGATCTGGCGCGAAGTCAGACTGCATCAGCCATTCCTGAATGAGATGAGGCTGGGTCAGTGCCCGCCAAATTTTCTCCGGCGCGTGGGCCATTTCTCGCTCCACCACAACGGTACGCACATCACTCATTGATCCATCCTTGTTAGCAACGCATCCAAATCATCAAAGCGGCTCTGCCAGAACTGGGTCATTTGCTGCGTCCAGTCGGCAAGCGGCGACAGCGCTTCCAGCTTGGGCGTATAATGGGTTTGCCGCCCGTCCACTCGCCCCTCCACAAGCCCGGCCTGTTTCAACACGCCGAGATGTTTCGACACAGCTGGCTGCGACACCCCTGCCCGCTTGGTGAGGTCCACCACCGTCTGATCGCCCTTTTGGCACAATTGCTCAAAAATCGCGCGACGAGTTGGGTCTGCCAATGTTTTGAACAGCACATCATGATTTAGTTGGGTTTGGGTCATAATTCATAACTCTCCAGTTATGTTTTAATTCATAACTACACAGTTATGAATTGTCAAATTATTTTTGAAGTCGGAGTTTGCTTATCGCGGCGGCCCGGTCTGCCTTGGTTTTCACCACCAGAAATTTCTCAGGATGGAGATGCATATCGCGCATAATGTTGGGGCGGGTTTGGCGCTTAAAGTTCCAAACCAGTTTCAAATGGCGCAGCGCCAGTTTGTATTCAGGACAATCTTGGGGCAGTTCCGGACGGCTTTTAAATAGATAAGGCAGGTTGCGCATTAACGCGCGAGCATATGCAACGGGGCGAGACACATCGAGAAACACAATGATGTCCGCTGCCTGTCGCACTTGTGCGGAAACGCCCTCAATGATCCAGTCAGGCCGCTCAATCAGCTCTCTTTCCAATCGAGTGCGTTGATCAGGCGGTGTTTTTTGCCAACCCGCCTGCCAAACCACTTTGTCCAGTCCAAACACCGGCAAACTGATCGCGTTGCCTAGCTCTTTTGCGAATGTGGTCTTGCCCGCTCCTGAATTGCCGGTGACATGGATTTTCATGTCACGGGATCGAGCGGCTGCCCCGTATCAAAATAGGCAATCAGATTGTCCACCACTTGTGCGCCCATTTGCTGGCGCGTCACGTGGGTGGCGCTGCCTGCGTGGGGGGAGAGCACTACGTTTGGCAAGTTGCGCAAGGTGTCTGGCACATGCGGTTCGTTTTCAAAAACGTCCAATGCTGCGCCGCCCAGCTTGCCTTGTTCAAGCGCTGCGATCAGCGCTGCCTCGTCGACAATGCTGCCCCTGGCGATATTGACGAGAAAACCTTCAGGCCCCAATGCATCGATCACATCAGCATTGACCAACTTATCCGTTTCTGCGCCACCGGGGGCGATGATCACCAGCCAATTCACATGGCTGGCCATTTGGGTGAGATCGTCAAAATATCGGTAGAGATTATGTTGGTCCGTACGGCCAAAATAACTAATATCCATATCGCAAGCTTCGGCGCGTTTGGCGATGGCTTTGCCGATCCGGCCTAGCCCTAAAATGCCCAGCTTTGCTCCGGCCAGCTGCCCAGTCAATGGCGCACGCTTTACGCTTGGCCAATGGCCATTGCGCACCATCTCATGATTTTTGGGGATGCGGCGGGCCAAGGCGATCATCAAACCGAGCGTTAGTTCCGCCACAGCAGCGTTCAGTCGGTTTGGCGTGTTGGTGACAATGATATTGCGCGCCTTTGCGGCGGCAACATCAATATTGTCGTAGCCCACGCCGAAATTGGCGATGATCTTCAGGTTTGGCAGTTTATCCATCAATTCTGCACCGATGGCACCGCCACTTACCCCGTCAATTTCAGTTGCATGTTTGGCCAAAAACGCATCTTTATCGTCTGCTTGGTCCATGCGGAATAAGTTGAAATGCTGGTCCATCAATTGCAGGCAATCTTGCGGCAACCCGCCCGCGATCAGAATATTTTTCATGAGAGCACCCATAGCCAGAATGAAATGGTGAAGACACTTAACAGCGTGCCGATCAAAACTGTTGTGGCGGCCACGTCTGTGCCGCGATTAAAGTAGGTGGAAAAGATATAGGCGTTGATGCCAGTGGGCATTGCCGCCAGCAGCACCACAATCCGCGCAATCTCCAACGGCACGCCCAACAACGGCACCAGCATCACATAGGCAAGCGCCGGATGGAGCAGATTTTTGATTAACGCCATGGCCAAAGCTGGGGCCCAGCTTGCGGAAAGTCGATATTGCGTCAACGCTGCCCCAAGGCCAAACAAGGCCGTTGGCAGCACCGCACTGACCAGCAATTTTGTTGCGTCGTCGAGAAACAATGGCAGCTGCAAGCCAGAAAGATTGAGCGCCACGCCGGACGCGATGCCGATCAAAAGCGGGTTGGTGGCGATGCGTTTCAGCGCGTCGCGCAATGCATGGCTGATGGGTCGGCCATCCCGGCGCGACATTTCCATGGTCAACATACCAACGCTCATCAAAGTGGGCGCATGGAAGCCGATGATCATATAGATCGTTGGCAGCGCTTCATCGCCATAGGCACGCTGAATGATGGGAATGCCCAGCAAAACTGTGTTGGTGAACAGCGCGGAAAAGCCGATCGCCACGGATACGCCGGGCCGTGCGCCAAATTGTGTGCGTGCCAAGATGATGCCCACCACAAAGCCCGTTAGCGCCGCGATGTAAAAGGGCAGAATCAGGTTGGGGTTGAGCGCTGAGGAAAAATCAATCGTCAGCATGGCGCGGAACAACAAGAACGGCGCGGCGAAATTGTTGGTGAAGGCGATTAGACCTTTAATGCCATCTTGCGGAAACGCCTTAAACCAGGTGGCGAAGTAGCCCAAACCCACAAGGCAAAATACCGGGGCGATAACATTAAAGATAAAGAGCATAAAGCAATCCGCGTCAGATGAGGCGCGGCGC
Organism: Maritalea mobilis; assembly: GCF_004363175.1. Taxonomy (GTDB): domain Bacteria; phylum Pseudomonadota; class Alphaproteobacteria; order Rhizobiales; family Devosiaceae; genus Maritalea; species Maritalea mobilis. The sequence goes on from NZ_SNYR01000002.1 coordinate 475,178, forward strand.
TATTTTGCGAGAAACGCCTCCAAAGCCGCTTTGTCCGTTTCGTTCATGGACAAGCCCGCCTTTGTGCGCCGCCAGATGATATCGTCCAGCTTATCCGCCCATTCATGCTGCTGTAAATAGCGGACTTCTTTTTCGCTCAGATCGGGGCCAAACCATTGGCCAAGATCTTCATTGCTTTTTGCATTGCCCAACACGTCAAAGCTCGCATCGCCATAATGGCGCATAAAGCGCTCAATATGCCGCGCGCTCAAGAATGGATAGGTTTGCGCCAGTTTCTCCGCCGTTGCTTCAATTGCATCAATGCCGAACGCACCACCGGGCAGTGGCTCTTTGCCCGTCCAACCCGCATTTTGGTGCCATTCTGGGAAACGGGCTGCTAGTTTTTCAATCACTTCCTCTGCCAAATGGCGATAGGTGGTGATCTTGCCGCCAAAGATGGAGAGGATTGGTGCTGCCTCGCCCTCACCGCGCAGTTTCAGCACATAGTCGCGGGTGGTTTCAGAAGCGTTGGACGCGCCATCATCATAAAGCGGGCGTACGCCAGCATAGCTCCACACCACATCTTCTGGCGTCACGGGCTTTTTGAAATAGGCTGAAACGGCCTCGCACAGATAGGTGGTTTCTTCTGGCGAAATTTGGATGCCGCGCGGATCACCTTCAAAATCCTGATCGGTGGTACCGATCAGCGTGTAATCCATCTCATATGGAATGGCGAAGAAAATACGGCCATCTGGATTTTGGAAGAAATAGGCTTTGTCGTGCTCAAACAGCTTTTTCACAATGATGTGGGAGCCTTTGACCATGCGCACTTTTGCCTGGGTGTTCTGGTGAGTGACAGAGCGGAACACTTGCTCCACCCATGGCCCTGCAGCATTAACCAACGCTTTCGCAAAAATCACTTTTTGGCTGCCAGTTTGCACATTTTCCAAGGTGACTTCCCAGCCGCCCTCAACGCGCTTTGCATCCACCGCTTTTTGATATTTCTCAACCGTGGCGCCGCGCCGTTGCGCGTCAATCGCGTTGAGCACAACCAACCGATTATCCTGCACCCAGCAATCTGAAAATTCGAACGCGGTTGAATAATCATCTTTCAACACAGCGCCTGTTTGGTCGGTGCTCAAATTCACCGTACGTGCGGTTGGCAACCGTTTGCGGCCGCCAATATAGTCATAAAGGAAAAGCCCGGCGCGCAGCATCCATTTGGGCCGCAAGCCTTTGCGGTGGGGCAAAATCAGCCGCAATGGCCAAATGATATGTGGCGCGATGGACCAAAGGCGTTCGCGTTCGGTCAGCGCTTCGCGCACCAACGCAAATTCGAAATGTTCGAGATAGCGCAACCCGCCATGGATCAATTTTGTGGAGGCGGACGATGTGCCGCCGCCAAAATCGTCCATTTCGCACAGATAGGTTTTGATTCCGCGCCCCGCCGCATCGCGGGCGATGCCGCAACCGTTCACGCCACCGCCGATAATCGCTAAATCAAACTTTTCCATTGTGCCTATTCTCCCACCATCGGAAAACGATGGTGCGTTACGATCAGATCAATTTACTCTGACATAATGGCTTTGGGCGTATATGAAAAGTCTTTCTGGAACGGAAATGTGGGGCTTTGGCGATGTTTATTGACCAAACGTTCAATGTCTTGGTTCACCGCGCCATCGGTCAAAGCCATCAGATTTGGGTTGGCAATTTTTGACATATCGGCAGAAATATAGCCGCATTTGATGGCGATCATCTTTTCTTCTGCCACGTCCAAACCAAGCGCCGCCACGTCAGATGGCTCATGGAATGTTTGCCGTTTTTCGTTCAACACCGCGCGCACGCCGCCAATTTCCACCAGCGCCAAGCGCTGCCCATTGGCCAGTTCTGCCCGCCGCAAAATCGTGGCATCACCCTCAATGGTTGGGGAGTTTAGCGTGTCCAGCTCAGCGCCAATGCTCATATGCACTTTCGCATCCAAATCTGCTTCAAAGGCTTTGGCCACCGCTTTTGGCGCGCAAATGCCAATCACCAGCAAATCTTTCAGCTCGCGAGAGATGGCTTCTTTCAACACGTCCACACGATCGCCTACGCCACCGCCACCGGGATTGTCGCCGCTGTCGCAAATCACAATCGGGCCAGTTTCGATTTTTGACGCTGCGTCCAATGTTTCTGCCAACGGGGCTGCTGGCACACCAAAGGCAAAGTCTTCCCGTGCATCGAAATAAGATTGGGCAATATCTTCCGCCGCCTTTTTGATTGCAGCGTCGTCATAGCCGCACACAACGGCTGCCGCTGTGCCGCGAGCCACATCAGCCCACACATAGCCAACCATCAAGGATGCATCCAAAACGCCTTTACGCTTATCGATGTCCCACAATTGGGCGTAGAGCGATTTCGCTGGCTCATCAACGGTGCTGGTCTTTTCGCCCGGCAACAAAACGGGGATTGGTGCCCAGCAGACTTTAGGGCGTTTGCCGGTTTTCAACGCGTCGACCAAATAAAGGAATGCACGTTCGAAGGTCTCATAGGTATCGATATGTGGCGCGTGACGGAATGCAGTGAAAATGTCGAGTTGATCGATCACTTTCTGGGTCACATTGCCATGCAAATCATAGCTTGAGGAAATGATCACCTCGTCGCCCACCCGCTGGCGGATCGCTTCGAGAAAATCACCTTCCGCATCTTCCATGCCGGTCACATGCACCGCGCCATGCATGGCGAGATAGACCCCATCTAAAGGGCCTTCAGCCAAGGCCGCGTCGAGCGCGGCCAAGGTTTGTGCTTTAAATTCATCATAAGTTTTCGCCGCCACAGGCCCGCCGGGCGTTGCCCGTGCGTAAAACAAGGGCGCAATGTCCACGCCTTCATGGTCCAGAAATTTGAACAATTCATGCTTAAGCACATCGGCGCCGAGCATGATATTAAAGTTCTCTTTTGTCTGTTCCACACTGGTGTATGTGCTGCACTCTGTGTGCAAGCCTGCAACGGCAATTCTCATTATGATGTCCCTATTCTCTTGAAGGGTTTAATTGGGGAGGATTATAGACGTGGCAGCATTTTGCATTGTGCAGCAAAACGTGGCCAGTCCTTATTCTCCTTTTCCGTCCACCCAGCTTCAGCAATTGCATTTAAGCGGGGGAAAACTTGATGGTTGAACACTTGACGCGAAATCAAATGCTCTGACCAGATACAAGCTTGAACGCCCTTCAAGCGACCTTTCAAATGGTCCGGGAATTCACCAGCGGCTTCATAGGTGTAGGTTTTTTCTGGTGAGGCATAGCCCGCCCAAAATGCACCTGATTCCTGCCAAACTGGCGATTGTGCCATGTCGAGATAATAGGCTTGGCCCGGTGTCATCACCACGTCATAGCCCTGCTCCGCAAGCTCCAAGCCAACTTCTGGCTTTTGCCATGCAAACAGAAGCGTGCCGCCTTCTTTATCAATGCCGCCGCCGTGGGACACTTCATCCCAACCGCCGACAATTTTGCCTTTTTTGCGGATTGATTTTTGCACTTTACCCAAAAAGTGTGCTTGCAACTGCATGGTGCCGTTCAAGCGTTCTTCATTCATCACTTTTTGTGCTGCTGGAGATTGCAACCAAGAGTTCTCATCCACTTCATCACCCCCCACATGGATATATTTGGACGGGAACAGTTCGGAAATTTCTTCCATCACTGTTTCGATGAATTTGTACGTGGCTGGAATGCCCGGGTTGATGGCATTGTTTGGGTAGCCTTGGATAGAGCGGTAATTATCATCTGGCTCTTCAGGGTCGCGCAACTCAGGATAAGCTGCCAACACGGCGTTGCAGTGCCCCGGAATATCCAATTCTGGCATAATCTCAACATTGAGTGCCTGCCCGTGAATGATCAAATCCTTGATCTCTTCTTGGGTGTAGAAACCGCCTGTTGATTCATGGCCAGCACCCAATTGTGCAGGCATGGCATGGCCTTCGCCCATCACAGCCCCATCTTTGGTGAGGTTTGGATAGCCTTTAATTTCCACGCGCCAGCCTTCATCGTCAGACAAGTGCCAGTGGAATTTGTTCAGCTTGTTCCACGCCAAAATGTCGATGAAGCGAGACACTGCATCTGTTGGGTAGAATTGGCGAGACACGTCCAAATGAGACCCGCGCCATTCATAGCGTGGGGCATCTTTGATTTCGCCTGATGTTGGGAATTTGAACTTTGTCGGTTCAGCTTTTGCCCCGTCCATCATGTGCGACAGGGTGATCAAACCATAGTTCAAACCAGCCTTGTCACCATAGGTCAAAACAACTTCGTCTTTCGCGAACGAAAGCTCATAGGCTTCGCTGGCCAATGCGGCATTGTTCACCAAGGTCAATTTGCGACCGCCGGGCACATTTGTCAGGCGCAACCGGTCTGGCAATTCGTGCTTCAGACGTTTGGCCAATGCCGCCACAGTGTTGATCGCACGCTTTTCATCAGCGCTTGTGCCTTCAGCAGCGCACAGCACCACTGGTGGCGTATCAAAATCACCAACAGCAACATGGTTTGGCCATGGCACCACAGCAATTGGGTCAGTCAATTTGCCTTCTGGGACAAGATTGCCGGCAAATTCACTTGGGCGACCTTCAATTTGCAAGTCGCCGGCGTCCACATCCACATGAGACCCGTCCTCAAGGGTCACATAACCAGATTTTGGCCCGTCCATCCGGTGTTGGGCGTTGCTGGTTAGGTTTTGAACGGTGAACTCCCAAGTGTCACCATCTGCGATCACTGTATTTTCCAGTGGATCGAACTGGTGGAAATTGGCGAAGCGTTGCACGAAAGTGGCGTTTTCCACTTTCACGTCAGCTTTAACACGCATCAAACCTGTGTAGGACAATCGAAAATTTTTCAGGTCGGCGCCAGAAAGGTTCGTCAGCGCCAGCTTCATCTTTGCTGGCTCCTCCCCGTGGTCCACCCATGTGGCCTCAAGACGGAATTTTGGCGTTGACATAATATGTTCCTCTTAAATCTTAGGGATTGAAATCTGCAGATTTTCCCTAATAGTCTTCAGATTGTGCAAAGGTGCCGGCCAATTCCGCCTGCCCTGCGGTTAGCCCGCAATCCACAGGCAGACAGGCGCCTGAAATTGCAGCCGCAGCTGGAGACGAAATAAAGCTCACCACTTTTGCGATGTCGACAGGGTCCGCAACACGCTGCAAGGGATACCAGCGTTTTGCATCCTCAAATACTTGAGGATTTTTCTTGGCCCGTTCGTCCCATGCTTGGGTGCGCACGGTGCCAGGGGCAATCGCATTGGCGCGAATGCCATATTTGCCATATTCAACTGCCACCAAACGGGTGAAGTGAATAAGGCTTGCCTTCGCGGCGCTATAGCCTGGGTGCCCGAAAACGCCCAAACCATTGACCGATGCAATATTGGTCAACACGCCCTTATTGGCGATCAAATCCTGCTCGATGGCTTTGAAACATGCAAAGGCACCCAGCTGATTGATTTTAAAATCTTGTTGAAAATTCTCGACAGTGGCCTGCTGCAAGCTTTCCGCTGTGATGGCGCCCACATTGTTCACCAACAATGAAATTGCGCCCAGCGCCCGCCCAGCTTCCACCATTTTGGCGCGGTCATCCGCATCCAAAATATCGCAGATCAAGGCTTCGCCTTTGCCGCCCGCTTCGCGCACTTGGCGGATGGTTTCATCATTTGGTTCTTGCGCGATATCAAGCGCCAAAACCGCAAAGCCATCTTTTGCTAGCTCTACACAAATGGCGCGGCCAATGTCGCCGCCAGCGCCTGTGACGATGGCTGTTTTTTGTTGTGCTTGATCAGACACGATCTAATCTCCAAGTACTTGTGTATCGTCCTCATCGCGATAGGTCACCAATTGCCGCTTAATGCGGCGCAGCGGTTCAATCGCGCTGTCTTTGCGTCTGATCGCCACCAAAAAGGCGATCATATCAATCGCAGCCAAAAAGGCATATCGGGCAGAAGATGGGCGCAGCACGTCTGTGCCCTCAGGCAAATCCACCGCCAAACTCAATTCGCTGGCTTGCGCCACAATGCTCTTACCTTTGGTGATGCTCGCCGTTGCGGCCCCATAGCCTGCGGCCACTTCAAGCGCCCGCGCCATTTCGCGGTTTCGCCCAGAAATGGAAAGCCCGATCACCATATCATCTTCACCCAAGGTCGATGCGGTCATCAACTGCATGGAATGGTCTTCAGAAGCGGTGACCCGCACGCCAAGCCGGAACAAGCGGTTTTGCACTTCATGGGCAAATAGCGAGGAGTTGCCCCCCGAACCGAAAGCATAGACCATTTTGGCCTTCAAAATCTGGTCCGCAATTTGCTCAACACTCTGCGCGTCTACATTTTCATGCAGCACATGCAGGGTTGATTGTGCCCGTCCCATCACCGTGTCGATCACTTCTTGGGTGCTCGACACTTTGATTTCAGGTTCCAAATAGCGCGTGCCGATAAAGGCAGATTGCGCCAGCCGCACCTTAAACTCAGAGAATGAGTTGCAGCCCAGCCGACGGCAAAATCGAGTGACGGTTGGGGGCGACACGTCCGCACGCGCCGCCAATTCGATGATGGATGCATTCACCGCGAATTGTTTCTCTTCAAAAACAATATCTGCAATACGTTGTTCTGAGCGTGAAAGCCCGTCCCGTTCTTTTTGCAATGTGGCAATGATATCCGCCATTGATCCGCCTTTTGTTACACGCCTCTATTTACGGCTTGGATCAAAGGCAATGCAATCCACTTCAACCTTACAATCGACCATTAGGCTCGATTGTACACAGGCACGTGCCGGTGGATGCTCGCCGAAGTAGGATTTATACACGCCATTGAATGACCAGAAGTCGCGTGGATCATCTAGCCACACGCCTACGCGCACAACATGTTCCATGCCATAGCCAGCTTCCTCCAAAATGGCGATCAGGTTTTTGATGGCCACATGAGTTTGCTCAACAATATTGCCACCAACGATCTCGCCATCTACCATGGCCACTTGGCCGGAAACATGCAGCCAGCCATCGGCTTCAACTGCGCGTGCAAAAGGCAAATTTTGGCCGCCCGCGCCAGATTTTTCCGCCCCATAACGTTTAATCGTCATTGATCGTCTCCAAATTCTACAGCGATGTAAATTATTTTCTTATAGATTGACATATGAGCAGAAATAATCCAGTTTTTCTATAGGAATTTTAACAAAAATGAAAATTTTTTGCCGAGTAAAGTATCGTGACAGCAAGACAGAATCCTTTCGAAAAATCAGACAGTGCACGCCATCAAATTTGGGAAATGTTGGTGGATCGTGACATCAAAGCCTTTATCGCAGCCGATTGGTCAATGGTCGAAAATGACTTTGTAGAACAAGGCTTTATGGGCGTTCATGGACACAACACCGCCAACCCAGACCATTGGCGTTTGGCCTTCCCGACCCTTAAAGATTATGCAGATGAGTGGTTGCGTCAGGCTCACGATTTCCAAAAGGAATCGCAGGCAGGTGCCTTTGCTGGTGACCCGATGGACGCGATTTTCAGCGCAACCGTGCTCCGCGACATTGAAATTAATGGTGATAAGGCCATTGTGCACAAGAAATTTGATGGTCGCATTCCACGCGCTGATGGCACGAGCGATCGCATGTTGTGGCAAACTGTATATTACTGCGCCAATGTGGACGGGCGTTGGAAGATTACAGGTTTCACTGGCTATTTGCCTAATCCCATGGGTGGCGAAAGAGCTTAATTAACATGGCAAATCTGCGCGTCTTCTCGGCGGCTTTGGCTACCGAATCGAACACTTTTTCACCTATCGCAATTGATCGGCGGGGTTTTGAGGCATCCTTGTATGCCCGTCCTGGCACCCACCCAGAGACCCCGACCCTTTGTTCTGCCGTCATCCCAATTGGCCGCAAATGGGCAAAGGAAAAGCAGTGGACCTTTATTGAAGGCACCGCCGCTTGGGCAGACCCCGCCGGCATCATCAACTCTCAGGCTTTCGAAAGCTTGCGTGATGAGATTTTGGACCAAGTGAAACAAGCCATGCCGCTTGATGCGGTGGCGCTTGGTTTGCATGGGGCGATGGTGGCCGCAGATTATGATGACCCGGAGGGCGACTTGCTCGCACGGGTTCGTGAAATTGTTGGCGCGGATTGTGTGATCTGCGCCACTTTTGATCCGCACAGCCAGCTTACGCAAAAGCGGGTGGATCAACTCGACTTCTTTATGGCGTTCAAAGAGTTTCCTCACATTGATTTTGTGGATCGCGCAGAAGATCTTTATCGCATTTTGGATGCCACACTTCAGGGCCAAGTGAAGCCTGAGGTGAATGTATTTGATTGCAAGATGATCGATGTGTTTCCCACATCGCGCCAGCCAATGCGCAATTTCGTCGATAAGATGATATCGCTTGAACAAAGCGATCAAGATATTTTATCTCTCTCCCTCATCCACGGTTTTATGGCATCTGACGTACCCGAAATGGGCACCAAAATGGTGGTGGTGACTGATGGGCAGAGGGAAAAAGGCGCGCAGCTTGCGCGGGAACTCGGCCTTGAAGTTTTTGCCATGCGCGGCAAAAGCATGCCGGAGCAACCCAATGAGGTTGACGCAGTAGCCGATGCCGTAGCCACCGCAAAAGGTGCGCAAAAGCCTGTTGTTCTAACAGATATGTGGGACAATCCGGGTGGCGGCACGGCGGGTGACGCTACCGTGATTTTGGAAGAGCTGATGCGCGTTGGCGCCAGCAACTTTGCTGTGGGGACCATTTGGGACCCGATTGCGGTGCAAATCTGTTTCGCAGCGGGCGAAGGTGCAGTGATCCCACTTCGCTTTGGCGCTAAGTCGGCTCCTTTCACTGGCAATCCGGTGGATAAGCGGGTGAAGGTTGAAAAGCTTGTCACTAATGCAGAGCATCGTTTTGGCGATAGCTTTGTGCCCATGGGCGATATTGCCACCATAAGCTTTGACGGGATTGAAGTTATCCTGAATTCAACCCGCTGCCAAAGCTTTGATAAGAGCCTTTTTGAGGTGGGCGGTGTCGATTGGACGCGCAAGGATATTTTGCTGATCAAATCCACCAATCATTTCTATGATTCATTCGCGCCGATTGCGGAGAAGGTGATTTATTGTTCAGCAGGTCGGCCTTATCCTAACGACCCTGCGACAACAGATTATCAAAAAGCGCCAAAAAACATTTGGCCCAAGGTCGCTGATCCGCATAATCTGGGCTAACCAAATCAAACGCGCCAAGCGGGAAATCATAATGACTGAAAACAACTCGATTTATAATCTGAGTACGCCTGTTGTGCTGATCGATGAGAACATCGTGGATGCCAATATTAAACGGGTGCAATCTTACCTCGATCAAGCGGGCAAAAAATCGCGGCCGCATATCAAAACCCATAAGATTCCTCGCTTTGCGCAAAAGCAGCTTGATGCCGGAGCCATTGGCATCACTTGTCAAAAAATCTCTGAAGCCCAGGTGTTCGCTGATGCGGGCATTAAGGACATTATGTTGACGTTCAACATTGTCGGCGCGGAAAAGATGGAGCCCTTGCGGCATTTGAACGAGCAAGTCACCTTGTCCGTCGTTGCCGACAGCGCTGCAACCATTGAAGGCTTAGCGGCCGCATTCGATGGCCATAAGCCCCTAACCGTTTTGGTGGAATGCGACACAGGCGGCGGGCGCTGCGGGGTACAATCGCCTGCCGAAGCCTTAGCCTTGGCGAAGAAAATCGACGCCGCATCTGGCCTCACCTTTGGTGGGTTGATGACATATCCGTCACCCAATGGCGAAGATGATGTTGATCTGTTCTTCAATCAAACCAAAGCGTTGCTGGATGAGGCAGGCATTGCCTGCCCTGTACTTTCAAGCGGTGGGTCGCCGAGCCTATTTTCAGCGGAAAAAGCCAAGTCTGCTACCGAGCATCGTGCGGGGACTTATATTTATAATGACCGCTCTTTGGTGCGGGCGGGCCATTGCACGTTTGATGATTGTGCCATGACCATTTTGGCCACTGTTGTGTCGCGCCCGACCGATAATCGTGCGGTGCTGGACGCTGGGTCGAAAGCGCTTACGTCTGATCTGCTGGGCTTTTCGGACTTTGGCTATATTGTTGATTATCCTGAAGCAGTGATCAGCGGCCTGTCTGAAGAACATGCGGTTGTTGACCTTTCTGCCTGCAAAGACAAGCCGAAGGTTGGCGACAAAATCCGCATCATCCCGAACCACACATGTGTGGTGAGCAATTTGATGGACCAAGTTGCGTTGCATCGGAATGGCGAGTTTATCGAAATGATCGATGTCGCTGCACGCGGTCGGGTTTGGTAGCCCTTATTTCGAGGCGAAGATCAGTTTGGCGGGAATTTGACGCATATCGTCATTTCCGCCACTGGAAATTGATCTAAAATTTTAGAAAACTCCAAGAAATTACAGCAGAATTTCAATGGAGTTTTATATGTCACGCACAGATCTGCTTTTCACCGCCATTTCTACCTATTTGGACGCCATCTATTCTTGCGATGTCGATAAGTTGGATGCGGTGTTTCACCCCTCATCCACCCTATTCGATGCAGACAATGGCGAGATCTTCGTTGACCCCATTGCCAGCTTTCGCGCTGATGTGGCCAGCCGTCCTTCGCCTGCCAGTTTCAACCAAAAGCGATATGATGAGATCATCACCATTGATTGGTTGTCGCCATTGAGTGCCATGGTGAAATTGCGCCTGCGCTCACGCACGAGCATCTTTGTCGATCACCTCAATTTTGCCTGGGACGAAAAACGGGGCTGGCAGATCGTGGCCAAGATTTGGCATTTAGAAGGTGAATGCGAATTGGAAACAATGGCGTAGACAAAAAAGAACCCCATCAAAAGATGGGGTTCAGGCCCGTGGGGAGGAGCCAAGAAAGCCTCGAAAGAGATTTTCTGTCAGTCTTAGTCGAGATCAGGCAAGCCCAATCCTTTAAGGTCCAAATTGCGCGTAAAGGCTTTGCCATCTGCATCAAACAGGTGGCAGTCTTTTGCGTTGAAGCGCAGTTTGAATTTCTCACCGGCTTTGATTGGCGCTGAGCCGCTTTGCACGGTGCAGATCACTTCATCTTGGCCTTCGCGGTTGGCATAACCCACTGTGTGGATGCCCAAACGCTCAACAACATTAGCTTGAAGGTCCAAACCAATCTCGCCTTCTGACAAGTGGGTGTGCTCAGGACGGATGCCCAAAGTGAGCGCACGATCTTTAACACTGTTTGGATCAACGGCAGTGACGGGCAAAACAAATTCGCCGACACCAGGCACTTCCACCCGAACGCCATCTTTTTCAACGCCTTTGCCAATTACTTCCAAGAAGTTCATCTTTGGGTTGCCGATAAAGCCGGCCACGAACAGATTGTCTGGCTTGTGATACAGCTCAAGTGGCGAACCAACTTGGGCGATGTTACCTGCGTCCAACACCACAATCCGGTCAGCCATGGTCATGGCTTCCACTTGGTCGTGGGTCACATAAATCATTGTTGCATCCAAATCATGGTGGAGCTTGGTGAGCTCAACACGCATGGTGGCACGCAATGCAGCGTCCAAGTTTGACAAAGGTTCGTCGAACAAGAACACGCTTGGTTCACGCACAATCGCACGGCCAATGGCCACACGCTGGCGCTGACCGCCAGACAACTCGCCCGGACGGTGTTGAAGGCGTGGGGTCAGGTGCAAAATCTCTGCAGCTTTGCGAACCTTTTCATCCACTTCTTCATTTGATCGTTTTTCAACGCGCAAAGGGAATGCAATGTTCTCATATACACTCATATGCGGGTAAAGCGCATATGATTGGAACACCATCGCGATGCCGCGTTTAACTGGTGGCAATGTGTTGACAACCTTGTCGTCAATCTCAACATCACCAGCTGTAATTTCTTCAAGGCCGGCAATCATGCGCAGCAAAGTTGACTTGCCACAACCTGATGGTCCGACGAACACGATGAATTCACCGTGCTTTACGTCAAGTGAAACGCCCTGAATGACCTCAACGTCGCCGTAGCTTTTTTTAACGTTATCGAGTTTGAGTTGACCCACGGTCATCCCCCCCTAATTTGCGGTTTTCATTGCAGGGCCCGCCAATGGCGGACCCCACGTTTTTGCAAAGGCTTACTTGTAGTCTTCCAAGTCTTCAGCTGCAATTTCAACAGCTTCAGCGGCTTCAACTTCGCCCAATACAACGCCTTGAACAGCTTCGTTGATCACGTCTTGCAGACCAACATAGTCAGTTACGAAAGGCTCTGGACCACCAGTTTCGATGGCGTCAAGGAATGCACCCCAGGTTGGGTCTTCTTCCAAGATTTTCGCCACACCTGGGTGGTTAGGACGCAATGGTGTCAAACCTGCAGCAATGTCAAATTCCATTTGCTTGTCTGGGCTTGTCATGTACTTCGCAAAGTCCAACGCAGCCTCTTCAACACCTGAACCTTTGAACACTGCATATGAGTCAGTGATCAACAATGTGCCTGGTGTGCCCATTGGGCCAACTGGAATTGGTGCTACGCCCCAGTTTGTGTCGGCAATAGCAGAACGCTCCCATGGACCAGAAATGAACATGCCGATTTTGCCTTCCACGAACAATGGACGCAATTTCGCACGGTCATAAGCAACTGGACCTGGCTGAGAAACTTCAGCCATCTTACCATAGAACTCAAGTGCTTGTACGTTGTTTGGTGAGTTGAATACGATCTCGCCGTCAGCGTTGATCACTTCACCACCGTTTGTGTACACATAGTTCATGAACTGGTGCATTGTGTTGTCGAATGAAGCGGCAGCCAAACCGAAGCCATCAGCGTCGGTGTTGTCTTTAATGGCTTTCGCAGCGTCGTACATCTCATCCCAAGTTTTAGGAGGAGTTTCTGGGTCTAGACCAGCAGCTTCAAACAGGTCTTTGTTCCAGTACAATGCTTTTGTAGAGAACGCGCGTGGTAGACCCCACACTTTGCCGTTCGCAGTTACTGTTGCCAAAACTGGGTCGGCCCAAGTTGCCAACTCTTCTTCTGACAAGTCGTGAGACAAGATCAGATCGTTTTGTGCCAACTGCTTAAGGGTACGAGAACCCATGTAAGCAACCGCAGCTGGAGTGCCGGCAGCAGCAAGTGTTGTTGCTTTTTCTTGGCACTGGCCCCAAGGCACATATTCGATTTGAACGTCAAAACCAGGATTGGCTGCTTCCCACTCGCCGATGTGCTTGGCGTTTACTTCACCGCCAAATGTGTCATCGCCACACAGGATAACCTGGATCGCTTGTTGGTCTTGTGCAACTGCGAAAGTTGCAGAGCTAAGCAGCAATGCGCCACCAAGCATAATTTTAGTCAGTTTCATCTTGAACTCCCTTTTTTCTGCCAATTAGTACAGCGCTTCTTATTCCTTAACTGCGCCAGCAGTCAGGCCAGCGATGATGTATCGCTGCAAGAAGATGTAAATGATCAGCACTGGCAAAATGCCGACCAAACTCGCGGCCATCACTTCGTTCCAAACAACGGTTTGACGACCAAAGAACTGGTAAATACCAACCGGCAAAGGATGCAGGTCAGAATTTGAATTGAATGTTAACGCGAACAAGAATTGTTGTGCATAGGCGCCGATAAAGGTCGCAATGGCCACCACAACGATACCCGGCATGGCGATCGGCAAGATCACTTTCAGCAAGATATACGGACGGCTTGCACCATCAACCCAAGCGGCTTCTTCCAATTCGCGTGGAATTTTCATTAGATATGAGCGCAACAACCAGATGGCAGTTGGGATCAAAAAGGCTGCGCCCGGAATGATCATCGCCATATAAGTGTTGAGCAAGCCCAAATTGCGCATCAGCTGGAACAATGGAATGATCAACACAGCACCACCCACCATGTTAATGGCAAGGAATGCGGCCAACATTGCATCGCGGCCTTTAAATTCGAACCGTGCGAAGGCCCAAGCTGCTGGCACCACAGCGATCAACACGATGATCGTCACGCAGGTTGCGATGAAGAAGCTGTTCCAAATGTAGCGCGCCAAACGTGGTACGTTTTCCCACATGGTGAAATAGGCTTCAAAGCTCATATTCTCCGTAACAATTTTATACGGAATAGAGTTGATCCGGTTCAGCGGACGCATGGACACCAAGAAAGCTTCCAAAAACGGCGCGAGAATGAACATGAGGAACAGGGCAATGCCGAGATAGATGCCGACAATTTCCCACCAACGGTACTTATTTATCATTGTTCAAGCTCCTTCTTGCCATGCGTGAAAGCATGCAGAAATAGAATGCTGCGAACGAAGACAAGAAGATCACGATCATCACAGCGCGTGCGGCACCTTCACCATAGCGGTTTCGAGAAATCGCCGTTTTATAGGTGTCGATAATCATGGTCGTTGTGGAGCCACGTGGTCCGCCTTCGGTCAAAATCCAGATGATGTCGAATGAGTTGAAGGTCCAAATCGCACTCAATAGTCCCATGGTGGCCACCGCTGGCATAATCAACGGCAATGTGATGCGACGGAAACGGTACCAACGGCTTGCACCATCTACCCATGCAGCTTCGTGCAAATCAGGCGAGATAGATTGCATGGCCGCCAGCAAATAGATGGTGACCATTGGCGTGCCCACCCAAACGTCTGTAACAACGGTTGAATAGAATGCGCCCGTGCGGTCGCCCAAAAATTCATATGGTCCTGCAAGAATACCCAAATGCTGTGCAACGCCGGAAATCATGCCGAATTGGCCGTTATACATCCAGCGCCACATGAATACGCCAATCGCAATTGGCACAATCCAGGGGGGCATCACCAACACGCGGAAAAAGCTGCGGCCTGGCACTGCCGAGTTGAGCAACATCGCGCCCAAAACACCAACAATCATTTTCAAGGATACTGAAATCGCCATCCAATAGAATGTACGGCCGATCACTTCCGGAAAATTGCGAGAAAAGATTTTCTCATAGTTGGCAAAGCCGATAAATTCTTCAGTTGGCTTTAGCGATGCATCCGTAAAAGATAGCCGGACTGTTTCCAACAGCGGCCATGCTACAATTGCGAGCGTTATGAACAACGCTGGCAAAAGCAGCAAATACGGAAACACATTTGGACGTCCCCCCATTGCTTGCATTTAAGCAACCTCCTCCTTTGCAAGCTTGTAGCTGTCAAATTTCGCCCACGTCTCAGTGAGGTCAATGACAGAATGCGACAAGCGTGCTTCGTCTAGTTTAATTGCAGTCAGGCCAGCTTCCAAACCATCCAAAATGGACACTGGAAGTTTTGCGCCATTCCGCAAGTGATTGAAAATATCCTCAATCATCTGCTCATCAGCCCCGTAGTGAGCAGAAAGATTTGAGGCTTCATATGATTTGTCGACCAAAGTCTCGGAATTTTCAGCTGCTGTCAGCTTGAAGAAATTGCGAATGAAATCGCCTTCCGCCATGCCTTTAGAGCCGATCACTGCGAAACGACGAAACTCGTCTGGCACGTTCATATTGGTGTGGAAGCACAGGTTTTCCCCGCCTTCATATTCGATCAGCGCTGTTTGATAGTCGATGATATCGCCATCGCTATCGAAAACCTTATCGCTGCCATTCCAGCCGCTTGGCTTATATTGGTAAACATTCGCCAATTCTGCTGGTTTGTTTTCTGGCACGAAAGAACGACGACCGCCAAAGCTGGCCACACGTTTTGGCCGTTTGCCCACAAGGCCTTGATAAAGGTCCAAATCGTGACAGCATTTTTCCAGCATAAAGCCACCAGAATATTTTGAGTTCCGGCGCCAATCGCGCATAAAAAATGCGCCGTGATAAGGCGCAATATGTTCTGATGCTTCGATAGATGCGATGTTGCCCAATTTGCCGTTGTCGCGTGCTGCAATCAAATCGCGGTAAAGCGGAGCGTAGCGCAACACCAAGCCAATCATCACTTGGTCAACATTGCCAGCTTCCTGCAACAGTTCAAGCAACTCAAAGGTTTGCTCTTCCGTTGTAACCACTGGCTTTTCAGCAAAGGTTTTCACACCAGCTTTAATTGCGATCCGCAAATGCTCAAGGTGCATATGGTTTGGTGAGCCGACCATCAACAGATCAAGGTCATTTTGCTCAAGAAGCTCTTCCAAGCTGTTAAATGGCTTACCCGGATCAAAAGACTTTAGCGCCGAAGGGTCAACTGAGATGCCAGGCACCCCTTGACCATTGACCAAGCCTAAGCCAGCCGGATTTGGGTCAACATAACCAACAAACTCAATATCCTTCTGAGTTTGGCCGATGACCTGCATCAAATAACCTATACGATATCCCAGTCCAACGACACCGATTTTAAAGGTCATACGATCCCTCCCGATCTTGTATGAAATTAATTTTCGTACTTTGGACCAAAATTTGTAAATTCTCAAGCGAGATTCGTAATTTTGCCCCCAATTTATGAAAATCAATTTCATGAAGTGCGGTAAGTTCTTGAATCTTAAATTCAATTTTAGGCAAGTTTATGTGGAAAGCAGATGTAGTCACGATGCTGCGCCCTCCAAATTTGCCAATGCTTGAACCAATTCTTCAACACGGCTTTGCACCGTTTCGCGCCGACCATCTTTGGCCGAGAATCCAAGGTCCTGCGCCGCTTTTGGCGATTGTGCCAAGGGCGCAGAACAGGAGGAATGCAAACTTGTGATGCCATTGATCGCCAACAGCTCTTTTGCGTTGGCCAGACCAACGCCAGAACCTGGCATAATTTCAATGCGGCCCGCCGCGCGTTCGACCAATTGGGCAATCAATTCAATGCCCGCGCTGGCGTTTGTTTTTTGCCCGCTAGTGAGAATACGGTTAAAGCCAAGCTCAATGGCTTGCTCCAACGCTTCAAACGGGTCTGGCGTCACATCAAATGCACGGTGCAAGGTGATATCCATGCCGTTGGCAGCAGCCACCAGCTCGTTCAACATGGCCATATCGAGTTGACCATCTTGCTGGGTCGCGCCAAGCACCACGCCTTGCATATTTTCGCTTTGCGCCAGCGCAATATCGTCCAACATCAATTGCATTTCATGCTGATCAAAGCAGAAGTCGCCTTCACGCGGACGGATCATCACATGCGCACGCATTTTCTGCGCGGCAGCAAAGCGCATAAAGCCACGATTTGGCGTTAGACCGCCCGCAACAAGCGCGGAACAAAGCTCCACACGATCAGCGCCGCCCTTTTTGGCTGCGATCAATGCCGCTGGAGTATCGATGCAAATTTCAAGCGTGATTTTTGACATTACGCCACCCCACGCATTTGATTGGGGCGCAAATAGGCTGCGCCAACCAGGCCCGCATTTTTCACATGGTGTGCAGGCACAACCAAAGGATGGTCATATGTGTTCAGCACCATGGTGCGCACGCGGCGATCAATTTCAGCAATCAGATCATTGGCATGGGCCAAGCCGCCCCCAACAGGCACAGATTCTGGACCTAGCGCATTGACGAACGTGCTGAGCACCCGCGCGACCATTTCGGTACATGCCTCGATTGTGCGTGTCGCCGCGGCATCGCCCTGGCGCCATGCATTCAGAATATCTTCCGCGCCAAGCTCAGCTTGATGCAGCGCCTTATGAACATTTTCCATGCCGCGTGCGCCGCCGACGGTATCCAAACAGCCTTTTTGGCCGCAGCCGCACTGAAAATAGCCCATATGCTCGACCATACCGCCAGCCGTTGGGTCAACAACAGGCCCATGGCCCCATTCACCTGAAATGCCGCCAAAGCCGGTGACAATATCGCCATTGATCACCATGCCGCCGCCGACGCCCGTGCCCAGCACAATGGCAAACACGTTTTGCGCGCCTTTGGCTGCGCCTGCATAGGCTTCGGCAAGCGCGAGACAATCCGCATCATTTGCTACAATCACAGGCACATTAACCCGCGCTTCAAGCAAGCCGGAAAGGTTCTCGCCTTTTAGGCAAGGAATGTTGGCAATGGTGAGCGCGCCCGTCTTAGGGTCGGCAAAACCTGCGATTGAAATGGCAACATAATCCCGCTGCGCAGCCGGCGCTTCTTGCACCATTTCAACCATCGCGGTCAAAAAGCCATCCAGTGAATCGCCGGGCGTTGGCCGCTTGCCAGCAATCTGCACAATGCCATCCTGATCCGGCCAGCCAGATCGAATATTGGTGCCGCCAATGTCAAAGCAGACTGGCATTAGTGCGCCTCCCCTTCACCCTTAATCCAAGTTTGGGTGACCTTCATATCGTCTTTTCCAAAAGCAACGAGATCAGCATCAAAGCCCGGTGTAATGCGGCCAATCTGATCATCAAGTTGCAAAAATTCTGCTGGATAAAGCGCAGCCATGCGCAAGGCCTCACCAAGCTCCACGCCCAACTCTTTGTGGGTGAGCTCAACCGCGCGCATCATATCCAAATCGGAACCGGCCAATGTGCCATCTTCCAGCGCGCAGCGCCCATCCACAGCGTGAATGGTTTCGCCGTATAAATTGAAATGCTTTTCCTTCGCGCCAACTGTCGCCATCGCATCAGACACAAGCATAATTTTGCCCTGCTTTTTCGCCCGCACAACAATGCGCGCGCTGGCGAAATGCAGATGGTAGCCGTCAACGATCAAGCCGCACCAGCTGTTCGGATCATCAAGACCCGCACCAACAACACTAGGCTCTCGGTTTGCCAAAGGTGGCATCGCGTTAAACAAGTGCGTAAAGCCGCGCAGACCAACATCCAGCGCTTCGCCCACTTGCTCATAAGTGGCGGCGCTGTGGCCAGCGCAAACATGCACGCCCTTCTCGCTCAAATTTGCAATAAAATCTTTTGGCACGCACTCGGGTGCCACGGTGACAATCACTTTTCCCAGATCACCACGTGTGAACAGATCAAAGGCATCCGCATCCACTTGGCGCAAAAACTCTGGAGCATGTACGCCGCGGCGCTTCAAGCTGAGATATGGTCCTTCAAAATGCACGCCGCGCACACCCGGCACGCCAGCCTTGATCGCGGTGCCGATTGCATCAGCGGCTTCGCACATAACTTCGAAGGAATCTGTAATCAAAGTCGGCATAAGCGTGGTGGAGCCATATTGACGGTGGCCACGGACAATTTCCGTCAACCCTTCAACATTGCGCTGATCATTAAACATGATCCCGCCGCCGCCATTGACCTGCACATCAACAAAGCCCGGCGCAAGCACCTGCCCTTCAAGGTCAATCACTTGATCATATGCATTTTGGTCGAATTGATCAGAACCGGAAATTAAACGGACAATCTTACCGTCAGCGATCTCGACCATATGGCCGTTCAAAAAAGTCTCACCATCAAAGACTGAGGCATTTTTGAGTAGAATCGCCATCGATTTCGCCCTCCTGCACCGCAGATCAACTGACAGCGCCTTAATTTCCTTTAGCGAATGCAATTTCAAAACAGATTAGAAACTACAAATCTCGCCCTTCCCAATCTCATTAAATCCAATTTAATACCATTTTGCAACCAAAAAATCCCAAAAATTACACCTGTGAAAAACAAGAACGTTAATCTAATTTAACATACTGAATTATAATGATTTTTCCCAAAACCTAGAGTTGATCTTATCTCGAATTTCGACACAGTACCATTTGAAACTACGTTTTAAAGGTCTGGCTGAACTGCAAAAACAGACCATTGATCATACATTGGTATTTAGTAGGTTTTGAACTTCAAATTTGCTGGGCAAATTAAAATAGTTAATGCTTTTTAAGGCGAATTGCGTTCAAGTAGCATTTAAATGGATCGGTTACCGGGACTGAACATGGCGTTACCAAAACAAATTCATCGAATGGGACTAATGAGTTCTGCATGCGCAAGTATTCTGATGCTAGCGGCTTGCGGCCCTGGCGCATCTGGAGGCGGCACAGGCGGTAGCACATCAACAAGCATTACAGCAGCTTGGGCGACAGGCAGCGCTGGCACCGAGAATTCAGCCCTTGCGACGACAATTGCAAACTCAAGCGAGTTTCTTGCCGTTGACCGAAATTACGTCCGCGCGAGCACCAAGCCGCATGCCTATCGTTTGATCAAGCTTCACAATGCGCTTTCAACTGGTTTAACTGGATCTGGCCAGCTTGTCGCTGTTGTCGATGATGGTTTTCTAACAACCCACGAAGAGTTCAGCGGTAAGATCATCCACGAGTATGGCATCGTCGCACCTTATCTCGGTTCCGATCACGGCACACATGTCGCTTCGATTGCGACAGGCAATCAAGGTACAGGTGAGATTATGGGCGTCGCGCCAGAAGCAGATCTTCATCTTGCCTCATTTGAACGAAACGGCATCCTAGGTCTTGGCTATGCGACCGAGGATGCAGCAAGCAAAGGCGCCGTGGTACAGAACAATTCTTGGGGATACAATTACTCTATAACCAACATCCAGAGCCAGATGTCGTCTGGCAAGTCGGCAGCGGCGGCATTGGCAACTTATACCACCGACAGCACTGCGGATTGGCAATACTACATCAATGCACTGGATGAATTCCAGAAAACAGGCGTCATTGTGTTTGCCAATGCGAATACAAATTTGGGCGATGTAGATATGAGCGCAGGACTGCCGGTTGTTGCGCCAGAATTGGCCGAAGCTTGGATTTCGGTCTCTGAAGTAGAGTTCTTTATTGATGCATCTACCGAAAAGATTTTGTCTGCAAAATTACTGTCCACGCCTTGTGGGCAAGCCGCAGAGTTTTGCCTTGTTGGTGACGGTGAGACCTACGCCGCATCTGACAATGCGAATAACGCGTACGAAGGAGGAGCCGGCACCTCCTACACGGCACCTCAAGTCGCTGGTGCGGTTGCTTTGCTGGCCGAGGGCTTTCCGTCTTTGACTCCAGGGGAGTGGCGCGACCGGCTCCTTGCTTCCGCAGACAACCTTTTTTTTGCTAGTAACATTGACGGAACAACCGACTTCGGCGGCGGTGTCACGCATGGTTATTCCGATATTTTTGGCCATGGTGTGATGAACATCTCTGCAGCGTTGCAGCCTATTGGGGATGTGAGTGTGGTGCGCGGGGCGGATTTGAGTAGCGGTACGCGTTCATCTTTGGGTGATGCATCGATCTCTACCGGTGCAAGCTATGGTGATGGGTTGTCACGCATGTTGCGTGAGCAGGAAATGGCTGTGTTTGATGCGTTGAATGGAGATTTCAGCATTCGCGCAGATTATTTTGTGCAAGAGGGCAAAAACACTTATCAATCCGCTTCTGTTGATCAATTGCAAGATAAAGGCCAGTCCCGCACTTCACTTTCATTGGGTGACGAGACAAGCAATGTGAACAATGTGCTCTATTTCGGGGCGCAAGATGGCCTTGCACAATTGCAAACAGATTTGGGTTTAGCCAATAGTTTGGCGCCAAATGTGTCGGTACTTTCTTTTGCAGAGACAGCAACTGCGGTTTACCAAAGCCATGAAACAAGCTTTGGCGAATATGGATTTTACGGCTTTAGTGCCCAGCATAGCGAAAATCTGAACGGCTCGCTTTCTGGCGCGGGGGCTTCTGCGAAGTTCAATCTTGGCAATTCTTCTTTGCGACTCGGCTTTAACCAGATGGTGGAAAGCGGCGCTTTCCTCGGCATGGTGGGCAATGATGCGTTTAACACGCCGACATTGGCCAGCGCCCAGAGCGCCAATTTGAGCTTCAACACTGATCTTTCAAACGGCATCAATCTATTTGGTGGTGCCGAGCTGGGCCGCGCAGTTGGCCAGGCAAGTGGCGATGGATTTGTGACCAATTTTGATGGCGCAAGCTTTTCTGGTTTCCATATTGGCGTGGCGAAAGCTGACCTGCTGCAAAAGGGTGACCGCGTGACCCTTTCCTTAGCGCAGCCCATTCGCGCTGATGCAGGTACGGTCACCATGAATTTGCCTGTCGGACGGGATAAGGATGGCAACATCATCTATGATCAGGTCACTGGCAATTTGTCACCATCTGGTCGTGAGATCGATATTGCCGCAAGCTACTTCATGCAGCCAGATGCGTTCAGCACTTTGCAGTTTGATGTGATGTATGCGCTTGATGCGGGCCATGTGGCAGGTGAACGCACCTATGGCATTGGTGCTAGCTTTAAGCGCGACCTGAACTAAGTTCTGCGTTTAGCTAAAAGAATTAAGGGGCCGCATGGCCCCTTTTTCGTGTCTATCCTAATCAACGAACACGCCATAGATGCGTGGCGATGTGCTGACTGCAATTGATGCGACGGTCAGGCCACCTTCCAACGCCATCTGCAACCCCTCACCTGCCATATAGGATGAGATAAAGGCTGCATTGAAAATATCGGAATATCCAACTGGGTCGTTGGTTTCAAATGGGTCAATCGAGGCGGTGACCATTTGGCCCTGATAAAAGCCATCCGCACGGGTGTGGCCGCGCTGCACCACCAAAACCTGGTGGTCGGCCAAGGTTTTCACCAATGCCTTTTCGGCCTCGTCCACATCATCTTCTTCCATCACGGCGCACAATTCATGCTCGCGCATCAAGATACAATCGGTAGCGCGCACCCAGCTTAGGAACACGGCACGTGTATCTTCGGTCCACCCTTCAAAAGGGCGGTCGTGGCTGAGCGCGGTGGTCCACCCCATGGTGGACAACATCATCAGAAGCTGAGACAGGCCAGCGGTTACCGCTGGCATCAAATGCGCGCCGGTGACGAGAGCGAATGAAGATTTTGACGTAGCGGGCGGAATGGCGTCGATCATGGTGTCGAGCGTTACATCCTGCAAATGTCCGGTGGAGTTGAACACCACCACATTGCCGCCATTGTGCAGCATGTTCACAGAAACTGTTGTCGCTGTAGGGATGGTGGTCCAAGCGGTGGTGCCCGGCTGAAACTCGCCCTGCAACCATGTGCCCAAATTGTCTGACCCAACGGTGGCGATCAAACGATGGTCAACGCTGAGGCCTGAAAGCGCCAATGCTGTGGTGCCTGCGGCCCCGCCTGCGCGAAAGTCTGAAGATGACATGGTCATCTCTGTCCCGAAATCCGGCCAACGGTCCAAATCGCCCATCACTAGTTCGATATTCACGTTCCCAAGAATGAGCAATGGGGGTGAAGCCATATGGTCGATTTCCCTCGTTCAGTTAACTGGCACACTAATCACAATTTGTGCTTAATCAAATATGAAAGTGTTACGATACTGACAATTTAGTCGCGTTTTTGCTAATTTATCAGCAAAAATTCCTGCCAATTCCATCCACGAATAAAAATTTCCGGATGATTACCCATAGAATCTGGGGCGTTGGACCAATCGAACAGCGTCGAACCTATCGAAAAAATTTTTATAACATAAAAAATTCTTTACTCACCCCAACATTCTTGTATCTTCTGAAGATCAATATGATGGCGGCGACGGTGCTGGATGGGGAGAGTCAAGCACACGCCGATGTAACCATCCAGCGGGGCGTTAAATGTTACAATATCTTATCAAGCGCATCTTAATGATGGCCTTGACCTTGTTCTTGATCATTACGCTTACATTTTTTCTTATGCACGCCATTCCTGGTGGGCCGTTCACTTCTGAGAAAATGTTAGCGCCAGAAATTGAGGCAGCATTGAATGCCAAATATGGTTTGGACAAACCGATTTGGCAACAATATTTGAGTTATCTGCAGGGCATTCTGACGTTCGATCTTGGCCCTTCCTTTAAATATCCAGGCGTGCGCGTGAATGACCTTATTCGCGAAGGTTTGCCCGTGACGGCGCAAACTGGCTTTTTGGCCATGTTGTGCGTTGTGGCGCTGGGTATTCCGCTGGGCATTGTGGCCGCCCTCAATCAAAACAAGTGGCAAGACACCACCATTATGGCCGTCGCCACAATGGGTGTGGCCATTCCATCTTATGTGTTGGCCACCATTGCGCTTTATCTGTTTGCGCTGCAATGGAACCTGGTGCCCACATTCGGGTTGGACGATTGGCGCGGTTATATTTTGCCCGTGGCTGCTTTGTCTGGCTTTTGGCTTTCTTTCATTGCGCGTTTGTCGCGCTCATCACTTTTGGAAGTGTTGGGGCAGGACTATATGGTGACCGCGCGGGCAAAGGGTCTGCATCCCCAAACCATTTTGTTCAAGCATGGCATGCGCAATGCGTTGATCCCTATCGTGACCGTGTTGGGTCCTGTTGTGGCAAACTTGCTGACCGGCTCATTCGTGATTGAGCAGATTTTTGCGTTGCCGGGCATTGGCCGCCACTTTGTGCTTTCAATTTCCAACCGCGACTACACCACCATTATGGGCATCACGATCTTTTATGCAGCATTTTTGATGCTGATGATCTTGATTGTTGACCTTTTATACATGGTGCTCGATCCGCGCATTAAACTGGCGGAGAAATCATAATGGACCAGCATAAAATGACGATCCCGGCAGATAAATGGGCCCCGATTGATCGCGGTGCGCAGGATGCGGAATTTATCGCTGCGCCAAGCCTGACCTATTGGCAGGATGTGCGCCAGCGTTTGTGGCGCAATCGCCCCGCAATGGCCAGCCTTGCCTTTATCATCTTTCTGATTTTGGCGGCCATCTTCGGCCCGATGATGACACATCACACCTATTATGATCAGGATTTGAAGCTTTCAAATATCCCACCAATCTTTGAGGTTTATCAAACCTCGCCGGAAGATGGTGAGCCGCAATATGTGTTTTTGAACAGCGGCAACTTCAAGCTTTATGAAGTGAACGAAGGTGGCGAAATTCTGGGTCTGTTGCGGGCAAAGCGCAAAGATTTGATGAAAAAGCAGCACATCTACGCCTTTGGCGAAGAAGAACTGCGGGTGGATTATAGCCAGTTGCCAGCGACGCTGGTGGATGGCGATGGTAATCCAGCCACCTCACTTGGCCTTAAATGGAACCAGACCAACTGGTTTGGCACTGATAGTTTGGGCCGCGACGTGCTGGTGCGTCAGCTTTATGGCGCGCGCATCTCGCTTACGGTTGCTTTTGTGGCCGCGCTCGTGAACTTCTTTATCGGCGTTTTCTATGGCGGCGTTGCGGGCTATTTCGGCGGCAATGTGGACAATGTGATGATGCGGATTGTGGAAATTATCTCCACCATTCCGCTCACGCTATATGTGATCCTGATGATGGTGGTTTTCCAATCCGGCTTCCTTTCGATCATCATCGCCATCGGCTCGGTGTTCTGGGTGGATATGGCGCGGATTGTGCGCGGGCAAATGCTCTCGCTTAAAAATCAGGATTATGTGGCGGCGGCCAAAACCATGGGCGCCAGCACCAAGCGGATTTTGACCCGCCATTTGTTGCCCAACACGATGGGCCCAATTTTGGTGACCCTGACGCTGTTGATCCCAAGCGCGATTTTCATCGAAAGCTTTATGAGCTTTATCGGCTTGGGCGTAAGCGTGCCGATGGCTAGCTGGGGCACCTTGACCGCTGAAGCGGTGGAAACCCTGCGCGCCTATCCGCACCAATTGTTTTTCCCTGCAGCCGCAATTTCATTGACCATGTTTGCCTTTAACTTTTTGGGCGATGGATTGCGGGATGCACTTGATCCGAGGTTGCGCAAATGAGTTCAGCACCTTTATTGAAAGTCGACAATCTCACCACCCATTTCCACACGTCGCGTGGCGATGTGCAAGCAGTGCGCGGCGTCAGCTTTGACGTGAAGCCGGGCGAGATTTTGGGCATTGTGGGCGAAAGTGGCTCCGGCAAGAGCATCACCTGCCTTTCTGTGCTTGGCTTGTTGAAAGCCAATGGCGAAGTGGTGGACGGGTCTGCCGATTTTGAGGGCAAGCAACTTACCGGCCTGTCCGATAAAGATTTGCGTGCCATCCGCGGTGATGACATTGCGATGATTTTCCAAGACCCGATGACCAGCTTGAACCCAACTCTAACAGTGGGCGAACAGTTGATCGAAACCATTGTGGCGCACAAGCCTGTTTCACGCGGCGAAGCCCGCAAGCGGGCGCTTGAACTGTTTGAACTGGTGAAAATTCCAAGCGCTGCAAGCCGGTTGGACAATTACCCGCACGAATTTTCGGGCGGCATGCGCCAGCGGGTGATGATTGCCATGGCCCTCACCTGTGACCCAAAATTGCTGATCGCGGATGAACCGACGACCGCGCTTGATGTGACCATTCAACGCCAAATTTTGCTGTTGCTGAAAGACCTTCAGGAAAAGCTGGGCATGGCCATCATCTTGATCACCCATGATTTGGGCGTGATTGCTGAAGTGGCTGACCGGATTTTGGTGATGTATGGCGGCATGGTGATGGAGACAGGCGACGTTTATGACGTGTTTGAGTCTCCGCAGCATCCATATACGACAGGGCTTTTGGATTCGATCCCAGATGTGCGCAGCCACAAAAAAGAGCGGCTAACACCGATCCCCGGTTCACCGCCAGATATGTTGCGGCCACCGGAAGGGTGTCCGTTTGCGCCACGTTGTCCTCATGCGATGCAGCAATGTTTGGAAGCAATGCCGCCGCTATTTGAGCGCCCCAACGCCAAGCCCACAGTGCATGAAGCCCGCTGCTGGTTGCATCATGATGATGCGCCGGATTCCCTGAAAGCGATTTTCAAAGCCCCGGAGGCTGCCAATGGATAAGCAAACGCACATGAATGAAGATGAAATTTTGATGCGGGTGCGTGACCTGAAAAAGCATTTTCAGGTGTCAGCTGGATTTTTCGGTCAAAACCCTAAATTTCTAAAAGCCGTTGATGGTGTAGATCTCGATATTCGTCGTGGCGAAACGCTGGGCCTTGTGGGCGAAAGCGGTTGCGGCAAAAGCACCCTCGCCCGCACCTTGATCCGGCTTTATAGCCCCACAGATGGCGTGATTGAATTTAACGGCACTGATTTGGCCAAGCTCAAGGAAAAAGAGCTGACGCCTCATCGCCGTGATATTCAAATGATCTTCCAAGACCCCTATGCCTCGCTCAATGGCCGCATGAATGTGCGCGATTTGATTGCCGAGCCATTGGAAATTGCAGGCATAGGCGACGATAAAAGCCGCACAGCACGGGTGCATGAACTTTTGGAAGTTGTGGGCTTGAACAAGGACCATGCCAACCGCTTCCCGCACGAATTTTCTGGCGGTCAACGCCAGCGGATCGGCATTGCCCGCGCCATTGCGCTCAACCCGCAACTTGTGATTTGCGATGAAGCCATTTCGGCGCTTGATGTGTCGATCCAAGCGCAAGTGGTGAACATGCTTGAGGATCTGCAAAAAGAGCTTGGTCTCACCTATTTGTTCATCACCCATGACCTTTCCATGGTGAAGCACATATCTGACCGGATTGGTGTGATGTATTTGGGCAAACTGGTCGAAATCGCGCCGAACAATGCGCTTTATGACGATCCGAAACACCCTTACACCCGCGCACTTTTGGCCTCCATCCCCATTGCGGACCCGGTGGAAGCGCGCAAAGATAATCAGGATCAAATGCAGGGCGAAATCCCAAGCCCAATCGATATGCCTTCGGGCTGTCGGTTCCGCACACGTTGCCCCTTGGCAACCGATTTGTGCGCCGTGGAAGAGCCTGAGCTAAAGGAATTGGCTGACAACCACAAAGTTGCCTGCCATTACGCCGAATAATCGGCACATTAAACCAAGGGCCAACTCAAAATGGCCCGAATGATAACAATGGGGACTTTCCCCAATGGAGGAGTGAGATGTTAAAAAAACTGATCCCTCTCATTGCAGCAACTTCATTGGCACTTGGTGGTGCAGCATATGCTGAATCTTCACTTGTCTATGTGGTCAACAATGAGTCTGACACGTTCGATCCAGGCACCACAAACGAAACATTTGCGGCGCCAATCATTGGCAACACATTTGAAGGTTTGGTGAAATTTGCACCTGATGGTGCGATTGTGCCCGCATTGGCTGAAAGCTGGGAAATCTCAGAAGATGGCCTGACCTACACATTCAAATTGCGCGAAGATGCAAAATGGTCAGACGGCAAACCTGTCACTGCTGAAGACTTCATCTATGCATGGACACGGGTTTTGACCCCGGCCAGCGGCGCGAAAAACTCTGCCCTTCTTTATCACATTGAAGGCGCACAAGAGTTTTATGAAGGTGCAGAAGCCAAGCCAAACATGAAGGCTGTTGACGAGCACACTGTTGAGTTCACTTTGAAGCAGCGCGTGCCTTACATGTTGCAGCTTGTGGCTTACTCAACATATTTCCCTGTTCGTCAGGATGTTGTTGAAGCTGACCCAGAAGGTTGGACACGCAACCCAGACACATATATCGGCACCGGCCCATTCCGCGTGACTGAAATGAATTTGGGTGAAGGTTTTGTTTTTGAGAAAAACCCAAATTACTACGGTGCTGAGGGCGTTAAACTCGACAAACTGACTTTCCGTTTGATCCCACAACAATCAACAGCTTTGGCTGCGATGGAAGCAGGCGATGTGGACGGTATTGAATCTGTTCCAGCCTCTGAAATTCCGCGTTTGTCAGTTGAAAGCGATGCGTTCTTGGTGATCCCATCTTTGGGCACCACATATGCGTTCTTCAACCCTGCGCAAAGCCCAATTGATGACGTTAAAGTGCGTAAAGCACTTTCAATGGCCATCGACCGTCAAGAGATCGTAGAATTCGTTCTTCAATCTGCTGACGTGCCAGCAACTGGCTTGGTGCCTTACGGCATGAACATTGCGGGCGAAGATTTCCGCGATGTGGCTGAAGATTATGGTTTGGGTGAAACAGCTAAAGTTGAAGAAGCTCAAAAATTGTTGGCTGAAGCTGGCTATCCAAATGGCGAAGGTTTCCCTGAAACCGTGTTCATGACCTATGCTTCACCTCCAATCCAAAAATTGCTCGAAGCTATTCAGCAAATGTGGAAAGAGAACCTCAATATCGACGTTAAAATCGATGTGAGCGAGTGGAAAGTATACTACCCAGAAGTGCAAAAGGTTGAGTACCAAATCGCACAAATGGGCTGGGGCGCTGACTACCCGCACCCGATGACGTTCTTGGACAACTTTGTTTCAACAAGCCCGAACAATTTGGCTAAATGGTCAAACGCAGACTATGACGCAGCAATTGCAGCGTCTAAAGCGGCTGTTGATCAAGCTGACTCATTGGCGGAAATGGCAAAAGCTGAAGCGATCATGATGAATGATCACGTGATTTTGCCAATGTATCACCGCAACTCATACATGATGATGGGCACACATGTTAAAGGCTTCTGGCGTTCAACATTGGGTGTACCTTACTTCGCAGACGTAACAATCGCGGAATAAGCATCTACATCATTTTGCTTTGAAGAAGGCGGAGCGTTCATCGCTCCGCCTTTTTTGTAAACTGGTTCAATTATGCGGTTCTTTTTAATGATGCTAGCATTTGCTCAAGTATGATTCTCTTGATGCAATTGAGGCCTAAAGCATGAACCGATCAGAACGCCGCCGCCAAGAAAAGCTTGCGCAAAAGCAGCAAAATACTGGCACGGGTCAAGGGCCGATAAACGACTTGCTGGCACAAGGTGTTGCCCACCACCAAAAAGGCGAACTGCCGCAAGCCGAAGCCAAGTATCAAGCCATCCTAAAAATCAATCCGCAACATGGCGACGCCAACCACCTGATGGGCCTTCTGGCCAAACAAGTTGGCAAGTTTGACATCGCAAAACAGTTAATTGAAAAGGCCCTGTTGGCGAATCCCAATCATCCGCAATATCTCAACAATATGGGTGCAGTGCTAAAGGATTTGGGGGATTTAGAAAGCGCCAAAACGCATCACGAGCTGGCGATTAAAGCCAATCCTCAATTTGCTCAAGCTTATAATAGTTTAGGCATCGTCGAAAAAGCATTAGAGCGTTTTGATGAAGCACGAAGTGCCTTTGAAAAAGCGTTGGAGCTTCAGCCGCAATTTCCAGAAGCACTTAGCAATTTTGGCAATTTGTATGTCGAACTAGGCGAGCCAGAACGTGGATTAAACTACATCGATTTAGCGCTCAAATTGGCCCCTAAATTTCTGGATGGCCAATTCAATCGCGCACATGCTTTGCAACAGCAGGGCCGAATAGATGAGGCTCAAACGCAATATAAAGCCCTTATCGAAATGAGCCCGAAATTTGCGCCCGCATATCGAAATTTGGGATTGCTCCATAAAGATAATGGTCAACTCGGCATTGCCGTCGAATTATTGCAAAAAGCAGCGGAACTCGAGCCGCAAAATCCTGACCATTATTATAATTTGGGGTTGGCACTAGCTGAAGCGGGCGACTACACCGACGCGCTTGCATGTTTTGAAGGTGCCTACACACTTAATCCAGAACATGCTCACGCATTTAATGATCATGGCAATGCACTATTTGCAATGGGGCGAAGTAAAGAGGCCAGCACCAGTTATGCCAAAGCGCTGGAGTTGGCGCCAAATTCGGCGGGCATGCATAACAATGCGGGAAATGCTTTTTTGCGTCGAGGCATGTTGGAGGCAGCCCGTTCTGAATTTGAACGTGCACTCGAATTACGCCCTGACCATGCCAGCGCCCATAACAATATGGGTGTTCTGCATCAGGAATATGGCGAGTTTGCCGAAGCGCAATTCCATTATGAGCAAGCCATTGCAGCCAAACCTCGGTATGCTGAAGCCTTCTCAAACATGCTATTCACAATGAACTATGATCCGGGCAAATCTGGCGAAGAGATCTTTGAATGGTATAAAAAATATAACGAAGTTTTTGCTGAGCCACTGCAGCATATGCAACAGCCGCACGCAAATTCAAAAGATCCGAAACGTCGCTTGCGCGTCGGCTATGTGTGTTCCACATTTTATAAGCATTCAACTCATCATTTTTTGCTGCCGCTATTCGAACATGCGATGCGGGATGAGTTTGAGATTTATGCCTATGCCGACTTAAACAAATCTGACGAATTTACTGCCCAGTATAAATCCCATTGCGACCATTGGATTACGACCAATGAGCTGAGTGATCATGCGCTAGCTGAGCGCATTCGTGACGATCAAATTGATATTTTGATTGATATTTCGGGCCATGCGAAAGGCAATCGACTGCCAACTTTCGCGGAGAAACCCGCTCCGGTATCGTTACACTGGCTCGATTTCGGCTACACAACAGGTATGGACGCAATTGATTATTATTTGGGTGACCCATTGGTTACACCTGAACATGATGATCACTTGTTCGGCGAAGGTGCCGTCTGGCGCATGGAGGGACCTTCATTCGTATACCGCCCAGGGCCAGGAATGGGCGACGTAAGTCCACTTCCCGCCAAAGAAAATGGCTTTGTGACATTCTGTTCGCTTTCTCGAACAGTGCGCTTAAACGACAAAACATTGCGCGTTTGGGCAGAAATATTAAAGCAAGTTGAGGGATCGAAATTGCGTCTCGATAGTCGCAATTTTGAGGATGCTCAAATGTGCAATTTGATCGCCGAAAAATTCGCCAAATTTGGGATAGAGCGAGACAGATTGATCATGGGCTTTCATTCCCCGCCATGGGATGTCTTGCGTGAAGTCGATATCGCTTTAGATTGTTTCCCGCACAATTCCGGCACTACCTTAGTTGAGCATCTTTATATGGGGAATCCATTCGTCACGCTTTATGCCCGTGCGAGTGTTGGCACGCTGGGCGGCGCGATTTTAACCAATCTTGGATTGGAAGATTGGGTGGCGAAAACTGAGCAAAACTATATAGAAATTGCCACACAACTTGCGCAAGACCTTGATCAATTGGAACACATTCGTACCGGACTGCGCAAAAAGTTGCAGAATAGTCCAGCAATGGATGAAGAAGGATTTGCCCGCCGAATGGGCCAAGCCTATCGACAAATGTGGACACGCTATTGTGAGGCGCACGCATGAAAGCCGTAATCCTCGCTGGTGGTCTTGGCACGCGCATTTCGGAAGAAACACATTTGCGTCCTAAGCCGATGATTGAGATCGGTGGCATGCCGCTTTTGTGGCATATTATGAAGCTATATTCACATCATGGAATCAATGAATTTGTGGTGTGCTGTGGCTATAAGGGCTATGTGATCAAGGAATATTTCGCCAATTATTTCCTGCATAAATCTGATGTGACATTCGACATTGCCAAAAATGAAATGCATGTGCATGAGCGGCATGCAGAGCCATGGAAAGTTACACTTGTCGATACTGGTATCGATACATTGACTGGAGGACGGCTTAAGCGCATTGCGCATTATGTGGCCGAGGATGACGCATTCTGCATGACGTATGGCGACGGGGTCGCAGATGTAAATATTAGTGCGTTGGTCAACTTTCACAAAGATCATGGTCGTTTAGCCACCATAACGGCAGTTGCGCCGCCCGGACGTTATGGCGCATTGGAAACTGACGGTGACGCTGTGACTGGGTTTAATGAAAAGCCACGCGGAGATGGCGCCGCGATCAATGGCGGTTTCTTTGTGCTTTCACCACAGTGCCTCGATCTGGTGCAAGATGATCAAACAAGTTGGGAGGAAGGCCCGCTGGTTCAACTTGCACAATCTAACCAACTTCGTGCGTTCAATCATGATGGGTTTTGGCAGCCAATGGATACACTGCGCGACAAAAACCGACTGGAACGTGCTTGGCAACTTGGTGAAGCGCCCTGGAAAGTTTGGGATTAGGCGCGAATGGCAAGGCCGCATTTAACGCCAAAATTCTGGGAAGGGAAACGGGTTCTGGTGACAGGTCATACCGGCTTTAAAGGCGCGTGGCTCTGCCAATGGCTTTTACGATTAGGTGCAAAGGTCACGGGATTTGCTTTGCCCCCCAGCAGCAGTCCCAATCTTTTTGATTTGCTCAAGCTTGAGGATCGTTTGGATAGCCATATCGGCGATCTACGAAACTTTGCCGATGTAGAAAAAATCATCCAAAATACTCGACCAGATATTATATTGCACTTGGCAGCGCAGGCCCTAGTGCGACCATCCTATGATGCACCGCTGGATACATTTGCAAGCAATGTAATGGGCACAGCTCATGTACTGGAAGCCATACGGCAAAATCATAATCCAGCAGTTTGCCTCGTTGCGACGACTGATAAGGTTTATCGAAATTTGGAGGAAGGTCGCCCCTTTAAGGAAGATGATCCCTTAGGTGGGCATGATCCCTATAGCGCCAGCAAGGCTGCGGCAGAAATTGTTATTTCGTCCTACCGTCAAAGCTTTTTTGAAGACACGTCAACCAAACTCATCAGCGTTCGGGCGGGCAACGCCATCGGTGGCGGCGATTGGTCTGTTGATCGCATTGTTCCAGATGCTGTTCGGGCTTGGACAAAGGACGAAACTCTGAATGTGCGTCGACCACAGGCAGTGCGCCCGTGGCAGCATGTTTTAGAACCTTTGTTCGGCTATCTTTATCTGTCGGAACAGGCGGAGCATGCTCAATTTTCCAGCTACAATATTGCGCCAAGCAATAATGACAAGATGACAGTGGGCAGACTGATCGAAATTGCACAAGAACAATTTGGGCGCGGTGAGATCAAACTGGGCGATGGTCATGATGGTCCGCACGAGGCCGGCTTATTACAACTTGACGCGTCTCGCATCGGGGATGAATTCGGCCTTTGGCCAAGATGGTCGAATGAGCGATCACTCGAACAATGTATGGCTTGGTACAAGGCCTTTTACCAAGGGCAGGATGCAATCGATCTTTGTGATGCTGATATTGAACACTTTATGGGGTGCCAATGAAGTTTGATGCGCATTCTACTGCGATTGAAGGTGTGTTCATTCTGAAACG
Organism: Maritalea mobilis; assembly: GCF_004363175.1. Classification (GTDB taxonomy): domain Bacteria; phylum Pseudomonadota; class Alphaproteobacteria; order Rhizobiales; family Devosiaceae; genus Maritalea; species Maritalea mobilis. Next base: position 508,792 of record NZ_SNYR01000002.1, read on the forward strand.
CCAAGAGATTGGTGATCAGCGCGGCAGTTTTTCTCGCTTGTTTTGTGCAGAACAACTCCAAGCATATGGATGGAACGAAACCGTCATCCAATCCAATATGTCTCGCAATGTCGGTGCTGGCACTTTGCGCGGCTTGCACCTTCAATTGCCGCCTCATGCTGAAATGAAATTTGTTCAAGCCATCGCGGGTCGTGTTTGGGATGTTGCAGTGGATTTGCGCAAAGGCTCTGCCACGTTTGGCCAGCATGTTGCCGCGGAACTGAGCGCAGAAAACCAAATGGGGCTTCTTATTCCAAAAGGGTGCGCGCACGGATTTCAGGTGCTAAGCGACAGTGCCACGCTTATTTATCATCATTCGGCCTCCTATCAGCCAGAAGCTGAAAGTGGTGTCCGGTTTGACGATGTTGCGCTGAATATTAAATGGCCCTTGACCCCACAAAATCTGTCACCTCGTGACCAAGAATTGCCTTTGCTCGCTAGCTTTGGAGATGGTGTTACCCTATGAAGTGTCGCCATTGCCAAACAGTGCTGAGCCATAGCGTGATTGATTTGGGCGAAATGCCGCCCTCAAATGCTTATTTGACCGCTTCGCAATTGCAGCACAATGAGGTGACATATCCGCTTAAGGTAAAAGTGTGTCACAACTGCTTTCTGGTTCAAACTGAGGACTTTACCCGCGCAGATGATCTGTTCACCGCCGACTATGCCTATTTCTCGTCAACCTCAAAGAGTTGGCTGCAACATGCAGCAAAATTTTCGCAACAGGCGAGTGAACGGTTTGATCTAGGTGCTGAAAGCTTTGTCGTAGAGCTGGCCTCCAATGACGGTTATCTGCTCCGTAACTTTGTAGCGGCGGATATACCTTGTCTCGGCGTTGAACCAACGGCTGCAACGGCAGACGCAGCGGAAGCTTTAAACATACCCCAATGGCGTGATTTTTTTGGATATGCCACTAGCGAGCAAATCAAGGCAGAGCATGGTGGAGCGGATTTAATTATCGGCAATAATGTGCTTGCGCATGTGCCTGACATAAATGATTTTGTTGCAGGTGCCGCAAACTTGTTAAAGTCTACCGGCACGATAAGCTTTGAATTTCCGCATTTGCTTAATCTGTTGCGCCATTGTCAATTTGATACGATTTATCACGAGCATTTCTCCTACCTCTCTCTATTGTCTGTCCAGAAGATTGTACGGCGGGCGGCGCTTAAAGTGATCGATGTGATGCAGTTACCAACGCACGGCGGCAGCTTGCGGCTTTATTTGGCGCATCAGGACGACCCACGTGCGCCGAGCGCGAATGTGGATGCAATTTTGCAAGAAGAAATGGATTTTGGCCTCACAGGTATGGATGCCTATGCCGCGCTGCAAAAAGAAGCGGAATGGATCATCTCAGAGCTAAAAACCTTCCTCATTGCCGCAAAATCTAATCGGCAAAAAGTGGCGGGTTATGGTGCAGCGGCGAAAGGCAACACCCTGCTCAACTTCGCAAAAATAACGCCCGAACTCCTGCCCCTAATTGCAGACGCTGCGCCTTCCAAGCAGGGGAAATTTATGCCCGGCAGCCACATTCCAATTGTTTCGCCTGAAGCACTGATAGAAACGCAGCCGGATATTGTGTTGATTTTGCCTTGGAATATTGCCCCTGAGATTATCTCGAACTTAACTCCTAAGCTGCCCAAACACGTTGAGTTTTTCTGCGCCATACCGAGATTGGCGGCCATCAACTGATCCGTTTGATAAATGCACTTGGCCAATAGGTCACCCGGCTCTTCAAATGGCTTTCATTGAAAGGCCAGCTTGGTTCTTGGATTTCAAAATTTGAATTTGAACTGGCAAATTCTATAGCAGCAGCTTTTGGATTTGAATGTGCCCATTCCGGTGAAGTGCGTGGCGCGCCAACCACCTGCTCCATTATGCCATCGCAGGCTACCATATAGCCGCCCACACTAATGAAAGAGCTATAGGCTTTTAGCTCTGCCAAAACATGTTCCTTAGTGTGGTTGGCGTCCAATATAACCATTACATTCTCGTCTGGTTTTATTTTTTCCCTCACCATTTCAATAGTTTCTGGCGCAGTAGAAGAACCGTCAACGATGTCGATAAATTCACTTAACGGATGTTCCATAATTGCCTTGCGGTTATGATCGCGCAATGCAAGCTCAACACCAATCGCACGCCCTTTCCCGATTGCTTTGAAAAGGCTGGCGTAAAAGATCAGTGAGCCGCCATGTGCCACCCCCGTTTCAACAATAACGTCGGGCTGAAGTGCCCAGATTACTTCCTGAATGCGCACCATATCTTCAGGGAGCTGAATAATTGGGCGCCCCATCCAGCTGAAACTATAGACATATTTAGTATCCCACCCGGCACGGAGCCAAGCCTTTGACATCAACTCAAACCCTTCCGCGCTATCCAAAGCAAATTCAGATTGGCTTCCATCTTTGTGCTTTTCAACAATCACGCCATTCTCATCGTCAAAAATAATCATTGATTTGCCTTTGCTTTTATTTCCTCAAGAAGCATGGGTAGCCTCTCGATTAGATTTGACTTTATGGCGCCAAATTCAGCATCCATTTTTGCCGTGTTTATTTCAGGAAATGATTGTAGAGGGGCATTTTTTTGAAACCTGACTGCAATGCCCAAATCGGATAATTTGCGCGCAATTTGATCATGCGAAACACGCTCTCCGCGCGCAACGTTATATATTCGACGCTCAGCAGTCAGTGCGATCTTCGCCAACCTGTCTACGCATTTATCGAGAGGGATATAATCCTTACTGGAAGCTGCATCGGTTTCGAAAAACACTTCACCTTTTTGAGCGGCTGACCACAGAATAGCTGCTAAAAAGCTGTTGGTGTTTTTATACTGCCCATAAACATTGGACAGCCGGGCAACTCTGATTTTAGGATTGTCTTGCGCCAACAAATAGCATTCCGAAGTCGCCTTAGTGAGGTTGTAAATATCCTCTGCATTTTGCGGGCACACCTGCAATTTCGCATCTTCATCCGTTGAGCTTGCGCCGCCATATAAACGGGTGGAAGAGAGATAAAGAAAAGACGAAAAGTTCGTTTCCTCTATCAGTTTTGTTGGCAAGATGGTTTGACTTTGCAGCGTGCCAATTAGGTTTTGGCGGTAGTTAGCCGCCATTCCAGCAGCAAAGACTACATGCCCTAATTGGCTCCCCTTTTCGGGCCAATTATCACGTGTGATGGCTTGGACTTGATGGCCTTGCGTTCGAAGGTGCTGAACTAGAGCCTCGCCGATATAGCCGCGTGCGCCAAAAACCGTGAATTGCTCACCCATTGCGATGACCAACTTTTGAGGCGGGTGAACCAGCATATACACCATATGGTTCAAGCTTTCCGCGCACTACGCTACCCGCTGCAACAACTGCACCTTCGCCAATTTCTGTGCCGTCCAATAATACAGAATTCGCACCAACCCACACATCGTTACCTAGCGTAATTCCACCTCGACTTGGTTTAAAGCCTTGCTCTCTAATCAACTTATTTGGATCAGCAAATTCATGGTTGGTTGCAGCAAAAGTGCAATTGGCAGCGATCAAACAATTATCGCCAATCTTGATGCCATTGCCGGAATAAATCACAATACCGGAATTCAAATAGACATTTTTCCCAATGACAATATCCCCGTCACCGCCGACCGTTTTGATTTTCACAAATGCATCAATGACCGAATTTGCGCCTATCTCAACGGAAGTTCCCCGCGCAGACGTTTCAATGTCTGACAGAGCTGAAATTACAGCTGTGGGATCAATCTTATTCATCTATCAACTTTACGATTCAGCGCGAATGGCATTTTCGTCAAGATAGTGCTACGGGATTAATAACTGGTCAAACGTAAATCGGCTTTGATCTTATTGAGGAATTTGCGATCGTGATTTTGTGTTGTGGTGAAGCGTTGGTGGATATGTTGCCTGTTGAGGCTGTGGATGGGCGGACTGGTTTTGCACCTGCGGTGGGTGGTTCTGTGTTCAACACTGCAATTGCGCTGGGGCGTTTGGGGGCTGATGTTCAGTTCCATTCCAAGATCGCGACCGACGAGCTGGGTCAACAATTGATTGCTGCACTTAAGGACAGCAAGGTTGGTACGGATATGGTTGTCGAAAGCAGTTTGCCGTGCCCATTGGCGATGGTTCATTTGAATAATGGACATGCCAGCTATCAGTTTTATGATGAGGGAACGGCTGCGCAAGATTTCGGGCCGGATGACAAGGTAAACCTGCCTGCGGAGATACAGGTTGCGTTTTTTGGAGGCATTAGCCTTTTGGGCGTGCGCTCTGGCCCCTATTATCGCCAATTGATGGCGAAGGTGGCGCAATATGTGCCGGTGATGCTGGACCCGAATATACGTCCGAACTTTATTCAGGATGAAGGGGCATATCGTGCTGAGTTAGACCAGATGTTTGCCCATGCGAGCATTTTGAAGGTTTCTGACGAGGATTTGGCTTGGATTGCTGGAGAGCGAAGCTTGGCGGCTGTGATTGATCATATTCTGGAGCTGGGCACCAAGCTGATCCTGATCACCAAGGGTGGTGACGGGATTGAAGCTGTGAGCAAGCATTTGCGCGTGGAGGTGCCGTCTGTTCCTGCCAATGTGGTGGACACTGTAGGAGCGGGTGACACATTTAGCGCAGGCTTTTTGTGCGCCTTGCAAGAGGACCAATTGTTTGAAAGCCTGTTGACCCTCAGCAAAGAGCAGTTGACCCGCGCATTGAGTTTAGGCGCTCAAGCAGCGTCCATCACTGTGTCGCGCCACGGGGCCAATCCGCCTTGGCGGCATGAATTGTCAAGCTGATTTGGCTTTGCGGCCTGCCAGATCGTCTAAAATCGGACAATCTGGCCGCTGGTCACCATGGCAGTTTTTCACCAAAACTTTCAGCGTGGCGCGCAGGCTTTGCAGCTCGGCAATCTTCTCATCGACCTTTTTGATCTTCTCTTGTGCGATGGTTTGCACATCGGCGCTGGCGCGTGATTCATCATCATAAAGCGAGAGAAGGATGCGGCATTCTTCGATGGTGAAGCCGAGGCTGCGGGAACGCTGCAAGAATTTCAGCCGGTGCACATCTTCATCTGAATAATCGCGATAGCCATTGTCCGCCCGACCGGGTTTGACCAAGCCAATATCTTCATAGTAGCGGATGGTTTTGCTGGGCAGGTTTGTGGCTTCAGCAGCGCTGCCAATGTTCATTTTGCTGCCTCCTGCCCGCGGCCATAAAGATTGCGCAATTCGGCCAACTCTTCCTCAGAAAAGCCAATGGCGTGCGCCTTGCACAACAGCTCCTTGATCGGATCTGGCATTTGTTCGGCTTTCTTTTCTTCACAAAGTGTCGACATTTTGAACCTTTCACATGCGCCTATCATTTCTGCACGACCAGAATTGAGACGACTAATGAGGCAAATTAGCGGGCCTTTTGCGCGCCAAATCGCCTCAGGGACATTGATCTTATGGTGAAGGTTGTAAAGCTTCCAGTCAATGGAAGGTCAAGCGATAAAAAGTTTGTTGCCGAAAATGAAGCTAAACCACGCTTAAATATCCGGCCAATCCGGTCTTTTGATGTTCGATCACATGGCAATGGAATGCCCAATCACCCAGATTATCGGCCACCAGCGCCACTTCCATGGTTTCATCTTTCAACAGATGGGCCGTGTCCGTCCAAATTTGTGGAATGTCACGTTTGTTAGACCGTAGCAATTTGAACACCAAGCCGTGCAAATGGATGGGGTGATCATTTGGGCTTTCATTGCGTAGGCGCAGAATGTAGCTCTTGCCCAATTTCAATTCGGCCAGTGGCCCCACATTTGGCTCTGCATCGCCCGGCCATGGCTTTTTATTGATCGACCAGAAGGAATATCCCAACGATCCACACCAGCCATTATTTTGCGGGTCTGCCTCTGGTGTCCAGCCAAACAAAAATTCATGGGTTTCTGCTGCAGACAAGTCTGGCTCCGCCAGTTGATTGCGCGCAAGAGGCGGCAAATCATCTAGCGCATGGTTCAGGCTTTGGCCAACAGGCCTGATCCGCGCCAAGGGGCGACTGCCGGAAAGGGCGTGATGGCTAAGCGTCACTGCCGTGCCCTCGGCTGGCAGTTCAATTGCCATATCCACGCGTTGGCCCGGCGCAAGGACTAATGAGTTTTCCGGTGTCGGCCAGGGCAATAGCTCTGTGGCGTGGCCGTCCATCGCCACCACTTTGCCTTTGGCACCAGAAAGAGCCAAACGGTATATCCGCGCCGTGTCGGTGGCCGCAATGCGCAAACGCACCACGCCGCCCGCAGGAGCGTCATAAATCGGGTTCTGCAGCCAATTTGTGGTCATCACATTGCCCATGGTGCCGCCACGGGCCGCACCGCGTTTGGTGTAGGGCGAATCCAATGCACCAGTTTTATCGAGGTGAAAATCTTTCAAATTGAGCACAAGTTCTGCGTCAAACTCAGGATCATTTTTATCTTCAACCACCAGAACGCCGGTCAGGCCATGGGCCATTTGCTCCATGGTTTGGCAATGGGGATGATACCAATAGGTGCCGCTATCTGGCGGCGTGAACTCATAATCAAAGCTTTCGTCCGGCGCGATGGGAAACTGGGTGAGATAAGGCACGCCATCCATTTTGTTCGCAATGCGCAGGCCATGCCAATGCATGCTGGTATAATCAGCAAGTTGGTTGTGCACCCGCAATTTGACGGGTCGATTTTTCGCCATGCGCAAAACGGGCGGTGGTGCATCTGCAGAGGTTGAGACCAGTCCTTGGGTCAGCCCTTTGCCCAAATCGAAAACGGCATTTTGCACATTGATGATTGATGGCGCATCGGTTTGCGCGAGCGCGTTGGTGCCCAGCGCGGCCCCCAAGGACAAGGCCGCGGCGCTACCTAAAAAGAATTCTCTTCTGTCCATCTGCGCCTCTCTAATTTTGGCATTCTGGCCGATGCAACTTGTCGATCACAAAATCGTTATTACATCAACGAAACATATTTTATTTCTACTCGAACAGGGCCCGCCATGACTGATTTACATCAACATCGCACAAAAAATATCATTATCTATATTGCCACGCTGATTTTCGGGTTTGCAGCATTTGCTGCACCCAACATCTTTTTTGGCGTCACCAAAATCAATGGCGGGCTGCAGGGCATCAATTTGGCCATTATCGGCGTGCTGCAATTGGTGCTGATACTTATTGTGCTGCAAATTGCTCTGCGATTGCATGGCAAAGAGTTCAAATGGCTTGGCTGGCATTTCGGTCACTGGCCCAAATTCGCAGCAATTGGCATCTGTGTCGGCTTGGCGTGGACGATAGTGCAGCATTTCTGGCTTATTCCCGTCACAGGCGGTGTTGAGCGCGCGGATATGCAAGGCATATTAGACATGTTGCAAGGCGGCATTTGGGGGCTGTTGGGCTTTTTGGTGCTCGGTATTGTCGGTGGTGGCATTGCGGAAGAGTTTTTCAATCGCGGCTATGTCATCCGAGGCTTTCAAGACCTTTTTGCCAACAAAAAAATGGGACTTTGGCTCGGTGCCTTATTTTCGATTCTGTTCTTCGCTGCGGGCCACCTGCCCTCCAATGGCGTTGAATGGATGGACATTTTGATCCCGACGGTGCTTTACACAGCCCTATTTATCTGGAGCAAAAGCCTTGTGCCGTCTATCTTCGCCCATGCGGTCTATAATGGCAGCCTGATTGTGCTGACCTATTATAGCTATGTTGCATAACCGCCAGCCAGTGCCCCTCTATGCCGCGTCGCGCCAATCCAGCTTTTCCAGTTCCTCACGGAAGGCAAAGCGCACCAAATGGCTCTCAATCACATCTTTGGTGCGGGTGAGCGCGGCTTCATCTTCTGCGGAGATAGCAATCTCTAGCTGATTTTCATCCGCGCGCATTTTTGCGGTGCCAAACGGAAAATTGGCATAGCCCTGATTGCCATCAACGCCCGCATCAATCTTGTGGGCAAAGTGCTTGCACAGCTGCCCCATATAGCGAGTGCCTTTTTCGGTGATGAATTGAGTTTTCGAGGTTTGCATAGGCCTCTCCCTCCTAAATTTTCAAAAAGTCTGGAACGCAGGATCACCTGCGCTCCAGTTTAAATATTGCTGCACAAAGGTCGCGATCGACAGCAATATTTAGAGTTCGACGCATCTGCACGCCTTTAATATGATTTTTCTAATCATATTTTTATAAAGTGTGTTCTAAACCGGGTGAAATTAAAAATCAATAGAAAAATCAATAGTTTAGAACCATTCTAAACTATTGAGGCAAGTGCTTGAGATCGTTGGAGATTGGCACCAAGCTGGTTGCTACGCATTGGGTTGTGCGCAACATTAAAATGCGCAGCGCAAATAGACTTGTGCTGTGCGTAAACTTCGAATTTGATTTTTGAGGGAAGCGTGGTGCCCGGAGGCGGATTCGAACCACCGACACGCGGATTTTCAATCCGCTGCTCTACCAACTGAGCTATCCGGGCACAATTTGATTGCGTGGTGCAATCAGCATGATGGCGAGGTTATAGGGCGTTCAATCCCTTGTGTCCAGCGCCGAGATGCAAAAAATGCAAAATTTTGAGAGAAAAATTTATTTTGCAGCCAAGCGCTTAATTTTCCTCATCAAATTCCGCTCCATCTTCTTCCACAACCGGGATTGCATATGACCCGTTTAGCCATTTGCCGAGGTCTAGATCGGCACAATGTTTGGAACAGAAGGGATGAAATTTGCGGTCGCTCGGTTTGCCACACATCACGCAAGGCTTTGGGCTGCGCAAGCCGGTGACTTTAACCTCACTGGTTTTTACGTCTTTAGCCATTATTAGATACCTGATGCGGAGTTCAACCAGTTGAACTGGATGGGATAACCCTCGCCTTTCAAAAGCGACACGGTTTCAAAAAGAGGCAAGCCCATCACCCCAGGATAGGAACCTTGCAATTTGACCACAAACGCCCCGGCAATGCCTTGGATGGCATAGCCACCAGCTTTGCCTTGCCACTCGCCAGAGGCGAGATAGGCTTCCACCTCGTCATTTGATAGGCGCTTGAAGCGGATTTTTGTTTCCACCAAACGGCGGCGTGCCTGCCCGCTGGGTGTCAACAAGCAAACGCCCGTATAAACCTTATGGGTGCGGCCTGACAAAAGCTTGAGGCAATTGGCGGCATCTTCCAGCATTTCCGCTTTAGGCAGAATGCGCCGACCAACAGCCACCACTGTGTCCCCACCCAAAACCAGTGCATTATCATCAATGCCGGTTTGGCGGGCTTTATGCTGGGTGGCAATGGCCTTCATATGGGCCAAGCGCGCAGCAAGCTTGCGCGGAGTTTCGCCCTTGTGCGGGGTTTCATCAATATCGGCAGGCACAAGATGATCTGGCTCAATCCCAATTTGATTGAGCAGCGCCAAACGGCGCGGCGATGCAGACGCCAAAATCAGATCTGGACGGGCCACCATAAATGAACTCTCCGCAACAGCGCTTGACGCGCGTTTCGCTTATTTAAAGCGGTAGGTGATCCGCCCTTTGGTCAGATCATAAGGTGTCATTTCAACCAGCACCTTATCGCCTGCCAAAACACGAATACGGTTTTTGCGCATACGCCCCGCTGTGTGAGCGATGATCTCGTGATCATTTTCAAGCTTCACCCGGAAGGTCGCGTTCGGCAACAATTCTTGCACGACGCCCGGGAATTCGAGCATTTCTTCTTTAGCCATTCTGTCTCCTGAGCTAATTTTTCTGCCTTATAGCAGCATAGGTTGGCGCAAACTATACAAAATCACGGCTTTTGTGAACCATTTGCTTGCGCTGCCGTCAAGGCTTTGGGCAATTCGGCCTTAATTCGACGGGTTAGATCTTCGCGCAAGGCGCGATAAGCGTCCAATCGCTGTTCGCGATTGCCTTCTTCAAGGGTCGGGTCGCTCACATCCCAATGCAAGCGCGCGCCCGCTTCATAATTTTTTGCGTCCACCGCTGCGGGCGCTTCTTCTGATAGCGTCACGATCAAATCAAAGCTGGTGGCCACCAATTCGTCCATTGTGTGCGGCGTATGCACCGACATATCGATGCCAATTTCTTCCATCACATCATGGACAAAACGATCCACCTGACCGGAGCGAACGCCTGCTGACCGGGCGATTAGCTCAGACGGAAAATATTTCCGCGCCAACGCAGCCGCCATAGGTGAGCGCACTGAGTTCATGGAACAGACAAACAGCACTGAAGGTTGTTTTTGCGCCACGCTGACCGAGCGATCGGCATAGGGTTGCACCGCACAGATAAGTGTGAACAAGCGCCGCGCCGTGTTCAAATCCATCACCAATTTGCCATTAAGCCGCTCACGCAGCATTTCCGCAGCATCATTGTGCAGGCCGCGGCGCCCCATATCCACTGCTTCGATCTGCATTGGCTGAGCGCTTTTGATTGCGTCATAATAACTGTCGCGGATGCGAAAATAATCGCGAATCATATGGCGCATGGGCGTGAGCGACAGGAAGTGTGCGGAAATTGGCTCGTTGGTTTCTGGATTACGCACATCCAGCACCAGATGATTGCCTTGAATGGACAAGTGCAATGCAAATGGACCACTGGCACCGTTGGCCGGTGCAAAGGCGTTCTGATCCACCAGATCGTAAACCGCAATGCGCCGCTCATGCACCTCATCCGGATCAATCGAAATGATGGTTTCCGGATCAAGGGTTACGGTGACCAGCTTATCGGTTTCTGGGTCCAAAATACGCATCGAGCCTCAATTAAAAATTCAGCTACAGATTAAGCCGAATTGAAACCGAACGTCCATGGGCTTGCAAATCTTCTGCTTCTGCCAAGGCAATCGCGTCCGGCGCCAGTGCCGAAAGTGAACTTGGCGTGCAACCCAAAATGGAAATGCGTTTGATGAAATCATGCACATTCAAGCCAGAGGCGTAACGTGCGGAACGCGCGGTGGGCAACACATGGTTGGTGCCGCCAATGTAGTCACCAATCGCTTCTGGTGTGTGGTGCCCCAAAAAGATCGCACCTGCATGCCGCACCTTATCAATATATTGCTGAGCATTGTCCAAAGACAATTCCAAATGCTCGGGCGCCATGCGGTTGGAAATATTGAACGCCTCATCAAGATCGTTCACCTCAATCACCGCGCCATAATCCGCCCAAGAAGGTCCGGCCAAATGCTTCTTCGGCAGCAAGTCGAGTTGGCGCTCAACTTCGGCCATCACATCATCAGCCAGCTTGGGGCTGGTGGTGACGAGGATAGATTGCGCAGCCGTGTCGTGCTCTGCTTGCGCCAACAAGTCAGCCGCAATCCACGCCGGGTTGGCGCTATCATCTGCGATCACCAACACTTCCGATGGGCCGGCGATCATATCAATGCCCACCTTGCCATAGACTTGGCGTTTGGCCGCCGCCACAAAGGCGTTGCCTGGGCCGACAATTTTGTTCACCGGCGCAATAGATTCCGTGCCAAATGCCAGCGCGCCAATCGCTTGCGCACCGCCGACGCGATAAATCTCATCAACGCCAGCGATTTTTGCTGCAGCGAGAACCGTTTGGTTCACTTTGCCACCTGGTGTAGGCACCATCATCGCGACTCGCTCTACGCCCGCCACACGCGCTGGCGCCGTGTTCATCAACACCGATGAGGGATAGCTGGCCAAACCGCCCGGCACATAAATGCCAACCGCATCCACCGCATTCCATTTTGACCCGAGAGTCACGCCCTGCTCATCTTCGAACAGTTCGTCCTTTGGCAATTGCCGCTGGTGATAGGCCGTGATCCGTTTATAGGCATGCTTGAGCGCATCGATCAGTTCATCCGGCGTATCAAGATAGGCTTGATCTATCTCGTCCTGATCAAATGCCAGCCCTTCGGGCGTGAGCTGTAGATCGTCAAATTTTGCGGTGAACTCGATCAACGCATCGTCGCCACGTTGCTGCACATGATGCAAAATATCCGCTACGGCATCGCTCACCTCAACTGAGGATTCACGCTTTGCATTCAAAAGCAGATCAAACTTGTTTTCAAAGTCGGCATCAAAAGTGCGCAGTCTTTGCGGCATAAAAATTCCTATTCGATTTCGTGTACGGGCTTCGCCTTGGCGCGCCATGCGGCGCCCAAATCAGCCAAGCGTGCTTCCAAACATTCCACTTCTAGCGCAACTGAGCCGCCGCCAGCAAAGCTAAGCGTTACCCGGCCTGAAGGCGCGTCAGTGGTTTCAAACTGAATGGTGAGCAGGTTCAAAACGCCATCCTTGGCATTAACATCAAAGCCAGAAGTTTTGGCGGAAAGCACATTATCAAAATGCATGGCGCTGCGTTTGCGTTCGCCCTTTTTTGATTTCTCGCCGCTTTCCCAGGCAAAGCGATTCATCAAAAGCGCGAACCGCTTATCACTTGGCGCAAAGCCCATATCAGCAACTTTGACAATCGCATCCTGCGTATAAGTAGAAATGACGTCCAAATCTTCTTGGTCGAGCGCGAGTAATTTCAGATCAGCCATAAAAGGGTCCTTAGGTTCCGTCATCTGTGAACTTTACCTAATGTGTGGCGCGGGCGATCACAATGGCTTTGCCATAATAAATCGCCCTGCCCTGTGCATTTTAGCCAGAAACGCGTTCAATTTTTGCGCCGCAACGGCTCAATTTGTCTTCTAAGCGCTCAAATCCGCGATCCAAATGATAGATGCGGTTAACGATGGTTTCGCCTTCAGCGGCCAAGCCCGCAATCACCAGCGACACTGACGCCCGCAAATCGGTGGCCATCACTTGCGCCCCTTTAAGATTGTCAGCGCCTGTCACTTTGGCCGCTTGGCCATCCACATCAATATGGGCCCCAAGGCGTGCCAGTTCACTCACATGCATAAAGCGGTTTTCGAAGATGGTTTCGCGAATGGTCGACGTGCCATCAGCCCGGCTCATCAACGCCATATATTGCGCCTGCAAATCGGTTGGGAAGCCCGGATATTCGGCAATATCCACGTCAATTGGCGTGATGCCACCGCCATTTTTGACGATGCGAATACCGTCTTCCTCTTCGGTGATTTCAGCGCCAGTTTGCTTCAACACATCAAGCGCGGCTTGCAAATGTTCTGCATTGGCGCCCTTAAGCAACACATTGCCGCCTGTCATCGCCACGGCCATCGCATAGGTGCCGGTTTCAATACGATCAGGGATCACGTCAACTTCAGCGCCATGCAGCGCCTCTACGCCTTCAATGGTCAATGTGCGTGTGCCAACACCTTCAATCTTTGCGCCCATGGCAATCAAGCATTCGGCCAAGTTGGTGACTTCTGGCTCCATCGCCGCGTTTTCAATGATTGATGTGCCTTCGGCCAATGCCGCCGCCATCATGATCACATGGGTTGCGCCAACTGAAATACGCGGCAGCACCACTTTGCCACCTTTCAAGCGGCCGCCGGGAGCCGTTGCATTCACATAGCCGCCGTCAATTTCGATTTTGGCGCCCAATTGCTGCAGCCCATCAATATAGAAATCCACTGGACGTGTGCCGATGGCGCAACCGCCGGGCATAGACACGCGGGCTTCACCCATCCGCGCCAAAAGTGGGCCAATTACCCAAAAGCTGGCCCGCATGGTGGACACTAATTCATATGGTGCGCATGTATCTACAATATCGTGCGCAGTGAATGTGATCCGCTGGCCTTGCATTTCGTCGTCACCGCGACGGCGACCCTGCACGGCAATATCCACACCATGATTTTCCAAAATGCGTTCAAGCTGTTTCACATCGGCCAAACGCGGGACATTGTTCAGCACAAGCGGGTCTTTGGTCAGCAAAGATGCAATCATAAGCGGCAAAGCGGCGTTCTTGGCCCCTGAGATGGGCAATTCGCCATTAAGTTCGTTGCCGCCAACTAGTCGAATGCGATCCATAATTTTTCCTTCTAGTGTGACCCGACAGGGGATCATAGATAAGTCGTGACGCACCTTATGACCAAAAATGCGGCCAAAAGGTAGCATTTTCGCGCCTTGTTCGGCACTTAATCCTTATTTTGCTTCATTTTTTCAAAGGCACTGGGCTTGCCTTTCGGGCGTTCTGCCAACCCGGTGGGTGTTTCCACACGGGCTTTAGATTGGCTTTTGCGCCGGCGCAAATTTGCCCGCAACTGGGCGGCTAGGCGCTCTTTGCGCATTTCTTCTTTGGTCTTTTGATTTTGAGTTGTCATCACAGCAATCATAAATTTATTGGGTGAAAAACGGGCTCATCAGCGTTTGATCCGTTTCTTGCACGTTTTTTACACTCTCGTCTAGTTTTCCCCTTGCGTTGTTGAAATCATTATGGCAGTAACCACGGCGCTTGATGCGAAAATGATCGCGTCGCACAGATCACCATTTGATCACAAAGATGCTGCCGTAGCTCAGGGGTAGAGCACTCCCTTGGTAAGGGAGAGGCCGAGAGTTCAATTCTCTCCGGCAGCACCATTTTCCTCCACAATATCTGCTTTAAACCGCGTGAAATCTGCCATCGCGTTAAGCATCTTACTTAACATTGATTCGCATTTTCGCTTGTCCTCATTTAACCGAAGTGCGATTTAAAAGGCGCGGCACATAGTTAACAAGAGGTAAAGAGGACTTACCTATGAAAAAACTAATTATTCCAGCCGTATTTTTCGGCGTCTTTAGCGCAAGTTCAGCAATGGCTGCTTGTCACGAACCCGTACATCCTTGGCCGAATGATGGTAGCTGTACTTGGGACATCTTCTGCATATTCCCACGCTCCGGCGATATGGACATCCGTGATGGCGTAAAAATGCAAGAATGTATGATCAAGGAACATGCTTCAGGTGGCTCATCAGGTTCAAGTGTGCCGGTCGAGGAAGACGAAGAAGAAGATGAGTGTGAAGTTCCACGATTAGCTCGGGTTGAATATGACCCATGTGAAGCAGAGTACGATTAAGCGCACTTCTTTTTAGCTTGATATTAAGCAAGTGACATAATTGTTAGCGGGCATATCGCAGTTCTTGCTGAATTCTTCAAATTGTTTACTCTTTAATTGCGAAACTTGAAGTGAGCAATTATGAGTGAAATTCAACTGGAAGAAAGCTGGAAAGCGGCGTTGGCAGAGGAATTTGCCAGCGCTTATATGCAGGATTTGAAGGCATTTTTGCTTGATCGCAAATCGCAGAATGCGGTGATTTTTCCTGCTGGTTCTAATTATTTCCGCGCGCTTGATTTAACCCCGCTAGACAATGTCAAAGTGGTGATTTTGGGCCAAGATCCGTATCACGGCCCGGGCCAAGCCCATGGTTTGAGCTTTAGCGTACGGCCCGGTGTGCGCATACCGCCTTCTTTGATCAATATATATAAAGAGATCGAGCGCGATCTGGGCCTAGCCCCGCCCCGCCATGGCTTTTTGGAAAGCTGGGCGAAACAAGGTGTGTTGTTGCTCAACAGTGTTTTGACCGTGGAGCAAGGGCAAGCGGGCGCGCACCAAGGCAAGGGTTGGGAGCAGTTTACGGATGCGGTGATCGCACAGGTTAATGCACAAGAACAGCCTTGCGTCTTTATGCTCTGGGGCAGCTATGCCCAAAAGAAAGCAAATTTCATTGATCGGAAACGCCATTTGGTGTTGAAAGCCCCTCACCCGTCACCTTTATCGGCGCATCGCGGCTTTTTGGGATGTGGTCATTTTTCTCGAGCCAATGCATTTTTGGCCGAAAAAGATCGTGGGCCAATTGATTGGCGACTTCCCGATCAGGTGGAAACAAGCTAGCCTACTGGTCCAACCTATTTCATGGGGCCATTATGACCTATATTGACAGCTATTACACCGACACGCGCATCAGCGTCGCGCCATTTTCCAAGTTGGATGACCATATTGATGTCGACATTTGCATTGTTGGCGCCGGCCTTGCGGGGCTAACAGCCGCACGGCAATTGACTGAAGCAGGCAAATCAGTGTGCGTGCTGGAAGCACAAGATATTGGTTGGGGCGCTTCTGGCCGCAATGGCGGTTTTGTGTCAAATGGCTATGCCGAAGGCATAGGTAGCCTTGCCCAGAAATTGGGTCGAGACCACGCAAAGCAATTGTTTCAATTGTCACAAGAAGGCACCCAATATGTGAAAGACCGCATGGCAGGCTTTTCCATGCCGCAGCAACCAATGGGGCATAAATATATGTCGGTTGTGCGCCATGATGTGGGGGACGCGATGTTGCGCCGTGCCGCCGAAATGAATGCGGAATATGGTGCTAGCTATGAAGCGCGCAGCACAGATGAAGTGCGGGCACTGCTCAAATCCAACACATATTTTCAAGGCCTTGAGGACAGCAGCGCCATTCATATACATCCGCTAAATTACGCGCTGGCGCTGGCAGATGAAGCACGACACCTTGGGGCGCAAATTTACGTGCACAGCCCTGCAACTGACCTGCAAAAACTGGCAAATGGCTTTGAGCTGAACACAGCGCAAGGCAAGCGCATAAATTGCGGGCAGGTGATTTTGTGTGGCTCGGCCTATTTGCACAATCTATATCCGCGCATTGAAGGCGCCGTACTGCCTGTTGCCACATATGTCGTGACGTCAAAGCCCATGGAAAAGCTTTTGGCGGAAGCCATTAATTATCGCGGTGCTATTTCAGATACGCGCCGTGCTGGTGATTATTATCGCCTAGTGGATGAGGGCAAACGGCTTTTGTGGGGTGGGCGCATTACCACCCAGAAATCTGAGCCCAAAGAACTGGCCAACATGCTGAAACAGGACATTCAAGCGATCTACCCGCAATTGGACGCGCTTGAGATTGAATATGCCTGGTCGGGCCTGATGGGATATTGCGTGCATAAAATGCCGATTTTGCGTGAGCTAGAACCCGGCATCTGGTCTGCAACTGCCACAGGCGGGCATGGGCTAAACACAACGGCAACGATTGGCAAGTTGGTGGCGGAAGCGATTACCGGCACATCGGACCGCTATAAATTGTTTGCGCCGTTTAAAGCTCGGTGGGGCGGCGGCATGATTGGTCGCTTTGGCACGCAAATGGCGTATTGGACCATGCAGATGCAAGATTGGTGGGAAGAACGCGCTTAACGCATCTTCATCTTGCATTTGGCCACGAAACTACTTTCAATGGCCAAAAATTTGGGGAGGAAACTGAATGCGGCGCGTTAAATCGGCCATTAAATGGATTATTGGGGCCTTGTTGGTTTTAAGTGTGGGCGCCTTTGGCTTTCTGCTGGTGGCTCCGCCTGATCTTTTGCGGGTTGGCACCAATTATGCTGCAAAAATTGTTTGCTCAAATGTGTTCATTGCCAATCGCGATGCACAAATGGTGTTGCGCGAAGACGTACAAGCGCCGGGACACCCCTTATTGCGCCATGTTCGCCTTGATGTGGATGAGGATCAAAAGCAGGTCACCGCGCGTCTGTTTGGTATTTTTGCACCCGGCACGGCCGCTTATCGTGATGGTTTGGGCTGTGCGGCCCTCCCCTCAAATGATCGCGACCATCTCGCAGATATGAGTTTGACCCGCCCAGAATTTGCACAGTTTGATGCGAATGCCATTTGGCCAACGGGCGATAAGGTGATCCAAGCCCAAAGCGAGCGCCTGCAAGATTTGTTGGATAATTCTGCCTTGGTTGGCCCCAATATGCGGGCGACAATTATTGTACATAAGGGGCGCATTGTGGCTGAACGTTATGGCGAAGGCTTTGACGCACAGACCTCGTTAATCGGCTGGTCCATGACCAAGACCGTAAACGCCGCCCTAGTTGGCGCTTTGCTGACTGACGACTTCACCTTAAACCGCGCTGATTTGATGACCAATTGGCACAATGATACCCGCGCCAATATCAGCCTCAAAATGCTGATGGGCATGGAAAGTGGATTGGCGTGGAACGAAGATTATGGCGACGTTTCTGACGTGACGCGCATGCTTTATCTTAGCGAGGACGCAGCGGCATTTGCTGCGGGCAAAGAGCTGCAGGATGATGTGGGCAATGCCAAGTTTGAGTATTCTTCCGGCACCAGTGTTGTGCTGTCGCGCATTTGGCAAAACCAGCTTGGGCGCAACTCACTCTTATGGCCTGACCGTGCTTTGTTTGAACCTCTGGGCATGCGCAGCGCAGTGTTCGAGGCAGATGCAAGCGGCACCTTTATGGGCTCATCCTACCTTTATGCCACAGCGCAGGATTGGGCGCGATTTGGCTTGATGATGGCCAATGGCGGCCAGTGGAATGGCAAGCAAATTTTGCCTGAATCATTTTACGATTTCATGGTGTCGCCCACGCCAAAATCTGTGACCCCATGGGGAGAAAATGAATATGGCCAAGGCCAATTGTGGCTGCACGGCCCGCGCGGGCAAACGCCCGACCAACTTGATCCGGATGCTGGCTTTGGCTTGCCTGAAGATATGATTTGGATGTTGGGCCATGACGGACAATCCATTGCCATCAGCCGGGAGGCAGAATTGGTGGTGGTGCGCATGGGGCTAACGCCATCGCGCTGGGGCTATAAACCGCAGCCGCTTGTCGCATCTGCTTTGGAAGTGCTTCGCGACTAACCGCTCGGCGTTAGTGGGTATCGCCCGCTTGCACCTGAATATCGTCTCCCGTGTGAGCGGCGGCGGCCCAAATAGCACGTTCCAACGCTTCGGTCATCTGCGCGAGTGGCAAATGCGGCATTTCGTGATCGTCTTGCGCTA
Source organism: Maritalea mobilis (assembly GCF_004363175.1). Taxonomy (GTDB): domain Bacteria; phylum Pseudomonadota; class Alphaproteobacteria; order Rhizobiales; family Devosiaceae; genus Maritalea; species Maritalea mobilis. Next base: position 527,439 of record NZ_SNYR01000002.1, read on the forward strand.
AATTTTCTGTGGCCTGTGGCACGTGCACAAAGCCTGCACGCACATTTGGACGATGCTGCGCACAGGCATGCATCAGGCCATACATGAGGTGGTTACAAACAAATGTACCTGCGCTGAACGACACGCTGGCGGGCACCAGATGCCCCATTTCCTTCACCATCAGATTGATTGGCAGCGAGGAGAAATAGGCCGCTGGCCCGTCCGCGTCGATTGGCTCACCTTTGGGTTGATGGCCCTGATTATCTGCGATGCGAAAATCATCAAAATTTATCGCCACTTTTTCAGGCGTGATGTCCGCTCGGCCCGCCGCGAGGCCCAAGGCCACCACCAATTGTGGATCATGCATGTCGAGCAAATCGCGCATTTGATCAATCGCGGTAAAACGGGCGACGGGCAAAATGGCGCTAACAATTTGAGCGCCATTATGGGTTTCGCCATCCAGTGCCAAGGCCAATTGCTGCGCCGGGTTAGTGGTTTCGCCTCCAAAGGGCTCAAACCCAGTCAGCAATATTTTCATTGTTTTTGCCTATTCAGCCAATCCGCCCATCAACACATATTTTAATTCAAGATAGTCGTCGAGGCCATAGTGAGAACCTTCTCGACCTAGACCAGATTGCTTTACACCCCCAAATGGCGCCTCCACGGCGGAAGTGACACCTTCATTCACGCCCACAATGCCGCATTCTAGCGCTTCTGCAACGCGCCAGACGCGGCCCAAATCTTTCGAGAAGAAGTAACCAGCCAAGCCAAATTCGGAATCGTTGGCCAAGGTAATTGCGTCTGCCTCATCTTTAAATTTGATCACCGGGGCCACGGGGCCAAAAATTTCCTCGCGCAGAACGCGGGCATTTCGGCTAACATCGCGCAAAATTGTTGGATTGTAGAACAGGTCGCCCTTATCGCTTTTGCTGCCACCGATGGTGGCGCTTGCGCCTTTTTCAATGGCGTCTGCCACAAGCTCTTCAACTTTGGCTACGGCTTCCGTGTTGATCAGCGGGCCGAGCGCCACATCGCTCTCAAACGCACCGCCAACTTTCAGCTCTGCAGCTTTGGCACTGAATTTCTCCACGAACGCATCATAAATGCCGGCTTGCACGTAAATTCGGTTGGCACAAACACAGGTTTGGCCAGAGTTCCTATATTTAGACATTAGGGCGCCATCAACAGCGCGGTCCAAATCCGCATCGTCAAACACGATAAAGGGTGCATTGCCCCCCAGCTCCAGTGAGAGCTTTTTTATGGTTTCCGCCCCGTTGCGCATGATAATGCGACCCACTTCAGTTGAGCCGGTAAAGGACACTTTCGCCACATCCTGATGGGTGGTCAGCACTTGGCCAACTTCTTGTGCTTTGCTGGTGGTGACAATATTGATCACCCCTTCCGGCACGCCAGCCAGTTTGGCCATTTGCGCCAGTGCAAGGGCAGATAGCGGGGTATCCTCTGCGGGCTTAATCACAATGGGACAACCTGCGGCAAGCGCGGGTGCAGCCTTGCGCGCGATCATCGCATTTGGGAAGTTCCACGGTGTGATGGCCGCCACAACGCCAACGGGTTGTTTCATCACCAGAATGCGGGCGTCGCCTTTTGCACTTGGGATTAAATCGCCATAGGTGCGACGGGCTTCCTCAGCAAACCATTCAATATAGGCCGCGCCATAGCGGATTTCGCCAAGCGCTTCGGCCAACGGCTTGCCCTGCTCAGTGGACAATAGTTCTGCCAATTCTTGTTCATGCTCGATCACAATGTCGAACCAACGGCGCATAATTTCGCACCGCTCTTTCGCGGTTTTTGCAGCCCACGGCTTCAGCGCGGCTTTGGCAGAAGCGATTGCCTTTTCCGCATCCCGTGCAGTGCAGTCGCTAATCTGGGTAATGGTTTCACCCGTGGCCGGATTGATCACTGCAAATTGCGCACCATCACTGCTGTCGACCGACGCGCCATTGATAAATGCTTTTTGATGAAGAACCTGATCGAACGCCATTTTATCCCCTGCCTTCTTGTGCCATATCGGACGGCAATCATTCCCTATTGCGGGGCAGGCTAGCGTGTGACTTTATCAGTGTCATTACTCAAATGACCGTTTTATATGATCATTTTGAATGTCTTAGTCACAAATATTGATGGTTGGGATCACATCAATGATTTATCGCGTAGTTTGGGACAGAATGGGCAACCCGTTTCAAGGTCACAGGGCATAATGTGACAATCAATTGGTGCTTGTGCCATTTCCCAAAGACGCCATAGCTTTGACCGTCGGCCAGACTTTACAATGATCAATGCGTCTTTATGCTGTCCTAAAAGCTGATGGACTTCCACAATATCGTTGCTGGCGATGACTTGACAGTGATCAAACTCGTGTTCAAAACGCGCTGCAGCGCGGAAGGCACCGTCCATGCCGACGATTAAGTCGCAGTGCGGCGCAACCGCACGAATAATTTGCCGATATGCCCGCGACCCCGTATTTCCAGTGTCTGAAATTTGCCCCAACACCAGAACCGTTTTGCCCTTTTTGATTTGGGCGACATCAGTCGCGAATAATTTCGTCGCCCAATATGGAGCCTTAAATGCATCCATCAAATAGGTTTGGCCGGAGACGGTTTGATGGACGCTCATATGGTTCATCATCGGTTCTAGTTCGGCCAACTTTTCGATGGCTGGTCCCAATGGCAGCCCTTTCGCGTGAATAGCTGCAAGTGCTGCCAATATGCTGGTCAACAGCAAGCTGCCAACAAACTTTGTCGACACATCAAACTGCTCTTGCCCTGCAAATAATTTGAACTGCAAACGAGACTGCCAATTGGCGCTGATGATCTCTGCCCGAATGTCCGCATCCTTATGCAGTCCATAAGTGACGATGTTCTTTTGGTCTTTGCGCAGTGCTGACAAACCAGCAAGGTGCGCGTCATCAATGTTTAGGCATGCAACGCCATCGGGCTTCAGTGCGGTGATGAGTTTGGACTTTTCGTCCAAAATGGCTTGCTCTGTGCCGAATGCTGAAATGTGGTCACCGCCAATTGTGGTGAGGATGGCAATATCCAGCGGAATGTCGTTTATTACATAGTCTAGATATCCCGGCTCTCCACCTGAGATTTCTTGCACCCACGTTTGCTTCGGCCGTTCCAACTTGCGCAGGCCACGATAGACCCAACGCTTGGTGTTGTTGCCAAGCCCAGAGTGCACATCTTCCTTGTACGCTTCCGCCAACAATTCCGAGAGAAGTTTTGTGGTTGTGGATTTACCGCAGCTTCCTGTGATGCCGATGGTAAATGGCTCAAATTTTTCCAGTTTGCGTACAGCGTTTGATCGCTCAAACCCTCTCACCATTCGAAAATAGTAGGGCTCTAGCCGCTCTGCCAGTTTCAAATTGATTTTTTTGATGGAGATCGACATGGAACGGCCCGGGCAAATGAAGTGTTGTGTCAATGGATTAGGACAATTTCCGCCGCATCTCAATCAATTTGATCCGAATTCAACGGTCAGCCGTTGATAAAATGAAAGTGAGTTTATTATGGCACGCAAGATATTTATCTGGATCATTTTTTATCTGGCCACCATTGTGGCTGCGAGTAGCGCAGCGCTTTGGGAGATACAATCTTATTACTTCGCGTTGGAGCAGCCGTTTTTTGCGCCGCCTGCGTGGTTATTTGGTCCGGTTTGGACGATCCTTTACATCTTTATCGCCACCATCGCTTATCGCATTGTGATGGCACCGCAGAGCCATCTTAAGCCGGTATTGATTGCGCTTTGGACGTTGCAATTTGCGTTGAACACCATCTGGACGCCTAGTTTCTTTGGGGCGCAGAATTTGGGTATTGCGCTTATTTACATCAGCGCGCTCGATATTGTGGTGCTGGGCACCATGTATTTGCTGTGGTCGCGTGACCGGATCAGCTTCTGGCTGGCGGCGCCTTACATGGCCTGGATTGGCTTTGCCACGGCGCTTAATGCTGGCTTTTTCATCTTGAACGGTTAGACATCCTCCCTCCTCACCTCATGGCCCGCTGGTTGGCGGGCCATTTTTTTGCCTTCCGCCCGATTGTTGACTTTTAAAAATTAAAGTAATAGTTGAATTTCGAGCCTTTAGGGAGTGCACCATGTCGCCGCGCGCAATTTCAACTTTAGCCCGTTCACTGTCCATTTTTCTGGTGATCGCCTCTGTGCTGATCCCGGCCATGATTTTTGCCTTTGTCACCTTTGGCGACTCGCTCGAACTGTCTTTGCTTGGCAATGCAGATGTTGAGCTGCAAAAAGATGATTTCACCCCGGTGATGCGCGCGATTTTGGGACTGTTTGCCATTGGTTATCTCACCCCCCTTCTGGTGGGCTTTATGGGATTGAAGCAAACATTTGACGAAGCGGCGCAGGCGCGCTGGCTTTCAGAAAAGTCCGTTGCTGGCTTTCAGCGCTTTGCATGGGCCAATCTAGCGCTGATATGCTATGAAGTGTTTGGTGGTGCATTTTTGGTCACCTATATCCGCTTGCAGCAGATTCCCAACCAGATCTCATTTATGTTTGGGTTGACCACAGAGTTTTTCACCGCTTTGTTTATTGCCTTGGCGATTCTGGTTGTGGCGCACATTTTTGCTGCTGGCAAAACCGCTTATGAAGAGAACCAATCATTTGTTTAGGCCCGCTTTATGCCCATTGTCGTAAATCTTGATGTGATGCTGGCCAAGCGAAAAATGCGCCTTAAAACATTGTCTGAGCGGGTGGAACTGACCGAACAGAATCTCTCCATGATCAAAACGGGCAAAGCCAAGGGCATGCGCTTTGAAACATTGGCGAAAATTTGTGACGTGCTGGAGTGTCAGCCGGGTGATTTGTTGGAATATGTGCCCGAATCTGAGGATGAATAGCGCTTTCCCTCACATCTATTTGATGGATTAGGCCCCGGAAATTGCTGGTTTTTAGCCAAAATCAATTGCAATCGTTAACGGGTTCGCGTTATTGCATATATGGTCGCGAAAAAATATCTCATCAATTGACCTGCGTCATGTTGCCGGATCGCTTGCATGATAATTTGCGGCTAAGTTGGCCTTGTGAATAAGGGCCGACACGGGCATGAGAAATAGGGGACGAGTTGATGGATTATCGCGGACTTTTTGAAGACGCCATCGACACACTACGTCGTGAAAAACGCTATCGAGTATTTGCTGATTTGGAACGGGTTGCGGGCAAGTTTCCGCGGGCGGTGTTCCGCGATGCGGCAGACAATGCGCGGGAAATCACGATTTGGTGCTCCAACGATTATTTGGGCATGGGCCAAAATGATAAAGTGATCACCGCTATGCAGGAAACTGCAGGCAAGCTCGGCGCTGGCGCCGGTGGCACCCGCAATATTTCTGGCACAAACCGCCCGCTGGTTGAGCTTGAGCGTTCGCTCGCTGACCTACACAAAAAAGAAGCGGCTTTGGTGTTCACCTCCGGTTTTGTGTCCAACGAAGCGGCGATTTCGACCATTGCGCGACTGATCCCGAATTGCCTAGTGCTTTCTGACCAGTTGAACCACGCCTCCATGATTGCTGGTGTGCGCCAGTCTGGCATGGAGAAGAAAATTTTCCGCCACAACGATATGGCCCATTTGCGCGAATTGTTGGAAGCGGCGGGCAAAGATCGTCCGAAATTAATCGTGTTCGAATCAGTTTATTCTATGGATGGCGATGTTGCGCCGATCGAGCAGATTGCCGATCTTGCAGAAGAGTTTAACGCTCTCACCTATATTGATGAAGTGCATGCGGTTGGCATGTATGGCCCCCGCGGCGCAGGCATTTGCGAACGCGAAGGCTTAATGGACCGCATTGATATTATTGAAGGCACCATGGCCAAAGCTTTTGGCGTGATGGGCGGCTATATTACTGCGAGCCAGCCGATTGTGGATGCCGTGCGTTCTTATGCGTCTGAATTTATCTTTACCACTGCTTTGCCCCCTGCACTTTGCGCGGCAGCACGTGCCTCAATTGATCATTTAAAGCAATCCAGTGTTGAACGCGAAGGCCAGCAACGCCAGGCGCAGCGGACAAAAGAGATTTTGACCGAAGCAGGCCTGCCGGTGATGCCAACTGAAACACATATTGTGCCACTGATTGTGGGCGAAGCACGCGGCTGCAAAGCGGCAAGCGATATGCTTTTGGAAAAGCACAATATCTATATTCAGCCGATCAACTACCCAACTGTGCCGAAAGACACAGAGCGGCTGCGGATCACCCCAACACCGTTGCACAATGATGAGATGATCTTTGAATTGCGCGATGCCTTGTTGCAGGTTTGGGATGTGCTTGGTTTGCCGAAAAACATCGACACCTCACAATTGACTGCCCAAGCGCTCAATTCAGGTGATTTGGTGCTGCCAACTATTGGTGGCTAAGCCTTTATTCTCGCGCAGACGCACTAAGCGCCTTTAACACAGACATGGTTTGTGCCGTTTTCTCAACCGGCACAAACAAATGGTCATGGTAAAATGCCGAGACCACATTGGAGCTGATCCCATTCAGGGTGAGCGCGGTCGAGATCGCATCCAAAAATCCAACAGCTTCTAAAGCCGAGTGAATTTGCAGCGTGATGCGCTGGCAGCGAAATGTTGTGTCATAGCCTTCTGCATCCGTTTCTTTGAGGATGTAGGTCGCCCCCTCCTCCTCATCAAAGCGCATCAACGCCTTGTCTTCCAGCGCTGCATCACGCGCTTTAAGGCTGAGGAAAACCCAAATCTGTTCATCCAATTGCGGCGTCATTTCTGCCAGCAATTTGTTGAGGTCGGTTTCGCCATTGGTGGATTGATCGGACATGATACCTCCGCTTTCAATTGGGTCAGGTCGTCCTGAAGGAAAGTTCAGCGGTGGGTCGTCCCACAGAGCGAACTTTAAAACACTATGTCGAAAGCGCAAGAAAAAAGGGCGGCCCTTTAACAGGACCGCCAGTTGAGATCAGTCGAGAGGAAGCAAGATCAACTGGTCAAGACAATGCGCACCAAATCGGCTGTGTTGCGTGCGCCTAGTTTTTGCATCACCCGTGCGCGATGCACTTCGATGGTTCGGGGGGAAATGCCGAGTTCGCGGCCAGCCTCTTTGTTGGATTGGCCATTGGTGATCAATTGCAGCACCTCGCGCTCCCGCGGGGTGAGTTGGCTAAAGCCACGCACTTCAACTGGTCGATGGGAGCCAGATTGCACCGCGCCAATATGCACATTGCGTTGAAGCGCCTGGCGCACGGACCGGACCAAATGTTCAGTGTCGATGGGTTTAGTGATCACATCAGCTGCCCCCACCTTCATCGCGTCAACCGCACCGCCGATATTTTGTGATTCCGTCAGCATAAAAATGGGTGCGCCCGTGCGCATATTTTTGAATCGGGTTACTGTGGGCAGGCTATCCTCTCCGCCCACTTGCATATTGATGATCACCACATCAGGTATTTTGCGTTCAATGGAGGCCAGAAACTCCGAAATTGAGGTGGAGGCGCTGGTTTGAAACCCTTCAAGCCGGAATAAAACACCAAGTGCTTCGCAGGTGGCATTGTCTTCATCAACAATCTTCACCAACAGGTCGCGATTAAGGGCATTATGATAATAGATATTGCTGGTCATATTCCTAGTCTCCTAGGAAAAAATACTTGTTTAGGCGGAGCTGGTTGCAGCGCAAACATGTTAAACTCCAATTTGGTTTTAAGTATAGCTTCAATGCTTTAAAATGCGAAACACTGCCATATCCGTAATTATGCTTGGGGTGCGCATAATAACCAGTCCGACAAATTTCTTAGGTAAATTTTCTTAGGTACTAACCCGTATATCCTGAATTATTTCCTTTATAGGTTTATTTTCCTATATCGAATAACACAACCTTTAATTGTGCGCAAGCTTATTATCTACTGTTCTAAAACGCCCGGTTGAACGGGCTTTGCGGAAAGTGTGGAATTGGATATAGATTGAGCAAAGAGCTTGGGAGTGAGCATGGCCGACCAAAAGAATCACAAATGTGACGAATCCGCTTTGCGAATGGCGGTTGAACATTTGGGCCAAGGCATTGCCGTGTTCAATCAGGCGCGTCAGCTTGATGTGTCTAACGATCAATTTCAGCTTATTTTGGATTTGCCGCCTGCCCTTTGTGAAGCGGGCACCCATTTGGTTGATATTGTGCGGCATTTGGCAGAGCGCGGCGATTTTGGCGACGGCGACATCGGCCAATTGGCCCAAAGCCGATTGGATGACATTGAGCAAAACACGTCTGGCCTATTAGAACGCACCGGGCCGAATGGGCAATATTTGGAAGTGCGCACCCATCGCCTGCCCAATGGCGGACTGGTGATCAGCTATAACGATATTTCTGCTCGTTTTGAGGCCGAGCGCGCACTTGCGCAGGTCAATCAAAGCCTTGAAAAGCGGGTGCAAGAGCGCACAAAGGCCCTCACCCATTTGAATACGGAATTGGAACGGGCGCGGGCCAAAGCCGATGCCGCCAATTTGGACAAAACCCGATTTTTGGCCGCAGCAAGCCATGATTTGCTGCAACCGCTCAATGCGGCACGGCTCTATACCTCCACTATGGTGGAGCGCGCGCATGGCACCGATTTGGCGCGATTGGCCACCAATGTTGATGATGCTTTGGTGGCGGTGGAAGACATTATGTCGGCCCTGTTGGATATATCACGTGTCGATAGTGGCGCCATTAAGCCTGCCATTTCCACCTTCTCCATCCGCGAACTTTTGAAAAAGGTGAAGGTAGAGTTTGAACCCGCCGCCACGGCTAAGAATATTCAATTGCGCCTTGTAGGCGCGGATGCCCTGGTGAGCACAGATCGCCGCATGGTGGCGCGGGTGCTGCAAAATCTCGTTTCCAACGCGGTGAAATATACGGCTGAGGGCGGCGCGGTGTTGGTGGGCTGCCGTAAGCGCGGACGGCGGCTTCGGCTTGATGTGATTGATAATGGCATCGGCATTGATAAAGACCAGCACTCGCTGATTTTTACTGAGTTTTCACGGCTGGAGCCTGGCGCCCGCATTGCACAAGGCTTGGGCCTAGGACTCTCAATCGTGCAGCGATTTGGCCAAGCGCTAAATTTGGATGTTGAGGTGGATAGCGTGCCGGGGCGTGGGTCCCGCTTTTCGATTTATCTACCGCCATCCGCCGATGCAGCACCGCCACCACCCGCGGCAGCGCCTGCACCGCCGCCCAACGCTTCAATGGCAGGCAAGCAAATTTTGTGCGTTGATAATGAACGCGACATTTTGGATGCGATGCAGGCTTTGCTAGATGGTTGGGGCTGCGATGTGCGCATGGCACGGTCGCTGAAAGAGATTTCGCAAAAGAACCTTTTGGAAGGTTGGGTGCCCGACATTGTGTTGATGGATTACCACCTTGATCAATCCTCCGGCCTTGATGCGATCCAATGGTTGCGGCAAACGGTGGGTGGCCATTTGCCTGCCATTCTGATCACCGCTGATCGCAGCGCACAGGTGCAAAATTTGGCAGAAGAGCGCAATGTTTCTGTGCTGCCCAAACCGCTCAAGCCTGCGGCCCTGCGCGCTTTGATGTCGCGCCTAACCTGAGGCGAGTACCATGGCGGATTGGGTCTTTCTTACTTGCTATGCGCTGATGATCGGCCATGAGCTAGATGCGATACAGCAAAAGGAATGGCGCATTTTTCCCGGCACCAATCTGCTGCCCGACCAGATGGGCTTTCAAGTGTTTACCGTGCTTCATGTACCACTATTTGTGCTGCTGAACTGGCTGTTTTTCCTCGCCAGCGCTGAAGTGATGGCAAAGGCCAAAATAGGCTTTGCCATATTTGCCATTTTGCACATTGGTGCCCATTGGCTTTATCGCCATCATCAGGAATATCGCTTTCACAGCCCGCTTTCCAAATTCCTCATTTGGGCACCGGGCTGCTTTGGCTTGATCTATTTGGCGCTCACCATATTTTAGCTTGCGCCTTCGGCTTCCTCTTTGGATTTAAAGCTCACCTGCAACAGCCAATAGATCGCGGCAAGGGAAAAGCCCAACAGCACCATGATGGTGGCGCGGGCAATGCCTTCCATGCCGGAAGTATCGACCAAGAACACTTTGGCAGCGGTACATCCCGCGAAGATCAGGCCCATCCGTTTCAAGTTTTCGCTTTTCTTCCAAACCGCCTGGCCAATGAAGAAGAATGTCAGCCCCATCAACATGACTGTGTAAGTGTAAAGCTCGCCGGTGACAAAACCACGCTCGAGACTGATCAGATTTCCGTGCCAGAAATGGCGCACTTCTTGGATCATCACAAACAACGCCAACGCGGTTAGCGGATAATGAGCGGGCACTTTTTCGCGCCATTCTTCATCGGCCACAAGCCGATAAAGCCCCCAAATGACCAGCATAGGTAAGCCATAGGCCAGCATGATACTGTCGAGCGGGAATGGGCCGACAATGCGCTCGTTGGCGAACAATGGCGCATATATAATCGCACCGAACATGTTTGCGCCGCTGATCACCGCATAAAAAATCGCCATGCCATAGCGGATTTTTTGGAAGATGCCTTCGCTCACCCGCGCATATGCAACTTGTGATCCAGCCAAGATGATTGCTGCGCACGCCATTAGGCTTAGGCTGAAATGGCTAAAGGCGTCTGGTTCTGGCTGCAACAATTTCAGGATGAAGCCCGCCACAATCAGAGCGATCAGGAATAGGCCATAGCTTTCATAGCCGATGCGATATTTGCTTTGGCGTGCGATGGCATAGCCTGCGGCGCAAAGGGCCAGCAGCGACAGCAATGCGATCAACATTTGCCCTATGCTCGCCTGCCACAGCAATTGTGGATACAGCACCGTTACCGCGGTGACCAATGAGATGCCGACAAAGCCATTCGCCAGATAGCGCGAGAATTTGAATTCGAAGCGCAGCGCCAAGCCCATAAGGGTATGCGACAGTCCGGCCACGATATGCGGCAGCCATTCGACTTCCACGCGGCTGGCCAACATTGAAAAGGCGATCACATGGGCAGCGATGGCGAACATATCCGCGCCAAATTTAGCACTTTGTGTTTTGCGCGCCAGCAAAGCGGCCATGCCCGCAATGTATGTCATGCTGAGCAACATCAGTGCCAGCAATTCACCTTGATCAGACAAAAGGCCTTCGCGCTGCAAATTGGTAAGCTGCAACATCACGAATAGCGTGGGGAACAGGGCAGCAATCACCATCCAATATTTTGGGCGCACAGACGTTGGCGCACGCACAAAGGCAGCTGCGAAATAGAAAATTGCGGGCAGAATAATCAAGAACAGATTTGCCGCGCTCGCCGCGCCAAAGGCCTGTTCAAAGATATAGCTTTGACCCTCATCTGCAATCACGACCAACAAGGCAAAGCCAACAATAGAGGCAAGCTGATCGAGATTTTGCGCGCGGGCGCACATGTAAATGGCGAAGAACGCGAACAGGATCAAAACAGAGGATTGCGCAACACTTTCGATCTGCCCATTGATCGGCAGATAGGCCATAAACAACATGCTGATGCCTGCGCCTAACACCGCCAAGACAGTGGGGTAGGATGTTGAGAGATTTTGCAAGTTCGGCACATTCAGCATCGATGTATCTTCGCATTTAGGCGGCAAATTGAATGCTGGGATGCCGATCAATGAAAGTGCAATAACGCCCAAATAAATGGATAGCCAAAGCCCAGCACCATCTAGGGTGAGCAGCGGCACAGTCCACATCAGGGCCAGCCCCGTGGCGAAGGCGGAAAGCCAAATCCATTTTTGCACGCGCTCCACGAGAAGCGCAGCCAAGAATACGCCTAAAAGATAGATGATCATGGTGGGCGATAGAGTGCCGCCGCTCACGAGCAAGGGCGACACAAACGCGCCCAACACGCCAATCACAGACACAATTGGCCCGAAGCGCAGGCCCAAGCCAATGGCGGCAACCGCCACCCCTGCTATCGAAGCAAAGGCCAGCAAGCCTTGGGTGTAGCCATAAAGCATGTGCGTGGCCAAGGCCGTGCCAAACAATATGGCAAGTGCCGCCCCGGCAAAGGCTGCGGGTACGGAATAAAATCCGTGCAGTTCTGCAAATGGTTTTGAGCGCAAATGGTTGGCAAATGCCAACAGGCCAAAGCCGAACAGGGTGGCGATGCCCAACCGCACGCTTGGCGGAATAAGATTGTTCTCAATGCTATATTGAATGAAATAAAGCCCGCCGAGTGCCAGCGATAGTGCGGCCAGCCAAATCACCCAATTGGCTTTGAAGTTTGCAAGCGCGCGATCGAAAAAGCTTGGCCCCTTTTTCTCGGGTGCTTTTTTCGCTGCAGGTTGCTCAACCTTGCTTTCTTGCTTGGCCATGCCCGCTGGCATGGGCCGCTGATATGGGGCGGCGGCTGGCTCTGGCTTCTCCTCCTGTGCCTGAACTGGCGGCGCGGCATTCTGCCAAGAGCTATCTTCTTCGGCTTCCGGCTCCTCGCGCTCAGCGACAAATTCTGCCTCTGCTTCTGTTGGCGCCACGCCTGCTTTTTTGAGAAGACTAATCTCAATCTCGTGCCGCTGAACAAGCTGCTTTAAAGATTTGATCTCACGTTCATTTTGTTTTGAACGAACATGGCTAAAAATAATGATCAGAAAGCCGACGAGGAAAAGAAGCTCAAACATAAAAACCATAGCGCTAATAAACTAGCGCTATAGCTGCCAAGCTTTTGCCTTCAGAGTCAAGGGGATGAGCTTGGAGTTAACGCGCCATGCCCATAATCGCGCACCACATGCGCAACCCGGATGCGATAGCCCGCAAACAGATCGTTTTTGCCACGATTTTGAGCTGCACGATGGTGAGCGTGCGTGCGCCATTGGGCGATGGCTTCCTCATTTTCAAAAAATGAAAGCGAGAGAAACTTACCCTTTTCCGCAAGGCTTTCAAAACGCTCCACACTGATAAAGCCTTCGATCTGCTCAAGCTCTGGCTTCAAATCTATCGCAATATCGAAATAGCTTTTCGCGTGATCAGCTTTTGGCTGCACTTCAAAGATCAACGCAATCATTTGTGCACCCGTCCTGACGCGAGCTTCAGGAAGGTGCGCTCTTCTTTCAGGATGAATTTTTCACGTTGGGCAAATTGATAATTTTCCTGCCCCAGCGGGTCTGCTGCCAAGCGCGCACGATAGGCTTCATAGGCGGCAAGGCTTTCGATGGAATAGACACCATAGGCCAACGTGCTTGAGCCTTCATGGGGTGCATAATAGCCAAACAGGTCTGCGCCACAGCGGGGAATGGCTTCACCCCAATTGCGGGCATATTGCTCAAACTGTGCCTTTTGGGTCGGGTCGATTTGATATTGAATAAAACACGTAATCATAAGATCTCCTTTTGCGAGGAGACCTTAGAGATTTATCCAATCGGGATGGTTCGATACTGGTCGAATTAGGCGCCAGCCACCGCTTCGATTTGGCCTTGCTCCAGCTTGGAGGCCACAATCACCGCTTGGGTGCGGCTGTCCACATTCAGCTTTTGCAAAATGGCGGAAACGTGGGCTTTCACCGTGGCTTCAGATACGCTTAGTTCATAAGCGATCTGTTTGTTCATCAACCCGTCTGAGAGCATCATCAACACGCGCACTTGTTGCGGGGTCAGCGTCGCCAAGCGTTTGGTATATTCCGCGATCTCGGCTTGCCCATCATCAAAGGTGAACCCATCCGGCACCCAGATACCGCCTTCAAGAACGGTTTTCATAGAGGATTGAATGGCGTCCGCATCGGTTGATTTTGGCAAAAAGCCAGAGGCACCCAAATCAATGGAGCGCGACATGGTTTGCTGATCATCACTGGCCGAAACAATCATCACCGGAATATCAGGATATTGCGCCCGCACCAGCAACAGGCCCGAAAAACCACGCACGCCTGGCATGGCCAAATCCAACAGCACCAAATCGCATTCGCGATTTTGCTCTAAAAGGCCAGTCAAAGCTTCAATATCGCCAGCTTCCTCAATCAGAGCGTCGCCATAATGGGTTTCAATGGTTTGCCGCAAAGCTGCGCGAAACAGCGGGTGATCGTCGGCGATAATGATGCGCGTTTGTGCCATTTACTTATCCGGTTGGTCCCGATTATTTTGGTTTAACTGACATTTTATTGGCAAACAAGTCGCCTTTTGACCAGCTTGTCATTGTTCTGTCATTAAATGCTTAATCATCGGTGAGGCCAGCATCCACCATACCAGCAATAATTTGCTCAACCCGTTCCAGCTCCGCCAAGCTCATTTCAATGGACTCGCGCCGCTGTTTCAGCAACAGGCGTTGCGAGCGGATTTTGTTGAGCGCTTCGCGCATTTGCCGCTCATTGCCGTCACGCAATTCATAGCTTTCCAGAAAGTCTTGAATTTCGCGGATGGTCATGCCGATCTGCTTGCCGTTCAAAATCAGGCGCAATTTGGTGCGGTCTTTCTTGGAATATAGGCGCTTCTGCCCTACCCGCTTTGGCTTGAGCATGCCCTTATCTTCATAAAAACGCAGCGCGCGATGGGTGAGGCCAAAAAAATCTGCCAAATCACCAATGGTGTAAACATAGCCCGCCAGATTGTGGGTGTCGTTTGGTTTTTCGCGCGTTGGGGTCGACATAATGCTCGGCCTATTTGGTTGACCACCGCCCCTCACTGGGCGATGAAACGGTTTGTCATCTTCTTATGGCATGACGGGCAAATCTTAACAAACACTTGTGCGTTGGCATCTCAAAAGTCAAAAAAATCTACTGATTTTCAGTAAATTTTCCCAATTTGCAGCGAATATTGGCGCAAATTAACAGCTTCTTTACCAAGGTTGTTAAAAGGTATGGGTGTTCGAGAACTCAAACATGCGTGCTGATTTGCCTGTACGCGATATGGATAGAAGATGCCAAACCGTCGGTTCCCTACGCAAAATACCCCCTCCTACACACAAGGCTCAAATGGGTCGAGTGAGTGGGATGCCTTAAAAGGTGAACTTGAAGGATTGCTGGATCAGGTCCACGGGCAAATTGCCGAGTTTGAGCACAAGCAAGATATTCGCCAACATCAATATGAGCCTGTGCGCCGCTATGGCACCGACGATGGTGCGCGCCATTTTATGCAGCACGACCAGATGAATGAGGATTTGGGCGGACAGGATCCGCGCCGGCAAGATGCATTGCGTCAGGTGCAAACTGCCGTGGCACGCATGGACCGCAAGCAATCAGCACAGCGTCACTCTATGAGACAAGATGATAATGACCCAGTTGGGTCTCGGTTGGACCGGGCCGTTGCGCAAATTCGTGCCCGCCAAGGTCAATTGCGCCCTGCCAGCAGCCAGGATAATGCGCCAGCACCACGTTCGGCCCCAGCGCAACCCGCAGTTGCCCAACGGCAGGAAACGCCAGCTTATGTGCGCGAGATCATGCAGGGCATGGAAGGGTTGCACCGCAGCGTACGGGATTTGGCAAACCAGAATTTGCAGCATGATCCTGAACAGTTCAGCGCCAATTTCAACCAAATTGAGCAGCGCATTGGTGCGCTGGGCGACCTGATAGATCGCCACAGCGATCCCGCGCTTAAAGATATGGGCCATCGACTTGATCAATTGATGAAGTCCACTGAACGCTTGGCTGAAATTCAAATCAAGCAAATGGCGCAAATCGAAGAGTTTCGTGAAAGCAGCAAGACCCCGGATTTGAATCTGGATGGGTTGGAAAATGGTATTCACAATCTTTATGAGCGGTTGGACGCTTTGGAGCGCACCACCAGCGCACCGTCAAAAGAACTCGATACAATCGCCCGCTCTGTGGCGAGCATTGCCAGCGCTGTTGGCCATTTGCAAGAAGAGTCCATGGCGCAAAAGCTGCCAGAGATTTACGCGCAATTGCAGCAAATTGGCGACCGTATCTCAACGCTTGATGACCAGCACTCAACGCGCGTAACCGATCATATTCGCCGCGAAATGCAGGGCGTGCGCTCGGAAGTTACTGGTGCGCTTGAACCGCGTTTTGACTCCATTGAATCTCGCTTGGATGGATTGCAGGAAAATTTCGCCCAAGGCGCACCAGAAATGGCGCAGCCGGATTTGAGCGAACTGCATGCCATTGAACAGCGCTTGAATGATGCGATTTCCAGCTTGGACGCAGTGCGCTTTGAAGGTGGCGCGCCACAAGCCGACCAGAATAATGATGATGTGCTTGGTGCGCTGAGCGCAATGGAAGAGCGCTTGAACAGCGCCATTGAATCCATTGATCGCGTACAGCAAAATAATGATGCGCCTGCTGACAATTTTTATCAGAGCTTGAAAGGCATGGAAGATCGCATTGTAGATGCGATTAAAACTTTGCGCTCTGCCAGCGACCAATCTATGGCGCCACAAGCTGCAAGCTTGGACCTTGATGGGCTGAAAGCCATTGAAGCGCGTTTGGCAGCTCAATTGGAAGCACTTGATGAGCGCTTGCAAGCTGCGCCTGCTGCCGCTGCACCAGCGGCAATGGGTGGTTTTGACGCTGCGCCGCGCGCCGCAGCACCAGATCATTTTGCTGCTTGGGACGATGATAAAGACCAGGATGATGCGCCAGCGCCAATGGCGACCATGGCTGCGCCTGCCCCAGCACCATATGAGGCTGAAGAGTCTGCTGCCCCTGTTCCGTCGTTTGACGAAGCAATGGGGTTCGGCGAGCCTGAAGCCGCACCAGAGGAACCTGTTGGGCTTGGCTTTGCTGATCTTGGATCTTCCCCATCAGCACCTGAGCAAGATCAGGATGATGAGTTTGCCAAAGCGGGACTGGATACAGGTGCAGCTGCGCCTGCGGCCAATCCGCTGCCGATTGAAGCATCCGCGCCAGAGCTTGATGATCTGCAAGATGACGCTCCATCTGAAGAGCAAGTTGAAGAGGTGCCACAGCCACGCTCATCATTTGGCAGTGATGGCGGTGATTTTGGCGAAGGGCCACGTTCGCTCTCTGATTTAGATGATGCACCAGCCCCTGCGCCGCATGGGTTTAATGCACCAGAACCAAATGCAGCTGATGAGCAGATGTATGAAGGCCAAGCGCAAGACGATACATTGCACCACGCCCGGCAGAGCTTTATTGCCGCCGCACGCAGCGCAGCTGTAGCCAAGAATGACTCGCCAGAGCAAACCACAAGCCTTTTGGGCCGCGCCTTTGCACGCATCAAAGCAGGCAAAGAAAACAAGCCCGAAGAAGATGATGCATCTGAAAGCAAGCTGAATGCGGGTGAAAACCATCTGCACGCTGCAAGCGCCACCATTGAAGATGAAGCGGCGGAAATGGACGAAGCGGCCGAAGAGCGTCGCAAGCGGTTCATGATGCCCTTTGGCAGCAAAAAGAAAAAGCAAGACGCACCAGACGTTGAGCAAATTGATCCGCCAAAGAGCTCTTTTGATGATGAGCATCAAATCTCGTTGGATGGCCAGCCAGACCATCGCGATCTTCACGATGGCGAAGAAGATGAAGATGAGGCCAAAGAGAGCTTTTTGAGCCGTCATCGTCAGCCGATTTTGCTGGGCGCATCCATTGTGGCAATTGTTGCCATGACCGCCAATTTGATGAACCAGAATTCAGGCAGCAATTCTGCTCAAGCTACTGGCGATGCGCCAGCAATTATGGAGCCAGCGGAAGCTGACCTGTCTGCTTTGGAAGATTTGCCTTCGCCGCGCCAGATCGATATGACGCAAACCGCGCCCGTTGAAGTGGGTGATTTGGCCGCGCTGACCGATCAAAATGCATTGGCAGATCAAGACGTTGGCTTGGTGCCGCCCCATGCGGAGAATGTGGATCAAGATTTGACCACCGCCTCCATTTCACCTGCGCCAGAACAGATCGATTTGCAAGAATTGGTGGGCGATGTGGGGCCGGAAGGCTTGCGCATGGCTGCGGCTGCGGGCGATGTGCGCGCACAATTCGAAATGGGCGCGATCCTGATGGAAGGCCAGGCTGTGCCGAAGGATTCTCAAGCTGCCACCAAATGGTTTGAGCAAGCCGCCGCCGCGGGTTATGCCCCTGCGCAATACCGCCTTGCCGCCGCGTTTGAACATGGTATTGGCGTGAAGCAAGATATTGCGCAAGCCAAAGAGTGGTACAAGCGCTCTGCAGAAAACGGCAACCGGATGGCCATGCATAATTTGGCTGCGCTGTTTGCATCAGCAAATGAGAGCGAGCAAAATTTTGATAAGGCTGCCGTTTGGTTTAAACGCGCTGCAGATCAGGGCGTGGTGGATAGCCAGTTTAATTTGGGCATGCTTTATGCCCGTGGCCTTGGTGTTGAGCAGGATTTGAACCAGTCTTACTTCTGGTTTGCCCTTGCAGCCTTGCAAGGTGATCAGGATGCGAAGGGCGCCCGTGATGATGTGGCCCGCTCTATTGATGCTGCGCAGATGCAGGAACTCAAAGACCGCATTTCCAATTGGAAATCTGAAGAGGTTGCTTTGGGCTCCAACTATGCGCCAATCGGCACATGGGACCCTGAGTTTGATCCAGGCCCGGCTATCGACAAAAAAGAAGTTGTTTTGGGCGTGCAAACTGCGTTGCTTAAACTCGGCTTTTCAGTCGGCCAGCCTGATGGCGTGATGGGGCCGAAAACACAAGATGCAATTCGTGGCTTTGAACGTGCGCTGGGCATGAATGAAAGTGGCGAAATCAATCCGCGTTTGATGGCCATTTTGAGCAGCCAACCGATATAATTTTGCGCGAAACGGCTCGCGATTAGAAAATTCGAACCAAATCTTGGTTCTCACCAATTGACAGCCTATTGTGGCCCGGCCTAAACCGTGCGCACATGATTGCGCCGATCAGGGTGCGCATGGAATTATAGGATCGCGGTCTCGTGCAGCTTTATTTGCCCATTGCTGAACTCTCGCTCAACCTGTTTATGCTGGTTGGTTTGGGGGGAGCTGTGGGCTTTTTATCGGGCTTATTCGGCGTAGGCGGCGGCTTTTTGCTCACCCCGATGTTGATCTTTTCGGGCATTCCTGCCCCTGTTGCTGTGGCCTCGGTCACTGGCCAAGTTGTAGCGGCCTCCACATCGGGTGCCCTATCCTATTGGCGGCGTGGCGGCATTGATTTAAAGCTCGCGCTTTTTCTGATTGTCTCTGGTGTTTGCGGCGCATTTGGCGGCGTGTGGACCTTTGGGCAATTGCGTAGCGCTGGTCAGCTCGACCTTGTTATCTCTCTGGGATATTTGATCTTTTTGGGTTCAATCGGCAGCTTGATGCTGGTGGAAGCTGTGCGGTCCATCATCAAACATCGTCAGCAAGGCAACCCGCCCCCAACCAAACTTCCCGGCAAACACACTTGGGTGCATGGCCTGCCCATGCGCGTACGCTTTAAGCGCTCGAACCTTTATGTGTCGATTTTCCCGGTGATCCTGATTGGCGGCGGCATTGGTTTTCTCGGCTCTTTGCTTGGCATTGGCGGCGGCTTTATTTTGGTGCCTGCGCTGATTTATTTGCTACGCGTCCCCGGCTCTATCGTTATTGGCACCTCGTTGTTGCAAGTGTTGGCCATCATGGCGGCTACCACGATTTTGCATGCGGTGAACTCGCAGACTGTAGACATTGTTTTGGCCTTCACGCTGATGACTGGTTCTGTGATTGGCGCCCAATTTGGCGTTTCCGCTGGTCAATATTTGCGTGGTGATCAGTTGCGGGCATTGCTGGCCATTATCGTTTTGGCCGTTGCGCTGCGCTTTGCTTTGTCATTGTTGCTCACCCCAAGCGATCCTTTTTCTGTGGCGGTGATGACCAGTGTGGGAGGCGGCTAATGCGGTTGCTTCTTGCCCTTCTCACGCTTGCTGCAGTCACGATTGAAGCTTCTGCGCAACGGTTGGTGATGTCGACATCTGAGCCAGTGGTGTCCATCAGCTCGAACTTTGCGGGCGACACGATCACCATTTTTGGCACCATCGAGCCAGATGTGGGCGGCTCGGCCGAACAGGTGACCAACAATTATAATATTGTGATCTCTATCAAGGGGCCATCTGGCACCTATGTGGCGCGCAAGAAAACCCGGCAATATGGCATTTGGCTCAATGGCGAGCAGGAAGCCTATGAAGGCTTTCCGTCTTACTTCGCCTTGGTGTCTAGCGCCCCGCTTGAAAAGATCGCTGATCCCGGTGTGCTCAGCGTTGCTGGGTTGGCTTTCGACAGCGCCCCGCACATTCGCCCTGTGCGTCGCACACAGAACACCGATCCATTTGCGCAAGAGCTTATTCGCCTGATGAAAAAGCGTGGGCTTTACTCGTTAGACGAGCACGGGGTTCAGTTCCTATCGGACACATTTTTCTCGGCCCGTATTGCGTTACCCGCTCATGTGCCCAACGGCACCTATTTGGCAAACACATATGTGTTTCAAGAAGGGCAGTTGATCGACAATGCCCCGCAGCGCTTCACTGTGCGTACGGTCGGATTTGAGCGGTTCGTTGCGAACAGCGCTAAAGAATATTCTTTGCTTTATGGCGTGGTTTGCGTCATCCTAGCCATATTCACCGGTTGGTTGAGTGGGGTTGTATTTAGGAGATAATATGTCTCTTCCCATATTTTGGTCACGCACTGTTTCGTTGGCTGCCTTGGCAGGCTGGGTGCCCTTTGCCATGGGCTTTCTCATTGTTATCTTTCCCGGGCTTTCGCCTGTTGATCCCGTTGTTTTTGAACGGGCCTTGCTCGGCTATGGCGCGTTGATCCTGTCCTTTTTGGGCGGCGTGCGCTGGGGCATTCGCCTGCAAGGCGGCGCGGGCAGCGATCTCACTTATATTGTGGGTATTTTCGGATCTGTGGCCGGGTTTATTACCCTCTTGCTGCCGCTCACCATCGGCTTGCTCATCCTCACAGTTGGCTTTGGGATTCATGGGCTTTGGGACGTTTGGTCCGGCATTCGTGGCCGGGTGCCACCCGCCTATGCTCGGTTACGTCTTGTGATGACATGGCTTGTATGCGTCACCTTGGTGTTGATCCTGATCGCACGGTTGCTTGTCGGCCAATGATGGGATGTGCCATTCGGCTGGCGACCATTCGCGATGCCATTGCCCTTCAGGATATTTACACCCATCTCAACCCAGATGATCCAGCGGTGAGCCCTGCCCAATTTGAGCAAGACCTCGCAAAGCTGCTGGACGATCCAGATCGCCAAATCATCGTTGCTGAGATGGACGGTCTTATTGTTGCGAGCTGCACGCTGTTTATTTTGCCAAACCTTACCCGCGGCAATCGCCCTATGGCACTGATTGAAAATGTGGTCACCCACAAGCAATATCGCCGCATGGGATTGGGCAAGCGCGTGCTGCATGATGCGTTTGCGCGGGCGGAGAAAGCGGGCTGCTATAAGGTGATGTTGCTCACGGGCAGCACAACACAGGGTACGCTCGATTTTTATCTTGAAGCGGGGCTAACACAGGATAAAACTGGTTTTCAGAAACGGCTCTAGCCTTTGACCAGATATTTCGCGCTCACCGGATAAATCTGATCGCGGCCAATCGCGAATATCCGCATTTCATCTTTATTGATCACAGGCTTGAACGCCGGGTTCAACACATTGAGGTTGCCCGTGGAAACGCCGTAAGACGGCATGATCAGCCGCGCTTCATCAAACACAAAGCATGGGCGTTTGGTGGAGCGTCCATTGATGCGGATGCGTGCGCCGGGGTGCAGATGGCCTGCAATTTGCGGCGCGAACCTAGCGTCTGGCTCGTGTGACAAGGTCAGGCCATCCATAAACAATTCATCGCAGCAATGGCCGCCCAAATCATGGGCGCTTGGGTCGTGATTGCCAGCAATCCAAATCCAATCATAATGCGCCACGAAGCTGGTGACCAACTCACGGTCGTGCGGCAGCAAGGTGGTGGTGCCTTCATCCCGATGGAAACTATCGCCCAGTGAGAAGACGCGGCTTGCGCCTGTTTGGGTCAAGTCACGCTCTAGCTTGGCCAGCGTGGCCTTTGTGTCGTAAGGCGGCAGAAACTGGCGTGATTTGGCGAAGGACGACATTTTCTCCAAATGCAAATCCGCCACCAACAGCGCATTTTGGCTCGGCCAATATAGTGCGCCAGAGAGCAGCGGCACAAAGTCTTGCCCGCCAAAACTCAACATCACTGGTTCTTGTTTTTGCCGCACTGCAGCGCTGGTCATTTCAACGCCATCCGATATTGCACCACGCGGTCCACTTCTTCAAAGCCCACGGCTTCGTGGGCGCGATGGCCATCAATATTGGTCAGTTCAGCATCAGATGCCAAATGCGGATAGTTTTTGGATTTTGCCCAAGCGATTGCCGCGTCGACCAGTGCTTTGCCAACGCCCATGCCGCGGGCCTTATCACCTACGAACCAGCCTTCCATATAGGCCACGGGCCCATCATAACAGCCATCCGCATAGATGCGTTCGCTGATCTCTAGGAACGCACAGACGTCGCCATCGACGACACCAACAAATACAATTTTGAGGGTCAGATGCTCACCCGCCATAAAGGCTGCTGTTTCTTCTTTCGCCTCATCGAAGGAGATGCGGAAGAGTTCGGCGCGCATGCGTGCCCAATGGTCTTGTTCTTCAGGCCGCATTTCGCGGATTTCAGCTTTGCTCATTGTCCTGTTGCCTCGCGCATCAATTCTTCTGCCGCTTCCACCAACACGCTTTCGCGCCCTTCACCAAAGATTGGCTCCTTGCCAATTTCCAGCATCACCGGCACCGCCAGCGGAGAGATTCGGTCCAGCTTTTGATGAATAATATGCCGTTTGATCCGCTTTAAACAATGGCCAAGCCGCTCAATATCCAACAAGCCGCGCGCGGCATCGCGCCGCGTGGCCTGCATTAGAATATGGTCAGGCTCATGCTCATAGAGCACATTGTAAATCAGGTCAGACGACATGGTCATTTGCCGCCCGGTCTTTTCCTTGCCCGGATGGCGGCGCTCAATCAGCCCGGAAATAATGGCGCAATTGCGGAAGGTGCGGCGCATCAGGCTGGATTCATCCAGCCAATCTTCCAGATCATCCCCCAGCATATCCTCAGAAAAAAGTTCATCAAGGCTCAAGCGTCCAGATTTAAATTGATGGCCAATGTCGGTAGCGCACCAAATTGCCAGCGCATATTCGGAGGCGACAAAGCCGAGCGGTTTGGCGCGGTCACGCTCCAACCGTCTGGTCAACAACATGCCCAAAGTCTGGTGAGCCAGCCGCCCTTCAAAGGGGTAGCAGATCATGAAATATTTATCGGCCTTGGGAAAAGTTTCCACCAACAGGCTTTCCTTGCCCGGCAGCAGCGACACGTCGCGCTGAAGGCTCAGCCATTCGCGCACCTGATCGGGCAGCACTTTCCAGCTTGTGGGGTCCGCCAAGGTTGCCCGCACCCGCTCTGCCAAATAGGTCGAGAGCGGAAATTTGCCGCCCATATAGGACGGGATTTTCGGGTTATTGTTATAAGAGCGCGACACATAGGCTTCATTATCGCGAATGGCTTCGAACGCCACCATTTCGCCACCGAACAGAAAGGTATCGCCGGGCATCAATTGGCTGAGGAAATATTCCTCCATCTCGCCCAGAACGCGCCCGCCCCGGCCAATCGGCCCCGTGGTCGCGCCGCGCTTATGGGCTTTGGAGCGCACCAACCGTACTTTAAGCATCGGCTCTTCCACAATGGTGCCTACATTCAGCCGATATTGCTGCGCCACTTTCGGGTGGGAAATACGCCATGTGCCATCGGCGGTTTTGCGCAAGCGTGCGTAGCGCTCATAGGCTTTGAGGGCATAGCCACCTGTCGCCACAAACTCGATCACACGATCAAACAGATCACGACTAAGCTCGCGATAGGGCCATGCGCGTAATGTTTCTTCATATTGCGCATCCGCATCAAGCGGATCGCTGCAAGCCATGCCCAGAATATGCTGTGCCAGCACGTCCAGCCCGCCAGGCTGTGGGTCTTCACTGTCCTGTGCGCCCTCCTCTGCAGCCTCCACCGCCGCCTCGCATTCCAGCACTTCAAAACGGTTTGCGGGCACCAGAATGGCGCGCGAAGGTTCGTCCAAACGGTGGTTGGCGCGGCCGATGCGTTGCAGCAGACGTGACGAGCCTTTGGGTGCACCGATTTGCATCACCAAATCCACGTCGCCCCAATCGATACCCAGATCGAGGGTGGACGTACACACCACCGCCCGCAATTTGCCCGCGACCATCGCCGCCTCCACCTTGCGGCGTTGTTCGACATCCAGCGAGCCATGATGCAGGGCGATGGGCAGCGAGTCCTCATTCAATTCCCATAGGGATTGGAACAGCAATTCCGCCTGTGAGCGGGTGTTCACAAACAATAGGCTGGTGCCATTATCCTTGATGATGTTCAGTAAATCCGGCACCGCATATTGCGCCGAATGGCCCGCCCAAGGCACGCGATCATCACTGGCCAAAATAGACAATTGCGGTTTTGCCCCGCCTTGGTGGGTGACCATCGCCACCTCGCGTTGCGGGCACGGGGCAGCAATCCAATCGCGCAACATTTCCGGGTGCGCCACGGTGGCCGACAGGGCCGAGACTTTCAGATCAGGGCAGAGCGTGCCCAGTCGCGCCAAACCGAGCGCCAGCAGGTCACCGCGTTTGGACAAGGCCAGCGCGTGGAGTTCATCCAACACCACGCGTTTGATGTTGCCGAATAATTTTGGCGCTTCTTGATGCGACAGCATCAGCGCCAATTGCTCTGGCGTGGTCATCAAAATATGTGGCGGGTCGAAGCGCTGGCGTTGACGGCGCGAGGATGGGGTGTCGCCCGTGCGGGTTTCTACGCGCGCGTGCAGCCCCATCTCTTCAATCGGATTGATCAGGTTACGAGCCACATCCACCGCCAAGGCTTTGAGCGGCGAAATATAAAGCGTGTGCAGACCTTCATGAGGCGTTTCGGCCAAATCGCAAATGCTGGGCAAAAAGCCGGACAGGGTTTTCCCCGCCCCGGTGGGCGCAATCAAAAGTGCCGATTTCCCGGCTCGGTCGGCCTCTAACATATCAAGCTGATGGGCGCGTGGTGCCCAGTTTCGGCTTAAAAACCAGTCGCGCACAATGGGTGGCAGCCCCCAGCTTTGCGAAAACAAATCCGGAGCGGCCGCAAAAGAATCAGATTGATTTCTTGTTGTTTTCGCCATCGTGCTTATATTTCACAAATGAGACGCCATCGCGCCAGCTTAAATTCGACAAAGGGGACAAAAATGCCTGAACATGATCACACATATGATGCTGATGATCGGAGAGATCGCAACAGATCGAACGGCAAACAGTTTATCAAGCTGGTCCTCGCTTCTTTGTTGGTTGGCTTTGTCATGTATCAATCCGGCCTCACCCCGGGTGATATTTTTGGCGGATTTGGCCGCTGGGTTGGCTCGATCTTCTCTGATTTTGGCTCCACCATCGGCACTGTTGCCATTTGGTTTGGATATGGTGCGGCGGTTGTTTTCCCACTTTGGATTCTTATTCGCATTCTCAAGTCCTTTAAGTAGGTCAGAACGCTTTACAGCCAAAAATAAACACTGTTAGAAAAGTGGTCCCACCACTTTTCGGAGTCGTTTACGATGGCGCACCACGATTTTTCTGACGCAAGAACCATTTTCATCACTGGCGCAACTTCTGGCTTTGGCGCGGCAACCGCGCGGTTGTTTGCGCAAAATGGTTGGAAGATCGTAGCTACAGGTCGGCGCGAAGAGCGGTTGAAGGATCTCCAAAGCGAATTTCCTGAAGGGCAAGTTCACATCGTTCAGATGGATCTGACTGACGAGGCATCCATCAAATCGGGTATTAATGCCCTGCCTGAAAGCCACAGCACTGTGGATTGCTTGTTCAATAATGGCGGTTTGGCACTTGGTGTAGACCCGGTTCCCAACGTATCGCGCGAGCAATGGCGCACCATGATTGACACCAACATTATGGGCGTGTTGGACGTGACTTTGAACTTGCTGCCGCACCTGAAAAAAGCTGGTAAAGGCGCAAGCATTGTCAATGTTGGCTCCATCGCGGGCAGCTTTGCTTACCCCGGCGGCAATGTTTATGGCGCCACAAAAGCATTCACCCATCAATTCTCTTATAATTTGCGCAGTGATCTTGCAGGCGGTGATATTCGCGTCACCAGCCTAGAGCCGGGCATGGCCAAGTCAGAATTCACCTTGGTGCGCACAGGCAGCGAAGAAGCCAATGAAAAGCTTTATGAAGATGTTCTGCCCTTGGTGCCGCAAGATATTGCGGAGATTGTTTGGTTTCTCGCCACGCGCCCTGCCCATGTGAACATCAACTGCGTTGAAGTGATGCCGATTGCCCAAACACCAAGCGCGCCCACCATCACGCGCGGCTAGTTCCCTTGCGCCCTTCGGCGCGCCTTGAAAGCGTCTGACATGACAGCCAAAACCTACCCGTTTGATGTGCGGCACAAAGATGTGTGGTACATCGCTTTGCCCACGGCCCTTGCGTTCGTTACCGAGCCTTTGCTCGGCATTGCCGACACCACAATTGTGGGGCGCTTGGGCGAAGTGGATTTGCTGGGCGGCTTGCTGCTGGGTGGGTTGGTTTTCGACTTTATGTTCGCCTTTTTCTACTTTTTGCGCATGTCGGTCACGGGTCTCACTGCCCAAGCCTTCGGCGCGCGTGATGAGGCAAAGCAAACAGCGCAATTGGCGCGAGGTTTGGTGATCGGGTTGGCGGCGGGACTATTGATCTTGCTGCTCGGCGGTCCTCTCGCCCAGTTCGCCAAAGTGGTTTATGGTGCCAGCGACGCGGTGAATGCGGCCTTTGACCAATATTTCTTCATCCGGCTTTTTGCTGCGCCCTTCGCGCTTATGAACTTTGTGTTGGCAGGCTGGTTTTTGGGCCGCGGTCAATCCATCACCGCGTTGGCGCTACAGGCAGGTTTGAATATCACCAACATCATCGTGTCTTATGTGCTGGTGTTCCAGTTTGATATGGGCATTGCTGGCGTGGCATGGGGCACGGTTGCCGCCACGGTCATTTTTATGACCATCGGCGTCTTTGTTGCCATTCACACGCTCGGTGGTTTTTCTCAGTTGGCGCGGCGCTTGGATGAAGCCAATTTGTTGGACAAAGCCGAGATCAAAAAGATGCTCTCTTTGAGCAGCAATATTTTGTTGCGTTCGGTCACCATAAATGCGGTCTTTTCGTTCTTCGCCCGCGAAGGGGCGCAGGCAGGCGATGCGGTTCTCGCCACCAATGGTATTTTGCTGCACTTTTTGATGGTCGCCGCATTCTTTTTAGACGGGCTTGCCGCCGCGTCAGAACAATTGTGTGGCAAAGCGATTGGGGCGCGATGGAAGCCTGCTTTCTTCAGCGCCATCAAGCTGTCGTCCCTATGGGGCTTTATCTTGTCGGGCTGTTTGACGGTGATTTTCATCCTCACCGGGCCTATGATCATTGACTTTATGTCCACCAGTGACGTGGTGCGCCAAACCGCACGCGACTTTTTGTGGCTCGCAGCCCTCGCCCCTGTGTTTGGGGTGCTGGCTTTTGTGTTGGATGGCGTGTTTGCTGGCGCGGCCATGGGCAAAGATATGCGCAATGGTATGATGTTGTCCGCTGTCGCCTTCTTCGCGATTTGGGCGATTGCAGTGCCGCTTTGGGGCATTTATGGGCTATGGCTGGCGCTGCATGGCTTTTTCATCGCCCGCAGCGTGATCTTTTTGTGGCTGTTGATGCGGCGCGTGCCGAGCTTATTTGAGGAAGATCATCCCGAGCAGGCAGCGGCTTAGATTTCAATCTTGCCGCTGGCCCAATCGTCGGTTTTGGTGCCAGAAATGTCTGCAACGCTCTTGTAAGAATGGCGCATCATCTCGCTGACCAGCCCTTTTTTGATGCTCGTCATCAATTCCATGCCGCCAAACACCAGCGCAGAATAAAGCTGCACCGCGTCCGCCCCGGCTTCGAATTTGGCCAAAGCGGTTTCGGCGGAATAAATGCCGCCCACGCCGATGATCGGCATATCTTTGCCCACGCGTTGACGCATCTGGGCCAGACGCTGAGTGGAGAAATTGAACAATGGCTTGCCGCTCAGGCCGCCCGCTTCATCTGCATTTTCCGCACCCTCTACCAAATCGCGGCGGATGGTGGTGTTGGAAATGATCAATCCATCAAGATCGAGCGTTTCAATAACAGACGTGATTTCGTCCATTTCCGTCTCGCTCAAATCGGGCGCAAGTTTTAAAAATACGGGCACGCGAACTGAAGCGCGGCTGCGCTCAGCAAGCACTTCGGTCAAAAGCCGTTTTAGCGCTTCTTTGCTTTGCAAATTGCGCAGGCCTGGCGTGTTTGGGGATGAAATATTGGCGGTTAGATAATCTGCGATCGGGGCAAAGCGCTTCACGCCTTCCACATAATCAGCCACAAAATCTTCACTATCTTTATTGGCGCCCACATTGATGCCAATGGTGGTGCCGGGCTGCTTGTTGCGCGTCAGGCGTTCAAACGCAGCTTCATGGCCTTCATTGTTGAAGCCCATGCGGTTGATCACGCCCATATGTTCGGGCAAGCGGAACAGGCGCGGCTTTGGATTGCCATCTTGCGGCCGCGGGGTGATGGTGCCCACTTCCACAAAGCCAAACCCGATTTGAATCAATTGGTTTGGCACTTCTGCATTCTTATCAAACCCGGCGGCCATGCCGATTGGGTTTTTCAGTTCCAGCCCTGCAAGTGAGGTGGTCAGGCAGGTTGGATCAGCCTCTTCCTGTTCCGGCACCGCGCCCAATTTCAGCGCACTAATGGTGGTACGGTGGGCTTGTTCTGGGTCCAGTTTCAGCAAAGCGTCCCGCGTTAGATTTTGAACCAGCGGGTTATTCAGCAATTTAGAGATGTATGATTTCATTTATCGTATATCGTCGGGCAGAATAAACTGTCCGTTCTCGTCAGTTTCGAGCGCGTGGGTTTTAAGCACATGCGCTATATTTAATTCGGAATAGAGATGCGGAAACAAATCGCCGCCGCGCGAAGGTTCCCACTTCAAATGATTTTCAACGCGCTCTGCATCCACATAAAGAAGCACAAGATCTGACTGCCCTGAAAAATGCTTTTCCAAGGTTTCGCTCAATTGTGCTGCAGTGGAGAAATGCATATAGCCATCTTCATGATCAATCGGCATACCCGCATAAAGGCCAGTGTCTTTGGCCGCCTGATAATCAGCATTGGGGCAGACTTTATAAATGATCATGGGTGTTAAACCCTAAATTGTTTAATTCACCAAAGGCTTAGTCCTTTCCATCGGAAAGTGCAAGCGAAGTTAGGCCTTTTTACTTTACAAATTTACCAAGAATAGTTACCAAGAGATAGGATTTTAATCCGTTTTTGCGAATCTATTCCTGTAACGACAGGGTCCAACCATGATTTCTCATCGCAATATTTGGAACGCGATTGACGCTTTGGCAGAGCGCAAAGGGCTCTCTGTGTCTGCGCTTGCGCGCCTTGCGGGTTTGGACCCAACCAGCTTTAATCCGTCTAAACGCACCAGCAAGGATGGACGCGAACGGTGGCCTTCTACCGAAAGTTTAGCAAAAATTCTCGATGCGACCAATGAGGATATGGATGGTTTTCTGGCTGGCGGTGGCGTCTATACCCAGCCTGACATTCATGAACATCCCATCCCATTATTGGGATTTGCACAAGCAGGCGCTGGCGGTTTTTTTGACAGTGGCGGCTTTCCGGTTGGCCAAGGGTGGGATGAAGTGCATTTCCCCGTTGGACCGGACGCAAATGCCTATGCGTTGGAAGTGAGCGGCGACAGCATGCTGCCCCTCTATCGCGATGGCGATGTGATCATCGTTTCGCCCACCGAACAGGTGCGCCGCGGCGACCGGGTGGTGGTGCGCACGCAAGATGGTGAAGTGATGGCGAAGATTTTGCATCGGCAAACTGCCAATCAGGTGGAGCTGCATTCCATCAATCCAGAGCATGAGCCACGCATCATCAAATCCAAAGACTTGGATTGGATTGCCCGTATTTTGTGGGCCAGCCAATAGCGCTATAATTGCGCCAAAACTTGCGATCTGTAAGAACGCCCAACGGGCACTTCCGCCCCATCTTTTAGCTCTAAAAACAACCGACTATCGCGCCAGATTTTTTGCGTCACCGCATCCAGCGCCACCCAATGGCCGCGATGCACGCGCAAACCGGGATAAGCGTTCAGCTCTTCTTCTGCCTGTTTTAAACTCAGCAAAATCAGGGTTTCGCCCTGTTCGGTTTTCACCTGCAAATAATGGTCGGCACTTGAAATGGAAATCAGCTTTTGCCCCAGTTTTGCGGGCAATCGTTTTAAAAAGGCGATTGGTTGCTCTTCCCCGGCCTCGACCACTTCGGCTTTGCGATGGGTAAAATGCAGCAGCAACACCAGTGCAAAAAGAACTGGCCACAGCACTTTCGCCTCAGCGATCACATTGCCCAGTGTGAGCGGAAAGTCCGCAAAAAACTGGCTCGCGAGGGATACCGCGCAGAAGGCAACAATCGGCCATGAGATGATGAATACGCCTGTGCTCACCGTCCAGCTTGGCATCCATGTGGTCAGTGGGCCGCGCTGTGCCGCGCCGAAGATCAGCACGGTCGGTGCCCAGATCATCATAAGCCACAAGGTCCAATAGGTCGCGCGGGTGAGCAAAGGCAGATAGAAGGTGCCAAACGGCCCGGTCATCGCCAAGCTGGCGGCGATGGCGAGGAAGAACAGCAGCCGCCGCACGTCTAGAAAATCACTCTTTTGAAAAAGCTGTTGCAGTGCCATTGGTTGTTGCCGAATTTTTATTGGTCCCTCATGCATCCTGAATTGAACCGTTTCTTTCTCCCCAATTCAATCCCTTTGTTTTTAAACGAATTGGGAGAGTTCAATTCCATGATCAATAAATGGAAATCAATCATCATCGCGATCAGCCTTTGCAGCCTTTCTGCTGAGATCAGCCTTGGCAACGACGCGCTTTATAAAGCGGTGCAGGATCAAAATGCAGAGATGGTGCAAAGCGAACTGGCTGCGGGTGCCGACGCAAACTATTTCAAAAAAGGCGCCTTCACCGCGCTGGGCATGGCTGCCTATAAGGGTGACGCGGAAATCGCAAAACTGTTGATCGACGCAGGCGCAGATGTGAACCAGCCTGTACGGCCCGGCAGTGAAGATCGTCCGCTTTCGCTGGCCGCTGTGTCCAGCCGCGACGCTGCAGACCTTATTGCCTTGCTGATTGAAAGCGGTGCCGAAACTGAGTTTGAGAGCGGTGAATGGGTGATGACGCCATTGCAGTTGGCCATCATGAACCACCGCACCGATCATGCCTTGGCCTTTATCACCGCCGGAGTCGACTTGAATGCGCCAGACAAGGTGGGCGATCCGTCCCTGCATGGGGCGATTTATCAACGCAATGAAAAGGTGGTACGGGCGCTCTTGGAAAATGGCGTTGACCCGGCCGTTCTCAATAATGATGGGTTGAATGCGTTTCAATTCTCCAAGAAGTGGGAGCGGGAAAGCTTCGCGCTACCACTCTTGAAGGAATATCATCCAGAGTTTTGTGGCTCTAACCCTTGCGACATAGAATAAAATATAAACGTCGCAAAAATCTGCGCTCTGCTCGCAGAGCGCGGGTATTTCTCGCGCCGCTGTCGGCCGGTGCGCTTGCTGCATAAAACACAGCTTATACCCACCTCCTCCCGTCATCCCAAGGCTTGACCTTGGGATCCATTTCACGTGTACCAAACCGCAAGCCGACAGCTTCTTTTCTCTGTAGGTGCCAAGGGGACAGGTGAATTGGATTGCAAGATCAAGTCTTGCAATGACGCGGGGGAGATTGACGTGTCCGTCCTCGGCGCCTCCCGGCATTTTCACATGCCGCCACCGGACGCTGGCGCGTCCGTCCCCGGCACCCCCGCCACTTTTCTTACCGCCGTCGTTCGCTGCGCTCACTTCCCCGGCACCCCCGCCAGATGGTGCCCCGATTTCGCACCGTGCAGGGCATAGCATCACCCTCTCACGTCATTACTGGACTTGATCCGGTAATCCATGTAGCGGCAGCATTGAGCAATGCAATTAATGTTATTTATCCTCGCCGATACTGCTTGGACCCCGGATCAAGTCCGGGGTGACGGCGGTAGATGGTGCGGAGCTGTAAAACTATCAGCGAGGCAAAGAGAAATCCCCTCCCCTTTTGATGGGGAGAGGTTAAGTTTGTGGTGACCACGCAGAGTTCAACTAGACGAATTTTCCGTCCAGTGCCTCGGCGATCAGTTGCTTGGTTTCTGCCACGCCATAAAGGGCGATGAAAGAGCCGAAGCGTGGCCCTTGATCTTGCCCCAGCAGCACTTGATAAAGCGCTTTGAACCAGTTGCGCAACGGTTCGAACTCGAACTCTTTGCCGATTTCAAACACAAGGGTTTGAATGGCTTCTGCATCACTTTGGTCTTCCACTTCATCCAAACGTGCGGCCAATTTTTCCATGGCAGCGCGTTCTTGATCGGTTGGGGCACGGAACTGTTTGGTTGGCTTCACAAAATCGTTGAAGTAACGAATGGCATAGCCCACCATCCGGTCCAATTCCGGGTGCGTTTCCGGTGTCGCTTCTGGTGCATAGCGGGTGATGAAGCCCCACAGCACAGATGCATCTGACGCATTTGCAGCCGAAACCAAGTTTAGCAACAAGGCAAAGCTCAGCGGCATATCGTGCTTAGGCGGCATGCCCGCGTGAATGTGCACGGCAGGGTTTTCCAACACTTCAGCAGGTGACTGTTCAGCCGCCTTTTCGCAGAAGGTGTAATATTCATCCACCGCCTTCGGGATCACATCAAAATGCAGTTTCTTGGCTGTTTTTGGCTTTTGATACATAAACAACGCCAAGCTTTCATCTGATGCATAGGTCAGCCAATCTTCAATCGACAGGCCATTGCCTTTCGATTTTGAGATTTTCTGCCCTTTATCATCCAAGAACAATTCATAGCTCAAGCTTTCCGGCGGGGTGCCGCCCATCGCCCGCACGATGCGGGAGGAGAGCTTCACGCTATCAATCAAATCCTTGCCGGACATTTCATAGTCCACGCCCAATGCGTACCAGCGCAACGCCCAGTCGGCTTTCCATTGGCACTTCACCGCACCGCCAGTTACAGGCACGGTCACTTCCTCATTTGTTTCCGGATCAACATAGGTCACGGTGCCTTTTTCCACGTCGCGGGCGATCATGGGCACTTGCAACACAATGCCGGTGCGTGGACACACAGGAAGAAACGGCGAGTAGGTTTTTTGCCGCTCTTCACCAAGCGTTGGCAAAATTACCTTCATTACGTCATCATAAACTTCAAGCATACGCAAAAGCGCCGCGTCCAAACGGCCGGACGTGTAATAATCCGTCGCGCTCGCAAATTCATATTCAAAGCCGAAATCGTCCAAAAACTTGCACAAACGTGCATTGTTGTGATGGGCAAAACTTTCATATTCATCTGAAAACGGGTCAGGCACTTTGGTCAGCGGCTTGCCAATATATTCTGCCAAGCGCTCTTGGTTCGGTACGTTAGTTGGCACCTTGCGGAAGCCGTCCATATCATCAGAAAAGCAAATGATCTTTGACGGAATTTCATCTTTGGTCAAAAGCCGAAATGCATGGCGCACCATGGATGTGCGCACAACTTCGCCAAACGTGCCGATATGCGGCAAGCCCGATGGGCCGTAGCCTGTTTCAAAAATCACTTCTTTCTTGCCGGATTTCTCCACACGTTTGAGCACCTTTTTTGCCTCTTCAAAAGGCCATGCGCGGGCATTTTGTGCCGCGTCAAAAAAATCAGCGTCAAAAAGTGTGGGGGTGTTTGCCATTTTGGCGTCCCTTTCCGGTTTAAATTTTGTTTTTACGGCCAGGCCATCATTGCGCGTTCACCTTGCGCGAAAGCCCGTGCCTGCGGCATTTCGCACGTTGCGCCGATGGCGTCAATAGGATGGAATTTTTTGAAATTATATAAAGCTGCTGTCTTTTGCTTGTAATTGGCGCATCAGAGCCCTAACTTTCAGTCAGATTTTGGGGCAAGCAAAGAGGGTTATTCATGTCATTGTCACCACAAGAAGCACTGATTTACATTATGGTCGTCACCTCCGCAGCGGACCGGAAGATGGACGATTCAGAATTGAAGCGGATTGGGTCCGTTGTGCGTCAATTGCCGGTTTTTGAAGATTTTTCGGAAGATAGTTTGCCATTGGTGGCAGCCGATTGCGCCAAAATGTTGGATGCGGATGGCGATTTGCAGAGCGTGATCGACGGCATCACCAATGATTTGCCATCACATTTGAACGACACTGCCTATGCCTTGGCTGTGGAGATTGCCGCTGCTGATTTGCAAATCCGCCCGGAAGAGAGCCGCGTGCTTGATTTGCTGCGCATGAAGTTTGGTTTGGACAAATTGACCAGCGCCGCCATTGAAATGGCCGCCCGCGCGCGTCACCGCACCGTGTAGCCTTCAGCGCACTCGCCTATTTTGAAACGCGCTTGATGCCAATCGAGCGCGTTTTTTATTGCTCACATACTGTTCACAGCCATTTGCTTTTTGTGTGGCGCACGCCCATGCTAAAACAATCCGAACAAAGGAGAATTTATGCCTGAACTTGGATTTAATGAAGGCGCATGGCGGTTTGGTGCTTTTGTGATTGTGTTGCTGATCATGATCGCGTTGGAGGCCGTGTGGCCAAGGCGCGAGCGTCGGCACACGCGGCTACGCCGTTGGGCAACCAATTTTGGCATCCTGTTCTCTGATTATCTGGCGGTTACATTGGTGGTGTTGCTGGTGCCAGTCACCGCTGTCATCACCGCCTTATTCGCCCAGCAATATCAAATTGGCATTTTCCATTGGCTCGATTGGCCTGTTTGGGTGGAATGGTTGATCGCGTTTTTGGTGCTTGATTTTGTGATCTGGGGGCAGCATGTCATCACTCACAAAATTCCGATTTTGTGGCGCATTCACCGGGTGCATCACACTGATCAGGATTTAGACGCCAGCTCCGCCGTGCGCTTTCATCCGCTGGAGATCATTCTTTCCATTTTCATCAAATCGGCTGCGGTGTTGTTGCTTGGCACAAGCGCGGTTTTGGTGGTGATTTTCGAAGCGGTGGTCAATGGCTCAGCCCTTTTCAACCACGCCAATTTTAAAATCCCCACCAAGCTCGACCATGTTTTGCGTTGGTTCATCGTCACACCGGATATGCACCGCATTCACCACTCCATTGAGCGGCGCGAACATGACACCAATTATGGCTTTGCGCTCAGTATTTGGGATCGCCTGTTTCGGGTTTACAGCGTCGAGCCGGAACTAGGCCATGATAAGATGATTATCGGTCAACCTGACGCGCAAGAAGAAGGGCCAGAGACCTTTTTATGGTCGATTGTTTTGCCGTTCTTTAAAATGAAATCGCGCAAAAAGGACCAAGCGTCTAATCATAAAAATTCACAGGAAACCACTTGAGGTAAAGCTCAGTGAATTTGCCTTTTTCTTGCAAACGGCGCAGGCCAATATTGATGGCGCGGCGGGTTGCATCGTTTCCGCTTTTCACCGCGACGGTTAGGCCAGCGCCAAAATATTCGGCTGAAAAGTAAGGCCCATCAATAAAGGCACAGCAGTCAGGGTTCTCATTCAGCCAAAATGAGGCCCGCATCCCATCAACAAATGCGCGATCAACATCGGCAAATTTTACCGCTTCCAGCGCTTCAAACTCATTGTCATATTCAACAATTTCAAGCGCTTTAAAATGCTTGGCCAAAAACTCAGCTTGGCTGGAGCCTTTGCGCACCGCCACCTTGTTTTTGACCTGATCACTAGAGCGCAATTGCCCTTCCTGCCGCCCAACAAAGCGGGCAGGAAACTTCAAATAAGTTTGTGAAAAATCCATCAGCTTTGCCGTTTCCGGGGCAACGGCCATCGCAGCGATCACAGCGTCACCCTGATTGTTTTCCAACGCCGATGCCAATTGCTCCCAAGGCCAAGACTGCATGGTGCATTTAATATCAATTTCCGCGCAAAGCGCCTCGGCCAGCTCCACATGAAAGCCAGTTAAGTCCCCAGTCGCATTGCGAAAATTAAGCGGCGGAAAATCAGTTGTGGTTAAAAACCGGATCGCGCCCACTTGGCTGGCGTTAAACACATCTTCATGGGCATCCACATCCACATGATTGGGCAAAGTCTGCGCCATTGCTGCCACTGCGAATGCAGTCAAAATAAAACCCAAGGTTGAAGTGAGAGCCAATTTTACAACTAATTTCAAATACTTATCCATAAACTCTTTGACTCAAGTACATCCATTTGCCACAGTTAAGCTTATTTTATTTAATTTTTATAGCGATTTACATTGTTTCGTTTCGAGAGCGATATTTCCGCTGCCCATTTGTTGCAGCAAATTTTATCTCCCTATCAAATCGGCCAAGCCGAGATTGAGCGGCTTCTTCGTTATGCCCGCGAGCAGCAGATTGAACCGCTCACCCTGTGCGCCGCGCGCTTTCACCTTACCGAAGCCCAGCTTTATGAACAATTGGCCAATCTGATCGGATTGGCCTTTTTTAATGTGGTGCCCGCAAGTCGCCTGCACATGCCGCAAGTGGACAATGTCGCGCGGCTTTCGGGCGTAAAGATGATCCGCGCCACCGTGTTGGATCGCGAAGTGTTGTTCATGTCGCCTGGCTTAGCCAAGTTTGCCCAGTTGGCAAATCAGTTGCGGCAACAGCCGCATCTTTCGCAACAGATATGTGTCGTGCCACCAAAGGCGTTACAGAGGGCGGTTCGGCAGGTTCAACGCCCGGCGCTTTATCGCCATGCAGTGCAATCTCTTTCCCGCATCTGGCCGCGGGCCAGCGCCCATTTGGGGCTTGGCGGGGTCAAGCGTTTTATGTTTTTGGCGGCGGTGCTGGGTGTCGCGGTTCTGTCCGCTTGGGACCCGCCGATTTTAGAAATTTTGCTGTTCGTCTTTTTGGCGCTACTTTATGTCAGCCCCGCCAGTTTCCGGCTTTACGCTTCGCTATATGGGTTGATGCTCGGCCATGGCCGTCGTCCCAAATTGTTGGGCGATGCGTGCCTGCCGATTTACAGCATCATGATCCCTTTGCGGGATGAGGCGCAGTTGGTGCCGCAATTGGCCGATGCACTCAAGGCGCTCAATTATCCGCCCGAAAAACTCGACATAAAATTTGTCGTGGAATCCGTCTCGCCAGACACGATCGCCGCAGTTGAGCAAGAGTTGGACTATTTGCCCTTTGAACTGGTTGAAGTGCCTGATGGCATGCCCCGCACCAAGCCCAAAGCGATAAACTTCGCGCTGCCGTTGGTGCGCGGCGACCATGTTGTGGTTTACGATGCAGAGGATATTCCACATCCCAATCAATTGCGTCTTGCCGCAACCTTATTTGCCCAAAGGCCAGATATTGATTGTTTTCAAGCTGAGCTGCTGATCGACAATAGCGGCGAGAATGCACTTACCGCGCTGTTTGCCACTGAATATGCGGCACAATTTGCGTTGATCATGCCTGCCCTTGCAGATTTGAACATGCCGGTTCCACTTGGCGGCACATCCAATCATTTCCGCACCGCTTCCTTGCGCTATGTTGGCGGGTGGGACAGTTTTAACGTGACTGAAGATGCGGATTTGGGCATGCGCCTTGCTCGCGTAGGCATGCGTTGTGCCATGCTGCCTTCGGCCACGCGAGAAGAAGCGCCGATCAATATTTGGCCTTGGGTGAAGCAGCGTACACGATGGATGAAAGGCTGGATGCAAACACTTATGGTACATTCCAGTGAATTGCGCGTGCTGCAAATGCAGTTGGGCTGGCGCAACTTCTTGTTTTTCTATCTCTATATTGGCGGCATGGTGTTTGCCGCGCCTATGCATGGCATTTTTCTGATCAAATTCACTGGGGAAGCGCTATATTATCAAGGGGAGCTGCCCGCGCGCTTAGCGCATGCGTGGCCCTATTTTATTGTGCTGTCCATGACCTATGGTAGCGCCTTGATCTCCGGCATTTTAGGCCTTATCCGCACTGGCAAGCCCTTGCTGATCGTCTATCAGGTGCTGCTGCCCTTATATTGGGTCCTCACACCTGTGGCCACTTTGCGCGCGGCCTGGCAATTGGCCGTTGATCCTTTCAGTTGGGAAAAAACCACGCATGGTAAAACCCGCGTGCAGCGCAATTTGTGGGCGAAACGGCAAAACCGCACCAAGCGCGTTTTGGTGCAATTGCGACGCGTTAAGCGCCAATGGGTCGCCAAAGCTAAACGCCGCGCCACCACCACAGATTGATCTTTTGCTGGAAAAACAATAGGACAAAATAAGGATTTGATGGCGCAAAGAGGTTGGCGTGGGCAGTTTTGTAGAACAAGTTAAACAGGCGAAAGACAATTTGGCACCCGTTTTGCCCGCAACGCCGCTGCAGCGCAATGTGCATCTATCACAACAATATGGTGCCGAAATTTACCTCAAGCGCGAGGATTTGACCCCGGTCCGGTCTTACAAATTGCGCGGCGCGTTTAACTTTATTTCCAAGGCGCTTGCTGCTCATAAGGGTGAAGCCAAGCCTCACTTTGTGTGCGCCTCTGCGGGCAATCATGCGCAAGGCTTTGCCTTTAGCTGCGCCCATTTTGGCGTGCACGGCACCATTTTCATGCCCGTCACCACGCCACGGCAAAAGATCGACAAGACTAAGATTTTCGGTGGCGAGTTTGTTGAAGTGAAGCTCACGGGTGATATTTTTGATCAATGTTACGCTGCCGCACAGCAATTTTGCACCGAACAGGTCGCGCATCTGGTGCCGCCATTTGATCATGCAGATATTGTTGAAGGCCAAGCCACCATCGGCTTGGAAATTATGGAGCAGTTGGAAGATAACGCGCCAGATATGATCATCCTGCCTGTCGGCGGTGGCGGGTTGAGCGCTGGGCTGCTGCAATTGTTCCGCGAGATTGCGCCGGACACCGAATTTGTGTTTGTGGAACCTGCTGGTGCGCCGAGCCTAAAGCGTAGCCTTGAAACCCAAACACGATTGAAGCTCGATAAGATTGATAATTTTGTCGATGGCGCAGCCGTTGCGCAGATTGGCGAGTTGAATTTCGACATTTTGAAAGATGTGCCCAGCGACCATGTGCATTTGGTGCCCGAAAATCGCTTGTGCGCCACCATCAGCTCATTGCTGAACATTGAAGGTTTGGTGCTGGAGCCTGCCGGTGCTCTCTCCATCGACATGTTGGAAGATTTGCCCGCCGACCGCATTGCAGGCAAAAATATTGTGTGCATCGTTTCTGGCGGCAATTTCGACTTTGAACGGCTGCCGGAAGTGAAAGAAAAGGCGATGAGCTATCGCGGGCTGAAGAAATATTTCATCCTGCGCCTGCCGCAGCGCCCGGGTGCCTTGAAAGACTTTTTGAACATGCTTGGGCCCGACGATGATATTGCCCGATTTGAATATTTGAAAAAGTCGGCGCGCAATTTTGGTACGGTGCTGTTGGGCATAGAAACCAACGATCCGGCCAATTTTCAAGCACTGTTTGATAAGATGGCCGCTGCTGGCTTTTCCTATCAAGACATCACTGAAAACGACCTTCTGTCGAGCTTGATTGTCTAATGTTCGCTGCGGGAACCACCAGTTCTTTGCAATATCAGCGGCGTCGCCTCGCGGCGGTTCTTATCGCTATTTTCTTGCTGGCCGTGTCCTTTCTGGTGATCTATGCCGCCGCCTTTTCTACCTTTAAGGCCAGCGAATTGGAGCGGGCTGAAGGCCGGGCCGAGTTTTATCGCACCACATTAGAAAGCGCCTTGGATCGGCTTGAACACTTGCCCTTTATTGTCGGGCAAGACCCAGCGGTTGTGCGCGGGCTAACTGATCCAGATAGCCGCGACGCCCTTAACCGCCGTTTGGCCGATTTTGCCAGCCGTGCCAATGCCGAAGCGCTGTATGTGATGGATTTGACGGGGCTTACGGTCGCTGCCTCAAATTATGCTGAGCCTGTGAATTTTATCGGTGAGAATTACAGTTTTCGCCCCTATTTTCAAACCGCAAAAAGTGGCCAGCGTGGCAAGTTCTTTGCCATTGGCGCCACCACCAAACGGCCTGGCTTTTTCGTCGCAGAACCTGTGCGCAATTTGGCGGGCAAAATCATCGGCGTGATTGCGCTCAAGATCGAGTTGGATGAACTGGTCGCCGCTTGGCAAGCATCCGGCGAGAAAATCCTGATCACCAATCTGGATACAATCATTGTGCTCGCCAGTCAGCCCGATTGGCATTACCGCACATTGCTGCCCATCAGCGAAGAGCGCCTGTTGGATATCCGCAATATGCGCCAATTCGGGCAAGAGGCGTTGCAGCCATTGGATTGGACACGTTTAGACGATGACGAAATCGATTTTGCGGGGGAACGCCATATTGGTGTGCGCGTTCCGGTAAAAAGTCAGCCTTGGCAATTGCACTTTATCGTCAGCACCGCGGGGTTGCAGGAACGAGCCTTATTCGTCGTGTTCCTCGCGGCCATTTCTGTCGCTCTTTTGGCCATTCTCTTCATCTTTTGGCGATCTGAGCGGTTGCGCCGCGCGCTCCATGCCTCACATCAAGATCGGCAACGCCTGTTGCGCGAGATTGAAGAACGCAAGGCCACTGAAAAGGCGCTGGCCAAAACTCAAAAAGAGCTAGAGAAATCCAGCCGCATGGCCGCCCTTGGCCAGTTGGCTGCATCGGTGACGCACGAACTGGGCCAACCCCTTTCTGCCATGCGCAATTATATTGCGATTGAGGAAATGGGCGCCACGCAAAAGCCGGACAGTCTGGCCACCCGCCTTTCCTCGCTGGTGCGGCGCATGGAAAATATCACCCGCGATCTGCGGTTTTTCTCGCAGCCAAAGCAAGACCAGCAATCCCCGTTCGATATTTCCCGCGCCATCGACAATGCGGTGGGCTTGGTGCGCCATGATGTGCAGGCGAAAGAGATTGAGCTACAGGTTAAAGCCCCAAGTCCCGGTGCGCAGATTTTGGGCAATAGCGCCCGGTTTGAGCAGGTGCTGGTCAATTTGCTGCGCAATGCCATCAGCGCCGTGGATAATGTGGATGCGCCCCGCATTGAGATTGGCTGGACGCTGGAACTTGGTCAGGTCGTTATCTTTGTTGCGGATAATGGCCACGGCCTTAAGGGGCAACAGATTGAAGATTTGCAGGAGCCATTCCGCACTGACAAGCCTTCTGGCGAGGGTATGGGGCTTGGTCTTGCCATTTCTGCGTCCATTGTGAAAGAACATGCGGGCGAATTGTTTGCCGAAGATAATGATCATGGCGGGGCCACCTTCACGGTGTTGGTGCCGCCTCTCACCCCCCTTGATGAAGAGAGCACAGAATGAGCGACGCCGAGCAAAAAAGACGCCCCTTCCGCGCGCTTGTGATCGATGATGACAAGGAAATGCGCCTTTCGCTCTCACACCTTTTGGATGCAGCAGGCTGGCGCGTGGAACTGCTCAGCGGCATTACGCAGGTGGAGCAAAAGCTCAACCAGTGGCAGCCAGATGCCATTTTGTCTGATGTGCGGATGCCCGGTGGATCGGGTTTGGAGTTGCTGCATCTTGAGCAACAAACACCGCCAATCGTGCTGATCTCTGCCCATGGTGATATTCCCATGGCTGTGGAGGCTATGCGCGCCGGGGCCTATAGTTTTTTGGAAAAGCCGTTCGACCCACAGCGCCTGTTGCGGATCATGAACAATGCGGCGGAGCGCCATCGCCTGACGCAAAATACCCAGCGCTTGCAGGAACGATTGGCCAAGCTCTCCGGCATTGACCGGGTATTGCTCGGCCAGTCACCGCAATTGCAAACCGTGCGCGAGCAGATCATCGATTTCAGTTCCACCCCTGCCCCGGTTTTGATTTCGGGTGAAACGGGCACCGGCAAAGAACTGGTGGCCCGCGCCATTCATGATTTGAGCGACCGGGCAGATCAACCTTTTATCGCCATGAATTGCGCCACCTTTGAAGCCAGCAGCTTTGAGCGCATGGTGTTTGGTGTGCAAAATGAAAGTCTTGGCACCTTTATGCAAGCCGAAGGCGGCACGCTGTTCTTGGATGAGGTGGCCTCGCTCAATCCCGACATTCAAGCCAAACTGCTCCGCGCTATTGAGCATCGCGAAATTACCCCTATTGGTTCAGACAAACCGCAATCGGTTGATGTGCGTATCGTCTCGGCTTCCAATGAGAATTTGGATGATGCCATCGCCGCAGGCCGCTTCCGAGAAGATTTATATTACCGCCTTTCCACCGTGGTGATTGATCTACCGAACCTTCGGTCGCGCAAGGACGATATTGTGCTGCTGATGCAGCACTTCCTCGCCCATTACGCCACGCTTTACGAAACCGCAGCCCCTGAATTGGACGCCGAAGAGATCGCTACCCTGTTGGCGCATGATTGGCCGGGCAATGTGCGCGAATTGCGCAATGTGGCTGAACGGCGGGTGCTTTCCGCCCGCCGCGGCGGCGGCTCCATCAGCGCCTCCATGCGGCTCGACAATGAAATGGGCAATGTGCCCGAAACATTGCGCGAGGCTGTCGCGAGCTTCGAGCGGAGCCTGATCGCCAAAGCCATCCAAACCCACCAAGGCCGCATGGACGCTGTCGCCGAAGCGCTCGGCATTGGTCGGCGGACGCTGAATGAGAAGATTGTGAAGCTGAACTTGGATAAATCTGAGTTGCTTTAGTTTTGCCTCACGGTTGATCGGTGCCTTCGGCAGGGCGGCACAAAAGTACGCCGGGGTCCTCGCTGCGCTCGTCCGCCTTTTTCCCTACTAAAGTTTGCCTGAGCCTGTTAACTAGCAACCGCATTATCCTTGGGTCTGATCGAGAGTTATTGACCTTCGCCATCTCCCTCCGTCATTACCGGACTTGATCCGGTAATCCATGTAGCGGCGGCGTGTTGGAAGGGCCTGCCTTAATCAATGCTACTGCACTAATTTTGCCCAAACCTCTCGCATCACCCTGGACAGTGTCTAATTTTTGCCGTGCTTCTCACTCCCACACGTCACCCCAAGACTTGATCTTGGGGTCCAATTCACATTTCAAAACGTGATCTCGTTTAAATATGTATCTCAAGCACTTCGATTAAAGGACAGCGCAAATGGATTACCGGATCAAGTCCGGTAATGACGTGAGAGGGTGTGACGATCCCCAGCACAGCATGTAAGTGGTGCACCAATTGGCGGGGATGCCGGGGTAGTGAGCGCAGCGAACGACGGCGGCAAAAAGACTGAGCACAGCAACCACCGCCGCCCACAAAATCCGCCCTGCGGAAATCCGCAGGGCCGTGCTTTTCCC
Organism: Maritalea mobilis; assembly: GCF_004363175.1. Classification (GTDB taxonomy): domain Bacteria; phylum Pseudomonadota; class Alphaproteobacteria; order Rhizobiales; family Devosiaceae; genus Maritalea; species Maritalea mobilis. Next base: position 570,650 of record NZ_SNYR01000002.1, read on the forward strand.
ATTGGCAGTTTTCTTCATACCCAAGCTTCTCGCCCCCACCTAATCTATTGGCAGCATCGACTCGGCCAAGGGCTGGGACGAATTGTGCAAACAGATTTGGGTTAGGTTTTCTTGGGAGGAACAAGATGAAGACCATTACGAAAACAGCCATCGCTGCGCTTTTGGGCATGTCCTTTGTGGGCGAAGCCGTTGCGGTTGAGTGGAATGTGTCCCTTTGGGGTCAGCGCCGCGCATTTACCGAACATGTTGAGAAATTGGCCGAGTTGGTCAGCGCAAAAACCAATGGTGAGTTCACGCTGAACTTGTCTTATGGTGGCTTATCGAATAACCGCGAAAATTTGGATGGCATCTCCATCGGCGCGTTTGAAATGGCGCAGTTCTGTGCGGGTTATCACGCGGATAAAAACCCATCCATCACCGTGTTGGAACTGCCATTTTTGGGCGTAACCTCGCTTGAGCAAGAAATTGCTGCATCCATGGCGGTTTATAATCACCCGGCAACGCAAGCGGATTTGGGCCGTTGGAACGCAACATTGCTGATGCCATCGCCTTTGCCGCAATATAACTTTGTGGGCGTTGGCGAAGCGCCGCGCAGCTTGGATGATTTTGAAGGCTTGACCGTGCGCGCCACTGGCGGCATTGGCAGGGCGATGGAAAGCATTGGCGCTGTACCAAACTCCATGTCGGCCACCGAAGTGCGCCAAGCGCTTGATTCAGGTGTTGTGAAAGCCGTGTCTTTTGCACCGCATGCGCACATGTCTTTCGGCACAATTGAGAGTGGCGAATGGTGGACCACCAACATGAACCCAGGCACTGTGAACTGCCCTGTTGTAGCCAACACCGATGCGTTGAATAGCTTGTCTGATGCGCACCGCGAGGCCTTGTTGAGCTCTATTCCAGAGTCACTTCAATATTATGTTGATTTCTACAACAACCAAACCATGGCAGCTTGGGGCCCAGCGCTTGATGAGCGTGGCATTGAGCGGATCACCTACACAGACGAAGAGTTGGACAATTTCCGTTCAGCCGCTGGTGATATTGCCAAAAACTGGGTTGAAGAAAACAACGCCAAAGGCTTGCCAGCGCAAGAATTGCTGGATTTGGTCAATTCAACATTGGCAAATTAATCTGAACAATCGGCCACGCTTGTCGTGGCCGGTTTCTTTTTTGCTATTGGTTTTCGGGGGAGGACACCATGGCGGGCACAGCTTCCGTTTTGACGGATGACAGCTTTTTAAGCCGTTTAGATCAACGGCTCTTTTCCATCGAAAAAATACTGATCCTGATCGGCGGCTTGGCGATTTTCTCGCTTATGCTCATGGCCGTTATTTCAGTTGGCGGTCGCAACTTTTTCAACCGCCCCTTGCCGGGCTATGTGGATTGGATTGAGCAAGCCATGCCGCTGATTGCCTTTGTGGGCATCGCTTACACTCAGCGCGTGGGCGGCCATATCCGCATGGATATTTTGGTTGGTCAGCTCAAAGGTCGTCTACTGTGGCTTGCTGAGTTTGTTTCCACCTTTGCGATGCTTGTTCTTACGCTTTTGCTGCTTTGGGGTTCGTGGGCCCATTTCCAACGGTCGTTTGATTTCAGCGTGCCCATGTGGAGCCGCGACTCCTCCATTGATATTGGCTTGCCGCTTTGGCCCGCCAAATTGCTGGCGCCCATTGCGTTTTTTGTGCTTTCCCTGCGTCTTACCATTCAATTGTGGGGCTTTGGCCGCGCGGTGAAAACAGATGCGACCAATCCTGTCGCCGTGCCGCTGATTGAAGATGCAGCCACCCAAGCGCAACGCGAAGCTGAAAGCGTTTCCGGCCTTGAGGAGGACAGCAAATGACCACGATTGATATTGGTTTGATCGTTACGGGGCTGTTGCTTCTGATGGTCTTGATCGGCGTGCGCGTGGCATTCGCTGCTGCGATGGCTGGCGTTATCGGGCTGGTGTGGGTGTTCTGGTCAAAAAAGGGATATGACCCGAACCAGTTCTTCTGGGCCTTGAGCGTTGCCGCGAAAACTGCGGGGCAAGTGCCGCACTCAAAGGTGTCCTCGCAGGCCCTTTCCTTGATCCCCACCTTCATTTTGATCGGCTATCTCGCCTATTATGCGGGGCTAACCAAAGCCCTGTTTGAGGCGGCCAAGAAATGGGTTGGCTGGTTGCCGGGCGGCATGGGCGTGGCCACTGTTTTCGCCACGGCAGGCTTTGCCGCCGTGTCTGGCGCGTCTGTTGCCACGTCAGCAGTATTCGCCCGCATTGCCATTCCTGAAATGTTGAAAGTCGGCTATGACAGGCGATTTGCAGCTGGCGTTGTGGCCGCGGGCGGCACGCTTGCATCCTTGATCCCGCCATCTGCCATTTTGGTGATTTATGCCATTATTGTAGAACAGGATGTGGGCGCTCTATTGCTTGCGGGCTTCTTGCCCGGCGCTGTATCCGCCCTCATTTATGGTGGCTTGGTGGTACTGTTGGCCACGTTCAACAAAGATCTTGGCCCGCCAGTGCGCGGCTTTACGTGGGGCGAACGCTTTAAAGCCCTGCCCCCTGCCCTGCCGATCTTTGCGGTGGTGATCATCATTATTTGCTTTATCTACAACCCGTTTGGCGGCGATGCCTGGGGCACGCCGACAGAGGGTGGCGCGATTGGTGCGTTCATCATCTTCGTGATGGCCCTAATCCACGGCATGAAGTGGGGGCAGTTTAAAGACGCACTCACCGAGTCAGCCAAATTGGCGGTTATGATTTTCACCATCATTTGGGGCGTGTTGATCTATGTGCGCTTTTTGGGCTTTGCCGATTTGCCCGGCGCGTTTTCGGATTGGATCACCTCGCTTGATCAACATCCGATGATCATTCTCATCATGATCCTGTTGGCCTATGCGGTGCTAGGCATGTTTATGGATGCGATTGGCATGTTGCTGCTGACCCTGCCTGTGGTGTTTCCTGCGGTGATGGCGCTCAATGGCGGCATGGATGTCACGGCTGCGGAAAGTGCCTTTGGCATGAGCGGCTGGGGCTGTGCCATCTGGTTCGGCATCATTGTGGTGAAAATGGCAGAGCTGTGTTTGATCACCCCGCCCATTGGGCTCAATTGTTTCGTCGTTGCCGGGGTGCGCGATGATATCTCAGTGCAAGACGTTTTCCGCGGTGCTACCCCGTTTTTTGTCGCGGATGCAATCACCATCGCCGTGCTTATTGCTTTCCCGAGCATTGTGTTGTGGTTGCCTGGCCTTTTGTTAGGCTAGTCATCTTCATTGAGATCATAAGGGCGGGGAAATTCCCCGCCCTTTTTCTTTGTGCCATCTGTTGAAGACGCGTCAGGTTAAACCCTATTCAGATGGCGGTGGGAGAAAGTTCACTTCGTGCAATGCAGACAGGCGCACCACTTCATCTGGGTCGCCCAAATCATGCAAAGCTTCAAACAGATCAAAGAGTTTGCGGCTTGGTGCCACACCGAAAAAGCAGTTCGCATCCTTGCCGGATTTGTTGGTGATGCCGTGGGCAATGCCCATGGGCATGCGCACCGTGTCGCCCGCGCGGGCGGTCAAAATTTGATCGCCAAAGGCCAGTTCCAGTTCGCCATCCAACATGGTGATCCACTCATCCTGTGTGGGATGGATGTGCGGCGGCACAAAGCTTTCTGCCGGCAAAAGTGCGTGCCAGATCATGGCGTTTTCCGAGTGCAGTTTGGGGATATAGGTTTGGCCCAAAATGTTCCATTTGGTGCCTTCAAGGCCTTCCCCTTTGGCGGTAATGCCTGGTGTTAATGTCATTTTCTTCTCCTCCTAATTCACCCGATAGTCCGGGGTTGAATCCAAAAAGCGGCGATAGGCGTCGGCGTCCGGCGGGGTAAAGTTCTCCGCCAGCGGATTGCGCCGCCGAACTTTGGCGCCCATATCGTCCAGCAATTCATCAAAATGTTTGAAATGGTAAGGGGCAACACACAGCCCGCCATAGACTTTGGCCGACGGTTTTTCATGCCGCTTCCAGTGCAACATCTGTTCGATATTGTCGTTCATTTGCTGTTCGGTGGGCTGCTTGGCCAATTTGCCATCGGCATAGCGCACCAGCCAGTTGGCCGCGAGGTCCGCGCACAGCACGGTGCAGAAAGATGAGTTGAAGCCCACAAAGCCCATATCCGGCAAATCAGGATTGGCGATGATGCGGTAAAGCCGATATTGCCCATCCTCTTCAACTAGCTTGTCCTGATATTCTTTCGGCAAATAGGGCACGCCCAGCTTCCAGCCCACCGCCAGAATGGCGAGGTCTGTTTTCACCTTTTCGCCGCCAGTTAGCACCACGCTGTCGCCTTCATATTCTTTGAAGGTGCCTTTGATGCAGTTGATGCGGCCATCGGCAATCATATCGAACAGGCCGGGGGTGACGATCGGCACGGAGCAATTGATCTCATCCTCAATTTTGATTTCTGGCCGCAGCCCAGTCTTTTTCAGCTTAAGCTGCATGGTCAGCAACGCTTCAAGTGCGCGCCAATTTGCCCACACAAAGGGCTTGCCGATCACATGCGCAAACTTCTGCATTGGGTTCAACCCCCAGCTGGGGAACATTTGCTCCTGCTTGCGGATATAAAGGATGCGTTTGAAATTGATCAGTCCGCCAATGAAGTAGGGCACCCGCCACACCGAAGTCAAATAGACTATGGTCACAGATTTTGCGCCATTTTTCACTGCATTCACCGCAATGTCGGTTGCAGATTTGGAAAAGCCCAGCACGGTGACATTTTTGCCGTCAACGATGGACGGGTCGGTATATTCAGATGAGTGCATCACCTCGCCGCCCTGCGCTTCAAATGCTTCTTGGCCAGGGTGGGTGAGAATATTTTTCTCGCTGAATTGCCCGGTGCAGACGGAGACAAAATCAAATTCCTCGGTGCTCTCTGCCCCGTTTTGATCCACCAAGTGAAGCGTCCAGCCTTTTTGCCCGTCCGTGCGGCGAGTCATTTCTGAAACGCTTGTGTTGAAGCGAATATGGTCGCGCAGATTATAGTCTGCGGCATAGCTATCTAGATAGGCATGCACCTGCGGCCCCTTGGGCCATTCCGGATAATCATCCGGCATGGGTTTATCGGTATAGCGATATAAATCTTTGGGGCTTTGGGTTTGCACATCTGGATAGGACCGCGACAATTCCCACACGCCGCCCAAATCATGGCTGCGTTCGATAATGGTCACATCGTGACCTTTTTCCTTGAACGTTTTTGCGGTTACAAGTCCGCTTACCCCAGCGCCGATTACGGCCACCTTTTTCTTCGTTGTCATCGTCCCCTCCTCCAAGCCGATTGCAACATTTATTATTTTATGCCTAAACTAAATGTCAGATAGAGGGAGGCGGCTATCCGAAAAACGCAAAATAATGCGGATATCGCCGCCGGGTGGAAGGCACCTTATGGAGCCACTGGCTAAATATCGGCTGTTTCAATCGGCTGAATTGGAGTGTGCGCGGGAGATGGTGGCGCAGAAATATTGCGCCCATCGGCTCGATTTTGTTGCGCCGCAATCGCGGCTGGACGCGGTGCATAACCACGTGGCCCTGCCCGGTTTGTCGTTCAATTATATGCGCTATGGTGGCGCGGTGCACATCAATCCCGGTGAGTTGGAAAAGTTCTATTTGATCCAAATTCCTTTGGCCGGTGGTGCGCACATCACCAATGGCAAAATGGAAGTTGAGAGCACTGTTGAGTTTGCCAGCATCCTCAATCCAGACTTAAAAACGGACATGGTGTGGCACGCGGATTGCGAAATGTTGCTGGTGCAAATCGATGCGCAGCATCTGCGTAAACAGGCGGAGCTGATGCTCGGTCGTTCGCTGAACGCCCCTATTCGGTTCGATCCTAAATTGCGGATGCGTGCCAAACAGCTTGGCCCGTGGCGGCAACAATTGCGGTCCATCTTTTCAGATTTAGACGCAGGCGTGGCCCCGCATGGCCTATCGGAACTTCTGCTGCAATTGTTGGAAGCGGCGCCCAGCAACATTCAATGTTTCTTTGATGCTGCGCCCGTGCATCTTGCACCCGCACAAATCAAGCGGGCCATGGCTTATATCAAAAGCGAATATCGATCGGACATTAGCTTGCAAGACGTGGCCCACGCCGCTGGCGCATCGCTGCGGGCGCTGCAATATGGGTTTAAAGAAACTTATGGCGTGACGCCGATGCAAATGGTGCGGTTGGAGCGGTTACGCCGGGCGCATTATATGTTGCAAGGGGCGCATGGCGATCAAACCGTCACACAAATTGCGTCGGATTTAGGCTTTAGCCATTTAGGGCGATTTTCACTGGATTATCGGGATGCCTTTGGCGAAACCCCGCAGCAAACGCTGAATTTCGCCAAACAGCAATTGATCTAATTATTCATTCGGCAGCACTGCGGTGCCTTCAATTTCGATCAGCGCCTCATCTTCTACCAGCGCCGACACGACCACCATGGTCATTGCGGGAAAATGGTATCCCAGCACCCGACGATAAGCAGCGCCCACCTCTTTTTGGTGATCCAGATAGGTTTGCTTGTCGGTCACGAACCAGGTGAGACGGGTCAAATGTTCGGCTTTGCCGCCCGCCGCTTCCACAACATCCAAAATGTTGCGGAGCGCCTGTTCCATTTGGCCGATAAAGTCTTTGGCTTCAAAAACCTGATCTTTCGTCCAGCCGATTTGACCGCCCACATACAGCGTGCGCCCTTCAGCAAGCATGCCATTGGCATAGCCTTTTGCGGGCTTCCATCCTTCAGGGTGTACAACAATATGTGCCATTATTCTTTTTCCAAATAGAGTGTCATTTTATCTTTAAGCTCTGGCGACCATTCAATGGGTCGCCCAGTGGATTTGGTGATGTGCACCAAAGTCATGGTGCTTTCCACCTTTGTTTGCGCATCATGAGTGCCCCACACGCGCACTTTCACGCTGGTGCGGCCTACCCGTTCAACAGTGAGGTGCCATTGCCATTCTTCGCCCAGTTTGCCCGGCGCATTGAACGTAGCTTCCACGCTGGCGGTAGGCACTGCCGTTTGGTCGGCCACATGCATTTGCGCGAAGGAATAGCCAATCGCCTTGTCGAACCAGCGCTCGATGGTGAGATTGATCATCTCGAAAAAGCGCGGGTAAAACACAATCCCTGCTGGATCGCAATGCTGGAACAATATGTCCTGATCGATGGTGAAGGTTTTGCTCATCAGACCCCCAAATAGCGATCAGCCAGATCGTCCGTTAGCGCGTCCGGCGTGCCCGTCCAAACAGTTTCACCGCGCTCCAAGATCACACAATGATCGGCCAACGGTAGCAATTCACTGAGGCTCTTATCTACGATCAAAATCGATTGCCCTTGCGCTTTCAGCTCTTTCACCGCCCGCCAAATTTCATCGCGGATCACGGGCGCTAGCCCTTCAGTTGCTTCGTCCAGCACCAGCAATTTGGGGTTGGTGGTCAAAGCGCGGCCAACGGCCAGCATTTGCTGTTCACCGCCTGAAAGCGTGTTGGCCAATTGGTGCTTGCGCTCTTCCAGCCGAGGGAACAGTTGATAGACCTTTTCAAGTGTCCATTCGCCCTCACGCTGGGCAGCCACTAGGTTTTCTTCAACGGTCAAATTGGAAAAGCAGCGTCGGCCTTCCGGCACCAGACCCACGCCCAATTTTGCCACCTTGTGGCTGGGCAATTTATTGACCAATGTACCGTCAAAATGGATGTCGCCTTTGGCGGGTTTAGACATTTTGCAAAGGGTGCGGATGGTGGTGGTTTTGCCCATGCCGTTGCGGCCCATCAGCGCTACCACTTCGCCCTGTTTCACTTCAAGCGACACACCAAACAGTGCCTGTGACGGGCCGTAAAACACCTCAATATCTTTGATGGAAAGCAGAATGTTTGACATTAGGCTGCACTCCCCAAATAGGCTTCGCGTACCGCTGGGTTATTGCGGATATCCTCCACCGATCCGGTGGCGATCACCCGGCCATAGACCAGCACGGAAATCCGGTCAGCCAGCGAGAACACTGCATCCATATCATGTTCGATCAATAGGATCGGCGCTTCATGGCGCAGTTCATCGAGAAAGCCGATTAGCTTTTTCGAGCCTTCCGGTCCCATGCCTGCCATTGGCTCATCGAGCAGGAAGGCTTTGGGGTCAAGCGCCAGCGCCATCGCGATTTCAAGCTGACGCCGTTCACCGTGTGACAGCTCAGCTGTCATGATATGTGCGCGTTCTTCCAAATTAACGCGCTTTAGCGCCGCCATTGCGGGCTCGGTCAGGTTGTTGTCGCCACGCACATTTTTAAAGAAGCGATAGCTGGTGCCCAATTTTGATTGCACCGCCAGCATCACATTGCGCAACGCGGAAAACTCCATCACCAATGATGAAACTTGGAAGGTGCGCCCCAGCCCGGCCTTCGCCCGGTCGGCCACGTCCATGCCCGCCAAGTCTTTGCCGTTAAAGATCACTTTGCCGCTGTCGGAACTAAGCTGGCCACAGATCTGTTTGATCAAAGTGGATTTACCTGCCCCGTTCGGCCCGATCAGGGCGTGAATTTCACCCTTCTTTAGATCGAGCGTCACATCATCAGTGGCCTTCAGCGCGCCGAAATTCTTGTTCAAATTTTGGATTTGCAATACAGTTTGATCAGTCATGACGTGCCTTTCCGGCCAGTAGGCCAATGGCCCCACCGCGGGCAAACAACACCACGCCGAGCAGCACAAGGCCCAAATAGAACTGCCAAAATTCTGTCATGCCGCCGAAAATAAATTCGAAGATGATAAAGATCAGCGCGCCCACGACAGGACCATATAGCCGACCTACGCCGCCCAAAATCACCAGCACCATGATCTCGCCAGACATGTGCCAAGACAGCATGGTGGGCGACACGAAGCGGTTCAAATCCGCCATCAGCGCCCCGGCCAAGCCGGTGATCATGCCGGAGATGACAAACGCGGTGAGCTTGATGTTGAACGGGCGAATGCCTGTTGCGGCCAACCGCTCTTCATTTTGCCGCGCTGCTTGTAGCGCCGCACCAAAACGTGAGTTTTTGATCATGGCCGAAAGGCCCAATCCGGCAAACATCAGCGCAAGGCAGATATAGAAGAAGCTGGACGGATCAAGCGTATTCACGCCCGGGAACTGGTTGCGGACATAGATGGACAAGCCATCCTCGCCGCCATAGGTGGGCCATGAGATCATGAAATAATAGATCATTTGCGCGAAGGCCAAGGTGATCATAATGAAATAAACACCCGATGTGCGCAGGGAGAGCAGCCCGATAAACAGGGCGGCAATGCCGCTCATCACAATCGCCACCAGCCAAATGATCAGCATCTGATTGGTGCCTTCGATCACGAAAGGCCAAGTGAAAATAGGCGTGTAGGTTTGCGCGTGACTGGCCAAGATGCCCATGGCATAACCGCCAATGCCGAAGAATGCTGCATGGCCGAAGCTCACCAAACCGCCGGTGCCAAGGGCGAGGTTTAACCCCACCGCCGCGAGGCTCAAAATGGCCACGCGGGTTGCCAGCGTAATGTAGAATGGTTCATCCATCGCGGTGGCGATGAAGGGGAACACCAGCAGCCCAAGGCTGATGATAATGTTCAAAAAGGTTTCTCTGGAAAGATTAGGCATTGTTGCTCACCAACCCTTCCGGCTTGAAGATCAGAATGACCGCCATCAGCACATAAATTGACATGGAGGACAGCGCCGCACCGACAGAGTTGGCGGCTGCCGTGTCCATAAATAGATTGAAAAAGCCCGGCAGCGTGACACGCCCAAGCGTGTCGACCACGCCCACAAGGATGGAACCGATCAGCGCGCCTTTAATCGAGCCGATACCGCCGATCACGATCACCACAAAGGCCAAGATCAGCACGGGTTCGCCCATGCCCACTTGCACCGACTGGATGGCCCCCATCATCGCCCCGGCAAAGCCAGCTAAAGCAGCGCCGATGGCGAACACTATGGTATAAAGCGTGGCGATATTTACGCCGAGCGCCGCGATCATTTCGCGATCCGCTTCGCCCGCCCGAATGCGAATGCCGAGGCGGGTTTTCGTGATAAGGAGATAAAGCCCCAGCGCCACTAGACCGCCGACAAGGATAATCGCCAAGCGATAAGCAGAATATTGGAAACCGCCAAACAGGGTGACTGGACCGGCCAAAAAGCCCGGTGCATCCAAATATAGGGGGAAAGAGCCAAACACCATCCGGCAGCCTTCGGAAAGGATCAGGATCAGTGCAAACGTAGCCAACACTTGGTCGAGGTGATCGCGATCATATAATCGTCTGATCACAAACATCTCGATCAAGACACCAGCGAAACCAGCTGCGACGATGGACGCCACAAGGCCAAGCCAGAACGAGCCTGTAGCCGCAGCCACGGCCGCACAGGCAAATGCCCCGATCATATAAAGCGAGCCGTGCGCCAAATTGATCAGCCCCATCACGCCGAAAACCAGCGTCAGGCCAGCAGCCATCAAAAACAGCGTCACGCCATATTGCAAGCCGTTTAAGAGCTGTTCAAATAAAAGAGTGGTGGACATAATTTCCCCAGCGGTTTGAAGGTTGGCGGGATGGAAGCATCCCGCCAAGCAACTCAGTTATTATTGCAATGGGCAATCAACCGCATAAGCATCTTGGTGATCGGTCAGTGCCAGACCCAAGATTTTGTTGGTCAAAACGTCACCCTCTTTCACCACTTCACGTACGTAAATGTCTTGAATGGGGTGGTTGTTGTTGCCGAACTTGAAGTCACCGCGGGTGGACTTAAAGTCAGCTTCTTTCAAGGCTGCGCTGAATGCTTCTGTGTCTTTCACATCGGCTTTGTCCAACGCAGAAAGGATTAGATTTGCCGCATCAAAGCCTTGGCTGGCATAGAGCGATGGCAAGCGATCATATTTCTCTTGGAATGAAGCAACAAACGCATTGTTGGTTTCGTTGTCGATGTCTTTGCTCCACTGTGACGAGTTGCGCACGCCAAGTGCCGCGTCGCCCACAGCGCCCAAAATGCCTTGGTCGAATGAGAAGGCTGGGCCCATCACAGGCAGATCAACACCAGAAGCGGCATATTGCTTCATGAACGCAATACCCATGCCGCCTGGCAAGAAGAAGAACACGCTGTCTGCACCGGAATCGCGGATTTGTGCGATTTCAGCAGCATAGTCAGTTGCGCCCAATTTGGTGAACACTTCACCCGCCAATTGGCCGCGATATTCACGCTTAAAGCCGTTCAACGCATCTTGGCCAGCCGGATAGTTTGGCGCTAAAATGAAGGTGTTTGTATATTCAGCCACATTGGCGTAAGCGCCCATGGCTTCGTGCAAATTGTCGTTCTGCCATGCCACGTTGAAATAGTTGGCGTTACAGCCCTTGCCTGCCAAAGCAGATGGACCAGCGTTTGGCGACACATAGATTTTGCCTTGCGCCACGGCTGATGGCACAACCGCCATGGCCAAGTTTGACCAGATGATGCCCGTCAAAATATCCACTTTTTCAGATTGGATCATTTTATCGGCGATTTGCACGGCCAATTCAGGCTTTTGCGCATCATCCTCGATCACGACTTCAACATCGTCGCGGCCAGCTTGTTCAATCGCCAGCATAAAGCCATCGCGCACATCCACGCCCAAGCCAGCGCCACCGCCGGACAAGGTTGTGATCATGCCGATTTTCGCGCCTTCGGCCATGGCTGAGCCGCCAAGGGCTAAGCTCATCGCCACTGCGCTGGCCATAATTGTTTTTAGCGTCTTCATAGTTTCCTCCCAAACTGCGAACCTAAGGTTCGCCGATTACAACACTTCACGACAGGTGAAGCATCTAGCTTGCCCTTTGCCTCTCCCAAAGCAAAGGCCAATTCTCGCAACAATGGGCAAAATACCCAATCGCCGCAAAACTCTAATAGTTACATCCATGCATGAATCTTAATATATTTCAATATTAAAATATCATGCTTAAAATATCTCAATCATCAACCTGATCCGTGGCCAATTTGGTCAGCTCGCTATCCGCCTCTTCCAAATCTGCAATCACGTTGAAATGGTGTTTGTAGGGCACTTCCACCGCATCGGTGTCCACGCCAAGTCCCGTCCAGATATTGGTCAAAAGCTGGTTTTGCCGCAAGAATTCGGGTCGCTCTTCTGCGCCCACCCAGCAGGTGAGGTTCACGCCGCCAAGCGGTTCGCGTAGTGCGGCGCTTTCCGCCCGCGCCTCAGCCAAATCCAGCTGCAGCCCGTCATTCATGCGGGTGTTGAGCAAGGGCCGCAGATCGTGCAAACCGGAAATCGAAATCACATGGTTCAGGCGCGCCTGTACCTCTTTTGACAAAGGAGTGTCTGCGCACATCATGCGCGACACCAAATGACCACCGGCGGAATGGCCCGCAATGCGAATGGGGCCTTTCACCTTGGTCGCGGCATAAAGGATCGCCGCGCCAATTTGCTGCGTCATGGTGCTGATCCGCGCTTCCGGTGCCAAAGTGTAAGAGGGCATGGCCACGGCCCAGCCACGTGCAATTGGCCCCGCTGCCAGATGCGACCAAGCGCTTTTATCAAAGCTCAGCCAATAGCCGCCATGCACAAAAACAAACAGGCCTTTCGGCGTGCCTTCCGGCATAAACAAATCAAGTTTTTCCCGCTGGGCATCGCCATAGGCCAAGTCCAACTCAGCACGATTAGCAGCTAGCATCTCGTCGCGAAACCGCTCAGACGCACGCTCCCAATGCTCCACATAAGAGCCTGAATTCTCGATGTAAGCGCCATTGGCATAGGCATCGTCCCAATCGCTGGGTGTTGTCCAGTTTGGCAGTCCGTCACGCATCTATTGGTCCCCTTTGTAAGGCAGCGGCTGGTTGATAGCGCCCGTTCAAATGTGCTGGGGCATTGGCATCCAACTGCGCCAAAATCTCTCGCACCCGATCAAGCCCGATTTCAGCGAAAAATGCAAATGGGCCTTTCGGAAAATTCAAGCCTAATTGCATCGCCAGATCAATATCTTGCGGCGTGGCTACTTGGTCGTCGACGGCGGAGGCGGCTTCATTGATCAGCGTCGCTAAAATGCGCTCCGCAATTTGCTGCTGTTCGCTTTCGGCAAGGGTTGCATCTGCTTCGTCTGTCACGAAACCTTTGCCGCTTTTGCCGCCCAAATTCCCTTGCTCAACCTGCTGCTTTAACTGGTTAAAAACATAATAACGCGGATGGTGATCAAAGGCTTCTGCCATGGTTTCGCTAGCAGCCAAATTGATGTCTGCGCCCACTAGATCTATCAGTTCAAATGGCCCCATGCGGAACCCTTGCGCCCGCATCGCCGCATCAATTTGGTGGGCCGAAAAGTCGCCTTCTTCCAAAATCGCCAGCGCCTCGCCATAAAAGGGCCGCGCACAACGATTGACGATAAAGCCTGGGCTATCTTTTACCTTGATTGCCGTTTTACCAATTTGATTGAGATAAATGACGAGGTCATCACATCGTATCTGAGATACGGGTGGGGCTGTGATGACCTCGACAAGCTTCATAATGTGGGCGGGGTTGAAAAAGTGCAGACCTAGCGCCCGGTCTTTATGGGTTAGATTGGCAAAAATATCGGCAACGCTGAGCGATGAGGTGTTGGTCGCCAGCAGCGCTTCTGAACCACAAACCTCTTCCAATTGAGCGAACAGGGTTTGCTTGACGTCTAACCGCTCGACAATGGCTTCGATCACCAGATCACAATCGGCGAGATCAGCTAATTTGCTCGCTGCATTAAGCCGCGCCTTGGTGGCCGCCGCATCATCGGCGCTCACCCGCCCTTTATCCACGGCACGTGTCAAAGTTTGGCCTACCGCGTCCAGCGCCGAGGTCACCGCATCCTGGTGCACATCAAAAAGCTGCACCTGATGGCCGGTTTGCGCAAAAAAGAGCGCGATATTGCGCCCCATCACGCCTGCCCCCACCACGCCGATTTTGTTCAGCTCAGCCATTATTTGCCCTCAAATGTCGGTTTGCGCTTATCAAGAAAGGCCGCCACGCCTTCAGCCTTATCGGTAGTGCCCAGCAATATTTCAAAATCGCCTCTGGTTTCGCCCAACACATGTTTCAGCGGGGTTTCGGCGCTTGCGACAATCGCCTTTTTCGCCGCCTGCATCGCCAAGGGTGCGCGCAAGGCCATACGCTCGGTCAGTTTCGCCGCAAAAGGCAGCGCCCCATCTTCGGCCATGTAGCTGATAATACCCCAATCATTGGCGGTAATCGCATCGACAATCTCGCCACCAAGCACAATGCGTCCGGCTCGTGCGCGGCCCACCATTGCGGTCAGTCGCTCAATACCGCCTGCGCCGGGGATCAGGCCCAGATTGGGTTCTGGCAAGCCGAATTTGGCGGTGGTGCCCGCCACGATCAAATCGCACATTAGCGCCAGTTCAAATCCGCCGCCAAGGCAAAAGCCATCCACTGCCGCTACCAGCGGCAAAGGGCAATTGCGGATACGCCTCCAATGGGCTTTGCGCGGATCGAGATAGCCTTCTTCACGGCCTTTATCTTTTATCTCATTGATATCGGCGCCCGCGGCGAAATGCTCTCCTTCGCCGCAAATCAGCACTGCGCGCACGGTTGAGGATTGGGCGAAATCGTCCAACGCATCGGCAATCTGCCCCAACAATTCTGTGTTGAGTGCATTGCGCTGCTTTTGTCGATCAATGCTGAGAATCGCCCACGCGGCATTGCAGCCTTTTATGTCCACTTGCTCTATGCGCAGCATATTTTGCTCGCCCATACATCCTCCCTATCAGCCTTAAGTCTTCACCAAAAACAAATATATTTCAAGCCTAAAATTTTGAGCTTGAAATATCTTGTTTCAGATGCAATCATACTCACCATGCGTGATCTACATTGCGCCAATGGGAGGACATTATGAAAATCGCATGTTTGGGCGGTGGCCCGGCCAGTCTATATTTTGCCATCAGCATGAAGCGGCGTGACCCGTCGCACGACATCACGATTTTTGAGCGCAACAAGCCGGATGATACATTTGGCTGGGGCGTGGTTTTGTCCGATGAAACCCTTGATAATATGGCTGAAAATGACAAGCAGAGTGCCGAAGCGATCCGCGAACATTTCGCCTATTGGGACGATATTGCGGTGGTGCATGATGGGCACCGCACCGTTTCTACTGGCCACGGATTTTGCGGCGTTGGCCGCATGCAATTGCTGCTGACCTTGCAAGAACGTGCCCGCGAACTCGACATTAAAATGGAGTTCGAAACTGAGATTGATAGCGCCTCACCGTTGATGAAAGAATATGATCTGGTGGTGGCCGCAGATGGGTTGAATTCCAAAACCCGCACCGAGTTTGCCGATCATTTCAAGCCCCAAATCGACACGCGCAAATGCCACTTTGTGTGGCTAGGCACCCATCAGAAATTTGATGACGCCTTCACCTTTATCTTTGAGAAAACCGAGCATGGTTGGATTTGGGCCCACGCCTACCAGTTCGACAAAGACACAGCGACCTTTATTGTAGAGTGCGCGCCTGAGACCTTCAAAAAGTTCGGATTTGGCGAAAAGAGCCAGCAAGAAACCATCGCGATCTGCGAAGAGATTTTCAAAGATCATTTGGGCGGGCATAGCTTGATGACCAATGCCAACCATATTCGCGGATCGGCCTGGCTGAACTTCCCGCGCGTATTGTGTGAAAAGTGGCACCACGAAAATGTGGTGCTGTTGGGCGATGCCTCGGCGACGGCCCACTTCTCCATCGGCTCCGGCACCAAACTCGCCTTTGAAAGCGCCATTGCACTGGCTGAGTTTTTGCACACCGAGCCGACCCTAGACGCCGCGTTCCGCAAATATCAGGAAGATCGTCGTCTCGACGTCTTGCGCCTGCAAAGCGCGGCCCGCAACTCAACCGAATGGTTTGAAGATGTGGAGCGCTATCTCGATCTTGACCCGGTGCAGTTTAACTATTCATTGCTCACCCGCTCCCAGCGGATCAGCCATGAAAATCTGCGCCTGCGCGATCCGGAATGGCTGAAATCCGCCGAAACATGGTTTCAGGAACAGGCTGGCGCGAAAGGCGTGCATCGTGCGCCGATGTTTGCCCCGTTCAAGCTGCGCGATATGGAATTGAAAAACCGCGTGGTGGTCTCGCCCATGGCCCAATATAAGGCCAAGAATGGTTGCCCCACCGACTGGCATTTTGCCCATTATGCTGAGCGCGCCAAAGGCGGCGCTGGCCTTGTTTATGTGGAAATGACCTGTGTGTCGCCCGAGGGGCGGATCACACCGGGCTGCCCGGGGCTTTATGCCCCCGAGCATGAGGCGGCGTGGACCCGTCTTACTGATTTTGTGCATAGCGAGACCAGCGCCAAAATGGCGATGCAGATCGGCCATTCCGGCCGCAAAGGTTCGACTCAATTGGGGTGGGAGACCATGGATGCGCCGATCAAAGAGGGCAATTGGCCGCTTCTATCGGCATCAGACATTCCGTGGTCGCCGGATAATGCGACGCCAAAGGCCATGGATCGCGATGATATGGACATGGTGCGCGATCAGTTTGTCGCCTCCACCAAAATGGCAGATCGGGCCGGGTTTGACATGGTCGAGCTGCACGCCGCGCACGGCTATTTGATTTCGTCCTTCATCTCCCCCAAGTCGAACAATCGGCAGGATGAATATGGCGGCTCGCTGGACAATCGCATGCGCTATCCGCTGGAAGTGGCCAAAGCCATGCGTGCCGCGTGGCCTGATCACAAGCCAATGTCCGTGCGGATTTCCGCAAATGACTGGGTGGGCGCAGAAGGCGTGACGCCAGACGAAGCGGTCCAGATCGCGCAAATGTTCTCCGCCGTCGGCATTGATATTATCGACGTGTCTGCGGGCCAGACCTCAATTGACGCGGCACCGATATATGGTCGCATGTTCCAAACACCGTTCTCAGACCGTATTCGCAATGAGACGGGCCTCAAGACCATGGCCGTGGGCAATATTTATGAGCCGGACCATATCAATTCGATCCTGATGGCAGGCCGGGCTGATCTGGTGTGTCTGGCGCGGCCACATTTGGCTGATCCTTATTGGACGTTGCATGCCGCAGCAGCCCTTGGCGATAAAGACAGCGAATGGCCCTTGCCCTATTTGCCTGGTCGGGATCAAATGATGCGATTGGCAGAACGGAATGAAGGCATCGGGATTAAGGTATGATCTTAGCGGGCAAAAACATATTGATCACAGGCGGCGGCACCGGCGTTGGTGCCGTGATGGCCAAGCAGTTCGCTGAGGCGGGCGGCACGGTTACCGTGGCGGGCCGCACCCGCGCAACGCTTGACCAAGCGGCCAGCCAACATGCCAACATCAAAGTGGCGACCGTGGACATCACAGACGAAGAGTCGGTGAAGACTCTGTTTGATGAGATCGGCGTGATGGAAATTGTGGTCGCCAATGCCGGTGCGTCATCCAGCGCGCCCTTGGCCAAGACCTCGCTTGCCGATTGGCAGCAGATGATCGATGTGAATTTGACCGGCACCTTCCTGACCCTCAAAGAGGGATTGGTGCGGCTGAAAGGCAAAGACTGGGGACGCTTGATCGCGGTGGCGTCAACTGCTGGCCTGAAAGGCTATCCTTATGTCGCGCCCTATGCGGCGGCGAAACATGGGGTGATCGGCCTCATCAAAAGCATGGCGTTGGAAGTGGCCAAAAGCGGCATCACCGCCAATGCGCTTTGCCCCGGCTTTCTCAATACGGAAATGACCGAGCGGTCCGTCGCCAATATTATGGAAAAGACAGGCATGAGCGCGGATGATGCGCTCAAGGCACTGGCGAAAAACAACCCGCAAGGGCGGCTGATCGAGCCGGAAGAAGTGGCCGCGGCGGCACTTAATTTGTGCGGTCCGCATAGCGAGGGGCTTAATGGTGTGGCCCTTTCTATTTCAGGAGGTGAAATATGAGCGCAACTGACCCGGTGACCGGGCACCCCATGAGCAAGCAGCGTTTGCGCCTATGGCTGCATATGCTGAAAACGGCCCGCTTTGTGGAAAATGAACTGCGCGAGCGCATGCGCGTCACCTACCAATCCACCCTGCCCCGCTTTGACGTGATGGCGATGTTGGACCGCACCCGCGAAGGGCTGTTGATGAGCCAATTGTCACAGCAATTGATGGTGTCGAACGGCAATGTGACGGGCATTATCGATCGGTTGGTGCAGGATGGTTATGTGGTGCGCGTCTCCGTGAAAGGCGACAAGCGCGCCACCCTGGTGCGCCTCACGCCGAAGGGCATCGAAAAGTTTGCCGAAATGGCCGCCGAGCATGAACGCTGGATAGATGAATTGATGGACAATGTGCAAGATCAGGACATTGAGCATTTTATCGACGCGCTCAATCATATCCGAAAGGATCATCAGCATGACTAAATTGGCCGACTATCAACCAGAGCATTTTTTGCTAACCATGAAGGGCGACATTGCCATTGTGCAATTGAACCGCCCCGACCGGAAAAATCCGCTCACCTTTGAAAGCTATGCTGAGCTGCGCGACTTCTTCCGCGCGCTTCACTACGCCGACGACATCAATGCCGTAATTTTTGCCAGCAATGGCGGCAATTTCTGTTCTGGCGGCGATGTGCACGACATTATCGGGCCGCTGGTGGGTATGGATATGAAAGAGCTGTTGGCCTTCACCCGCATGACCGGGGATTTGGTCAAGGCCATGCTCAACTGCTCCACCCCGATCATCTCTGCGGTCGATGGCGTGGCGGTTGGCGCAGGGGCGATTATCGCCATGGCGTCCGACATGCGGTTGGCGACACCAGAAGCCAAAACCGCTTTTTTGTTTACCCGTGTCGGCCTTGCAGGCTGCGATATGGGCGCGTGCGCGATGCTGCCCCGTTTGATCGGGCAAGGCCGCGCGGCGGAACTGCTCTATACGGGCCGCTCTATGAGCGCTGAGGAAGGCTTGAATTGGGGCTTCTTCAACGCGCTGCACAGCGCCGATGAGCTGGATGAAGCCGCCATGAAGCTCGCTGAGCGTGTGGTGGCCGGGCCGACTTTCGCCCACGGGATCACCAAGACCCAGCTCAATCAGGAATGGAACATGAGCCTCGAACAAGCGATTGAGAGCGAAGCGCAGGCGCAAGCCTTGTGCATGCAAACCAAGGATTTTGAGCGCGCCTATCACGCGTTTGTCGCGAAAGAAAAACCAAAGTTTGAGGGCAATTAATGGCCGATCAAAGCTTTCTCAACTGGCCCTTTTTTGAAGATAAGCACCGCGCCTTGCACGCCGAGCTGGAGAGCTGGGCCAGCGCCAATTTGCCCGTCGATCACAGCGATGTGGATCAAGCGTGCAAAGATTTGGTGGCCGCGTTGGGCAAAGCAGGCTTTTTGCAGCATAGCGGCGCGAAGCAAGGCGAGAAGCTGGATGTGCGCAGCCTCTGCCTGATCCGCGAAACTTTGGCGCGGCATGATGGCTTGGCCGATTTTGCTTTTGCGATGCAAGGCTTGGGCACCGGGGCGCTGTCGCTATTTGGCACGCCGGACCAGCAGGCTTGGCTGGACAAAACCCGCGCAGGCGAAGCGCTCTCCGCGTTTGCTTTGAGCGAACCCAAATCCGGGTCGGATGTGGCCAATATTGAATTGAGCGCCGAAGATAAGGGCAATCATTATGTGCTCAATGGCGAAAAGACGTGGATTTCCAACGGCGGCATCGCCAATGTCTACACGGTTTTTGCCCGCACGGGCGAAGCGCCTAGGGCCAAAGGGCTGTCTGCCTTTGTGGTGCCAGCTGATAGCGAGGGGCTGGAGATTGCCGAACGCTTGGACGTGATCGCGCCGCATCCGCTCGCCCGGTTGAAGTTTAACAATGTGCATGTGCCGAAAACCAATATGATTGGCGAAGCAGGCGCAGGCTTTAAAATCGCCATGAGCGTTTTGGACGTGTTCCGCTCCACCGTTGGCGCGGCAGCGTTGGGCTTTGCCCGCCGCGCGCTAGACGAAACATTGGCCCGCGCCAAATCGCGGGAATTGTTTGGTGCGCCCTTGGCTGAATTGCAAATGGTACAAGGTCATATTGCCGATATGGCGTTGGATGTGGATGCGGCGGCCTTGCTGATTTACCGCGCCGCCTGGACCAAAGATATGGGCGCTGCCCGCGTGACTCGCGAAGCGGCCATGGCCAAACTTTACGC
Organism: Maritalea mobilis; assembly: GCF_004363175.1. Classification (GTDB taxonomy): domain Bacteria; phylum Pseudomonadota; class Alphaproteobacteria; order Rhizobiales; family Devosiaceae; genus Maritalea; species Maritalea mobilis. The sequence continues at coordinate 590,771 of NZ_SNYR01000002.1, forward strand.
GACGGACAAAGCGCAAGAGGTGATCGACAAAGCTGTGCAAATTCACGGTGGCGACGGGGTGCGCAAAGGGTCAATCGTCGAGAGCCTATACAGAGAAATTCGCGCCTTGCGCATTTATGAGGGCGCCTCTGACGTCCAAAAAATTGTGATTGCGCGCCAGACACTAAGCTAAAATTCCTTGGGAGGGGATCATGGAATTGGGACCAACTGGTCATGTGGACCATTTTTGCCGGGAGAACTTGCCGCCATTTGATCAATGGCCGCAGATCAACACGGAAGATTTCACCTATCCGGAATATTTAAATGTGGGCCGCGCCCTCACCGATGCGATGGTGGAAAAAGGCTTTGGCGACCACACTGCATTGATCGGCAATGGCCGCCAGCGCACCTATAAGGAATTGGCCGACTGGACCAACCGTTTGGCCCATGCGCTGGTGGAAGATTATGGCGTGAAGCCCGGCAACCGCGTGTTGATCCGCTCTGCCAACAACCCCGCTATGGTCGCCTGTTGGCTTGCGGCCACCAAGGCAGGCGCTGTGGTGGTCAACACCATGCCATTGCTACGTGCAGGTGAGTTGGGTGCCATTGTCGACAAGGCCGAAATTGAATTTGCCTTGTGCGACACGCGGATGATGGACGAGATTGTTGCCTGCGGCAAAACATCGAAACATCTCAAAACCATTATCGGGTTTGATGGCACCGCCAATCATGATGCGGAACTGGACCGGATTGCTTTGGGCAAATCTGTAAAGTTTGATGCGGTGAAAACGGGTCGTGACGATGTGGCCCTGTTGGGCTTCACGTCTGGCACCACCGGCGAGCCAAAGGCCACTATGCATTTCCACCGCGATCTGCTGATCATCGCCGATGGGTATGCTAGGGAAGTGTTACAAGTCACGCCAGAAGATGTTTTTGTTGGCTCTCCGCCTTTGGCTTTTACTTTCGGGTTGGGCGGTTTGGCCGTGTTCCCCTTGCGCTTTGGCGCAACGGCCACTTTGCTGGAAACTGCTTCGCCCCCGAACATGATTGAGATTATCGAAACCCACAAAGCTACCATCTGCTTCACCGCCCCCACCGCTTATCGGGTGATGTTGCGGGCCATGGATGAAGGGGCGGATTTGTCCACCTTGCGTTGCGCGGTCTCTGCGGGGGAAACATTGCCTGAGCCTGTGTTTGATGAATGGCAGCAAAAGACAGGTAAGCCGATGTTGGACGGCATTGGCGCAACGGAGATGTTGCACATCTTTATCTCAAACCGCTTGGACGATGCCAAACCTGCCTGCACGGGCAAGCCAGTGACAGGCTATGAGGCCAAAGTGGTTGATGACAATATGAATGAAATGCCGCGTGGCGAGCCGGGTCGCTTGGCCGTGCGCGGACCGACTGGCTGTCGCTATTTGAATGATGAGCGGCAGGCGAAATATGTCACAGATGGGTGGAACATTACGGGTGACACCTTTGTGGAAGATGAGAATGGCTATTTCCATTTCGCCGCCCGTAATGACGATATGATCATTTCATCCGGCTATAATATTGCCGGACCGGAGGTGGAAGCGGCGCTATTGGCGCATGAATATGTGCTTGAATGTGCGGTGATTGGCGTGCCCGACACGGAGCGCGGCCATATTGTGCAAGCGCATGTGGTGCTCGCCGAAGGCGCTTCAGCATCCGATGAAACCACCAAGATTTTGCAAGATCATGTGAAAGCGACCATTGCGCCCTTTAAATATCCGCGCTCTGTGGTATTCACCGATCAGTTGCCCAAAACCCAAACCGGAAAAATCCAGCGGTTCCAGCTAAGGGAAAACCAAAAGTGAGCGATATTTTTGCCCAAACCAAAGCCAAGTTTCATCTGCCAAAGGGCGTGATTTATCTGGATGGCAACAGCCTTGGCCCGCTGCCAAAAGCGGCGATGGGCGTGGTGGAGCGCACCATTCAGGATGAATGGGGCGAGATGCTGATCACCGGGTGGAACAAGGCCGGGTGGATCAACAAGCCCAGCGAAATTGGCGACCGGATTGGCAAATTGATCGGCGCGCCTGCTGGATCTGTGGTGATGGGTGACACGCTGTCGATCAAGGTTTATCAGGCGTTGGCCTCAGCATTGGAGCTTAATCCGGACCGCAAAGTGGTGCTGTCTGATAAGGGAAACTTCCCGTCCGACCTTTATATCGCAGATGGTTTACTGAAGAGCTTGGGCGATGAATACGAGCTGCGCGTGGTCGCGCCGGAAGAGGTTGAAAATGCGCTGACGGACGATGTTGCCGTGATGATGATCACCGAAGTGGATTATCGCACTGGCCGCAAGCACGACATGAAGGCGCTCACCGAAAAAGCCCATGCCAATGGCATTTTGACCATTTGGGATTTGGCCCACTCCGCAGGCGCGTTGCCGGTTGACCTTGCAGGCTGCAACGCTGATTTTGCTGTGGGATGCACCTATAAATATCTGAATGGCGGCCCTGGTGCACCTGCTTTTATCTATGTGGCGGACAAGCATAAGGATGCGGCGCGCCCTGCCCTTTCCGGTTGGATGGGGCATGAAGCACCGTTCGCGTTTGATCTGGATTATCGCGCTGCGCCGGGCATTGAGCGGATGCGCGTGGGTACGCCGCCGATCATCGCACTGAGCGTTTTGGAAGCCAGCATGGACATTTGGGACATGGTGGAGATGAACGCGGTGCGCGAGCGCTCTATCGAGCTATGTGATTTGTTTATTGATGAAGTTGAGCGGCTTTGCCCGCAATTGCAATTGGGGTCGCCGCGTGAAGGCAAGCGCCGGGGTTCGCAAGTGTCATTCCATTTCGAGAATGGCTATGCGGCGATGCAGGCACTGATTGCCAACGGGGTTATCGGCGATTTCCGCGCCCCGGATATGATGCGGTTCGGGTTTACCCCGCTTTATGTTGATCATGATGATGTGCGTGGCGCTGCGGCCATTCTTGGTACCATTATTAATGAAAAAGTTTGGGACGATCCCAAATACCAAAGAAGGTCAAAAGTTACATGATCAAGCCATATGATCCGAGCGAAGAAGGCGCTCAAATGTCATTTGATGGACGCATGTCCTATGGTGACTATTTGCAAATTGATACCATCCTCAACACCCAAAAACCGCTTTCCACGGCGCATGATGAGATGTTGTTTATCATTCAGCATCAAACCAGCGAATTGTGGATGAAGCTGGCGGTGCATGAGCTGCATGCGGCCCGCGCGGCGATGCAGGAAAACCGCCTTGAGCCAGCGTTCAAAATGTTGGCGCGGGTGGCGCGTATTTTTGAGCAACTCAACAATGCATGGGATGTTTTGCGCACCATGACCCCGTCGGAATATACCCAGTTTCGCGAGACATTGGGCCAATCCTCCGGCTTTCAATCTTACCAATATCGGCAGATTGAATATATTCTGGGCAACCGCAATCAATCCATGCTGAAGCCCCATGCGCATCGGGAAGAAATTCACGCCATGCTCAAAAAAGAGCTAGATGTGCCAAGCCTTTACGATGTGGCGCTGCAATTATTGCAGTTGGGTGGCATTGATGTGCCGGAAGCGATTTTGAGCCGCGATGTCAGCAAAACCCATGTGGCGGACGATGGCGTTGAAGCGGCATGGGCCAAGGTATATGAGAACCCGGAGAAATATTGGGTGCTGTATCAATTGGCGGAAAAGCTTGTTGATTTTGAAGATTATTTTCGCCGCTGGCGCTTCAACCATGTCACAACGGTGGAACGGATTATCGGCTTTAAACGGGGCACAGGTGGCACGGGTGGCGTGAGCTATTTACGCCGGATGCTGGATGTGGAACTATTCCCCGAACTTTGGCATGTGAGGACACAATTATGACCTGCGTATTTGTTCAATTGCGGTGCAAACCGGGCAAAACTTATGAAGTTGCCGACCAAATTCACGAGCGCGAAATTGTTTCCGAGCTTTATTCGACCTCGGGCAATTTTGATTTGATGATGAAGATCTATATTCCCGAAGGCGAGGATGTGGGCATGTTCATCAATGACAATATTGTTGATATTGAAGGCATTGAGCGTTCGTTGACCACCCTGACCTTTAAAACATTTTAAGGGTCAAAATCATTAAAATTAGAGAGGGATTTCAGGTGTAAGCATCTGAAATCCCTTTTCTTTTGCGTAAAAACTGAAATCGGGCGCTAAAATTTTAGTTTATTTCAGCAAAACTCCAGAAAATTACAGCACTTTTTCAGTTTATTTTATGCCCATCGGCTGCAGGCTTTTCAAAAAGATATTTTTGACCTTTTGCAACTCTGCCGAAGTGGCCCCTCCCCGCGCTTGAATCGCCAAACTGTGCATGGTGGAATTGATCAGACTTGCCAATTCGTCCGCGCTCAATGCTGACTGCTCAAAATAGTCTGGAAACTTGGTCGCCAGCTTCTCGGCAATTTGGGTTTGCGCCGCGTTCAAAAAATGATGAAGCGATTTTTGAATTTGATCATGCTCGCCAGCAGCGGCTGGCATGGTGGTGAGCACAAGGCACCCCGCCCGACTTGGCGCGGCTGCAGCGAAGCGCGAAATTGAAATGTCGAGGGTGCGGTCAATCGCCTCATCCAAGCTAGTGGCGCGTTCAATGCCCTTTTGCCACTCGGTCCACACCTCTTGCATATAGGCCTCGGCCACGCGGGCAAACAATTGTTCTTTGTCGCCAAAAGCCCGGTAGAAGCTGGGTTTATTCAGTCCCATCTCCTTGGCCAATTGGTCAATGCGCACCCCATCATATCCGGCACGGCGGAACAGATCTGTCGCCTTTCTGATCGCGGTTTTTTCGTCAAATTGTTTCGGGCGACCACGGGGACGCTTTTCATCTTTTGATACCATTTAGTACAAAACTCTTGCCAAGCAGATTTTTTTATGTACTTTTCAGTACACAATTTTGAGCAAAGGAGCAAGTTCAACCATGTCCGCCCTTCAATCCGCCCCTGAAATTACGTGGCCCGATTCTGATATTTGTGTGGCTGCCCATGATTTGGTGAAAGATGTTTCGCCCGCCTTTTTGTACAATCACTTGATGCGTTCCTACGCGTTTGGCGCCGCCATCGGGCAGAAGCAAAGCAAGAGCTTTGATGCGGAAATGCTGTTTTTGGGCGCGGTGATGCATGACCTTGCCTTTGTTGACCAATTTGAAAATGGCCACCGCTTTGAAGTGGATAGCGCCAATGCCGCTAAGGAATTTTTGTCTGAGCGCGGCTATGACGACAAGAAAATCGATGTGATTTGGCAGGCCATTGCCCTGCACACCACCCATGATGTGCCGCAATTTTTGAGCCCTGAAGTGGCGTTGGTGCATTTTGGCGCTGGCTTGGATGTGGGCATGTTCCCTTATGAAGGGTTAGAGGCGAAACAGATCGACGAGATTGTGGAACTCTATCCACGCCTTGGGTTCAAAAAAGCCATTATCGAAACATTGGGCCATGTGGTGCAGCGCAACCCGCGCGCCACCGTCACCACCTTTTTGGAGCATGTGGGCCACCGCTGTGTGGACCATTATCACGCGCCAAACTTTGTGGACATTGTGACCCACTCACCATTTGCCGAATAACAACCAACGAGATCGGGAGGAAATATGGGACGTTCTCATCCAAAATATATCGCAGGGGCGGTGCAAGCTGCCTCTGTTGTGCATGACCTTGAAGGCGGGGTGCGCCGCACCATTGAGCTGATTGAGGAGGCCAGCGAAAAAGGCGTGAAAGTGCTGGTGTTTCCAGAAACCTGGATTCCCGGCTATCCCTATTGGGCATGGCTTGGCCCGCAGGCCTGGGGCATGCAATTTGTGCAGGCTTATCATGACAATGCCATGGAAGTTGGCGACGAACATCACCAAGCCATTTGCGCCGCAGCGCGGGCCCACAACATGTATGTGGTGCTGGGCTTTGCCGAAAAGTTTGAAGGCAGTGTTTACATTGCCCAAAGCATTATCGGGCCAGACGGGGTGGTGATTGCCAACCGCCGCAAGCTGAAAGCCACCCATGTGGAACGGGCTGTGTTTGGCGAAGGCAGCGGCGCGGACCTTGATGTGCACCGCACCGAAGATGCGGGCAATTTGGGCGCGCTTTGCTGCTGGGAGCATATGCAACCGCTGTCTAAATATGCGCTTTATTCCATGAATGAGCAGGTGCATGCCGCCGCGTGGCCAACCCTTTCGCTATATGAAGGCAAAGCCTTTGCACTGGGGCCGGAAGCCAATATGTCGCTTTCGCGCACCTATGCCATGGAAGGGCAGTGTTTTGTGATCGCGGCGACTTCCGTGATGACCAGCGAAATACAGGACGCCCTTGGACTTGATGAGATGCAAAAAGATTTGCTGCCTGTGGGCGGCGGCAGCTCTTCCATCTTCGCGCCGGATGGGCAATTGATCAGCACCCCATTGCCGCCAAATGAAGAAGGCATTGTGGTGGCTGAGGTGGACCTTGGTATGATTTCCCTCGCCAAAGCCGCTGCTGACCCATCTGGCCATTACTCTCGCCCAGATGTGACCCAACTCTTATTAAACCGCACACCGGCCCCCACCACATTGGTGCGCGAACCCACACCTTCATTTGGACGAACTGCATCTGATTTTCGCGAGGATGATGCCGTTTTAGATGAAGAAGAGCTGGTATAATCTCGGGCGTTTCCTGTGGGCGCAAGTTTTGGCTTGCGCCCACTTCCCTTTTTAAAAGGTATTTATGAAAGAGGCATGCCCTCTTCGATCAACTTGACCATAAAGCTCGATCCGGTTGGGATGATTTCATCGTTAAAATCATATTCCGGATGGTGGCAATTTGGCGTGTCGCCCTGCCCCAAAAACACGTAAGCGCCGGGCCGTGCCAACAGCATGAAGGAGAAATCCTCCGCGCCCATAACTGGCTCAATATCGTCTTTCACCCGATCTTCGCCGACCACTTTTTTCGCCACGTCCAGCGCGAATTTGGTTTGCTCAGGATGGTTGATGGTGACCGGATATTCCTTTTGGTAATTCAAATTGATTTTGGCGCCGTGCAATTGCGCGATGCCGTTGCAAATCTCCTGCATCCGCCTTTCCGCAAAGTCCCGCACATCCATATCGAGCGTGCGCACGGTGCCTGAAAGCTTGGCGGTTTGCTCGATCACATTGTCGGCGGTGCCGCAATGGAAGGTGGTGACAGACACCACGATGGACTTCAGCGGATCGACGTTGCGCGAAACAATGCGCTGAAAAGCTTGCACCAAATCTGTGCCGACAATGATTGGGTCAATGCCATGATCCGGATGCGCCGCATGAGCACCCTTGCCGATGATTTCAATTTCGAAAAAATCTGCAGCGGCCATCAAGGGACCGGTGCGGGCGTGAATATGGTTTGTGTCGGTGCCGGGCGAATTGTGCAGGCCATAGACTTCGTCAATGCCGAACCGCTCCATCATCCCGTCTTTGACCATTTCATTGCCGCCACCGCCGCCTTCTTCAGCGGGCTGGAAAATCATCACGGCGGTGCCGTCAAAATTGCGGGTTTCGGCCAAATATTTTGCCGCGCCCAGCAAAATGGTGGTGTGGCCATCATGGCCGCAGGCATGCATCACGCCTTCATTTTGCGATTTATACTCATGGCCCAGAATCTCGTGAATGGGCAGCGCATCCATATCGGCGCGCAAACCGATGGTTTTGCCGGACTTATTTTGTTGCCCCTTGATCACCGCCACAACGCCAGTTTTGCCAATGCCGGTGACGATTTCGTCCACGCCATAGCTTTTGAGTTTTTCCGCCACCAGCGCCGCGGTGCGATGTTCATTAAAGCCCAATTCTGGATGGGCATGAATGTCTTGCCGTATTTCGGTCAGTTCTTTATGAAATTCAGCAACACGATTAATAACTGGCATTTGTCTCCCCTTGAACATTGGTGCAACCAATACTAGGTCAGATTATCATCATGTCCCATTAAGGATGGCAAATGGAATTGTTTGGCTGAACACAATTTTACGTTAGATTTAGCCGAATCATGAATTAAAAGGCCAAGATGCAAATTACGACGCGAACTCAAGGGCAAGGACATTTTTTAGCTATGGCAAATGAGAACGAAGACAAAAAAGACGATAAGAAAGACCCAAGCGTTGAGAAAATCCTGTTTGAAAACCGCACGGTTTTGATCACAGGCGAAATCAACGACAAGTTGGCGCGGGAAGCTTCTGGTCGTTTGTTGGCCCTTGCCGACCATTCAGATGCACCCATCAATGTGTTTATCAGCTCACCTGGTGGTCATGTTGAAAGTGGCGACATGGTGCATGACATCATCAAATTCATCAAACCAACCGTGCGCACCATCGGCAGCGGCTGGGTGGCCAGCGCGGGCGCTTTGATTTTTGTGGGTGCGCAACGCGAAAACCGCCTGTGCCTACCCAACACCCGCTTTTTGCTGCACCAACCAAGCGGCGGCGTGGGCGGCAAAGTGTCTGACATTCAAATTCAGGCCGAGCAAATTAAACAAATGCGCGAACGCTTCGACATTTTGTTTGCAGAAGCCACCGGCCAAACCCCAGAAAAAATCGCCGAAGACACCAACCGCGATTTCTGGCTCAACACCAAAGAGGCCATCGACTATGGCCTGCTGGGCCGGGTGATCACCAGTATCGAAGATTTGACCTAAGGGGTTGAAGCAAGAATGAGGAAGCCGCCGCGAGGCGGCTTTTTTTTTTGTGGGGGAACGCGAGATGCAATAACTGTATCGGCCATTTGCAACTTGACTTAAGTTGTTATTCTAAGTCCGAACATACTACAGTGTTGTGGTTTAACGCATCTTTTCAATCGATAAATTCAACTCATGGCCTCACACAAACTTCACCCTGATATACTCGAATTCATTTCAAGTCTTTTGCGCATGGAAAAGATTCTTCTTGAGTATGAAGAAGATTTTTGGGCTGAGCATATCAAAAGGGTTCGGAGAATTGCTGAAAACTCAGATGGCGCATGTATTGAACGTTTCTTGAGTCTATTCGGCGGGATGGGGAGTTTCGGTGACCTAGTTTTGCAAGCTCCCAAACCGGTAAACGAAATATTTTATAGAGAACGAACTCATTCATATAAGCTCGCGCAGGCATTGCTTTAATATACAGCATTAGATGGCCTGATCCCCAAAAATAACACTAGCGTTGCGGGCTTTGAACTGCACTTCAATGACTCCCCCAGGTCAAGTCTGAAGATGAGGTGTGGGCTCGGTGTCGGCGTTGTGCCCAATGACTTAAGGCTCTATCTCAGCATCTTACTTGTGCAGCTAGATTGCCGCAACGTCACCCCAAGACTTGATCTTGGGGGCCAATTGAGATTAGCCGAGCGGTATTGTTTTTCAGTTTGGTTGCAGCGCGTGCGTGGGCGAAAGGTGAAATTGATTGCAAGATCAAGTCTTGCAATGACGCAGAAGGGGTGGATGGCGCTTTGCCAAAAACGTCGACGCTGCTTGGACCCTCGGGTCAAGCCCGAGGGTGACGGGTGGGTGTGTTTTTGGCGATGAGCCGTATGGCTTACGCGCCCAGTGTCTCTCTTTTTTACGCGACGCCGTGGTTCGCGGCGCCCACTAGTCCGGCATCCACTGTATTTTTATATGCTGCCATCGGACGTTAGGCGTCCCGGTACCCCGGCCTCTTTTTGCGCGCCGCCATCGGACGCTTCGCGTCCGTCCTCGGCACCCCCGGCATTATTCTTGCCGCCACCGGACGCTCCGCGTCCGTCCCCGGCCCCCCCGCCGGATGGCGCACTAAACAAACGCTGAGCAAGCGTGAGAAAGGAGCGTACGAAGCCGACTGGCTGAGGACCACGGCCAACTTTTTGGCCGCCCGTGCGGAGGTTAGGTGCTGCAAGCACCGCTCAACCGTGAGTGAAAATAACTCGCGCAGTGACCTATTTGGGGGCGGCGACGGGTTTTGGGGCGAACCGGGTCCAGAGGGGTTTGATGATTTTTACGCCGATGGGGATCAGGATCACGCCGAGGGCGAGGCCGAAGATGCCGTCTAGGCCGGCGGTGACGGTCCATTCTATGGCGCCTTCCCATGCGCCAATGGCGTGAGCTGCATCTACGGCGATGTGGTGAATCCAATCATAGGGGGCGGAGAAGCCCATTTGATCTAAGGCGTGCAGGATAATGGAGCCGCCGACCCAGAGCATGGCGGCGGTGCCGACGATCATCAACAAGGTCATGAATTTGGGCATGCCATAAACAATGCCGCGGCCAATGGCTCGGGTTGCGCCTAGTTTTCCGCGTTCTGCCAGATAAAGGCCCACATCGTCTGCCTTCACGATCAGCGCCACGGCGCCATAAACCAAAGCAGTGATGCCCACGGCGACCATGGCCAAAGTGGCCGCTTCCATCCACAATGTGCTTTCGGGAATGGCGGCAAGCGCGATGGTCATAATCTCGGCAGACAGGATGAAATCTGTTTTAATCGCGCCTGCGACTTTTTCTTGTTCTAGCTGCGCTGCATTGCCTTCAGTATGGCTGCCATCGGGCCCGCCATGGCCTTTGCCAAAGCCAAGGAAGTGGGCAATTTTTTCAGCGCCTTCGAAGCAAAGATAGCCACCACCCAACATCAGCAAAGGCGGGATCATCCACGGTGCAAAAGCGGATAAGGCCAGCCCGGCAGGCAGCAGGAAAATCAGCTTATTGATGAGCGAGGCCCGGGCAATTTTCCACACCATCGGCAATTCGCGCGCGGGGGAAAAGCCCTGCATATATTTTGGGGTCACCGCCGCGTCGTCGATAACCGCGCCTGCGGCTTTCGACCCAGCTTTCACGGCCTGCGCCGTCACATCGTCAATTGACGCTGCTGCCAATTTGGCCAGCGCCGCCACATCATCCAACAATGCCATTAAGCCGCTCATGCCTGTCTCCTGCAAAATTTGCGCCGGCATTGCGGCGATTTATATGTTGTGACGGGCCGAACAGCCCATCATTTGCGGCATTATTGCCTGATTGGTTTGGTGGATCAAGGGCTTACCTTTGGGCATTCGCCGTTATACCCAAGGCGGTGGGCAGCGCTGTCTTTTGGCCTTATCATCGAGACTAAAAGTCAAGAAGCAACCATTGTGGGTTGCGCACGTTGTGCAATGAGCAAGTTTAAAACAAGGGAGTTTTCCATGAGCGAAAAGACACTTTTGATCACCGGTGCCTCAAGCGGCATTGGCGCAGCGACAGCGCGACAGGCGATTGCAAACGGGTGGACCGTGGGGCTTTTTGCCCGCTCGGAAGACAAGCTGAATGCGCTGGTTGATGAATTGGGCGACAAGGCCATCGCCCTGCCCGGCGACGTGACTGACTTTGAAAGCGTAACGGCGGCGATGGACAAGTTTGCCGACCATGCAGGCGGCATCAACGCGGTTTATGCCAATGCGGGCACGGGCCTTTCTGCGGCGGGCACCGATGCGGGCGATCCGGAAGAATGGGAGCGCATGATCAAGGTGAATGTGATGGGCGTGTTGTGGACCGTGAAAGCGGCAATGCCTTACCTCAAAAAGAGCACGGGGCACTTGCTGTTGACTGGATCGGCCGCGGGGCGCAGGCATATTGCCGGTTCGGTTTATGGTGCCTCAAAATGGTTTGTGCATGGTTATGGCGGTAATCTTTCCGAAGAAATGAAATCCTTTGGCGGCCGCTGCACTGTGATCGCGCCCGGCATGGTGGACACACCGTTTTTCGACGAACCAAAGCCGGACAAATTGCAGCCGGAAGATATTGCGGATGCGGTGATGCACGCTCTTGAAGCGAACCCACGTTGCGCGGTGAATGAGATATTCTTGATGCCGACGCAATAGCAGGCGCTTTTTTGGCCCAAGGTGGCGGTTAAATTCGCTTGCCTTGGGCAAATTTTTTCGCAAATTCAAGGTGTTAATTAATATTTTATTCAAATTCGGTAATATATCTGTTCGGCCTTCCGCCCCTCAGATATGAAAGAATTGTCATGGATTTGCTTTTCAACGCCTTCAAACGGAAAACAGGTTCAACAAGTTCAGCAGAAAGAACTTTGGCGGCGATTTCGAACACGCAGGCCATGATCGAATTTGATCCTAAAGGCATCGTCTTATCTGCAAACCAGCATTTTCTCGATATTTTTGGCTATTCGCTTGAGGAAATTATCGGCCACCATCACCGACAGTTTGTCGAGGAAAGTTTCGCCCAATCTCCAAAATATCAGAATTTTTGGCGAAAGTTGGCAGCGGGCACATCGAGCGGCGGGCAATTCAAGCGCCTCACCAAAACGGGTGAAATCGTGTGGGTGCAGGCGATTTACTCTCCAGTGCTGAACGCTGACGGGCAGGTTGTAAAAATTGTGAAACTGGCCTGTGACATTACCAGCCAGAAGCATCAGGCGGTAAGTGACGCCGGGCAGATTGCCGCCATCAACCGGTCACTCGCGGCAATTGAGTTCAATTTAGACGGCACTATTTTGAAGGCCAACGAGAATTTTTTGGCAGCCATGGGTTATAAAGAAGCGGAAATTGTTGGCAAGCATCACCGCATGTTTGTGGCCCCTGAAGAAGCGACCAGCCAAGACTATGCCGCTTTTTGGGCAGATTTGGGCAAAGGACAATTCAAGTCTGACGAATATTTGCGTTATGGCAAAGGCGGAAAACGGGTATGGATTCAAGCCTCTTACAACCCGATTTTGGATGATGAAGGCACGCCCATCCGCGTGATGAAATTTGCGACCGTGATCACGGAACGCAAAGATGCCATGGAAGCGATTGGCCATTCGCTTGAAGCATTGGCAAATCGCGACTTAACTTGTCGTATTGAACAAAAATTCAATAATGATCTGGATCCAGTTCGCATTGCGCTCAACAAATCCATCGACACTTTTGTGGGGATTGTGAGTAGCATCAAGCATTCGACAAGCGGCATACGCGCCGCGACACAGGAGATTTTGGCGGGGGCAAACGATTTGAGTGATCGCACCAATCGCGAAGCCAGCGCGATTGCGCAAACCACCTCTTCTGTTGAGACGCTTGCTTCAACGGTTGAAGCCAACAAGAAGAATGCATCTCACGCCTCGGAAACCACGGACACATTGAGCGTTGGCGCAGCAAATGCCGACAAAGCGATGAGCCGCGCAACAGGCGCGATGACCGCCATTGCCGAATCCTCTTCAAAAATATCGAATATCATCAGCCTGATTGACGATATTGCTTTTCAAACCAATCTGTTGGCGCTGAATGCGTCGGTTGAGGCAGCGCGCGCAGGCGAAGCCGGCAAAGGCTTTGCGGTGGTTGCAGTTGAGGTGCGTCGGCTTGCGCAATCTTCCGCCAATTCGTCAACCGAGATTAAGCAGCTTATTGAGCAGGCCTCCAAGGAAGTTGGCGGCGGTGAGCAGTTTGTGAAAGACGCGACGGAAAAAGTGCAGGCAATGTTGACGGACATTTCCCAATCCAACGATGTGGTGCGGCAAATTTCCAGCGCAACGAGAGACCAAGCCAACACCATCAACGAAGTGAGCATGGCGATCCGCGAGATCGACGAAATGTCTCAACGCAATGCCGCGCTGGTAGAAGAAATGAATGCCGCGATTGGGCAATGTGAACGCCAATCAAGCGATTTGGACATGATGGTTGAGCAGTTCAAACTGGACGAACGCGGCAACGGCACTGCCCACACCCATCGTTCAGTGGCCTAAAACTCAGGCTTTTTTATAGACTGAAATATGCGACTTGCTGTTGGCGGTGAACGGGTTTCGCTGCCAATCCGCAAAGCGGTGTTCGCACTGCAAGCCTGCCAATTGGGCCATCAAATCCATTTCCGGCGGATAGGCATAGCGCATGGGCAACGGCACGAGCTTTATGCCCTCATTTGTTATGCGAATACGTTGGAAATGGAATTTTTGCGCCAACGGATCGTGCAGAGCTGATTCCAACCATGCATGATCTTCCCCCACCCGCTGGGTGGAAACGCGCTGATGATCTTTATACCCTGATAAATCCGGCACGAATGTTTCCAGAATAAACCGTCCGCCCGACTTTAGATGTTTTGCCGCATTTTTGAAGCAATCCACCTGATGCCTCTGCGAGGTGAGGTTGAACAGGGTGTTATAGACCAGCAGCACCATATCAAACTCGCCACCAACTTCGGTGTAGGCGAAATCGCCAATGTGCGACGGCACATCGCCACCGGGTTTCGCGCGCATTTTATCGACCATTTCGGCACTGCCTTCGATGCCGACAAGCTCAAAACCTGCCTCGACAAGGGGAATAGCCACCCTGCCCGTGCCGATCGCAAACTCTAAGATGCGGCCTTGATGCCCATAGGATTTGACGAACTCCACAATCTGATTGGCATTGCCTGGATCAAATTGGATGTCATAATCTTCTGCATTGAGTTGACCAAACTGGTCTGATGTAAAGTCAAACATATCGCCCCTCCGCTGCCGAAGTTTGGCGAAGGCACGAGGCGCTGACTAGTGTAATTGGGTGACAGCTAAAGCCCTTTTTTGATCGACTCGTGCAGGGAGTTGATCAGCTCGCTTTTCTGGGTAGCGACCTTATCATCGTGCTCGTGCTGCAGCGCCCAAGAGATAGCGTTGATATGCAATTGCAAAATATCCTGCTCTTTTTCCAACAGGTCTGGCACCGCGCGGATGGCAGCGCAAAGGCTTTTGCCCACGTCGCCCACCAGCTTATAGCCGAATGTGGCAGCTTGCCCCTTCAAATCATGGGCACGCATAAAAATATCGTCGAGCCGCTCCTTAAACGGTGCGTCTGATGCTAAATCGGCTTTCATATCAGCGACGGCTTTTTTGACGAGCTCTGGATAATCTTCGCCAAGCTTGCGGATGCGCTGTTCGGCAGCAAATTCCATTTCCTTCAGCGTATGGCCGGAATTCGGGCGGATCACCTCTGCAAGCCGGTTGCGCGGCGTGTAAAACTCCACCGCATGTTCGCCTTGAAGGCGCGGGGCGACTTTGTTCTCTTTTTTGTCACTCATTTGCACCCGCCTCTTCAATATCCGTCATTTCCGCATTTGGAGAAATCTGCACCGTTTCACCATGACCATCATCTGCAATTTCGGCACCAGAGGGGTTGGAGCGACGATCTTCGCCATCAAAGCCCCGCAAAGAACGGCGCCGATCCGGCCCGACATAGTCTTTGGTTTTCACAAATTGGCGCGGATGATCACGCATATAGGTAAACCGATCAAATAAGCCTGCCACGGACACTGGTTTGCACAATACTTCATTGGCGCCGCTGTCGCGCGCACGGCGCACATGTACCACTGTTGAATATGAGGTGAGCACCAAAACCGCCAAATCGCGAATGGTTTCGTCTTTGTGATTGCGGATATTTTTGATCATTTCAAAGCCGCTCACCGGCTTCATCAGCAAATCTACAATCATAATATCCGGCAGTTCGGATTCCGCCATTTGCATGCCTTCTTTGGCCGAAAGCGCGTGGCGGATTTTTTTGATGCGCATGCCCAGCAACATATCGCGCAAAATATTGTGCATGTGCTGATTGTCGTCGACGATCAGGACTTTCATGTCACCGAAATTATATTTTGTATTGTGCCCGAATAAATTGCTCGACATGTGCCTGCCTATTGCTTGGCGTTCAAGCTAACAGTCTTGAGTAAGTAAATGGTGAATTGGCGGGATTTGGAGCGGGTGAAGGGAATCGAACCCTCGTCGTCAGCTTGGGAAGCTGCTGCTCTACCATTGAGCTACACCCGCGAAAGATAGCGATGTTGATATGCCGTGCTTTGGGCTTATTCGTCAAGAAGAATTGGGATAAGCTGCGCCCACTCGTTTTCGAAGCTTGGACAGAATAATGTCGTTGCCAACCTTGTTATTTGAAACTGATCGTGTGATTTGTCGGCCGTTTGAGGCGAAGGATTTTGATGCCCTGTTGGCGCTGCAAAGCGACAAGCAAGTCTATCAATATGTGGGCGATGGCCAGCCCTTGCCGCCGGATCAGGTGAGCTTGTGGATCAACCGTTCGCGCGAGAATATCGAAAAGAATGGTTTTGGCACCGGGGCAATTGTGCGCAAAAATGATGATCAATTGATTGGCTGGGCTGGCTATGTGCGGCCCGAAGGCGAGGAAGTTGAGATCATTTACGGTTTATCTCCCACTGAATGGGGCAAAGGTTTGGGCACCGAGATCGCACGCGGTTTGGTGGACGCGGCGCGGGAGCATTATAAAATCTGGCCCCTGCATGCGACGGTAGACCCGGAAAATGGCCGTTCGATCAATCTACTGAAGAAGGTGGGCTTTGAGCTATTTGCCAAGACCAAAGATGAAGACGGTTTGGACACGGATATTTATCAGCTGAGAGCGCGATAGTTGCCCCCAACCAATGGCCGGGGGCATTTCTGCTTTATTATGCGACTTTGCGCTGATGTTCACCCTCGCGCACCTCTTCAATGATTTTGGACACGAATGCCTCCAAATCATCTGGATTACGCGACGTGATGATGCCATTTGAAATGGCCACTTCTTTATCCACCACATTTGCACCTGCATTTTTCAAATCAGTGCGGATAGATGGATAGGCTGTCATTTCGCGGCCTTCGACCACGCCAGCCTCGATCAACAGCCATGGGGCATGGCAGATGGCAGCAATGATCTTATCATTTTTGACGAACTCTCTGATTTTGCTGACGGCAGTTTCATCAACCCGCAAAAGATCGGGGTTGATTTGGCCACCGGGCAGCACCAATGCGATGTAATCATCGATTTTCACATCAGCAATTCTCAAATCTGCATCGACAGATTTACCCCAGTCCTTTTCGTTCCAGCCTGTGATTGCCTCGCCATCTGGTGTGGCGACGTGGACAGTTGCGCCTGCTTCTTTCAACTTTTCGAGCGGCGTGAACAATTCTGATTGCTCAAAGCCATGAGTGGCCATGATCAAGATTTTAGATTCACTTAGCTTAGGCATAGCAATCTCCTTAAATAAGTTATGTGCAAACCAGTTGCTTGGTCGGCCAAAATGTTGGCGCGCAACGCAAGCCTGTTTGCCTTCATCTGCACAACAAATCGGGGCGCTGATCGTTCCATGAGAAATTTAATAAGGAGCCAGATGTAGACATTACGACTATCGCGCACCTAATTTTTCAACTTAATTCAAGTTAAAACCATATGTTCATGCGTCAAATGCATGAACTTATACCCATTTATCGCTTCAATCCTTCAAACCTAAAGCGTTTAATGCCTCAAACTCATAAATATCACCTTGTTGGGTGCGCGGGCTATTGAATGGGATATCGAGGAGGATATCGGCCCTTTTAAGAAGCACCGACATTAGGAGAAGGATAAGCCGATGACTGCCGATCGCCCCACAATGCGCGACAAAGACCGCCCTGACCTAGGTTCATTTAAATGGGAAGACCCCTTTTTGCTGGACGATCAGCTGACAGAAGAAGAGCGCATGGTGGTGGACACTGCGCGCGCCTTTGCTGATGAAAAGCTGCGTCCGCGTGTGCGTGAGGCCTATAATGAAGAAAAGACCGACCCGAACATTTTCAAAGAGTTCGGTGAGATGGGTCTTTTGGGCTCAACCATTCCGGAAGAATATGGTGGGGCGGATCTAGGCTATGTGGCCTATGGCTTGATTGCACGTGAAGTTGAGCGCGTTGACAGCGGCTATCGCTCCATGATGTCTGTGCAAAGCTCATTGGTGATCTACCCGATCTACGCTTATGGCACCGAAGAGCAGCGGCAGAAATATTTACCGGGCCTGATTGATGGCAGCTTGATTGGCTGTTTCGGCTTGACCGAACCAGATGCGGGCTCTGATCCCGGCAGCATGTTGACCCGCGCCAAAAAGACTGAGAATGGCTATGTGCTGAACGGTACGAAAATGTGGATTTCCAACAGCCCGATTGCAGACGTTTTTGTGGTGTGGGCCAAATCAGAAGCCCATGGCGGCAAGATCAAGGGCTTTGTATTGGACAAAGGCATGAAGGGTTTGAGCGCACCGAAAGTGGGCGGCAAACTGTCTTTGCGTGCCTCAATCACCGGCGAAATTGTGATGGACAATGTGGAAGTGGGCGAAGACGCACTGCTGCCACATGTGGAAGGCCTTAAGGGTCCGTTTGGCTGTTTGAACCGTGCGCGATATGGCATCAGCTGGGGCGCGATGGGTGCGGCGGAAGCCTGCTGGCACGCGGCCAACCGTTACGGCCAGGAGCGCAAGCAATTTGGCAAGCCTTTGGCGCAGATGCAATTGTTCCAAATGAAGCTGGCCAACATGATGACCGACATTACGCTCGGCCTTCAAGGCTCGCTGCGCGTGGGTCGTTTGATGAATGAAGCGAAAGCCGCGCCGGAAATGATCTCGCTGATGAAGCGCAACAATTGCGTGAAGGCACTGGACATTGCGCGGATGGCCCGCGACATGCATGGCGGCAATGGCATTTCAGACGAATTTGATGTGATCCGCCACATGATCAACCTTGAAACGGTGAACACTTATGAGGGCACTGCTGACGTGCACGCCCTGATATTGGGCCGTGCGCAAACCGGCTTGCAGGCATTCTTTTAAGCCCGGACAGCAAGGTAAAAGCAATGCAAGAGCAACCGCTTAAAGGTTTAAAAGTGCTTGAATTGGCACGGGTTTTGGCTGGCCCTTGGGTTGGCCAAACCCTTGCGGATTTGGGCGCAGATGTGATCAAGGTGGA
Organism: Maritalea mobilis; assembly: GCF_004363175.1. Classification (GTDB taxonomy): domain Bacteria; phylum Pseudomonadota; class Alphaproteobacteria; order Rhizobiales; family Devosiaceae; genus Maritalea; species Maritalea mobilis. The sequence continues at coordinate 609,403 of NZ_SNYR01000002.1, forward strand.
ATCGCCCAATGGTGACGACACCCGCGCCTGGGGGCCACCATGGATTGAACGCGGCGACGATAAAAGCGCCGCCTATTTCCATTCCTGCAACCGAGGCAAACGCTCTATCGCGCTGAACTTTAAGAATGAAGATGATCTCGAAACCATACGACAGTTGGTCACGCAATCAGACGTGCTGGTGGAGAATTTCAAACTCAATGGGTTGCAAAAATATGGGCTGGATTATGAAAGCCTGAAGGCGATTAATCCGCGCCTGATTTATTGCTCCATCACCGGCTTTGGTCAAAATGGGCCTTATGCAGAACAGCCGGGCTATGATTTTATCATTCAAGGCATGTCGGGCATGATGTCCATCACCGGGGAACCGGACGGTCAGCCACAAAAAATCGGCACGGCGCTGGCGGATATCATAACCGGGCTTTACGCCACCATCGGCATTCAAGCGGCACTGTGGCAGCGCGAGCGCACCGGACTGGGCCAACAGGTCGACATGGCGCTGTTGGACAGCATGGTGGGCGTTTTGGCCAACCAAGCGATGAATTATTTGGCCAGCGGTACCGCGCCTACGCGGCTAGGCAATGCGCATCCAAACATTTGTCCCTATCAAGTGCTGCCCGTGAAAGATGGTCATATCATTTTGGCGGTAGGCAATGATGGGCAGTTTCAACGCTTGGCCAAACTGATCGGGCAGGAACAGATTGGCGCTGATGAGCGTTTTGCCACCAATGCCGCGCGTGTTGCAAACCGGATTGAGCTAACCGCGCTTTTGGAAACTGAGTTTCAAAAGTGGGAAAAGCTGAAATTGCTGGACGCGCTGCACGCGTCGAACGTGCCTGCGGGGCCGATCAACTGGATTGATGAAGTGTTTGCCGATCCGCAAGTGCTGGCCCGCAAGATGGCGCTTGATATGGATGGGGTACCCGGTGTGCGCACGCCGATCCAATTCTCAGACGCGACACTGACATTTGATCGCCCTTCCCCGAAAGTGGGCGAGCATACGCAAGAGATTTTGAACGAACTTAAAGCCCTCAACGACAATTAAAGAGCACATAAAATGGCGAAAATGACCGGCGGCGAAATTTTGGTGAAATGCCTTGAAGCGCAGGAGGTGGACCGTGTGTTCTGCGTGCCGGGCGAAAGCTATTTGGCGGTGCTCGATGGACTGCACGACAGCAATATCGATGTGGTGACCTCGCGCCATGAAGGCGGCGCGGCGATTATGGCAGAAGCGGACGGCAAGATGCTGGGCCGCCCCGGCATTTGCATGGTGACGCGCGGACCCGGCGCCACCAACGCCGCCGCTGGCGTACATATCGCCAAGCAAGACAGCACGCCGATGATTTTGTTTGTCGGCCAGATTGGCCGCGCCATGAAAGGCCGCGAGGCGTTTCAGGAAGTGGATTATCGGCAAACCTTTGGCGATCTGGCGAAATGGGTGGAAGAAATTGACGATGCGGCGCGCATTCCCGAAGTGATTGCCCATGCATATCATATTGCCATGTCTGGTCGCCCCGGCCCTGTGGTTTTGGCACTGCCTGAAGATATGTTGCGCGACGAAGTGGACGTGCCCGTTTGCCCATACATCGAAGTGGCAGAGCCTGCCCCAAGCTTGAAAGCCGCAGCGCGGTTTGAAGAGCTGTTGCGCACGGCAGAGCGCCCCTTCATCGTTGCAGGCGGCTCGCGGTGGACAGAACAATCCGTGGCGCAGTTGAAGGCTTTTGCGCATAAGCACGACATTCCGGTGGGCTGCTCCTTCCGGCGGCAGCAATTGTTTGACCACACAGATAGCCATTATGCAGGCGATGTAGGCTTGGGGATCAACCCAGCGCTGAAAGAGCAGATTGAGCAATCAGATTGCCTGATTTTGCTGGGCGCGCGTTTTTCTGAAAACCCGAGCCAAAATTTCACGCTGTTGGGCATGCCTAATCCGGGCAAAACTCTAATCCATATTCATCCCGGTGCGGAAGAGTTGGGGCGGATTTACACGCCGACGCTTTCGATCAATGCGACGCCGGAATGTTTCTTTGATGCGGTAGATCATATTGATGCCCTGCCCGCTGCGGATCGCGGCAAAAAGGCCAATGCGATTTATCGCGCTTGGACCGATGCGATGCCGGAAACACCCGGCGATGTGCAAATGGGCGGCGTGATGACCTATTTGCGTGAAGCACTTTCTGACGATGCGATTATGTGCAATGGCGCGGGGAATTATGCGATCTGGCTACACCGGTTCTGGCGCTTCCAGCGCTATGGCACCCAATTGGCCCCGACCTCCGGGTCCATGGGCTATGGCGTGCCCGCCTCTATCGCCGGCAAATTGCGGCACCCGGAGCGGGACGTGATTTGCTTTGCGGGCGATGGCTGTTTTCAAATGACCGGGCAAGAATTTGCTGCCGCCGCCCAGTTTGGTGCCAACATTATTGTGCTGGTGATCGACAATGGCATTTACGGCACCATCCGCATGCACCAGGAAAAGCACTATCCTGAACGGATTTCCGCAACGGATTTGGTGAATCCTGACTTCGCCGCGTGGGCCCGCGCCATGGGCGGCCATGGAGAAACGGTGGAACAAACCGACCAGTTCCCGCTTGCGTTTGAACGGGCGCGGGAAAGCGGCAAGCCTGCGATTATTCATATTAAAACGGCGGCTGAGGCGATTTCACCAACGGCGACGATATCGCAGTTGCGGGGGAAGTAGGTTAGTTTTCGCTCACGGTTGAGCGGCGCTGCGCGCCTAACCTCCGCGGGGGCGAAACCTGAAGGTTTCGGGCTTAGCCGCCCAAGCCCTGTTTAGGTGCTAATGGTGCTAGCTTTGTTTGGGCCATCTTAGATCGATCTTTGTTGGCGTTTTGTTTGTGGTTATTGCAACTCACCCTTAATCCCTCCCCATCAAGGGGAGGGAAAAGAGTGCCCGTTTCGGGCTAAGAATATCACCACGCACCACTGTCATCCTCGGGCTTGACCCGAGGATCCAAGCAGAGCTAGCCAAGGTGCACATCGCCCACTATTTGCCGCAAGGACAATCCCAACTGGATCCCCGGGTCAAGCCCGAAGATGACGCCAGTATGTTTGGCTCGGGCTTTGCCAAACCGCAGATGTCAAATGGATCCCAAGATCAAGTCTTAGGATGACGGAGAGCGTGGTTAGGGCTGTGCATTGGATTGAAGCGGCCCCGGATCAGGTCCGGGGCGGCCATAGGGCTCGCACCTTTCATCCAGTTGCATTCCCGGCCTTGAGCCAGGATCAACCGCTTGCACGCAACTTAGGATACTTGCCGCCGTCGTTCGCTGCGCTCACTACCCCGGCACCCCGCCATTTTTTCTTGCCGCCGTCGTTCGCTGCGCTCACTACCCCGGCACCCCGCCATTTTTTCTTGCCGCCGTCGTTCGCTGCGCTCACTACCCCGGCACCCCCGCCGGTTGGTGCTCGATAGTGGTGTTCGAGTTGGCGGTGGCTATCGTCAAATGCTGCAATTTGATTGAAAAGTGTGGGGACTCTGCCTACTTTTAAGCTGTGCGCTGCGCGTTTTGCGGGGCGGCGGTGAGGGAGAGAGATGATGTCGCTCGATAAGATTGCCCTGATCATTGTGATTGTTGCAGCCGGGATTTATGTCGGCGTGATGGCGTTTGGCATTTTTGCTTCGGGCGTGCCGCTTTGGCCTTTCTTTATTTTGCTGGCAATCGGTATCTATTTGATGTCACGAGTCATTTCCGACAAGTTGAACAACAAAGAAGATAAATATTACGAAGATAATATTCAGGAGTAATTTGCATGATCGTGACAACTGGCTTGACCGTGCCTGAAGGCGAAATCATCGAAACAATTGGCATTGTGCGGGGCAACACCATCCGCGCAAAGCATGTGGGCACAGACATTATTGCTGGCTTGCGCAATTTGGTGGGCGGCGAAGTGGGTGAATATACCAAGCTGATGGCCGAGGCCCGCGAGCAGGCTTATGACCGCATGGTGGCCCATGCCCAAAGTGTGGGTGCTGATGCTGTGATTGGGGTGAATTTCACCACCTCTATGATCACCCAAGGCGCTGCTGAAATTTTGGCTTATGGCACAGCCGTAAAGCTGAAGCGCTAAGCCATGCCTAAAATCGACATCCCGGAATGGACCCACCATGAAAGTGAGCCAAATCCGCTGACAGGGCAGGATGATGGCGCTTATGGCGAGAAGGTTCTGGGCAAATTGGCAGGATTGAGCGGGCTTGGTGTGCGCATGGAAATGCTGCCGCCCGGCTCGGCTTCATCTCACCGCCATTGGCACGAAACTGAAGATGAATTTTTGCTGATGCTTTCGGGCGAACTGGTTTTGGTTGAAGATGAAGAGACCATTTTGCGGGCGGGCGATTGCGCCGCTTGGAAAGCGGGGAGCCCGGTTGGCCATTGTCTGCAAAACCGTTCAAGTGAAAACGCAGCCTATCTGATCGTTGGTGCTAATGCTGAGCAGGATAAGGTGCATTATCCTGACCATGATGTGACCTTGCATCGCGATGGGGACAAGCGGAGCTTCACACGGCTGGATGGCACACCCATCGTCACTTCAGAGTAAGGCAATGCGATGAATTGGGACACGCTATATCTGTTGTTGAATGCGGCTATTGTGCCCGCGTGGGCGCTGCTCTTGTTTATGCCACGGGCCGCGTTGACCCGGAAGCTGGTGCATAGCGGCATTTACCCCATCGGCATTGGGCTTTTCTATCTGCTTTGCTTTTTGGCAGCAGCCTTTTTGGGGCAAGCGGCAGAGGGGTTTAATTTTTTCACCTTAGACGGCGTGGCGACGCTGTTTGATCACCCCAATGGTGTTTTAATTGGATGGTCGCACTATCTGGCGTTTGACCTGTTTGTTGGCGCGTGGATTGGCCGCGATGCGGCGCGGCGCAACTACCGCCATTTGATTGTGGCGCCCATGATGCTGTTCACTTATCTCTATGGGCCGTTTGGCTTGCTCGCCTATATGGTTTTCCGTTTTTGGAAAGAGCGGCAGGTGCCTTCGCTTGAGGAGTGAGGTGGGGGTGAATTCGCCTCCCCCCACGCTTAATCCCTCCCCACAAGTGGGAGGAAAATGAGTGTTGGCCTCATCCCCCCGCGTCATTCCCGCATAGGCGGGAATCCAGATGGGATCTGTCGTCTCGTGATGACCTTGATGTTTTGCGCTTGGGTTGCGCTTGACTGGATCCCCGGGTCAAGCCCGAGGATGACGGAGGGGTGTGGTTGGGTCGCGATTTGGTATCGCTTACTCCAGCCCCTATTCCCCAAGCGGAGCCAATGCGTGGCTAGTTTTGTTTGAAGTGCTTGGAAAGCTTCAAATGTTGGCCCTGATAGTTTGACCCAAGGTCGGCGCCGTAAAGATTGTCGGGGCGTTCGGCCATGCGTTCATAGATCAAGCGGCCGATGGTTTGGCCGTGTTCGACCAAGAATGGCACTTCGCGTGAGCGCACTTCCAGCACGGCGCGGCTGCCAGCGCCCGCAGCGCCAGCGTGGCCGAAGCCGGGATCGAAGAAGCCGGCATAATGAACGCGGAATTCGCCGACCAGCGGGTCGAATGGCACCATTTCGGCGGCATAATCCGGCGGGACGTGCACCGCCTCACGGGAGACAAGAATGTAGAATTCGTCTGGGTCGAGGATCAGTTCGCCTGTGCCACGATCGTGCAAGGGTTCCCAAAAATCGAGCACGTCTAGCGCGGCTTTCTTATCGACATCAACAACCGCGGTGTGTCGCTTGGAGCGATAACCGATCAGGCCGCCGCGATCGCTGCCTTGCAGATCAATAGATAAAGAAACGCCCTGCTCTACGATGGCGTTTTCATCAAACACCAATGTTTGTTCAGCGTGGAGCGCCTTATGTTCTTCAACGCTCAAACGGCTATCGCCGGAGCGGAAACGGATTTGGCTGAGGCGAGAGCCTTGACGCACCAGCGCAGGGAAAGTGCGCGGGCTAATTTCGAGATAAAGCTTGCCTTTGTAGCCAGCGGGCACCGTGTCAAAGGCGCGGCCTTCATCTGTGATCACGCGGGTAAAAATGTCCAAACGACCCGTGGAGCTTTTGGGATTGGTGGTGGCGCTAACGCCTTCTGGCAATGCCAGTTCTTCCATCAGCGGCACGATATAAACGCAGCCCCGCTCAAGCACAGCGCCCTCGCTCAAATTGATCTGGTGCAATTTTAGGTCTTGAATCCGCTCCATCACCGAAGTTTGTGGCCCCGGCAAAAAGCTGGCGCGCACGCGATAGGCAATTTCGCCCAAGCGCAAATCCAAGCTGGCAGGTTGCACCTGATCTTCATCGAAGGCATGGGCGACAATAATGGCGCCATCCTGATGCATTTGATTGATCATGCGGGCTGAATAGATACCAGTTGGCGAAGTCATTTACTTGACGTTTCCATTAAATTCTTTTGCTGACCCTTTGTTGTTAGCAATGTTAAACATTGACGCCAAGCCACAATTGGCATTAGATCACATAATTCGGTGGTGATTTGGCCGGTCTGCTTGCAGCCACCTTAAAGAATTAGCTAAAGGCGACCGTTTGCCGGCCAATTGGGTCGGCTTTTTTGTTTGGAGACTGGCGTTTAGTCAGAAAAAATATGGCGACCAAGACAAATCCACTTTTGGACCCGAAAAACCAATCCCCTGCTTCGCGCGCTGTGCATGGCGGCACTGAGCGCAGCCATCATGGCGAAACTTCAGAAGCGCTTTACCTCTCATCTGGCTTTACTTATGCCACATCAGAAGAAGCACGAATGCGGTTTAAGGGCGAAACGGAAGGCCATATTTATTCGCGCTTCTCCAACCCAACTGTTGAGATGTTTCAAAACCGCATGGCGGGCCTTGAAGGCGCAGACGCTGCGCGGGGCACGGCCACCGGCATGGCGGCGGTAACCACCGCGCTGATGAGCTTGGTGCAGGCGGGCGACCATGTGGTGGCCTCGCGTGCATTGTTTGGCGGGTGCCGCTATGTGGTGGAAGATTTTCTGCCGCGCTGGGGCGTCAGCTCCACCCTTGTGGATGGCCGCGACCCCAAGAATTTTGAAGCTGCGATGCGCGACAACACCAAGGCGGTGTTTGTAGAAAGCCCGACCAACCCCACAATCGAGCTGGTCGATTTGGAAGCTGTGGGCAAAATTGCCAAAGCCCATGGGGCAAAATTTGTGGTCGACAATGTGTTCGCCACCCCAATCTATCAAAGCCCCTTGGAATTGGGCGCGGATTTGGTGGTTTATTCGGCCACCAAGCATATCGATGGGCAAGGCCGCTGTTTGGGCGGTGTGATTGTGGGTGATAAAGAGCTGATCGAAGGCGATGTGCACACGATTATCCGCCAAACTGGCCCCTCCATCAGTCCATTTAATGCATGGGTGATGCTCAAGGGGCTTGAAACTCTTGGCTTGCGGGTGGAAAAAATGGCGCAAAATGCCAGCGCTGTTGCCAACATGTTGGCCAACCACCCTAAGGTGGAGCGGGTTTATTATGCCGGGCACCCATCGCACCCGCAATATGATTTGGCGCAAAAGCAAATGAGTGGCGGCTCCAACATGTTGGCCTTTGACGTGAAGGGCAAGCAGGCAGATGCTTACACTGTTGCGGACCATTTGGCGCTGATCAAAATCTCCAACAATTTGGGTGATGCCAAGAGCATTATCACCCACCCGGCCACCACCACCCACCAGCGGTTGGAAGAAGAAGATCGGGCAGAGTTGGGCATTTCAGAAAAGCTGTTGCGCTTGTCTGTTGGGTTGGAAGCGGAAGAAGATTTGCTTTCTGACCTGCAATTTGCACTGGACCAAATCTAGGGGTGATCACGGCCTGATGGCGTATCGCGGGCGTATTGGCCCCGGATCAAGTCCGGGGCGGCGTCAGTGCCGTTTGATTTGCAGCGGATACATATGAAGCGTCGTGTGTGCTTTGGCTTTGCCCATCACCCCAAGACTTGATCTTGGGGTCCAATTGGGATTGGCCGAGCCGGATGGTTTTTGAGATTGATTGCAGCTCGTGCCGCCCCGAAAGGTGAAATGGATTGCAAGATCAAGTCTTGCAATGACGCCGTGGGAAGGATTGGCTGCGCTTATATTTCTAGGATCGCTAAAGGCCGGAATCCAAGCCTCGCGCCGGGAACAGTCCCGGTGCCCTACTCCTTAGTTTGGACTCCGCCGAACTCCTGATAGGCCAAGAGCATCCGAACAAAGGCGGTGTAAAAACACGCAGCGGCGAAGATGGCTGCGAGTATGTTGAAATATTGTGGCCAGATGCATAGCGCGGCGAAGAAGGCAATTGTTTCGGTGCCTTCGGTAAGGCCTGTGGAAAAATAGAGTGATTTCGACCCGCGCTTTGTAGTGCTCATTTTGTGCTTTTCGGCGAGGATCGCATAGCCCAGAAATGTGCCACCGTTAAAATAGAAGCTGACCAGAAGCAGGCCGCCGACCACGCCATTTTGGGCGGGGTCCAGCACAATGAAGGCGAAGGGGAATGCGCCGTAGAATAGGAAATCTGCGGTAATGTCGAAATAGCCGCCAAAGTCAGTTTTCTGCGTGGCACGGGCCACGGCGCCATCCAAGCCATCCATCACGCGGGACAGCAACATCAAAATCAATGCAGCATAAAACATGCCCAAGGCGACCGTAACGGCAGAAAGCAGGCCGATTGCGAGACCAGCGAAGGTGACGCCATTGGCGGAAATGCCCGCCCGCGCCATTTGCTGGCCGATAAAATTGAGCGGAGGATCGATCCATCTTCGCATCTGGCCATCAAGCATGAATAAATCCCTCACAAACATCAGACTGGGTGCAAAGCCTTCGACAAGGCTTCACTTGCGACGCAAACTAAACTATCACTCAAGAGTTGAGAACAGGCTGCACATGTTTGTGAGCAGAATGTTATGGTAGATTTGCGGTGACGCAAAAGAGTCGGCAACATCCGGGATTTGCACATTTATGGAATTTCGTCCGATTTTGATGATCATTGGTGTGCTGACCGCGATTTTGGGCTGCTCCATGTTTCTGCCTGCTATTGCCGATGCGCTGGTGGGCAATGATGACTGGATCGTTTTTGTCACCTCCGGTTTGATCACCACATTGCTGGGCGCAGGCATTTGGGCTTCTTCATTTGGCTATGATCAAAGCCTGAATGCACGGCAGGCCTTTTTTATGACCGCCATCATTTGGGTGGTGCTGGCTTTATTTGGTGCCCTTCCCTTTTATTGGGCAGGGATCAACCTTAACTTCACTGACGCGTTTTTTGAATCCATGTCGGGCCTGACGACCACCGGGGCAACGGTGATTTCTGGCCTTGATGATTTGCCCCCGGGCATTTTGTTGTGGCGTAGCTTGCTGCAATGGTTTGGCGGCTTGGGCATTATTGTGATGGCGGTTGCCGTGCTGCCTATGTTGCAAATTGGGGGCATGCAGATGTTTAAGGCGGAAGCCTTTGACACCGCAGAAAAGATTTTGCCGCGCGCCGCGCAAATCGCCTCGAACATGACCACCATTTACATTGCCCTGACCTTCATTTGCGCCATTTGTTATTGGGCTGCAGGCATGGGCCTTTTTGATGCGATTGCCCACTCTATGACCACAGTGGCCACGGGTGGTTTTTCCACGCGTGATGGATCAATCGACAGTTATGAATCCGCGATGATCGACTATATTGCGGTGACCTTTATGATTTTGGGTGCCTTGCCGTTTTTGCTGTATGTGAAAATGGTGCGTGGCGACCTGTTGGGGCTTTGGCGCGACAGCCAAGTACGAACCTTTTTGATATTGGTTGCGGCGGTGACCTTTGTGGCCGTGTTGATCCAATATGTTGATGATATTGATCGCGGCGAAGTGGCATTCCGCCACGCGCTCTTTTCTGTCACCTCGGTGATGACAGGCACCGGCTATGCGACAACTGACTATGGCCAATGGGGCGGGATTTCGATCACGCTGTTCTTTATCATCACCTTTATTGGTGGGTGCGCGGGCTCAACCTCATGCGGGATTAAAATCTTCCGTTTCCAAGTGCTATTTTTGGATTTGAAACAGCATATCCGGCAAATCCTTTATCCTTCAGGCGTGTTTGTGAAACGCTATAATGGGCAAGTGATTTCCGACACGGTTTCCGCCTCTGTGATGAGCTTTATCTTTCTCTACTTCTTGTTCTTCATCATTTTGGCGCTGTTATTGTCGCTGACCGGATTAGACAGTTTGACCGCCTTTTCCGGGGCTGCAACGGCCATTTCCAATGTGGGACCAGGCCTTGGTGAAATTATCGGACCATCAGGCAATTTTGGCCCGCTGCCCGACATTTCAAAATGGATGGTGTCCATCGGCATGATTGTGGGCCGGCTGGAAATCTTCACCGTGTTGGTGCTGTTTATGCCGCGCTTTTGGCGCGGCTAACCATTTCGCTTATTCTGCCGGTTCTGGCTTGCGCGGTTCCGTGTGGTGATGGCCGAGCAAAAGGCCGCGGAAACTTGGCGCATTGGGCCGCAGGAAAAGCCAGCCAAAGAAAGCGCCAATATCTGCGCCGATGCCAATAAAGGCAGGCACCAAGAACAGCACCAAAGCCGTGGCCAACCCCAAGCCAAATACAATGGTGATTGCCATTGGAATGAGGAATTGCGCCTGCAAGCTGGTTTCGAACAAGAGTGGGGCAAGGCCACCAATGGTTGTCAATGAGGTAAGCAGCACGGCCCGCAAACGATCTCGCGAGGCCCCTGTGGCGGCTTCGAACAGGCTGTCACCCTCTTCCAACCGCTCCTGCAAGCGGGAGACAAGCACGATAGAGTCATTCACCAAAATACCGGCCAAGCCCAACAAGCCCATCACCGAAATGATGGTGAGCGAATAGCCCATAATATAATGCCCCCAAATGGCCCCCACGACGCCAAATGGGATGATCAACATCACCGCCAAGGGGGCAAAATAGGACGCGAAAATCCAGGCGATGATCACATACATAATGCCCAAGGCAATCAGGCCGCCCAATTGCAAATCGCCAAAAGCGGCGCTTTGTTCAGCTTGGGTGCCGCCAAAACTGTAGGCCACGCCATGGTCGGCCACGATGGTGCCGAGATAATCTGCTTCCAGCCGTTCCAGCACTTCGGGGCCAGTGATGATGTCGCCATCCGTATCGGCAATCACGCGGACCGTCGTTTTACCCTCTTCACGCACAATGCGATTGAAGCCCTGACGTTCGCTTAAGCTGGCCACTTCGAGCAAGGGCACGAAATTGCCTGCGGGTGAGCGCACCCACAAATTGCGCAGGGCAGATGTGCCTTCATTTTCGCCATCACGCTCTACGCGGATGGTGATCTCTTCATTTTCTGCAGCAACGCGGCGGGCCACCCGGCCTTCAAATGCATCGCGAATTTGGCTGCCCAAACTATCGATATTAAAGCCCAAAGCGCTGCCGCGCGGGGTCAGCTCCAACACCAATTCGGGCTTGCCGTAATTGAGGGTGTCGTTAATGTCCTGCACCCCATCAAAGCCCTCAAGCACTGCGGTCAAATCTTCTGCTGCTGCTTTTAATGTGGCTGTGTCGGCTCCGGTGAATTCAATGTCGATGGCGCGACCTGGAGGGCCTCCACGAGGCTCGCGCACGCCAATGCGGTCTACCCCAGCAAAGCGCGGTAATTGTTGGCGGATAGCGGCACCAATTTCGCGGGTACGCACTGAGCGCAACTCAGATGGGGTGAGATAGACTTGAATGTTCGCCCGGCCATTTTCTACGTCCAACGAGGCGAAGCTGGTGACAATCAAAGTTTCGCCCTCGGGGGTCAATTCTTCCTCAACCTTGGTGACCACTTTGCCCATTTCATCGATGAGCGCATACATATCTTCCTGCGGCACACCGGGTTGGAAATTGGCGTTCAGCGAAACCGTTTCCCCTTCGACTGAGGGGAAAAACTCAAATCCCAATTTGCCCGCAGGGATCAACGCACCGCCCAGAATGGCCAAGGCAATGGCGATGGCAGTGGTGGCGTAGCGCCAGCGATAGGACACGCGGGAGACTGCGCCAAAAATGCGCTCTTTGAAAAACTCGAAGCCTCGGTCGAAATTGCGGCGGAACATGCCCGGCTCTTTCCGCTCTTTTGGCAGAGCGTGAGACAAGTGACCCGGCAGCACAAAGAAACATTCGATCAGCGACGCCAGCAAAACGGCGATCACCACCATCGGGAGGGCTGACAGGATTTGCCCAACCACATCGCCCACCAACAGGATGGGGCCGAAAGCGGCCATGGTGGTGAGGCTAGCAGCGATAACTGGTGCAGCCATGCGCCCTGCCCCTTTGGTGGCCGCTTCGGCGCGGCTGTCGCCCAATGCATAGCGCGTGGCGGTGTGTTCGCCGACCACAATGGCATCATCAACAATGATGCCCAGCGTGAGCAACAGGGCGAACATGGAAATCATATTGATGGTTTGGCCAGTGAAGAACATCACGCCCAATGTCATCAAAATTGAAACGGGAATGCCCACGGCCACCCAAAAGGCGATGCGGAAATCCAAGAAGATAAACAGGACGATCAAGACCAGCGCCAAGCCAGTTACGCCGTTTTTCACGAGCAGATTTAGGCGATCTTCCACCAATGAGGCGGCGGCGTTGAACACTTCAATGTTCAGCGATGCGGGCAATGTGGGGCGGATTTCATCGAGATAATTGTTCATTTTCTCGAAGGACTCGACCGTGTCTGCGGTAGCTGAGCGAGAGACGGACAGACGAATAGCCTGATCGCCGCGCATAAAGCCAACGCTTTGATCGGCGTTGAATCCGTCAGTAATTTTTGCCACATCACCGAGCAGCAATTTGTCGCCTTGGAAGGTGGTTTTAATTTCCAGCTTTGAGAGTTCATTGATGCCAATTTCGGGCGCGAGGGCGCGGATCTGTGCTTGCAAATCCCCTTCAACGGAACCGGAAGGCCTATCGGCAGTATTTTGCGCAATGGCCTGCGCGATCTGCGCCGTGGTCAAATCTAACTGGCGTAGCTTTTGATCATCGACCACCACTTTAATTTCACGGTCGCGATAGCCCGTGAAGGTGACCCGATCGACCCCGGCATCCAACAATCCGTCACGAATTTGCCGCGCATAATGGCGCAAGGTTGCCTCAGGAAATGGGCCCGAAATACCGATATCGGCAATGGGATCGAAGAATTTGGGCGTGTTGACCTCTGGCGTTTCCGCCTCAATGGGCAAGTTGCTGACACCCGCAACAGCGGCTTCGACCTGCGCTTCGGCTTGGCGCATGTCCGTATCGCGCTCAAACTCCAAATTGATAAAGCCGGAGCCTTCCCGCGCTTGAGAAGACATGGACCGCACGCCATCTAAAAACCGTACCGTTGGCTCAATCGCCTGCAACATGTTTTTGCGAATATCGTCGGCGCTGGCACCAGACCATACCATGGAGATTTGGATTTGCTTGACTTCAAGCGAGGGGAAGAATTGCCGATTGAGTTTGGACACGCCCCATGCACCAAACAAGATCATCAAGATCATCAACAAGTTGGCAGCGTTGCGATGGCGGACAAATAGCTCAACGATGGAGCGTGCGCGGGTGCTTTTCGCCATGATTATGCCCCATCGCCTTCGCTTGAGGCCGCTTCTTCAGCCTGTGGCGGCGCCCCACGCTCGCCGCGATTGCCTTCGCCATTGCCACGGCGCGGGATGGGCGGCGCTTCGCCTTCAACTGTGACGGCAAGGCCTTCGCCCGCTTGTGCCAAGCGTGTGGTGATCACATTGGCCCCGTCCACCACGTCTGACCGCACCAAAAGCTGCGCCCCATCGCGCGCAACAATCTCGGCATCGTGTGGCACCATACGGCCATCCTCGATTGTGTAGATGAGGCGGTTATCATAAATGGCGGTTTCAGGCAGGCGGATCACGCTTTCATATGCGCGACCCGGCACCAGAATTTTGACAAATGTGCCCGGACGGAACGTAGCGGCTTGCGCATCGTCTAGCCGCGCATAAACCTCTACACCACCTTTGGCTGCATCGATTTGCGCCCCGGCACGCGAAATGGCACCTGTGGCGGTTAGATTTTGCGGTTCAACTTCCCAGATCACTTCAATGGGTCGTCCAACGAGGCCATCCGCGAAGATTTGCCCATATTGACGGTCTGACATGGTAAACCGCACATCCAACTGATCTTGGCGATATAGCCCCACCAACACTTCGTTGGCGTTGACGATTTTGCCCAGAGCAATGGAGTCCGTGTTGACCACAGCATCGAACGGGGCACGAATTTCGGTGTTGGCAAGGTTGCGCTCTGCGCGTTCGACTTGCCACTCAAACCGATCAATGCTGGCCAATTGGCGATCCAACTGTGCTTGCTGAATGGCAATATTGGCTTCACGCTGTTTCAAAGCCTGCGCCCGTTGCGACACCAACAATTCCCGATCATCAACGTTTTTCTGGGTCAAGGCCCCAGATTGCAATAGGGTTTTGGCCCGTTCCAAATCGGTTTTAGAAAGCTCAAGCTGTTCGCGGGCAAAGCTCAGATTATCCTGCTCAAGCTGCAACCGCTCACGCGCTTCAGTGGCGGCCAATTCTGCTTCGGCCAAGCTGGCCTTTGCTTCGGTGAGTGCGCCGCGATAGGTAAAATCGTCAATGCGGGCGATCAAATCGCCTTTGGCAATGGCATTACCCACTGCAAGGTCTGGATGAATTTCAACAATTTCGCCCGCAACCTGTGCCCGCACATCCAAAGCACCCGCAGCAACAATTTCGCCGAAATAAGTGAGATGAGGCTGGGCGGTTTGTGCGGTAACTTCCACCGTGCGCACGGTGAACGTGCGTTCACGCGCTTGGCGCTCAGGCGGTTCGGGCCGACTGGACACCATTTGAAACGCAAAAAAGCCCGCCCCGCCAAGAATGGCGATGGCTAGGACAATCCGAAAGAAGATGGCGAAGATGGACACGCGCCTCCGCTTGGGCACACTTTTTTGAGGTGTGGTGGCAGAGGCTTGATCAGTTGCGCTGGGCTGATCCAGATGACGGTCCATAGTAAAGATCCCGGTTTTTTGCCCAATTTACGCCTATGGCGCACATTCAACAAATTAAACTTTGTCCATCTTTACGTAATATCGGCCTTAGCTGGATCAACCCTTGCTGTTTGCTGCGCTTATTTACGGAATTGATGCGGATTAAAATGGTAAGCGGTTGAGCAGAACTCACACACCACCTCAATATCCCCATCAACCACCATGGCGTCGATATCATCGTTCGAAAACTGTTCGAGCATGGCTTCAATTTTGTCGGCATTACAGCCGCACTTTTCTTCCAGATCCATCGGCTCAAACACGCGTACGCCTGTTTCGTGATAGAGACGGAACAAAAGCCGTTCTGACGAGATTTCCGGATCGACCAATTCATGATCGTCAACAGTTTGCAACAAGGCGCTGGCTTCGACCCAGTTGTTTTCTGGCTCAAACTCATTGTCTGCTGTGTCGGGATTGTTGAAATCTCCATCACCTGGCAGATCAGCCATGGTGCGGCCACCATGTTCAGGCAAATGTTGCAGCAAAATGCCGCCTGCCCGCCACTGGTCTTGCGCCTTGCCCTTTTCGCTGAACTGAGCCACTGCCAGCCGCACAATGGTTGGAATTTGCTCAGACTGCATAAAGTAGCGGTGGGCCACTTCTTCCAGTGACACGCCATCCAACTGAACAATGCCTTGGTAACGCTCGGTCATTTCGCCCTGATCAATGGTCATGGCCAAAATGCCTTTGCCCAACAATTGTTCTGGCGACAATTCACCTTTTTCAGCCGCTTCATTGAGCGCAACTTCGTCAAACCGGGCATAGCCGCGCAACCCGTTTGGGGTTTGCAAATCCACCACGATCATATTGACCGGGCCGTCAGTTTGGGTTTGCAGGATGAACCGCCCCTCAAATTTGAGAGACGAACCCACCAAAGCAGACAGCACAATAGCTTCGCCCAAAAGACGCGCCACAGGCGTTGGATAATCATGTCGGGTCAAAATGGTGTTTAGCGCTTCGTCCAGCTTTACCGAACGGCCACGCACATCCAAATTTTCAACCGCGAACGGCACCACACTGTCAGTTAGGCTTTCCGCCCGATCAAGGCCAACGGCCTTCATAAAATCATCTGTCATTTAAGCTCCTCAATGCCGAACACCCAGCACAAAACTGCTTTTTGGGCGTGCAGCCGATTTTCAGCTTCATCAAAAACAACCGATTGCGGGCCATCGAGCACATCAGATGTGACCTCATCGCCCCGGTGTGCCGGCAAGCAATGCATGAAGATGGCGTCTGGCTTGGCTTCATCCATCAATTCTTGTGTCACCCGGTGCGGCGACAAAATTTCACGACGGATGGTGGCATCCAGATCGCCCATTGAAACCCACGTATCGGTGATGACCAGGTCTGCATCTTTCATGGCAGCAACCGGATCTTGAGTGACTTGCACCCGACCATTGGTCGCATTTATTTCGGCCTGCATCGCCTGATTAGGCTTATATTGTTCAGGGCAAGCAATTTTCAACTCACAGTTAAACAGATTTGCCGCCTGAATCCACGACATCAACACATTGTTACTGTCGCCCTGCCACACAATCTTAATGCCTTCAATCGACCCGCGATGTTCCTCATAGGTCATAATGTCCGCCATAATTTGGCAAGGGTGTGAAAAGCGCGTTAGGCCATTGATCACCGGAATGGTGGCCGCCGCGGCCATTTCTTCCAGATCATCATGGCTAAGCAAGCGGATCATGATCGCATCCACATAACGCGACATCACCCGAGCTGTATCCGCGATGGTCTCGTCGCGCGACAATTGCATTTCGTCACCGGTTAGCATCAAGGTTTGACCGCCGAGCTGGCGCATGCCCACATCAAATGAAACGCGGGTACGGGTGCTTTCCCGATCGAAAATCATCGCCAACACTTTGTCTTTCAACAAAGGTGGTTTTTCGCCCTCTTTCAATTTTGCTTTCAGGGCGTGGGCCAAATCGAGAATTTTTCTCAGCTCTTCTTTAGTGAATTGGCCGAGATCCAAAAAATGTTGTGTTGCAGCCATGGTGACTGTCCTTTTGTCATGAGTTGCTTGTGGGGGAAGCGAAGATCGTTTGAATGAAGGAAGGCTTGGCCTTAGGCCGAGAGCGCCTTTTCCATTCGGTTGATCGCCTCATCAATGTCCTGTTTTTCAACAATGAGCGGTGGCAAAAAGCGAATGACATTATCACCCGCGCCAACGACAAGCAGATGATGCTCGCGCATTTTGGCCACCAATTCCGCAGCAGGCTGCTTTACTTTCATGCCCGCCATCAAACCTTTGCCGCGCACTTCCACAATTTCATCTGGGAATTTTTGCGCCAATTGCTGCAAAGACCAGCTTAGATGTTGGCCCATTTTTTCAACATGGTCCAAAAAGCCATCTTCTGAAATCCGGTCCAGCACCGCGTTGCCCACGGCACACGCCATCGGGTTACCGCCATAGGTGCTGCCATGGGTGCCCGGCACCATGGAGGCGCCAACTTTATCTGTTGCCAAACAAGCACCCAGCGGAAAGCCGCCGCCAATGCCTTTAGCCAGCGCCATCACATCTGGCTTGATGCCTGCCCATTCATAAGCAAACATTTTGCCCGTGCGGCCATAGCCACATTGAACTTCGTCCAAAATCAGCAAAATGCCATGGGCGTCACAAAGAGCACGGATGTCGCGCAGAAATTCGGCACTAAACACGTTGATGCCGCTTTCGCCTTGGATTGGTTCTAGCAAAATGCCAGCGGTCTTATCGCTGATCGCCGCTTTCACCGCGTCCAAATCGCCTGCCTTCACATGGGGGAAGCCTTCAGCCTTGGGGCCAAAGCCTTTTAAATAGGCCTCATTGCCGCCTGCGGCGATGGTACCCAATGTCCGGCCATGAAAAGCACCTTCAAAGGTGATGATCTCATAGCGGTCTTCCTGACCTTGATCATAGAAATAGCGCCGTGCTGTTTTAATGGCACATTCAAGCGCTTCAGCGCCCGAATTGGTGAAGAACACCATATCGGCAAAAGAAATGTCGACCAGCCGCTGTGCGAGCTTTTCTGCTTCAGGAATGGAGAAGACATTAGAGACATGCCAAAGCTTTTCGGCTTGCTCTTTAAGTTTGCTCACAACATAAGGATCAGCATGGCCCAGCGCGTTCACCGCGATGCCTGCTGCAAAATCAAGATATTCTCCGCCGTCTGACGAGAATAGCCGCACCCCTTCGCCCCGCTCAAAAGAGAGATCGGCGCGTTGATAATTTTTATAGAGTGCGGACATTTTCTTGATGTTCCTTTCTGTCCAAACAGCGATGCTGCGCAAGTTCCAAAACCAAAAAACGCGTTGCCCGAGCTGGCGCAACGCGATAACCAGTGCATTTATGACCAGTTTAACTGGGAAAAGTCAATCGGCTGCGAAATGGCGTAAATGCAACGACATTAAAAAATGTCTTGGATAACCGGAATAAAAACAAAGTGAGCCTTGTCACGGATTCATCCGGTCTTGTAAAGTGAGGCTATAGGAACACGATATCTCGTGTGGCGGACCTATAAGTACATACGATGGATGGTATTTGAACCGGATTTTATGCATTTTTCGGTGAGGTGCCGGAGTCTATCTTTTGATTAAAATGGAGGACCTCCATGGCGTGGACAGACGAGCGCGTTGCGATTTTGAAAAAACTATGGATGGAAGGCTTGAGTGCAAGCCAAATCGCGGCTGAGCTTGGCGAAGGGGTAACCCGCAATGCGGTGATCGGCAAGGTGCACCGGCTTAAACTTTCTGGCCGGGCAAAACCCGCTTCTTCAGCGCCACGGGCGCGCAAGCCACGGGCAACCGCATCCAGCACACCGAGACGACCGAGCGGTGCCGCCTCGAACACAAGCGCACGCCCAGCGAGCAGCAGCCGCCCAGCGGCCGCCTCCTCAGCGCCGCGCCGTTCAAGCGGACCAGCAGTTGCCGGCAACACCGCCCTGAAAATGAGTGCGGATACTGAAGCCGAGCAAAGCTTTGAATTGAACGCTGAATCTGAAATTTTCATTCCAGAAGCCGAGCGCATTGGCCTGATGGAATTGAACGAGCATACGTGTAAATGGCCAATTGGCGATCCTGTTGCTGATGACTTCCACTTTTGTGGTCGCCACAGCGATGAAGGCAAACCTTATTGCGAATTTCACTCCAAGCGCGCTTACCACTCCCTTGATCGGCGCAAGAAGAACTAAGCAGCGTAACTTGAAATTGGGTCGCCTTGTGCGGCCCTATTTTTTTGGGGGAAAGGTGCGCCGATCTTTTTCGCTCTCGGTTGAGCGGCGATCAAAGATGATCGCCTAACCTGCGCGGGCGCGGCCAAACAAGTTGGCCTTCTGGCAAGAAGAACTAAGCAGCGTAACTTGAAATTGGGTCGCCTTGTGCGGCCCTTTTTTTGGGTGGAGTTTTTTTCGCTCGCGGTTGAGCGGCACCTTTCGGTGCCTAACCTGCGCGGGCGCGAAACTTAAAAGTTTCGGGCTGAGCCGCCCAAGCCTTGTTTAGGTGCCGGAAGAGTTGGCGCGAGTGCCGAGGAATTTGTTTTTACTCACGATCAAACGTGTGTGGGCAAAAGTGCGCCGGGAGCCTCGCAGCGCTCGTCCGTTTTTTCCTCACAAACGATATTCGGTTTTGCTAGCCCTTCACGGAGCCAGCAGTGAGACCGGCGACCATATACCGTTGGAGGAACGGATATAGGCATAGAACTGGCAAAATGCCGATTATGCTTGCGGCCATGACTTCATTCCAACGGGAAACGGAACCTGTTGCATAAGGGTATAGCCCCAAGGGCAAGGGCTGCATTTCGGGTTCCCAGAGGAACGCGAAAGACAGCACAAATTGCTGCGAGTAGGCGCCGATGAAGGTGGCGATGGCGACCACCACAATGCCGGGCATGGAAATGGGAATAATCACACGCCGCAGAATATAGAGCCGCGATGCGCCATCTACCCATGCGGCCTCTTCCAACTCGGGTGGAATTTTCATCATATATGAGCGCAACAGCCAGATGCCCGTTGGGATCAAAAAGGCAGCGCCCGGCACGATGACAGCCCAATAAGTATTCACCAGGCCTAACTTCAAGAAGATTTTGAACAAAGGCAGGATCATCACGGTGGCACCGATCATGGTGACGGTCAAAAATCCGGTTAGAATGACGTCGCGGCCCTTAAACTCATACCGCGCGAAGGCCCAAGCCGCCGGGATTACGGCGATCAAAGTCAGGATCGTGACGGACATACCGATAAAGAAGCTGTTCCAAATATAATGCCCAAGCAAGGGGATGCGTCGCCAGATCGAAAAATAGGCGTCAAAACTCATGCCCTCGGTAAAGACATGATAGGGAATAGAAACAATTTCGCGCCACGGCCGCAGCGACACCAAGAACGCTTCAAAGAATGGTGCAAGCATAAGGGATAGGAACACAAAGATGCCGAAATAGATGCCAATCGTTTCATACCATCTATATTTGTTGATCATGCCCTACTCCCCAAATCTCCAATGCCGCAGAACATCCTCCCGTTCAACAGCATCCCACGCCCACTCTACCGAGCGTTTCAACTCTTCATCAATGCAATCAGATTTCCACCGAAGGGTGGCCGAATTCGCAGATGTAGTAAAGTTACATCGGAAATGGTTTTAAATGGGTTACGGCGTTCGAATGAACAGAGATGGTTCGCTTTAGGCTCCAAGATTTAGCAGAATGACAACCAATTTAACGGGTTTCCGGCTGGCAAATGGCAAACATCGCCACTATAAAAATTATATGATGAGAAGGGATTTTCTAAATGCAGCAGCGCTCTGACCACTTGGAAACCAAAGGCATGCTATGCGATCCCGGCGATCATTTTAAAGGGCGCTTCGAAGTGGAAAGAAAATTCCGTGTTGCGGATATTGCGTCTGTGAGAGAACGCCTTGAAGAGTTATCAGCCATTCCGTTTACCCTAGGCAATGCCGAAACTGACGTATTTCTTGATTTACCCGATGGACGACTTGAGGCTAACGGCCAATTTCATACTCTCCGGCGTATGCAACCTTCTGAACGTGTACTTTGGATTTCTAAAGGGCCGGCAAAAGACGAATGTGTGGCAATGGATCTTGCCAATTTTGATAAAGCACTCGCGATGTTAAAATCACTCGGCTTCATTGAGAAGCGACAAATACACAAGCGTCGAGATATTTACTTCATCGACAAATTTCACGTCACGTTAGATCACGTAGAAGGTCTAGGTTCATTTGTTGAACTGGCAATAATGACTGACGATGAAGATTTGCTCCCCACGCTGCGTGACGAAGTGCAACAGACAGCAGTAGTGCTTAAGCTAACTAGCTATCCAGAGGAACATCTTTCTTACCGTGAGCTCCTATTTGGCTCAACAGATGGAAGATGACTTCCTTCAGCCTCTAAGCCGTGGCAAACTTTTCGTCGAACGAATAGCCAGCGCCGCGGACAGTGCGGATGGGGTCTTTGGAGCGGCCGCGGTTGATGGCTTTGCGGAGGCGGCCGACGTGGACGTCTACGGTGCGTTCGTCCACATAGACATCGTGCCCCCAAACGCCATCAAGCAATTGTTCGCGCGAGTAAACGCGGCCGGGATTTTGCATGAGATATTCAAGCAAGCGATATTCGGTTGGGCCAAGATGCACTTCGCGACCTGAGCGGCGCACGCGGTGGGTTTCGCGGTCCAATTCGATGTCGCCAGCGGTGAGGCTTTGGGCGGTTAGATGTGGGTTTGATCGGCGCAGCAGCGCTTTCACACGAGCCAGCAATTCAGGCACGGAGAAAGGTTTCACCACATAATCATCTGCCCCGGTGGCAAGACCGCGCACGCGCTCTTCTTCTTCGCCACGGGCGGTCATCATAATGATGGGTGTGCGGGCCGTTTCTTCGCGCGTGCGCCAGCGGCGGCACAGCTCGATGCCGGAAAGACCAGGCAACATCCAATCGAGCAAAATAAGGTCAGGCACCTCTTCGCGCATGATCAAAGCTGCTTCATCACCACTTTCCGCTGCAGAGACTTTATAGCCCTCAGCTTCCAGATTATAGCGCAGCATTAAAGCCAGATCGGCTTCATCTTCGACGATCAGGATATGGGGAGACATGGGCCCAACCTCACAATTTTCAACTTATCCCAGAGAGACTTTACCGCTCTCAATATCGTTATAAAGATTGCCACCTGTTTCCAGATAATAGGCAGCTTCCGCGATATTGGTGGCGTGGTCGCCTGCGCGTTCCAAGTTTTTGGCGCAGAACAACAAGTGGGTGCAATCGGTGATGTTGCGTGGATCTTCCATCATATAGGTAAGGAATTCACGGAACAATGAGATGTAAAGCGAGTCCACTTCATCATCACGACGGCAAACATCGATCGCGATTTTTGAATCCCGCGCGGTGAATGCGTCCAATGCGCGTTTGACTTGCTGCAATGACAAATCAGACATATGGCGCACACCATTATAAAGCTGCTTAGACACGCGCTGGCTATCAATATGCAATGTACGGCGCGACAGGTTTTTGGCGATGTCACCAATGCGCTCCAAATCGTTTGCCACGTGAATGGCGGAAACGATGTGGCGCAAATCCCCAGCCATTGGCTGGCGGCGTGCGATCATGGATACAGCCTGCTCATCAATCAAGCGCTGCATGTTGTCGACGCGTTTATCGGCCTGCGCTGTTTGCTTGGCCAATTCATGATCTACCCGCACCAGCGCTTGCGTGGCGTTGGTGATTGCCACCTCAACCATGCCGCCCATTTCAGAAATGGCACGAGTCAAAGATGTCAATTCATCTTCGTAGGAAGTGACGATATGTTCGTTATCTGGTGTTGCCATTGTTATATCTTTCGCCGCTAGTGCTTAGTGCCGCTTTTGGGAAACGTTATCACAACGTCCCACGCGCTTTAATTATTACCCGATACGTCCGGTGATGTAATCTTGGGTCTTTTTGTTGATCGGGTTGGTAAAAATCTGATCGGTTGGGCCTTCTTCAATCAATTTTCCGAGGTGGAAAAAGGCTGTTTTCTGGCTTACCCGCGCAGCTTGCTGCATAGAGTGCGTTACGATCACGATGGTGAAGTTGGCGCGCAATTCGTCGATCAGTTCTTCAATGATTGCGGTGGCGATGGGGTCAAGCGCAGAACATGGCTCATCCATCAACAACACTTCCGGCTGGGTGGCAATGGCGCGTGCAATGCACAAACGCTGCTGCTGACCGCCAGAAAGGCCAGTGCCCGGCTGGTCCAAACGGTCTTTCACTTCTTCCCAAAGGCCAGCGCGGCGCAAGGAAGAGGTGACCAATTCGTCCAACTCGTCTTTGGTGCGGGTCATGCCATGAATGCGCGGGCCATAGGCCACGTTTTCATAGATGCTTTTTGGGAATGGGTTTGGCTTTTGAAACACCATGCCCACACGCGCACGCAATTCCACAACGTCGATGTTTTTGTCGTAAATATCTTGCTCGTCCAGCATGATATTGCCAGTGACTTTACATACATCGATGGTGTCGTTCATGCGGTTCAAGCAGCGCAAGAATGTGGACTTACCGCAGCCAGAAGGGCCAATCAACGAAATCACTTGGTTTTCGTAGATGTTCAAATCCACATCAAACAGCGCTTGCTTTTCGCCGTAAAACACGTTGACGCCGTTGCCGCTCATTTTCACCTTACCGGTGTTCACAGCGGGAGCTTTTGCTGCGGTGGCGGCCATATTTGCTTCTACACTCATTCTCTACCTCAATATGCTTGGTTCAACCGAATATCGGCCTACCAACGGCGTTCGAAACGTTTGCGCAGCACGACAGCAAGCGCGTTCATGGTGATCAAGAACCCGAGCAAAACCATAATCGCGGCAGATGTGCGCTGTTGGAATGCTGGTTCTGGGAAATCTGCCCACATAAAGATTTGCACGGGCAACACGGTGGACGGATCAGAAAAGCCCATCGGGATATCCACCACAAAGGCCACCATGCCGATCATCAATAGCGGCGCTGTTTCGCCCAAGGCTTGCGCCATGCCAATGATTGTGCCGGTGAGAATGCCTGGCATGGCCAAAGGCAACACATGGTGCACCACTGTTTGCAAGCGAGAGGCGCCAATGCCCAAAGCGGCTTCACGGATGGATGGCGGCACAGCGCGCAAAGCGGCCCGCGATGCGATGATGATGGTTGGTAAGGTCATCAAGGCCAACACCATACCACCCACATATGGGGCGGAGCGATCCAACTCGAAATAGTTGAGGAACACGGCCAAGCCAAGCAAACCAAACACAATGGACGGCACCGCAGCCAAATTGTTGATGTTCACCTCAATCAAGGTGGTCCAACGGTTTTTCGGCGCAAACTCTTCCAAGTAAATCGCAGCGGCCACACCCAATGGGAATGACAAAAGCAAAGTGATGATCAAGGTGAGCGCGGAACCAACCGCAGCACCCAACACACCCGCCATTTCAGGCTCACGGCTGGCGCCGCGGGTGAAGAAGATGGTGTTCAAGCCAGAGCGAACAAAGCCGCGCTCAACCAACTCATCTGTCCACACAATTTCTTGGTCAGTGAATTTGCGGTTTGCCTCTGGCACTTCCAACACGCGGATGGACCATTGGCTGGCATCAAGTGAGGTCACAGCTTCATCAAGCGGGAGATATTGCTCAACATTGGCGGTTGTTGAGGTGACTTTTTGCACCTTCAACACTGCGCCATCGGCATAAACCAACACTGACATCATTTCGCCTGTGAGGTCTTCGCCCAGACCAGGGTTGGCCACACGACTTTCAATGTTGGTGATTTGCTCTTCAAGTTGCTTAATACGCGCTTCAAGCACGGTGATGTCAGACTCCGAGCGTTCCAACTCTGCTTCCAAACGCGACTTCACATTGGCGTTGGTTTCGGCAGGAATGCGCTCTTGCAGCGCTTTGATGTCGCCGCGCGTTTTGTTGAGTGACAATTGCAAGCCAGACTGTTGGGCCCGCAATGTTGCTTCTTGTGCTCTCAATGTGTCTTTGGCACGGGACAACGCATCTGCAAATACGTCCTGATCTGCGATCAAGCGCATGCCATTTTCACCGCGCTCCACCCGCAAGGCACCGCGGCCTTCAATGGTGTAGTCGCTGGTGATCTGGCCTTTAAGATAAAGGTCTGCAAAGTCAGAGATTGGCACTTCCAAGCGCTTGTTGGTGCCCAGCACATCTGGCTCGTTCAACACTTGCTGACGCAGATAAACAGAAGCACCAGATGACAAAAGGCCACCCAATGTGCGCCGCTCGCTGCGGCCCGTTACGGTTGGGAATTGTTCGCGAATGGCATCGCGCACCACAGCGTCATAATTGGCTTTGCGCAAGCTTTCGGCAGTGCCATCATAGTCCAGCTTTTCCTTAGTCAATTCGAACGGCAAATTGACAAAGTTAAAGGTGAAAGCGGGCAAGCCCTGAAACACCACAGTTGAAAGCAACAACAGCAAGAACGCTACTGAAACCCCAATGGCAGACCGGCCTAGCCATTTAAAGATGGACTCGCCGCGATAGCGTTTCGCCAAACGTTGGCGCGCACCTTCGCTGGTATGGATCGAGACGTGTTCCACGTTGCCACCTGCTAAATCAGTCATATTGCTCTCGATATTTCTGGATAACCCGAAGCGCAATGACGTTCAAAAGCAGAGTAACGCAAAACAGCACCAAGCCCAAGGCAAAGGCCGCAAGTGTTTTTGCACTATCAAACTCTTGGTCACCCACAAGAAGGGTTACAATTTGTACAGTTACCGTGGTGACCGCTTCAAGGGGGTTCACGGTCATGTTTGCGGAAAGGCCAGCAGCCATCACCACGATCATGGTTTCACCAATGGCGCGGGAGATGGCGAGCATTAAAGCAGAAACAATGCCCGGCAATGCGGCTGGCAGAATAACGCGGCGAATGGTTTCAGACTTGGTGGCACCAAGGCCAGCCGAGCCATCGCGCAAGCTTTGCGGCACAGAGTTGATCACATCGTCAGACAGTGACGACACGAATGGAATGATCATGATGCCCATCACCAAACCAGCGGCCAATGCACTTTCAGATGACACGGAAATGCCGATTGCATCGCCCGTGTTGCGGAAGAATGGCGCAACGGTGAGCGCGGCAAAGAAGCCATAAACCACGGTTGGGATACCGGCCAAGATTTCCAAGATCGGCTTGGCTGTTGCGCGCACTTTTGGTGACGCATAATCAGATAGGTAAATCGCGGACATAAGGCCAATCGGCGCTGCCACGATGATAGCGATTGCGGTGATCAGCAATGTGCCTGCGAAAACCGGGATTGCGCCAAATACTTCTGAATTTCGATCGGTCGCTTCTGCGCCCACGCCTTCAAACGCGCTTTGCGGGCTCCAGTGCGTGCCGAACAAGAAGTCCAAGAAGTTCACTTTTTGGAAGAAGTTGATGCTTTCGAAAATCAATGAAAGCACGATGCCGATGGTTGTGAGGATCGCTACGCCAGATGCGGCGATCAACACAGCCATCACTGTTTTTTCAACAAACTGGCGGGCGCGCAATTCTTGCTTGATGGCGCGCACGGCAAACCAGCTGCCCACAACAACCAACGCCGCGACGATCACTTGCACCAGCAAAGCTGCGGTGGCCACAAAACCGCGATAATGCTCAACCGCCGCCACTTCCAGCGCGGCCAGCGAGCTCAAATCTGCCCGATCAGCGAATGAGCGCATATTGCGCAAAAGCGCCTGCTGCTCAATTGTCGCCAAATTAGCAAAATCCGCCCCTAGCTGGGCGGTGACATAGGCGTTGATCAAATAGCGAGAGAATAAAAGCCAGGTCAAAAACACCAGCACCGCGGGCACGAGGCCGCAAATCATGACGAAGGCGCCATGAAAGCCGGGTTTTGAGTGGAGAATTGTTGCATCACCACCAACTGTGGTGACAGCACGAGAGCGGCCAATATAAAAAAGCGCGCATGCGGTTAAAACCAAAATGAGTACGAAGAACCAGCCTTGCACCTTGCCACCCCGTTTTTAATCATTGATGCCCCTTAAGAGCATATAGGCCGCCCCGGGAAAAGCCCCGAGGCGACGCTTATTCAGTGAAAAGATTTACATCTTTTCTGCAGCAACCAAGTTTTCAGCGTCTGCTTTGAACTTTTCGCGAGATTCAGCTGGCAATGGGATCAAGCCTTTTTCAGTCAAGTAACCCTCATCACCCCAAGCAGCTTCTGAAGTGAATTCAGCAACATATTCTTGGATACCTGGGATCACGCCAACATGCTCTTTCTTCACGTAGAAGTAGAGTGAGCGAGAAACTGGGTAGTCGCCATCTGCAATGGCATCAAATGTTGGCTCTACGCCATCAACAGTTGCGCCTTTGATTTTGTCAGCGTTTTGGTCAAGGAAAGAGAAACCGAAGATGCCAACAGCAGCTGGGTTTGCTTCAAGCTTTTGAACGATCAAGTTGTCGTTCTCGCCAGCGTCGATGAACGCGCCATCTTCACGGATTTCGCCACAAGCATCTTCTTCGATGCCTTCTTGACAAGATTCTTCCATCACCAATTCAACAAAGGCGTCACGTGTGCCAGAGGTTGGAGGAGGACCAAGAACCTCGATTTTTGTTGCAGGCAATGAAGGGTCAATGTCTGACCAGTTCATGTATGGGTTTGCAACAACTTGGCCGTCAACAACAACGTTTTTAGCCAAAGCAGCAAAGATTTGCTCGCGGCTAATTGCCAAGTCAGCACCTGACTTTGCACCAGCCAATACGATACCGTCGAAACCAACTTTAACTTCAACTGGAGTGGCGCCATTGGCCAAGCAGTTGTCGATTTCTGAGTTTTTAATACGACGTGATGCGTTGGTGATGTCTGGTGTGCCTTCGCCTACACCTTCACAGAACAGCTTCAAGCCACCGCCTGAACCAGTTGATTCAACAACAGGTGTTGGGAAGTCAGATGTTTGACCGAAACGCTCAGCAACCGCTGTTGCGAATGGAAATACTGTTGAAGAACCAACGATTGAGATTTGGTCACGTGCTTGTGCACCAGTTGCGGCAACTGAGCCTGCAACAACCAAAGCAGCAACGCTTGCATATTGGGCGAATTTCATAATGTCATCCTCTTTAGAGCTTGCACTCAAATTCATTTTTCACGTCGGGCAACCAGTTTTTGCTGCTGGCCGTTTCCTCCCGATCTGCGGGCACCCTATTGCTCTGCGCTAATGGTTTTATGTCTTTTAAATGACAATTAGATGACAACACAAACTATTGATAAAAAACAGCTTTTCAGGACGCACTCTGTGCAAAAACATTGAAGATGACACATTTTATAACGGCAGAAGCACGTTAATTTCAGTTCCTTGATCCACCACTGAGGTTATTTCAAGATCGCCGCGATGCCTGCTGACAATGTGTTTGACGATGGCAAGGCCAAGGCCAGTGCCCTTTTTGCGGCGGGATGATTCCACATCAACGCGGTAGAATCGCTCCGTGAGGCGCGGTACATGCTCAGCAGGGATACCGGGGCCATCATCTTTCACGGTGATTCTCACGCCATAATTGAGACGGTTTGTTTCTTTGGTGAGGCGAACATCAACCTGCCCGCCCTCCTCTCCATATTTAATGGCGTTCTCAATTAGGTTGGTGAGCACTTGGGTCAGCTCATTACGATCACCCGTCACATGCAAGCCTTCAAGCTGGTTATCAAACTCCAGTTGGACATTGCTTGACGTGATCTGCGGTTGCAGCATTTCAATTGCTTCTTTGGCCAGATTGCCCAAATCCACCTTGGTGGTGGGGCGCTGGTGCTGGCGCAATTCAATGCGCGATAGGGACAGCAGGTCATCAATCAGGCGCGACATACGTTCCGCCTGCCCGCGCATAATGCCGAGAAAATGATCGCGCGCTTTTGAATCATTAGCGGCGGGGCCCATCAATGTATCTAAGAAGCCCATAAGAGAGGTAAGCGGCGTGCGCAGCTCGTGACTGGCATTGGCCACAAAGTCTGCCCGCATTTGGTCCAAAGACCGCTGCTCGGTTTGGTTGATGATGGTAACGACAAAAAGGTTTGTGCGTTCACTTGGGGCAACACCCGGCTTTTGCACCTCGAGCGGCACCGCGCTGACCTGATACCAACTGGCGGCAGGCACGGTTTCGCGAAACTCGCCAGTTGCCCGGTCATTATCCGCAATGGCTTTTTCGATGGTGTTTAGCAAAAGCGGGTTGCGTAATGAAAAGGACAATGGGTCGCCAATAGAAGTGGATGGAAACTCGCTGGCCGCGGCATCATTGCGGTAGCGCAAGATTACCCGACGGTCGACGATCAAACATGGATTTGGCAATGCCTCAGCAAAACGCTTGGTGGAGGTATCCGGCCAAAGCGAGGGCTGTTGATCTAAATTGCGGATGGAGGGCACCAAGTGTGCCCGGCGTGGCACAGCGATAGCAGCCAAAAAGATGATGCCAAATGAGAGGATGGCTTGGGCCAAAGTGAGCGTTTCGCCTGCATAAAGCACCAGAAACACAAGTGAGCATGCCAACAGCACCCAGCGCGCGGCATAAAAGCGATCGCGCCAGCGAATAGTCAAACTGCGATTTGGTGCGGCTGGGTCCATTCCACTCATTTTACATCCTAAAAAATATGGCTCGACAATAATCCGACCTCATTTAGTCAGCCATTATGAAGTTTCAACGACATCATTTTAGCAATAGATGATGGGCGGCAAAATCCGATTTCGGCTTTTTCAATCCATACAAGGCTTTACGCCAGCTTCACCGGACCATAAACTTTTTCCAGTTGGCCGTGAACTCTTGGCCCTCCCAATAGACTGAAAAGGGAAAAAGCGCAAATTGGCTCATTTTGATTTAGACGATCCGAAACTGCCGGACAGCATTGAAGAGCAGGCTTTTCAATCGGGCAATTATCCATATGACAACAAGCTGAAAAAGAAAAAATACGAGGCGCATTTAGAAGC
Organism: Maritalea mobilis; assembly: GCF_004363175.1. Classification (GTDB taxonomy): domain Bacteria; phylum Pseudomonadota; class Alphaproteobacteria; order Rhizobiales; family Devosiaceae; genus Maritalea; species Maritalea mobilis. The sequence goes on from NZ_SNYR01000002.1 coordinate 639,330, forward strand.
GCTGCAAATTGAGCTGACCAAATTGCAGAGCCATTTGCAGCAAAGTGGCGAGCGCGTAATCCTTATTTTTGAAGGGCGCGATGCGGCGGGCAAAGGCGGCACCATTCGCCGTTATACCCATTATCTAAATCCACGACACAATCGGGTGGTGGCGCTTTCTAAACCCACCGAAACTGAACAGGGCCAATGGTATTTTCAGCGCTATGTGGCGCATTTTCCAACAGCGGGCGAGCAAGTGCTTTTTGACCGCTCTTGGTATAACCGCGCGGTGGTGGAACCTGTGATGGGCTTTTGCACCCCAGAGCAGACCGAGAGCTTTTATCAAAAGCTGCCTGATGTGGAACATATGATTGTGAAAGAGGGAATACACTTTTTCAAATTCTGGCTGAATATCGGCCAAGAAATGCAGATCAAACGGTTCCACGAACGCCGCCATAGCCCGCTGAAACATTGGAAGTTAAGCCCGGTTGATTTGCGGGCGCTGGGCAAATGGGATGACTATTCCGCTGCGCGGGATGAGATGCTCAAACGGTCTGACTTTGAATTTGCACCTTGGACCGTGATCCGCGCAAATGACAAGCGCCGCGCGCGCATTGGGGCCATTCAAAGCGTTGTTTCCGCTATTGATTATGCCGGGCGTGACATGGAGGCGATTGGCGAGATGGACAAGCATATTGTGCAATCTGCCGAGACATTTTTGACCCATTGCCAGAAAGACGAATAGGCAAACAAAAAAGGCGCGGAGAACCGCGCCTTACTTTTTGACCCTTAGGCCATTGTATCGATCTGAATGCGGTTATCTGGAATAACCACGATTGGTGAGCCGGAAGGCACACGCTCATAAAAATCAACGATGTCATGGTTGGTCATGCGGATACAGCCGGATGAGGCAGCTGTGCCGATTGTCCACCATTCAGGTGAGCCGTGAATACGGTAAAGTGTGTCACGACCATTTTGGAAAATGTAAAGCGCGCGGGCACCCAATGGGTTGTCCAACCCCGGAGGCTGGCCTTGACGCCATTTTTCCAACTCTGGCTGACGTTCGATCATTTCGCTTGGCGGTGTCCAAGTTGGCCATGGGCGCTTGAACTGCACTTTCGCACGGCCAGACCATGTGAAGCCAGCTTTGCCCACGCCAATGCCGTAACGCATGGCTTTACCATTATCCATGGTGAGATAAAGGAAACGGTTTGGGGTGTCGACAATGATGGTGCCGGGCACTTCACCAAACGGATCATCCACCACTTGGCGCCACAAATTGCGGTCCAAGCGATTCGCTGGGATCGCTGGAATGGTGTAGCCATTGTCTGTGAAAGACGCGAACCGCAACAGGTCCGGATCTGGCGTATTGACTTTCGGCCCTTCGGCCATTTTGGCGCTCTGTGCGCCACAGCCTGTCAACACAGCGGACATTGCTGCGCCAGACAATAGCATCGAAAACTGTCGACGTGATAGTTTCACTTTATTCTCTCTCATCCACAAAAAAAGCCGCCACAGCGTGACGGTGAAGAATTTCCGGCAACCTATAATAAAACTGAGTTAAATTATAGAGCATCTATGCCACACTCCTTATATTTTCACACGGTATAACGCGCACTTTTTTGTGAAGTTCCCTTTATTTTGGAATTTTTCCGCCTAATTTTTCCGTCACGCGGTTGGCGGCATGCTGCACAAGTGCGGCCAAGTCAGCCGTGCGCCCCGGGGTTACGCGCACAGTTGGGCCAGAAATTGACAAGGCACAAATCGGCTCAGCAAATTCATTGAACACGGGCGCAGCGATGCAACGCAGCCCCAATGATTGCTCCTCATCATCCAGCGCAAACCCAGACTGACGCACCTTTTCAAGCTCTTTTAAATAGGATGTCGGTTTGGTGAGGGTTTTCTCTGTCAAAAGCGGAAAACTGAGTTGCGACACAGCCTGATCAATATGCTCTTGCGGCATGTGCGCGAGAATCGCCTTGCCCACCGCGCTGGCGTGCAGCGGACCAACACTGCCGATTTTCACCGCCATGCGCATCACCTCTTCACATTCGATTTGAGCGATGAACACCACGCGATGCTGATTGAGAATGGCAAGATTTACTGTTTCCCCTGCCTCCTGCATCAAGCGGCGCATAGGCGCACGGGCGGCAGCGATAAAGTCACGACGTTGGAGAAATCCAGCGCCGATTCGAAAAGCGCCCAAGCCAATTTGCCAAGCGCTCGCCTGGGCATCAAATTCGACCATGCCATGGCCTTCCAACGCACCTAAAAGGCGGTGAGTGGTCGATGGAGCCAAACCAGCGTGCTGTGCCAAGGCACCCAATGTGATGCCCTCAGGCGCAGCAGCAACAATGTTCAAAAGCGCAAAAGCGCGATCCAGCGATTGGACCGCACTTTTGGGTTGTTTCGTGTCTGACATTTAAGCCTTGGCCTTTGCTTCCAAGCGGCGGCGATGCAGAATTGGCTCAGTGTAGCCTGAAGGCTGATTGATGCCTTCAAACACCAATTCGCACGCAGCGGTAAAGGCGACGGAGCTGTCAAAATTGTCGGCCATTGGCGAGTATGCCGCGTCATCCGCATTTTGGGCATCAACGATTTTGGCCATCTTTTTCATGGCCGCCATCACCTGATCTTTATCCACCAAGCCATGCAGCAACCAGTTGGCAATGTGTTGGGCGGAGATGCGCAAGGTTGCACGGTCTTCCATCAAGCCTACATCATGAATGTCAGGCACTTTGGAACAGCCTACGCCCTGATCAATCCAGCGCACCACATAGCCCAAAATGCCTTGGGCGTTGTTTTCCAATTCGCTTTGCACCTCATCTGCCGAGAGGTTGCGGCCACCCAACATGGGTGGGGTCAAAATGTCATCAAGTGATGCCTTTTGACGTTCCTTCAATTGGGCCTGCACATCAAACACATCGATTTGATGATAATGGGTGGCGTGCAGCACGGCAGCAGTTGGCGATGGCACCCATGCGCAATTGGCCCCGGCTTTCAAATGATCGGTTTTGGCGGTGAGCATTTTGGCCATTTCGTCGGGCATAGCCCACATGCCTTTACCGATCTGCGCCTTTTTGGAAAAACCTGTTTCCAAGCCCGTATCCACATTCCAATTCTCATAGGCGCTCAACCAAGTGGCACCTTTGATGTCGCCTTTGGGCAGCACTGGACCTGCTTGCATAGAGGTGTGGATTTCGTCGCCCGTGCGATCCAAGAAACCAGTGTTGATGAAGACCACTCGGTCTTTGACGGCGCGGATACACTCTTTGAGATTGACTGTGGTGCGGCGCTCTTCATCCATCACGCCCACTTTAATGGTGTGACGCGCGAGACCATAGGCATCTTCAACCCGATCAAACAGCTCGTCAGTCAATGCTGCTTCTTCCGGGCCGTGCATTTTCGGCTTCACAATATAGATGGAGCCCGCACGCGAATTGCGCGGCCCATCCTCTTTATTGAGGTCGTGCAAGGCGCACAGAACCGTAATCATGGCGTCCAACATGCCTTCAGGCACTTCTTCATCATTGGCGTAAAGCACGGCATTATTGGTCATTAAATGCCCAACATTACGCACCAACATGAGCGAGCGACCCGACAATGAGAATTCCTCGCCATCTGGCGCGGTGAAGGTCAGGTCACCACTGAGGGAACGGACCATTTCTTTGCCATTTTTGGTGAAGCTGGATTGCAGATCGCCTTTCATCAATCCAAGCCAATTACGATAGACTTCGGCTTTGTCGTCTGCATCAACGGCGGCGACAGAATCTTCACAATCCTGAATGGTGGTGAGCGCGGCTTCAACCACAACGTCTTTCACCCCAGCTTTGCTTTGCTGGCCAATAGGGTCGGATTTGTTGATCACGACTTCCAGATGCAAGCCATTGTGGCGGAACAAATAGCCCTCGCCTGCCCGGGTTTCGCGAGTGCCCACAAACTGTTCTGGTGATTTCAGCGCGACTTCATCGCCATCAAACAGCGCTACAAACTGGCCATCGACAAGCTTATAGCCGCTTGCATCGCCATGCTTGCCTTTGGCGAGCGGAATGGCTTGATCCAAAAAGGCAGCGGCCCACGCGATAACTTCGGCACCGCGTTTTTCATTATAGTTGCGGCCGGGAGCCAACTCACCTTCAGTGGATATTGCGTCCGTGCCGTAAAGCCCATCATATAATGAACCCCAGCGGGCGTTGGCCGCGTTAAGGGCGAAACGGGCATTCATGACCGGCACCACCAATTGTGGGCCAGCGACTTTGGCAATTTCGCCGTCTACATTTTCTGTGCCGATGGTGAAATCTGCTGCCTCGGGCACGAGATAGCCAATGTCTGTGAGGAACTTTTTATAGTCCGCAGCGTCCCATTCTTCGCCTTTACGGGCCAAATGGTAATCATCAATTTGTTGCTGCAATTTCCGACGCTTGGCCAAAAGCGCTTTGTTGCGCGGTGCCAGATCAGCCAAGATTTTCTCAAACGCGCCCCACACCTGATCGGCCTTTATATCCAAGCCCGGCAGAATTTCTTTTTCCACCAAATTGGCCAATGGCTTGGCCACTTTAAGCTGGCCGATTTCAATATAATCAGGTGCGCGCATATCACTATTCCTCGCCAAATTGTTTTCAGCGAGAATAACGCCGGGATAGATCAAGGTCAATAAAAATGGAAATCAATTCCATATTGTGGAATTATTCGTAAGGCGGTGCTTTTCGCGTTAAAATAAACAGGGCCGCGCCGCCAAGGCACAAGCCTTGTATAAGCAGCAATTTCCAACTCAAGCCGATCAGTACCGAAATCATAAAAACGAATGCCATTGTGGCAACCGCGGTGATTTTAGCGCGGGTGGAAATGGCACCATATTTTTCCCAATCGGCAATGGGCGGCCCAAATTGTGGGTGCTCAATCAGCCATTTGTGAATGCGCTCATTTGAACGGGCAAAGCCGAAGGCGGCCAGGATGAGAAAGGGAGTGGTGGGCAAGATGGGCAGGAAGACACCGATCAACCCAAGCCCCAAACTGGTCCACGCCACAGCGGACCATATCATTCGCCAAAATCGACTATCAGACACGGAATCACCTTTTTTTCGCATCATGTCGAGTTGACAGGGGAAAATAAATATGATTTTCATACTCATATTTAGATGTCACCTGCCTGAGACATCCTTGTCCACATCCCCCCCTAATGCCCGTGGACAAAAAAGGCCCGGTTCAAGCGAACCGGGCCTCAATTATTTCCAATGATGAAATTGGGGTTTAAAACTCTTTCCAATCATCATCTTCTTGGGTGTCCATCACCTCTTCCTGCTTCACCGCAGCGTTGCCGCGTGTCAGGTAAGACTTTGCAGCAGAAACAACTTTTTGCTGCAGGCCTTTAATGCCTGTGGCTTGAGTTGCTGGCGCGGAAGCAGCTGGTTTTGCTGCTTCGGCATTGCTGTCGGTTACGAACACATCCACAATCGCGTCCAGTTCAGAGGCTTGCGCTTCTGTTTGTTCGATGGCTGCATTGGTCTCCTCAACCAGTGCGGCATTGCGCTGCGTCATATCGTCCATTTGCGATACAGAGGTGGTGATTTGCTCAATTGAGGTGGCTTGCGCCTTACTTTTATCTGCAATCGACACCATGATCGCATTGTTGGAGCGTGCTGCTTCCAACATGGTTTCAAGGTTTGAGGCAGCCTCTTTCACCAGCTTTGAACCATCTTCAACTTCAGAAACTGATTGCTCGATCAGCTTTTTCACGTCTGCCGAAGCATTGGCAGCAGATTGCGCCAAGCGGCGCACTTCAACCGCCACAACCGCAAAGCCTTTACCTGCTTCACCAGCGCGTGCCGCTTCAACAGAAGCGTTCAAGGCCAGCAAGTTGGTTTGGAACGCGATGTCATCGATCATACCAATGATGTTCGAGATCTGGTTAGATGAAGAGGTGATCCGCTCCATCGCCTCATTGGCTTGACGCATCACTTCGCCGCCCTGCTCTGCAGTGACGCGCACTTGCTCAGCATTGGCGCTTGCGTCAGAAGCTTCTTTGGCGTTTTCCAAAACAGTCTTCGACAATTCATTCATAGTCATAGACGTTTGGTTGATGGTTGCTGCCTGCTCATTGGTGCGGCTGGACAGATCATTCGCGCCAGCCAAAATTTCGCTGGTGGCCACTTTCAATGCACGCGATGTTGAGCGCAACTGACCAATCACATCACTCAATTTAGAGTTCACGCGATTTGTGTCTGTTTTCAACTGATCGAAGGCACCTTTATATTCGCCTTCCATGCGCACTGTCAGGTTGGCATCTGCCAATGCAGAAAGCACTTTGCCGGTCTCTGTGATGCCGCGATCTACGGTTTCAACCAAGCGGTTTACGCCTTCAGCCAAAGTGTTCAATTCCTGATCTGGGAATTCAGCCTGCACGCGGCGAGAGAAATCCCCATCTACAGCCGCATCGACCACATCACCAAATGCACTTTGCAGTTCGCGCATCATGTTTTGACGTTCAGCAGCGCGAGAAGCTGACGCTTCTTTCTCGGCTTCTGTCATCTGCTCAACTTTGATGCCATTTTCACGGAACACTTCAACGGCACGGGCCATTTCGCCCAATTCGTCTTTGCCCTGTGTGCCACGCACTTCCACATCCAAGTCACCATCGGCCAAGGCACGCATGGTTTTGGTGAGGCGTGATATTGGCACCGTCACTGTGCGGGTGAAGAACAGGCCGCCGGCAACCGCGATGGCCAACATAATGGCCCCCACGATCAACATCATGTTGCGCATTTCCACAACAGGCTGGAACAGTTCTGACATTTCCTGGCTGGCCACCATGGCCCACTTTACGCCAGCAAATTCAACAGGAACCGCTTCCACATGCACCCGATCGCCATGTGCATCCACAGTGATCGATTGGGCTGACTCGCCTTCCAACGCTTTGTCGATGGCAGTTGTGTCCAAGCTGGTCACAAACGCATCATTTTCTTCAGTGTGAGACGAGTCAACACGCAACAGCTTGTCGGCACCGATCAGCAATGTTTCGCCCGTTTCGCCCAAGCCTTTTTTCAGGCTGACAAATTGTGCGATGGACTGGTATGGCACGCCAAACACAAGCACGCCAACATATGCGCCCTTATCGTCAACGATTTTGGTGCCCATAAAGCTGGCTGGTGTATTGCCGTAATGCACATATGGCGCAAAGTCGGTGAACACAACTTCACCAGCTTCTGCGGCCTCAGCCTTTTTCAAAATCTCGTCAAGCGCAGTGCCGGATTCAATCTGGGTCGCGAAATCGCGCTTTTTAAAGACTGTATAGACCACCACACCATCAGGTGAGAGCATCAAAATGTCTTTATAGCCTGCATTTACAGCTTGCGTAGACAATTCAGGGTGAATGCGTGAGTGCGCAAAATCATAGTTGGTGAATTGCTTTGCGGTATTTGCCAAATGGCGCTCATCCTCGCCATGCGGGTTGTTATCAATAAACCCTTCTTGCAAATAGGTGGTTGGGTTAGAAGCATCAGCGCCGCTGACGCCTTTCGATGCTTGTTCCCAAGTTTTGCGCAGTTCAGTGGCGTTGCTCACCACGTTCGGATCACTTGCGGACTTCACCAAATCATTGGACATTTTCGCAAGAAGATCAGTCAATGTTTCAGCACGAATGGACGCAATGGTCGACAAACGCTGCTGAGTGAGTGAATTGACCGTGCTTTGCGAGACTTGGTAGCTCACAAAACCAACACCGGCGCCCACCAAAAGCGCCGCCGACACGACAACAATCGGCAATTTCTTTGCGATTGTAATGGATGGCATTTTGAGTTTCTTGAACATGCTCGACCTTTTCTACGTTAAGTAGAATCTCCCCCAAATCTGCGATAATTTGAGCAAAATTCGCAATCATTCAGAAAACAATTTAAGATGGAAAAGCTAAACTTGTCTTAAAAAAACGGCCCCTTTGGCAAGCAAAGGAGCCGCTAATACTTGCAAAGAAGGATCGGTGCACTCTAAGTCAATGCGCCAATAACTGCTTCAATCTTCTTTTTCATGGTGCCCGCATCAAAAGGCTTGATGACATAGTTATTTACACCACAAGCAATGGCTTCTTTCACCTGCTCTTTGTCGCCACGACCTGTGGCCATAATAAAGGGCATTTTGTTGGTGCGGGGATGCTTGCGAATAACTTTCAGCAAGGTCAGCCCATCTACATCGTCCATGTTCCAATCTGAAATAATCAGATCGACATTGGCCGACTCCAACTTGGTGAGCGCATCGCGACCAGACTTTGCCTCAATTACATTTTTGAAGCCAAGTTGGTTCAGGATGAATTTACAGATCCCGCGCATGGATTGCTGATCATCAACAATCAAAACGGTCAAAGAACTGGCTTTAGGCATACGCTTGGGCCTCTGACATATTCTTAGTTAACTTTAATTCAAATCGTATCATAAACGCCAAACCGTTACTAAGTTCTCAATTCACGCTTACGCAGCGTCACGTTTCGCTTCCAGCGCATGAATGAGCTTAGACGCAATGGCTTCAATTTTCGCTTCTTCTTCAACGGCACCAATGTTTTTGGCTGCGCCAGGCATGCCATAAATCAAAGCAGAAGCTTGTGATTGACCAATGGTATAGGCACCTGCTTTACGCATTTCCAAAAGGCCATTGGCCCCATCTTTACCCATGCCGGTCAAAATGGCACCCACCGCATAAGCACCAACTTGTTGCGCCACTGAACTGAACAACACATCCACAGATGGGCGGTGACCAGACACCACTTCATCCGCGCCGATGCGGCATTTCAACTGGCCCGAACTATATTCAACCCGCAAGTGAGAACCACCTGGCGCAATATAGGCATGGCCTGGCTTTACAATTTCACGGTCTTTCGCTTCCACAACGGTGAGGCCGCTCACCTCGTTCAAGCGGGCGGCAAAGCGCTCGGTAAATCCAGGCGGCATATGCTGGGCAATCACCACTGGCGGACAATCTTTCGGCAAGCCGGACAACAAGGTTTTGATGGCTTCCACGCCGCCGGTTGACGCACCAATGGCGATCAAGGCTTTGCGGGAAGAATTGACTTTTGCAGGCACCTGTGCCCGCGCAACTGGTTTGCCCGCAGCAGGTTGGCGCGCCATAGCCTGGCCCCGCACGTCAGAGTGAGAGGCAGCAATAACTTTTTCGCGCACTTCGCGACCAAATTGTTCCAAACCACCTTCAAGATCATGCCCCGGCTTGGCCACAAAATCGACGGCACCCAATTCAAGCGCCAGCAAGGTTTCTTGCGCGCCTTTTTGGGTGAGTGTTGAAATCATCACCACAGGCGTTGGACGCAAGCGCATGATTTTTTCTAAGAAGGCCAGCCCGTTCATATTGGGCATTTCGATATCCAGCGTCACCACATCTGGATTAAGTGTTTTGATTTTGCCCCGCGCATCCATGGGATCACATGCGGTGCCTACCACATGGATGTTAGGATCCTCGCTCAGCAATGTTTGCAACACACTGCGAATAAGGGCGGAATCGTCAACGATTAGTACTTTGATCATGCTGCGCTCCGAGAAGCCGGTTCGGATTTCGGTTTATAAATGGTTTTGCCGACAAGCTTGAATTTCTCAGATACGGAATTCAAATTTTCTGAATGGCCGATATAGAGATAGCCATGAGGCGCCAACAGTTCGCCCATGCGGGTGAACATGCGCTCTTGCGTAGGCTTGTTGAAATAGATCGCGACATTGCGGCAGAAGATGGCATCGAATGGGCCTTTCATCGGCCAATCATGCATCAAATTCAACGGCTTGAACGCAATAGCTCTGCGAATGAAATCTGGAATTTGCACATCGCCATTGCCTAGCGGTTCGAAAAATTTCGATCGCTCTGGGCTAAGGCCTGCCAAGTCATTTTCTTTATAGATGCCTGTTTGGGCGCGGCGCACCACGTCGGTATCAATGTCTGTCGCCAAAATGCGCATATCCCAGCTTTTCAACTGCGGATAGGCATTATAAAGCGCCATGGCAATGGTGTATGGTTCCTGCCCGGTTGAGCAACCTGCTGACCAAAACCGCAAACGCTTGCTGGCTTTGATTTTCGGGTCTTCCAGCAATTGGCCAACATGTTCCACCAAATGATCAAAGTGATGATCTTCACGATAGAACCGGGTCAAATTGGTGGTGAGTGCATTGATGAACTCTTGAATGTCATCGGGCGATGCATTGCGATCAAGAAAATCAATATAATCTGAAAAGGTACTGAGATTGAGTTTTCGCACGATCTTGGACAGACGTGACACAACAAGCGTGCGTTTCGCATCGCTCATTGAAATGCCCGCAAGCTTATAAACTTTATTTCTTACCGCTTCAAATTCGCGATCTGACAAAGAGATCTCACCATTATCCATACTGGTCTCAGCCTCGTTTCCCCTGATTTCGCTTCTAATGAAGCAAAACAGCCCGTTCACTGGTGGTCTGCCGTTGCTGGCAAACGTTTTCACAATGATTATGGCGGATCACACCCTTAAATTTAGTAAATGCTTACACACCAGCAATTGCGACCATGAACGGTTAAGAAAATGACGGGGAATTACCAGTTTTTGCCCTCATTATTCCTTATTCAAAGGTAAATAATATTGGTTAATAACTGGTTTTGACTGAGACGATTACAAGAAAAAAGGCGCGTTGAACACGCGCCCCATATTTCCAGTTTCTGGCCCGTTTGAAGGCCGTCGATTTTAGAACAATTCGATATCGTCGTGTTCCACTGCTGGCTTGTTGGCCTTGGAAATTTCTTCCTTGATCAGTGAATCGTTGATCGAGCTATCGAGGTGTTTCACAAACACTTTGCCCGCCACTGGCTGGAACACAACGCGACGCGCATAGGTGCCGCCCAAATCTTCCGCAGCAGCTTTATATCCCTCTGCCGCCAAAAAGCCGCGCACAAAGGCTGCGTTTTTCGCGCCGACATCGTCCATCTTCTGGTTGATGTTGCCGCCACCAAATACTTTAATTTCAAGCTGGTCACGACGACCACAACCTTGAGTGAGCACTTTGTTGATTAGCTCTTCCATCGCGTAGGCACCATAACGAGCGCTTTCGCCATATCTGTCGCGAGAACTATCGGACTGAACGCCCAACAAAAAGTGGTTCATGCCGCCCACACCGGTCACCTTATCGCGGATACACGCGGCAACACATGAGCCCAACACTGTTGAGAACGCGACATTCGCGTCTTTAGTGACATGGCAGTCACCCTGATGCACCTGTTGGGTTGAGCCTGCGGGTATATCTCTTGGCGATCTTGCGCTTGGGTTCACTACACTCACCTGAAATAGTCGTTTTCCCAAATCTACACTTGAAATTGTTAGTGAACTGCTAACCAAAACCAAAACTTGCAAGTTTTTTTGATTGTTATTGAAAGCGTTGGTTAGGAAATGCGGGTTAGGCTGAACTTCTATTTAATCGGGGGATAGCGTATGTCCTTGGCAAAACTGGCCATTGAATTGGAAGAAACAGCCCGCCAAACAGCGGAAATGGTGGACCGGGTGAACGACGGCTTAGCCGTTTTGATGGATGAGGCCATGGGTTGCAAAATTGCACGCGAAGAGGCCATTCGGAAAATTATTGTTGGCTTGCAAATGCAAGACCGCATTCAGCAGCGTTGCGATAATATGGCAGGTGCCGCGCGGCGCATGGCTGAAATGGTTGAAATTGCTGACCGGGTGGAAGCAGAGGATGTTTGGGCTGGCCTAACTTTGGACGAGTTGCGCAAGCCGAACCTTTCTGGCGTCGCCCAGCGCAATAATGATGACATTGAGTTGTTCTAAGCAAACAACTCAAAAAACCAAATAAAGAAAAAGCCCGGCAAATTTGCCGGGCTTTTTCTTATTCAACTATCAGAACTGTTGGGTTGGGAACTTAGGCTTCTTCGCCAGTGCTGCCCACAACAGTATCCAAATCGATCAGACCCACCATGCGGTTATCATGTGTGATGATACCGTTCAGCAATTCTGCATCCATGTTTTCGCCTTCCGGCACATTGTGGATGTCATCACGCTGGATGGTCAAAATATCAGACACAGCATCAACCAGAATGCCGATCCATTTGTCGCCGACGGCCAACACAACCACCACATGGTTTTTGGTGGCTTCTGTTTTGCCTTCACCAAAGCGGGCGCGCAAATCAAAGATCGGTACGATTGTTCCGCGCAAATTGATTACGCCGCGTACATATTCGCGTGTGTTTGGCAAAGGTGTTGCCCCGTTCCATGCCCGGATTTCGCGCACGGTGGTGATTTCCACACCATATACCTGCTCGCCAATTGAAAAGGCGATCAGTTGAATTGAGTTCGCACCACCAGGCTCATGGCCGTTTTCGCTGACTTCAATTGCTTCCATATTCAGTCTCCATTTGTGCCGTTAGGCGGCGTTGCGATGATTAGAGCCTTTGAGACCCTGAACATCGACAATCAACGCAACTTGGCCATCACCAAGGATTGTACCACCAGCAATGCCATCAATACGTTCATAGTTTTCCTCTAAACTCTTAATAACTACTTGCTGCTGTCCAATAATTTCATCTACTACTAACGCAATCTTACTAGAACCGTCGGCTTCACACAGAACCACAAAGCGATCTTGTTCGGCTGCTGTGGTGTGCATTGAGAATCTTGTTGCCAAATCAGCAACTTGCACATACTCGCCGCGGATAGAGAGCAAGCGCGCGCCGCTTGGCGTTTTGCCGAAGTCTGCTTTACCCGCTTGGATTGTTTCAACGATTGAAGAGAGCGGCACCACATATGGGCACCCTGCAACGCTGACCAACATCACATCCAACACCGCCAAAGTTAACGGCAAACGCAAGGTCATGCGGGTGCCGCGACCCGGATTTGACCGCACATGAACCGAGCCGCCAATCTTTTTAATGTTGGAGAGCACCACATCCATGCCCACGCCACGGCCTGAAATGTCAGACACTTCAGTTGCGGTTGAGAAGCCAGGTGCAAAAATCAAATTGTCGATCTGCTCATCAGAAGGTGTTTGATCTGGAGGCACCACGCCACGTTCTTTGGCGATCGCCAAAACACGTTCACGGTTGATGCCCGCACCATCATCTTCAACGATGATTAAAATATTGCCACCTGCTTGTTCCGCAGAAAGGCGAATGGTGCCCTGCTCCGGCTTGCCCAAGGCAGCGCGTTTTTCTACAGATTCAACGCCGTGGTCCGCAGAGTTGCGGATCATGTGCGTGAGTGGATCAGACAATTGTTCAATAACAGTTTTGTCGATCTCAGTTTGCTCGCCCACCATCTCAAGCTTGATCTTCTTGCCGGTTTTTGAGGCAAGTTCACGCACAAGACGCGGCATACGCGAGAATACAGATTTCACTGGCTGCGCGCGGATGGCCATAACGCTATCCTGCAAGCCACGGGTGGTTTGCGCCAGCACTTCAATGCCGCGCACCAATTCTTGATATTTCTCGCGAAGCGTTTCGTCCATCTGCTGGGTGAGCATGGACTGAGTGATCACCAATTCGCCGACCATATTCACAACGCGGTCCACCTTATCCAAATCCACGCGAATGGATTGGACTGGCGCTTTTTCAGGCGCTTTCGGTGCGGCAGGCTTTGGCGTAGCAGCGGCGGCAGGTGCCGGGGCTGTAGCAGGGGTTGGCGCTGGGGCTGGTGCTTTTTCTTTCTCCGCATCCAAAAGTGCGGTCAGAGATGCATCGGCAGCTGCCTCTTCCTCTTCGCTCACCACTTCTGCGCTTGCTTCTGGCGCTGATGGTTGTTCGGCCGGCGCTTCCACTGGAGCTTCAATCTCAGGGGCACTAGCTTCCGTGGTGGCAGGAGCTTCTGGCTCATCAGCCGCATCGCCCAAACCGGAAACGCCCAATTCGCCAGCCAATGCAGCAAAGCTGATGTCGCCACCCTCAACGGGTTCATCAACAGCTGGGGTCATTTCTTCTGGCTTTACGACCACTTTGGCGCTGGCGCTGATATCGCCAACCAAGTGGGCTGCTTGTTGTTCAGAAATGCCGCCTGGCGGTGTGATTTCGATTTCACAGTCGCCTTCCACAAATTCAAATACTTCGCGAATGCGCTCTTCTGTAACGTCGTCGCCTTTAAGATAGATCGTCCATGCACAATAAGGCTGGAACGGTTCAAAATCTTGCAATGGCGGGATTGGCCGCAGATCGGCGTGCACCACTGTGTCGCCAATGATCGACATTTCACGGAACAGCAATAGCGGATCATTTGCACGCTCATAAAGCGCAGGCAGCGGGGTGAACACCACGCGCCAGCAATCGCCATAGGCCATATCTACAATGTCGTCTTCTTCATCTTGCTCAGCCATTTCGACTTGCTGATGATCACCTTCAAACACCACATCGGCATTGGCGATTTCTTCGGCCAGCGCTTCTTCATCGCTGTCATCAACATCGTCCATCAAAGCTGCATTCAAATCAGCATCCAATGGAGATTCTTCGAATTGATCGCTCTCTTCAGCAGGTTCATCCCCAACACTGACCATGACGGGGGTAAAATCGATATCAAAATCTTCGGGTTCTTCTTCTGCCCCTGCATCGTCAGCTGCGTCTGGATTGCACAAAGCATCAAACTGGCGTTTTTCGTCGGCGCCATAATCTGCGCCCAACTCGCGACCTTCTTGTGCAGCGGTTACAAAGTCTGCCACCAAATCGACAGAACGAATGCACAAGGTGGTCACATCTTCAGTGAGTTCCACCCGGCCATCGCGCACATAATCAAGCAAAGTTTCGAACGAATGGGCAAAACCAACAAGGCTTTGGAACCCGAATGCGCCAGCGCCGCCCTTGATGGAGTGAATGGCCCGAAAAACAGCGTTTAGGCGCTCAGTATCCTGATCGCCTTCCTCAATTGCGATAAATTGTTCTTCCAGCTCAATCAAGAGCTCAGAACATTCATCAAAATACGTCGCTTTAAACTCGTCTAATTCACTCATGGCCTAACCAGCCCCATTACTATTACTACTTAGTGGCTGACCTTTTTAATTACGCTCAGCAACTTATCGGGATCAAATGGCTTTACAATCCAACCTGTACCGCCAGCGGCGCGACCCTGATCGCGCTTATCTTGGCTCGTTTCCGTTGTCAGAATAAGGATTGGTAGGCTCTGAAATTTGCCAGAGGCCCGCACATTCTTGATGAATTCAATGCCGTCCATGACAGGCATATTGATATCTGTGATCACCACATCAACGGCTTCTTTTTGCAACACGTCTAGGCCTTCCTGGCCATTTTCGGCTTGCAAAACCTCATACCCGGCGCCAGCAAGCGTGTGCTGAAGCATGGCGAGGATGGTGCGGGAATCATCAACCGTGAGTACACGCATAAACCGACTATCCTTTCATATATGGTTCAAATGCGCCTTGTAGCCCGAGCGTTGAGACTGCACTTGAGAAATGTTCGCTAGGCGCGGAGAGCCGCAATTCATAATTATGCTGTCTGGCCGCCTCGCCAGCACTTAGCAGCATAAATAATGCGCTTGTGGACACGCGTTCTACATTCGAAAGTTCAATCTCTAGACTGCCAGCGTTAAGCGCATCCAGCATCTCTTCGCGCATATTGTCGACAACGCCGGTATCAGCCACGGCAGGCATTTCAATTGTCTTTAATTGAGCGTCGGCCATTCTAGCCTCTCCCCCATACACACGATTCAATCCACGCCAGTTTCGCCGCTAACTATTTAAGATTTCCTAACCATATGACGATTAGGCAAAATTATTTTTGCGAATCTCTATGAATACTGGTGATGAGCGTGGTTAATGGGGCAGTAAAAACGCCAAATTTTCGCGCGAGACCTTTGCAATGCTAGCGGGCTGCCAGTTTGGCGCATTGTCTTTATCGACCAATACCGCCCGCACACCTTCTGCAAAATCCGGCTGGCCCACAATGTAGCGCGCCAACTCGCTTTCCAGCGCAAACTGCTCGCCTACTTCGTTGATCGAGGCAGCGCGCTGAACGAGCAGAAATGATGAAACAAGCGATGTGGGACTGCCCGCGACAAGGGCAGCATGTAGCTTTTGCGCCTTTTCGTCATCCGCTTGACCTAAACCATCAATGATTGCTTGCAGATCGGCTTGCTCAAACAGGGTTTTGTGCTGATCCGCCCATGCGACAAAGGGGGCTTCTGCAGGATTTTGCGCGAGGGCCGAAAGCATCGTCTTCGCCGAGGCAAGTGGGTCTGTCTCGTCAGCACAGGGGGCTAAAAGCTCAGGGATTTTGTCCCAATCTTTTTCGGCGATCAAAATGTCTGACAGATTGAGCGCCATGGCATCGGCAGGACCGACTAAGTCCCCCGTCAGCAAAAAGGCGACCCGTTGATGGAACGGCGCAGCCTTGACCAAATGATTGACTGCCACATCAGTGAAAAAGCCGATCGACTTTTCCGGCATGGCGAAGCGCGCCCCCTCGCGCACGAGGCGCAATTGCGCGTGGCCGGAAAGGCCGATGCCGCCGCCCATCACAATGCCATGCTGCATGGACACAATTGGAATGTTCGATTTGGCAATGCGCTGATAAAGGGCATATTCACGGTCGAAGAAGGCGGTTGCGCCGTCGACCCCGTCGGCGAGCAATGCGGACCGCACTGCCTTTACATCGCCACCAGCACAAAACCCTTTCTCACCTTCGCCTGACAATAGGATGAGGGAGACAGATTGATCTTCTTCCCATTGGGTCAATTGGGCGGTGATTGCATCAATCATATCCAGATCAAGAGAATTGAGCGCTTTGGGGCGGTTTAGTTTAATCTCACCCAGCTTACCGCGTTGCGCAAAAAGAACTTTTTGATCTGACATATGGTTTTTACCTTTTTTAGCTTTGATGTTGCGCCTAACATGATGCTTGTTATGCAAGCAGCTTATTGAGGATGTCAAAATATGTCGATTGTGCGCAGCAAAAAAGAACTTGAAACAATTTATAGCGGCGTATCTGACGCATCTTTGGTGAAAGAAATCGACTTTTTAAGCGCTGGCTATCAGGCATTTGTCACCCACTCGCCTTTTGTTATTCTCTCAACTATTGGCCCCGAGGGCACCGATGCCAGCCCGCGTGGCGACAAGGCCGGATTTGTGCGGATTGAAACACCACGCACGCTGTTGATGCCAGATCGGCGGGGGAATAACCGCATCGATAGTTTGCGCAATATTGTGCGCGATCCGCGCTGTAGTTTTATGTTTATGGTGCCGGGCAATGGCAATGTGTTGCGGGTAAATGGACGCGCCGAAATCGACATTGATGAAGCACTTTGCACCAGCTTTGAGATGGAAGGCAAAGCCCCGCGCAGCGTGATCCGCCTCCACATTGAAAAGGCCTATTTTCAGTGCGCGCGTGCCATTATGCGAGCAGAGCTTTGGAATGCCCACACGGCACCAGAACTGCCCACCCCTGGCCAGATGATGAAAGAAATTACCGAAGGCGCTTTTGACGGCGACAGTTACGACAAAGAATGGCCAGAACGCGCAAAAACAAGCATGTGGTAAGCACTCAATTTATGTAACTATCTTCATGTAGCGCGTTCAGGAACGCCGCTAAATTTAAAAAGAGTTTTCTTCCTAAAAGAAGAAATTCACCCTCAAGGTAAGTATAACTGACCTAAAATTCGTATAGTCGAGAACTTTTTTCACAGGGTGAAAATCATCGCCCTATTCGCACGATGAATACAAGTGTTCATGAAAAAAGTCTTGGAATCCGGCAGATAATTGGCTGGACCAATTTATCTATTCTTGATCAAGCATGTAGAAAATTGATCAAACCAATTCATCATCATAAATTTATTCTTGAAAATCGCCGAAAGTACGCTACGCTCAATCCAAAATAAAAAAATCTGGGGGGAAGAGCGATTAAGCCGGTATTAGATGTTACTGACTTAAGAACTGTGTTCCATACTCAAGACGGCACGGTGCACGCGGTAAACGGCATCAGCTTTTATCTTGAGGAAGGTGAGTTATTAAGCGTAGTGGGGGAGAGCGGCTCTGGTAAGAGTGTGACCATGATGTCGCTGTTGAAATTGTTGCCGATACCACCAGCAGAAATTGTTGCTGGTACGGTGGAATTTGATGGTAAAAATCTCCTAGAGTTAGACCCTGAAGAACTGCGGCAAATCCGCGGTGGCGATATTGGGTTTATTTTCCAAGATCCAATGACTTCGTTGAACCCCGTGTTCAATGTTGGCTTCCAGATTATGGAGCCATTGCAAGAGCATTTGGGACTTTCCAAAAAAGAGGCGCGCAAGCGCGCCATTGAGCTTTTAGAACTGGTTGGGATTCCCGGCGCGGCGGACCGACTAAATGATTATCCTCACCAGTTTTCAGGTGGCATGCGCCAAAGGGTGATGATTGCCATTGCTCTGGCGTGTGACCCCAAAATTTTGATTGCGGATGAGCCGACAACTGCGCTGGATGTGACCATTCAGGCGCAAATTATCGAGTTGGTGAAAAAGCTGCGGCAAAAGCTTGGCATGGCGATTGTATGGATCACCCACGATTTGGGCGTTGCCGCCGGCATTTCTGACCGCATCATGGTGATGTATGCCGGTTTTGTGGTGGAACACGCCAAGGTGAAAGACCTTTATAAGCGTCCATTGCACCCTTACACACGCGCCTTGTTGGCAACCCTGCCCACTGAAGATGATGAAGGCGAAGACCGGTTGAAATCTATTTCCGGTCTGCCCCCATCACTTTACGAATATCCAACCGCCTGCCCATTTGCACCTCGGTGTGAATTTGCCTTTGAGCGGTGCCAGAAAGAGAACCCGCTTCTGATGGAAATGGGCGATGGTCACCAAGTGGCCTGCTGGTGGGACGTGGAAAAGGGAGAGCCACGATGACCAAACATGATCAAGTGTTGGTGAAAGCCGACAATGTGAAGGTGCACTTCCCTATCCATAAAGGGATTTTCAGAAAGCAAGTTGGCTCCGTGAAGGCGGTTGACGGCTTGACCTTTGAAATTCGCAAAGGGGAAACCCTTGGCCTTGTGGGCGAAAGTGGCTGTGGCAAATCCACAGCGGGCCGTGCCATGCTGCGCCTTTATGAACTGACCGAAGGGCAATTGGATTTTGAAGGCGTGGATATTGCCAGCCTTGACCCGCACGCGCTGCGCGATATGCGCCCGCGCATGCAAATGATTTTCCAAGACCCGCAAGCCTGTTTGAACCCGCGCATGACCGTTGGGTCCATTATTGCGGAGCCCTTGGACGAGCACACCAACATGTCCACTGCCGAAAAACGCGAAAAGGTGAAAACCCTTTTGGATGCGGTGGGCATGAACCGGGATTATGTGAACCGCTATCCGCACGAATTTTCTGGCGGTCAGCGGCAACGTATCGGCATTGCCCGGGCCTTGGCGCTTGATCCAGACTTTATTGTTTGTGACGAGCCAATTGCGGCGCTTGACGTTTCAATTCAGGCGCAGGTTGTGAACCTACTTCAAGATATTCAGGAACGGATGGGGCTAACCTATTTGTTCATCTCTCACGATTTGAGCATGGTGCGCCATATCGCTGACCGAGTGGCTGTGATGTATTTGGGCAAAATTGTTGAGTTGGCGGAAAAGCGCGATCTCTACAAAACCCCAAAACACCCTTACACGCAGGCGCTTTTGTCGGCTGTTCCGGTGCCTGATCCAGATATTGAAGCCAAGCGGGAACATATTGTGCTGAAGGGCGATGTGCCCAGCCCAGCCAACCCACCCAAAGGCTGTAATTTTTGCACGCGCTGCCCGATTGCGATTGATAAATGTCGCACAGAGGAACCGGAATTGCGCGAGCTTAAAACGGGCCAATTTGTGGCCTGCCATCTGGCGGAATAATTCGCCAGAAACCATTTCTGGCCGGGTTTAGCCCGGTCGGGGAAATCCCCAGCTTTCGGGCTGGGCGTTCGTCGCCCTCAAAATAACAAGAAAGAGGGAGCGAGCTCTTAACCAGGAGGAAATAATGCGTAAACTTAAAACTCTGATTATGGCTACTGCTGCGGCGTCTACGTTCGCAACAGCTGCTTTGGCAGAGCGCGGTTCTGACGGAAACCTGAACATTGCCTATTGGCAGGCGGTTTCTATTTTGAATCCATATCTGTCAGGCGGCACCAAGGATATCGAAGCCTCATCTTTGATCTTGGATCCTTTGGCCAACTATCGCCCAGATGGTTCAATGGAACCAGCTTTGGCGACAGAAATTCCGACCATTGAAAATGGCGGCGTTTCAGAAGATTTGAAATCTATCACTTGGAAGTTGCGGGATGACGTTGTTTGGTCAGACGGCACACCATTTACTTCAGCCGACGTTGTGTTCTCAGCAAATTACTGCTTGGACCCAGAAGGCGGCTGTAACGCAGCATCAAACTTTGCTGATGTTGAAAGCGTTGAAGCGGTTGATGAGCACACTGTGAAAATCAACTTCTCAGTGGCTAAGCCATTCCCATATGGCCCATTTGTTGGCGCAACAGCACCTGTTATCCAAGAAGCACAATTCAAGGATTGCATGGGCGCGAAAGCACCAGAATGTACTGAAGCTAACTTTGGCCCAATCGGCACTGGCCCGTTTGTTGTGGACGAGTTCCGCGCGAACGACGTTGTGACCTATAAAGCCAACGAAAACTACCGTGATCCAGCACAGCCTGCGTTTGCAACTGTTGTGTTGAAAGGCGGCGGCGACAGTGCAGCAACCACACGCTCAGTGCTTGAAACAGGCGAGTTTGACTATGCTTGGAACGTTCAGGTTGAGCCAGAAGTACTTGACCAAATGATGGCTGCTGGTAAAGGCGAAATCATTTCTGCGTTCGGCACATCAGTTGAGCGTTTGATGGTTCAATTGACCAACCCAGACCCAGCATTGGGCGACAAGCGCGCAACAATCGAAGGTGGGCCACACCCATTCTTGAGCGATAAAGCTGTGCGTCAGGCCCTTTCAATGGCCATCGACCGGGATATCTTGGTTGAAGTTGGCTATGGTCCAAACGGCCAAGTGACATGTAACGTTTTGCCTGCACCTGAAATCTATGCCTCAACAGCAAATGATGCATGTAAAACACAGGACGTTGAAGGCGCGAAAGCGCTGCTTGACGAAGCTGGCTGGGTGCCAGGTTCAGATGGCATTCGTGAAAAAGACGGCGTTCGCTTGTCTATCCTTTACCAAACATCCACCAACTCTGTTCGCCAAGGCACACAAGCTTTGATCAAGCAGATGTGGCAGGAAATTGGTGTTGAAACAGAGCTACGCAACATCGACGCTGGCGTGTTCTTCGGTGGTGACCAATCTTCACCAGACACATTCCAGAAGTTCTTTGCTGACATCGAAATGTACACCAACAACTTCGATGGTACTGACCCCGAAGCCTATATGGGCAACTGGGTATGCTCAGAAATTCCTTCACCAGCCAACCAGTGGATCGGCAACAACATGCCTCGCTTCTGCTCAGAAGAGTATAACGCTTTGAGCGCAGAAATGGGCAAGACAGCTTCAATCGAGAAGCGTGCCGAATTGGCGAAGAAGATGAACGACATGCTGATGCAGGAATATGTGATTATTCCATTGATCCACCGTGGTCGCGTATCTGCAGCGTCTAACACACTTGGCAATGTTGTGCTGAACCCATGGGATTCAGAATTGGCATTCGCTGAAGAGTGGACACGTCTTGACTAATCAAACTGATGGGGCGCGCTTGGCGCGCTCCATCCTTCCCAATTTTGGGCAATAATATAGTGTTGGGGAACTTTCATGCTGAATTACACCCTTAGGCGTTTGCTCTTTGCGATCCCTACCCTGTTGGTGATCAGCTTCATTATCTTCGTGATATTGGACCTTGCGCCGGGGGATCCGACCGGCAATCTGCCACTGACCATTCCTGCCGAAGTGCGCGCGAAAATCCGCGAAAGCCTTGGCGTTGGTGAACCGATCCACATCGCCTATTTCAAATGGCTACGGGGCTTTTTCGTCTATGAGCCGCTGCATTGGCTAGATCAAATTGGCATCACCATTGGCGACCCTTCTGAACGGGCGCGGATTATTTCTTATGCCACACGTGGCCCCGTGTTCGATTTGATCATGGAACGCATTCCACAAACATTGTGGGTGGTTGGCCTTTCTTACGTGTTTGGCATTCTGATCGCTGTGCCGATCGGGGTGATTTCAGCCTATAAACAATATTCATGGTTCGACCAGTTGGGGACATTTATCTCCATGGTGGGCTTCTCTGTTCCAACTTTCTTCACCGGCCTGTTGATGATTGTGATCTTCTCGGTGCAATTGCAATGGTTCCCATCGGTTTATGACACCACATTGGAAGTGAACAGTTGGGACACCTTTATGCTGCAAGTGCGGCAGATGGTGATGCCTGTAACCGTGTTGGCACTTTATAACGCTTCGCAAATCTCTCGCTTTATGCGTGCTTCCATGCTTGATAATCTGACGCAAGATTATGTGCGCACGGCACGCGCCAAAGGCATGGCCGAAAAAGTGGTGGTGCTGACCCATGTGTTGCGCAACTCACTTATTCCGGTTGTGACGGTAATTGCATTGGGCATTCCCACCATCTTCTCAGGCGCGATCATCACCGAGCAGATTTTCCGGGTGAACGGCCTTGGCCAATTGTTGATTATTGGCATTCAGGGCAGTGACTTCCCACTTGTGCAAACATTGACCTTTATTTTCGCCATTCTGATTGTGCTGTTCAATCTGATTGCAGACGTGATTTATGGCATTCTCGACCCAAGGATCCGCTATGACTGATCAGGCAGCAACCACAGCATTGGGCCGGCCACAGCGCTCGCTTTGGGGCGATGTGATCCGCCAATTCTTAAAGCATAAGGGCGGCGTGGCCGGACTGGTCATTTTTCTCTTCATCGTTTTTGCGGTGGTGTTTGGCCCTTATATTCACACGATTGATCCGCAATATCTTGATATTCGGAACAAGAATTTGGGGCCAACATGGGAACACCCTATGGGTACCGACAATTTGGGGCGTGACGGGCTGGCACAAGTGCTCAGCGGCGGACGCGTTTCGCTGGCGGTGGGCATTGCCGCCATGGCACTCTCCTTGTTGCTGGGCACATTGATCGGCATTTTGGCGGGCTTTTTCCGCAAGTTGGATGGGCCGTTGATGCGAACCACCGACTTGTTCCTGGCGCTGCCAATTTTGCCCCTCTTGCTGGTGATCATCCTGTTGTTCCGCGACACATTGCGCTCAGCCTTTGGGCCGGAAACCGGCATCTTTTTGCTGATTGTATTTGTGATCGGCATCACCAGTTGGATGAACACCGCACGGATTGTGCGTGGTGAAGTGCTGGCGGTGAAAGAACGCGAATTTGTGTTGGCCGCCCGCTCCATCGGCACGGGCTCACTCAAAACAATTGGACGGCATATTTTCCCCAACGTTTTGAGCCCGGTTATGGTGTCAGCCACATTGGGCATTGCCAATGCGATCATCACCGAAAGCGCGCTGAGCTTTTTGGGCCTTGGCTTCCCATCTGACTTCCCGACTTGGGGCCGTCTACTTTATGATGGTGCGAACTTTATGACCCTTAATCCGGCGCGTGTAATTTGGCCTGGTTTGGCCATCTCCCTCACCGTGTTGAGCGTCAATTATATTGGCGATGGTGTGCGCGACGCGCTGGACCCACGTATTCGTGGCCGGTAAACACCACTTATCTTGAATTGAAAGCGGCGCCATTTCAGGCGCCGTTTTCATTTAAATGTGGGTTAAACACCGCCTTTTCCCTTGACTTGAAAGGGATTCTCCATCATAACCGCCATCGAATTGAAGCGTAGCTGGGGACAGTTGCGCCTATTTTCATTGGAAAAACTGCAGCTTAAGGCTTTCAGGTTTGCCTGAATAAAGTCCGGAAATCCGGCGCCGCACAGCGCGTGACAACACAAAGGCCGTTGAACGCCTTTTGAAAGGAAAGAATATGTTTGCTGTGATTAAGACAGGCGGCAAGCAGTATAAAGTTGCTGCTGATGACGTCTTGACGATTGAAAAACTAACCGCCGAAGCTGGCGACACCGTAACATTTGATGAAGTGTTGATGGTTGGCGCAGAAGGCGACGTGACAATCGGTTCACCTTTGGTTGAAGGTGCTTCTGTTGTTGCTGAGTTGGTTGAGCAAAAGCGCGATAAAAAGGTGATCATCTTCAAAAAGAAGCGTCGCCAAAACTATCGTCGTAAAAACGGTCACCGTCAGCATTTGAGCGTTGTGCGCATCACTGACATTTTGACCGGTGGCGCAAAGCCAAAGGCAACAAAGAAAGCTGCACCTAAAAAAGAGGCAGCGAAAACCGAAGCACCTGCTGCTAAAGCAGATGCACAAGACGATTTGAAATTGATCTCTGGTGTTGGCCCAGCATTGGAAAAGAAATTGCACGCAGCTGGCGTGACTTCTTTGAAACAAGTGGCCGAGTTCACCAAAGAAGACATTGAACGCATTGATGCAGAGCTGAACTTTAAAGGCCGCATTGAACGCGAAGATTGGATTGGCCAAGCCAAAGAAATGCTGGCTGGCAAGTAAGTTATAGGAGACTGACAAATGGCACATAAAAAAGCAGGCGGTTCATCCCGTAACGGTCGTGATTCAGCTGGTCGTCGTCTCGGCGTGAAGAAATTTGGTGGCGAGCACGTAGTGCCTGGCAACATTCTCGTGCGTCAACGCGGCACAAAATGGAATCCAGGTGAAAATGTGGGTCTTGGCAAAGACCACACAATTTATGCGCTTGTGGAAGGCAAAGTGACCTTCTCAACACGTCGCAACAACAAGACTTTTGTATCTGTGATGCCACAAGAGGCAGCAGAATAACGGCGGTTCACATATCATCCGCCGGTTTAACCAAACCCCGGCGGATCAGATGACACGCTAAAGCTTCAAAGTTTTAAAGGGGATTGGTGAAAACCGGTCCCCTTTTTGTTTGGAGCAATAAAATGACTAAATCAGTTTTGAAAACCACTCTTCCTTCAACCATCCGTTCTAAACGTTTGGTGATGCGTCCGCTTGGCGGTCAGGATGTGGCGCAACTGGTGGTGCTCGCAAACAATAAGAAAATCGCAGATGTGTTGGCGCGGTTGCCGCACCCTTATACCGACGATGACGCCCATTATTTTATTAATTTGGCCAATTCAGACGGGGAAGAAAAAGTGTGGGCCATCACCCTTGATGACGCACTTGTTGGTGTGTGTGGCCTCACCTTCAGCGCTGAAACGCCAGCCCCTGAACTTGGATATTGGTTAGGGGAACCCTTTTGGGGCCAAGGTATTGGTTCTGAAGCGATTTCCGCTTTGTTGAACGCGGTGAAAGAAACGGAAAATGGGGCGGAACTTTTCGCCCGTTGTCTCGTTTCCAACAAGGCTTCTGCAGCATTGCTCGCCAAGTGCGGCTTTGTGCACCAGAAGACTCTCACCGAAGATTGCGGCCGACATGCCGACAAGGAAATGCACCATTTCCTGTTCAACCACAAAGACGAGCGGATAGATCATGACTTACATTGAAACGAAGAACCTATTGCTGCGTCCGGTTGAAATTGGGGATGCGGCGAACCTTGCCGAGGCGTTGAACGATTTTGAAATTGCCCGGAACCTGAAAAATGTGCCCACCCCCTGCCGGCCAAAAGATGTTTTGGCGTGGTTGGGCCGGACTGTGCATGATCGCTCGCGCGACAATATCGCCTTTATCGTTGAAGTGGAGCCCATGAAACTGGGCGGTTTGATCGATTTTGGCAAAACAGATCGCGGCGTAAATGTCGGCTATTGGCTGAAAAAGCAATATTGGGGCAAAGGCCATATGAGCGAAGCGATGCACGCTGCGCTTGATTGGTATTTCTTGGAAGATGATCGGGACTTTATTGTTTCTGACATCTTTGAAGACAATTTTGCTTCACGTCGCTTGCAGGCCAAACTGGGTTTTGAAGAAGTAGGCACCTGCCAATTCAATTGCCAAACCCGCGGCGAAACCGTGACCGCTGTGGACACAGTTTTAACCCGGCAAGCCTATTGGAACCTTCGGAGAGAACGCCATGCTGAAATTAGCCACTGATCGATTGTATATGCGTCCTCCACAAATGGATGATGCGGCGGTGATTACTGCTGCATTGTCCCACTATGAGGTGGCAAAGAATTTGGCGTTTGTGCCGCATCCTTATGCGTTAGAAGATGCTGTTGTTTGGTTGGAGAAGCAGCCCGCATTGGCACATCCTTATGATCAGAAGTTCGCGATTTTTACCCATGAGGATGAATTTTGCGGCATGACGGGTTTTACCCATAAGGGTGATTTGCCCTCACTTGGCTATTATTTGCACCCGGATGCTTGGGGCAAAGGGGTGATGACCGAGGCCAATTGGGCGCTGATCAAATGGCTGTTTGATGGGCCCGGTGCGCCTAAAATTGTGTCCGGCGTGTTCGATTATAATGTGGCCTCGTTTAGGGTGCAGCAAAAGCTGGGCTTTCAAACGGTCGGCCAGTCCGTTATGCAATCCCTTGCACAAAACAAAGAATTCGCGCATATCGATACAGAACTGACAAAGGATGCGTTTGAAAAAGCCGCGCCAAACCTGGCGGCCTTGCGTAACGAGACATGAAATTTCTAGACCAAGCAAAAATCTTTATTAAGTCGGGCAATGGCGGCGCTGGCGCTGTTTCTTTTCGCCGCGAAAAATATGTCGAATTCGGTGGGCCGGATGGCGGCAGCGGCGGACGCGGCGGCGACATCATCATCAAATGTGTCGACGGGCTAAACACGCTGATCGATTATCGCTACCAGCAGCATTTTAAAGCTGGCACCGGCACCCACGGCATGGGCCGGCAACGCACCGGCGCTGATGGCAAAGACATTATTTTGAAGGTGCCTGTGGGCACGCAGATTTTTGCTGAAGATAATGAAACGCTTTTGGCGGACTTCACCGAAATTGGCCAAGAGATGGTGTTGTTGAAAGGCGGCAATGGCGGCTTTGGCAATATGCATTTTAAAAACTCCACCAACCAAGCACCGCGCCACGCCAACCCTGGCCTTGCGGGCGAGGAAATGTGGATTTGGTTGCGGCTGAAGCTGATTGCGGATGCAGGTTTGGTGGGCTTGCCCAATGCGGGCAAATCGACTTTCTTGGCCTCGGTGACCGCGGCTAAGCCGAAAATCGCGGATTATCCGTTTACCACCCTGCACCCGAATTTGGGCGTGGTGAAAATCGGCAACCGCGAATTTGTGATGGCAGATATTCCCGGCTTGATTGAAGGGGCGCATGAAGGCGCAGGCATTGGCGATAGATTTTTGGGCCATATCGAACGCACCCGCACCATTGTGCACTTGATTGATGGCACGCAAGAAGATGTTGTGGATGCTTACACAACCATTCGCGGCGAGCTTGAAGCCTATGGCCATGGGCTGGCGGAGAAGCACGAAATTTTGGCGCTAAACAAAGCTGACGCGCTGACCGAAGAAGAGCTTGCGGAAAAGAAGCTGGCGCTTGAGGCGGCAGCTGGCAAAAAGGTGCATGTGATTTCTGCGGTGGCGGGCCAAGATGTGGACAAGGTGCTGTTTGAAGTGCTGGGCCAGTTGGACGACGCCAAGGAAGCTGAGCTGGCCGCTGAAGAAGAGGATAATGCGCCTTGGACCCCCTAGGCTAGGCGCCTTTTAGGACATTCATTTATGGCAGATGCGTTTCGTGATTTTTTCGGGTTTAAGCGCCTGACGATCAAAATTGGCTCTGCCCTTTTGGTGGATGCGGAAAGCGGCGCACTGCGCAAAGCCTGGCTGGAAAGCCTTGCCGCCGACATCGCCACCTTGAAAGCCAATGGCGTTGAAATTGTGATCGTGTCCTCTGGCGCGATTTCGCTGGGCCGTCGCCTTTTGGGGCTTGATGCCACCACCCTGCCACTCGATCAAAGCCAAGCCGCTGCTGCCGTGGGGCAGATCGCACTGTCCCAAGCCTTCCGAGATATTTTGCACACGCACAATATTGTAGCCGGGCAAATTTTGGTGACGCCAAACATCACCGAACAAAGACGGCATTTTTTGAATGCCAAAACCACCATGAATACGCTGTTGGATTTGGGCGCGGTGCCAATCATCAATGAGAATGACAGCGTGGCGACGTCGGAAATTCGGTATGGCGATAATGATCGGCTGAGCGCACGCGTGGCCACGATGGTGGAAAGTGACGGGCTGATCATCTTTTCTGATGTGGATGGGCTTTACACAGCGCCACCACATCTTGATCCCGCCGCAGAATTTTTACCCCGCATAGAGCGCATTACGCCCGAAATTGAAGCGATGGCAGGCGGGGCGGCCAGCCATTTGTCGCGCGGTGGTATGCGCACCAAAATTGAAGCCGCAAAGATGGCGGTGCATGCTGGCACGGCGATGATTATCGCCAAGGGCGCGGTAGATCATCCGTTGCGGGCGCTGGCCGAGGGTGGTCGACATAGCTTTTTTGTGCCCGCGAGCACCAAACGTGCGGCGCGGAAAAACTGGATCATGTCTGCCCTGCCCGCTGGACGCGTCACCATTGATGCAGGCGCGGGACAAGCGCTGATTAAAGGCACCAGCCTGCTGCCCATTGGCGTGACCCAAATTGAGGGGGCATTTGGACGCGGAGACGCTATTTCCATTTTCGACCCAAGTGGGGTAGAAGTTGCGCGCGGTCTTTCTAATTTTGATGCGGCGGACGCGCAGATGGTGCTGGGCAAACGCTCGGATCAGATTGCAGATATTTTAGGGCCAGTCTCGCGCACTGAATTGGTGCACCGGGATAATCTGGTTGTGTTGGAGGCAAGTTGAACGATGAATGATCATGCCGATATTCATACGCTGATGATGGGGCTGGGTGAACGCGCCCGCTTGGCAGCACGTGGATTGGCCATTGCCCCGACAGAGCAAAAAGACCAAGCCTTACGCGAAAGCGCCGCCCTGTTGCGCCAACGCAAAGATGAAATTTTGGCGGCAAACCAAAAGGATGTGGACGCAGCAAAGGAAGCTGGCGTTGCTGCATCCTTTATTGATCGTTTGACGCTTGATGATGCCCGCATTGAAGCCATTGCCGATGGGCTGGAACAAATTGCATTGTTGGATGACCCTGTTGGCACCAAGCTGGCAGAAATACGCCGCCCCAACGGGTTGGTGATTGATCGGGTGCGCACACCATTGGGCGTAATCGGCGTGATTTTTGAAAGCCGCCCTAATGTGACCGCTGATGCGGGCGCATTGTGCCTGAAGGCAGGCAATGCGGCGATCTTGCGTGGCGGTTCTGACAGTTTTTACAGCTCAAACGCCATCCACCAATGCTTGGTTGATGGGTTAGTGGCTGCGGGGCTGCCGAAGGACGCGATCCAATTGGTGCCCACAACCGACCGGGAAGCCGTGGGCAAAATGTTGCAGGGTCTGAACGGCAATGTGGACGTGATTGTGCCGCGTGGCGGCAAGGGACTTGTGGGCCGGGTGCAGCAAGAAGCGCGGGTGCCAGTTTTCGCGCATCTGGAAGGGCTTTGCCACGTCGTTGTGGACAAGAGTGCTGACCTAGACATGGCAGAGCAAGTGATTGTGAACGCCAAGATGCGGCGCACTGGCATTTGTGGCGCGGCAGAAACTGTGCTGATTGATCAGCATGTGGCTGCGATTTTTGTGCCGCAACTGATGGATGCGCTGAGCGCAAAGGGCTGCGAAGTGCGCGGCTGCGCGCGCACGGTTGCGTTGGATGACCGCGCCAAGCCTGCCACCGAGGACGATTGGCAAACTGAATATTTGGATGCGATTTTAGCTGTGCGTGTGGTGGATAATTTTGATCAGGCGCTTGACCATATCGCCCATTATTCTTCGCACCACACAGAAGCGGTGTTGGCCGAAGATGAAGCGGTTGTGGATCGCTTTTTCAAAGAAGTGGATTCTGCCATTTTGATGCATAATGCCTCCACCCAATTTGCTGATGGCGGCGAATTTGGTATGGGCGCAGAGATCGGCATTGCCACAGGCAAAATGCATGCGCGTGGCCCAGTTGGTGTGGAACAGCTCACTAGTTTTAATTATCGAGTGCATGGCAAGGGACATACGCGTCCGTGACTTATATTGTTGAAAACAGCCATGCAGATCTGAGCTTGCCTGGATCTGCCCCCGGCATGCGCATTGGCTTGTTCGGCGGCAGCTTTAATCCCCCTCATGAAGGCCATCGGCTTGTTTCGCGCCAAGCGCTGAAACGGTTGGGGCTTGATGCCATTTGGTGGTTGGTGACCCCGGGCAACCCGCTGAAAGACCATAGCGAGCTTAAGCCGCTTTCTCAGCGCATCGCTGCGGCGCGGCAATTGGTGGATCACCCCAAGGTGCGCATCACCGGGTTTGAAGCCAAACATGGGTTCAAATATAGCTATGACACCCTCGCCTATTTGAAACAAACGCTACCCGGACGCAAATTTGTTTGGATTATGGGCGCGGACAATTTGGTGAATTTTCACAAATGGGATCGCTGGCAGGACATGGCAAAACTGATGCCGATTGCGGTTTATGTGCGCCCCGGCGCCACCCATAGTGCCCCCTTCTCCCCTGCCGCCCAAGCCATGGCACGCTGGCGGGTGGATGAGAGCGATGCCCATGATTTTGCCAACCGGCCAGCGCCTGCTTGGATTTATCTTCATGGCATTATGTCTGACCTTTCCTCAACGCAATTGCGGCAAGCGGCAAAGGGCCGCGATTGAGGCTTTGGAGCAGGCTTGAAAATTGCGCATAAAAAGCGCATATTGAACCCATTGAAAATAAGCGTGAAAGATGATCGAGCCACAATGGTTTCTATCTCACTTGATTTGGGTTTTGGTGCATGACACCACAAGCCAACAATAAGGGCGCAGCGCCTAAATCTGCTGCATCACCGGAAAATCTTTTGGATGTTGTGCTTGGGCTTTTGGACGATGCAAAAGCTGAGGACACAGTGTCTATTGATATTCGGGGCAAATCCAGCTTGGCGGACAATATGATTGTGACTTCTGGTCGCTCGAATCGCCATGTGGGTGCGATTGCCGACCAATTGTCACGCGAATTGCGTGAAAAAGGATTTGGCAAACCGAAAATTGAAGGCGTGCCACAGTGTGACTGGGTGTTGGTGGATGCAGGCGATGTGATCGTGCATATCTTCCGCCCGGAAGTGCGCGAATTCTACAATATTGAGAAAATGTGGGCAGCTAACATGCCCAACGACGCGACGCACTAGAGCGGACGCGCATGAAGGTCCATATTTTGGCGGTGGGGCGGTTGAAAGACGGCCCCGAACGCCAGCTTGTCCAACGATATTTAGAGCGTGCAAAGGCGACGGGCCGCCAACTTGGGTTTGGCGATGTGGAAGTGCGTGAACTGCCCGAAAGTCGCGCAAAGCAAGCTGATCAACGCAAAAAAGAAGAAGCCGATGCCATTCTGGACATCACCCAGGACGGTGCAATGCTTGTGTTTTTGGATGAGCGCGGCAAAAGCTTGACCAGCGATAAATTTGCCCAGCAATTGGGCGCTTGGCGCGACCAAGGCGCACGCGATTGCTATTTTGTGATTGGTGGTGCGGATGGATTGGACAAAGCACTGCGACAGCAAGGGCATTTGACCCTCAATTTTTCCAATCTGACATGGCCGCACCAGATTGTGCGCATTATGCTGGCGGAGCAAATTTATCGCGCCATGACAATTTTAAGCGGCCATCCCTATCATCGCAGCTAAGCGCAACCTGCAATAAGCCCAAAAAAGGTCAAAGTTAAACGCGACAAAGTCACTGCCTTTGATACATTAGGGTGGTGATTCGCCATATTTCCGGGAGCCGAAAGTAACCTGTGAGTCCTGTTTTGCGCCAAATTGGAAAAGCCACACGGTTGAGCACGGGTATTTTGCTGCTCAGCACCATGATGCTGGTGCCGAGCCTTGGCCAATTTAATGACCCCACAACCACCCAAGATGCGCAAATTGAACTGGATCAGGTCAAGCTGACTATTGAGCTGACCGAAGAGCGCGTGAATGAATTGAAAGCACAGGTTGAAGAGCTTTCTGGCGATCGCACCCAACAAACAGCTGCATTGATTGAATCTGCCCAGCGGGTGAAGTTGGCTGAAATTGAAGCCAGCGCCATTGCCGAACGCTTGGCCGGGTTGCGGGCAGAAGAAGAAACCATCCGCGCGACATTGGATGATGAAAACCAAGAAATTGGCACCCTGCTCACCGCCTTGCAGCAATTGGGGCGCAATCCACCACCTGCGTTGATTATTGAGCCGGGCAATGCGGTCAATTCCGCACGCGCCGGTAGCCTGCTCGCTTCTGTGTTGCCGCAACTGGCCAGCCGAGCTGACGCTGTACGGCTTGAATTGGATGCCCTGCTGGCCATTGCCGAAGAAGCGGAAGCTGAGCAAAAATTACTCGTGGCCAATTTGACCGTTTTGCGGGAAGAGCGGTTGCGCATTGCCACCCTGATCGAGGCGCGGAAGCGCGGCCTTGCACGGGTGAACCAAGAATTGGATGCCGAGCAGCGCGAAGCCGAATTATTGGCGAGCCGCGCCACCTCTCTCACCCAATTGATCAAAACACTTGAAGATAAAGTGCAGTCTGTGAGTGACGCCAACGCAGAAGCGGATGCCGCAGATGCTGCGCAAAGCAATGTGGGCGAAGAGCTAGAGCAGAGCGTGATCGATTTGGCACTGGCCGATAAATCCCGCACCGAGCCTGCCTTTCCGTTTGCCTTGGGCAAAGGACATTTAACCCCGCCTGTGGTTGGGGTTGAAGTTGTGTCTTATGGTGCGGATGACAGGTTTGGCGGCACGTCGCAAGGTGCCTATATTGTGACCCGGGCCGAAGCCCAAATCGTTGCCCCGGCAGATGGTTGGGTGGTTTATAAAGGCCCCTATCTTAATTATGGCCAAATTATCATTTTGAATATGGGCCAAGGTTATCATTTGCTCTTGGCGGGCATGGAAAGCGCTGATGTGGCGTTGGGACAATTTGTGTTGATGGGCGAGCCATTGGGAAAAATGGGCGAGCGCACAAATTCTCAAACTATCGCGACCAGTGCTGGAAACTCCCGGCCAACGCTTTATATTGAAATTCGAAATGAAGACACGCCTATTGACCCAACCGGATGGTGGGACAAGGGATCCAGAACAGCACAGAATGGATAGTCAACTTATGAAATCGACGATGAAATCAGCTCTTCTTGCCCTCTCAATTGGCCTTTTAGCAGGCAATGCGATGCCTGCATTTGCACAAGAGGCCGCGCAAGAAGATATGGGGCCGCTTGACCAGCAGCAGGTTTATGAAGAACTGAACCTGTTTGGCGAAATTTTTGACCGTATCCGTTCTGAATATGTGGATGCCCCAAACGAAAAAGAACTGGTGCGGGCCGCCATTCAAGGCATGTTGAGCAGCCTTGATCCACATTCAGGCTATCTTGATCCAGACGATTATGAAGATGTGCGCGAGGACACCCAGGGCACCTTTGGCGGCTTGGGCATTGAAGTGCAGATGGAAGATGAGGTGATCAAGGTCATCTCCCCGATTGATGACACACCTGCGGCGGAAGCCGGCGTTTTGGCCAACGACTATATTGTTGAGCTGGACGGCGAACCTGTGCGTGGCAAAACACTTGATGAAGCCGTGGACATGATGCGCGGCGAAGTGGGCACAGATATTGATCTGACCATTGTGCGTGAAGGTGTTGATGAGCCCATCAAGCTGACCATCACTCGCGACATCATCACGTTCCGTGTCGTGCGCTCGTTTACTCAAGACAATGTAGGCGTGATCCGCTTGGCGCGTTTCACCGGGCAAGCTTATGCCGGGGTGGAAGATGCGATTAAAGACATCAAGGAAGAACTCGGCGATGATTTGAAGGGCTTGATTTTGGACCTTCGGAACAATCCGGGTGGCCTTGTGGACCAAGCCGTATTCATCTCTGATGCGTTTTTGGATCGCGGCAATGTGCTTTCCACACGCGGGCGTTCAGCTGAAGAAAATGCGCGTTATGATGCGAACCCAGATGATTTGGACAAGTCTGTTGAAAATTTGCAATTGATCGTTTTGATCAATGGCGGCTCTGCCTCTGCATCAGAAATTGTGGCCGGGGCACTGCAAGACCAGAAACGAGCTACCCTTGTGGGCACACGTTCGTTCGGCAAAGGCTCTGTGCAGTCCATTATTTCATTGGGACAAAATGGGGCGATGCGGTTGACCACATCACGCTATTACACCCCAAGCGGTCGCTCCATTCAGGCGGCGGGCATTATGCCAGATATTGAAATTTTCCAAGAAGTGCCGGAAGAATTGCAGGGCCGCGATGAGATCATCGGCGAGGCAGCGCTTGATGGCCAAATTGGCGGCGGCACAGAAGATGAAGCAACAACGGGCTCTTCTGTTTATGTGCCTTCTGACCGGGAAAAAGACAATCAACTGCAATTTGCAATTGACCTGATCACTGGTGAAGAAACAAACGAGGCTTTCCCACCTGATCCAAACGAATAATCTGGTTTGGCCCTAATCGCGGGGATTGGGGTCAACACCAAACATGAGTTGCGGCGGCATATGGCGGACAATTTAGATAAGCCCCTTGGACGCAAGGGGAAGGAACGCAAAGACACACCGAAAACTGTTCGTGTGGGCGGGTTTCCACTTTTGCCTGTGTCTATTGTTTTGCTGGTCGGCGTGATCACCATACCCGTTTTATGGGTTAACTTTATTGATAGTCCGCTTGAAGGCCGCCCTCGGGTGGAGGTTGGCGTTTCCACAACAGGCAATAATGATCTTGCCCGCAACCTTTCGACCGATGAAGACCCGGCTGAAAATGTTGCGCCCGAAGAGCCAATCGACAGCCCGTCCTTTATCAATATTGACGAATTCCCTGAAGGTGCCGATGCGGCGCGCGCAGCGGCACCTGTGCCCGAACTGCTGGAGCAAACCCAACATGGCTATATTCCGCAAGTGGGCACCAATGGTGACCGCCCTGCAGATGTTTATGCCCGTGCTTCCATTTCCCCTGCCAGCGCCAATGGGCGTAGCCTGATCGCAATTGTGGTGGAAGGTGTTGGCCTTTCAGAAGAGAATACCCGCTCCGCCATCGAACGCTTGCCAGATGAAGTGACATTGGCCTTTGCCCCTTATGGCAAGGATGTGGCCAGCTTGGCCATGGCAGCGCGGATTGGCGGGCATGAAATTATGTTGCAGGTGCCACTGGAGCCCTTTGATTATCCGCAAAATGACCCAGGACCGCAGACCTTATTGGTTGGCCAAGCCGCGCGGGCCAATTTGGACCGGCTATATTGGCTGATGTCGCGCTTGGGCGGCTATACGGGCGTGATCAATTTCTTGGGCGCACGGTTCACCTCATCTGCCAACGATATGCAGCCTGTGATGGAAGAAATCGCCTTGCGCGGTTTGACCTATCTTGACGATGGCAGCTCCAACCGCTCGCTTGCGCCGCAATTGGCGAAGCAAGCGGGCGTAGATTTCGCACGCGCCAACCTTTCTTTGGACGAAACCCCATCGCGCAGTGAGATTTTGCGGCAGCTCGCAAAGTTGGAATCTCTGGCTTATGAAAATGGTTCCGCAATAGCAACCGCCACATCTTTGCCGGTGACCGTGCGCACCATTGCCGAATGGGCCAAAGAGCTGGACAATAAAGACTTGGTGCTCGTGCCCGTGAGCGCCTTGATGGAAGATAATTAGGACATCTTATGCCCAAAGCAATTGATCGCGAACGCATGCCCTATCGCTTTTGTGTGGGAATTTGCTTGATAAATGATGCGGGCCAAGTGTTTGCCGGGCGACGCAAGCCCAAAGCGGGTGTGCCGCAGGCTTTTGAATGGCAGTTTCCGCAAGGTGGCATTGATAAGGGCGAAGATGCACTTGCCGCCGCCAAGCGCGAATTGTTTGAAGAGACCAATATCTCGTCTATCGATTTGATTTATGAAGTGCCGAAATGGCTGAGCTATGATTTGCCAGAAGAGCTTTTAGGCAAAGCCCTGAAAGGCAAATATCGCGGCCAGCAACAGCGCTGGTATGTGTTTAAATTTACCGGTGATGAGAGCGAAATCAACGTGACGCAGCCCGCGAATGGCGAGCACCCAGCGGAATTTTCTGAATGGGCCTGGCGTGACATTGAAGACATGCCTGACCTGATCGTGCCATTTAAAAAAGCGCTCTATGAAGAATTGGTGGCGCTGGTGCAGCCTCAAATTGAAGCGGAGCAGCAAAAATGAGCGTGATCGGCCTGATCGGTGGCATGAGTTGGGAATCGACTGCGCTTTATTATAAGCAGCTCAACGAATTGGTGCGCACCCAAAAGGGTGGCTTGCACAGCGCTGAAATCTTGATGCGGTCAGTAGATTTTGCCCCCATAGCGCAAATGCAAAAAGATGGGGCATGGGACGAAGCTGGAGATTTGCTGGCTAGCCATGCCAAAGGATTGGAGCAAGCTGGTGCGGACTTTTTGGTGCTGGCCACCAATACGATGCATCTGGTTGCCCCACACATTGAAGCCGCCACAGAAATCCCACTGCTTCATATTGCTGACAGCACGGCAAATGCACTAACTCAAGATGGGTTTGAACGCGTTGGCCTGTTGGGCACAGCTTTCACCATGGAAAAGCCATTTCTGATTGAGCGCTTGCAGAGCCATGGACTTGATATTGTGGTGCCGGAAGTTGACCGCACCAATCTTAATGCCATCATTTTTGATGAATTATGTCGCGGCATTATTTCAGATCAATCCCGCGCAACCTATCAACGCGCCATTGAGGGCATGATGGCACGCGGTGCGGAAGCGGTGATTTTAGGCTGCACGGAAATTACGCTTTTGATTGGCGATGACGATAGCCCCATCCCGACCTATGACAGCACAGATCTACATGTTAGAGCGGCGGTGGCAAAGGCGCTCGGTTAAACAAAAAAGCCCGCCGGAATGGCGGGCTTTCTTCTTTTTGATCAAGCACAAAGCCTAATTGTGTTTCAGCTCGCTCATTAAGCCTTTGACCAAGGCAAAACATGCCAACAAGATCACAATGGTGAACGGGAAGCCTGTGGACACGGCCATAGCTTGCAGCGCTCCGAGGCCACCACCAAGCAATAGCGCAATCGCCACGATACCTTCAAAGCTAGCCCAGAACACACGTTGTGGTGTTGGAGCATTCACCTTGCCGCCTGCAGTCATGGTGTCGATCACCAAAGAGCCCGAATCTGATGAAGTTACAAAGAACACGATGACCAAGCAGATGCCCACAAATGAGGTGATCTGTGCCAAAGGCAATGGACCAAGCATCTCAAACAGCTTCAATTCAAGGCTCGCATCTGCAACGGCTGTGTAACCTTGATTGACGATCTGGTCGATGGCCGTCCCGCCGAAAGACGTCATCCACAATACAGATACGATTGATGGGATGATCAATACGCAAGTGATGAACTCACGCACCGTGCGGCCACGGCTAACGCGGGCGATAAACATGCCCACAAATGGTGACCAGGAAATCCACCACGCCCAATAGAATGATGTCCAACCTTGGGAGAAGTTCGCATCTTCACGCCCAAATGGCATAGACAGCGCTGGCAGATACTCAACATAGGCCACAAGGTTTTGGAAAAAGCCGGTGAGGATGGCCACTGTTGGCCCCACAATGATCACGAACAGAAGCAAGATGATTGCCAAAACCATATTGATTTCTGACAGACGCTTCACACCTGCATCCAAGCCAGCAACCACTGAGATCAGGGCTAGGCCTGTGATGGCGATGATCAGGAACACCATGCTTGTGTTGCCTTCTGGCAGGCCAAACAACATGCTGAGGCCCGCATTGGCTTGTTGTGCGCCAATGCCAAGTGATGTTGCCAAACCAAACAAGGTGGCGAACACGGCCAAGATGTCGATGATGTGACCTGTCCAGCCCCAAACACGTTCGCCAAAGATCGGGTAAAACACGGAGCGAATGGTGAGAGGCAGACCTTTGTTAAAGGAAAAGATCGCCAAAGATAGCGCCACAACCGCATAGATTGCCCAAGGGTGCAGCCCCCAGTGATAAATGGTTGCAGCCATGCCCAAACGCACAGCTTCGGCTGTATTGCCTTCTGCGCCGCCAAGTGGCGCCCAGTCTGTGCGCACACCATTTTCAACTGTTGTACCGCCCAATGCGCTGGTGAAGTGCGAGATTGGCTCGCTCACCCCATAGAACATAAGGCCAATGCCCATACCGGCAGCAAACAGCATGGAGAACCACCCCATGTAAGAAAAGTCTGGCGTGGCTTCCGCCCCACCAATGCGCACTTTACCCAAAGGCGTAACAATCAACACAAGGCAGAGAATAACGAAGATGTTGCCTGACAAGAGGAAGAACCAATCAAAAGTTTGGGTCAGCCAATTGCGCATATTGTTGAAGAGTGGCTCAACTTCGGCTTGAAATGCCAAAGTGAGAAAGACGAAAGCCACAACGGCAAGGCCGGAAATCACAAATACTGGATTGTGAATATCCAGACCGAATGGGCCGATATTGGTTTCGATATTGTCCTGACCGATCTCATAATCACTTTCAATGATCTCGGTTGGACCTTCGGGCGCGGGAATCGCGTCCAATTCTGGTTCTTGGTTTTCCGTCAATTTAGCCTCCTATTGACTCAGACGTTCACGGCCAACAAGCAACGGAAACAAAAATCAAAAGAACAGCCGTTCCCCAAAAATAAAACGAAGTTTAAATCGGCTTATTTTCTAAGGGAATTTTCTTCTGACAAAATTTTACAGCAAAATATTCAATTGCGACTGTAAAACCAATTAATTCTCGATCTTTACTACCCCAATACGAGATTAATTTATTTTAGGTCTCCGCAGCGGTGGCCACTGCAATTAAGGCTAACATATAGGATATAGAATTTATAGTTTTGCTTGTGGATAATTTATTCAACAAATCTGAACAATCAGCCGTATATGGGGATGCCCAAACGGCAGGCATCCACATCCTTAATAAAGCGATTATCTGTTCTCGCTTGCTGCGGGCGTTGAGCTACCTGCTTCCAAATCCGCAATCAGCGCCTTCATCTCGGCAATTTCTTTTTCTTGAGCAGCAATAATCTCGTCCGCGAGCTCACGCACCCTCGGATCAGATATTTGCGCCCGCTCACTGGTGAGGAGCGCAATAGAATGGTGCGGAATCATCGCACGCATATAAGAGACATCATCAACCGTACTTTGAGAACGAACTAAGGCTAGAGACCCGCCAAATACGACAATCGCGCCAAGCACAATTGCGATATTGGCTTTTCTGTTGGTGTACATATTGAGCATGAAGCCCAACATGATCACCGCCATGGTGCTTACCATCAAAAAGGTCATCCACATGCGCGTTTGGCTGTAAAAGACATGATCTAGCGCATAGCTGTTGAGATACATCACCGCATACATGACAATGGATGCGGTGATGATCATGGCGAAGAAACGTATATAGCTCATCATCTCCTCCGTTGTTGTAGGGTCAATTTAAGCGCCAACAATGTTGCCGCCATTGGGGTGCAGCACCTGACCAGTCATGTAACTTGCATCATTGGAGGCGAGAAAAATGTAGCTGGGGGCAACTTCATCGGGCTGGCCGACCCGCCCCATAGGCGCGTCCTCACCAAAATGCTCAACCTGCTCTGCATCAAATGATGCTGGGATCAATGGTGTCCAAATCGGCCCCGGCGCAACTGCGTTTACGCGCACATGCTTTTCGGCAAGATTTGAAGCTAGTGACCGGGTTAGCCCCAGAATAGCTCCTTTGGTGGCCGCATAATCCATCAACACATCATTGCCGCGATAGGCGACAACAGACGTGGTGTTGATGATGCAATCATCCTTACCCAGATAGTCCAGCGCGGCTTGGCTTAAGAAGAACGCGCCAAAGAAGTTGGTATCAAATGTGCGGCGCACTTGTTGTTCGGTTATATCTTGCAGCTTTTCCTGAATGTGTTGCTCGGCAGCGTTATTGACCAGGATGTTGAGATAGCCGAATTCTTTCAGCACTTTTTCAATAGCTGCCTCACAAAATGCCTTCTCACCAATATCACCTTTAATGGCGAGCGCCTTTTGCCCGGTATCTTCAATGTGCCGAACGGTCTCCTCAGCATCTTTATCTTCATCCAAATAGATGAACGCCACGTTCGCCCCTTCTTTGGCGTAACCAATTGCGACGGCGCGGCCAATGCCACTGTCGCCGCCACTGATGAGGGCAACCTTACCCGTTAGCTTGCCAGCGCCGCGGTAATTCTCCATCAATGACTGCGGACGCGGCTGCATCTCGCTTTCAATGCCAGGCTGCTTTTCCTGATGTTGGGGCAGGCGATTTTCCTGACTTGCGCTCAGCTTGCCGGGCGTCCATGCAGGTGGATCGCTGGCTGGGAAAGTTTCATCCAGCGCTTCATCAACTTTTGGATTGGTTTTCTTATCGTTGGCCATAAGTCACCTCCTAAATGAGCTGTTAGGAGGGAAACGTGGCGGCATGGATCAAGGTTCCAGACGCAAATATGCCACAACGAACAAATGCCTTGGCAAAACATATTATCAATGTTTGGGGAAAGTGGCGCACCGGGGAAGATTCGAACTCCCGACCCCTAGATTCGTAGTCTAGTGCTCTATCCAGCTGAGCTACCGGTGCTTAAAATTAACGGCTCAATTTGTTCCGTCAATCAACAGCGCAAAGCCATATACTGGCTTTGAAATGATTGCAAGTCCCACAGTCGCAACTTTTTTATTTCTTTGTCATTTTTCGCGGCAAATGCCCGGATTACCTAGGCAAACAAATTTCAAATTTTGTGCCGTTATCCCCATCAAGATATTTCAACTCGCCGCCATGGGCTTCAACCAGCTCTTTAGCGATGGCCAACCCCAAACCTGTGCCCCCTGCCCTGCCCGACCCTTCAAAGGCGCGGAACAGATTGTCTTTTGCGCGCGGTGACAAGCCCGGCCCATTATCTTCAACATAAAGGCGCAGCATGTCGCCATCGCTGCTCATGTTCACTGCAATAAAGGGATGGTCGCCATTCTGCAGAGCATGGGTTTCCAGTGCTTCGCGGGCATTTTTGAACAAGTTGGTGAACACGCGGGCAATTTGATCGGGGTCAACCTTGATGATCACATCATCTTCCACGCCATTGCGCCATTCAATTTCTGGATGCATGCGCACAGCAGCTTCTGTGGCAGATTCGTCTAGCAAGGCGCGCACGTCTACCATCTCGAATTTTGGAGGCACTGATTTTTGCCGGCCATAATCCAAAACCGATTGGCAGAATTTAATTGCGCGATCCAGCGTGTTCACCAAACGCGGTGCCAAGCGCTGCACATGTGGATCATCCAGATTGGCCACCTGATCCGAAAGCAATTGGGCAGAGCCGAGCGTGTTGCGCAAATCATGATTGATTTTCGCCACGGCCAAGCCGAGATCTGCCAAGTGTTGCTTTTGCTTAAGCATGGTGAACAGGTTGGTTTCCATTGCCGCCAATTCGCGCTCGGCCACGCCTACTTCATCACGCCGCTCAGACGGCACAATGATTTTACGCGCGTCGTCCGGGTCTTGCCGGAAGGCAATCATATTGTTGGTGAGGCGAGAAATGGGACGGATGAGCAACCCGTTCAAAAACAGGAAGATCGCAAAAGAAGTGAAGCTGGCGACCAGCAAGGACAACCAGAAAATATTGCGGGAATAGGTGATCAGCTCTTCGCGCAGCAATGCTTCATTGACCAACACTTCCACCACCACATCCTGACTGTCCATTGGCACACCGATCACGCGCATGGTGCGGTTTGACCCGAAGAACATGATTTCCAGCGCGCCAGCAATAAGGTCGAGCGGCGCGCGTTCTCTAGTGTCTGCAGCATAGGCTGCGACAGGCATGGGCATATCTGGACGTTCGATCAATTGCGATTGACCATTGGTGCGCACCACAAGTGCTTCCGCCTCAGCTGAACTGAGCAGGCGGCTGATCATTTCTGGGGTCAAATCCATCGTGTCGGGTACGGTTTCAATCACCCGTGCAGCCACACCGGCAATGTGCACCCGATCATCCATCCAATTGATGCGGAAATTGGCAACAGAGGGCAAATAGATCAACACTTCCACGACCATAATCATGGCAATGATCATGGTGATCAATTTCATCGACAGGCCGAAAAGAACCCGTTTTGGAGTGTCCAGTTGTTCGTTCGCCATATATGCCTTTATGCAGCCTTAGCGCTTAGCCTAACATCCGATTGAGCTGCAGCAAAAATTTCAATGCTGGATGGTCAACCTTATCTTTATAGAACTCCACCGCAATGCGCTTTGCAATCTCGAATTGCGTGGGGTATGGCGCGACCATTTTGGTGAAAGCACCAATTTTCATTTTGTTGGCAACGGCCAAGGCGTAAATGTTGATCAGCTCTCCTGCATTGTGCCCCACAGCACCAGCGCCAAGGATTTTGCCTGACGGTGTGGTGATCACTTTCAGCAAGCCTTCTTCCACATGTTCTGCACGGGCGCGGTCATTTTCCGCAAAGCTCCACCGCAGCACTTTGAACTTGTCGCCATATTTCTGGCGTGCATCGGCTTCGGTGAGGCCTACATTGGCAATTTCAGGGTCTGTGTAGGTCGCCCACGGAATGATGGTGGCATCATTTTTGATAGGCAGGCGATATAGTGCGTTCCGCACCACAAGCCCGCCATGATAGCCAGCCACATGGGTGAATTGCAGCCCACCGGCCACGTCGCCAATGGCATAGACACGTTTGTTAGACGTTTTGAGCCCCTTGTTGACCTTGATGCCGCGACCATCAAAATTCACTTTAGCTTTTTCGAGATCGAGGGCCTCGATGTTTGGCTTGCGCCCTGCGGCCAGCAAAAGATGCGAACCCGTGATTTCTTCTGTTTCGCCATTTTCTTTTTCAATGGTGACGACAATGTTTTTCGCCTTCGGCGCAACCTCGGTCACCTTCACCCCTTGGCGAATATCCACGCCTTCGCGCCGGATTTGCTTTAAGGCGATATTGGTCAGTTCTGGATCGTCCTTTGCAAGCGGCGCTTGCATTTCCAACACAGTCACATCAGAGCCTAAACGGCGATGGGCTTGCGCCATCTCCATGCCGATCGGGCCACCGCCCACAATGATCAAATGTTGTGGCTTGCGGGTAAGATCAAAAATTGTCTCGTTGGTGTAATAGTCCACATCGCTCAAGCCGGGAATTGGCGGCGACATGGGGCGTGACCCCGTGGCGATCACAAATCGGCGGGCCTTGATGGCTTGGTCACCGACCATAACTGTTTTGGGATCAGTGAATTTAGCTTCGCCCTGCAACACTGTTGCGCCAAGGCCTTCAAACCGCTCAACCGAATCATGTGGTGCAATGTCAGCGATGACGCCGTGCACATGTTCATTCACACGACCAAAATTGATTTTGGGATCTTCCGCCGCGATGCCGAGTTTGGTGGCGGTGCGCATATATTGCGCGCGC
Organism: Maritalea mobilis; assembly: GCF_004363175.1. GTDB lineage: Bacteria > Pseudomonadota > Alphaproteobacteria > Rhizobiales > Devosiaceae > Maritalea > Maritalea mobilis. Next base: position 682,723 of record NZ_SNYR01000002.1, read on the forward strand.
TTTGCAGACGCAATGAGCGATTTTGACGGCACACAGCCATAATTGAGGCAATCGCCGCCCATTTTATCACGCTCGACCAGCACCACGCTTGCTCCGAGTGACAGGGCCGCTGCGGCCACGGTGAGCCCGCCAGAGCCGCCGCCAATAACGCATAAATCAGGTTGAAGAATTTTAGCCATAAATAAATTGTCCTCGCACGGGGTGCGTTTCGGTCATCATTGATTATGCGGGCGTTTTACGCAAGCGTTTGATTACAATGGGAATTAGCGATGCCAATCCCAGCGCACCCAGTGCAATCAGCAAGTCGGTTGTGATGATGTTGCCCACCTCAAGAGAAATGCCACACGGCGCGTTGCCCGCAGCCACGCATGCTTCATAAGCATCGGCCTGCGCCCGCACGATGGAATCAAGCCCCTCGCCCGCATAAGCATAGGCAAAGGTGCCGGGCGCGATGCCCACAAGGGTTGTCCAAAAATAAGTTGCGAAGGGCACGCCGAGCAAGCCGGGCACAATGTTCACCAAAGTAAAGGGAAACACCGGGGTAAGCCGCAAAAACAGCATGTAGCTCACACTGTCTTTTTGAAACCCATCGCGCATGCGCTGCACATAGCCTTTGGCATTTTTGCGCATATGTTCGCCCAAAGATGTTTTGGCGATAAAAAAGAGAATCGATGCGCCGATGGTGGCGGCAAAAATGGTGGCGAGGCCGCCCAACCACCAGCCAAATAGCAAACCGCCCGCCACTGTAAGCACCCATGCCGCCGGGAAAGAAACGGCAACCGCCGCTGCGTAAAACACCATATAGAGCAAAATGGCGACCACGAGATTGTCGACAACAAACTGCGACATCGCTGTGTAATTTTGCACCAATGCCTCAATAGAAAGCCATTTATAGGCGCCAGAGAGATAAAGCCCGGCAATCACCAGCACCAAAAGCGCCAGGGGCAGCCAGCGTTTGATCAAAGAGGATTGATTTGAGGTCAATAAAGCCATGGGTGTTCTTTCATATTTGCATTGAAGGCAAACTAGCGCCCTATTGCGCCCCACCCAAGTAAATTATAATGACAGGATGATCACTCAGATTTGAGGAGCGCGTGTGAAACATTGGGCGCAAAAAGTACGTTCACGCGCGAGGGTTTTGATTGACTCCATGGGCGTGATTGCCTATAAGCCAGCCCAACTCGACCATTTTTAATGGTGCGGCTGGTTTTGTTTTGCCAAAAGCGAAAGCCAATTGCATTCACTGGTCAATCAAGAATTAAACAGTAAAAGAGGAACCGTGTCCTTTAAGATGCGGTCTTGAAGAGCAATGAAGCGTACATTTCAGCCAAGCAATCTTGTTCGCACACGTCGTCACGGTTTCCGCGCACGCATGGCCACCAAAAACGGCCGCAAAATCTTGAATGCACGTCGCGCACGTGGCCGCAAGCGTTTGTCAGCCTAAGTGACTGTTTGGGCACGATAAGGGTCCGAAAAGCGAGATGACGACAATGCGCCAGTTGAAAAAAAGGGCGCAATTTTTGAAAGCCGCGCGGGGACGCAAAATTGTCCGGCGCGGCTTTGTGCTGCAAGCAGTTGCGCACAATGAGGATTGTGACATGGGTCCGGGCATAGGCTATACGGTGACCAAGAAGGTGGGCAACGCCCCGCAACGCAATCGAGTTAAGCGTCGTTTACGCGCACTTTCCCAAGAATTCGCCGAAAAATTCGACCCAAAATTCAACTATGTGTTGATTGGTCGGCAAGAAGCGTTACATGAACCCTTTAATGAACTTAAAAAGAGCCTCGCGCGGGCCCTTGGTAAGATACATGTCGAAAGAAGCGCTGCTTCGCACGCAATAGATCGGAAGTCAAAATCATGAATGAAGGCCGCAATTACGTCCTGGCAATCGGGTTGTCGATTTTGGTGCTGGTGGGTTGGCAATTTTTTGTTGCCGGGCCGCAATTAGAACGAGCACAACGGCAAGCTGAAATTGCTGCACAACAAGAGCAAAGCCAGTCAGATGTTTCTGACCTGCCAACGCCATCTGCTGATGGATCGACCGCAGATGTTGCAACGCAAACAACTGGCATTGTGGGCAGCCGTGAAGATGTGATTGCACAAGGCGATCGCGTGACGATTGAAACTGTGGCTTTGACAGGCTCGATCAATTTGACAGGTGGCCGGATCGACGATTTGCGGTTGAAGCGCTATCACGAAACTGTTGATGACAGCAGCCCGATCATCACCCTGCTTTCACCGGAAGGCACACCAGAGCCTTATTTTGTGGAGCAAGGTTGGGTCAGCTCAACAGGCTCAACAACCAATCTGCCAAAGGCAGACACAAAATGGCAGGTGGAAGGCAATGATACACTTGCTGTAAACACACCTGTGACCCTGACTTTCGACAATGGCGCGGGACAAGTTTTCACCCGCACATTCAATGTGGACGAGAATTATTTGTTCACGGTGACACAATCCGTACAGAACAATGGCACAGGCGACATTGCTCTGTTCCCTTATTCTCGCGTTACCCGCCAGGAAACGCCACAAACTTCAGGCTTCTTCATTTTGCATGAAGGCCCGCTTGGCGTGCTTTCAGACAATAATTTGGTTGAATTGTCTTATAAGGATTTGGCTGAAGAAGGCCGCAAAGACTATTCAGCAAATGGCGGTTGGCTCGGCTTTACCGACAAATATTGGGCCGCAGCAGTTGTGCCAAAGCCAGAAACTGCGATCAATGCGCGTTTCTCTTACCGCACCGCAAATGGTCGCCCAACTTATCAATCCAGCTATGTGGCGCAAGATCCAGTTGTGATCGGCCCAGAGCAAACAGGTAGCTTTGAAAGCTATGTTTTTGCTGGCGCGAAGGTTGAGAAATATATCGACAATTACGAGCAAAATCTCGGGATTGACCGTTTTGAATTGTTGATCGACTGGGGGTGGTTCCACTTTATCACCAAGCCGATCTTCTATCTGATCCGCATGCTTTATGGCATTTTGGGCAATTTTGGTTTGGCGATTTTGGCCGTAACCGTGTTGATCAAGGCGGCGTTCTTCTGGTTTGCCAACAAGTCTTACGCTTCTATGGCGGCGATGAAAAAAGTGCAGCCTGAAATGAAAGAAATTCAGGAACGCTTTAAAGACGACCGCATGCAGCAGCAGCAAGCCATGATGGAGCTTTATAAGCGCGAAAAGATCAACCCGATGAGCGGTTGCTGGCCGGTTTTGATCCAGATCCCTGTGTTCTTCTCGCTTTATAAAGTGTTGTTCGTGACCATCGAAATGCGTCACGCACCATTCTTTGGCTGGATTCAGGATTTGGCGTCACCCGACCCGACCAATGTGTTCAACCTGTTCGGCCTATTGCCGTTTGACCCGACTGGCTTGCCTTTGTTGGGCGGCTTCTTGGCGCTCGGCGCGTGGCCTTTGATCATGGGTATCACCATGTTCGTGCAAATGCGTTTGAACCCTCCGCCAACAGATGCAACACAAGCGGCTATCTTTGCGTGGATGCCCGTTATCTTCACCTTTATGTTGGCCGGCTTCCCTGCTGGTTTGGTGATCTACTGGGCATGGAACAACTTCCTCTCCATTCTGCAGCAATATGTGATTATGCGGCGCCACGGGGTGGATGTGGATTTGCTGGGCAACATCAAATCTACCTTCAAACGGAAAAAGCCCGTTGAGGAAAAAGAAGCAAAATAATTGACGATCAAAAATGAGGCGGCTAATTTGGCCGCCTCAATTGTTTTAAGGGGTAGGCCCAGCCAATGATTCAATAACCGTACACACCGCACTTCCTGCGGACGCGCTATTTGCTCACTCTTTTTGCAAAGGACAGCCTATGTACGGCACGAATCCGAACACCCCTTTTCCGATCAAAGATGTTGATCGGGTTATCTTTTTGAAAAACCACATTACCAACCCAAACATCCAAATTGGCGACTTCACCTATTATGATGATGGCGAACGACCGCAAGATTTTGAACAGCGCAATGTTCAATATCACTATGAGTTTGTTGGCGATAAGCTGATTATCGGTAAGTTTTGTGCCTTGGCGCAGGGTTGCCAGTTCATCATGAATGGCGCCAACCATTTGATGGATGGCTTCTCCACCTTCCCGTTCCAGATCTTTTCAAAAGATTGGGCGGAGGGATTTGATGTCAACAAATGGGTGGAGAATTCTAAAGGCGATACCCATGTGGGACATGATGTGTGGATTGGGCGCGATGCCACCCTTATGCCCGGCGTGACCATTGGCAATGGCGTAATTATTGGCAGCAATGCGGTTGTGGCCAAGGATGTGCCTGCCTATGCGATTGTGGTGGGCAACCCCGCCAGAATTGTAAAAATGCGGTTTAGCGACGACATAATTGAGCGCTTAGAGCAGATTGCATGGTGGCATTGGTCGGCGGAAAAGATTACAAAGCACAAAAATGCGATTATGGGCGCGGACATTGCCCAGCTAGAAAAGGCAAGTTTAGACGATGACTGAGTTTTCACCGGCAGAATTAGAAGCAGGTCGGCTGCTGTTTGCGCGCCCTTGGGATTTTATCAAGGGATGTGTGCGCATTTCTGACCTGCCCCCGGCTGACCGCACGGAAATCGCCTTTGCGGGCCGTTCCAATGTGGGCAAGTCATCTTTGATCAATGCACTTACCGGGCGGGTGAACCTCGCCCGCACGTCCAACACACCGGGGCGCACGCAGGAGCTGAACATTTTTGAAGCCAATGACGCGCCGCTGCGCATTGTGGACATGCCCGGCTATGGTTTTGCAAAGGCCCCCAAAAAGACCGTTGAGACCTGGACCAAGCTGATCCATTCTTATTTGAAGGGCCGCCCCAATCTACGGCGTGTTTTTGTGTTGATCGATGGGCGCCACGGGCCAAAACCTGCCGATGAAACCGTGATGAACGAATTGGATGGCGCAGCTGTTTCTTATCAGATTGTGATCACCAAATCTGACAAGCCGAAGGCCAGCGAGCTGGAGAAGGTGATTGAGCGTACGCAAAAAATTGTGTCGAAGCATGGTGCGGCTCACCCTGAATTGATCATCACTTCTTCAGAGAAGAAAGATGGGATTGACCATTTGCGCGCGGTTATTGCGCAATTGTTGGTGACTTAGAACTGGGGTTTAGAGCGAAGCGATCTTTCGCTGCTCGGCCATGGCTTCATGATCTTTAACGAAGCGCATAATCGCGTCTGCGGGCATCGGACGGCCGAACAAATAGCCTTGGAAGGCATCGCAGCCCAATAGGCGAAGAATGCGCACCTGGTCTTCTTTTTCGACGCCTTCGGCCAGCACCTCAATGTTCAAGGATTTGCCCATATCGATGATGGATTTGATCAGGCGGCGCTGTTCGGCAGATTCTGTGAGCGGCGCCACAAATTGACGGTCGATCTTTAAGCGCTTTGGATGCAGGCGCAGCAAGCCAACAATTGATGCATGCCCGGTGCCGAAGTCATCAATATCAATATCGATGCCCATATCTTGAATGCGGGCCAAATTCTCATCGACGATCTTTTTAGATTCATCCAAGAAGATGGTTTCAACGAGTTCAAAAGTGATCTGGCCTGGCTGGAATTTGAACTGCGACAGGGTGTCGATCAGCCCCTCATCTTCCAAACGGCTGGAGGACACATTCACAGACGCATTTGGCACCTCGACCCCGCTGGCGCGCCAATGGGCCATGTCGTCTAGCACCCGTTGCAGCACCAGATGATCGAGCTTGTCCATCACGTTCAAATCACGCGCGGCATCCATAAACTCATAAGGCGAAAGAACGCCTTTAGTTGGGTGGTTCCACCGCGCCAAGGCTTCAACGCCAATGATTTTGAGCGAGTGCGCATCAAATTGCGGCTGATAATACGGGATGAATTGTTGTTGTTCGATGCCGCGCAAAATTTCATCTGCCAACTCTCGTGACTGGATGATGCTGGTCTGCAATTCATCGGTGAAGAAGGAATAGCAATTACGCCCGTCTTGCTTCGCGCGATAGAGCGCAATATCTGAGCGCACCAAAAGCTTGGTATATTCAACTTCGTTATCTGGCGTGCATGCAATGCCAACGCTGGCCCCAAAGCGACAAACCTGCCCCTCAAAATTAAGCGGTTGGTTGGCCGCTTCAATGATGCGCTCGGCAAGCTTGGCCAATTCGTTCAAATTGCCATCGCATTCCATGACGATCACAAATTCGTCTCCACCAACGCGGCCAATAAAGCCTTGCTTTGGCGCATTTGCCCGCAACGCACCCGCAAAGTGGCACAAGGTGGCGTCGCCCGCGCGGTGGCCCAAAGTGTCATTAATCTGCTTAAAGCGATCCAGATCGACAGACAGGATGGCAAGACCCGAGCCGGGGCGAGCTTTTTCCTGCATAACCCGCAAATGTTGATCCAACAGACGACGGTTCGGCAGACCAGTCAGCTCATCATGCATGGCCAAATGTTCGATCTGTTGGTGCGCTGCCTTTAGCTCTTCGTTTTGCCCCTCGGCCAGCTTTTTCGCATTGACCAAGGCATTTTTCATTTGCACTTCTTCTGTCACGTCCCAATTGACGCCGACCATTTTCGGATCACCACCTTCTGGGTGGTAATAAGAGCAGCGTGAATGCAAATGGCGCACTTCACCATTTGGGGTGATGATGCGGAATTGAGAGTTGAGGTGTCCCTTTGTGGCGATGGCGACTTCAAATTCGCGCCGTGCACGCATGCGATCTTCCGGATGCAACGCATCTTCCCAATCTTTAGCGGTGCGAATATAGATGCAATCTTCATGGCCAAAGAGCTGGTTGGTGCGATCGTCCCACACATTTTCACCAGTGCGTAAATTCACTTCCCACACACCAATGGCTGATGCGGAAAGGGCCACGCGCAAACGCTCATGCAGCAATTCCAATTGCTGCTCACGCGCTTCGAGCTCTTTATTTTGATGGCTGCGCAATCTGATCAAATGTGCTGTGAATACCAAAGGCAACAAAATGATCAGGAACGCGCTAAGCAAAACTGAACGTAGTTGCCAAATGGACGGTGCTGCATTTGCCCAGCCTTTTGGCGGCGTGACCAGCATGGTCCAACTGCCATGTGGCAAAGTTACATTTACCCGCACAGGATTGCGGTCTTCAATGGCTGGATCGCCATAAAAAATGCGACCGGCATCGCCTAAGCCATCATGGCCTTTGAGGGCAATATCGAGTTCCAAACTCTCAGACAACAAGCCGCTATGTTCATACAGCTTATCGGCATCGATCACGGCGGAAACGATGCCCCAGAAGGTTTTTTCGCCAGTGAAGTGATTGATGAACACAGGGTAACGGCCGATAAATCCACGACCGCCCTGCACTAAATCTACAGGTCCGGCGAGGATCAATTCATTTGAATCTCGGGCGCGAAGCGCTGCGTCGCGCTGCTGTTCATTTTCGTAATAATTCAGCCCAATGACGCTTTCATTGCCGACATAGGGATAAATCATTTTGACTTTGAGATTGGGCGCCCCTGCCAACACACGCAATTGGCCTGAATCATCAAACAGTGCGCGTGATAAAAATGAGAAGCGCACCTGCCCCATATCGGGCTCTGACGCGATGACGCTGACCAAGCCTTTAACTAGCTGCAAATTGGCGTTGACCGTGTGTTCCAGCTCCGCCCGCATGACTGAGGCTTGCGCCAGCACTTCGTTGCGCTGTTCTTGCAGATAAAGGCGGTTGCGTTGATCTTCTGCATAGCCCCAGAAAAAAATGAAAAGGACAATAAAAATCAGGGCCGGCAAATTGGTCAAATGCCAGACATTATCTCGCCAGAAGTTTCTGTTGAGCCCCGTCTTTTTCACTATGTGGCCAGCCCTACCTTTCGTGCACGCGGTAGATTAGGGCTGGGAAGCTTAAATTTTGATTATGTTTTTCCCAAATTGGTTACATTTGGCGGAAAAATTTGACGAATAAAGCCCCTAAATCTGCCGATGATGAGGGTTTCTCCATAGAGGCGAGCGCGAAGTCGACATCATCTGGCGCGAACACCACCCCTTTGCGTTTTGTGAATAGGGTTGTTGAGAAATCATCTTCAAATTCGGGATGTGGTTGTACGCTGATGGCGGGCCCTTCGGGGTAATATAATCCTGCATTGGGCGTGAAGCTGCTTTGTGCAAATACCGTTGCGCTGGTAGGAGCCTCCAACACTTGGTCCTGATGAGATGCGGTGACGTAAATTTCGTCGTCTGGCAAGGACAGTTCTGCAGGCAGATTTTGCACATGATAATGCTGTCGTCCAACGCCCCAGCCTTTGTCTGATTTGGCTACGTGACCGCCCAGCGCTTCCGCCATGATTTGATGGCCAAAACAAATGCCCACCATCGGGATGTGGCGCGCATAGGCATCGCGAATAAAGGCTTTCAATGGTTCAATCCAAGGCAAAGGATCATAAACGCCATGCGAACTGCCAGTGATCAAAAGAGCTTCCACATCATCAATCGATGGCAAAGGTTCATCTTCCACAATGCTGATCACTTGATAGTCAAAATCACCGCCAGCCTTACTCAGCATGGTTTGCATCATTTCCCCATAAGTGGGGAACTCATCGCGCAGAGGTTCCGGCACAATGCCGGTTTGTAAAATAGTGATTTTCATAAAAGCTACCTTGAAGTGACTTCCTCATCTAAGACTATTGACTTTTACCTGACAAGAGGGGTTTTAAGGTCTGGACAAAGCGGGGCGAACCTGCACGATAGTGACAAACTCCATCATCAAGGAATCCCCACATCCATGACGAGCGAACCCAAGCCGAATAAAACCAAAGAAGCCGCCATTCTCGCCCAAGCCCTGCCCTATATGCTGCGCTATGATGATCGCGTTGTGGTGGTGAAATATGGCGGCCATGCAATGGGTGACGAACATTTGGCGCGGGCTTTTGCGCGGGACATTGTGTTGCTGCGCCAGTCTGGCGTGCACCCGATTGTGGTGCATGGTGGTGGGCCGCAAATCGGCAAAATGCTTGAGCGTTTGAACATTCAATCTGAGTTTAAAGACGGCTTGCGGGTGACCGACCAAGCCACTGTTGACGTGGTGGAAATGGTGCTCGCTGGGGCGATCAACAAACAGATCGTAACGGCCATCACCCAAGAAGGTGGCCGGGCCATTGGCCTTTGTGGCAAAGACGCGAACATGGTGACCGCCAAGAAATTGCGCCGCACCCAGATGGACCCGGATAGCAATATTGAACGCATTGTTGATCTCGGTTTTGTGGGCGAGCCAAGCGACGTGAAACCAGAGATTTTGCATCGCCTGATCTCTGAAGAAATTATCCCGGTGATTGCACCCATTGCTGCTGGCAAAAAGGGCGACACGTTCAACATTAATGCCGACACATTTGCTGGCGCAATCGCATCGGCCATGGACGCAAAACGCTTTTTGCTGTTGACCGATGTTGAGGGCGTTTTGGGCGCGGATGGCGAACTGATCGCCGACATGGATGTGGATGGTGCCCGCAAACTGATCAAAGATGGCGTGGCCAAAGGTGGCATGATCCCCAAGCTGGAGACCGCCATTTCAGCCGCTGAAAATGGGGTAGAAGCTGTCGTGATCGTGAATGGCAAAACCGAGCATGCGGTGTTATTGGAATTATTCACCGAGCATGGTGCTGGCACGCTGATTCACAAGAATAATGACGAGGTTGCTGTTTAATGCCCCTTTCGCATGTCGACTGTTGGATCTTTGATCTCGACAATACGCTTTATCCCCGCACGTGCCGCTTGTTTGACCAAATCGACAAGCTGATCACCGCTTATGTGGTGGATGTGACCGGGTATGATTGGGCCGATGCGCGCAAATTGCAGAAGGAATTTTTTGCAGAATATGGCACCACATTGAGCGGCCTGATGGCCACCCGCAATGTGGACCCACACCATTATTTGCAAAAGGTGCACGACATTGACTATTCGCCCGTGGCACCAAACCCCGCTTTGATGGATGCGATCCGCGCTTTGCCGGGCCGCAAAATCATTTTCACCAATGCTGACCGTGGCCATGCGCAAAATGTGTTGAAGCGGTTGGGCGGCGAAGATGTGTTTGAGGATATTTTCGGCATTATCGAAGCCGAATTTGCGCCGAAGCCGCACAATAATTCCTATGAGAAGTTCATCGCTAACCATGGTGTTGCGCCAACAAGCGCAGCCTTTTTTGAAGACATGGAAGTCAATTTGAAGGTGCCGCACAGCTTGGGCATGCGCACGGTTCATGTTGTGCCCGGCGCTGATTTTGACGGCAGCGAGCTGGAGCCATTTGAGCTGGAGCGCAAGGATGATGAGGAGCATATTCATCACGTGACAGATGATCTAGGCACGTTTCTCAACCCATTTGCGCGACGCGCTTAACCCTCAAATCTTTTGAGATAGGCTTCCAAAGTTTGGTGCGGCGCGAGGGTGAACTTCTCGCGCTGCACTTGCATATCGTCGAACCGATCCATACGGAAATCGCGAAAATCTTGCCTGGTGACACACCATGCGGTCATCAACCAGATGGGACCAAAATTGGTGAGCGCCAATGGGTAGAGTTGACGCTCGCTCACCTTGTCGTCCAGCGCACGGTAGGTGACGCTCAAAATTCGGTTTTCGTCTATGGCCTTGCGCACTTGGCGCAGTTCTTTTTGCGGCATGGTGATGCCTTGAGGGGGGACCACCATCAAATGCGGGCTGTCCAATTTTTCCTGATGGCCTTGTGGCACAGCATCGCGAATTTTGGCGAGCGCTTCTTTGGCAGCAGCCGACATGTCTTTGTCGGCAATCAGCGCCAAAGTTTTCGCGCCGAGTGCCAGCGCCTCCAACTGTTCAAATGTGAAGCTTAACGGTGGCAGATCAAATTCACCCCGCAGCATAAAACCCACGCCGGGTTCGGAGTCGATGGGCGCGCCTGACCCGATCAAATGTGCCATATCGCGATAGACGGAGCGTTTAGAGATTTCCAATTTCTCTGCGATCTGCTGGGCGGTGAGCGCCCCATTGGCGGTGCGCATGATTTGGATGATACGGAATAGACGTTCGGCGCGGCGCATAAATTAGATCCCAACTCAACATTGTGGCCACAAGGGTGGCAACAGGGGGATGCTAAATCGCTTTCCATCAACAGGAAAGGAAAATCAAATGTCTCACGTTTTTGAAGTGGTGACGTACACCGCAAAGAATGCCGAAACTGCCCTCAAGCTGCGGCGCGACGCCATGGAACATGCCAAAGAGCTAGAGGGCTTTGTGCGTTATCATGCTTTGGTGAATGTGGAAGACCAAACTCAATTTGTCGATCTGGTGGAATGGGCAAACCTTGAGGCTGCACAGGCTGCGGCGGAGAAGGTGATGACCCTGCCCGCCTTTCAAGGCATGATGGCGGAAATTGCCAGCGTTGAAAGCATGAAGCATTTTAGCATCGATAAAATTACCGCATAAAAAAAAGCCCGGCATTTGCCGGGCTCAACTCGCTTAGCAGCCTTCGTCAGTGACTTTGGGCAAATTGTAAAATTCGCGCACAATGCACCAGGCTTCATCGGCGGAATCGACAGTTTGGAAGAGCTCCAAATCACTTGGTGAAATGGTGCCTTCTTCGGCCAGCGCTTCAAGATTGATGACACGAGACCAAAATTCTTTGCCGAACAGCAAGACGGGCACCCGTTCCATGCGACCGGTTTGGATAAGGGTGAGCGCTTCGAAAAACTCATCCATGGTGCCAAAGCCGCCGGGGAACACTGCGATTACCCGCGCACGCAACAAGAAATGGATTTTGCGGGTGGCAAAATAGTGGAAGTTAAAGCAAAGATCTGGCGTGACATATTTGTTTGGCGCTTGCTCGTGCGGCAAAACGATGTTTAGGCCAATATTGGGTGCGCCAACTTCAACCGCACCTTTGCTGCCCGCTTCCATTACGCCGGGACCGCCGCCAGTGACCACGACATATTCCTTATAATCCAAGGTTTCGGAGGTAAGCGAAGCAAGGCGGGCAAATTTGCGCGCTTCTTCATAATATTTGGAGTTCTTTTCCAAATTTTTCTTTTGTACGTCGTTTTTCGCCGCCCAAGCATCCTCACCCGGCGCTGGCAAACGTGCACCGCCGAACAGAACCACGGTTGAATTGATGCCGCGTTCGGCCAACCACAATTCGGGCTTGAGGATTTCAAGCTGCAAACGAATGGGCCGCGTTTCCTCAGCGGTCATGAATTCTTCGTCAGAAAAAGCCAACTTATAGGCGGCGGCTTCTGTTTGTGGCGTACGCGGCACCCTGCGCGCGACGTTGATATCTTCTTCTGATGTGCGAAGCGACGTGTGGTGCTGTCTGCGACGTCTGGCCATAAATTTCCCCTTTTAGGTGCTTCGGTTTGTTTTATCTTTGCGCGTGAAGCGTTAAAGATGTTTTGGCTTGATTGCAATTTTGCGACCAAAGCGCGAAAAAGCGAGGTTGACAGGTGCCCCTTGCACGCTAATGTCGCGCCAAAGAAATTGCCCATCCCTAAGGAGACCCGCTCATGGATCGCGCCGAACTGGCTCAAACTATTGATAGTGCATTTGATAATCGTGATGAGATCACTTTTGCAACACAAGGTGTTGTCCGCGAAGCCGTGGAAGAAGCCCTTGAATTGATGGACCGCGGCGAAGCCCGCGTGGCCGAGCAAAATGATCAAGGCGAATGGGTGGTCAATCAATGGCTAAAAAAGGCCGTGCTTTTGTCGTTCCGTTTGAACGATATGGAAGTGATTGAAGGTGGCCCCGGTGGCGCCACATGGTGGGACAAAGTGCCGTCTAAATTTGCAGGCTGGGGCGACAATCGTTTCCGCGAAGCAGGTTTCCGCGCTGTGCCGGGCGCAATTGTGCGTAAATCAGCGCATATTGGCCGCAATGTGGTTTTGATGCCATCTTTCGTGAACCTTGGCGCCTATGTTGATGATGGCTGCATGGTGGACACATGGGCCACTGTTGGCTCTTGTGCGCAAATCGGCAAAGGCGTGCACCTTTCAGGCGGTGTGGGCATTGGCGGCGTTTTGGAGCCGTTGCAAGCTGGTCCTGTGATCATTGAAGATGATTGCTTTATCGGCGCGCGGTCTGAAATTGTGGAAGGCGTGCGCGTGGGCAAAGGCTCTGTGATTTCCATGGGCGTATTCATTGGTCAATCCACCAAAATTGTGAACCGAGAAACTGGTGAAATTCATATGGGTGAAGTGCCGCCATATTCTGTTGTGGTTTCTGGCTCTATGCCGGGCAAACCTTTCCCAGATGGCACACCAGGCCCAAGCCTTTATTGCGCGGTGATTGTGAAGCAGGTGGATGAGCGCACCCGCTCTAAAACCTCAATTAACGATCTGCTTCGGGAGGCGTAAGTGAGTCAGGCACTCGATCTTTTACGGGATTTGATCCGCTGTAAATCGGTGACGCCCGCCAATGATGGCGCGTTGGAAATTTTGCAAGATTTTCTGACGCCCTTGGGGTTCGAGTGCCACATGCTCACTTTTGAGGGCGACGGCTCGTATCCAGTGCAAAATCTGTTTGCGACCCGTGGCACGGGTGGCCGACACTTGCTTTTTGCCGGGCATACCGACGTGGTGCCTGTAGGTGACGAAGCGGCGTGGACACATGATCCCTTCAGCGCAGACGAATTAGATGGCGTAATGTGGGGCCGTGGTGCGGTGGATATGAAAAGCGGTGTTGCTGCTTTTTGCGCTGCCCTGCCTGAACTGGTCGAGAGCGGTGAAGCCGACAAAGGCACGATCTCACTGCTGATCACCGGCGATGAAGAAAGCGATGCGGTGAATGGCACCGTGAAAGCGCTACAATGGGCGAAAGAGCAAGGCTATCAATTTGACTTTGGCCTTGTGGGCGAGCCATCCAGCGCAGAAGAATTTGGCGATGTGGTGAAAATTGGCCGCCGTGGCTCATTGAGCTTCACCATCACTGTGACAGGCACCCAAGGCCATGTTGCCTATCCACATAAAGCGAATAATCCGCTGCCTGTGCTTTCCAAAATTGCAGCGCAGCTTTCAGATGCGACCTTGGATGAGGGCAATGAAAACTTCCAAGCGACCAATTTGGAACTGACCACCATTGATGTGGGCAATAAAGCTGGCAATGTGATCCCTGCGCGCGGGTCCATGCATGGCAATATTCGGTTCAACGACATTTGGGATGCGTTCAAGCTGGAATATTGGCTGGGCCAGCAAATTTTGGCGGTGCCTGCGAATGGCTGTGATGTGGAATTGAAAATCCATCACCCAGTGTCGCGGTCATTTGTCTCAAATGATTCAGCAGATGTAGATTTGCTCATTGAAACCGTGCAAAAACACGCCAATATAACGCCTATCCGCTCCACTGGTGGCGGCACTTCAGATGCGCGGTTTATTGCTGATTATTGCCCGGTCGCCGAATTTGGCTTGGTGGGCAAAGGCATGCACCAAGTGGACGAGCAAGTGCCTATGGCCATGGTGGAACGGCTGCAAAGCGTTTACACAGATTATGTGCGTGCCTTTTTAGAGAGCTGATATGAATAACCGTCCCTACTTTGAAGAAATGATTGATGCGGCCAAAGGCATCTTTTCGCTGATCCGTGGGGAACAGGACAAGCTCGGCTATTTCAATTTCAGCCAAGCGGGGCTGGTGGGCAGCTTTATCGCCGTGTTTATCGGCCTGTTTCTGCAAGAGCTATTTTCCGGCCCCTCGCCCGATGGCTTTGATGTGCCTGCATGGGCCAATTTGGTCAGCTATACAATTCTCTATGCCACGCCATTTATCGTAGCCTATGGCTTTTTGAGCATTGTGGGCCAGCGCGAGCGCATGTTGCCCTATATGGTGGTCAATAACTGGGCGAGCTTCTTTTTCACCCTGATCATTGTGGCGATCTTTATTTTCCACCTGCTTGCTACGGTTGGCTATTTCATCATTGTGATTTTGACGATCATTGTGTTTTGGCGCACATCGCGGATCATTTTGGGCTTTACGGTGCCGCAAACCATCATCTTTTTTGTGGCGACCATTATGGCGGTGCTGATTGCGGCAATGATTTCAGTGAACATCATGTTCGCGGCTGCGGGCATTGATCCAAGTACATTCTTGGACATGCAGCAGCAAACGCAACCGTCAGGCGTCTAGAGACGGATAATCTACACCGATCAGATATAGCCCGTCTGGCGGCGACACAGGGCCGCACGCTGAACGATCGGCTGCATCCAATGCTGCGCGGAAATCTGCTGGCGTCCAACGGTCACGCCCTACCTCCACCAAAGAGCCCACCATGGAGCGCACTTGATTGTGCAAAAAACTACGGGCGGAGGCGAAGATATGAATCATGTCGCCGCGCCGTTCCACGTCCAACCGATCAAGCGATCGGATGGGCGAGTTTGCCTGACATAGAGACGCCCGGAAGGTGGTGAAATCATGCTTGCCCAAAATCAATTGGGCGGCTTCATGCATTTTTGCTGCGTCAAGATCGTGCGGCACATGCCAAACGCGGTTGCGCATAATGGCTGGCCGGGCTTTGCGGTTGAGAATGATAAATTCATAATGCCGCGCCAAGGCGGAAAAGCGCGCTTCAAAACTATCAGGCACCGCTTCATAAGCGGTGATGACGATTGGATGCGGTTTGAGGTGATGGTTCATCGCCTCAGAAATACGGTAAGGATCCCACTCTTTGGAAAGGTCTAAATGGATGACCTGCCCTGTGGCATGAACGCCAGAATCTGTGCGGCCTGCGGCCTGCACCTTTACCCGCTCGCCAGAGAATTTTTCGATTGCCTTTTCAACAGCATCTTGCACGCCCATGCCATCTAACTGAGATTGCCAGCCATGATAGGGCGTGCCGAAATATTCAACCGTGAGCTTATAGCGGGGCACTAGCGCGCCACCTTGCCCTTAAGTGAACCGGGACCGCGCAAAAATGTTTCCACATCCATCGCGCCTTTGCCTTCGCGTTGCACTGTGAGCGGCAAAATAGCACCCGATCCGCAAGCGATACGCATCTCATCATCCAGCACTGTTCCTGGCTCGCCGCTGCCTTCAGTCAAGGCGGCTTTGATGATTTTGACGCGGACAGGTTTGTCGTTGATCTCGATTTCAAACCAAGCGCCGGGGAATGGCGACAGGCCACGAATTTGGTTGTGCACTGTCTCCGCTGGTTGGGTCCAATCGATCCGAGCTTCTTTTTTGTCGATCTTTTTGGCGTAGGTTACGCCTTCGCTGGATTGAGGGGTGAAGTGCAAACTATCACGCTCTAAAGCTGATAGGGCACGGCCCATCATATCCGCACCACGGATCATCATTTCATCATGCAATTCGCCAGCGGTCATATTGGCACTGATGGGGATTTCATCGATCAGGCCCACATCGCCCGTGTCCAGCCCTTCATCCATTCGCATGACCATAATGCCGGTTTGCGTGTCACCCGCCATGATGGCCCGCTGGATCGGGGCCGCGCCACGCCAACGGGGCAGCAATGAACCATGTAGATTGAGGCAGCCTTTTTCCGGTGCGTCCAAAATCGCCTTCGGCAGCAGCAGGCCATAGGCCAATACAACAGCAACATCGGCGTCGAGTGCTTGGAATGCTTCCACCTCAGCAGGGTCTTTGAAGTTGAGCGGTGTGCGCACCTCCAGCCCAAAGCCTTCAGCCAATTCATGCACCGGCGATTTCCGGTCCTTTTTACCGCGGCCTGCTGGGCGCGGCGGCTGGGTGTACACGGCCACCACATCATGACCACGGCCAATAATTTCGCTCAAAGTTGGCACGGCAATCTCTGGCGTGCCCATAAAGATGACCCGCATATTACCCCGCTGCGCGTTTGGCGATTTTCTGGAATTTCTTGGTGACACGATCACGCTTCAGGCGCGACAGATAATCGATGAACAATTTGCCATCCAAATGGTCGATCTCGTGCTGCACGATGGTAGCTAAAAGCTCTTCTGCTTCCAGCTCTTGTTCAGCGCCCTTCTCATCAAGATATTTCACACGCACTTTCACAGGGCGTTCCACATCTTCATAATATTCAGGGATCGACAAGCAGCCTTCCTGATAGACCCACGTTTCTTCTGACGACCATGTAATTTCCGGATTGACCATGGCGATAGGGTTTGGCTCATCATCTTCTTTCGCCGGGTCCATCACGATCACCCGATGCAGCTCACCAATTTGCGGCGCAGCAAGGCCAACGCCCGGCGCGTCATACATGGTTTCAAACATATCTTTGATCAGTGTTTTGATCTCGTCGTTCACCGCGTCAACCGGCTTGGCGACCTGGCGCAAAACATCGTTTGGGATATGCAAAATGGGGCGGATGGTCATGGTCTAATTCTCTTGGTTCAAGTTTGGCTGCTTGGATAGGCCTATTCCTAGTTCGGGTCAAGAAATTCGGCAGATTACGTGCCTGTTACCCTTAGATATAGGCACGATCATGACTGCGGCAATGCCACCGCTTCTTTATCGCGGCATGGGCGCACGAATCACGATATGTTCTTCTTATGGATGATGTACTTTTTAATGCCTTTGGGCATGATTTCACAGCACTTGAACTCACCTTAATCGGCGTTGGCCTGTTGCTGCTTTTGGCCATTGTGGCGCTGGTTGGCAGCTGGCGCGCCGGACAACAGCGCGCGCTTGAGGCGGCGCGCATTGCCGAACGCAACCATGAAATGGAACGGCATCTGGCCGACTTGATGCGTGTGCAAAGTGAAATGACCGGGCGCATGCACACCATGTCAGAGATTTTTGGCAGCCGCACCTCGGACCTTGCGAAAGTGCTGACGGACCGGATTGACAGCGCCAGCCATCGCATGGGGCAAACGGTGAGCGAAACCCGTTCGAAAACAGAGGAAAGCCTCGCCAAGCTGAACGAACGTTTGGCGGTGATTGACCGAGCGCAGGCCAACATTTCTCAGCTTTCGACCGAAGTGGTGTCGCTGCGTGATATTCTGGCCAACAAGCAATCCCGCGGTGCGTTTGGCCAAGGGCGGATGGAAGCGATCATATCTGACGGGTTGCCCGCCAGTTCGTTCCAGTTTCAGGCAACCCTTTCGAACAATTCGCGGCCTGACTGTTTGGTGCTGATGCCCAATGAGGCGCCGGACTTGGTGATCGATGCGAAGTTTCCGCTGGAAAGCTGGCAGCGCATTAAAGACGCACCGGAGCCGCAGCAATTGAAAAACGCCATGGCGCAATTCCGCACAGATATGACCAAACATATGAAGGACATTTCAGAGAAATATCTGATTGCCGGAGAAACCCAAGACACGGCCTTTATGTTCGTGCCCTCAGAGGCGATTTTTGCAGATATTCACGAGCAGTTTGACGATTTGGTACAGAAAGCTTTGCGGATGCGCGTGGTGATTGTGTCACCGTCGCTTTTGATGCTGTCGATCCAAGTGATCCAAGCCCTGCTTCGCGATGTAAAAATGCGCGAGCAAGCCCATATAATCCAGTCAGAAGTCACAAATTTGCTGGCCGATGTTGGCCGACTTTCTGATCGAGTGCATAAGCTGCAAACCCATTTCCAACAGGCGAACCGTGATGTGGAACAGATTTTGATTTCCACTGGCAAAGTGACAAAACGCGGCGAACGGATTGAGCAGTTGGAATTTGAAGAAACCAAAGTGATGCTTGAGGGGGATGGGTAGCGACCAAAATTTCACCCATAATTTTTAATGTATTTTTTTGCGCAGAGACTATTTCACACTTTACTCCCCGCAATAGCTCTCATTTCCGGGCTGCTGGCCTTATACATTGTTGGCCTTGCAATTAACATTGAAATGGTCAGTTTTACATTTCTAGTGGGCTATCCCATTGTGGCTGGCGCTGTGATCCTGCACTTTCGGCCCACTGGCAAAATGTGGGGCTTTGGAAAAAGTATCCTTTGGATCATTGGCATAGCACTCGCCAGCTTGCTTGCCTCTTTGTTTTCTGGGCTTGAAGGGGTGATCTGCGTGACAATGGCCGCCGTGCCCATTTTGATGGGCACATTGCTCGGTGGCGTGATCTATTTGACAATAAGGCGCTGGCAGAATTACGGGCAAAGCCATCTCAAAGCCATCGTGGCACCGGTTCTTGCTGTAGCCACAGTAAGCATGATTTCGTTTCCTGCTGAATATTACACAATTTCCAATTCAATCGAGATTGATGCGCCGCCAGCTACTGTGTTTGCCATGCTAAAAGACATTCCTGACATTGAGCCGGAGGAGATCACCACGCGCCCCGTGCATTGGCTGGGCGTTCCTAAACCAACCCATGCGGTTTGGCGCGAAAGTGCCGTGGGCACCGTTAGGTACTCCCATTGGGGCGATGGTGTTCATTTCAGGGAGGTCATCACCCAATTTGAACAGGATCGAAAAATAAGTTGGGACTTTGAGTTTCCTGAAGGCTGGGTGAGAGAGGGCATTGAAGACCAACATATCAAAGTTGGCGGCCGTTATTTCGACATCATTTCCGGCGGCTATCAACTTGAAGATTTGGGTGGCAAAACAAGGCTCACGCTCACCACAAAAACATATGACAACTCCAAACTAGGCCCCTACGCCAAATTTTGGCACCATTTCTTTTTCGAGGACTTCCATCTTGCGATTTTAGAGCTGGTTAGAAATCGGGTGGAGGCGGGATACTTGTAGGATATTAGATTAATGCACTTAGGGTGGAGTTTGTCGATTGCACCATGGAGCTAATTGCAAGCAATGGTGGCGCCAGCTTCCGCTGAATCTTCTACTTCAAGCTGGCAGAGCTGAACCTATGATATTGGCAATGGTTTGAGTTACCGTACCTCGTAAAAATAACCAATCAAAGCAAAGGCAAGAAAAAATAATCATGCCCACTTTATAGCCCGGCGCTGCCCAGTCCTGTAAAAGGATGGAAAGTGCCCAGTTTTGCCCAAACACATAGTCATAAGTTGCCCATGCTACATAGCCAGTAACGACAATCGAGAAAGTTGCAAAACGCCAATTAGACAAACCTCGAAAAACAACAAGACCGATCATAAGAGTGAGGGCGATAACATTGACCAGCCCAAAACGACGTAAGTCGGTTTGCAACCCAATTACGGAAGTTTCATATCGCTCAAGAAGGAACTCTTGAATGGTTCTTTGTCCAACTCGCAACTCTGCAATCCGTTTAATCATTGAGTTGTTAGCCATTGCAGACGCAGCAACCCAAAATTCACAATTTTCTTTACATTCAGCAGATAATGCGTTTGCAAGAAGGGCGGAAACCAAATGCCTGCGCGTCAAGTCAATGGCATCTGCATCCAAACCGAATTGACGTGAGAGCGCTCCCAAACGTTCTGTTCGGCTTTCACTACTCATCTGATCACTATAACTTGGCAATGCTATTTCTACCGCCCGTTCGACTTCGGCAATTGCAAATTCCTGCAAGTTTTCTTCAACTTGTTTCTGATTAGTGTATGTCACCAAGACGAGATAGCCAGAGAAAAATAAACCGACTAATTGCACCGCAACGAGTGTCATTTTGTTCGCTAAAGTCATAAAATACTTTCAAAAAATATTTTCATAAAGTGCCTCACCATTCTGCGCATTGCAAGACGAATGTTACTCTTCAACTGGCATCGGTACATTTGGCGTTTCACTCGCAGCCACTACTGGCATCTCCCTTGGCGTCTCAATTCATATTCCAATTGGTAACGCCTTTTTGACCGCTCACAATTCCCCACAAAATCAAGGAACCTTCCCCCCTCCCCATTCGTTGCTCTTGGCAACAGAAGGAGCTTGGAATTATGACTGATTTTGAGAAAGAATTTTGGAAGCGGTTGGCCGATGTTAAGGCTGGGTTGATGGATGTGGAGGGGCGGTTGTTTCCGATGACGCCGAACCTGACGCAGGATGATGATGGGGCGATTTGGTTTATCACGGCCAAGGGCACTGACGCTGCTGAGGCAGCCGCCGCGCGCAAGGACATTCGATTTGCGATGGCAGATAATAGTTCTGGGTTGCACGGTTATGTGAATGGCGAACTGAGCGTTTCGGATGATAAGGGCAAGCTAGACCAGATTTGGAGCATTGTTGCTTCGGCTTGGTTTGACGAAGGCAAGCAGGACCATGATTTGGTGCTGGTGAAGTTTGTCCCACGTGAGGGCGAAATTTGGCTGAGCACGGAAAGCGGCGCGGTGTTTTTGTTTGAAACCATCAAAGCCAATATCACCGATGAAGAGCCGGATGTTGGTCAACGTGCAACGTTAAGTTTTAAACACGCGGCTTAGCTAGATGTGAAGCGCTTGTTTGCGCCGCCTGTGCCTTCGGGTGCACGGCGGCGCCTCTGATTTGACTTAGAGATTTTGCCGAAAATCGCGCGGGCTTTGACCTGTCCAACGCTTAAAGGCGCGGGAAAAGGCGGCAAGGTCAGAGAACCCAAGAAGATAGGCGATTTCGCCGATACTTAATGTCTGACTTTTCAGATGAGATATTGCGCTGGTGTGACGTAAATCCTCAAGCACCTGACGATAGGCCGTGCCCTCGTTTTTTAAATATCGGAATAGCGTTTGGCGGCTCATGCCCAATTGTGCTGCAACCTGATCAGCGCCGGGATTGCCCAAATGCAATAGCGGCAGAAGCGCCTGTTCAACTTGACCGCGTACGCTTTGTTGCGCCGACATGTTTGACAGAAGTTGCTCGGCCTTTTCTTGAAGAAGTTTGGACATATATTCCGGGCTTTGCGCTACAGTCCATGACGCAACTTCGGGGTGTAGCTCCATGGCATTCCATTTTGCATCGAAATGCACAGGGCACTCAAAAATGCGCTCATATTCGTGCTGATAAGACGGTGCGGCGTGCGTAAAATATACGGACAAAATATGTGGCGCGGTGAGGAATTGCCTTGGGCCACAGGTGAGACGCACAAATGCGTTTTCCACCAATTCAGGCACATTTTGAACAGTGGTGCCTTCATAGACCATAAATAGGCGGTCGTCCTGTTGATACAGTTCAAAGCGTGGACTTCCCGTTGGATCATTGATTTCCATCGCCAGCCGCCCATAGCGCTGCAATTGCTGGAAAGCAATCCCCATGGTTGGTGCTGCATTCATAATCAGTCCGAGGATTGAGATGTCAGCCATGCCCACATCTTCCCCCCAATGCAGCGCAAAAGCAGGATCTTTGGTTGCGATTTGCGCGTGATGTATCAAGGCAAGATATTGCCGCAAAGACACCCGCGCATCTGGATCAATCAAGTCCTTATCAGTAAGGCCCACTTTGGCCCGCAAGTTTGCCGCATCAGTGCCGCGCGACTGGGCATAGGCCAGAAGCCCCGCTGCCAAGCCAGCTGATACCGTAGAATGGGCCAAACTTATCTCCTGTTACAAAAAATCAAATATCAAGCAACTTTGGATCATGGACATATTTTGATGCCGAGCTACAAATCCATCTCCACAAGATCATTATTCCAGATGCGAATTGCAAGAAGGACATAAGACATGAATAGCCCTTCCCTATTGCGCCTTCATTTGTTGCGCGGATGTTATTTGTTGCTGCTGGTTGGCCTGTCGATACAAATTGTGCCCGACCTGTTTGGGCCTGTGGTGAACATGCCGCTGATGGATGGCGTTGTTACTGCCATGCTGAGTGCGCTGGCTGTGCTCTCTATACTGGGATTATTCGCGCCGATCTTTATGTTGCCGCTACTTTGGTTTGAATTGGGCTGGAAACTGATTTGGGTTCTGTTTGTTGCGCTGCCGCGTTGGCAAACGGGCACAATGGACGAAGCAACAATGGAGGTTTTGTTTGCCTGCGCCTTTGTGGTGCCCTTCGTGTTTATTGTGCCTTGGCGCTATGCCATTACCCGCTATTCAAACGCTTTAGACCCATGGTGGACAAAGCGCAGCGGATCGCCGTTCTTCAGCGATTAGGTGGTCGCCAATCGCTTTGGATTGATTTTTGTCGGTTTAGATTTAGCGCCAAGCCGATGATAACGCCAACGCCGATGGCGACCGTTAAGTCAACGGCGACGGTGAGGACCAGTGTGAGCAATAAGAGGAACAGGTCGCTCTTTTTGCCTCGGGCATATTCACCCCATTTGTCCACTTCCATCATGTTCCATGCGGTGACCATCAACAATGCGGCCAGGGCGGGCATGGCCAAATAACCAGCGAGTGGCGCGGCCAGCAACATAACGATCAGAATGGTGACAGCGTGCACCAATCCGGCCACGGGCGTTTTGCCGCCTGCTTTGATGTTGGTTGCCGTGCGGGCAATGGCCCCTGTTGCCGGCAGCCCGGTGAACAAGGCCGAACCGATATTGGCGATGCCTTGCGCCGTTAGCTCCGCATTTGGGCGATGATGGCCTTCGATCATTTTGTCCGCCACCATGGCAGACAATAGCGATTCCACGCCTGCGAGAAAGGCGATGATAAAAGCCGAAGGGAGCAGCTCCACCATACGCTCCAATGAAAGCGCGGGCAGTTGTGGCATGGGCAAGCTGCTGGGCAGTTCGCCAAATTGCGACCCGAGTGTGCTGACAGGCAGAGCAAAGGCAAAAACGGCGAGCGAGCCAATACCAACAGCCACAATAAGGCCGGGAAATTTGGGTGCCATGCGGCGCAGGGCGACAATCATCACCAAAGTGACCAAGGCAATGGCCAAGGTGACTAAACTCATCGTGTCGCGGGCATCCCAGAAAGCGTGTACTTTTTCGAAGAATTCTGCCGGGACTTCTGCCAAGGACAGGCCGAAGAAACTGTTGAGCTGGCTGGTGCCAATGATGATGCCGATGCCAATGGTGAACCCGGCCACCACCGCTTCCGGCACAAAGGCGATGAGATTGCCTGCTCGGAAATATCCGGCGATCAACAAGATGATGCCTGCCATAAAGGTGGCCAGCACCAAACCATCATATCCGTGTTCGGCGATGACACCGAACACCACCACAATAAAAGCCCCTGTTGGCCCGCCAATCTGAACCCGGCTGCCGCCAAACAGTGAAATCAAGAAGCCCGCAACAATTGCGGTGACGATGCCTTTTTCTGGTGTTGCGCCCGAGGCGATGGCGATGGCCAAGCTGAGCGGCAGTGCCACCATGGCAACTGTGATGCCTGCGATCAGATCAGCAAGAAAAAGCGGCCAGCTATAGGTTTGAATCGTGGTGAGAATTTTTGGGAGTCGCATGGGTAAATCATATATCGCCAGTTAAGCGACTGTCATGAATTTTCTTTTGGTCGCGCCGAAATGGCGCAAAGAAAAGCCCCGGCGAACCGAGGCTATTTTGTTATTCCGCTGCTGTCATATTCTGCTTGGCGGCGCGTTGCACCATGCCGTAAAGATCGCGCGGATCGTCTGGATCGGCCAGCATGTCCAAATCTTCATAGAATTGGGTGCCTTGGATCGCCTGATAGATATAGCGAAGGGCGGAGAAGTCTTCGACGGCAAAGCCTACGCTATCAAACAGTGTGATTTGCCCGTCGGACTTGCGGCCATCCTTTTTGCCGGACATGACCTCCCACAATTCGGTGACTTCATAATCTTCTGGCAATTGTTGAATTTCGCCCTCAATGCGGGTTTGCGGGGTAAATTCGGTGAAGATTTCTGAGCGATAAAGAATGTCCTTATGCAGCTCGGTCTTGCCCGGACAATCGCCGCCGATGGCATTGATGTGCAAGCCAGAGCCGACCATATTATCGGTCAAGATGGTGGCATATTGCTTATCTGCGGTGCAGGTGGTGATGATATCGGCCCCGGCCACGCAATCTTCACCCGTGCTGCACGAAGTAAGGTTCAAGCCGCTATTTTGCAGATTGAACATGGCTTTTTCTGTGGCCTTCGGGTCCGTGTCATACAAGCGGACATTTTCGATGCCGCAGATTTTGCGGAAGGCTAAAGCTTGGAACTCACACTGGGCGCCATTGCCGATGATTGCCATGGTCTTTGCATTTTTCGGCGCGAGATATTTTGCAGCAACCGCAGACATGGCAGCGGTGCGCAAGGCGGTGAGAATGGTCATTTCAGACAACAGCACAGGATAGCCATTCGCTACATCGGCCAGCAGGCCAAACGCCGTAACCGTCTGCATGCCATCTTTGGTGTTTTTAGGGTGGCCATTCACATATTTAAAGCCATAAACCTCACCGTCGCTGGTGGGCATCAGCTCAATCACGCCCTCCGCGGAGTGGGAGGCCACGCGTGGGGTTTTATCGAACAACTCCCAACGGACAAAGTCTTCTTCAATCGCTTCTGCAATGCCTGCCATGGTTTCTTCAACGCCAATATGCAGGATCAATTTCATCATATTGTCGACGCTGACAAACGGCACCAGATTGAGTGTGTCGCGGTGGAATTTGGCCATTGAATATCCCTCGTCATTCAAAGCTTTATTGAGTTGAGCGAAATTGTACGCAATGGTTCGGTCAAAAAAAATGGCAATAATTTATAATTCTTGCCAGTCATATTGATAAAATTGTATAGCTTGATTGTGCACTTTTACACCCGGAGCAAAAATGGCTGAGAATCCCCATTATGTGTATGACGCGTTGGACCGCGAATTGATTGGCCTTTTGCGCCGCGATGGGCGCGCATCACTGGCGAAATTGGCCAATATTTTGGGGGTTTCGCGCGGTACGGTGCAAAATAGATTAGACCGCCTGACAGAAGTTGGCGCACTGCTTGGCTTCACCGTGCGGGTGCGGGAAGATTATGGGCACGATATGGTGCGGGCGATCATGATGGTGGAGGTGGTGGGCAAGACCACAAGCGACGTGATCAAGAAGCTGCGCGGCATGCCTGAAGTGCATCATATCCACTCCACCAACGGGGCGTGGGATCTGGTGGTGGAAATCCAAGCCTCGAACTTGCCAGAGTTTGACCGAGTGCTGCGCGAAGTGCGGATGATCGACAATATTTTGAACAGTGAAACCAGCATCTTGCTGAGTTCGGTTTAACGCAAAAACCAGTAAAAATCGGGTCGATAATTTTCACATGCGGCCGCATCCTGATCAAAAAGGATGTCCGATGATTGAGCTGATTGCGCTAATTATATTTCTGTTTCCGCTTGCCTATTCGCCAGGCCCCGGCAATTTGTTTTTTGCGGCATTGGCGGCGCGAACCGGCTTTGGATCGATCCGGCCCGCGATGATCGGCTATCATTTCGCGACATTGGCGGTGACCATTTTGGTGGGCTTTGGCCTGCTAAAAGCGCTCTATAGCGTGCCTCAACTCGCGCAGTTGCTGGGGGTGATTGGTAGCCTCTATGTGCTCTATCTCGCGGTTAAGTTTTTTATGGCACCCACTAAGCTATCTACGCTTGAAAATATGTCGAAAAACGCGAGCATTACCGATGGGGCCATGTTGTTATTGCTCAACCCCAAGGCCTATTTGATCATGGTGCTTATGTTTACCCAGTTCGCGCCGGAACAGCTCGCCCCCAATGCGCCGACTATTGGCGTTGTGTTGATCGCCATTTTGTTCACGGCAAATAATCTGGTCGCGTTTTTGATCTGGGCGTTTGCCGGAGATCAATTGATCAAAAGATTTCGCAAGCCGGAAAACCAAACCATGATCAATCGGATTTTCGGAACAATGCTTGGTGCGGTGGGGATTTGGATGCTTGCTGAAAATCTAAAAGTTAGTGCGGGCCTTTAGCGCTTGGGCCAAGGTGCCCTCGTCCAAATAGTCAAGCTCGCCGCCCACGGGCACGCCATGCGCCAGTCGCGAAATTTTTACGCCGAATGATTGCAATTGATCGGTGATGTAGTGAGCGGTAGTTTGTCCATCTACCGTGGCGTTCACCGCCAACACAATTTCGGAAATATCGCCAGTTTCCACTCGTTGCACTAAGCTGTTGATGTTCAAATCCTCTGGTCCAACGCCATCAAGCGGCGATAATGTGCCGCCAAGCACATGGTACAGTGCGGCGCCAATGCCCGCCCGTTCCAGCGCCCAAAGGTCTGCCACATCTTCCACCACGATCAGCAGGCCCGAGGCGATGCGCTTCGGATCAGTACAGATATGGCAAGGCGAAATGGTGTCGACATTGCCGCAGTTTTGGCAAGTCATCACGCTATCGACAGCACGATCTAATGCGCTGGCCAAGGGCACCATCAAAGTTTCTTTTTTCTTGATGAGGTGCAGCACAGCACGGCGCGCTGACCGCGGGCCAAGGCCCGGCAGTCGCGCCAACAATTGGATAAGCTGATCGATTTCTGGCCCGCCAGAGCGCCCGGACATTTTAGATTGTCCTTGGCTTAGAACGGCATCTTCATGCCAGGAGGAATTGGCAAGCCAGCGGTGACTTCCTTCATTTTCTCCTGTGCCAAAGTCTCTGATTTTTGCTTCGCATCGGCGTGGGCAGCGATGATCAAATCTTCTACGATTTCGGCTTCATCCGCCTTAAGAAGGCTCGGGTCGATTTTCACGCCACGCATTTCGCCTTTACCGGTCAATGTGATTTGCACGGCGTCGCCGCCCGCTGTGCCCACAACTTCAAGCGCCTC
This sequence comes from Maritalea mobilis, assembly GCF_004363175.1. Taxonomy (GTDB): domain Bacteria; phylum Pseudomonadota; class Alphaproteobacteria; order Rhizobiales; family Devosiaceae; genus Maritalea; species Maritalea mobilis. The sequence continues at coordinate 710,117 of NZ_SNYR01000002.1, forward strand.
AAGCTCGGCCTGCATTTCGCCCATGCGTGCCTGCATTTCTTGCGCTTTTTTCATCATGCCCATGATGTCTTTCATTGGTCACCTTCTTCATTATCTAGTTCGATATCCAGCCAATCTTCTGGCTGGTCTTCATCAATTAACGAGCGAATATTGACCAATTTGGCGCCGGGAAAAGCGTCCAAAACGGCCTTCACTTCAGGAATTTGTTCAGCTTTTTTCTGCCGCGCATCACGCGCGCGCTGGCGCTGGGCGGCAATCGTATCTTCCGCCTTTTCCCGCGCGACCGACACCATCCAAGTCTGGTTGGTCCATTCACGCAGTTTGGCAGATAATAGCGGCACGAATGTGTGGTCTGCTTCGTCGGTCAGCGCCAATTCGATACGGCCATTGGCGAAAGAAACCGGACTGGCGTGCGCTTCAAGCGAATGTTTAAGCACCAATTCGCGGTTTTCGCCAGCCAATTGGATCAATTCCTCATAGGATTTGACCTCCAATTTCGGCTCCTGCACAGCGGCTGGCGTTGGATCTGGATTGGTGGCCATGGCGCGCAAAGGACTTTGCTCGCGCGAGGCCATTGGTGCCTTTTGGCCGATGGCGTTTATGCCACCACCATTTGCCATCGCCCGTGGTGCTTCACCACCGCCCCCGCCGCTATGCTGCGGTGCCGCAGCAGCTTGCGGGTTAGATTGAATTTTCTTGATCAACTCATCCGGTGAGGGTAGGTCTGACGCGTAACCTAAACGGATCAGCACCATTTCAGCAGCCTGCAGCGCATCATGGCTGTGATTGATCTCAGCAATGCCTTTATTGAGAATTTGCCACGCCCGCGACAGTACTTTAACGCTCAGCTTTTGCGCCATTTCGCGGCCACGCTGCTTTTCATCAGGTGTGAGCGCCGGATCGTCCGTCGCGCTGGGCACAACTTTTAAGCGGGTGACCAAATGGGTCACCGTCGCCAGATCAGAAATGATGGTTTGCGGGTCTGCCCCTGCATCATATTGATGGCGCATTTGCTCCAATGCATCGGCCATATCGCCGCGCATGAGCGTTTCAAACAAATCCAAAATCAAAGCCCGGTCGGCCAAACCCAGCATTTGCTTGACGGTTTCTGTGCCAATTTCGCCGCCCGCATGGGCAATGGCTTGGTCCAGCAAAGACAGGCTGTCGCGCACCGAACCTTCGCCTGCGCGAATGATCATTTGCAACGCGTCCGGCTGGAAGGCAATACCTTCTTGTTCCAAAATGCCGGACAAATAGGTGTTGAGCGTGCCGCTTTCCACGCGCCGCAAATCAAACCGCTGACAGCGCGACAGAATGGTGACAGGCACCTTGCGGATTTCGGTGGTGGCGAAGATAAACTTCACATATGGGGGCGGCTCTTCCAACGTTTTCAACAAGCCGTTGAACGCTGCCTTGGAGAGCATGTGCACTTCGTCGATGATAAAGACTTTATATGGCGCGGACACAGGGCCATAGCGCACACTGTCGATAATCTCGCGAATATCATCAATACCCGTATGCGACGCCGCATCCATTTCCACCACATCAACATGGCGGCTTTCAATGATCGCGCGGCAATGCTTGCCTTCTTCCGCCAACTCGAGATTGGGGCGTTGGCCATTATCATCTTCAAAATTGAGAGCACGAGCAAGAATACGCGCTGTGGTGGTTTTACCCACCCCGCGCACGCCAGTGAGCATAAAGGCATGGGCGATCCGGTTGGCCTCAAACGCGTTTTTCAACGTCTGCACCATAGCCTCTTGACCAATAAAGGTCTCAAAGCTCTCTGGGCGATATTTACGCGCGAGCACTACATATGAGGAATTTTGATCTGCCAACTCTGCCTGCCTGATAGATGTGCGTTCGATATTTAACGCCTATTTGACACCGATTCTGAGGTGGGGCGCAAAATATTTGGGCAAAGATATAAAGGAGACTGGCAACGACCCGTTCCTAACTCGTTAGGGCTGCTTCCTTCCGGACCTGACCCGATTGGCGAGCGGTTCGTCCGCGCCAATCTCCCGACGCCCTATATCATGCACTTTGCTTTAAAGTGCAAGGGGGTGCGCCAAAAGTTTTCAGCGCAAACGCCCTATTCGCTCTTTTCTGCCGCCGGGTAGACGCCCAAAATATCAATATGATGGGTGAAGAAAGCCAGTTCCTCAAAGGCGTCCTGCACGCCTGGATCATCTGGGTGGCCTTCAATATCGGCGTAAAACTGAGTAGCCGTGAAGCTGCCATCCACCATGTAGCTTTCCAGCTTGGTCATGTTGATGCCGTTGGTGGCAAACCCGCCCATGGCTTTATAAAGCGCAGCCGCCACGTTGCGCACGCGGAACACAAAGGTGGTCTTCACCTTATGTTTGGATGGATCCACTTCAATCATCTCGCGCGACATAATCAAAAAGCGCGTGGTGTTATGGTCTTCATCTTCAATATCGCTGGCGATCAAATCTAACCCATAGATTTCGCCAGCCAATTTTGACGCGATGGCAGCGCGACTTTTGTCGCCGCGTTCCGCAACTTCGCGGGCTGATCCGGCGGTATCAACCGAGTTCACAGGGATCAAATTATGATCTTTGATGAATTTCCGGCACTGGCCAAGGGCAACGGAAAGGCTTTGCACTTCCTTGATGTCCTCAAGAGTTGCACCTTTTACCCCTAGCAAATTCATATTCACGCGATGGAAATATTCGCCAATGATTTTCAACCCGCTTTCGGGCAGCAAATGGTGGATATCTGTGATGCGGCCATAAAGGGAGTTTTCCACGGGCACCATGGCATAATCGGCATCACCATTTTGCACCGCGGCAACCGTTTGCTCAAATGTGGTGCAAGGGAATTCTTGTTCGTTTGGAAATGTAGCGCGCACCGCTGCATGTCCGAAAGCCCCCAACTCACCTTGAAACGCCACTTTAAGCATCGATTTTTCCTCAATTTTTGTTTTTTCGCCGCGCACTATTCATTTTTTTTATTCATGAAGTCAATTGAGTGGCGATTATTGCTGGAAATTTGAGAAAATATCATGCGAAATGTCGCAGAAAGCCATAAGGGAGTTGCGCAAAAAGCGGCTTATGGATAAGGTCCGCGCGCAAAAGCACGTTTATGATGGCGTGCAGAATCAATTTAGTCCTCTTTTCACCGTAAAGATGGGCTCAGGCGGAATATGTCGCTGGCGGGGAAGCGACGCGGAGAAAGCTGAACAATGAATCGGATTGATCTGGAAAAATTTTTTGGGGCTGCTTTGGGCACCCTAGTGTTTGTATTTGCCGTTGGCTTTTTGTCAGAGGCGATCTACCACACTGATGCTGGCGCTGGCGGCGGCTACACATTGGAAGAGCCTGAAGAAGGCGGCGCTGCTGTAGCTGAAGTGGAAGAAGAAACTGTGCCATTGGCTGATCTGCTTGTTGCAGCCTCTGCTGAAGACGGCATGGACGTTGTTAAAAAATGTTCCGCTTGTCACAGCTTTGAAGAAGGTGGCGCAAACAAAGTTGGCCCAGGGCTTTACGGCATTGTTGGCCGCACCATCGGCGCGCATGAAGGCTTCACCTATTCAGACGATTTGGCCGCCAAAGGCGCTGAAGGCCAAGTTTGGACTTACGAAGCGTTGAACGCATTCTTGGAAGATCCAAAAGGCTTTGCCGCTGGCACCAAGATGAGCTTTGCTGGCTTGAGAAAAGAAACTGATCGCGCTGACTTGTTGGCTTATTTGCAAACATTGGATGCTAATCCTGTTCCATTCCCTGCTGCTGAAGAAGCTGCAGTGGTTGATGAAGAAGATGTGAATGCTGACGCGACTTCAACCGAAGAAATGACAGAAGAAACCACTTCTGAAGAAGCAGCGCCTGCAACTGAAGAGGCTGCCCCTGTTGAAGAGGAAGCTACCCCAGTTGAGGAAGCACCTGCTGCAACCGAAGAAGAGGCGCCAGCCGCAGAAGAAACAACAAGCGAAGACACAAGCAACTAAGCTGCCTGTAAACGCTTGAATGCATTGAAAAGACCGTGCCATAAGGGTGCGGTCTTTTTTTTATTTCACAACAGATTTGGAGGCGTGGCATGACGCTTTTAGTGCATTTGGGCAACATTGATGAGAATGAGTGGGCAGATGCGTTTCGGGCGAAGATGCCAGACCAAAAGGTTGTGACCTCCGCCGATGCCTTTGATCCGAAAGAGATCAAATATCTATATGTGTGGAAACCCCGCGATGATGTGTTTGATGGGTTGGAAAATCTTGAGGTGATTTTCTCGCTCGGCGCGGGCGTTGACCCTATATTGAAGCATCCCCATTTGCCAAAAGATGTGCCGATCACCCGCTTTGTGGACGAAACGCTGACGCAATGCATGAGTGATTATGTGGTGGCTAATGTGAGCATGCACCACCGCGAGCTGACCCATTATCGATTTGAGCAGCGCAAACATTATTGGACCCAATATTACCCCGCGCCAGCGACCGACATACATGTTGGGGTGATGGGCCTTGGCCAGCTCGGCACTGATGCCGTGAACAAACTGGCCTCACTTGGCTATCAGGTGAACGGCTGGAGCCGCAGCAAAAAGCAAATTGAGAATGTGACGACTTATGCAGGCGCCAACGAGTTTGACACTTTTTTGGCCAACACCGACATATTGGTGAATTTGCTGCCCTTAACGCCAGATACGCAGGACATTTTGTGTCGTGCGACTTTTGAAAAGCTGCGCCGTTCTGTGCTGCCGCATGGTCCAGTGATCATCAATGCCGCGCGCGGTGGGCATCAGAATGAAGAAGAGGTGGCTGCCTGCCTTCAGGATGGCACTCTGGGTGCAGCGAGCCTAGATGTGTTCAAAACTGAGCCCTTGCCAAATGATAGCCCGCTCTGGGATTTGGACAATTGTTACATCACGCCACATATTGCAGCTATTTCTTCATTTGAAGGGGGCGTGAATTTGGTGGCAAAGCAGATTGCCCAGTATGAGCGGGATGGCCACTTGGATCATGTGGTTGACCCCGCTCAAGGCTATTAAGCGATAACGCCTATTTTTTTCCGTAGCGTTCTTTCAGCATGAAATAGGCGGCGCGCTGCCCCTGCTCTGTGGCGCCCATGGGCCTGCCTGGGCGCGCCGTAGGCGACCATGCCATAATGTCCATATGGGTCCAGCTTTTCGCGTTTTTCACAAAGCGGCGCAGGAACAAGGCTGCGGTGATGGAGCCCGCGAAGGGACCGTTTGAAATGTGGTTCACATCCGCAATGGTGGATTTGAGCATGGCGTCATATTCATCCCATAGCGGCATTTGCCACAATGCATCAGAATTGGCTTTACCTTTGGCCACAAATTCTTGTGCCAATTCATCATCGGTTGAATAGAGCGCGCCGAGATCGGTGCCCACCGCCACGCGGGCAGCACCAGTCAAAGTGGCCATGTCGATGATCATTTCAGGGCTTTCTTCATCCGCCAAGCTCAGCGCATCAGCCAACACCAAGCGGCCTTCAGCATCTGTGTTGCCGATTTCAACCGTCATGCCATTGCGTGAATTGAGAATGTCGCCCGGGCGGAATGCGTTGCCGGAAATGGCATTTTCTACCACGGGGATCAACACCCGCAAGCGCACCTTCAAATTGGCTTTCATGATGGCATGGGCCAAGCCCAAAATGTTGGCAGAGCCGCCCATATCTTTACGCATCAACAGCATGGAAGGCGCTGGTTTAATGTCCAAGCCACCGGTGTCAAACACAACGCCTTTGCCCACCAAAGTGATTTTTGGATCGCTTTCGTCGCCCCATGTAAAGTCGAGCAAGCGCGGCGCTTCGGCGGAAGCGCGACCCACTGCGTGGATCATCGGGAAATTTTCTTTCAGCAGATCATCACCAACGATTGAGCGTACTTTAGCGCCATGACCTTCGGCGAAGGCGCGGATTTCTTTTTCATATGTTTCCGGCCCCAAATCATTGGCGGGCCGATTGGTCAAATCGCGAGCCAACGTGGCGGCTTCAACCAACAAATCGGTTTCAGCTTCATCCGCACCTTCAAGCGCGCTGAGCGAAACAGTTTTGGCGGATTTACGGAAATTATCAAAATCATAGGCGCCCAAGCGGAATCCTGTAGCGGCCAACGTCGCATTATCGAAATCGCCCTTCAGTTCATACGAACCTTCAGGCAGCGCTGCTGCGGCCAACCCGGTGACAAAAGGATCTGCGCCTTTGCGTGCGCCCATGCCAAACAGATATGCTGAAACCGCGCCGTCTTCTTGTGGCAGCGCGACCAATTCACCTTTTTTGCCGGAAAATTTGTGAGATTGGGCCCAAGCATTTTGCTGCTTATTCAAGCCATCTGGCAACGCCTCATCCTGCCAAAGACAATGGACGATAATCGGTTTTGAATCAGACATTTTTTCGCTTTCGATTGAATTGGTTTGACCAAGATTTAGCGCGATATGTTGCCCAATGCAAACCTGTTCCTGATCGCAATTCGCACGGCATTTTAACTGACTATTAGGGTTAATGATTTATTGCATAAGAGGATGGCGCAATGTGCCCATCACTCAATTTATGCAGAGGTTAGCATGGTGGATCGGCAAAAGAGCATAATGCAAAAACTAAGAGTATTGGCGCTTGCTGGTGTAGCCGCCATTGCCTTGAATGCTTGCGCTTCACCCCGCGGTGCTGGCGGCGGTGGCACTGCGACGCCAGATTTTTCTGGCATGTCCAATGCGGCCAAACACGCTGCCGTGCAAGATTTGGGGGCGAAATATCAAAAGAGCCCCAACAAACAATCTGCAATTTATTTTGCGGCTGCTTTGCGCGCCGTTGGCCAAACTGGCCAAGCGGTCTCCGTTTTGGAAAAGGCGCGCCTGCAATATAAAAACGATTTTGACGTGGCCCTCGCCTACGCAAAGGCGCTGGCTGCAGATGGACGATTTGATCGCGCCTTGAATGTGCTGGATGTGACCATTCGGCCAGAACGCCCCAATTGGAACGCCTTGAGCGTTAAGGGAGCTATTTTCGACCAGATGGGCCGCAATGCGGAAGCCCGTACGCTTTACAATCAAGCGCTGGTGATTGCGCCGAATGAGCCATCACTCTATGCCAATCTTGGTTTGTCTTTCGCCATGTCCAACCAGTTGGATCAGGCAGAGGCAGCGCTTCGCCGTGCGATCTCGTTCCCGAAAGCCTCACGCAAGGTGCGGTTAAACCTTGCCCTTGTGATTGGGCTACAGGGTCGGTTTGATGGGGCACGTAGCATTTATGCCAGAGAGCTACCGCCGGAAGATGTTGAAGCCAATATGGCCTATATCCGCGCATTGCTGACCCAGCAGAACAAATGGGACCGCATTAAAGGCAGCTCCAACTAGGCGCTTCTTTTTACCGCTATCAACGAAAACACCCAACCGGCGCTTTCCGATTGGGTGTTTTTTTATTCAAACTTCTGACTACCGTTTTACGCGGGGCCAGGTGTTGAGAAAACGGTGATCATCGCAGGTGACATGATCACGATAAACAGAACTGGCAAGAAAAACAGAATAAGCGGCACGGTAAGCTTCGGCGGCAATGAAGCAGCCTTTTTCTCCGCTTCCATCATGCGCATGTTCCGGCCCTCTTCCGCCATCACACGCAGCGAGGTGCCCACGGATGTACCATAACGTTCAGACTGGATCAGCGCGGTCATTACCGACTTTACTTCGTCCAAATTAATCCGTTTCGCCATATTCTCATAAGCCTTTGCGCGGCTTTCCAAGAAGTTCAGCTCGGCGGTGGTGAGGGTCATTTCCTCGCCCAACTCCGGGCTTTGGCTGACAATTTCATTGGACACTTTTTGAAATGCCGCTTCAATCGACATGCCGCTTTCCACGCAGAGCAACATCAGATCCAAACAATCTGACCAAGCGCGGCGGATGGAATCTTGTCGCTTCTTAATCTGGTTGGTGAGCAAAATCACCGGCAGATATGACGACAAAATACCCGCGCCAAAAGCGTATACGATTTGCAAGAACAACATGCCTTCGGGCATGAAGATGAACTTGATGTAAAACAGGGCAAACAAGAACACGCCCAAGGGAATGACAAAGCGCAAGAACACATAGGTCATCACCGCGTTGGGGCCTCGATAGCCCGCTTGCGCCAATTTCAGCCCGGTCTGTTCATCAGCAAAAGCCTTTTTCAGCGAGAACTTATCAACGACCTTCTGGATCAAATCTTTACGGCGCGCATTGGTGCCCGCTTTTTTGTCTTCGCCCCGCAAGCGCGCAAGCTCATCAGTCCGCAAGCGCTCGCGTTCGCTAGCAACCTTACGGATACGGCTTTTCATATCCTTGCCATCAGCGAACTGGGCGCCAAAGGTGAACACAATCGCAGCCGCTGAAATGGCAGCAAGCACAGCTACCAAGAACTGACGATCTGTGAGTGTTTCGACCAAGCTTTCCATATTCGTACTTTCGCGTTGCGCTTAATATTCGAATTGAACCATGCGGTTCATCACAAAAATGCCCATGCCCATCATCAGGCCAGCCACACCCAGCCAGATGTTGCCGATAGGTGTTGAAAAGAGTGGGCCCAAATAGGTGGGGCTAACCAAAGACACAAGGCCTGCCACCACGAAAGGCAAGGCGCCAATGATGCCTGCTGACGCCTTGGCTTCAGAGCTCATGGCTTTCACCTTGGCTTTCATCTTTTTGCGGTTCCGCAATACGGTGGACAAGTTGCCCAATGCTTCAGACAAGTTACCACCTGATTGCTGTTGTACCGTGATCACCACCACAAAGAAGTTCACTTCAGGAATGGGCAACCGATCAAACATAATCAGGATGGCTTCGCCGATATTTTTACCGACAGATTGCTGCTCAACAACGCGCAAAAACTCTGTGCGCACTGGCTCTTTGGCTTCGGCTGCCACCACTTTCATGGAATCGTTGATCGGCATACCAGCCTTCACGCCGCGCACAATGGCTTCAATGGCGTTTGGAAATTCATCCAAAAATTGCGAACGGAACTTTTTGGTGCGGCGGGCCACATACCAACGGGGCAAAACATAAAAGCCACCTGCGCCAAACACCAAGGCAAACATAAGCGGCACGCCCGTAAACCAGGTGAAGATGAAGATGGCGACGCCAAGAATGGCGGAATTCCGGTAAAACGCGGCAACATTGCCCTTCATACCCGCTTGGATAAGACGCTTTTTCAGCGAGCGCTTTTTGCGCTTCTTATTCGCTTCATTTTGCTCATCAAGCACTTCTTGCAAAGACTTGCGGCGCTTGTCGCGGCTTTTGCGGCCATCGACATCAGCTCGGCTTTGGCGACGCCCATTTACGCGGCCATCAGATTGCTTGAGCGCCTTCATGCGCTTGCCAGCACGTCCGCCGCCAGCAATGCCCGGCACGAGCGCAAAGCCCAACGCCCCCACGGCAACCACAGTTAGCAAAAATAAAAGAAGCGGTGACATAGGCTAGCCTCTCATTTCATCATCGCTGACTGCAGCGGCTTCAAGCGCTTCAACCAGATTCAGTTCTTCATTGTAATAACGCGCACGTTCAGCAAATTTCGGCTTGGTGATGCCTGTTGAGCGGTGACGACCAATCAGGTTGCTGTTCGCATCTTCGCCGATAATGTCGTAGAGGAACACGTCCTGCGTTACGATCACGTCACCTTCCATGCCCAACACTTCAGACACGTGGGTGATCCGGCGCGAACCATCGCGCAAACGGGCTGCTTGCACCACCACATCAACTGACGACACGATCATTTCGCGAATGGTGCGCGACGGCAGCGAATAACCGCCCATGGTGATCATAGATTCCAAACGGCTGAGGGCTTCACGCGGCGAGTTGGCGTGCAAAGTGCCCATTGAGCCATCGTGACCTGTGTTCATGGCCTGCAGCAAGTCAAATGCTTCAGGACCACGCACCTCACCCACGATGATCCGCTCAGGACGCATCCGCAAACAGTTTTTCACCAAATCCCGCATGGTGATCTCCCCTTCCCCTTCAAGGTTGGGGGGACGTGTTTCCAACCGCACAACGTGTGGCTGTTGCAGTTGAAGTTCCGCACTATCTTCGCAGGTGATGATCCGCTCATCCGGCTCGATAAAGCCCGTCATACAGTTGAGCAAAGTGGTTTTACCCGAACCTGTACCACCAGAAATCAGAATGTTGGCACGCACACGGCCAAGCACTTGCAGCACGCGAGCACCTTCCGGCGAGATCGAGCCAAACTTCACCAACTGGTCGAGGGTCAGCTTGTCTTTTTTAAACTTACGAATGGTGAGCGATGCGCCGTCAATGGCGAGTGGCGGCGCGATGACGTTCACACGAGAACCGTCAGGCAAACGGGCGTCACATATCGGGCTTGATTCATCAACACGACGGCCAACCTGGCTCACAATGCGTTGGCACACATTCATCAAGTGAGAATTATCGCGGAAGCGCACATTGGTGAGGCGCACCTTGCCGTCCACCTCGATATAGGTGCGGCCAGCGCCATTGACCATGATATCCGCGATATCATCACGCGCCAAAAGCGGCTCAAGCGGACCATAGCCCAACACATCGTTACAGATGTCTTCCAGCAAATCTTCCTGCTCAGAAATAGACATTACGATGGATTTCAACGTGATGATTTCTGACACAATGTCGCGAATTTCTTCGCGTGCGGAATCTTGCTCCATCGTCGCCAATTGGCTCAAGTCGATCGAGTCAATCAGCGCGTTGAAGACGGAGGATTTGGTTTTGTAATATTCGGAATCGACACCCCGGTCTTTTGCCGGCTTATCGACATCAACCACTTCTTCCTTGCCAATTTTAGGCGTGTTCAGCTTCAGGTTTGGTTTGCCAGCAGCCTGTGGCGGCGCTTTTGGCTTTTCCGCCATCGGCTTGGAGGCTGGCGCAGGAGCAGGCTTTGGCTGAGCCTGCGGCTTTGCCTGTTGCTGATTTGTATTTCCGCCAAAACTTGTGCGTTTCCCAAACATGACTAACCTTACTTCACGCTAAATCGTGGGTTATCCCAGCTTTAATTTTTTCAAAATGCCCGGCAAAAGGCCGTTTGCCTCTTGATGGGTTGAAGCGTCTCTGCCGCTTACCCGGCGCGCAAGTGAATTGAATGTCTCATTCATTTTGTGCGTGGCATTCACTTCCGCGATCATTTGCCCATTGTTGGCCGCCGTACCGAAAAGCCCAGCTTCAAAAGCAACTTCGGCGAAAATGTCGACTTCAATGGTGTTTGCAAATTCGGAGGTGCTCAATTCTGGCCGTTTTGGCACACCAACCTTGTTCATCAACAATACTGGCTCCGCCTCTGACATGCGCAAAGATTTGAGCGTATCCATCATGAATTTTACATTGCGCAAATTGGCCAAATCGGGTTCGGCCACCACCACAACTTCATCAACTGTCGAAAGCGTGTGGCGCACCCAACCGTTCCACACATGTGGTAAATCCAGCACCACAAGTGGCATGTTTTTCTGACAGATCTCGATGATGTTTTCGAACGCCTGCTCATGGAAATCATAATCGCGATTGAGGTTGGCCGGAGCGGTCAACAAATTGATATGGTTGGCGCATTTGGACATGAGGCGTTCAATCACCACATCGTCCACATCATCATTGGAGAACACTGCATCTGCAATGCCGTGTGGCGGTTCCTGATTGAAATTGAGGCCCGCTGTGCCAAATGGCAAATCCATATCCATAATCAGCACGTCGCGCCGCACCTGCTGGCTCAAAGACCAAGCTGTGTTGTGGGCGATTGTGGATGAGCCTGCCCCGCCCTTTGCAGAGATAAAGGCAATGGTGCGCCCAATCGGCTCTGCACCTTCGGAGGCGAACAAATCTGTGATGGTGTCCACCAAAGCAGGGGTTTCCACTGGCGTGACCATATATTCGGAAACGCCATAGCGAATGAGGCGGCGATAGAGTTCAACATCATTCACATTGCCGATCACAACAACACGTGTTGATGCGTCGCAAACTTCTGCCAACCGATCGAGTGCTGACAGCAAATCATTGCCCGCCAAATTTGATTCAATGATGATCAAGTTTGGGGTCGGGTTGATTTTGTAAGTTTCGACCGCTGCTTCAATGCCACCATTGTGGGTGGTGAGAGCAACCTTGTGCATGCGCCGATCATTGATGGCGCTTTCCACAGATTGGGCGGTGATTGCATTCTCACAAAAGGCCTGAATGGTGATATGTGGCACCAAACGCGCACCAGAGGGAATATCCGATGTGGCGTTCACATTCTGACGAATATCATCTGACATAATTTATACTTCCAACTCGTTTAGTGCTTGCAATCAATCCAGAACAAATCCAACGCCACCTTTAAGGCTTTGGCCTTTAGGGCCATTACCCACGCCATATAGTTTTTCCATATGGCCCAAGAACACGGCTTCCGCATCGCCCGCAAATTCCAGTTTGTCGGTTGGCAATGTGTAGTCGTTCACATGGCTTGGCGCAGTCAGATATGGCGTAACCAAGATCAGCAATTCTGTTTCAGAGCGAATAAAATCGCGAGAGCGGAACAAGGCACCCAAAATTGGGATCTTGCTGATACCTGGCACTTCGTTGAATTGCTGACGTGTTTTCTCTTCAATCAGACCAGCAATAGCCAATGTTGAACCTGTTGGCAGCTTCACAGAAGTTTTGGCGCTACGCTCTTTGGTGGCCGGAATGTTGACCGGGCCAGCCGTGTAACCACCCTCAACGTTCACTTCGGTCACCTTGGTGTCAACATCCATAGAGATGTCGCTATTTGAATGAACTGTTGGGGTGAATTTCAACTCAACACCAAACTGCTTAAATTCATAAGTGACTTTGCCATCTTCAAAGGCAACTGGAATTGGGAACTCACCGCCAGCTAAGAACTCTGCGCTTTTGCCAGAATATGCCGTCAAGGTCGGTTCAGCCAAAGTGCGCAAAGCACCACGACGTTCCAATGACTTTACAGTGGCATCTACAGATAGATTGCCGAAGGAGAAGCCAAGTTTACCGCTGTTTGGCGCAACTGTGTTCGACACGCCGCCAAGACCCTGACTGGTGAGCAATGAGGTGGTGACGCCGCCAACATTGAGGCTGGCGTTCAAATCAATGCCCAACTGTTTGACGGTTTCACGCTGCACTTCCGCAACGATTACTTTCAGCATGACTTGTTGTGCGCCAGACACTTCAACAACTGAGACAACCTCATTGTTGGTGAATTGCTTGGCGATGGCGATGGCGTTTTGCACATCTGCATCGCTGCGCGCTGTGCCAGAAAGCACCACACGATCCTCAGCCATGGTGGATTGGATGGATGATCCCGGCAACAATCTTGCCAATGTGTTTTCCAAACCGCCGTCAGATTGCGCCCCTACGGTCACATCCAACACAGCGATTGGATTGCCCTTCACATCCAAGAAAATGATGTTCGTGTCGCCCGCTGCGCGGCCTTGAACAATGGCCCGGCGCTGAGTGCGCACAATCGCATTAGCGATGCGCGGTTCAGACACGATCACTTCTTTTGCAGACACAGGCAGATCAATGATGAGCGATTTGTTTACGCCCACTTCCACGGCATAAGTTTGCCCGATTTGATTGGCGGACACACGCATGGTGGCGTTGGCCATAGCGGCTTGCGGCATAAGCATTTGAGGTGCCAACAACATGGTGAGCAGCAAAAGGCTTTTCGCCAGCATTTTGCTAAATGCTTTTGATGCCTTGAATTTCAAAATGGCTTGTGAATTTTTCGACATCACCATTACTCCTTCACCACGGCTGGTGCACTATTTGGTTGCGGCTGTTGTGCCACCGGGGCTGGGACCGCAGAAAATACGGGACCACCGGTACTTTGTTCTGTTTCGGATGTTTCGTTTTGCGCTGAGTTTTCAGCTGAAACCGCCAAGGCGCTTGTTTGCTGGCCAGCGCGGATCAGTTTTACACTTGCATTATCGCCTGTGCCTGCCGTTGCCGGACCATCAACAAAGTCAATGATTGAACGCAAAACCAATGAAAGTTGGCCAACTTGAGATGCGTTGATGATGGCTTCTGCTTGGCGTGGCGTTAATTCCAAGGTCGCAATTGTGTTGTTTTCAAACGCTTCTGGGCTGGCCTGCTCGCCATTTCCGCCGCCACCATTTGGGCCGACTTCGCCCAGCTTTTTGCCGATGGCCAGCACACGGGCATTGTTCAAAATAGTCTGCGATGTATCGCCGGTACGGCTGCGCTGTGTGAGCACCACATCTACGCGGTCATTTGGCACGATAAAGCCGCCTGCGCCACTTTCTGCCGACACTTCAATGGAAACGCCGCGCATGCCTTTGCCGATCACTGCGGACAAATAGCCTTGCCCTGTGCGCACCAATTTTGCTTCGCGAATGGGCTCGCCCTCAAAAATTTCAAAACGGGAAATGGTGCCCTGCATTTGCTGCGGTGCGTCTGGCAAGCGTTCATCTGTGATGAATTCTGGGCGAATGGCCTCTTCTGGCCAATCTTGCCACATCACTGTTGTTGGGTCCAACCGCTCGCCAATGCCAATGGTGCGGCTGGCGATCAAAACTTTGACCTTTTGAACGGGCTCGACCTCAGCAACTTGTGGTGAAGGATCTGGGCTCCCGCCTGAATTCAAGGCAAAAAAAGCTGCCAAGCCACCTGCTATCAAAGCAACTAAAACGAGAATCAAACGCGCCGGCTTCATTTCTATTTCCCCGGTTAAACTCAATGGTTCTGCACCCAATACGCACAGATATTCCGGGGTAGTATCGACCTAAAGCGTCAAGGTTTGGTTAATGGAGCCTTGTCAAATAGCGTTAACGAAAAGTTGCACGATTATAAGTGCTTAGCTTAGCGCAAGCGCTGAGAAAATATTGGTGCTTGGGAAGGCCAATAGAGCGGCGATGGCCAAAGCCACGCCATAAGGCACGCCCACTTTCGGGTCATGCAATTTTACCAGCCAATCCCATTTGGGCAATTGTGTTGCGTTCACAAATTTTCGGAAAACCAAGATCAACAAGGTGAACACGCCGCCCGCTATCGCCGCATAAAAGAAGTAAGACAAGGCATGGCTCATGCCCATCCACAACACGGTGCTGGCCGCGAATTTTGCATCGCCGCCGCCAATCCAGCCAGGGATGAACAGAATAAAGCAGACCACAAGCGCAATTAAAAAGGCCACGAAGTGCATTCCGATGGTTTCCCAAGAAAAGCCCGCCAGCAATGCAGCAACAAGAAAACCCGCAATCAAAACAGCCGAAAGCCAATTTGGTATGCGCATGGTGAGAAGATCATAAGCTGCACAAAAAGCCATCATGATGGGAAAAATGGCAAGAACGATCGCATTCATTGGGGTCATACCTATTTTAAAAGACGTGGCTGCAGTCTGCTAAGTTATGGTTAGTCAAAGGTTAAAAACCGGCGATAGGACAAAAAAGAGGGGAGCTTTGCAGCTCCCCGCTTTTTGATAACATGTAAGCCGAGGCTTATGCAGGTGCTACCAACTTGCCTGCGATACCTGAGAACAAATCATCAAGTTTTGTACCCAAAAGGCCTGCAGCACTGATGATGGCCACAGCGATAAGTGCGGCAATCAAGCCATACTCGATTGCGGTCGCGCCTGACTCATCAGCCAAAAAACGTTTTACCAATTTCATTTCGTTGCTCCTTGCTCGTCGTCACGCCCTAACGTGACAAAACATTGTCCGATCCTCACCATCGAACTCAGGCTCAACGTTAGGCGCGGAGTCTTGAAATTGTGTTAATCGAAACGCAGCAACGCATAATAACCGGACTTGCTATATTTATGATTATCAAGTGGTTAAAGCAGGAATATTTGCAACTAATTTGGATAGTTAGCCATTTGCAGCATGTTACCCACCCCATCAGACACGTCGATCAATGGGGCAAATAGCAGCCCTTATTGTTCTATATATATAGATAATGTGTTCGTTCAGCGTTGCGCAATGCGAAGGGCAAAACACATTTGCACTTTATTCACCATTCTGCCCCATGATGCAGAAAAGTTTTTGCTGAATAAAGGGTTAAAGTCATGCTTGGCATACGTCTCAATAAAGTGCTCCGTTCCTGGACCGCCGCGGGAGCCGTTGTTGCAGGGCTGTTGGTTTCATCAACTGGCGCGGGCTTCGCCGCCGACCCAAAAGGTAGCGTTGATGTGCAGGTCAATATGGCGCGCATTTTGCGGTTGCCTTCTGCAGCCTCAACCATCGTGATCGGCAATCCAGGCATTGCGGATGCAACCATCCAAGACCCAGAAACCATTGTTTTAACAGGCAAAACATTTGGGCACACCAACTTGATCGCGCTAGATGCTGTGGGCAACCCAATCGCCGATTTGAAGGTTGAAGTGGTGTCGCAAGAAGATAATTTGGTGCTGGTTTACAATGGTGAAGAACGCAATACTGTTTCATGCACACCAGATTGTGGCCCTGCATTGATGATGGGCGACGATACAAATTATCTTGGTGAAGTTGCTGGTTCTAAGTCTATCGTGGAAGCCGCTTCACGCTAAGCGATTGTTACTTTCACTTACAAAGAATTATCGAAAGAATTCAGTAATTTTACAGCGCTATGCTTGCTTCACTTAGAGCAAGGGTCAAGTGATGTCAGTCGCCAGAACATGTCGAAAAGCTTACAAGCAGTTGAAGGCTAAACGCTTCGCCTCGGATGAGCGCGGCGTAACCGTTGTTGAGTTTGGCCTGCTTGCCCTGCCCTTCTTCGCCATCATTGGCGCAATTCTTGAAACCGGGTTGGTGCTGCTCGCTTCGCAGATATTAGACACCGCTGTTGGGGATGCCACACGCGTTGTCCGCACGGGAGAGGCGCAACGCAGCGGCTATAACATGCCAGAATTCCGGGCCAAAGTGTGCGACAAGACTTATGGTTTGTTTGACTGCAATAAGCTTCGCATCCGTGTTCAAGTTGTTGATAGCTTTGCTAACGCTAAAACCACTAACCCTGTTGATGCTGACGGCAAATGGGTGATTTCAAGCAGTTTTAAACCTGGCGGCCGCAATCAAGTTGTGCTGGTGGAAACTTATTATAAATGGCCAACCTTCTTGAACATTTTAGGGTTCAAGCTAGGACATTTAGATGGCGATAGCGCCATGTTGATGGGCGCATCGCGTGTGTTTATGAACGAGCCATTTTAGGAGTGGATTGATGTTGCGCAACTTAATCCAAAAACTAAAATGGCTCTGCACAAATGATCGCGGCGTTTCTGCTGTTGAATTTGCACTTATTCTGCCTGTGATGCTGACGCTTTATTTGGGTACAATTGACCTCAGCACCTACATCATTGTTGATCGCAAAGTTTCTGTTGTCGCCGGTTCTGTGGCTGATTTGGTTGCCCGAGCGGAAGACAAAATCGCCATCGCCACCGTGGACGATTATTTCAAGGCGGCTGAATTCACCATCAAACCTTACAAGTCGGCAAATTTGGTGCAGCGCGTGACCAGCTTACGCATCGACGGTGATGGCAAAGCGTGGGTGATCTGGTCACGCACCTACAATGGCGGTTCAATTTTGTCAGTCGGCAGCCAGTTTGTTGACATGCCGCCAGAGGTGGCCGCTGCCAATAAAAACCGTTATATGGTGATGGGTGAAGCATGGAACTCCATGTCACCCGTAGTGGGCTATGTGTTCAATTCCACCTTGAGCTTTAAAGAGCGGTACTTCTTCAGATCTCGGTTTGATGGAATCATCCAACTGATCTAGGGTTGCCACATCTGGTCCCTATCTTCAGGAAAATCATGTCTGATTATTTGATCCCCGTGTTTGATCTGGGCGGTGTTTTTATCGATTGGAACCCGCTCAATCTTTATCGCAATGTGTTTGACACCGAAGAAGAAGCAATTTGGTTTGTCGAAAATGTTTATTCCAGCTTGTGGAATTTAGAGTTTGACGCAGGCAAACTTTATGCCGACGGCATTGCTGAGTTGTGTGCCCGTTTCCCCGCCTATACAGACCAGATTGTGGCTTATGATAAGCGCTGGCTGGAAACAATTGCAGGATTGTTTGAGGGTACGGTTGCAATCCACGAAGAGCTGATTGCTGAAGACATTCCAACTTTTGCCATCACCAATTACTCAAAAGAGAAATTTCAGCTGACGCTGGAAAACTATAAGTTTTTGCAAAAATTTGATGGCATTTTGGTTTCGGGCCAAGAAAAATTGGTGAAGCCTGACTATCGGATTTATCACCGCTTTTTGGAGCGTTATAGCCTTGATGCCTCTAGCTGCGTGTTCATTGATGATAGCTATCCCAATGTGGTGGCTGCGGAACATATCGGCATGAAGGCCATTCATTTTGAAAGCCCTGAACAGTTGCGTGAAGATTTGACCGCACTGGGCCTGCCGCTAAAGGCTTAGATTTTCTCGTAGGTTTCGACGAGATAACCATCAACCTCACCCAGCCCCAATTTCACCAAAGGATAGGTGCCTTGCTGGGTAAGCACACCATTTTCGAACGACAGTGTGAAGGCGATGGAAATGCCCTCATAATTGGGGAATGAGCAATAATCGATATGCTCAATATAGTTGTCGCCTTCAAGATCGTAACGACCGCCGCCAGCATCAAACGACTTTCCGCCTGCGATCAGATTGCTATCGCTGGGCGGCAATGTGTAGCGTGGCCGCTCTGGCAAACGGGAAAAGAAGGCGAAGTGGCTGGCAGTGAACAGCTTGATAAAATGACGATTGGGGTCAAGGATCGAATTGGCCTCACCGGCCACCGTTAAAGTGGCGGACAAAAGCCGCCACTCGCCCATCAAATCTTCAGGCTGCATTAGCGCGTGCCGTACATACGGTCGCCCGCATCGCCCAAGCCCGGCACGATATAGCCTTTTTCATTAAGCTTTTCGTCAATCGCAGCAGTGTAGATCGGCACATCTGGATGCGCTTCTTGGAAGCGTTTGATGCCCTCTGGCGCAGCCAACAAGCACAAGAAGCGCAGATTGTTGGCGCCACGGCGTTTGATGCGATCCACCGCGGTGACGGCTGAATTGGCTGTCGCCAACATCGGGTCAACCACAACCACCAAACGGTCTGCAATGTCAGATGGAGCTTTGAAATAATATTCAATCGCTTCCAATGTTTCCGGGTCGCGATAAAGGCCGATGTGGGAGACGCGCGCGCTTGGCACCAAATCCAACATGCCTTCCAGCAAGCCATTGCCCGCCCGCAAGATAGACGCGAACACAAGCTTTTTGCCTTTGAGGGCTGGGCTTTGCATTTTCTGGATTGGGGTTTCAATTTCGATCAACTCGGTTTCGAGATCGCGGGTTACCTCATAGCAAAGCAAATGCGCGATTTCTTGCAAGAGCCGACGGAAACTCGCCGTTGATGTTTCTTTATCCCGCATAATGGTCAATTTATGTTGCACCAACGGGTGTTCGACAACGGTGACGTTTTCCATATTCTACCTCTTACAAAAAGCTCTTACCATAGGGTCCGGCTGGCAGTTTTAGCCAACTTGCCACGCTTTCACCTATATCTGCAAATGTTTCTCGCCCGCCTGCACTGGCTTTGTGCAAAATTGGGGAAAAACATAAAACGGGCACCTGCTCACGTGTATGATCCGTACCAAGCCAGGTGGGATCGCAGCCATGATCTGCGGTGAGGATCAACACATCATCCTGACGCATTTTGGCGACCAGTTCGGGCAAACGACGATCAAACTTTTCCAAGGCCGCGGCATAGCCGGGCACATCGCGGCGGTGGCCATATTCCATGTCGAAATCGACAAAGTTGGTGAAGATCAAGTCACCATCTTCCGCCATATCCATCGCATCCAATGTCGCATCAAAAAGCGCCATGTTGCCGCTGGCTTTGATCTTGTGGGTCACGCCCTGCGCCGCGTAAATATCCGAGATTTTGCCCACGGCCAGCACTTTGCGGCCCGCTTCTTTGGCGCGATCCAGAAGGGTTGGTTCTGGCGGCAAAACGGAAAAGTCACGACGGTTGCCCGTGCGCTGAAATTCCTCTGGCGTTTCGCCATTAAAGGGCCTTGCGATCACGCGGCCAATATTGAGGGGATCAAGCAATTTGCGAGCAATTTCGCAAATCTCATAAAGGTGATCTAAGCCAAAATGCTGCTCATGGGCAGCGATTTGGAACACGCTATCGGCACTGGTGTAACAGATCGGTTTGCCAGTTTTGATATGCTCTTCGCCCAATTCCGCGATGATGGTGGTGCCAGACGCATGTTTGTTGCCCAAAATTCCGGGCAGCCTGGCCTCTTCAATAAATTTTTCGATCAGGTCCGGCGGAAAGCAAGGTACTGTTTCGGGGAAATAGCCCCAATCGAATGACACTGGCACGCCCGCAATTTCCCAATGGCCCGATGGTGTGTCTTTACCTTTCGACACTTCTTTGGCATGTGCCCAGACGCCTGCTTTGTGCTCTTCGCTGAGCCCCGGCGGCACGGTGCCCACCGCGGCTTTTGCGGCGAGGCCAAGTCCCAGCATATCCATATTGGGCAAGAAGAGCGAGCCTTGGCGTAAGCCTTCTTTGTCGGCTTCACCTGCGGCGCATTTGTCGGCGATATGGCCGAGCGTGTTGGCGCCCTCGTCGCCAAAATCTGCTGCATCAGGCGCGCCGCCAATGCCAAAACTGTCCAACACACATAATATTGCTCGGGGCATAAGGCCTCCTAATTTTGCTCAATCACGCCATAAAATAATGGCGGGGTTTGCGGCGCATCGCCAAGGCTATACGCCGCTTTCAATCGCTCTTCCGCTTCATCAGCCAGGGCTTCGTTAGTGGCATGTAAACGCGCGATGGGGGTATCTTGTTCAATCATTTGGCCAAGCGGGGCAAGTTGGTCGAAGCCAACCGCATAATCCAGCGGATCGCCCGGCGCTTTGCGGCCACCGCCCAAAATCACCACGCCCATGCCCACCTGCTTGGCGTTGATTTCGGTGACATAGCCAGACTGGCCGAGCGTCACGTCACGAATGATTTTGGCCTTGGGCAAATAATGTTCTGCTCGCGACATAAAGTCTGTCGGGCCACCGAGGCCGCTGATCATTTTGCCAAACTGCTCTGCCGCCCTGCCATTATCCAACACATCTTGCGCCTTTTGCCGTGCTGCATCCAGATTGGCTGACAGGCCGCCATGTATCAAGCCATGAGCGGCCAGTTCTAAAACCACTTGCTCGAGATTGGCACCGCGGTGTTCGCCTGTGAGAAATTGCACGGCGTTCCGCACTTCAAGCGCATTGCCTGCGGCGCTGGCGAGGGGCTGGTTCATGTCGCTGATCAAGGCGCTTGTGCGCACGCCTGCGCCATTGGCGACTTGGACAAGGCTTTCGGCCAAGGCTTTAGCCTCGTCCGCTGACTTCATAAAGGCACCAGAGCCGACCTTCACATCAAGCACCAACGCATCTAATCCGGCAGCCAGTTTTTTGGACAGAATGGAGCCTGTGATCAGGGAAATATTATCCACCGTCGCGGTGACATCGCGGATGGCGTAAAGGATTTTGTCGGCGGGTGCGAGATTGCTGGTTTGCCCCACAATAGCGCAGCCTGCCTCGGCGACAACCTTGCGAAACAAGGCATTATCTACGCTGGTTTGATAGCCGGGGATGGCATCAAATTTATCAAGCGTGCCACCCGTATGGCCAAGGCCACGGCCAGAGATCATCGGCACATAAGCGCCACAAGCGGCCCAGATTGGGGCCAGCATCAAGGAAACATTGTCGCCAACGCCGCCAGTGGAATGTTTGTCGATAACGGGGCCGTCCAACTCATCCCAATTGAGCACCTCACCACTGTCGCGCATGGCCAAGGTGAGTGCCACGCGCTCGTCCATATCCATATTTTGGAAATAAACTGCCATGGCGAAGGCGGCGGCTTGTTCCGGCTTTACCGCACCGCTGACCACGCCTTCTATAAAGGCGCCGATTTCAGCAGGGCTAAGGGTTTCACCATCGCGTTTTTTGGCGATGATTTCTGCCGGCAAGAACATGTGGATTTTCCTCGATGGCTTTTAGTCTAGGCGATAAAGCCGCACAGGCGGTTTTTCCGCCCGCGCGATTTTCTTTTTCGCTTCAAGATCAAGCTGCACGCATTTCACCCACCAGCCTGCGGTGCTGCCCCCGGGGAACAGATCATCCGGCAGATGTTTTTTGGCCTCGGCAATCACATCTTTGACGACCATGCCCGGTGCCTCATGAGGCAAAACCTGCATCATCGCTTTGTACATGGCGTTATATTTCGCCGCGTCGACGCGAGTGATTTTGCCCGGTGTGTTTACGTTTTCAACTTCAACCTTGTCGCTCATGGGTCAGGCTCCTATGCGCCGTAGGGCACCCAAACATTTTTGACCTGAGTGCTCCGCTCCAAGAAATATTCGCCTTCGCAAATCTCGCGATCGGTCCAATCCAAGGCTTTGCCTTTATTGGTCCAGGTCTGTTTGAGATTGTGCACCGAATATTGCTCAACTTTTTTGCCACCCTCAGCATCGCCGCAATAGAACATGGCGTCAACGCCATCATGCTCGGCCAAGGTTTTGGTCAGCTCGTCTTTGGCCCCGGTTACGATGTTTACAACACCGCCAGGCACGTCGCTTGTGTCCAAAATCTGATAAAAATCAGTCATGGCCAATGGCGCGGTTTCTGAGGGGATCAACACGCTGGTGTTGCCCATTGCCATAGAGGGCGCGAGCAAAGAGATGGCACCAAGCAGCGGGTTTTCATTTGGTGCGGCGATGCCGATCACGCCAATCGGTTCAACCATCGCTACCGCCATTTGACGCACAGGCGGGTTGTGCACCGCCCCGTCATATTTGTCGGCCCAACCAGCGAAGGCGAACAAGCGTTCAATGGAAAGCTCAACTTCTTTCTTCGCGGCCCCAGTAGATGCGCCAGTCATCTCGCGTAGTCGATCCGCAAATTCATTGCGGCGATAGTCGAGATTTTCGCCCATATAGTAGAGGATTTGCGCGCGCAGATGGGCGGTTTTGCTTCCCCACCCCAACGCGCCACGCGCAGCTTCCACCGCGTTGCGGATGTCTTTGCGATTGCCTTCGCCGACTTCGCCCACCAGCTTGCCATCAGCGTTCACCACGGAACGGGCGTAGCCGCCATCTGGTCGAGCCTGCTTACCGCCAACATAAAGTTTGGCGGTGCGGTCAATCCCGTCGGTTGCGAACAATTTTGGCTTAGCTTGCGCTGGGGTTTTGCCCAAAGATTTCAGCTTCAGTTCCCATTCAGGACGCAAATAGGCACGCATGCCTTCTTTGCCGCCTTCACGGCCAAAGCCACTTTCTTTGTAGCCACCAAAGCCGACAGCCGCGTCGAAATTGTTGGTGGAGTTGATCCACACAACGCCGGCTTGCACCCGTGGTGCAATATCCAAAGCGAGATTGATATTTTCTGTCCAGATACTGGCAGACAATCCATATTTTGAATTGTTGGCCAAGGTTACAGCTTCGTCAGGCGTGCGGAAGCTCATGGCGACCAGAACGGGACCAAAGATTTCTTCTTCCGCAATGATGTTGGCAGGCTGCACATTGGTGTAAAGCGTTGGTTTAACGAAGCAGCCATTGGATGGGATTGCGCCATCCGGCTGATAACGAACAGCGCCCTGCTCTTCGCCCTTTTTCATCAAATCCTGCACCCGCGCCACCTGCACCGGCGCCACCAAGGCGCCAATATCAATGGCTTTGTCGAGCGGATCACCCACGCGCAACGTTGCCATGCGGGCTTTCAGCTTTTTGATGAAACGCTCTTCAACAGCTTCTTGCACCAATAGGCGCGATCCGGCGCAACACACTTGGCCCTGATTGAACCAAATCGCGTCCACAACGCCTTCAACAGCGCTGTCCAAATCTGCATCTTCAAAAACGATGAACGGTGACTTGCCGCCCAGCTCGAGCGAGAGGCCCTTTCCTGTGCCCGCGGTGGCGTTGCGGATGGCCTTGCCCACGCCTGTGGAGCCCGTGAAGGCGATTTTATCGATCCCCGCATGGTTGACGATGGCTTCGCCCGCGTCGCCATCACCCGTCACTATGTTCACGACACCTTTCGGCAAGCCGATTTCCTGACAGATCTCAGCAAACAACAGTGCGGTCAGCGACGTGAATTCGGCTGGTTTCAGCACAACTGTGTTACCCGCAGCCAAGGCTGGTGCGATTTTCCACGACAACATCAATAGTGGGAAGTTCCACGGGATGATTTGTCCGCAAACGCCGTAGGCTGACTGGTTGGGGAACAAGCGATCACGCTGCTGCGCCCACCCGGCATGGTGATAGAAATGACGCGCAACCAATGGAATATCCAAATCACGGCTTTCGCGGATCGGCTTGCCATTGTCGAGGGTCTCGAGCACCGCAAACAACCGCGAATGCTTTTGCACTTGCCGCGCGATGGCATAAAGATATTTGGCCCGCTCATAGCCAGACAAAGCTTCCCAATCTGATTGGGCTTTGCGTGCGGCAGAAACGGCTAAATCAATGTCACCCTTTTTGGCTTGGCTGATTTGCGCCAATTCTTCGCCGTTGGCAGGATTGGTGGAGGCAAATGTTTTGCCCGGTTTGGTGAACTCGCCATTGATGAAATGACCAAATTTGCGGCCATAGCCATCAAGCCATTCATGTGCTTCGGCGCTGCCTTCCGGCGCAGGACCATATTCCATGGTTTCAAAAATCTCTTTAACGTTCATGTTGCCCACCTAAACCAGAGGCTGACGATAATCGGCCGCATAGCGCCCGGTGACATTATGTTCGAGCTGCCGCTCAATGTCGTTCAAAAGGCTGGATGCGCCGAAGCGGAACAGATGTGGCGAGAGCCATTTATTGCCCAGCTCATCCTTCATCATCGCCAGATATGTGATTGCATCTTTGGCCTTGGAAATGCCACCCGCGGGCTTGTAGCCAATCTCAATGCCTGTTTCCTCATGGAACCAGCGGATCATGCGGATCATGGACAGCGAGGTCACCAAGTCTGCGTTGACCTTTTCTTTGCCTGTTGAGGTTTTGATGAAATCAGCCCCGGCCATCATGCACACCAAGGAGGCTTTGGCGACATTGGTTTGGGTGGCCAATTCGCCTGTGCCCAAAATGGTTTTCAAATGTGCTTCACCACATGCAGCGCGGAAGGCTTTGACCTGATCATAAAGACCCTGCCAATCTTGCGTCAGCACTTGATGCCGTTCGATCACAATATCGATTTCTTTTGCGCCAGCTTTCACTGAAGCTTCGATTTCAGCAATACGGGTTTCCAAGGGCGTGAGGCCCGCAGGGAAACCAGTTGAAACGGCAGCCACCGGGATGTTGGTGCCTTCAAGCGCGGCCACCGCATCGGCGACAAAATTGTGATAAACACACACCGCGCCTGGGGTGATGACCAAATCTTCAACACCCAGCGCCTTCAAAATATCGGTGCGCACAGGCTGGCGCGCTTTGGCGCACAAGCGTTCAACGCGGCCTTTGCTGTCGTCACCATTCAAGGTGGTCAAATCGATATTGGTGATGGCGTGAAGCAGCCAAGCGGCTTGCCATTGCTTTTTCACTGAGCGGCGGGTGCCGATGGTGGCGGCCCGACGTTCCAATGCTGAGCGGTTCATCCGCACATGACGCAACCAACCCAAATCCAAATCAAAACCGGGATTGCGTTTATGCTCTTCTGCCGCGTGCGGCATTTCAACTGCTTTTAAACTCATAGTTCTGCAATCATTTTTGTCAGCAAACTTTGCATGCGCTCTCCGCCAGATGCGACCATGGTTTGCGTATGGTCGTGAGATAGATGTTCATCCGACATGCCCGCTCCCATATTGGTGATGAATGAACATCCCCAAACGCGCATATCGTAGTAACGGCCCAAAATACATTCTGGCACGGTGGACATACCCACCGCTTGAGCCCCAAAGCCTTGGATCATTTTGATCTCAGCGGGCGTTTCAAATGAGGGGCCAGAATACCATGTATAAACGCCTTGTTTAAGGTCCAAAAAATCGCGCTCGGCGATATCTAGGGCCTTTTGGCGCAGGGCCGGATCGTAAGCGTCCACCATATTGACGAAGCGCTTATCGCCCGCCAACCCAATCAATGGGTTGAGGCCGGAGAAGTTGATGTGATCATTGATCAGCATCAGATCGCCGGGACGAATATCATTGACAATAGACCCGGCGGCGTTGGTGAGCATTAATGTATCGATGCCCAAGCCTGCCAGTGTCTGAATTGCCATTTTCATAGCGGCTGCATTGCCATGTTCATAATAATGCGCGCGACCTGTGAGCAGCGCCACGCGCTTGCCTTCCAACTCGCCAATCAGCAAATTTTTGCCATGGCCCGTTACGCCGCCACCGGGAAAGCCCTGCAGCTCATCATAGTTGATGGTCACAGGGTCTTTCAGCATTTCGCCAAGCGCGGCGAAGCCTGATCCAAGAACAAGCGCAGCAGCAATAGGTTCATCGCCCGCGCGTTCTTGAATCAAACGCATGTTAAATTTTGCGGTCATTGGTCCCTACTCCAGAAATTCCGGGCCAAAGGAATCCGGCAAAATCTCATCCATGGTGTAGCTTTTGGCATCACCATCTTCACCTGTGCACGTGATCTGCGTATCAGGTGTCGCGAATTCGCGAATGCGTTGGCGACAGCCGCCACATGGGGTCACTGGATCAACGCCTTTGCCGATGACAAAAATGCGATGGATTTTCTTCGCACCTGCACCAATCATCGCAGAAATAGCAGCGGTTTCAGCGCAATTGCCTTGCGGGTAAGCCGCGTTTTCAATGTTGCAGCCCGCATAGATTTGCCCATCATCTGCCAAAATGGCGGCACCAACTGGAAAGTTGGAATAGGGCACGTGCGCATGTTTGCGCACGGCTTGGGCTGCATCGTAAAGGGCTTGGTTTACCGCATCCATTTTAGCGTTCCTTCACATAAGGCTGGCCGATGGCCTTTGGTGCTTTGGCGCGGCCGATAAAGCCAGCCAACAGCACAACGGTCAAAATGTAAGGCAGCGCTTGGATAAACTGCACAGGCACTTCACCGATCATTGGGAATTCAACACCCTGCAAGCGAATTTGTGACGCACTGAGCACACCAAACAACAAACAAGTCCACATGGCTTGCCATGGACGCCACTTGGCGAAAATCAACGCTGCCAGCGCAATAAAGCCACGACCTGAGGTCATGTTCTCAGAAAAGTTGGCGCCCTGCGCAGTGGACAAATAGGCCCCCGCAACGCCGCACAATAGACCTGTGATGATCAACGCTTGATAGCGCAACAGCGACACAGACATACCTGCTGTGTCCAAAGCTTTTGGGTTTTCGCCAACAGCCCGCAAGCGCAAGCCGAACCGTGTGCGGAACAGCACAAAGGCTGTGACCGGCACCGCCAAGAAGGCGAAATACACAATGATCGAATGGCCGGAGAGCAATTGCTCGTAAATTTCGCCGATGATCGGAACTTGGCCGAATTCTTGTGCGAACGGCAAATCAATTGTCGAGAAGCGTTCATCAGGCCGCAAGTTTGGTGTGGTGCCGCCACGGCGGAACCATGCATGGCCCAGAAATACAGTGAAGCCTGCTGCCAAGAAGTTGAGGGCAACACCCGAAATGATCTGGTTGCCACGGAAATTGATGGAAGCCAAAGCATGGATCATAGACATGAATGTCGACACGGCCATCGCCGCCAAAAGGCCCAACCACACATTGCCTGTGACCGCAGCTGTGGCGGCTGCCGCAAAAGCGGCGCCAAGCATCTTGCCTTCAAGGCCAATATCTACAATGCCCGAACGCTCAGAATATAGCCCAGCCAAACAAGCCAGCAACAAGGGTACGGCGAGGCGCACACTGGAATCGAGCAATAGAATGATATCTGTTGCGTCCATGATTATGCCTCCCCGGTTGAGGTTGTCGCTTCTTCAGGCGCGGCTTCAATCTTTTTAGCAAATATACGTTCCAACACAGGATGGAACATTTCGCCCATGGCACCAGTGAACAAGATCACCAAAGCCTGAATGATCAAAACAAGTTCTGACGGCACGGCCGGCAATTCAAATGCCAGCTCCTGCCCGCCCTGATAAAGCGCACCGAACAGCAATGCCGCTAGGGCAATACCTACGGGGTGTGAGCGGCCCATAAAGGCCACCGCGATGCCCACAAAGCCAACACCTGCCACATAGCCAACCACAAGGCGCTTTTGCACGCCAACCGCCTCGTTCACCGCCATCAAACCTGCCAATGCGCCAGAGATGGCCATTGCAATGATGATCACAGCGACGGCAGAAATGCCTGCATAGCGGGCCGCTTCCGGGTTTGCGCCCAAGGTGCGGATTTTATAGCCGAGCTTCGTGCGCCAGATCAGCACATAGGTGAAGATCAATGCCAAGATGCCGAAGAAGAACGTGATGTTCAGCGGTGAATATTGGAACGCGTCAAACCAGTCAGACATCAAGGGTAAACGGCCCGGTTCTGCAATGGTGCGGGTTTCCGCATTGGCACCCGGCGCGGTGATGACTTGCACCAGCATATAGCCCATAAAGGCAGATGCGATGAAGTTGAACATGATGGTGGTGATCACCACATGGCTGCCGCGCTTGGCCTGCAACCAGCCTGGAATGATCGCCCAGAGGGCACCCATCACCATGGCCGCAGCAGTTGAACCGAGCAGCACCAAGGTCCAGTGGGTTTGATCAAGCCACAGCGCCACAACAATCGCGCCAAGGCCCGCCACATAGGCTTGGCCTTCGCCGCCAATGTTGAACATGCCCGCATGATATGCCACCGCAACCGCAAGGCCGGTAAAGATAAAGTTTGTGGCGTAATGCAGCGTGAAGCCCCAGCCCATGCCTGTGCCGAATGCGCCATAAAACAGCGCCCACATTGCATCGAGCGGATTTTCCCCGATCATGGCCACGGCCAAGCCGCCGATAATAAATGCCAACAACACATTGAGCGCTGGCATCAACACAATTGTTACCCAATTGGGCAATGGCTGACGCGCACTCATTTCTTACAAACTCCGGACATTTGTTAAGCCCCCTCTTTGGGATCAACCCCGGCCATAGAAAGACCAAAGTCACGTTCTGTGGCGTCTGGCGCCAACTCTGTGACTATTTCCCCATCAAACATCACCAGCACCCGATCTGATAGGGCGCGGATTTCATCTAACTCTACAGACACAAGCAGCACAGCTTTGCCTTGGTCTCTGAGTTCAATAATTTGCTTATGGATAAATTCGATCGCGCCAATATCAACGCCGCGCGTTGGTTGGCCAACAACCAGAACATCCAGTTCACGATCCATCTCGCGCGCCAACACCACTTTTTGCTGGTTACCGCCAGAGAAATTGGCAGTTTTCAACCGTGGATTACGCGGACGAATGTCAAACATTTCGATCCGCTTTTCAGCGTCTGCGATGGCATCCTTTACGGATAGGAATGGACCTGATCCATATTTTTCGGAATCGTGATAGCCGAGCAGCGAGTTTTCCCACTCTTGGAATTGGGTCACCAATCCCATTTTCAACCGATCTTCTGGCACGTGGGCGAGGCCCATTTCGCGCACTTTTGCAGCACTATCGTCGCCTTCAAAACGGACCAGCTCGCCATTGATGCGCACGTCGCCAAGAAGCGGCGCTTCCATGCCGGAAATCGCGCGCAGCAGTTGCGATTGACCATTACCAGCCACGCCCGCAATGCCGACAATCTCGCCAGCTTTTACATTAAAGCTGACATCTTTAACCCGCGGCACGCCAATCTCGTCCGTCACAGAGAGATTTTTGACTTCCAGCACAACATCGCCAGGTTTGGCTGGCGTTTTATCCACACGCAGCAAAACGCGACGGCCAACCATCATTTCAGCAAGTTGCTCAGGTGATGTGTCTGCTGTGGCGATGGTGCCCACCATTTCACCCTGGCGCATCACAGAAACTGTGTCCGTTACCGCCATGATCTCCCGCAATTTGTGAGTGATCAGAATGATGGTTTTGCCTTCATCGCGCAGCTGCTCCAAAATGCGGAACAATTGGTCGGCTTCGGTTGGCGTTAGCACGCCAGTCGGCTCGTCCAAAATCAACACGTCGGCGCCGCGATAAAGTGCCTTAAGAATTTCCACGCGCTGTTCTTGCCCCACAGACAGATCTTCAATCAGCGCATCTGGGTCTACATCCAGCCCATAATCTTTGGCCAGTCGCGTTAGTTCATCACGCGCCTTGGCTTTGCTGGAATCGAGCAGAAATTCGCCTTCTGCCCCAAGAATAATGTTTTCTAAAACGGTGAAATTTTCCACCAGCATAAAATGTTGGTGCACCATGCCGATGCCCAATTCCAATGCGTGGCTGGAATCTTTGATTTTCACCAATTGACCATTGACCCAAATCTCACCGCTATCAGCGGTGTAAAACCCATAAAGGATGGACATGAGGGTGGATTTACCCGCGCCATTTTCCCCCACAATGCCGTGGATTGAATTGCGCTTAACGGTCAAATCAATGTCTTTGTTGGCTTGAACGGGCCCAAATGCTTTGGACACTTTTTTCAAGTCAATCGCATGTGCTGACCCAGCAGCCTTTGCAGGCTGCTGGGCAGAGCTCGTTTGGTTCTCAACCATGTCGAGTTACCATTCCGTTCTTAGTTCGACTTAAGAAACTGGGCAGGAATTGTCTGACCGGTAATCATGAACTTGAATTTCGCCAGAATTGATCTTTGCAGACAATTCTTCGATCTTCGCCATCATTTCGTCAGTCACAAGTTCTGCGTTGTACTCGTCCATAGCTGCGCCAACACCGCCTTCAGCAAGGCCAAGTGTTTGAACGCCTGAAGACCAGTTGCCATTCAATTCGTCGTTGAATGCATTTTGAACCGCAACGTCAACGCGCTTCACCATTGAAGTGAGCATGTTGCCTGGGAACAAATAGTTCTGGTTGCTGTCAACACCGATGCCGTATTTGCCAGCATCAACTGCAGCTTGCAACGCACCTTCACCAGCAGCACCAGCAGCGGCGTAAATCACGTCCGCACCACGCTCAAGCTGTGAACGGCCAACTTCGCCAGCAGTGTTGATGTCGTTAAACGCACCAAAGTCTGTACCGATGAAGTTTTGAAGCACTTCGATGTCTGGGTTTACAGCTTTTGCACCTTGCACATAGCCGCAACCAAATGCTTGCAACAATGGGAAGTCAAACGCTGTTACGTAGCCGATTGTGCCTGATTCAGACTTCATGGCTGCCAAAGCGCCAACAAGGTATGAACCTTCTTGCTCTTTAAACAACACAGAACGCACGTTTGGCAGATCAACAACAGAGTCGATGATTGCAAAGTGTGTGTCTGGGAATTCCTGCGCCACAACGGTCAATGGCTCGGCCCATGTGAAGCCCGGCACAACGATTGGGCTAGAGCCCTGCTGTGCGAAACGACGCAAAGCCTGCTCGCGCTGGGCATCAGTTTGAATTTCAAAATCGCGATAAGATTCGCCAGTTTCTTTTGCGTATGCTTCGGCACCGTTCCAAGCCATTTCGTTGAATGACTTATCGTTTTTGCCGGCAGCATCATAAATCAATGCAGGTTCTGCCAATGCGGTGCCTGTCATCAATGCAGCGAATACGGCTGTACCGAGAACGGCTTTCGCGCCGGTGAACTTCTTCTTCTGGACTGACATGAATATCTCCCTTGTCAACTTATCCACACGTAACAAGACCAACCCTAGGGTCTAAATGTGGTGTTTTTAATTCAAGCGTTTTCTTGGTCCCTCCGCAAGTAAAAACGCCTAAATCCCCACGCAATCGTTACCTATCCCCTACAAAAAGTTCAAGATTTTTTTAACCAGTTGGTAAAAATAATTGCATTTTTGACCGAACGGAAGAAATTTTTATTTATGATTCAAGAGGTTAATAATTGGCCCGCCAGCAGCCTCTGCATCCGCCTGATCGTGGGTAACCATCAAAACCGGCAGTCGATTCTCGCGCGCCTGTGCAAAAACAAACTGCCGAACCCGCGCCCGCAACTCTACATCGAGCGAAGAAAACGGTTCATCCAGCAATAAAGCGCGTGGGTTTGATAGAAGCAAACGCATTAGCGCAATGCGCGATTGTTGGCCACCAGAAAGGGTGAGCGGATCGCGCGGGCCAAGCTCTTCCAGATTTACCGCCCGCAATTTTTCACGCACTTTTTCGCACCGCTCATGCTTGCTGCCGCCACGGGGCAAAGCAAAAAGCAGATTGTCCTCCACACTCATATGAGGGAAAAGAAGCGGGTCCTGAAACATCAGTCCGATTTTGCGCAAGCTTGGGTCTTGATGGGTTACATCCTGCCCATCGAGAAGTATTTGCCCTTCACACGTAAAACGTGGCGAGAGGAAGCCTGAAATGGCGTTGAGCAAAGTCGATTTGCCCGAACCGGATGGCCCCATAACGCTCAACACTTCCCCAGCTTTGATTTCAGCGTCCAGATGGAACAGCAATTCATCGCCCAGCGAGATGCGCAAATCTTTCAGGTGTAGACTATGTTCGACCATTTAGGCCTCCCGCTGTTTGGCGAAGTAAATTTTGTTGGGATAAAGCAGTTTAGGCAAGGCCAATGCCAACGCAAACCCGACCGCTGGCAGCAAGGTTTGCACCAACGCATAAATGCCAATCAAACGCCGATCCCCGCCGGAAGCCAAGGCCACCGCTTCTGTGGTGATGGTGGGTACGCGCCCTGCCCCGATCAACAAGGTTGGGAGATATTGCGCGACTGAAATAGCAAAGCCTAGCGCCAACGCCGTTAAAATTGGCCGCAGCAACATGGGCAATTTGATTTGAAAGAAAATGCGGTTTTGCGATTTGCCAAGCGCTGCAGCGGTTTGCATATAGCGCGGGTCCAGATCATGAAAACTCGCTTCCAGCGCCAGATAGGTATAGGGAAACACAAACACCACATGCATCAGTGCAACGGGCCAAAAGCTGCCATCTAACCCGTAGCGCACCAGCAAAATGGAAATGCCAGAGATAAAGGCAATTTGCGGCACAATCAGCGGCAGATAGATCAGCCGCAACGCTTTTTGGGTCAGCCGGATATTGTGGCGGCATTCATTTTCAAGGCAGATCAGCGTCTGGCCGACAGAAATCAATGTGGCCACAATGCCGATCTGAATGGCGTTAAATGTTGGTCCCCAGAAATAGGGTGCATTTTCCATCCAACGGCTAAAATTCATGCTGCGTGGCAAGGCTTCTGGAAAACGCCAATAACCCGCCAAAGACCAAATGCCGAGAATGATCAGGCTGGCCATGGAAATCAGCACGAGCGTGAGCATGGTGCCACTGAACAGGCCGCGCAAAATCTGATCATTTTGGTGGCGCATGCCTTTGGTTTGCATTTGCCGCATCAAATAGCTGCATAGCATTTCGAGCAACCGCCAGATGAGCAAGGCGACCAGTGTTGCGGCCAGCTGGAACACGGCGCCCGCAGCGGCGACGAAGCGCATTTCAATGTCAGGATCGTTCATCCAGCGCAAAATCTGTACGGGCAAACTTGGCGGCAAGTTTGGACCAAGGATCAGGGCGACATCCACCACCGAGCTGGAAAAAGCAATCACGGCAAAAATCGGCAAGCGGATTTGCCGATAGAGCGCGGGCATAACCACGGTGAGCCACGCCCAAATGCGGCCATAGCCCAGCGTGCGGGCCAGCTTCAGCCGTTGGTCCACATTGATTTGGGACGCGGCAGTGAGGCACATGAGAAACAGAAAGGGCACTTCTTTCAGCACCAACCCTGCCAACAATGCATAACCCAGCGGGTCATTGATGATCAGCCAATCTGGCGGGCGGTCAAAGCCTGTAGCCCAAGGCGACAAAATCCGGATCAGCCAGCCAGAGGGCGCGAACAGGAACGCAAAGCCAAATGCGGCGGCGGCATGTGGCACCGACATAAGCGGGGAGATAAAACGCGTGATTTTGCCGAATATCGGCGCATCCCAAAAGGCCGCGAAAAAGCCAACCACGATCACAAAGGAAATAAGCGTGGTGGCCAAACCGATCCATATGGACAGATGCACGGAATGCCAAAAGCCAGGCACATGCATGGCTTTGTGCAAATGATCCCAAGTAAGTTCTAGCCCGCCCAATGTTGGGAAATAGCCTAATGCTGGTGCCGCGACACCTAGCAAGCCCGCCAAAAGCGGCGCGGTGAGCAGGAGGATCACAAGAAAGGGCGCTGCCCAAAATAAGATGTTCAGCGCCCGATTGGTCATGTGCATTACATATCGCGCATGAAGCGTTTTGACCATTCTTCCTCAAGCATGGTCGCCCAGCTTGCGTGAGGCTCGAGCAAGGTTTTGCCAAACTCCTCGCCTTGCAAAGTGGCCGCGCCCAGCTCTAATGCGTCAAAATAGGCTTTTTGTTCTGCAGGCAAGGCATTGATGGCCAGAACAGATGGGTCGCCCCAAACATTTTCGTCAGCCTTGCGCGCCTGTGCTTCTGCGGAAAGCAGGAAGTTTGCTACCACCATGGCCCCTGCTTTTGCGTTGGCATTGTAGGGAATGGTGACAAAATGTGAGTTGCCCATAGAGCCATAGTCCATAACGAAGGACCGCACGCTTGGCGGCAATTCACCAGCATTGATGGCTGATGATGCTTCGCCGGGATTAAAGGTCATTGCGATATCGATTTCGCCATCGGCCAGCAGATTTTTCAACTGGGTTGTGTCCTTGGCGTAAATTGCACCATCGCGCCAAAGGTGCGGCTTGATCTCTTCCAAATAGGTCCAAAGCGGCGCTGTTGCCTCGTCAAACACGTCTTTGGTGGCAGGCTCGCGCAAGATGGATGGGTCATCCACCACACCATACAACACCTGTTTCAAGAATGTAGTGCCGATAAAGTTTGGTGGGGCGGCATAAGTAAAGCGCCCAGGATTTTCTTCGGCCCAGGTTGCAAGGCCCTCAAGTGAGGTTGGCGGCTCCGGCAAAATCTCGCTGTCATAATAGAAGGTCAATTGCGCCATGCCCCATGGGCTTTCTTGCCCTTCAACTGGCACGGTAAAATCGTAGGTCAGGGTCGGCTTACCCTCAATGTCGGCATATTGATAATTGGGAAGTTGTTCAGCCCAATTGTCATCAATGAGCAGGCCTTGCTCTTTCATGGCGGCGAAGTTTTCGCCATTGATCCAAATAAGATCGACTGAGCCGCCAGAATCGCGGCCCGCAGCTTTTTCCGTGATCACACGGCTGACGGCGGTTGCAGTGTCTTCAAGTTTTACATGTTCGAGGGTGACGCCATATTCGGCTTTCAGCTTGTCGCCCACCCAAGCAATATAATTATTGATGTTTGGCGCCCCGCCCCACGCGTTAAAATAAACGGTTTGGCCCTGAGCTTGCTCCAAAACGCTTTCCCAATTTGCAGGGTCTGGCGCTTGATCCTGCGCCAAAGCGTGGGTAGGCGCACCTAAGGCAATAATTGATGCAAGGGCCAATTGCTTTGCGGCGGGGGAACGGAAAAACCGATTTTTACGCATAAAATATCCTTCGCACGTGAGTGCTTATTGATCGAACAATTGCAGATATTTGATACGCGATTGGCGCGAGAAGTACAGCCCCTTAGGGCAACAACTCTTGCTCACATAAGTGTGAGAATATACTTGATCTTTTTATTGATCCGATGCGGCGGGCTCTTCCGTTTCCACCGGGATGGCTTCTGCGTCAATTTGCGCAGCGAAGCGGCTGAAGAACCGATCAATCACCCCTTGGGCACTTTTACCTACGATTTTTGAGCCTAGTTTTTCGATAGAACCGGAAACTTCACCATGGGCCTCAAACTTTAAAATGCAGGCCTCGTTGGCCAATCCCCAATCTTGCAATTCAATATCTGCTGCGCCGCGCGCTAGGCCCAAAAGCCCGCCGCGACCGCCGCCTGAAAGCGTGTAAGCCCGGGCAGGCTCCACATTCGACAGACTTAGATCGCCCACAAATGTCGGTTTCATCAGGCCCAAATTTACGGTGATTGAGGCTTCCAGATTTTCGCTATCCACCCACTCAATCCGGTCGCAACCGGGGATGCAGGCCTTAAGCACGTCTGTATCATTTAGCGCTTCCCAGACCGACAATCTTGGGGCTGTGATGCGGTAATGTCCAACAAATTTCATAAAAGGCCTTTACCTCAAGCGAAACAATTCCAATATCTTCAACACATGGTAACATGCTTGCACTGTGTCAATTGATGAAGATAAAAGAATTGTCTAACACTTTTGGTTCCAAGGCTGAATGGGGAAACAATTATGGCTAATGAACTCGCTGAAAAACCATTGCAATATCTAGACAAGGCAGTGGGCGCGATCCGCGAAATGGGCCTTTGGCCAGAAACTGTTGAAGAGGCGCCGATTACCGGCCTTCTGCAAGAAATCACCGATTTGGATGAAACCCGCGTCATTTTGATTGGCCGGACGTTGAACCAAGCGAGCATTTTCAACGAAGTTGTGCGCGAACAAATTGCGGCCATGAATATTGGCCAGCGCTATGAAGACATCACCAATGGCTTTGACAGCATCCGCGACGATGCCAAAGGCATGGTGGACCAGCTAGAAGATGGCAAGTTGGACTTGCTGGAGCGCGCATCCAACGTTTGGATGAAAGTGACACGCGGCGACATTCCAACTCGCTTTGACAAAATCCGCACCACTTATCTTGAAGTCACCAAAGACACGAAAGATCAAGTTGATCGCGAACATACTATTTTGGAAGCCTACCGCGATTTCCGCGGTGCGCTGAAGCAATCTGAAGTGATGGCGCTTGAAGTGCTTGAAAAAGCAGAAGCCAAACTGAATGAGCGCAAAGAGCATTTGAGCAATGCCACAAAAGAGTTGGAAAACTTTGCTGATGGCACGCCGGCTGACCGTGCTCGGTTGGAAATGGCACGCGACGAACGGTTGCGCGAAATGCAGCAAGAAGAGCGTCGTTACCAGATTGCGAAAGACCTTTCTGACAATTTGACAATCTCTTACAACACGTCAGAAGTGATCATGGCGCGCTTGATGCAAACCACCAACGCCAAAGAGCGGGTTTATCAGCAATCCATCTCCTTCTTCTCAACCAACGAGACTGTGTTGACCGCATTGAGCGCGTCTTTCACCGGCCTGTTTGGCTTGCATGAAAGCACTGAAACCTTGAACGCGATGAAGGAAGGCATGTCTAAAAGCCTTGAAACTTTGGCGGAGATTGGCGACAGCGTGCAAGAAGAAGCACTTAAAGCTGGTTACGGCCCAACCATTCGCGCTGATGCAGTGAAAAAGCTGGTGGATAGTGTTGTAAACTTCCAAGAGAAGTCTCGCACAATCATCAATGAGATGCGTGAGCAATCCACCAAAAACTCAGCCGAAATCCGCGATGCTGTTGAAGATGGCAAGCAACGTTTGGCGAAATTGGCCGCCGAAGGCAACACGCTTTTGGTTGAACAAAAGCAAAGCTAAGCAAACGGCATAGAGACGAAACGGGATAAGCGTTTTGAACAAAGACAAGTCTTTACCGCTTGACGATGTAATGATGGCGATGGACGTGGTGGACACACTGCGCCATCGCAATGATCTGGTGGCGCGGGAACTGAATGAAGAGAACCGAGCCTCCACATTGGTGGATCGCTTGCGCGAAATCTATCACCAGCAGGGCATTGATGTGCCCGATCACATTTTGCAAGAGGGCGTGAACGCACTCAAAGAATCTCGTTTCACTTACAACCCGCCCACGGGCGGGTTTGGATATATGCTTGCGCGTGCCTATGTGTCACGCGGCCGTTGGGGCAAATGGGTGTTGGGCGTCGGCCTGGCGCTCGGCATTGGCCTTTCTGGCTATTTTCTGGTTTATCAGCCCATGCAAGCAGGGCAAGCGGCGGCAACGCAAACCTATTTGAGCACAGAATTGCCTGCCCAGTTTGATCAACTTGTGACGCAGATTGAAGCCACCGCAAAGGTTGACGCAGCGAACACGCAAGCGGCAGAGCTGGCCGACCGCGGCAAGTTGGCCGCAAGCGCTGGCGATCAAGTTGCGGCAGAGAAATTCCTTAGCGATCTCAACGTATTGCTTTCCACATTGCAAAGCGAATATCGCGTGCAAGTGGTGAACCGCGAAGGCGCAGACACTGGCGTTTGGACTTATCCAGACGTGAACCAAGACGCACGCAATTATTACATCATTGTTGAGGCCATTGGGCCTGACGGCAATATTTTACCCCAGAGCATCACCAACGAAGAATCTGGCCTTGCTGAAACAGTTGAGCAATGGGGTGTGCGCGTAAGTGAAGTGCAGTTTGAAGCCATTCGCGACGACAAGCTGGATGATGGAATCATTCAAAACAACATTATGGGCCTGAAAGAATTTGGCTATCTCAATGTGGATTACACGCAGCCAGTTTTGGGCGGCGCGATAACAAAGTGGTAGGGCATTAGCATGGTATCAGGTCCAGAAGCACTGCGTCGGCTCGATCGCTCAATGCGCGACATTCGCGATGAAGAGCGTTCGCTCACCCGATCTTCCGCCGATGCATCGGCCAAGATTGCGCGGCTGCGCGAAGTGGAAAGCGAGCAATTTTCCGCGCTTGCGAAGGTGCGGCTTGACCCGCAAAAGCGCACAGAAGTCACCGACTATATTTCGCGCGCGGAAAAGGAAGCCAACGAGATTTTGCAACGCCATGCCAGCAAGCTGGATGAGCTTTCTGGACTTTTGGCGGATGTGGATAAAGACATTGAAGCCACACGCGACAAGCGCGATGCGGCCATGGCCGATTATGAGGCCGCGCAGAAAAAGCTAGACCAATTGAGCGCTGAAGTTTTTGCCGACCTTGATAAGGACGCCAAATATCAAGTACAGAAACAAGCGGTTGATGACGCTGTGGCCACCTTTAACCACGCCGACGAAAAAGCAGGCGTTGCAGAAAAAGATCGCGAAGAAAAAGGCGCGCCTTATCGCAACGATCCGCTGTTTATGTATCTTTTTGAGCGTGGCTATAACACCAATGCCTATAAAGCGAGCAACATCACCCGCATGTTGGATGGTTGGGTGGCGCGCATGGTGCGCTATCACGATGCCAAGCCTAATTTTGTTATTCTGAACGAAATTCCCATGCGCTTGCGCGAGCATGCGGACCATCTGCAAGATGAAATTGATGCCGAGCGGCAAAAGCTGGATGCGCTTGAGGATGCAGCGTTTGATGCCCATGGCGGCAAAGCGGCCCGCGAAACCGCAGATCGTTCAGAAGAGATTATTGCTGCTATTGATGCACGGCTGGTTGAGCTTGAGGACCAACGGGACGAGTTGGTGCATCGGCAGCGGAAATTCTCTGAAGGCAAAAATCCAGCCTATCGTGAAGCTGTAGATTTGCTTGCCTCTGGCCTGCAGCGCGAAGGGTTAGAAGATCTTTATGCGGCTGCCCGGCAAACCTCCACCCGCGAAGATGACCAGATTGTGCGCAAGATCGATGCGGTGCGCACTGAAATCGTTGCGTTGGAGACGGAGATCAATGCCAGCAAAGATCGACTGAAAACACTTGCAGTTCGGCGGCGCGAGCTCGAAGATATTGAATGGGAATTCAAGCAAAAGCGCTATGACCGCCCATCATTTGATTTTGATGATGATCTGGTGGAAGACCTTTTGGGAGAGTTTTTGAAGGGTGCCATCAGCGCTTCCAATTATTGGGGCCAATGGCAAAAGGCACAAAAATATCGCGGTCCAAAACGCAGCCGCTCCAAGGATCAATATAGTAATCCATGGGGCAGCAAATCCTATAGCTCAAAGAAGCGCCGCAAATCGAAAGATTACGGCACATTCGGGTCTAGCTCATCGGAGTTTTCCCGTCCACGCAGCACGCCGCGCGGATCAAAAGGCAAACGCGATCACGGCGGCTTTAAAACTGGCGGCAAGTTCTAGTTTATGACCAGCATTCACCAAAGCGCCAGCACCGGCTATCAGAAAAATGCCGATAAATATCAATCTGGGCGACCAGATTATGCGGCGGCGAGTTTGGACTGGATGCGAGACGCTTTGGCTGTGGGCAAAAACAGCAAAGTTGTGGATTTAGGCGCCGGCACAGGCAAGTTCACCAAACGGATTTGCGAAGTGTCAGACCATGTGATCGCAGTGGAGCCAGTGGCTGCCATGCGCGAGACGCTCCAGGCCAACCTGCCGCAAGTTGAAACGCCTGAGGGTAACGCGTTGGACATTCCTTTGCCGGATCAAAGTGTCGATGCATTAATTTGCGCACAATCCTTCCACTGGTTTGCCAGTGATCTTGCGGTGAATGAAATGGCCCGCGTGCTTCGCCCCGGCGGCAAACT
This sequence comes from Maritalea mobilis, assembly GCF_004363175.1. Classification (GTDB taxonomy): domain Bacteria; phylum Pseudomonadota; class Alphaproteobacteria; order Rhizobiales; family Devosiaceae; genus Maritalea; species Maritalea mobilis. Next base: position 750,302 of record NZ_SNYR01000002.1, read on the forward strand.
GGGTTTGATTTGGAATGTACGCGACGAAAATGTGGATTGGGTGGCGGCAATCACCAAACTGATCACGCCCTATGAGGGAGATGCGCCGCGTTATTATAAAGGGGATTGGCAAAAGCCGCTCCCCTCACCTCACTTTTCACCGCTGGAAAAGCAAAGTTTTATGCAAAGCCATGACGGCCCAGCGGAGGAAGTGATCGTTAATCGCTTCTTGTCTGTCAGCTTCATCGCCGCGCAACCCGAAGAGGTTCAAGCTGAGATTGCTGAACAGCTGCGGCAACTAACGGCGACACATGACGCGCTGAAAGGGAAAGAGCAAGTTTCTTTCCCCTATGTGACTGAGGCGTTCAGCGCGACACGGCTTTAGTCTATTTACACGGCGCCAAGAAGTTTGGGCCACCTTTTGCTTCCAGCTCTTTCACCTTCATATCAGCAAGTAATGGCATCAATGTTTCCGTTTGGTTGCGAGCGACATAGATGCTGAACTTTGAGTTTGACGCAATTTGCGGTGTGGTGCGGCAAAATTCTGGTTCGACACCAATGGCCAAGCTGCCTTGAATTTTCTCAGATTTAAGCCTGCGCACTTCGGCCTGAATGGTTTTTAACTTTGATTTTTCCACGTCTGGGAACACAAATACATGCAGGTTTTGCCCCGCTGGCACGTTCATGTTTGCGCCGGGGATTTCTCCTGCTTCCGCTTTCCGTAATCCCACATATGTTTTTTGTGTTTTGCCGCCTTCTGGCGTTAGTGAAAACACGAAAAATGTCTTTTCCGTCACCGGTTTCAGGCTGCTGTCAGCTTCCACCGCAAACACCATATCTTCGATAGGATCATTGACCACATCAAGTTTCGACATGGTTTGAATGGTGCCAATGGTGCTGAGCGACACACAAGCGCTGAGTGCAAATGGTGCCAGCAGCAAAACCGCCAATCGGGTAGACTTAAACATGAAAATACCCTCTCATCTTTCAATGAGAGAGTATTTAGTTTTTATTTTAAAAAATTCAAGTTTTATTTGATTAATTCACCGAGCGCGCTGGCACCTTGATCGGCTGCGCCGACAAGCTGCCGCATGCCAGCAAAGAGCTCGCGGCCCAAACCATGGTGCGATGCACTCAAATCTTGCGTTGCCACGGGGCGGGCATCAAATTCAGCTTGATCCACCAAGATTTCCAACACGCCTGCTTCTGCGTCAAGACGGATCACGTCGCCATCTTTGATCTTGGCGATTGGCCCGCCATCCACAGCCTCAGGGGTCATATGAATTGCAGCTGGCACTTTGCCAGAAGCACCTGACATACGGCCATCTGTGACCAACGCAACCTTGATGCCGCGATTTTGCAGCACGGACAATGGTGGGGTCAGTTTATGAAGCTCTGGCATGCCGATGGCTTTTGGCCCTGAAAAGCGCACCACAGCAATCACATCTTCATTCAGTTCGCCTGCCTTAAAGGCGTCGTTCAATTCATCTTGCGAGTGGAACACTTTTGCTGGCGCTTCCACCACACGATGTTCCGGCTTCACCGCTGAAATTTTGATCACCGATTGTCCCAGATTGCCTTTAAGCAATTTCAACCCGCCATTTTTGGCAAAAGGCTTGTTGCATGGGGTCAGCACATTTTCATTGCCAGATTCTTTGGCAGCGGGTTCCATTTTGATGCGGTCGTCAATCAATTTTGGCTCTTGCGCATAAACATGCAGACCTGAGCCCCAAATTGTTTTCACATCATCATGGGCCAAGCCGCTGTTCAGCAACTGATCGATCAAGAAGCCCATGCCGCCCGCAGCGTGGAAATGGTTCACATCGGCCATGCCATTTGGATAAACGCGGGTCAGCAATGGCACCACGTCTGACAGGTCAGACATGTCTTGCCATGTGATTTGAATGCCCGCGGCAGCCGCCATGGCGATCAAATGGATGGTGTGGTTTGTGGAGCCGCCTGTGGCGTGCAGGCCGATCATGCCATTCACGATGGCTTTTTCATCCACCACACGGCTGGCTGGGGTAAATTCATTGCCCAACGCTGTGATCGCCAAAGCACGGCGGGTCGCTTCCTTGGTCAGGGCATCCCGCATTGGGGTGCCCGGATTGACGAAGCTTGAACCGGGCAATTGCAGACCCATAATTTCCATCAACATCTGGTTGGTGTTGGCGGTGCCATAGAAGGTGCAGGTGCCCGGCGAGTGATAGCTCTCGCTCTCCGCTTTCAGCAACTCATCACGCCCCACCTTGCCTTCGGCATAGAGTTGGCGGATGCGCGCTTTTTCGTCATTTGGAAGGCCAGACGGCATGGGGCCAGCTGGCACAAACACCGCTGGGATATGCCCAAATGTCAGCGCGGCGATCACCAAGCCGGGGACGATTTTATCGCAAATCCCCAAGAACATGGCCGCATCAAACATATTGTGGCTGAGGCCAACGCCTGCGGCCAGCGCAATCACGTCACGCGAGAACAGCGACAAATCCATGCCGGGTTGGCCTTGGGTCACCCCATCGCACATGGCAGGCACGCCACTGGCGACTTGGGCCACGGCGCCTGCTTCTTCTGCGGCTGCTTTGATCTGATCAGGGTAATCCTTATAGGGCGCGTGGGCGGACAGCATATCGTTATAGGCGGTGATGATGCCGATATTGGGCGTTACATCATCGCTTAGCTTTGCTTTGTCGCTAACACCACAAGCGGCAAAGCCGTGCGCCAAGTTACCGCAAGACAAGGCCGTACGGTGCACGCCTTGCTTAGCTGCCGCATCCATACGGTCCAGATAAATCCGCCGGGTTCTCTCGCTGCGTTTGGTGATACGCTCAGTAACTTCGCGGATCGTTTGATTGACGCTCATGGGTTCTTCTCCTTTGGATTTATCCGTGCGACCTGAGGGCAAAGGATATTAGGGACACCAGAAGATGTTCAGTTCTTTCAATGTTTGGCGCAGTACGGCGCGGATGGGCATTTCGGCAACATCGCCCTCACCCATCGCAGTTTTCAACACGTCCTGTTTCTCATCGCCTTCAATATGCAGTGCCAAAAAGCTAGACTGCAACAATTGCGGCAATGTGAAGGTGATGCGCGGCTCGCCAGCGCCGGGGGCTTCAATTGCCGTGAATGTGTTTTGATTTTTCAAATCAATGGCTTCGGCCAGCTGGTCACCTTCTGGGAAAAAGGATGCTGTGTGCCCGTCTGTGCCCATGCCCAAAATCACAACCGTGTAGGGCTTATGCATGGCAGCAAACTGCTCACCCAAAGATTTTGCGCCTTCTTGCGCAGATTGGCCATCCACATAAAGCGGCATAAAGGCTGCGCCATTGGCTTTATTTTGCAGCAGATATTCACCCACCAGTTTCGCGTTTGAGCGATCAGAACTTGGCGGCACCCAGCGCTCATCGACCAAAGAAATGGTCACACGGGTCCAATCCAATTCTTCCTCGCTCAACGCAGCAAAAAACGCTTTGGGCGTTGAGCCGCCTGAAACCAGCATGCTGGCTTTGCCGCTGGCTTCAATATCGCGCTTCAACTCCGTGGCCACACGAAAGGCCAAGGCGCGCGCCAGTTGGTCTTTGCTGTCAAAATTATGGTCGATTAAATCTGCCATTCTGTCACCTATAATGCTTTTGGGTCGTCCAACTCTTCATGCCAAGTGCGGCCATCGCGCTCGATCAGCGCAACAGAGCTGGTTGGCCCCCAAGTGCCCGCGGTGTAGCCATGCAAAGGCGTTGCATCAGTATCCCATGCTTCGCGGATCGGATCGATCCAAGCCCATGCGGCTTCCAATTCATCGCGACGCATAAATAGAGTTTGATTGCCGCGCACTACATCCATGAGCAACCGCTCATAAGCTTCTGGGGTCCGCTGGGTAAACGTGTCAGCAAAGCTAAGGTTCAATGGCACTTGGCGCAAACGCATGCCACCGGGGCCGGGATCCTTGATCATCAAGAACAGCTTCACACCTTCATCAGGCTGCAAACGGATCACCAACTGGTTTGGCGTTGGCGCACCCTGGGTGCGGGAAAAGATAGAGTGCGGAATTTCGCGGAATTGGATGACAATTTCTGATGCCCGGCGCGCCATGCGCTTGCCCGTGCGCATATAGAACGGCACACCATTCCAGCGCCAATTTTCCACTTCTGCCTTGATGGCCACAAAGGTTTCTGTGTTGGAGGTTGCGCCTTCGCCCAATTCTTCCAGATAGCCCGGCACTTTTGTGTCTTCAGAGCTCACGCCGCGATATTGGCCGCGCACTGTGTTCTTGTGCACATCGTCGCCCTCAATGCGTTTTAGGGCGCGCAAAACTTTCAGTTTTTCGTCGCGCAACGCATTAGCTTCATCGGAGGCAGGCGGCTCCATGGCCACCAAGCACAAAAGCTGAAGCAAATGGTTTTGCACCATATCGCGCAACGCGCCGGACTTTTCATAATAGGAACGACCACCAGCGCCCACAGATTCTGCGGCAGTGATTTGAATATGATCAATATGGGCAGAATTCCAAATTGGCTCAAACAAGGCATTGGCAAAGCGCAAAGCCAAGAGGTTTTGTACGGTCTCCTTGCCCAAATAATGGTCGATCCGGTAAACCTGATCTTCGCGGAAAACTTCTGCCACCGTGTCGTTGATCTCAATGGAGGATTGAAGATCGCGGCCCAATGGTTTTTCCAGCACCACGCGGGCATCTGGCGTCCAATAATTCTGGCTCGATAGATAATCGCAAATGGGTGCGAACAGGAATGGGGCAACGGCGAGATAGAAAGCGCGGACCACTTCAGGATCGTTGCGCAAGGAATCGCTGAGTTCTGCCCAGCCTTCACGGTCTGTCACATCGTTGGCGATGTAAGAGAAGCAGCCGATGAAATCATCCAGCATTTGTTGTTCAATATGATCCGCATCAACAAATTCGGTCACTGCATCGCGGGCGAATTTTTGAAACTCTTCGTCGCTCATCTCCGTGCGCGACACACCTATGATGCGCGAATTGGTGTCGAACTGTCCGTCATAAAAGCGGTAATAAAGCGCAGGGATCAACTTGCGCTGAGAAAGATCGCCAGTGGCGCCAAACACCACATAGTCAAAAGGATCGACCGGAATAATACGGGCGGACATAGAGTTTCCTTTCGTGTTTCACACCATTTGGTGCGCTGACAAGGGCGGGCCTATGCCGCCTTTTTTGCCATTAATAATGCCCCATTTTGGGCGTCAGACTTCGCGGCTTGTACATAATCGCCAAACCGCTCTGCCAGAATGGGAATCAAGCGTTCGCCCAAACCGCCAACAATGGCCAGTTTTTGCGCCCCACGGGCTTTGAACCAGTTGATAAATTGCTCAATCTGATCAAATTCAAACTGCATCAACTCAAGCGCAATGGGGTCATTTTTTTCGAAATATTCGACCACGAATGGCGCGAGGCTGGCAAAATCTTTCGGCCATGCTTTGAACGACCATGCCATGAGGCTGTTTTGGCTTCCGCCCAAATGCTCAATCACGGCGCTGGTGAGCGGGGAACCTTCGCTCAATCCATCCAACACTTCAATTGACCGCCGTGCCAATGCCCGACCCAAGATCGCGCCGGACGCAGTGTCTGAGATATGGTAGCCCCATCCGCCAACTGGAAAATATTCGCCTTTAACTTTAGCGAGACCGGCGGAGCCTGTGCCCACAATCAACACCGCGCCATCTTCTCCAAGATGTGCGCCCTCGCGGGCGGTTTCCACATCATTATGCACCAAGGTTTTGGCAAAGGGATAATCGCGCGCGGCGAAATCGCGTCTTGAGCTTTCCAAATGCGCGCCAGCAAGGCCCAAGCAGGCAATGGTGCGGGCCATATCAGATTGGCCTAAGCCAGCCTCTTCAAACGCTTTGTGGCTCACTTCAATGATCGAATTATAGGCTTGCGACCCATCGCCAATTGTGGTGTTTGCCGGGCCGCCGCGCACCTGCGCCAACACATTCAAATCCGCATCGGTCAAACGTGCTCTGCAATTGGTGCCGCCGCCATCGATTCCGAGAAACAGATTTTGCACGCAGCCTATCCTTTTTTGCTCAAAACATTGAAATTTGGCCGGACCATAAACACAATTGCTCTTATACGAAAGTATTAATCCGCGCAAATTCGCCCGTTTTTTGGCAAAAATGCATTTGTGGGCCATTGGCAAGGGAACGGGCTTGATTTAAGCAAGGCGTTCGTTTGAAATGGTGATGAATTGGCACAAACTCTAATCATATGTTCAACCTGCAAATTCAGCTCGGTGAGCGCCTTTAATGAAAAGGGCGAAACCGGAGGGGAATTGCTGGCCAATATGGTGGAAGCAGAACGCGACAAACGGCAAATGGAACTCACAATTGTGCGCCATGCCTGCCTTTGGAGCTGCAAGCAATCTTGTGCCATTCAATTACAAGATGAAAATAGAACGGGCTATCATGCTGGTGGGTTCACTCCCGACCAACCCACAGCATCGGCCATTATAGATTGGGCGGCAGCGCATCAACGCACAGCAAATGGCGAAGTGCCATTTGCTGAATGGCCGGATGCCATGAAAGGGCATTTTATTGCGCGCCTCCCTGCGATTAAGAAAGAAAAATAAAATGATCAATCACTCCCTTATTCTTGGCGGCGCGAAATCAGGCAAAACTGGATTTGCCGAAGGCGTTGCTCTGCGCGGCAACAAGAAGCCCCTTTATGTGGCCACTGGCCGCGCTTATGACGAAGAAATGAAACTGCGCATTTCTGCCCACCAACAAGCGCGGGGCGACCATTTCGATACAGTTGAACAGCCGATCAACCTCATCTCCGCCCTTGAGCGTGCGCGGGGCAAATATGATCGCGTGTTAGTGGATTGCCTCACACTGTGGATCACCAATTTGATGATGGCAGACTATGATGTGGATGAAAGCGTTGAAGCCCTCGCCCACTGGCTGAGCACCAATGACGATTTGATGGTGGTTCTGGTTTCAAATGAAGTCGGCCAAGGCGTTATCCCAGACAATAAGATGGCCCGCGAATTTGTGGACCATGCCGGCATCGCCCATCAGGAGCTGGCCCGCATTTGTCAAAATGTGGTGTTTGTCACTTCAGGTATCCCGCAAAATCTTAAGGGCGATTTGGCGTAGCCACATCCGACTTCTTTGCAGAATAAATATGTTTTGGGGGCGCACCAGATAGGCTGCGCCCTTTTGTTTGCTGTATGCGTTGAATTTCCGACCAAGCGCGCCATATGCAACAGACTTGTTGACGCCGCTAGGGAAAGAGGATGCGCGACATGGACGGACGATTTGCCAACAGTCGGAAGATTTTGGTCACACTCCTGAGTGGATTTTTGATCCTGCTGCATGTCGCCGGACTTTGGGATACATTTAAGAGCGGAGATCTAATCAGCGCTGATATTTATGCCAATATTCAGTCGCTGCTTTCAGTAGCGATCATCATCAGTTTGCTGCTGGTCATCCTCGGCAAAAAGTTTGGTTTGGTCAGCATGTGGGCGAGCATAACAGCTCTTGTCCTGACACAATATGGCGCGCATTTCGGCTTCTACGATGCCGCCTTCACTGAGGGGCGGTCGGCCTTTTCCTATCTGCGTGGCTTTATGTTTCCAACAGCCATCACATTGCTTTATCAGTTTCCGAAAAGTTGACGCGTTGATCTAGTTGAAAAACGCTGCCAGCACCAACAAAGTGCCGAGCATCAGCGTGAGGGCAAACCAATAGAGTGACAGGGCGCGGTCAATATCATCCGCATCCACATGCTCCTTGCCCTCGCCCATATAAGCCAGTTCCACCGTTTCTCCATCATAGTCGCGCGGGCCGCCAAGCTTTACGCCGATGGCGCCTGCCATGGCCGCTTCTGGCCAGCCTGCATTGGGTGATTTATGCCATTTCGCGTCCCGCTGGGCAGAACGCCACGCCGCCTTGGCATCAAAGCCAGCTTTGAACTTGGCCGCGACGGTGAAGAACATAGCAGTAATCCGCGCCGGCACATAATTTGCCCAATCGTCTAGCTTGGCGCTGGCAAAACCAAAGTCTTTAAAGCGCTCATTTTTGTGACCCACCATCGAGTCAGCTGTGTTGATCATTTTATATAGCGCGATGCCGGGCAAGCCGAACAGCATCAAATAAAAGATGGGGGCGACAATGCCATCGGAGGCGTTTTCCGCCAGCGATTCCACGGCGCCGCGCGCCACCCCATCTTCATCCAGACGTTCTGGGTCGCGCCCCACAATGTGGGACACTGCTTCACGGCCTTCGTCGAGCGAACTGCGCAAGCCCTCACCGACTGCTTTTACGGCGCGGCCTAATTCTTTTTGAGCGATCAAGGTGCTGGCGAAAATGATTTCAAACACCCAGCCGAAGGGCGCGCTGCGGGTGATGGACATGATGATCAGGCTGATCAGCAGGGTTGCCGCCAATGCCAACCCGATCATGGCATATCCATTCTGCCGCCGCCGATGATCTGGCAAATCGGGATGGTTGCCACGTTTTTCCAAAATGGCGATCAGTTTGCCCATCCACATCACCGGATGCCCGATGGCGTCTAGCACTTGCCGGGGATAGCCCACCATTCGTTCCAACAGCATGGCGAGAAAGGCGATGGCAAAGCTCATGGTCTATTTCCTAAAAAGTCAGATCACGCGGGGTGGCGAACAGGCTGATCAATTTGTCGCCATCAATGTGGCGCTCAATATGATCGGCAAATCCGTCTAAAATCTGGTCAATGCGTGCCTCATATTCAAGGTCTGCTTGCAGCACGGCCCCTAAATTTTGCAAAAAGGCGCGGCGGAACTGGTCGCTGGCAAATAGGCCGTGCAAGTAAGTACCCATGATCTTGCCGCTGACGGACATGGCTCCGTCCGTTTCATCACCAATCTGGCTGAAGGGCCGCTCTCGATCTGACCCTTGCGTTTCGCCCATATGCATATGGTAGCCACGCACGGTTTGCTGGGTCGCCAAATGGAGAGTTTCTTCTTCACGCAGCTGCTTCTGGCTGGCCATCGTGGTTTCAATGTCCAGCAGGCCGAGCCCATCAATAGAGCGGGGTGCGCCTTCGACGCCTTCCGGGTCGTGAATTTTTTTGCCCAGCATTTGATATCCGCCGCACAGGCCCAGCACAGCCCCGCCAGCGCGGGCATGGGCGAGAATATCGATATCCCAGCCTTGGGCCTTCAGCGCTTCAAAATCAGCGATGGTGGCTTTGGAGCCGGGCAGCAGGATCAGGTCGGCATCGCGGGGTAATGCGTTGCCGGGCTGCACAATCTCAACGCTCACATTGGCTTCCTGCCTTAGCGGGTCCAAATCATCAAAATTGGAGATACGTGGCAAGCGCGGCACGACAATTTTCAGGCCATCGTTCTTGACCAGGTCGGTGTCATCCAACGCCAAGGCGTCTTCCGGCGGCAGCAATTTTGCATCCGCATGGAAAGGCAATGGACCAAAACAGGGGCGCTTTGTGTGCGTTTCGATAAAGGCTTTGCCCTCGTCAAAGAGCGATGGATCACCGTGGAATTTGTTGATCAGACTTGCCTTGATCAGGGCGGCATCTTCGGGCTGGGCCACGGCGAACGTACCAACGATTGACGCGATCACGCCCCCGCGGTGGATATCGCCAATCAGCGTCACGGGCAAATTGAGTGCTTGGGCAAAGCCGAAATTTGCGATGTCGCTATCACGCAAATTTACCTCAGACGCGCTGCCCGCGCCTTCCACCAGCACAAAATCATGAGCTGCACTCAGTTTCTGGAAGGCTTTGATGGCTTCGGGCAGATATTCAATGCGGCGCTTGAAATATTCCCGCGCGCTCATGGACGCGACGCGCTGGCCGCGCACCACCACTTGCGCGCCCGTTTCATGCTCTGGCTTGAGCAACACGGGATTCATGGCGGTTGTCGGTGCAATCTTGGCGGCGCGAGCTTGTAGCGCCTGAGCGCGGCCTATCTCACCACCATCAGCAGTCACGGCGGCATTGTTGGACATGTTTTGCGGTTTGAAGGGCGCAACGGAAAAGCCGCGATTGTGCAACAGACGGCACAACCCGGCGACCACAAGGCTTTTGCCCACATCCGAGCCGGTGCCCATAAACATCATGCTTTTAGCCGTCACGCGCCGCTACTCCCGCACATCGATAATGTGGGCATAGGAGCCCAAAATGCGGTTGCGGTGCAAGCCCATTTGCCCCACCGCATTGGCTTCCGCATCGCTGGCGCGGAACAGTGTGTCGCCTTCGCGTTTCAGCTCGGTCGAATAGTGAAACTCATGGCCAAGCAAATCGCTGGGCCAGGGCAAAATGCTCTTATGGCTCAGGCGGCGATAGCCCAATTGGCGACGGGGTCTGTTGATGGCGGTTTGCAGCGGCAAAAGACCCGTCATCTCGAATGTGTTACCCGTCTTATCGGTGAGGCTTTCACCCAACACCATATAGCCGCCGCACTCGCCATAGATCATCGCATCGCGGTCGGCGGCCCCACGCATGCCCTTTCTAAAATTCCCGGCATTCGCCAATTGCGCGCCGTGCAGTTCCGGATAGCCGCCAGGCAGAAAAACGGCGTCGGCATCCGAAGCGGGTGCTTCATCGGCGAGCGGCGAGAAAAAGTGCAATTGCGCGCCTTGCGCCTGCCAATCAGCCAGCAGATGTGGATAGAGAAAGGCGAAAGCTGCATCTTTTGCGATGGCGATATTTTGGCCCAGCGGCGCCAGCTTAGGGCTGGCTTGCGCGGCCAAGATCGGTTTAGCCAAATGCAGCAGTCCATCCAAATCCAACCGCTTTTTCACCTCGCTAATGGCCAGCGCCGCCACAGTGCGGCTTTTGGCGAAATCCTCCGGCAGTGTTAAGCCCAAATGGCGCGAAGGAATGTCCAGCTCTGCATTGCGGCGCAAGGCGCCCAGCACTTCAATATCGAGCTTGGCGAGTGCTGATTTTAGCATTTTCTCGTGCTTGTCGCTGGCGACACGGTTGAGGATCACCCCGGCCACATCAATATCGGTGCGCAGATTTTGAAAGCCATACACCAGGGCGGCAATTGATTGGGCCATGGAGCCGCAATCCACCACAAGCACCACAGGCAATTGCAGATTTTTCGCCAAATCGGCGGTGGAACCTTTGCCGCTGGCGGACCCGTCAAACAGGCCCATCACCCCTTCGACCAGCACCAGATCATGGCCACTGGCTTGCTGGCTCAACAGGCTGCGCTGGCGCGATTGGCTCATCGCCCACGGGTCGAGATTGATGGCGCTTTGGCCGGTGGCAAGACCATGCACCTGCCCATCAATATAGTCTGGTCCGGTTTTGGCCGAGGCGACCTTCATGCCCTGCTCTTTCAGTGCGCCCAAAAGCGCGGTGGTGAGCAAGGTTTTGCCGGAGCCGGACTGGGTGGCGGCGATGATCAATCCCTTGGCCATTAGTCCTTCTCCTGCCAGTTTAGAATTTTGGCATAATCAACCACTGGCCCGACAACGACGATGGCCGGGGTGGGGACTTCGTTTTGCTGGACAAAATCACCCGCCTCGCCAAGTTGGGTGACCATTAGGCTTTGATGCGGCAAGGTGGCGTTGGAGACGATGCCCACTTTGTCGTGTGGGTCGCGTCCACCTTCCACAAGCTTTTGTGCGATCGATGGCAAATGTTTGACCGCCATATACATCACGATTACAGGGGCCGCTGTAGCCACCGCATGCCAGTCCACTGCTTGCGGCACATTGCCTGTTTCGTCATGTCCGGTGAGGAAAATTACGGCCTGATTGGTGTCGCGGTGGGTGGCCGGAATGCCCGCATAAGCGAGCCCGCCAATGCCCGCGGTGATGCCCGGCACGATGCGGAACTTCACCCCAGCATTATGCAGCGTTTCGCTTTCCTCACCGCCACGGCCAAACATAAACGGATCGCCGCCCTTAAGGCGCAGCACGCGCTTATTCTGTTTGGCCCACTCGATCAGTTTGAGCGAAATGTCATTTTGCTTCGGCGAAGGTTTGCCGCCCCGCTTGCCTGCATAGTGCAATTCAGCTTGTGGATTGGCGTAAGTGAGAATTTCCTCGCCCACCAGCGCGTCATAAACGATCACATCGGCTTGGCCGAGGGCATAAAAGGCGTGCAGCGACATCAGGCCCGGATCGCCCGGCCCTGCGCCCACCAGCCACACACTGCCCGGCGCAAAGGTTGGAAAAGCGCGCGCATCGAGCCGTGCAAAGTGATCCCATTTTTTGCCAAAGAGGTGTTTAAACCAATCGCGCATTTAATTAGCCCTTTGCCTTTAAAGGTGCGTGACCTATAGAGAATATATGGTTGCGTCCACACAAGATAGCGTCAATGAAAAAGGTACGGCCCTGAAACGCGGCTGGACAACTGGCGCGTGCGCCACCGCGGCCACCAGCGCGGCGCTTTATGGCCTGTTTTCCGAGACGTTTAAAGACCCCATTCAAATCACCCTGCCCGGCGGCCAAACGCCCGACTTTGCCCTCGCGGCCGAAGAGCGCGGTGATGATTTTGCCATGTGCGGCATTGTGAAAGATGCGGGCGATGACCCGGATGTGACCCATGGCGCGATGGTGCGCGCGACGGTCCGGCAATTGCCCAAAGGCAGCGGCGTTCAGTTTAAAGCGGGCAAAGGCGTTGGCATGGTGACCAAGCCCGGCCTGCCCATTCCGCCCGGCGAGCCCGCGATCAACCCCGTGCCGCGCAAGATGATGATTGAGCATTGCGAAAAAATCTGCGCCGAACTGGGCGCGCGGGCCGACATTGAAATCACCATCAGCGTGGATAATGGCGAAGCGCTGGCGCAGCAAACTTGGAACCCGCGCTTGGGCATTGTGGGCGGCCTGTCCATCTTGGGCACAACGGGCATTGTTGTGCCCTTTTCCTGTGCCGCATGGATACACTCGATCCATCGTGGCATTGATGTGGCGCGCGCCGAAGGGTTGACCCATGTGGTCGGCTCCACCGGCGATGCCTCGGAAAAAGCGGCACAAAAGCGTCTTGGTCTGCCGTTGGAAGCCTATTTGGATATGGGCGATTTTGCGGGTGGCTTGCTGAAATATCTGAAAGCCAACCCCGTGCCCAACCTCACCATTTGCGGCGGGTTTGCCAAAATCACCAAGCTCGCGGAAGGGCATTTGGATCTGCATTCAGGCCGCTCCCAAGTTGGCTTTGATTGGTTGGCTGAACAGGCGCAAAGCCTTGGTGCGGATGAGGCGTTGTGCAGCGACATTCGCGCGGCCAATACGGCGAAGCAGGTGTTGGAATTGTGTACCGATGCGCAAATTCCAATTGCGGAAAAAATCGCCATACTTGCTGCACAAGTGGCGCAGGGAAAGTTGCGGAACAATGACATCCGTGTCAGCGTTTTGGTGACAGACCGAAAAGGCGTTATAATCGCCGAAAGCTAACACCAAACGGGAGGCAATTTTATGCGCATTTTGATTTTTGGCGGCACAGGCGAAGCGATTGATTTGGCCAACGCGCTGGTGCGCCAGGGGCATGAAGTCACTACCTCCCTCGCCGGAGTCACCCGCAAGCCGCGCCTGCCCAATGGGCATGTGCATCGTGGCGGTTTTGGCGGCGTGGACGGGCTGAAGGATTATATTGGTCGCAATGACTTTCAGCTGATGATTGATGCGACCCACGCTTTTGCGGCCAATATGTCTCACCACATTGTTGAAGCGTGCGAACAGCTGAATAAAAGTCATTTGCGCCTGACGCGGCAACCGTGGCGTGCGGGGCCGGAGGATGAATGGCAGCATGTGGAAGACTTGGCGCAAGCGGCAGAGCGATTGCCCGAAGGGGCCAGCGCCTTGGTGACCATCGGACGCCAGCATGTGGAGCCCTTTGTGTTGCGCGATGATTGCACTATCGTGCTGCGCGCCATTGAGCATCCCGAAATGGTGTTGCCGCCGCGCGTGACGGTGATGCTGGAACGTCCGCCCTTCAGCCTTGAGGGCGAAATGGCGTTGATGCAGCAGCATAAGATCACCCATTTGGTGACCAAAAATGCAGGCGGTGATCAGACGGTGGCCAAGCTTGAAGCCGCGCGGCAATTGGGCGTCGACGTGATCATGATCGAGCGCCCCGCCCTGCCCACGGCACCGGAAGTGTTTTCGGTTGACGGCGCGTTGAAGTTTGTGGCCGATCATTCCGCCTCTGCCGCCTGACCTTTGGTCTTGGTGCGGTCCTTCTTTTTGCCCTTGTTGCGCAGCACGTGGGCAAAGTCGGCGGAATAAAGCTCGCTATCTTTAAAGCCTTTGGCATCAAACACACGGCCCACAAAGATCAACGCCGTGCGGGTGATTTTCGCGGCTCGCACATCAGCGCGCATATCTTTTAGCGTGGTTTGGATGATCTGCTCATCCGGCCATGTGGCTCGATAGATCACCACCACGGGGCAGTCTTCGCCATAATAAGGGCTAAGCGTTTCTTCGATATATTTGAGATTGCGAATTGAGAGGTGGATTGCCAAGGTTGCGCGCGATTGGCCCAAAATCTCCAGCGTTTCATGCTCGGGCATGGACGAGGCTTTGCCGCTGGTGCGGGTAACGATCACGGTCTGCGCAATTTCGGGCAAGGTCAGCTCGGTTTTCAACCGCGCCGCCGCCCCGGCGAAAGCGGGTACGCCCGGCACGACTTCATAATCAATGCCCATTTCATCCAGCCGCCGCATCTGTTCGGCAATCGCGCCATAAAGCGAAGGGTCCCCCGAATGCACCCGCGCCACATCCAACCCATCGGCATCCGCCTTTTGGATTTCTTCAATGATCTGATCCAGATGCATGGGCGCTGTATCCATTACCAAGGCATCGCGCGGCGCGGCTTCTACAATCTCAGTGGGCACCAATGAGCCCGCAAACAGACAGACTTTGCAGTTTTCGATCAATTTCAGGCCGCGCACGGTGATCAAATCAGGTGCGCCGGGGCCTGCGCCGATAAAATAAACAGTCATTGTGCCGCCTCTTTTGCTGCTTTTTTGGCGTATCCGCGCGGGGTATAGGCGACCCGTTCGCCGGAACCGCGCACAAAGCTTTTGGATTGGGAAGACCCGAACAGCACGATAGTGAGCATATCGATTTCTTCCGGATTGAACTCGGCCAATGTGACCACCCGCACTTTTTCCGCCGGGCGACCAAGGTTGGAGGCGATGATCACGGGGGTGTTGTCTGGCCGTTCAGCGAGGAATTTTTCCTTCGCGATTTCGATCAGATCGGTCCGGCGCATGGAGCGTGGATTGTAAAAGGCGGTGACAAAATCGCCAGTCGCTGCCGCTTCCAGCCGTTTCAAAATATCGTCGCGCGGGGTCAGCAAATCTGACAGCGAAATGCAGCAGAAATCATGGCCGATCAACGCGCCAGACTTGGCCGCCGCTGCTTGGAACGCGGAAATGCCGGGGCAGGTTTCAATCGCCACGCGCTTCGCCGCATCGGAAATGGCACGGTCGCCCTCGGCCACCAGCAATTCATAAATCAGCGCGCCCATGGCAAAGATGTTCGCATCGCCTGAGCAGATTAGCGCCACGTCGCGGCCAGTGCCCGCCAGTTCCAGAGCGTGACGCACGCGCAATTCTTCCTCGCCCAAATCGAACCGATGTTCGGTCTGATGGGTTTTGGCATCTGCCGCCAAATCCAGATAGAGGCCATAGCCAACCCAATCGCTTGCCACCCGCAAAGCGCGGTCTGCATCTGGGGTGCGCAAAGTTGCGGTGCCCGGCCCAAGGCCAACAAGATAAACTGTGCCCAAAGCGCGGCCTAAAAGCTGCGGATCGATCACCTCGTCGGCGATGCCAATGGCGCAGGTGGCTTGCGTGTTCTTTTGCTTTTCCACCAGCAAAGACCCGGCCTTCAATGCGGCGGCTTCTGCTACTGAAGGCGTACCTACCTCCTGTTCCACAATAGCGGAAGGATTCGGCACCCGCTCGCGCTCCGCTGCCAATTCTTCTGCGGTGAACACGCGCAATGGCACGCCGAAATGGGCTGCGGCTTGTTGCAAGCCTTTCTCGTCTGCTTTCAGGTCAATGCTGGCCAGCGCCGCGATGGCTTTGGGGTGTAGCTTGTTGGCTTTGAGCGTTGCTTCGATCAACTCAATGATTTTGTCTGCCGGACAATGGCGTTCACAGCCCACGCCGACCACCAGCTTTTGCGGCACATAATGCGGCGCGTCCTGTTCCTCATGATGATGGATATGGGCGAGCAATTGCACCTCGCCCTCGGGATCATAGGCCGGGTGTTTGGCCAACCAGTCGGCTTCGCCCTTAATATGAAATTTCGCCCCTGCCAACAGCGACGCCATGGCCCGCTTGGCGGATTTGGGGTTGACCAATTTCCAGCCGAACGGCACTTCATCCAGCCCCGCGCCAAAAATGTTTTCACTGGCGGTGGTGATCGCCGCATGGGCGTGCAAATCATGTGCGAGATCACTGGCCAATTGATTGGCGCCATGGTGCCCGCCCAAGAGCGGCACAATGCTTTTGCCATCGCTGGACACCGCCAACACCGGTGGATCGGTCTTTTTATCGGCCAAAAACGGCGCGAGAAAGCGGATCAGGATCGCCGCGGCGCAAATGCCGATGATGGGACGGCCCTGCTGAAAGCCCCGTTCGACAGCGGCGCGGGCCGGGTCCATTTCGCCTTTTTTATAAGGCTGTGCTTCGACTGAAAGCGCGGTCGCGATTTTCTCAGCGACCTCATTGCCACTTTCAGAAAAAGAAATCACCAATGGCGGGTTTTGGTTTAGCTGCCCCATGCTTCGTCGCCTTTATAGCTGAGGATGATCGAAAAGTAGGGCCGTTCCCCCTGCGGGTAGTCGGCCAGTTTGGTGATTTTTTGTGTCTCGCGGGTGGCATATTCCACCACCATCGCCCTGTCGCCATGCCCGCTTTTGTTGAGCGCTTCGCGCACCCGGTCAAAATGGCGGCCAATCTTGATTAGCGCCACGGCTTCGCTGGCCGCAAGTTCGGTTTCCAGCGCGGCGCTTTCCATTGGTGCGGGTAGAACTTTTAAGCGCTCATTGCGGGCCGCAAGTGGCCGTTTGATTTCGGCGGCGGCGGCGGTCAATGACGTGATACCGGGAATGATTTCGATGTGCGCGTCCGGCAAGCGGTGCAGCAAATACATGGCTGAACCATAAAAGAGCGGATCGCCTTCGCACAGATAGCCAATGTTTTGTCCGGCGGCCAGTTTGGGTGCGAGCTGCCCCGCCATTTGATCGTAGGCGGCTTGCGCTGGGCCCCGATCCACGGCCATCGGCACGTCAAAGGCGAAATGCTCGACATTGTCGTTTAAATGCGCTTCGGCAATGGCAAGGCTTTGCGATGTGGTGCCTGGCTTTTGCGGATAGGCCACACCATCCAGCGCACTCAACACACGCGCGGCTTTCAGGGTCAATAATTCAGGATCGCCCGGCCCGGTGCCGATTAAATAAAGCGTGCCGCTCATTCATCTGCCTTTTTCACGATGGACCATTGGGTCACGGTCATTTTGGGGCGCAGCACTTTGTGAGCGCCCACATGGTCGAGGTGGGAAACATCAATGCGGGCCAAGTCGCCGCCTTTTTGCTCCAGTCTATCGAGGAGCGCGGCTTCCCCATCCAGTGTCACCGCATTGGCGACAAAGCGGCCACCGGGTTTCAGGGCTGCCCAAAGCGCGTCAAACAATTCTTTGTTGCCCACATCGCCGCCCATAAAAATCGCATCGGGCATTGGCGGCGCTTCGTTCAAATGCGCCCGCGCCTCGCCTTCCACGATTTTGAGGCCGGGCGTGCCCAGCACGTCCCGGTTCTTTTTGATCATGTCGATACGGGCGGTGCTTTTCTCAAAAGCTGTGGCCGTGGCGCGGGGGGCGGCGCGCATCCATTCAATGCCGACAGAGCCGGAGCCCGCGCCAACATCCCACAAATGCTGTCCCATCAATGGCACCAGTTTGGCCAAAGTTGCCGCGCGGACTTCGCGTTTGGTCAACTGACCGTCGGAGACAAACGCGCTGTCTGGCAAGCCCGGCAATGGCGGCAACAGGGCAGCGTCCTCATCGGCCACACAATCGATGGCTACCGTATTGAGGTTGCCGATGCCGTGGCTTTCATAGGTGTTGGCGGTGAACTCTACCTTGCTTTCGGTATCGCCGCCCATGGCGTTCAGCACCGTTAGATGGCTTTGGCCGAACTTGCGTTGCACCAACAATTTGGCAATCGCCTCAATTGTGGTTGCATCGCTGGTGAGGGCCAAAATCCGGTTGCCCGGCACGATATGAGCATTCAACAGGTCAACGGGGCGGCCATGCACCGAGACGCAGGCGGTGTTTTGCAAGGGCCATTTCATTCGGGCAGCGGCCAAGGAGAAGGCCGAAGGCGCAGGGTGAATTTCAAACTCATCCAGCGGGATATAGCGGGTGAGCGTTGCGCCAATGCCGTACCAAGTGGGGTCGCCTGTGGCCAAAATCACGGTCTTTTTGCCACTGAAGGACAGGATTTGCTCGATCATATTGTCGAGCGGGGCCTGCCATTCCACATAGCGCGGATCATCGCCGCGCAATTTCGGCAGGCTGCGGGGCGGGCCAACCACAATTTCGGCCTCGTCGACCATTTGTTGCTGTTCGCTATTGAGCGACGCCAGTCCTTTGGCGGTGACGCCCACCACATCTAACCATTTGCTCATCGTTGCTGCCCTCCCAGTGCAATCGCGTTGATCGCGGCGCTGGCCATGGCCGAGCCGCCGCGTCTGCCCGTTACGGTGATATAGGGCACACTAACACGGGTTTGGGTGAGTGCATCTTTCGATTCTGCCGCGCCCACAAAGCCAACCGGTGTGGCGATGATGGCGGCAGGTTGCATGTGCCCGGCCTCAACCATCTCGATCACCTTGAACAAAGTGGTTGGCGCGTTGCCGATCACAATGATTGCGCCGTCTGCCGCGTCGCCCCACAGCTCAACCTGTGCTGCCGAACGGGTGGTGCCCAGCTCTTTGGCTAAAGCTGGGGTGCGCTCATGATTGAGGTAACACTGTGCCTGTTCCACTTCGGGCAAAAACCGTTTGGTAATACCAGAGCGAACCATTTCGCAGTCGCACAGGATCGGTTTGCCTGCGGCAAGCGCCGCCTGCCCGGCGGCCATCACATCGCCGCGAAAGGCGATATCTTCGGTCAAATCCACCATGCCGCACGCATGAATCATGCGCACGACAACGGGCCGCAAAGAAGGCGGGTACTGATCCAGTGCCGCCTCCTTTTCGATGATCTTAAAGCTCATGTCGTAAATGGCTTTAGGGTCACGCAAATAGTCCATCAGGACCCCTTTTTCTCCATGGTTTTCGGACCCAATGGATGGTCCTTAAACGGATAAGGGTGGTGATGGTGATCATGATGATGGTGGTGCCCATCGCCATGGTCATGCGAATGGCCGTGATCATGATGATGATCGTGGTCATGCTTATGCACCGGGGTGAAGGGCAGCCCGTGCTTTTTGCAGAACTCCTCATCACGGCAGGATGCATCGCAATCGCCATTGCAGGGGCAATCTTCCATGCCGCCGCCAATGCCTTCCACATGGTGATGATGGCTTTCTTGTGCCAGCCCCACTTCGGCTTCAAACCCCAGAACTTGCTCGCGATATTTACACATCTGGCAGTTCATATTGTTTTCGCCGTCCACCACTTCGCGGATACGGTCGATAAAGGTTTCCACCACCATGTCATGGTCGTTCAAATAGCCCGCTTTGATAAATTCAATATCGGGATGTTCGGCGGCCACTTCATCGGTATATTTGTAAATCCGCTTCACCAGCACGCCGGTGAAGAGGAAATAAGGAAACACCACGATCCGCTTATAGCCCAGCTTAGCTGCATGTTGCAGCGCCGGTGCGGTGAGTGGGAATGTGACACCGGAATAGGCCACTTCGGCCCAGCCAAAGCCCATACCTTCCCACAACATGCGCATCACTTTTGCCACGTTGGAGTTTGCGTCTGGATCAGAAGCACCACGGCCCACAACCACCAGCAAAGTTTCCTCGCGTGGCACATCGCCGCCAGCTTGCTCCAAGGCTTCTTCAATGCGGGCACCCGCGGCGCGGATCATTTTCAAATCCACACCTAGCTCACGGCCATAGATCACTTCCATGTCAGGGTTTTGCGCCTGATAGGTGTTGAGCACTGAGGGAATATCGTTTTTCGCGTGGCCCGCAGCAAACAGCATGCCCGGCACCGCGATCACTTTTTTCACGCCCTGCTCTTTAAGCTGGTTGAGGCCGTGATGAATCACTGGATCGGCAAATTCCAGATAGCCATATTCAACTGGCACATCGCCCAAGCGTTGTTTCAAACGATCTTTAAGGTGTGCGAATTCATCCACGGCCAGCTTGTTACGACTGCCATGGCCACACAGCATCACCGCTGTGTCTTTATCCAATGTGAAATTCATTATTTATCGCCGCGACGGTAAATGGCATAGCCGAAAACTGCAGCCACGAAGAGCGCCGCTGGGATGGCGCCATAAGCTGCCAAATCCATCAAAGTGTGGGTGTGGCCCGCCACTTCTTCAGTGTGGCCAGGATGTGCCAACGCAAAGCTGGGCAACAGGGCAAAAATGGATGCTAGGAAATATTTCATTATTCTACCTCTTCGGTTTTTAAAATCGGGAGAGGCAGAGTTCGCAAAAAATCAACGTCGAGCAGCTCCGGGCTTGGCTCCCTGTTTGGGTCAGCCTCACCAGAATCGCTTTCAGTTCCTTCATTGGAACGCTGCGCAGGGCGATAGTCTTAGGGGTTGCGTTTTAAACCGTCAACACGGCCATTCGAGATAGATAAAATTTTATCTAGTTCCGCTCATAATATTTAAACGGGTTGCCGCATATTGGATGTGGGGCGAGGGTTATGTTGAGTACGGGGTAAGTAGAAATGTTGCGACAAATTAAATCACTGACAGGCATTGATCTTGCTGACCGCAATTTTGTTCAACCCGCATTTCGCAAGGCGGTAAGCATCACCCTATTGGCTTTGCTTGGCGCTGAAATTCTGACCTTTGTTTATTATCAATATATCGCCAAATCCACTTGGGACTATGTTCTGGTCAACCTCTTATTGACGGGCATTATCACCGTGGTGGTGGCGTTCCCAATTGCGGTTTATCTGTCAGTGCAGCGGCTAAAGCTGAACAGTTTGAGCGTGCAGTTGGCCCGCATGGCCAGCGTTGATCAAATGTCTGGCTTGTTGAACCGCACCAGCTTTATTCAAGCCATGCGTGATCGTATTTCGCATCCAACCAATCCGGAAGGCCGCGGCGCATTCCTTTATATTGATGCCGATCACTTCAAACAGCTCAATGATGAGTTTGGCCATGCGGCTGGCGATGAGGCCATTGAGTTTATTGGCAAGGTGATCAATCAAAATATGCGTCGCAGCGATCTTGCAGGTCGTTTAGGTGGTGAGGAATTTGGCGTTTATCTGGAAGGCGGCAACCAGAAACTGGCGGAAGATGTTTCTGAGAATATTCGCCAAGATGTAACGCTGCTGACATTCGACAATAAAAAGAAGCGGTTTACGCTTACTGTTTCCATTGGTGTGGCAACGCATGAAGCGGGCGAAAAGCCATCACACTTTATGAAAACCGCCGACAAAAATCTCTACATCGCCAAAAGTCGCGGGCGAAATTGCGTGGCGGCTTAGCTTAGGTCAGCTCGAAAAATTGTTCCGCCAAAGGCGCCCAGCTTTCAGCTTGTAACTGCTGATAGAAGTCATGGCCATGTTCGGCCACTTCATAGCGTTCAACGCCTGCTTCCTTATGCCAGTCTGGCTTGGGCTGATGTTCATCCAGCTCGCCGAACAAACACAGCGATGGCACTTTAAAATGGCTCGCGGTCAAATGCCGCAACCGCGTGGATGACACGAAGAGCTGCGCTTCAAATATTTGCACAACACTGTTGGCCATGGCACCCACAGTGCCCCCAGCACTATAGCCAATCAATAGAGACGGCACGTCGACCTGCGCAATCAACCGCTCCGCCGCATCAATTGCCGCTCCGCCTTCAAACAGGGTTTGGTGCAACTCCTCGGCAGATAGATCTGGATTGCCTGCCAACTCAGGCAGTGAAAACCGCTTGTGGGAAAGATTATATTTCGCAGCGAGAAAGCCTGCGAGGCAATGATCCATATCCGGGCCATTGTGAATATCGGAAATGGAAACAAGCGCGGTCATATAGGCCCCCTAAAATTCAACCTTAGTGCTGGGTTTTGCACTGATCATGGTCAGATAGCACGGTTAGGATTCGGCATTCTGCAACACTGCCATGATCACAAGATTTCAGCATGGCGGTCAATTCGGTTTCCAACGCTTGCAATTGTTTTATGCGTTTGCGCACATCGCTTAGATGTTTTTCGGCAATCAAATCCAAATCTTCGCAAGGGGCTGACGGGTGGTCGGCCATGCGGATAAATTCGCGAATTGAATCAATTGAAAAGCCCAAATCGCGCGCATGCGCAATCATGGACAATCGATCTCGCGCGGCCTGAGGATAGCGGCGCTGTCCGCCTGCGGTGCGCCCCGGCGGGTCGAGCAACTCAATCTCTTCATAATAGCGGATGGTGGGCACCTTCACGTCACACAGTTTGGACAATTGCCCGATCGAATATTCCTTCACCATTTGAGATTTTCCTGTCGTGCCACTCAACTCCAAAAGCTCTAAAGACTAGAGCATTTAATGTTGTGAAGATCAAGAGGCTTAAAGGTCTTGTGCGATGTCGATCAGTTTATCGATGGTGCGCCGATTGCGCACGGTGAGCGCTGTGCCCAATTTCTTCTCATAATTGAGATTGGCCATTTTAGATCGAGCTGATCCACCGCCAAAGTAAAAGAAGAATGCGTCACCTTGTTGGGCGACAAGTTCATCGTCAGTCGCCAATTGTTTCAGCACATCTAGTGCATCTCCATTTGGGGTTTTGCGGGCAAATCCAGTCATCATGAACTTTTGTTCGCGATCATCCTGCTCAAACGGATAGGCTTTTTGCACGTCTTGGAGATCGGGCAATGAGCGCAAAATAATCTGGCTTTCAAAGCCAAATTTTTGCGTAAATGCGGTTTCTAATTTTTCAGCAAGCGGGGCCGCTTGTTCATCATGATGAAACACCAAGTTGCCAGACTGAATGTAGTGTTTTGTCTTTTCTCCGCCTTGGTGGTTGAGAAAGGCCACTAAATCGGCCATCTTCACTTTGTGATTGCCGCCCACATTTAAGCCACGAAATAAAGCAATATAAATCATCTACCCGCCTCGCCTCTTCAGAAAGCCATTTATGTCACAGACTGCATCCGAAATCGACACGATCATTCAAACGCCCCATCTGGCCGATTGGCCGCACCCAATTAAAGGGGTTGTGTTTGATATGGATGGGCTGCTGCTGGACACTGAGCGTTTATACAAACAGGTAATGATTGAGATTTGCACTGAGTGGGAACTGCATATGAGCGATGAGATATTTATCTCATTGGTGGGCATCCCCTCAAATGAAAGCGCAAAGATTTATCACCATCATTATGGCGATGCTTTCGATGTAGATGCGTTTAACGCTTTGTGCTTTGAGCGGATCACGCTTGCCTGCGAAGAGGCTGTGCCGTTAAAGCCTGGCGCAAAATTGCTGGTGGAGCAATTGAGCTTGCGCGATGTGCCCATCGCCGTGGCCACCTCAACTGGCCGCGATATGGCGCATCGGTTTTTGGATCAAGCCGGGTTGAAACCGCACTTCGATCATATTGTGACCCGCAATGATGTGAGCAATGGCAAGCCCAACCCTGAGCCGTTTTTGACCGCCGCCAAAAGGCTTGGCCTTGCGCCAGAAAACTGCATTGCGTTCGAAGATTCTCACAATGGGGTGCGGGCCGCGCATGGTGCAGGCATGGCGACCATTATGGTGCCGGATATTTTGCAGCCAATTGATGAAATTGCCCAGCGCTGTGCGGCAATCATGCCATCACTATTGCATTTCAAAATTGAGTTGGATCACTTTTTCGCGCCTGCTGCGCAAAAGTAAAAGGGCCGCCAATTGGCGACCCTTTGATGCTACATTTGGCTGGGTAGGAACAGCGACAAAGCTGGAATGCCAACCAAAAGGGCAAGGCGGATAATGTCTGCCACCCAGAATGGGGTTACCCCTTTAAAGATGGTGCCTGTGGTGACATCGCCGACCACATTTTTCAATATGAACACATTGAGGCCCACCGGCGGGGTGATCAAACTGATCTCCGTCACCACCACGACAACAACACCGAACCATACCGGATCAAACCCAAGGCCAATAACCAGCGGGAAGAAAATCGGCACTGTCAGCAACAGCATGGATAGGCTTTCAAAGATCATGCCCAACAGGATGTAGATCATCAAAATGATCGCCATCACCATCCATGGCGCCAAATTAAGCGCGGCGATCATATCGCGAAGGCCTTCGGTGAGACCTGCAATATTGACGAAGTTGGAAAAAATCCAAGCCCCGATCAAAACGCTGAACAAAGAGGCGGTCGTGATTGCCGTTTCTTTGAGCACTTCACTGACAGCTTTAAAGTTGAGGTTGCCCCGGAAAAGCGCGATCAAAAACGCTCCCGCAGCACCCATGCCAGCCGCTTCGGTTGGTGAGAAGGTCAAATAAATGGGCCAAACATTGAGCACACCATAAAGACCACCAATGACCAAGAAGAAGAGCAACAAAACGGCCCACACGCCGCGCAATGCAGCAAAGCGACCTTTCCAATCTGTCCGCTCGCCTGCCGGGCCAGCATCTGGATTGCGGCCGACCGTGTAACCTACGGCGAAGATGTAAAACACGATCCCCAAAATACCGGGAATGATGCCCGCGATAAACAACTTGCCGATAGATGTTTCGGTCAACAAGCCATAGATCACCAAAATCACAGATGGCGGGATCAAAATGCCCAACGTGCCCCCAGCCGCGATGGATGCGGTGGAAAGGCTATCTGCATAGCCATATTTGCGCATTTCAGGCATTGCCACTTTCGACATGGTGGCGGCAGTGGCCAATGATGACCCACAAATGGCCGCAAAACCACCACAGGCAACGATGGTGGCCATAGCCAAACCGCCGCGCAAATGCCCTAAGAATGCAAATGAGACACGGTAAAGCTCTCGTGAAATGCCGCCCTTATTGACGAAAAGGCCCATCAAAATGAAAAGCGGGATAACGGACAGGCCGTAATCTTGTGAAGTGTCGATGATCAAGCGGGAGACCATGGACAAAGCGCCACGGAAGCTTGTTTCGTACATATAGCCGACCATGCCAACCAAGCCCATGGCAAAGGCGATGGGCATGCGCAGTAAAACCAGCACCAATACAATGGCAAATCCAATAGCGGCTTCAATCATTTGACGGCTCCAAAAGTTGCGGGGCAATCAGGGTGATCAAACCACGCACCACCAACACAGCGGCGGTGACAAAGGTCATGATCGCGATAAACCACTCGATATAAAATTGAGGCAGGGCAAGATATTCAGTTACATCACCGTAAGACCGGGCACGCTCCGCCAGCACCACCACTTGTTGCGCAGGCCAGATAAGCATGACACCACATGCCAAATTGATGAGACCATCGCGGATGCGAACGGCCCATTTATTGGTGAAGAATGCGTCGGTCAAATCCACCACAATATGTTCTTGCGTGCCGGAGATAATCGGCAACATCAAAAACACGATGATGGCCATAAACCAGCGGGTAAGCTCAGTGGCGGCTTCAATGGGCGCGTTGAAAGCAGAGCGCAACATCACGTCTGCAAAAATCATCACCATCAAGGCGAAAAGCGCGATAGAGGCCATGATGATGGGTAGCTTGGAGAGCTGTCGAATAAGTTTTAGGGCAGAATTCATATGTTTTCCTAAGCACCTTGTGGGGTGGAGCGAGGCCAAAGAGCCCCGCTCCAATTCGACTTAGGGTGACGCTATTGCGCCGCCATTTCGGCTTTCACCATGTCATATGCTGCTTGAGCGTCGATGCCAGCTTCGGTCAATTCTGCCAAAACCTGCTTGGTGATCAGGTCGGCATATTGGCTGTAAAGCTGTTGATCTTGTTCTGAAGCAACAGTGATGGTGTTGTCGTCAGCAGCTTCAGTGACTTCACGACCAATGCGGTCGACTTCGTCCCAAGCTTGGCCCAACATGCGGCTGGCTGGTTCGCCAAACACTTTTTCTTGCAAAGCTGTTTGCAATTCTGCAGGCAAGCTGTCGAAAGTTTCTTGGCTCATCAAGAATGCGAATGACCCACGGTAGAAACCGCCAGGCATTTCATAAACATTCTTGGCCACTTCGGTCAGCTTGAAGCCTTCACGGCCTTCATAAGGCATGGCCACCGCATCCGCAGCGTCAGATGCCAAAGTTTCATACACTTTTGGTGCTGGCACTTGAATGCCGATCATGCCCAATTCGCGGCCAATGTCGCTTGCTACGCCACCAGGGAGACGCGTTTTCAACCCATCCAGATCAGCAAGTGTTTTCACTTCTTTGTTGGAGTGAATTTGGCCCGGACCGTGGGTTGAAAGACCCATCACAATCACACCGCGGTGCTCATCAAGCGCTGCCAAGTGCTTTTCGAACACCCGCCAGTAAGCAACAGAAGCCGCTTCTGCATTGCCCTCATAACCGGGCAATTCGATCAGCTTTGGTGCCACAAAGCGGCCAGGTTGATAGCCATGGAAAATGATGGTCATGTCGGCAGCGCCGTCCATCACCAAATCCATTTGAGCTGGTGGTGGGGCAATGCCCAACTTCACCTCAGCGGTCACTTTACCGTCTGTGGCTTCTTCAATCATCTTGATCAGACCCGGCCACATAAGCGCATTGATGCCATGGTTTGGCCCGGTCCAGCTTGAGATAGTGAGGTTATAGTCTGCCGCCCATGCACTGGTGCTGGTGGTTACGGCGATGGCTGCAGCTGCAGCGAGTTTAAAAAACTTGTTCATTTCTTCCTCCCTAAATGAACCTTCCTCCACACTCGACCGGATGGCCGAGAATTCCTTAGCGCATCAAGGTTATTGCTCCTCCAAGCCCTTGATGCCGCCCAATAATAAATCCGTTGCGAGATCGGCATATTGCGGACGCGTCATCCCCTTACCGCGCCGATACCACATGTAAAACCAGTTGAGCATGCCAAACAAAGACATGGCGACCGGCCTAAGCGTTTCCTGACGATTCTCAAAATAGTCAGGTGACACTGATTTTATGACAGTTGAAAATGTAACTACCAACTGCCTTTGTAAATCGGCAAGCTGATCTTGATCAACCTTTGGTAGTACTTTCGTCGCTTCCAGCTGCAATTTATGCTCAGCGTCTGCGTCGCGATATTGGGTCAAAATGGCATGAACCAAATTGCGCAAATGGGTTTTGGGATCATCCACTGGCTCCACCGCTTCCACTGCTTCCACAAGATCTTTCAAGTGGGTGTGGATGATATCATACAGCAAAACTTCCTTGCTGGCATAATAGTGATAGATCAGGGCTTTGGAGATGCCACATTCGCTTGCCAATTGGCTCATCGACGCACGATCAAAGCCGTTTTCTGCAAAGAATTTTGCAGCGGTTTTCAAAATCGCTTCGCGCTTTTCGCCATGATCTTTGGCAATGGTCCTAACCACTTGGCTTATCCCTTATCTCGATTGTCGATCACCCGCACAGCCTTGCCTTGCGAGCGTGGCACGCCGCCTGGCTCATTGGCCACAACGCGGGCAGAAACGCCAATATTGTCTTTGATTTTCTTGCTCAACGCTTTGCTCAATAGCGCACGATTTTCTTCCGTCGCCGCATCGACTGTGGCTTCCACATGGATGGTCATTTCGTCCATACGACCCTGATGGGTCAGCTCGATCTGGAAGTGTGGGGCAAGGCCAGCAACGGCCAATACCTGCACTTCAACTTGCGTTGGGAACACATTCACGCCGCGCAAAATGATCATATCGTCGGAGCGACCAGTGATCTTTTCCATCCGCCGCATGGAGCGGGCAGTGCCCGGCAAGAGCCGCGTCAAATCACGGGTGCGATAGCGGATGATCGGCAGTGCTTCTTTGGTCAACGAAGTGAACACCAGCTCACCCTCTTCGCCGTCTTCCACCAACTCGCCCGTCTCCGGATTGATGATTTCAGGGTAGAAATGGTCTTCCCAAATATGCAGCCCATCTTTGGTTTCCACACATTCATTGGCGACGCCCGGCCCCATCACTTCGGACAGGCCGTAAATATCCACCGCATGCATGTCGAACGCGTCTTCCACTTCCTTGCGGGTGGCGTTTGTCCATGGCTCAGCGCCGAAAATGCCGACTTGCAGCGAGCTGGCGCGCGGGTCGATGCCTTGCTTTTTAAACTCGTCCAAAATTGCCAGCATGTAAGATGGGGTTACTGTGATGGCGCTTGGCTTAAAATCTTCGATCAATTGCACCTGCCGTGCGGTCATGCCGCCAGACACAGGCACAACGGAGCAGCCCAAGCGCTCCGCGCCATAATGGGCGCCCAAACCGCCAGTGAACAGGCCATAGCCATAGGCATTGTGCAAAATATCACCTTTGCGCACGCCCGCTGCCCGCAAAGACCGCGCCACCACATCGGACCACACGTCGATATCGTTTTTGGTGTAGCCGACAACGGTTGGCTTGCCCGTAGTGCCAGACGAGGCGTGAATGCGCACCACCTCTTCGCGCGGCACGGCAAACATACCGAAAGGATAATTGTCGCGCAGGTCTGTTTTCACCGTAAACGGGAATTTTGACAGATCGCTGAGGCTTTTCAGATCGCTGGGATGCACGCCTGCTTCGTCGAATTTGGCTTTATAGAACGGCACATTCTCATAAGCATGGGCGAGTGTTTTCTTCATCCGCTCCAATTGTAGCGCGCTGATTTCATCGCGCGAGGCGATTTCAATCGGTTCCAGATCGTCTTTCTTTGGCGATAAATCTTTCATCTCTCTCCCCCCATCAACGCCTATGGGCGCTCCAACATCAAGGCAATGCCTTGGCCAACACCGATGCACATGGTGCACAAAGCGCGATTAGCACCTGTGTTCATCATCTCAACCCCTGCAGTTAGCGCCAGGCGCGCGCCGCTCATCCCCAACGGGTGACCGAGGGCAATCGCCCCACCATTTGGATTGACGAAATCCGCATCTTCCGCCACGCCCAATTGGCGCAACACAGCAATGCCCTGCGAGGCGAAGGCTTCGTTCAACTCGATCAAATCCACATCGGTGATTTTAAGCCCCAAGCGATCCAGCAGCTTTTCCGATGCTGGTGCGGGGCCAATGCCCATAATGCGCGGTTCAACGCCTGCCGTCGCGAGGCCCGTGATCCGTGCCTTCGGGGTCAATCCATATTTTTCAACCGCCGCTTTAGACGCAATGATCATGGCCGCCGCGCCGTCATTGACGCCTGACGCGTTGCCGGCAGTGACGGAACCGCCCTCGCGGAACGGTGTGGGTAGGCTGGCCAGTTTTTCCAGCGTGCTTTGGCGCGGGTGCTCGTCTGTATCAAAGACGATCGGGTCTTTTTTGCGTTGTGGAATTTCCACCGCCACGATTTCCTGTGCCAAACGGCCAGAGGCGATGGCTTTGGCAGCCTTTTCCTGAGAGCGCAGGGCAAAGGCGTCCTGATCTTCGCGGGAAATGTTGAAATCCTCAGCAACATTCTCGCCAGTTTCCGGCATAGAATCGATGCCATATTGCGCCTTCATCAGCTTGTTGACGAAGCGCCAGCCGATGGTGGTGTCGTAAATTTCTGCATTGCGTGAAAAGGCTGTGTCAGCCTTGGGCATCACAAACGGGGCGCGGCTCATGCTTTCCACGCCGCCGGCCAAAATCACCTCGGCTTCACCCGCCTTGATGGAACGGGCCGCCATGCCCACGGCATCCATGCCAGAACCGCACAAGCGGTTGATGGTGGTGCCGGGCACTGAAGTTGAAAGCCCCGCCAAAAGTGTCGCCATGCGTGCCACGTTGCGGTTATCTTCGCCCGCCTGGTTGGCGCAGCCCATATAGCAATCATCGATGGCGCTCTGGTCCAAACCGGGCGCTGCCTCGATGGTCTTTTTGATCACATGCGCCAGCATATCGTCTGGCCGCACCGCCGCTAGGGTGCCGCCAAAACGGCCAATTGGCGTTCTAAATCCTTCGCACAAATAGGCTTCTGTCACGCCTCATTCTCCTCAAAATGGGTTCCCTTCACGGTGCGCGAATGGCCGCGAAAATGCGCCAACGCCTCGCCGTTCTGGTTGGTGATGGTCACATCATAAATGCCAGCACGCCCGGCTTTGCTGACTTCCACCGCTTTTGCGGTTAACACGTCGCCTTCCATGCCGGGCTGCACATAGGTGATTGAATTTTGGTAGGCTACAGCCAACTGATTGTAGCTGTTGCACGCAAAAGCAAAGGCGCTATCGGCCAACATGAAAATATAGCCGCCATGGCAAATTTTATGGCCGTTTAAATGTTCTGGTCTCAAAGGCAGCGACAAGGTGGCCGTGCCCGGCCCTACATGATCCAATGTCATGCCGACCCGTTGGGAAGCGGAATCATTATCCCACATGGCTTTGGCTGCGCGTTCAGCGCGCTCCTGAGGGCTCATTATTCAATGCCCCCAAATTGGGTGGGCCGCTTGTCCAAAAAGGCACTCACCCCTTCGGCATAATCTTTTGAACGACCACAACGGCCCTGCATTTCAGCTTCCATGTCCAAGTGCTCGTCGAGCGTATGGTCATGCGAGGTTTGCAGCGCTT
This sequence comes from Maritalea mobilis, assembly GCF_004363175.1. GTDB lineage: Bacteria > Pseudomonadota > Alphaproteobacteria > Rhizobiales > Devosiaceae > Maritalea > Maritalea mobilis. The sequence goes on from NZ_SNYR01000002.1 coordinate 780,972, forward strand.
GCTTCATTTGCCCCAAACCAAAGGTTGGGCCTTCGGCCATTTGGGCGGTCAGCTTGCGGGCTTCATCCATCAATTGGTCATCAGCCACGGCTTGCCAGATCATGCCCCACTCCACGGCCTGCTTGGCCATAACGGGCGTTGCTGTCATGCAGATATATTTGGCACGTGCTTCGCCGATCAGGCGTGGCAAAATCCAGCTGCCCCCGGCATCAGGCACCAGCCCGACTTTGGCAAAGCTTTGGATGAATTTTGCGCTCTCCGCCGCCAGCACGATGTCGCAGCCCAGCGCGATATTGACCCCGGCTCCTGCCGCGACACCATTTACGGCGCAGATGATTGGCTTGTTGATCGAGCGGATCAAACGCACCAGCGGGTTATAGAAATTGGAGATGGTGGCCTGCAGGTCAGGCGGCGAAGTCATTTTGCGTGGATCGCGGGCATCCAAATCCTGTCCAGCGCAGAAACCACGACCTGATCCAGTGAGCAGAATCGCCCGCACCGCATCGTCATTTTTTGCCTCATTCAGCGCCTTTTGCAGCGCCTCATGCATCTCGTCGTTGAACGAATTTAGACGGTCTGGACGGTTGAGCGCGATCTCAACCCAAGTCTCATTTTTGGTGACGATGATTGTATCGCTCACGCTAACCTCCCTTAAGAACTCACTTTTTTCCGTTTCGGACCAGCGAGAACAATCTCCATTTGAAAATTAGCTTTACATAAACCGACTGGTTGGTCAATATATGTTTCAACGAAGATCGACAGTGGGGGAGCAAATTAGTGTCTGACGTGGTACGGGTCGATATTCAGGATCAGGTAGCGCGGGTGGAGATCAATAATCCGCCGGTGAACGCAACGGGGCAAGCCGTGCGCCAAGGGCTACTGGATGCAGTGGCGCAGATCGAACAGGCTGGGGCGAAAGCCGCCATTGTTTATGGCGCGGGCCGCACTTTTGTGGCGGGCGGCGACATTTCAGAATTTGGCAAGCCACCGCAATTGCCACACCTTCCAGATGTGTATCAAGCGATTGAAGACAGCAGCGTGCCGTGGATCGCGGCGGTGCATGGCACCACTTTAGGCGGCGGCTTTGAACTGGCCATGGCCTGCGCCTTCCGATTGGCGCAAAAAGGCACCCGCTTTGGCCTGCCGGAAGTGAATTTGGGCCTAGTGCCCGGTGCGGGGGGCTCGCAACGCTTGCCGCGCTTGATTGGTGTGGATACTGCAATTGATCTGGCGACCACTGGCAAAATGATTGATGCCGCCGAGCTAAAAGAGCTAGGTGGATTAGACGGCGTTTTTGACGGCGATCCGCTGGAAGCGGGCATCGCTTTTGCGGCCGATTTGCCCGTACGGCCCACCAAAGTCAGCGCCCGCGAGGTTGCGCCGGTGAATAGCGATTATTTCGCTCAAAAACGAGCCGAGATCAAAAAACGCGCCAAGGGCCAATCGTCGCCGCTCGACAATCTGAAGGCCATTGAATGGGCTGCCACGCTACCATTTGCTGAAGGCCAACCCAAGGAGCGGCGGTTACATTTGGATTTGCGCGACAGCGCCCAAAGCCAGGCCTTGCGGCATGTGTTTTTTGCGGAACGCGCGGTGAGCAAGCCAAAAGCCATTGAGGGCGGCACGCCGATTGAAATCACCACAATCTGTGTGGTCGGCGGCGGCCTGATGGGCGCAGGCATCGCTTTTGCCTGCTTGCAAGCGGGCTATCAGGTGATTTTGATTGAGCGGGATGATGACGCTGCGAAAGCTGGGCAGGACCGCATTGCAGGCCTGATCGAGGGCGGCATTAAGCGCGGCAAAATTTCAGAAGAAAAAGCGACGAAGCTGCGCTCAGCGCTCTCCGCATCATCAGATTATGCCGCATCAGCGCCTGCTGATCTGGCAATTGAGGCTGTGTTTGAAGATTTGGCGGTGAAGCAGGCGGTGTTCCAATCGCTGGCGGCGCATATGCGCAAAGACGCGATTTTGGCCACCAACACCTCCTATCTCGACCCGACCCAAATCTTTGAGGGCATCGACAATCCGGCCCGTTTAATCGGCCTGCATTTCTTCTCGCCCGCGCACATCATGAAACTGCTGGAAATCGTCAAACTGCCCACGACGTCAAAAGATGTGCTGGCCACGGGCTTTGATCTGGGCAAGCGCCTGCGCAAGGTCGGCGTGCTGTCTGGCATTTGCGACGGCTTTATCGGCAACCGTATTCTCTCCGCTTATCGGCGGCAGGCAGATTATTTGCTGATGGATGGGTGCACCCCGCGCCAGATTGACCGCGCCATGCGCGATTTTGGCATGCCCATGGGGCCTTATGAGCTGCAAGATCTGACCGGGCTGCAAATCGCCTGGGCCAACCGCAAACGGCAGGCGGCTACCCGCCCTGCGGAAGAGCGCTATGTCCGCATTGGCGATTTGCTGTGCGAGGCAGAGCGGTTTGGCCAGCGCAGCCAAAAAGGCTGGTACAAATATGAAGAGGGCGACCGCACGCCGCAGGATGATCCTTTTGTCACCGATTTGATTGTTGAAGAAGCCGCCAGTGTGGGGCTCACCCGCCGCGACTTTACCGATCAGGAGATTGTCGATCGGCTGATGGCGGTGATGATCAATGAAGGCGCGCTGATTGTTGAAGAAGGCATTGCCGAGCGCGATCTCGATGTCGATCTGGTGAAAATTCATGGCTATGGCTTTCCGCGATGGCGCGGTGGCCCCATGCATTATGGCGAACAGATCGGCATGGACAAGGTGAAACATGCTATGGCCAATGTGGTGGCGCAAAGCCCCAATAGCTGGCGCGTGGCGGGGAGGCTTTCATGAGCGAGATTGGCCGGGACCTGATTGAAGGGTTTGACCTGAACCATCCCCCTGCCGGGTTTATTCAAGATCCGTTTCCTTATTATCGTACCATGTTGGCACATCAACCGATTTTGCCGCAGCCGGACGGCTCTTTTATTCTGTCGCGTTTTGCCGATCTGGATCGCATCTATCGTGACACCACGCTTTATTCGTCGGACAAGAAGCAGGCCTTTCTGCCAAAATTTGGCGGCGATGCGCCGCTTTATGAACATCACACCACGTCGCTGGTGTTTAACGACCCACCTTTGCACACGCGCGTACGCAAAATCATGGTGGGCGCGCTTAATGCCCGCGCCATTTCCAATATGGAGCCGGGGCTGATCGAGACCATCGATATGCTGTTGGCCGATATGGCGGATCGCAATGAGGTGGATTTGATCGAAGATTTTGCCAGTAAAATCCCCATCCAGATCATTGGCAATATGTTCAATATGCCGATGGAAGATCGGGAACCTTTGCGGGACTGGTCTTTGGCGATTTTGGGGGCGTTGGAGCCAACGCTTACTCCCGAGCAGGAAGCGTGGGGCAACCAGTCAGTCAAAGACTTCAAGCTTTATCTGAAAGACCTGGCCAACCATCGGCGCAAATATCCCGGCGATCCGGAAACCGATGTGTTGACCCGCTTGATTGAGAGCGAAGAAGGGCAATTGTCTGAAACAGAATTACTGCAAAACTGTATTTTCATTCTCAATGCCGGGCACGAAACCACAACCAATTTGATCGGCAATGCCCTAGCGGTGCTGCACGAATTTCCGGATCAGATGCAGGCGCTGAAACAGGACCCGGATTTGATCAAAACCGGGGTTGATGAGTTTTTGCGCTTTTTGTCGCCCAACCAGTTTGGCAACCGCGAAACCACCGAAGATATTGAGTTGGACGGATTTAAGTTCCCCAAGGGCACCAATCTACATTTGGCCATTGGCGCAGCCAATCGCGATCCGGCGCAATTCCATCAGCCTGACCAATTGATCCTGTCGCGCAAACCAAATCGACATTTGGCGTTTGCGGGCGGGCCGCACCTTTGCGTCGGCTTTCAATTGGCACGGATGGAGGGCCGCATCGCGGTCAACCGGTTCCTTAAGGCCTATCCAGATTACAAATTGACAGGCGAAGCAGAGCAGGGCGGACGCATCCGCTTCCGCGGCTATGCGAAACTGCCTGCGACATTAAAATAGAGGGTTTAAAATGACTTTGATGCAATTAGAAAGCTTTGCTGCAGGCCAATGGGTGGCCCCTTCCGGCAAGGTGCGCAAAATTTATTCGGCGGTGACGGGCGAAGAGATCGCCGAAGCAGGCTCGGACAAGCTCGATTTCCAGCAGATGATCGATTTCGCCAAGCAAAAGGGCGGTCCCGCGCTGCGCAAAATGACCTTTCATGATCGTGCGCGGATGCTGAAAGCCTTGGCGACTTATCTGAATGACCGCCGCGATCCGCTGTATGAATTGTCGTATAAAACTGGCGCCACCTTGGCCGACAGCAAGATCGATATTGATGGCGGCATTGGCACTGTTTTTGTTTACGCCTCCAAAGGCCGCCGGGAAATGCCCGATGCGCATATTTACCCCGATGGCGACCTTGAAATTCTGTCACGCAATGGCACATTTTTGGGCCAGCATTATTGCACGCCTTTGCTGGGCGTTGCCGTGCATATTAATGCGTTCAACTTTCCCGTCTGGGGCATGTTGGAAAAGCTCGCCCCCACTCTGTTGGCTGGCGTACCCGCCATTGTAAAACCCGCCACCTCTACCTCATACGTCACCGAAGCGTGCGTGAAAATGATGGTGGAAAGCGGCATTTTGCCGGAAGGCGCGATCCAATTGGTGATGGGCGGCACGGGCGATTTGCTTGATCGTCTGGATTGCCAAGATGTGGTGAGCTTTACGGGCTCCGCTGCCACGGCGTCCTACCTCAAATCTAATGAGAATATCCAGAAGAACGGCGTGCGCTTTATCGCCGAGCAGGACAGCTTGAATGCTTCTGTACTTGGGCCGGATGTGACGCCAGAGACCCCAGAATTTGACCTGTTCGTCAAAGAGGTTTTGCGCGAGATGACCGCCAAGGCGGGCCAAAAATGTACGGCCATCCGCCGGATGATTGTGCCGGACGCGCAGGTGCAAAATGTGATCGATGCCTTGAGCGCCAAGCTGGCCAAAAATGTGATCGGCGATCCCACCGCAGAAGGCACGCGCATGGGGGCGTTGGCATCGCTGGATCAGAAAAAGGATGTGCTGGAAAAGGCCGCTGAAATTGGCAGTGAGTGCGACCTTATTTTTGGTGATCAGGACAGTTTGCAACTGAATGGCGAAGGCTTAGAAAATGGCGCCTTTGTTGCGCCCATGCTGTTCCATTGTAAAGACCCGGACAGCGCCACCATCGTGCATTGCACTGAAGCCTTTGGCCCCGTCGCTACCGTGATGGGCTATCGCGATCTCGGTCATGCGATTGAGTTGATGAACAAAGGCGGTGGCTCGCTTGTGGCCTCTGTCATCACCCATGACGCCGATGTGGCGCGGGAGATGACTATGGGCGCGGCGGCGTGGCATGGTCGACTTTATTTCAACAACCGCGACAGCATGAAGGAATCTACCGGTCATGGCTCGCCCCTGCCCCATATGGTGCATGGTGGCCCCGGTCGCGCGGGCGGCGGCGAAGAATTGGGCGGCGTGCGTGGCGTCACCCATTATATGCAGCGCACAGCGGTGCAAGGCAGCCCGGACCTGTTGACCGGCATTGGCGGCACTTATGTGAAAGGCGCGCGCTTTAAAGAAGGCCCGGCCCATCCGTTCACCCGCACCTTCCACGAGTTGGAAATTGGCGAAACGATCCAAACCAAATCACGCACGGTGACGCTTGAAGATATTGAGCATTTCGCCCATTTCACGGGTGACACGTTCTATGCCCATATGGATGAGGAAGCGGCGGAGGCCAATCCGTTCTTCCCCGGTCGCGTGGCCCATGGTTATTTGCTTTTGAGCTTTGCGGCGGGTTTGTTTGTGCAGCCTGACCCCGGCCCGGTTTTGGCCAATACCGGCCTGAATAGTCTCAGCTTCCAGAAGCCAGTGAGCCCGGGCGATGAAGTGCGCGTAACGCTGACCGTAAAGCGCAAAACCAAGCGGACTGATGAATATGGCGAAGTGCGTTGGCACGTGAATATGTTCAATCAGGATGATGAACAAGTTGCCGAATATGAGCTTTTGACCATGGTGGCGTTTGAGCGTACATAAGGTGCATGAGTGCACCGCATAAGCTGATTTCACCTTTGATCGACCATCTGCATTCAGATGGTCGATTGCGCGTTTGGTCCGTGGTCATCACCATTTTTGGTGATGCCGTGCAACCGCATGGGGGCACCGCCGCGATGGCCGATTTGCAGACCATATTGGGCCATATGGGCGTGGAAAATGGTGCTCTACGCACCGCCATGTCGCGCTTGGCGAAAGAAGGCTGGGTGACGCGCGACCGCCAAGGCCGCAACAGCTTTTACCGCTTGTCTCCCGCCGGGCTGAAAAGCTTTATCCCTGCCACCGAAAAGATCTACCGTGCCCAATATGCACCGACACCGGAAAAACTGATATTTGCTATCGGTCCCGATGTGATCGGCACCGCCCGTGAACAGCTGAACGCGCTGCTGGCCGGATTTGGCGGCATGGCGCTGCGCAATGGAGTAGCGCTGTTTGCGGACCCGAGCGAACACTTATTGCAGCAATTGCAGCAAGCCGATCTCTTGCTGATCAACGCTGACCTCGATGAATTGCCGCGCTGGGTAGCGGAGAAGTTGGAACTGACAGAGATTGAGGCAGATTATCAGGCCCTGCTCAATCGCTTCACGCCGCTGGGTGAGCAGGCCGAACAACTGGCCACCCTCTCCCCGATTGATGCGTTATGCGCCCGTATTCTGTTGATCCATGAATGGCGGCGGCTGATCTTGAAGCAACCGCCCCTCCCCGCGCATTTATTGCCCGCAGACTGGCCCGGCGCTGCCGCCCACCATCTGGTGAGTGGGCTTTATCGACAATTGATTGAGCCGTCTGAGAATTGGTGGTCGAACGGCAATGGTGCTGAGGCACGGATAGTGTTGGCTGAGCGGTTTTAAATTAGGCACTGTTTTTCTTGGCACAGTGCCAGCCCCCCCCCCTCACGTCATTACCGGACTTGATCCGGTAATCCATGTAGCCGTTTAGTCTGCCATTGCGCCGGAGTCTAATCGCCAACACTGCTTGGACCCCGGATCAAGTCCGGGGTGACGCCGTATGTGGTGTAGCAGCGCTGAAACGCCCGCCCCACCCTCAGTCGTCACCCCAAGACTTGATCTTGGGGCCCAATTCACCTGTCCGCATGCGGAAGAGCGAAATGCTTACATTAAGTGCCGTGTTGCAAGCGTGAAATGGATTACCGGATCAAGTCCGGTAATGACGTTTGGGTTTGTTGTCTAGGCAGTGCCTTAAACCCGCAAGGCAGTTTTACTCCTCAATATAAGCAAACACGCCCGTCGAGGTGGTTGCCACTTTTTCGCTACCTTCGGCCATAATGTCGATGCGGGTGGTGGCTAGGCGTTTGCCGTTGGAGAGGACTTTGGCGTCGAAAATCACATTACCTTCGGGCAGGGGCCGCATAAAGTTGGTGGCCATGTCGACGGTGACGCAATTGCGGAAGCGGCCATTGAGGTAGCTCAGGGCCAAAAAGCTGACCGTATCCGACCCGGCCATCAGCGCCTGGCCACTCACTAAACCGCCATTTGGCCCCTTATGTCGCAAGATTTTTTCCGTCGCTGGCATCACGAATCGGGCGCCATTTTCCCCAAGGTCCAACACTTTAATGCCAAGCTCTTGCACCCAAGGTGCGCAAATTTCGACGATCAGCGCTTCCAGCGCTGCTGCATCTAAACGATTTTCCATCCCCATCTCTCCAATATGTTACGAAAATTACTTGATATGTGAAATTTCGTGACGTATTATTAACATCCAGAGAGAGGGATGCCAATATGTATTCACAAGGATTGATTGGTGCCGATGGCGCCACGGAAGAAACTGAAGAGTTTCTGGCCAAGTTTCAGGCTCGCATTGACCGGGAAGAAAAGATTGAACCCAATGATGCAATGCCGAATGGCTATCGCAAAACATTGGTGCGCCAAATCGGCCAGCACGCCCATTCAGAAATTGTCGGCATGTTGCCTGAGGGCAATTGGATTACCCGTGCGCCAAGTCTGCGCCGCAAGGCTGCGTTGCTGGCGAAAGTGCAGGATGAAGGTGGCCACGGGCTTTATCTTTATTCCGCTGCCGAAACGCTGGGCGTGACCCGCGAGCAGATGACCGAGGAGCTGCTTTCTGGCAAGGCGAAATATTCGTCGATCTTCAATTACCCCACGCCAACTTGGGCCGATATCGGCACCATTGGCTGGCTGGTTGATGGCGCGGCGATTATGAACCAAATTCCGCTGTGCCGCTGTTCTTATGGCCCTTATGCCCGCGCGATGATCCGCGTGTGTAAGGAAGAGAGCTTTCACCAGCGTCAAGGCTATGAGATTTTGATTTCCCTGTGCAACGGCACTGAAGAACAAAAGCAAATGGCGCAGGATTCCATCAATCGTTGGTGGTGGCCCGCCTTGATGATGTTTGGCCCGCATGATGCAGAGTCCAGCCACTCTGAACAGAGCATGAAATGGAAAATCAAACGCTTTTCCAATGATGAGCTGCGGCAGAAATTTATCGATGCGACCGTGCCCCAAGCTGAATATTTGGGCCTCACCGTGCCGGATCCGGATTTGAAATGGAACCCGGACAAAAATGACGGCAAAGGCGGTTATGACCATGGCGAGATCGATTGGGACGAGTTTTGGCGCGTGGTGAAGGGCCACGGCAAAATGAACCGCGACCGCATTAAAGACCGCAAAAAAGCATGGGACGATGGTGCATGGGTGCGGGAAGCCGCTTTGGCGCACGCTGAAAAACGCGCCGCCCGCCAAACCCAACACGCCGCCGAATAGGGAGGAATTTTATGTCTAACGAAACACCACTTTGGGAAGTTTTTATCCGTCCACGCAACGGTTTGTCCCACAAGCATTGCGGCTCTTTGCACGCGGCTGACGAAGTTTTGGCGCTGCAAGCTGCACGGGACACTTATACACGCCGCGGCGAAGGTGTATCCATTTGGGTTGTGCCATCAAAGGCCATTTTCGCCTCTGACCCTGATCAGACGGCTGAGAATTTTGAACCCGGCGTCGACAAGGTTTATCGCCACCCCACCTTCTATGACATTCCAGAAGAAGTGGGGCATATGTAATGAGTGCGCCTTTGTTCAACGCTTTGCTCGAGTTGGCAGATGATCATTTGATCCTCGGCCATCGGGTTTCAGAATGGTGCGGCCACGCCCCCTTGCTGGAAGAAGATTTGGCGATGCCGAATATGGCGCTTGATATGATCGGCGCCGCCCGCAGCCTTTACACCTATGCTGGTGAAATTGAAGGTGAAGGGCGCGACGAGGATCAACTCGCCTATTTGCGCTATGACCGTGAGTACAAAAACTGCCTGCTGGTGGAACGGCCAAATGAAGATTTTGCTCATACCATGCTGAAGCAGCTTTATTTTGCGGCCTTTATGCATCCCTATTGGGAAGCGGCGCTGCAATCAAACGATGAGACCGTGCGCGGCATTGCGGGTAAATCCGTCAAGGAAGTGGCGTACCATATTCGCCATGCGGGCGAATGGGTGGTGCGGCTTGGCGATGGCACTGAAGAAAGTGCGAAGCGCATGCAGGATGCAGTCACAGAACTGCACCCCTATGTGGAAGAGCTGTTCCATATGTCTGCCGATGCGCAAGCTGCGGCTGATAAGGGTGCTTTGCCAGATCGTGAAGCCATGCGCACCCAATGGACCAACAGTATTTCCAATGTGTTTGACCAAGCCAAATTGACCATGCCAGAGGTGGAATACCCGCAATTGGGTGGCCGCACCGGGCATCATGGCGAAGAGATGGGCCATCTGCTCAGCGAACTGCAATATATGCAGCGCGCCTATCCGAATATGAGCTGGTAAGGGCAATGGCGGACGTACATCAACTCAAGCCAACCCGCTCAGCCGACGCGCAAAAGGCATGGGACGCTGCCGCTCTGGTGCCCGACCCGGAAGTGCCGTGCGTCAATGTGGCCGAGCTTGGCATTTTGCGTGATGTGCAAATGATAGACGGCAAAGCGGTGGCCTATGTGACGCCGACTTACACCGGATGTCCCGCTGTGTTGGCCATTGAATTGGCCATTGAGGTGGCGCTGCGCGAAGCTGGGTTTGACCCGAAAATTGAGCGTGTTGTGTCCCCGCCTTGGACCACAGACTGGATCAGCGATGAAGGCCGCGAGAAATTGCGCGCCTATGGCATTGCGCCCCCGGTTAATGGCTCCAACTCCAAGCTGGCTTTATTTGGCGAAACCATTGTCGCCTGCCCCAAATGCGGCAGCACCGACACGGAAAAGCTATCTGAATTTGGGTCCACCGCGTGCAAAGCACATTATCGCTGCACGAGCTGTCGTGAACCTTTCGATTATTTCAAATGCATTTGAGGGCCTAAAAAGATGACCCCTAAATTTCACACCCTGACGATTTCAAAAATTGAAGAGCTGACGCCAGACGCACGCGCGATCAGCTTTGCCCTGAATGACGATCTGCGCGACGCCTATGCGTTCAAGCCGGGGCAATATCTGACCCTGCGCAGCACCATTGATGGCAAAGATGTGCGTCGGTCTTATTCCGTCTCCTCGCCGCTCGGGTGCAATGACCTCACGGTGGGCATCCGCCGGGTGGAAGATGGCGTATTTTCCAGCTTCGCGGCCAACGATCTAAAGGTGGGCGACCAGCTTGACGTAATGACCCCGGATGGCCGTTTTGTGGCCGATATTGGCGGCATGAAAAAGGCGCTGTTGATCGCCGCAGGTTCCGGCATCACACCAATGATGTCGATCGCCCAGTCCTTGCTGGAGAATGACGAGGACGCCGAAGTCACCCTGGTTTATGGCAACCGCGAAACCGGCACCATCATGTTCCGCGAGCAGCTGGAGTTTTTGAAAGATCGATTTATGGATCGCTTTACGCTGATCCATATTCTCAGCCGTGAAGATCAGGACGTGCCGATTTTGAATGGCCGCATTGATGCGGATAAAATCAAAGCGTTGGTGAACACCGGTGCAATCGATCCTAAAGCCGCCGACGGCGTGTTTTTGTGCGGCCCCGGCGAAATGATTGAAGTGGCCCGCGAAAGCCTAGAAGGCATGGGCGTGGCGCACGACAAAATCCACTATGAATTGTTCACCCCCGCCGATGGGCAAACCCCACGCAAAGCGCCCACCAAGGCACAACGCGAAGCGGCAGAACAGAGCGTGAAGGTCGAAGTAGTGCTGGATGGCACCAAACGCAGTTTCACCCTCACCGATCCAGAAGATACGGTGTTAGAAGCCGCTCATAAACATGGGCTGGAACTGCCCTTCTCCTGCAAAGGCGGCATGTGCTGCACCTGCCGCTGCAAAGTGGCCAAAGGCAGCGCCGAGATGGATGTGAACTATTCACTCGAACCGTGGGAAATCGAAGCCGGCTTCACCCTAGCCTGCCAAACCCGGCCCACCAGCGATGAGCTGACGTTGGATTTCGATGAAAGCTAAAATTGAGGAGGGCATCGCCCTCCTTTTTTATTTATGGATTTGCCCCTATTTGCTAGCTTCGCAAAATGGGTACTTATAATTATTTGATTGAAGGCATTTCCTGCACCGGCAAAACATCAGTTTGACAGCTGCTCACGCAACGCGGCTATCACGCGCTGAATGGTGACAATGTATTTGCCTATTGCGGTGACCCCGCCACAGGCGCGCCGCTTTCCAGTGGCGGACACCACACTCATATCTGGGATATAGCGAGGGTGGAGCAAGTGGTGAAAGACCAACAGCACAATGCCAGCTTTTTCTGCGGCGGCAGCCGAAATTTTGAGAAATTCATCCATCATTTCGACAAGGTCTTTGTGCTGGAGATTGATCTTGAAACCCTCAATCAGCGCTTGGCCAAGCGTTCCGCTGACGATTGGGGCGGTCGCGAATCCGAACGCGAAATGGTGCGCCAATTGCACGCTTCTGGCGGCGATGTGCCGAAGAATGGTATCCGCATTGATGCGACCCAACCGCTTGAGCAAGTGGTAGATGAAATTCTGACGCATTGCGGCTTACCACAGCAAGGTTAGCTTTGGGCACGCTTGGTTTGATCCCGGCTCAAGGCCGGGATGGGTCCTGTCGAGATAAAGTGTCCAGCGTCAGCAACGCCCACGGGCGTCATCCCAAGGCTTGACCTTGGGATCCATTTCACGTTGACCGGATTGCATAGTGCGATGCCATACCAAAAGCGCGTGCGAAGTTGAACAGTGAATTGGGTTGCAAGATCAAGTCTTGCAATGACGTCGAAGGCTTAAGGAAGCGTCGCGAATGACGCACCCTCATACCTTCTCTCACCCAATCATTCCCGCGCATGCGGGAATCTAATTGGGGTTGTCCTTGCGGCAAGTGGTGGGCGATGTGCATCCTGGTTAGCGCTGCTTGGATCCTCGGGTCAAGCCCGAGGATGACATTGTGTGTGGCGAAATGCTCTCCCTCAAATGCAGACTCTGTGCGTGAGGAAGGGTCCTGCCCAAACAGACGCTCTTTTCCCTCCCCTTGATGGGGAGGGATTAAGGGTCGGGTGCTATCGACCCCAAATCAGACCTATCCCCTAAGCCAGTTCCGCCAGCGCCTTGTTATACTTCTCCAGCACCTGCTCTTTCACCACGCCATAGCCTTTGACCATATCGATCAGCTTGGCCCTTTTCATCGCTTCGCTATGGTTGTCAGCGGTCAGGTTGGCCGCCAAATCTTCCACTAGCGCAATATAGTCGTCGCGCAGTTTACGTTCGTCGCGGCGGTCTTTGCTGAGGCCGAACACGTCAAAAGCGGTGCCGCGCAAGGGGCGCATGGCGTTCAAGAGTTTTAAGCTCGGCAGGGCGACAGCACCCGGAATAGCAAACTTTTTCGGGCGGCCATTTGGCTCCTTGATCCAGTTGAGCATCGGCGGGGCCATATGGAAGGTCATTTTTGCGCCGTCTTTAAACCGCCCTTTCATCTCATTGAGATGGGCCGTTTCAAGGTGCAAGCGGGCGACTTCATATTCGTCCTTATAAGCCATAACCCGTGCTAACTGGTGCGCGACAATTTCGCTCAAACCCGTTTTCCCGAGCGCATTTTCTGCGGCTTGTACTTTGCCCACCACGTCTTTATAGCGGTCGGCATATTGAGCGTTTTGATAGCGGGTTAAAAAAGCGGCGCGATCACTGATCAATTGCTCCAATGTTTGTTCAAGATCATCTTCCTGATCTTCAACAAACAGTTCAGGTTGATCAGCGATCAAACGCCCAAGTTCAAACGCATTCAAATTGGCCTCAATGGCCTTGCCGTTCAACTCGATCGCGCGGCGAATGGCATCGCCATCCAGCGGAATCTGGCCTTTTTGCCACGCCATGCCAGTGAGCATCATGTTGGAGAAAACGCTATCACCAAACAGCGCCACCGACAGATCGGTCACGTCGAAATAGTCGACCTGTTTTGCGCCTTCATTCAGTTTTTTGAGACGCATTTCTTCTTGGAAGTCGGCCAAACCACGCAGCACAAAATCTGCAGTGGGCAGGATTTTGGTGTTGGCGATCACATGGGTTTTGTTCGGATCAAGACACGCCATCGGCTCAGGCATATTGGCCACCACCAAATCGCACGCGATCACCGCATTGGCATCGCCCTTGTCGATCCGCACCGGTGTGTCCAACCCCGGCTTTTCCAAAATTTTCAGGTGCGAGATCACCGCGCCGCCTTTTTGGGCAAAGCCCATAAAGTCGAGCACGGACGCCCCTTTGCCTTGCAGATGCGCGGCCATGGCCAACACGGCGCCAACGGTCACCACCCCCGTGCCGCCAACGCCAGTAATCAACACCTCACCAGTTTTGGCAAATTTAGGTTCTGGCAGGCTGGCAATATGGGTGAGCAAATGGTCGCAACGATGTTGGTCTCCGGTAGCCTTTTCCTCGTCGCCTTCGATGGTAACGAAGCTGGGGCAAAAGCCTTCGACGCAGGAAAAATCCTTATTGCAGGAGGATTGGTCAATCGTGCGCTTCACGCCCCACTTTGTTTTCACCGGACTGACGGAAATGCAGTTTGACTGCACCGAGCAATCACCGCAGCCTTCGCACACATCAGGGTTGATAAAGACGCGCTTTTTCGGGTCTTCAATCAGCCCACGTTTGCGCTTGCGGCGTTTTTCCGTAGCGCAGCCCTGATCATAGATCAGCGCGGTGACGCCTTGGATGTCGCGCAGTTCCATTTGGATCGCGTCGAGGTTTTTGCGGTGATCAAGGCTCAGGCCTTTGCCGCGCATCAGGCTGGAACCAAACCGCTCAGGCTTGTCGCTCACCAGTGCGATGCGCTCCACGCCTTCTGCTTTGAGTTGCGCCACGATGGATTCAACGCTCAGCTCACCATCCACATCCTGACCACCGGTCATGGCAACGGCATGGTTGTAAAGAATTTTGTAGGTCACATTGGCTTTGGCGGCAATCGCCTGGCGGATGGCCATCATGCCGGAATGGAAATAGGTGCCATCGCCCAAATTCTGGAAGATGTGCTTTTTGCCGGTATAGCTTTCCATGCCGATCCAATTGACGCCTTCGCCACCCATTTGCACGATGCCGCCTGTGTCGCGGCCCATCCAAGACGCCATATAATGGCAGCCAATGCCGGGTAGCGCGGTGCTGCCCTCTGGCAATTTGGTGGATCGATTGTGCGGACAGCCTGAGCAGAAATAAGGCACCCGGCGCGCCACGTCGATCTCGTCAAGAGTTGGCGCAGGTGAGGCGGAAGGAGGAAGGCCTTCAAGGTCCAAATATTCATGAACAACCTGCGCCAAAATGGAGGGGCGCAACTCACCCGCTTCGGGGATAAGCGGGTCGCCCTCAATGTCTTTTTTGCCAATGATGGTGAAGTTGCGCTGGTTGAAAAACAGCTCTTTCAGCTGGGTTTCCACCACCGCGCGTTTTTCTTCCACCACCAGCAGTTTTTCGGCTTTCGCCAAAAAACGTTGATAGCCTGTTGGCTCAATTGGCCACACCAGCCCAACCTTATAAACCCCAAGCCCCATGCGCTTGGCTTTGGCTTCGCTAATGTCCAAATCGCGCAGGGTTTGCATTAAATCAGCAAAAGCTTTGCCCACAGCAACGATGGCAATTTGGGGCTGCTTGGCGCCGAACGCCACTTCGTCAATCGGGTTGGCTTTAGCAAAGGCGCGCATTGCGTCTAGCCGGGCGAGCAGCTTTTGCTCCAGCACCGGGCCAAAGCTTGTGGCCGGGTCATGGTTTAAGCCGAAAGGCGGCGGGGTGAAATCTTCTGGGTCCTTAAAGCGACGTGGTTCCGGCACTTCGATGGCGGCGCTACTTTCCAGCACTTCGGAGATGGTTTTAAAGCCGATCCATGCGCCCGTGTAGCGAGAAGCGGCGAAGCCATAAAGGCCAAACGGAATATAGTCAGCCACGCCTGCTGGGTGCAGCACGGGCATCATATAATGCTCGCCGGCCTGATCAGATTGGTGCGGCATGGAGGAGGAAACGCAGCCATGATCGTCGCCGAAAAAGGCGATCACGCCCCCATGTTTTGATGCACCGAGGGCGTTGCCATGCTTCAAGGCATCGCCAGATCGGTCAACGCCCGGACCCTTGCCGTACCATATGCCAAAAACGCCATCGACATTCTTTTCCGGATCGCTGGCCACTTCTTGGGTGCCAATCACCGCCGTCGCGGCCAAGTCTTCATTGATGGCGGGGAGAAAGTCGATTTTGTGCTCATCCAGCACTTTTTGGGCTTTGCCCAACGCTTGATCATAGGCACCAAGGGGGGAGCCGCGATAGCCGGAAATAAAGCCTGCAGTGTTCAGGCCATTTGCTTGGTCAATTTTCGCCTGCTCAATGGGAATACGCACCAGAATGTCGGTGCCAGACAAAAAGACCCGCTCGCGCACCATGCCGTGGCGCAGTTCATAATCAGGATAAGCAAAAATATCGCGATCAAGCGTTGTTAAATCCATCATGTCCCCCTCTAATCAGGGGCATTATCACCTATTTTACTTGACAAAGCTGATCAGATTTGCAGGTGATTAAGGTCAAATTTGCACAATCTTTTCGCTTTGGAGCTAAATTTTGAATAACTCACTCAAAATCGATCAAATTGATGGAAAGATACTCGAGCTATTGCAAAAGAATAGTCGCATCTCCAACCAAGAGATTGCCAATCAGGTGGGCAGCTCCGTTTCCTCCGTCTGGCGCCGCATCAATGCGCTTGAAGAAGCGGGCGTTATTCAAGGTTACGGCCTCACCGTCTCCCCGGAAAAAATGGGCTATCAGGAAACCATATTGCTGCAAATCAGCCTGCAGCGACACAGCGATGACTATATCGAGCAGTTTATCCAACTGGTGGAGTCGATCCCCGAAATTCTGGAATGTTATGCCACCACGGGCGAATATGATTATGTCCTGAAAGTCCTGGCCACCGACATGCGCGCCTTCCACCGCTTCGTCCGCAACAGCCTAATGCGCCAACCGTTTATTTCCAAAACCTACAGTCAGGTGGTGATGGATAAGATCAAGTTTCAAAAGGCGATTCCAGCGATTGTAAAGAAGGGGTGAGGCTGACTACTGATGGCAGACAATCCACAGTTACAAATCGAGACCACTGAAACTGAAGCATTTATAGTTGGACATCGGACATCGTGGCTGGCTGAAGAACTGAAACATCGCCCCTTTTTACACTTGCCTGCAAACTCAGCAGCCGAAAGGCTTTGCTTCACCGTATGCGCTGGCACCACACCTATAGGCTTTGCCTGCCTTACAACGGGCGATCAAATCATTTTGTCACCCATGCCAAAGGAAGCCATCCCTTTACTTGCCGAGCATCTGGTGCAACGCAGGCTGCACGTTCCCGGTATATTTGCCCCACAACAGGCAGGGTTGGCCCTTGCAGATGCATTGAGCAGGCTTGGTGGCGTACGTTACCAAGTCGCGAAGCGAATATTGCATTGGGAAACGGCTAGCCCACACATTCCACCCGAAATTGAAGGCAAGTTGCGATGTGCAAAAGACGGTGATCAAGACACGCTTGTTGATATGTATTTGGCTATGCAGGCTGAGATGAACACGCAAAGGCCGTTTGATGCCCACGTGATGGTGGAAACTGCCATCGCAAACCAAAAACTATTTGTTTGGGGAACTCCAAACGGCAAAATCGTATGTGCAGGCAAAGTGGATTTAGGCGAAGTCGGCAGCAAATTTGGTGAGGTCAGTAGCATATATTCCGTTCCGGCCTACAGGGGACGTGGCATAGCCAGCGCTTTGGTCAGGCGCTTGACCAACAAAATTTTGGAACAAAAACCTGCCGTGTTTTTGTCGTCAGACGCCGACGACGCACCCTCATTTAAGCTTTACAAGAAGATTGGGTTCAACATTGAAGTTGAGATGGTGAATCTGCGCCAGCTGAAACGCTAAGCCTTATCCTTCGGCGCAATAATTTCGCCTTCAGCGTCCCGCCATGCGCCAAAGCCACCCTCCATATGGGCGACATTGGTATGTCCCATATCTTTGACCGTTTTGGTGGCAAGGGCTGAGCGCCAGCCGGCGGCGCAGAAGAAGATCAGTTTTTTGTTGGTTGCCAGCTCGGGCTTGTGATAGGGCGATGTGGGGTCTATCCAAAACTCCAATAAGCCGCGCGGCACGTGCACCGCGCCCGCAATGCGCCCTTCTCGATTGAGTTCGCGAATATCGCGTAAATCGACGAAGAGTGCATCACCCGCATCCACCGCGGCTTTGGCAGCGTCAACAGACAATGTTTCAATTTCTGCTGTGGCGGCATTCACCAAATCCATCGCTGATCTCATGCCGAATTCCTTCGCTAGGCCGCGATGTCGTCCCAGTCTTTATGGCGCTTAAATTGCATCACCACATAGGGGCACACGGGCTGAATTTTCTTATCATGCTCCCGGGCATATTGAACGCCCGCTTTCACCAATTCAAGGGCAATCCCTTTGCCTTCGAAGGGTTTGGGCACGCCAGTGTGATCAACAACGAAAGTGCCATCGCGATCATGAAAGGTCATTTCCGCCTCATGCCCACCGCCAAGATTGATAAAAAAGCGGCCCCGATTGCCAGATTGCTCAAACTGCACATCATATTCTAAATCGGCCATAGTAATCTCCTTAAACGGCATGTCTGTTCAACATTCTAACGCATGGGCGCTGCAGACGTTGCATCACATTTGTTTTATGCCAAGGCATCAATGGCGGCGGACAGCAGTGCAACTTCAGTGCCCGCCAAGCCTGCCGATAAAAATAGAGATAAATCCCCTACCCTGCGCTCATCTTGATAGGCACCCAGATGTTGAATATTCAACGCCTGCCCGTGGAACATATGATTTTCACCTTGGGCTGCAATTTGCTGTGGGCTATCTGATGCGCAGGTGCGAACGCGCTGCAAAATATCCAACGGCAATTCGTGGCGATCTTTGAATTTTGGCCCCAGCGTGTTGATGTGCGCCCCAGTGGCCAGCCACTCGGTCTTGATCACTGGTTCAGCAGAATTGGTGGCCAGCACCACAAAGTCTGCCCCCTCCACAGCCGTTTGTGCATCATCTGCTGCGTGAACCGGAATGCCAAGTTGCGCAGCCATGCGTTGCGCGAAAGCTAAACGCTTTTCCGCGTTGCGGCTAAAGGTGAAGACTTTCTCGATTTTACGGACAGCGGCGATGGCCAATAATTGAGTTTCGGCCTGCACACCTGTGCCGATCAAGCCAAGCTTTTTGATGGGTTGGTCGGGCGCCATCAGCGCAGCGGCAACGCCGCCCAAACATCCAGTGCGCAGCGCACCCAATCGCTCGCCAATAAACAGGCCCTTCAATTTTGCACTTGCGCGGTCAAATGCGATCACGACCTGATCTTCATCTACGCCATCGGGCTTGGGGAAGGTGTCATAGACACGAAACCCAGCCAGTTCGTCATTGCCGCCGCAAGTAAAGGTCAGCCCGCCCTCGCCAAAATCCACATGATGACGCGGCGGTGCCACTGCACGCCCTTCAGCATCGGCCACAATTTGGGCTCGCACAGCCTCCACCAAGATGGACATAGGCACTTTGTTCAGTTCGGCTTCTGTCAGAATGCGCATGGCAGTGGCCTAGAACTGTTGCCTAAAACTCAATTCCCACTTGCGCCTTCACCCCTGAGCGGAAGGGATGTTTCACCTGTGTCATATCGGTGACCAGATCAGCGGCTTCGACCAGCTCATCTTTGGCATTCCGGCCAGTGATGATCACATGCTTCATTTCTGGCTTTTGCTCGAGGACTTCCAACACTTCTTCGATGGGCAGATAGTCATAGCGCAGCACAATGTTCAGCTCGTCGCAGAGGACCATGTCATGTTCATTGTCCATGATGAATGTTTTGGCCTGTTCCCAGGCGGCGCGGGCGGCGTCTATATCGCGTTGACGGTCTTGGGTTTCCCAAGTGAACCCTTCGCCCATGGTGGCGAGGGAGACTTGGTCGGGGAATTTATCGAGTACATTGCGTTCGCCCGTGCCCCATTTGCCTTTCACAAATTGCACCACGGCCACTTTCATGCCGTTGCCCAGCGCGCGAAACACCATGCCGAAGGCAGCGGTGGATTTACCTTTGCCCTTGCCCGTATGGACGATGGTCAGGCCTTTTTCGATGGTTTTGGTGGCGATGATTTTGTCGCGCGCCGCCTTTTTCTTTTTCATTTTTTCCGCGTGGCGGGCGTTCAATTCTTCTTCTGTCATATTGTCAGTTTTTTTGCTCATCCGTTCCCTCCATCGAGAAATGCGTAAACCGAATTGCGTTTTGGCGACCAGAAACCGCGCCGCACCGCCTCGTTAAACTTATCAATCAACTCATCATAGCCATATTTGTTGTTGGCCTGAATAAAATCGCGCACCTCATCATTGAGCACAAAGGCTTCAAAAGCCAGATCAAAATGGTGCGACTTTACCGCACCTGTGGTGGCGGCAAAGGCGAACATATAATCTGTGGTGGCGATGATTTCGAACGCGCCCTTATAGCCATGACGCATCACGCCATTGATCCATTTCGGGTTCACCACGCGGGAGCGCATCACCTTGGCGATTTCTTCCTCCAGCGTCTTGGCCACCGGGCGTTCGGGGCGTGAATGATCATTGTGATAATTGGCCGGGGCCTCGCCTTGCAAGTGCTTGGCGGTGGCGCTTAGGCCGCCTTCAAACTGGTAATAATCATCACTGTCCAGCAGATCATGCTCGCGATTGTCCTGATTGTGCACCACCGCATCAATATTTTTAAGGCGGTTGATCAAGGCGCCGCGCGCCACGGTGCCATTGGCTTTTGTGCCATAGGCATATTGCCCCCAATTGAGGAAGGTTTCGGCAATGTCGCCCAGCTCGTTCCAGCGGCCTGAATCCATAATGCCTTGCAGCCCCGCGCCATAGCTGCCGGGTTTTGAGCCAAAGATGCGATAGCCCGCTTCCATCGCGGCAGCGTCTTCGTCACGCCCTTTCTGCATCAGCTCCAGCGCATCACTGCGCATGCGGGCGGCAATCGGGTTCATATCTTCCGGCTCATCCAGCGCGCCGATAGCGCGGATGGCGCGGTCGAACAGTTCGATCTGCGCCGGGAAGGCATCACGGAAAAAGCCTGAAATGCGCAGGGTGACATCGACGCGCGGTCGGTTCATTTTCGCCAGCGGGATGATCTCATAGCCGCTGACGCGGGTGGAGCCAAAATCCCATTTGGGTTTGGCCCCGATCAGCGCCAACGCCTGGGCGATATCATCTCCCCCTGTGCGCATATTGGCGGTGCCCCACACCGACAGGACGATGGATTTAAGATAGAGCCCATGATCCTGAAAATGGCGGGTGACCAGATTTTCGGCCGACTTCACGCCCAGTTCCCATGCGGTTTGCGTGGGCACCGCGCGGTTGTCGAGCGAATAGAAATTGCGGCCTGTGGGCAGCACATCCAACCGCCCGCGCGTTGGCGCACCGGATGGGCCTGGGGGCACAAATTTACCGTCTAAGCCGCGCAGCAGATTGGTTTTTTCCAATGCGCCAGACTGGTCGAGCTTCGGGGAAATGTCGCTTTGGATCGCATCGAGAATGGTGCGGGTGGCGGACCAGTCCGCCTCTGGCTCCATTTCGCCAGCGACCAGCGCGAAGGCGAGTTGTTCCAGCCGTTCCACCGTGTGACCCGTGTGCCGCCAAGTGTCGTCCAGTTGGGATTGCAAAATCGCAGGGCGTGGGCCTGTCCATTCTTTGCCCAGCTCTGCGGACAGGGGATCAAACCCGAGGCCTAAATCATCGGCAAGGGCGCGGATGATGGAGAGGTCCTGATCGCGTTCGCTGCCGCGCGGTACTCGGGTGAGCGCCACCAGCAGATCATACTTCAATCGCCCCTCTGGCGCTTGGCCAAGTATATGTAATCCATCGCGAATTTGCGCTTCTTTCAGCTCGCACAGGAAGGTGTCGATGGTCTGCAAGGCATCATCATCTTGCGCATCGCCCAGCCCCATATCGGCAGCCAAGCCGGTATCTGCACACAGATCGAAAATGCGCTGCTTCAAGTCTTTGATGCGGCGTTGGTCCATGCCGGAGGCGTTGTAAAACTCATCCGCCAGCGCTTCCAGATCTTTGAGCGGGCCATAGGTTTCAGCGCGGGTGAGCGGCGGGGTCAGATGATCAATAATCACCGCCCCGGTGCGGCGTTTGGCTTGTGTGCCCTCGCCCGGATCATTGACGATGAAGGGGTAAAAGTGGGGCAGTTGCGCCCACAACATATGCGGATAACACTCGTCAGAAAGCGCCACGGCCTTGCCCGGCAGCCATTCCAGATTGCCATGCTTGCCATTATGGATCAGCGCGTCAGCGGCGAATTGGTGCTTTAGCCAGAAGTAGCCTGCGAGATAGCCATGAGGCGGCACCAGATCGGGATCGTGATAGATCGCTTCCTCATCCAGATCATAGCCACGGGCGGGTTGGATCAAGATCGCGGCATGACCAAATTGGATGGCGGGCAGTTCAAAATGATCGTTGCGAAAGAAAGGATCTGTTTCTGGAGTTCCCCATCTTTCTTCAATAGAATTTTTTAGAGTTTCAGGTAGAATTTCATAGAGTTTTCTATAATTTTCTAGAGTTATAGTCGCCTGACTGGTGCCGCGTTTTGGGGCGGCATTGGTGGGGCCGTTTTGCAGCATTTCGATCAGCGCATTGCCACTATCGGGCAAGTGGTCGAGGGCATATCCTGCCTCTTGTAAAAACTGCAAAATATTGAGCGTTGACGCCGGGGCGTCATAGCCGACACCATTGGCCAAGCGCCCATCACGGATTGGGTAGTTAGCCAACACAATGCCAACCTTGCGCTCGGCGACTTGCTTTTGCCGGAGTGTGACCCAGTTTTTCGCCAGCTTGGCAGCGGCGTCGATTCCCGACACATGGGGCTCGTTGACCGACAGCGGGCATTCGCTGGCATCGTGCCAGATGTTTTGTGCCTTGTGCGCAATCAGGATATTACCCGCGCGGCCATCCAATTCCGGCAGCACGATTTGCATTGCCAAATCTTTGGTGTTGAGGCCTTGAATATCTTCCTGCCACACTTCCTCAGCGCGGCCCGCCTGCACCAGTTGCAGGATCGGCGCGTCGGTGTAGGCGAAGGGATTATCGGCTTCGCTGAGATCATTGATGCCCAAGGCGAAGCCGGTGGCGTTTAGGATCACCTGCGGATCAAACCGAGCGAACAGCTTTTGGGCAAACTGCACAGGTTCCGCCTGTTTCAAGCTGGTCACCAGCAGGATTAGCGGGGTGAGCCCTTCCTTATGCAATGCTCTCGCCATGCGCTCGATGGGGCGCAGATTGCCACCATCCATGAGGGCGCGATAGGCAATGATGGGGGTATATTTAGCGTTGGGATCGACGGTGATTTCATCAAGATTGCTGACCAAATGCCGCTCGTGCCAGATGGCGGCATTGGGGGCCGGTTGTGGCGCGGGCAATTCTGCTGTTTCACCTCTAGCGCGGTGGCGCAGATAAGTGAGTAAAGCACTTAGATTTTGTGCGCCGCCCGCGATAAAGGCTTGATGCAACTGCTCGTAGATTTCGCCATCGATGGTCGAGCGGCTTTTCAAGTCCGGGTCCGGGTTGGCATCGCCGGGCAAGAGTGCCAGTTCAATACCGCGATCGGCGCACAGGGCGGTGAGCTGATCAACGCCATAGGTCCAATAGGCGCGGCCACCGAGCACACGCACCACGATTAATTTGGCATGTTGCGCCGTATCATCGAGCCAGAGGTCGATGGAGTAATTGTGGCTCAAGCGCATGGTGTTGGCGAGGCGCACATCGTTAGCGCCTTGAGCATCTACTGCACCTGCAAAGGCGGCCAGTTCGCTATCAGCGGCGGATAGGATAAGCAGCAGCTCAGGCGATTGGCCTAAGTCAATCGCCTCCCCCTCTTGCTGGATGGCCCCAGCTTGGGCTGATAATAAATGCATCAGGAAAAGGCTTTTTCGAGCCGTTCTGAAATTGCTGCGCGGTCCAGCGGAGACTGGCCGATCA
Organism: Maritalea mobilis; assembly: GCF_004363175.1. Taxonomy (GTDB): domain Bacteria; phylum Pseudomonadota; class Alphaproteobacteria; order Rhizobiales; family Devosiaceae; genus Maritalea; species Maritalea mobilis. Next base: position 804,488 of record NZ_SNYR01000002.1, read on the forward strand.
CCACCAGCGAGGTTTGTTTTTCCTCGTCGCTGGTCCAAGGTCGATCAAAATAGGTGTCGACGCGCGGGCCTACGGCCTGCACTGAAAGCCGCGCGGGTGCATCTTTAATCGCCGCAAAACCTTTGAGGCGCAGAATGTCGAAATCCTTGATCACATTGCTGATTGCGTTGCCCAACTGCACCTTGTCTGCGGCAGCAGGCAGGCGGATGGAGAAGCTGTCAAAATCATCATGTTCGTGATGGTGATCTTCGCCCTCATGGTGATGTTCATGGTGGGACTTACGCCCATCCATATCTAACTCGCTTTCGGCTTCGATGCCGAGCAAGGCGGCCATATCAATCTCACCCTTTTGGGTGCGCACCAGTTTCACGCCCTCACGCAATTCTTTGCGGATAGCGGCTTCGACTTTTTCCAAATCTTCCGGTGACACAAGGTCGGATTTGTTGAGCAACACCAAATCGGCACAGATCAATTGATCTTCGAACAGTTCGCCCAACGGGGTTTCGTGATCGAGCATTTCGTCTTGCTTGCGCTGGGCATCTACCGCTGCTTCGTTCGAAGCAAAACGGCCCGCTGCGAGGGCGGAGGCGTCAGCCACGGTGACGACGCCATCGACGGTGACATCGGCTTTGATCTCTGGCCAATTGAAGGCGCGCACAAGCGGTTGCGGCAACGCCAAGCCAGAGGTTTCAATCACAATATGATCCGGGCGATTGTCGCTTTGCAGCAGCGCGGTAATGGTAGGGATAAAATCTTCGGCCACGGTGCAGCAAATGCAGCCATTGGCCAGCTCGACCATATCGGTTTCGCTGCACGCTTCATCACCGCAGCCTTGCAGCACATCGCGGTCCACGCCGACATCGCCAAATTCATTGATGATCAGCGCAATGCGCTTGCCTTTGGCATTGTTCAACACATGGCGCACAAGGGTTGTTTTGCCCGCGCCAAGAAAGCCGGTGATCACCGTTGCTGGAATCTTTTTCATTTTTGCTCCTTGAGGCATTTGCCTCACCGTCCACCCGACGGCATTCGAGTTATGTTGGCGATGGCAGGTCTCCTGGCTCGCGATTCGAACGATCTCAACCAGCCTTCCCGAAATTTCAGTGGCAAATTGGTTGCGATCTTATCGCTTACAGTTGCGGGGGCAGCCCTGGATTCGTTCCCCGAATTGGGTCGAACTCACCATGTTCCCTTTTCACTTATAAGGTGCTTTTGCACCCATAAGACCGTCGCGTGAACCTTATGAATTGCATGTGCAGCCGGAAGCGTCAATCATTCAATTGAGCGCCGCCCAATGTGCCGCACATCATCTGCCGTTTGCCCGCATGACCCTTTTTGCGGATCACTTCGAATCCTGCTGCCTGCAAATTGCGGCGCACCCAACCGGCGGCAGTATAGGTCGCGAACGTTCCGTCGGGATGGGTATGAGTCGCGAGCGCTTGCATCAACTTTTCACCCCACATGGCTGGATTTTTGGCCGGGGCGAAACCGTCCAGATACCATGCGTCTGCCCTGCCTTGCCATTTGGGCAGGGTTTGGGTGACGTCACCGATTTGGAGCTGAAGCACTATGCCCGGTTCAATTTCAACCGCGTCGCCAGCTGCAATTTGATCCCAATGGCCCAGCATAAGTTCGCGCAATTCTGTCAGCATGGGCCACGGTTGGAGCGCGCGCTCAATCTGGTCTGCAGTCATGGGGTAAAGTTCAAATGAGGTGAAGTGGAGCAATTGATTTTCGCTACACACTTCACGCCATAGGCGCCAGGTTTCGAGAAAGTTTAGCCCGGTGCCGAAGCCAAGTTCGCCGATTGCGAATTGATGCTTCTGCGTCCACCGATCTGGGATGTTGTTGGATTGGATAAAGACATAATCACATTCTAACCGCCCATCGTCGTGGGAATAGAAATGGTCGCCAAATTCGGGCGAAAACGGCATATCGTTTTCGTGCCACTCCAAATCTGGTGATGTTGGCTTTGCCATGCTTTTCTCCGCAAAACACCCGGCTGTTACACCGGGTGTTTTAGGATTTATCACACGATAAGAAAAGGGCTAATCAAACATCGCATTGGGCAGCATCAGCGCGATTTCTGGGAAGATGACAATCAACGCTAAAGTGGCGATCATGGCCAGCCAGAAGGGCATAATGCCTGCAAAGATGGTTTCGATTTTCACATCTTGCACCACGCTTTTCACAATGAACACATTGACGCCAACTGGAGGTGAGATCAGCCCCATTTCTAGAACGATCACCATTACGACCCCGAGCCAGATGGGATCGAAGCCCAACCCGACCACCAGCGGGAACACGATGGGCAAAGTGATCACCAAGAGGGAAAGCCCTTCAATGAACATGCCCAAAATCACATAGCCCAACAGGATGAGCGCCAAAGTGCCATAAGTGCCCAATGCCAACCCAGCCATAGCCGCTGCGATAGTGGCTGGCAGATGGGACAGCGCGACGAAGGGCGCGAACACGTTAGCGCCCACCAGAATGAAAAAGGCCATGCCCGTGGTTTTAAGTGTTTCGGCACTAACATCGTAAAGAGTGGCCCACGTGCATTTGCGCCGAACGATCAACATCACCAGCGCAAAGAATGCGCCGACGCCCGCCGCTTCAACAGGGGTGAACAACCCAGTGTAAATGCCGCCAATGGTGATCAACACAATACCGCCAATGCCTGTGGCCCGAAGCAAGCTTGCGAGTTTTTCTTTGGTGGTGAATTGCGGTCCGCGCGGCCCCTCTTCCGGCCAAATAAAGGTGACCACAGCAATCGCCAGCAAAAACATGGTGGTGAGCAAAATGCCGGGCAACACGCCCGCCATAAACAGGCGACCGATGGATTCCTCGGTCAGCACCGCATAAATCACAAAGCCTGTGGACGGTGGGATCAAAATGCCCAAAGTGCCGCCTGCCGCGATGGCACCGGTGGCCAGCTTTGGCCCATAATTAAACCGCCGCATTTCAGGATAGGCCACTTTGCCCATGGTGATGGCCGAGGCGATGGATGAGCCCGACAGTGCGGCGAAACCAGCGCAACCAAGAATGGTGGCTGCGGCCAACCCGCCCCTTAACCGTCCAATCATTTTGTGCGCTGCTTCGAACAAATCTCGGCTTAAGCCTGCAGCGGACGCTAAGTTACCCATCAAGATAAAGAGGGGAATGATGGTCAGTTCATAAACCGTGACGGTGGCAAAAACCTGCCCGCTTAGCGTGAATGCGGCGGCTTGGAAGCCGGACAAAAAGATTGTGCCGACAAAGCCAACAACTAACAGCGCCACGGCCACTGGTGCGCCCATGGCCAAAAAGACAAATAGGGCGACAAAGCCCAAAACACCATAGAGTTCTGGGCTCATCGCAATAGCCTTTCCACCAGCAACAAGAGTGCGCTAAGTCCGCTGCCCGCTGCCACTGCATAATAGGATGGACCGAACGGCAATTGCAGCAGCAAAGTGCTCTCGCCAAAGCTTGCCGCTTCCAGCGCGTTAGAGAAGGCGCGCCACGACAAATAGCTTAGAATGACCACGCCCATAATGGTGACGAGCCAATCTAAGATTTTTTGCACCGGGGCGGGCATCATATCGGTAATGGTGTCGATGGCGATAAGACGGCCCGACATAACGCATAAGGGAAAGCTGATCGCGATGGCAAATGACAGCAGAATCTGCGCATAATCATTTGCGCCGAAGATTGGTTTGTTGAACAAGGACCGCAACAGAGCGTCAGAGAAGGACAGCCCCATCAGAATGAAAATAAGGGCAGCACCGCAGATCACCAACGGCGCTTCAACCCAACGGCGCCAGGCAGCTTGGTGCTGCGCCGGCGCCTCCATATGTGGCTCGCCCATGGCTTAGTTGCCAGCCAAAGCGTCTACAAGTGCGTGGGCATCCACGCCCTTTTCTTGCCCTACTTTATCGATGAATTGGTCCAAAGTGGCCTTCATCTTTTCGCGGAACTCAGCGTCGGCTGCACTATCAATCTCGATCACTTCCACGCCACTTTCACGTGCCAAATCCAAACCGGATTGTCCCGCTTCATAAAAGGCTTGCGCGCCGCGCAGGCTCAAATAACGCCCTGTCAGGTCAGTTAGCTTGGCTTTATGCTCATCGCTCAATTTGTCCCAGCTTGATTTGTTCATCAAAAGATAAAAGCTATCCAGCGCTGATGGGATGTTGGTGGTGACATATTTGGCGGTTTCATTGAGCTTGTAGGACCGTATGCCTGATGGCCCAATCATCACGGCGTCAATGACGCCTGTGTTCATTGCATTGTAGGTGTCAGTTGTTGGCATGGACACCGGAATGCCGCCCCATGCTTTCACCAGCTCGGCCATCACTGGATTTGGGGTGCGGATTTTCATGCCCTGCATATCTGCGACAGTGCGCACTGGCTTGTCGCGTGTGAGCAAAACAGATGGGTTGTTGGCCCAAAGTCCAAGCAGTTTTGTTTGGGCATATTCGTCTTCAATCAGTTCTAGATTATCCCAAAGCGCGTGCGTCGCGTCTGTGCCGCTCGCGAAGAGACCCGGAATGTGCACCATGGCGGTCTTGCTGAACTGATTTGGCGTATATTCAGGAATGCCGAAAACGATGTCGGCCACGCCTGTCACCACCCGTTTATATTGCTGCACCGGGCCTTTGCCCAACTCGCCTGATGGATAGATGCGAATGGTCAGTTCGCCATCAGTTGCGGCATTGAGCTGCTCAGCCAATGGGGTCATCACCCCTTGGTCCATCGGGTGCATAGATGGCATGAAATGCGCCAGCTTCAACTCTTCTGCCTGCACGGAAGCCGCACCCGCCATAAGGCCAAATGCAGCGATGCTAAAGACTGCGATTTGCCTAAATTTCTTGAATTCAACTCTCATTTTCTCTCCCCCTCAATTGAATTCTGAATAGTACTTAACATAGGTAGTTATCCATGTTAACTACATAAAAGATTATGATATATGATGAGTCAACTGGTTTGTTTTGGAGGCAATCATTGGCTGAAGAATTTACATTGCATAACCGCGTTGGGTTCAAAGTGACCCGGTTGGCGCGGATTATGGAAGCGAAGCTAGAAAAGCAACTCTCAGAGCATGGGGTAACCCGCCTGATGTGGTGTGTTTTGCGCGGGGTGGGCATGGAAGATGTGCGCACGCCGTCTGGCTTGGCAGAGTATATATGCATTGCGCGTCCGGCCGTTTCTCGGCTGCTACGTGACATGGAAAAGCGCGGCTTTATCGAGCGCACCGGCATCGATGACGACAAGCGCTTTCGCGACATCGCCCTGACGGAATTGGGCGAAGAGAAAATGAAGGCATGCCATGTTTTGGTGCGGGAGTTGAACGAGCATTTTGCGGGCAAATTGGACGATAAAACTTACGCAATTGTGATGAAGGCCATCGACCAGATGACCGAAGGCGAAGATGTAAAACTGATGAGACTTTAACGCGGATCTGGGGGGATGGACGCACGTGCAAGGCAACACGAAAATCAAGCACATCAATGTGCAGGCGGCACCATTAAAAGGTGAGACAAACCATAATCAGTGCGCTGAAAAGCTGCATCCTTGCGCAGCATAAAGGGCGACTGAGTTGAAGTATTTTTCCAATAAGAACAGACCATTTCACCTGGGCACTTTTCCGCTTGAGCGTTTGAAGCGGACTGATAAAGCGGTGCATTTGGCCAAGCTGCCAAAGTTCGAGCAGATGCATTTCAGCTATGAAGCGGCGCCCGAAAATATCATCAATGCAATGGCAGAGGCACAAGCGATGCTGGATGCTATTCGAGATGGGCTGGTGAACAAGGCCAAGGCAGAAGTGCCGGACGATCTGGTCGAGCGCCAAAATCACCTAAAGGCCTTCGGCTATTTCTCGGATGTGGCGATGGCGGGCACTTGTGCCTTTTCGCCTGATATGATGTTGGACACGCCGTTTCGCAATCCCGGCATTGACCAATTGGCACAAAAACTGCGGACCAACCAAACAAAGTCGCTCGCCTCCGGCGTGGACATGATCATGGCGGATTTGCGCGATGCCATGAACGCACCGCCGCAAGAAATGACGCATCACCAGAACGCCCTTGTTTTTGTGGTCGAGCACCCGCGCAAAATCTGGCCTGACGAGCCGGGCGCAGCTTGGCTGAATGGCGCACAGGCGCATCGCTCTGCCCTGCGGGCCAATGAGGCAGCCGTGGTGTTGGCACAATATATGCGGCTTTTGGGCCATGACGCCCGCGCCCATTCTCACTCCACCAGCGATGTGGATTTGAATCGACTGGCTGTTGAGGCGGGTCTGGCGACGGTTGAAAATGGCTGCCTGCATAATCCATTTTTGGGGTCACACTTCTCCATCGCAGCGGTGACGACTGATTTTGACTTTGCACATGACAAACCCTTGGCACCGCTTGCCGAACAGCCAAAGTCGCAACTCAAAGGTTGGGCGTGGAAGCTCGGGTATGGCACAGGCAAAAGTGCAAAAAATGCAGATCCCTATGCCAAGCGCCGGTTTGTGGACGGGGCGCATCCGTTTGAAACGCTGAAACGAGTGGAAGAGCCGACTACCTTTATCGATGAAGATCGCGTGCCGCGCGTGCCCAAGCGCACGGACATGTTTGCCCGCTCGCTGTTTGGCGACATGGGCAAGCGCAACCAACAAGCTTCGGTCGGCGGAAAATATGTGCGCAAGTCTGCCCCTTCCATGGCCCAACGCCGGGCATTGGGTGCATTTGTTTTGTTGCAGGATGGTGAGCCTGCGCCCGCGCCGAGCACCAACACGCTGAACGCGCATAAAAATGCGGAAAACATTAAGGCGATGTCGCATTTTTTGGGCGTCGATGCTGTGGGCATTTCGCGGTGTCCTGACTGGACATGGTATTCTCACGATGCTGTGGGCGACCCGATTGACCCGCCCCATGATCAAGCCATTTCGATGGTGATCGACCAGGGCTATGACACGATGGAAGGCGCATCTGGCGACGATTGGATTGCCGTGTCGCAATCAATGCGCGCCTATCTCCGTTTTTCCATATTGGGCAGCATTGTCGCCAAGCAAATTCGCTCGCTTGGCTATGGCGCGCGGGCACACACAGTGATGGATGGTGAGGTGCTGCAACCGCCTCTCTTATTGCTTTCTGGCCTTGGTGAAGTGAGCCGCATTGGTGAAGTGATCCTCAATCCGTTTTTGGGTCCGCGGCTGAAATCTGGGGTGGTGACGACCACGCTGCCCATGACCCACGACAAGCCAATTTCCTTTGGCCTGCAGCAATTTTGTGAGAGCTGCAACAAATGCGCCCGCGAATGTCCTTCCGGGGCCATCACCGCTGGGCCGAAGCTGATGTTTAATGGCTATGAGATTTGGAAATCGGATAGCCAGAAATGCACCACCTATCGGATCACCAATGAGGGTGGCGCCATGTGTGGCCGCTGCATGAAAACATGTCCTTGGAATCTGGAAGGCATCTTTGCGGAAGCGCCGTTCCGTTGGGCGGCGATGAATATTCCCAAGGCAGCGCCCGCTCTTGCCAAGCTGGATGATGCAGTGGGCAATGGTGAGCGGAATTTGATCAAGAAATGGTGGTGGGACATTGAGCTGCATGAAGATGGTGGCTATCGCCCAACGCCGCACAAGGTGAATGAGCGCGATCTGCAAAAGGATTTGGACCTAAAATTTGAGGATCAAACCCTAGCGGTTTACCCCGCCAATTTGGCACCGCATCCTTGGCCGTTCCCCTTCCCCATGGATCGAGAAAAGGGCATTGAAGCCTATCAGGCGATGATCACAGCGGATCAATATAAGGCGAAGCTGGCGCGGGGCGAAACTGATGGGCTGGCGCACGAGTATCATATTGAGGGCGACGCCCCAGTGATCCGGGTGCAGATCAGTAAAGCCAAGGCGATGACCGATGGCGTTACCAAATATGAGTTTAAAACGCTGGATGGCACGCCCCTGCCCGAATGGACTGCGGGCGCGCACCTGGACATTGTGGTGGCCCCAGAGTTCTTGCGGCAATATTCCATGTCCGGCGATCCGGCAGACAATTCAAAATATCAGATCGGCGTGTTGCGCGAAGATGAAGGGCGCGGCGGGTCGCAATTGCTGCATCGCATCTTCACGGAAGGGCGGAAGATTTTTATCTCCAAGCCGATCAATCATTTTCCTTTAGAAGAACAAGCCAGCAAGAGCTTTTTGATGGGCGGCGGCATTGGGGTGACCCCGATGATCGCCATGGCCCATCGTCTGCACGCGATTGGCGCGGACTTTGAGCTGCATTATTGCTGCTCATCTCGCAAAACTGCAGGATTTATGAATGATCTGGCGCAGTTTGAATGGGCGGATCGGGTGCATTATCACTTTAGTGATGAGGGCACGCGGGCCGACCTTGATGCGATTTTGAAAGACTATCAGCCGGGGCAACATGTTTATTGTTGCGGGCCGGACCGGTTTATGGCCGGGGTGATGGAAAGCGCTGAGCGGCAGGGCTTTGCCGAGGAAGAACGACATCTTGAATATTTCAATGTGCCGGAACTGCCCGAATATGAAAATCATCCTTTCACGCTGAAACTGGCCAAGTCGGGGCGCGAATTTGTGGTACCAGCGGATAAATCCGCCACGGATGTGCTGCAGGAAAATGGCGTTCAGATTGACGTGAAATGTTCAGACGGGATTTGCGGCGTGTGCAAATGCGGCATTGTTTCCGGCGAGGTGGAACATCGCGATTTTGTGCTGTCGAAAAAACAGCAAGCGACCAGCGTGATCCTTTGTCAATCGCGCGCAGCGAAAGCGGGTGGTGTGTTGGAAGTTGATTTGTAATCAGTGGGGCGCATACGCATTTATGGGCAGCTTTATCCAATGAAGCCTTGTCAATTTGGGAAATATCTGGTCATTGCCTGATGCTATGGAAAGATTTGACCTGATTATTATTGGCGGCGGCATTGTTGGGCTTTGGAGCGCTTATTTTGCGGCCAAACGCGGACTGAAAACAGTGCTGGTGGAAGAGCATGGCATTGCCGCCGGCGCGAGCGGCGGGCTTTTGGGGGCATTGATGCCCCACACGCCAGATCGCTGGAATGCCAAAAAGCAATTTCAGTTTGAAGCACTGACGCAATTGCCAAGCCTTGTGGAAGAGTTGGAAAGCCGCACCGGCCAGCAAGTTGGCTATCGCCGGGTTGGACGTATCGCGCCGCTGCTGAAAGAACATCACATAAAAGATGTGACTGAACGCACAGCAGGTGCACAGGAGTTTTGGCAATCTGCGACGGGCAATTTTGCCATGAAGCATATGGAAGCTGGCCTGGCGGAAAATTGGCCTGCTGCCGCTGCAATGCCATTTGGAGTGGCGGTTGATAATCTGAGTGCACGCCTTGCGCCCCGCAAATTGATCATGGCGCTGGCGGGCGCATTGCACGGCAGCATCGACATGCGCTTTGGCACCCGCGCCGCCTTTTTAGGCGAACAACAGGTGACCTTAGGCGATGGCAGTGTTTTGCATGGCGACAAAATTTTGGTGAGCGCCGGGCTGGCTAGCTTTGATATGCTGCGCCCTTATGCCCCGACCATCGCAGGACGCGGGGTGAAAGGCCAAGCGGCGGTGTTGGGCACCAATTTGGACCCGAATTTGCCGATTATATATTCTGACGGTGTTTACTTGATTGTACATGATGACGGCACCACTGCCATTGGCTCGACAAGCGAAAAAGAATTTAGTGCCGGTCGCGAAACCGATCATTTGCTGGATGAGGTCATCGAAAAAGCACGAGCGCTTAGCCCATTGATTAAAGACGCGCCCGTGATTGAACGTTGGGCAGGTGTGCGACCACAGGCACAAGGCCGTGATCCACTGGTTGGCGCGTTGCCAGAAAAAGAATGGCTTTATGTGGCCACGGGCGGTTTCAAAATCAGCTTCGGGATTGCCCATTTGATGGCACAATCCGTTTTGGGCTGCATTTGCGCGGACGCAACAGCGCCTGAAATACCAGAACCATTTCAACCCATCCACAGATTAAGCGCATGATATTTGCGGCAGAAAAATCATCTGTGATAGGATTCACTTTTAGGGCCGCGTGGGGCGAGGCCCAATAGCAGGAAGTATAAATGACCAATTCTGACGGCCTTTCGCACAGGCTCAAAAACGCGCAACAACCGGCGCAAGAAAGCAAGCCGCGTGATGCGCTTTTTGTGGGTTCAGTTGAAAAGGCCTTTATGGTTTTAGAAGCCTTTCGTGGCCATAGCGCGCTTAGTCTTTCTGAGGTGGCCATCACCACCGGCTTGGGCAAAAGCGCGGCCCAACGATTTTGCCATACGCTTGTTGAACTGGGCTATTTAAAACGCGACCCGCGCAGCCGCCAATTGAAACCTGCGGTGCGTTTGCTTGAGCTTGGTTTCAGCTATTCCATTTCAGAGCCGATTATTTCTGCTGCGGCCCCTTTCCTGCTACGGGCGCGCGAAAAATCCAACAAGGCAGTGAACTTGGCGCTGCCGCGCGGCACTGACGTTGTTTATGTGATGCGGCAAACCTATGAGGACAGCCCATATGGCAACCCGCCAGTTGGTGGCCGTGTTCCCATGTTCTGCACAGCAAGCGGCCGCGCTTATTTGGCAGCCTTGCCGCGCGAAGAGTGTGACGCGATTTTGGCGCAATCTCCCTTGCAACCCTTCACGCCACACACATTGACCGAACTAGAAGATATTCAAGCCTCGCTTGAGGTGGCGCGACAGCGCGGGTTTGCCAGCGCTGATCAGGAATGCATTGTGGGCGAACGGACAATTGGGGCGCCGATTTATGATCGGTTTGGCCGTGTGATCGCCTCGATGAACATCTGCGTTTATGGCAATGATTGGACAATGGCGAAGGTGGACAAAACCTATGGCGATTTGCTGCTGCATACCGCCCGGCAAATCACCGAAGCAGTGTCGAACAACCCCAACTTCAGCTAAAAAAAGGGCCAGTCCGAAGACCGGCCCCTTGGGGGTTAGTTTTGGGTTAGCCCCTTTGGGAGAGTGCTTGACCTATTGCGCGACCTTATAAAGGTCACGGCTGTACCAGTTTTGCTGAATATTATTCATTGGCCAGCCTTTCACCTGTGTGTTCAACATGATCACAGAGGTGTAGTGGTAGATTGGAATAACAGGCATATCCCGCGCCAAAATCTTCTCAATATCTGTGTAGATCGGACCCGGGTTTGAGGACACTTTGGCGTCTGCCATCATTTGATCCACCTCTGGATTTTCATAGTTGGCCCAGTTTTGTGGGCTGTCTGAGGTGTAAAGATCAAGGAAGGTGGACGCTTCGTTATAGTCGCCGATCCAAGCATAGCGCACCATGTCAAACTCATCGTTGCGTGCTGTTTCCAGCATGGTCCGCCATTCCATATTGTTCAACTCAGCATTCACATTCAGCTTCTGTTTCCACATTTGAACAATTGCAGTTGCAATTTTTTTGTGGGTTTCAGATGTGTTGTAAAGCAGTTTGAATTCCAATGGATTGTCTGGGCCATATCCCGCTTCTGCCAGCAACTCACGCGCTTTTTCGTCGCGCTCTTCTTGTGTCCAATTGCCGTAATCGGTGTCTGGATCGGTGAAGCCAGCAGTGGCCAAAGGCACCACATTATAAGCTTCGCGCTGGCCGCCTTGCAGGATGTTTTCAACAATGACTTTACGGTCAACGGCGTAAGACAATGCTTTGCGAACATTCACATCTTTAAAGGCTTCTGGGCCATTTTCCGCCATGTTGAAGCTGTAATAATATGACCCCAAATAGGGCAGTGACAAAGTTTCGTCTGGACGTTCTGCTTTCAAGCGAATGAACTGACCAGACGGCACGGCTGTCATGTCTAGCTCGCCAGCATTGTAGCGGGTGAAGGCCACATTTTCTTCGCTGATGACATGGGTGACTACTTTGTCGATGATGGTTTTATCATTGTTCCAATAATATGGGTTGCGCTCGCGCACGGTGCGCTCATTCAACACCCATTCGGTCAATTTATAGGCGCCATTGGAAACCATGTTTTCTGGCTGTGTCCAATCTGTGCCATGGGCTTCCACAGTTGCTTTGTGCACAGGGAACACGGTGGCCAACACAGTCATAGATGCGAAATATGGGAGTGGCGTTGTGAGACGTACTTCGAAAGTGAGGTCATCAACTGCACGCACACCAAGCTCAGACTTGTCTTTTTCGCCAGCCAGAATTTCGCTGGCATTTTCTAGGGCCATCAATTCCACATACCACGCGTAGGGCGAGGCCAATTCTGGATCGATTGAGCGCTGCCACGCATAAACAAAATCATGCGCGGTGACAGGATCACCATTTGACCATTTGGCATCGTCGCGCAGATGGAATGTGTAAACATCATTGGTTTCGTTCACGTCCCAGCTTTTGGCAACGCCTGGGATCAAATTGCCGTCTGCATCTTGATTGAGCAGGCCTTCGAACAGGTCACGCGAAAAGGCGAACCCAATGGTGTCTTCCATCATTTGTGGATCAAGCGATGGAATGCCATCCAGCAAGCGATAGGTGAACACTTGTTCCTCAGCAAGTTGTTCGCCTGTTTCTGGATGGGTGCCAGCGGCATGGGCCGTCATCGTGAGGCCAGCGGCAAGCAATGCCCCCAGCGACACTGTTTTAAACAGTTTTGAAAAATTCATATGTCCCTCCGATTATGTACGTGCTTTATATCAGCACTTAATTGCATGTATTACATTGCAATATATATTATTGTATTTAAATAATTTAAGCCTGACAAGGTGTGTTCTGCGCCTGTGGCTGCTCAAGGCGCATACTTTCGTAGAATGGGGGAATTATGTGATTTACCGCGCAGCTTAGTGCTGCCTATCGGTTTTTCAGGTCGATGTGTGGCTGGTATCTAAAAACCAAATTCTTTTTGAGCGAGCCAAAAGGCACCGTCTAGCGCCTCACCCTTGGCTGAATGGCAGATGGCCTGATATTCCGCTGGCATTTGGCTTTGATAAAAGCGGCCGAGACCACCCAAGAAGCAAAGATGTTGTTGCGGCACGTTGTGGGCTGGGCCAATGGTGTCGCACAATTGCTGCACGGCGCGATTCACGATTTGCTGTGCAACAACATCGCCAGCTGCAACAGCTTCGGTAATCCAAGGTGCAAATTTTGCAAAGTCGGCAGCTTTGCTGTCACGGGCGAAAGGCACCATATTTTTCGGCGTGCCGCCAAAATGATCCAAGACTTTCTGCGTCAGATTGCTGGAAGGGCCAACCCCATCATAGGCTTTGATCGTGTCGCGCAGCAGTTCGCGCCCCAGCCATGCGCCGCCGCATTCGTCGCCCAAGATAAAGCCCCAACCGCCAACCCGGCGCACTTGCCCCTGCTCTCGCCAAACAAAAAAGGACCCTGTGCCCAACATGGCCACCAGACCATCTTGCTCGGTGCCGAGCGCGGCGGCCAATGTCACATCAATATCGGTGGCCAGAATCATGCGTCTAAAGCCAAAGCGATCAATGAGTTCTTGTCGCTGAGCGCTAGCTCCGGCGCCCGCCAAGGCTACAAATGCATAATCATTTGCGAAGGAGGTGATATCGCGACCCGCTTGCGCATAGACGGCATGGGCCAACCCCATAAGATTGGCGGCTGCCGCTTCAAAATCTGTGCTGATATTGGACGGGCCTGCCGTGCCAGTGGCCAGCACCTCGCCAGACAAAGTGCACAAGCGCGCCCGGGCACCACTGCCCCCGCCATCGATCAACAGCACGCAAGAATCAGAGCGCGTCATAAAGGTCTATTTTGCCTCGTTCAGGGCTTGGCGCAAATGGCCACCCGCCTGCTCAATTTGAGACTGTGCTGCCGCTGCATCCATGCCAGTTTTGCAAATAACAATAGCGACTTTAACGTCCCAATTGGCAGCAACCAAGGCCCGCAATGCGGTTTCTTTTTCAGCGTCGGTCAATTCGCGCACCAAGTTCAACGCACGTGCACGCAGCTTTTCATTGGTGACGTTGAGATCAACCATGCGGTTTTGATAGCATTTACCCAAGCGCACCATGGCGCCCGTGGAGATCATATTCAGCACCATCTTTTGCGCGGTGCCGGATTTCAACCGGGTGGAGCCTGCAAGAATTTCCGGCCCAACTTCCGGCGTGATACCGATTTTTGCCAGTTCTTCCAACGCACTGCCGGGATTGCATGAAATGCCGACGGTGACAGCGCCGCGCTTATGCGCCTCTTCCAACGCGGCCAACACATAGGGTGTGCGGCCAGAAACGGCCAAACCAATGACAAGATCATTTTCGCTGACTTGGGCATCGGCCAAATCTAACGCACCTTGCTCCCGATCATCTTCGATCCCTTCCTGCGCCTGAAAAATCGCAGGCTGTCCACCCGCGATAATTGCATGAAATAGGCTTGGCGGTGCGGAAAAGGTTGGCGGAATTTCTGACGCATCCAACACGCCCAGGCGGCCGCTTGTGCCGGCGCCCACATAGATAATGCGCCCGCCTGCTTTCAGTGCGGCATGGGCAGCATCAATGGCTTTGGCCACTTGGGGCAGCACTTTTTCAACAGCGCTGGCCACCGTTTGGTCTTCGCTGTTCATCACTTGCGCAATTTCCAGCGCCGACATTTGATCTAGCCGTTCAGAACGGGCATTTATGCCTTCTGAGGTCAGCCCTTCAAGGGTTGACGATAGAAGCAATAGATTATCTTGGGCGAGTTTGTTATGGTCAGCAGTCATGATGGAATTATGTATTCCTAAAAAATTTACGTCAAGAATTTATTATTCTTAGATGCATCTTTTGCACGCTTGGGTCAACACATCAAGAAATGAAAGCACGGGTTTCATGCAAAATGCGCAAAATTTGATTTCCCATCTCAACGCTATTGTTGAGGATTTGTCGCAGAATGAACAGCGGATCGCCCACTGGATTTTGAACGACCCATCAAAAGTGACGACCATGACCTCGCAGGATTTGGCGCAGCAATGCGGCGTGAGCCAATCCAGCATCATCAAATTCTGCAAGAAGATCGGGCTTTCTGGTTTTCCCGCACTCAAGATCGCGTTGAGCGCCGATGTGGCCCGTGCGCAGGATGCCGAGCAGATTCACGGCGATATTTTCAGCGATGACCCGCTGAGTGAAGTGGCGCAAAAGATGTATAACAGTAAGGTTGCCGCCCTGTCGGAAACCTTGAAAGGCAATACAAGTGCGCAACTGGGCGCGGCTGTTGATCGGTTGGTTGCTGCAGATCGCATTATCATTTTGGGTGTTGGCGGTTCTGCGCTGGTGGCGATGGATTTCGGTTCCAAACTCACCAAGCTGGGCACCGCCGTGTTGCAAGGCATGGATGCCCATATCCATCTCGCAAACTTGGCGCGCTTCACAGAGAATGACTTGTTGGTGCTGATTTCTTATTCAGGTAAGTCAAAGGAAGTGCTAGCCGCCGCAGAATATGCGCGACAACATAATATCCCCACCATCTATCTTGTGGGGCCAAGTGCCAATATCACACCTGAATCCCACGAATTGGAGTTGCACTGCGTGGCCAGCGAGAATTTGGTGCGCTCTTCATCTATCTCCACCCGCACTGCCCAATTGGCGATCACCGACCTGCTGTTTATTCTGCTCGCACAACGTGCAGAAGATATGCCAAGCAAGATTCAAGACAGCCAAGCGCTGGTCAATCGGATCAAATAGATTATTCCACATCTAGCGGGTCAGTGATTTTTTATTATTGACATTGTCATTTTAGAATTTAATATTCCTAGCAGGAGGAATAGACAGCTTCTTACGGCATAATTATCGGCATATCGGAATAAAAAATTCCCGCACGATCGTTTGCAACAGACGCTGTTGACCTTTCTCTTCACCCCAACAATTGGCATCCCGAACGCCAAAATCACATAGAGGGAGGGAACTGAATATGAAATCACTTCGTAAAATCGCCAGCATGGCGGTGCTTAGCACAGCAACTTTTGCATATGCAGGCACAGCACTGGCCCAAACTGAGCTGGACTTTTGGTCTTGGCGTCAGGAAGATGTGAAAGCCTATAATGAGATTATTGCTGCATTCGAAGAGCAAAATCCTGACATTAAAGTGACGTTCACTGCGCACGAAGCCACAAGCTACAACACCATTTTGACCACTGCCCTAGCCGGCGGTGCGGGCCCAGACATTATGCACACCCGCTCATATGGTTCATTGGAAGCGATTGCGGCGCCAGGTTATTTGGAGCCACTTGATGGCAAAATTGACCTTTCAGCTCTAAGCGCTGATGAGCTTTTGGGCACCACATTGCGCGCTGATGGCCATGTATATGCTGTGCCTTTCGCATCGCAAACCATTGTTGTTTTCTACAATAAAGATTTGTTTGAACAGCATGATGTTGCCTTGCCTGAAACTTGGGACGAGTTTTTGGCTGCATCGCAAAAGTTCAAAGATGCAGGCGTGATCCCATTGGCCAACGGCTTGGCTGATGCCTGGACCATGGAAATTATGTCTGGTGCGTTCTTGCCAAACTTCTATGGCAAAGACTTCTTTGGTGAAGTGACATCTGGCGCAACAGACTTTGAAGATGAGCGCTTTGTAAACGCGCTTGAGAAATTTGCTGCGTTGAAAGACTACATGCCGCAAGGTTATGAAGGCGTTGACTATGCAACCATGAAGCAATTGTTCAGCGCTGGCCAAGCGGCCATGTTTGTTGGCGGTTCTTTCGACATTCCAACATTCGTTTCTTCAGGCGTGAACTTTGACATTATGCAAGGCCCTGCGGCTGAAGAAGGTGGCCCACGCATGGTGGCAACTTGGCTTGACGGTGGCTATGGTGTGAATGCTGCTTCTGAAAACAAAGAAGCTGCGCTGAAATTCATCCAGTTCACTGCAACACAGCCATTTGCACAAATGTTGACTGACAAGCTGGCCAACGTGCCTGCGGTTGATGGTGCTGACATTTCTGACCCAATGTTGGCGAAAGTGTCTGACTTCCATGCGGAAGCAACACCATACATCATGTTGGTTGCGTTCCGCTTCAACACACCAACAGGTTCAACCTTGCTGCAAAATGGCTTGCAAGAATTGTTCACTGGCAAAAAGACAGCTGCTGAAGTGGCTGCCGATATTAGCGCTGGCATTAAAAGCGCTGAGTAATCGACTAATCAGCCAAAGGGGGATTGCCCCCTTTGGCTTTGCTGGCCAAGCCCCAATGTGGCGGCCACCCCATTCCAAATTAGAATTTCAGGGCGACTAAAATGGCAACAATTGAATTGCGCGACGTGACCAAAGACTTTGGCGGTGTACAAGTTATTCATGGCGCGAACTTGTCTATTGAAGACAATGAATTTGTGGTCTTTGTCGGTCCTTCTGGCTGCGGCAAATCAACATTGCTGCGCCTTTTATCCGGGCTTGAAGAACTTAGCTCAGGCGAAATCCATATTGATGGCGAACGCGTGGACCATTTGCCCCCAGCGCGGCGCGGCTTAGCCATGGTGTTCCAATCTTACGCGCTTTACCCGCATATGACTGTGTTTCAAAACATGTCTTATGCGCTCAAAGTTGCCAAAAAGAGCAAGCAGGAAATTGAAGCCAAAGTGCACGCCGCGGCAGAGATTTTGCAGTTGACTGAATTGCTGGACCGTAAGCCGAAAGCGCTTTCTGGCGGTCAGCGCCAGCGTGTGGCCATTGGCCGGGCGATTGTGCGCGACCCAAAAGTGTTTTTGTTTGACGAGCCCTTGTCTAACCTTGATGCGAAATTGCGGGTGCAAATGCGCATTGAGCTGACCAATTTGCACCAGCAATTGCAGTCCACCATGATTTATGTGACCCACGATCAGGTGGAAGCCATGACCATGGCCGACAAAATTGTGGTGATGCGCAATGGCCATATTGAACAAGTTGGCGCACCGCTTGAATTGTTCAACAAGCCAGTAAACAAGTTTGTTGCGGGCTTTATCGGCTCTCCGGCAATGAACTTTTTCCAAGGGAAAATCATCAGCGCAAATGAAGGGGCATATGAAGCCCAGCTCGACAATGGCGCGCAATTTAAATTCAAAACCAAGGCTGGCCTTTTGAACGCTGAGGACAAGATTGATCTCGGCGTACGGCCAGAAGATTTGCAACCGAACCAAGACGGCTCGGGCAAAATTGTTGGCAAAGCCACCGCCGTGGAACGGTTAGGCGCACAGACATATGTCTATCTCAGCTCGCCAATCAAAGAGAGCATGATTATCCACCATGCGGGGGATTTGGACGTGCAATCGGGCGAGGAGATCGAGGTGAGCTTTAACCTTGAAAGCTGCCATTTGTTTGGCCCAGACGAGCAACGCATAGAGTTTGACGGATAAAATTATGGCCCAAGCGATCGACACCACATATGAGAATGCCGTGGCCCGCCGGCGCAATTTGCGCAAGCTCTGGCTTGCCTTTTTGCTGTTTCCCGCCATGGCCATTTTGCTGACCTTTGTGTTTTTGCCCATGGCATCGGCCGTTTGGTATTCGGTTTATGATTGGGACGGGCTCGTGCGTGGCGAATTTGTTGGCCTCGCGAATTTCCAGGAAGTGTTGTTTGACGCACGTAACAACAAGTTTTTGATCAACGCCTTTTTCAACAATGTGAAGGTGTTTATCGCCTTAATGATTGTTCAAAATGGCTTGGCGCTGACCCTAGCCTTGCTGTTGGCACGCGAGCCAAAGGGCTATCGCTTTTATCAAATCGCCTTCTTTTTGCCGGTGATCCTTTCAACGGTTATTATCGGCTTCCAGTGGAAGCTGTTCCTCAACCCGATCTTTGGTTTGGTGAACACGTTGCTGCGCAATGTGGGTTTGGGCGATTGGGCGATGCCTTGGTTGGGGCTGCCTGAAACGGCGCTTGGTTCTATGATTTTGGTGAATGCTTGGCACTGGGTGGGCTTTCCGACCCTCGTGTTCCTCGCCGCCATTCACCGCATTCCAAAAGATTTGATTGAAGCCGCGCGCCTTGATGGTGCCAGCGAGTGGATGATTGCCCGCGATATTATCTGGCCCTTGATGGCGCCTGCGGTGACCATCATCGTGGTGTTGACCTTTATCGGGTCGTTCAACTGGTTTGAAATTCCCTACATTATGGGTGGCCTTGAAGGCGCGCCTGCTTATTCAACTGACATGTTGGGCCTGCTGTTCTATCGCACGGCGTTTGGTTCGGTCAGCGCAGGCAATTCAGACTTTGGCACAGGCTCCGCCCTTGCCGTTCTGATCTTTATCTTCATTTTCACCTTCTCAACGATCGCCACGCGCTATCTCACCAGCCGTGAAGTGGAGCTGAGCTAAATCATGAGCACAATGAACAAAAAATCCGGCGACCTTGGCACATGGTTGATGCATATTTTTCTCGGCGTAAATGCTGTGATTATGCTCTATCCGATCATCATGATGGCGCTTTCGAGCTTTAAGACCAATAAGGAGATTTTCTCCTCTCCCTTCAGCCTGCCGCAAAGCTTTAGCTTGGATAATTTTGCGGTGATTTGGAACGAAACCAATGTGCCGCGTTATTTCATCAACTCCACCATTGTGACCGGGCTTTCGGTTTTGGTGTTGTTGGTGGTGGGGACCATGGCCGCCTATGCATTGTCGCGATACAAATTCAAAGGCAATATTATGATCTCGCTGTTCTTTTTGAGCGGCCTGATGTTGCCCCTGCGTTTGGCGATTATTCCGCTGTTTATTCAGCTGAAAACCCTTGGTTTGGTGGACAATCTCTTGGGTTTGATTTGCATTTATACGGCCATGTCCCTGCCGGCCACCGTTTTCATTATGACTGGCTTCTTGCGCTCATTGCCTTCTGAATTGGAAGACAGTGCCCGCATGGATGGGGCAAGCGAATTCCGCATTATGGTGGAAATTATGGTGCCCTTGATCACCCCAGCGATGGTGATTGCAGGCATTTATAACGCAGTGCCGATCTGGAACGATTTCTTCTTCCCCTTGATCTTTATTCAATCGCCAGAATGGAAAACATTGGCGCAAGGTTTGACCGCTTTCTTTGGCGAATATTCGATCAATTATGGCGTGCTTTATGCTGGCCTGACGCTTGCTGCATTGCCCATTATGCTGGTGTTTATTGTGCAGTCTCGCCGCTTTATTGCGGGCATGACTGCGGGTGCCATTAAGTAGTCCCATGGACAGCATTGATCGGCTGGTAAACCAACATATGGCCAGCGGCACTTTCCCTTGCGGTGAAGTGCTGGTGGCCCATGGGCAAAGGATCGACCTGCACAAAGCCTATGGCTTTATGGAAGGCAGCGACATTGCGCCCCTTCATAAGGGCGCTTTGTTTGACCTTGCCTCTTTGACCAAACCTCTGGCCACAGCTCAGCTGTTGGTGGCGCTTGCGGCAAAGGGCCAAATCGATCTCGATGCGCCAGCGCGTGATTATTTGCCTGAGCTCAAAGCAGGCCAAAAACATGCGTTTACTGTGCGGCAATTGGCGTTGCACCAAGCAGGCTTTGCGGCTGACGATCCGTTTGCGAAAAATGCCACAAGCATTGATGCTGCCTGGCGCGCGCTATTCGAGATGGAATTGGCCTATCTGCCGGGCACTCAGATGGTCTATTCCTGCCTTGGCTATTTGCTGTTGGGACAAATTATTGAACGTGTGACCAAGATGCCAATTGACGAGGCATTCGCGCAAATGATCGCGAAGCCGCTTGGGCTGACGCAAACAATGTTCACACCATTGGAAGCGAGCGGCAAGCTGCCGCCGATTGTGCCGACTGTACCGAACATCCGGCCAAGCGGTTATATCCGCGGCATGGTGAATGACAGCACCGCACGTTGCCTTGGCGGCAAAGTGGGAAATGCAGGCCTGTTCTCCACTGCAGAAGAGCTACACAAAATCGCGCTTCATTTGTTGGATCAATATGACCCGCTGATTTTTGAAAATGGCAATCGGTCTGGACTAACGCCGCGCACAATCGGTTTTGAATATCATGATTTGCGCTTTCCGGGCGCAAGCTGTGGCGATAATTTTATTCACGGTGCCATTGGGCATACCGGCTTTACCGGCACTTCGCTTTGGCTGGACCCCATGTCAAAATTGATTGTGATTGCGCTCACCAACCGGGTCTATTCTTCTTATCGCGGCACCATTCCCGCCATGCGTCAATTCCGCATTGATTTACACTCTATCGCACAGCACCTTTAATCTTTGCGCTTAAAGATGACATCTGCTGGCGCGAAGGTTTGGCCATTGTGGGCGACGGCGTGGGCACTATAATTCATGTAGATGATGTGCTGGTCGGTCTCGCGGCGGCGTAGGCCATCGGGCAAAGGTTGGGTGCGGATTTCAGCGGCTTGTAAGAGCGTGCCGATAAATTCTTGAAGTGACCCAACGTCTAACCATCCCGCGCAATAGATCAGATTGTCTTTTTCCACGATGGCAGGCTGGCCCTGCATTGTGGTCAGCAGAGTGGTGACTTTGCCTTCCAGATGCTCGAACCAATGCAAGAAGCTGCCGCCATTTGCGAGGGGGACGAGAGCGCCAGGACGCAGGCTTTCTATATTGGTGATGCGCAGTGGCAGGCCGTCGATATCTGGCGCTAGCGCTTGTGGGATGGCGAATTCTTCGGTTTTGGCATTTGTGCGTGGTCCGAGCACCACTTTGGCGCCGCTGTCGCGCAATGCGGCTTGTTGCGAGGCACTAAGTGTCATCACGCCGGGGGCGAAGATAATGTCATAAGCGGCGAGGTTCTCTGCGTTGGGCGGCACAATATCAATGTTCACGCCGAGGCGGCGAAGCGCTTTGTAATGGTGAAAGACCAAGTCGAAATAATCAAATCCTTGGCCTTGTGGTTGGATTTCGGTGCCCCACTGGCTTTCGTAATCAAACATGAGCGCCACGCGTGCAGGCTGGATTTGATCAGTTTGCAAAATCGACAAATCGCGAACGACTTGCTCCGCCTCGTGGGCAGCGATGTTTGGGTGATCATTGGGCAGATAAAGACCTGTATGCATTTGTTCTTGCGCGAACGGCGCTTGTCGCCAGCGGAAATAGAGCACACTTTCTGCCCCATGGGCGAAAGCTTCTGTCGCCCATAGGCGCACCATGCCCGGCAAGGGAGCAGGATTGTAAGGTGCCCAATTCACTGCCCCCGGCTGTTGCTCCATAACCCACCATCGCCCGCGACCCACCGCACGATATAGATCGTGATGGAAAGCCTGGAAGTCAGGATGCCCTTGTTTGAAATAAGCGGCTTTGAACGCTTCGTCTTCATTGATGCGATCTTCAAGAAAGCCCAGCGGATAGGAATCCCAACTGGCAATGTCTAAATCTTGGCCGACTTTGAAATGATCAAAATCGGTGATGCGGCCCATATAATTATGGATGATCGGCGCGTCTGTTTGCGCGCGAATTAAATCCACTTGCAGCTTATTGAAAGCCACCACCTGATCTGAGGAAAAACGGCGAAACGCCATTTGGTGCGCCGGGTTTGGCTCAGTGACTGTGAGGTTGGGCAAATCCACCTCATCAAATGCGCCATATTCCATCGACCAGAACACATTGCCCCATGCCTGATTGAGCGCTTCGACGGTGCCATATCGGGTTTTCAACCAGTGCTGAAAAGCGTCGCGTGCTGCGTCAGAATAAGAAATGGTTGTGTCATGACAGCCATATTCATTGTCTGTCTGCCATGCGCAGATGGCAGGATGATCGCCATATCGTTCGGCCAATAAGCCAACAATGCGGGCGCATTCCTGTTTGTAGCCCTCGTGGGAGAAGCAATAATGTCGGCGGGAGCCGAATTTGCGCGGTCGCCCTTCAGCATCAACAGCCAACATATCGGGATGTTTGGTGAGCATCCAGCGCGGCGGCGTTGCAGTGGGCGTGCCCAACACAATCTTCAACCCGGCATTTGCAAGGGTATCAATTGCTTGATCGAGCCATGCCCACTCCAACTGATCGGGTTTAGGCTCAATCTTGCTCCACGCAAACTCGCCAATGCGCACCCATGTGAGGCCGAGCTCAGCCATGCGCTGGGCATCGCTGGCCCACATATGGCTGGGCCATTGTTCAGGATAATAGCAAACGCCGAGGCCTTTTTGGGTCATAATGTGTCTTTCGAAAACTCAATCATCTCTGTCAGTAAATGCCTTAAACCTTATTTGATGTTCGTAAGTCTCACCAGGCACTATAACGGGCGAATTAAAATTTCGCTGGTTGATTGCATCGGGCCATTTTTGAGGCTCCAAAGCAATTGAACAATAAGGTACTATTTTGTGGGAAAAACCATCTTTTTTTTCAGCCTGTTTCCCGTGTGTATATGTGTAAACTTGAACACCGGGCTCTGTAGTCCAAAGTTCTATCCCCCCATTTCTTTCTGGTGCTACCAATCGAGCAGCAAGTGAAAGCTCACCGCTTGTTTTTTGTAGGCAAAAATTATGATCATAAGGTCGAGCGCTAATTTGCCTCAGTTCAGAAAAATCATATGGAGTATCAAAAACAACGGACACTTCGCCAGTTGGTATTTTTTCTGCATTTACGGGCAGGTAATGCTGAGCTTTCACCTCGAGAAGGTGATCGATAATGGTTTCGTCTGCCGACAAATTGAAGTAGGCATGGCTGGTCAGGCTAATAGGAGTAGGTTGATCTGTGATTGCCCAATAAGTGATGCCCAACACGCCATCTTCCAGAACAAATGAAGCCGTTACGTCCCGTTCCCCCGGAAATCCATCTTCGGCATCTGCAAAACGAGTCCACAATCGCACCGCATTTCTAGTTTTATCCAAAATCTTCCACAGACGATTGTGTGCACCATTCGAGCCGCTGTGTAGGCAATGACGGCCCTCTTCATTTTTAGTTAAATGGTATATTTTGTTGGCAAGTACAAATTTCCCGCCTGCAATGCGGTTAGACACCGGTCCAATGCTGGCGCCAAAGTATCTCAGTTCTTCTAAGTACGGGGCAATATGGTCTGCACCCACCACAATAGAAACATCAGAAAACCCGAAGTTCAAGTATTGTATTGTTGCGCCATAAGTTAAAATGGAACATTGGCTATTACCGGAGCGAAGCTCTATCTTATCTACTTTGCTTCCATCGGGTAAATTGTCGAATAGCTCGACAGTCACTTTTATTACCTCTATCCGGTCATCACCACACCGCCATCAACCACCAAAGCTTGGCTGGTCATCATGCGGCTGGTTTTAGAGGCTAAAAACAGGGTGGCATCGACAATGTCTTGCTCAACCAAATGTTCTTTCAAACATTGTTTCTCGAGATGTTCTTTAAGCCCTTCTTCAGTTGCCCACATGTCCAACTGTTTTTGGGTGAGCACCCAGCCCGGCACCAGCGCGTTGACGCGGATATTATCTGGCCCTAATTCACGCGCCAATGCACGGGTGAGACCCGTTATGCCCGCTTTAGCCGCGACATAGGAACTATAGCCCGCGTTGCCCATCAGGTAGGATGCAGAAGAAAAATTGATGATGGCGCCCTCGCCCATTTTCTTCATGCCCGGCGCTGCGGCTTGGGCGGTGAAATAATGCGGGCGCAAGTTGATGTTGAGAGATTTGTCCCAATCCTCAATCCCATATTCTTCCAAACTGTGGCGTTGATCATTGGCGGCGTTGTTCACCAGCACTGCTATATCGCCATGGGCTTCGGCGCTGTCGGCCATTGCCTTTTTCAGCGCATCAATATCGGTGATGTCGCATGGCAAAAAGAGTGGCTTTTGGCCATATTTTTCGCCCATCTCTTCAGCAAATGCGGTGGCATCTGACCGCTGCACAAAAGCGACTTTTGCGCCTTGGGCCAAAAAACCTTCGGTGAGCGCTGCGCCAATGCCGGAACCGCCCCCGGTGATGAATACGCTTTTATCTTTCAAATCATGAAATGTTGCATAGGTTTGCATTAGTGGCTCTCCCGCGTGACGGGGCGTGTATCTTTGCCCACAAGGAAATCAAGATCTGCGCCTTTTTCGGCTTGCAAAACCCGATCAATATAAAGGCTAGCATAGCCGCGCTTATAATGCGGTGGTGTTGGTTGCCAGTTGGCGCGGCGCTCGGCCAGCTCTTCTTCTGGGACCAGCAGTTCAAGCTGACCATTTTCAGTGTCGAGCTTAATGCGATCACCCGTTTTAACAAGGGCCAGAGGCCCGCCCGCTTCTGCTTCGGGCGAGGTGTGCAACACCACCGTGCCGAACGCAGTGCCGGACATTCGTGCATCGGAAATCCGCACCATATCGCGCACGCCCTGCTCAACCAGTTTGCGCGGAATAGGCATGTTGCCCACCTCCGGCATGCCGGGATAGCCTTTTGGTCCGCACCCTTTAAGCACCAAGATCGTCTCGCTGGTGACGGGCAAATCGGGACGGTCAATATTGGCTTTCATGTCCTCGATATTTTCAAACACAAAGGCTTCGCCCTCATGTTGCAGTAGTTCTGGCGTTGCGGCTGACGGCTTGATGATGGCCCCGTTTGGCGCCAAGCTGCCTTTGAGCACGCGCAGGCCAACCTTTGGCTTGATTGGTGCATCATAGGCGAAAATCACATCGCGATTATAGCATTCTGCATCTTCAAAGTAGGATGTGATGTCTTTGCCCAGCACCGTGTTGGACGGGCGAATGTGTTGTGCCAGCTCTTTCATCAAAGCGGGCATGCCCCCTGCATAGCAGAAATCTTCCATCAAATATTTGCCGGACGGCATGCAGTTCACCAGTAGCGGCAAATCCTTGCCCAGTTCGAAATCTTCCAGTGTGAGATCAACGCCGACGCGCCCCGCGATGGCCAGCAAATGCACCACCGCATTGGTGGAACCGCCAATGGCCGCGTTTGCGAGAATGGCATTTTCGAAGTTTTCTTTTTTCACCACTTTGGAGAAGGTGAGGTCTTCTTCCACCATCTCCACAATGCGCTTACCAGTTAGGTGAGCCAATGCGGCACGGCGCGCGTCAACTGCGGGCAATGCTGCATTTGTGGGCAGGCAAAGCCCCATCGCTTCCACCAGCGATGCCATGGTGGATGCGGTGCCCATGGTCATGCACACACCGACCGAACGGCTCATGCCCGATTCAGCGGACATAAAGTCCTTCAGGCTCATTTCGCCTGCGCGAACATCCTCGGAAAATTTCCACACATCGGTGCCTGAGCCAATGTCGCGACCTTTAAACTTGCCGTTGAGCATGGGGCCGGAGGACACAACGATGGTGGGCAGATCGACCGATGCCGCGCCCATCAACTGGCCGGGCGTGGTTTTATCGCAACCACCCAGCAACACCACGCCATCAATGCCATAAGCACGGATGCTTTCTTCCACATCCATGGAGAGGAGGTTTCTGAACAGCATGGCGGTGGGCTTCATTTGGGTTTCGCCCAAGCTCATCACCGGAAATTCTACTGGAAAACCGCCTGCTTCCCACACGCCGCGCTTTACGGCTTCTGCCAAATCTCTGAGCCCTGCATTGCAAGGTGTAAGTTCCGACCATGTGTTGCAAATGCCGATGATGGGGCGACCATCAAATACGTGATCGGGGAAGCCCTGGTTTTTCATCCAAGAGCGATGGATGAATCCATCCTTATCCTGCTTGCCATACCATGCCTGGCTGCGGCGTTTTTTCTTATCGCTCAATTCTGCCTCCTTTGCCCACCAACTAGACATTCGCCACCAATATCTGGCCCGCGCTTGACATCAGTTCTTTGGCAATTTAGTTTCAAATAATGAAACTTATTTCCATTTATTGAAATATTGGAAGATGGGTCGAGTTTTGTCAAGATCATCCAGCGGCCGGGGCAAGGTTTAGATGCGCGAGAAATCATCAGGCGATGGCACCGTGGGCAAAGCGCTTAGCGTGTTGGATATGGTGGCGGCATTTGGTCAGCCGGTGAAGTTCAACCAGCTGCTTGAGCAGAGCCCTTTTCCCAAAGCCACCCTTTATCGCTTGCTGCAAACATTGGTGCATCAAAGCATGTTGGCCTTCGATGCGGATCAAGGTACCTATCAAGTGGGCTTGCGGGTGGTGCGGTTGGCCCATGCGGCATGGAAATCCAGCTCACTGGCCCCGTTGGCGCGGCCATTTGTTGACGCACTGGCGCAGCAGACAGGTGACATTGTGCATTTGGCACAGTTTGATGCGGGGCAAGTGCTTTATATTGATAAGCGCAAGGCCGATGATCGGTTTGAAACTTTGGCACAGGTTGGCAATGTGGCCCCAGCCTATTGCACGGGGGTGGGCAAAGCCATGCTGGCATTTTTACCGCCCCACCAGTTGCAAACAGCTTTGCAGCAACAAGCATTTCACGCCTTTACGCCTGCCACGCTACAATCCACCGACGCGTTACTGCAGGAGTTAAGCACCATCAAAGCAGAAAGCGTTGCTTATGATCGCGAGGAGCATGAAGTTGGCACAATCTCCATCGCCGCACCGATCTTTGGCCATGGCCAGCGATTGCTTGGTGCGATTTCTATTGCCACGTCAACTGCGCGAAAAAGCTTGGGGGAACTAACTGCTCACAAAGCCGAATTGCTGAAAACCGCCACCCAGATTGGTGACGCGGCGGCGGCATGGCATGCGCCTGTTTAACGAAAAGAGGCGACCAGATGGCCGCCCCTGTAGTGGCAAATTAGCTGCCCGCATTTATTTGGTCGTGCCTTTGTTGCACTTCGGTCGGCCATGTTGATTTGATATAGGCCAGCACTGCGACAATCTCATCGTCCGACAGGATGTCTTCATAGATCGGCATGTCGGTTTGATAGTTTGGATTGTTGCTGAGCCGTGCAATGCCATATTTGGTGATGTTGAACAGTAGCTCGTCGCTATGGTGCCAAGTGTGACCTGTTTCATTGTGCGGCGGCGCAGGCATGCGCCCCGTTGGTTTGGGCTGCTGCCAGTTGGCCTCGCCCTCCAAATTATCGCCATGACAGGCAGCGCAATTGGCTTGATAGATCTCTTGTCCCGCAGCGATCACGCGCGGATTTTTATAGGCCAAAAGGCCCGTTTTCTGGTCTACCTGGGGCGTTGCAAATTGGGTATATCCCCAATATCCGCCAGCCAAAACCAATATGAATATGACCGCTAGGGCCCATTTATTTGTGTTTTTCATTGTACCACACATTATTTGTGCCAAACGCAAGCGCTGGCAAAGTTAGATTAAAATTCGAATGATGTGTGGCGTACAATGGGTGGTGGCCCAGTGGGCCAATCCAACACAGATTTTAATGGTAAAATTTCTTGTGTAATCACTTCTCGCGGTTTTGCGGACAAGCTGGAAAGTTCATCAGCCAAAACCGCTTGTGCGCAATATTTGGCGCAATCATCCATAGCATAGGTCGACATATCCATGTCGCAACAACCATGCACGGCCTCGACCCCTTGAACATGCGCAGACGCAGGGTAAAAACCCTGCGCTGCTTCGGTTGCAATGTTCAGTTGACCAACCAACAAGGTGATGATGGTCAGAAAGGTGAAAAATCGTATCATTCGACCAGTTTGACCAAACTTTACGCCTTTGCAAGCCCTGTTTGCGCTGGCGGGTTAAAGCGCCGCAATCGCAACGCATTACCCAAAACAAACACGCTGGAAAGTGCCATCGCGCCAGCCGCCAACATGGGCGACAACAAGGTGCCCGTGAATGGATAAAGCACACCTGCAGCAACCGGGATCAGGCTTGCATTGTAAGCAAAGGCCCAGAACAGGTTTTGGTGGATGTTTTTGATCGATGCTTTGGACAGGCCAATCGCGTTCGCCACTCCGCGCATATCGCCAGACATCAGCACCACGTCGGCACTTTCAATGGCGATATCTGTGCCCGTGCCAATGGCAATGCCCACATCGGCTTGCGCCAAGGCCGGCGCATCATTGATGCCATCGCCCACAAAGCTCACATGAGTATTGTTCTGCTGCAATTGCTTGATCGCATCCACTTTGCCCGCAGGCAGCACTTCCGCAATCACTGTGTCGATGCCCAATTTGCGGGCAATGGCTTCAGCTGTGGCTTTGTTGTCGCCAGTGATCATGGCCACTTTCAGCCCCAAACTATGTAGCGCTTCGATGGCTTGTGGTGTGGTTTCTTTCACCGGATCGGCCACAGCCACAATGGCGGCCAATTTGCCATCAATCGCAGCATAAAGCGGGGTTTTTGCTTCATCACCCAATTGTTTTGCAATATCCGCATGAGCACTCAAATCATGGCCAAGCTTTTGCATATAGCGATCAGCGCCGACTTCGACCTTGCGGCCATTGGCTTCCGCTTCAATGCCGTAACCTGTGACTGAGTTGAAGCTGGTGGTTTCTGGCACAGTCAAACCCCGCTCTTTCGCGGCGATTACAATGGCTTCCGCAATCGGGTGCTCTGAATTATTTTCAGCAGCGGCCACAAGTGCCAAGGCCTCACCTTCATCAAAGCCGTTCAACACGGTGAAGTCTGTTAGTGCTGGGCGACCTAGGGTCAAGGTGCCTGTTTTATCAACAGCGACAATGTCGGTGTTTTTCAAATCCTGCAGCGCTTCACCATTCCGGAACAATACACCCAATTCAGCGGCGCGGCCTGTGCCAACCATAATGGAAGTTGGTGTGGCCAAGCCCATGGCACATGGACAAGCAATGATCAAAACTGCGACACCATTGACCAAGGCAAAAGATACAGCTGGGTCTGGCCCAAAGATCAACCACACACCAACCGTGAGTGCTGCAACCAGCATCACGATGGGCACAAAGATTGCAGTGACTCTGTCCACCAAGGCCTGGATCGGCAGTTTCGCCCCTTGGGCATTTTCAACCATTTTGATGATTTGCGCCAAGGCACTGTCAGCACCCACTTTTGTGGCGCGGAATTCAAAGCTGCCGGTTTTATTGATGGTGCCGCCGATAACTTCGCTGCCTACTTCTTTTTCAACGGGCACGGGCTCGCCAGAGATCATGGCTTCATCAACAAAGCTGCTGCCTTTGATCACTTCGCCATCCACGGGCACTTTTTCACCCGGACGCACGCGCACAATGTCACCTGCCACCACTTCATGCAAAGGCACTTCGATGAAGTTACCATCACGTGACACGTGGGCAGATTTAGCCTGCAACTGCATTAGCTTGGTGATGGCTTCACTGGTGCGGCCTTTGGCGCGCGCTTCCAGCACACGACCCAAAAGGATCAGCGTGATGATCACGGCGCTGGCCTCATAATAGACATTGGCTGTGCCCGCGGGCAGCAGGAAGGCAGCGAAAGTTGCCACCACAGAAAAGCCCCATGCTGCGGAGGAGCCGAGCACCACCAATGAGTTCATTTCTGGTGCGAGGCGAAGGAGCGCTGGGATGCCTTTTTTATAAAACACCATGCCTGGCCCGAACTGTACGATGGTGGCCAGCACAAAGTAGAAATAATAAAGATTTTGCCGCCCGAAAGACTGCATCAGCAATTCGTGCATGCCGGGGATAAAGTGTGACCCCATTTCGAGCACAAAAAGCGGCACCGTAAAGATGGCGGCAATGGTAAGGTTGCGCTTTAGACCATTATATTCGGCCTCTTTTGCCGCCGCACGATCTTCCAGCGCGTCGCTTGTACCTTCTTGCAATTTTGCCGGGTAGCCCACTTTTTGTGTGGCAGCAATGGCATCGCCAATTGAAAAGTTGGACGCGACTTCAATTTGTGCGCTCTCTGTCGCCAAATTGACGCTCGCTTTCACAACGCCTTCGACCGATTTCAGCGCATCTTCCACCCGCCTCACACAGGAGGCGCATGTCATCCCCTCAATATCAAGGGTGATTGTTTTGGTGGGAACGCTATAGCCTGCCTGTTCAATAGATTGAATAACGGCTGGCAGGCCATTTCGATCTGCCATTTGGATATGCGCCGTTTCCGTCGCCAAATTGATCGAAACATCCGAAACACTTTCCACACTTGAAATCGCAGCTTCCGCGCGCTTGACGCAGGAAGCGCAGGTTAAACCTGAGATGGTGAGTTTGGTGACTTGATCGTCTTTTTTAGCCTGTGCGGTCATGGTCGTACTTTCAGTTCAAATTCTTGAAGACTGAATACACTGTAATCCTTCCAGTGAATGGAAGGTCAAGCGCCAAATTTGCACTTAATTTTCGGCCAGTTTTACCCGTAATTCCAGCGGGCCACGGAAGGCAAAGCCGCGAAACTCAACTTTGCTATTTTGCGCAGGTTTGGCGTTTGGGAATCGCGCAAAGAATTTTGGTAGGATCAATTCGCTCATAATCCGGCGATAGATATTTTCGCCCATGCAGCGATGGGGGCCCGCGCCAAAGGTTTGATGCGCGGCAAAGGGGCGGTGCATATTAAACTGCTCGGGATTCTGCCAATAATCTTCATCATAATTGGCGGAGCCTTGCACCGCCATGATGGTTTCCCCTGCAGGCAGCCGGACGCCATCAAGCTCGATTTCTTTTTTCACAATCCGGGGGCTAGCCTGAATAGGTGCGACCCAGCGCAAGCCTTCTTCACATGCCAGATCCCACCTTCGCGATTGCTGGCAGGACGCCAATTGATCCGGATGTTGCAAAAGCCCGTGCAACACGGTGAGCAGCGCATCGCGCATTTCGATGGCGGCCCCACCAATGCAGATTTTCATGTTGGTTCTGATTTGGCTTAAGGGCAGCGGATTTTCCGCGTTGGCCATTACGCTGAGGACTGATGGATTCGGTGCAGCGCGGTGTTGTTCAATCATCCGATCAAAGCAGGCATTCATTTCGGCATTGGCTTGATCGCTTATGGCGAACACCTTTTCGTCAAAGCTAGCGTTCATCGCACCCGTGATCAGCGATTTGGCCCAGCTGAACAATTGCTCTTCGCTATCAGGTTCAATACCCAACAGATCATTCAATATACGCGCAACCAGTGGCTTGGCAAATTTTCCGCTCAGCTCTAGTTCGCCTGATGTTGGCAGTTGGTCCAAGACCTGATCGATGTGGGTAGCAAATCGATTTTTCCAATCGCACGCCCAGTGATTGACCTTGAACGTTTCCGTCATCGCGGCGCGTTCTTTCAAATGCGCTTCGCCATCTTTGCGCATTAAGGTGTGGCCACCAAATGCGCGTTGCATTGGTGTTTGGTCATCTTCCGACCCGAAATGCACCATATCGGTTTTGGCCAGATAAACATGATCCGCTTTGGTGAGCACAATGCGGTTGATCGCTTTGATGCGCACAATTGGGTTTTCGCGTCGCAAGCGCTGATAGACCGATGCTGGATCACGATCCAGCATCTCAAAAGTGATGGTCTCATCAATTGGCACATCAATCGCGGTCATAGTTTCTCACGTTACATATTTATCTGATAGGCGCGCAGTTTGCGCTTATGAAGTTGTGATTTCAACTTCACAATTCATGCTGTTGCTTACTGTGCAAACTGATTTTGCCTGTTTGATGATTTCTGGCACCAGCGCGTCATCGTCAACAAATTTGCCCACAACTTCGAGCGAAATTTTACCCACGCGTGACGGCAAATCTGCGGCTTTGACGGCAGTGACAATCACGTGGAAATTATGCAACTCAGCTTTATGTTGCGCCGCACTCCAGACCATCGATTTCACAATGCATGATCCCAGCGATGAGATCATTGTGTCTACTGGTGTGTTATATGGCGGATGATCCGTTTTTTGTGTCGGATCGCCAAAGGCGAATTTCATCTGGTCGCTACCGTCATGGAACACATAGATCGGACCAAAGGTTTTTGGTTTTAGTTTCATAGCCATCTAAAAATCCCTGTTAGAAAAGCAGATTGGGCAGGAACAGCGCCAATGCGGGGAAAATTGTGAGCATCAAGATCGCAAACAAATGGATCAGCCAATATGGCACCGTCGCCACGGCCACGCGGCCCAAGCTCACTTCATTATTGGTTAGCGCAGTCAGCACCGATAGGTTCAAACCAACCGGTGGCGTGACCTGACCGATTTCGATAACAATCGTGATGATTACCCCCACCCAGATGGGATCAAACCCAAGGCCGGTGAGCAGCGGAAACACTACTGGAAGCGTCATGATCATCAGCGACAAGCCGTCAAAGAAGCAGCCCAAAATCAAATAGATCAGGACCACAATCAACAGCACGCTATATGTACCTAAGCCGCTATCTGCTACTGCAATTAGGATTTGCTGTGGCACGCCGAGGATGCTGACCGACTGCGCGAGAATGGTTGCGCCGAGCACCAAAAATCCAATGGCGGAGAACAGCAGGACCGACTGTTTGATCGCCTCGAGCAATTTGGCGAAGGTGAGATCGCCCCAGATGGATGAGATGATCACCGCCAACACAACACCAACGCCTGCGGCTTCTGTTGGTGTGGCCCAGCCGCCTACAATGCTTCCGATCACGGCAATGATGAGGGCAAGCAGCGGCCAAATTTGCTTGAAGCCCGCCAAGATTTCCCAAAAGGGTGTGCGTTCATTGTCGGTTGGTGCCAAGGCAGGGTTTCTGACGCATCTGACAAACAAATAGGCCATAAACATAAAGCCAACCAGCAAGCCGGGAATGATACCCGCGGCGAATAGGCGACCAATTGAGGTTTCGGTGAGTGCGCCAAAAATCAGAAATGAGAGGCTGGGCGGAATGAGCAGCCCCAATGTGCCACCCCCGGCCAAGCTGCCCACTACCGTGTCTTTATCATAGCCACGGCGTGTCATTTCAGGATAGGCGACCGAGCCAATGGCTGCGGCGGTGGAGAGGCTGGAGCCACTGACCGCGCCAAACAAGGTGCAAACGGCAATGTTGGTGTGAAGTAGGCCGCCGGGCACTCTTCGAAAGATCGGGGAAAAAGCGGAATAGGCTTTTTGGCTGATCCCACTACGCAAAAGGATTTCGCCCAGAAGAATAAACATGGGCACTGCACTAAGGGTGAAGGAGTTAAAAACATTCCAAATCGCATCAACGGCCAGCGAGGTCGCGCCGTTGGAGAAGAAATGCAGGATGATCAATCCGGTGAGACCCAAGGCAGCCCCCAAAGCCACACTGGTGCCAGCGGTGGTCATAAGACCGCCGATTAATGTTGCCCAAAACAGCATTAGGACACCTCATCCTTAAGGGTTGGCATGGCTTCCTCGCGCGCGGCATCCGCATCAAACAGGCCGAATAAACGCCCGATGAACACCAGCAAGGTAAGCACAAGGGAAAAGAACATGGTCGACATCCATGGATAAAGCAGGATGCGGCTGGTTTCAGTTTTCAGATTGCGTTTGAACGCAAATTCCAACCACGGCACGGCTTCCCAAATCAGCCACATGAAAAAGGCAATGCCAATCAATATGGCGACTTTTTGCACAACTGTACGGGTGCGGCCTTTGAGTTGGTCGATAATCAGAGCGACTTTGACATGTTTGGATTTAAGCGTAACCAGCGGCACGCCCAAGAAAAGCGAGACGGTGAGCATAAGGCCCACAACTTCCTCAGTTATGTGAATGGGCGTGTTTGCAATTTTGCGCATCAACACGCTGGTGACGATGAGAACCACAATCCCCACCATGCTGAGGGCAGCGGCCCAGGAACACACAAGGGCTAGCTTTTCCAGCCCTTGTGCAATGTATTTTTTGCCAAGCTTTGA
Organism: Maritalea mobilis; assembly: GCF_004363175.1. Lineage (GTDB taxonomy): Bacteria > Pseudomonadota > Alphaproteobacteria > Rhizobiales > Devosiaceae > Maritalea > Maritalea mobilis. The sequence goes on from NZ_SNYR01000002.1 coordinate 838,940, forward strand.
CATAAAGCTGGCTTAGCGACCAAGCGCTTCGAGAACACGCTCACGGTAAGCAGGTGCGTTGCCGCCTGCTTCTTTCGCCAGCATTTCCCAAGTTTCTGTCACTGAGCTGACGAAAGTTGCGCGGTCTTCTTCTGAGAAGTCTTCAACCCAGTTGATGCCATCAGCTGCCAATTTTTCACGGGCTTCAAGCTCACGTGCAAAATCGTCTTCATACTGATTTGTGCGGTTCCACAAATCTTCTGCAGCAGCAGTGATCGCCGCTTTGGTTTGCTCGTCTGTCGCGTTCCATTTGTCGGTGGCCACACCAATTACATATGGGCCAGATGCCATTGGATAGAGGTAAGATGCGTGACTTGCCACTTCTTGCAACGACACAGTGTGAGCATAAAGCGCTGGGTAAAGCGCGCAATCCACAACACCTGTTTTCATCGCCACATACATTTCTTCTTGTGGGATGATTTGTGCGGCAACGCCCAAGCGGGTGAAGGTTTCAACCTGATCACGGGCCCAAACACGCAGTTTTTTCGATTTCAAATCTTCCAAAGTGCGCACAGGTTCGTCGCGACAGAATACGGATACTGACAACATTGGGATCGCCACATAGCCAACTGAGCTAACGCCCCAATCTGCAAACTCTTCTTCGTAGATTTCGCGCACCACTGGGATGGCTTTTTCAAAATCTTCAATGGAGCCGATGGTGCCTTGCACCACAACAGAACTCAATGCGGGTGCGTCGCGGCCCAAATAGTTGGCCCAAAGCAAGCTCATTTCCACCGCACCGCGTGGCAAGAAACGCAACGCGTCTGTGTTGGGCAAGCCAAGAGAGCCACCGCTATACATCTTGATTTCGATGTCACCTTCGATGGCTGCATTAGCCTCGGTTACAAATTGCTCAAGCTCAGCAGTTTCAGGCCGTGTTTCAGGCAAGAAATTGTTTAAACGCCATTCTTCAGCAATGCCGCCTTGCAGCGACGCCGCCAAGCCGATAAGGCTTGCGGAAACTGTATGAATAATTTTCTTCATGATGTCCTCCTTGAAGAATCGTACATTGGGTGAGGACAAACTTTTTCCTAAAAATGATCAAAAATGCCATTCATTTTTATGCATTTGATCGAATTTTTAGACAAATGGCTGTGATCTGATCACAAAATTTGAATGTTTTGTGGGCAGAAGCATTCATCCCCTGCCCGCAGTCTAACATAGTCTTCATCGGCATACTTAGTGCAATTCGATTAGACTGGTTCCCTCACGGGAAATTTACTCTGCCAATATTATTGCGAAGTTTCGGCACGCACTGTTTTGACAATCTTAAGCGCTGAGTTGATAGGCACTGATATTGATATAGTGCTGGAACAGCGCTTTGGCGCCCGCTATGGCGTTTTGCTGATAAGTTGCAAATGTTGGCCGTTCGGCCAACCAAGACAAATAGCTTTGCCAATATCGTTGTTCTGCCCCGTGGGTGACAAAGCTAGCTGGCAAATGCCCAAGCCCAGCCTCATTAAGTTGCTTGGCGATTAAGCGCCCGCCCAACCGCGAGCCTTCCATAACATAAGTGATGCCCGCCACGCTGCCCGGCGCAGAGGGCATGACAAACGGTGCTATGGGCGGTGGTGCAACTGACAGACATTTTAAATCATCCAACAAAGCAGGGCTTCTTAGCCTTACTTGCCAATGGTCCAGAGTTTGAAACTCGCTGCGGATAGCCAATTGCTGTTCAATGTCCGGCACGATTTGGGCATGCATCTGCAAGAAAGAAACATAAGCGGCTCGATTGGCGAAGTGACCTGTCGCAAATCCACGATCCAATTGCTGATGCAATTCTTGTGTGGCCCGCCGGAGCATATTGATCAGTTCATTGCTCATAGCGGCTGATACAATTTTATTATTTTTTTAAGCATGTTTGCCCTTTATTTTATTCCATGAAACCAATTCGGTTTGGTTTCGTTAAATGTGCATGACAAATTTTATCAGCAACTCAGTTCTTATCGTTGAAGACGACCCGTTTGTGCTTATGGACGCCTGTGATGCCGTGGCGAGCCTTGGCGTGGAGTGCCTTGTGGCCAGCGATTGCGAAAGTGCGGATAGCATCTTGCAATCTCGCCCCTGCTCTTGCGCCCTGCTCGATTTTGATTTGAAGCAGGAAAACAGTGTGCCCATCGCCCAACAATTGGCGACACAAGGCACGCCATTTTGCTTTGTCAGCGGCCGCAGCAAACAAGAAATTCTCGCCGCGACCGGGTTCGAGGCACCTGTGTTCACCAAACCTGTGAACTATGCCGAAATCGCGGAAACACTGTTATCCTCAACCTGATTTGGCATTGTCTAAAATGGCTTTCTTCAAACGCTCCTTGTCATAAGGTTTGCTGATAGTGTCGACCTTGGTGTCGAAGGCATTCAAAATCTGGCTTTCGCCATAGCCGGATGCAAAGATGAAGGGGATGTTGATCGCGTTGAGTTTGTGGGCCACCTCAAGGCTAGTTTCGCTGCCCAGGTTGACATCCAGAATTGCGAAGTCAAATTTGGATTTGCCGATGAAATCCAGCGAGGTTTCAACGTCCGCGCAGACCCGAACAGACTGCGCACCTAGCTCAATCAACACACCTTCCGTGTCCATTGCGATGATCATATTGTCTTCCACCAGTAGGATATTTTTGGGGAACGGCACTGTTTCCTTAACGGCTGTTTCTGCGCTGTCGGTTTCAGGTGCTTCCGCCTGCCTCAGGTCTGCACCGTGCACCACTTTGGTGATGTGGGATGCGGGAATCCAGAATTTGGCTCGTACACCCGCGATATGATAATCAATCTTGCTTTCACCGTTCAGCTCAAACGGGATAGATTTTTCCGTGATCACGCTGCCAAAGCCGCGGCGGGTTGGTGCCTTAACCGCAGGGCCGCCGACCTCGCGCCAGCTAATGTCTAGCGAGCCATCATCCCGCACCGAAATGCCCAGCTTCACTGCGCCCCTTTGATCTGACAAAGAGCCATATTTGGCCGAGTTCGTGATCAATTCGTGCATCACCAATGCCAGCGTTGAAAAAGCCACCGGCGCGACTTCAATGTCAGGCCCCATTATTTGCACGCGGGTTGATTTTTGATGCAGATAGGCTTTGGTTTCGGTCTGAATAAGCTCTTTAAACGAGGCCGACGACCAGTTTTGCTTGGTGATCAAATCATGTGCACGGGCCAAAGATTGAATGCGGCTTTCCAGCACTTTGGCAAAATCGCTTACCGTGGCTTCTTTTTTTGAGGTTTGGGAAATAAGACTTTGCACCAACCCAAGAATATTGCGCACCCGATGGTTCAGTTCGGCGATCAGCAATTCTTGTTTTTCGTTCGCCTTCTTTTTCTCAACAACTGCGTCATCCACCAGCTTTAGCACCAGCTCCAAAACAGTGACGCGGAATTGTTCTGCGGCCGCAATTTCAGACGTAGTCCAAGCTTCTGACTGCCCTTCCACCAATGCGCGCCATGTTTGGAAGCTTTTGCGCGGGGTGAGGCGCACACCATTGGGGCCGAGTGAGGCTGGTTTTTCCGGGTTGCCCGCCCAGTTTACGCTTTGCACCACCTCCTGCCGGAAAAACATAATGTAATCGCGCGGGCTTTTGGAAATCGGGATGGAAAGCATCCCCGCTGCACGGGGCACAAAATCTGCTGCTTCGGGCAAGAATGTTGCCAATTCATGGCTGCTGAAAATTTTACCGGAAGGCTGTGTGTTCAAGCGCTTCGCCAAAATTTTCACTTCATCCGCGCTCGGCGTTTTGCCCGCGAGTTTGATTGTATCGTCGCTAACCACTGCAATACCGTTAGCAGACATTAACTCCATGGCTTTATCACATTGGTCCAAAATCACCGTCGAGATGTCGCCCGTGGTGGTTGCGGAACGCGAAAAGCTATTGATCAGATCGCTGGCTGCTTCTTTGTAATTGTTGGATTGAGCGGTGAGTTTGCCCTCAATGATCAGCGAGAGCATTTGTGCAAACAGCACCATCGAACTGCGGTGCGACTGGTGCAAATGTTTTGGCTTGCGGTGATGGCACGCGATCAAGCCGAATAGCTCGCCTTCCACCACAATCGAAATGGACAAAGAGGCCGCAACGCCCATATTGCGCAAATATTCTAAATGGATGGGCGACACGCTGCGCAGAACGGCGTTTGATAGGTCAACCGCATCGCCTTGATGCATTGGGGCCGGCAAAATCGGCACGCCAATGGAATTACTATCATTGATAGAGCGCACCGGACTGCGTTTGTAGAGTTCCCGCGCTTGCTTCGGAATGTCGCTCGCAGGATATCGCAGCCCTAAATATGGCTCCATATCTGGCGCACAGGTTTCGGCACGCACCTCGCCGCTATCATCTTCACGAAATACATAAGCCATCACCCGGTCATAACCGGTGAGTGCGGCGCAAAATCTTGTGGCGAATTTCAAAATCGCGTTCACATCTGTCAGGGCAGACATTCGATTTATCGATTGCTGCACCGTTTCCAAATCTCGCTCCAGATCCTTTTGGGCGAGCGCTGGCTCAAATTCCAAAATGATCTTTTTGCCAGAGATATGAATATTGATATCAAAGCGATGATTTGCCCCCGCCAGTTCAATATTTGAGACGACGGCAGGAATGGCGTTCGCTGTTAGATTTTGTAGCCGATTGCGCAGGGTGTGGATGATGTCTGGTGGAATAAGGTTCGAAATGTGAGCGCCAATGAGCGTATTAACATCCGCCTTAACAAAATCGGAGATGTTGGCCGAGACATTGCTCACCAACCAATCAGCCGTTGTTGCAACAAGAAACCCGCAAGTTTGCACTCGACCAAGCAGGTGAATGGGTTCGCGATCGCAATTTGTTAAATCGACCGTCATTTGTGGCTCTGAAGAGTCCACCATATATTTTTCTCCTGTGCGCGGTTGCGCGATAGAAATCTGGCAGATGGTCCAGTGTTGATTGAGAAAATAAGAAATGCAGGGGCGTTGCCGTGTGCGCAGACCTCACCTGAAGGTGAATTAATCAAGCGATTGCCTGAGTAGAATTTTCAAAAATCTATTCGAGTTAGCGCCAAAAACCCGATGCCTAACGCCTTAACCCGACCAAACACCTCTTAAATTTTATGTGTTTCCTAGCGGCACCATGGAACAGAATTGGGTGTACTGCATTAAACTATGACATAGCAGGACGGGAAAATTGATGATCTCTTGCAAACATTGCCCCCTTCGGGATTTGGATATGTTTGTGCCCATGACTGGGCGCGAGCTGAGTTTTATGGAACGATTTAAATCTGGCGAGCTGGAAGTGGAAGCTGGCGCAACGCTTATGCTTGAGGGCGCTACAAGTCCGCACATGTATACCCCGATTGAAGGGATGGGACTGCGTTACAAAACACTGGAAACCGGCAAACGGCAGGTCATCAATTTTGTGTTTCCCGGTGATTTTATCGGCCTGCAAGCCGGTTTGATGAAGGAGATGCAGCATTCGGTTGAAGCTTCCACTCCTATGAAATTATGTGTTTTTAATCGCAGCGAATTGTGGACCCTGTTTGAGCATCACCCTGAGCGGGCGTATGACCCCACATGGATTTCTGCGGTGGAGGAACATCTGTTGGGCGAAAGTCTCGCCATTGTTGGCCATATGAGCGGCAAAGAACGTGTGGCCCGGGCGCTGGTGCGTGTTCATGATCGCGCCTTTGCATTGGGCATGGTGAAAGAAAATAAACTGCCCCTCCCCTATCGCCAGCAGGATTTGGCGGACGCCATTGGGCTTTCTTTGGTGCACACCAACAAGACCCTGCAAAAACTGAAGGACCAAGGCGTCGCCGCCTGGCAAGATGGTGTGCTGCATGTGAAAGACTATGAAGGGCTGTGTAAATTGGCCAAGCTGGACGCGAAGCCAGACATAATGGTGCGCCCTTTAATGTAACATCGACAATAGCTTACCGTTTTTTGCGAAATCTTGCGGCACGCAGAAACATAAAATAATTGTCCGACAATGATCTAAATGATTGATTTAACTTTAAAAGCCTGAGATAGTTTCATTTCCGCCCTTTGAGCTGAGAACATGAAAAACAAAAAGCTTTTAAAGTGCTTATCCGTCATCGGAATAGCATTCATCGTGGTCATGATTGCAATGACTGCATTTCTGGCGATGTACTCATCGCTGGATACAATTTCCAAGGCGGGCTTCATCGTCGCTTCCTGCTCGGTCATCGGCCTCTTGGTTTGGGCGTTGCACACAATTCAATTGCTGTTGCGCAATAAGCCAGAAGAAGTGTTCGATATTTCAACCCCGACAGATATTTAAGGTCTGCTTAGTCGTTCTGAGAAGAACGGAGGCTATCCTCTTCCTGATCCAATGCGAGTTTTTTGCCGAGGTAAGATGCGGTAAAGCCTTGCAGCAGCAAGGATGAGACCACGACAACAAAGACGATATTGAAGAACACTTGAGAGATCGGCCCCGGTTCGATGATCGGGTAAATTGAAAGCAAGATCGGCACCGCGCCGCGCAGGCCCATCCAGCTTATAAATGTCAGTTCTTTGAACGAAAAGCGCGATGCGCCCAAGGTGACAAACACGGAAATGGGGCGCGCAACAAACATTAGGATTGCTGCGCAGATTAAAGCCGGAATAAGGGTGGTTGAGAGCTGGCTTGGGGTCACCAACAAACCGAGCAGCAGGAACACAAGAAGCTGCGCAATCCATTGCAAACCTTCGCTGAAATTCAAAATCCGATCAACCGGATGCACGAGCCTGTTTCGAACAACGGCGCCGGCAATATAAATTGCCATAAAACCAGAACCGCCGAGCATGCCCACAAAGCCGAAGATAAATAGGCCACCAACGAAGGCCAGCACCGGATAAAGCCCCACGGGGACCGGAAGCTTGTTCATCAAAGTGGTGAGCAACCACCCGCCGATCAAACCGCCAATGATGCCGCTGACGATTTGCACGATCACGATATAGGACGATCCCAACAGGCTGTTGGTGTCGAAATGATTGGAGGTTGCAATGAAGGCCGTGAGCGCCACGGTCAACCCAATGCTAACAGGATCGTTTAGCCCAGACTCTAAAAACAGCGTATCTTTGACTTTTTTCGGCACGCTAACATTGCCGTGTTGAAAAAGCATAAAGGTGGCAGCCGCATCAGTTGGGGCCACAACAGCGCCCAGCAAGAGGGCGGTTAAAATTGGGATGCCCAGCGCCAAATGGGTTAAGCCACCAACAACACCAACTGTGATCAACACGCCCGGCACAGCCAAAAGCAGCGCTGAAATAATCACCTTTTTGGGGATGCGCCGTTCGGTTTCGACGCCACCGGCAAAAAGGATCACGGCCAGTGCGATACTGCCCAGATCATAGGCAAGGCCAAAATCGTTAAATTCAATACCACCCGGCCCATCTTCGCCAGCCAGCATGCCGATGGCCAAAACGATCAACAAAAATGGTGTGCCAGAGCGTCTTGCCAATGGAAAGACGATGAGGCTCAGCAAAATCAAAAAGGCGATCAGCGTTAAAGTTGGATACACTTCGGTTCCCTAGTTTGGCCAGCATGTCGGGTTGGTGAAATTGAGCCTTTACCAACCTTTGCACGCAGTATGCCACAATTCATTTGCCGCTTATCGCATTAAATCTGAACTGGTCTGTGCGAAGTTGCACAATTTTCAAATCATATCGGGCAGCAAATTTTGATCGATATTTTGATCATCCAGCATCTTTTGATAGGCGGGACGGGCCATGGCGAGGTGTACCAAGTGATTCAGGTGCGGATAATGTTCGCCCGGCTTCTCCATTTCACGGGTCCAGCGGATCAACATGGCAAGGTAATAATCACACGCAAAAAACCGTTCGCCACAAAGGTGAGGTCCGTTTTCTTGCAAATGCCGATCAAGCACCTGCCACAGCTTGTCCAAACGTGCCTCAGACTCACGTACGAGCTTTTGCTGAACCTCTTCAATCTCAGTATAATGATCTGGATGCCACCAAATTGTCATAGCTTCCTGCACCGTGTTGGTGAGGTGTGTCATCCATTGCAGATATTGCCCTCTAAGTGGATCATCCGGGGCGGGGCTTAGGCCCGTTTCTGGATGTTGTTCAGCCAGAAATTGGCAAATTGCAGCACTTTCATAGATCGCTTTTCCATCGCCATGGATCAAAACAGGCACAGTGCTGTTTGGATTGAGTTTGCGATAGGCTTCGCTTTTAAGATAAGCGCCTTCGGCTTTGATCAGCTCAAATTCGCCACCAATATCGTGCAAAATAGCGTGCGGCGCCATGGCTGCGCTGCCAGCGTACCAGTATAATTTGTAGGTCATATTATCCTTTAAATTTCGGTCTTAGCGTCTGTCAGATTTTCCAAAATGAGCTTCTAGCCGCCCTTGGAACAGCTCGAACACAAAGCTGATGAACCAATAGATCAGCGCCGCAGTGATCAGCATTTCAAAATGCTTGAACTCGGAACGACCCAAAGTGCGCGCCAAATACATCAGCTCCATAATCCCCATGGCGGAAACCAAGGAGGAATCTTTCAACATGGCGATAAAATTGTTTCCGGTGGGCGGGATGATGATGCGAATGGCCTGTGGCAACACAACTTTCAGCATGATTTGCCATGGTTTTAGCCCCAGCGCCAAAGCCGCCTCTGTTTGCTCTTCCGGCACAGCTTGAATGCCTGACCGGAAAATTTCGGTCATATAAGCGCCGTAGCATAAGGACAGTGCGATCACACCTGACGGAATGGCATCTAAAATAATGCCGAGTTGTGGCAAGCCAAGATAGATCAGATAGACCTGTAGCAACAAAGGGGTGCCCCGGAAGAATGACACGTAAAATGTTGAGATCGCAAAGGCTGCGCCATTTTTTGAAAGGCGCATAAGCGCGCCGCATAAGGCGATGATGCTGGCGATGGTAATCGACAGGCCCGACACCAGCAAAGTGTATCCAACGCCTGTAAAAATGAGCAGCGGCAACCGTTCAACAATGAATGTGTAAGACAGGTTGAACGAATAAAAGAACACCAAAAACAGCGCTAAAAGCTCAAGCCAAAACACGATGACTTGCCACCTAAATGGCAAGAAGAGTACCAAGTGCACATTGAGCATAATCAGCGCTGCAATGAGCGCCGCTGCGATTGGGCCGGAAATGATCCAACTTTCGGGAAAGCTGAAATTGATCAGCACCGCGAAAAGAACAGCAAACAACAACACGCGCCGAACAAGCGCGTGTTGCATGATTGAAATGAGGCTAGCCACAAGCGTGCCCCAGATTATTCGGCTTGTGTGGACACAAGGTCCGCACCAAACCATTTCACTGACAGCTCTTTCAATGTGCCGTCTGCGCGCATTTCTTCAATGATCGCGCCCACTTTTTGCGAGAACTCATCGTCGCCTTTTGCAACAACAACTGCCAATGGCTCAAAGAACAAAGGTTCGCCCACAATGCGCAAAGGATAGTTGTTTTTCACCGCTTCCATAATGTTTGGCACAGAAGAAACGCCCGCATCCAACCGAACGCCATCGCCCAGACGCAAATCGTCCATTACGTTTGTATCGGTTTCATATGTGCGGATTTCGCCTGGCTCGATGAGAAACTCAAACGCAGGCGAATATTCTTCGTCGAGTTTGAGGGTTTGGTTCAGATATGACTCATAGGTAGAGCCAGCGCTGGCGCCGATTTTCTTGCCCATTACGTCTTCAACTGAGGTGTAAGGCGCATCTTTATGCACATAAAGCGCGGCAGGTGTGTAGTAATAAACGGCAGGGAAATTAAGCACTTCAGCACGCGCAGGCGTTGGCGTCATCGACCCAATGGCCACTTGCCAGCGCCCGCCCCATTTGCCAGAGGTGATCGCCTCCCATGCTGGGTTGATGAAACTCACTTCAACGCCCAAGCGCTCAGCAAGTTCTTTGGCTACATCAACGTCAAAACCTTCAAATTCACCCTGTGCATTCAAATATGATGCAGGCGGATATTCGGAGTTCGTCGCCACGATCATTTTCTTTTCGGCCATAACTTTATCCAACACTTCGCCCGCCTGTGCGAATGAAGTTAGTGCCGCTGCGGCAACAATGCCCGCCATCAATTTTGCTAGATTTTTCATTTTTATTTCTTCCAAAACAGCCTTCTTCTTTGTCCCACCGTTAAAACTATGCGAGGCAGTTTTGGTTGGCAAGAATTATTTTACATCTGTATAATAAGTGAATTGTTTTCCGCTCAGATTGTTTGAGGTTGCAAACTGATTGCAGCTTGATAGTTTGGATATGTTGTTAGATTGAACTGCGAGAAAGCGACTTGCCTGCTAAAGCAAAACATTCGCCGAAATATGAGCGCCTCGACGCAGAGGTGCGGCGCGAAAAATTGATTTTGGCGACCATCGAAGCGGTGGGCGAAGTGGGCTATTCCGCGACAACGGTGCGGGAAATTTGCCGGCGTGCAGAGGTTTCGCCAGGACTGTTGCGGTTTCATTTCTCCGGCAAAGCTGAACTCATCTTTCATGCTTATGAGCGATTGCTAAATGACTTTATTGCGAGCTTGCTTGATGCTGTTCGCGAAGGTGACAAAGAACCGCGCGAGCGATTGGCTGCCTTTGTTGAAGCGTGTTTTAGCGCTGATGGCTCATCGGAACATCGCCTCGCAATGATGCTGGCCTTTTGGAGCGAGCTGCGCCACACACCTGAAATTCGGGCCCCTGCCACCAAAATGTTCGCTGCATATCGCAAGGAACTCATTGAAGTGATCGAGCAGGTCGCACAAGTTGAAGGCAATGCTGACGAAGTTGACGCGGGCCTTGTCGCCATCAGCCTCACCTCGTTGGTTGATGGATTATGGCTTGAACGCAGCGTTAACCCGCAAGGCTTTTCACTCGAAGATGCCAAGCTGGCTTGCTACGGCCTATTAGACGGTTTTCTATTCTGCGGCACCAACGAGCAATGGCTGCAAGAACGCGCTGCAGGCCGCAATATCGTTTATCACGACTAGGCTTTTGCTGTGGTAAGGCAGGTCATGGAAAACTAAGTGCCGGACTCCGTCCCATAAGCAACTAATTTATAAGTATTTTTACAAAACCAAACGGCATTTTCGCAATCTCCGTCCGTTCAATTTCGATTCAAATATTGCATTGACAGTTGTAACTCAATCTAGTCTCATAATCGAATTAAGCAGCGTTCGCATATACTCGCGCTCGCTCTTTATGCATTACTTTAAAACTAAGGAGATCAATATGGTTGATGTATTTAAAGCCTGGACCGATTCTGAGTATTTCGATTCACTGACAGACATGCAAAAAGCTGAAGTTCCAGCGAATCCGGCCGGGTCAATCGATCTATCTATGGCGGCGCTTGGCTCTGTCTCAGGCGCGAGAATGGCCGCATCATGCACTGGCTGTGCTTGCTGCTACTCGACAACTGTTGGTTGCCCAAAAGGCGATTCAAAAGTCTCTGGCTAGCACATTATTTGGCGCGCAGTTTTGCGCGCCATTTTTATTTATACTGGAAGTAAAATGGATGCATCGCGTAGTAAGATTGTATCGTTGGATAAGACTTGGCCAGCAGCATTAAATTTAAGAGAACGCAAACTTTTAAGACAAAAAAATCCTGACATATCTTCTGACATTGAACTCGGCACCAAGCGTATTGCTGCTTGGGATAGTGGTCTTTTATCGATTGGCGACCAACCAAAAAGCCTGCTCGGAAATTACCTCAATGTCCTCGGCTTAAGCCAGCCAGAGGCAATTGATATTCTTGGCATTGATCCAGAATTTCTTGCTGTTGATGTTGCCCCTCCAAAGTGGGTGGAACGCATTCAGGCCAGCTTAGATTGTCCCGCGCTTGGATTTGAACTTGATTTCGAAGCTGCAGCGCGGCATGTCGAGCCAGCAGATTTTATGCCATTCATTCGCGCTTTTGCGCTTCATGCTGCACAGCGTGTTTTTGCACACACCAAAGATTTAAACTTAGACGGAAAAGAGCGTGTAATCTCCTCCGCGCTAAAAGGTTTAATCGAGACACTTCTTACACAATCAGCGCGCGTTCTACTTGTGGAATTTCAAGCGCGGAATTTAAGCCGCCAGCTTGAAGGCGAAACTGATATAGATCGCTATCAAGCCTTTTTGAAAATGCTCGATACGGCTACTTATAGAGCCGATCTACTTGGTCGTTTTCCCGTGCTCGCGCGGCGGTTGGACATCAGCTGTGAAAATTGGGTCCGCGCAACGGCTTTGCTTATCCAGCGACTTGATCATGATTGGGATGCGTTGATCGAGACTTTCCATTTCTCAAAAGACAGCCAAATCGAGAAGGTGGAAGGAGATTCTGGCGATAAGCACAAAGGTGGCCTATCCGTTGTTGTTGTACATCTGAACGATGGACAGCGGGTGGTTTACAAACCGCGATCAATTGAAGTTGAGCGTCGTGTGCATGATGTTTTTCGCGCTGCAAATAAATTGGGCGTGACTGATCTCAAAACTTGGGCACTGCTGGAGAGATCAGACTATGGCTGGGTTGAATTCTTATCCACGGTAGATTGCACCACGCAAGATCAGATCAAACGCTATTATGTGCGCGTGGGCCATTTGCTCGCAGTTATGAATTTTCTGGGTGCTGTGGACCTGCATCATGAAAATATGCTGGCGCTTGGCGAATTTCCTGCCGTTATTGACTTTGAAACAATCCTATCTCCGCCTTTGGAACTCGTTCCGAATGTATACGCACCTTTTGTGCCGCTTATCAGAGATAGCGTAGTGACAACGGGCCTCATTCCTGTAGGGCAAGAATCATCTATGCGTGGCCTTTCCGGCATTGCCGATAGCGATAAAGGCGGTCAAATGATCAGCCAGACGCTTCAAAAGGTGGGTACGAATGAGATGCGCTATGAACGCACGCTTGTTCAGATGGAAGACAATAAAAACATCATCCGCTTAAACGGCAAGCCAGTTTACGCAGCAACGCATCTTAAAGACATTATTGCAGGTTTCGAAGCTGCCTATAGATCGCTCGCTGACGGGCTCTCAACAGGCGCATTGAACGAAGTATTTGACGCGCTTTCTGGCGTCGATATCCGCATATTAATTAGAAATACAAAAACATATGCGGTTGTCCTATCTGAAACTGCTCATCCCACCCTTTTGCGGGATGCGTTTGATCTGGAAAAGCATTTCAGCCAGTTGATCAGCCCCAATAATATTAGCGCCTTTTTGGAAAAGGTTCTGTTGTCGGAGTTAGATGATCTTCAATCTGGCGATGTTCCCTGGTTTGGCGCAAAACCAACGGAAGCTGATATTTTTGATGCGCGCGGCAAAAGCATTTCAGGCGTGTTGCAACGCAGTGGATGGGATCATACCAAGGAACGGCTATCACGTGTCGGCGAAATGGATTTAGCGCAACAAATTGACTTCATCGCGTCATCATTTTTCTTGGATAATCACGATCTGCAAACCGTTCAATCGATAAAAGATGACCGCTCGCCAACCACGCTTCGGCATCGTGACCACATTTCTGTGACGGGGGCCACAAGGCAGGACCGGCTTTTATCTGCATGTAGCAACGTGGTGACAATGCTGCGCGATGGCGCGCTGCAAAGCGATAAACACACGGTTTGGCTTTCACTTGCCACGATGGAAGGGCCTGCTTTTTCCGGACTAAGCCTGGAGCGCGGCATAGCAGGCATTGCGCTTTTCTTAGCTGAATATGACCGGGTCACAGGCACCGAAACGGATTTGACCGCGCAAGCCGCCAACACATTTTTGGCAATCGTGAATGAGTTCTTGCATGAAACCGAGTCGACTGGCGGATATTCGGGTAATGGGGGCGCTTTGTGGGTCGGCAGTCGGCTGCATCAACTTGGCATTTTTGATCTACGCCCTCACCTGCCCAATTGGCTAAACCGGACCCAAAAACTTATTGAACATGAGGCAGAGTTCGACATCTATTCCGGGTTAGCTGGTCTTGGACTATCGTGCCTTTCGGTTGAATGTGTTTTCCCCGGCTCCGGTGCTTTAAGGCTGGCAACAGAATGTGCTGAAAGATTAATGCGCGAGGCCATTCAGCTTCCCGACGGCGGTGCAGTTTGGCCAAGCAAAGGGCAAACCCCATCGCCAGAAAATCCAGCATTCGCTGGCTTTTCTCATGGTTCATCCGGATTTGCATTGTTTCTGAGTGAATATGCACGCTTCACCCAAAATGATCAGTTTTTGGCGCTGGCAAACGCGGCACTTATATATGAGCGCAGCGCTTATTCGCCCGAACATGGGAACTGGGAACGGTTTAGACCCGAAAGCGAATTCGATGGTGAGCGGGTATATCAAGTCGCTTGGTGCCATGGGGCCGCGGGCATTGGCCTAACGCGGAAACGTTTGTTGCAACTCGGCATCGACTATCCCGAAGGGCAGCCCCTTTCAAAGAGCGCCTTGTCGACAGATTTTGAGATTGCAAAAAATGCGATTTTGGAACGCCGACATGGCGGCAATCATACGCTTTGTCACGGGCGACTTGGCAATTGCGTAATTGGCCTCAATCTCACATCGAATGAAGACGATCCGCAACGCGTTCTTTTTGAAAGTACCATCGACGACATGATCGAAGAGATTGGTTCCGGCAATGTGGTTTCTGATATGCCGTTTGGCATTATCCCTTCAGGTTTTCTGACCGGGTTGGCGGGCATGGGATATGGCCTTTTACAGTCCGTATCGGGAGTTAAAATGCCTGACGCGATGAGCTTGGAGCTACTCTGATATATGGTTCGTGCCAATCGCAAATCAGTTAAACTCGTCCGCCAGCTGGCTGCGCGAGACTGCGGCGCGGCATGTCTTGCCATGATATTGACCTATCACGGCAGAGAAACAACGTTGGCACAAGCCAGAGAACTAACGCCAGTTGGTCGAGATGGCATTACCGCAGCGGCGATTGCCATTGCGGCAAATTCAGAGGGCCTTGAAACAAAAGGTCGGCTACTCAAGCCCGGCTTTGATTTGTCGAACTGTAATTATCCTTTAATCGCACATTGGCGCGGCGACCATTTTGTGGTGATCAGCGCGGCAGATGCAAAAGGCGTCAAATTGTTCGACCCGGCAATTGGGACAAAGCAGATTTCGCTTGAGCAATTCTGGGAAGAATTTTCTGGGGTGGTGCTTGAATTTTCGGCCACGCAGGCACTCTCACTTCGCAAAAATGAAGGCCGTCATGTCTGGGCGCAATATTGGGCCACAATTCGCAATGCACCGCACTTAAAGCAGCGGCTTTTCGAAGTGATCGGCATGGCTACTTTGCTGCAACTTTTGCTGCTTTCAAGCCCAATAATAACTTGGCTAATTGTCGACAAGGTTCTTGGAGAAAGCCAACCAGATTTGCTGACCGCCGTTGCCTTGCTCGCTGTTGTGATTGTTGTCACAACATGGGGCAGCCGCATATTGCAAAGCTTTTCGCTGCTTAAACTACGGCAACGCATCGACAGCTATCTTGAAGAATCCTTTGTGGCCCACACCATGAATTTGCGCCTCGATTTTTTCGAGGCTCATGGATCAGGCGATATGCTCAGCCGGTTTTCTGCGGTCTCCATTGTGCGGCAGGTCATGACAGAGAGCCTAGTCACCGCATTGCTAGAGGGCGCTTTTTTGCTTGTCTACGCCGCAATTTTGCTTTTTGTCGCCCCTCTGTTTTTGTTGATCATATTTATTGCAGGCCTAATTTACCTGCTGCTCCTTTGGATCAGTTGGGGCTGGCTACACTCGCTTCGACAATATGAAATTGAAACCGGCGCTCAACAGCAATCAATCCTCGTGCAGGCGATTGCCGGGATTGAAAGCATCAAGGCATTGGGCGCTGAACCGCATGTCGTTTATAAGTGGAAAGAAAAATTCCGCGCATTTATGGATGCCAGCATCAAGTCAAATCGCGCGACACAATTAATGGCATCGTTTGGACCTGTTGTGAGTCAGGCTGTGAATTTCAGCTTGCTTATTCTGGGTGCCTCACTGGTGATTTCTGGTACCTACTCATTGGGCACTATGCTGGCCATTGTTGGCATTGGCGTAATGGCTATTGCGCCATTCCAAACAATTATGCTGGGCGCGCAACAGCTTGTTATGGCGCAAACCCATGTTGAACGGCTGCTTGAAGTTCTCAACACGCCCGTTCCCGAGGAGATGCGCAAGGACACATCATCATCGGTGAGGGAAAAAATCGATTTTTCTGGCAACATTGAACTGCAAAATGTGAGTTTGCAATATACGCCAGATTCCCAACCTAGTTTGCGCAATATAGACCTAACAATTGAACCGGGTACCACAGTTGCTATTGTTGGTCCCAGTGGTTCCGGCAAAAGCACCGTTTTGCGTCTCATGCTGGGATTGGCACACCCGACAAATGGCGAAATATTTTTCGATGGAAAAAATGCTTCAGCATTGGATATGCCGCATTTGCGCGAGCAAATGGCCGCCGTTATGCAAAAGCCCTTTATGGTTGGCGGCAGCTTGCGCGACAATATTCTTGTCGGCAACAAATATATAAATGACGAAGATCGTGAAGCGCGGGTAGTGACAGCCGCGAAAAGTGCTGGGCTGTGGAATGAGATTCAGGAAATGCCGATGGGACTTTCCACAATCATCAGCGAAACCGGCAGTGGCCTCTCTGGTGGTCAACTTCAACGTTTGTCATTGGCGCGCGCCTTCGCGCGTGATCCGGCCATCCTATTTTTGGATGAAGCGACCAACAGTTTAGACACGCTGAGCGAAGCATTGATCGGAGATGCCATCGCCAATGCTAATTGCACCGTAGTCGTGGTGGCGCATCGGCTTTCAACAATTCGTGGCGCGGATAAAATCATCGTTCTTAATCAAGGCAGCGTCGCTGAACAAGGTACGCATGAAGACCTTATTGCCCTTGATGGCGTTTATGCGACGCTCGTAAAGAGCCAATCATTGGAGTGAATGAGATGAGCAATCAGCAGTGGTGGAGCTATGGGCTCTTTATCAATGAGCTTAGCGGCACAGCAGATGATGTCGAGATTTTGCCCCATAAAGAAATTGAACTGCAAATGCTTGGCGATCTCAAATCAAAGGAAGATTGGGACACTTGTTGCGCCTTGTTGGGAACAGATAAAAAAAGCCTGGTTAAATTTTATGCTGCTGGCCCCACACAGCGCATTCCGCTCAATCCCGATACGCCACATTGGGCAAGGCCGCTAAAAACTCCAGATGCACAACTCAACGAATTGGCTGTTATGCGCGATTGGGCCAGAGACAGCAAAACAAGCACATTGATCGAGCCTTTGGTACAAGAGGTTTGGGATGAAATTGGCGACTTCTTGGTTCATCTCGATGAGATGTGCCCTGACCATGACATTGTTAAAGGTGCACTACAAAAGCTGCTTTATGTACTCGACCAAAATATAGCCTGCTACTCTCCCTCCGAAGGTAAAGAAGTACCTGATCCTGTTGAGTTTTGGCAAAGCCGGCCAGCTGCGCTTAGACATGCGCGGGATGTTTCCGGTGCATTTTCCAAAACAGTAAGCCGCTTTAAATCAGCACTAAAATCTGCACCCAGCAACGTAAACTTGGCTGCATTGGAACATTTGTTTATCGAGCCGCTAGATATGCATCGTGGCGGTACAACTGTTGTGCTTGCTGAAGGCGCGGGTGTGTTACATCCTCGCGCGGCTTACCCCTATACTTTGTTTTCGAACATTCTCGATTTGCTTCAAGCCCAAGGCATGATGAAAAATTGGCGCATGCCACAAATTTCTCAGTGTGACGAAGGAACTTGGGTTGAGTGGATCGACGGGAAGGATCTCAATGATCTTGATGAAAATACCTTGCAAAATTTGGCGCCTGATTTGGCAGAGTTTGCCACAATCATGTGGGTATTCGGCGCGACGGGCATAGAACCTGAGGGCATATTGCTTTCCGATGGGAAACTGGTTTTGGCGCAGATCGACGGGATCATTGCACCAGTTCTTGGCAAGCCGGATCACCTTAAAGATCTTAAGACCATCATTGGCATGTTTTTTGACCCTGACAGCGAAGATGACGAGACATTAAAATTAGAATTGACACCCGCTTGCACTGCGCGCGCACTCAGCGTTTTTGAGCATTTGCCTAAAGTGCTAAAAGCACTTGGTGAGCTGCAGCTTTCAGATGGCTATGTTCGGACTTTTATTCGTCCTATGGAAGTTTACTCCTACCTGCTGTGCAATGCGCCAATGCTTCGTGACGCTGGGGACATGATTGCACGTGAGGTCTTTTTTACCCAATTGCGCAAACTGCCAACAGCATTTGACGATCACGACACATTGTCGCTTCTGAAAGCCGAAATGAGTGATTTACGACAAAATAATCTGCCATATGCGACAGCTACACCAGATGGTCTTGAGGTGTTTTTGTCGCAAAACACCTCAATTGGTAATTTAATCTCACAGTCTGGCCTCGATCAGGCCAAATTGCGCGGAAAAAGGCTCGCAAAAAAAGCGCAGAATATTTTGTCTGCGATTTAGTCGAGGTTGGCTGTCGCTAATTTGCCAGTTGGTAGATGCGGCGGGCATTGTCGGCGAAGATCAGTTGCTTGTTTTCAGCGCTTTCTTCTTGGAAGATTGAGTGGGTAATTGCCAGCCAATCGGGTAAGCCATCGGCCATGTTCACGACGGGCCAATCGCTGCCCCAAACGCAGCGGGTGGCGCCGAATTGCTCAATGGCATATTCGATGTATGGCCGCACTGCAGTTTCTCTGTCTTGATCCGGGTTGCAATAGGCGACTACGCCTGAGATTTTGCAAGCGACATGCTCAAGTTTCGCGAGTTCGGCAATATGGTGTTTCCATTGCTGCATGTCGCCACCAGCTACATTTGGCACGCCACAATGATTGAGGATGAGCTGTGTGTTGTCACACGCTTTTGCCAATTCAATAGCGAGCGGAAGCTGGCTTTCAAGAAAACACATATCGAATGTTTTTCCATGTGCGCCAATTTTTCGAACATTTTGCCTGAACGTTTGATCTTGAGATACGGCGTTATCGACGACGTGCAAGATGCGACGGTACCCGCTGATCAACGGGTTTTGTGCAGTCTGTTCCAGCCAGTCGTCAAAATCCTTGGCGTTCTCAGGAAAGGCTGCCGCGATAATGCCAGCCATATTGTTGGAACTATCTGCGGCCAGCTCTAAGGCAAACTGGGTTTCGTCACGATAAAAAGCCTCATCGACGCCAGTTTCCATGAAAATGGTGGCTTCGACTTGTTCACCAACTAAGCCCGCATATGTGTCTACATCATAAGTTTTTTCGTTTAGCACCGGAATATCATTGGCCCATGAATAGCCAAATTTTTGCGGGTACATGAGATGTTGGTGCGTATCGATCAACGAAGTCATTCCGTTAGCTCCAATTGTTAAATTGTGTTTGGCTTTGAGTTATGGGCATGGATCAATTGTCCAGCTTTTATGCTTTTGGTCGCGATGCCGACAAATGCGCCGCTTTGCATGATCTCATCGCCTTGTTTTATGCGACATCGGGCAATTTTTGAACCAACACCGGCATTGTGATCGAGGCTAATTTTGTTGCCTTCAATAGACACCAATTGGCCAAACCGAATTGGACGCGCGACAGATAAAACATTATCCGCATTATTCAACAACAACAGACGCGCATCTGTTTCTCGGTGACCTTTGGCCTCTTTGCTCACCATTTTACTGCTTTCAAATTTGTGCCCTCATGTGCATTGATGAACATTGCATTAGAACTTCCCAAATTGCAGGTAGGCTTCTTGCGGATCGGTGCCCGACAGAATGGCCGTACGCACCTTGTTTTCGGTGTTCATCGCCTCTTCGGATTTTGCGGTGATGTCTTCGACATGGCTTTTTGGCACACGCACCATGCCATCCAGATCACCCAGCAAAAAGTCGCCAGGTTGGATCAAAACGTCGCCAATGATGATGTCGACATCGAACCCGGTTGGCAGCCAGTGCCCCACCACATCGCGGGGGGTGTGAAACCGCCGCCAAGCTTGAAAGCCCTGCGCTTTCAGGAAGTGCGTATCGCGAATGCCTCCATCGATCACACAACCCAACACGCCTTTAGACTTTAAGGTCTCTGAGGATAGTTCGCCCATATGCGCGATTGTGTGGTCATGTGGCTGTGAAACCCATATATGTCCGGCCTTTGCTTTTGACAGCAGGTCCGTCCATTCCAGAAGTGTTTGATGACCATCTGCGGTTTCATCCACGCACCCTTCAATGGTGAAAACAGGACCACATAAAATTTGATCTGGCAGCAACGCGGTCAGCTCTTTGGGAAGGGTGAAATTTCGAAAACCCTCTTTGCGCATAATGTCGTGCACAACGCCAGTGTAACATTGGCTCAGCGCGTCAGTTAAAGCTTTGATATTGGACATAGCTCACTCTTTTCTTTTACGACCGCGCATCAAGTGATCACAGCCGAAAGGCCATCGACACTGCGGGATTTGATGGCGTCCATATCCCAATCGATGCCCAATCCAGGTTCGCTTGTGGGCACGCCGTGACCATCCTCAATTTTCATCTTCGAATGGGTGAGTTGATCAAGCTGCGGGATATATTCAAGCCAATTTGAGTTGGGCACGGCGCAACACAGGGAAACATGCAGCTCCATCAAGAAATGCGGGCAGACAGCAACATTATAAGCTTCCGCCATATGTGCAACTTTGAGCCATGGGGTTATGCCGCCTATCCGCGCCACATCAACTTGAACAATCGAGGCCGCATCGCGACGTAGATATTCATTAAATTGCGACAGCGAATACATGCTTTCGCCAACGGCAATGGGCACCGTTGTTGATGCTGCAAGATTTTCATGGGCGCCGACATCGTCCGCGTGCAGCGGTTCTTCAAACCATGCCACATTGAACTCTTCAAGCATGCGCGCGCGACGACGTGCCTCTGACAAAGAAAAACTTTGGTTGGCATCGGTCATGATTTCAAAACGGTCACCGACTGCGTTTCGAACAGCGCTCAATCGCGCCTGATCATCCGCACCCAGCTTGTGACCAATTTTGATCTTTGAGCCTTTAAAGCCATCGCTTTGCCGCGCAAGGGCGTCTTCTGCCAATTGTTCTGGTGTCAAATGCAGCCAGCCGCCTTCGGTTGAATAGAGCTGGATACGATCCTTTGCGCCGCCTGCCATTTTATAAAGCGGCAAACCTGCTTTTTTGCATCTTAAATCCCACAGCGCCGTATCAATCGCCGCTAATGAAAGCGATGTGATTGCGCCAACACTTGTCGCATGGGTTGCAAACAAACTCTCCCGCCAAATTGCTTCAATGTTTGAAGGGTCGCGACCGATCAGTTTGGGCAGCAAAGTCTTGTGCAAGAGCGACATGATCGCTGGGCCACCCTGCCCGATTGTATAGGAATAGCCGATGCCCACTGCGCCATCGCTATCAGTTATTTTGACGATGGGCGTTTCCTGGCTTTCGAAACTTTGAATGGCGTCGGTCCGGCGCACTTTGGGCGCCAGATCAACCATTTGAATTTCTATGCGTTCGATCTTAGCCATGGTGCGGGCCGAGCACATTTTGACCGGTCGATGCATCAAACACATGCACGCGATCCAGCGAAAGATTGAAGTTCAAACGCTCGTCCCCTTCAATCGGCCGTGGATTGAGCATTTTACCTTGCACCTCTTTTGTGCCGATTTGAGAGAACAAAATGGTTTCCGTGCCCAAAGGCTCGGAGATTGAAACTGTGAGATCAAAACTCACCGTTTCACCTGAATCCTTCATGCCATGATTTTTCGGTGTGAGATCGTCGGGGCGTATGCCAACAATAACATACTGCCCAACTTGAACATGCGCCTTAGCGCGATTGGGCACTGGGATGGTGATGTTGTCCGCGAGTGCGATTTGGTTTTCGCCACCCTCCCCGGCAATCACTTTGCCGTCGAGTTGGTTCATTGGCGGGCTGCCGATAAAGGACGCCACGAATGTGTTCACTGGATGATCAAACACTTCGAGCGGTGTGCCCACCTGCTCGATATGACCATCGCGCATGATCACGATCCTGTCGGCCAAGGTCATCGCTTCCACTTGGTCGTGGGTCACATAGATGATGGTGTTGTTGACCCGTTTGTGGAGCTTCTTGATCTCTGTGCGCATTTGTACGCGCAATTTGGCGTCCAGATTGGACAGTGGCTCATCGAACAAGAAAACATCGGGGTTTCGCACAATGGCACGGCCCATGGCAACACGTTGACGTTGCCCGCCTGACAATTCAGCTGGCAAACGGTCCATCAACATGCCAAGGCCAAGAATTTCGGCGGCTTCTTCAACCCTTTTGTTGATTTCGCTGTCGCTATGTTTCGCAATCTTTAGGCCAAATCCCAAATTGTCGCGCACGGTCATATGCGGATAAAGCGCATAGTTTTGGAACACCATTGAGATGTTGCGATCGCGCGGCGGCAATTTGTTGACAACGCGATCACCGATTACAATTTTGCCGTCAGAAATCTCTTCCAACCCTGCAATCATGCGCAAAGTTGTGGATTTGCCGCAGCCAGACGGGCCGACCAAAACAACAAATTCTGAGTGGCGAATTTCGAGGTCAATCGCATGAACAACTTCGAGCTGGCCATAGCGTTTAACAACTTGCTGGAGTGATACTTCAGTCATTTTTATCCCTTTACGCCGCCAAATGTGAGGCCTGCAATGAGGTGTTTTTGTACGATAAATGTCAGAATGAGTGCTGGTGTGATGATGATAAATGCCATCGCACACATGCCGGCCCAGTCTGTCGTGAATTGGGCGATAAAATCGGTGAGGCCCACAGGCAACGTTTTGCTGTTTGTGGAGCGCGTCAGATTGCTGGCCAGTGCAAATTCGTTCCAACTGGTGAGGAAAGCGAAAATACCGGCTGAGGCAATGCCCGATTTGGCGAGTGGAAATTCAATTTTCCAAAATGCCTGCCAACGGGTGCATCCATCCACTTCGGCTGCTTCGGCCAATTCCTTCGGGATTTGCCGGAAAAAACCGTCAATCAACCAAATGGTGAACGGCACATTGAGCGCGACATAAACAAGGATCAAGCCAAACTGGGTGTCGATCCACCCCAAGCGGGCCCAGACGATAAAGACAGGCAAGCTAAGGGCAATGCCCGGCACCGTGCGCGACAGCATCAAGCCCAAAAACAGCGTGTCTTTGAATTTAAAGCGATAGCGGGCGAAAGCATAACCACCAGAGATGCCCACAATGATCGCGATTGCGGTGCTTGTGGTTGCGATGATGATTGAATTGCGGAAATAAGCCAAAACCGGGATCGCGATTTGTGTTTCACCAATGCCGAAGATCGCTCGAAAATTATCGAGTGTAAGGCGTTGCGGAATCCAAATGGCAGGCTTTGCCAAAATTTCTTGTAGCGGGCGGAAGCCAGATAAAATTACCCAGAGCCCCGGCGTTGTGATGATCAACATGACGATGAATGTGACAACCCAACTGATAATGGATTTTGTTTGCGTACTCATTATTGTGCGCCTCCCATATAACGCCGGGCTGCGACGAGCTTTGAGAAGAAATAGTAAGTGAAGGCGATCGACAGGATAATGGAGACATAGGCCATTGCATTGGCCATGCCCATATTTGCACTGTCATAACCTGTACGGGCAATAAGCGTCCAAAGCAGTTCTGTGCGCCCTGCTGGGCCGCCGCCTGTCATTGTGTCCACCACATCATAGGCGCGCGCCACATCAAGCGACCGGATGGTCATCGCGATGTAAGCGAAGGGCATGAGAAATGGCAGCGTGATGTGCCGGAAGGTTTGCCACGCATTGCAGCCATCCACTTGGGCTGCTTCCAGCGGGTCTTTTGGCATGGCGAAAAGTCCTGCCAACAACAGGATGGCGAAAATGCTGGTGCTCATCCAAATTTCTGCAAAGGCGATTGCCCCCATGGCCAGCCAGCCATCAACTAGCCATGGAATGGCAGCGTCGGTGATGCCCAAAGCCTGCAGCGCATTGTTGAGAATGCCCACATTGTCGTTGAAGATAAATTTGAACTGGAAACCCACCAGGATGGGTGAAAACATCATGGGGAACATCATAATGGTGCGCATTGTGCGCTGGCCCCATGTGACCTTATTGATCAAGAGCGCGATGCCCAGACCCAAAAGAAACTCAAGATTTATCACAACCGCGAGAAAGCCAACGGTGCGGAAAAATGCTACCCAGAAATCCCAGTCGCTGAAAATACGCACATAGTTTCTGAAGCCAACAATCTTAAACAAAGTGTCGGGCCGCGTTAGCTTATATCCGGTAAAACTTGTGTAGAGCGAGAAGATCAACGGAAACAGCACCACGATCAAAATCATGATCACTGCAGGCAACAGCAACACATAGGGTGTAGCTTGCTCCGAGAACATCTTCCTTTTTATGTTCGTCAAAACTGACATGTTTTCTCCAACAACCTATTTGCCATGCGGCAAGTTGAGTGGGGTCGAAACCCCACTCTCGGTTTAAAGGCTATGCGAAACGCTTAGCTTTCGTCTTCAATGAGTTGGTTTGCAGCCGCTGCGGCGTCATCCAGCGCTTGTTGTGCTGTTTTTTCGCCTACGATTGCTGCCTGCAATTGAGGGAACAACTCGTTTGAGATTGGAATCCACAAATGTGTCGGCGGAACTGCAAATGCATCTTCAGCCATTGATGTGCCGAAGGTTTCAAACACATGCACCAACCAATCGTCACCTTTTGCTTTAGATTCCTCAATGATCGCTTCTAGGGCATCAGGACGCGTTGGCAACAAGCCGGTGCGTGCCTCAACCATTTGGCTATCAAAGTTGGTAAGGAAGGTGATGAAAGACGCTGCAGCTTGCTTGTTGTCACACGCTTCAGTGATGGAGAATGAGTGTGAGCCAGACCAACCGGTGCGCTTGCCGCTTGAGCCTTTTGGCGCGCGGATCAAGCCAACATCGCCCTGGATTTTGCTGTCTGCACTGTTGAAGAATGATGCCCAGCCGCCCCAGTCAAGGCTTAGAGCAACGGTGCCTGAGGCAAAGCCTAGACCCGTTTCATCCCAAAGATAGTTTGGCACGCCTGCAGGAACCGCTTTGGCTTCATAAAGGTCGACGAACCATTGTAGCGCCCGCACGCCTTCTTCTGAGTTGAAAGCAACTTTGCCGTCACTTCCAAAGAAGCTGCCGCCCTCTGCAACCAACATTTCATAGAAGCGCCCGGAGATGCCTTCGTCTTTACCCACATATTGGGTGCCATAGAAGTTTGGCGGATCAGCGAAGAAGATCGCCTGATCTTTCACCTGATCCCAAGTCTCTGGTGGCGCCAGATCATAGCCATATTCAGCTTTAAAATCTGCTTGGTTCTTCTCGTCCTCATAAAGAGATTTGATGTAATAAAGGTTCGACACATCAGAGTGACGCGCCAATTGTACCAAGCGGCCATCGACGGTGCTGGCCTTGTTCACATTGTTAGAAATGCTGCCAATCACATCGTCTGGCAGAATTACGTTCAAGTCGACATAGAGCGAACCATATTGTGGGGCAAAGCTTGTGTGGTTTGAACCAACGCACCAATTGATTGAGCCAGACGCGATATCTTGTTTAATCTCGCGATCTAGTTCGAAGTGGTTTTTCCGTGAAAGGATTTCCACTTTGGCGCCTGTTGCCGCCTCCCATTCGGGGATGCGTGTATATAGCGGCTCATATTGTGCGCCACCGATCAGTTTTACACGTAATGTGTATCCGTCAAATTCACCAGCGCTTGCGCCGCCTGCGAACATAGTGACCGCCGTAGCACCTGCTAACAGTGCGGTCGATAGTTTACTAAACAATCCCATCATTTCCTCCCTTGGTGATAGATTGAATTAGACCTCCATGAGATTAAACTCACGGTTAATTTCGGCATTGTGCTCGCCAATTGACGGCGCGGGCCGAGAGCTCTTCAACACATCGCCATTGATGCGAATTGGAGAGCGAATTGCTTTCATGGAATGACCTTCCCCAAGATCGAGATCTTGGAAGAAGTCCAGATTTTTGAAGCTTGTAGATTTGAAAAGCTGCGGCCAGTCCAAAACCTCAGACGCCCACACATCGTGGGCCACAAAGATTTCCATCCAATAGCTGGTGGTTTGTGTTTTCAAATGGTCGGCCAAAATGGTTTTGATCTCGTCGCGCTGCTCAAACCATTGTTTTTCATTGTCAAACGCAAGAAGCGCATCACAGCTTATGAACGCACCGAGCTTATCAACTGGGGTCATCGCAATGGCGATAAAGCCATCTTTGGTTTGATAAACCCCATAAGGCGCGGAAAGATATGCGTGCGCATTGTTCACTTCGCTGCGCTGCGGCAACCGCTTTTTCTCATCATTGAGATGGGTTGTGAGCACTTCGAATTGGAAATCGACCAATGCTTCCAGCAGGCTTGTTTGCACATGCACGCCCTGACCATTGCGCGCGCTGTTGATCAGTCCTGCCAAGATGCCCTGCACAGCGATATTGCCTGCAAGCTGGTCTGCCACGGCCAAACCCATTGCTGTTGGCGTGTCCTCCGCATTGCCGCTTAGCCAAAGCAGGCCAGATCGCGCTTGAGCCAAGAGGTCTTGTCCTGGCAGATTTTGCCAATCCCCCTCCTCGCCATAACCAGATATAGAGGCATAAACGACCTTGGGATTTATCGCCTTGACCTGATCATAATCGAGGCCAAGTTTTTTCATAATACCAGGCCGGAAGTTTTGAATGATCACATCTGCCTTCGCACAAAGTGCTTTGACGCGCTCAAGGTCTTCCGCATCTTTAAGATTCGCCGAATAGCTTTGCTTGTTGCGGTTGATTGCGTGAAAAAGTGTGTTCGCGCCATGCACCTCAACATCTGTCAGATAGAGATAGCGGCACAGGTCGCCGACTTCTGGCCGTTCAACTTTGATCACGCGCGCGCCCATATCTGCAAGCTTTAGACCTGCCAGTGGCCCAGCCAGGAACTGGGAAAAATCAACCACCAGCAGGCCATCCAGCATTCCTTTATCGCGGGTATCGATGGTTGGGGTCATCGAAAGCTCCTTTGATAAAGGTCATTCACCTTCGCTGCGGCATCCGCTTCGGTAGCCTTGCCCATCAAACAATCGCGCACCACGTCGCCCGCCACATCTTGAAAGCCCATATAGCCTTTATGGCGTGGGCGTAGATAAGATTTTTCAAGCGTTTCTAAGGTGTTCAGGAAGAAATTGTCGGTCTGCTGATTGCAATCCTCGTTCAGCCAAGACCGCACATTTGCAGGCTGTCCACCTGCTTGAAAGAAGGCACCGCTTTGGCATTCTTCAGATGCGATCCAAAATGCATATTGTAACGCAATGTCTTTGTGCTTTGTGCGCGCTGAAATGGCGATGCCTGTTCCGCCAATTGGCGAGCCAATTGGACCGTTTTCCCCGAATGCGGGAATATTCGCCACACACACACGGTTTGGACGGAAGCCTACGCGGGAATAGTTGGTATATCCATATAGATATGGGCAATATGAATGACTGTTCCGGCAGGAAAGCCACTCATAGGCACCGATGGGGTCGAGATCGAAACTCTCGCGGGACAAGTTGAGGCTTACCCGGCGCAGCTCAGTCAGCGCGTCTGCGCCTACTTTTGGATCAACGCCAATATCTTCTTTGCCAAAGTCGCTGCCGATGTTGGCCAATATATTGAAATAGCTCATCAGGGCATTGATCGGGATGAGTGGCCAGATCACTTTATTCGCCTCGGCCAAAGCAACAACCTCATCCCATTTCTGTGGCGCTTCATCCAGCAAGTCTGGCCGAAAGGCTGATACTGGGGTCGCCGCATCAATTGCCAATGCCCATTGCTTCCCGTCAAAATTGTAGGAAGGATGAGATACACCACATGATTGCGCTTCAAGCGTTTGAAGTTCAGCGTCATAACCTTGCCCATCAAACTGGAGCAACAGTCCTGTTGCGGCAATATCGCCAACATGGGGGTGGTCGATGACCATCAGATCATATTCGTCGGCCATATCTTCAATTGGCCGATCAGCAAATGCCTGCAGTGATCGCTTTTCCCAAACAATCCGAATTTTTTGGTCACTTTGATCGGCGAAAACCTCTGAGGTGACAACCATGGGATCAAACCCACGTGCGTGATCCCAAGTCATGCCTTTAAGTGTGGTGATCTCATTACTCATTTACGAAACACCTGCTTGTCGGCTCTGGCTGCTCTTTTCGGGCTGCCCGTCTTTATATTTCACTGTCATCAAATGCTCGCAGTACAGCACTTGAACGCCCTCCTCCTTAAAGACGCTGTAGCTCACTTTAACGAGCCCCATATCGTCATATTTAGGCTCCTTGGAGAGGTTCTCGCGGATGGTGTAGATGGTGTCGCCAATGAATACTGGCTTGATAAAGCGCAGGCGGTCATAGCCATAGGAAAATGAATTTACGCAATTGGTGGCCGCCAAGCCGAGGCCATAAGAAAACACTTGCGCGCCAGCGACCAAGCGCTTTCCGAAAACACCTTCTTTTTCGGCAAAATGCTGATCTGCAACATAAGGGTGAAGATCCATCACCATCATGTTGAACTGCATGGCCTCGCCCTCAGAAATCGTGCGACGCAAACTTCTAATTTTGTCGCCAACTTCAAAGTCTTCGTAATACCAATTTTCAGCGTTCCATACCGGGATAGAGCCGTGCTCAGCTGGCATGTCTTCCTGCGGCCGAGCGTGTCTACCAATCTCAATTGCCATGCTCATGTCCCTCCCAATTCTCAGCAACATAAGCTTGACTATTTCATATGTCAAATCTATTTTTATATACAAAAGTATACAGGAGCGACCTATGCAAGAAGTGCCACGTTTTTTTGAGAGCTTTGAAATTGGTGAAACCCGCAAAACCCTTGCGCGCACCATCACTGAGACTGATTTTGTCGTTCATGCCGGCCATAGCGGAGATTTCTTTCCGCACCATATGGATGCAGAATTTTGCAAGACCCAACCCTTCGGCGCCCGCATTGCCCACGGCACCATGACCTTCACAATCGGCATTGGCCTCACCGCCACCACCATCAACCCGCACGCCATGACCTACGGCTATGAACGCCTACGCTTTCCAAAACCCGTGTTCATCGGCGATACCATCCACACGGAAATCGAAATCACAAAAGCGCAGATCGATCCCAAACGCGAAGGCTACGGACAGGTGGTGGAAGCATGCAGCGTCAAAAACCAAAACGGCGAAACCGTCCTGTTCTGCGAACATATTTTGCTCGTGAAGAGAGAGTAATATTGCTGTTAAGGGCAATAGGTGCCGCTGAAGTTTGAGACATGCAACCGTTAGATCGTGCCGCACGCCCGCTTGCTCAGGCGATTAAAACAGCACCGAGCCAATGCATCACCATACTGGATTGCAAAATGTGTAATAAGCTATTGCGCACGCCTTTTAGCATTCAATTTCATAGTCACCTGATTACCCCCTTCAATTAGCCTTACGTGATTCCTCCCCTGAACAGAGTATGGGCCGAGGCCGTGTGTCCACATAAATTTAGTTCAATCTATTTGGTGGAGAAGGCATATGAATTGGCATCGTGTTGTTTTGGCTTTTTGCAGCCTGCTTCTTTCAGGCTCAACATCTTTTGGTGCCGAGATTAAGTTGATCTCGATGCATTATTCTGCGGATCGGTTTGCGCCACACATTCGGTTTGAAGGTCCGGTGGTTGCTGGAGACAATGAAAAGCTTGTTCAGTTAATCGAGCGATATATTGAATGTGACACCGACGATCTGCCCGTTGAAGGCGGCAATTGTGGTGTGATTAGCTTGAATAGCCCGGGCGGCAATTATCGTGAAGGGCTTATGCTGGCCAACACACTGCGTCAATTTTCAATCGCAAGTGTCGTGCAAGCGGGTGACTATTGTTATTCTGCATGTGCCTTCGCCTTTTTGGGCGGCTCTGGCTATTCCACGCAAATCTCAGTTGGCACTTATGTGGATCGAATGGTTGAACCCGCTGCCACTTTGGGCTTTCACGCACCTTACATTGCAGCGGATTCTTTGGATACGCTTGTTGCTGAATTTGGCATGGAGGAAGTGCTCGGTTCTACGCGAGATGAAATCGCCCTGATGATCCAAGAATTGGTGTCATGGAACGTGGACAAGCAAGTTCTGGCCTATATTGTCAGCATGGGGCCTGACCAAACCTATGATGTTGTTTTGGGCGAAGATTTTTATCTCACCCGCTCTCAATTGCCACCTGCGCCAGTTTCATTTTGGAATTCTGATAAAGAAGATCGCGTGCGCAACGCCTGTATCTATCTGCTGGCGCACCACTTTTCTCGGCTACCAAGCGGTTTTGACGAGATTTTTGACATGCCGTTTCTGGAAAACTTCGCGAAAGATTCCAACGGACAGATGCTGAGTGGTTATCAGCTCGATCACGCAAACCCGTTGCAACTAAGCTATTGTGGATTGCCGACCGCGCAACTTAAACAAACCGATGAATTGGACATCGCGCTTTATAATGGCCCAGGTGTGACCGGCGCCGTCACGCCGCTTCTGTCCATGTTTAGCCGCAATAGTGGGTGGTCAACTTTGGGATTAGGTGGTTCAGCTACACAACGGATTTTCCAGCGCGATGCGATGACACAGGCGTTCACCAACCCCACCCAAGTTATTGATGGCAGCGTTTTACTGTTCACTTATTATTTGCAGCAACGCCGTTTTGCAACGCTCAACGAACTTGGTGAAATCGAAAGTAATCTCCCCCTTCCTGCTACTGATCTATCGATGCAAGTCATTGACCAATCTGCATATTCACGCATTTTGCAGCGCGATAATCTGAGCATTATTGAGCAGGTCGGCAGCCCTTTATTGTTCAATATGGGCAAGTCTGAATTCCCCACAATGAACATGAAGTTTACCCATCAATCGATTTCTGAAACCGGCTTTATATTTGCTGGTAAATATCCAAACTCGGGTGCCAAATTTGCTTGGGTTGGTTTGTTGAATGATTATTCAAGCCTGATCCGCATTGAAGAAATTGCGCCGGATGGGTCAGACGATTTTACTTCCCTCTATCAAATTGCGTGCAGCTATTCCTTTGCTGGCGTGCAGCTCAAATGTGCGAATTGAGGATGAAATGGGCTGGTTAGCGACACTATTTATCATTCTCAGTTCAATCTTTGCCGCGTGGGTTGTGCTTGCCATTGGTTTTTTGTGGGAGTTGCGCAAAGAAGCCGTGCGAAGATCGCGGCGAAGCTTGCCTGACTTGGGCACAACAATCGCTGTGTTCAGATTGGGCCTAACTGAACCACGCTATCTGGCTTATCGGCTTACACTTGGTTTGCTGACGGCGTTGCTGCTTTTGTCATCCATCGTGATCGGGATCGCATTCCAATGAAAAATCTGCTCTTTCGTTCACTTTATATGTTTGCTTTTGTCGGGATGCTCACGGCACAAGCTGTTGCGCTTGATTGTCCGGCCAATCGAGCAATTTACCGTTTTGAAGAACAAGGTTTGGCGTTTGAGGTTCGTTTTGTTGAAGCCAACAAATTCGCCAATATCGCATCTGACCTATATCTTCGACTGACCACGCCTAACCAACAATATTGGTTCAATTTCAACGTTTCTAATGGCTATAGCGGCATTACTTTACACCCCGTTTCAAACCCCAATGATGAAGCCGCGCGTCAGGATGGGCCACGAGAACTGCACTTGGATTATGCCGAGGATATCGCCGATGAAATTCTGATTTCGCTTCGATTTTATCCGATGGATGAGAACTTGCACTTTCTGCATGAACCGCCTGTATCCATCTCATCCGCGCCAGCCTTTATTGCAATGCCGGAAATTGGCCTATCGCTTTGGTACAATGCCCACCTGTTGACTGAAGCTTCCGAGCTGGACCGAGATCCAATGCCTCGCGGCATATTTCGTTTAACAGAGTGCAGCAACGCGCCTTTGCCCAAAGCCTACCCTTATTAAGTCAGGCCCAGCCGCGACGCATGCAATGCTGCCTCCGCGCGCGAGGAAATACCGAGCTTGCGATAAACGGACTTGATGTGTGTCGCGATCGTTGTTTCGGCAAGCCCCAATGCGATGGCCACGTCGCTATTCCGCAGCCCCTTGGCAATTAGCTTCAAGACCTCAGTTTCGCGGGCAGACAGGCTTTCACTAGAACTGACCACAGGGCCCGTGCGTTGAAAATGCTGCATAATTCGAAGCGCAATTGCGGGTGAAAGGGCTGGAACCCCATCTTGCAGCTGGCGCAATTGTTTGGTGATTTGCGTGTCTGGCTGGGCTTTCAACAGGTATCCCTGTGCGCCAGCAGAAAGCGCTGCCACAATTTGCGAATCCTCCCCGATGACCGTGCTGACCACACACATCAGATCTGGTTGTTTCTTCTTTGCGTAGCGGATCACATCAAGGCCAGAGCCATCGGGCAAGCCCAAATCGACCAACGCCATTTGCCATGGTTTTTCGTCTATTGCACGACGCGCCTGTTGCACATTGCCGACGGATTGCACGTAAGCATTTGTGTATGCCTCGGCTACAATTGCGCCCAACCTTGTCCTCGCTTCGGGCAAGTCTTCAACGATAAGAAGTGACGTTATCTCCATCATTCACTTTCCAAGTTCAGCGGCAAGCTCACCTCAATTGTGGTGCCGACTGTGCTTTCGGCAAATGCAAACATGCCGCCCAATTGCTCCGCGCGCAATTTGATATTTGCAATGCCATGCCCACCGCTTTCAAAGTCTGCAATGCCGACCCCATTGTCGGCGACAGTTAAATTGAGTTTGTATTTGGTTTGCACCAGCGAAACGTCCACATTTTTTGCTTTTGAGTGTCGGATGACATTGCTTAGCGCTTCGCGCAAAATGGAACGCAAATTGTGCGCAGGCTTGGCATTCAGATAGGTGTCGTCATCGATATCCGCGCGCCAATGCAAACTGATGTTTTGATCCTCTAACCGCTCAGCACTTTCAAAGCGCAACTGCGCCCACATTTGCGAAAGATTGATGCCATCGCCCTGCGCGTTTAACACAATATCTTTCAAATCGGTGATTGTATCCGCGATCAGTTCGTCTTTGCGCCCGGGGTTTGCGATATGCAGCGTTCTAAGCAATTGCGCCCCAATATTGTCATGCAAATCTTGCGCGATACGCGTGCGCTCTTCACGCACCCCTTGGGCAAACGCCTGCTGGCTTTGCAACGCATTTTTCATAAGCGCCACCATATCACCTGCCTGGTTCAATTGCCTCGGCCCAAACAGGCTTTTTCCCAGATTGGCAAATCTAAGTTCTAGCGCATCTAATCCTTCAATGGCAGGGATGCGCAATGCTAAGCCATTATCTACAATTTCAATTTTTGCGTATTCCGCTGCCTCTTGCGTTGAAGTTTCAAGTGGTTGGAATTGCTGTTCCATCAATTTTCGCCATGCATCATTTTGCTCGGCTTGGCTGCGCATATTCGCCACATCGATAATTTGGCGAAATTCGAGTTGTGAAATGGAATGGCGTTTGAACAGCACACCGCTTAGCCAGTTGCGCAGCGGTAAATAGAGAAGGCCAATCAAGAGCAACGCAATGCCAAAAGCGGGCAAGCGATCAATTGAAAGGATATATAATAGAAAAATGTCGACCAAGAGTAATGCCAATACGCCGACAAAATAGCTCAGCAGCCGAAATGCCCAGACATCGATATTAAACAAACGATATCGCCCGATGCCAACCGCAAGCCCTAAGAAAACCGGCACGAAAACGAGCAATGTATAGGCATACGGGATCAAAACGTCTTCACCCAGTATAATGGGTAAAACGCTCACCAATATGTAGAATACGATGCCCAGAAAAAAGGAAAATGCGATCCAATAAAGGATCATGCGGGCTATGGGGTCTTTGCGCGCTTTTATTGCCTGCCCCACCAAAAGTGGAACACTGGTGGCATAGAGCAGCGCTAGGTAGCCATATAATAAAGGCGATGGCACCATGTTGAGCTGATAGGCTAGCCAAACCACCAAAGTTGCACCCCAAACGCTTGCGATCATAAAATTATTGGCTAGCTTTTTGGGATAAACCGCCAGGAGGCTGGCAAAGGCAACGGCAAACAGCAATGTGCTGGCCGAATTCACTTTGGACAGATAATCGTAGAGACCAACATCAATTGCCAGCTCTCTGTTGCCATAGATCGCACTTGAGAGAATTGATCCTAAAAATCCAAGACAACAGACCGCGAAAAAGTGGGCACTGTTTTCACTCAGTCGAAACGCCAACACCCATCCCCCAAGCAACGAACCAAAAGTTGCAATCAAAACTTGAATCCAAAATTCGATGGGCAAATCTGAGATCGGGCGTTGATCAGTGGCTGAAATTGTGAGGCGCTTCACTTCGGCATCGGGCGGCGCAATGGTGGCAAAAAACGTCTCTTGCTTGATGATCGCAACAAATGCGGCCTGATTACGTTTGAACGCTTGCCATTGCTCGAACGTCGGCAATGTATCTGGCTCTTCAAGAATATCTTTTGGCGTGATGCGTTGCTCTGGCAAATTCTTCGCGCCCAACGATATGATTTTGCTGCCCGCCTCCACTTCACGGAACGGCCCGTAGGTCGCAACAGATTTGGCGATGACGGCATTGCCTGTGCCAGAGGCTAACTGTATGCCTAGCCATGGGGTGTTTAGTGTCGCGAACAAAGTCGCTGCAATGCACATCATTGTGAAAGCCACCACCGCAGCAAACGTGAAGAAAGGCGTACGAACATAGGCCAACATTGTTGGCAAGTGATGTTCACTTTGTTCCGTTGCTGCCAAGTGTTCCCTTACCCCAAACGGGGTATCCCCATTCCACCACGAAAAATCTAGCATTTGCGCCTGAATGCGCTGCCCCAAGCGTCGTGTCGCTGCCAATTTGGTTGATTAATTAAGCAGCATAAATGAGGAAAAATAAATGAAAAAAACAAATATCATCATAATCTTAGGTAGTTTGGTTGCTGCGTTTGGCCTAAGCGATGCACTCAAAGCAAATGAATTTCCCAGAGCCAGCATTGCTGACGTCCCCAACGGGGTGGCGAGCACCTTTGTTGGTGCTTGGTCTACCCATCACCCCGCTGGCGATGGGCACGCCAGCGTTGGTCCCGCAACCTGTGAAAACCCCGTTCGCATTGAAAGCCATGATGAAGCTTCCATCATCTACAAGCCGGTCATCGGTGAGCAAGTTGATTTTGCCCTTTCAGCCTTTATGGATCGCACAGTTTGGATGCCTGAATTGGGCGAAAGCACATTGGCCGTTTGGACCACTGAGGATGAATTTTTCGCCTATCAAGTTGACATACGGACCGGCAAAGCAAAGTGGGAAACGCCACTGGTTTATCGCCGTTGCGGCACGGAGTAAGTTGGATGCGAAAAGGATTGATCGCGCTGCTCGCCCTTACTGTCCAAATTGCAATAGCGCCTGTCGCCCCCCTTGCGAATGATCAGCTATATGTGCAGCTGAAAGCTGCCAGCCTAATAGACCAGGGCGATTGCACACCGTTTTATTTTACCCAACGACACACCCTAGATGAGGTGATGGACGAAACCCTTGATGCGCTCCCCATCAGTCAAGATTATGCTGCTGGTAAAATCGACCGTGCACAGTTCGATGCTTTTACAAAAGAACTCAACATAAAAGCTGCAAGCTTGGCCGATACAGCGGGATGTGAAGGCGAAGCATCCCTTGAGTTGATCAACCAGGCACGCGGCTACGCATGGCAACGGGCGTTACGCAATCTCTTTATTGCGCAGATCTTATTCAATTTACCTGACGGTCACCCCGCGAAAATTGAGCTTGAGATCATTGAAATAAATGCATTAGGCGCTTTGAAGAGCGTGATCGAGAGCCAATATGGCGACCGCGCAGAGGAAATCAGTCAGTTTTCCGTGCAGCAAGCGCAACAATATTTGTATTTTTTGTATGAAGAAGATCCAGACATTAAAGGCCGTTATCGGTTGGCAGCCACGACACCTGAATTTAAAGATGCAAATGTTGAAAACAGCTTCAATGCAACACTTATCGCGCATAAATTTGCTGATGCAGCCACGCTAGAATGGTCAATGGCGCAGGCCGGCTTCTTCGCGCGTGTGGTGAAAACCGCTTCAGGTCAAGATGGCGCGGTGCTGATCCCCACAGCAAAGCGGGCTGAGAGCTGGGAAATTTTGAACAAGACTGGAAATGTTTACGTTCAGACAAGCGAGGGCCATGCGGCCACCACGTACGTCATGGCAAACAGCCCAGATGGCCTCACCCTTTTTCTTTATGGTGCCAACTACAACAAATTGGTTGAAGGTCGCGCCACGATTTTACTTAAAGATGGACAAAGCTTTTCGGGAAAATATCGCGATTGCAAAGCCTTCAACATGACTTGCTTTGATTTCGACTTGCCCGCCAAACAAGACGTTTCAGCCTTACATTATCGCGAATTTGGTCGACTTTGGCTGTCCACCAAAAATGCTGAAAATGAATTGAAACTTCCCGATTATATGCTGGGGAAAATTTTCGGACTTCAAGGCCGATGAGCAATTGGAGCGCTGAGATAACTCAGCGCTCTTTTTTGTTTAGTTAGTTGCGTTCGCTGTTTCTAAGATAAGTGTTTTGAGCATATCGCTTAGCCCCGTCTCGCACTTCTTATCCACCACCGGAAAGATGAACCGTTCAATAGAGACACGCTGCTTGTTTTTATGTTCAAACTGAATGGCAACTGTGGCTGTTTCATATTGATTGTAATATTTGAACCGCTGCTCCAAGATACTATTGCCATGAATAAGGCAAAGCTCCATCGCCGCACTGTTCATAAATTTCACATTGGCCATTTGCTCAACATTGCCCAGCGCATAAACCAACTGCAATTCACCCCATTGGTCACCCTCTTCCACATAACGCAATGTTGCGCCAACTCCACTTGGGGTTTTCGGCGTAAGGTTATCCTGCGCAACACTCAACGGCATTGAAATGCATTGCTGGTCATCATTGAGGGCAAAATCAACTTCATGAAACCGAGACCACTTTACATCATTTGAAAGGCCTTCAGGCCTTGTGGCTGGCGTAAAGTCCCACCGGATTCGAATTTTGCCGATCTTTTGCGCTTTAAGCTGGTCCCAACTGTTATTGACCAGATTTTCGCACAAGGACTCCAGCTTTCTGGCAAAGAAATCGGCGGGTATCGGCCCGAAATTCTCTGGCTGGAAATCTGGTTTCCCCTTAACCAACAGCTTGACTTCACCTGTATCTTTGATGGTTTGGATCAGATATTCATCAACAATAAAATGACTACCATCTCCTAACGGTATAGCTTCCTCCGCCCATGCACTTTGCACCGCAAACAAGGTGGAAAGACAAACACCCAAAAAAACTGCATATGGTTTGAACCACAACATCATTTTCTATCCTTTCGTTTTCAAGAAGATAGAAAATTCCAAGTCGCCTCACCCTCCCCTAAACATGGTAGGTAGCTTGGAAGCATTTGCGGAGAAAACTTGTATTCTGAATAAAAAATTGCGTGGTGCTATCAACTAGCAATTGACCTGCCAATGTTCGCTTAATGTCACAACAATCCCAAAAGCGGACATTGGGACTCGCTCAGCAACTCCAGTTTGGCAAGCAGGGCTGTCAGCAATCATGATTGATGTTCATGTCGTCCCCCGCTAGCAATCCATTCGCCGAGATAAATCCGCTCAAAAGCAAAGACCACGGCGATGGCCACCCACGCGATGATCACAATGGTGGGGTCGCTGCCCGCTTTGGTTATGCTAAACGCGGCAAGCACGACGGCATCAAAAACCAGCGCGGCGATCAGGATATAGGGGGAAGCGCCGATCTCTTTTCGGCGATTGCGGAACACGCCCCAATGCACCAGCATATCCATCACCAGATAGAAAAAGGCGCCGAGCGACGCGATACGGCTCAGGTCGAAAAAAATCGCGAGGAATGAGGCAATAACGACGGTGTAAATCAATGTGTGGCGCTGGATTGTGCCACTCATGCCGAAATGGCTGTGCGGGATCATCTTCATATCGGTGAGCATGGCCAACATGCGCGACACTGCAAAAATGCTGGCAATGACGCCCGACGCCGTCGCAATCGCAGCCAATAGGATGGTGAGCGTAAAGCCAATTTGCCCCAAGGCAGGCTCAGCAGCTTCTGCCAACGCATAGTCTTTGGCCGCGATGATCTGGTCAATGGGCAGGCTGGCGTTCACGCCGAAGGCCACCAGCAAATAGGTGGCGGTGCAAATCAGGATCGAAATCACGATGGCGCGACCCACGTTCTTGTGTGGGTTTTCGACTTCAGCGCCGCTATTGGTGATGGTGGTAAAGCCTTTAAAGGCGAGAATGCCAAATGCGATTGAGGCGACAAAGCCGAACCCATCGACATTTGAAGAAGCGGTTTGGGCCATCGAGAAATCAAAGCCGCTGGCCCAAAGCGCCGCACCACCAAATAAGCCGATACCAGCGATTTTAAACACAGCCATCACAATGGAAATCATCCCGATGGAGCGGTTGCCTGCAATATTGACAATAAAGGCGAAAAATATAACGCCAACTGCCAGAATGGGCACCAATATGCCGCCGGATATATCAAAGAACCGCAACACATAGGTGGCAAAGGTGCGCGCCACCAAGCTTTCTGCGATCACCATGCTCAAGGCCATGAGCAAGGCTGCTCCCGCCGCAACGGCGCCCGCGCCATAGCATTTTTGCAAGATCATCGCGATGCCTCCTGCGGAAGGCCAGGCGTTCGACATTTTGATGTAGCTATAGGCGCTGAACAGGGTGACAATTGCGCCAATGATGAAGGAGAGCGGGAATAGGTTGCCCGCGAGTTCGGCCATCTGCCCGGTGAGGGCAAAGATGCCTGCCCCGATCATAACGCCAGTGCCCATGGCAACCGTGCCGCTCAGGGAAATTGAGTTGGCTTTATAATCACCTTGTTTTCGGTCGCTTTCCATATCTCCCCCTTCGTCCACCTTTGTAGATCACATATTATGTGCTTTGTACTCAACGCCGTTGGCCACCTGTAGTTCACGAATATATTTAACGATGGCGGCAATGTGCAATTGCGTCATATCTGGTTGCGGCGGCATGTTGCCAAAGTTCCAGTGATGTTGTGGCACCCCATTTTGCGCCGCACTTAAAAACGCGCCATCGCCGTGATGGCCCGGATTGTAGATATCGTGCACCAATGGTGGCCCGCTATCGCTGCCGCCTGCGTTTTCACCATGGCAGCTGGCGCAGTTGGCTTTAAAGATCTCTTCGCCCTTTGTTGCCAAGGGGGAAAGCTCTGTTGCGTTGACCGCGACGCGCCCTGACATATTTTGAGTGTCAGGGTAGTTCGTTGCGGTGAGCATGTTATATCCCACCCCGATGAACCCAAGGATTACAAATCCCAATAAAACATACTTCAATGCTGCATCCTTCCCCCGCAAATCTAGTTTGCGCCTAGGTTACAACCTTCCAGTGCTGGAAGGTCAAGAGAGAAGTGACGCACTGCGGCAATTTAACTTCGGCAAACAAACACTGGTTGATTGACCTTCCCCCTGCTGGAACCTACATCTTCCGTCTAGAAGTCAACCAACGCCTAAATTTGGACTTTTTATCTGGGCAGAAGAACAGCATGAACAAGAATGTCCTGATCATCTCCGCGCTGGCCTTTGTGGCGCTAATGGCTTTCATTTTTGTGCAGAGCAACACGCCTGCACCGACGCGTGCGCCGATGGTTTCAGTAACGCCTATTGAGGTGAATGGGCAGACGGCGCTTGGAAAAGCAAAGTTTGATGATAATTGTGCCAGTTGCCACGGCGAAAATGCAACTGGACTTGAAGGGCTTGGGCCGCCGCTTGTGCATAAGATTTATGAGCCTTCCCATCATGCAGACATTGCGTTTATGCTGGCCGCACGAAATGGTGTTCGTGCTCATCACTGGCCGTTTGGCAACATGCCAGCTGTCGACATTGAGGAAAGCGATATGCAGGCGATAATTGCCTATATCCGAAAACTGCAGGTGGCAAACGGGATTGATTAAAACGACTTGTCATAAACTCAGTGTGCATAATGTGACGTTTTTGGCGCTCGCATTTGTGCTCGCCATTGCGACAGCATTGCCTGTTAATGGTGCGACGTTGGTTTTTGGCGATCACGGACACGAGGTGGTGGCGCAAGATACACATGCCCATGGGGCCACGACTGGCTATGAAATGGGTTGTGATGATCAAGCAAGCGTACATTGCG
This sequence comes from Maritalea mobilis, assembly GCF_004363175.1. Taxonomy (GTDB): domain Bacteria; phylum Pseudomonadota; class Alphaproteobacteria; order Rhizobiales; family Devosiaceae; genus Maritalea; species Maritalea mobilis. The sequence goes on from NZ_SNYR01000002.1 coordinate 879,118, forward strand.
GCGTTAAAATTGCTATCAGCGGTTGGCATTTACCGACTGGTTTTGTGGCCATCGCCCATAGTTATGCTCAGAGCAATTTGCAGATGCTTTTGGCGCGGTCGATCGCTCAGGAGATACCTCCCCCCCGACTCTAAATGTTGAGCCCAAACCGCTTTTCAAAAATTTAGAGGACGATCATGAATAAAATTGAACTTACAATCGGCGCTGTGTTTTCATTGGCAATCACCGGGGCTGCGCTGGCCCACGGGGGTGCAACCGGTGTTGTTAAAGAACGTATGGACGGCATGATGGCGATGGGGAATGCCGTTAAATCCCTATCGTCGATGATGCGTGGTGATGTCGATTATGATGCTGATGTGGTCAAAACCAATGCGCAAACCATTCAGCAACATGCGGGTGAAGCGCTGACCGAACTGTTTCCCGAAGGAAGTGATGGTGCGCCTTCAGAAGCGAAGCCTGAAATCTGGTCCGATGGGTCGGAGTTTGAAGTTCTTGCGAAACAGCTCGAAACCTATGCCGTTGCTTTGGAAGCCGCGGCGCCGAATGGGCTGATGATGCAAGGCCAGAACAATAGTGGCATGATGGACAGCTCAGATATGATGAGTGGTTCGGGTATGATGGATAGCTCGGACATGATGGGCAGTGCGGATGGCATGATGGGCGGTACGCAAATGATGGACACCGAAGAGCTGGCCAATATGCCCGCCGATGGCGTGTTCAATATGCTGGCGCAAACCTGTGCCAGTTGTCATGGCAAATTTCGCATCGAGAAAAAGTAATGGTGAAAAGGCTTATTGTGCTTTTAATGGGCGCAACAGCGATTGCTGTTGCGTCCACCATTGCCCTTGTGTTTTGGCCCATTGGCAATCCACCTGAACTGAAACAACTTGAAGGCAATGCCAAACGCGGCGCCTATTTGGCTAGAATGTCGGGCTGTATCGCTTGCCATACGGATGGCGAAAATGGCGGTGCGCCCTTGGCTGGCGGCGTGAAGCTAGCCACGAATTTTGGCACCTTTTACTCGCCCAATCTCACCCAATCTGCCGAACATGGCATGGGCGATTGGACAATTGATGAGTTTGCCAAAGCGGTGCGGCAAGGCATCTCTCCAGAAGGGGAACCCTATTACCCATCATTTCCATATCCGTTTTATGCCAAGATGCCGGATCAGGACATTGCCGATTTATGGGCGGCATTTCAAACCGTGCCTGCCGTGGACGAACCGTCTGTGCCGCACGCAATGAAGTTTCCGTTTAACTTCCGGCCGGGACTGAAATTGTGGCGCGCGGCGTTTGTGGACTTTTCTCCTTTTGAGCCGGATGAGAACCATTCGGATGCTTGGAACCGCGGCAAATATATCGTGAAAGGGCCCGCCCATTGCGGCGCATGCCATACCCCACGTAATTTTGCCGGGGCGCGGAAGGCGAGCTTTGAATTACAAGGTGCGAACAAACTTCCAACGGGCGGCAAAACACCTGCCATTCATGCATCTGCCCTTATGGATAAGGGCTGGACCCACAGTGCGCTTGCTTATGCGTTAAAAAGTGGCGTGAAGCCAGATGGCGACGTGTTCGGCGGTAGCATGGTTGAAGTGGTGCGTGACGGCACATCATTTCTCGCACCGAAAGACCTTGAGGCCATTTCGATTTATTTGCTGGGAGAGACCAATGTTGCAGACCAGTAGACGAGATGCGCTAAAGCTATTAGGCGGCGGCGCGGCGGCATTGGTGATGCCGTCGATGAGCCTGGCAGAAGAGCGGGACGGAACCACCTTCAAGCTGGTAGCACAGCCGGTGCAGCACAAATTGCACCCCGCCTCTGATGCCCAAGAATCCACATTGTGGAGCTACAATGGACAGGTGACGGCGCCAACCTTGCGCATCAAGCAAGGGGAGCAGGTGACCATTGAATTCACCAACGCCTTGCCGGAACCAACATCCATTCACTGGCATGGATTGCGGATTGCTAATGAAATGGATGGTGTGTCTGGATTAACGCAAGACCCTGTGCCGCCCGGTGAGAGCTTCACCTATGAATTTGTGGCCCCTGATGCCGGCACCTATTGGTATCACGCGCACCACAAAAGCTGGGAACAAGTGGCCCGCGGCCTTTATGGCGGCTTGATTGTTGAACCCGCGGACGGCACCGTTTTGCCGGACGCGCAAGATCATCTTTTGATTATTGATGATTGGCGATTGGACGGCGAAGGCAAGTTTGACGCAGCGAGTTTAGGTGCGCCTATGGACTGGAGCCATGGGGGGCGCCTGGGCAATTGGCTGACGGTGAACGGCCAAAGCCTGCCAAATATCTCACTGCCCAAGAATGCACCAAATCGATTGCGGCTGATCAATGCCAGCAATTCGCGCATCTTGGACATTGATCCCGCACGATTTGGGGGCAAAATCCTTACGTTTGATGGGCAGGCCCTGCCCGATGCCCCGATGGAGCTTGGCTATACTCCTTTATTGCTTGGTCCTGCCCAACGTGTGGATCTACTGGTGGAGCCAGAAGAGGATTTTGTGCTTGAGGAATTGTCACAAGAGCCATTTGCGTTTTGCTCGTTTGAGGTGGATACGTCAGAGCAAAAAGTAGCTGACTTTGCGGTGCCGACGCCAAACAAGCTGCCCATGCCAGCGGCAGAAGATCGGTTCAAGTTTGACTTGCGCATGACCGGCGGGGCGATGGGGCAACTTGATAATATCTATTATCAGGGTGAAAAGCTGGACCGCAGTGGCTTTCAACGCACCAAGCAGTTTTGGGCATTCAATAATGTCGCCAACCTGGCTGAGGAGCCGCTGTTCAGGGTGAAGAAAGGGCAGACTGTGGAGTTGAATGTCTCCAACATCACCGCCTTTATGCACGCGATGCATGTGCATGGACATCACTTCCTGATCGAAGATCGTGATGGGCGCGGCGTTGAGCAAAGTCCATTGTGGCGTGATACGTTCTTGGTGGGGGCAGAGCAATCAACGCGCATTGCGTTTGTGGCAGACAACCCGGGTAAATGGCTGTTCCATTGCCATATGCTTGAGCATGCGGCATCGGGCATGAATACCTGGTTTGAAGTGACGGCTTGAAACTGATGTACATGTTTGGACTGGAAATGGCGCTTCGTCGCGGTTAGATTGTGTTTATGATCCGGATTTTCACCCTATTGGTCGCAGCCACATTGTTGTTGGGCCAGCTCGGCATGGCCAGCAATGCAGCGCAAGGCAAAAGCTTTGCGCTGGTCGATGTTTATGTGCAATCGGTGGAGAATGTGCATGGCTGCTGTGATGATAATTCGGCCACATTGGGTGCAACAGATTGTGCCAGCGAGTGTGTACACGCCATCCTAAGTGGTGTTGCACTTGTGATGCCTCCAAAGCTGGAGCGCGCATCCGAAACATTCATCTTGCCGATGCGGGCCATCCAGGAATGGCCCAACGGACCACCCCCCATATTTCACCACATCTAATTCACCTTTTGATGTTGGACTGCCAGCGTCCGCGCGCATGGCTTATTGTTATATGTGGTAAAAATGAACTCATCTTATTTCTCGCTGGAACGGCGACATATGCTGAAAGGCGCAGGCGCTTTTGCGCTTACTGGCGTGTTGGCTGGTTGCACAACGACGGCCAGCGATGCCCCTGATTTATCTGCGGCGAAAGCGCTCTATGGGCCTTTGCCGAAAGAGCGTTTTCCGATCGCAGCCCTGCCGGTGGAAAAAATCGACCCGCAGTATTATCGTCAAACTGTGCGCTATCGCACCAAAGAACCTGTGGGCACGATCATCGTCGATACGTCGTCGTTTTTCCTCTATCTGGTGCAGCCGGACAACAAAGCGATACGGTATGGCGTTGGCCTGGGTCGCGCCGGCTTTTCTTGGTCGGGCAGCGCCATGGTGCAATGGAAACGCAAATGGCCGACCTGGACACCGCCTGCTGAAATGATCAAACGGGAGCCGCATCTGGAAAAATATAGCCATGAAAATGGCGGTATGCAGCCGGGGTTGAAAAATCCGCTGGGTGCCCGTGCACTTTACATTTTTAAGGATGGACGGGACACGCTTTATCGGCTGCACGGCACACCCGAATATTGGAGCATTGGCAAAGCGGTCTCCAGCGGCTGCGTAAGGCTATTTAATCACGATATTATCGATCTCTATCAGCGGGTCCCGAATAAGACCCCCATAGTGGTGATGTAAAATGAAAAACTTGAATAAATGGACACTCGGCGCGGTGGCCGCGCTGATTTTAGCAGGTGGATATTGGGGGTATGCCCAATATGCAGCGCCACAGGCAGAGGCACAAACGGGCCTTCTTCCTTATAAAAACACACAAGTGGTGGCGAAAGGCGAGGAAATATATGCCGCCAATTGTGCCGCATGCCATCGTGACAATCTTGAAGGCGAAGTCAAATGCCCGCATGCCGGCGCCGCCGCATGATGAGACGGGCCACACTTGGCATCATTGTAATGAGTTGCTGTTCAACCTGAACAAATATGGGATCGCACGGCTAATCAACAATCCAGACTATCAAACAGATTTGCCGGTTTATGAGGAGGTGCTGAGCGACGATCAAATCATCGCGGTTTTGGCTTATATTAAATCCACTTGGCCAGAAGAAATTCAGCAGCGTCACGACCAAATGAACGCTGGTGGCACTTAGAGGGGCGCCTATCCTCACGCGGAGGCGCTTCAATGTGCCTCCGCGGCACTCTGATGTGCGCTCGCTCGTTGGTTGCGCCTGGGTCATATAAAGACGAATAGACCTGTGCGCTATCTCAGCGTTTATTTCGGAGACGCCACGTCGATATCCGAAAGTGTCCAGATTTATGCTGAGAACAGCAGGGTCGGTCTCCAAAATCGACCCCTTCCGCATTTCAAGTCTCGACTACGTCGCCAGTGTAAAAAAATCCACAAAGCGGACGTTCAACGCATTTCGCTTCCAATACTAGAAAGCGATCAAAAACGGACATACCGCAACCAGAGTCTTGACGAGCTTTGGCGGCCCGCGGATCGAGAATGGATTCCAAAAAATTTGCAATTGTCATTCAGCTAACGCGCATTGTCCTTTAATCCATTTGGAAAAGGTCTCTATCCGCCGATCTCCGCGGCGTTTGTTAGGCCATGTAAAATAATATGCTTCTTCGCATTTCATGCGTCCCTGAACAGGTACAATCAGGTCGCCACGTAAAATTTCATTTCGAACTAAGAAATCGGGAATAAGAGCGAAGCCGATACCATTCACGGCAGCTTGTATCACGTGGGCATAGTGCTCGAAACGTGGACCAGATTTAATTTTGTTGGTTGGCAACTCAAAATACTGACACCATGTTTGCCAAAGCGTGGGACGAGTTGTGTGATGTACCAACGGAAAGTCGAGTATATCAGCAATACTCTTTGGTTGTGTTTGGCCAATCAATGTTGGTGAGCAGACAGGAATGACGTGTTCTGGCATTAGAAATTGAAGCTTTGCGCCGGGCCATTCCGGATTGCCAAAATGAATGGCCATATCGATGTCTTCTTGATCGAAATTGAATGGGCGTATCTTGGACACCAAATTCAGGTCCAAACCGGGGTGTTCAGTAATAAAATTATTCAATTTTGGAACAAGCCAGCGTGATCCAAAGGTGGGCGGCACAGCAACAGTGAGCAGTCCAATAGACTGGTTGTGAGACAAAAATCGTGCTGTTGAAGCCTCGATTTCACTCAAAATCTGGGACATGTCTTTGCCGTAGTTTTCGGCTGCGGGCTCTAAAAATAGACGTTTACGCTCTCGCCTAAAAAGGCTTTGCCCCAGTTGGCTTTCGAGCACCTGAATGCGGCGACTTACTGCGCTTTGTGTCATGTTTAATTCTTCGGCGGCAAGCGTAATGCTGCCCAATCGATACACAGCTTCGAAGCAAACAAGCGAATTCATTGAAGGTAATGTACGGCGCATCTTTTCTTTATATTCCATTTTGGAATGATATTGCGCGATTAACTCGTTTTACACAAGCGCTGAGCTGTCCCTAACTTGTTTCCGTCAATTCGAATTGGATTGGCCGAGCAATGCACGAAAAGTGAAAACACTGTCTGCATTGGCATTGGGGAGGAAAAACGATGAAAAGATATGTATTGCCGTTAGCGGCGGCCTTGTTGAGCTCAAGCTCTTTAACCGCATTCGCTCAAGGGGAAAAAGTACCCCCGGTTGATTTTTTGACCTGGCCAGCAGCCAAATATCAACATTATTACGAAACAAGTAGCTACATTGCCGAAGGGTGGCGAGAACTCGGACTGGAAGTCAATCTCAACCCTGAACCATTTCCAAATCCAATGTTGGGTAAGTGGTTCTCTGAGCATGATTTTGACGTGGTAATGTCAGTTCTGTCTGGCGCTCCTTATCGTATGGAGCCAGATTTTTTCACAAATGCACAATTCAACTCTGCACATTCGGCACCAGGCGATTGGAATGTAGGTGAGTTTGCTGATGAGCGTGTAGATGAACTCGGCAAAAAACAACTTGCCATTTATGATGCAGACGCTCGGCGTGACGTTGTTCTTGAATTACAAGAAGTGCTTTATGACCTGCAACCTGAAGCTGTCATAGGCTCGGCGATTTCCACTACAGCAATAAATGCAGATAACCTAGAGATACCTGGTTATGTCCCTGCCCCGGATGGATTGCGATCAATTTGGAACCAGTTGGAAATGGTTTCTTTAACCGGTCAAGCGGTGAAGATGGGCCAGACCATTGACCAAGCCTCTTTTAACCCATTGGCAGCAAACATTGCTGAAGATTTCAACAATCTCAGCCTTATATACGATCGATTGATCGAGCTGGGGCCTGATGGCAAGCCACGCAATCGGTTGGCCAGCAACATAATAGTGGTCGATGAGACAACAATTGATGTCACCTTGCGTGAAGGCCATACATTTTCAGATGGTGAACCTTTGACCGCCGAAGATGTTAAGTTCTCATTTGACTATTTCAAAGAATGGGAAGCGGCATACTACAAGAAATATCTTGAGCGTCTGGATGAAGTGATCATTCAAGATGACGGTACAATCCGCTTTAAACTCACCGAGGCGTATGCACCATTTATCCTGCATACACTTGGGCAAGTGTTTATCGTGCCGGAGCATGTTTGGGGCAGCGTGATTGAAGATACGGGTATTTCAAAACCACAAGAGTTCCGCAACACAAATCCGGTTGGCAGCGGCCCATATTCGCTGAATTATTGGAAAGAGGGCCAAGAAATTTATTTCACGCGGCGTGCGGATCACTTTATGAAGCCGAAATCGGACTTATTGTTTGTGATTTTTGGTTCTGCAGAAGTTGTTGGCGCAGCGCTTAAAAAAGGTGACATTGATGTTTCATTACAACCATTGGTGCCAACCGTTGTGGATGAATTTGAAGCGCAGGAAAACTTAAAAATCTTCCGCACCTATCCAAATGGCTACATGTCTGCCCGGTACAAGGCTTCTGGTGAAATATTCAAACACAAAGCTTTGAGGCAAGCAGCTACAGCTGCCATTCCTTACGAAAAGATCGTTGATGAAGTTTTAGGCGGCGACGCGACGAGAAGTGCAAGTTCCATCGTGCCGATCAATGCATTTTGGCACAATGATAGCTTGCCATTGCCGGAATATGACATCGAAAAAGCAAAGCAAATCCTTGTCGATGCCGGATTTACTTGGGACGAAAATGGCGCCCTGCATTTTCCAGAATAGTAAGTTAGGCGTGTAGCGATCAATGTTGTTGGATGTACAAGATCTCGCCAAGCATTATGTGCTTGGCGAGGGGTTTTCAAATTTATTCGGACTTTCTAATCCCCAAAAAATTCGCGCGGTGGACGGTGTGAGTTTGCGGCTGCAGCCAGGCGAAGTTCTTGGGCTAGTTGGTGAAAGCGGGTGCGGAAAGTCCACCCTTGCACGGATACTTGTTGGCCTTGAACTACCAAGTAGCGGTGCCCTGCTCTTCAACGGCAACGATATTGCAGAAGATATTAAGTCCAATCGAAAGCAGTTTCATCAGAAGGTGCAGATGGTCTTTCAAGACCCCTATGGGTCGCTAAACCCTCAGCACACAATAGAAGAAATTGTTACCCGACCACTGATCTACCAGCAATTGGGTTTAAGCAAAGCAGAGCTGAAAGACCGCGCAATCGACGCATTAAACGATGCTGAGATGATGCCAGCGAAGCGTTACTTAAACAAATTTCCACACGAATTAAGCGGGGGCCAACGTCAACGCGTTTGTATCGCACGCGCACTTGTGCTCCAGCCAGAATTGATTGTCGCTGATGAGCCCATCTCGATGCTAGATGTGTCGATCAAATGGAGCATCGTCCGCCTGCTTAAACGCTTGGTCAAAGAGCGCAACATTGGCCTGATTTACATCACACACGACCTTAGCTCCGTACCCGCGATTTGCGACAAGCTTGCCATCATGTATTTGGGTCGAGTGGTGGAAAGTGGTCTTTGTGACGACATTTTCAAACAGGCCACCCACCCTTATACGCAGGCATTGCTTGCGGCGAGCCCGAACCCGAACCCTGACGTTAAGCGGGGCCGGCCAAACATTTCCGGCGCCATTCCAAATGCCTCCAACATCCCAACAGGATGCCGGTTCCATCCACGCTGCCCTAACGCTCAGCCGCAATGTGCAACGGAGCAGCCCGCAGAACGCCATAGAGGTTATCACCGAGCTGAGTGTCATTTTGCATTCGATGTGAAAATAGAGAGGACGAAGCGTGCGTAGATTTTTAGTCAAACGCCTGTGGCATGCCGCACTGACTTTGTTTGTGATGATTACGGGCATGTTTTTCATGTTTCGGTTGTTGCCTGGCGATCCAACCGCGACGGTGATTAGCCCGGCACTTTATCCAAAAGCCCAAGCGGCGCTGAAGGCACAGTTTGGTTTAGACCAACCACTTTGGATGCAATATTTTATCTATCTCAAAAACCTGACGGTATTTGATTTCGGCGTTTCCTTTCATACTTTGCGGCCGGTTGCAGGCGAAATTGGCAACCGCATGGTCAATACGCTGGTGTTGATTTTACCCTCGATGATATTTGCCTATTTCCTTGGGGCACTGGTGGGCGCCTATATGGCTTGGCGACGTGGCAGCAAAGCGGAAGGGCTGCTTGTATTGTTGGCCACGGCGTTGCAATCAACACCCGTGTTCTGGCTGGGCATGCTCGCAATTCTATTCTTCTCATTGAAGTTGGATTTGTTTCCGGTGGGGCATATTGTAAGTCCGGGCAAGTTTCCGCAGGCGACATGGCAGATGTATTTCTCTCTCGATTTTCTGCATCATTTGGCGCTGCCCTTTATGGTCAATGTGGCCTACCAATTCTGCTTTCCGTTCCTCTTGATGCGGTCAACAATGCTCTCCACCATCGGAGAGGATTATATCGAGCTTGCGCGCATGAAAGGCGTGCCAGAAAATAAGATTTTATATCACCACGCCATGCGCAATTCACTGCTACCGTTAGCCACAACACTCCCTATGATTTTGGGCTGGGCGGTGGCCGGCTCTGTGGTGATTGAAACGGTGTTTTCTTGGCCGGGCCTTGGGTTGCTGATGGTCGAAGCAGTTGGGCGTTCTGACTATCCGGTGGTGCAAGCCTCTTTCCTACTCATTGCGGTTCTAACTGTTGGCGGCACATTGCTTGCAGACCTTATGTACGGCCTGCTTGATCCGCGCATCAGTTACAAATAGGAGCCAGTTATGCTGAGAACATTTCTCAATTTCTTCTCAATTGTCTGGCGGTCTTATGCGGGCAAGATCAGCCTCATCGTTTTCACCATTTGCATGTCGTTGGCGGTGCTTGGACCGATTGCAGCGCCTTACGGACCAACTGAGCGCGTTTACGATGCAGCGGGCAATCTGGTTCGCCTTGCGCCACCTAGTTGGGATCATTGGCTGGGCACAACTTTGTTGGGCAGAGATGTTTGGAGCCAGATGCTGTGGGGTGCCCGGCCAGCGCTTACCATAGGTCTTTTGACCGCGTTGGGCACTGTTGTAATTGGCGTCAATGTTGGGCTTTTGGCTGGTTATCTTGGCGGCGCGGTCGATAGTTTTTTAATGCGATTAACCGACATTTTTCTAGGCCTACCCTTCTTACCCTTCATTATCGTGTTGCTCTCATTAACCGGACAAAATATCTGGACCATAATTCTGGCGATGATGGCTGTCATGTGGCGCTCCACTGCAAGGATCGTGCGGGCGGAGGTTCTTTCGCTGCGAGAGCGGCAATTCATTGCGGCTGCCCGCACCACAGGTGCAAGCGATTTTGACATCATTTATCGGGAGATCGCGCCCAACGTAATGCCATTCGCACTCGTCGGCATCACCTTTGCGTTGGCATGGGCGATTATCACCGAGGCAAGCATTGGCTTCCTTGGATTTGGCGATCCCAATGTCGTGAGTTGGGGGTCAATCATTTATGATGCCTATGCCAGCCAAATGATGTATCGGGCGCCATGGTGGGTCGTACCGCCTGGCATCGCAATCATGATCCTAGTTACATCAGTTTATTTCATGGGCCGTGCCTATGAAGAAGTCGTCAATCCACGCATTAAGCAAGCAGGTTAGGACGGCACGATGGCTAACAATCAAAAAGAGATTTTGCTCGAAATCAAGAATCTTGATGCCCACTATAACGTTGATGGACAGCCCGTCTCTGCGCTTCAGGACGTCAACTTTTCGATCCAGAAAGGCGAGCGTGTCGGATTGGTGGGTGAAAGCGGATGTGGCAAATCCACTTTGCTCAAGGCAATCATGGGCGTTTTGGCACCCAACGCTCAAATTACCCGGGGCGCAATCAAGCTTCATGAAGGTGACCTGCTGCAAGCAAGCCCAGAACAACGCCGCCAGTCGCGTTGGAATGATATCGCCATGATCACACAGAGTGCGTTAAATGCACTTAATCCGGTTCATAAAATCGGCGATCAAATTATCGAAGCGATTCAGTCGCACCGTGACGTTGATAGGCAACAGGCGCGCACCCGAGCAACTGAGCTATTTGAGCTGGTTGGCGTTCCGCCGCAGCGATTGGATGATTTTCCGCATCAATTTTCTGGCGGCATGCGGCAACGCGCTGTGATTGCCATGGCATTGGCCCTTTCGCCTGAAATCGTGCTCGCTGATGAACCCACGACAGCACTAGATGTGATCGTTCAGGATCAAATTTTTGAACGATTGGATTTGTTGCAAAAAGAACAAGCTTTTTCGATGATTTTGGTGACGCACGATTTGGCGCTCGTCGTGGAGAGCTGTTCCCGCATTATCGTCATGTATGCCGGTATGATTGTTGAAACGGGGCCAACACACGAGGTCGTCCGTCGGCCATTTCATCCATACACCGCTGGCTTGCGGTATGCGATCCCAGATCCGTCAACAAAATACGAACCCATTTCAATTCCGGGTGCTCCGCCAGACTTATCACAGCAAATCAACGGCTGCCGTTTTGCACCGCGCTGCCCTCTAGCGACATCTAAATGTGAGCTTGAAATGCCGCCGCTGGTTTCCAGTTTGGCAAGCGATGCCGCCCGCCAAACACGATGTCACCACGCAGATCAAATGGATCAATCGCGCGATAGATTTCACGACCAATCATTCTGGCAAACCGCCAAAACCACATCATAAATTGGAGAATATTATGCACTATTTTGCTTATGGCACCTTACTGGTGGAAGAAAGCATGCGCTCTGTTTGCCCTAGCGCCACGAACAAAGGTTATATGCGGCTGGATGGCTACGAAATGGCATTCGGCAATTGTTCAAAGCCAGGCCTCGCCGGCTGCACATTGGTGCCCAAAACTGGCGCTGTGACATATGGCATCCAATATGAACTATCCGAAGAGGATATGGCAAAGCTGGACAACGCCGCGGAAGTGCCTGATGAGCAATGGGTTCACCTGCCCATCACGCTTGTAGACAAATCAGGAAATGAAGTGCCCTCTTCAACCTATATTATTCCCGGCAATCCGGAAAAGTGGGCGCCTACCCCGAAATATGTCACGCCTATACTAAAGGGTTTGGAAACTTGTGACTTTCCTGCAGCTTACAAAGACTTTCTGCGTAAATTGGTCGACAGCGCTATGAAGCAGCCTAATCCAACAACGCCAGGATGAGTATAAGAGCCTTTGGGCACGCGTAACCATGGGATAATGAGTAGGCAACCCCAAAGGCTCACTTTAAATCGGATGCTGGGAGGGATTTTCTTTTCGACAGGCACAGCATCCCAGAAGCAAACAATGGATGCAGTTAATTTGATTTCTTCAAAGCGAACCTTCGTCAATGACTAGTTTAGATATGTATTAAGTGCTGCAATGCGAACTATAGCGGCGATTTACAATGACCGCTTGCTGCTCATCAAATTCGCATATTTTGAAATATGGCAGGCCTCCAAAACTTTATGTACATCATTTAGCTGAGAATGCATTTAGATATACTCGCATAATAACCAATATAAAAACACCTGCCGGATGATAGACATCAATTGTTTTAGCGACAATTCTTGCCTACTAAGTATTTATTGATGGTTCAGTCAGATAATCGCAATTTGAAATGGCAAATACGTCCCTAATAAAATTACCAATTGAATGGATATCTGTAGAGTTTATTGAGGGACCACAATTCATCCATGGCCCCTACTCAATTCAAAGATAATTCTAAACAGTAATTTAGAAATCAAAGCGGACTAATTGTGCTCGAGCGTGCTCCGCTTGCCTTTCCAACAGCATCACGAACTTCTCAGTCTAATGCTTACTTGAAGCATCTACTGCTTCAAGTGGACGGAAACACCACACACATCTTGTGGCTGATTTCGGAATGAATTCACGGCAAAAATGACAATATTTAGGTGGGTTACGAAACCGCATTCTGACCTCCATATGCGAAAATCTTGGAATAGCCAAGACGATACAAATGCATAGCCCGAGGCGGTGCGCGATAATCAGTATCGCTCTACCACCTCGGGAGGAGAAAGTGTTTTGATCTGAACCCAATAGAGGTTTATTTGTCGTACAATTGCTATCATACTTCTAATCTAGCTCACGATTTTCTTTTATCAAGTTTACAACATGTAATAAAATTGCGGCATAATTACACACTTTGTCGGCAAGAATGATCAAATTCAAATGACCGATTTCCGCACACCCAACTACGAACAAAAATTACCTTGAATATTTCGTCATTCGGCACAAAATATATATCCTTCAAATCGCGCTTTGGATCTTATGACTCTGCTATTTTTAAGTTTTTCCGTATTTGCAATTTTTGCACTGGCTTTAATGTTAGTGCAATTCTTGTGGGCGGAAAACAAATCAGCGTCGAGCATGCCAGAGAATGGAGCAATAGGGAGTTATGACAATCCTGTTATACTCGTGGAGTTTTTGGATGTTTCAGGATCGAAACAACGAGAACTAGTTGAGATTACAGGATGGCATAAAACGGAACGAAAGAAGCAAGAGCAAACTCAGACTTTATTGATCGCCTCTGTGGTAGGTGAACGAAAAACCAAGGTCTTTAATAAGAAAGATATTTTACGCGCATACTTGGAACCCAGTAGCGTCGAAATATTGGATCTGGAAGCATTTTTGCAAAGAAATGCACGCCGAATTTCTGAAACAAGTCAGGAGTTCTCGATAATAAAATTTCTAGCTCATCCCGATTAAACTTATTCCCTATTTCTCTCGCATATTTGCTGCGACAAATCGTCATTTAAGATTACTCAAACTTTGACCGCTTCCATTGCTACCACTACTATCAAAGATATTTATCCGCGCCTCGTCCAGCCTTAACATAGCGGATAAATATCTAGAAACCCGCATGGAAGACTGCCTTCTCCCATGCGGGTTTTGCAATATACAGTTTACATAGGACCATTGGCTACTTAGGCCAATTTCTTTGACATGATGTGAGTTATTGGATAGGCTTGAATTGGTCCAACCAACAATCACCCCCCCCCGATTGTTTGGGAGGATCAACCTAAAACCCGCATGGTCCTCCCACCGGTGCGGGTTTTTCTCATTCTAACATGATAAGAATGTTCATTTTGCGATGGCTTGAACATTGTGTGAAATATCAAAGTCAGACTTTATTATACTACGCTCCGCTGGCGGTTCCGCTACATTCCGCATCTATCTTGATATCATGCAAAAAGTTGAATGCGTTTCCATCCCCCTATGAGCAATCATATATTACTTTTTGTCCTCGCGTCGTCCTGCCCCAAACCTTACCCGCTTAAGGACATGTAAATGCTGCAAACATGCAGACATTTAATGCCCCATTTCCCGCTAATCTAAATTATACTCCTTCACAACAAATGCAACAACTTCAAATCGAATTGAGCGTCCTAGGCGCTTGCCACGGATGCTGGTTGCTACGTACGCCAACCTGAAAACTCACAATAGTTGTTAGCGGCTTGATTTAATTTCAATGAACGAGGCGTTTTAGGGAAATAGTGAGCTGTCTCACCAACATGACTTGGTAAGGTTCACTCCTCACAATCAGTGTCCACAACCAATATTCGCATAGAGGCACCGTCTAAATCTTCGTATTGGTCATTTTTTACCGACCATAAAAAAGTAGCCAAGCCAACTAACCCCAGGCCAATTGATACAGCTATGAGTACCACTAAATTCATTCGGCCACGTCCATAAATGCAGAATAAACGTGCCAGGTCGCATGCCCTAGGATGGGGAAAATAAACACAAGTAAAATGAGCCCAGAAAGCACAGACATCACCAGACCGACAGTTACAAATCCCCCCCAAACCACCATCACAGGGAGGTTTTTCACAGTCATGGAAAAGCTAACCCCCATTGCTGTCAGGGCATCTGTTTTTGTCATCGACAACATGGGAATGGCGAAGACGCTTATGGCAAATGCGAATGATGCAAACATACCACCGACCAACGTTCCTGTGATCAACAACAGCCATCCAGTCGGCGTCGTGAATACATTGATAAACGCATCCATCGCCCCTGGGAAAGGCTTAATCCCGAAGAATAAAGCATAAAGCAAATCAGCTGATCTAAGCCAAAAAAGCACCAGCAAACCAAGCATAAGCCCAGCAAATGCAATCTGGGTTGATGATCTTGGACGAAAACGCACCATGTCGGTGAAAGAAAAGGCTTCTCCCTTGGAGTTTTTGCGGCTTTTTTCATAAAGCCCCATTGCAAAGAACGGGCCTACAATCAAAAAACCTGAGAGCGCAGGTAAACCCAAATATAAGAGATTTGTGAAATACAAAATCGAAATGACACCCCAAGAAATAAGTGTCAAAACAAGACCAAATGCTATGCTAGGAATTGGGTCCGTAATAAAATCGTTCCATCCACTGACCAGCCAGCTTTTTGTCGCGGAGATCGAAAAGTTCTTTGAGTAAGGAGATTGCGGAGCGCTAGGTTTACGTACTTCAGGTAAGGATTCCATCATTCTCTACTCCTCCGCTAACAGACTTTTTTGGATGGTGGTGCATTTTCATTAACAATGCACTTTGGTTGTGCGTTCAACGCGACATAAAGCAGGTGTAGATTGGCTCCAAGAAAAACTAACAATGCCAACATCGCGAGAAGTACGGCCCCGCGTCGATTGATTTTCATTTCTACTTCGCGCTTTCAACATTTTTGATTGTTCCTAATTTCGACAGATAAAGACTGAGCAAATTAATTTCGGCACTCGTAAGACGTCCTACCCATGCTGGCATTACGCCTTGTCGGCCATGCCTTATCGTGTAAGCAACAGCTCTTTGATCTTGGCCATAAATGACACTGCTGTCGGTCAGCGAAGGCGCACCATTCTCTAATCCTCCTAAACCATTGTCACCGTGACAGGCAGCGCAATTCTCTTCAAAAAGTAGCTGTCCCTTGTCTGATAATTCCGCATCTTGATGTCGTAAATTGACAACAAATTGGGTCAACTCGCTTCGATCAGATTTTTCAAGCCAATCAAAAGCTGGCATTTCTGCATATCGTGTTTCTTCGTGAGTAGAATTTATGCCAAATTTGATCGTCCTCGCAATTTCTTTAGGGTCACTCCCCCAAAGCCAAAATGCATCATTCAAGACGGGATAGCCTAAATTTCCTTGTGCAACTTCACCGTGACACGCAGCACAATTATCAGCATAAAGGCGGTCGGCTGCTGACTGAGCTTTTTTCCAAACTTCTTCATCAACGCCTTCTAGCAATACCTCATCGTTATCGAATTGATCGAGCCACCCGTTGCGAGTTGAGACCATCTGATTATAATTATCGACGGCCTGAACACCTTGATCGAGTCCGAGCAACCCTTTTGTGTAATCGTTCCCATAAGGCCAAGCAGGCAATAGAATCCACGCAACCACAGCGTAGACATGTGTGATAATGAGAGCCCAAATCACTATTTTAGGAAATGCGGTATTTAATTCTTTAATCCCACTCCATTCGTGGCCCGTCGTTTCATATCCCGTAACCGGATCAATTTCACGGTTACCTGTATGAGGGTCCGCACCTGGTAGCTCTTTGGGATCTGTTTCATTTTTCATCACGGGCCTCCTCCGAAAATATTGAGAGAGCCGCGTGCCGGTAAGTTTTTTTTCTTTTAGGACTATACGCCCAAATTACGACTATTATAAAAAAACCTATTAGCCAGAGCAGACCGATTGTTTTTGAAAAGAGTAGCAAGAAATCGTGCATTATTGAGCTACCTCCTCAAAAAGGTCATATGGCTCTAAAGTCAATTGTCCCAAGGATTGGAGATAGGCGACGAGGGCATCCAACTCAGTAAGTCGAGAAACGTCGCCGTCAAATGATCTAACCGCAACGCGCTCACCATATCTTGCATTGAGCCCCTCAACAAATTCACTATCTGGCTGCGTTTGTGCAAACAGATCCTGGCGCGCCTGTTTTATCATCTCCTCGTTATAGGGTACCCCAAGCCTCGCAAGAGTCGTCAACTGGTCTTTTATAAGATCAGCATCCAAGTCCTGATCAAGCCAACTATAACTCGGCATTATAGACGCCGGTACAACACTGCGAGGATCTAGTAGGTGCTGAACATGCCACGTGTCAGAATACTTCTCACCTAATCGTGCAAGATCTGGGCCGGTACGTTTCGAACCCCAGAGCATTGGACGATCATATGCGCTTTCCGAGGTCATAGAATATGGTCCATAACGATCTAATTCATCCGCAAGCGAGCGCACCATCTGACTGTGGCAGGCGTAGCACCCCTCCCGAATATAAATTTCTCGCCCCGCAAGTTCCAAAGGTGTATTGGGACGCATGTCTTCGGGGATCTCTACCGTTTCATCGATCGTGAACAAAGGCGCGATTTCTACAATACCGCCGATTGAGGCTGCAACGATAATGGCCGCAACGAGCCCCATTGAAACTTTTTCAAGATTATAATGCAGTTTAAGCAAGCCATAGCCTCCAAAATTACGCTTCTACGGTCCCAACAGGCGCCACCAATGGACGATCAGTTGCCTCACCTTGTGCATTTTTCATGGTTTCGCGACAGTTGAGAACGCAAAGAACCGCGCCTGCTAAAAATAGAGCCCCACCAATTGTGCGCAGCAAATAGTATGGCGCCATAGCCTTCACACTCTCAATGAAGCTATACGAGAGCGCGCCATTTTCATCATAAGCGCGCCACATTAAGCCTTGAGTGATGCCGGCGTTCCACATCGCGACCACGTAAATGAGTGTACCAGCAACCGCCAACCAGAAATGCCACTCGACCGCTCTTGGCCAAATCATCTCTTTTCGCCCGGTCAGTTGAGGAATTATGGTATAAATGGCACCAAAAACTATCATGGCGACCCAACCTAATGTTCCAGAGTGAACATGGCCAACAGTCCAATCAGTGTAATGGCTCAAGGAGTTGACCGGCCTGATTGCGAGAAATGAACCCTCAAAAGTTGAAAGTCCGTAGAAAACTGCTGCAACGAACATAAAGCGTAACGTGGCGTCATCTCTCACTTTATGCCAAGCACCGTTTAGTGTGAGCAATGCATTGCCTGCTGAGGCCCAAGACGGCACCAGCAGCATTACAGAAAATGTCATCCCAAGTGTTTGAGCCCAATAGGGTAACGCTGTGTAGTGAAGATGGTGTGAGCCTACCCAGATGTAAAAAAATACAATGCCCCAAAAACTCACGATTGATAGCCTGTATGACCAGATTGGACGGCCCGATCTAATTGGTAAAAAATAATAAAGCATTCCCAAAAAACCAGCAGTAAGGAAAAAGGCGACCGCGTTGTGTCCATACCACCACTGGACCATGGCGTCTTGAACGCCCGCCCAAACTGGAAAACTCTCCGCAGAAGTTAAACGCACCGGAACCGCTAAGTTATTGACAATATGGAGTATGGCAACGACGAGAATAAAAGCCAGATAATACCAATTAGCCACATAGATGTGTGGTTCGTTGCGTCGTGCAAGTGTACGGATATAAAGGACAAAATATCCCACCCACACCAACACTAGTAAAATGTCTGCATACCATTCCGCTTCGGCGTATTCTTTGGATTGGGTACTGCCCATCAAATAGCCAGTAACCGCCCAAAGACAAAAGATGTTGTATCCCAACAGAATTAACCAGGGACTGACACTGTCAGCTAATCGCGCACGTGTTGTTCGCTGGACGACATGGAATGACGTAGCGATTAACGCATTGCCGCCAAATCCAAAAATAATCCCGGTGGTATGACCAGGACGAATACGACCAAAGCTGAGCCATGAAATGCCTTCTGCCATATCTGGCCAGTACAACAGCGCCGCAACCCAAACGCCGATCCCCATTCCAATAATGGCCCAAAAAAGAGATAGAAATACACCTGCAAGCGTAGGGTCATCGTAATATCGGGATTTACTGACTTTGCTTTTATCAGGTCCATAGAAAGAGCCAGCGATGTAAAAACCTAGCAAAACCAAAATTCCAAAAGCCATAAGGCCGTGTGTCGACATAACACCGCGATCCGCCAAGCCAGCCATTGCAGCACTGATCGCAAGAAACAATAAGACGATCGCCAACATGCTTTGGCGCTCAGGAATGCTCAACGATTTTATCATTGATCTTCCCTTTCCAGTTTTTCTCATTGGATATATTTTCAATAGCGATATCCTGGAGCGTTGACCTATTAAGGTCCTCGAGAAACTTCTCTTCTGCGCGAGATAATCGAACTTTTAGTCGGCACAAATGCTCGATTGTGCAATTTGACTTGTTTGGCGAAAAGCATTCAACCAAGCTTTGTTTTTGCTCCAAGATCTTAATCAAGTCACCAAGTTTGATTTTTTCTGGCGACATTGAAAGTGAAATACCGCCGCCATGTCCGCGCTTGCTAACCAAAACTTTTCCGCGCACTAAGGTTTGTATGATCTTTGACAAATGATTTTTAGGCACACTTAAAAAGTCAGCCAATTCTGTCGTGCTAAAGACCCTATTAGGTGACCCAGCAATCAGCATTGATATGCGCAAACCGTAGTCTGTAAATGATGTTAACTTCAAATTGGTAGAGCCTGAATCAAATTGGTATTTTAAATGCCAATTATCACCTATAATCATAAAAGATCAAGTATGCTGAAGCCAGATTGAAACAGGCATTTTCTAATGCCGGATAATCAACAAGCAAAATAAAGGCACGTTTGAAGTTGACAATTGCTTCGTTGATGCCAATCATAAACACTATGAAGATACGAGCGAAACTGACATTGCAGAAAATTCAAAAAGGGCAGCCCGTAATAGGACTGTAGCCCGATGCTCGGACTGCGTCTTCCGGGCTTCGGGAGGCGCGATCTAATAAATGATCTTATCCAAGACGCAATTATAGAAGTTAGCAGAGCAAAACGCTTGCCTTCATTTGGCAACGTAAATTGGGTATTCACTCATGTCAGTTAAATATGAAACTAAACTCCCTGAAATCTTTATCGGCGATAAGGATTTTGAACAGCTTAACAATATTGCGGAAGCCGCAACTGGTGCTGCAAGCGACGTCGCAGATCAGCTAATGGATGAGCTTGAAAGAGCGGTCATTGTATCCCAAGCAAAATTGTCCGATGAAGTGGTCCAAATGGGTTCGTATGTCAGTTTCATCACCAGTGATGGTTTTGATCGTTCGTTCCAACTTGTACTGCCAAGAGACGCCGATGTTTCAAATGGTAAAATCTCCATTTTAACACCAATTGGCGCAGCCCTTATTGGTCTTTCTGGTGGGCAAACAATACCTTGGAAAACCTCAGATGGCAGGATTCTAGATCTGACCGTGCGCACTGTAAGCCAAGTGCCACCGCCTTGGCGCTAGAAAAGTGAAACAAATTTCAATCGGACAAGATTTTTTGACATCAGTATGAAGTTCCGGTTTCCATATTATATTGGATTAGCTCGACAAGTGCCGATCGTGAAGCAGATGGTGCGACAAATATCTCGCGCCATCCAAGGCTGGTTAGATCTTGTCCTATTTCCCTACTCATCACAAATGCTTTAATTTGATTTATATACTGAACAAGGTTGTTCTGTTCCAAAAGCATACAGAACGTTTGTGCGGTCCTTCTCGACATGAAAACAATAGCGTCTATTTCCCCAGCCGTTATGAGTTTGCATGTCTTGCGTGAAAGACTAGCCGCAGCAATAGCGTCGTATACGGCTAGATGATTTGCATTGTAGCCTCGAAGGGATAAAGCGGACGCTATATCCACCGAAATGTGTTTACCGCCAACATGCAATATGGGCCCTATGGATATAGACAATGTGCTGCATATCACGCGTATGAGATCAACGGCGGTGCCGTTGGCATAGTGCACATTGCGATACCCCAAATTGATCATTAGCTCTGCTGTCGATAAACCTACCGCGAATATCGGAACATGTAGGTGCCTGTCTTCAATTTTTGCCAGTTCTTTTGCACCATTAATAGAAGTAATCACCAGAGCAGAGGCATTAGAAACTCGTTTGGGTGACCATTTCAATGGCACGATCTTTAGCATAGCCTCATTGAAAGTTTGGCAACCAATTTGTTGCAACTCACTGTTAAAGGGTTCGACTAATTCTGTGGGCCGCGTTGTAAGTATCAGCATTGCCGTTCCATTAGTGTTTGGCGAAGATACGACGAATAAAGGCAGCAGATTATTACTAACCTGCTGCCGATCTTGCAAAACCGTAGATTGTTTCGCTGCACTAAAGCTATTTGCGCTTTCCTTTTGAAGAAGCTGCATCAATCACTCCAGTGACGCCACCAGAATTTACATCACTGTGCAGAGCGTTTTTCTTCTTCTTTTTCTTTGGTTGTAGCCGTTGTTGATTACCCTTCTTTTTTGCCATGTTGGCATCCTTTCTCGCACACACCTTATGAGACGAGGCGTATTCATTCCTGAGATATCTGTAAAAATCAGATCAATGATAAAGAGGTACCCCTGGTGATAATTGAGCTACAATTACCACCAGGGTTGAGCCGGAATTTTGAAACTGAGTGGCTTTGACAATCGGGAGAAGTTTGGGGTCATGCCCGCACCTTTCTGCGCTCGGCTACAGGATATTGAGCAAGTTGAGCGTTATTCCTTGCAAAAATATGCGCAATCTCCGATTGGGATGAAGCGTTTCGTAATGTTTGTAACAATTGCCGATTTTGTGCCATTAATTCACAGCGCCCGATCAAACGAAGCATTATGCTTTGATCACGTGGATTCCCTGCAATTGCGACGATCAGATCAACTTGATGATTTTCCATCGGCCCGCCAAAAGCAACGGGCTGGTTCAATCGCGTAACGCACAACAGTGGTTTTTCGTGCATTGGGAAAACAACCTGCGGTATGGCAACACCGTGGCCGATTGCAACGGACCCGAGCCGGTCTCTCAGCCAGATATACATCGCAATATCATCGCTTGAAGATCCATCACGCAAACAGTCAATACGATCACCCAATGCCCAAAATGCGGCCTTCCGTGATTGTGATTTTGTGTCGATCGCGAAATCCAGCTCAAATGACTCATCAATGATGGCCATTGTATCTCTCCTTTATGTCGCCACCTATCTAGGCGAAATAGCAAAATCAGATTTAGAGCGCGCTCATCAGCCGGCAGTCACTGATGGGTATTACTCTAAGAGTTTCTTTCTGCCGCTCGATTAGTTGGCAACATTTGGGAAGATGACTTTTCACGCAGTTTTTGCGCGTCTAGATTGTTCACCATGTCCTTAATCTCGCCTCGGCTTAATCCGATATCCCAAAGAATGTGATCATCAAGAGTTTCATACATGGCAATCATCTTGCGTCGACGCCATTTACGCATAATCGAACTCAACCATTCACGAAGTAGGGTGATTGGTTTTCTTTGTGCACTTAGTAGCGGTGTTGCGTTTGGTTTTTGCTCATTGATGGACATACCATCCTCCAATTCCGAACTTCCTCGGACACACACAAATTTCGCTCCTGGCGAAAGAAGACTGTTGGCCAAGCTTCGCCGTACGGAGGAAGTGATGTTCCCAGAGTAGTGATTGATTAATAGGTGATTTGGAGAAACCCTAGGCGCTAGCCACTTTTATGGAATAGGCGCCTAGGGCTAACAGCGCGTCAGATTGTTACCTGCAAACAGCAGGAACCTCGGAATTGTGTAAAATCTATTCAGAACTTGCATTCCAGCCTCTCAAAAGCAGCACATCGCTAGAGGCGCTCACGATCTGTCAGCGAGCGAGATGTCAATATTTAGCGTTGATATCGGAAATAACGAACTTTGTTCCGGAACCTATTGTAGGTTCCGGCTAGACATCCCGGTCGGCGATATGAGCCTTTTGAAAACGAATTGAATGCTGTTTGTTCATGCCTGTGAGGTTAGCATGAACAATATTTAAGTCAACACGGTTAAATTGAAATGTACGATAGGTATTTTGATATTGGAATTTCAATGAATTGGTTTGGTTTATTGAACCACAAATTACCTTCAGAAAAACTATTTTTGACTATGCAGAACTAATGTGTTTACGATCCTACTGGTTCAACTATGGATGCCCCCATCCAAACCAAGCGTGTTGAACTATTTTCAAGCCCGAATGGGACTCTTGCCGTGCGGGCTTTATTTTTGCGCTGTACAGGACAAATATAATGAAGAACTATGAAATAGTTACCTATTCACGCTGATAGGCGCTTCAGTATTTTTAAGCTTATATGATGTACCAACTCTTGGTTTGATTTCATTGTTTTTCGGGGTTTCGATATTAGTTATCAGAAAGAGATAGTTCGCTTTGTTGCGACAATGCACATAGTACGGATCTTATGTGCGCGGCATTTTCGAGATTGTAAAAATTGGAATGTCCTCGTCTGGACGCGCGTACAAGTTTGAGACGTTTCAGAACCTGTAAATGCTGAGAACAGTTTGGTGCGGTAAACTCGGTAGAATGAGCAAGCTCTTCAACACACTTTTCACCTTGCAGCAATTCTAGGCAAATTTGTATTCGGGTCGCTGAGGAGAAAGCATGAGCTAAAATGGCAGCATCTTCAATTTGTTTATGGCTTAGCATACCGGCCTCTCTTCAAGAAACGACTAATACCATTATGCATCTAATTTTTCGAATGTGGGTACAATGAGGCATATTGCTACATGGTATTCAATTAAAATTGTTACACACAAAACAAATTGCAGCGGCATTTTATTTCGTAGCGCGAATAAGCCGAACGTTGCTGAACTGTTCATGGAGGAGATTGCGCAGAAATTCAGAAAGATGTTGGCGTTTACTCGGCACCGTAATTAACCCAACGATAATTGTAACTAAGTTATATTTAATTAAACTCAAGTTTCATCGACTTCTCACAAAATGGGGTTTTTGTGGAAATCCAAACAGAATCCGCTTCAGATTTTAGTCAGCGAATGGCAAAGGCCTACATGTATGGGGCGCTGTCTTTTGTGGCGATTGGCATTGCATGGGCCGCTGTATTTATCATTATGGGCTGGTGGCTTGTCGTTGCGATGGACCTCATTATCGTGGCACTTGGCGGTGTAATCTACTTTTCTATGCGAAAAGGTCACCTCAGGTTTGGACTGTTTTTGGCCCAAGCTGGACTTGTGCTAATCGCCGTAACAATGGGGGTTCTTTTAGATGTCCCAACGGCTGAATATCCGCGTGTGAGTCATATATATTTGCTTTCGGTCGCTTCGCTTGGGTATCTAAATTATCAGCGAGAAAAATCTAAAATCCAGCTCACGCTCATCGTGATTTGTTTGTTGACCTTTGTTATCCTGGCCAGCGCACCATTGGCATCACCATATGTTCTAGAAATGCCAGACTTGCTAAGATTTGTTGGTACATGGGCAAATGCGACGATGGCTACCATTATGTTGGCAGCTTCAGTTCATGCCATCCATTCAGAGCTCGTTCGGAAAGACAAAGATAGTCGGCGCCTGATGTCGGCTTTGTGGAACAAGGAGTTTAAACTAGCCTTTCAACCGCAGGTAGATAAATCGCGGAAAATAGTAGGCGCAGAAGCGTTGATTAGGTGGCATCACCCCGAAAAAGGCGAAATCTCACCAGCATCGTTTATACCTCAGGCTGAGCAACTCGATCTGATGTCGGATATTGGCAATTGGGTCCTTGAAGAGGGCTGTACAGTGTTAAAATCGTGGGAGAAAAATCCAAAGCTTCAACACTTGAATTTGTCTCTTAATGTTAGCGCCAAACAGCTGATGCACAACAAGTTTGAAGAGAATGTAAGAAAGATACTGAACCGCACAGGCGCAAACCCCAATAAGCTCACATTAGAAATCACTGAAAGCGTGCTGGTGACTGGGTTTGAATTGGCCAGAGCAAAATTAGCGGCATTAAATGAGCTGGGTGTCACCGTGGCCTTAGATGACTTTGGAACCGGTTATTCCTCTTTATCTTACCTTCGACAATTGCCTGTTCAGCACGTTAAGATCGATCGCAGTTTTGTAAAAGATGCATCGCTGAATGATCACAGCAAAACCTTCGTCAAAAACCTGGTTCAGCTATGCAATGATCTTGGACAAAATGTAGTGGCCGAAGGTGTGGAAACCGAAGAACAGCATAAGCTTTTGTGTGAATTTGGCGCTTCCGACTTCCAAGGATATCTTTATGGGAAGCCTACAGATTTAGAGAATTTCGAGAGCCAAAATCTCGCTTAGAAGATTTGTAGAAATTTGGGCACTAAACCCAATACTCATCATCTTTTTGTTTTGAGACACATTTTCTATTTTTTCACCGAAAAAAGCCAATGCATATCTGGCTTTTTCTAAGATGACAGATATGTTCCCTCAAGATTGACAACATAGCGTGACGAATTTTAGTGAACTTGAGTAAGCTAAATATTTTTCCAGCCCTTGCCCCTGTGAGTAAGCGCGAAATCTTCCGCGCGTCATTAGGTGCATTTCTTGGTCTTTTGGTCTCCGGGTTTACAACCAGCCTGTTTATGACGGACCAAGCAGCCATTGGTATACTTGTTGCACCGATGGGCGCCTCTGCTGTCTTGCTATTCGGAGCACCAACAAGTCCATTTGCTCAACCCTGGTCAATATTAGCTGGCAACACTGTCGCACTTTTGATTGGGTTAATCATCTTACTGGCCGTAAACGATGTAGTTTTAGCAGCCTCATTGGCTGTTTCGCTCACAATCGGCTTAATGTTCTTTTCGAAGTGCATACACCCACCAAGTGGTGCTGTAGCACTTACCGTAATCTTAAGTCAGCCTACAATATCTGAATTCGGATATCACGCGGTTGTTGCACCCATTTCCTTAAATTCATTGATTTTGCTTTCAATGGCAGTCCTATTTAACAATCTGTCCGGCAAAAAATATCCGCATATTCCAGTAACTGATACAGGTGAAAAGAGCACTCAAGTAGATAGTCTTCATTTGTCCACGCTACCGGATGATCTGAACCAAGCACTTAAACGGTATGATGAGGTTTTGAACGTTAGTCCTGACCAATTGGATTGGATAATGAACCAGGTTCAAATACAATCCTATCAACGCAAGTTAAAAGGTTTGTCGTGTGGTGAAATCATGAAGCCTTGCTGCATCACATTATCACCTAAACTTCGCCTCAAGAAGGCATGGTCAACCCTTAGAAAGTCTGGATTAAATGCACTGCCGGTCGTTGATGAAAATTCCCGCCTTGTGGGCATTGTTAGCCAACATGATTTCGTAAGATCTCGTGCACTCAGTGTTGAAGGGCAAGTTGGGGGCACACTCACCTCAAATGTTGAAAGTCTACTTTCTGGAACACGATTTTTGCGAGTGGAAGACATCATGACCCGAACTGTTGTCTCTGCAGATTCAGACACACCTATTGCGAAGCTGGTGCCCGCACTGGCGGAAAAAGGACTCCACCAAATTCCGATCATCGATATAAACAGTAAATTTATCGGCATGGTCACACAGGCAAATCTTATAGGTGCCCTGCTCACTAGCCAGGAGATGGTGACATCTAGCAAATGCGCTTAAGCAGGTATCAATAATTCCTTCATTTGCAGGATGATTTCACAACACACCTAGACGCAATCCGCATCTAATAGCAGACACAACCTAAGCAAAACATCAAAGACTCTCCCCCGGCTTATTCAATTGGCCAGGCGGTTCTCGTGCGAACTCTTCATCAAATAAAAACCAATACTGGTTAGACTAACACGCCATTAGGCAAATTGGTGGATGATGATATCGCGCGCTATTAGCAAAGTTGGCACATATTTTAGCTTGAGGCATGACTCGAGCGCAGTGATCTTCGCGCGCCATAGAACGGCACAACGTCAAGTTCCGCTCATGTATTTGATTTTGAGCATCAATATGCTCTCGCTTTGCGTGACGCATCTTGATTTGGCGCCGCGTCATTTGACAGTTTATTTCCCTGCTTTCCTACTCTTGTTGAGCGGCGTGAGGACACTTAGTTGGCTTCACAAACGAAACGCCCAAATCAGCCTCAGACGGGCACGAAATGCGCTGAGAATAACGCTCATATTTGCAATCGTGCTATCAGCAGTTTTTGTAACTTGGTCGCTATCCCTGTTCACTTACGGCGACGCATACACAAAAGGTCAGGTTGTTTTTTTCATAGGCGTTACCCTTACAACAATTATCACCTGTCTGATGACAATTCGGCAGGCCTCAGCCATTATGTTTGCCATTGTTGTCATACCGACATCTTTATTTTTGATAACGCAACCGGAGCCCGTTTTCCACGCGATAGCTGTTAATATGGTGTTGGTCATCGGCGCTATGATCTTTGTCCTTGATCGCGCCAATCAACATTTTCGAAACAGCATTGAAAAACAATCAGAGTTAAATGCGGCAAATACTAAAATTCGCAAAATTGCAAATTTGGATAGCTTAACTGAGCTAGCAAATCGAAGACATTTTTTCCACTTCCTCCAAACTCGAATTGAAGATCCTGATTGTGAGAAATTTGCACTAGTCCTTCTAGACCTAGATGGGTTTAAACCTATCAACGATGTTTTTGGGCACCCAACCGGCGATAAAACGCTGGTTGAAATCGCGGCAAGACTGAAAAATTGCTTGCCACCCAACTCATTCCTTGCCCGTTTGGGGGGAGATGAGTTTGCAATCATCATTTGGGAAACGCCACACCAAGTCGTTGTTGATGTAATCGAGAGAGCATTAGGCGTTATTTCCTATCCAATTTTATTTGACGAAGGCAGCGCCGTTGTGTCAGCCACTGCTGGCATCGCATACTATCCTGACGCCGCTGAAGAAGCCGGATTGCTGTTTGAACGGGCAGATTTTGCACTTTGTTTCGCAAAGCAGGAAAAAAGAGGTGAGATTGTTGAGTTCAATCTGCATCATGAAAATAGTATTTTATCATCAGCAAACTTGGCAAAGAACCTAAGAGAAGCCGATTTTGAAGCAGAATTCTCGATGGTGTTCCAACCCATTTGGGATATAGCGTCCATCAACATAATTGGCTTTGAAGCACTAGCTAGATGGAACAGCCCATCCATGGGGGCAGTCCCGCCAGATCATTTCATACCTGCTGCTGAGCAAACAGGCCTAGTAAGCAAGCTGACAAAAATTCTAATTGGCAAGTCACTTGATGTTGCCGAAACATGGCCCCAAAATCTAAAACTAGGGCTCAATCTTTCGGCGGTGGATTTGTGCTCACACGAAGCCATAACCCAAATATTGGCTTTAATAAGGGATCGAAATTTTGATCCGAAACGCATTACGATTGAGATCACAGAAACCGCTGTGATGCGAGATTTTGAACGCGCCGTCCAATCGCTTAATCGATTGCGCAAAGCTGGTATGCAAATCGCGTTAGATGACTTTGGCTCTGGCAACTCGAGCTTAAGCTACTTGCAAAAGTTGCCTTTGGATCATGTCAAAATCGACAAATCGTTCGTACAAAGCGCCGATCAAGATCCGCGCGCCCACGAAATCACACTGACAATTGTACGGTTGTGTTCATCGTTTGGCTTTGGCTGCATTGCAGAGGGCGTCGAGACTATGGCGCAGCTAGAAATGCTTTCTAAAATTGGCTGTCATACATTGCAGGGCTTCTACTTCGCCAAACCGATGTCAGCGAACCAAGTTGATCAATATATCGCGGAAAACACAGCAGTTCTTTCGATTGGGTTTGGTTGAGCAGTTGGATATAAATCACCTGATATGATTCTATCCCAAAAGCGGACATTGGAGCGCATTGATTGGAACTCTTCATAGCAGAGCTTCGTCGAACACGTTATCCAAGTTTGTATTAAGGGCAGCCCCATATCTATTAATAGATATTGGTAATTCTTAAGTATTTTGCGCTACGCTTTTCCACGGATCAACCTTCAATAATGCGAGACAACGTGGACGAGTTCGACCTATTTGCGGATGATATTGACGAAGTTAACACGATCGTCAAAACGCAAGAATCACTGTTTGATACCGAGCAGCGGTTAGGTGTGATGCTTGATGCTATGCCCATTGGTCTTTTGTTTCACACTCAGCAGGGCATACTCTACGCCAATGACCAGGCATGCCAATTATTGCATGGTCAAAAGTCAGAGTTGGTTGGCCGTCATTTTCTAGATTTTATTCGCGAAGATGAGTTTTCATCTGTAGATAGTTTATTGCAACGTGCCTTTATGGCTGGTCAGAAAGCTGTCGAATCCGAAAGTGTGATCTCAATAAAGGACCGGGCAAATCGACTAATCAAAATTACCACCAGCCGGTTGCCTTGGGACGGTACGCCGGTGATCCAAATCTTGTTTCAAGATATTACGGCCCAAAAGCGGGCTGAGCAATCTTTGCGCAAGCTTTCGATTACTGATGAATTGACCGGTGCCTATAATCGGCGCCATGTCTTTTACGAAGCAGAAAGCTATCTTCAGCAAAAGAACATGCCGCCGGTGACGATCGCAATGCTTGATGTCGATCACTTTAAATCTATCAACGACACATATGGTCATGCGCTTGGCGATACCGTGCTTAAGGATATCACCAAGATGGCGCACAATTTTGTACCAACAATTAAGAACTGTAACTCGGCCATGTTTGCGCGTATCGGCGGTGAGGAGTTTTTGTTTTTGTTGCCTGGACTCACAGTGGATGAAGGTGCCGCAGTCGCAGAAGAATTCAGGCAATCCATAATGCGGTTGCGGATATCACAAAACGGTGGGCGTTTGGTCAAGATAACAGCAAGCTTCGGGGTGGCGGAATACCAACAGGGGGATATATCCTTTGATCAGCTTTTGAGCCGTGCCGATGATGCGCTTTACCGAGCGAAAAACAATGGGCGCAATCAGGTGAGCAAAGCGGTTTAGGACACCACATATGCTTTTAGTTGAGGCTTCGGAAAATCTCAACACACTTTGCCCCTTTCTACGGCACCCATTTGTGGCGTGGCCGTTTAAGCAGGCGGCTCGAGTGAATTTCCTTTGCATGGGCGCTCTATTGATGTTCTCAAAGTGGTAAATTACCTAAACCGGAAATTCAAGATTTGCTTATAGATGCAGATGACAGCCAATCCTTTATTAGAAATATGATTGAGGCTTATGCGCCACCATTTCTTCGACATCAAATCCCAAAAGCGGACGTTGGCTGCATGATCCATTCGTCGGCAAAACCACTAGTGCTGTTGCGGTTTCAGTTTGTGCCGGACAATGATGATCAGCTGTGGATTGATGGCTCAGATCAGTCCTGTTCGAATACCCGAGCTCGATGCACAACTGCAGCGCGGTGGCTGATGCCCAGAGTTCGATCAATTTCTGTCGATGAATAACCTTTGGCGAGTTGTATGAGGACCTCCTGCTCTCAAATTGTTAGCTGCCGCGCGCGAGGCGCCCCATCAACAACAAGATGCAAAGGGACAAGGATATGAAGCAGATAGGATAACAAAACTGCAAATTCGTACAATACAATGTCCCGACAGTGTTGGGGAGGTATGGGAAACGCGAAACGACTTCTTCCCAACCAACTGATGCCACCAGGATTGCACCAATTCAAATGATATCCAGCAATGGCTCGGTCACGTGTCTTTTGCAACTTGCCTTTGTAAAAGCTTTGCTACGTCAGGCCTCTTTTATTTAACATTTTATGAGTTGATCGATATGGCTGGAAGGTGTCGTGACCGGCAGTTCGCGCCGGACCAACTTAAGGGCAAAACCAGTGAAATTGGTCAAAAATACAATGTTTGCGGGTTTCAAGACGCTGGTAATGATTATTGGGATGCGTCAATTTGATAAAAGAGAAAACGGGGCCGATGTTCGACATAAAAGCAAACATTTCAAAGTGCCAACTTTGATACATGACTTTCGCCGAATGCTATACCCGCGTTCTCTACTTCCAAAACCTTTGCCGCTCCGTCAAATTAAACTTTTGGGTCATTTGAATGAAATGCGAATACTCCATTTTTGACCACTGCTTCTCGATGCCTGTCAAAAACCTCATTTGGCAACAGGTTTTCCCTAATCAAAAAACCTTTATGCGAAAGCGACTTAGTTACTTCATTCGGAACATGCATAAAAGAACCTCATTAACTCAGTTAGTGTAAAAAGTTTCACGCAACACAGTGGCCGGAGTAGGACCATCACGTTAACGAGCCAGCTGCTTCCTTTTTTTCACGAAGGAAGCTAGAACAGGCAACGTAGACAAGAATGCTAGTCCCCCGACCGCTACGATTATTGACGTTGTGTCGCCTATCAAGCCTGACAGGCCAAACAAAACCATACCGGCTGGAATACCGGCTGAACTGGCAAACTGATCCAAAGATGCAAACGAGTGAAGACGTTTTCCCGAGAACAGTCTCTGCCCCATTGTGTCCCAACGAATACCACTTGTGGAAACGGAAGCTGCTCCCACGAAACTAGCCACACACACGCCCCAAATGGCGAAAGACCAACTGAGGACAAAAAGCTGCACCCCCAAGCCCAAACCACACAACACGTGCACAATATGCCAGGGGAAGTTCCGAGCTACACCAGTAAGCGAAATTGTTGACCCGAATAGTGAGCCCGTTGCCATTGCTGTTGCAACGATTGCCCATTCTAAGGCTGAGTGACTAGCAATAATTAGAGTTGGGCCGGCCGCCGCGATAGTTCCAATGGCTAGCGAACAAAAAAACCAGCTAACAAGTCCCAGGTATGTCCAGATTGGCAGGCGCTGCTTGACATCTGTATGGAGGTCTTTTTCTTGGCCGGAGATTTTATTCTTCCAAATGCCATTAGCAATCTTATGGGAGAAATATAATTTTCTTAGCAGAAGCATGGAAATACAAAACATAGCAGCACTGAAAAATAGCACTGAATGAAAGCCTAAGAGTACAGCCAATGAAGCTCCGAGCAAAGGACCGATTAACTGATATATGTTGGATACTATCGACAAAAGTGAATTAGCTTGCGCTCGCATTGAATCGGCAACAATCACCGGTATATAGACAAATACCGACGGTATAAAAAAGGCCGACGCAAAGCCATAAAGAACAGAAGAAATTGACATCGCCAAAATGCTATTGGGAAGCGATAAAACCCATAACAGTAATCCAGCCTGGGCTATGCACATAGCCGAGATCGATCCAACCATCGTCAATACAGGGTGGAAATTGAATCCAACCTTCTTGTAAATCAACATTCCAAGGAACCTACCCACCCATAGGGTGATTAGAACACATGCCATACCCCATCCCCGAGGTTCCACTTTAATGGTCTCAATTGCAAAAGCGATGGGCACCAGAGAAACGCCAGCTCCTGATATCAAGTTGGCAACAACGAGCAGCCTAAAATCCAAATTCTCAAGTGCTACAAAGTATTTCTTAAATATCATAAACGTCCTAGTTACCTAAACCTGAAATAAACAAACTGTTCTGCAATCCGAAGCGAACAAACTTGACACACCGCTCTAGCTCGATCTCAAACTTCTCCGAGATTTCGATGCTGGAAGTTTTTCGCCGAAGTTTCATCCACATTAGTACTTCCGCAAAATCGCGGGGAACTTTAATGGTGCCGTAAGTTGTCTCAACAGCCGAAAGCTTTTCCCCACTGTCAACAACTGGAGGCAAACAACTATATGCCAATCTGACCGCCGTGTCTTGATTGACGAGATCGGGGCAAATCGAAAACGGGAGACTTGTACCTATCCGCGGTGTTAAGTTCGCCTGCTGCTGTTCCATCGACATTTCTTGGAACAATTTTCCAGAGAACCCGTCAAAGGTAATTGTTAAATCCCAAAAGCTGACATTGGAGCCGTTTGATTTGAATTCCTCAAAGCAGACCTTCGTCGGGCGCGTTGCCAGGTTTAGATTAAGGGTAGCCCAAGGAAATCTAAACTCATCCCG
This sequence comes from Maritalea mobilis, assembly GCF_004363175.1. Classification (GTDB taxonomy): domain Bacteria; phylum Pseudomonadota; class Alphaproteobacteria; order Rhizobiales; family Devosiaceae; genus Maritalea; species Maritalea mobilis. The sequence goes on from NZ_SNYR01000002.1 coordinate 911,851, forward strand.
AAATGGCGGTGGCTAGGCTATGCTTTGAGAGTCTTGACGATACGTACCAACTACGACATCAAGTCCAATATGGCTTGTTCAAGCCGCCTATTTTCACCGCGAAAACTAGTAATCATTGCCTGAATGAAAATGTCAGGAACAATTTGGTCTTCGTTCATGGTGAAGCCTGAATTGTTTAGAAGAATATCGAGCAGCGTAAGCTGGCAGCGCCCATTGCCTTCTCTGAAGGGGTGAATGGCGTTGATTTCAGCAATGTAGTATGCCGCACGCTCCGCAAAGTGTTTCGGATCAGAAAACCCAACTAAATGGTCTTCATTGGCTAGCTGCCCAAAAATTCTGGTCATTTCGCCATCAATATACTCGGGATAGCAAAACCAGTTTCCACCTTTTCCAGTTCTGATTTGGCGGGGTTGACCTGCCCAATCATAGACGTCCTGGAAAAAATGATGGTGAATGAGTTTGTAATGTTTGTAGTCGAGACTACCGCCAGGCAGCGGCTCTTCTGCCCGCGTCAAATACATTAGTTGCTCAAATTGATCGAGCTCATCCTGATGGCGTAGACCCGCCTTGTTTATAAGAACTTGTGTCCCAGGATAGCAAAGAGGATCATCAGTTGCGTTATAGCGACTCATTAGCCCTGCTTGGTGGCAAACGAACTAATGATTTCTTTGCGCAACGCATCACCTTTAAGCCCGCGGCGCTCCAGCCGCGAGATCAGGTCGCGAGAATCTGAATTCAAAGACATACCTTCGACCAAGGCGAATTTTGAAGCTTTCGCTTTGCCGAGGTTGGTTTGGATAAACCGCCCTGTAGATGCTTCGCGTTGTGTTTTTACGATCTTGCTCATAAGAGAACTTTACCACAATTTCGCAATAAAACGCAAAGGGATTAGCTGCACCCTGTCCCCAATTTGCCAATTGCATCAGTCCGGTGAGATAATAGCTTGCTAAATTTCGGAGTGCTGCGGTTGGAGGGTATGGTGAAAAGGACTTGTCATGTCTGATTCATCAAATCTACCAATGGTCATTCCATCCAATCGGGCTTGGAATCGTGGGCGTATTATCGGCCAAAAAAGGCCACTTCAGCCCAAACATGTTTGGGCAATTCGCGTGCGCTTGGAAATTGCAAATGCGGTGAGAGACCTCGCACTGTTTAACACTGCAATCGACAGCAAGCTACGTGGGTGCGATCTCGTCAGATTGAAGGTTTCTGATGTTTATAGCGCCGGCGCCATCAAAGAACGTGCTTCGGTCCTGCAACGCAAAACCAAGTCACCAGTCAGATTTGAATTAACTGAAGGAACCAGGGCATCGCTTAAAGAGTGGATTGATCATCCCATAATGAGCGGCCACAGCTTTCTTTGGCCTGGACGATTTCACGACCGGCCCCATATTTCTACCCGGCAATATGCTCGGATGCTAAAAGGTTGGGTCCAATCAATTGGTTTGGAACCAAGCGCCTATGGAACGCACTCAATGAGGCGAACTAAAGTCGCGCAAATCTATAAGAAGACCGGCAATCTGAGAGCAGTTCAGTTACTCCTTGGTCATACAAAGATGGACAGCACTGTACGTTATCTAGGAGTAGACCTCGAAGACGCTTTGTCGATATCTGAAAGTGTCGAGATTTAAGCCGTGAACAGGGTCGGCCAATCAGCACGACCCTTTTCGCATTTCCAGTTTCGGCGATGCCGCCAGCAAATTCCCAAAAGTGGATATTAGCGCCGCTTGGTTTGAAATCCTCACAGCGGCCTTCGTTCTAAGGTTTGCTCGGATATGGATAAAAGGCTGCTACGCGGACTTTTCTGTATTTCGCTTGGAACTGCGAGTCGGCAAATCGGGTAAAGTGTAGACTTTTCTTTGAGTTCTAACTCTTCGGGCGTCACTGCTGTCCAATTCTGAAAAGTTGTTTTGCAAGAATTTTCACGTCTAACGGAATGAGAATAAACTTGAATTTCTTTGCCCATTCGACGACTGTAAGATGGCTTGGCCACGCTTGTCGTCGTGTAGAAGTTGTGATTCCTAATCTGCAGACAGCTTCATTCGATTTGAGCAGCAAGCTTGCCAAGTTGATTGTTTGCCTGATGAAGTTAAGAATTGTTTGAATACGGAGATTGTATTGTCAGAAATTGAATGGACTGACACGACTTGGAATCCGGTTGCAGGGTGCACAGCAGCGTCTAGCGGATGTACTAACTGCTATGCAATGCATATGGCTCTTCGCTTGGAAGCAATGGGGATGGAGAAATATCAAGGTTTAGCACGGCGCTCCGGAAAGAGAACCGTTTGGACTGGCGCAATCAATCTAGATGAAAGATCATTGATGGCACCGCTGAAATGGCGAAAGCCACGAAAAATCTTTGTTAACTCTATGAGTGATCTCTTTCATGAACGCGTGCCATTCGAATTTGTTGAAAGAGTCTGGCAAACAATGGAGAAAACTCCACATCATCAATATCAGATTTTGACCAAAAGACCTGAGCGTATGCTTGAGTTTGTGAGGGATCATCTCAACGTGGTTCTCCCAAATGTTTGGCTGGGAACTAGTGTCGAAAGCGCTGAAACAACTGCAAGAATTGATGCCCTTTCGACAACACCAGCAATAATCCGATTTATTTCCTTTGAACCATTAATTGCGCCTATTGGAAAGGTGGATCTAAGCAAAATCCATTGGGCTATTGTTGGGGGCGAAAGTGGTTCGCAAGCGCGGCCCATCAAAGAAGAGTGGATTGATGAAATCCATTCTTTGTGCCAGCGATATGGAACTGCGTTTTTTTTCAAACAATGGGGAACGTGGGGAAAAGACAACAAGAAACGTTCCAAGAAAGCTAACGGGAGGCTGTTTAGGGGAAAAGTGTGGGAAGAAATGCCGACAATGTCGGTCTCTCCATAGGGTTGTTGGAGCGCCTTCAGCATGGTTAAGAGGCAGTATGACTGGGAAAATGGTGCTACAATTGGGCAACACTCCAAGATCAAGCTTGAGATTATCAAAGAGTACATTCACGAGTACGTTCGCGTCAGATGCAGTTTGCCTCAACAAGAGAGGTTTCGGTTATCCTTTGTTGATGGGTTCAGCGGAGCCGGCTCATACGAATGTGGTACGCTCGGTTCACCTATGGTCGTGCTGCAAACACTTAAATCAGTAAGCGCCGAAGTGAATCTTAGAAGGGCAATAGCTGGGTTCAAGCCGATTTCCTTCGAATTCTACATGTATTTCAATGACCTTTCCCCCGTCGCAATACGGACCCTACAAGTTAGCGTTGATGGGTTTTTGCAAGAGCACCGAGATGATGACAACAATGCCATGTTCTGCGTGAGGTACTTCGAAGGAGATTTCGGTAGAAACCTTCCAAGTATCTCTCAAATGGTGTTGGCCTCTAAAGTTCGAAACACCATTTTTAACCTCGATCAATATGGTTACGCCGATGTATCCGAAGAACACCTTCGAACGGCTCTCTCGCTGACGCGATCCTCCGAAGTGTTCTTGACTTTTTCTATCAAATCCTTCTTGGCATTTATCAGCCCAGCGAGAAGACAAGGCACGAGAATATTTGACGGACAGATTTCAGATATTTCCCTACACAAAACCAAGAAAGAATGGCTTGCAGCAGTAGAGAAAGTCGTATTTGAGGAGTTCCAAACTTTGGCAAACTTCGTCAGCCCGTTCTCGATAAACAACCAAAGTGGGTGGGAGTACTGGCTGGTTCATTTCGCAAATTCTTTCCGGGCTAGGCAGGTTTATAACGATATTTTGCATCGTAAAAAGAACTCGCAAGCGCATGTGGGACGTTCCGGTCTGCAGATGTTGAGGTATAACTCTATTGAGGATGCTTCCCTGTACCTGTTTGATGCGAACTCACGCCGAGGAGCGCGTGACGAGCTCTACTACGATATTCCTAAGTTTCTCGCGGACTGCACTCCCGAAGCTTCGCTGTCAGTTGCAGATTTTTTTGACCAAACATACAATCAAACTCCTGCTCACTCTGACGATCTCAACAGCGCACTAATTAGGTCGCCTGATGTTGAAGTTCTAACTGCAACAGGCGGTAAGCGAAGAAAACCAAAGATGATCAAACGGACTGATAGGATCCGCTTGGCACCGCAAAAAACTTTTCATTTCCTTTAATCACAAGTCGAAAGCTGTCAGACATTTAGGAGAAACAAATGGATTGGGAAAAACTTATGTCCGCGACCCGTCGCAAAGATATGCACGGCGATAGCGGCCCCCCCCTAAATGCAGGCGGAGATCGAACTGAAATCGAACGGGACTATGATCGAGTGCTTTTTAGCACACCTGTTCGGCGTTTGGCCGATAAAACCCAAGTCTTTCCATTGGAAAAAAATGACAGCGTCCGAACACGTCTCACTCATTCCCATGAAGTATCAAATATAGCGAGGAGTATTGGTGTAGCCCTATCCCACCGCGAGGGAAGTAAGTTTTGTTCCGGTGGTTTCCAACGTGATCTACCCTCAATTCTTGCAACTATTGGGCTGGCGCATGACATCGGAAATCCACCATTTGGGCATCAAGGTGAGTACGCTATTGGCGACTGGTTTAAAAAGAATGGCGAAACGGTATTCAAGTTCCTCGATTGTGATCATGTGTCCCTTCCTACCGACGTGAAGGAGCGCATGCGGCTGGATTTTGAAAAATTCGAAGGCAATGCTCAAGCGCTTCGCGTGCTCACCAAACTCCAGATCATGAACGACAACTTCGGGCTAAATCTTTCCTGCGGCGCGCTGGCTGCTTTAATGAAGTATCCAGTGACATCGGAGCAACAGGACAAGTCAAACATTGCGACAAAAAAATTTGGCTGTTTCCATTCCGAGCTTGATGTCGTCGAAGACGTTTGGAAAGAGACAGAGCTGAGAAAAGGGCTGCGGCATCCATTGACATTCTTGATGGAGGCTAGTGATGACATTGCCTATTCGGTTTTGGATGTTGAAGATGCGGTCAAGAAAGGGCTCGTTTCCTACAGAGACATGATTAGCTATCTTGAATTTGGGGCGAATGGGGAACATGAAACCGACGCTGCGATCAAGGACGTTTGCAAGAGAGCGCATGCACAGCACAAAAAGCACAAAGAAGCAAAGCTATCACCGAATGAAGTAAATGATCTTTCAACCCAGATGTTTAGGGTGTTTGCCATCGGAAAAATGGTTTCTGCGGTCATTGAGGCCTTCTTAGATAGACAGTCCGATATCGAAAACGGAACATTGAAAGAAGACCTAATCGCTGTTTCGAGTGCAGCGTTGCTCTGCCAAAAGCTTAAAGATTTTGCATTCGAGAATGCCTACAAGCACCGGAGTGTTCTTGAGCTAGAGTTGGAGGGGCACAAAGTTATCCACTCAATCATGGACATGCTTTGGCCTGCCATAGTCAACCGTGGTGACCCTCAGAAAGAGGCCAAAGGGCACACTGGAACTCCATTTGAGAAGTACGCCTACGGAAGGATCTCGGAGAACTACCGACGAGTTTTCGAAAGTCCGAACGAAGATCTGCCGCTTGGTTACCGTCGCTGTCAATTGCTTGCAGACATGATCTCTGGTATGACAGATAGCTTTGCGCTAAGCTTTGAGCGAGAACTAAGAGAATTACGCTGCTAAGGACAGAAATGAAACCTGCACTTGACCATAAAGCCGCCAAGAAGCGTATACGACGTTTTTTTGATGTGCCAATGGCTGAACGTAAGGCTGTTGCTCTCTTCATTGAGGAATTGTCGGTTTGCGCTGATGTTTTTGTCTTTGGCGGTGCGCTTCGGGATATCTCTCTACTGGGTGCACCAGGTTTCAGTAGTGATGTAGATACCGTTGTGCAAGTACATGACAGTGACACCTTCATGGATATCTTGGGGCGGCATGCAGCAATTCAGAACAAGTTTGGCGGATATCGCGTTCGCGTCGGACGATGGAATTTTGACGTTTGGGAAGTTGCTCGAACGTGGGCGTTTTCGGCGGGTGCGGTTGAAGCCCGCAGTCCCTTGTCTCTTCTCGAAACAACATTCTTTAATTGGGATGCAATTTTATACGACTGGCGTTTCGGTTCGCTTCATCACGGACAAAATTACTTTTCGGAACTGTCTGAAAAATATTTGGAACTAGTGCTTGAGGATAATCCAAATACCATTGGGGCGCTTGTTCGTGCATTACGAACGCTTGGTATGTCTGACGAAATACTGGCTGGGCCAAGACTTTCGAAGTTCGTCAAAGATCAGTTTGGAAAGCTCTCAAACCAAGAAATTATTTCTTACGAGGTGCATAGCTTCACGAGCAATAGGCTTACTGTCGGATTGCTTTCAGATTTGAGAGCTCGTGCCAATGATTGGGATAACGATAATTCATTCAGTTGGTTACCTCGACAGCAATTGTCTCTTTTTGACAGGCAAGCAAACTGACGTCTGCGTTAGTTTTTCTGGGAAGTATAGCATAAGGCTCGTCTGACTTGTCCGGCACAATCTTGTGGCTAAGTAGCGATATGAGATTGCCTTAAAAATCGTTTTATGACTTTCTCGCAGAATCTAAAGAGAATTTTTGCCCAAAATGTTCGACGGTTCTCGTTTTTGTTGAATCGAAGTTTACTTTCCGCCCCTGATTGGCATTGGCGCCGAAATCGTCCACCGGCACCTTTCCGCCCTCATGCGCATTGGCTACGACATTGTCCAACGGCAGCTTTCCGCCCATTTAAGACATTGCTTGAACGAAAACTCCGCAATTACATACCCTCTTCACTGCTAAAATGCGGTGGGTGCCATTTGAATCTCTTGCAATCCATTGAATAGACCTGCGCACAGATTGGCGTCGGCTGTGTTAGTGAACATCGATCGAAAAATACTGAGAAATAATGCTTAGCAAATATAGGCTCACCTGCCACTTATAAGCCCGCAGATATCCACATCCAGCGCGCTGGCTAACCTTTCCAATACCCTGATGGTGGGGTTGCGCACCCCCCTTTCAATACCAGAAATATAGGTGCGATCCAGATTAGTGCGATGAGCAAGCTCTTCCTGGGAGATGCCCTTTATCTCTCTGAAAAGCCGGACGTTTGCGGCGATAATGTCACAAATATCATTCATGCGATCATGATGACTATTGTCAACACAATCACCACAGACTATAGTCTACATATACAAAAATGCTAGGCAAACTGTTATGACGAAGACATCAAATTTCTCTCTCTCAAAATATTTTATTGTATTGACCGTATTTACAATTGGATTACCAGTCATCGTCGGCTTACTTGGAGTGGTAACAGGCGGGCACAACAGTCCCTTTGCACTACATGTTAGTGTGTTTATGCAAGATTTCGGATTTATAATTGGCCATGTTTGGGCACTCTCTGTCTTAGTCGCGGCTGCCATTGCCATTTGGCGCTATGCCAGCGCACCAAGAAAATGAAGTTACCAAATCTCATCTCTTTCGCTGCCGTAGCTATTTGGTGTGCGGCCCTTGCCGCTTCCAGCGCCTATAGCCAATCTTATGCTGAGCAAATAAGCGAAGCGATGATATTTGGTGCTGGCACTGTAGTCGCCTATCAAGAAAAGTGCAGCCTAACGCTAGTAGATCGCCAAACTCGAACACAGGTTGAGCAGATTAGGAAAGCTTACGTTCGCGATCATCGATTTGTTGAGGGATATCGCTATGGCTTACAAGCAGTCGATATGAGCAAATACATCTACGGCGACCTCGTCTGTCACGCGCTTGTTTCTGTGGTGAATGCCGACCGGGTTGAAAAAGGCTTTCCACCGTTATTTGCAGAACTCGATTAGCCCAATCCAAATTTCTTACGAAATTCGCGATCAAGTGCAATTGCCCTCTCAAATTCAGGTGATCCGGGAGCCAGTTTATGATAGTGCAACCGAAGCAATAGCTCGTTTTCCTCCTGACTGAGGGTTATGCCATTACGAATATTTTCAAATTCCCTTCGACACCCATCGGTTGTCATTCTAGCGTAGTGCGCTTCAGTGATCTGCATGGTCTCGTGCCCAAGGTTTCGTGACCATGCTTTTCGCTGCGATTCCGTCAATTGTATTTTGTCACTTAAATCTTTCAAGAAGTGACGTGCTGAATGAGGATTAAACCTCTTGAGACCAGCACATTCGCAAGCCCTCTCAAAAGCATATGAAACAGCGCTCGTCGACTTCAGTGGATCAATAATTGGCCGGTTTTCTGCAACCAGCATTGTGGGCTTATTCAATACCTCAATTGGTGGGAACAGCGCATCATTGTCTTTAAAACCACGCTCCAGCAGCATCTGTATGTAATCAATTAATATCTGCTCAAAACGGTCATTCAATGGGAACCAAAATGTTCGCATTGATTTTGAGTTCTTTGTTCTCACCTCCGTTGCGTCTTGATTGACCTCTTTTTTGTCAATATCAACATGTTTGAGCCTCAATGAGGCTGTCGCGTCTGCCCGCGTTCCAAAAACGAAACTTGCCGCGACTATCGCGCGGTCACGTTGCTGGGCAAGTGTATTTGCTGGCATACTGGAGATCATCAATTCAACTTCATCCATAGATGGATAAACCCGAATTTTTGTCCCTGCCGCCCCTGCCAGATCAGTTCTTGATAACTCTAAATAGTCAGGAATTGACCTATTTAGACGCCGATAGCCTTCCTGCTTGGTCAACCATACGATAAATTTTCTCAGATGGGATGCCGCATGTGCAATTGAGCTTTTGCTTCTTCCGTCCATACCTTCAGAGGCTAAATGGCGTCGATAGCGGGTTGCATCGTCGGTTTTGAGTTTATCAAATGGCTTGCAGTGCAAAAATACCTCAAAAGCACGGATCGCTGTCAGATAAGCATCTTGTGTCTTTTTGTTGTACCGTTCGGTATATTTTTGGAACTCAAAAATGATGCGCTCATTCTCAGGGTTGTATTCAACAACTCCATTACCCTGATCTTTCACAACATCACCGGGAACCAATCCATTATCTTCGTCTAACAATTGCAGGGTGATGTTGGACTCCAGCGCCTTGCAAATTTGCTGATAATGAGCACCCGAAATAACTTTCTGAACGACCTTTTCACATTCGGGGCACGTCGCGTGTGCCCAGAAACGGCTCGATGTTCCCTCTTCAAAGTTCCAACTTCTAGGTTCAGGCCAAGTTCTTGCTTTGCAGGAAAAGCACTTGAATTGCCCCAAGCGAAGTTTCTGCTTTTGCTCCAATTGCCGCTGCTTGAGAAAAAGGCGCAGTTCACTTCCTTTAAAAAGAAGTGGCTGTCGCTCATCAATCGAACAAAGACCTGACTTTCGCCAGTTCGTGACCGTGTTTTTATGCACGCTAAATGTTTCGCAAATCGCTTCTACGTCATAGACACGATTTTTCTTAGCGCGCGTATAATTATACGCCCGCACCATGATTATCCACCAAGGTGCTCTTGTTCAAACTGAATGATGTCTGCTGCTCGCCAGCGCGTGGTTCCCGGCGAGATACATACTGGCTTGGGGAAGTTCGGTATATTCTTTAGCCAGTTCCAGATAGTCGCTGGCTTGACGGAAAACCGCTCCGCAACTTCCTTGACCGAGAAGTAGGCCTTACCTGGCTGCAAACACTGCGCCTCTGGCGCTGAGCGAGGTTCTCGTGGAGGATTGGCTTCCTGCGATCCAGCCAACTTCTTGGCCGGGGTATGATTGGATTTAGTTTTCTTTGAAGGTTTTTGGCCCAAATCTAAATTGGTGCCCAAAAGATCTATGGTAGAAGCATCTCTGCTAGCGCGAGGCATAATTCACCTTTCCTACACCCCAATGGGCGTGGTTGGAAATGTGAAGCCCCTCCTGCGCTTCGAAAATACATTTAAATAAATATTGAGCGATTCTTATGGGATTTGCCAAGAACTATTTAGCAAACGGCAAATGCCTGTGAATAACTTTAGGGCAACCCGAAACGCCGATCTGGTGGTGGACCAAATGGTGGACTGAAGCGTCATCCTGAGAATTTTAATATGGAAAATCAAATAGATAATCAGGAAAATGGCGGAGAGAGAGGGATTCGAACCCTCGAGACGGTTCCCCGCCTACACGCGTTCCAGGCGTGCGCCTTCGACCACTCGGCCACCTCTCCGACGCGGCAGTTTTTTACTGCCGGAACGTTCCGTCAACGCGCAAAATTTTGTGCGAAGCAGAATGGGCTGCAATATACTCATCACAATCAAGATCGCAAGTGTTCACGAACATGTTTCTACCGTTGAATTGCATTAATTTATGTTTATCTTGAATTTCGACACATTCGGGGCGCAAAAAGCCCATTGAACAAAGGATTTTCCCGTGCGTCTGACCCTGCGATTGATTGGAACATTTTTTCTGGCCGTGACCTTGTTGCTGGTGGTGATGGATGGCGCGCGGATATTTGCCAGCTCGAGTTTTGTGTTCACCCCACTTGGGGAAACCTGGTTTAAAATTGATCAGGCCTTGGGCACGCTGACGCTGAACACTTTGCAGGCCATTATCCAGCGCTATGTGCATCCAACGGTGTGGGATCCATTCTTCATCACTATTTTGAGTGCGCCGGGTTGGCTGGTATTTGGCATTTTGGGCGCCCTCTTCCTATTTTGGGGCCGCACACGGTCGCACAAGCGTTTTATGAATGTAGAAGGACTTTAGGTCCAAAGGAGTCATCTTATGTTTATGACCAAACCTAGCCATATTGTGAGCCAAAGCGATGCTTTGCCTGGGCGCGAAGACGCGTTGCCCACGGCAGAAACCCATTTCGTCAATGGCAATCCGCTTAAAGGCCCCTACCCGGAGGGCAATGAAACACTTTATGTCGGCATGGGGTGTTTTTGGGGTGCGGAGCGCTTGTTCTGGCAATTGGATGGCGTTTGGGTGACGGCGGTGGGCTATCAAGGTGGCCATACGCCAAACCCGACTTACCATGAAGTGTGCACGGGTAACACGGCCCACACCGAAGCGGTGCTGATCAATTTTGATCCCAGCATTATTTCGCTGGATGAGATTTTACGGAAATTTTGGGAAGAGCATGACCCGACCCAAGGCATGCGCCAAGGCAATGACCGTGGCACGCAATATCGTTCGGCTATTTACACCACTAGCGACGCGCAATTGGCGGCTGTTGAGCAATCACGCAATGCCTTTCAGGCGCAATTGGATCAAGCTGGCATGGGTAAAATCACCACGGAAATTGTGCCTGCCGGGCCATTCTTTTTTGCTGAAGATTATCACCAACAATATTTGGCGAAAAACCCCGGCGGCTATTGCGGTTTGAAGGGCACAGGCGTCACCTGCGCGGGCAGTTGATATGCTCAGTCGGGAGGCGTTTGAGGCTTATTGCTTTAGCTTGCCCCACACCACGCATGTGGTGCAGTGGGGCAATGCTTCTGTGTTTAAGATAGGTGGCAAGATTTTTGCCATCTATAGCCGTTGGGACAATATGGACCGGGACATTATCAGCTTCAAAGCAAGCGATGAGAGTTTTCGCATATTGCCGGAACAACCTGGCATTGAGCCTGCAAAATATTTGGCGCGGGCGAAATGGGTGCAAGTTAATGCGGAAGCAGGCTGGGATGAGGAAACTTTTCACGCCTATATAGAAAATGCTTACAAGTTGGTGTTTGCCAAATTACCGAAAAAGATGCGCGATAGTTTTTAGCCGCATCTCTATGAATCCGCATATTGAAGCGGGGCACCAGAGCTGGTTAGATAGGCGAAAACAGGGGAATTTTATGCGTTTACTTCTTTCCATTGGGCTTTTTGTTGGCCTCGCCTTTTTGGCGGGTTGCGCCACTTTGAGCAAATCACAATGTCAAACAGGCGACTGGCAGCAAATCGGCTTTAATGATGGCGCGCTAGGGCAAACATCGTCGCTTTTCGCTGATCATCAAAAGGCATGTTCTGAACACGGCATCAGCATTGATCGCGCTCAATATATGCAGGGCTATAATCGCGGCTTGCAGCAATATTGTACACCTTCCAAAGCGGCAGAAGTGGGCATTGCTGGCCGCACCTATCGTAATGTGTGCCAAGGCGCACGTGGAGACTCTTTCCTGCGCGTTTATAATGCCGCGAAAGATGTTTACGACGTGAATCAAGAGATTGAGCGACTGCAAGAGCAGATTGAGCAAATCACGAAAAAAATTGCGGACCCCGCCACAACGCAAGAAGAACGCGATCGGCTGGCACGTGATTTGAACTGGCTGAATAGAGACCTAAATCGCGAGTATCGCACCCGCAGCCAAGAAGAGCGCGAGTTGCGCAACATTCAGGCGCAAGAGGAAGCGCGGCTGGCAAGGCTCTAGCAGTAAGAATTTTAGAATGCAAAAGGGCGGCACCAAGGCCGCCCTTTTTATTTCTATATGAAAAGCGTTATGCGCCTGGTTGTTTCACGATGCGCAAATAAGGCTTCACTTCGTTCCAGCCGTCAGGGAACTTTTTCTTCGCGTCTTCATTTGAAAGCGCAGGCACGATGATCACATCTTCACCATCTTGCCAGTTCACTGGCGTTGCCACTTGGTGTTTGGCCGTCAATTGCAATGAATCGATCACGCGCAAAACTTCGTTGAAGTTCCGGCCGGTTGAGGCTGGATATTCAATCTTCAGTTTGATTTTCTTGTCTGGGCCGATCACAAAAACAGAACGCACAGTAAGTGTGTTATCTGCATTTGGGTGAATCATTGAGTAGGCTTTTGCCACTTCACCATCTGGGTCAGCAATCAGCGGGAAATTCAATGCTGTGCCTTGGGTTTCCTCAATGTCCCCTGCCCATGCGCGGTGGTCTTCAATCGGGTCAACAGAAAGGCCCAATACTTTTACGCCGCGTTTTTCAAATTCTGGCTTCAACTTTGAGGTGAAGCCCAGTTCTGTGGTGCAAACAGGGGTGAAGTTTTTCGGATGAGAAAACAGAACAGCCCATGATCCATCGATATAATCGTGGAAATTGATGTGGCCTTCGGTTGTATCCGCTTCAAAATTTGGGGCTTCATCGCCAATCAGCAATCCCATTTCACTATCCTTTCGGTTTGCTAAATCTCAACACATAATATGGGCTTTTACCCGTCGGTTTGAAATAGGCAAATACCGAAAGTTTTTGCATTTTTTGAGACAAGGCCGAAATTGAATTGCGCGGAAGCGAGGGTCTTTGGCTAAAACATTCCGGCAAGCAGGCGGCCGCCTTGTCCTGTGTGAAAGATAAACACAACGAGCGGCATGGTAGAAAATGTTAGCGCCACCGGCCAGCGGGCAGACATCATGCGGGCAATGGCATAGAGCACCAAGGCGATGGTCGCCAAAACCAATAAGGTCACGCTGTCCAATTGTAAAATTTGCATCAAGCGCGACAATATCCCACCCCTCAATAAACGAACCAGTTAAGCGATAGACACAGGGTCTGAATTAAAACCCAACCGCATTGGCGGCATTTTGTGCTTAATTGATCAGTTACATTTTCTATGTGCGAAGCTGCCAAAGGTTTTCAAAACTCAGGGACTTGACATGACGTCAAGTTGCGCCATATCAGCAAGGAAACTTTACATGATGTAAAGAAAATAATGTGGGAGCATTTATGATTATAGATCGAATTTCAGTGATTGTTTTTCTAGCATTATTCGGGGTGATTGGCCTCGCCATTGGCGGCTCAATCTTATTCATTCCGGATCAATTTCAGGCCAACGCCAATATTATCTTTCCGGCCAACCCCAGCCTTTATAGCGAAGTGCGGGCGCCCGGCGCGTTTCTAACGTTGATCGCAGTTGGCATTTTGGCGTCAGTTTTCATCCGTGATTGGCGGTTATATGGCTTGATGGGCATCGCCGCGGTTAATCTGACTTATGGGCTTGGCCGTGTGGTTAGCCTGATGCTGGATGGCGTGCCAAGCATCACCATTCTTATCGCCATGGGCGTAGAGTTATTGGCAGGCATGTTGGCCGCTTATTTGGTCTTTGCGCACCAGCGCCAACAATTGGCTTAGCGACGAAACAGTCCTGTCGCGATCAACGATTTGAGTGTTCGCGATGGGACTGGTCAAACATGCGCTCAAGCCACCGCACCACCAAGGTAAGCGAGATGGTCATCACCAAATAAAGGAACGCCACTACGTTATATGTTTCAAAAAATTTGAAGGTGGAGGCGGAATAAACTTTGCCGAGCTGCGTGATGTCTTGCACCCCGAGTGCAGACACGAGCGCGCTATCCTTGATCATCGCCACCAGCTCATTGCCGAGCGGTGGCAAGATCAACCGCATAGCTTGCGGCGCTACGATGAACCGGAAAATATGTTTGCGGCTTAGGCCCAATGCACGCGCCGCCTCAATCTGCCCGCGATCTACCGCTTCGATGCCGGCGCGGAAAATCTCAGCCAGAAATGCCGAATAGGAAATGGTGAGGGCAATAATGGCACGCCATGTAAAATCAAACATGCGCACGGTCATTTCGCCCATTAGCCCTTGCGCTTGCAACGGGCCGGTTGCCCAGTTGAAGAAATCAACGAACCATGGCGCGCCGACAAAGGCGATGTAGAACAACAGCACCAGCATGGGGATGCCGCGCACAATTTCGATGTAGAAGGTCGCACATTCGCGCACCAGCCGGATTGGGGACAGGCGCAAAATTGCCATCAACAGCCCCAGCGCAACGGCCAGCGTGAAGGCAATCACCGTGACGTAGATGGTGGTGGTGACGCCGCGCATCAACGCCCAGAAAATGGTTTGATAGCCCTGATCAGCAACAATGTTCCACATGACCAGCACCGCCAGTAAAATGGCGGCCAATAGCCAATAAGGTATTTGGAAGCCGCGTTGAGCGCGACGGTGCGAGGCGTGCATATTTCAGGTCCGGGACGGGAATCGGGCGGGAAAAACCCGCCCGAAATCGATTATTGATTTGCTTTATATTCGTAGAACCACTTCTGGTTCAACTTCTCTAACGTGCCATCTGCTTCCATGGATTGCAGCGCAGCGTTTACAGGTTCAACAAGATCTGAGCCTGGGGTGAAAATAAAGCCAAATTGCTCAGTGCCGAGCGCATCGCCCACCACTTTGAACGCACCCGGATTGGCGCCGATATAACCTTGGGCAGATGTGTTATCCATCAACACTGAATCCACGTCACCGCTTTTCAGCGCTTGAACGCTTGCCCCGAAAGTTTCAAACAATTTCACCCGTGGGTTGGCCTCATCGCCATTCAGCACATCGTAAATTGCCACATAGAAGTTGGTGGTGCCCGCCTGCGCCCCGAACAATAGGTTTGGATTCGCGGCAAATTCTGCTGAGCTGGCAAAACGGCCTTCATCTGCGCGTACCAGCATGAATTGTTCGGAGGTCATGTAGGGCTGAGAAAAATCAACTTGGGTCGCGCGCTCTTCGGTGATGGTGATGCCATCCATGCCCACATCAAATTGACCATCACGCACGGCCTGAATCATTGTGTCCCAGCTTGAAAGCTGCCAATCCACTTTCGCGTTCAACCGTTTTGCAATTTCATTAAATGCATCATATTCCCAGCCAATGCCTTGGCCGGTTGTGGGGTCTACAAAGTTTAGCGGCGTATATGCATTTTCAGTTACCGCCACGATGGTCCGGCCCTGCAAATCTGGCAAATCTTGAGCCGTGGCTGGTGCAATGGCTGCAACGCTGGCCATCACGAGGCCCAAAAGGGTAGATTTGATCGACATTTTAAAGCGCCTCCCGCATTCTATGTCTAATTTATAATTATAGTTGAACAGCTTATGCGGGTTCTGGTGAGTTGAAAAGAGGGGTCTTGAGTTAATGCCCCAAACTGTGTTGGGATAGCAACTGACACGATATTGTCTTTTTCCGACAATAGGATGCATGCGAAAAATCTTTTTGGGTCCAAAAATGAATTGACATTCTTAGGCCTGAGCCGCAAAGGGTTTTTTCGCCGGAAATTAGGCGGAGTAAAAGACCTTCCAACCTTTCATTCAATTTGGAGTTATTTGAATTGGAAAAAAATCTGGGTGCCGAGATTTACGGCATAGATCGCTGGGGACATGAGATTTTAAGCGTTTTGCCAAATGGCGATGCTGGTCTCATTGATGTTTTGAACCGAGATGCTACGCCCGTGAGTATCCCCTCGATTATCCAGGATTTGAGTGAAAGGGGCATCACTGCGCCGGTGTTGCTGCGGGTCAATTCATTTTTGCAATCCAGCCTTATCGAGCTGAATGAAGGCTTCCGCGCGGCCATCAAAGATTATGAATATGATGGCGCCTATCGCGGTGTGTTCCCGGTTAAGGTGAACCAGCAGGCTGAAGTTGTGCGCCGTATTGTGGAAACTGGTCGGCAATATAATTATGGTTTGGAAGTTGGTTCTAAGCCTGAACTGCTGATCGCGTTGGCCCAAAATCTTTCCAAAGAAGCTTTGCTGATTTGCAATGGCGTGAAGGATGAGGAATTCATCCGTTTGGCCATCATGTCTCGCAAAATGGGCTTCAACACCATCATCGTTTTGGAAAGCCCAAAAGAGCTGGACCTGGTGTTCAATGTGGCGCGAGACCTTGGCGAAAAGCCCGCATTGGGCGTGCGCATTAAATTGACGCACCAGATCAAGGGCTATTGGGCCACTTCTTCTGGCGACCGTTCAAGCTTCGGCATCACCGTTGATAATGTGATTGAAGTGGTGGACCGTTTGAAAGCCGAAGGCATGGAAGATTGCTTGGTGCTGCAGCATTCGCACCTTGGTTCGCAAATTCCTGACATTATTGATGTGCGCCGCATCGTGAACGAAGCTTGTCGCTTCTATACCGAGTTGAAATCTCTCGGCTTGCCGCTGCGATATCTCGATTTGGGCGGCGGTCTTGGCATCGACTATACGGGCGAAAAGCAAGCCAATGAAAACTCGATCAATTATGGCCTCAAAGAATATTGCGAGGCGATTGTTGAAACGGTGAAATATGCCATGGATGACGCAGAAATCGAGCATCCGAGCATTGTGACCGAAAGCGGCCGCGGCGTTGTGGCCCTCTCTTCCATGCTGTTGTTCGATATTTTGGACGTTACGCTTTATGACAGCAAGACCGCACCTGAGATCAATGAAGATGATCATCATCTGATCAAAGATCTGATGGGCGTGACCGAATATTTGTCAGCCCAGCGGCTACAAGAAGCGGTGAATGACGCGATCTATTATCGCGACGAAATTCGCGCCTATTTCCGCCGCGGCACATTGGATATTCGCGCCATGGCGCGGGCGGAAAGCGTATTCCGTTATCTCGTGTCAAAGTTCAAGCAATTCGCCATCGACATTGATATTCCACCACAGTTGGAAGAACAGCTGGACGGGTTTGCGGACATTTATCATGGCAACTTCTCGCTGTTCCAAAGCTTGCCGGATGTGTGGGCCATTGATCAATTGCACCCCATCATGCCGGTGCAGCGCCTTAATGAAGTGCCGGAGCGTCGCGCTGTTCTGTCAGATATCACGTGCGATTCTGACGGCAAGGTGGACCGCTTTGTGTTGGCGGATGGTGTTTCGAAAACCCTGCCCGTGCACGAAATCACCGATGAAGAGAATTACTATATCGGTGTGTTTTTCGTAGGCGCTTATCAGGAAACGTTGGGCGATTTGCACAATCTGTTTGGCGACACCAATGTGGTGACGATTTCGCTGAAAGATAATGGCGATTTTGATTTGCTGCACGAAGTTGAGGGCGACACCATTGCCGAAGTGCTCAACTATGTAGAATATGACGCAACAGCGTGTCTTGCTGCGTTCCGCCAACGAGCGGACGAAGCGGTGAGCGAAAAAGAACTGACCATTTCTGAACGTCGCGAACTGATCGCGGCCTATAAAGACAGCCTTTCAGGCTACACATATTTCGAATCCTAAGATTGGCGTTTGAACAAAGAAGGACAAAATTGATGGGTAAAGTACTTGTCATCGGCGCCGGTGGCGTTGGCTCAGTTGCCGTGCATAAAATGGCGATGAACAGCGATATTTTTTCTGAAATCACCTTGGCCAGCCGCCGCAAATTCAAATGCGACGATATTGCCAAATCCGTGAAAGAGCGTACGGGCGTTGACATTAAAACCGCTGAAGTGGACGCCATGGATGTGGACGCAACCGCTGCGCTGATCAAAGAAACTGGCGCAGAGCTGGTGGTGAATTTGGCCCTTCCTTATCAGGATTTGGCGATTATGGATGCGTGCTTGAAAGCAGGCGTCAATTATCTCGACACGGCCAATTATGAGCCGGAAGACGAAGCCAAGTTTGAATATAAATGGCAGTGGGCTTACCAAGAAAAGTTCAAGCAAGCCGGTTTGACGGCCATTTTGGGCTCAGGCTTTGACCCCGGCGTAACCTCAGTTTACGCCACATGGCTTAAAAAGCATAAGCTCAACACAATCGAATATATTGATGTTCTTGATTGTAATGGCGGCGACAATGGCAAGCCTTTCGCCACCAACTTCAACCCTGAAATCAATATCCGTGAGGTGACTGCACCTGCGCGGCATTGGGAGAATGGCGATTGGGTGGAAAGCCCTGCCATGACCACCAAATATACGTTTGATTTCCCTGGCGTGGGCGAAAAGAACATGTATTTGATGTATCACGAAGAGTTGGAAAGCCTTAAGACGCACTTCCCTGAGATCAAGCGCGCCCGCTTCTGGATGACTTTTGGCGATGCCTATATCAACCATGTGACAGTGTTGCAAAATGTGGGGATGACCAGCATTGAGCCTGTGATGCACGAAGGCAAAGAAATCATTCCTTTGCAGTTCCTGAAAACAGTGCTGCCCGATCCAAGCGATCTTGGCGAATTGACCAAGGGCAAGACCTGCATCGGCGACATTGCTACGGGTGACGCAAAAGATGGATCGGGTCAAAAGACCTTCTACATCTACAATATTTGCGACCATGAGGAATGTTACGCTGAAGTTGGCTCACAAGCTGTGGCCTACACAACAGGCGTGCCAGCCATGATCGGCGCGGCGCAAGTGTTGAAAGGCAATTGGGTTGAGCCCGGTGTTTGGAACATGGAGCAGCTCAATCCAGATGATTTTATGGACATGCTGAACGCCCATGGCCTACCTTGGGAAGTGCATGAATTGGACGCACCTGCCAAGTTCTAATTTTTCAGGGGCGGGCAACCGCCCCTTTTGCTTTGGAGTTTTCGCCTTATGGCCGAGATGATGCAAACCCAAGCTGGGGATGCGGGGGCTTTCACCTCTTTTGATTTGAGCCGGGTGCCCACGCCTTGCTTTGTGGTGGATACGCAAGCAATTGAACGCAATCTCAAAATTCTTGCTGATGTGAAAGCCCGCTCGGGCGCACATGTGCTTTCGGCGCTTAAAGCCTTCTCTATGTTCGAGGTGGCGCCCTTAGTGTCGCGCTATTTAGATGGCGTGTGTGCATCTGGACTTTATGAAGCCAAGTTGGGCCGTGAGGAATATGAAGGGGAAGTGGCCACGTTCTGTGCGGGCTATAAAGACAGTGAGATTGATCAGATCATCACCCTTTCTGACCATATGATTTTCAACAGCCCCAGCCAGAAGGCCCGCTTTTTGGCCAAATGCCAAGAAGCAGGTGTCAGCGTTGGATTACGCATCAATCCTTTGCACTCCGAAGGTGAAATTCCGAAATATGACCCATGTGCGCCCTGCTCCCGTTTGGGCACGCCGATCAATCAATTGGATGATGAGGTTTTGGATGGTGTGGACGGGTTGCACATGCACACATTGTGCGAGCAAGGCTTTGAGCCTTTGGCACGCACATGGGCCGCAATCGAACCCAAACTCGCCTCCTATCTGCCCAATTTGAAATGGCTCAATTTCGGCGGCGGGCATCATATCACCCGCGCGGATTATGACCGCGACGGTCTGATTGAATTTATCAAAAACATTCGCGAGAAATATCAGGTGGATGTGTATTTGGAGCCTGGCGAGGCCGTGGCTCTGGATGCTGGCATCTTGGTGGGGGAAATTTTGGATTTGCCCCACAATGTGATGGATTTGGCGATCACTGACATTTCTGCCACGTGCCATATGCCAGATGTGATTGAAGCGCCCTATCGCCCTGCCCTGATGGGCGAAGCGGAAAGTGGCCACACCTATCGTCTTGGCGGTCCATCATGCCTGGCGGGTGACGTAATCGGCGATTATACTTGGGATGTGCCGTTGCAAGTGGGCGACAGGTTCGCCTTTCTGGATCAGGCGCATTATTCCATGGTCAAAACTAACACATTTAATGGCGTGCCCTTGCCTGCCATTGCCCTGTGGAACAGCGATACCGACACGCTGAAAATGGTGCGCGAATTTTCCTATGATGATTTTAAAAACCGGTTGAGCTGAGGCGTTATGAGCATTTTTCTGGATAGTGAATTAAACGAGCAGGAGCGCCAGCGAGAAGCGGCCAAATTTGTGGTGATCCCCATGCCGCTTGAGCGCACAGTTTCTTATGGCGCAGGCACCGAGGCTGGCCCAGAAGCCATTATTGAAGCCTCCAATGAATTAGAGCGTATCTGCATTGGTCGCGAGCCTGCCCTTGATGGCATTTTTACTGAAGATGCTGTTGCATGTGACGGCCCATTGCCTGATGTGATGGAGCGCTTAGCTCAGCGCACTGCACTGGCGGTGGAAGAGGGCAAAATTCCTGTGACCCTAGGTGGCGAACATTCGCTCACCTATGGCGCCGTGTCAGGCGTCTCACGCGCATTGGGCAAGAAGGTTGGTATTTTGCAAATCGATGCCCATGCCGATCTACGCATTGCCTATCAAGGCGAAAAGCACTCCCATGCCTCCGTGATGCACTTGCTGTGCGAAGATGGGCACCATCTGGCGCAATATGGCGTACGTGCTTTATGTCAGCAGGAGATGGAATCGCGCGAGAAATACGGTGTGACCTTTATCGATGCCGAAGAATTGGTGATGGAAAATATCACCAGTGCAGTACTGCCAAACGATTTCCCTGAAGAGCTTTATATCAGCTTTGATGTAGATGGATTGGACCCGTCCATTATGCCCGCTACTGGCACACCTGTGCCCGGTGGGCTGGGCTATTATCAGTCTCTATCAATCATCGCGTCTTTGCTGCGTGGCCGCAAAATTGTCGGCATGGATATTGTGGAACTAGCCCCTGATGAGAAAAGCCAAGCATGGGATTTCACCGCCGCGCAGATTGCCTATCGCTTGATGGCGTTGGTTTAGGCGGTTTGGCCGTTTGAGTCTCGACGTCCTCAGTTTTCCGGTTCTAACTAACTCAGCCACCCCGGACTTGATCCGGGGTCTGAGCGGTGTTGGCTTAGATGGCACATCATCAACCAACCGTACGTCCGTCACCCCAAGACTTGATCTTGGGGTCCAATTCACGTGTCCTTTTGTTGATGGGTATGTGGCTTTTTCATATGCACTTCAGCAGGTGGAAATCTCAAATGGATTGCAAGATCAAGTCTTGCAATGACGAGTGTGAGTTTGGCGTGTGTGTCGATCAATTTTACACGTAGGTAATGCCTGCTCATTCGCTTAGTGAACGCACACTGCACCGACCACCTCCTCTCCTTTTTCACTACTGTTGCTCACCGCCACCCCGGCTCTTTCTCGCCGCCGTCGTTCGCTTCGCTCACTACCCCGGCACCTCCACCATCTTGCCAAATGGCATATTTTACACTATATATGCCAAAAGGAGACAAATCATGCTAAATGAAGTGCGGCGCACACCAGCGCAACCGGACGATAAAGAGATAAGCCAAGACGAAGCTGCGGCGATGGCGCGGGCTACGGTGAATCTGTTTCGTCGGTGGGAGCTGAATGATGTGCAGGCGCGCGAACTTTTAGGCGGCATGGCGCCGCGCACATGGGCGCGGTGGAAGAAGGGTGATATGGGGCGCATTGACCGAGATTTGGCTATGCGCATGTCGATCCTGATGGGCGTCCATAAGGGGCTACGCTATTTGTTTTCCGATCCCCATCGCGGCTATCAATGGGTGAAAAAGCCAAATACAGCTTTCGCCGGGCAGTCAGCGTTGGACGTGATGTTGGGCGGGTCTATTTTTGATCTTGCCCGTGTGCGGAACTATTTGGATGCGGAGCGCGGTGGCGCGTGAATATTCACACTATTCCGACACGGCAGATTACGTGGGCCCGCACTTTTCGCATTATCCGTTCAATTTTCCCGCCTATCGATTTATTTGAAGATATTGCCGACCCAGCAGATTGGGATGCACTTGCCTCAGCCGAAGCCAAGAGCAATCCGCGCATTGTAGACCAGATCGGCACCCTTGCCTTGGTGCCGCCAGAACGTCGCGTGGGGGGCATTGGGGCCAGCTATGTTATGGCGCCCTTTACCCATGTTTCAACAGATCGGCCAGGCCGTTTTACTGACGGAAGTTATGGCGTTTATAGTGCCGGGGACCGCGAAGAAGTGGCCATTTATGAAGTGGCCTATCATCATGGGCGCTTTATGGCTGCCACAAATGAGGATTCCGGCTGGACCGCGCAATTCCGCATGCTGATCGGCTCCATTGATCAGCTTTTACATGATTTAGACGGCATGGCAGAAATGCTGCTGCCCCATGATTGGACGCAAAGCCAGAAGACAGGTGCCGCGCTGCGCGCCGCTGGCAGCAATGGCGTTGTTTATCCGAGCGTGCGCGCACCGGAAGGCAAATGTATTGGGATTTTCTGGCCAGACTTGCTGCCGATACCCCACCAAGCAGATCACTTTGATTTTCATTGGAACGGCGCGGAGGTGGACAAAGTGCGCAATTGCAATAGTGGCAAAATCTTTGCGCTTTAGTCTTTGCGCTTAAACGCCAAATATTCGCGCAGCCCGGTCACCAAATAGAACAAGGCGACTGCGAAACCGCCCAGTACTGAGTAAAAAATCAGCGAGCCAACTGGCGCTGCATCTGGCCCCATCACAAAAGTCAATGCGATGAGCGCGACCAAGATCGCGCCCACAATTTTGCCCATGCCGGGATCGTTCAAATTCATCAATTGTCGCCCATTTTAAGCGCTTTGATAAAGGCTTCTTGCGGAATTTCGACCTTACCGAACTGCCGCATTTTCTTCTTACCCGCCTTTTGCTTATCCAACAGCTTCCGCTTACGGCTGGCGTCACCACCATAACATTTCGCGGTTACGTCCTTGCGCAATGCCGAGATGGTTTCACGGGCAATCACCTTGCCGCCAATCGCTGCCTGAATTGGAATTTTAAACAAATGCTGCGGGATCAACTCTTTGAGCTTTTCACACATCACGCGGCCACGCGCTTCAGCGGCTGAACGGTGCACCAACATTGACAGCGCGTCCACAGGTTCGCCATTGACCATGATAGACATTTTCACCAAATCGCCAGCGCGATAATCCGAGATTTGGTAATCAAAGCTCGCATAACCTTTGGAAATGGATTTCAACCGATCATAGAAGTCGAACACAACTTCGTTGAGCGGCAAATCATATTGCACCATGGCACGGCTGCCCACATAGGACAGATCAACCTGAATGCCGCGACGGTCCTGACACAATTTCAAAATTGCGCCCAAATATTCGTCAGGTGTGAGGATGTTGGCGCGGATCCACGGCTCGCGGATCTCTTCAATTTTCATCACATCCGGCATGTCTGCTGGGTTGTGCAATTGCGTATCAGTGCCGTCACGCATGCCAAGTTCATAAACAACGCTCGGTGCGGTGGCGATCAGATCAAGGTCAAACTCGCGGCTCAACCGTTCTTGAATAATCTCGAGGTGCAACAGCCCCAAAAAGCCACAGCGGAAGCCGAAGCCGAGGGCTGCCGATGTTTCCATTTCATAAGAGAAGCTGGCATCGTTCAACCGCAATTTGCCCATTGCGGCGCGCAAATCTTCAAAGTCGTTTGCATCAACGGGGAACAAGCCACAGAACACAACTGGCTGCGCAGGGCGGAAACCTTCCAGCGCCTTGTCGCAAGGCTTTTTCGCGTCGGTGATCGTGTCACCCACATTGGTGTCCGCCACTTCTTTGATCGACGCGGTGATAAAGCCAATTTCGCCTGGGCCCAATTCGCCTGTTTCGATGAGCTTGGGTGTAAACACACCCACCCGGTCAAGATCATAGACCGCGCCGGTATTCATCATTTTGACCTTCTGGCCTTTTTTGATTTTGCCATCGATCACGCGGATCAACACCACAACGCCCAAATAAGCATCGTACCAACTATCGACCAACATAGCTTTCAGTGGTGCATTCACATCGCCTTCAGGCGCAGGCAAACGCTCCACAATTGCATCAAGCACTGTGTCGACGCCGATACCGGTTTTGGCAGATATTTCCAATGCTTCAGAAGCATCCAGCCCAATCACATCTTCAATTTGCTGCTTCACGCGATCCACATCAGCGGCGGGCAAATCGACTTTGTTGAGCACAGGCACAATTTCATGATCAACTTCGATGGCCTGATAAACGTTGGCCAATGTTTGGGCTTCCACCCCTTGAGACGCATCAACCACCAGCAAAGAGCCTTCGCAGGCTGCAAGCGAGCGGTTCACCTCATAGGCAAAGTCCACGTGTCCCGGTGTGTCAATCAAGTTGAGCACATAGGTCTCGCCATCTTTGGCTTCATATTTAAGCCGCACGGTTTGTGCCTTGATGGTGATGCCGCGCTCGCGCTCAATATCCATGCTATCGAGCACTTGCTGCTGCATTTCACGCTCAGTCAAACCGCCAGTCAATTGGATCAAGCGGTCGGCCAAGGTGGATTTACCATGGTCAATATGGGCTACGATGGAAAAATTGCGAATATTTTTAAGCTCTGTCATGGGCTGGTGATTACCAGCTTTCTATGCACAAGAAAAGAGAAATTGGTAACCATTTGTGAAAAGGCGCAATCCCTTGCGCGCCGCACGTTCGCGATGCAAAGACGTGACGCAAAAATGGCCATTATTCAGTGCAAATTTCCCGCTCTTTCCTGCTGTTGCAATTGAACCCCTGATCGCGCATGGTGCCGCTTAACAAAAGCCTGATTTATGACCGTTGGACAGAAGATGAAATTGAACCGCAAACCGATGAATGTGATGCAAAGGGTTTTATTGGTCGCGAGCTTGCTTACCCTGCCCAGTTTGGTGTTTGCCCATGGCGGCGCAACTGGGGCCACAAAGGAACGAATGGACGCCATGGCCGCCACCAAGGACAGTTTGAGCCAATTGCGCAGCGCCACAAGCTCCACGCCTGTGAACACCGAATTGGCGATGAGTGCTTTGAATGATCTGCAGGCATTTAGTGCTGAACTGCCTCGCCTTTTTGAAGAAGAGCACCTGCCAAAGATCAGCGAAGCGCTGCCGGGCATCTGGGAAAATGCGGAACAATTTGATGCGGAACTTCGTTTCTTTGACGCGCAGTTGAACTTAGCTAAGTCTCAATTGGACGATACGCCAGAGCAAGTGTTGCGCACTGTGGCGGCAGGTTGCGCCTCATGTCACGATAAATTCAGAGAGAAAACGCAATAGCGCCGAGGGAGGCAAGTAAAATCCGCAAGATCTATTTGCCCCTTTTATTCGTTCTGGCTCTCCTGCCTTTCTCTAGCGCTGGAGCTGCACCGCAGCCACCCGAGCGGCCGGACGATTTGCCTCCCCCGCCGCAAACCAAGGTTGAGAAGCCTAAAGCCAAAGAGCCCATTTATCAGGCCGCATGCCCCGCGCTGATGGGTGATGATGTGGATGCGAAGATTTTGCCACCGCTAGAAGATGATGGATGCGGCACGCAATCGCCCTATCAGTTGAATGCCATTAACATCTCAAACCGCACCATCGAATTGGCATCCCCCGCCACTGTGAATTGCGCCATGGCAACCGCTTTTATCGATTGGGTGAAGCGGGTTGATCAACTCAGCCGCACCACCCATGGTGTGGGAATTGAGCGCATCAGCACCGGCACAAGTTACGCATGCCGTCGGCGCAACAATGCGAAAACCGGTAAAATTTCGGAACATGGCTTTGCCAATGCCATTGATTTGACCGGATATGTTTTGACTGATGGGACACAAGTGCAGTTGCCCGCTGCGTGGAAAGCTGGCGGCAAAGATCAAAAGCTGATCCGACAGAGCCACAAGCTCGGATGCGAGATTTTCACAACCGTTCTGGGGCCAGAAGCCAATGCGCTTCATAAAGACCATTTGCACTTGGATATGGGGTGCCACGGCAAAAGCTGCACCTATAAAATCTGCGATTGATTGTCGCCGCTAGAAGTTTCTTTCAGGCTTGTGTTGTTCTTGAATTATTTCAGGATTAGATTGATCTGATCTGGCTGTTTTAATTTGGGAATTTAGTCATGCTAAATCGCGTTCTGGGCGGCAATCGTCGTCGTTTTGAAGATCTTTCTGAAGCAGAAATTTTGGCGCTCGCCATATCGGCGGAGGAAGATGATGCGCGTATTTACGCGGCCTATGCCGAAATGCTGCGGGAAGAATTTCCAGCATCAGCCAAAGTGTTTGACGGCATGGTGGATGAAGAGAACGAACATCGTGGCATGTTGATCGACATGTATAAGAAAAAGTTCGGCGATAATATTCCGCTGGTCCGGCGCGAACATGTGAAGGGCTTTTTGGAGCGCAAGCCATTTTGGCTGATGAAAAATCTGCCGCTTGAAACCATTCGCCAACAAGCTTGGGAAATGGAAGAAGCGGCACAAAACTTCTATCTGGAAGCCCTTAAGCGCACGCAAGATGCGAGCATCCGCAAGCTATTGGGTGATCTGGCCCTCGCGGAACAACACCACAAGAATGCCGCCAATGATTTGAGCGATGAGCATTTGGGTGAAGATGCCCTTGAGGAAGAGGATAAGCAAAAGCACCGCAAATTTGTGCTGACCTATGTGCAGCCAGGTTTGGCGGGTTTGATGGATGGTTCCGTCTCTACCCTCGCCCCAATCTTTGCTGCTGCATTTGCCACACATTCCACGTGGGAAACTTTTTTGGTTGGCCTTGCAGCGTCTATCGGCGCGGGCATCTCCATGGGCTTTACTGAAGCTGCTTCAGATGATGGCAAGCTGACCGGACGCGGGTCGCCTGTGAAACGTGGCTTTGCCGCGGGCATCATGACTGCGGTTGGTGGCTTGGGCCATGCTTTGCCATATCTGATTTCCGACTTTTGGACGGCGACCGTTACCGCGATCATTGTCGTGTTTGTAGAATTGTGGGCGATTGCCTATATACAAAACAAATATATGGACACGCCGTTCTGGCGCGCAGTTATGCAGGTGGTCTTTGGTGGCTCGCTGGTGTTTGCAGCTGGCATATTGATCGGCAATGCATAGTCGCTGCTCGTTGGCGCAACAAAGAGTAGTTTAATGGAATTTAAGCCCGAATTTTTGGACGCCAATTATATTGAGCGCGACGGGGTGCGCATTGCCTTTGGCGATGTTGGCCCCAAAGACGGACCCGTTGTGTTTTTGGTACATGGGCTCGCCGCTTCCGGCATGCAGTTCACTGCAGATGCCCATTTTTTCGCCAATTTGGGTTATCGCATCATTGTGCCGGATTTGCGCGGTCATGGCCGCTCCGGCAAGCCTGCCCATATGAGCATCGAGGCATTTTCCATTCCGGAATTGTCAAAAGACATGCTGGCCATTG
Organism: Maritalea mobilis; assembly: GCF_004363175.1. Classification (GTDB taxonomy): domain Bacteria; phylum Pseudomonadota; class Alphaproteobacteria; order Rhizobiales; family Devosiaceae; genus Maritalea; species Maritalea mobilis. The sequence continues at coordinate 939,361 of NZ_SNYR01000002.1, forward strand.
CTGACCATATTGGCGCGACGCAATGCCATTATGTCGGCAATTCATTAGGTGGCATCATCGCGCTCTGGGCGCTTGAGGACCACCGCGAACGGTTTAGAAGCTTTGCAAGTTTTGGCACCACCTACTCGCTTAAGACACCCAAAGCAGGCGTTGGGGTGTTGAAGTGGATTTATAAAATTATGGGGCCAAATCTGATCGGCAAGCTTGGCGCAGTTGGCACTACCAAAAACAAACAAGCGCGCCCGCTGGTACAAGCCATGCTCAGCGCGATTGATATTGATGTGGTCACCAGCATTGTTGGCCATGTTGGCAATTATGACCTGATTGATCGTGCAATTGCGTATAATGGGCCAATTATGATGTTGCGTTGCGGCCAAGATAAGTCCGTCAACGCCGCCCTTGGGCCAACCTTGTCGGCGATGGAGCCGCGTGACAATTTCATGCTGATTGAAGTGCCCAAAGGGGGCCATTGTGCCAATCTGGATGCGACAGATCGCGTGCGCCAATATTTGCTCGAATTTTGGCAGCGGATCGAGCAAGCCGAATGACATCTGAGTCATAAATCTTTTTTGCAACTGTCATTTTTCTGATCATCAATCGTCATGATCCAACGCCATTTTCTCGCCGATCCGGTTCGAGATCTTTTGCTTTGGAGAGAAAAATGATGAAATTTAGCCCGGCCCTTTTTGGCCTAGCGCTTTTGGCGCAGCCTATGGCTGCCCTTGCAGATAATCATAGTGAAGCTACCGTTCATTTGGGTGTGCGTCCGCTTTACTTGGTTGACCAAATGGAAGCGAGCGACTTGAAAGACAAATTGGCATCTTGCGCCAATGGTCCATTCGAAAAGAGCGACTTTTCAATTGGTCATCGCGGCGCCGCTTTGCAGTTCCCTGAACACACAAAAGAAAGCTACACAGCTGCTGCCCGCCAAGGCGCAGGCATCATTGAATGTGATGTGGCTTTCACTGCGGACAAAGAGCTGGTTTGCCGTCACTCGCAAAGTGATTTGCACACCACAACAGACATTTTGCTGCGCCCTGAATTGGCCGCTAAATGCTCCGTGCCATTCTCACCTGCCGATCCTGCGACAGGCAAAAAAGCTGAAGCAAAATGTTCAACTTCAGACATCACTTTAGCTGAATATATGACATTGAACGGCAAGATGGATGGCGCCAATGCAAACGCCACCACTGTTGAAGAATATGTGATGGGCACCGCAGGTTTCCGCACAGACCTTTATGCCAAAACAGGCACATTGGTGACGCACAAGCAAAGCATTGAGTTGATCAAATCAATGGGTGGCAAGTTCACGCCAGAGCTGAAAACACCAACTGTTGATATGCCTTATGAAGGCGATTTCAGCCAAGCTGATTATGCTCAAAAAATGATCGACGAGTATAAAGCGGCTGGTATTGATCCTAAAGATGTTTGGGCACAGTCTTTCTTGCTTGATGATGTGTTGTACTGGATTGAAAATGAGCCTGAGTTCGGCGCGCAAGCTGTTTATCTTGATGGCCGTTATGACAATGAAGGTTTTGATCACCTCGACCCGTCAACTTATGGCAAAAGCATGCAAGAGCTTGCCGATGCAGGCGTTAAATATATCGCCCCACCGCTTTGGGTTTTGGTGACCACTGAAGATGGCAAAATCGTGCCTTCTGTTTACGCCAAGGAAGCAAAAGCTGCTGGCTTGAATATCATCACTTGGACTTTGGAACGTTCTGGCCCGCTCAATAATGGCGGTGGCTGGTACTTCCAGTCCATCACAGACGTTACCAACAATGATGGCGTTGCGTTCGAATTGCTCGACGTTTTGGCCAAAGAAGTTGGCGTTGTTGGTGTGTTCTCTGACTGGCCTGCAACCACAACTTACTATGCAAATTGCATGGGTCTTTAATCTTACTCCCTAGACCGTCATGCGAGGCCGGGTGCTAATGCACTCGGCCTTTTTGTTTGTGCCAGCCAATTTGCGCCACAAGGGCAATCAGGCCAAACAAAATCCATTGTGGCATCGGCCACAGGGATTGAAGATAGAACAAGCCAGCGATCATGAAAATAATCGCAATGCCCGCATAGATCACATTGATGAACAGCACCATATCCATAGATTGCGCGCCCCGCTTGGCGGCGAACAAAAGTGCAAGTCCCACGATAATGAGCAGCAGGCTAACTTGGTTCCACATCACGTCCATGATCGCGAAAATCACCGCTGGCATTTCAATCTTTGCCAATGGTACCATGATTTCTGGCGTGCCGGCTAAAATGTGAATTGCAGCAACCAATATTGACATGATGCCTGCCACACCCCACCAGAGATTAAATTTATCTTTCATAAGCACCCCCTTTCCATACGCTGCCGTATGTATTGCATTTAAACCTAAAGCACCATACGGATACGTATGTTTGAGCGCATTTGTCGCAGACCGTTAAAGGGTGCGCTGTGTAAGGATCGGGTATGGCAAAATCGAGTGATGCGAAGCGAAATCAATTATCAGCGCAAGATTGGCTGCTGGCCGCGATTGCGGCCATGGCCAAAGGCGGCGTTGAAAATGTGAAGGTCGAGCGGCTGGCCAAAAGCCTTGGCACCAGCAAAGGCTCCTTCTATTGGCATTTTAAGGATCGCAAAGATTTGCTGGATCAATTGATCCGCTATTGGGTGACCCAAGGCACGGAACAAGTGATGGCAACCAACCTGAGTGCGAAAACCACTGCGCGCGAAAGGTTGCGGGCCCTGTTCAATGTCGCCCTAAAAGAACCAGTGGGCACGCTCAGTTCAGCACAGGGCGAAATGGCCATCCGAAGTTGGGCGGCGGTCGACCCAAATATCACCAAATCCGTTTCCGCGACCGATGAGCAGCGCATCGCTTATGTGACTGCGTTATTTGCAGAGTTTGGTCACCCAAAAGAGGTAGCCGCCACCAACGCCCAACAGCTCTATTTGATGTTGCTTGGCTTTTATGCCCGGGCCACTTATGCCCCACATGAAGCAAAGGCGGCGCAAGAAAGTGTTTTGGCAGCACTCAACACCATGTTGCAGACTAATTTAAACTAGTTAGCGGTGCAGGTAAGATTTGATCTCCCGCTCCCAACGCAGGTAGGAGCCGACGCTTGTCAAGACCATGGCAAATATGATGGTGGGCAGCAATGTTTCGCTGTCGCCAAACAAAAGCATATGCAGTCGGCGGCCTGGCAACAGCGCCAGTACAAATGGGATGCCCAACGCTCCCCAATACATGGACAACATTGCCTCGCGATGAGCACGCACATTCTTTGCTCGCGCATCGCGAACACCTGTCCATAATCCCGCAATGGCAAAAGGGATAATTAGATGGATGGGGCTGAAAGGTCCAATCCATTCAAATCCATGGATGAACAAGGCACTGGTGACCGCAATCGCCATGCCGACCACCCATGCCCACCCCATAATTCTGTGTGTGCGAGTTCCTTTTTTTGCGTACAGCATATAGCCGCCCAAGATGATGCAAAATATTGCTGCGGTGAGATGAATGATGACCGGCAATGGTGCCGTCGCCAAAATTTCTATGTTCATAAAACCCTCAGATTTCCACTTGTCGCCATGCGGCCAATTGCGCCGCCGCCCTTGTGTGCGATAAAGGAAAACCTTAAGTTCAGGCACAATGCGGGTTTCGCAAAAACGGGGAGTGCTTCGTGAAAGAAGGGCCATTGCAATTGACGCTTCGCGAAATGCGCGAGATGTTTAGCTCTGCGCGGGTTTGGGCAGGCATTGTTACAGTGGCGGTGATGATCGGGATTATTGGCCCGTTTCAAACCTTTTCATATTTCCCCATGGGGCCACGCATTGCCTATTGGCTCACTACAGTGGTGATCACCTACTTAGGTGGCGTGTTTGCTGGCAGTTTGGTGGTCAATGCTTTTGAACATTATATCAAAGCCAATAACCCGGTTGTGCATATATTGGTGGCAGGCACGGCCGCAGGCAGCGCGGTTTCTGTGCTCATCACGCTCATCAATGGTATTGCGCTCGGCGACTGGGAGATCCCCGGCTTCCACTCGATTATGCCATGGGTGTATTGCGTGGCCATTTCCATATGCATCTCTGCTTTGCACTTCATTTTTCAGCGCCCCCAAAGTGAGGTGATCAACCCACCAAAGCAAGTGCCGCTGATGGCGCGGTTGAACGTCAAAAATCGCGGCCAGCTTTTCTATTTATCGATGCAAGATCACTATGTGAATATTGTCACCAGTAAAGGGGCGGAGTTGGTTTTGCTGCGCCTTGCCGACGCCATTAAAGAAACGGATGGCGTGGTCGGTGTGAAGATCCACCGTTCGCATTGGGTGGCGCTTGATGCGGTTGCAGAAACCCGCAAAAAAGGCAGCGGCATGGTCGCCGTGATGAAAGATGGTGTGGAACTGCCCATCAGTCGCGGACAGATGGACGAAGTGCGGTCGGCAGGCCTGCTGCCCGCCGCGCCGCAAAGCTAAATCTATTTGGCTTTTGCTGCCATTTTTTCGTTCAACGCCCGTTGCTCTTCACGCAACTGCTTCATGCGCTCTTTGTTTTTCCGCGCAAATTCTTCAGCCTTGTCGCCAATATGCTCCTGCCCCCGTTCCGCAGCCAAGCGGATTTGCTTTTCGCGCTCCGCGGCGCGGGCGCGACTGCGTTCAGAGATTTTGTCGGCGCAATGGTGACATTGCTGCCCTTCAATAAATTGCGGGTGCTGTTTGTCTTCTTCGCTCAGCGGATAACGACACGCCCGACAAAGGGTCAGATTGCCTTCCTCTAGGCCATGGCCAACAGATACGCGCTCGTCAAAAACAAAGCATTCGCCCTGCCACTTGCTTTCTTCTTTCGGCATATTTTCGAGATATTTCAAAATGCCGCCTTTAAGGTGGTACACCTCTTCAAAGCCTTGGGCGAGCATATAGGCAGAGGCCTTTTCGCAGCGGATGCCCCCGGTGCAGAACATGGCAACTTTCTTGTTCTTTTTGGGATCAAGATTTTGCGCCACATAATCCTTAAACTCAGTGAAGTTTTCGGTTTTGGGGTCAAGCGCATTTTCAAATGTGCCGATGGCCACTTCATAATCGTTACGCGTATCCAGAACCACCATCTCTTCGTCCGAAATAATGTCGTTCCAGTCTTCCGGCTCCACATAGGTGCCAACAATTTTTGTGGGGTCAGCTTCAGGCGCGCGCAGGGTCACGATTTCTTTTTTCAGCTTCACCTTCATGCGCAGGAAAGGCATATCGGCCGCGCTAGAAAATTTGATTTCGCTTTTTTTGAATCGGCCCTTAAACTGGTTGCCGCGCTCCAGATAATCCACCAATTCATCGATTGCGGTTGGCGTACCTGCCACCGTGCCGTTGATGCCTTCTTCGGCCAAGAGCAGCGAGCCTTTAATGCCGCGCTCTTTACAAAAATGGAGAATGGGTTCTTGCAGCTCTTTATAGTCTGGCAGGGACACAAATTTATAAAGCGCAACGACCTTAAATTCGCTCATTTTCAGCTTCCTCGGGTGATCAATTGCCTCTTTAGGTGAGGCAGCAAATTTCAATGGGGCGGTTTAGCAAAAAAGCGCCGCGCCGCCAAGCATTGATGTTTCATAGCCAAGTCATTGCCAATTCCCCTTGATCTATGTCATCCTAATTGTCCTGCCGTGACGAATTACATACATAAATGAGGTCCCTATGCCCTATAGCGCATCAGCTTCTCGCTATGACAAAATGGAATATCGCCGTTCTGGCCGTTCCGGATTAAAGCTTCCCGCCATTAGCCTTGGCCTTTGGCAAAATTTTGGTGGTACGCGCGATTATCCCAGCGCCCTTGAGATTTTGGCTTACGCCTTTGATCAAGGTGTCACCCATTTCGATTTGGCCAACAATTATGGCCCGCCTCCCGGCTCTTCTGAAGAGTTGTTTGGCCAAATGATGCTGCATGATTTTAAGCCCTATCGTGATGAGATGATCATCTCCTCCAAAGCGGGCTATGAAATGTGGCCTGGCCCTTATGGCGAATTTGGGTCGCGCAAATATCTCATCGCCAGCTGTGACCAAAGCCTGAAGCGTTGCAATGTCGATTATTTCGACATTTTCTATTCGCACCGCTTTGATCCGGAGACCCCATTGGAAGAAACAATGGGCGCCCTCGCCTCGCTTTATCATCAAGGCAAGGCCCTTTATGTCGGCGTTTCTTCTTATCCGCGTGAGCAAACCATTGAAGCCCACCGCATTTTGAAAGAAATGGGCGTCCCCCTCACAATTCACCAACCGTCCTATTCCATCCTCAATCGTTGGATTGAAGATGATGGCACCTTGGACGCATTGGGCGAGTTAGGCGTTGGCTGCATTGCCTTCTCACCTTTGGCACAAGGCGTGTTGAGCGGCAAATATTCAAAAGGCAAAGGCGAAAACACCCGCGCCTCAGAAAAATCATCTTCCGTCGCATCTTCCCATTTGGAAATGGGCGTGATCGACGCAGCAGACCGCCTCAACGAAATCGCAAAATCACGCGGCCAAACTTTGGTGCAATTGGCCTTGGCGTGGGCCTTGCGTCGCAAAGAAATGACATCCGCATTGATCGGCGTTCGTACGCTCGAGCAGCTCAAAGACAATCTGGGCGCACTCGACAATCTGGACCTAAGCGACGAAGAAATCGCCGCCATCGACAAGGCCTCAGAAGGTGGATTGATGAACCTGCACCCACAGCCAGAAGGCTGGTTGCGTTAAAAATAAAGTGGGCGGCTTATAGCCGCCCTCATTTTTCTTAGTCGTTGATTTTCATCATTTCGCTGGTTTGATCCCAGCCAAGGCTTTCATAAATCGGCTCGGCCTTTTGTGAGGCGTGGAGCACCATGGTGGAGACGCCCCGCGCTTTAAACTCTTGCTCCGCGCAGCTCACCAGAAATTTGGCGATGCCCTTGCCCCGGTGATTGGGGTCGACATAGACATTGGCAATATAGCCGCGATGCGCCTCTTCCTCATGATGAAAATGCGGCGCCCAATCGATGAGCCATTGGCCGATGCCGGCAACGGCTTCACCATCCCGTTCAACAACAAAACCAAAATAACGCCCATCGCCCAACCGCTCCTGCAGCCACGGGCGGAAATAGACGGTCATTTTCTCAAGGCTTTCGCGGGTGCGTGTGCCAGCATCCGAAAACATCAATTCACGCTGCGCGCAAATCAGATCAAGATCGCTTTCACGCACCGCGCGCAATCGGTAGCCTTTGGGCAGGTCCATTATGCGGGCTCTGGCAATTTGCCAATCTTTTTGCGCCAAATCGCTGGTGCGATTTCGTGCACGCTTTGCCCGGTGGAATCTACGGCCACGGTCACGGGCATATTTTCCACCTCAAATTCATAGATGGCTTCCATGCCCAATTCTTCAAACGCCACAACGCGCGACGACCGAATGGCTTTGGAAATCAAATATGCCGCGCCGCCCGTGGCCATCAAGTAAGCAGCCTTGTGTTTGGCAATGGCATCACGCGCCACAGGGCCGCGCTCGGCTTTACCGATCATTGCAATCAGCCCGGTTTTTTCCAGCATCATTTCAGTGAATTTATCCATGCGGGTGGCCGTTGTTGGGCCCGCCGGGCCAACAGCTTCGCCGGAAACCGGATCAACTGGCCCCACATAATAGATGGCGCGGTTCGTGAAATCGACGCCTTCTGGTAGGCCTTCGCCGCTTTCATAGAGTGACTGAATGCGCTTGTGCGCTGCGTCGCGACCCGTCAAGATTTTGCCATTGAGCAACAAGCGATCGCCCTGTTTCCAAGTGGCCACTTCTTCTGGCGTAAGCGTATCCAAATCTACGCGCTTTGCGCCCGTAGATGGTTTCCAACCAATATCTGGCCATGCGCTGAGCGGTGGTGGTGTCAGGTCAGCCGGGCCAGTTCCATCCAGTTCAAAATGTACGTGTCGGTTTGCGGCGCAATTTGGTGCCATGCCCACAGGCTTTGAGGCGGCATGGGTTGGCATATCCAACACTTTCACGTCCACCACTGTGGTCAGGCCGCCAAGGCCTTGCGCGCCAATGCCGAGGGCGTTGACCTTTTCATAAAGCTCAAGCCGCAATTCTTCTGCCGTAGAGTTTGGACCACGGGCGATCAAATCTTGAATGTCGACAGGTGCCATCAATGACTTTTTGGCCAGATACATCGCCTTTTCCGGCGTGCCGCCAATGCCAATGCCCAACACACCTGGGGGGCACCAGCCCGCACCGAGGGTAGGCACGGTTTTCAACACCCATTCCACAATATCATCGCTTGGGTTCAACATGGCGAGCTTGGCTTTGTTTTCCGAACCGCCACCTTTGGCCGCCACGGTCACGTCCACCTTGTCGCCCGCCACCATTTCATAATGGATCACCGCAGGTGTATTGTCGCCAGAGTTTTTCCGAGCGCCTGCTGGGTCAAGCAACAGTGACGCGCGCAGCAAGTTGCTGTCTGTTTCGGCGTAAGCTTGGCGCACGCCTTGGTTGACCATATCCTCAACCGACATGTCGCTATCCCAGCGCACATCCATGCCAATTTTTAGGAACACAACCGCAATGCCTGTATCCTGACAGATCGGACGGTGCCCTTCGGCGCACATGCGCGAATTGGTCAAAATCTGCGCTATAGCATCTTTGGCCGCAGGGTTTTCTTCCTTCTCATATGCCTTAGCCACCGCTTCGACATAATCGAGCGGATGATAATACGAGATAAACTGAAGTGCGTCGGCAATCGACTGGATGAAATCTTCTTTTTTGATGGCAGGCATAAGTCCCTCGCGACAAAGGTTAAACGACTGAAAGTCTTCTCCCATGAGTTGGTCAAATTTGCAACTAGACCAAGGGTTAAAACGCACATCGCGCTAAAAGACTATATCTCGCTTTTCGTGAATTTCAGGATCAAATTCCATCGGCTTTGCTCGATCGAGCTTCCAATTGGTGTTGATGCCCTTGAAGTGCCAGAAATGCACGCCCTCCACATAGCGCCGTCCCAATTGCGCGCGGTTCTCAATCCAGTGCATATAGGGGAACACCTTCAGCTTCTTGAACCATTTTCGCTTCGGGTCGATTGCCCATTTCCCTGCATAGCAATAGTTGCGCTTTTCATCTTTCGCGACTGAAGTGAAATCCCGATGATCCCCAAAGTTTCCTTCGACAATCGGTTCCACCCAGACGCCTTTCATGGCCAAAATGCCGAGGTTCGATTGCTCTGCAAGCGTGAACACATCGGCAGCACCGTTGCTGTTGGCAAGCTCGTCAATATCGAGGTTGAGGATGGATTTGGCCTTCATGCCAAATCGGCGCAGCACGATTGTCATCAACGCAATCTGCAAGAAGTGCGCCCAATATGGATTTACCTTAAGGATTTCATCTTTCGCGCAATATGGATATGGCATGCTTGCCACCAGCACTTTTTGCAACCCTTTGACGGTTTGCAACGTCTCGACCAGATCGCCGATCTCATATTGATCCGAGCCATTGTCAAACAAAATAATGCTGGATACTTTTTGATGGCGCACATGATAGTCCGCCCAAAACTTGATCCAGTTCAGATCGTTATTTTTCGATAAGGTGAACATTAAATTTTCACCTTCGAATTGCCCGCAACTGTTGGCCTGCACATGCATTAAATGCACTTCGTCGGCGAACTGCATTTCAATTTCAACGGTGTCCGGCGGCACGTCTTTTAGCTGTGTGGTCATCACCGTCAATGAGAAGAAATGCTTTGCCTTTACCGCTTTGCCAGAGGGCAATGCTTTATATATCGCCTTCTTATAGTGAGCCTTAAGATTTGTAGGCGTGGGGCCGACGCACAGAACATCGCGCTCTGTTTCATCCCAAAAGCAATCATAATAAAGCGTGTTAAAATCAAAGCTTTCTAAGAACTTTTGCGGCCGATCTCGCTTTGGATTTTTCGGCAAACGTTGAACCGAACTATCAGCATCCAATCGAATTGTTGAAAAGCACACATCTTCCCGTGCCTTCTTCTCAAGATCCACCAGAAACCCAAATGACGGCCTATTCATATTATTGTCCAAATATCTCGTTCAGCTTCTTGGCCAAAAACTCATCTTTCACATGCTTCTTCGGGTCATAAGACCCTGCAATATGCCGCTTATGCTGCCATTCCGCCCACTCGCCTTTCTGCGTCTTCGCCCGCCAGCCGGTATTGATGCCTGCGAAGTGATAGCATTTGAAGTCTTTGGCGACTGGATATGGATTTAAGGCGCCATAAACTCGGTGTGTCCATGGCATTAAAGCTTTTCTTGTCATGCGCAATTTACGTGGTGCAATGGCCCACTTGCGTAGATGGTCTTGTCGCCCAAGCTGGCTTTTATTGCGATAATGATAGCCCAAAAAATCTGACTTAGGCTTAGCTTCATTTTCTCCACGAATATTCTCAACAAGAAAACGGTCAAATTTGACATTTCCAAAGAACCGCTTCTCAGCTTCAGCAAAAATTGATTTTCCCGAGGAAGACAAAACGAGCTCATCGATATCAACATTCAAGATCGAAGCTGCTTTTTGACCAAATCGCAGAAAGAAAGACGGATAGATTGGCGGCTGAGCAAACCGAACATTCTGATTGAGACCATTTTCCTGCCCGATTTTATCCATCACACCAAAGATATATGGCCATCGAACGACTTGCACTATCGATATATTCGGAAGCCTTTCCAGCGCCTCCGCAATATCACTTACATCATATGCGGAAGAACCATTGTCAAAAATACAAACAGCATCTGCGCCGTGTTCTTTGGCGTAGAATGTTGCCCAATCCTTGATCCAGCTTAATTCATTATCTTTGTTCAAAGTCAGCAAAACACGTTTGTCTTTAAACAAATCACAGAGATTTTCACCAATTTTCCCTTCAATCTGCTGCCCAGCGATATTCAGGGTGAACTGCTTATCAATCTTTGGCAATTCAACACAGGCAGCTAGATTTTCATGACCGACCACAATCTCAAACTTTGTGACGTAGCCTGACTGCTTGCCAGTCACGGTGCAACTCTTTAACGAACCTACGAGATTCTTTGGGTCCGGCCCAACAAACCACACACGTTTGCCGTCAACATCACGAAAGACATCGTAGAACAGGCCAAATTGATCAAATCCCTCCCAAAAGTCTTCGGGACGTGCCAAATCTGGTTGCTCAGGCTGCCGAGCTAAATCTCCATTCGCATCAAAGAAAACTGGATTTGGCTCAATAATCACTGAACTGCCTCTTCGGTTTGTTCATCAAAAACATCATGCAAAACCTCGGCTAGGAATTCATCCTTCACGTGCAGGTTTTGGTCAAACTCGAGTTGATTGCTGCGCGAGTGCTGCCACTCTCGCTCAACTTCACGGTCTTCTTGTCGCCGCCAATCGCATGTGATACCTGCGAAATGGTAACACTTAAATTCTTTTGAGGTTGGATAAGGATTAAGCGCGCCGTAAATCCTATGCGTCCAAAGAATTGGCGTTTTCTGAAGTGACCTTAACCTTGACGGCGCTATTGCCCATTTTTTGTATTTGTCTTGTCTGCCGAGATGCAGTTTGTTGCGGAGATAATAGTCGCGGAATGATTGAAGATCATTTGCCGTGCCATGTTCACGCGCATTTTCGACTAAATAACGATCAAACTTAATGCATCCCAAAAACCTCTGTTGCACTACGTCAAATATAGAACGTCGTTTGGCGGATATAACGAGTTCGTCAATATCAACATTGAGAATTGATTTTGCTCGCATACCGTAGCGTAAGTAAAGTTCCATATGAGCGACGCGCTGTGCAAAAAGGTTGTGTGCAGGTTTGTTCAACTTTTGCGCGACTGGATCGACGGTGCCAAATTTGAAAGGCCAATTGATCACCTTGGATCGCTTTATCTCTGGAACCTCTTTCAGCGCAGCTTCCAGTTGCAATGGTGTGTAGGTTTGGGAGTTGTTATCAAATATAACGATGGTGTCTGCTCCATGTTCTTTGACATAGAACGCTGCCCAATCTTTTACCCAACGCAAATCATTGTCTTTATTAATGCAATATACGATGCGGCTATCTTTAAATTGGGCGCTATAGTTCTTTCCGACCTTAGTAAGAACGTTATGTTCACCAATTTCTATCAGAAGTTCATGTTCGTCTCGAGGTAGCTCGGCATATCCGACGCAAACGTGATCGTTTTTTAAAAATCGGATTTGTGTCCGAACACCTGATTGAACACTCTCTACCCACATGGGTAAAACGCTTCGCTCAAGATTCATCAACTCTGGCCCAAGAAACCAGACCCGTTTACCGGAGATATCGCGGAAGATGCTATAGAATATCCCGCGCTGATCGAATTCGGCCATGAACTGATCGGAGCGTGGGATTTCAGGTGAAATGGGTTGGCGAAGTATATTGCTATCTTCTGGTAGGAAGACTGAATTTAACTCGCCAACCATGGTCTTAACCCCGCAATTCGGCCTTAGTGGCCTTTTGCACGGCGGCGACCACTTTTTGGCTGATGGCGTCGATTTCTTCGTCGGTAAGGGTTTTGTCTTTGGGTTGAATGGTCACTTCAATGGCCAAAGATTTTTTGCCTTCACCGAGGTTGGCACCTTCAAACACGTCGAACAGGCTCACATTGGTGATCAGTTTTTTGTCGGCTGACCCTGCAGCTTTGATCAGTTTGCCTGCTTCCAAATTGCTGTCGGCGACAAAGGCGAAATCGCGTTTTACGGTTTGCAGATCTGACAAGGTCAAGGCAGGCTTTGCCTTGGTTGCTTTGGCGCGTGGTTCTGGGATGGCATCCAAGTTGAGTTCAAACGCTGCGATGGATTTTGGCAAATCAAGCTCTTTGATCAAACGCGGGTGCAGTTCACCAAACCAGCCGATGATATTTTTTGGCCCCAATTGCACGCGACCACCGCGGCCTGGGTGAGACCAGGCGGCAGGCTCAGCCACGATTTGCAAATTGTTTGGATCAACGCCCAATTGCGCCAATGTTTCAAACAAGTCGGCCTTGGCCTCAAACACGTCTGGCTTTTCAGCTTTGCCCTGCCAGTCGCGGCCCACTTGGCCATGTGTGTCCAAGCCAGCACGCACACCTGCGGCGTAATTGTGTTGGCCATCAGGGGCGGCAGATTTGAACACTTGCCCAACCTCGAATAAAGACAGGTCTGCAATGCCGCGATTGGTGTTGCGGTTGACCGCTGCCAGCAAGCCCGGCAGCAAGGAGGGGCGCATATCGCTCAAATCGGCGCTGATCGGGTTTTCAAGCTTCAGCTCATCTTGCCCGCCACCGAAAGCGACAGCTTCTTTTTCGGAAATGAAAGACCATGTCACCGCTTCGTTATAACCGCGTGCGGCCAATGCCCGACGGGCGATGCGACGGCGGTTTTGGATGGTGGTAAGCATTTTTGGTGCGACGCTGGTCAAACGTGGCAATGGGTCCACGGGCACATTGTCGACGCCCACGATGCGCATCACCTCTTCCACCAGATCGGCTTTGCCTTCGATGTCTGGACGGTAAGTTGGCACAGCCACTTTCACCACATCGCCAGAACCAGCCACCCAGAAACCCAAGCGGGTGAGAACGGCTTTGACTTCAGCAAATGGCACCTTCAAGCCAGTTAACCGCGTAATCTCGGCCAATGGGAAATCAATCACTTTTTCTTCTGGCTGCACTTCGCCTGTCACGGTGATGTCGTGCACTTCGCCACCGCAAATGTCCAAAATCAACTTGGTGGCTAGTTCCATGCCCGCCAAAGTCAATGCCGGATCAACATGGCGTTCCAAGCGGTAGCGCGCATCTGAGTTGATGCCCGTTTTACGACCCGTTTGCGCGATTTCGATTGGCTCCCACCAAGCGCTTTCGAGGAACAGGCTGGTCGTCTCTTCCGTACAGCCGCTTTCTTCGCCGCCCATAATGCCGCCAATACAAAGCGGGCCATTATCGTCGGCCAAAATGCACATGGTTTCATCAAGCGCATAGGTTTTGCCATCAAGGGCCAAAATTTCTTCGCCCTTTTTGGCATTCCGCGCATGGAATTGACCGTTAATTTTGTCCGCATCATAAGCGTGAAGCGGGCGACCACGGTCGTAAGACACATAGTTGGTGATGTCGGCCAAAGCATTAATCGGGCGCAAGCCAATGGCGATCAAGCGCTGTTGCAGCCATTCTGGTGACGGGCCATTTTTCACATTTTTGAACAAGCGGCCGGCAAATTGCTGACAGGCTTGCGGTTCGTCTTCGCCAAAGCGGAACTCAACTGAAATGTCGCCTTCGCCAGCCAAAGTAGCGGGCAAGGGCTTCACGGTACCATCTTTCAATTCACCAATGCCAGCAGCGGCCAAGTCGCGGGCTACGCCGTAAATGCCGGTGCAATCGCCCCGGTTTGGGGTGATGGCAATATCCACCACCACATCGTTCAGCTTGGCATAATCCACATAACGTTCGCCAACAGGTGCATCGGCAGGCAAATCGATAATGCCATCATGATCGTCAGAAAGCAGCAATTCACGCTCGGAGCACAACATGCCGTTGCTTTCCTCGCCGCGGATCACGCCTTTGCTGAGCACAAAATCTGTGCCCGGAATGTATGTGCCGGAGGCCGCGAAAACGCCCTTCATGCCAGTGCGAGCGTTTGGGGCGCCGCACACAACTTTCACCGGCTCGCCTTTGCCCGTATTAACCATGCATACACGCAGCTTATCTGCATTGGGGTGCTTTTCAGCTGAAATCACTTCGCAAACCGTAAAATCCGCAAGGGTTTTTGCCTGATCTTCAACCTCTTCCACCTCAAGCCCGATCTGGGTGAGGGTTTCAATGATCTCATCATTCGACGCCGTGGTCTCCAGATGATCTTTTAGCCAGTCAATTGTGAATTTCATCGGTTTTACTCTTTTGTCGTCGTTTGATCTGCCAACACTTCAATCAGTTTGAAGCGTTCGCAAACAAGTTTCATTTCAGGCGCAAACCCGCCATTGCGGGTGAAATAGTCTTTGTGGCCATCATGCCAATATTGATAGCTCAAATCGCCCTCGCCTTCAGCGCGGGCAAAATCTTCATCCACTTCGTCGAAGCGTTTCACTTCAACAGAAGTGGTTTCAATTATGCATTGGGGCACCCCGTCCCAATTGGGCACGATATAGCGCTGCCCAACTTGCGGCAAAGGTTCGCCATCGGCTTCATAGTGGGCCAATGCGCCGCAGGTGGCGGTCTTTTTGCCCGCTACAATCAGGCCCACCAGTTCATCGCATAGGTCTTTGCTGTCGCCAAATTCAGAAATTTCGAGCTGGCGCAAATGTTGCGGCAAGCCGGAAACAATGAAAAAGCGCTTGAGCAAATGGGCAAAACCACGGGCGTCATCAATGGCAAAATGGCTGTGCGGTTGGAAGCCAATCCAGCTATCAGGCACCCGCCGCGTAGTCCATTCCTGATGCGGCACGCCGGCCAAAATGCCAGACATGGTGTAAATGTCTGCCGCACCGCCGCTAAAAATGACTTGGCTGTGGGTCGGCCCCGCAAACACGCG
Source organism: Maritalea mobilis (assembly GCF_004363175.1). Taxonomy (GTDB): domain Bacteria; phylum Pseudomonadota; class Alphaproteobacteria; order Rhizobiales; family Devosiaceae; genus Maritalea; species Maritalea mobilis. Next base: position 954,832 of record NZ_SNYR01000002.1, read on the forward strand.
CGAACGGGTGTAAAGATCAAGATAGTGATCAATAAACAGCCCGTCGAAAATCAGTGGTGCCGCGGCGAAAACTTTACGCCCCTCAAAGCCTTTCACCCAAGCCGCATAATCCTTCATCACCTTCTCAGGTGATTGGGCATTTTCAGTTGCAGCTTTATAGGCTTCAGGTTCGGTTTTCCACCATTCCATGGTTTTTGGATCGGGCACACGGTCTTTGCGCGGTTCAAGCACGGCTTGAAACTCGCCCAAAAACTGACCGCCACGCGTCATCGCCACGCTTGCAAAGCTCAGCATAGAGTTGCGCAACGGGCTGGGACCATCGCTTTCAATGTCGGTCACGATATAGATTTCATCCATATCGCTGACGGGCATGGTCACGATGACAATCCTCCAAACAGGGTCGGCAGATCCAGTGGACGGAAGCCATAATGGTCGAGCCAGCGTTGATCCGCGCCGAAGAAGTCGCGCAGGTCTGGCATCCCATATTTCAGCATGGCAATCCGGTCGATGCCCATGCCCCAAGCGAAGCCTTGATAGACGTCGGGATCGAGACCACAATTGCGGATCACATTTGGGTGCACCATGCCGCAGCCCAGAATTTCCATCCAGTCACTGCCTTCACCAATTTTTACTTCATTGCCAGAGCGGTCGCACTGCACATCCACTTCCATGGATGGTTCCGTGAATGGGAAGAAGGACGGGCGGAAACGGGTTTTGACGTGATCAACTTCGAAGAACGCAGTCAAAAACTCTTCCAGCACCCAGCGCAACTGGCCAATATGGGATGATTTATCGATCACCAAACCTTCCAACTGGTGGAACATGGGCGTGTGAGTTTGGTCGCTGTCGCAGCGATAGGTGCGGCCCGGAATCACGATGCGGATCGGCGGCTCTTGGGTTTCCATAGTGCGGATTTGCACAGGCGATGTGTGCGTGCGCAGCACCATCTTGCCCTGATTGCTGCCTTCGCCTTCTTCTTGCTTCATGAAGAAGGTGTCGTGCATTTCCCGTGCCGGGTGACCTTCAGGGAAGTTCAGCGCGGTGAAATTGTAATAATCGCTTTCAATGTCCGGCCCTTCGGCAATGGCAAAGCCCATGTCCGAAAAGATGGCTGTGATTTCATCAATGGTTTGGCTGATCGGGTGGATGGAGCCGCGCTGCATTGGACCCTTTTGCAACGGCAAAGTGATGTCCACTTTCTCTGACGCCAATTTGGCTTCCAAAGCGGCATTTTCGAGTTGCTCAGCTTTCGCATCAATTTGCACGGCCACGTCGGTTTTCAATCCGTTGAGCGCGGGGCCAGCCACTTGCCGCTCTTCGGGGGTCATCTTGCCCAAGCCTTTTAGCTGTTCAGAAATGGAACCCTTTTTACCCAAAGCGCCCACGCGCACTGCGTCCAGCTCTTTCAGGTCAGCCGCATTTTCAACAGCGGTCAGGATTTCAGATTTGAGCGCATCCAGCGCCTTGGTATCAACCATTTTATCGGACCCCTTGTCCCGTTTATTCTTTTTAACCAGCGAGAAGTTTTGCGCACCATACAAACGCAGAAAGCCTTGCACCAGCCCCAAAATGGAGGGTGGCGCAAGGCTTTAATTTCGGCCTCAGAAAAGATAAGGCGAGGAGTGTTTAGCTGGCAACCCGAGCGTGGGTTGTTGCGTCAACATCCTTAAGGTAACCGAGCGCGTTTTTGGCTGTTTCAACCAGCGCTTTGAAGCTTTCTGGCTCACGTACTGCCAAGTCAGCCAACACTTTACGGTCAACCGCAACCTCAGCTTTGCTGAGGCCGTCGATAAATCGACCATATGTCAAGCCGTGTTCGCGAACAGCGGCGTTGATGCGCTGAATCCACAAAGCACGGAAATTACGTTTTTTCGCCTTACGGTCGCGATATGCGTACTGACCCGCTTTTTCAACCGCCTGCTTAGCAACGCGGATGGTATTTTTGCGACGGCCATAATAACCTTTGGCTGATTTGAGCACTTTTTTGTGACGGGCGTGGCTCGTTACGCCTCTTTTTACACGTGACATGGATTTAGTCCTTAAAAGTCAGAATTAGGCGTAAGGCAGGAATTTTTTGATCGTACGCGCATCTTGTTCGCACATTGCGCTGGTACCACGGTTTTGACGGATATATTTACCGTTGTGGCTGATCAAACGGTGGCGTTTGCCTGCTGCTGCGGCCATGACTTTGCCAGTGCCAGTCACTTTAAAGCGCTTTTTAGCGCCAGACTTTGTCTTAAGCTTGGGCATTTTGCTTTTCCTTCTTGTTGCCTCCTCCCCGGTGGGATTTGGCGGTTTTAAGCATTTTGGATCGACACGGCATACCCTTGTCAGGCCGGACGATCCGCTTGAACTCGTGGGTTATAAGAGCACAAAGGTAAAATTGCAAGCCTTTGTTGGCTTATCTTTCAATGGTTTTTAGGTGTCATGCTGGTCGATTAGAATATCGTTACCGTCCGGATCTTTGAATAGGGCCATTTTGGGATAATCCTCGCCGCCCATCTGGCGCGAATAGTTGATGCCCAATTCGTCCAGTTTTTTGTGGATGGGACCAATATCTTTGGGATTAAAAGTCATGATATTTTGATCGAACATGCCTTGAAACAAGCCAACTTTGGCATCGCCATTTTGCAGCACCAACCAGTTTTGCGCCTGATCGCCCGCCACAATTTCAAAGCCAAGATTTTGATAAAACTGCTTTGAGACCTCAATGTCCTTCACGGTCAAGCTTACGGAAAAACGTCCTAGGTTCATTTTACCCTCCCAGGGGTTGGTTGTTGTGTTTTGATTTTGTCCAGAAATAATGCCCGAGCCCGCCGAGCACAGAGACGACCAAACCGATCATCCACACGGTGGCGGCCATCACCAAAAAGACCATGATGGGTTGGGCAAACATTTCGCGCTGCGCCATGGCTTCATCCACCATGCGCTCATATTCTGGCCCCTCCTGCACAGGCAGGCTGCTGATGTAATATTGGAAATAAGCATCCATAAATCCGGGATTGATCATAAAGGTATAGATCACATCGCAAATGGCGAAGATCACGCCTGCGATGAAAGCAATGCCAATGCCGAAAATTATGCGCTGCCACAGGCTCGGCTTGTCCGCTCGCTCTTTAAAGTGCTGGTGCATGGCAAAAAGAATGATGGCCAATGCAGCGATCATGCCCACATAGCCCGCCACTTCGGCCATGCCCATATTCTGCGCTTGGTTGCCCGCGACCATAATGTAAGACCCGAGCATAAACAGCGTCATCACTGCGCCGACAATGGCACCCCATTTGATGATTGATTGCATATTGTCCCCCAACCTGCTTTTTGATCTCATGATCTTGACCGAAACAGGTGTGTTTGTCCTCCCCCAAAAGGAGGAAGAGGGCATTTATTCAATCAATCCAAGGGCACGCGCTTCGCTCGCCGCTTCGGTGCGGTTGGCGACATCAAGCTTGAGGAAGATATTTTTCACATGGGTTTTGATGGTGGATGGTGCCACCTTTAACTGCGCAGCAATCTGCTTGTTGGTGTAGCCATGCACTAGAAAAATGAGCACGTCCGTCTCGCGTTCTGTCAGGCCAATTTCGGCTATGCGCTGCTCGTCTCGCACCGGGACCACGGGTGCGGTTGTGCCGAATTTTGGTTGCGCCCAAAACCACACACCAAGTGCACCCAGCGCCAAAAAGATCAAGGCGATCAGGCTGGGATAAAGGGCACTCGGCCAGAAATAGGCGTAAGATGTGCGTCGCAGAAATTCCAGTAAAATCAGGAACAGCGCCAGCAATCCGCCATATCTCAAAATTGATGTCCGCATCATCTAATTCACCAAAAATAAAAGGGCCCCCTAAGGCGCCCTTCGATATTGCATATGGTTCGCCAAGCCTATTTGGTGGCTGTCGGCGCCAAGATCATAATCATCTGGCGGCCTTCTGTTTTTGGCTTTGCTTCAACTTTTGAAATTTCGCCAACACGCTCTTGCACTTTTTTCAGCAGCTCAAGACCAAGTTCCTGGTGCGCCATTTCACGTCCGCGGAAGCGCATGGTGACCTTAACCTTATCACCGCCTTCCAAGAATTTGACGATGTTGCGCATCTTGACCTCAAAGTCATGCGTGTCCGTGTTTGGACGCATCTTGATTTCTTTGACGTCGATAACTTTTTGCTTTTTGCGTGCCTCAGCAGCTTTCTTTTGTGCTTGGTATTTATATTTGCCCAAGTCCAAAATTTTGCAAACAGGCGGCTTGGCGTTGGGAGAAATCTCAACAAGGTCCAAACCCGCTTCCTGCGCCATGCTCATGGCTTCGCGCGTATTCACTACGCCGCGGTTTTCACCTTCAGCGTCGATAAGCTGAACTTCAGGAACATTGATTTCGCGGTTTGAACGTGGCCCGTCTTTTTGGGGTTGTACAGGTCTTTGTGGACGACGAATGGTGTCAATTCCTTCTTTTGACAAAAGATATTAGGTTGCGTGGCATAAAATCTGGTCAAATGCGCCTAAAGTCAACACCTTGACCAAAAGATTCGCTACGAAACGACAAAATAGTGCGCTCAGTTCCAAAAGAAAAGCAAATGCAGCAACCTACCCATTGGATTGACCATCAAAATCATCGCTCCAGCCATAAACTTGCTGTCATCCACAAATCGGGCGGCGGCCCCGGGCTGTTTTGGCTGGGCGGATTTATGTCCAATATGTGTGGCGGTAAAGCCGAAGCCGTGGAGGCGCTGGGGCAAGAATTGGGCCTTTCCACCACGCGGTTTGATTATGCCGCCCATGGCCAGTCTGGCGGCGACTTTCGTGATCAAACCATTTCCAGTTGGCTTTCTGACGCAATTGCGGTCTACGAGAAATTCGCAGAAGGGCCCCAAATTCTGGTCGGCTCGTCTATGGGCGCGTGGATTGCCTTGCTGCTCAATCGATATTTGCTTGAGCAGGGCCAGCCACCCGCCAAAGCATTGGTGTTGATCGCGCCAGGTGTGGACTTCACCAAGCGTTTATTGCCGCACCGCTTTGCGCCGGAAGATTTTGCCAAATTGGAAACTGAAGGCGAGTTGCTGCGCAAAAGCCGCTATGGCGATGGGCCTTATATTTACTCCAAAGATTTGGTTGAAGATGGCAACACGCATTCCTTGTTGGATCAACCGCTGAAAACGGGCGCGCCTGTGCACATTATTCATGGTGGGGAAGACCCGGACGTTCCCCTTTCCCATGCGCAAGAAATCTATCGCCATTTTCTGCATGATGATGCGCGCTTCACGCTTGTGCCGGATGGAGACCATCGGTTGAGCCGCCCCGAGGATTTGGCCCTTATGCGAAAGATTATCCGCTCATTTGCGTCAGAATAGCTTCCAAGCCTTCGCGATAGGTGGGGAACTTTAGCTTCACGCCGAGTTCTTTTGCTAAACGCGCATTGCCGCAACGCTTATTGTCGCCATAAAAGGACCGCGCCATTGGCGTCATTTCGGCGGTTTCGAACGGCTCTTCTGGTGGCAATGGCAAATTGGCCAGCTCAGCAGCATGTTCGATCACAATTTGTGGCGGCGCTGGCTCATCGTCTGCCCCATTAAACACGCCTGTCGCTTGCTTGAGCGCGGCGGCATTTACGATCTGGGCAATATCCACCACATGGATGCGGTTAAACACCTGGCCCGGCTTGATGATGCGGCGCGATTTGCCCCGCTTCAATTTTTCGAATGTTGAACGGCCGGGGCCATAAATGCCTGCCAAGCGGAAAATGGCGAAGTCGATTCTGGCGACACGGCATGCTTCTGCCCAAGCCTGTTCTGCCGTCACCCGCCATTGGCCACGTTTGGACACCGGAGCGGGCTGCGTCGCTTCGGAAATCCAAGCGCCATCAAAGTCGCCGTAGACACCAACAGTGGACAGATAGCCGACCCATTTCAAATTGGGGCAGGTCTTTTTTAGATCACCCAGCGCAGGCAATACTGGATCACCTGCTTCTGAAGGACTTGCGGAAATCACCAGATGGGTGGTGGTTGCCAAGTGCGCAGCTATGGCGTCGGTCATTTCACCATCGAACAGTTCAACGGAGAAGCCTTCCGTTTCCAGCGCATCTTTCTTTTCGGCTGAACGCGTGGTGCCCACCACGTCGCCGCCGAAGCCTTTGGCAATATATTGCCCGGAATAGCCCAAGCCAAAAATAAACATTTTCATTGTGCGGTCCGGTCCCATTCTGCGCGTACAACTTGCTCTTGCTCAGCGGCATAATGCGCTTGGCGCAGTTGGTCAAACGCTGTTTGATCACAATGTTGATCCATGGCCCAAACCGCAGAGGCGCGCACCAACGGACTTTCATCAGTCAACAAAGCTTCAATTGCAGCCACAATATCAGGTTTGTTGGGCGCATTGCCCAAAGCAATCAACACATTGCGGATAAAGGCATCGCGGCCCAACCGCTTGATGGGTGAGCCTTTGAAGAAGGCACGAAAAGCGGCGTCATCAAAGGTGGCCAGTTCCACCAACTCTGGTGAGCGCAATTCATCGCGGCTGCGCAGTTTTTCATCTCGCGCGACAGAGGCGAATTTATTCCACGGACACACCGCCAAGCAATCATCGCAGCCATAGATGCGGTTACCGATGGGTTTGCGAAATTCTACAGGAATAACGCCCTTATATTCATTGGTCAGATAGGCAATGCAGCGCCGCGCATCCAATTGATAAGGCGCGGGAAATGCGTTGGTGGGGCACACATCCAAACAGCGACGGCAATTGCCGCACCGGTCTTTGCCCGGCTGGTCCGGCTCAAATGCAAAGTCAGTGAGGATTGTGCCCAGAAACAGCCAACACCCATGGTCGCGGCTGACCAAAACCGTGTGTTTGCCCTGCCAGCCAATGCCTGCTTGTTCTCCGAGCGGCTTTTCCATCAGCGGTGCCGTGTCGACAAACACTTTCACTTCGCAATTGCCTTGCCGTGCCAAAAGTCCGGCAATTTCTTTCAGCTTGCCTTTAATGATGTCGTGATAATCGCGATGGCGGGCATACACAGAAATCAACCCGTTTTCTGTGTCGTCCAATTGCTCCAGCGGGTTTTGATCCGGGCCATAATTATAGCCCAGCACAATCGCCGATTTGGCTTCTGGCCACATATGTTTGGGGGTCGCCCGGCGATCAAGCGTTTCTTTCAGCCAGTGCATATCGCCATGAAAATCTTGCGCCAAGGCTTGGCTCAGGCGCTCAGGCGCTTCAGGGTGCCCGTTTGCATCGCCAATGCCAAAAGCCACAAAGCCCAGCTCGCGGGCGCGGGTTTCAATGGTTTGACGCAGTTTTTCCGGCGACAGGGTCACGGCTAAAAGTCTAAATCCGCATAGGTTTTAGAAGCTGGCATGCCCAACACGCGGTCCGTTAGCAAGGTGCGGAAGGCCGGGCGCGATTTAAGGCGCTGGTACCATTCCTTGACTTCAGGGAAATCATCCCACGGCATTTCAGAAAGATAATCGAGGCTGGAAATCTGCGCAGCCAGCGCAAAATCTGCCAAGGTCAAATCTTCTCCCGCCAGCCATTTGCGAGCGGACAAAAGATAGTCGAAATAGCCCAAGTGCTCAGCCCGGTTAAGGCGTGCCACCCGCAACACATTGGTGTCAGGCGTTTGGCCTTTCATGTCATTTTTGACGAATTTTTCTTCCAGAATGTAGCGCGACACATCGTCAGAAAATTTGAACAGCGCCCAATCTAACAGCCGCCTTGTTTCGGCCCGCTCAACCACATTGCGCGGCAAAAGCGGCAAGCCAGTTTCCGTGTTTTCCTCAATGAACATCATCACCGCGGAAATGCCAACGATGGCCAATTTTCCTTCGGCTTGTAACACCGGAGTTTCTGCTGCGGGGTTGATGGCTAAGAATTCTTCTTCGCGTCGCCAGGGTTTGACATCTTTTAATTCCACATCAAAACCATATTCCGCGCACATTAAGCGAATGAGCCTCGAATATGGGTCCAAAACATAATGCAGCAATGTTGGTGCAGACACGAACAACCTCTTCATTTTAGCACAGGGCCAAATCTATCGCTGATTTTATGCGATTGGCCAAAGAAAAGAAATGCGTTAAGGCAAGATAAGGACAAGAAGCTTAATTTGTTCCCCAAAAAGCATCGCAGTAGGAGATTTCATGAACCCCGATCAAGGCATTTTTGTGCCCCTTATCCTGGGCATTGTTGAAGGGCTGACCGAATTTTTGCCCGTTTCATCCACAGCCCACATTTTGTTGCTGGGGGAATGGCTGGGCTTCACCAATCCGGGCAATTCATTTGAGGTTTTGATTCAGCTCGGCGCGATCTTGGCGATCATCACCATTTATTTCGGGAAATTGCTGCAATTGGTGCTCGATTTCTTCAAGGGTGAAAAATATGCCCTGCGATTCGCCGCTGGTGTGTTGCTTGCCTCAGTGCCTGCCGCGCTGGCCGGGGTTTTGTTGCACGGCTATATCAAATCGGTGCTTTACAATGCGCCTTTAGTCATCTGCATCATGTTGATCACGGGCGGCATTATTTTGATTGTCGTGGACCGGCTAAAGCTAGAACCCAAATATGATGATATTTATCATTATCCGCTCAAGCTTTGCTTCGGCATTGGCATTTTCCAAATGCTGGCCTTGGTGCCCGGCGTTTCCCGCTCTGGCGCGACCATTGTTGGCTCTATGCTCATGGGCACGGACAAGCGATCCGCTGCGGAGTTCACATTCTTTATCGCCCTCCCGATTATGACCGGCGCGTTCGCCTATGATCTTTATAAGAACATTGATGTGATCACACTGGATGCTGGGTTGGACATTGCTGTCGGCTTCGCGGCTGCCTTTATCGTGGGCGCCATTGTCGTGCGTTATTTGCTCGATTTTGTTTCGAAGTTCGGCTTTTCGATTTTTGGCTGGTGGCGCATTATTGCTGGCATATTGGGCCTGATATTCGTGGTTCAGTTCTAAAGTAAAAAAATGGACAAGCGGCGGTCATCCCGCCGATTTTTTCTTAGTGGATTTTGCCTGAAATATAGCTGTCGCGCTTTTGCAAAAAGGCTCGCAATTGCGCCTCATATTCCGGCGCGACGGCATTGATCACCGATGGACGTTTGCGCAATGCATCGCGCCATGCTGAAAGCTTGGGCACATCAGCGAAGAAGCCGAAATCTTCAATTTGATCGAAGACATCAAAATATCGGAAGATCGGGCCGAACGTTGCATCAACCACAGAGAAATTTTCTCCAGCGAAAAATGGCCCAGCGGTTAGCTCATTTTCCAGCCGCGCGAATTTCTGCTTTATCTTTTCGACTTGCTGATCAAACACCTCTTGTGTCTTGGCGCTATAAAGCCCTGCAATATCGTTGAGAATTGTGGCGCCAAATTCCACCCAAGCGCGGTGCTGCGCCCGCGCCAGCGGATCACCGGGATGCAGCGGGTTTTGCTGGGTGTCTTCCAAATATTCAACGATGACAGCGGATTCAAAAATTGCCGCATCATCTGCCAACAATAATGGCGTTTTGCCCAGCGGCGATTTCTTTAAAAACCACTCCGGCTTGTTGCCTAGGTCGATATATTCTTTCTCGAATGGCACCTGTTTTTCGCTTAGGGCGATGATGGCGCGTTGCACATAGGGGCATAGATAATGGCTCACCAGTTTCAAAGACATGGCTGTTCCTTTCAATTTAAATGCAAATGCATGTAATTTGATTTTAGCCAAGAGTCAAGATTGATGCATTTGCATCTATATGTTAGAAATTGAGCATGACCATTGAAAAAGAGACCACGCAGGCGTGGCAGAATTTGCATATCACCAGCCGCACTTTGATTGAGCAGGTGGAAGCTGCGTTTAAGCAAGCGGACCTGCCCAGCCTGAGCTGGTATGATGCCTTATGGGAGATTGAAAAAGCTGGTGGTGAAGGCATTCGCCCCAACGCGCTGATCCCGCAACTTTTGTTGCCGCAATATCAGACATCGCGTTTGCTGGATCGCATGGTCACTGCCGGGCTAATTGACCGTGTGGTGTGCGATGAAGATCGCCGTGGCTGTCGCGCAGTGATCACAGAAAGCGGGAAAGAGATGCGCGCGCGCATGTGGGCGACTTACAAGACATGTTTGGATAGGTTGGTGCAAAAAAAATTGGGCAAAGATGACCGTGTCACCCTTACCCAATTGCTGCAAAAACTGCGCTAATTCTAGTCGCGGCGCAAAGGCTCTACGCGACGGTCAAACTGGCCGTGCTTCATAAAGCGCCACAGGTAAGTCGGCAAAATTGCGCCCATTGTTTTTGGCTCAATGCCAAATGCTTTCAATGTGCGCTTTTGCTTTTTCGCTTCTTCGCTCACCACATTGTCATGCTGCAACAGCTTCACCTGATCCACAGTCAACATTGGGTTCGGCAAGATTTGCATAAACCAGCCGATGATTTTTGCGATTGGTGTTGGAATGGGCAGCAACAAATTGTTGCGCTCTGTTTCTTTTAACAAGCGCTGCAAAAGTTCTTTCATGGTTTCAACGGTTGGGCCACCAATCTCATAGATTTTGCCGCCCTTCACGCCGCCTTCTGCCGCCACATCAAAAGCATCGGCCACGTCGCCCACATAAATCGGCTGCATTTTGGTGTTGCCGCCCACCAAAGGCAAAGCTGGCGACAAGCGCGCCAAAGCGCCAAACATATTGAAGAATCCATCTTCAGAACCGAAAATGATGGATGGCCGGATAATCACCGCATCAGGGAAAGCTTTGAGCACTTCTTGCTCGCCAAGCGCTTTCGAGCGGGCATAAGCGCTTTCGCTTTCAGCATCTGCACCCAAGGCAGACATATGCACCAAGCGTGTTGCACCTGCAGCAGCGGCCGCTTCGGCAACATGTCGCGCACCAACAGTTTGCACCGCTTGGAAACGCTGTTTACCGCTTTCAAACAAAATGCCTGTGAGGTTGATCACAATATCTGCCCCAGCAACTGCGCGCTCAACAGAAGGTTTGTTACGCACATTGGCTTGAATAGGGTGAATTTGTCCAACAGCACCTAGGGGGCGCACATCGCCAGCCAAATCCGGTCGACGGACCGCCACACGAATGCGATAGCCCTTTTTCGCCAAGTGCTGAACCAATTGCCGCCCAACAAAACCTGACCCGCCGAAAATTGTGACCAATTTTGGTGCCTTGTTGCCCATTTTTCAAAACCTCGGTGCTGGCGCCCCTTTGCTGGGCGCAATAACGATCTTGGCCCCTTCATTAACCCGCGCATCCCCAATTGTCGAGACCGAAAGGCAGGGCTGTTTATAGGAAAAATTATATAAGCCCAACAAGGCAATTGACAAATCTATAAGCGCCTTTTAGTTCTCATCGCTGTCGTGCCCTGGTGGCGGAATTGGTAGACGCGCTAGCTTCAGGTGCTAGTTTCCGTATGGAAGTGGAAGTTCGAGTCTTCTCCAGGGCACCAATTTCTCAAGGTAACCCATTGATATCCTTCGGTTTTCGCAATGAAACGCAGCGGAGGGTAGACCAAATGGTAGACCATAATGGTTCATTTATTTTCCAAAAACGTGGCGTATTTTACTTCTCTCGTCGCGTTCCAAACGATCTTCTCGACAACTATCAAAAACCTCGAATTGTCTTCTCGCTAAAGACCAGATCAGCACAGACCGCGAAAGCTCGCGCGATGATCTTTGCGACCAAACTTGACGACGATTGGAAGTCTATGCGCTGGCGCGATGCCAGCAACCCATTGTCACGCTTCTTGCGGCCTCAGGTCAGGCCAGCAAATGACCTACACCCTACCCCGAAGTCTCCAATGGTCTCCGAAGCAAAATCGGTGTACCTCAAGCATAAAGCCGAGGGACGCCCTAAGACATTTACTCAAGCGGTTGATCGCGCTGTTGATGCACTGGTGTCTTATCTGGGAGACCGCGAGGTCAATAGCTTAACCAGATTGGAAATCAATCAGTTCCGGGACCATCTGGTTTCAAAGGGTCTAAGCATATCTAGCGTAAAGCGCTACTTCACCACATTAAAGGCTGTCTTTAACTTTGCATCCCGTGAATTAGATTTCGAGGAGCCACGCGTGTTCTCTCAGGTTTACTATGGCGAGGACACCGGACCTCAGAAGAAACGCGCGGTATTTCTTCCTGAGGAGTTAGCCAAGATACAACGAGAATGCCGCATAAAAGACGACGAACAGCGGTGGTTGATCGCTTTGCTGAGTGATACCGGCATGAGATTGAGTGAGGGCCTGGGCGTCACGAAAGAGGACATAGTTCTGTCCGCGAAGCAGCCCTATATTGATCTTAAGCCTCACCCTTGGAGACGCCTCAAAACGAGTGCAAGCGCTCGCAAAGTCCCATTAGGCGGTCATGCCCTATGGGCTGCAAAACGGGCCTGTGAGACTTCCGAAAACGCCTTTCTGTTTCCTAAATATTGCGATGAGACAACGTGTCGTGCGAACTCTGCCAGTGGTGCATTGAACAAATGGATTTCACCCAGAGTTTCCAATGGCGCAGTTGTTCACTCATTGCGACACACTTTTAGGGATAGATTGCGAGCCGTTGAGTGTCCAAAGGACATCATTGACCGCATTGGCGGCTGGAGCATTGGCGGCGTTGGCGAAAGCTACGGTGAAGGCCACCCAATTTCCGTGCTTTCAAAGTGGGTTTGCAAGGCTGTGGGAGACTAAAGAGAGCCTTTGGTCTACCCTCCGCTGCGTTTCATTGCGAAAACCGAAGGATATCAATGGGTTACCTTGAGAAATTGGTGCCCTGGAGAAGGTTGGCTTCTCATCACAGGCATCTCAAAACAACTGATATCCAACGATTTCAATAAGTTAGCCAAGACGCAGTTCGATGTAAAGGGGCATTTTTGGTCTACCATTTGGTCTACCCTAAAGGCCCCTTGATAGATCGCTGGGTGCCCTCGAGATTGTCGCGCGGTTTAGGATGGATTTCTCAGGGCACCCCACCCCCACCGGGGGGAAATGACAAAAGCTAACTAATACGAATACCGCTTCAGATTTTTTCAGTTTTTGCTTTTGTGTCATCCCACATTTTTAGGACCTGCCAAGAGCGCATTTAAAAGACACACAAAGCCCCCTCAGGGACTCTCTGAGAGGCCTTTAAGGCAACAGCTAGACATACCCACATGGGACGATTAGCGACTCTCTATGGGCATTTATTTGGCTTGCTGGGATGCCGGAGGGGAGACAGAAGAAGCTACCCAGAAGGATACGTATAAGCACTTATGCTTGAGACAGAAAAATAAGACGAATGATTGGAGACAATTGTTGTTGTGATGAACAACATTCCCTTTTGAGATGTCTCAATGAGAGACCCAAGAGGGAGACACAAAGAATGGCACTAGGTGTTGTTGTGGCTGCAGCCACCAACAATTGACCAATAACAAGACCACATGAGTTGCAAGCGCAGGATAGGTCTCAGGTGGGTCTCAGATTCTTTCGTGGGAAAGTTGTCTTTGTATATTCTCTATAAGGAGTTCCCCAGACAAAGCTCATTTAAAAGACCAATATTGCAGCAGCAAAAAGAACAATCTCAGGCTCCCCTGCAGCGATCCCCATCAACACTTGTTGTCTTCACTGGGGACACGCACAGCTATCTCAGCGATTAACCCAGGGATACACCCAGCGTCTAGTCTTGGCTGTTGTCTTCAAACAACGAAACGCTGGGTGTCTCAAAGTGTGTCGGCAAGGGGAGCTTTAAGTAACCTCAGGGAATTCCTCAGGGATCCTCAAATGATAAGTGCGG
>NZ_SNYR01000003.1:0-2500 GCF_004363175.1 Maritalea mobilis
ACTCCCCCCCTAATACAAAAACCCCACTTGCTATTTCTAGCGAGTGGGGTTTTTAAATAATTTACATCGTATGAGACATTCTTTGCTTTTAGCGGACTTGGCGACGACCTACTCTTCCATGCCTTAAGACAAAGTACCATCGGCGCTGAGGTGTTTAACGTTCGAGTTCGGAATGGGATCGTGTTCTGAGCACCTCGCTATAGTCACCAAGTCGGCAAAAAGCAAAGCGTGAAGTTAAATATGATGACTAGGCGAACCTAGTTGATGATGTTCGTTATGTTTTGAGATGTACGGACATTGATTAATGAGAACAATCAAGCCAATCGAGCTATTAGTATCAGTAAGCTTCACACATTGCTGCGCTTCCACACCTGACCTATCAACGTGGTGGTCTCCCACGGCTCTCAAGGGAATGCTAGTTTCGAAGGAGGCTTCCCGCTTAGATGCTTTCAGCGGTTATCCCGTCCAGATATAGCTACCCTGCTATGCCGCTGGCGCGACAACAGGTCCACCAGAGATCTGTTCACCCCGGTCCTCTCGTACTAGGGGCAACTCTTCTCAACATTCCTACACCCACGGCAGATAGGGACCGAACTGTCTCACGACGTTCTAAACCCAGCTCGCGTACCGCTTTAATTGGCGAACAGCCAAACCCTTGGGACCTGCTCCAGCCCCAGGATGCGATGAGCCGACATCGAGGTGCCAAACAATGCCGTCGATATGGACTCTTGGGCATCATCAGCCTGTTATCCCCGGCGTACCTTTTATCCGTTGAGCGATGGCCCTTCCACGCGGGACCACCGGATCACTATGACCGACTTTCGTCTCTGCTCGACTTGTCAGTCTCGCAGTCAGGCAGGCTTATGCCATTGCACTCGACGACCGATTTCCGACCGGTCTGAGCCCACCATCGCGCGCCTCCGTTACTCTTTGGGAGGCGACCGCCCCAGTCAAACTACCCACCACACACTGTCCCGGACGCTGTTACGCCGCGGTTAGACATACATGACGATAAGGGTGGTATCTCACATTGCGGCTCCATAGCAACTGGCGTCACTATTTCAAAGCCTACCACCTATTCTGCACATGCCGACACGAATGCCAGTGTGAAGCTATAGTAAAGGTGCACGGGGTCTTTCCGTCTAACCGCAGGAACCCCGCATCTTCACGGGGAATTCAATTTCGCTGAGTCTATGCTGGAGACAGTGGGGAAGTCGTTACGCCATTCGTGCAGGTCGGAACTTACCCGACAAGGAATTTCGCTACCTTAGGACCGTTATAGTTACGGCCGCCGTTTACTGGGGCTTCAATTCAATGCTCTCACATCTCCTTTTAACCTTCCAGCACCGGGCAGGCGTCAGACCCTATACGTCGTATTGCTACTTCGCAGAGCCCTATGTTTTTAGTAAACAGTCGCCACCCCCTGGTCTGTGCCACCCTCCTGTAGTTGCCTACAAAAGGGTCACGCTTATCCCGAAGTTACGCGTGCAATTTGCCGAGTTCCTTCAGCATAGTTCTCTCAAGCGCCTTAGTATTCTCTACCTGTCCACCTGTGTTGGTTTAGAGTACGGTCTTAACGGTGGAGCTATTTCCTGGAACTTGCTCACTGCCAGAACCAATCCGATAAGGACTGACAGACCTGCAAATTCGTCACTACCACCAGGTTCAGGAATATTAACCTGATTCCCATCGTCTACGACTTTCGTCCTCGACTTAGGGGCCGACTAACCCTGCGCTGATTAGCATTGCGCAGGAACCCTTGGACTTTCGGCGAGAGTGTCTCTCACACTCTTTATCGCTACTCATGTCAGCATTCGCACTTCTGATACCTCCAGGACCCCTCACGGGTATCCCTTCGCAGACTTACAGAACGCTCCGCTACCGCTTGCACAAAGTGCAAACCCTAAGCTTCGGTGCATGGTTTGAGCCCCGGTACATTTTCGCCGCAGGAACGCTTGACCAGTGAGCTGTTACGCTATCTTTAAAGGATGGCTGCTTCTAAGCCAACCTCCTGGTTGTCTATGCATTCCCACAAGCTTTCCCACTTAACCATGACTTTGGGACCTTAGCTGTAGGTCAGGGCTGTTTCCCTCTCCACTACGGACCTTAGCACCCGCAGTGTGTCTGCCAGATATTACTTCCAGGTATTCGGAGTTTGGTTAGGTTTGGTAATCCGTTGGGGACCCCTAGCCCATCCAGTGCTCTACCCCCTGGAGTATTCGTCTGACGCTCTACCTAAATAGATTTCGCGGAGAACCAGCTATTTCCAAGTTTGATTGGCCTTTCACCCCTAGCCACAGGTCATCCCGTTCTTTTTCAACAGAAGTGGGTTCGGCCCTTCAGTAAGTGTTACCTCACCTTCAGCCTGCCCATGGCTAGATCACTTGGTTTCGGGTCTAATCCAACATACTCAACGCCCTATTCAGACTCGCTTTCGCTACGCATACACCTAACGGCTTAAGCTTGCATGTTAAATTAAGTCGCTGACCCATTATACAAA
>NZ_SNYR01000003.1:5000-272182 GCF_004363175.1 Maritalea mobilis
CAAACGTTATTCCGTACTACTAGGTAGGTTCCCACGCGTTACTCACCCGTCTGCCACTCCCTCCGAAGAGAGCGTTCGACTTGCATGTGTTAAGCCTGCCGCCAGCGTTCGTTCTGAGCCAGGATCAAACTCTCAAGTTTGATATGACTATTTACGACGCAATGCACGTTCTTGACGAGGACACCACTTGTCACAAATGCGTTTCTCAACGCATCGTAAATTTGGTGTTCTCTTAGTAGAAACGTACACCCATCGAAGTCTTGATGATCAGCTAAAAGCCGATCCGCAAGGACCTCGCCGTCCACGTTTCCCTTTCTTCTCTCATTCACAATGTCAAAGAACCGACGATTAAATCGTCCACGATTTCCCGAGCAAGCAAGCCCACTCTTTAAATCTGAAATCTTGAAAATTAAACATTCAAAGCTGAACATTTAACACTCAAGAGATGCGGTTGATAATGCTTTAAATTCGCCTTGTCAACACCCTATCTGAAATTTAAATTTTCATTTATTTTTCAGCTAGTTATCTGAGTTCCGCTGGTGTCTTGCGACCCCGTTTCCCTCAGCGCTCGGGGGTTATAGGGCGGGGGCATTTCAGAGTCAACAGCCCTTTTTCAAAAAGATGAACTTTTTTTGACATTGCCGCAAAAAGCCCGATTTTCGGGCCTTTTCACCCTGTCTTTTTATCCACCCCGCACCGCACCATTATAAAGAGGGCCAATAAAGCCCCATTTGACCGATTTTTGCCGCATTTAATCCGCAAAAGGACAGAGCTGGTTGGCACACTCTATATATAGTGCCGCATTTGAGGCCATAAATTTGCGCTTTAACGCAAGTCTGTGCCATATAAACGCTGCAAACAAATCAAAGGAGCTGGCTGCGTGACACCTGTTCAATTCAAACAGCACAAAATGCTTTTGAAATCTGCGGGCTATCGCGATGCACCAGCTTTGACACTAAATTCCCATGATGGACATATGCCCCATGGACGCGAGATCTCGCTTTCATGGTTGAGCGGCACCATTCTAACAGGGGTGACCGGTGTACTTTTGATGGCAAGCGCGCTCTATGTGTCCTTTGACGGCCGCGGCACATTTGCAACGCCCTATGCCTCTTTAAGCCCAACCTTGGCAGAAGACATCAACACGCCAAGTTCTGACAGCAAGTTGGTGACCAAGAAGTCTGATCGTGTGCGGCCCGTTGCGGCCACCCGATCAGACCGCGAGATCATTGAAGCCAGCATTCGCGAAACAGTTGATGGCGCGGACCGTATCCGCCGCCAACCCTTTATTCGAATCAACGCGACCTTGGCCACATCGGCCACAGCGCTTTCCGCCGACATTCCCAAATATGACCCGGTGGCGTTGCTGCGCAAAAACCAACCCATCGCTTTGGCCGAAGATGCCCGCACCATCAATACTGATATTTATGGCGCCGAAGTAGAGGGCGAAGTCACTGTTAAAGAGGCAAGCCTCAATATCAACTTCGCGCCCGAACCCGCCATTGATGATCGGTTGGCCGCTGAATATGTGCGCACCACAGTGGAAGGCGCCTTTTCCGGCTCCGATTCTATTGCCCTGGCATATGCGGCAGAAAATGTACCGGGCCTGCGCGAGCTTTCCGTAGAATCTGACGGTTTCTCCTCTGTCGCACAAAATGTATCTATTGTGCCGAAGTCTCCTGCATCGACCAACGAAACCGCACGGACGGAACGGATCATCTCCGTGCGACAAACTGCGCCCATTGGCGATGTATTGTCTAAAAACGGTTTTACCGAGCAAATGGTGACCGCGATTGAACGGACAATGCGGTCCGTAAACCCCTCAACTGAAGTGCGTGAGGGATTCCGGATGCGTATCCTTTTCGGGCTAGAGCCCGGCACTGAAACGCAAATCCCCTATTTGCTCAGCCTTTATAATGCAGATGAGCGCCATCTGGTCACCGTCGCCCGCACCGACCAAGGGCGTTATGTGTTGGGTGCCCCACCTCCAGGCATTGATTTGCCCGATGAGGACACGGAAGAAATTAACGTTGCCAACCTGCCTTCGCTTTATCGGTCAATCTATGAAACAGGCCGCAAGTTGGACTTGAAAGATGCGACCATTGAGCGAATCGTAGCCATGTTTGCTTATGATCTCGATCTGACCAAAAAGATTGCACCGGGTGATCAAATCCAAATTCTGCAAACCGAAGCGGATACCCATGGGCACAAGGAATTGCTCTATATCGGGTTGAAGCTAGCCGGCACAGAGCGGCATATGTATCGTTTCCAGACCGAAGATGGCTTGGTTGATTATTTCGATGAGAATGGCCAAACGGGCAAGAAGTTCTTGATGCGGCGTCCACTCGAAGGTGGTGGGCGGTTGCGCTCAAATTACGGCTATCGAATCCACCCGATCTTTAAAACCCGCAAACTGCACACTGGCGTTGATCTTTCCGCCCGCACCGGCACACCGATTTATGCTGGCGGCGATGGCGTTGTGAAACGCGCGCAGTGGGTTTCAGGCTATGGTCGCTATGTGGAGCTGAACCACGCAAACGGCTATCAAACCGCCTATGCTCACATGAACCGTATCGCCGATGGCATGAGCCCCGGCACGCGCGTACGGCAGGGTCAGATTATTGGCTATGTGGGCTCAACAGGTTACTCAACTGGCCCTCACCTGCACTATGAAATCAAGATTAACGGCCGGACGGTCGATCCTCTAAGCGTGCGTTTGCCGCGGGACAAATCGCTGCCGAACCAATATCGCGCCAAATTTGACCAGACCATCGCGCAGATCAACGATCTGATGTCACGCGAACCATCTGCACCAATCAATGTGGCACAAGCGGGCAACTAAGCCCGCTCGGCAATTTGTTCGAAAATTACGAAGCGATGTAATCGCGAAGAGCTGCTGCTTCACGCTCGGCCTGTTCAATCTTGCGTTTCACAATATCGCCGATCGAAACCAGCCCCAACAGCTTACCGCCTTCAACAACTGGCATGTGGCGTATGCGCCGCTTGGACATGGTGCCCATCACCTCGTCAACACTGGCGTCACGCGAGCAGGTGAACGGATCACGGGTCATGCATTTCTCTAAACCGCTTTCTAACGCGGCAGCGCCATGCTCGCGCAAGCGGCGCACAATATCGCGCTCAGACAGAATGCCAACCACATCACCATTTGCCGCAGTGATCACCACCACACCAATATTGTTTTCGCCCAGCATATCCACCGCCTGTGCCACAGGCGCAGCTTCGGGCAATGTGAAAACTTGGTTGCCTTTTTCCTCTAAAATATCACCGATTCGCATGATGTCCTCCTCATCCCAATGATGGCTCTAAGTATAATTTGAAATTGCACGCCCGCTGGCCCGGCGCAATGCAGCCGGAAAATATGAAGTTAAGCAGGCAGTGGAGGCATTTATCTCTGCAATATGGAAGCGCCCGGCCAAATATGGTCGAACGCGATTTGATCAAATATGGCACATCGACTCTTGTCGCTTTACCCATGCAGCATTGCACTCCTTAAACACAGAATAAGCTGAAAAGAGAAGGCGCGCAATTAGGCCAATTGGCCAAAGCGTTTTGTGCTAGCGTGCTGGCCTGTTTGCGTTGTCCAAAACGCAAATCCCGCCAAGAAAGCCTGATAAGGCACCCGAACCAGCAAATAGGCCGGCCCCATTTCTGCGCCGCCAAAAGGAATATAGTTCAAAGCGGCATAAATATTGGCAGGCAAAAAGCCGATCAGCATGGCGATAATCGCCCACCCCATCAGGCGTGTCACCGGATTGTACAAAACTGCCAAGCCCAAGCCGATTTCTAGAAACCCAGTGAGCACCACAATATATTCGCGGAACGGTACAAATTCAGGCAGCATCACCGCCATTGCCATCGGATCAGTGAAGTGCGCGCTTGCCGTCATAAACAGGAATAGACACAAGCCCAGTCGACCCCAAAACTGAGGTTCATATCTACGCTCCAGCCCAAACAACTGCCCAATGTGGAAAAACAATAAAGGCCCGAGCAGCGCCAATGTTAAAAAGATCAAATTTTTGAATGGCGCTAGGCCAGCCAACAACTCATCGAAAACCATTTCAGTACCTCGCAATTTTTGGTTGCCGACTGAAATGATGGAAACTGAAGAATTTGAAAGGTGATATGCGCCAATGGCGAGGAAAATTCGCCATTGGAAAGGGCGCGATTCGCGATGCGCGAGTAGATTTCCTACGTTTCGGACCAAACCGCCAGAATATTGCCACCGGGTTCTTTGAAGTGAAAACGTCGACCACCGGGAAATGAAAAGATCGGCTTCACAATCTCCGCCCCATTGGTCTGTACCTGCTCCAATGTTGCTTCTAACTGGTCCGTTTTCAAAATCACCAACGGCGCCTCAATCGTTTCAGCGCGCTCTAACCCACCGGTAACCCCGGCATCACGAATTTCCGAATAGTCCGGACCATAATCCACATAGGACCAGCCGAAGGCTTTCTCAAAAAATGACTTAGATTGCTCAAACTGATTGGATTGAAATTCAATATAGTCGATCTCTAATTTCATAACAGCTCCACTTATTGTTCTGTATTTGTTCTATTTCGAACGTACTCAGGAGTCAATCAAGCCAACACAAATGGTGCCGCAACCGATGGCGCAGCGATAAATGTGGGGCACGAGGCACGCAACGTCTCGAATCAGATCTGCAGAATAAGGAGACATTTTACACCTCATGCGACTGGTTTTGCGCATCACCTTTTAGCCTGCCGGGCTGCTTACCCAATGTTCCCGCAATACCCAACTAGCATCGGCCCCCGGCGTAGGGCTCACTCTATAAGGAGCGACAGATTCTGCGTCCAAATTTTGCACCAACCTCTTCTTCATCACATAGAGGATGTACCGCCACTGCCCGTCGACAGCCCACGCGGCCAAAAGAAGATGACTTTATTATAGGGCGAAATCTCCCCCCGGAGATAAGTTTGTGATGTTTTTGCCTGAGAAGAAAATGAATGACGATAAATCAACCAGTTGGCAAATTGAGCAATTCCGCCAACCAGGAATTAAGCGATTTTTGCCCGCGCAAGCCTCACCCCATCCGGCGCAAATCCGGCGAAATCGAAATGCCCGGCGCCGTGGCGAGTTTTTCGATCAACACCTCCTGAAACAATTTGGCGCGCGCCGTGTTGTGCACCTCCTCACGCTGCACCAAATAAAGCGGTTTTGGCACCGGACGACAGCCGGGCAAAACCTCCTCATAAACACCGCTGTCCAGAAAATTCTGCACAAAATAGAGGGGCGCTTTTGTAAAGCCCAACCCTTTTTCAAGCGCATGCGCAATCAGATTCGGGTGATCCGCCGTCAAACTCGGCGTAACCGGGACAGAAAGATTCTGCCCCTCATAGGTGACCGCAACCATGGCCTGCTCTGTATCATCACGATATTGAATAAAATCCAGATTTTGCAACTCCCTGGGTGAGTGTGGGCGCCCCGCTCGATCCAAATAGGCTGGGGTTGCCGCCAACACTGACTGCACCACACCAATTTTACGCCCGATTCCACGGCCCTGTCCCGGTGAACCAAAGCGAATGGCAAAATCAACATTGTCTTTTTCCAGATCAATCAAGGCATCAGAGATCACTAAATCGACTTTGAGATCGCGATGTTGCGCCTTTAGCGCAATCACGACTTCTCCCAAATAAGTTTGGCTCAAAGATTGTCCCGCTGTAATGCGAATATGTCCCGAAATAGTCCCCTGCAGGGAATCCAATTCAACGCGCATTTCATCCAGCGCCTGTCCGATTTTTTGACCAAAACCATAGGCTACCTGTCCCGCCATCGTCGGCTGAACGCCAGCACGGTTTCGGATCAACAATGTTTGGCCGTAGGCAAGTTCGAGGGATTTGACTTTTTGCGAAACAGCGGGCTGGCTCACGCCGAGCGTTTTGGCGGCGCCAGTGAAGGAACCGGCGTCCACAGCCGCAACCAGACAGCGCAAAGGGTGCAGTTCATCCATAAGTAATTCTTATATCAATAATAAGGAATCGGGGAATTTTATATCCATAATAAAAGCAATAGCTTCACTTCAGTTTTAATTCAACTGAAGAGTTCAACATGCCTTTTACCCATCATGATGCCAGCCTGAATCGGCGACACTTCCTTTCCGGAATAGCGGCCGCCCCCCTTGCCGTGGGCGCAAGCGCTCAGGCAATGGCAAACGAGACCACCCCAAAAAACGCTCCCCACCAGCATCCACAAGCTGAAATATTCAAATATCAAATTGGCGACATCGAAGTGATTGCCATTGCAGATGGCTTCACCGCTTTGCCCAGCCAAGTCATGGTGGGTTTGGAACCAGAAGTGGCAGAACAGGCAGCGCGGTTGGCCTACAAAAACTACGACCCCAACATGATTCCCATCGCCATCAACAGCTACATCGTGCGCACACGCAACAAGGTTATTGCCGTGGATGCAGGTGCCCCAAGTTTTCTCGGCCCAAATGTGGGCGCGTGGCAGGCGGGATTGGCCAAGGCCAATATTTCCTTGTCAAACATCGACATCATGTTCCTCACCCATATGCACACTGACCATGTCGCTGGCCTCGTGGGCGAGACGGGCGAAATGCACATGCCGCAAGCTGAGTTGATGCTTTCAGAAACAGAATGGGCACATTCATTTGATAATGAAAAACTGGCCTATCTGCCGAAGGAATTTGCGCCCATGATCCAATATGCGCGCGGGCAAACACTGCCCTATAAAGACCAGCGCACACTGCTGAGCATGGACAAAGAAACAGAAATCGCGCCCGGCGTGTTCAGTGTACCTCTGCCCGGCCACACAATGGGACATATGGGTATCAGAGTGGAAAGCCAGAACAAGAGCCTTATGATCTGGGGTGACATTATCCACAGCCCAACTTACCAATTCAGTCACCCTGAATGGTCAACCATCATCGACGCAGACCCGGCACTTTCAGCTCAAACGCGGACCAAACTTCTCGATCAAGCCGCCGCAGACCGCGCCATGGTCGCCGGCATGCATCTGGATTTCCCATCCTTGGGATATGTGGAACGTCACGAAAATAGCTATCGCTATGTCGCGGCCCCCCGAAATTATGGTCGCTAACAACCAACTGCCCGGCACGAATGAGGGTGGTCGCCTGTCGATCACCGTCAAGTCGGGCAACGGGACATGAAATTAGGAAAAAAGAAAACCCGGCGCTCATAAAAGCACCGGGCTTCCTTCATCGTTGAGGAGGAGGGTTAGTTTATTGGGCTGCGTCGGGCAGCGGGCTATCATCGATGCTGGTGCCATCTGCAGTGAAGGCAAGTTTATTGCCTTCCACATCCACAGAGACCCGTTGACCATCAACAATTTTGCCGCTCAAAATCTGCTCGGCGAGCTCATCTTGCAAATTGCGTTGAATGACCCGTTTCAAAGGACGTGCCCCATAAGCAGGGTCATAACCTTCATTGGCAATCCAATCGCGGGCAGCAGGGCTGAGTTCAATGGCGATGTCACGCTCATTCAACAATTTGCGCAAACCGCCCAATTGAACATCCACAATGGCGCCCATATCGGCACGGGCCAAACGATGGAACAGCAGGATCTCATCCACCCGGTTCAAGAACTCAGGGCGGAAATGAGCTTTGACCGCATCCATCACCTTGCCGCGCACCAGATCAACCGATTCGCCGTCTTGCTGTTCAACAAGATATTCGGCACCAAGGTTCGAGGTCATGATGACCAGCGTGTTGCGGAAATCGACCGTGCGACCCTGACCATCGGTCAAGCGGCCATCATCAAGCACTTGAAGCAGCACATTGAACACGTCCGTGTGGGCTTTTTCGATCTCGTCAAACAAGATCACCTGATAAGGACGACGACGCACCGCTTCGGTCAACACGCCCCCTTCATCATAACCCACATAGCCTGGAGGCGCGCCGATCAGCCGGGCAACCGAATGCTTCTCCATAAATTCAGACATGTCCAACCGCACCATGGCCGTCTCATCGTCAAACAAGAACTCAGCCAAAGCTTTGGTCAACTCGGTTTTACCGACACCGGTTGGCCCCAAGAACATGAAAGAGCCAATCGGGCGATTCGGATCTTGCAACCCGGCACGTGACCGGCGCACCGCTTTGGCAACGGCTGTCACCGCTTCGCGCTGGCCAATCACCCGCTTGCCCAATTCATCTTCCATGCGCAGCAGCTTGTCGCGCTCGCCTTCGAGCATCTTATCCACGGGCACACCCGTCCAACGGCTCACCACCTGCGCAATGTGAGAGGGGGAAACCACCTCTTCCATCATCGCGTCGGTGACATTGTCGGCAGCCGCATCTTTGGCTTCGGCTTCGGCAATTTTTTGCTCCAGACCGGGAATAACGCCATAGGCCAATTCACCTGCCCGTGCCAAATCACCTGCCCGCTGGGCATTTTCAAGCTCGGTCCGCGCTTGGTCCAACTCTTCCTTGAGTTTTTGCTCGGCGCCTAAACGTTCCTTTTCTGAAACCCAACGCTGGTTCAATGCACCAGCTTCTTCTTCCAGATCAGAAAGCTCAGCTTCCAACTTCTCAAGCCGGGTTTTGGACGCATCGTCCGTTTCTTTTTTCAGCGCTTCGCGCTCAATTTTCAACTGGATGATGCGACGATCCAACTCGTCCAACGCTTCTGGCTTGCTGTCCACCTGCATGCGCAACCGCGCAGCCGATTCGTCCACCAAATCGATGGCCTTATCTGGCAAAAACCGATCTGTAATATAGCGATTCGACAAAGTAGCGGCCGACACCAAGGCGCTGTCCGAAATTCGCACACCGTGGTGCAGCTCATATTTTTCTTTCAGGCCGCGAAGAATCGAAATTGTATCTTCCACAGTGGGTTCAGACACATAAACAGGCTGGAACCGACGGGCCAAAGCCGCATCTTTTTCAACATGCTTTTTATATTCGTCCAAAGTGGTGGCGCCCACGCAGTGCAATTCACCCCGCGCCAATGCAGGTTTCAGCAGGTTAGACGCATCCATGGCGCCGTCGCCTTTACCTGCGCCAACCAAAGTGTGCATCTCATCAATAAAGAGGATGATTTTTCCCTCTTCTGATTGCACCTCATTGAGCACAGATTTCAAACGTTCTTCAAACTCACCACGATATTTCGCGCCCGCAATGAGGGACCCCATGTCCAAAGACAGGAGCTTTTTGTTCTTCAAGCTTTCCGGCACGTCACCATTGACGATTCGCAAGGCCAAGCCTTCGGCAATCGCGGTTTTACCCACACCGGGCTCACCAATCAAAACAGGATTGTTTTTTGTGCGGCGTGACAACACTTGGATTGAGCGACGAATTTCTTCATCCCGGCCAATCACAGGGTCAAGCCGACCATCACGTGCATCTTGGGTCAAATCACGCGCATATTTTTTCAAAGCGTCATAGCCTTCTTCTGCACTTTGGCTATCTGCAGTACGGCCTTTGCGCAATTCATTGATGGCATCGTTCAGCCCATTGGCCGTAACACCACCTGCAGCCAAAACTTTGCCTGCATCTGTGTCTTTTTCGATGGTCAATGCCAGCAAAAGGCGTTCAACGGTGACATAGCTGTCGCCTGCCTTATCCGCAGCTTTTTCAGCTGTTTCAAAAACACGCGCCATTTCGCGGCTCAAATAAAGTTGGCCACCATCACCGGATACAGAAGGAATTTTTTTCAATGCCGCTTCAGTTGCAGCATGCACCGCCTTTGGATCACCGCCAGCCCGTTGAATGAGGCCAGACGCCATGCCCTCATTATCGTCCAAAAGAACTTTTAGAAGGTGCAAAGGCGAAAATTGCTGATGCCCAGCAGAAAGGGCGCCAGATTGGGCAGATTGTACAAAACCGCGTGCCCGCTCGGTATATTTCTCGATATTCATATCTCAACTCTCCATTTCTCGCCCATCTCAATCCGCCTAAAAAGCACGGGTTAAAACGTCTCGAAGCGTTGTTTGTTTCAACTTATCCTAAGGCGCCCACATTTGGCACGCCGGACTGTTGAATTAGATATAGGTACGCTTCGAAGGGAAAAAAGAGCAAAAGACAAATAAACTGCTCTTTTGGCTTCACTTTTAAAAGAAGTGCGCCACGCCCCCTACGACCACCATGGCAGCACCAAATTTAAAAACCCAACCTGCAATCTGCTGTTGACGATAGCCTTTCTGACCCTTCTTCACTTCTTCAAAATTGCCCAAGACTGGTACTTTGGATGAGCCTTCTTTAAACCCGCCGCCAATCATATGCAGCGCGCCACCGGCCAACGCGACAATCCAACCAATCATAAAAATATTAAAGCCATTGGTTTCCAACGGGGCAAACAAAGTCTCAAACATAAAAATCTCACTCAAATTGTGGGACCGGATAAGTCTATCCCTATCTCTGACAATGATCTAGCCTTTGGCAAATTTAGCAAGGTGCAGTAATATCCCGCCAAACAAACAGTCAAAGCTGATAAGATGAACAAAGTCGAACCCCATCACACCATTCAGCCAGCAGGCACTATGCCCAAAAAAGTGGCTGTGCTGGCATATGATCAGCTTTGCACCTTCGAATATGGCATCGCCATTGAAGTGTTCGATACGATTCAATCTAAAACCGCACCGCTTTACCAAGCCGAAACAGTGCCCATCGAATCGGGCAATCTGAGATTGGCCGGTGGCTTGCGTACCCAATGTGTCGCGCAACTGGAACGACTTGCTGAATTTGACCTGATAATCGTGCCGGGCTGGCCGCTGCATAAGAAAGTTTCATCTGAAATGGCCAGCGCCTTGCAAAATGCACACGAGGCTGGTGCGCGATTTATGACCATTTGCTCTGGCATCTTTTTGCTGGGCCGTGCTGGCCTCACCGCCAACACCAACATCACCACACACTGGCAATATATTGATCAATTAAGAGCTGAAGCGACCAGCGAGAACGTTGAAGACAATGTGCTTTATTGCGGCACAGGGCAAATTATGAGCTCAGCCGGATCAGCGGCAGGGATTGATCTGGCATTAGAAATTGTGCGGCAGGACTTTGGCACCAAAGAAGCGAATCGGTTGGCGCAGCGGCTGGTTCTGCCAGCCCATCGCGAAGGCGGTCAAAAACAATTTGTGCCGCGCCCAGTGGCACATGCGCAAAAAAGCGGATTTGCCAAATATCTCGATGAGGTGCGCCAAAAACTCGATCAATCTTGGACAGTGAAAGAAATGGCAGCCCTCTGCCATATGTCCGAACGTACATTGATGCGCAGATTTCAGGAAGTGATGGGGTTGAGCCCAAGCCAATGGCTGATTCAGGAGCGAGTCTTTTTCGCCCGTTCCCTTCTAGAAGAAGATCATTTCACCATTGACGAGATTGCACAAAAGGCAGGCTTCAACACGCCAGAGACAATGCGGCACCATTTCCGCACCCACCTCAAAATAAGCCCGGTCGTCTATCGCAATAATTTTCGGCAAAAATAAAGGGCGGTCACCCGCCCCTAACTTTATTCCGCTGCTGCGGCTGCTTTTTTGGCTGGAACCTCGTCCGCCACATCATCGCCCACACTCAATTTGGGCTGTGGTGCATCGGCCAAATCACCCTCAGTCGCAGGTTTGCGACGTGGACGCCGCGCACGTGGTGCGCGTTTTGGCTTTTCCTGTGCCACTTCATCATTTGCAGGCGCTTCAGCAATAGCTTCTTCTTTCGGCGCATCTTCAGGCTCATTGTCCTGATCCACATTTGCCTCAGCCACTGCTTTTTCATCATTTGCCTGATCGTCTTCGTCACGATCTTGCTCTTCCCGCTCCCGCCGCTGCTCTTGCCGCGCTTGGTTTTGCGCCTGAGCTGCAGAGATGATCCGGAAATAATGTTCCGCATGCTGCAAATAGTTTTCGGCCATGACAGAATCGCCAGAGGCCTGCGCGTCGCGCGCGAGCTGCACATATTTCTCCGCAATGTGAGAAGGATTGCCACGCACCTTCACATCCGGTCCGTTGCTTTCATAATTGCGGGAAAGCGGATTGACGTTTTTCCGACCGTTACCACGGCCGCGTGAACGCTTATTCTGTTGTCCAGGTCTCATACGATGACTTCAAACTTTTCTTACATTTGCACCGAAAAGAGCGCACCAAACCGTACCTGTCACATTGCCCGCCAAACATTTTTGGTTTGGATGTGACTTTGAATGGTCGCTATATGCCGGCTGTCCAGCTTGCTGGGGGCAAATCCACCTGTTATGTGTAGGTAAAATTTTGCGGTCAATGAATGAACATCAAACCCAACTAGCCATTGCAACCTATATGCTTCGGAAAACTTTTCCAAGTGAAAAATTTTCACTTTGGCCAAACTTGCTGGCCCCTCCTGAATTTCACCAAGAAATTTCAGCAACTCTATTATGCCCAGAAAGGTCTTTGAAAAAGGTTACTTGCTGCGCACCCGCTGCAATTGCAGCCTTTTCCATCAATTCAGCCTGACGAAAACCGATTTCAAAAAGCAGCTTACCGCCCTGCCGCAACCGCATTTTCGCACCAGCCAAAATCTGGTGATAAGCCGCCATGCCCTCATCTTCAGCAAAAAGCGCCAGCGCCGGATCATAATCAAGCGCCTCTTTATTCATCAGCGCTTTTTCGTGCTCAGCGATATACGGCGGATTGGAAAGGATCAGGTCAAATTGGTTTTGCGCTGGGATTGCATCAAACCAATTGCTGGTCACCAACTCTAGCCGATCCGAAACCTCATGCCGTGTTGCATTTTCACGCGCCATCTCCAGCGCGCCTGCCGCAATATCCGTGGCCACCGCTGTGCAATCGACACGCTCAGCCAGCAGACTGATCGCAATGCAGCCCGTGCCTGTGCCCAAATCTATGAAATGTCCGACTTTCGGCAAAGCCTGCAGCCCACGCTCGACCAACACTTCGGTGTCTGGACGCGGCACCAACGTATCCGCATTCAACGAAAATACGCGCCCATAAAAGGCAGCTTCACCCAAAATGCGTGCAACAGGTTCATGCGCCAATCGGCGCTGTCCAAATCCGTCCATCCTCGCCAGAATTTCCGGCGACACAAGATCATGCTCTTTGCCGATTAGCTGTGCTTGATCAATCTCGGCGGCTGCACACAAAAGCAGCCGCGAATCTATCGCGGCACTTTCAATCTGATTTTCGGCAAATTGCTGCCGCCAATGCTGCCGCAACTGACCAAAGCTTATGGGCGTGGTGCTACTTATTTGCTTCATCCATAGCAGCCAACTGCGCCGCTTGGTTTTCGGTGATCAATGCATCGATCATCTCATCCAGCGCTTCACCCGCAATCACCTTATCAAGCTTATAAAGCGTGAGGTTAATCCGGTGATCTGTCACCCGACCCTGCGGGAAGTTATAGGTCCGAATGCGCTCTGAACGGTCACCCGAACCCACCTGATCGCGCCGCGCTTCGGCCCGTGCACTATCACGCTCCTGCCGCTGCATATCAAACAAGCGCGCCCGCAAAACCTTCATGGCGTTGGCCCGGTTCTGGTGCTGCGATTTCTCAGACGAAATAACCACCACGCCAGTTGGAATGTGGGTAATCCGCACCGCACTGTCGGTGGTGTTCACGTGCTGACCACCCGCGCCTGATGCCCGCATCGTATCAATCCGAATATCTTCATTGCGAATTTCAATGTCGATATCTTCCACTTCTGGCAACACAGCCACGGTGGCGGCGGAGGTGTGAATACGCCCACCAGATTCTGTTTCCGGCACCCGCTGCACACGGTGCACACCAGACTCAAATTTCAAACGGGCATATGCGCCCTGACCTTTAATACTGGCGACAATCTCTTTGTAGCCGCCCATATCGCCTTCGCTCTCTTCCATGATCTGGACTTTCCAGCCATTGATTTCAGCGTGGCGTTGATACATGCGGAACAGATCACCCGCAAACAAAGCGGCTTCGTCGCCCCCCGTGCCTGCCCGCACTTCAACAATAACCGACTTATCGTCAGCTTCATCTTTTGGCAGCAGCATCAAACGGATTTCTTGGGTGAGCTCTTCAATCTTTTCTTTAAGCTCGTCCCGCTCCATTTCCGCCATCTCGGCCATTTCTTTATCACCGGACGCCAAAATTTCATTGACCCCTTCAAGGTCTGTCTGCGCAGATTTGAACTCGCGAATTTTGTCCACATATGGCTGCAGGTCAGAATATTCCTTGGACAGCTTCACATAGGTTTCGGGATCTGGATTCGCAGCCATTTCTCCTTCAACCGTTTCAAAGCGGTGCAACAAAGCATCCAATTTTTCTGCAGGTAGTTTCGCCATAACAGCTCAGACTTTCATTTAAAGGGGTAGATGTTGGCGATCTGCCAAATCATAAATCAAATCACGGATAACCAGCGGATCACCGCCCTCATCCAATGCGGCGCATATTTGCCCGCGAATGGCTTGAAGATCAAGAGACAACACAAGCTCTTTAATCTGGCCGATTGAAGAAGCCGCCATGCTCAACCGATCAATGCCAATCGCCATCAATGCCAACGCCTCAATTGGCCGCCCTGCCAACTCGCCACACATGGTCAGCGGCACATTATGCTTTTTGGCTGCATCTGCCACATGCTTAAACGCACGCAAGCGCGGAATTGCAATTGGATCATAGCGCCGCACCACCCGCGCATTCGCGCGGTCAGACGCAGTGAGAAACTGCACAAGATCGTTAGAGCCAATGGACACAAAATCCGTCATGGGCAGCAAATGATCAAGTTCGAACAAAAGCGACGGCACCTCGATCATCGCACCAAGGCGAAGATTTTTAGGGCGCTCAAATCCAGCATTGTCCAAACGCTTCAATTCGATATCGAGGACTTTGCGGGCTTCACAAAATTCCTGCGCATCGGTGACCATAGGCACCAAAATATCCAGATCACGCCCATTCGCCGCTTGTAGCAAGGCGCGAATTTGGGTGCGCAACAGACCAGGCCGATCCAACGCCAAACGAAGTGACCGCCACCCCATCGCAGGGTTTTCTTCAGCTTCTGCCCGCAAATAGGGCACCACCTTATCACCGCCAATGTCCAGCAAGCGGAATACGATAGGGCGATCCCCCACCAGTTCCATCGCCTCGCGATAAAGCTCAACCTGTTCGGCCAAACGCGGCAGCTTAGACGCGATCATAAATTGCAGCTCGGTCCGGAACAAACCAATGCCCGCCGCGCCCGTTTCTTCAATCGCCGGCAGATCTGCGATCAAACCAGAATTGTGCAACAGCGTAATTTCAGCGCCATCGCGGGTGATAGAGGGCTTGTCGCGCAGCGCAGCAAAACGTTCCTGCCGCTTGGCGCTCATGCGCACCTTATCTGCATAAGTGGCGAGCACGTCCACGGATGGACGCAAGTGCACAATGCCTTGCTGACAATCGAGAATAATATCGTCGCCTGTTTCGCACATGGCGGCGATATTCTCGACCTGCCCGCACACATTAAGGCCTAAAGACCGCGCTACAATCGACACGTGGGCGGTCATGCCGCCTTCTTCCAGCACAACGCCGCGCAGCTTGCGCCGATCATATTCAAGAAGTTCCGCTGGCCCCATATTCCGCGCCACCAAAATGGCGTTATCGGGCAGCTCATGGCCAAACACTTTTGTGCCACCAGTCAAAACCCGCAGCAGGCGGTTGGCCAAATCGTCCAAATCATGCAACCGGTCGCGAATATAGGGATCGGTTTGACGCATCATGCGCGCGCGCGTGTCGTTTTGCACCCGCTCAACCGCAGCTTCCGCGGTCAAACCTGCGCCCACCGCTTCACGCAGCCGCCGCACCCATCCCCGGTCATGGGCGAACATGCGGTAGCTTTCAAGAATTTCACGATGTTCAGACCGCGCCTGCATATCGCCGCGATTGAACATGTCGTCAATCGTCACCCGCATGGTGCGGATGGCAGACTCAAGGCGCTCTTTTTCCTGATCCACATCTTCAGCAACAAAGTTGGTCACCACCACCCGCGGGTCGTGCACAAACACTTTGCCCAATGCAATGCCATCTGTGTAGCTCGACGCTTCCAACGAGCGCGGACGCCGCAATTCAATTTCCGACCCCGGGGTGATCAGACTATCAAATTCAGTGGTCGAAACCATTTCTGCCAGCAAAGTGGCAGTGGTCATCAACGCTTCAGTTTCATCTTCGCGATAAAGCCGACTTTCAACCGACTGAACGTCCAAAACCCCAAGGGTTTGGCCCGCACGCAAAACAGGCACGCCAAGAAATGATTGGTAGGGGTCTTCACCCGTTTCAGGGCGATAAGCAAAGGCAGGGTGCTTTGGCGCATCCGCCAAATTGAGCGACATCGCTTCTGCCGCGATCAAGCCCACAAGGCCTTCGCCAAGGCGCAAGCTGGTTTTGTGCACCGCTTCGCGCTTCAAACCATGGGTGGCAAAAAGCTCCAAGGCACCATCATCACGCAAGACATAAAACGAGCACACATCGGCCCGCATACTGTCCGCGATCAATTCAACAATTTTATCCAGCCGCTCCTGAATGCCCAATGGCTCTGCCATTGTTTCGCGCAATCTGCGCAACAATTCACGAGGGCCAGCTATCGTATGTGCCATCCGCCCTCAACCCGCCGAAGCGAGCTGCCTTTTTGGGCCAAATTGGCTTATGCCTCTTCCATATCCAAGCCATAATAGGTGTGGAGTGCCCGCACCGCCAATTCGGCATATTCTTCCTCAATCAACACACTGGTCTTGATCTCGGATGTGGTAATCAATTGAATATTTATGCCTTTATCAGATAGGGCCCGGAACATAGACGCTGCAACGCCCGCGTGAGACCGCATCCCCACCCCAATAACTGAAATTTTGGCTCCGCCTTTAGAACCAGAAATCGAATCAAATTCTAAACTTGTTTCCCCCGCTTCTTTAAGCACCGTCATGGCCTTGTCAAATTCAGCATCGGGAATAGTAAACGTAATGTCGGTTGATTTACCGTCATCAGAAATATTTTGCACAATCATATCCACAACGATTTGCGCATCAGCCAATGGGCCAAAAACTGCAGCAGCAACGCCTGGATTATCTTTAACACCGCGCAAGGTGATTTTCGCCTCTGACTTTGCGCTGGTCACACCGGAAACAATTTGCTTTTCCATAATCTCATCCTCATCACACACCAATGTGCCTGGACCTTGCCAGTCGCCATTTTCACCCAAAGGCGGCACTTGATCGGGGTCATCAAAACTTGAGCGCACAACAAGGCGCACTTTTTTGGCCATCGCCAATTCAACTGATCGGGTCTGCAACACTTTTGCGCCCAATGATGCCATCTCCAGCATCTCTTCAAAACTGATCCGATCAATCCGGCGCGCCTTCGGCACAATGCGCGGGTCGGTGGTGTAAACACCATCCACATCAGTATAAATATCACAACGGTCTGCTTCCACCGCTGCAGCAACAGCCACTGCACTTGTGTCTGATCCCCCACGACCCAATGTGGTGATGCGCCCATGTGGCGACACGCCTTGGAAACCTGTGATTACGCAAACAAGCCCAGCGCTCATGCGATCAAACAA
This sequence comes from Maritalea mobilis, assembly GCF_004363175.1. Lineage (GTDB taxonomy): Bacteria > Pseudomonadota > Alphaproteobacteria > Rhizobiales > Devosiaceae > Maritalea > Maritalea mobilis. The sequence goes on from NZ_SNYR01000003.1 coordinate 22,500, forward strand.
AAGCTTTGGATCAATATTGGTGATCCGCGCTGAGCCATGGGCATCGCTTGTTTCAATCGGCACTTGCCAGCCGGCAAAGGAACGCGCGGGCACGCCCATTTCCTGCAACACAATTGACATCAAGCCAGCGGAAACCTGCTCACCAGAGGCCACAACCGCATCATATTCGCGCGCATCATGCACTGGCGCGGCTTCTCGTGTCCACGCCACCAACTCATTGGTTTTGCCAGACATTGCGGAAACAACCACACAAACCTTATGCCCTGCATCCACTTCACGTTTGACATGCCGGGCCGCATGCCTAATCCGCTCAATGTCGGCCACCGAGGTGCCGCCAAATTTCATCACAATTGTCGCCATGGCGCGCTTTCCTACATTTATTATGCCCGATTGGCTTTGAACTGCCTCGGGTTGAAGCGCGAGTTGTTGGCCCCGCGCCGACAATGCTCGCGCGCGTCAATTGCCACAAACTGGCGTTTTGATCAACTAAAACGGCCCTAATTTCGCGATTCGGGCACGAATGAAGCCATTTGTCATATTGACACCTAACAAAATGTGCCTGATTGATCCAAAAGCGTTCGGCATCCCGTTTCCGGGCAGCGCACACAGCGGAGAAGGCAAAAAGGAATTGAAAATGGCCCAAACAACCATCCACCAAGATGAAGTTGAACGGTTCAACGCCATGGCCGATGAATGGTGGGACCCGAAAGGCAAGTTCAAGCCATTGCATAAATTCAACCCGGTGCGCCTGTCCTATATCCGCGAGCAGGTGATCAATCATTTTGGTTTGGACCAAACGGCTCGCGAGCCCTTTAAAGGCTTGCGCTTGTTGGACATTGGCTGCGGCGGCGGCTTGTTGTGCGAACCGATGAAACGGCTTGGCGCCGATGTGATGGGCGCCGATGCGGGCGAGAAAAACATCAAGATCGCGCAAATCCACGCCGAACGGTCTGAACTCGACATTGATTATCGCGCCACCACCTCAGAGGCGCTGGCCGAAGCAGGCGAGCAATTTGATGTGGTGCTCAATATGGAAGTGGTGGAACACGTCGCCGATATTGAGCTCTATCTCAAAAGCTGCGCACAATTGGTGAAACCCGGCGGCCTGATGTTCGTGGCCACCATCAACCGCACCTTCAAAGCCTATGCCCTCGCCATTATCGGCGCTGAACATATTCTGCGCTGGCTGCCCAAAGGCACCCATTCCTACGACATGTTGGTGACACCGGAAGAAATCACGTCCAATCTCAAGCGCAATGGCATGCAAATTAAAGATCGGCTTGGCGTGAGCTACCATCCGTTAGAAGATGCGTGGAAACGCTCTCGCGACATGAGCGTCAATTATATGATGCTGGCGGAAAAGCCGAAGGGCTAATCAGGGTATAAATTTCAATAGGGAGTTCGACATGAAAATTGCCAATATGAACTGGATGCAAGTCGAAGCCTATTTGGAAAAAGATGATCGCGTGATTGTGCCACTGGGCAGCACCGAGCAACATGCCTATCTATCGCTAAGCACCGACAATATTTTGTCCGAAAAAATTGCCACAGATGCGGCAGAGCCATTGGGCATTCCGGTCTTTCCAGTACAAGCCTATGGCATCACACCAAGTTTTATGGCCTATCCCGGCACTGTCACTCTGCGCATGGCAACATTTTTGGCCGTCGTGCAGGACATTCTGACGAGCCTGAAACAAACCGGCTTTCGCCGCATCATGTTGTTGAATGGCCATGGCGGCAACATTCCTGCAGGCAATGCGGCGTTGGAATGGATGGGCGACCATCCTGAATGCAGTGTGATCGTTCACAACTGGTGGATGGCACCAAAAACAATGGCCAAGGTCAAAGAAATCGACCCAATTGCCTCCCACGCATCCTGGATGGAAAACTTCCCTTGGACGCGCCTTGAGGGCGTTTCCCTACCCAGCCATCAAAAACCAATGGTCGATCTAGATCAGTTGCGCCGACTATCGCCCGAAAAAGCCCGCACCTTGCTCGAGGATGGCAATTATGGCGGCCTCTATCAGCGCAGCGACGACGACATGAATTTGATTTGGCAAACCGCCCTCGACGAAGTGCGTGAGCTGCTCAATGGCAATTGGGACGATTTAAGCAAATAGGTATAAGGCTTAATTATGCTCTTCGGGCAAACGTGGCAGCGGCATAAAGTCAATATCATCTTCAATCAATGACGTGACTTCTTCTGCTGTCGCTTCCCCATAAATGCCGCGCCGTTGCTCTGGCTCTTCAGCCATTTTGCGCGCTTCTTCGGCAAAGCGTGTACCTACATATTCCGCTTCGCTTTCCACCTTAGAGCGCAAACGACGCAAAGCTTCACGCACTTCTTGCTGTTCAGGGTGGCCAGCGGAAAGGGCCATAGTTTTTTGCGGGACATCTTCGCGCTGGTTGGCTTTTTTGCCAACGGCTGGCGCCATCAAAGCCTTGTTCACTTCACTTGTGCCACACAAAGGACACTCCAAAACCCCCTGCTGCGCTTGCGCATCATAGGCATTGGCATTTTTGAACCAAGCTTCAAACTTATGATCATTCTCGCAAATGAGCGAATACTGAATCACGGAAGTTCACCCTTCAAATAAACAACATATTTTGTTTATGACATATGTCGGTTAACGCTTAACGAAAATTCCCGGCGGTTGGCAAGTGTTGGCAACCGCATGCGGGCTTCCTTTATCAGGTTTAAATCCAATGGCGCAATAATTAACCCAGGGCTTTTATCCGCTTTTTCGGCCAAAATGCGACCCCAAGGGTCAATAATCAGCGAATGGCCATAAGTGTTGCGCCCATTTTCATGGGCGCCACCTTGAGCCGCCGCCACCACAAAACTACCCGTTTCAATGGCCCGCGCCCGCAGCAACACATGCCAATGGGCTTCACCCGTGGGCACCGTAAAGGCAGCAGGCACCGCCATCACATTGGCATCGCCTTCGCGCAAAGCCGCATATAGATGAGCAAACCGCACATCATAACAAATGGAAAAACCCAAATTGATCGCCCCAACTGGGCACACCACAGCCTCTTCACCAGGCCGATAATTATCGCTTTCACGATAAGGATCGTCACCCTCAACATCTGCATCGAACAGATGAATCTTGTCATAGGTGGTCAGCAACTCGCCATTGGGCGAAAACAGGAATGCGCGGTTAAACAACCGCCCATCCTCAGCAGGCACCGCCATGGAGCCAATGTGCAAATAAAGCGCATTGTTCCGGGCAATATCTGCCAAAGCACCCAATGTCTGTTCGACATTTTGCGCTGTCGCCCATTCATCAAGTTGTGCCCGCCTTTCAGCAAACATCACCGACATTTCAGGAGTTTGCAAATAGCTCACGCCTTGAGACGCGGCCGCCTGCGCGGCCTGCGCAATCGCGTCGATATTTTGATCAACTTGCATGGAGCTGCACATTTGCAGTGCGGCAATTTTCATTGGTCTCACCTCGGTTAAGAGGCGGCACGATCCTGAAGCAATGGGTCTAGCTTGCCCGCGCGATCTAGCGCCACAAGGTCGTCATAACCGCCAACATGATATTCATCGATAAAGATTTGCGGCACAGTTTGGCGTCCACGTGCCCGCTGAATCATCTTTTCACGCTCTTGTGGGTGACCCACAACGGTAATCTCAGTGAAGCTGACTTCTTTTTTGTTCAGCAACGCTTTTGCCGCCAAACAATAAGGACATGTTGGCGTTGTATAAAGCTCGATTTTAGGCATATCTCACATCTCACACTGTTCGTTTGCGCCAATCAGGGTTGGGAGGTGACCCGCGCAAAACAAATAACGTCAATATGCTTGATATAATGGGAACGAAGCACTTTGGCTAGGGCTGTAATGGTGGCACCCGTCGTCATCACATCGTCAACTAAAATGATGCGATCGCTTTGCCGCCGCCCAAGAACTTCTGAATTCACTGCAAATGCCCCGCGCACATTTTTGGTGCGCGCCTTGGCTGAAAGCCCAACTTGTTGCCGCGTGGGCCGCACCCGCTGAACCAGATCATAGCAGGCGGGAAGCCCCGTCTGCCGCGCCAAAGCGCTGGCCAAAAGTGCCGACTGATTATACCGCCGAGACAGTTTGCGCTGCCAATGCAAAGGCACCGGCACAATTACCCCCGGTTGCGCCCACAATTCAGGCGCCGCCCGCACCATAAGTTCGGCACAAAACCGCGCCATATCGTGCCGATCACGATATTTCAAATTATGAACAAGCTCGCGTGCTTTGTCGTTAAACCGCAAGGCATAGCGTGCCCGATCATAGGGCGGTGGATGTGCCAAAGCTTCTGCGCTTTTCGCCCCCGGTCCCATATCCACACTGAACGGCAACCCCATCACCGGACAATAAGGCGCGGTTATATGATCTAACTGCGCCCAACAGGTGGGACATAATTTCTGATTTTCGATAATCGGCCCGTCACAGGCTAGACACACTGGCGGAAACACCCTATCCAACACCGCAGATGGCAGTGCATTCATCAAGCGCGATGCGCGAGAAAAATGTCGAAGGAAATCGTCCTTTTCGATCCAACGCCCTGACATGAAAGGTCTTTCAATGGCACAAAATAATCAGGTTAAAAAATTGTTTGATCGTGAGCTTATTGCAAGACGCTTGCAAAAAGCCAGCATTTTCCAAACTGCATCTGGACCGGATAATTTTATTGCCGACCTGATCACCAACGACCTTAGGGATCGTCTAAGCGCCATCACCCGCACCTTCAACAAGGCATTATTGCTGGCACCCCATCCTGACTTTTTCGCAAAAGATGTGCGCACTACAGAAGCGCCGATCAATTTTGAATATGGCCTGACCTTGCCTCTGACGGAGGCCACTGATGTGACGATTTACGACCCGGCAAATCTGGCCCTCCCGCATAATGATTATGATCTGATCGTCTCACTTGCAGATTTGCAAATGCTGGATGATGTGCCGGGCTTTTTCATTCAAGCGCAGCGATTTTTGCGACCCGACGGGCTTTGTGTTGTGGCCACGTTGGGCGGCGACAGCCTTACCGAATTGCGCCAAGCGTGGCTCAGCGCCGATGTGGAACATTCAGGCGGTGCCTATGCCCGTGTTGCGCCCTTTATTGACATTCGTGATGGTGGCGCCCTGCTGCAACGTGGCGGCTTTGCCCTGCCCGTGAGCGACCTTGAACATCATGTGGTGCGCTATGGCCACCCGATCAGCCTGATGGAAGAACTACGCCAGTTTGGCGCATCAAATCCACTGCTTGAGCGACCAAAGAACTTTGTGTCACGCAGCCTGTTGGCCAAAGCCGTTGAAAATTATCAAACCCAATTTACGGACGAAGATGGCCGGTGTCGTGCAACGCTCGATTTGCTGTGGCTTATGGGGTGGACACCTCATGAAAGCCAGCAAAAACCAATGCGCCCTGGCAGCGCCAAAACCAGCCTCAAAGATGTTTTAGGTGATAAGTCGGAAAAGGGTTAACCGCCCATTGCATTGGTAAAGGCAGTGGCAACTGCGTTAAAAACATTGCCCAAATTGCCTGAAAGGCCCGTTACCGCGCCCAAAATAGCAACAGAAATCAAGGTACCGATCATAGCATATTGAATTGCTGTAGTGCCGCTCTCATCTGCCCAGAACCGCTTTAATACTGCCATGTCCGTCCCTTTATGCCCTATAAAAGATCGCACAAATGGGCGATCAATGGTTCATCTGCAGGTGGCATGTCATAGTCCCGCAACTTTTGAGGGCGCACCCATTTTAAAGCTTGATGTTCAAGCGCTTGCGGGGTGCCTTGCCACTTTCGACAGACATAAAGTGGCATGAGAAGGTGAAAACTTTCATAAGAAAATGAAGCGAAGGTGAGCGGGGCCAAACAGGCTGCTTGTGTATCAACCGCCAGCTCCTCCCGCAATTCACGGATCAAAGCTTCTTCAGGCGACTCGCCTTTTTCCAGCTTTCCGCCAGGAAATTCCCACAAACCACCCATATTTTTGTCTGCAGGACGTTGGGCAATAAGAACGCGCCGATCAGCATCAATCAGCGCGCAAGCTACAACACATAATAGCGATTTATCTCCACTCACAAACTCAACCCACCTTAGTTCTTATTCTTCGCTTCAACATAGGCGGCAAAATTGTCCAAAATGGCTTGCCAACCTGCCCGCTGCATTTCTTGAGAATTTTCATGCTCTGCATCGAAGGTTTCAACCACTTTGACTTGACCGTCAATGGCGCTAAACAGCACAATCACTTCGCGACCATCTTCAAGCACATATTCGATCAATTCATGGGGAATGATCTGCACATAAGTGCCCACAAAATCAAAGCCCATGCTGCCATCTTTGGCTTCCATGCGCGCCCTTTGTTGCCCACCTTCGCGAAGATCCACCTCAGCGCTTACCGTGTGCCAATCATCAGACGCAGCGTTCCATTTCACAATATCTTCAGGCGTGTTCCACGCCATCCAAACTGTTTCAATATCGGCGTGAATAGTTGCTTCAACTGTGATCTTCATTTTGGGCCTCCTGCCCATGGGGCTAACTGCGATAATCCCCATTAATGGTGATATAGCCATGGGTCAGATCACAGGTGTAAATGGTTGCTTTGCCTTCGCCCAATACCAAATGAACCGAAATTTCGATCTGATCATTTTTCATATAGGCGGCGGCATCTTCTTCCCGATAACGAGGCGAGCGCCGCCCTTGTTCCGTCAACAACAAATCACCGAAGCGAATTTCCAACTTATCGCGATCCGCAGGCTGCCCGGCTTTGCCAACAGCCATGACCACACGACCCCAATTCGCATCTTCCCCGGCAACCGCCGTTTTAACCAACGGTGAGTTGGCAATAGAGCGCGCGATAATATCCGCACTTTCATCAGAAGTGGCACCATCCACTTTTACGGTGATCAGCTTTTGCGCCCCTTCACCATCACAAACAATTTGCAACGCCAAATCATGCAGCACTGCATTCAACGCCTCCGCAAAGCCTGCACATCGCGGATCATCCAGATCTTCAATGGGATCAATATTTGCCTTGCCCGTTGCAAACACCAAGCAGCAATCGGATGTCGACGTGTCGCTATCAACCGTGATGGCATTAAAGCTTTTCTGATTGGCTTTTTTCAGCAGCGCATCCAAAACAGGCGCAGCAACCGGCGCATCTGTGAAGATATAAGCCAGCATCGTCGCCATATTTGGCGCAATCATGCCGGAGCCTTTGGCAATACCAGAAATATTGACCTCAACCCCATCCATCACCAACACAGCGCCCGCGCCTTTGGCATAGGTGTCTGTGGTGCGGATAGCATTTGCCGCAGCCTGATAATCGCCCAACTGGCTTTCATCCAGCTTGCTGATGGTTTCCATCATCGGTGCAGGATCTAGCGGCTCACCAATCACCCCGGTGGAGGAGACAAAAACATCTTGTGGCGTACAGCCAATGAAGGCTGCAGCTGCTTGCGCGGTTTGCTCAACCGTTTCAGCACCCACTTTACCCACAAAGGCATTGGCGTTGCCCGCATTGACCAGCAGTCCACGGGCAACCCCATTTTCAATATGTGCTTTGCACCAATCAATCGGCGCAGACGCACATTTTGACGTGGTGAACACCCCGGCCACTTTTGTGCCTTCACTAAATTTTGCCAACAGCAAATTGTTGCGGCCTTTATAGCCAGCACCAATAGGGGCGGTGAAAAGCTCCACCCCTTCAATCACATTCAATTCAGCAAATTGCGCAGGCGCAAGTGGGGAGATGTTCAGTTCCATCCAAAGGTTCCTATTCCACGATCTCGATGGTGAGTTCTTCTTTATTTTTGGCCACGATCTCTTCGAACTTTTTAGCCAATACGCGTTGACGCACTTGCTGCTGCACTTGCTCAAATGCAGGTGGCTCTGCAGCTTTGCGATCTTCCAGCTTAATCACGTGCCAACCAAATTGAGACTGCACAGGCGCAGAAATTTTGCCAACCTCTAGCGCGTTTGCAGCTTCATAAAATTCAGGCACCATGTCACCTTCAGCAAAATAGCCAAGGTCGCCACCTTGCGGCCCGCTTGGGCCAGTGGATTTAGCTTTTGCCACTTCCACAAAGTCAGCACCATTGTTCAACTCGTCAACAATGGCTTTCGCGTCATCTTCACTTTCAACCAAAATATGGCGAGCACGCAATTGCTCTTTGCCTTCAAAATCTTTGAAGATGTCATCATATTCAGCTTTCACTTCTTCATCAGTGATGCCTTTGGCCACAACTTCTTCCAAATAAGCGCGACGCAATGCACGATCTTCCAAATAGGCCTTGCGGCGAGCAAACACATCGCTATCCGCCATGCCTTCATCCCGCGCAACCTGCGCCATCACTTTCATATCCACGAGCATCTGGATCACAAATTGACGACGCTGCTGCGGTGGAATTTGCGCAATGTCTTGGCCCAAATCTTCAATGGCATACACAAGGTCAAGTTCGGTGATGTTTTCATCGCCAACCTTGGCAACAACTTTCTCAGGATCAAACTGCGGCGCTTCCTGTTGAGTAGCGTCTTGTGCCATAGCGCCAGAGACCGCAAAGACCGAACCAACGGTAACAACCCCTCCCAAGACCAAAGCTGAGGTAAAGTTTTTAAGTTGGTGAATCATTCCGGTCATAAGACTTTCCTTTTTTCATGTGTGGCTGACTTTTCATCGCCAGATACAATTAGTCGTGAGGTTTGCGTGATTTGTGAAGCGTTGACAAGACACTTTGCCAGCACTACATCTCCCAACGCTGCTTTTTTAGTGGCCAATTGTGGCATTTGATCGTGTCGCATGGAAATTCGAACACATTCCTGTCGCCTTGAAGGCTTAAAACCCGCTTTGAGGCATCAATAAGGACATTTGTCATGGCATTAGCTGCACTGGCTAAAAAAATTTTTGGTTCTGCGAACGACCGTCAAATCAAAAAATATCGCCCTTTGGTTGACGCAATCAACGCAATGGAACCCGAAATCGCAGCGCTGAGCGACGACGAACTGCGCGCGAAAACAGAGCAATTCAAACGTGAGTTCCAAGAAGGTAAAACCTTAAAAGACCTTTTGGTTCCAGCTTTCGCCACCGTGCGCGAAGCGGCCAAACGGACTTTGGGCCAACGGCACTACGATGTGCAGCTCATTGGTGGCATGGTGTTAAACGACAATGCCATCGCTGAAATGCGCACCGGTGAGGGTAAAACCCTTGTAGCGACTTTGGCGGTTTACCTGAATGCCTTGGCGGGCAAAGGCGTGCACGTGGTCACGGTCAACGATTATCTGGCCAAACGCGACGCCGAGTGGATGAGCCAAGTTTATGGCTTTTTGGGTTTAACCACCGGCATCATCATTCACGGTATTTCTGAAGATCAGCGCCGCGCCGCTTATGCCGCGGACGTGACCTACGGCACCAACAATGAATTCGGCTTCGACTATTTGCGCGACAATATGAAATATTCGCGCGAGCAAATGGTTCAACGCGGCCACAATTTCGCAATTGTTGACGAGGTGGACAGCATCTTGATCGATGAGGCGCGGACCCCATTGATCATTTCTGGCCCATCAGAAGATCGTTCTGATCTCTACATCAAAATCAATGCGCTCATTCCGTTGGTGGAAGAAGGTGATTATGAGTTGGACGAAAAACAGCGTTCCGCCACATTTACCGATCAAGGCATCGAAAAGCTGGAAGAAGTTTTGCGCAAAGAGGAGCTGATTAAGGGCGAAAGCCTTTATGATGTGGAGAACGTGTCCATCGTTCACCATCTTAACTCCGCCCTCCGCGCCCATAAGCTTTTCACCCGCGACAAAGACTATATTGTGCGCAACAATGAAGTGGTGATCATTGACGAATTTACTGGCCGTATGATGCCGGGTCGTCGCTTCTCAGAAGGCTTGCACCAAGCACTTGAAGCCAAAGAAGGTGCTGAAATTCAGCCTGAAAACCAAACTTTGGCGTCCATCACGTTCCAAAACTATTTCCGGCTCTACAACAAGCTTGCGGGCATGACCGGCACAGCTTCAACCGAAGCCGAAGAATTTGCCGATATTTACAAGCTCAGCGTGGTCACCGTGCCGACCAACCGCGAAATCGCGCGGATTGATGAGGAAGACGAAGTTTACCGCACCGAGCCAGAAAAATATCAGGCCATCGCCAAAGAAGTTGCTGCTTGCCAACAAACAGGTCAGCCCGTTCTGGTGGGCACAACCTCGATTGAAAAATCAGAAATCTTGGCCAACCTGCTACAAAAAGAAGGCGTGAAAGACATCAAAGTGTTGAACGCCCGCCACCACGAGCAGGAAGCGCAAATTATCGCCAATGCGGGCATACCCGGTGCCGTAACCATCGCCACCAACATGGCTGGCCGCGGTACCGACATTCAGCTCGGCGGCAATTTTGAGATGCGCGTTGAGATTGAATGTGATGGCCTTGAAGGCGAAGAGCGCGACAAGAAAATCGAAGCGATCAAAGCCGAAATTGAAGAGAACAAGCAAAAGGCACTCGCTGCAGGCGGCCTTTATGTGGTTGGCACCGAGCGCCATGAATCTCGTCGGATCGATAACCAGTTGCGTGGTCGTTCTGGCCGTCAGGGTGACCCAGGTCGTTCGAAATTTTACTTGTCATTGCAAGATGATTTGATGCGGATTTTTGCGCCAGAGCGCATGGAATCTATGCTCACCAAATTGGGCCTGGAAGATGGTGAAGCCATCTCTCACCCATGGGTTTCCAGCGCACTTGAACGCTCACAAACCAAAGTGGAAGCACGCAACTTCGACATTCGTAAAAACATCCTCAAATATGATGATGTGATGAACGACCAGCGTAAGGTGATCTTCGAGCAACGCCTTGAGTTGATGGATGACGACAATGTGAGCGAAACCATCACCGAGATGCGCCACGATGTGGTGGAAGATATTATCCAGCGCTTTGTGCCGGAACGAGCTTACCCTGAACAATGGAACACTGAAGGCCTGAATGAAGCGGCAAAAACATATCTCAATGTAGATGTGCAGACTGACAAATGGGCCGAGGAAGAAGGCATTGACGTTGCTGAAGTGACCGAGCGTTTGACCAAAGCTGCCGACGAAGTTGCTGCAGCAAAAGCCGCTCAATATACGCCGCACATTATGCGCCAAATTGAAAAGCAGCTATTGCTGCAATCATTGGATGGCCTGTGGCGCGAGCATTTGGTGACCCTTGATCATTTGTCAAAAGTGGTCGGCTGGCGCGCCATTGCCCAGCGTGACCCGCTGAACGAATATAAGCAGGAAGCTTATGAGCTGTTCCAAGGCTTGTTGGATCGGTTGCGCGAATTGGTGATCACTCAGGTGAGCCACGTGCAAATTCAGCAGCCGCAAGAGCCTGAAATGCCACAAATGCAAGAAAGCCACATCAACCCACAAACCGGTGAAAACGAAGTGGGTGCAGATGGTGATTTGAACATGGACAATTGGGGCAAAGTACGCCGCAACGATCCATGCCCATGTGGTTCAGGCAAAAAATATAAGCATTGTCACGGCGCCTACTAGGCGAACAGACACATCGCAGATTTTTAAAAGGCGCTTTATTCAAAGCGCCTTTTTGCATTGAGGGAAGCACATGACAGCCACCGATTTTGACAAACTCGCCAAGATTTATGATGCAGAACGGGTTAGCCCTTGGAACGACCTCTACGAACGCCCCAACACCATCAAACTGATGGGGGATGTAAATGGCTTGACCGTTTTGGATGCGGGCTGTGGCGGAGGCAAACACAGCGCCGACCTTCTGGCAAAAGGCGCCAATATGCATGGCTTTGATCTGTGCGAAAAAATGCTCGACTTTGCCAAAGAAATGCTGGCCGACCAAATGGATTTTAAAGTGGCTAGTTTGGCAGAAAAACTGCCCTATGAAGACGCTCAGTTTGATCGGGTACTATGTGCGTTGGCTTTACATTATGTGGAAGACTGGAGCACCCCGCTCAGCGAGTTCCATCGCGTTTTAAAACCCGGCGGCAAGGTGGTGATTTCCACCCACCATCCTTTTATGGATCACGAGCTGGCCGGCGGCGAAGATTATTTCGCTCATACCCTGATCGAAGATAGCTGGAAAAAACCAGACGGCACACTTTATGTGCGCTATTGGCGCCGTCCGCTCACCCAAATGATCGACGAAATCAAAGCCGTTGGCTTGGAAATCGACCTGATCAAAGAACCACAACCCGTGCCTGAAGCGGCAGAAAAATTCCCTGAGGCCTATAAAAAACTCACCACTCAGCCACGTTTTATTTTCTTCCTGCTAAAAAAGCCAAACTGATCACTGAGCGTTGGCGGCTGCCGCCTCCAAATCTGCAATAATGATCTTGCGCATCTTGAACATCGCTTCTGTTGCCGCCTTGGCGATGACAGGGTTCTCATTGCCCACCAGGCCGCCCAATTGTTTCGGGATCACTTGCCACGACACGCCATAGCGATCTTTAAGCCAGCCGCACATACTCTCTTGCCCGCCATCGGCCAAAAGAGCATTCCAATAATGGTCAAGCTCTTCCTGATCCTGCACTTCGATGAAGAAAGAAAAGCTCTCATTTTGCGGAAATTTAGGGCCACCATTTAGCCCCAACACATCCTGCCCATTCATCCGCCAGCGTACCATCACAGGCGAGTGACCGCCTTCGGGTTTAGGTTCTTTCGGATGCAGCATTTCGCCATCTTCAAAAATCGAACAATAAAATCGCGCCGCCGCTTCTGCGTCGTGATTAAACCATAAGCAAGGTGTTGGTTTGGGCATCTGAGTTCCTCCTGTGGAGATTAAATTAGGTGAGAAACCCGCTCTTGCAAATAGGGCAACACATCCACCTCAAACCACGGATTGCGGCGCAGCCATAAATTATTGCGCGGACTAGGATGCGGCAAAACGAGATGGCGCGGTTGATAGTTTTGCCAATTGCGCACGGTCTCCGTGAGTGTTTTTTCCGCCTGCTTCCCCAAATGATAGTCTATGGCATATGCACCGATGACAACAATCAATTCTATCTGATCCATCTGCGCAAAAATACGATCATGCCACGTGGCCTTGCATTCTGGCCGTGGCGGTAAATCGCCAGATTTGCCTGTGCCGGGATAACAAAAGCCCATAGGCACAATGGCAAATAAATCCGGGTTATAAAACTGATCTCTTGTCACCCCAAGCCATTCGCGCAAACGGTCACCGCTTTTATCGTTAAACGGCACGCCTGTTTCATGCACAACTCGCCCTGGCGCCTGCCCTGCAATGGCGATTTTTGCAACATTGCTCAATTGCACCACGGGGCGCACCTCATGCGCCAAATGCGGCTTACACAAGGTGCAAGCTGCAATTTCCTGTTTCAGTGTTTCAACCATCTGATTATTTTACAATTCGCTTGAAATAAGGGCAAACTTTCCCGTCTTATGACTGGCCATGCGCGCTTCAGTTTGCCATCATGCGCGAAAATTGCCAACCAATATGGGAAAGCGGAGCCCGCCTTTATGACGCTGGAACAAATCATTCTTTTCAGCCTATTTGTTTTGGTTTTCATTGGCCTGCTATGGGGCAAATGGCGTTATGATCTCGTTGCGTTCACAGCCCTTATAATCGGGCTAATCGCTGGCGTAGTGCCAACAGAAATCGCATTTGAAGGCTTCGGCCATCCGGCAACCATTATTGTGGCGCTGGTGCTGGTTGTGTCGCGAGGGCTCACCAACTCAGGCGCGGTTGATTTGATCACCCGCTCGGTCATTGATCATTCCCGATCCATCGGCATGCACATCACCATGCTGGGCGGTATTGGCGGCATTCTATCCGCCTTTATGAACAATGTTGCCGCCCTCGCCTTGCTTATGCCCGTGGATATTCAGGCCGCACAAAAGGCTGGCCGTACGCCGGGACAAACGCTGATGCCCTTGTCCTTTGCCACCATTCTCGGGGGACTGATCACCCTGATCGGCACGCCCCCCAACATTATTATTGGGTCATTCAGAGAAACAGCCTTGGGCGAGCCATTTGGCATGTTCGACTTTGCGCCTGTTGGCCTGATTGTGGCGGTGATCGGCATTGCCTTTGTCGCCACCGTGGGCTGGCGGCTGATCCCCGAACAGAAGAAAAAGAAAAACTCGCCACAAGATTTAATGGAGCTGGAAGGCTATGTCGCTGATTTGGTGGTGGCAGAAGGTTCTTCTGCCATTGGCCAACAGGTCAAAGATTTGGACGCCATTGCCGAGGAAAATGACTGCATCATTTTAGGCCTTTCCCGTCGTGGGAAACGCTTCGCAGGCCGTGCCCGCACAGAGGAAATCAAAGAAGGCGATTCCTTGATTATTGAAGCAGCACCAGCCGCCATCAACGCACTGGTGGGCGCACTGGGCCTGCAATATCAAGGGCAAGCCTCATCCTCTAAAAATGCACTCTCCGGCGACCTTGTTTTGGCCGAAGCGGTGGTGGGCAATGACAGCAGATTGATCGATCGCACTGCGATGAATGTGCGTTTGCTCTCGCGCTATGGCGTTTCGCTGTTGGGCCTCTCCCGACAGGGCAAAACCCAGCGCGAACAAGTGCGCAAAACCAAATTACAGGCCGGTGACATTATCCTGTTGCTTGGGCCACCGGATTCTATTGAAGACGTTATTCCGCGCATGGGCTGTTTGCCTCTCGCGGATCGCGGCTTGCAAGTCACCCAATATGAACGTGCAGGCTTAGCCATCGGCCTCTTCGTCGCGGCGTTGATTGCCGCAAGCATTGGCTGGCTATATTTGCCCGTTGCGCTAGCGTTGGTCGCCGTGGTGTTTGTTTACACCGACATCGTGCCGATCCGCGAACTCTACGACACAATTGAATGGCCGGTGGTTGTTCTGCTCGGGTCCATGATCCCCCTCGGCAGCGCATTAGAAAGCTCTGGCGGCACCGAATTGATCGTAAACGGCCTTGCCACCATAACCGCTGGCATGCCCGCATGGGTTGCGCTAACGCTGCTGATGGTGGTGACGATGACCCTGTCAGACGTTCTCAACAACACAGCAACAGCCATTGTGGCCGCACCAATTGCAGTCGGCCTTGCCACCCAAATGGACGTAAACCCGGATACTTTTTTGATGGCCGTGGCAATTGCAGCCAGCTGCGCGTTCCTCACCCCCATTGGCCATAAAAACAATATGCTCGTGCTCGGCCCCGGCGGCTATTCATTCTCTGACTATTGGCGCATGGGCCTGCCATTGGAAATTTTAATTGTGGCCGTTTCCGTGCCCGCTTTGCTGGTATTCTGGCCTCTTTAGTGATCTCATCAAGGATGATTTATGACCGACTTTGAATTTGATGCGCAAATTATGGATGCGGTGCGCAACCTCAACAATGTGCACGAAGTAGAAACATCATGGCTTGAGCCAGATGATCTCAAAACCTTATTCGACCGTGCCTATTTCGTAGAAGTCGTAGATGACGCTGATGCCTTTTTGATCGCGATGAATGAGCAATCAGACCATGATGGGATCAACTACACCTGGTTCAAAGAGCGCTACGAGCAGTTTGCCTATATCGATCGGATTGTTACGGATGAACGCGCCCGCGGCCAAGGCCTCGCCCGTAGCCTTTACGAAGCTCTTTTCGATGCCGCCAATGCAGATGGGATTGGCATTGTGGGGTGCGAAATCAATCGCGAACCACCCAATCCCGGCTCCGAAGCCTTCCATCAAAAGATGGGCTTTGAGATGATTGCTGAGCGTGAATTGCCCAACGGTAAAACCGTAGGTTATTGGGTTAAACAGCTTGGATAAATGAAACCAAATTAATTGCGTGCTGGCGGTGTAGGTGCGTTCGGGTCAGGTTGACCGGCACCACCATCGCTGCTGCCGCCACCGAACAAATTACCAAACCAGCCAGTGATTTTTTCGTTGCGCTCTTGCAGTGCCTGTTTGGCTTCAACTTTCGCCTGCGCAGCAGCAACTTTATCTACTTCCGCCTGCTTAATATCGGCAACCGCCTCTTTAAACTCAGCATCATCTTTGGCTTGCTTAGCCTTGATGGACGCAACCACAGCCGGGTCCATGGTTGAGGCCCCACAAGCGCCTGAGCGGTTAAAGCTGTAATTGCGGTTACACACATCCCAATTCGGCTTGGTTTTGGTGATCTCGAAAATGTCGTAGCCTTCTTTGATGTTCTTCCAGAAGTCCATATGTTCGCTATCCGCAAACTTCGCCAAATTTTTACCTGTCATGCGGAACGGATAAACCTGCACCTGCACAGAGCGATTGCCACCCTTATGGCTTTCCCGCACCAATGCATAAATCTCACCAATCTGATCATCAGTCATGGCATAGCAACCACGCGATGAACAATCGCCATGCACCATCAAATTAGAACCTGTGCGCCCGTGCGTACGGTCAAATTTGTTTGGGAAGCCAAGATTGAACGACAAGAAGTAATTCGAACGCGGGTTCATATGCCCCGGCGTAACCTCATAAAATCCTTCAGGCGATTGGCGATCACCTTCTCTAAATTTAGGACCAACTTCACCAGACCAAGCGCAAATTTTATAAGAGCGGAAAAACTCATATTTGCCGGAAGCCTTAACTTGCTTCCAAACCTCAAGCTCACTTTCTTGTTTGAAAATGCGAATGATCATTGGCGCGCCGGGAGACGACCCCATGCCATTAAGCTGTGCCTTGGTGAAGGACGACAATGGAATATTGCCCCGGTCTTCAAAACCAGTGGTACACGCCGCCAAAACAAACAGCGACAACATCAAAAATACTGAACGAACGATGCGCAATGGCTTAGTCACAAATGGTCCCCGACTGTGATTTGGCACAAATTACCACCAAATAATGGGTAAAATCTTTACACACAATTTAATGGAAAGGTGAAGCGATTGCGCGCGTTGGCGCAATCACAATCAAGTGAGGGCAGAGCCCATCGCAAGGAACTTCTCACGCCGTTCTTCACGGATGGCATCGCGATCTTTGCCCGCATAGCTTTTCAAGAAATTGCGCACCAAATTGCCTGTTGCATCAATCACCTGTGCTGAATGACGGTGCGCGCCACCAGCAGGCTCAGGCACAATATGATCCACCACACCAAATTTCAGCAAATCTTGTGCGGTAATTTTCATGGAGTTGGCCGCTTCTTGCGCTTTGCCTGCATCACGCCACAAAATCGAAGCTGAAGCTTCCGGTGACGCAACGGTGTAAATTGAGTGTTCCAACATAGCAACTTTAGACGCTGCAGCGATGGCAATCGCACCACCGGAGCCGCCTTCGCCCGTGATCACGGCCAAGTTCGGCACGCCAAGCCCCAAACACATTTCAGTTGAGCGGGCAATCGCTTCTGCTTGGCCACGCTCTTCCGCGCCAACACCAGGATAAGCGCCAGCTGTGTCCACCAAATAAAGCACTGGAATATCGAAACGATCTGCCATTTCCATAATCCGCACCGCTTTACGATAGCCTTCCGGGCGCGCAGAACCAAAATTATGCTTCAACCGCGATTCTGTATCTGAGCCTTTTTCAATGCCGATCACGGCAATCGCGTCGCCGTCAAAGCGCCCAAAGCCAGCTTGAATCGCCGCATCTTCGGAATATTTCCGGTCACCAGCCAAAGGCGTAAAATCGGTGATCAGCTCTTTCACATAATCCACAAAGTGCGGACGCAGTGGGTGCCGTGCAATCTGGGTTTTCTGCCAAGGTGTCAAACGGCCATAAATATCGGCCAGCGCTTCATCAGCGCGCTCTTGCAGCCGCTTCACCTCATCTTCAATTTCAACCGCTTCCCCGCTTTGTGCGAGAGATTTAAGCTCTTGTACCTTTGCTTGCAGGTCCGCAACGGGTTTTTCAAATTCAAGATAAGATTGCATATTTACCAGCTTTACTCTGTCCGTTTTGCGCCGATCGCGCCATTTGGCGCGGAAAGTGGCGATTTGCCCCTAAAATGTCAAGCACCCAAAGGCCTTGCGGTTAACTCTATTGTGCCAAAGGATGGTGCTTTTCCACCAACTGCGTCAAGCGTTCATCCAATATATGTGTATATATTTGCGTCGTGGAAATATCCGCATGCCCCAATAATACCTGCACCACCCGAAGGTCTGCGCCTCTTTCCAATAAATGTGAGGCAAAAGCATGGCGCAAAATATGGGGCGATATTTTGCCGGGATCAATCCCGGCATCAATCGCAATTTGCTTCAACTCCCGCGCAAAAACCTGACGGGCCAAATAACCTTCTTTGGTGTTCGCGGGAAACGCAAAACGCCCCGGTGGCAATTTTTTAAGATAGGAGAGCAACGCATCTTTTGCCCTGTCGTTCAGCGGCACCATGCGTTCCTTATCGCCCTTGCCGCGCACCACCAGCATCGATGCATCGCGCACAATCGCTGAACGCAACAGTGCCACCAATTCTGAAACGCGCATGCCCGTGCCATATAGCAATTCCAAAAGCACATAATTGCGCTCTGCCTTCAACATGGCTTTGGGTGACAATTCAGGCACAGCCATTGCCGCCTCTGCGGCGTCAAAAAGCTTGTCGACTTCTTCAATGCTCAAGGTTTTTGGCAGCCGCTGCCCGGCCTTCGGCGCAGGCACGATGGCCGTTGGGTCATCCTGGCGCAGATTTTCCGCAACCATAAAACGATGGAACTGTTTGATAGCGCTCAGATGTCGAGCCTGTGTGGTGGCCGCAAAGCCTTGTTGCTCCAGCCGCATCAGATAGGCCTGCACCCCATTTCGATCAATCTGCTCAACTGTCAGGCCAGTGGCTTTTAAATGGCGGGCATAGTCAATCAAATCACGCTGATAGGCTTCAAGCGTGTTTTGCGCTGCGCCGCGCTCTGCGCTCATCATATCCAGAAAAAGGTCTAAATACTGCCCGGCTCGATCAGTCATTGCCAAAAAGATCACGCGCAGGAATACGCTCAGTCATCTCACGTGGTGTGGGCTCCACAAAAATTGTAAGGGCCACCATGGACCCAAAAACCAATGCAGCCAAAAATGCTAAAAACACAACAAACCTGATCAAGGTCGGCATATCGACACCCTCCATTGGCTCCTTTTTCGCGCATTTAGCGCATTATTTCAAGAAATTACCTTACCAACTTGCCCCTCATTATGGTTGCATCCCCAACAACAAGACTTGACATTAAACCCAACAAATGGCTTCAAACAGCCTAGGTGAATAAGGAGACAAAAGTGGACGACGGGCTGACCAGCACGGATGTGAACAAAAACAGCAAACTGGTCAACCAAATGCTTGGCACCAAACCCATCGTGCTGATTGGGCTTATGGGCGCTGGCAAATCCACTGTTGGTCGCCGCATCGCGCAATATCTCAACCGCCCTTTTGTTGACAGCGACAATGAAATTGAAAAAGCGGCAGGCATGCCCATCCCCGATATTTTTGAAACCCATGGCGAAGAAGAGTTTCGCGCAGGCGAAGTGCGGGTAATTTCGCGGCTGCTGACGGAAAATAACAACGCCGTCATCGCCACCGGCGGTGGTGCCTTTATGAATGATGAAACCCGCAGCAACATCAAGAAGCACGCCGTGTCTTTGTGGCTGGATGCCGACATCAATTTGCTGTTTGAACGCGTTTCACGGCGCAACACGCGCCCCTTGCTGCGCACAGCTGACCCGTTTGGCACGCTAAAAGCGCTTTATGATGAGCGCAATCCAACCTATGCTTTGGCTGATGTGAAAGTGACCTCATTTGATGGCACGCACGAAGCTGTTGCCGCCAAAGCCATTGATGCTTTGGCAATGCACCTAACCGCTTAACGCACAAGAAGAAATTATATGTCGACCCAAAACGCCCAAGAACCGATCATCGTGCCCATCGATTTGGAAGATCGCGCCTACGATATTGAAATCGCACCCGATGTTTTGGATCGCTTGGGCGGCATTTTAAAACAGAAATTTCCCGGCGCACGCTTTGGCGTGGTGACCGACATCAATGTTAAAAACGCCCAATGGGCGCGACTGCAAAAAAGCCTTGATGCTAATGGGCTCGACTATGCTTTGATTTCTATTCCGCCAGGCGAAAATGCCAAATCCATGGCGCGCCTCGACAGTGTTGTGTTTGCGCTTTTGAAAGAAAAGCTTGAGCGCAACGATATTATTCTCGCCTTTGGCGGCGGCGTGATCGGCGATTTAGCAGGCTTTGCTGCCGCAATCATGCGCCGAGGCATGGATTTTGTGCAAATCCCAACCTCATTGCTTGCACAAGTGGATAGTTCCGTTGGTGGCAAAACAGGCGTCAATTCACCTCACGGAAAAAACCTGATTGGCGCGTTCCACCAACCTAAATTTGTTGCGGCAGATTTGGGCGTTTTGGACAGCCTGTCTGACCGTCATTTCCGCGCGGGCTATGCCGAAGTGGTTAAATATGGCCTGATTGACGATGAAGAGTTTTTCTTCTGGTTGGAAGAAAACCAAGACAACATCTTTGAAGGCGGACCTGCCCGTGCCGAAGCCATCGCCCGCGCCTGTCGCGCCAAAGCCCGTGTTGTCGTTGCTGACGAAAAAGAACAAGGCCAGCGCGCCTTACTCAATTTGGGTCACACATTTGGCCATGCCCTTGAAGCTGCCACGGGTTACTCAGACCGTTTGATCCACGGCGAAGGCGTCGCCATCGGCATGGCACTGGCGCACCGTTTTTCCACCAGCCTTGGCCTTTCAAATACCCAAGATGATCAGCGCGTGGTCGCCCACTTGAAAAAAGCAGGCTTGCCCACCAATTTAAGCGACATTCCAGGTGAATTGCCCCCAACCCAAGAATTGCTGGACCTAATTGCGCAAGATAAAAAAGTGTCGCGCGGTGCGCTGACCTTTATTTTGACAAAAGGCATTGGCAAGGCTTTCATTGAGAAAAATGTCAATCCTGACCTAGTGTTTGAATTCTTAAACAAAGAACGGCAAAAATGACCGACTTAACATTGAGCTTTTGGATTTCTGTAGGCGCCATCTTTGTGCTATTGGCGCTTTCTGGCTTCTTTTCCGGTTCGGAAACGGCACTGACCGCTGCCAGCCGCGCCCGCATTCACCATTGGGTGAAATCTGGCAAAAACGGTGCCTCAATCGTAGAAAATCTGATCGCAGATAAGGAGCGCTTGATCGGCGCCCTGCTGCTGGGCAACAATTTGGTCAACATTCTCGCCTCGTCTCTGGCCACCAGCGTTTTGATTTCGCTGTTTGGCGATACAGGCGTGATTTATGCCACATTGGTCATGACCATGATGGTAGTGATTTTCTCAGAAGTTTTGCCGAAAACCTGGGCGATTTCAAAGCCAGACGAATTCTCGGTTGGCGTGGCCCCCTTTGTGCGTCCCGTTGTGGTGGTGTTTGCACCCATCACCTTCGCCATTCAAAAGCTGGTCAACCTGCTGCTGCGCATGTTGGGCGCGCGGTCTGAAGATGACAAATATGGCCTCACTGGCCATGATGAGCTGCGCGGCACCGTGGATCTGCTGCACCGCGAAGGTGAAGTGATCAAAAACGACCGCGACATGTTGGGCGGCATTTTGGATTTGAGCGAACTTGAAGTGTCTGACGTGATGGTGCACCGCACCAAAATGTTGGCCTTTGATGCCGACTTGCCAAAAGAGCAACTGGTGCAAGAGATTTTGGAAAGCCCCTACACCCGCATTCCGCTTTGGCGTGGCGACCAAGACAATATTGTGGGCATTGTGCACGCCAAAGATTTGCTGCGGGCCCTGTTCCGCGCAGGTGGCGATGTCGACAAGCTCAATTTCTCACGCATCGTTTCAAAGCCATGGTTTGTGCCGGACACAACACCCGTGCAAGCCCAGCTCAACGCCTTTTTGCGCGAAAAAGCCCATATTGCCATGATCGTGGATGAATATGGAGAAGTGGAAGGCTTGCTGACACTTGAAGACATCTTGGAAGAAATCGTAGGCGAAATCGCTGATGAGCATGACGAAATCATGGAAGGTGCACAAAAGCAGCCAGACGGCAGCTACATTGTGGACGGCTCGGTGCCAATCCGGGATTTGAACCGGACGCTCGATTGGCATCTGCCAGATGAAGATGCCAACACCATTGCGGGCCTGATTGTGGAAGAAGCCAAAATGATCCCGGAAGTGAACCAGGTGTTCACCTTCCACGGCTTTAGATTTAAAGTGCTGAAGAAAGAACGCAACCGCATTACGGAAATCAAAATCATTCCGTAAAATACGGCTATTTCTGCACCTTGATCACAAGGGCATGCACCTGCTCGATCAGCTCTTCCGCCAAACAATCATTGATGGCGCGATGCTGTTCCACTCGGTTTTTGCCCTCAAGGCTTTGTGCACCAATAATAACCCGAAAATGAGTTTCACCGCCCTCGCGCCACCCGCCATGGCCGCGGTGATGCTCAGATTCATCGATCACTTCGAGATGATGTGGAGAAAATGCCGCATTTAATTTCGAAATAATCGCGTCTTTTACCAACATAGGGGTTTCTCTCTTTTCCATTTTTGCGCTAAAAGGGTGCCCCCTTCATAAACCAATTGAGCTGACAAATTGCAATCCAAGCTGTTCGATAAAATTCGTGTTAAAAAAAGAGCCTCTTCTGCCAGCAAGCCAGAAGATGAAGGCCCACGTTGCGCGTGGAAAGGTTGTGAAGAACCCGGCACCCATAAAGCGCCTAAAGGCCCAAACACACCTGGCCACCACCAATTCTGCTTGGCCCATGTGCGCGAATATAACAAAAATTACGACTTCTTCTCTGATTTGGGCGAAGACGAAATCAAAGATATCGTAACGGATCGCTCTGGCGGACGCCCCACTTGGGATGTGCGCGGCGGCAAAACCCCACCCAAGAGCGCCAGCGATTTGCCCCCACGCACCAAAAAGAAAAAACGCCACGACCCTTCAAATGTTTTCGCGCGCTACGCACGCATGCAAGGCGGCTCCGGCGGCCCCAACCGTTCGGCAGACCGCAAAATCTTGGAAGCTGACCGCAAAGCGTTGGAAATGCTTGGTGTTGGCCCTACGGATGGCGCTGAAAAAATCAAGCTGGCCTATAAAGACCTCGTGAAAAAGCACCACCCGGATATTAATGGCGGCGACAAGAGTTCTGAAGAGCGTTTGCGCAATATCATCACCGCCTATAACCATCTTAAAGCGAAGGGGTTCGTTTAAATCATTCGACCCCTTGGGTGCGCCACAATTTGCTGTTATAGAAAACCGACCAATAAATTACCTGCCACTTTCGGCGCTGCGCCGCATATCGGCCAGACCTGACCCATATATGATGAAATCAAGGCATTCGCTATGACTGAACAAACCGCTCCATTGCCAGATACTGACTTTAATGTTCGCGAGACATTCGGCATTGATACTGATCTTGTGGTGAAGGGCTATAAAGAGCGCACAGAACATGTGCCGCCGCTTGATCCAGATTATTTGTTTGATAAAGCCACAACTTTGGCCATTTTGGCTGGCTTTGAGCATAATCGCCGCGTGATGGTGCAGGGCTATCACGGCACGGGTAAATCCACCCACATTGAACAAGTCGCTGCCCGCCTGAACTGGCCTTTGGTGCGCGTAAACTTGGACAGCCATGTCAGCCGGATTGACTTGGTGGGTAAAGACGCCATCGTATTGAAAGACGGCAAGCAAATCACTGAATTCCGCGACGGCATTTTGCCATGGGCGCTGAAAAACAATATCGCACTTGTGTTCGATGAATATGATGCGGGCCGCCCTGACGTAATGTTCGTTATTCAGCGGGTGCTGGAAGTTTCTGGCCGCTTGACACTTTTGGACCAAAACAAAGTGATCGAGCCGCATCCTGCTTTCCGTTTGTTCGCCACCACCAACACCATTGGTTTGGGCGACACATCTGGTCTTTATCACGGCACACAACAGATCAACCAAGGTCAAATGGACCGTTGGTCTTTGGTGACCACATTGAACTATCTGCCGCATGAAAAAGAAGTGGGCATTGTTTTGGCCAAAGCCAAGCAATTGCAAAATGAAGAAGGCGAGAAAACCGTTTCCAACATGGTGCGGCTGGCAGATATGACTCGTCAGGCCTTCATCAATGGCGATCTATCTACCGTGATGAGCCCACGGACCGTGATCACTTGGGCTGAAAACACTCAGATTTTTGGTGACATTGGCTTTGCCTTCCGCCTGACATTCTTGAACAAATGTGACGAGCTGGAACGCCCTGTTGTGGCAGAATTCTATCAACGTGTGTTTGGCACCGATTTGCCAGAATCTGCAGCAAACATCGCCTTGAGCGCCTAATACGTCAAAAGAGGCACTATGTCTTTAAGCGACAAAAAGCAAAACCGGGCCGACCCAACCGCCACGCTTAAAAATGCGATTGGCGCAACGGTGCGCACCATTTCCGGCGAACGCGAGCTGGAAGTGGCCTTCACATCTGATCGCCCGCTTTTGACCAAAGACAAGGCGCGGCTGGCCAACCTGCCGCGCGTGCCCAAATCTGAAGATATTGCCATTGCCCGTGGGCAGGGCGATGCCATGTCTATGCGCTTGGCCGCCCACGACATCAAAAAACACAATCGCTACGCGCCGCAAGATCCCGAAGCCCGTGCGGTTTTTGACGCGTTGGAACAAGTGCGGGTTGAAGCCCTCGGGGTGGAACGCTTGCCCGGCATGAAAGACAATCTTTCAGCCATGCTGGAAGATAAAATGTTCCGCGCCAACTATTCCAACATCAAAGACATTGCTGACGCCCCCTTGGCCGAAGCCATGGGCTTGGTGCTGCGTGAAAAAATCGCGGGCATGAAAGTACCGCCTTCTGGCGAAAAGCTGGTTGAGTTTTGGCGCGATACGATTGAAGAAAAAGTTGGCGATAGCCTTGATGACCTCAGCCAATATCTTGACGATCAGGTCGAATTTTCCAAACTGACCCGTAACGCCTTGCGCAATCTCGACATGATGATTGACGCTGACCCCACCGATTTTGACGGGGAAGAAGAGGAAAGCGGAGAAGACGCCGATCCGCAAAATGCGCCCAACGAAAATCCAGATAAGCAGGATGGTTCTGCTGATCAGGAAGAGATGGAGATGGACGCTGAGCAAGCACCCGGCGACACAGAAGAAGATGGCGAAGTTGATGGCCAAGATGCCAGCCTTGAGCAAATGCAAGAGGAAGAAGCGCCCATCGAGCAGGGCGATGACAGCGCCAACACACCGCCGCAAAATGATATTCCAGACCATTTCCGCAATATGCCGGAATATAAAGTCTTCACCACCAAGTTCGATGAAATTGTTGGCGCGGCAGAGCTTTGCCCACCTGAAGAACTTGGTCAGTTGCGCGCCTTGCTGGACAAGCAGCTTGAAAGCCTCACCGGCGCCGTGGCGCGGTTGGCGAACAAACTACAACGTCGCTTGATGGCGCAGCAAAATCGTTCTTGGGAATTTGATCTCGAAGAAGGCCTGCTGGATACATCACGGATCACACGTGTGGTGACCGACCCATTGCAGCCCCTCTCCTTCAAGATCGAAAAAGACACGGACTTCCGCGACACTGTGGTGACCCTGCTGATCGATAATTCTGGCTCCATGCGTGGCCGCCCGATCACCATCGCCGCCATTTGCGGCGATATCCTTGCCCGCACGCTAGAGCGTTGTGGCGTGAAGGTCGAGATTTTGGGCTTCACCACCCGCGCCTGGAAAGGTGGCAAATCTCGCGAAGCGTGGATGCAGGCTGGCCGCCCGGCAAATCCGGGGCGGATCAATGATATTCGCCACATTGTTTATAAAGCGGCGGACGAACCATGGCGGCACGCTAAGGACAATCTTGGCCTGATGATGCGTGAAGGTTTGCTGAAAGAAAATATCGATGGCGAGGCCCTGCAATGGGCACATAAGCGCATTTTGGCGCGGCCTGAAAATCGCCGCATATTGATGGTGATTTCCGATGGTGCCCCAGTGGATGACAGCACGCAATCTGTCAATCCGGGCAATTATTTGGAAAAACATTTGCGGTTTGTCATTGAAGATATTGAAACCCGTTCGCCCGTTCAATTGGTGGCCATCGGCATCGGCCACGATGTTACCCGCTACTATCGCCGTGCAGTTACCCTGCTTGATGCGGAAGAACTGGCTGGCGCGCTTACCGACAATTTGGCCGATTTGTTCGACGAAGAAGCCCCATCGCAAGCCCGTGCGCGCCGTCGGTAAACTCCTCACATGTGTTCTGCTGGCCAGCAGCCTTCTGGTTGCTGGCTGTTTGCCTGTTTACGCCGCCAGTCTCACCCTTGATTTGCAGCCCCTTGAACGCTTTCAAGGCCGCGCAAAAGGCGAAAAAATTGGCAAACTGATTTGGCGTGGCGGCTTGGTGCTGCGCAATGACAATGCAGATTTTGGCGGCTTTTCCGGCATTACCTTCACCTCTGAAGATGGCAAGTTCACCGCCGTTAGCGACCGCGGCCATTTTCTAAATGGCAAAATGAAATATGATTCAGATGGCAATCTGGAAAGCCTGCAAAATATGCAGTTGCTGCCCATTAAAAACTCCAAAGGCGCTGATTTGCCCACCGCCTTTTCCCGCGATTCTGAAAGCATTGAAACCATCTATCGCGATGGCGTGCCCGGCGCGGTGCGTGTAGCATTTGAACATTTAACTCGTGTCGCCGATTTCGAGCTTGAAAATGGTTGGCCCCAAGGCGCAGCACGCGAAGTTTCGATACCGGATTGGCTAAAACAAAATCGCCATAACGGGTCATTGGAAGCGCTGTGTATCGCGCCACCTGCCTCCCCCATCGCCGGTTCAACTTTGATGTTGACGGAGAATGTAACCTCGAACAATGGGGACCATGCCGCTTGGCTGAAAGGCAGTAAAGACCGGGGCGAGCTAAGCTTCGCACGTCACGGTGGTTTTCGGCCCACAGCCTGCGCTTTTTTGCCCAATGGCGACCTGCTGATCTTGAAGCGCAATGTGAGCCTGATTGGTTTCACCATGCGGCTTGAACATATTGTAAGCGGCGACATTAAACCGGGCGCACGCATTGAAGGCGAAAACATCTTGGCCGCTGGCGGCACTGCTATAGACAATATGGAAGGACTTGCGGTAAGTATTGGTCCGACCAATCTGCCACGACTCACGCTCATTTCCGACGACAATTTCAATGGGTGGCAACGCACCATGATATTGCAGTTCGATATTGCATATTAAATTTCAACTTTGGCTTGAGTTTGTGGCAAATCGAGTTAACCTGTGTCACCTAAGTTTCGAAGTACAACGAAACGCGATAAATCAAGGGATTTTTCTATGAACATCGAATTGTTGAAGCGCCTTTGTGAAACACCAGGCGTGCCGGGGCGCGAAGATCGTATTCGCGACCTGATCAAAAAGGAAATTGAAGGCCTTTTTGATGAAGTGACTGTGGACGCTATGGGTTCACTTTTGTGCAAGCGTAACCCAACCAAAAAGACAGATGGCACACCACAAAAAGTGATGTTGCTTTGCCATATGGATGAAATTGGCTTTTTGGTTTCGCACATCAGCGACAAAGGTCACATCTATATCGATCCAGTTGGTGGCTTCGACCCACGCAATCTGTTCTCTCGTCGTGTTTTGGTGTGCACCGAAGATGGCGATTATAAAGGCGTGATGAACCCAGGCGGCAAACCAATTCATATTCAAGAGCCAGGCGATGCCAAAAAAGTTCCGGGCCTTTCTGAATTCTTTGTGGACCTCGGCATGGGCGAGAAAACCAAAGACAAGGTGAAGGTTGGCGATTACATCGTGATGGATGAGCCTTTGCTCGACCTTGATCAAAAAGTCGTATCAAAAGCACTCGACAACCGCGTGGCCTGCTGGTTGGGCATCGAATCTATTCGCAAGCTTGTGGAAGATGGCGGCAAGCATGAATGTGAAATCCATGTTGGTTTCACCACGCAAGAAGAAGTTGGCCTGCGCGGCGCCCGCACAGCGGCTTATGCTGTAAAGCCCGACATCGGCATCGGCATTGACGTGACCCTTGCTTGCGACACCCCAGGCGTGCCTGAGCACCAACGCGTAACCGTGCAAGGCGACGGCGTTGGCCTGCATGTGAAAGATTCAAGCTTTATCGCTGATATCGGCTTGGTTCGCGAAATGGAAGCGTTGGCTGAAAAGAACAAAATTCCATATCAGCGCACCATTTTGGCCCGCGGTGGACAAGACGGCGCAGCAGCACAACAAGCTGCAGCAGGCGCAAAAGCCATCGGCATTGTAGTGGGCACTCGCTACGTGCACACCGTGACCGAAATGATCGACAAAACCGATCTTGGCGCGGCACGTGATATCTTGGCAGCCTATTTGGCCGCTCACTAAATTTTCCGACTAAGGAAAACAAAGCCCGCAACATCAGTTGCGGGCTTTTTTGTTTAAGCATGTGCCTGTTCTTCTGGCCATGTCCACGCCAGAAAAGCGATGTAAACCAGAGCTAGAACTTCGACCGACGCGAAGAATATATAGTGAGGTTTTAGCGAACCACCGCCAACCACAAACAAGATCGTGATGGCCACCGCCACAAAGTTAGCAATGCGACTGCTTTTACGCGGCAATGCACGCGACAAAAAGATCATCACAATCGCGATCTCAATCAGCACCGCTGCCAACAGAATAAACATGGGCGTTATTTCTACGCCCTCCAAAACCCCCGTCGACACTTGCGCCAGAAAATCTGGGCTGATGAACGACAGTATGTCAGCGAATGCCATGTTGAACATGACCACGATCCACAAGGTTGAAATTTTTTCCGAAATAGTCATGACGCCTCCAATAGCTGACAAAACTCGATATATATACAGTGTATATTTGACGAGCCTCAGCTATAAATATACGCTGTATATTCGTCAAGTCTTTTCGTGTGAGAACGATTCGAGCCCATGCCAACATCAAGCAAATCTGACAAACGACGCACGCTGACCAGCGCAAAAATAATCGAGGCGGCGCTTACCATTGCAGACACCCAAGGCATAGAAACGCTATCCATGCGCAAACTGGCCACTGCACTCAATGTTACCGCCATGTCCATGTACAATCATGTGGCGAACAAAGATGATCTGCTGAGTTTAATGCTCGATCATGTGGTGAGCGAATTCGAGCTGCCGAATAAAGATGGTCCTTGGCAAGACATGCTGCGGCGACGGGCACACAGCATGCGCCGAGCCTTTTTGCGGCACCCTTGGGCGCCCACTTTGCTCATCTCCACCATCACCAATGGCAGCCACACCATGCAGGACACCAATGCCACACTGGGCTGCCTCATCAATGCCGGCTTTTCATACGCTGCGGCAGATTGGGCACGGAATGCAATTGACAGCCACACTTTCGGCTACACAATGCAAGAGCTTAATTTTCCGGTAGAGCCTGATAAATATAAAGCCGCTGCCGCCCATTACCTGCCAGAAATTGATAAGGATAAATATCCCTATCTGCACAGCGCAACCGAGGTCCTGATCAAAGGCGAATATGATGGCATAACGCAATTTGATTTCGGCCTAGACCTTATCCTTTCAGGACTTTCACCAGACAACAGCCAATAATAAGAGTTCCCAATGCCCGTCATCGAATATGCCTATTCAGCCCACTCTGGCTTCGCCTATATCGGCTCAACCACGCTAATGGATATTTGTCGCCGACATAATGTGACTTTGATCCATCGGCCGATTCTTTTGTCGCCGGTGGTACAAAGCCAAGGCAGCACGCCTTTTCGGGCGAGGACACAGGCCAATGTCGATTATTTCTTTGGGCGTGACATTGAACGCTGGGCCGAATATCGCCATGTCCCGATCATCAAATTTCGCCCCACCTATCATGATGCTGACTATGGTCTCGCATCGGGTCTGATTTTAGCATTGGGCGAAAGCGGCGCGACCACAGATGAGATGGCGCACAAATTGCTGGAAGCCCATTGGCGCGATGATATGGATCTGTCTGACAGAGAAGCTTTACATCGGCTAATCACAAGTTTGGGGCACGATGCGGACAATTTGCTCGCAACCGCCGAGAGCACCGACATCCAAAACAGGCTTCAAGCCAACACAGAATGGGCCATCAAGCAAAATATTTTCGGCTCCCCAACCTACATCGTAGATGGCGATCCCTTTTATGGCCAAGATCGTTTGGAATTGGTGGAGCGTGCCTTAACCAAACCATTCGCACCATCCGAGTGGCAAAACCCACCTGTCGCCTAGCCAAAAATAAACCCCAAGCACATTGCTGAATATGCTTGGGGTTCGCTCACGATAAACGCCGCGCAAAGTGCGACGTTTTGAATTTCAATTATGCCGCTGCCGGTTCTACCCGTGATGCAATCGCGCGGCGCAATGCCTGATAAGGCAGCAAGAGCGCAATAACAGCCAGCGCTTTCACCAACATGTCACCAACTGCCAAAGAGAAGTAAAGCGGTGTTTCTGGGCCAAAGCTGAGGAACGGCACTGGGAAGCCCAGCGAGCTATCTTCCATGCCAAACCAGCCATCGATAAACGCGAATGCAGGCGCCATGGCCAGTGAGAAGAACAGCAACGTATCAAACACTGATGCGATGCCTGAAGAAACAAGCGGCGCCTTCCACCACGCACCATTGCGCAAACGGTCAAAAATCGACACATCCAACAATTGCGCGGTCAGGAAGGCCGTGCCGGACGCAATGGCAATACGCGGAGTCGCCAAAAAGATCGACATCAACACCGCAATCGCAAAGCCGACAAACACGACAATGCGTGCTTTTTGCGGGCCGAAAAAGCGGTTGGTCAAATCTGTAACGAGAAATGCGAAAGGATAGGTAAAAGCACCCCAGGTTAGAATGTCAGCCAAATTAGCTGGCCCCAACTGGGCTTGAACCGGGAATTGAACGAGATAGTTCGACGCCGTTACCACAACGGCCATGGCTAAAATAGCCACAAATAGACGAGTGAGCACCATGTCATGCACCTCTATATTTCGTGGCTAAACCGGCAGGTGACCAGCGCCACATCCAACAAAAAGCACCGCGCAAAAAACTTTGCGCGGCACCAACGAAAATCTTCAAATTTTCAAGCAGCTCAAGCCGTAAGACTTAAGAGGCTTCAGCAAGTGCCTTGCGCACTTCTTTTTTCACGTTCAACGCGCGTGCTGACAATTCGGTGTCTTTTGCTTTCAGCAAATAGGCATCCAAACCACCACGGTGCTCAACGGTGCGCAATGCAGCAGCAGAAACTTTAAGTTTCACACCTTCACCCAGCGCTTCAGACATCAAAGTCACATTGCACAAGTTAGGCAAAAACTTGCGACGAGTGCGGTTAAGCGCGTGGCTCACATTATTGCCTGACATCACGCCTTTGCCAGAAAGTTCACAACGTCGTGCCATTTTACTCACATCCTGTTCGGTCAAAACCAACAAATCCGCCCCATGAGCGGCTTTTGTCGATCTCATATTAATGAAAAGTCGCGTCTAATTAGAGAACTTAGCCTCTTTAGTCAAGCACCTCAGTGCCAATTTGTCCCATTCTTGCCTTGAATCCACCCCGTTCACCGTTCAGTGTGAAGAAAAACTGATTCGATATGGCCAGTTGGCCATCCTATAGTTGAGGGAGCAAGGGCGAAACGTGGCCATTTTCGTATCGACCATGAAGCGTTTTTCCAAGCGTTTTGCAAGTAAATTTAGCGCGGCGTCTGCCGCTCTTTTTCTGGCCAGCACCGGCACTGCAACCGCCTTTGACGCAACTGCCAATTATGTGGTGACCCTGCGCGGCGTAAACATCTCCCAAGTGGCCATCGACTATCAGAATAATGGCGCAAGCTACGCTGTGAATATTGATGGCTTAGTGTCTGGCCTGGCAAGCCTTGTGGCGGCAGGCACGGCCGACCTCAATTCAAAAGGCAAAGTCACACCCAACGGCCTGCAAGCAGAACAGTTTTTGCTGTCCACCGCTGCCAACAACGAAACATTCGAAGTTCAGTTTCAGGCGCAAAATAGCAATGTGACCAGCTTTCAAGTGACTCCGGCGCTCACCGACAATGTGAACCGCGTGCCCGTAAAGCCAAGTCATCGCAAAGGGGTAAACGACCCCGTTGCTGCCTTTTTGATCAAAGCCAATGCGTTGTCACCTGAAATATGTAACCGCAACCTCGATATTTATACCGGCATTGAACGGTTCGATATTGATATGAGCTTTGCTGAAAACCAAACGGCAACATCACAACGCACCGGTTATCAAGGCCCGGTTGTGCTGTGCAAATTGCGCTATAAGCCAATCTCTGGCCATTTTAGCGACAGCGCCAGCACCACCTATATGAAGAACAATCAGCGCTTCCTCATTTGGTTTGCCCCGCTTGAAGATACTGGCTATGCGATTCCCTATCGCATCCTGATCGGCACCGCCTTTGGTGACCTCTCCATGGTGCTGACTCGTCTCAACGTAAATTAGAAAGTCATCCCGCAGTCCAACAGCGCGATTCCTTTATGCCGCCATTCCCAAAATGGAACGGCAATAGCTTTTTTGTAAATTTTTCCGCCAACATGCCTTATTTTCGGCGCGGGAAAAGTTAAGATCGCAATTAATTTCACCACCTTGCAGTTCACAGAAAAACAAGGCAGGTAAATAAAGTTACAATTTTAACCGTTCCTTCATCAATCTAAACGGAAAAAGCGAAAATTATGGTTAAGTTTTGATTAAAAATTCAAAATTTGTGGTAGGCGACTAACCGCCCTACTATATACGGTATAGAACGAAATCAGAATATGGACAAAAGCGCGATTCGGACCTTATTTGTTCTCACTTTGTACCAAGTGTAAATTCGGCCCGCAATTGTGACCAAACATGTTTCAATTTGAAACCAATCAAAAGCCCAGCTAAAGGCTTGTTTGAAATTGTTTGGCCCAAAGAACTTATGAACGCACCTCACCCCTTCATCCGCCCCGCCAAAGGCCCAAATCTGAAAGCCATTTTGGGACCTACCAACACGGGCAAAACCCATTATGCGATTGAACGCATGTTGGCGCACCGTTCAGGCATGATCGGCCTGCCTTTGCGGCTCTTGGCGCGGGAGATTTATCAAACCCTTTGCCATCGTGCGGGCAGCGAAGCGGTGGCCTTGGTTACGGGTGAAGAGCGCATCGTGCCGGACAAAGCACGCTATTGGGTGGCAACGGTCGAAGCTATGCCAACCGAGCTGAGCGTTGAATGTGTGGTGGTGGATGAAATCCAAACCGCCACCCATCTAGACCGCGGCCATGTATTCACCGACCGGATTTTGCACAGCCGCGGCACCCAAGAGACGCTGCTGTTGGGCGCGGGCACAATGGCCCCCATCATTTCTGCCTTGCTGCCTGATGTCGACATCATTATGCGCCCCCGATTCTCCAACTTGGATTATGTCGGCTCAAAAAAGATCACGCGCCAACCCCGCCGCTCGGCCATTGTCGCCTTTTCCGCCAATGAAGTTTACGCCATCGCAGAACTGATCCGCCGCCAGCGCGGCGGTGCCGCTGTGGTGATGGGCGCACTTAGCCCGCGCACCCGCAATGCGCAGGTCGATCTCTATGAAAATGGCGATGTGGACTTTCTTGTCGCCACAGATGCCATTGGCATGGGCCTTAATCTCGACATTCATCATGTGGCTTTTGCAGCCGATATGAAGTTTGACGGCAAGCAATTGCGTCACCTTACCCCAGCCGAGCTGGCCCAAATTGCCGGGCGCGCCGGACGACACAAGCGCGACGGCACATTCGGCATCACCGCTGGTATTGAACCGTTCAGCGACGAAGTGATCGAGCAATTGGAAACCCACCAATTTGCGCCCGTAAAAGTCTTGCAATGGCGATCTCGTGACTTTGATTTGCGCTCGCTTGAAGCGCTGCGCCGATCTTTAGAAGTACCCGCACAGCATAAATTGCTGACCAATATCCCCACCGCTAAGGACCAAATGGCCCTCGAATTTTTGCAGCGTCACCCCGAAATTGGCGAAGTAAAAGGCGTTGAGCAGACAAGTTTGGCGTGGGAATGTGCGCAAATTCCAGACTATCGCAGCATCTCTCCGGCCCAACATGGTGAGATAATTGCCACAATCTTTCAAAATCTTGGCACCAGAGGCTATATTTTTGAAGACTGGATGGACGAACAGGTCAGCTTTTGCGACAATAGCGTCGGTGATATTGACACATTGTCCAATCGTATTAAACAAATTCGAACTTGGACATTTGTCGCAAACCGTAAAAACTGGCTAAAAGATCCGACCTACTGGCGTGAAAAAACAAGTGAAATCGAAAACAATTTATCAGATGCGCTCCATGAGCGACTTACCCAAAGATTTGTCGATCGGCGCACCAGCGTCCTTCTGCGCCATTTAAGAGATAAGAGTATGACGACACCTGAAATTTCCCAAAGCGGCGACGTATCCCTTGAGGGCCATAAAATCGGATCTATCGAAGGCTTTCGCTTTAACCTCACCCCTGGCGAAGGTGGCGACGCAAAAAATTTGCGCACCGCTGCAGGCGTAGCCATTGCACCTGAAATCAAAAAGCGTGCTGAAAAAGTTGCAGATGCACCAAATGATGAATTCGTCTTGGCGACAGACGGTTTGATCCGTTGGCGCGGCGAAATCATTGCAGATCTTGCGCAAGGCGACGATCTGTTCCGCCCTCGCGCGGTGATTTTGGCTGATGAAAGCTTGAACGGCGCTGAACTAGAGGCCGTGCAAGAGCGTGTGACGTTGTGGCTTAAGCACCATGTGAACACATTGTTGGAGCCGCTGCTGCAAATGCGCGAGCCAACTGAACTGGATGGCACTGCCCGTGGCGTTGCCTATCAGATCGCTGAAAAACTTGGCGTGCTGCCACGGCAAGATGTTGCGCAAGAAGTCAAGGGCCTCGACCAAGATGTGCGTGGCGTAATGCGCAAAATGGGCGTGAAATTTGGCGCTTACCACATCTATGTGCCGCTTTCTCTTAAGCCCGCACCGCGCGAATTGGCGCTCATCTTGTGGGCCTTGCAACATGGCGGCGTGCGCCAACCCGGCGTTTCTGAACTGCCGCAAGTTATTCTTTCTGGCCGCACTTCAATTGATGTAGAGCCAAGCTTTGCCAAAGAATTGTATGAAATTGCTGGCTTTAAAGTGGTGGGCCAACGCGCTGTGCGCGTGGACATTTTGGAGCGTCTCGCAGATTTGATTCGCCCATTGATCAGCTTCGACCCAGCCCGCAATCAGGAAACTGAAGCACCTGAAGGCGCCGCGCCGGGCAACGGCTTCCGTGTTACGGTGGAAATGACATCGCTTTTGGGCTGCGCCGGTGAAGAATTCAGCTCTGTGCTGAAAAGCCTAGGCTATCGCGTCAATCGCACAAAGATTGAAGCAAAAGCTGAAGAGGCAACTGCTGACAGTGCTGAAACTGCTGCGGCAGAACCGCAAGCAGAAACTACGGCACCTGCAGAAGAAAATGCTGCACCAGAGCAGGCCGCAGAAGCTACCGAAGCCAATGCAGCCGAGGTGGCATCGGCAGAAGCTGAAGAACAGTTCGACGAAATTTGGTATCCCGGCGGGCGGAACAATAACCGCAAGCCAAACCATGCCAAGCAAGGGGCGAAGCGCCCGGCCAAGGGCCAAAAGCGCGGCAAGCCAAATCAAGGCAAAGGGCCAAATCGTCACGCCAACCAAAATCAACGCCCTGAGAAGAAGCAAAAGCCAATCGATCCCGATTCGCCTTTCGCCGCGTTGATGGCTCTCAAAAAACAATAAATGAACGCGCCAGCGGGCAAACAACGCATTGATAAATGGCTGTGGTTTGTCCGCTGCGTCAAAACGCGCACGCTCGCTCAAAAGCTGGTCAATGGTGGCCATGTGCGGGTGAACAAAGAACGCTGCAATGATTGCGCCTATAAGGTGAAAATCGGCGATGTACTTACCGTCACCCTGCCCCGACAAATCAAAATTTACCGTGTCGTACAATTGGGTGAAAAGCGCGGCTCAGCGCCCCAAGCTGCTGAACTCTATGAAGATTTAAGCCCACCGCCGCCACCCAAAACAGATGGTCCACGTCCATTACCACAAGCTGTGCGGGAAAAGGGAGCTGGCCGCCCCACCAAGAAAGAACGGCGCCAAACCCAGTCGCTTTTGGGCAAAGACGCGCTGTAATTTCGCAACCATTTTCTTTTCAACCCAAAAACAGTTCTGCTTTTTCAAAATTCACCAATCTTTGAAAAAGGAAACCCCGTTTCATGGCTTGCACTTTTTTGGAAAAGGCTTTAGCCAATAAGCCGAATGAAAAACCGGGTTAAACGGTCAAATAACAAAGTGGAATTG
The DNA here is from genome assembly GCF_004363175.1 of Maritalea mobilis. Lineage (GTDB taxonomy): Bacteria > Pseudomonadota > Alphaproteobacteria > Rhizobiales > Devosiaceae > Maritalea > Maritalea mobilis. The sequence goes on from NZ_SNYR01000003.1 coordinate 58,697, forward strand.
GCTACATGACTTACATCGTCACCGACAATTGCATCAAATGTAAATATATGGATTGTGTGGAAGTATGTCCCGTGGATTGCTTCTATGAAGGCGAAAACATGCTGGTCATCCATCCTGATGAATGTATTGACTGTGGCGTGTGCGAGCCTGAGTGCCCGGCAGAAGCAATTGTACCGGATACCGAGCCTGGCTTGGAAAGCTGGCTTGAGCTAAACACCAAATTTGCTGAAGTTTGGCCAAACATCACCGAGAAGCGCGAACCACCTGCGGACGCTGCTAAATTTGACGGTGAAAAAGGCAAGCTTGAGAAATACTTCTCAGAAGCACCTGGTGAAGGCGACTAAGCTTGGCTCTATTAGCCGCTCTTTTACTATAAAAAATTGCTAGACAAGTCCTAATGCCGCCAAAATTGATTCTGGCGGCATTTTGTGTTACATATAGATAACAGTCGCGTATTTATTCTAACCAGCCGTGCCGGAGGGCACGTTTTTTTTGCTTCACAAGGACAGGATTAACATTTCCTTAACCAATGAGAATTGGGTCCCATTCCTTGTGTCAGAATAAGTTAGCGATTTGGGGCGATAAAGCCAAACAAACGTGGGAAACGTTTGGGCGTCAACAGGAGTACCATTATATGGCAACTAAAAAATCAGTGCAGCGTCAAGGGTTTAAAACAGGTGAGTTCATTGTTTACCCTTCACACGGCGTTGGCCAGATTACCGGCATCGAGGAACAAGAAGTTGCAGGTCTTTCACTTGAGCTTTTTGTCATCAATTTTGAGCAGGATAAGTTGACCCTCCGTGTGCCACTTGCAAAGGTCAAAACCGTAGGCATGCGCAAATTGGCAGACGAAGAAACCGTAGAAAAAGCATTGACCACTGTAACAGGTCGCGCACGTGTTAAGCGCACCATGTGGAGCCGTCGCGCACAAGAATATGAAGCCAAGATCAATTCCGGCGATCTGATTTCTATTTCTGAAGTTGTGCGGGACCTTTTCCGTTCAGACGATCAGCCTGAGCAATCTTACTCAGAGCGTCAATTGTTTGAAGCAGCGATCGACCGTATGAGCCGTGAGATTGCTGCGGTAAACCGCATCACACTTACAGAAGCGGTGAAACTCATCCAAAAGAACCTCGCGAAAAGCCCACGTCGTGGCGCTAAATCAGACGAGGCTGGCGAAGAAGCTGCCGCATAAGGCACCAAAGCCAATTCCAGATCAAAGGCCGGAACCCCATGGGGTTGCGGCCTTTATCGTTCTGGCCTGATAATTTTGTACCCTTGCCCGGCAACCAATGGATCGCCAGGGTAAAGCCCGTTCAAAATCAAGAACAAATCATCACGCCGCTTCACACCTGCCATCATAGATGAAAGGTCGCGCGCCCGCTGCCCTTGCTTGGCGGTCACAATATCAATTTCAAAATTCTGGATCAGCTTGAGGTCTTCCCCGCGTGCACGGCGGAAACTATCAATGGTGCGCTCAAACTCTTGCTTAAAGGCTTTGCTGTCGCGCTCTGCGGCGAAGATAAAGCGATAAACGCGGTCCTCAAAACGCAAAGCAGCAATGCGGAAAAACCATTTTTCCGTTGTTGCTGTCGCGATCACCCGATCAACTCCATTTTGCTTTCCGGTGCGCACACTATCTTCATTAAGCCCAGCTACCCAGCCAGACCGCAAATAATCTTCAAGCGGCAAAGTGGCCGGCACCTCGGCACTATCAAATCGCAACGCAGTCCCGCTCTCCGCGACCGCGACCACAGAGGCATTGCCATTGCTCAATTGATAATTGTTTGGCACTTCAAACGTAAATTTCAGCGCAGGATAAATAAAACGTTGGCCGACAATTGTGCCATTTTCCGGGTTTGGGCCAAAAGCCAATCCGTCAATGGCACGCTGATAGCGTTCGCGTTCATTCTCCCCAATGCCCGGCGCGCCCAATTGACGGGCAGACTTCACCGCCTCTTCAATGCGCGATGGGGTGGAAGGGTGCGAAGACAAGAAATCGTCACCGCTTTTATCTCCTTCAGTGAACGCCGCAAAGCGACCCATCTGCGACAGGAACCGCGCCGCTGCATGCGGATCATATCCAGCAGCCCCAGCCACCAGCACGCCGGTGCGGTCCGCAGCAAGCTCTTGCGCTTGCGAGAATGCAGCAAGGGATAGTTTGGAGCGGGCCAATGATTGATCCGTATCTGGATCAGCGCCTAAAATGCCCGAAATCACACGGTCAACAATCTTGCTCGTCCGCTCACGGTTTGACCGTTCACGCGCATGACGCAAGGTTAAATGGGCAATTTCGTGCGACAACACAGCGGCAAGCTCGGCCTCATCGCTGGCGAGCGCCAAAATGCCACGTGTCACATAAATATAGCCACCCGGCAAGGCAAAGGCGTTCACCTCTGGTGAATCCAAAATCGTCACAGTCAGGCTCTGGTTCGGCTGTTCCGCCGCCACCAAAAGCTTACCCGCCATGCGCGCCAACATAATCTCAGCAGCGCGGTGGTTATAAACGCCACCATATGTAGCCACAATTTTTGGATGCTCACGCAGCCCGATCACGCTATCCCCGGGGTCAGCGCCAGCAGGCACACGATCGGCCGACCAATCGCCCAATTGCGATGTGCCTACTCCGTTGCCGGTAAAAACGCTCGTGCAGCCAGACAAAACACCAGCCAGCGCCACGGCAATAACAATGTGACGTCTCTTCATGTTCTCAACCTACTGCGCTGCCAATATCTCAATCTGCTCCGGATGCGTTACATCGATGCGCGGCCCATCATGGTCATCCACCCAACCCCGCACACGAATTAAGGCATTTGCGAGTTTTCTGGGATCAAAATCCGCCTTTTTAAAGGCACTTAGCGCCCCTCTTTGTATCACAACCGTAAAGTCAGTGTCCCAATCTCGACCAAAATTCAAATATACACGTCCACCGGAACTGCCAACATCAAAAACACGGCCTTCAACCAATTCGTACCGCCCAGCGAGCTTGACCAATTGGTTCGGCTTATCTGCCTGCCGAATTTGATAATATTCAAGTGCCCAAATGCCTTTTCGGTCCACACGCGCTTGTCGCTCAGCCGCATACAGCTCATCCAAACAATGCCGATTATCGTCAAAAGAATAGACGCGGGCCAACCCATTGGCGATCACCGCCTTTTGCGCCCACTGCTTCTTGTCACCATCAACAAACACGTGCCCTAAAATGCGCCCATGCCGATCCTTGCGGGTGCTGCCATAAAAGACCTGCACATCCTCGCCCAACGTAAAATCAGCCAGAAAATCTTTCGCTTCCGGCGCCAAAGGCCAAGTTTCAAAGCCGATGCGACCCAAGGGCAATTTTGGCGCTTGCATCCCAATCAGCCGCACCTTTTGGCTATTGTCCAAAATCAACGTATCCCCATCAGTGATTTCCACCACGCGCCCTTTTGGACCGGGTGTTAAGGTGTCACATGCGTAGGCTGACATGGCATAATTGGTCGCAAAGAAAAAACCTGCCACAAATATTGCTCCAAATTGCTTGGCAAACTTCATAAAATTCCACCCTGATACATCATTGGCGATGTTGCACTAAATTCGGGCGAAAATCATCCCCGCAAAGCGCTTTTATCTGTCACCAACATTAGATAAGTTGAGCCCGTGGTCCCGTAGCTCAGTAGGATAGAGCATCAGATTCCTAATCTGAGGGTCGCGCGTTCGAATCGCGCCGGGATCACCAGCTTCCCCAAACAATGGTGTTGCATAAATATAACGCGCGCCAACTATCCAAACACTTGCCATAATCCTTACAAAACATCATGTTGGTGTATTGCCATCCCATTGCGGGGGGCAGAACTTTAAACATTGCTGAAATCAGCAGATTTAGGAACCAACTTGATTAGAATTCTATATGTAAGCACAGCGATACCGAGCCTGACTGAAGCCGACATCTCACAGATTGTCGCCACGGCCACCGAACATAACGCAAAATTCGATATCACAGGCGCTCTGGCCTATAATGGCGTTAATTTCGCCCAAGTGCTTGAAGGGGCAGAAAGCCACCTTAATCAATTGATGACCAACATCAAAAATGATGAACGCCATTCAGGCGTGATTGAAATGGTGCGCAAGCCCATTGAAAAACGCGCCTTTGACGGCTGGCACATGAAACATATTGAAGGGCTTCAATTCGACGAGCTCGTTCACGCGATGAGTGCCTAGCGCGGCAAACAGCAAATTGTTCATTCAGAAATCATTTAGCCCCATTTGCTAGAATTGGTTATACTTAAAACCAAACTTGCGATGGGGCCAAATGATTAGACTTCTTTATGTCAGCACCGGATTGCCCAATCTGAACTACAAAGATGTGTCAGCAATTTTAGAGCATGCACAACTTAACAATAAGGCCCACAACATTACCGGTGCCCTTGCCTATAACGGCGAAAGCTTTGCCCAAGTGATTGAAGGCAAAGAGGCCGACATCAATCAACTGATGCGCAACATCAAATTGGATAGCCGCCACGCCAGCGTTGTTGAAATGATGCGCAAGCCCATCACCCAACGCGCTTATGCCGACTGGTCAATGAAGATGATCGAAAGCAAAGACTTTGACGAGCTGATCGCCGCAATGGCGCTCTAAACCGCTCAAACTTGCCCAACATTATTTAGGCGATCGATACCAAACCTAAAATCACCAGCAAGAACATCACCAACACGAAACCAATCAGAATTTTCGCGCCTGTCATCGCCAAGCCAGACAAGGTGCCAAGGCCCAAAAGACCCGCCACAGCTGCAACCACAAGCAAAATCAAAATCCATGAAAGCACATTTCTCTCCTATCGCTAGTTGCGGAGAAAATGCTCTCCGCTGTTCAAGGAGATAAAGGCGTTTCGGGCAAAATGGTTCCCAATGCCACTGGATGAATTAGCTAAGCGCCAATTCTGCACCCGCCAACCAAGGCTCCACATCGTCTAGCAAACCAATCAGGGCCAAGCCATGTGCAACAGACTGAAATTGATTGCCGTCAGCCAGTTTGTCGGGACCAAATCGATCAGCAAATAACTGCTTCACTGCTGGAATGAAGGACGAACCACCAGTAAGGAACACATGGTCAATATCTTCAATATTGATGTGTTCTCGATCAAACAATCCATCAACAGCCGCACCAATTTGGGCAAGATCTTTCTCGATCCATTGCTCAAATTCCTGCACCTGTATTTCACGATCAATTTGAATTTTGCCGAGCTTGATCTGCAGGTTCGCCGTTGGCTTCGACGATAACTCCGCCTTTGCGCCCGAAACGGCCCGATAAATATCAAAGCCGCGATCGTCCATGATGGTATCGATCAAAGCCTCAAGCTTATCCGGCGCAAGCGACGCGTTCCAAAGCTCTTCCAGCTCATTCATATTTTGCGGCGTTTTCAAAACCGCAAGCTGGTGCCATCGCGCAAAATTGGCGAAGTAATGTTTCGGAATTTCAAGGATTTTGTCGAATGACTTATATTGCGTACCTTTGCCCAGTTCTGGACAGATCACCGCGTCGATGATCCGATAGTCAAAACTATCCCCCGCAATGCCCACACCCGCATAACCAAGCGGATGCGCCACAACCTTGTCGCCATGCCGTTCAAACCGAATGATGGAAAAGTCACTGGTGCCACCGCCAAAATCGCCAACCAGAACCGTTGCATCCTTTTGCAAGCGCTTCGCATAAGAATAGGCCGCGCCAACCGGCTCATAAACATGCTTTGGCGTTGGAAAACCCGCTTTTTGATATCCCAACTCATAACGCTCCATCGCCAATTGATCATCAGGCGATGACCCCACAAACGCCACGGGGCGCCCCGAAATAAAGCTGGTGCCCATTTCGTCCAACCCGCTCGATGCACTTTTGCGCGCTGTTTGCAGGAAGGAGGCCAGCAAATCTTCAAACCGATATTTTTGACCAAACACCCGCGTTTCTTCAAACAAGCGACTGGCCGCATGGCTTTTGAATGATTGAATGAAGCGAATTTCCGACAGTGCCGACAAATAGGCTTTGATGGCCTCCAACCCGGCACTCACTTCCACATCAAATGAGCGTTCGCGTTCTATCTTTTGGAAACAAAGAACCGAGCGATAAACGTCCGACATTTGATCAGACATGCCGAATTGAACCGTTTCCACATCACCATTGTGATTGGCCCGGGCAATAACTGTGTTTGTTGTGCCAAAATCAACGCCATAGGAAAAATGCGCGCCCATATGCCCCTCCAAAAGAACGTGAAAAACCCAAGCCAAACACCCCGAAAGATGCGGTGGTTAAATCAACGACGTGTCAGAATTATAAAAATGCGGACGCGCTTCCTATCAGGCGGCACCTAGAATAGCAAGTCGGCGCGGCAAACTAAGCGCACTTGGCGCAGATACCGCGAATTTCAAGGCTGGTTTTGAGGGGGGTAAAATCGCGCTCTTTCGCCCAAAGATCGAGCCGCTTGCTCACTTCCTCATCCGAAAACTCCCAAACCTTGTTGCAGTTTTCACAAATGCCAAAAGCGATCAGTTCATTTTCATGACAATTGGGGTGGGCACAGGCCACAAAAGCATTCAAACTTTCAAGGCGATGGGCGAGACCCAATTCAGTGAGTTTATCCAGCGCGCGATAAATTTGCAGCGGCGCTTTCAGCCCCTTATCGCGCAATTTGTCTAAGAGATCATATGCGCTCATGGGCGTTTTGGATTTGCCCAATTGATTGAGCACCAAATCCTGGTTTTTGGTCAAATTTTGCTCAGTCATGTGGGGCCTCCGCAACTTTGTTTTTGGGGCCAAACAGATTTTTCGGCACCAAAGAAATCAGAAAAATGACCAATGCCGCCACCACAATAGAAGGGCCGGACGGTGTATCATAATAGAGCGAACCATATAGACCGCCAATCACCGCGACAACGCCCAAAATGGAGGCAAGCACAGCCATAATTTCTGGCGTAGCCGCAAAGCGGCGCGCGGTGGCGGCAGGAATGATCAAGAGAGCGGTGATCAATAAAATGCCAACAATCTTCATTGCAATGGCAATCAACAAGGCCAGCAACACCATCAGGATAAACCGCGTGCGCTGCGGCTTCATATTTTCTGCCTGAGCCAATTCCACATTCACCGTGGCCGCAATCAAAGGCCGCCAAAACCAGATGAGAATGCCTAAAACAACCGCGCCTAACCCATAGACCATTTGAATATCAGCTGTGGTCACCGCCAAGATATCACCAAACAGCAACGCCATCAGATCAATGCGCACACTGGTCATTAAGCTGACGATAACCAAGCCCAGCGCAAGCGTGGAATGAGACAGAATGCCCAACAGCGCATCTGCAGAGAGCGATTGGCGCTTTTCCAAAATCATCAGCGCAAACGACACCATTAACGCCACGGCGATAACGCCCACCATCAAATTAAGATTGAACACAAAACTCAACGCCACGCCCAGCAGGGCCGAATGGGCCATCGTGTCGCCGAAATAAGCCATGCGCCGCCACACGATAAAGCAGCCAAGAGGTCCGGTAACCAAGGCAAATCCAATGCCTCCAATCAATGCTCGCATAAAGAAATCATCAAAAATGCCCATTAGTGATGTTCCTTTTCATGGGATGTTTCATGCACATGTTCGCAATGACCATGAATGGTGCCATCCGCATGCATCACCCGCCCATCCGGCAGATGTGTATGGTCATGATCATGCTGATAAACCGCTAAACTTTGCGCTGCGCGCGCACCGAACAAGCGCTTATATTCGTCACTCTCTGCCACCAATTTCGGCGTACCGCGACAACAGACATGGCCGTTCAAACAAATCACCGTATCGGTTTGCGCCATCACCACATGCAGATCATGAGAGATCAGCAAAATTCCACAACCCGTTTCGTCGCGGATGGTTTTGATCAACTCATAAAGCGCGATCTCGCCGGCGAAATCCACGCCTTGCACAGGCTCATCCAGCACCAGCAAATCCGGCTGCATCAACAAAGCCCGCGCCAACAAAGCGCGCTGGGTTTCTCCGCCGGACAGCGATTGCATATTGGCCGATTTTAGATGCAAAATCCCAACCAGATCCAAAGCCCGCTCAATTTCAGCGTGTCTATGTTTCTTGGTCAAATTCATCATGCGTTTGACCGGAAGCGGCAATGTCCAGTCCAACGTAAATTTTTGCGGCACATAGCCAACTTGCAAATCGGGACGACGGGTCACCCGCCCTTCGGTTGGCTGCACCACGCCAAGAGCCGTTTTAACACTCGTGGATTTGCCCGAACCGTTTGGCCCAATCAGCGTAACGATTTCTTTCGGATGCACATCAAAGCTAACGCCGCGCACGAGCCACTTGCCGTCGCGATAAACGCCAACTTTGTCTAAACGCACCAGCGCCTCTTGCGCTTTGAATTGATCACCCACGATTTTCCACTCATTTAAAAAGAACGGTTGCGCCTCTTTTTGCCATACGTTATATCGTTACGCAACAATGTTATGTTATTACATTAATGGAGATGGTAATGCGAATGAAATTTAGCGCAAGCGCCTTGGCCCTGAGCTTGGCGATGACGGGTGTTGCAACGGCTAGTGAACTCAATGTGGTGACCTCCATTCGCCCACTTCACTCGCTGGTGGCCAACGTGACCCAAGGGGTCAATACACCCATAAACATCGTGCCGGCCAATGCGTCACCCCATGATTACGCGCTCAAACCTTCAGACGCGCAAGCGCTGCAAAATGCAGACATCATCTTTTGGGTCGGTCATGAACTTGAAGGTTTTTTGGCAAAATCAATTACATCATTGCCACAAGAAGCCAAAGTGATTGAGCTTCAAGAGCATGAGGATCATTTCCATTTTCTCCCCACCCGCGAAGTCAGCCTGGACGATCATGACCATGAAGAGCATGAGCATGACGACGAGCACGCTCATGAAGACGAACATGGTCATGACGACCATGAGGGCCATCACCATGGTGATACAGATCTTCACCTTTGGCTTGATGTCGAAAACGCCAAACATTTCGTCGAATTAGTGGCCGAAGAGCTGAGTGCGGCGGATGCTGAGCACGCCGCGCAATACCAAAAAAATGCCGCTGCTACCCTTGAAAACCTAAACGCCCTAAACGCGGAAATCAAAGCGCAATTGGCGGGCCTTGAGGCCAAAAAGTTTGTGACCTTCCACGATGCTTATCAATATTTTGAAGCTCAATATGGGTTGACCAATGCAGGCACCGTTACGCTGAGCCCAGAGATCAAACCGGGTGCAAAACGCCTGACAGAGCTGAAAGCACATTTGAAAGAAGATCAAATCAGCTGCATTTTCGCAGAGCCTCAGTTTGATGCAAAACTGGTTGATCTGGCGGTGGAAGGCACCAATGTGAAACAGGCCGTGCTCGACCCGCTTGGCGCAGAACTTGAAGATGGACCAGAGCTTTATTTCAACCTGATCCGCACCATGGGCAATAATTTTGCTGACTGTTTAGGCGAATAGCCTAATCTAACATTTCATCCTGGACGCGGCGCAGATCAACGATCTTCAAGCTCGCGTCCGGGGTGGTGTTTTGCGCAGTGATCAGCTCACCTTTTTTGATCGGGGCAATCACTTTGCCGCCTTCAATCAACCCCACCGGATGCGCAGCCTTCGCCTTGGCATCATGGCGCGTCATTGTGAAAGAGCGATAGCAATATTGCCCAATCGCATCCAATGTTTCACCTGGCTGTATATCCTTTTTCGCAACCGCACATACGTCCGCGACTGGCCGACCCATCGGCACCATATCTGACTGGCCATAAAGCGCGATGCGCGCGCAAGTCAGCGGCACTTCCAAACTGGTCAGATGGAACGGACGATAAAGCGTGAAATAAGGCCCACGCCCCACTTTCAAATCCGCCATGCGTTCATGAATGCGTTCGTGCGGGGCCTTCACCACCACAAAAACACCTGGCGCCACGCCCTTGCCTATGGTGTAATCCACCTTGCCCGCACCAGAGAGGATGCCGCCATCTTCCTGTGGGATCAAAATATCCTCAAGCGTATCAATGGTCGCTTCTGGTCCATGCATGCCCGGCACATCCGGCACCAGACCAGTGGCATTGGCCAACGCCGCCATCTCCACCATCGTTTTAGAGCCATCGACAAATTCAACCAGCATGCGCGGGTTCATATTGCGGACAAAGGCTTCTTCTTCATAGTCCGCAGGCACTGCGTCAAATTTGAGCGGGTTGTTTTTGCCCTTGCCGGCAGAGATGATCGGCAATTCCAAAGCATTCGCAAAATCGATCAGCTCCATGATCGACGACGGCTCGTCCCCTGCTCCAACAGAATAAACCAATCCAAGTTCTTTGGCGCGACGATGCAAATAAGTGCCGACGGTCACGTCAGCTTCCACATTCATCATCACCAAATGTTTGCCCGCTTCCAGAGTCAACAAGCCAATTTCAGCCCCCACGCTTGGCTTGCCCGTTGCCTCAATCACTTGGCTAATATGCCCATTTTGCGCCACTAAACGTGCGTCGCCACAAACGGCAATCTTGCCCATCTCAATTGCGCGGGAAATGGCGGCATCATTTTCGCACACCACAGCATTTTCGCGGTCGCCATAAGCAATCTCAACGGCTTTTAGTGCATTATCAATATTCCGCACCGCAACGGCCCCAACACGCATGCCGCGCATTCGGCCAATTTGCAAAATCAAGTCGGTACCCATCTCTCCAGCCCCGATCAAACCCACAATGATCTCTTTGCCACTATCGGCCAATTGATAGAGATCGCGCGAAATCCCCGTCATGGTTTCGCGGTTCATTTGAAAGGGTTTGGTCGTTTCGATGGTCATAAGGCGTACCGAAATAAAATAGAGTTCCGCCTTACTAACGCAAATTGAAGGATAAAGGCGACCCCTAACGTCACATCAAGTTGATTTTCTCAAAAGATCAGATCAATCTAACCTTCCGGCAAAAGGAGCGCTTATGACTGTCACTGCAAAAGACATTATTGAATTTTGGTTTGTAGACCACGGTGAAGAAGATTGGTTCACGGGCGGCGAAGCCTTTGATGCTAAAATAATTGAGCGCTTTACGGACACCCACACCGCAGCCGCGCGCGGCGATCTGTTTGATTGGCGCGTAGATGCTGAGGGGCGTTTGGCCGAAATCATCATTCTCGACCAATTTAGCCGCCAAATTTACCGCAAAGACAAGCGGGCATTCGCCTCTGACATGCAAGCCCTCACGCTGGCGCAAGAAATGGTAAGCCGTGGAGATGATCAAGATTTAGAGCCGCGCATGCGCACCTTTGCCTATATGCCCTATATGCATGCGGAGAGCCTGAAAGTGCATGATGAAGCGGTGAAACTGTTCAAAAGCTTGGGCAATGAAAACAGCCTTGAATATGAAATCAAGCACCGCAACATTATCGAGCAATTCGGCCGCTATCCCTATCGCAACCAAGTGCTGGGGCGCAAAAATACGCCGGCAGAGGAAGAGTTCCTCGCCGGCGAGTTTGATAGTTTTGGGCAGTAAAAAGTCCGTTTATCGGGCTTCCTCGCCGATCAGTTTTGACCGGAGATGGTTCGAAATATTGTCAAAGACAAACACAACGATCAGGATCAAAATCACCATATAGCCGACATTTTCCCAGTCGGTGCCGGTGCGCATGGCCTCAAGCAATTTGAGGCCAATGCCACCCGCGCCCACTGCACCAATGATGGTGGCGGAACGGGTGTTTGATTCCCAGAAATAAAGCGCTTGTGACGCAAACAGCGGCAAAACTTGCGGCACCACGCCAAAGCGCTGCACCTCCACCGGAGACGCCCCAAGCGATTTCACGCCCTCACGTTGCTTGTCGTCCACATTCTCCAGCGCTTCAGAATAAAGCTTGCCGAGTGTGCCCGTGTCTGTGAAGAAGATCGCGGCAATACCTGCAATCGGCCCTGGACCAAATGAACGGGTGAAGAACAGCGCCCAAATAAGCATATCCACCGAGCGCAAGAAGTCGAAAAACCGCTTCATAAACCAGTTGGCCGCATTGGAACGGGTAATGTTTCGCGCTGCGATGAAGGCCAAGGGGAAGGCCAAAACGCCTGCAAACAATGTACCCACAAAGGCCATCACGATGGTCTGCAGCAATTTCATGAAAACATCTGCATGCTGCCATTCAGCATTATAAAGGAAGTCATTGACCGCAACACTCAGATTGCTTTGTCCCTCTTCCAGTTGAGGACCAGCCGCAATCATGGTCAACACTTCAAAGCCATTCATGCCCCAATAGGCTGAGCTTGGGTCGAAGAAGAAATTCTCCCACCCCCAGAACCGACGCCAAACGCGCACTTGGGTGTTGCGAATTTCAATATTACCCGCAAAGCCGAAACTCAGCGACACACGGCCATTACGCTCTTCAAAAGCGTTGCTGGCATTTTCAGGTAGAAGTGCAGCATCATCCGTGATCACCACATCATAGCGCTGACCGTTTTTAGTGACTTCCACCAAACCTTCTTGCACCAGAATGAAGTTATTGCCGCCAAAATCCACGCGATAAACATCGCCTGCTTCGGTCGATGAAATCCAGTCTGGATTGGGGTTCTCACCCAATGGCGAGAAACGTGGATATTGAAGTTCCAAACCTTCGTCGCGAAAGCGGAACTTTGGCTGCGCCTGCCAAGACACCCAGTCCGCCATGTAAAGCCCCGCCCGATCCCACTTCGCGTCAGAAAAGACTTGCGGGATATTGAAGAAGAAAAAGCAGGACACCAGATAGGCGACCAGCGCCACAACGATCGCAATTGGACGAAACTTTTTCACCGGGTCTTGGTGAAACACGTCTGCATATTGTGCTTTCAGTTCGGAACGACGCTCGTCTGTGAGATTGGAAGTTGTCATCATGATCGTCTCCTATGCGCCGAATTGGAAGGCTTGATCGCCAACCATTTTGCGCCGCAACCAGCCAGATAGCTGGTCCACCGCGATAATGGTGACAAAGAGCAATAGAATAATGGCGTAGGTTTTAGCTGCGTGGTCGCGTGATAGAGACAAGCGGAAAACTTCGCCAATACCACCGCCGCCAACAGCACCAATAATGGTAGAGGCCCGCACATTAATCTCTGCCCGCAACAGGGCATAGGACGTAAAGTTAGGCAAAACCTGGGGCACAATGGCGAAGCGCACGCGCTCCAGCCAGCTCGCGCCAGCAGCACGCAAGCCCTCATCAGGCTTCATGTCTGCGTTTTCGACCACTTCGAAAAACAGCTTACCCAGCGCCCCAATCGTGTGGATCGACACCGCAGCAATCGCCGCAATTGGCCCCAGCGACAAGATCGCCGCCAAAAGGCCCGCAATCACAATCTCAGGAAAAGCCCGCAACAGCTCCATGATCCGGCGCACAACAAAACGCACCGCTTTAGACCCAACCAGATTAGACGCCGCAAAAAAGCAAAGAACAAAAGCAATGCCGCCGCCCAAAAGGGTGGACACAAATGCAATGTTTAGAGTGACCAGCATTTCATAAAAATATTCAGGCAGATAAAAATCGCCGAACAGATAATGCCGTCCCTCTTCATAATCATATTTCAAAGAGCCATCCGCATAGGGCGAAGGCAAATCAAAAAGCGCTCGGAAAATCTCTAAAGGATCGTCCGGCAGGAAATTCAAAACAAAATCGAAAAAGTAAGGAATGCGATCAATAAATTTGCCGGAATTAGACGCGTTGGCAAACCACAAGGCCGCCACAAGAATAACGCTCAAAATCCCAATTGTAAGAAAGCTATAGAGCTTTTTGGTTCGCGCCAGCTCTTTATAATGTTGATGCACCGCCTTGGTGGCATCATTGAGTTTTGGCGGTGAAGATTGGCTAACGGCACCCATCAAATCGCGCTCCAATTAGATATGCAAAAGGACCGATCAATATGACCGGCCCTTTCAACGAGGATATTAAAATTAGCCACCAATTTTGGCTTTACGGGCAGCAACGATTGTTTCGTAGAAAGAGTGATCTACTTCAACAAAACCGTTATATGTGCCGCCTTGGATGGCAGAGAAACAATCAGGATTTGTTTCTGGCAAGTTCATCATAAAGTCTTTGAACTTGGTGCGAACATCTTGGTCCAAATCAGCGCGAACAACGATTGGGCCGTTAGGGATCAAAGGCGAACGCCAGATTTCTTTAACGTCTTCCATGTCCAAAAGGCCTTTATCCACCATCTTGCGGATATTGCCTGATGTATAGCCTTCGGAATATTCGCCAACACCTGATGACCAGGTTACGCCGCCGTCAACTTTGCCATCAAGAACGGCCAAAACGTTGTTTTCGTGGCCGCCATTGAATGATGTTTCTGAGAAATACTCATCCAGCTCAACGCCCAATTCTTTTGGCAAAGCAACTGAAGGAACCAAGAAGCCTGAAGTTGAATCTGGGTCAGCAAAACCAAGATGCTTGCCCTTCATGTCTTCAAGATTTTCGATGCCGCTGTCTGAACGAGACAACATGATTGAGTGATAGCCAGTTGCGCCATCTGTTTGTTCTGTTGTCAAAATCGGATCAACAGCTTTTGGGTCTTTCAAATAAACAGCAGCATAACCAGAAGCGCCCAACTCAGCATAATCAAGCGTACCGCCCAAAAGGCCTTGGATCACGCCATCATAGTCAGCAGCTGGGAACAATTTCACGTCTTTAACGCCAATGGCGTCTGGCAAAAGATCAATCAAGCACTGATTGTTGCGCAAACGGTCAGCTTCGTTTTCACCGCCCAAAATACCTACACGGAAAGTATCAAGAGCCATTGCAGTTGATGTCATCGCAACCAAAGCTGCTGCAGACAAAAGACCAGTACGGATCGCATTCATGGGATTCTCCTAAAATTATGCGGTTTACCGTTGAAATTCATTGCTGCGCCAAGCGCATCAATTCAGTGTCACGTGTGCATCAGCATCACGATATGGAGCACGGCGCTTATCTGCCGGTGCATCATCCTCATCATCCAAAGAAGTGGATGTCATGCTTTCAGAGAAGGCATCTTTCAGCCCTTCAGCGCCATAAATGCGCCGCGCGACTTCAGTGGTCAACGCTTCTGGTGGGCCATCAAAAACCACTTCGCCATGCGACATGCCAATGATCCGCTCGCAATAATTGCGGGCCGTATCAAGCGTGTGCAAATTGGTGATGACGGTGATGCCATCATCTTCATTAATCGCCTTCAAGCTATCCATCACAACCTTCGCGTTGCGCGGATCAAGCGAGGCAATCGGCTCATCGGCCAAGATCATTTTGGGTTGCTGCATCAAGGCCCGCGCAATAGCCACACGCTGCTGCTGACCGCCAGACAATGTGCCAGCGCGCTGCAATGCGGTTTGGGCAATGCTCAATCGCTCCAGCGCTTCAAGCGCTTCAAGCTGCTCTTCTTCGGTGAAACTTTTGATGAGGGAAGAAAATGTGTTGCGACGGTTCAAGCGACCCAACATCACGTTGGTGAGCACATCCAAGCGCGGCACCAAGTTAAATTGCTGAAAGATCATGGCGCAGTCGCGCTGCCAATTGCGCAACTCGGCGCCTTTAAGGCTAGTTACTTTCGTGCCATCAAATTCGATGGTGCCATCGCTCACGCCGATCAATTGATTGATCATGCGCAACAGTGTGGACTTGCCTGCACCAGAGGAGCCAATCACCCCCACCATTTCGCCGGAAGCGATAGAGAGGTTGATATTTTTAACCGCCAACTTGTCTCCAAACCGACGATTTACACTTTGCAGTTTCAACATTTAAAGATGTGCCCCTAATTCCAAATCGGGCTCATCTCTATTGCGCCTGCTTTACACAAAAATGTCGGTTTCGTGTCAGATTTGTGAAAGTCGCAATCGCTAGACAAATATAAGTGGAAAACTAACTCTCAATTTCCAATTGCACCGTTTCACCCCGGAAACGTGACCGTGTATATTGCAGTTTATCCCCTGCTTCTGACACATTCACGCTGGTGATCTGCATCAAGGGGAACCCAACCTCAACTTGTAGCAAGCGCGCATCATGCACCGTCGCAGCAATAGCTGTGACCCAACTTTTATCTCGCTTGTAATTTTCGTATCCAGCGCGCGCCATCGCTTTAGATATAGAACCGAGCTCTGCATAATGCGGCACCAGATCCGGCAACAAGTCTTTGCGGAACCAAATGGTCGCCACCGTGATCGGCACACCATCTGCCACCCGCAACGTCTCAATGCGCAATACGGGATCACCTGCGGAGATATCCAAATGCTTGGCCACCTCTTCATCTGCAGCTTCTTCTGAAGAAGAGATGAGCCGCCCGCCTGGCTGGCGTTTCTGCGCACTAATAATTTCAGAGAATCGCGTGCGCGACGAAATTGGATAAGTAATCGGCGCCTCGGCCACAAATGTGCCGCGCCCCCGAGTGGCCGTTAAAAAACCATTTTCAGTAAGCGAAGCGATGGCCCGCCGCACCGTGTGGCGATTCACCTCATAATCGTTCGCCAACTCGATTTCCGTTGGCAATTGGGTGCCCGGTTTAAATGTACCCGCAACAATTTCATGCTGCAAACGCTCGGCAATTTGCCGCCAAAGGGACACGCCCCGCCCCCGCTCAATCTTGCTCAAACTCCGCACTCCCAAGCCTTTTATGCCGTCATATGGCTGCAATAATTTCGCACTTTAATAAACCATACAAACAAAAGTATACAAATATATACAATTCGTATAGACAAATTTTTTGAAATGCTTTAGGACAGCACCCGTTCTGATCTTTCAAAAACTGAAAAGAGCCAATTCATGACCGCGCCTTCCTCCCCCGACAATAAAGCTGAGAATGCTGAGGTGATCACTCGCCAGCGCGTTATGCGCGTTTTGGCGCAAGCACCCGACCAACAGCTTGAATATCTGTATGAGAAATTTGCTGACAAGCCAGACTGGACATTCGCCCGCAAGCCCGAGACGGGCCTTGTGATGACACGCGGGCGGATCGGCGGCGGCGGGGCACCGTTTAATCTGGGCGAAATAACTGTGACCCGCGCCGCCATTCAATTGGAAAGTGGCGAAGTTGGCCATGCATACTGCCAAGGCCGCAACCAACGCAAAGCTGCCATCGCCGCTTTCTTCGATGCCGCATGGTTGAGCGAAGCGCACAAGCAAAGCGTTGAAGCCAACATCATCGCGCCGTTGGAGCAAGAACAACTCACGGCCAAAAAAGACAAGTTGAAAAAAGCAGCGGCCACAAAGGTCGACTTTTTCACCATGGTGCGGGGAGACGGATAATGCCAATGCCACAACAAGCTATCGCACAGGGTTTCACCGACCTCACCCATCAAAGCCAACAGAGCTTTAAAGCGATTATGGATGCCATGGCACAGCCGGGAAAAATCTATGATGCGCCGCATAAAGTGGACAATGCGGGTGCCCTTAATCCCGTTGCTGCCATGACTGCCCTGACCCTATGTGACGCAGAAACGCTGATCTATCTTGATGAGGCACTCAATACGCCAGAGACACGCCAATTCTTGGCGTTCCACACCGGCGCGGCCACCACAAGTGACCCACAAAAAGCGCAATTTGCTTTTCTGAGCAGCGCGGAAGCCTTGGAGGGCGACCATAATTTCAATATGGGTAATCATGAATATCCTGACCAATCCTCCACGGTCATCATCGCCGTGAACGATCTGGCCAATCAGGCAGGCGTTACACTTTCCGGCCCCGGCATCGAAACCAGCCGCGCCTTCGCTTCCTCCAGCTTGAACCAACAATTCTGGCAACAGGCAGAAGCCAACAATGCGGAATATCCTTTGGGCATCGACCATATTTTCGTGACCGAAACGCAACTGGCGGCCCTGCCCCGCTCCACCAAAATCAAACTTGATCCGGCGCAAGGAGAATAGATATGTATGTTGCTGTAAAAGGTGGCGAAAAGGCCATCAAAAACGCCCACACATTGTTCGCCGCCAAGCGTCGCGGTAATGAAAATGTGCCCGGCCTGCGTCTGGACCAGATCACCGAACAATTGTCATTCGCCGTTGATCGCGTGATGGGCGAAGGCTCACTTTATGATCCAGAATTGGCGGCCATGGCCATTCGGCAAGCGCAAGGCGATTTGATCGAAGCCATCTTCCTGATCCGCGCTTATCGCACCACCTTGCCGCGCTTTGGTTATGCGGAGCCCATCGAAACCGGCAAGATGGCCATCGAACGGCGTATATCGGCCACCTTTAAAGATTTGCCTGGCGGCCAAGTGCTTGGACCAACTTTTGATTATTCGCACCGCCTGATCAATTTTGATTTCGACGCGGAAGCGGCACCTGAAACACCCCCTTCAAGTGACGAAGATATTGATCTGAATGCGGAGGTGCCGCGCGTCTCTGACATTTTGGGCAAGTCCGGCATGATCGAGCCAGACCATCAATTTGATGAAGGTCATGAAACAGGCGATTTGACCCGAACGCCGATCGATTTTCCAACCGATCGCGACGTGCGGCTGCAAAATCTGGCCCGTGGTGACGAAGGCTTTTTGCTGGCACTGGGCTATTCCACCCAGCGTGGCTATGCCCGCTCGCACCCCTTCGCTGGCGAAATTCGCTTCGGCGAAGTCGAGGTAGAGTTCTTCGCTGAAGAGCTTGGCTTTGCCGTGCCCATCGGCACCATGGAGGTGACCGAATGCCAAATGATCAACCAGTTCAAAGGCAGCGCCAAGGCGCCACCTGCTTTCACCCGCGGTTATGGATTGGTGTTTGGGCAAGCGGAACGCAAAGCCATGTCGATGGCGTTGGTGGACCGCTCGCTCCGCTGGAAAGAGCTGGGCGAAGAATTCTCCGCCCCGGCGCAAGATCAGGAATTTGTGCTGTCACACTCCGACAATATTCAGGCCACTGGCTTTGTAGAGCATTTGAAGCTGCCGCACTATGTCGATTTCCAAGCTGAATTGGACCTGATCCGCACCATGCGCAAGGAATTTGACGCGCAGCAAAATGAAAATGGCGATGAGCCAAAAATGGAGGCGGCCCAATGAGCCTTGATCAATTGACCAATGAGGCCCCGGCCTACAATTTTGCCTATCTCGATGAGCAAACCAAACGCATGATCCGCCGCGCGATCCTGAAAGGCATAGCGGTGCCCGGCTATCAAGTGCCGTTCGCTGCGCGCGAAATGCCCATGCCTTATGGTTGGGGTACTGGCGGCGTGCAGGTCACCGCCTCCGTTTTGGGCGAAAGCGACATTCTTAAAGTGATCGACCAAGGGGCCGATGACACGACAAATGCGGTCTCAATCCGCAACTTCTTCGCCAAAACCGCCAATGTGGACCTAACCACTCACACCAGCGAAGCGACCGTGATTCAAACCCGGCACCGCATTCCGGAAGAAGAGCTGCAAGAGCATCAAACGCTGGTTTATCAGGTGCCTATTCCCGAGCCACTTCGCTTTTTGGAACCACGGGAAACCGAAACCCGCAAAATGCACGCGCTAAGTGAATATGGTCTGATCCATGTAAAGCTCTATGAAGATATCGCCACCCACGGCCACATCGCCACCACTTATGCTTACCCTGTGATGGTGGAAGGTCGCTATGTGATGGACCCGTCACCGACACCCAAATTCGACAACCCGAAAATGCACAAGTCCAAAGCCCTACAATTGTTCGGCGCGGGTCGCGAAAAGCGTATTTACGCGCTGCCGCCGCACACCGATGTGGTGAGCCTCGATTTTGAAGATCATCCCTTCACCATTCAGGAATGGCCCGACACCAAATGCGCCATGTGCGGCGCAGAAGGCGTCTATTTTGACGAGGTGATCTTGGATGATGCAGGCAACAATATGTTTGTGTGCTCGGACAGCGATTATTGCGAAACCCGCCAGAGCGAAGGTCATCTTGGCCCGCTAAATGCCGACTATAAGGAGCGCATGCAATGAGCCTAGATCAAGACTTGCCTTTGTTGAGCGTGAAAAATCTATCCCATTTTTATGGCCAGCATCTGGGCTGCAAAAATGTCAATTTCGACCTTTATCCCGGCGAAGTGCTGGCGATTGTGGGCGAAAGTGGGTCGGGCAAAACCACCCTGCTCAATTGTCTCTCCACCCAAATCATCCCCACCGATGGCGCGGTTTTTTACCGCAACCGCAAGGGACAGTCCGACAATCTTTATGAGATGAGCGAAGCCCAACAGCGCATTTTGCTGCGCACCGATTGGGGCTTTGTGCGCCAGCACCCGCGCGATGGGTTGCGCATGAATGTCTCCGCTGGCGCTAATGTAGGCGAACGCTTGATGGCGTTGGGCGACCGCCACTATGGCAAAATCCGCGACACGGCCCTCGACTGGTTGGAGAAAGTGGAAATTCAGGCCGACCGGATCGACGACGCGCCGCGCACTTTTTCAGGCGGCATGCAGCAGCGGCTGCAAATTGCGCGCAATCTGGTGACCAACCCGCGCTTGGTATTTATGGACGAACCTACAGGTGGTTTGGACGTGTCGGTGCAAGCGCGCCTGCTCGATTTAATTCGCCGTTTGGTCTCGGAGCTTGGCCTTTCCATCATTATCGTTACCCACGATCTGGCCGTCGCACGTTTGTTGTCAGACCGTATTATGGTGATGAAAGACGGCAAGGTGATTGAGCAAGGTCTAACAGACCAAGTGTTGGACGACCCGCACCAAGCCTATACGCAATTGCTGGTGTCATCCATTCTGCATGTGGGGAGTTAATCCAATGCAACAAAAGATTTTGAGCGTTCAAAACCTGACCAAATCCTTCGTGATGCATTTGCAAAATGGATTGCAATTGCCCGTTATGGACGGGGCAGGGTTTGAAGTCTTCACTGGCGAATGTGTAGTGCTTGGCGGCCCATCGGGCGCGGGCAAATCTACCTTGCTGAAAATGATCTATGGCAATTATGCCGCGGATGCAGGCGAAATCATCATCGCCCATGGCGATCAGCACACCGATTTGGTCACCGCCTCACCGCGCGAGATTTTGCGTTTGCGCCAATCCACCATCGGCTATGTGAGTCAGTTCCTCTCGGCGATTCCTCGCGTGTCTGCCCTTGATTTGGTGGCGCAAGTCGCGCGCCAATGGGGCCACAGCGAAGAAGTTGCGCAAGAAAAGGCGGCCAAAATGCTCAGCCAGCTCAACATCCCTGAGCATTTGTGGGGCTTGCCCCCCGCCACTTTCTCTGGCGGTGAACAGCAGCGAGTCAACATAGCCCGCGGCTTTATGGGCGAGCATAAATTGCTGTTGCTCGATGAGCCAACAGCTTCGCTTGATGCAGCCAATCGGCAAGTTGTTCTATCGCTAATTGAAGAACGCAAAGCCAATGGCACTGCCATGTTGGGCATTTTTCACGATGCAGATACGCGCGACAAGGTGGCGGATCGCGTGATCGATGTCACCAAATTCGCGGTACAACGCGCAGCATAAATTGACGAAATAAATGACTGTCAAATTGCTGACATTTAAATAGACTATGCGAAGGCGCGAGTTCACGCCTTCCAATTCTTAAGGTCCCTCATGTCTGAGCGTTATGCGATATATTATGCGCCAGCCACAAATGACTCTTTGTGGCAAAAAGCCAGCCAATGGCTTGGGCGCGACTGCCATCAAAAAGGTGAGTTGGCACAGCCATCAATCAACGGCATGACGCCAGTTGATCAATATCGGCTTACGGCCTCACCACGGCGTTATGGCTTTCATGCCACCATCAAAGCGCCGTTTCATTTGGTCGCCAACACCAATATTGATTCGCTAAGGCGGGAGCTGAGAGCATTTGCCAATATGCAAAAACCTGTCGAGATCGGCGCGCTAAAACTGCATCAAATCGGTAAATTTATCGCAATGGTGCCTACACAACAAAGCGAAGAATTGACCAAATTTGCGCAAAAAGTGGTGCGCCATTTTGATCGCTATCGCGCGCCGCTTAGCCAAGAAAAACGGCAAGAGCGCATCGCCTCAGGCCTTAATGAACGCCAGATCGAGCTGCTGGATAAATGGGGCTACCCCTATGTGAGCGAGCAGTTCAAAATGCATTTGACCCTAACGGGGCAAGTGGATGAATTGGCAGGAAAGATGCTTTTTGAAGCCGCACAGCATTGGTTTGCGGAAGAGCTGGAACGCACCTACACCTTCAACAATTTGGCGCTATATCACGAGCCAGAACAAGGCGCGCCTTTTGTTCGATTAGAAGATTTCCCTTTAAAGGGTTGAACGAAAGCTGAGATGAAATGAACGAGAATCTAAGCATTAAAAATGCAAAGCTGATCCTTGCAGACAGCGAAATCACAGGCACCTTAAACGTGCAAAACGGCATGATCGCTGACATGGGAAGCACAGGCGATACGGGCCTCGACTTTGACGGCGATTATCTGGTGCCGGGCCTGGTCGAACTGCATACTGACCATTTGGAAAGCCACTACCGCCCGCGCCCCGGCGTCTTCTGGGACCCGATGGCCGCGTTGCACGCCCACGATGCGCAAGTCACTTCATCCGGCATCACCACCGTGTTCGACGCGGTGCGGATCGGCTCCGATACCGATATGAAAAATATGGGTGAGCACGTCGATGTGTTGGTAGGTGCCATCACCAAGGCCAAGGCGGAAAAACGCCTCCGTTCGGATCACTTGATCCATTTGCGGTGCGAGCTATCCAGCCATGATGCCTTGGAGCAGTTTGAGCAATATTGCCAAAATGAACTGGTGAAATTGGCCTCCCTGATGGACCATACGCCGGGCCAACGCCAATTTATGCAGCTGGAACAATATTACCTTTATTACCAAGGCAAAACCGGCATGAGCGATGCGGAGATGGAACAATTCATCGCCGCACGTATCGCGGAGCACGAACAATTTTCCGGCCCGAACCGCCAAGCCATTGTAAAGCGCGGGCATGAGATTGGCTTGGCCCTCGCCAGCCACGACGATGCCACGGCAGAACATGTAGACGAAGCCAAACGTGACGGCGTTGCCATTGCCGAATTCCCAACCACCATTGAAGCGGCAAAAGCCTCTCGCAAAGCGAACTTGGCGATTCTGATGGGCGCGCCAAACGTGGTGCGCGGTAAGTCTCATTCCGGCAATATTTCTGCCACTGATTTGGCGAAGGAAGATTTGCTCGACGTATTGAGCTCAGACTATGTGCCCTTCTCTCTGATGCAAGGTGCATTCAAACTGGCCGAAAATGTGGAGCAAATCACGTTGCCACAAGCCATTGCCAAGGTCTCGCTTAATCCAGCGCGGGCAGCCGGGCTTGATGATCGTGGCGAATTGGCCGTGGGCAAAAAAGCTGATTTTGCGCGGGTGCATTTGCCTGAAGATGGCGTGCCGATCGTACGTGCCGTATGGCGCGACGGCCAACGCGTAATCTAAGGAACGCAATATGTCGGACGCTTTTAAGGGCATTTTGATTTTTGTCGTCGGCCCTTCTGGCGCAGGCAAAGACACGTTAATGGCGGGCGCGGCCACCGCGCTCAGCCAAGACCCAAATATCAGCTTTGTGCGCCGCTTGATCACCCGCGAGGCCATGGCTGAACTGGAAGATCACGGCACCATCAGCGAAACCCAATATGAAGAGATGGTGCAGCAGGGCGATTTCGCTTTGCATTGGCGCGCACATGGGCTCGGCTACATCATCCCGAAAGACATTGAGGATGAATTGCGCGCTGGTAAAACGCTGATCTGCAATACATCGCGCAAACAATTGCCGATCGCCCATCAAAAATACCCAATCCACGTGATCAACATCACCGCACCACTGGCCTTGCGTGCAGAACGCCTTGCGGGACGTGGCCGAGAAACCAAAGAAGAAATAACCCAGCGGCTCAACCGCAAAGTGGACGACATCGACCCCAGCTTGCCGCAAACCCAGATCATCAATGATCAGTCCTTAGAGATGGGCGTGACCCGATTACTTGATGCAATCAACGAAGCGAAGACGCAAAAAGTCGCGATGTAAAAATCGGGTCGTGTTTCGACAAGCATTGCGCAATGCTCCTCCGCAAAAGGAGCATATATATGTCGATCAAATTCACCGCGATTCCCACCGAAATAGCTAATAGCTGGCGCAATGGCGGCGCTGACGCACAAGGCCTTTTGCCTGAACACCGCATTTCAGACGGCAGCGCGCCCTGTCGCCATTGTCTGAAAAACATCCACGAGGGTAAAGGTGTTCTGCTCGGGGCTTATAAGCCCTTTCAATCAACTGGCGCTTTCTCCGAGATCGGCCCCATTTTCATCTGTGAAGACAATTGCCAGCGTTTCGAAAGTGAAAATGGTGCACTGCCACCCGTGATTGCCGAACGCGAACAGTTTTTAATCCGCGGCTATTCAGCAGATGAGAAAATTGATTATCGCACAGGTCAGATCGTGAAAGTAAAGGAACTACCGGAGCAAGCCGAAAAGATATTTGCTTATCAGAATGTTGCCTTCATCCATATTCGGTCTGCAGCCTATAGTTGCTTTACAACCCGCATTGACCGCGCCAATTGATCATCTCATTTCCGCCGCACTTATCAGGCAATTTCGCCGCAGCCAGCAAAGCTTTGCTGGCTGTTTTTTGTGGGTTCTGATATGAGCCATTTGCGAAGATGCGGTTGGGAGTTTTTATGCGTAAATTATTGCTTGGATTAGTTTTGATGTTGCCATTGGCAGCCTGCACCACCATGACCAGTCAATTGCCTGCTGCATTGACCGCACGTATGGATACAAACAATCCGCAATTGGATCGGCAAGCCGCACTGAACCTGATCAACCAGTATCGCACAGCCAATGGCCTCAACATGCTGACTTTGGACGCAAATGTGCAGGTGAAAGCACAAGATGCTGCCGTGGCCTACGCAAAGAACGGCAACAGCCAAGCGGCCACTAAGCCTTTGAACGTGCCTGGCGAAACCGCCAGCCTCACCAGCGCGGGCTATGCCACCTTTGCTGACACATTCTCAGGTTGGCGTAACAGCACCAAGGATTCAAAAGTCCTCCTGAACCCATTTGCTTCAAAAGCGGCCATCGCCGTGCATTATGATGCAAACTCGACCTATGGCACCTATTGGGTGCTCGGCCTCGCAAAATGAGCGAGCGGCTCATTGATACAAGGGGGCTAAACTGCCCCCTGCCTGTTATTAAGGCAGAGAAGGCATTGACCGAGATTGCAGCTGGTCAGTCTATCACGCTCTTAGCAACCGACCCGTTGGCGTCCATCGACATTCCCAATATGTGCAACAAGCAAGGCTTCACCCTTGCCGAACACAGCACTGAAGACGGCGTGATCCGTTTTCTGATCCAAAAATAATTAGACGCCCGAATTGAGACAGACCTGTCACAAATCTTACGATAAGATGTGACCATGCTGTTTCAATTACCAAATGACGATCAACTTTATCAGGCCCTTCTAAACCGCGATCCATCCTATGATGGCCGTGTGTTTGTCGCGGTCTCTTCCACGGGCATTTTCTGTCGGCTCACCTGCCCGGCACGAAAGCCAAAACGCGAAAATTGCACCTTCTTCGAAACCGCAAGCGAAGCGCTTGAGATGGGGTTTCGCGCATGCAAGAAGTGCCATCCCACCACCAGCGAGGCCGAGGCCAACAAAGCCATCCGCACATTGGTAACGGCGCTTGAAGAGCGTCCCGATCATTTCTGGCAGGAAAGCGACATCACCTGTTTGGGCTTTGATCCGTCCACCGTGCGGCGTGCGTTCAAACGCCAATTCAGCATCACCTTTTTGGAAATGGCGCGACTGACCCGCCTGCGCAATAGCTTCACCACGCTGAAGGATGGCGGCAAGATGATCGAAGCGCAACTGGATGCGGGGTTTTCATCGCCCAGCGCATTCCGCACCGCCTTTGCGAAAAATATCGGCTTAAAACCAAAAGACTTTAGTGCCGATGCCCCACTTAAAGCAGATTGGTTCGACACGCCGCTCGGCACCATGATTGCTGTGGCCGACGACACACACTTGCATTTGCTGGAGTTTCACGACCGCAAAGCATTGCCCACCGAATTGAAGAAATTGTTCAAAACAGCCAAAGGGCAAATGGGCTTTGGCACAACGTCGATCATCAAAGAAACGGAGCGGCAAATGCTGGAGTTCTTTGACGGCAAACGCCCCACATTTGACCTAAAACTGGCCTTGCATGGCTCCGCCTTCACCCAAACAGTGTGGCGGGTGTTACAGACAATTCCTGCCGGAGAAACCGTAAGCTATGGCGCATTGGCGAAACGCTTGGGTAACCCCACTGCAGCGCGTGCCGTTGCCCGCGCCAACGGCGCCAACCAAATTGCGGTCATCATCCCCTGCCATCGCGTGATCGGGGCGGACGGACAGCTCACTGGTTATGGCGGCGGACTCTGGCGAAAGCAAAAACTGATCGAATTAGAAATGCACTATCGCCGTGCAAAATCAGCGTAGCACCACTGGCCGCGGGCGCGGCAACGCAATCGACTTGGGCACAAAGGCATAGGCGGGGCGAGGCCGTGGCAAATCCACATCAACAATTTTGCCCAATGTGTTCACCCGCACCGCGCGCTCTTCCACATCATCGTTCAAATAGCTGATCTGCCCTTCTAAACCGAAGGGAAACGCCACTTTACGAGATTCCAAATAGCTTTTCGCTTCCGCACCACACATTTGTGGCCGCATGTCTGGTGGCGACATCGCTAAATTCTGAATATTGGTCACACTCTTGCGTTCACCCGTATAACGCCCCTGAAAGCCACGCTCCAACAACAAGGCCGCCATCTCACCGCGTTCGCGTGCTGAAACACCCCCCATCACAACAGCCATCAACTCGCGCCCATTGCGCTGCGCCGTTGCCACAATATTCAGGCCCGACGCGCACACATAACCGGTTTTCATGCCCGTTGTGCCACGAAATTTCTCCAGCAGTACATTGAACGATTTCAAAGTAGATTTGCCGAACTTCACAGCACGAGTTTCAAAAATCTTGTCATATTGCGGATAGCGAGAGCGGATCACAAATGCCAAAATCGCAATATCGCGCGCACTTGTTATCTGGTTAGGGTCATGCAACCCATTTGCATTGGCAAATCGCGTATTGGTCAGCCCTAAATTCGCAGCATGAGTGTTCATCAAATTCACAAATTCTGCCTCAGACCCGCCAACCGTTTCGCCAATCGCCGTGGCCACATCATTGGCTGATTTTACCAGCATCAAATAAAGCGCATCTTCAAGCGTTACCGCTGTGCCGACAGGAAAACCCATTTTACTTGGGGGCGCCTTAAGGGCATTGGCGGTCATCACAACCGGCGTATCTAATGTCAAACGCCCAGAGTCCACCGCTTCAAATGCGGCATAAGCTGTCATCAATTTGGTCAATGAGGCTGGATGCCAAGGCACACCAGCATCCTTTTCAAACAAAACTTCGCCAGTGCGCATGTCCAGCAATAATTGCGGCAAAGCGAAGCTCGGCTGTGCGCTGAACCCCAATGTCAGCACAAGCAAAATAACGCGCAAAAATAACCGCATGAACACCCCGAAATTCGAATTTGTGGACCAGTTTTAGCCTTGCTGGCGATTGCTTGCAATCACTGCTGCCAGATTGCGGCAAATTTTTGCCCACTCAAGAGGATTTCAAAGGGCTCAGGCCCAATGTCACCAAATGAAGAGGCGCGCCTTCCTCTTCTTCTAGCTCACTGGTGAACTCTTCCACCACCGCATTTAGCCGGGCCACCAAACGCTGTCGCTGCTCATCATTCAAAGGTACGGTGAACTGCAAAGAAGCAATATTGGCATTGTCTGGTTGCCGTTTGGCCAACCCATGCGCTAACGCGTATGTCACCGCTTTACCTGCTCGACGGAAATCGGCTCTGGCATTCTCAGCGATAGCGGCCAGATAGTCTGGATCATCATTATCCGGATCTGTTTGCAATAAATGTGCGACTGGCCGATAAAGCTGCTCAGTGCGTGCGCCTGATCGACGCTCACCCGCTGGCAGAACCAGCCCCACATCCACCAGCTTTTCGATATGGTGATAAAGACTATGCGGGCTTTTTCCAATCGCCTTGGCAATATCTGCCACGCCACCCTCTCTGATATTCAGCAACCCGATAAAAGCGTCATGCGTAGCTGTAGCCCCCAGCACACGCAATTGCTCTGGCCGATCTAAAATAAATATATCCGGGCGATCTTGAATAGGCGGCTGACTCATATTAAATAAATTTCACATATTTTAATATAACACAATTGCTCAAGGCTAAAATGATGAACTTATCCAAAATTCCCAAGCTAATTCCCCTGATTTTTATCGCTACATTAAGCGCGAAAGGCCCGCTCATGAGCGCTCATGCCCAAGATCAAAACACAAATGCAAACTTGCAAAAATTGATGGATGACCGTCTGCCTCAGATTTTGCAAGATGCCGGACAAATCGGCAATGGCGGCGTTGTAATGCAGAATGGCACGATTATCGCTGAAGCGCACAGTGGCCTTAAACGCAAAGACACAGAACTTTCTATTGGCGCAAATGATGTTTGGCATATCGGCTCCATCACCAAATCCATAACGGCAACTATGATCGGCCGCTTGGCCGATCAAGGTAAGCTAAATCTTTCCGATAGCATTGCAGATTTGTGGCCTGAGGAAGCTGAAAATTTTGATCCAGCCTGGCGCACGGTCACCATGAGCCAATTGCTGCATCACACCAGCGGTGCAAAAGCAAATTTTGGGCTGAAAGTTCTCACCAATCGAGATTTCGAAAACCAAGCTGAGCTGGACAGTGCACGGCAAGAGGCCGTGTTGAGCATTTTGCAAAAAGCGCCAGAAACCACCCCCGGCACAAATTTCGAATATTCCAATGTTGGCTACACCATCGCTGGGCAATTGGCAGTGCAACAAACTGGGAAATCGTGGGAACAATTGGTACGAGAGGAAGTGTTTAAACCACTGAATTTGACCAGTGCCGGCTTTGGCCCACCTCAAGGCCAAAACCCTTGGGGCCATGCCAAAAAACTGATGGTGTTGACCCAAGCGATGGACCCGACCTCCTCCAATGCTGACAATTCAGCCATTATGGGGCCAGCAGGCATCGTACATATGAGTTTGGCAGATCTGGCAAAATATGGCCAAGCCCATCTGGCCATTGAAGCAGGCACCAGCGACTATATTTCTGCCGAAACCGCAAAATCGCTGCACACACCGCCACAGCAAATAAACGAAAATCACCCGCCTTACGCGGCAGGCTGGATTTGGATGAGCTTTAGCGAAGATGAGCGATTGAGCCTGTTCCACAATGGCTCAAACACAATGTGGTACGCCTTTTTGGTCAATGATCCCAAAACCAACGCATCTTTCGCGTTTGCAACCAATATTGGCAACATCAAACGGTCAGAATTTGGCTTCGGCAAACTGACCCATGACATGTTGGGCGAGCTGGATCAGCAATAAAAAAAGCCCCTGCAAGTTGCAGGGGCTTCATTTCATTTAGCGGCGGGCAACGGGTGAGATCAGCGGCGTAATCCGCTTAATGGTCACCCGTCTATTCCGACGGTCTGCCTCTTGCGTGCGCACTTTCAAATAGCGTTCGCCATAACCTTGGGTTGCCAAGTTCTCTGGCGGAATGCCGAAGGCTTGGGTCAAGATCACCGCGACAGTCTCAGCGCGACGGTCTGACAGTTCAAGGTTATAAACCTCACCACCAACAGCATCTGTATGCCCTTCAATCAAGAAGGTTTCTGCTGGGTTCTCGTCCAACAAATCAAGCATCGCATTGGCCACATTGGTCAAACTATCGATCTGATTTGTAGAGATCGTGGCTTTCGCTGTATCGAAGGTCAGGCCACCGACCTCTAGGCGACGCACCATATCCCGAATACGCGCAGAGCGTTTTACTTCATTGATAGAATATAGACGCTGCACACGTTCCACTGGCGGTTGATCAAGGAATTGAACCAACTCGTCTTCATCCGCCTCATCCGCATCAAGCACATATTCTGATACTGGGATTTCGAGACGCAATGGACCTAGATCCAGCGCAGGGTCGCGCCATTCAAGCAAATCGTCTTCATATGTTTCGTCTACATAGACCAACACATATTCACGACCATCAGGCGTGAAGCGCGAACGACGAATAATATCACCATTGCGGTTATAGATCGTCACAATCTCAGAACCATCAGCCCGCACAATTGTTTCGCGAGTACGGCCATTGCGCAAACGTTCGATATAAGTCTCGTCAGAGCCTTGCTCCAACCGCTCATTATCTTTGTTCTCCACAATCACCTGATTGTTGAACTGGAACACAATCCGGAAATCAGATTCGCTTTCCTGCACAACTTTCGCGTCTTTAGGCGCACTGCGTGCGGCGGCGGCTTCAACTTTCTCTTCGTCTGAAACCCGTTCACCTTCTTCCGCAGTGATCGAAGTGATTTCTTTTGGCGCAGCTTCTGCTTGTGCCTCTGCATCATCCTGTGGCGGAGGTGCATCAGCTTTCACCTCAGCATCAGCTTCCGCTTCAACCGCAGTTTCACCATCGGTTGCAGCCTCAGCATTTGCATCCATTTCGGCTTCTTCAGCAGGCACGGGCGCAGGTTCTTCCTTCGCACTATCAAGCACAGGGGCAACATCTTCCTCAGATGTTTCCACACCCTCAACTTGCTCCAGCGGCTCAGTTGGCTGCTCTTCTACAGGTGCTACTTCGCCTTCAGTAGCCGCCTGTTCGCCTTCCTGCGCATCAGTTTCTGGCATCGGCTCATCTGATGTGGCCTCACCAGAATTCATCTCAAGCGGCGCCAAATCATTCGGCAAACGCATCTCAGCAGGCACATACTCATCTAAACAAGCTGCGAGGTTCGGCGCGCCCAACTCGGCACAAATTGCCTCAAGGTCTAAACGCGCATTCAGCACAGCATCTGCTGCCGCTGAACTGTCTTCACCAGCCGCATCAGCTTGAGTGAATGCAATACGTGCAGCTGCATATGCTTCATACGCCGCGATAAGTTCCGGCGCACTGTCATCAGCGCTCATTTCATCTTGGTTTTCAACCGGCGCTTCCTCACTTACAGGCTCTTGAACAGCTTCCGCATCTGCTTGCGCTTCTGTCTGTGCATCGCTTTCTGCATTAGCTTCAGGCGCGACCTCTTCACTTTCCATCACTGGCTCAGATTCTCTTTCCGTAACCGGTTCAGGCTCAGATTGTGTCTCAACCGGCACCTCCGCCTCAGCTTCAGGGGCTGGCTCGATATTGATCGGCGCCAAATCATCTGGCAGGCGCATTTCCGGTGGAATAAATTGATCCAAACATGTCGCCAGATCAGGCGCTTCTAAAACACGGCAGGCATCGCTCAAATTTTCACGTGCCATATCCAAGTTGCTGGCAGCAGCAGCGACATCGCCCCCGTCAGCCTGCACTTGGGTAAGATTAATCCGTGCTTCTGCATATTGCTCATACGCCACCATCAGTTCATCAACGGCAGCTTGGTCCTGCATATCTTGTGCAGGGGCTTCAGTTGCTTGTGTTTCTTCAGCTGGCACTTCTTGGGCTGGCACGTCCTGGCTGGGTGCATCCTGTGCTATGGCCTGCATAGGCGCGATGCTCAACATCGCCAGCATTGTATTCTTCAAAATCGCGTTGCGCATAGGCACGCTCCTTATGGTTTCGAGAAGTCATCCGACTCATATGCGGGCTCGCCGAAACAACCTGTCTCGCATGTCACAATTCTGCATATGATCTGATATGCAAATGTCCATATAAGAATGTTTCGCGGGGAGTTCGGTTCCATAAAGGCTTCAGATTTATGGCCAAGGATCACCAAAACGCCCTGTTTTCCGTCGCATATTTACCAAGCCAATTGGCTCTGCCTCTCACATAAAGAAATGAACCTGAACGTCACATGAAGGCACCTTGCAGCCTGCGCACGCACAAAAAGTGCCAACGCAGCGCAAAATAAAACCCAACGCGACAAGCGTTTGTTTTATTTGTGTTTTAGGAGAAATTTGAAGAAGAGATATATTGGTGCGGGTGGAGGGAATCGAACCCCCACTCCCGAAGGAACGGGATTTTGAATCCCGCGCGTCTACCAGTTCCGCCACACCCGCACTAAGGTGTTGGGCATGCGAAATATCGTAAAGTTTCGCCCCCGTCAATCACTGATTGACACTAATTTGAAACTCTTTACATCTAAACCCACTTTTTACCCGGTTTCTCGGGCAAAATTTAAGGATGTGCGTGTGATTAGAAAACTTTATGACTGGGTATTGGCTTTAGGCGCTTCAAAAGATGCACCAAAGGCTTTGGGCGCAATTTCATTTGCGGAAAGTTCTTTCTTCCCGATTCCCCCAGACATCATGTTGATTCCCATGGTGCTCGCCAAACGCGAGTCCGCATGGCGCTTTGCACTCATCTGCACAATCACATCTGTATTGGGTGGCCTATTTGGCTATTTGATCGGCGCATTCCTGCTCGAAGCAGTTGCCCAGCCGATTCTTGAATTTTATGGCTATTGGCACAAATTCGAAACTTTCCAAGAAGCCTTTAACGAATGGGGATTGCTGATCGTGTTCGTTTTTGGCCTCACACCTTTCCCATATAAGGTGATCACCATCGCCTCCGGTGCAACTGGCCTTAATCTGCCCATATTTATCTTGTCTTCCATAGTGGCGCGCGGCCTGCGCTTTTTCATTGTGGCAGGGCTTCTTTATTTCTTCGGCCCACCCATCAAAGATTTCATCGAAAAACGCTTGGGCCTCATGTTCTTCTTGGGCTGCGCATTGCTGGTTGGTGGCTTTATCGCCGTTAAATTCTTGTTCTAATGGGGGAAAATAGACCATGAACAATCTAAGTGTGAAAAATCTAACCGTCATTGGTTTTGGCCTTTCGACACTGACGATTCTCAGCGTCTATTTCTTCCAATATGTGATGAATTATCAGCCCTGCGAGTTGTGCTATGCCCAGCGCAATCCTTATTACATCGCCATCCCGATTTTGCTGTTGGCGCTGATTTTCTGGAAAAAGCTGTCAAAAATCATGATCACCACTTTGGTCTCTGCCATGTTGATCATCTTTTTGTGGAGCACTTATCAAGCGGGCTATCATGCAGGCGTGGAATGGGGCTTTTGGCCGGGACCAGATACCTGCACCGGCATTGGCGGTGGCATCAGCCTTGACCAGCTCAGCGATATTGACGGCTCACGCGTGGTGCCATGTGACCGCGCAAGCGTGCGCTTCTTCGGCCTCAGCTTTGCCGGCATGAACGCAATTGTGTCATTGGTCATTGCTGCTATCTTTGCACTGGCCACCAAAAAGAGCGTGCAAAAAATCGCTTAAGGCTCGAGCTCAATATCCCAATAAAGATAATCCATCCAACTCTCATGCAAATGGTTGGGTGGAAATTTGCGGCCATTGGCCTGCAAATCAAAAGTGGTCGGCCGATAAGGCATTTGCGTCGGCCACATATTGATGTCTTTCGGCATCTTATTGGCTTTGCGCAAATTACAGGGCGAACATGCTGTCACCACATTGTCCCAAGTGGTGCGCCCACCCCTTGAGCGCGGGATCAAATGATCAAAGGTCAGATCATCCTTTGAATGACAATATTGACATTCAAAATGATCGCGCAAAAACACATTAAAGCGCGTAAAGGCAGGATTACCTGTTGGCTTTACATAAGATTTGAGGCTCACCACGCTGGGCAGTTGCATCTCAAAGCTTGGGCTTTTGATCACCCGATCATAGTTGGAAACAATGTTCACACGCTCAAGGCAAACAGCTTTAATCGCGTCCTGCCAGGACCATAGAGACAGTGGATAATAACTCAGGGGCCGATAGTCAGCATTGAGTACCAGCGCCGGAAGAGATTCGGGTGACACATGCAGGGTCACGCCTTCCTCCTTAAAATGGAATCACTCGTTTTGAACTCGCCTTAACTATTGTAGGCAGAACATGTCATATATGTGAAGTCTTTGTTCCATTTTTGCGACGACTGCGAAAAGCAGAAGTGCTGGGATTTCTTTGAAAGGAAACTCGATAACTTACCCGCAACATTATCAATGCGATAACTTGCCTGCATCACCTTGAATAATCTCACCAATATGGTTTGCATGCAGCAATACTTGACAACCAGCAAATTTGGCAAATGCGGGGTCAGCCACGTCAATTATTTCCCCCTGCCAAATATGTTGATCAAGACGCGTCGCAACCTTCACCACTGCCTCAACATGCTCGTCCTCGTCCGCCATCAAAAGCCCCACCAGAACCAAATCGCCCGGCCCAACAAGCCGCTTGAATTTGAGCGACGGCAATGGAACATCCGGCGGATTATGCATCGCGAACAGAGCTAAATCTGCCAATTCAAATTGATCACGCTCTAAATTTGGAAAATCACCATCCGGCAAATCGATATATTGCTGCGCGTAGCTCTTCTGCAGTTTGGCACGATTCTTATCAATCGCGTCCAACTGGGCTTTTTCTTCCTGCTCTTGCTGCTTTTCTTTCAAATGCTCTTTGCGCAAAAAATAAAACGCGATGGCCAGCACCCCAGCGATCCATACCAGATTCAACAATATGCTCGGTGTCATGGCATGCCCCTATTGGATGAACCAGAAGAAGCTGAGCAGCGACAAAGCGATCACCAACTCGATCAACACATTGCGATGCTCAACCCAAAGCACCTGCCAATAAGGTCGATGCAGTGTATAGTCGAGATATTGTTGGACTAACCGATATTGCCAACTTGCCTGCCCTTGTTCATCGTCAATCTGGCGATGTAAATCTGCCAAGTTCAAGCGTGATTGCTTGCTCAAATTTTGCCCCGAAACACCTTTGATCGATTTACGCAGAAGTTGAAACGCATCATTCCCATTCGCTTCTTTAAACGCCAAAATCGCTTTTTGCTCTGGCGGGGTAGCTCGCGGATGCAAGATAATCAGTTGCCCAGCCGCCACCAACTGATCCTGCTCGATCAGCAAGGCAGCCAACCGACGCCGCAACGTAAAATTTTCGCGATAGATGGATAGCAGCCCGCGCAGGCGATCCAGCGCTTTATCCACATCACCATTCAACAAATCTTTTTCAATTCGACCATTAACCCGCTCAACATGGCGACGCTCAATGACACGCTGAAACCAATGTGGACGGAAAAGAGCTGCATATCCCGCAAAGCCATAGACAAACAGCAAAATCATGCCATGGAACAAACCGCCCCACAGCATCATTGCAACACCGACAAAGCCCCAAGCACTCTCATTGAATGCCTTAAACACCCAATAGCCGCCGCCAAGATAAAGCAGCAGCAAAAGCCCGTGGGTGATAAGTGGTGTGATGAGTGAACTGATTTGTAATTGAGTTGTGGGCGATGCCGCATCCTTGCGGGCTTGCTGAATCGCCCCGCGCAAATCAATGTCACTTTTAATCATCGTCTGTAGAACCTAGATTTATTCAGGGTTCTAATAGGGCGCAATTTCTGCGCCCGCGCAAGAATTATCAGGTGACCTTCTTCAAAAATTCACCCGCAAACTCAAGCCCATCCATGGAAATACCATGTCCTGTACCCGGGCACTTCTTCAAACGCACATCAAACCCTTGTGCGTCCAACGCAGTCGCAGCCTCAACACTGCCAGCAACGGGCACAACATCATCAACTTCGCCATGCACAAGGCAAACAGGTGGCTTGGATTTAATGGCGTCAGCCACATTTTCCACATCAACCATCTTGCCAGAAAAGGCAAGGATACCCGCCAGCGGCGTTTCAAACCGCAAGCCGGAATAAAGCGCCATCATCGCCCCTTGGGAAAAGCCAGCAAGAACCACATCGCCAAGCGTTAGCCCTGCTTCTTCAGTCCGCGCCAAAACATAGTCGCGCACAGTTGGATAAGCGCTTTCTGCGCCACGCGTATAGTCTGCGCCGATCCGCTCCACATTAAGCGGAAACCATTCATACCCCATCGGGTTCATGCTGCAACGATGCGGCGCGTTGGGCGAATAGAAGCCCACATGCGGAAAGGCATTCGCCCAATATTGCCCAAGCCCGATTAGATCTTGTCCATCTGAGCCATATCCATGCAACAAAATCACAAGCTTTTTTGCAGGCGCCCCATTTGCAGGGGCCAAAGTGGGGCCAGACAATTCAAGCGATGAACTCATAAAACAATACCTTCTTTATCTTTCAGCACAGCGAAATAGCGCCACATCAATCGCGATGCCGCCCCGCGATAGGGCGACCAGATCTCTGTTAACGCGCGCGTTTCTTTTTCTTTTGGCACATCTTCAAGCCCATTGATATGCCCCACCATCTTTTGCAACGCCAAATCGCCTGCGGGGAAAATGTCGGGGTGCCCCAGGCAAAACAGCAAATAGATTTCTGCCGTCCACGGGCCGATGCCCTTTAGTTTTGTAAGTTGCTCAATCGCCTCCTCAGGTGGCAAATGCACAAGCTGGTCAAATTGCAGCTCACCAGATTGCTCGGCCTCCGCCACAACGCACAGGGTGCGAAATTTACTGGCGGATAAGCCAGCACCGCGCACTTTTTCTTCAGGATGAGTTAAAAACTCAGCGGCGCACACATTTTCCATAAGTCCAGCAAAACGCCCCCAAATGGCAGACGCCGCAGCAACGGACACTTGTTGCCCCACCACAATCTTGGCCATGCCTTCAAACCCATCGGTCGACTCGCGCAATGGCACTTCGCCGCAGTCGGCGATCACAGATTTCAAGCGCGGATCACAAGCCGCCAACCCGTCCAAATGCGCCTCTAAAACCGCGCGGCTTTTCAATCGTTCTTTATGCATGGCGTTCGCTCGTGTATGAAGAAGGCAACTTTTCACTAGCTTTGACTTATGACAGCAAAAACACAACCCGTTTTCCGCTTTGCGCCTAGCCCCAATGGCCATCTACATTTGGGCCATGCCTATTCAGCGCTATTGACTAACAAAATTGCGCGCCATTTTGGCGGAAAAACTTTGCTGCGCATTGAAGATATTGATCAAGCCCGCTGCACACCAGAACTGGTCACTCAAATGCTTAGCGATTTGGAGTGGATTGGCTTTGAATTTGAAGGCACGCCAGAAATACAATCTGATCATTTCGAGCGCTATCGTGCCGCCG
This sequence comes from Maritalea mobilis, assembly GCF_004363175.1. Lineage (GTDB taxonomy): Bacteria > Pseudomonadota > Alphaproteobacteria > Rhizobiales > Devosiaceae > Maritalea > Maritalea mobilis. Next base: position 95,679 of record NZ_SNYR01000003.1, read on the forward strand.
CTGACACCCTAAAACAGCGCGACCTGATCTATCCCTGCTTTTGCAGCCGCAAAGATATTCGCGAAAATGCCGACGGCCAAACCGATCCTGACGGCGCCCCCATTTATCCGGGCACATGCCGCCATTTATCATCAAGCGAAGTTGAAGAGAAATTAGCGCAAAATATCCCGCACAGTTGGCGACTGGATATGAAAAAAGCGCTGGTGGAAACCGGCGCTTTGACATGGCGTGAACTTCAGGCCGACCTTGAAACAATCAGTACCATTGAAGCTGATCCAATGAGTTGGGGCGATGTGATTTTGGTGCGAAAGGATACGCCAACCTCCTATCATCTGAGCGTGGTGCTGGACGATGCCGCCCAACAGATCACCCACATCACCCGCGGCAAAGATCTATATGCTGCCACATCGATCCATCGGGTGTTGCAAAAACTCTTCGCTCTTCCCGAACCGCTTTATCATCATCATGATTTAATCCGCGATGAAGCGGCAGAAAAACTGTCTAAATCAAAAAAGGCACAAAGCCTCAAGGAGCTGCGCGAGCAAGGCTGGAGCGCGCACCAGGTGCGCGCCGCCATTGGATTAGACTAAGCTGCACGCTTGGCCTTGATTTTCGCTAATTCATGTTCTGGCAACAGACTATAAGTTGTTTCCGCCACTGCGCGTTCAAACGGCGTGCCAAAATCCGAGCCTAAAATCGCATCCAGTTTGGGGTCCACCAATTCATGTGGCTCCTGCCACAAATAACGCATTTTGACGATTTCCCGCATCATGGGATTGAATACCGCCATCGCGTTGAACACCCACCACGGCAATTGCACCACCTTATAAGGCGTCGGCAAGGCAGCTTGGATCAAAGTAATCAATTCTTCGCCTGTCGCGCGGTAGCCCGCAAAATGGAAATTCTCATAGGCGTCCAATTGGTCGCGCTGCGCAGCAACCTTCTCAAATGCACGGCCTAAATCTGGTAAATAGGCCCAGCTATGCTTGGTTTTACCATCACAAATCCGCGTGATTTTGCCTTTGTGGAATTCCCGCGCAATCGCCAAATCAAACCAACTGCCCGTCGCATCAGGCCCAAAATAGTCACTGGCGCGGATCACAATCACCTGGAAATTATAGGTACGACCAGCCTCGACTAATTCCTTCTCCATCTGCACCCGAATCTCGCCCTTATCCGTGGCAGGGTTTTGCGGCAAATCTGGTGTTAGCCGATGATCCTTCGCGCCATAATTATAAACATTGCCAGCGAAGATAAGCGTCTTGCCGCTACCCTTCATCGCCTCAATCACCACCCGATTAAGCGCCACCGCGCCCTTTTCCATGTCGGCCCATTTATCATAAGGAAGGTTTAGCGCGTGCACCACCACATCCGCGCCAGAAACGGCACGTTGCACATCTTGCAGATTAAAGCCGTCGCCCTTCACAAATTCAAAACCATCGAATGGCGCGCGATTTTCGCGACCAAAGCCCTTCACTTGCCACCCGGCATCGATAAATGCTTTGGCGGCGAATTGGCCAATGCGACCGTTGATGCCCAAAATAGAAACTGTTTGCGTGCTGTTCTCAGTCATTTTCAAAATCCCTTCATTGCTGATGGGACTAAGATGATATATTCATATTCAAATGAAAATTGACTGAAACCGCATTTGGGATATTCAAATATGAATACCACGATAATTGAACCTGATTGGTTTTTGTGGCGATCCTTTCTTGCGGTGATGGAGGAAGGGTCGCTCTCCGCGGCAGCACGTAAACTGGGCGCGTCCCAACCCACCATTGGCCGCCATATCGAAGAATTGGAAAACAGCCTGAGCGCAGTATTGTTTGACCGCACCGGCCGCGGCTTAAACCCAACCCCTTTGGCGCATCAAATGCTCAATTCTGTGCGCGGCGCAAAGTCCGCATTGGCCGAGGCACAATTAATGGCCAGCGGCAGCACTCAAATGCTGGACGGCACCGTGCGGATCACCGCATCACAAGTGCTGTCTCATCATATTTTGCCAGGCATTTTGAAAAAGACACGGCAAACCTATCCCACCATTCAGTTGGAAATCGTCCCGTCCGATTCGGCAGAAAATCTTTTGCTGCGCGAAGCCGACATTGCCATCCGCATGTTCCGCCCCAGCCAATTGGATGTGGTCGCGAAAAAAATCGGCCTTGTGCCGCTTTGCGCCTGCGCCCACCAATCCTATCTCGATCGGCATGGAACGCCAGAAACCATCGACGATCTGTTCGGCCATGAATTATTGGGGCTCGATCGGCAGGAAGATATTATCAAAGTAGCGCGCATGATCGGGTTTGAACTTAAACGCGAAGACTTCGCTGTTCGCACCGACAGCCAAACCGCCATTTGGCAGATGGCGGCCCAGGGGCTAGGCGTCTCCTTCGCCCAAAAAAGCCTAATTGATAGCACGCCGGGCATGGTACGGCTGGTGCCAGAGTTGAACATTCCCCCCATGGAAATGTGGGTCGCCGCCCACAAGGAAGTGCATCGCGCAAAGCGCATCCGCGTCATTTATGACCTATTGGCCAAGGAACTTATCCCCTATACTAGCCACCAAATCACCTAACCAAAAAGATTGATGATGGATCAAATACTCAACTATCTCATTTTTGCGGCCATAGCCGTGGTCGCGATCATTCTTGGTGCTGGCCTGATCAATATGTTCCGTGGCGGCAACCCAAATCTCAGCCAAAAACTGATGCGCGCACGAGTGATTGCCCAAGCTGTCGCGCTGCTGCTTTTGTTTATTGCAGCATTCTTTTTTGCACCCAAATAGGAGGCGAAAATGGTCAAACTGAATAAGATTTACACCAAAACCGGCGATGATGGCACAACTGGCTTGGTTGTCGGCCCACGCCGTCCAAAATTCGATCTACGCGTGGCCGCCTATGGTACCGTGGACGAGGCAAACTCCACCCTTGGGTTGGTGCGCTTACACACAGCAGATCATAAGGAAATGGATCAAGTGATCTTGCGCGTGCAAAATGACCTCTTTGATCTCGGGTCAGACTTGGCAACGCCGGACACGGGCGAAGATCTGGGCTTTGAACCACTGCGGATCATCGCAAGCCAGGTGACTTGGCTGGAAGAAACCATCGACCAATTCAACGCGCATTTGGAACCCATCAAAAGCTTCACCCTGCCGGGTGGTTCAGCCTTGGCCGCACATCTGCATTTGGCCCGTACAATCGTGCGCCGTGCTGAGCGGGATGCCATTGAACTGAAAGCGCAAGAAGCAGATGTGAACGCGGAAGCGATTAAATATCTCAACCGCCTCTCAGATTTATTATTTGTCTTGTCACGCATCGCCAATGATAATGGCGCATCGGATATTTTGTGGGCGCCGGGCAAGCACCGCTAATCCACAAACAACAAGTGAGCGAAGCGCCTTATGTTTTTGCCTTTTTATGACCAAAACCCAAAGCGCTTCGTGATCAAGCCATATGTGAATTATGGCCTGATCCTCATCACAACACTCGCTTTCACCATTCAATATATCCTGCCACAAAATGCAGAAAACTATGTAATCGCAACGTTCGCCATGGTGCCCTATTGGTTTGCCGATGGCCGGATCGACCAAATCCCATTTGTGCCGGATGAATTCACCTTCATCACATACGCGTTCTTGCACGGAGATTGGCTGCACCTTCTGTCCAACATGCTGTTCCTATGGGTGTTTGGCGATAATATTGAAGATGCGTTGGGTCATGTCCGCTATTTGCTCTTTTATTTGCTTTGTGCGGCAGGTGGCGCGGGTTTGCATTTTCTGATGTTCCAAGGTGATCTTTCACCCTTGGTGGGCGCGTCAGGCGCTGTCGCCGGTGTCATCGGCGCCTATATTTTGCTGTATCCAAAAGTTCGCGTTTATGTGCTGGCGCGGATCATTGTGCCGCTCCCCTTGCCCATCCCCGCCCTATGGGTGCTGGGCGCGTGGATCATCATGCAATTTGTCTATGTGATCTTGCCGCAAACTGATTCGGTTGCATGGTGGGCTCATATTGGCGGCGTGCTGACGGGCATGGCCCTCGTGTTTTTGCTAAAACGCCCGGAAGTAAAACTCTTCCAAGGCTAGGCGGCACAACTAAAGCCCTGCGCCATCCAGCAGCAAACCCATATTGGTTTTCATTTTGCCATATAGGCCGGGCTCCCATTTGATCAGCGAGCCGATCAAATTTGTCCCCTCAAATTGGGTGATCAGGCCAAATGCAATTTGCGGCGCAATATCTGTTGGCTTGCCCTTCGTCAAAAGGGCCGTCTCAATCATTTCAGTGAGCAGCTGCTGATATTCCAAAAAGAAGCCCCGCACCATGTCTTTCGCTTGCGCGTCGCGCCCTGCGAAAGAATAGAACTCCAAACCGATCGCCACAAACACATCATTTTCCGCCAGCACTTCTTCTGTCTGATCAATCCATTCCATCAGAATTTGCCGAAAATCACCCTCGGTTTGCCGCAAATGATGCAACACATCCATATTTTGTTCAAAGAACCGCTTCATCAACGCGAAGATCAGATCCTCTTTGCTTTTGAAATAGAGATAAATGGTGGCTTTGCTCACCCCGGCGGCTAGGGCCACTTCCTCCAATTTGGTGGATTGCAACCCACTGCGCGAGAAAACCAACATGGCCGCATCTAAGATTTGAGGAATACGCTTTGCGCTCATATTGGGGCGGGGCATCAATCTTCCTTTTCCAAGAGTTTTGTCATGACACAATACTCGACTTGATCGTCCTCATATTGGGCCACCACCTGATAGCCCATATGCTGATAGATCGCTACATTTTGTGCATTTCCTGTTTCCAGCGCAACCGTGGCCGGTCTCTCAAGCAAATGATAAGCGGTTTCAAAAAGCTGTCGCGCCAGTCCCTGTCCCCGCGCACGCTCATCCACCGCGACAAATTCAACCACCAAGGCAGATTTATGCGGGTATATGTCGAACCGCCGCCGCTCGTGCTGCACCATATGCAAAGGCACCCGCAGGCCAAAAACCCGCCATTGCTGCCAAAACCAGCGCAGCAAAAACCGCAATGGCGGTGCATGATTGCCAAGGCTAAAAATATTACCACCGACAAACTCACCTTCACTTGTCGCAACAATCACTTGAGCTTGCGGCCAAGCGCGCAAGGTAATCTCAAACCACGCGCTTAACCGCTTTACGGCGTCATGCTGGCCAGCATTGACCAATGAAACCATCGCCTGATCTTGCGCGAAGGCACGCGCAAACATTTCAGCCAATGCTCGCCGCCCTTCGCCATTCCAGATTTTGACTTCGACAGACATCTAATTCTCCGGTTGGAATGGCGCTTCTTTGACAAGATGACCAAGCAATAATTTCAGCGCCAATAAGGGCAGCAGCCAATTCAAATTTGGCAGATTCATCATCGGCAGAAATGAGAGCAAGATAAACAGAGTGGCCACGCCAAACGCAACTGGCCGTTGCAAATATAACGGCGTAAAGAGGATCACTATTGTGCCAAACAATAAAGCACCCGCCGCCACAGCGAAAAACACCATAGGGTTCACAGCGAACAGAAAGGCCGCCAAGCCCAGATGCAATAAATGAGCGCAAACAAACACAAAATGCTGGCGCTTGCCATGGCCTTTTCGGTGATACCATCTCTTTGCTGCAGATGTCGCATTGGTGACAATACCGCCGCCTATATCCAGCGCGAGGATCACAACAAACACCCAATGCCAAGCGGAATAGGCTGCATTCGCGCCCTGCCAAAATAGGAAAACAAGCGCTGCTGCAATCACGGCGCCTAAGCCCAACTGCACATATTCCTCAGCCTGAGTGGCGCCAGGCCCAACAAATTTATCCCAACTGCCTGATAGTCCTTTTCGCGGTGCTGGTGGTTCCCAATCTACAAACATCATACTGACTTTCTAAAATAACTGACTAGTCAGTAATAAATAAATTTTACGAAAGAAGCAACAGATTTACAACCGATAGAAAAGCGGCCAGCATTTCCAATCCTGAAAAGCCCAAAGAAAAAGCGCACCGAAGCGCGCTTTTAAAGTTCACAATCTTGAGCAAGCTAGGCGTTTTGCAACTCTTCCAAAATCTGGTCGATAATTTTGTAGCCAGAACCCCAGCCATTATCCATGCCGCGCATCATATTGGCGAAAGTCTCATTCTCTTCTGGCGTCGCCTCAAAGGGCACCTGAACCATAGTCACAATGGTTTTGTCGCCCATTTCTTTAAACGTCACTGTGGTGTGCAGCACCCTAGGCCAATTGGGCATCATCGGGCTGGAAACAACATTCCAATCCTTATCCGCGGAACAATGGTGCCAAACAATTTTCTCTTCTGGCTCCACTTCTTTGAACTTCATCACCGATAAGTCCGACTTATCACCCATAACCATTTCATTGCGCCACTCGCCGCCTGGCTTTAGATCAAATTGGTGGATGATCGTTTCAATATTTGGACCATACCATCGCGATAACAATTTGGGATCAGTCCAAGCCTTCCACACCAAAGATCGCGGCGCATCAAATTCTCGCTTAAACACATATTCTGCTGGGTTACTCATCTTTCCCCTCCTCCTTCTGGGCTTTGAGTGTCACCAGCAATTCGTCAAGCTGATCAAAGCTGTCACCCCAAAACCGTTTGAAATAATTAATCCACTCCACGGCTTCCGCCATGGGTTCTGCATTTAGTCGCGCTGGGCGACGTTGCTCATCAATGGCACGCTCAACCAAACCCGCTTTTTCCAACACTTTTAGATGCTTTGAGATTGCGGGCTGACTTATCTGAAATGGCGCCGCCAACTCACCAACAGATGCTTCCCCTTCCGCTAAACGCGTCAACATGGCGCGACGTGTCGGGTCTGCCAAAGCAGCAAAAATTGCGTCTAAATCCGCTGAACTTTTTCCATAACCAATCTGTTCCATAACTATATGGTTATAGAAAATTTTGTGGATGTCAAGCTTGATCCAAATTATGATTATTAATGGCTTATTAATCTTGAATTGCGAGACTGTGGCCAACTGAAAGCTAGGAAGGCCATTCAGATGGATATGTCATTGGTGACACAAGCCGTTGCCATGCAGTCAGCTCAGCGCCAAGAACAAGCGCAAATGTTGATGGTTAAAGCGGCAAACGACATGCAAAAAGCCATGATCAACATGCTTGATCAGGGGTTGGCAAATGCCAAAGCCATGCCCGCACCTGGCACAGGCACCATTGTCGACAAATCTGCATAAATTTCCCACTGGTCAAATCACCAAAAGCCTCATAAAAATTGGCACATTACCAATTTAAGACCATAGGCTTTTTATGTCCCGCTCCGTAAAAGAACGCATGCTCGCTGGCGAACCCACCTTGTCGGGCGACCCTGAACTTGGCGAAATTGCCGCGCGGTCGCGCCGCGCTTGTTATGCCTTCAACACAGCCCATCCCGATGATGAAACACGCATGGAGCATTTGCGCAGCATTTTGGGCAAAGCGGGAGAGCAATTCTGGGTGGAGCCACCCTTTTATGTTGATTTTGGCGAAATGGTCGAAATTGGCGAGAAGGTGTTTATCAACACCAATTGCGTCATTCTGGACAGCTGCAAAGTCACCATTGGCAATGATGTTTTGATTGCCCCCAATGTGCAAATCTTAGCGGCTGGACACCCTATTCCTGCCAACGAGCGCATGGTTTATCCTTTTGAAGATGAGCCCGACCGGATGAACTTCGTCAATCTGGCAGCCCCCATCACCATCGGCAACGGATGTTGGATTGGCGCAGGCGCAATCATCTTGCCAGGCGTCACCATTGGCGACAGAACCGTGATCGGTGCTGGCGCCGTCGTCACCAAAGATATACCCGCGGATAGCCTAGCCGTTGGCAACCCAGCACGCGTGATCAAAAAGATTTAGCTTTCTTGCGCCAAGTCCAATGCGGCTTCAACAAACGCCTTTGCGTCGTCGCCATGCCATGCGGCAGGTCCAGCCAAAACGCCCCATTCGCACCCATCCGGGCCCAAAATAAGCGTGGCAGGCAAGCCTAACGCCACGCCGCGCTTCTTCAACACTTCAAACGCATCAAAGGTCGGGTCACGATGCAGCGGCAATTGGCTGAGATTTTCCTCATCCATAAACTTTTGCGCTTTGGCAAGGCCATCATCGCCAATGTCTAGATTGATGGTGGCAACCGTAAAGCCTTTATCGCCATAATCCTTTTGCAGCGCTTCCAGCTCAGGCATTTCAGCGCGACACGGCGCACACCATGTGGCCCAGAAGTTCACCAAAGTGACGTTCCCCTCAAAAGCGTTGAATCCCACTTCATCACCATTTTCATGGATAAAGCTGATTTCATCGTAGCGCGCGCCCTTGGCAGTAACTTGCACCGCGGCCAAATCACCGACCGCCTTTTCATCCAATGCCGTTTGCACAGCAGGGTTTGCGGGGCAAGAATTGGCCATTGCCGTACCATTTCCACCATTGTTCCCATTGCTAACCCACACGGCGGTCGCTATAGCTACGACAATTGCAGTGGCCGCGCCGATGGAAATGCGCTTTTTGACGGCATTTTCAGCCCCATTTCCGCGATCATTGCCGTTTGGATTTGATGGTTGAGAGGACATAGGTTCTCCTAAAAGAGGGTACAATGAGCAACAAAATGTGGGGTGGCCGTTTTGCCACCGGTCCAGATGCGATCATGGAAGAAATCAACGCCTCCATCGACTATGACAAACGCTTCCACACGCAAGATATTGCTGGCTCAAAAGCCCATGCGGAAATGCTGGCCAAGGTCGGCATCCTGACCCAAGAAGATAAAGATGCAATCATCTCTGGTCTAGATCAGGTACATGACGAAATTGCCGCAGGCACGTTCACTTTTTCGCGCGCGCTCGAAGATATTCATATGAATGTGGAAGCGCGACTGAAAGAAATCATCGGCGAACCTGCAGGTCGGCTGCACACAGCCCGCTCACGTAACGACCAAGTGGCCACCGATTTTAAACTCTATGTCCGTGACTGCATCGACACTTTTGTGACCCAAATTCAAACCTTGCAGTTGGCCATGGTTGAACGCGCCGAAGAACATGCGGATAGCGTGATGCCCGGCTTCACCCATTTGCAAAGCGCACAGCCCGTAACCTTCGGTCATCATATGATGGCTTATGTGGAAATGCTGGGCCGCGATGTTGGCCGCTTTCAAGATGCACGCAAGCGGCTGAATGAAAGCCCGCTCGGCAGCGCCGCACTGGCAGGGACTTCGTTCCCGATTGATCGTGAGATGACAGCTGAAGCCCTAGGCTTCGACCGTCCAACCGCGAATTCGCTCGACGCTGTGTCTGACCGCGATTTTGTGTTGGAAACATTAAGCGCCGCCAGCCTGTGCGCCATGCATTTGTCGCGTCTATCCGAAGAGTTGGTGATTTGGTCCACCGCGCAGTTCCGCTTTGTGCGCCTATCAGACAAATTCTCAACCGGCTCTTCCATTATGCCCCAAAAACGCAACCCGGATGCCGCTGAGCTGATCCGCGCCAAAATTGGCCGCATCACAGGTGCTTTGGTGTCGCTAATGACGGTGATGAAAGGCCTTCCCCTCGCCTATTCAAAAGATATGCAGGAAGATAAGGAAGTCAGCTTTGACGCTTTTGACAGCCTTTCACTTTCACTTGCCGCAATGACAGGCATGATCAAAGATTTGCAGGTCAACAAAGACGCCATGAGCGATGCGGCGGGCGCAGGCTTTGCCACGGCAACAGATTTGGCCGACTGGTTGGTACGCGAGGCGAATGTGCCCTTCCGCGATGCCCACCATATCACCGGGTCAGCCGTTGCCCGGGCCGAGGAAAAAGGCTGCGATCTCGCGGGCCTCACCATTGAAGACTTCAAAGAAATCGATCAACGCATCGACGCAAGGGTCTTTAAGGTGCTGACCGTGGAAGATTCCGTGAAAAGCCGCACCTCTTTCGGCGGCACATCTCCTGCCAACGTAAAAACCGCAGCCGCCATTTGGCGCGACCGCCTCACCAGCGCATAAAGGGCAACTATGGTACATCATTTTCAATATCGCCACGGCGAGATGTATGCTGAAGATGTGGCAATTGCTGACATTGCGTCAGAAGTGGGCACACCTTTTTACCTTTATTCACGCGCCACCTTCACGCGCCATATCAAAGTGATGCAGGAGGCTTTTGCCGATCGCCCCACCCTTGTGGCCTATGCCGTGAAAGCCAATTCAAACCAGGCGATTTTGAAACTGGTGGCCAGCCTTGGCGCAGGTGCTGACGTGGTATCCCTCGGCGAATTGATGCGCGCCGAGCGCGCTGGCATTCCACCGGAAAAAATCGTCTTTTCTGGTGTCGCCAAAACCCATGAAGAAATCGCCTATGCCCTGAATTTGGGCATTAAATGTTTCAATGCCGAGAGCGAACCGGAACTGTTGCGCATCAATGAAGTGGCAAAATCTTTGGGCAAGATTGCGCCAGTTTCCGTGCGTATCAACCCAAATGTCGACGCCAAAACACATGCCAAAATCTCCACCGGCAAAGCGGAAAATAAATTCGGCATCCCATTTGAGCGCGCGAATGAGGTTTATCAACTGATTGCAGACTGCGATCATTTGCAGGCGGTGGGCATTGATATGCATATCGGCTCACAAATCACTGATTTGGAGCCCTTCGACAATGCGTTCAAATTGATGGCAGAACTGGTCGAGAAACTCAGCGCTGCGGGCCACAAAATCAAGCACATCGATGTGGGCGGCGGCTTAGGCATTCCTTATGACAATTCCAATCAGGTGCCGCCAGAGCCCATGGCATACGCCCAGATCGTGCGCAAAAATCTCAACCATCTGGATTGTGAAATCGTGCTCGAACCCGGCCGCATGGTCGCTGGCAATGCGGGCATTTTCATCACCAAGGTTGAATATGTGAAAGAAGGCGCGGAGCGGCAATTTGTCATCGTGGATGCGGGCATGAACGATCTGCTACGCCCAACGCTTTACGAAAGCTATCACACGGTTCAACCAGTCAAGGAAGATGCGCAATTGCAAGATCGGATTGGCGATGTAGTCGGTCCCGTTTGCGAAACCGGCGATTATATCGCCAAAGGCCGTCACCTACCGCACGTGCAAGAAGGCGATCTCCTCGCAGTCATGAGCGCCGGTGCCTACGGCGCCGTTATGTCTGGCACCTACAACACGCGCCCCCTATGCGCGGAAGTTTTGGTCGATGGCGACCAATTCCACACCATCCGCCCGCGCCAAACCTACGAGGATTTAATCGGACAGGACTCTGTGCCGGATTGGTTATAAAAAAAGCCCCGCATTGCGGGGCTTTCTTTTAATTCAGTATCCAATTGACGTTTGCATTAGGTGCTAAGCGCCCAATTGCTGCGCCAAGGTAATGGTCGAGGCTTCGCGTCCGTCCAGTGCTTCTTTCACTTTCGCGCGAATATCGGCCAAGGTGAAGGGCTTCGGCACCACATCATGCACCAGTGCATCAAGTCCATGGGCCCGTTCGCGTTGATCAGCGAAGCCAGTCATCAGCAAAATGGTAACATCAGGAAATTGATCGGCCACACGCAAGGCAAGCGCAATACCGTCCATCACGGGCATTTTAATGTCTGAGAGCAACAGATCAAATGCACCTTCATGTTCCAACATGGCTTCGGCGGCCAGCCCACCATCTTCAGTCGCCAGCACGGCATGACCGTCCATCTCTAGCGCGCGCGCCACAAATCCGCGTACGCTTGGGTCGTCTTCCGCCAACAAAATCCGTGCCATACCCGTTACTCCTTACCCACGTCCCTGTTTAATTTTTGAATTGTTCAATTTGTTTTGTCTGACTGCCAATCCAAAAATGAAAGTGTTACACGCCGCACATCATTAGGCGGAGATAGCAATTGAGTTGAAAACTCAAATGATCCACCTGCCTCTAAGACGGATACTCCCGGCGTCATGTTCCATTCGTAAATGACAGTATCGTCATCTCTAACCAGCGCCACCCTAATGGGGGGTAAATATGCAATCTTGCTGGTCACATTTTGAATGTCGCCGGTCACGTTTAAAACCTCGTGTCCGTCCTTCCATGACCGAATTGTACGCACATTTGCGAAATCAAGTCCAACAACATTCACATTTGTGCCGAACAAACGATAGAGGCTGGCCATCTCTGGATAAAGCCGAACCACCTCAACCCTAAAGGAAAATAGCCCCAAAAGAATCACCGCAGTCAGCGCCAAACAAGTCGTGGTGATCATTCGCCGTGTGCGGGCCATCGGCAAACCGCGGGCAATGTCACGATGGCGCTTGGCCACCCGCCGCGCCCGCTTCATACGGTCGATACGCGTGCGCCGCCTTGTAGCGTAAGATGCTGATTCCATTACATCATCATCTTCGGCATTGTAAATTTTGCCACCAGTGCCATCGGTGCCTGCGCCTTTAGATTTTTTGGCACCGCCCTTTTTGGCGTCCTGCCCGTCATCCAACGCTTCAATCTCTTGGTCTAAAGATTTTTCTTCGCTGTCAGCAACTTTTGCGCCAGCATTTTCAGCATCTTCTTTTGCTGTTTCTTCGGCTTTTGACTTCTCTGGACGTTTTAGCGGGTCTAAACCCTCTTCTTTCATCGCATCATCAAGCAAACGCGAAAAATCATCCGAATCATCTGCAAGTTCTACTTCGCGCACTTCCACCGGTTTTGGCTTTGGTGGCGGCTGCATAGCACGCCATGATTCGGCACAGTTTGCGCACTGCACCACACGACCAGATTCCCCAATAGCTTGGGCTGCCACTTCATATTCGGCATTACAATTTGGGCATACGATGATCATGGGTAACTAAAGACGCTTTTCCAACACTCAAACGCCATCTTAGCCCGGAGAATCTTAACACTCCGAAAAAACCGGACTAGCTTTCACCCAAACAATGCTTCATCACTGCTAAAATGGTTGCCAAATAGTGATTCGGGAGTTGCCAGTGATCGAATTTGATGATGTGGGTCTGCATTACGGCACAGGTCCAGAGATTCTAAAAAATCTCAATTTCAAAATTGACCCAGGTTCCTTTCATTTTCTCACCGGACCTTCTGGTGCGGGCAAAACATCCTTGTTGCGCCTTTTGCTGCTGTCATTGCGCCCCACGTCAGGGCGTCTCAACATGTTTGGCAAAGATGTTTCTGGACTAGACAAAGAAGGCCTTATGGCGATGCGCCAGCATATCGGCATCGTGTTTCAGGAATTCCGTCTGCTGGACCATCTCACCACTTTTGAAAATGTTGCATTGCCCTTAGCGGTACGTGGCGAGCCGGAAGCCTCTTATCGATCTAACGTGAAAGAACTTCTAGATTGGGTGGGCCTTGGCCATCAAATCAATGCGCGCCCTGAATTATTGTCCGGTGGTGAAAAGCAACGCGCCGCCATTGCGCGGGCAGTGATTGCCAAACCGGAGCTTTTGCTTGCCGACGAACCAACAGGCAATGTGGACCCAGAATTGGCAGAACGTTTGCTGCATTTATTTGTTGAACTCAACCGCATGGGCACAACCATTATTCTTGCAACCCACGAATTGCATTTGCTGGATCAATTCCGTTTCCCAAGATTGCAATTGCAAGATGGCGAGGTGAGCATTCATGATTGATCAGTTTCTAAATCGCAATCGCACCGAAATCGCCATTGTGCCGCGTTCATCCATCGCGGGCCGCACCCTCGCCTTACTGGTCGCCATTATGACCTTTTTGAGCTGCGTGACATTTGGCGCCGTTTATCTGGTTCAAAATTCGGCCATCGCTTGGTCATCCGAAGTGGGCCGCGAAATCACGATTCAATTGCAGCCGGTGGATGGCGATGAGATGACCTCCAATGTGCGCACGGCAATCGCGCTCGCGTTGGACAGCCCTGGCGTAGGCAGCGCCAAAGAACTCACCATTGAAGATAGCGAGCGCCTTTTATCACCTTGGTTGGGCGATGAGTTCGATTTGGAAGGCTTTGATCTGCCGCGTTTGGTGGTTGTGCATTTGTCCAATCCAAATGCCTTTGATCAAGCGGCACTAACCGCAAAGCTGGAACAATCCGTACCCGGCGCCACCATCGACACCCATAAAGCGTGGCAGCAAAAACTAAACGCCATGTCAGGCACCATCGTGTTTTCTGGTCTATTGGCGTTGATGTTGATTATGGCAGCGACAATTCTTGCTGTTATCTTCGCCACCAATGGCGCTATGGCCTCAAACCGAGAAATTGTTGATGTGCTGCATTTTATCGGCGCGCCAGACCGTTATATTGCAAGCGCTTTCCAATCCCGCTTTTTCGCCATTGGTTTACAAGGCGGCATCGTTGGCGGCGCAGCGGCGCTGATCTTCTTTATTCTCGCTGGCATCATCACCAATTATCTCTTACCAAGCCAAAGCGCTGAACAGGTGGAACTGCTTTTTGGCCAATTCTCTTTGGGCTGGCTGGGCATTTTTGGCTTGATCATTGTTGTGGCCATCATTGCCGGGCTGACAAGCATCACCTCCCGCATTACAGTACATCGCTTCTTGGCACAGGTCGCGCCTTAGTCGCGGCCTCATTGATCCGATCTGATAGGCAGCACACATGATTGTCCAAACCATCCGCTCATTGATTTTCTATGTCTTTTTTATTGGCATAACGACCCTCCTTGCCATTCCAATGGGCATCTATTCTTTGGTCGCACCTAAATTTTCGGGCTATCCGATCGTTTGGCTTTGGTACAATTCCAACCTGTTTTTCCTCCGCCTCTTTGTGGGCATTCGCTCCAAAATTGAAGGTGAAGAAAACTTGCCGGAAGGCCCATGCATTATTGCGTCGAAACACCAGTCTGACTGGGATATTTTTGCTTTGTTGCCTGCAACAGGAAAACGCCCTTCCTTCATTGCCAAAAAGCAACTTTTGGACATTCCATTTTTCGGCTGGGCGGCGCGCAACTTCCACACCATTTCGGTCAACCGCAAAAAAGGGCGCGAAGCTTTACCTCAAATGATCGAGCAATCCAAGGAAGCCATCAAGCATGATTGCCGCATCGTTATTTACCCCGAAGGCACCCGCAAAGCGCCTTTAGCCGAGCCAAACTACAAATGGGGCATCGCAAAACTATATACGGAATTGAACATACCCGTAGTGCCTGTGGCCCTTACATCGGGTCTATATTGGCCCCGCAACTCCTTGGTGTTATGGCCGGGCACAGCCCGCGCACGCTATCTTGAACCCATCGAACCCGGTCTGGACGCAAAAGAATTTCACGAGAAATTACAAAGCGTTATTGAAGCTGAAACCGACAAAATGATCTTCGAAGATTTGGAAAAAGGCATCAGCCTACCCATTTCCGAAGCGTTCCAGTCTCGCATCGACCAGCGCAAATCCGCATAACTACTAGATATTGACAAACTGCCGCCACAATTCATAAATATAGTCCATACTATAAAGTTTATTGACGAAATGCGGATTTTGTTCTAGTTTTGTTCCGTACCGCGACGCCAGAGAAAGTTGGGGAGCTTGCGAGGCCGTTATGACCGATGGGACACTTTATCCATTTGAAACCACTCAAGGTGGAGCTGAAGAGGCTTACGTCTCTTCTTTGAATGTGCAAACAACATCAGAAACAACCCAATATGCAGATCCCGACGAAGATGCAGCTAAACCTGTATCCTTTGTTGGCCGCTCTGGCAAAACTTATGCTGCAAAGCCAACCCAGCTAGAGAATTTGCGCATTCGTGACGATCAATTGTGCCTGCTTTGCGTACGCAATCAGCAATCTGAAGATATTTTGTGGGTCGGCTCTGGCCAAAGCCTTGTGCATGACCAGCCAAATCGTGCTGAATTTTTGGATGTGGTGAATAAGGCAGATAAAGCCTACATCATTGAAATTGTAGATAGTGCCGAGCAATCCTTGGCCAGCTGGGATTTATCAAACACCCATCACAATTTACCCCACGCTGCCTGAACATTATCACATCACTGCAATTCAACTATTTTGCAGTGCGTTCACCAGTGCATCTAAGCTTGGGTCTTGAATGCCCAACTCAACCAAATGCGCATGGGTGTTGACCACATATTCAATGTTCGGCCCTGCTTGGCCTTGCCCCTGCTGCACCAACTTTAATTGCTCAACATGGCTCAATCGCCCTGCATATTGTTTATGGCGCGGATCAGCCAAATAAACCAGCGCATCCACATGCCGCCCATCATCTAACGCCACACGGCGCAGCGTTTCGCGATAAACCCCATTTTGCTGCTCGCGCGCATGCAGATAGGCATATGTTTTATCCCATTGCTCTGGGTCAACTTCAAATGCCATGCCACGACAAGCGCCACCGCGGTCTAAACCAAACACCAGCCCAGGGCATTCTTCGGTGCCACGATGGGTGAAGGAGTAAATGCACAACTGGCGGTGGGCACCGCGCAAAAGCGCTGGCTTCTTGCTTAAAAAATCAAAGCCCGGACGCCAGATCAACGAGCCATAGCCAAAAACCCACTTTCCCATTAATTCGCCAAATCACCTGTTTGAAAAACCATAATTGAGATGTACAAACTTCTCTTAAAAGACACAAGGCACACACCCAAGTGCAACATCGTTAGGATTTGAAAATGGCAAAATTCAAAATCATGCTCGCCGCGATTCTTCTGGTGTGCGCCGCCGTCACCGCAGGCTGGTTTTTCGTCGCCCAACAAATTGATCAGCAAATTCAAACCGCGATCAATGACCCAGAGGTCAATTTGACGTGTGAGGAACAAAGCATCTCTGGCTTTCCGTTCCGCTTTGATGTGCGCTGCCTTAACGCGCAGATCAATTCTGGCGATATGGCCATCTCCATTCCCAAAATTGAAGCAACGGCACTCTTCTATCGCCCGACCCATATTCTGGCTTTTTTAGAAGGCCCCATCGACTACCAAAACGCGTTCACCGGAGCGCAAAAGCAGCTGCGATTTGAAAAAGCCGAAGCAAGCGCCCGCGCCGATTTTTCACTCAATCTCAAACGAGTGTCAGCGCAATTGGTGAACCCCGTTTGGTCAGATCAGCTATTTGGCACCCAAGATATTGGCCAAGCCGACATGGCCGAGCTGCACCTGCTCGCAAATGATGAAACAAAAACCGGCTTCTTTGCCTATGCGAAGTTCGACAATATTCAAAGTCAGCAATTGGGCGTTGAAACGCTCAACACATTGCTCGAGGCTGAAATCACCACATTGGATCAAAATCTGACCAATTGGGTTTTCCCCGCCACGCTACAAAAATTCGCTGCTGATAAAGGCCAAATCATCATTGAAAAATATCAAACAGATGGCCGCATTGTGCCGCTAGGCCAAATCCAAGCGCAAGACATTGCCCTCAATGCTGAGGGTGAATTCACGCTTACTGAGCAAGGCTTTTTGCAAGGTATTTTGCGCACATCGTCACAAAACATTGTGAGCCAGTTCGATTTGTCAGCGCTCGGCCCAATGGCCGCAGCCATTGTCGGCGCACCTGATCAAGAAGGTAAGCACCACATCCCAATTATGGCCAATTCGGGCGTGATCAGCGTGGGTATGGCCCCAATCTATATGGTGCCGGCGCTCTTTTAGCGCCAGCACCCAAAATCATCACTCAGCTTTATCGCTATGATGCTTCCGGCCAAAGTCTGGCGCGTCAGTTTCTTGCCCTGCATCAATAATTGAGCGACGGATATTGCGGGTGCGGGTAAACAACCCTTCCAACATTTCGCCATCACTGTCGCGCACCGCGCGCTGCAACATGCTGAGATCTTCCAAAAAACGGCCCAGCATTTCCAACACAGCATCGCGATTGGTCAAAAACACATCACGCCACATGATCGGGTCAGAGGCGGCAATCCGCGTAAAGTCACGAAAACCACCGGCAGAAAATTTGATCACTTCAGACTTTGTGACGCTTTCAAGATCGTCTGCCGTGCCCACAATATTATATGCAATAAGGTGTGGCACATGGCTTGTAATGGCCAACACCAGATCATGGTGTTTGGCATCCATAATTTCCACGTCGGAGCCAATAGCTTCCCAAAACGCCTTCAAGCGATCGATAGCACTCTGCGACGCATCTTCAGTCGGCGTCAAAATACAAAACCGCTGATCAAACAATTCCGCAAAACCATGCTTTGGGCCAGATTTTTCCGTACCCGAAATCGGGTGGCCCGGAATGAAGTCTACGTGTGCGGGAAGCACATCTTGTAGCGCATTGACCACATGCTCTTTCACCGAGCCAACATCTGAAACAATGGCCCCTGCTTTAAGGCCAGCCGCAATCTGTTCCCCTATTTCGCGATAAGTGCCCACAGGCGTGCACAGAATAACCAGATCAGCATCTTTCACCGCATCCGATGGGTTGGCATGAAACGCATGCCCCAATTCCAGCTTTTCCGCTTCAGACAAATGCTGCGGCGACCGATCAGAGATCACCAATTCGTCAGTTAAATTCCCGCGCAAAATAGCGCGCGCGATGGACGACCCGATAAGGCCAATGCCAATAATGGCAATACGATCAAACAATGGTTTTTCAGCCATGATCACTCATTTCTTGCAAACTTTGCACCACAAGCTGCATCTGCTCTTCGGTGCCTATGGAAATACGCAGACAATTGGGCAAACCGTAAGAATGCATCTCACGCACAATCAGTCCCTTTTCCATCAAAAGATTAAAGGCGTCCGCCGCGGTAAAACCGGGCTCATCGCCAAATTCGGTCAACACAAAATTGCACTGGCTTGGATAAGTTTTATAGCGGTTGGATTGCAACTCGCGCACCAACATGTCGCGCATTTTGGCGTTGTGGGCCTTCAACTCTGCCGTAAATTCAATATCCTTCACCGCAGCGCTTGCCGCAGCTTGGGCAATGCCATTCACATTGAAGGGTCCACGCAAACGGTTATAGGCATCCAGAATGTGTTCCGGGCCATAGAACCAACCCACGCGCAAATTAGCCAAGCCAATCTTGGAGAATGTGCGTGTCATCACCACATTCTGCGCGCGATTGACCAAATCTATGCCAACTTCAAAATCCGGCGCATCCACATATTCCGCATAAGCAGCATCCAGCACCAGCAAGATGTCTGGCCGCAAACCTTGGTGCAGACGGTTAATTTCATCGGCGGTCAAATAGCTGCCGGTTGGATTGTTGGGGTTCGCCAAAAACATAATTTTTGTTTTCTCGGTCACCGCCGCCAACAACGCATCCACATCGGCTTTCAAATTGGTTTCAGGCGCTTGCACGCAAGTGCCGCCCGCCGCTTTGGTCACGATGGGATAAACCAAAAAGCCATATTGAGACATCACCGTCTCATCGCCTGCGCCAACATAGGCTTGCGCGAGCAAGTGTAAAATCTCGTCAGAACCCGCCCCAACACCAATGCGATCTGGGTTCAACCCATGCACCTCGCCAATTGCGGCGCGCAATTCTGCGGCACTGCCATCTGGATATTCGGCCAACCGATATGCATATTTGCCATAAGCTTCAACGGCCTTTGGGCTGGCGCCCAATGGTGATTCATTGGCTGAAAGCTTGGCCAAAGACTGGCCAGTAGGCGATTTGGATTTGCCCGGCTTATATGCCGCAATATCCATAATCGAACGATGTGCATTCGGTTTGTCTGACATTTTGTTCTTCCTGAAGAAATTAGCCGCGCGCACCATAGGCAAAGCCATCGCCAGACGCAAAGAAAACTCTATTATTCATTGGTCTTTATGGTGCAGGGCGAACGAATTTTAGCGAATATGTCCCGTTGGCCATGCTGGTTGAGAAACAAGGCCGGGAATTTGCGAAAATTGCGGTGAGCGCCGCCGTCTGGTCACCGCCGGATACATTTCCTTGCGCGCCCGCACCAGCATCACCCCAGCAAGGCCTGACCCCAACAAACGGCCCATCGTTTCAAACAAGCGAGCCGATTTCAGCAATGGGCCAAAATTTGAGGGCGGCAAATACAACGCTTCGCGCCACACTTCCGGGGTGAAAGAATGATCTTTCAATAAGCGGGCCAATTGATTTTGCGAAAAGGGATGCCCGTGCCCAAATGGCGTTGTATCGCGCTGGGCCCAAAAGCCCCGCCGACGCGGCACCACCAAAATCACTCGCGCACCGGGCGCGGTCACCCGCCACAATTCTTGCATGAATTCTTCTAAATCAAACAAATGCTCCAACGCGTGAATGGCGATCACCACGTCAACGGCGCTGTCTGTCAGCGGCAGCTCCAACGGGTCCACCAAAGCAGAAAGACTCGGTGCCTCATGCGGCCAATGAGTCACACCCTGACGCTGCGGCATAAATGCCATCACCCGCTCTGCGTCCGCCCGCAACCGATTGAGATAAGGCGTGGCATAGCCAATGCCTAAAACCCGCTGCCCCTGAACCGGTGCCAGTGGCAACAACGTATCCGCAATAAGCCGACGGGAGATGCGCCCCAACGGCGAGCGGTAAAATTGCATGAGATCATCGATAGTTACCGACATGGAACTGGGTTCAACTTAGTTTCGCACATGTTATATATGTAATGCCCAACAGACCTTATTGCCAACGCCAAATTTTGAAGGATCCGACATGACGCAAAAGTTTGATATTGAAATGCTGCCGGTTCTCGACACCAACTATGCGATATTCATCAGATGTCGTACCACTGGCAAAGTGGCGATGATCGACGCCCCGGACGATGATAAAATTTTGAATTTTCTGGATGATCGAAACTGGCGGCCAGACATAGTGTTGGTGACCCATAGGCATTGGGACCATATTGACGGTTTGGCAAAAATCAAAGCCCGGTACAATTCCAGAATTATTGTGCCCGATTCTGAAAAGGACGCCATCACGCCGCATGATGCCACCATTGCACCGGGCGCAATCTTGCCCTTTGGCGTGGGTCATTTCACCGTACTGTCAACACCGGGCCACACCAGTGGACATATCGCTTATTACCTTCAAGAACAGCCAACTTTATTTGCTGGCGACGCGCTATTTTCTGTCGGATGTGGCCGAATGTTTGATGGTCCTGCCAATGCCATGTGGGACGGGCTGAAAGAGCTGCGTCATTTGCCAGATGAAACCGCGCTTTATTGCGGCCATGAATATACGATCGACAATATCAATTTCGCTCTTAGTCTCACGCCTGATCATCAAGCGTTGCGCCAACATCTGCAATGGGCGAAAGAACGCCGCACCCAAAACCAACCCACCTTGCCGTCAACCCTTGGCTTTGAAAAAGCCAATAACCCATTTTTGCGAGCGGACGATCCCACAATCGCAAAAGCCGTCGATAAGCTCGGGGCACCCGAGGCAGAAATATTCGCCGCAATACGCAAGGCAAAGGATCAATTTTAGCATTAACCAAAAGTTAAAAATCACAGGATGAAAAGTTAACAAATCCTTTATATCGCCATCATTTGCTGCCATAATCCCTGAAAAATAAGGGCAAAATTGTCCCATTTTGAAACAGGTAGGCAAATTGATGGCTGCGGAGAAGGAAAGCAATGCTTTGGCAAATGCGCCGATTGTGATTGAAGCTCAATCACATCAGGCTCGCCGCCGCCATGCTTATCGGCCCGAAGCCCATTTTGTTGCCCACCTTTTGGCCCAGCGCCCGACACTGAACCCAAATCGTCGGCAAATACGCCCCGGCACCCAAGCTGCACAATCTGCTTACCGCGCAAATGCAGAGCGGATCGTGAAGCGGATGCCTGTAGGCTACAATCGCACGGTCGAGGCTTAAAAAATACCGTATGAGATAGCAGCATTCAGTTGCTGAAGTGGAACGCCCTAACTCTGCTGCAACTCTGAACTGAGTTCTCGGCTCCATTTGCTCATTCCCGTCATAAGCTTATCTGAGATCTGAGCATAATCCGTCTCAAAAATTCGTTTGGCCCCATCCAAATCGCCAGCAACTACCTTGTCGAGCACTGATGATGCGCAAGCATGAAACTCGGCGTGAAGCCGTTTTATGACCTTGTAAGGCATGCCTGCCTTAATTTCCGGCGTCATGCTGGGTCCGTAAAGCCATTCGCCAAACGTGCAAAGGTTATCGCATTTAACTGTTTTCGGGTCTAAGTCAGTTTTACCCACAGCAATTGCAGCAGACAATTTAAGCTTCCAAGCAGCATGTGCCCCTTTCGCTTTTGTTATTTCTTTCAATATCTCGCTCGACGCCAACAGCCTTCTCCTTCAAAGCCTAGACATAAATCCGCTCAAGAGTGGATTAGTTTAATTAAAGGCTCCTTAAAAAGGAAATTAGCCCACATCGGCCGACAGGCAAATTTCGATAACAACGGGCAAATTCGCTAGGTCTTCGGCCCGATCATCTTTTCGGGCCGCACAATCTCATCAAATTCTACTTCACTCAGCAAATCGAGCGTCAATGCCGCTTCGCGCAGCGATGTACCCTTTTCGTGAGCATATTTGGCGATTTTTGCCGCAGAATCATAACCAATCTTTTGGTTCAGCGCCGTCACCAGCATCAAGGATTGCTCCAAATGATTTTGTATATTTGCGCGATTAGGTTCCAACCCAGCAGCGCAATTATCGGCAAAGCTGTTCAACCCATCAGCCAGCAAGCGCACGGACTGTAGGAAGTTATAAGCGATCACAGGCTTAAACACATTTAATTCAAAATTGCCTTGGCTGGCCGCAATGCCAATGGTGGCGTCGTTGCCCATCACTTGCGTCGCAATCATGGTCAAGGCCTCTGATTGCGTTGGGTTCACCTTGCCCGGCATGATGGACGAGCCAGGCTCATTTGCAGGCAAATTCAGTTCGCCTATGCCGCAGCGCGGACCGGAGCCAAGCCAACGCACATCATTGGCAATTTTCATCGCGGCAACCGCCAATTGTTTGATCGCCCCATGCATGCCCACAAAAGCATCATGAGCCGCCAGATAGGCAAACTTATTTTCTGCGGTCACAAATTTATGCCCAGTTAGAGCTGCAATCCGGTTGGCCACCCGCTCCGCATATTCAGGATGCGTGTTCAGCCCTGTGCCCACAGCAGTCCCCCCAAGCGCCAATTGCAGCATTTGCGGTTCCTGCGCCTCAATCGCCTCCAGCGCAAAATCTAGCTGCGCCACCCAACCGCTCATTTCTTGCCCTAAGCTGAGCGGCGTTGCATCCTGCAAATGTGTGCGGCCAATTTTGATGATCTCATCATATTGTTTGGCTTTTTGATCAAGAATGGTGCGCAAATGAACAATGGCTGGCTTGAGCCGCTTCACCAGCTCTTGCACCGCAGCAATGTGCATTGCTGTTGGAAATGTATCATTCGAGCTTTGCGATTTATTCACGTGATCATTGGGGTGGATCGGGTCTTTTTTCCCCATTTGGCCGCCAGCCATTTCAATCGCCCGGTTTGAAATAACTTCGTTCACATTCATATTGGATTGGGTGCCCGACCCGGTTTGCCACACTTTGAGGGGGAAATGATCATCAAGCTTGCCCTCAGCAACTTCGTTCGCCGCCGCCACGATCAGATCTTTCTTATCATCCGCCAACAGGCCAAGATCACAATTCACCTCAGCCGCCGCACGCTTCAAAATTGCAAATGCATGCACAATTTCAATCGGCATAAATTCATTGCCGATCGCAAAATTCTGCATAGACCGGGCGGTCTGGGCGCCATAATAACGGTCAACTGGCACCTCAATTTCGCCCATAGAATCTGTTTCAATACGTGACGTCATTTGCCGCTCCTTAAAGTGCTGTTCAAAATCTGCCGCATCATCAAATGATTTCAAGCGCTTTGCAACAATACTCCCCAACCCGCGACAAATTTTACTCTGGTCATCCATTTAAAATCGGCGTTAAATCGGCCAAAATTTTTTAAAGGATAGACCATGCGTGCCAAGGCAGACCACTTACCCCTTTCCGCCAAGCTGCATAACCATATTGGCCCAAATGATTTCGTTGATTGTTTCAGCGTAGAGCTGGGCAAAAACGCCAGCCAAGCCAGCATTGATGAATTGGCGCGTGGCTTTGCCACGACTCCGCCCAAATGGGCACAATTTTTGTTGGTGTTGCGCAATATTTTGGTGCAACCCTTTGGCCTGCGCACCGAATTTGATGGCGATCAGTCGCAAAAAGGCGAATGCAAACCGGGTGAACTAATCAACTTCTTCCGCATTTACCACCGCGACAAAAACGAAATTTTGATGGGAGATGACGATACCCATCTTGATTATCGGGTATCGGTTTATCGTTCTCCCAATCGACCGGACAAGCTTTATGCCGCCACTTGGGTGCACCGCAACAACTGGATAGGCCACAGCTATCTATTTCTGGTGAAGCCGTTTCACAAAATGATCGTGCGCTCCATGGTCACGCGCGGTGCCCGCGCTATGGACTAAACGCAAAAAAGCCAGCCTCCAACGGAGACTGGCTTAAACTTTTGCACAAAGCACAAACGACTTAGCTGTCGCGTGGCTCCATGATTTGACGACCGCGATACATGCCGGTTTTCAAATCAACATGGTGCGGGCGACGCAATTCGCCGCTGTCTTTATCTTCAACATAAGTTGGTGTCTTCAACGCATCAGCTGAACGGCGATTGCCGCGCTTCATGCCAGACACTTTCTTCTTAGGTACTGCCATGGTTCTAACTCCATCAACAAAACGGCACCTGCACCGGAAAAGGCAAGCGCCATCAGCAAACTTTAATCTGTTGGCGCGGGTTATACGCGTTCTTATTCCGTTTGGCTAGTCTTAATTCGCAACAAAACCACTATTGATCTTGTCATTTGAGGCCGATAGTACTCTTTTTACCCGTCAATCTGCCGCAAAGCAATAAAGGCACTATGTCTGACCTGAATGCCGCCATGGCCGAAACCGCTCAAAAAATTGAGCAATTTCTCGAACAATTCCTCACCGCGCAGCAGCTAAGCGCTCCATTGCCCGCACCTGAGCGATTGGTAGAAGCCATTCGTCATGGTGCATTAAATGGCGGCAAGAGACTGAGGCCGGTGCTGGTGCACTTCACCGCAAATCTGTTTGAACACCCGCAAGGCGATCTTATTCAAGCAGGCGCCGCCATCGAATGTGTGCATTGCTATTCGCTTGTGCATGACGATTTGCCGGATATGGACAATGACGATTTGCGCCGCGGCAAACCCACAGTGCACAAAGCCTTTGACCCCGCCACCGCCATTCTGGCAGGCGATGCCTTACTGACCCACGCATTCGCGCTTCTGGCGGATGAAAATTGTCACCCTGACCCAACGCTGCGCAATCAATTGGTGATTGAACTGGTTTACGGCGCGGGTGTAGGCGGCATGGCCGGTGGGCAAATGCGCGACATTGAAGGCGAGCGCAAAGGCTATGATCCAGAAACAATTTCACTGATCCACGCTATGAAAACAGGCGCACTGATCCGCGCTTCGGTCCGTATAGGCGCTTTGATGGGCGGCGCAAATCCCTCCGAACTGACGAACCTCACCTCATTTGGCGAAGCCGCAGGGCGCATCTATCAACTGGCCGATGATATATTGGACGCCACCCAAAGCTCAGAACAACTGGGCAAAACTGCGGGCAAAGACGAAGCACAGGGCAAATCCACACTTATTGCCAGCCACGGTCTCGATCATGCCAATGCGGTGATGCGCAAAGAGCTGCAATCTGCGCTATCATTGCTGGATGCCTTTGGCGAACGCGCAACCCCGCTCGCACAATTGGTCACCCATTTTGCGGAGCGGAAAAACTAAATAAGCTCTTTCAGCACCTTTTCCACCATCATCACGTCGTCGCGAGTGCAATCAAATTGCCCCACCTGAACGCGGATCACCAAGCGTCCCTTATGGTGCGTTTGGGTGAGATAGATTCGCCCATCATCATTGATCTGTTGCAGCAGCTTCTCCGTTGCCTCGTCACCCGCCTCTAGCGCAAAGCTAAACAGCGACAAGCGCGGCGTGGTGATCATCTCAATGCCGGGCAATTGTGCAATTTTGCCATAAAGCTCGTTTGACCAAGCCACATGATTGCGAATGCGTTGACGCAAATCTTCCAATCCATGCGCGCGCAGCAAAAACCAGATTTTAAGTGCGCGGAAACGTCGGCCCAGCGGCACGGTCCATTCATTAAAATTGGTCACTTCTGAGGTGCCCAATGTCTCCAAATAAGTTGGCCGCAAGCCAAGCGTACGCACCTGATCCACCGGGTTGCGCATAAACTGCACCGCACAATCAAATTGCGCCCCCAGCCACTTATGCGGGTTAAAAATAATGCTATCCGCCCCTTCAGCCCCGTCCCAAAGCTCTCGAAACTCAGGGCAGATCATCGCGCTGCCCGCCCACGCCGCATCAATATGCGTCGGCAAATCTTCTTCACGCGCAATGGCAATGCACTCTTTCATTTTGTCAAATGCACCAACCGATGTGCCACCTGCACACAGCACAATGCCAATCGGCAGATAACCCGCCGCGCGATCTTCTTTAATCGCCTGTGCCAACAGGTCGGGCCGCATGGACAAATCATCATCCACCGGAATTTTCACCAAATTATCTTGGCCAATACCCGCCACTCGCACGGCCTTATCGATGCTGGAATGGGTTTCTCCGCTGGCATAAACCCGCATGCGCGGTTGAGCGGACAGCCCTTCATAAAGCCCTTTCCACTCCAAAGCTGCCTCACGCATGGTCAAAATCGCAGATAAAGTTGCCGTGGTGGCACTATCGTGAATGGTGCCCGTAAATGCATCTGGCAAGCCAAGCGCTTTGCGCAGCCACACCATCATCGCCTGCTCCACCTCGGTCGCGGCAGGTGCTGTCTGCCAAATCAAGGCATTGCTGGCCATGGCATTGACCAATTGTTCCGCCAACATAGAAACGGGTGCCGCATTAGCGGGAAAATAGGCGAAAAAGCGCGGATGCTGCCAATGAGTCATCGCATCTGGCACCAACGATGTGAAATCCTCCCAGATTGTCTCCATCGCTTCGGCATGCTCCGGCGCTGAAGTGGGCAGTTGATCCCGCAACGACCCCGGTTCCAGCGTGGCCCGCACGGGCCGATCTCGCAGGCCTTCATGATAATCATGCGCCCAATCCGCTGCCTTTTTGCTCCACTCTTTTAAGCCCTTATGATCCATATTTCTCCCCCCGGTCCGCGCGCTTTGCTGCGCGTCGTACAATCGGATGTTGCTTCAACACATCTAGTCGATGAACAAAAGCAACACCCTTTTCATTTTCCCGCTTAATCTCAAAACCCAGTTTTTGGTGAAAGTCCATCGACAGACGGTTGGCCTTATAGACATGACTTTCCACATGCACTTGTGGGCTAGCATTTGTGCACTCTAGGAGCTGCATGAGCAATTCACTCATAGTTGCAGCATTGCGATGATCGGGATGGATAGCAAAGCCGCCAACGAACCAGCAATCGTCTTTTGGCCAGATAAAGCTATAAGCGATTAATTTGTTATCCCGCCAAACATCTGTGATGTTTGCGCTTTCAAAACGCTGTTTCAGCGCCTGCCGGTGTGCGTCACGCTCAAGCCGATCTCCCGCTGCCTCTGTATGTTCTTTCAGCAAAGCCATATCGAGATCGACAATAGCGTCGAGGAGCAAGGCGTCCTTACCCACCAAACCGCTTCTCAATATAGTCTGCCACCATTGCCTTAAACTCATTGGCAATGTTTGGCCCACGCAGGGTTTTGGCTTTTTGCCCATCAATAAACACAGGTGCGGCCGGTGTCTCGCCAGTTCCCGGCAGGGAAATGCCAATATCGGCATGCTTGCTTTCGCCCGGTCCGTTCACAATGCAGCCCATCACCGCAACGTTGAGCCCTTCAACACCGGGATATTGCTCCCGCCATACAGGCATTGATTCGGTTAAATGGTCTTGAATATCTTTTGCCAACTCTTGGAACACGGTCGAAGTAGTCCGGCCACACCCCGGGCAGGCCGTTACAACAGGTAAAAACTGACGGAACCCCATGGTTTGCAACAATTGCTGTGCAACTTGCACCTCCAAAGTGCGATCGCCGCCCGGCTCTGGCGTTAGCGAAATGCGGATCGTGTCGCCAATGCCGCGTTGTAGCAAAATGCCCAATGCGGCTGATGAGGCGACAATACCTTTGGCGCCCATACCCGCTTCGGTCAGGCCAAGATGCAAACCATAGTCGCAACGCTGTGCAAGGTCTGTATAGACATCAATCAAATGCTGCACATTGGACACTTTGGTGGAGAGCAAAATCTTGTCGCGCCCCATGCCCAACTCTTCTGCCCGTGCAGCGGACATCAACGCTGATTGAATAATCGCCTCACGCTGCACCCGCACGGCACTCCACGGCACCTCACGATTGGCATTTTCATCCATTAATTTGGTCAGTAACTCTTGATCAAGCGAGCCCCAATTCACGCCAATCCGCACTGGCTTATCATTCTGGTTCGCAATATCGATCATTTGCGAGAATTGCGTGTCGCGCTTGGCTTTGAAGCCAACATTGCCCGGATTAATCCGATATTTTGCCAGCGCTTCGGCGCAGGCTGGATGGTCCGACAAAAGCTTATGCCCGATATAGTGAAAATCGCCAACCAGCGGCACATTCACATTCATCGCCATCAGCCGATCACGAATATGCGGCACCGCTGCCGCGGCCTCATCCCGGTCCACAGTGATCCGCACAATTTCCGACCCAGCGCGCCACAACTCAGCCACTTGCCGCACGGTCTTTTCAATATCAGCGGTGTCCGTGTTCGTCATGGATTGCACAACAATGGGGGCATCGCCACCCACTTGCACATCACCAACCATCACGCCAACGGATTTTCTGCGAGGTATCACTTCGGACATCTAATTCTCCTCAATTCCCCCAAGCATATATGCCGATTGCGCGCCCCATGCAACCAAACCCAATCTTGAAAATCGCCAACAACAACCTATCTATTAAATCATATATATAACGCCAATGCGCAAATACTGGGGAGGCAGCCATGATTATTCAGCGCTTAATGCAATTTCGTCGTCAATTGGTCACGCTGTGGCACGCCTTTTGGCATCCGCTCACGCCGACCTATTTGAAGGTTCTCACCATCCTCACCGCGCTTTATGTGATCAGCCCGCTCGACATTATTGTCGATTTTATCCCGGTGATCGGCTGGATTGACGATTTTCTAATCGTGTCCTTCGCCGTGTCGTGGATTGTGTCACGCTTGCCCCGCACAGCGACACAATCACACACCCAGCACTATCATGAAACTGACCCGAACGGGAAAACGATCAACGGCACGTCCCGCCGCATGTAGGCAATGTGCAGCGCACAAAAAAGGCGGGCCGAAGCCCGCCTCATTTTTTGATTAGATCAGCTTATTCGCTTTCAAAGCGCACCAGCAAATCCTTGGCATCGATCTGATCACCTGGCTTCACTAGCACTTCTGCGATCACCCCATCATTCTCCGCGTGGATGGCTGTTTCCATCTTCATCGCTTCGATAGAGAGCAACACGTCACCAGATTGAACTTCCTGCCCGGCTTTCACCGCCATGGTGGAAACAACACCCGGCATTGGCGCACCAACATGCGCCCCATTGCCAACTTCAGCTTTTGGCCGCGCAACAATTTCGCTAGCCATTGAGCGATCAGGCACCGCAACTGTGCGCGGCTGGCCGTTCAGTTCGAAGAACACCCGCACCATGCCTTTTTCGTTCGGCTTAGACTGGCCCACCAGCTGGATTACCATGGTTTTGCCTTTTTCAAGGTCAACCAACAGCTCGTCACCCGCTTCAAGCCCATAGAAATAGGCAGGCGTTGGGATCACTGATGTTGGCCCATAAGTTTTCTGCGCCGCCATAAATTCGGTGAACACTTTCGGGTACATCAAATAAGAGGCCAAACGAAAATCATCAATTTCCAACTCGGTGATTTCTTCGATCTCTTTGCGCTTCGCTTCAAGATCAACCGGCTCGAGATAGGCACCCGGACGCTTATCCAGCGCCTTTTTGCCTTTCAGCACTTTGTCTTGCAAAGCTTTCGGGAAACCGTTTGGCGGCTGCCCCAAATCACCTGCAAAGAAGCCCACCACTGAATCCGGGAAGGACACATCGCGGCTTGGATCTTCCACCTCGGTGCGGCTCAAGCCTGAAGAGACCATGGCCAAAGCCATATCGCCCACCACTTTCGAGCTTGGCGTCACCTTCACAATGTCCCCGAACATATCATTCACGTCAGAATAGGTCTGCGCCACTTCGTGCCAGCGCGACTCAAGCCCCAAGGAACGCGCTTGCTCCTTAAGGTTGGTAAACTGACCACCCGGCATTTCGTGCAGATAAACCTCAGAAGCACCTGAACGCAGATCACTCTCAAAAGCGCGATATTGCGTGCGCACCGCTTCCCAATAGAACGAGATTTCGCGGATTGTTTTCGCATCCAATTCAGGGTCACGCTCTGTACCGCGCAGTGCCGCCGCAAGCGAGCCAAGACATGGCTGCGATGTGGTGCCAGAGAAGCTATCCATCGCCGCGTCAATTGCATCAACGCCCGCGTCAACGGCCGCCAAAACGGTAGCCGCAGCCGCGCCTGACGTGTCGTGCGTATGGAAATGGATCGGCAGGTCGGTTTCTTCCTTCAAGGTCGAAATCAATTTGCGCGCCGCCGCTGGTTTCAACAGCCCGGCCATATCTTTCAGCCCAAGCACATGCGCCCCGGCTTTTTCCAACTCTTTGGCCAGCCCCACATAATATTTCAGATCATAAGTGGCCCGATCAGGGTCCAGCATATCACCAGTGTAGCAAATCACGCCTTCGCAGACTTTGCCCGCCTCAATCACCGCATCCATGGACACGCGCATATTCTCTACCCAGTTCAGGCAGTCAAACACGCGGAACACATCGATGCCACCTTTAGCCGCTTGTTCCACGAAGAACTTCACCACATTATCCGCATAATTGGTGTAGCCAACGCCGTTGGAACCGCGCAGCAACATCTGTGTCATAATGTTTGGCGCTTCTTCGCGAATGATCGAAAGCCGCTCCCATGGGTCTTCGGTTAGGAACCGCATAGACACGTCAAAGGTCGCGCCGCCCCAGCACTCAAGCGAAAACAAATTGGGCATGCCATGGCTGTAAGCCTTGGCAATTTTCACAATATCATGGGTCCGCATCCGCGTGGCCAATAGGCTCTGGTGCGCGTCGCGCATGGTGGTGTCCGTGAACAGCACCTGCTTTTGCGCCTTCATCCATTTGGCCAAACCATCTGGCCCGTCACGATCCAAAATTTGGCGCGTACCGTCCAATACAGGTGGTGGCGCAAATTTTGGCACCACAGGCGCCGCCGCTTCCGCTGGCGGCTTTGGTCGATCCTTAACCTCTGGATGGCCGTTCACTGAAACATCCGCCAAATAGGTCAACAAACGCGTTGCCCGGTCACGCCGTTTTGGGAAGTCGAACAGTTCAGGCGTATTGTCGATAAAGCGCGTGGTATAGCTATTATCCCGGAACTTTGGATGCGAAATAATGTTCTCAAGGAAATTGAGGTTTGTAGTCACGCCGCGAATACGGAACTCGCGCAAGGCCCGATCCATCCGTGCAATCGCATCTTCCGGCGTTTGCGCCCAGCAGGTCACTTTTTCGAGCAAAGGATCGTAATAACGGGTGATCACGGCACCAGAATAGGCGGTACCACCGTCCAAACGCACGCCGAAACCTGTCGCGCCACGATAGGCAGTGATGCGGCCATAGTCAGGAATAAAGTTTTCTTCCGGGTCTTCTGTCGTCACCCGGCATTGCAGCGCGTGACCATTCAAATGAATGTCTTCCTGGTTCGGCACGCCAGACTTCGGATCACCAATCTTTTCGCCTTCCAGCACGCGAATTTGCGCTTTGACGATATCAATGCCCGTCACTTCTTCGGTAACAGTGTGTTCCACCTGAATGCGTGGGTTCACTTCGATAAAGTAAAACTCATCACTGTCCGCATCCATCAAAAATTCGACGGTGCCCGCGCCGCGATAATTGGCAGCTTTGCCCAATTTGATCGCCGCGTCAGTGAGGCCCTTGCGCACATCTTCAGTCAGATAAGGCGCAGGTGCTCGCTCCACCACTTTTTGGTTGCGGCGTTGCACAGAGCAGTCCCGCTCAAACAAATGCACCAAATTGCCATGATCATCGCCGATCAGCTGCACTTCCACATGGCGTGCGCGCTCGATCAGCTTTTCAAAATACATTTCGTCTTTGCCGAATGCAGCTTTGGCTTCGCGCTTGGCTTCCGCCACTTCCGCCCGCACAGCTTTTTCGTCGCGGATAGTGCGCATGCCGCGGCCACCGCCGCCCCAGCTGGCTTTCAACATCAATGGGAAGCCAATTTCCTTCGCCATTTTGACGACTTCTTCAATATCGTCTGGCAAGGGGTCAGTTGCAGGCACCACAGGCACACCTGACTCAACAGCCAAGTTCCGCGCGGCAACCTTGTTGCCCAATGCCCGCATCGTCTCAGAGCGTGGGCCGATAAAAATAATGCCCGCATCGGCGCAGGCATCCGCAAATTCAGGGCTTTCAGACAAAAGGCCATAGCCAGGGTGAATAGCATCCGCACCCGATTGCTTGGCAATGCGGATATATTCATCAATCTGCAAATAAGCTTCAACAGGCCCCAAGCCTTTGCCGATCAAATAGGCCTCGTCCGCTTTGAACCGATGCAGTGCCAATTTGTCTTCTTCTGCGAAAACCGCAACGGTTTTCAAGCCTAATTCATTGGCCGCGCGAAAAACGCGAATGGCAATTTCACTTCGGTTTGCAACAAGGATTTTTTTAATCGACATAGCTTCTCACTTTTTCAAAAGTGTTGAACATTAATCAAACCAACGCGCCACAACACGCTTGGTTCAATCATAAGTGGGGTTATTCGCCTAGATATTGCGCTAAGTGCGACACATCATATCCAGCATTGGCAGCTGATTTGATGATGTCGTCAGCGGGCATCTCTCCCGCTTGGCTCAGCGCCCATAGGGTGGTGGACCGTGTGCCCGAGCGGCAATAGGCAAAAACTTTGCCGTCACCAGCCATGGCATTGCGGGTCGCTTCAATCATGTCGGGGCTCACCCCGTCACGTCCCATAGGAATAGCAATATAGGTCAGCCCTAGCTTCTTCGCCTCTTCTTCAATCAAAGCACCGGCTGGTTGATCAGGTGCTTCACCATCGGGGCGATTATTGATTATGGTCGTAAAGCCTGCCTCTTTAAGGGCGGGCAAATCATTGGGCGAAATTTGCGGTGATACACTCACCTTCTCATTGATGGTTTTAATGTCCATCTTATCGTCCTTTCATCTCGACCGCATCGATCAACATGCAGGTCACAAGGGTTATAGGCGGGGCAAAAGGCCTCTGGCAAGCACATCTGAAACCAAATCAGCAGTGAATAAAGAAATATATTTATCAATTGGGATAAGAAGGGCACTATTTTGCCATGTGACTTGAATTTTTAGACCATATGATTGAAATTCTTGATCAAAATACGAGGAGTGTCGGCTGAAAATGTCTAAACAACATAAAAAATATTTGCTCGCCATCGACCAAGGCACCACATCCAGCCGCGCCATCATTTACGATCAAGAGCTAAATCCACGCGCCAGCGACCAGCGTGAATTTCGCCAAATCTTTCCGCGTGACGGCTGGGTGGAACATGACGCAAATGAAATTTGGGACACCTCCTTATCCACCATCAAAGGCGCGATTAAAGAAGCAGGCATCGCCGCAACGGATATCGCCGCCATCGGCATCACCAATCAGCGCGAAACCATCACCGTTTGGGATCGTGCTACGGGCGAGCCATTACACCATGCAATTGTATGGCAGGATCGGCGCACCGCCCGCTATTGCGCCGAGTTAAAAGAACAAGGCCTTGAAGAAAAGGTCACAGCCAAAACAGGGCTGCTGCTCGACCCATATTTTTCCGGCACCAAAGTCAAATGGCTTTTAGATAATGTAGATGGCGCCCACGACCGCGCACAAAAAGGCGAACTGGTCATCGGCACCATTGACAGCTGGCTGATCTATAAACTCACAGGTGGCGCTTCCCATGTAACCGACGCAACCAACGCCAGCCGCACATTGCTGTACAACATTCATGAGGGACAATGGGACCAAGATTTGCTCGATCTGTTCGACATCCCCGCCTCTCTGTTGCCTGAGGTAAAAGACTGTGCCGCAGATTTTGGCACAACGGACGAAGCCCTATTTGGCGCCGCCTTGCCCATCACCGGCGTTGCCGGCGATCAACACGCTGCAACCATTGGCCAAGCCTGCTTCGAAAAGGGCATGATCAAGTCCACCTATGGCACTGGCTGTTTCGCCATGATGAATGTGGGCGAAAAGCCCTTGGCCTCGTCCAACCGTCTATTGTCCACCCTGTGCTATCAACTGGATGGCAAACCCACCTATGCGCTGGAAGGGTCCATTTATATGGCTGGGGCCACTGTGCAATGGCTACGCGATGGCTTGAAAATCATTGAAAGCTCGTCAGAGGTAAATGACCTTGCCGCAACAGCTGACGAAACCCAGTCCGTTTATCTCGTGCCCGGCTTTGTGGGTCTCGGCGCCCCCTATTGGGATCCAGATGCACGGGGCGCGATTTTCGGCCTCACCCGCAATTCCGGCCCCAATGAGTTGGCAAAAGCCGCGCTGGACTCTGTTGGCTACCAAACCCGCGATCTGATCTCTGCCATGAATGCAGATTTTGGTGATGATGTCGAAGTGCTGCGCGTAGATGGCGGCATGACTGCATCAGACATGACCATGCAATTTCTAGCTGATATGTGCCAAATCCCCGTCGACCGCCCCACCAATCTCGAAACCACCGCCAAAGGCGCCGCCTACCTTGCAGGCTTGCATATCGGCCTTTGCCCACCACCAAAAGACATGATGGCACAATGGGATTTAGACCAGCAATTCAAGCCAAACCAATCCGCAGACTGGGCAGACAAAAAATATGCGGGCTGGCAGGATGCAGTTGCCCGTACATTATCGACAAGAAGCTAAGGCTCAGCCCACCACCCCGCTATGACGGGCAAGAGCTTTGATCACATGTTTAGCTGTGATTTTGCCGATCACTTTGCCTTGGGCGTCAGTCACCCCGATAATGTCATGTTCGGCAAATAGCGGCAGCACATCTTCGCAGCGCGCTTGTTCTGAAACTGTCGTGCTGCAATCGGTGCATGCGCCTTGCTCCATAATGGTGTTCACATGAATGGCACGCGCGCGGTTCACGTCTTGCACAAATTCTTGCACATGGACATTGGCCGGGTTCAGCACCACCTCTTCCGGGCGACCGGATTGAACAACCGCACCGTCTTGAAGCACCGTAACTTGATCGCCAATTTTCAGCGCTTCGTCAAAATCATGAGTGATAAACAAGATGGTCTTGTTCAACTCCTTTTGCAGCGCCAGCAATTCATCTTGCATGCCCGAACGGATCAGCGGATCAAGAGCAGAGAACGCCTCATCCATCAGCAAAATATCGACATCCATAGCCAAAGCACGGGCCAATCCAACCCGCTGTTGCTGTCCGCCTGAAAGCTGATGCGGTCGAGATTTTTCATAGCCATCTAGACCGACGGTGGAAATCCAACTCGCCGCAATTTCAAGCCGCTCTTTTTTATCAACGCCGCGAATTTCTAATCCATAGGCAACATTGTCGATTACCGACCGATGCGGCAAAAGACCAAACTTTTGAAACACCATCGCAATTTGCGTGCGCCGAAAAACGCGCAATTCATCAAGGCTCATCTCAAGCACATTTTGGCCATCAACAAAAATCTCACCGGCGGTGGGATCAATAAGCCGATTGACGTGCCGAATAAGGGTGGACTTACCCGAACCAGAAAGGCCCATCACCACATGCAACTGCCCCGGCTTCACCTGCAAATCAACATTGTTGAGGCCGATCACATGCCCGGTTTCCGCTTGTAGCTGATCCTTCGAACGACCAGCCTGCAATTGCTGCAACACTTCATTTGGTGACGGCCCAAAAATCTTTGTCACACCCCGCATTTCAATCTTATATTGCGAACTCATGAGCGACCTCCCGCCAAGCCAATTTGCTCCTGCAATTGCTTGCCATAGGCCTGCGTGATCCGGTCAAAAATAATCGCCAGCACCACAATGCCCAAACCTGCAAAAACGCCACGGCTGACTTCCAGTCGGCCAATGCCTTGCTGAACTTGATAGCCTAACCCGCCCGCACCGATCATTGACGCGATAACCACCATGGACAATGCCATCATTGTTGTCTGATTTATTCCAGCTAAAATTGTGGGCAAAGCTAGCGGAATTTGCACACCCAATAAGCGCTGTCGAGGTGAAGCCCCAAAAGCTTGCGATGCCTCTAGCACACCTGAATCAACATGCCTTATTCCCAAATTTGTTAAACGTACTAGCGGGGGAGCTGCATAAACGATTGTCGCAATCAACGCTGGAACGTTACCTGGTCCGAATATCATCACAACTGGGATCAAATAGACAAAACTCGGCATTGTTTGCATTAAATCCAAAATCGGTGTCACTACACGCAGAACAATCTGTGAGCGGGCCATCACAATTCCAAGCGGTATCGAAAACAAGATGGCAGTGACCGTTGCCGAAATCATCAGCGCCATGGTTTTCATACTGTCTTCCCATAACTCCATGAGACCAGCGAAAAACAATCCCACAGCGACCAAGATTGGCAACAATGGTGTTCTCGTAGCACCATACGCTAACCAAGATAGCGCCAAGATAATCAGCCACCAGGGCGTCGCTAACAGCACATCTTCAATTGTATTAAGCATCACGCGCAAAGGATACGCAGCCGATTCAAATCCGTAGCTCCATTCACGCACCACCCAGTTAAGACCATCGTCTAGCCAATACCTAAGCGGCCGCGTATCGATAAATTCGGGAAATTCGCCTTCAAACATGCCCAACACTCTCTCATGCAAAATGGCCAGACGATTCTATCGCCTGGCCATTAAAATTGCTCTGTTTCTGCGCCTTAAAGGGCCGCTTTCACTTTTTCGGCCACGTCAGCAGGTACCCATTGGGTCCAAACGTCTTCTTCAGTTTTCAAGAAGTTTTCTGCTGTTTCTTCCGCGCCAGCTTTGTTTTCAGCGCCCCAGTTCAACATTTTTGAAATTTGAACATTGTTAAGCGCAACGTTGCTCAAATAGTCAAAAACCACTGGTGCTTCTTCTGAAAGCCATGCTGCTGTACCCACGGTCACAGGAGGCGTTGGAAACGCACTTTTGCCTTTGGCTTCACAAGCTGCATCAACGTTGCAGGCCCAAACCTCTGGGTCATGCTCCGGCATTTCAAGCTGCACCATATCATATTTACCCATAATGGCGGTCGGCCCCCAATAATAGAACACAATTGGTTCCTCGCGTTCGAAAGCACGCACAATTGAGGCATCTAGATTGCCGCCAGAGCCCGGTGAAAATAGATTAAAGCTATCTTCTAGCTCATAGGCTTCAAACAATGCCGCATTGGCAATTTCACAACCCCAACCTGGAGGGCAAGAGTAGAAACGGCCTTGGTCTGGTTCGTCAGGGTCTTTGAACAACTCCGCATGCGCAGGCAAATCTTCAACCCGCTTAAGGTCTGGGTTTTGCTCAGCCACATAAGTTGGAATCCACCAGCCCTCAACGGCACCATCAGAAATGGCGAGGCCAGCATCTTTAACTGCACCTTCTTCCAAACCCTTTTTCCATTGGTCTTGCACCGTGCCGATCCACAATTCTGGCGCAATTGCCGGGCGGCCTTTTGATAGCATGGACGCTGATGTCGGCACGGAATCGCCAGCCACCAGCTCAACCTCGCAACCATAGCCTTCTTCAAGGATTTTCGCGTGAATGTGCGCCAACGCAGCCGCGGACGGCCAATTCATCTCTGCAATATCGATTTTCCGGTCGGTGCCGCATTCCGCCGCAACCGCACCACCTGTTGCGCCCAGCGCAAAAATCGCTGTTGCAATCGCCAATTTTAGTCTTTGCATATCTAGTTCTCCCGACATTATGCAAGATTTGGCAACAGCATAGCCAGCCCTTACTAGACGGTCAAATATGACAATTTGGAGAATATGATCCGGAAATACTTATGACGTTGAAGAAAGGCGGGTAAATTATAACGCCACATTCATCTATTGAAGAAATTTACTCATGAAACGGAAAAGCTTATTTTCCACTTTCTCTTCAAAACAAAAAATCTTGATCAATAACTGGCAAACAATAATTGCATTTACCCTAGTTTGAGCCGGAAACCCATCCTTGCCAAACCTGCGGCATCGTCGCGATAAAATGAGTGGCCACAGCTTCCGCGTTCAAATTGCCGCGTTCTTGCACCGCCAGCAATTCGTTCATCACAGCGATCGGTATGGTGGCACGCCGTAAATATCCCAGCAGTTCTGGCATATCACCACGCACATCACTCACCGCAATCAACCCGATTTGCTCACTCGGAAAATCACTAATTTGTGGCGCACTGCAATCAGTTTCGGCCAAACACGGATAGGCGTCCGCCAAAAATTCTCCCATCTCCAAAGCAGCAAATTCAAATTGATGCAGCACGGCATTGGGCTGCCAATAATAAAATACTGCAGGCTCACGGCCTGAAATCACCTGACCAATCAGCTGGTCCATTTCAAACCGAGATTGGGGCACCACCACATCAAATGCATTTTGCACGCCAAAGGCTGCAATCAAATTATCATTGATCACATGGCAAGCCCACTTCTCCGGGCAGGTGATAAAGCGGATTTTCTCACGGGCGTATAGCTCCGGCATATTGGGCAAATTAGCCGCCTGCTGCAGTTGAGGAAAGTCGGTGATCACCTTTTGGGGCACAAACCAGCCTTCAAGCACCGTTTGGTCAAATGTCTGCGCCGCCATAAAAGCACGCTGTGCCTCGCCAATCGCATTCCATTGCGCGGCAACGCGGGTCACCCAAAATTCCGGCACGATATTCGGTTCTTGCGCCGCATCAATGGTCGCCGCCACATTGGCAAGGTCGCTTTGCACCACTTGCGCATCGCAATCAAATTCATCGCGCAAAATCTGCCGATGGATTTGCGCCAATATGCTCGCGGAAGGCCATTGCAAATCCGCAATGGTCACCGTTACGCCGCGGCATCCCGCAAATGTTGGCTCAGCATTCTCCTGCGTGAAACCATCTGTGGCCCACATTGTGCCCAAAACCAAAAATATCGCTGCTGCCCAACCGCGCATCACAAATGCCTTTCACCAAATTCTTGGCCAATGTGACCATTTTGGCCGCACAAATCAATTCCAAAGGCGAATTCAATAAAGCTGGTCATCGCACGCCAAAAACTGCCCGATTTTGCCTTAACCCTCTCATTTTGTAACCATTTTTGTTACGCGTGAAATTAACGTAATTCGTAACCTTTTGGCCTTTATTGCCACAAAAGCTGGTGACTCTTATTAAAAAATGGTTATTGTTGAGCCAACGAGGGAGGAACACGACCTCGGCCACAAGCGGATAGCGCATTAATAAGCTTGGGAAAAAGCGCCCTATCCGCAGAACAAAGATGTACAAATTAGAGGGAAATTATGCGTCATCTTAAACTCGCACTTACAGCAGCCGCTGCACTTTCAGTTGCAACACCGGCTGTGGCTGAAGACGTAAATATCGGTATTCTTCTGGGGTATACCGGTCCACTTGAAACATTGGCACCACCAATTGGTGATGCTGCCAAATTGGCTTTGCAGCATGTGAATGAGCAAGGCGGCATTTTGGGCGGCGAAGCAAAGTTCACCATCGGTGACTCAACTTGTGCCGACGCAACTGCTGCTGCCACTGCAGCTGACCGTTTGATCAACGCTGACGGCGTTGATGCAATCGTTGGCGCAATGTGCTCAGGCGCAACCATTTCTGCAGCCAACACAGCAGCAATTCCTGCTGGCGTTGTGATGGTATCTCCATCAGCTTCTTCACCAGCGGTTACAACTGTTGAAGATAATGACTTGCTTTTCCGCGTTGGCCCATCTGACGCTTACCAAGGTGAAGTTGTTGCTCGCATGTTGTTGGCCAAAGGCATCAACGACATCGCGATCACATATGTGAACAACGACTACGGTAAAGGCTTCGCAGACGCATTGGCTACAGCTTACGAAGCTGGTGGCGGCGATGTGATGATCTCTGAAGCACACGAAGAAGGCAAATCAGACTACCGCGCTGAATTGGGTTCTTTGGCTGCTAGCGGCTCACAAAACCTCATCATCTTGGCTTATGCTTCTGGCTCAGGCCAAACCATCCTGCGTCAAGCAATCGAAGCTGGTGACTTTGTAACCTACTTCGGTGGTGACGGCATGGTAGCAGACGCATTGGTAACAGGCATCAACCCATCAGCGGTTGAAGGCATGTTGGCAACACGTCAAGGCCGCTTGGAAACAGATGGCACATCTGTTTACGAGAAATTGGCAACAGACGCTGGTCTAGACCCAATCGCTTCATTCGGCCCACAAGCCTATGACGCTGCATTCTTGTTGGCTCTTGCTTTCGAGCAAAAAGGCAACACAGACCGTGAAGGCGTAAACGAAGCATTGCGCTCAGTTGCAACTGCTCCAGGTGAAGTGATCTTGCCTGGTGAGTGGGAAAAAGCCAAAAAGCTGATCGCTGAAGGTAAAGAAATCAACTATGAAGGCGCTGGCGGTAACCACGAGTTTGATGAAGCTGGTGACGTTGCAGGTGCAATCGTAGAAATGACCATTAAAGATGGTGTGTTTGTTGAAGTTGGCCCACTGAAATAAGCCAACCTAAAACAAATTGTTTTGAACCCGGCGCTTCGGCGTCGGGTTTTTTATTGCGCATCGCCTGCCCTCGCCCTAGGCTGAGCCTCCTACCAAACCAAGGTGACGCCCATGAGCTACGATCCAGAAACCTTTGCCTTCTACGCGCAAAACGCAAAAACCTATGCTGGCCGACGCCAAAAGCCCTCAGATACATTGCTGGTCTTTTTAAAAACATTGCCCGAAGGCGCCTCCATTCTTGAATTGGGCTGCGGGGCCGGGCTGGAAGCCAGCTACATGAAAGCACAAGGGTTCAACGTCACCCCAACAGAGGGCAACCCCGCGTTGGCGGCTGAAGCCGAACAAAATTTCGGTGCCCCGGTTCAAATTATGCGCTTCGATGAACTTGAGGCCGAAGAAAGCTACAATGCTGTGTGGGCCAATATGTGCTTGCTCCACGCCCCATGGGAAAGCCTAGAAGATATTCTGCAGCGCATTCATAAGGCATTGGTGCCCGGTGGCGTGCTTTGGGCGAGCTTTAAAATTGGCCAAGGCGAAAAGCGCGACGAGTTGGGCCGCTATTATAATCTGCCCACCAAATCGATGCTGTCAGATAAATTCAGCACTGCAGCAGATTGGGCCCAAATTGAGCAAATTGACGGTATTGGCGGCGTGGGCGCTGACAATCAACCCTATCAATCCATCTGGTGCGTTGCGCATAAAATAGGCGCCGCTTCGTAAGAAGCGACGCCCAATTCAATTTATGGGTCCGAAGAGCTATTTCTCCGTGCGCACCCGCTCTGGGATTACCCCTTGTGGGAAGTAGCGCAAGGCAAAGGTGATCACCAAGCCAAGCACAAACACGCGCATTTGCAGCGCCCGTGATTCAATATTCGGGATAGCACCAATGCCAACCCCTTCTGAGAAGTCAGAAATAATATCGAACAGGATCACAGATGCAGGCTCTGAGATGGTCCACACTATATAGATGAACACACCGCCAAACAGCGCCCCATAGTTATTGCCAGCGCCGCCAACAATAATCATCACCCACACAATGAAGGTGTGGTTGATCGGCTGATAACCGCTCGGGTCCAAAATCTGTGAGAATGACGCCAAAATCGCGCCGCCAATACCCATCAGAATGGAGCCAAGAATAAACACTTCCAACTCACGCTTGGTCACGTTTTTACCAATAGCAGAAGCGGAAATGTTGTTGTCGCGAATGGCGCGCATCATCCGGCCCCAAGGCCCTTCATATGCTTTTTGCAAAAAGTAGAAGATCACCGCAATCAACAGCACCGTGAGCGACAAAAAGCCTGCTCGCGCCAAGATGGTCGACATGGTCGCGTCTTCCAAACCCGCGGCAACAATGTCAGTCGGTGACGGTGTTGGCCAAGGCAATGGCGACACGGTAAGTGTGCCACGCGTGAACCAATCCATGTTTTTCACCAAGGCACGGATGATCTCGGAAATACCGATGGTTGCAATCGCCAGATAGTCAGTGCGCAAACCCAAGCAGATGCGACCCACCACATAAGCAATCGCACCGGCCAATACACCACCGAATATCCAGCCCAAGACCACAGGCAAGCCCAAGCCGCCAACAAAGCCAGCTTCAGCTTCAATCAAGCGTGCGGCCGGATCAATCTGTGAACGATAAACGATATAGGCAATTGCCCATGCCATCACCATCAGGAAGGTGCGTAATTTGCCTTTAATGCCAAATCGCTGAGAATTGGTCGCCAGATAAACAAGCACCCCGCCAAATACTGCAGCCAAGAGCGCTTTAAACAGCATAAATGGACCATCAGATGCCCAGAAAGCTTCATTGATTGGATAGGACACAAACGTCACCGCGACGCCGCCAACCATCAAAAAGCCCATCACACCGAAGTTAAATAGACCGGCATAACCCCATTGCACGTTCAGCCCCAACGCGATCAGCGCATAGGCTGAGGCGGTAACCAACATAAACAACGTAGTTGGAATTTGCTGCCACGCGGCAACCGCGAGCAGAAAGGCCCCAAGGGCCAAAAACAGCATTGCATCGCGACGCATCATGATGAAGCTCCTTTAAAGATACCCGTTGGGCGCACCAACAACACAACCACCAAGATCACAAAGGCCACGGTGAGCTTATATTCTGTTGGAACGATGGAAAGGTCATTCGGCAACCATTCGGGCAAATTATCCCGGAATGGACGCAACATAATGGCCCAGTTGAACACGGACATGGTTTCAGCAAAGCCGATCAAAAAGCCGCCAGCAATCGCGCCATAAGCTTGCCCAAGGCCGCCAACAATGGCCGCCGCGAAAATCGGCAACACAATGTTAAACGCCAAGTCCGGCTTCAAGATAACGTCCAGCGCCAACATAGTGCCCGCCATCGCGGCCAAGCTGCCTGCAATAATCCAGGTCGCCCGCACCACTTGGTTGGTGTTAATGCCGGAAACAAGCGCCAGGCTTGGGTTATCTGCCATGGCACGCATGCCCTTGCCCAAACGAGAACGGGTCAAGAAGAAGTGCAAAGCCACAACCGCAATCACCGTCACAGCAATCAACAACATTTGGGGTTCTGAAATATTGATCGAGCGTGAGCTGCCCAGCCATGACATATCAAAACGGAACAATTCTTTCGGCTCATTTTCAAAGAAGCTACGTGTTTGCACACCACCGAACAAACGGATCAAACCTTGGATCATCAAGGTCACACCGATTGAGGCGATCAGCAATGTCACCGATTTAACGCCCTTTTCCCGCAAAGGCTGGTAAAAGGTACGGTCAATCCCCAACGCAAGCCCTGCGGTGATCAGCATGGCAAACGGCAAAACAATAAAGCCAGTTGGCCAGAAGGTTGAAATGCCCATCGCGCTGGCAATGGCTGCCAAAACAAAGGCCACAAATGCCCCAAGGGTCATCATGTCACCATGAGCAAAGTGCGCAAAGCGCAAAATGCCGAAGATCAAGGTCACGCCAACCGCACCGAGCGCATAAACGCTGCCCAACACCGCACCGGACACAATAACCTTGTTAAAAAAGAAGATGAGTTCGTTCATCATAGCGTCTACGTCCCCCGTTAGCCGCCAAGGAAGCTGCGTGCGACTTCTGGGTCGTCCAACAGTTCCCGCCCGGTTCCTGTGAACCGATTTTTACCACTTGCCAAAACAAAACCCTTGGTCGCAAATTCCAAGGCCTGCCGCGCATTCTGTTCCACCATCAAAATGCCAACGCCGGCCTTATTGATGTTCACAACAGTTTCGAAAATTTCCATCATATAGCGCGGACTAAGCCCAGCAGATGGTTCATCCAACAGCAACAATTTTGGCTGGCTCATCAGGGCCCGGCCCATCGCCACCATTTGCCGTTGCCCGCCAGAAAGTTCGCCAGCATTTTGCTTGCGCTTTTCTTTCAGTGGCGGAAACATATCGTAGATGGAGGTTAGCGTATCGGAGAAATCATCGCGCCGGATATAGGCACCCATCTCCAAATTCTCATGCACAGACATGGTGGTAAACACGTTGAATTCCTGTGGCACAAAGCCCAGCCCCAACGGCACCAATTTGTCTGCCTGCATGTTGGCAATTTCTTTCCCCTCAAGCTGAATAGACCCATCAGTCACTTCCAACAGGCCGAAAATCGCCTTCAGGGTGGTGGATTTACCCGCACCATTTGGCCCCACAATCACGCCCACATCTTCTTTATTGATGGACATGTTGACGCCGTTCAAAATCGGTGCACCGCCATAGCCGCCATGCACATCTTTTACTTCCAACAAACTCACGATGCAGCCTCCACAGCAGAGCCGAAATAAGCCTCAATAATTTCAGGATTGGCGCGGATTTCTTCCATTGGCCCTTCTGCAATCACTGTGCCTTGTGCCATCACAATCACTGGGTCACAAAGCTCGGCAATCAAATCCATATCGTGCTCAATCACAAAGAAAGTGTAGCCCAGCTCTTTGTTCATGCGTTGGATATTGGCCGCCAAATCTTTCAGCAACGTCCGATTCACCCCGGCGGCCACCTCATCCAAAAGCACCGCCTTGGCGTCCGTCATCATGGTCCGGCCAAGTTCAAGCAGTTTTTTTTGACCGCCAGAAAGATTGCCCGCCAATTCGTTGCGCACATGGCCAAGCTTCAAAAAGTCGATCACGTCTTCCGCCATTTTGCGGATTTCCATGTCAAACTCGGCAACATGTTTTGGGTTGAACCAGCTTTGGAACAAAGATTCACCTGGCTGATCTGCCCCCGCGACCATCAGATTTT
The DNA here is from genome assembly GCF_004363175.1 of Maritalea mobilis. Lineage (GTDB taxonomy): Bacteria > Pseudomonadota > Alphaproteobacteria > Rhizobiales > Devosiaceae > Maritalea > Maritalea mobilis. The sequence goes on from NZ_SNYR01000003.1 coordinate 140,580, forward strand.
CCAGCGCTGTCATGTGTGAAAATTCATGCGCGATTTGGAAGGTCCGCAACATCCCTTTTTTGTAAAGCTGATATGGCTCCAGCCCGGTCACATCCTCACCATCAAAAATGATTTGACCTTCGGTCGGCTTCAAATTGCCGGCCACCATATTAAACAGCGTTGATTTACCCGCCCCGTTCGGACCGATCAAACCCGTAATCGAGCCTTTGGCCACTAAGAGCGAACAATCATTTACGGCCTTCAAGCCTCCAAAACTCTTGGAGACATGACGCACCTCGATCATGTTGTCTTTTTGCACCCCGTATTCCCCTCTTGTCGGAGTTTATGTTGTCTAGTTGCGCATCTCTCACTGGTCCGGTCAACCAGCCCGAGTTTAGCAATTAGAACAATGTCAATACCGCATCAGCCGTCGCTTTATTGCAAGCGAAAGGCACATCATACAATGTGGCCAGACGGATCAACGCTTTCACGTCAACATCGTGCGGCATAGCGGTCAGGGGATCAATGAAAAAAACCAGACCGTCGAGTTCACCCTCAACAATCATGGCACCCAATTGGGCATCGCCACCAAGCGGCCCGCTCTTCAAAAGATGAACAGGCAAATCTGTAGCGTCTATAATTGCCTTGCCGGTCGTGCCGGTGGCAAACAATTCATATTGAGCTAACTTGTCTTTAGATTGCCCGCACCAGACCGTAAGGTCTTGTTTCTTTTTATCATGTGCGACCAAACCGATTTTTTTGCTCAATATACTATCCCTTTGGATCAGATGATCCAGCTTCTCCCAAAGCTCCCTCGTGCGCTCCAATTACAACAAAGCATCGCCGCTGAAAAGCTATCGGGTTAAAAAAAGTTACTCAATTGACTAATTTTGCGCAAAACTAAGTATGACTAGGTACATGTCGTGCAACAATAAACAAATATGCCGACCTATTTACCTCAATCAGTAAATATAGGTCGGCATACTCAATTCAAACATGTAGTTGAGTGCTTAAAACTCTTGCCACTCCGCATCGCTGTCCACGGCCGTGTTGCCGGCACTCAAATAGGTGTTGGCCACCTTTTCCTGCGCTGGCTGCACTGGCGCTTTGGACTCTGCCATCATGGCGCGATCAGCCTGATCTTCATCAAAAGTGACGCTCATATTGCTTTGATCAATAATGAACTGATCCACAATCTTATCCAGCTCAGAAGCTTGCGCTTCGGTTTGGTCAATCGCTGCGTTGGTTTCTTCCACCAAGGCCGCATTGTGCTGGGTCATCTCATCCATTTCGCGGATCGATTGAGAAATCTCATTGATGGCAGAAGATTGCTCTTGGCTCTGGCTCGCAATTTCATCCATCAACCCTGTCATGCCACGCACGGAATTGACGATACCTTCAAGGCTTTCTGAGGCTTGCGCCACCAGCTTCGAGCCGCCATCAACTTCGGTGACAGATTGCTCAATAAGTGTTTTCACTTCATTGGAAGCTTCTGCCGCTGATTGTGCCAACCGCCGTACTTCAACCGCCACAACCGCAAAGCCTTTACCTGCTTCACCAGCCCGCGCCGCTTCTACTGAGGCGTTCAACGCCAGCAAATTGGTTTGGAAGGCAATATCATCGATCATGCCAATAATATCAGAAATCTTGTTGGATGAAGCGGTGATCCGCGCCATGGCTTCGTTGGCAGAATGCATCACCTCACCACCACGTTCCGCAACCTGACGCGCCTCTTGCGCTGACCCGCGAGCTTGCTGCGCCCGCGCTGTGTTATCATTGACCGTGTTGGCCAACTGCTCCGTTGCTGCAGACGTTTCTTCAATCGCAGCGGCCTGCTTTGTGGTCCGCTCAGAAAGATCATTCGCACCAGAAAGAATTTCACCGGTCGCACTTTTCAAACCACGTGAGGTGCTGCGCAATTGGCCAATCACTTGGCTCAACTTTTCGCCCACTGCGTTTGTGTCTTGTTTCAATTGCAAGAATGAGCCGCGATAATCGCCCTCAACACGGCGAGTCAAATCTGTGTTTGCCATGGCGGAGAGAACCGATCCGGTTTCCTGCAAACCACGATCCACAGTGTCCACAAGGCTGTTCACCCCATGGGCCAAACGATTCAATTCCTCATCTGGGAATTCGGCTTCTACGCGCTTGGAGAAGTCGCCATCAATTGCCGCATCCACCACTTCACCGAACGCGCTTTGTAGTTCGCTCATCATGGTGGCGCGTTCAATGGCCCGTTGTTTCGAGGCTTCTTTTTCCTCTTCGGTCATTTCCACGACCCGCATGCCATTATTGCGGAAAACTTCCACCGCGCGGGCCATATCGCCCAACTCGTTCCGGCGCTGGGTAAACGGCACTTCCGCATCATAATCACCACCGGCAATTTCACCCATTACTCCGGTAATACGGTTCAACGGTTTGGTGATGGAACGGCCAATCACAAAGCCCAAAACAGTAATTGCGACAAAAGCAATGCCGATCGTGCTGAACATAAAGATCTTGGTTTGCTCAGTCATCACCGCCAAAGTGGTCCGTGCTTCCTGGCCTTTGCCCATCGCAAACATAATGATTTGCTCAAGTTCAACAGCAATCGTGTCATAAAGCGCATCTAGTTCAGTGCTCAATGCATTAAAGCGCTCTTTCGCCCCTGCATATTCATCAAAAGCAACATTGTACTGCTCAAGTTTATCAGCAATTTCGAACTGGAAGTTCGGCTCGGCCCCCGCCTTACCGGCTTCACGGGTCACGCGCTTAATCTGCTTATCAACGCCCATAATGTTCCGCGCGCCGCCAAACAACAAAAATTCACGTTCAAAATTCCGCATTTCTGAGAAGGCCAAGTCAGTGCTATCGCTTTTCAGCGTGCCAACATCCTTCTCAACCACTTTCGCGGTCTCTCGGAAGCCGTTCAAAAAGCTCTCTTCTTGATTGATCGAAATTTCAGCTGATGTTTCCACCAACAGCTCGAAAAGGCTGCCATAATTGGTTAGTGCTTCTTGCACCACATCAAAGCTGCCAGCAATTTCTTCTTGATCCAGCGCGGTGCGCAGTTCAGTCAAGCGCGCCTGCGATGTCGCAATTTGATCACGGGTTAAATTGGCATTTTCATCACTATCAACGGCGATAAAATCTTTCTCATGTCGCCGCACCTGCAACACATCCAAGCCAAAAATCTGGGCTGTGTTTTGCGCCTGCGTATAGTGACGCTCTTCAAGAATAGTGATGGCTTTTTGTTGGTCAGACACAAAAAACATCAGACCAATCAGCGCAATTGTAATGGCGCTCAAAGCGGTGCTGAAAACAATACGTGTCGAAATCTTGGTTGATCGTACGGACGGCAGTTTAAACTGCAACTTTGACCGTATTTTTTGCACGACAGAACCAACCATTTTAATACCCCCAATTGCTAGCTCTGGCTAAACTAGCGAGAATTGGTAATAAATTGGTTATCAATACTGGAAAAAAATAGGCGCCCAAAAGGCGCCTATTTGCATCTATTTGAAAGAACTTAGAATTCTTGCCATTCAGCATCTTCGGCAATAGCTTGCCCACCGCCACCGGAAAGATAAGCTTTTGCAGCGGGGGCTGATGCTGGCGGTTTTGCCGTTTGCATTGCTTCCATGCGTTTGTCCGCAGCGCTTTCATCAAAATCGCCCTGCCGTGGCTCCACCACAAATTGCTCAACCACCCGGTCCAGCTCAGAAGCTTGCGCCTCTGTCTGGTCAATAGCTGCATTGGTTTCTTCAACCAAGGCCGCATTGTGCTGGGTCATCTCATCCATTTCGCGGATCGATTGAGAAATCTCATTGATCGCTGTAGCTTGCTCTTGGCTTTCCTGCGCGATCTCTTTCATCAATTGAGATACGCCGCGTACAGACGTCACAATCCCCTCAAGGTTTTCAGAAGCCTGGGCCACCAATTTGGTACCACCATCCACTTCGGTTACGGATTGCTCAATCAATGCTTTCACCTCATTTGAGGCTTCCGCAGCTGATTGCGCCAACCGCCGCACTTCAACTGCCACAACCGCAAACCCTTTGCCTGCCTCACCAGCACGCGCCGCTTCCACAGAAGCATTCAAGGCCAGCAAGTTGGTTTGGAACGCAATATCGTCAATCATCCCGATAATATTGGAGATTTTGGCCGATGAAGAAGTGATCCGCTCCATCGCCTTATTGGCCTCTTCCATCACCTCGCCGCCACGTTCTGCAACAGTGCGGGCCTCTTCCGCAGTGGTTTGCGCCGTCTTGGCCCGTTTGGTGTTTTCATTCACCGTATCCGCCAATTGCTCTGTTGAAGCAGACGTTTCTTCAATGGCAGCAGCTTGTTTGGTGGTCCGCTCAGACAAATCATTCGCCCCAGACAAAATATCGCCCGTGGCATGCTTCAAGCTGAGTGAGGTTTCACGCAATTGACGCACCACATCACCAAGTTTTTCACCCACGGCATTGGCATCATTTTTCAGCTGCAAAAACGCCCCGTGATATTCACCTTCCATACGGCGGGTCAAATCAGCATTGGCCAACGCCGAAAGCACATCGCCAGTCTCGGTGATGCCGCGATCAACTGTTTCCACAAGGCTGTTCACGCCAAAGGCCAAATTGTTCAGCTCATCATCAGGGAAGTCAGCATTTACACGTTTGGAGAAATCACCAACCGCCGCAGCGTCAACAACCACTCCAAATGCACTTTGCAATTCGCTCATCATGGCAGAACGTTCAATCGCACGACGTTTGGAAGCTTCTTTTTCTTCCTCCGTCATTTCATTGACCCGCTCGCCATTGGCGCGGAATACTTCTACCGCGCGCGCCATATCGCCGAGTTCGTTTTTATTCTGCACGTAAGGCACTTCATAATCCAAATTGCCATTGGCAATTTCAGTCATCGCTGCCGAAATGCGCGGCACGGGCCGCATCAAAATGCGCGCCGCAATCGCCGCCACGATGGACGCAACCGCCAACGTCACCAGTGCCACAATCATAATGGTCTGCAACAAAGAGGTAACAGCTTGGTCAGCTACTTTTGTCGGCGTTGCCACAAACAAGATGCCCGCCACGCCTTCCGCATTCTGATTCAGGAAGGGTTGGTACGCGCTGAAATAACGCTGACCAAGCAAATCGACCTGCCCCTCATAGCGCTCACCAGCTGCCAATTGTTCAAACAGCGGGTGCCCTTCGGCAATCACCCGTTCCTTATCGCGAGTACCGTCCGCCAATTCCAATGTTGTTGTAAACTGCTCAAAGTGGCTTTCTTCTTCCACCCAACGGAAAATCGATACATCGCCTTCGGTCAATCGCGACACAGCATCCACCAAATCATCTGTGCGCAGACGCGGCATGCGGCGAGTTTCCACCGCCTCGAGCGTTCCCTCTTCACTCCAAATCACATTGGTGCCAGGCAGCTGAACCTCAAAGATAGAAAGCGCGATGGACAAATTGACCATCTGTTTGCGCTGCGCCTCCCGATAAGTATCTGAAGACATTTGTAGATAAATCGCGAAAGCAACCGCCATAATCGATACAGCGATACTCACCACAACCAGCAAGGCGATGGATGTCGTCAGCTTAAACCCGCCAAAACGCGGCAACTTTATTTGGAAACGCTTTTTCATGCATATTTAAAGTGCGACGCACTTTCCCCTCAATTCGTAGATGCAATTGTACTGAGGGGAAGTAAAATGATACTTAACACTAACTACATGTAAATGTAACTAAAAACGGCACCCGGAGGTGCCGTCCAATTTAATACCTTTGATGATCTATTCTAGAATTCTTGCCAATCATCTTCTTCTTTTACAGCTGTATTACCACGAGAGATAAAGCTTCGCGCTGCTGTCTTGGCCCGTTCCTGCAGCTCTTTAACTTGCCCAAACGCCTGTTTTGGCTGCTCTTTCGGTGTTTCGCCATTCACACCAATCGGTTGGCGTGGCCGCCCACCATCATCGGTAACGAATACATCAACAATATTATCGAGCTCGCTCGCCTGCGTTTCCGTTTGCTCAATGGCTGCATTGGTTTCTTCCACCAAGGCCGCATTGTGCTGGGTGGTTTCATCCATGTCGCGCACAGCTTGATTGATCTGCTCAATCGAAGAGGCTTGGGATTTGCTCTTATCAGCAATGGAGATCATGATCTCATTGTTGGATCGAGCCGCCTCAAGCATCGCATCAAGGCTCTTCGCCGCTTGCGCCACCAGTTTGGAACCACCGTCAACTTCGGTCACTGACTGCTCAATCAAGGCTTTCACCTCGTTAGAAGCTTGAGCTGCTGATTGCGCCAAGCGCCGCACCTCAACCGCCACAACAGCAAAGCCTTTCCCTGCTTCGCCAGCCCGCGCGGCTTCAACAGAAGCGTTAAGTGCCAGCAAGTTGGTTTGGAATGCAATATCGTCGATCATGCCGATAATGTTAGAGATTTTGTTAGACGAAGCTGTAATCCGCTCCATGGCCTCATTGGCCTGGCGCATCACTTCGCCGCCTTCTTCAGCCGTGTTGCGCACACGATCCGCCACAGAAGAGGCTTCTTCAGCCTCTTTCGCATTTTCCAACACGGTGCCTGCCAATTGCTCCATTGCGGCAGAGGTTTCTTCAATTGTTGCCGCCTGACGCGTGGTCCGGTCAGACAAATCATTTGCACCAGAAAGAATTTCACCAGTCGCTGTTTTCAAGGCCCGTGACGTTGCGCGCAATTGTTTCACCACTTCGGTCAAGCGATCACCAACCCGGTTGGTATCATTCTTCAATTGCAGGAATGCGCCTTCATATTCGCCTTCCATCCGCACGGTCAAATTGGTGTTGGCCAATGCTGCCATCACCTCGCCAGTTTCTTTCAAACCGCGATCAACCGTATCCACAAGGGCGTTCACATTGTCGCCAAGCTTCGCCAATTCCGGATCAGGGATTTGCACATCCACCCGCTGAGAGAAATCGCCGGCAGAAGCCGCGCCCACTACGCTGCGGAAAGAGGACTGCAAATCTTCCATCATCTTTGAGCGTTTCAAAACTTCTTGTTGGCGAATTGCTTCCTCTTCGCCCAACTTGGCCACGCGCACGGCATTTTCATGGAAAACCTCCAACGCCCGCGTCAAAACGCCAATCTCACTCTTAGATTGGTCAGGCTCAATCGCAATATCCAAATTGCCTTCGCCCAACTCGCCTGCATTGTCAGCCAAACGCTTCAACGGCAACGAGATTGAACGCCCAATAATCAACCCTGCGCCCAAAATCAAAAGTGTCGCTAGGCCAATAATTGCAAATGAAGCAATCAAAGTGATTTGGTTTACCGCATTGAGTTTCGCAACCGCGGCCGCCGCGCCTTGCTCCGCCTGTGCGGCCAAAGTCTCAACTTCCGGCATTAATTGCTCGAAGTTAGCGTCCAAAGTCGCCACATAATTGTTCAACTGCGTATCGCTTTCGGCAAACTCGTCGAACCGCGCCTTATAACCGTCAATCAATCCTGAAATTTGGCTTTGCTCAGAAGAAGACAATCTGCTTTGAGACAACAATTGATCAAATTCTGCCACCCGATCATGCAATCGGGTAATATATTTTTCGCCGCCACGGATAATGAAGTCTTTTTCATGACGTCGCATCATCAAGATTTTGACCGTCAGATTATCCAAATTCGCGGCATCCAGCTTTTCTTCCGCACTCTGCACTGCCGCACGCAAGCTGCCGCGCAGTCCATCATCTTCCGTATAACCAATGGTCTCAACTAGACTTTTGATATTGCCGAAAGTCGCAGCTTGCTCATCAACGCCTGCCGAAACATTTTGCATCACGGTCGCCATCTCTGCATTGGTCACCAAGCCACGCAAAGTCTCAAATTCATCATGCACCGCAGCTTCTTCCGCAGCAATCAGCGCCAATTTATCATTATTCGGCACATTCATAAAATCACGCTCCATCGTGCGAATTTTAAGAACCGATGTCCGTATCTTCTGCACGGCTGCATTGATCTGTTCAAAACGCGCTTCTTCTTGCTTCACATCGCTAGTCACTAGATAGCTATAAAGATAGCCACCACCCAAAAGCGCAAAAAGCAACGTGCCCGTAATTGTAAGGGTGCGAATCCGAGCGCCGATGGTCATCTTGTTTAACGCGTTGAACATACTCATCATTTTTCTCAAATCTTATACAAAAGAAGAAAAGCCGGGCTGCACAGATGCGAGCCCAGCTTAATTTAAAGCAAAAACCACTTAAGAATGTGTTTCATGCTGACACAGGATCAAAACTCTTCCCAATCCTGATCAACGGCCACGGCAGCATTACCACGGGTAAACACAGACTTTGCGGCATTACTCACCTTTGATTGCAATTGACGAATACCAGATGGTTTTGCCGCCGCTGGCGCAGAAGCGTTGGCTGCCGATTCATCAGTCACAAACACATCAACAATATTGTCCAGCTCACTCGCCTGGTTTTCTGTTTGTTCAATCGCCGCATTGGTTTCTTCCACCAAAGCCGCATTGTGCTGAGTGGTTTCATCCATGTCGCGCACAGCCTGATTAATCTGCTCAATGGATGAGGCTTGAGATTTGCTCTTATCCGCAATGGAGACCATGATCTCATTGTTAGAGCGTGCCGCATCAAGCATTGCTTCCAAGCTCTTCGCCGCTTGCGCCACCAATTGAGAACCACCGCTTACTTCGGTGACTGACTGCTCAATCAAAGCCTTCACTTCATTTGAAGCTTCCGCAGCTGATTGGGCCAAGCGCCGAACTTCAACAGCCACAACCGCAAAGCCTTTACCCGCTTCACCAGCCCGCGCCGCTTCAACAGAAGCATTCAAGGCAAGCAAGTTGGTTTGGAATGCAATATCGTCAATCATACCGATAATATTAGAGATTTTATTCGAAGAGGTCGTAATCCGTTCCATGGCCTCATTGGCCTGACGCATCACATCACCACCCTCTTCAGCCGTGTTGCGCACACGATCCGCAATCTCAGACGCCATTTCGGCTTCTTTAGCGTTTTCCAAAACAGTGCCTGCCAACTGCTCCATTGCCGCAGAGGTTTCTTCAATGGTTGCTGCCTGACGTGTTGTCCGTTCAGACAAATCATTGGCACCAGACAGAATCTCACCAGTTGCAATTTTCAAGGCCCGTGAGGTGGACCGCAACTGCATCACAACTTCAGTAAGACGATCACCAACCCGGTTGGTATCATTCTTCAATTGTAAGAACGCGCCCTCATAATCGCCCGTCATGCGCTTGGTTAGGTTTGTGTTGGCCAAAGCCGCCAACACTTCGCCTGTTTCTTTCACGCCACGATCAACATTTGACACCAAACCGTTCACGCTATTGGCGATCTTGCGCAATCCATCATCGTTCAAGTCCAGCTCAATCCGGTGTGAGAAGTCACCTGCCGCTGCGGCACCAACCACTTCACCCATTGAATCTTGCAAGGCTTGCATCGCTTTGTTGCGCTCGGCCAATGCTGCCGCGCGCTCTCGCTCTTCCGCATCAAGTGCGGCAACTTTTTCAGCATTGTCGCGGAACACTTCAACGGTCTGCGCCATATCGCCAAGTTCATCTTTACGGTCCAAGCCTTCAACCTGAACATTCAAATCGTTTGATGCCAATTGGCGCATAATTTCAGCCAAACGCTTCAACCGCGGTGTCACATCAAAGATGATCAAATAAGCCGTTACCGCTGAGATCACCAAGGTCAGCAAAGCTGAGGCCCACATGGCAATGGTCGCAAGATTTACATATTGCTGAGCAGATGCAACCCGCGCCGCGATACGCTCTTCAAGCAAAACATAGAACTCATCCACTGGGCTCATAATGTTGCCCTTGAATTCGTGATAATCTTTTGAGTGCACCAACTCGATGGCACGATCACGGTCGACAACGCCAGTATCGTTGCCATCCTTGTCTTTGCCCTCGACCAAATTCATGGCTTCAACCTCTAGAGCAACAAGCCCATCTGAGTTGGCAGTCGCTTCGGCAAGTTTGGCAAATTCCGCTTCGGTCATGCCAGCCTGCTTCATCAAATCAAGCAAAGGCACTTTTTGATTTGTATTTGGGCGGGGTACGCCAACCGATGACGCTACAAAATCCCAATAGATACGGTGATAATCTTCTGGCCGTGCTTTCACGCCATTCCGAATATCCAAAATGTCCATATATTGCTGTTTATAGCTCTCATCACCCGTCACCACATAGGTACGGCCCAAGCGCGTTAAATCATCCGAACTTTGGCGCAATTCATCCGCTAGAAGATAAGAATGATATTGTTGGTCAAGTGCCGCTTCAAGCTCACTATTGGCCGAACTGTTAATGGCAATCATTGCCAGCAAAAGGGCAACAGACACAATCAAAGTTGAGCCTGTTATTTTAAAGATTTTCTCAATGGACATAATGCACCCCAATTAGTGAACATATTCAGTTTCATTTATTTCACTAAAAGCTTAAAAAAATATCCACATACATTGATTCAGTTTTAAAAAACGCAGTGTTTTTATATACTTATAAAAGTTCAGTTTTTGAAAAACTGATTTTTTGAATATATTCAAAGACTTATACAGAGCCTATTTTTATCCATTTTTGTTAATAATTAGAATTTTTCCCAAACGTTTTGAATTTAGGGGGGGGTGACGCGAAATTCCGCCCGGGACTACAACTTTAAAAGTAAAAAACCACTCAAAGCTTTTGAGTGGTTTTTCTTCATTTTAACGCTGGTGAGTCATTTTGAATTAGATCAAAACTCTTCCCAATCCTGATCAACGGCCACGGCAGCGTTGCCACGGGTAAATACAGACTTTGCAGCGTTGCTCACCTTAGATTGCAGTTGGCGAATGCCGGACGGTTTTGGTGCTGGCGCGGAAGCATTGGCTGCCGCTTCGTCCGTCACGAACACATCAACAATATTGTCCAACTCACTCGCTTGGTTTTCGGTTTGCTCAATCGCCGCGTTGGTTTCTTCCACCAAAGCCGCATTGTGCTGGGTGGTTTCGTCCATGTCGCGAACTGCTTGGTTGATTTGCTCAATGGATGAGGCTTGAGATTTACTCTTGTCGGCAATGGAGATCATGATCTCATTGTTAGAACGCGCAGCCTCAAGCATCGCATCGAGACTTTTCGCTGCCTGCGCCACCAATTGAGAACCACCACTTACTTCGGTGACTGACTGCTCAATAAGTGCCTTCACTTCATTTGAAGCTTCCGCTGCAGATTGGGCCAAGCGCCGAACTTCAACCGCCACAACCGCAAAGCCTTTACCCGCTTCACCAGCACGTGCGGCTTCAACTGAAGCGTTCAAGGCAAGCAAGTTGGTTTGGAACGCAATATCGTCAATCATGCCGATAATATTGGAAATCTTGTTAGAAGAGGTCGTGATCCGCTCCATGGCTTCATTGGCCTGACGCATCACATCGCCACCCTCTTCAGCCGTGTTGCGCACACGATCCGCAATCTCAGACGCCATTTCAGCTTCTTTAGCATTTTCCAAAACAGTGCCTGCCAATTGCTCCATTGCGGCAGAGGTTTCTTCAATGGTTGCTGCCTGACGTGTTGTGCGTTCAGACAAATCATTGGCACCAGACAAGATCTCACCGGTTGCAATTTTCAAAGCACGTGAGGTAGACCGCAACTGCATCACAACTTCAGTCAACCGGTCCGCCACACGGTTGGTATCGTTTTTAAGTTGCAAAAACGCACCTTCATATTGACCTTCCATACGCTTGGTTAGGTTCGTATTGGCCAAAGCCGCCAATACTTCGCCTGTTTCCTTCACGCCGCGATCAACGTTTGACACCAAACCGTTCACACTATTGGCAATCTTGCGCAAACCTTCATCGTTCAGATCCAACTCAATGCGTTGCGAGAAATCACCTGCTGCTGCGGCACCAACCACTTCACCCATTGAATCCTGAAGGGCTTGCATAGCTTTGTTGCGCTCAGCCAATGCTGCCGCACGCTCACGCTCTTCCGCATCAAGCGCTGCAATTTTTTCAGCATTGTCGCGGAACACTTCAACTGCGCGAGCCATCTCGCCCACTTCGTCAGCGCGGTCCTGATTTTCCACCAACAAATCCAGTTCATTGTTGGAAATACGAGACATTGTGTCTGAAATTTTAGCCATTGGTGTTGTGATGGTCTTAGAGAAGGCCCAGGCGCCACTCGCAACCAAAGCAGATACCAAAAACCCAATGCCAAACATAACCATGGAGAGGAAGTCGATCGCGGCAAGCGCCTCGCCTTTGTCCTGAAGGGCAATCACAGCGAATGAAGTGCCATCATATTCAAGCGCGGTCGCGGCATAGAGCGAGGTGATGTCCCGATAGCCGACTTCTGTGCCTTGAACTGGCACACCGTCAAACACTTTGGCCATTGCGGCACTATCATATGTAGAATTGAGAATATCGTTCTCTTCTGTGAAGGTAGAATTATTCCGCAACATGCGGTCTTCGCCAATCACGATGGTTTCGCCGGTTTGGCCAAGTCCAGCTTTGCCATCCATCAAAGAATTGATGCGATCAATCGGCATTTGGAATGCCAAAACACCGATCCGTTTATTGCCGTCAAATACGGGTTGGGAGATAAAGGCCGCTGGTGCATCATAGCTCGGTGCATAAGGCTTAAAGTCAAAGAACTTTGTCTCACCTTTGTTGAGCGCAATGCCTGCACGGAATGCATTGCCCAAATCAGTGTCCGCCCATTTGCCACCGCCCGTGGCAAAGTTCGTCGCATAATCCAACTCTTTGAAAACGGTATAGATCAAGTCACCTTTTTCATTAAACAAGAAGATGTCGTAATAGCCGCGTGTTTCCAGTTGGTCACGGAACAGGGGATGGAACTTCGCATGGGTTGCATTATAGCTATTGTCGCCCTTGGCAGCGTCCAACAAATGCTTCTCGCCCAATGCGTTCGGGTTGTTTTCAATATAGTCTTTTTGCAATGCGTTGGTTGCGCCATTGCCCAACTCTTGGAAAGCGCTATCAAACGCCTTAATGGCGTCTGCAGTGTAAGGATGTTGCGCTGTAAGCCCAAGGTCAGCGTCAATCGCTTGCAAATAGCCCTCAAGCTCATGTTTTCTGGCCTCGGCCGTTGCGACCAGTTTTTCTGTGGCAGCCTCGGTAATGACCTGTGAGCCAACAAAAACACTGACCGTCCCAACTGCAAGTCCAACAACCAACGCGCTTGCAATCGCAAGTGCGGGAATTTTATGAACAATTTTCATTCGCTCGAGCAGCTTCATATCAGTCTCCAATGTCAACTCGAGGCCCTTTGGCCAAAAATAAAGAGCAACTTTCGACCCCAATATAGGCGCGATCGAAATATTGCTCTAAATATAAGTTGATAGTTATATGCTTATTCCAAAACATTTTGGGAGCATTCTATTAAAACTGCGTTACCAAAATTATCCTTTTGTAAAATCTCATAAAAAAAGGCGCCTCGTTTGAGGCGCCTTCTAAAAATCTAAGAGAATTGGGCTTAGTGCACCACGCCACCAGCGTCCAATTCAAGCAACAGGTTCTTCCACCCATCAAGCGTATTTTGTGCTTCTTGCTTGGCGTGGTCATCGCCAGCTTTGGACAGAGCTTCCTGCGCCGCAACAATCGCTGCATCAACTTCTGACCGATCAAAGTCAGCGCCTGTTTTGGCTTCTTCAGCCAAAATGGTCAGGCCTGCATTTGATACGTCTGCAAAGCCACCACGCACATAGAATGAGCGTGCTTCGCCATTGTCAGACTTCACAGTCACAAAGCCAGCTTTAAGTGTGGTCATCATCGCCGCATGGTCGCCCATTACGGTGAAGTAGCCATCAGCGCCAGGCACGGTGACCGAAGCCACATCGTCGCTCAGCACCAAATTCTCTGGTGAAACCACTTCGATTTTAATGCCTTCGGCCATACTTACCTCTTATCGTTACGCAGCTTCTGCAGCCAATTTCTGTGCCTTCTTCACGGCGTCATCAATGGTACCAACCATGTAGAACGCAGCTTCTGGCAAGTGGTCATAATCACCAGCAACCAGACCTTTAAAGGCTTTAACAGTTTCTTCCAACGGCACGAAGATACCAGATGTACCGGTAAATACTTCCGCCACATGGAATGGCTGAGACATAAAGCGCTCAATCTTACGCGCACGAGCAACAGTCATCTTGTCTTCTTCAGACAATTCGTCCATGCCCAAAATCGCGATAATGTCTTGAAGTGCTTTGTAGCGCTGCAAGATTTCTTGAACATCACGAGCTACACGATAGTGCTCTTCGCCAACAACTTGTGGGTCCAACAAACGTGAGTTTGAATCCAATGGATCAACCGCAGGGTAAATACCCTTTTCAGAGATCGCACGGTTCAAAACAGTTTGCGCATCCAAGTGAGCAAAGGTTGTAGCCGGTGCAGGGTCAGTCAAATCGTCAGCTGGCACGTAAACCGCTTGCACAGAGGTAATAGAACCTTTTGAAGTGGTTGTAATACGCTCCTGCATGGCGCCCATGTCAGTCGCCAATGTTGGCTGATAACCCACCGCTGAAGGGATACGACCCAACAACGCAGACACTTCTGAACCAGCCTGTGTAAAGCGGAAGATGTTATCCACGAAGAACAACACGTCCTGACCTTCGTCACGGAACTGTTCCGCAATGGTCAAGCCTGTCAACGCCACACGAGCACGCGCCCCTGGAGGCTCGTTCATCTGACCGAACACCAAGGCACATTTAGAGCCTTCGCCGCCTTTTTCTTTGTTCACGCCTGATTCAATCATTTCCCAGTAAAGGTCGTTACCTTCACGAGTACGCTCACCAACGCCCGCAAACACAGAATAACCACCGTGATTGTTCGCAACGTTGTTGATCAATTCCTGAATAAGAACGGTTTTACCAACACCCGCACCACCGAACAGGCCGATTTTACCGCCCTTCGCATATGGAGCCAAAAGGTCAACAACCTTAATGCCGGTTACAAGAATTTCAGCTTCTGGAGACTGTTCAACAAACTCAGGCGCTTCAGCGTGAATAGGACGCTTCGCCTTTGTTTTGATTTCGCCAGCTTCGTCAATCGGCGCGCCGATCACGTTCATAATACGGCCAAGAGTTTCTTCACCAACTGGCACTTCAATTGATGTGCCTGTGTCTTTCACTTCTTGTCCACGAACAAGACCTTCGGTCGTGTCCATCGCGATGGTACGTACAGTGTTTTCGCCCAAGTGCTGAGCCACTTCAAGTACCAACCGGTTACCATTATTGTCGGTTTCAAGCGCGTCCAAAATTGCAGGGAGGTGTCCGTCAAACTCAACGTCCACCACCGCGCCAATAACCTGCGCAATGCGTCCGACCTGTTTCGCTTTTGCTGCCATGGTCTGTCCTCGTTTGCCTTAGAGCGCTTCCGCGCCTGAGATAATTTCAATCAATTCTTTTGTAATCTGCGCTTGGCGCTGACGGTTGTAGCTGATGTTCAATTTCTTGATCATATCACCAGCATTCCGGGTCGCATTGTCCATTGCGGTCATTTTTGCGCCCATCTCACCGGCACCATTTTCCAGCAGAGCATGGAAAATTTGCACAGAGATATTGCGGGGAAGCAAATCTTCAAGAATCGCTTCTTCGCTTGGCTCATATTCATAGTTAGCTGAATCTGCGCCAGCGTCTTCCTCAGTCTCGTCAAACACAGCCGGGATCAGTTGGTGCGCGGTTGGCACCTGAGCGATCACTGAGCGGAATTTCGAATAGAACAAGGTCGCAACGTCAAATTCGTCATTTTCAAACATAGCCAACACGCGCTCGCCAATTTCTTGGGCGTTGGTGTAGCCAACTTGTTTGACATCACGCAGGGTGATCAAATCCAACATTTGATCAGGGAACAAACGCTTTAAAACGTCATGGCCCTTTTTGCCTACGCACAAAATTTTAACCGTTTTACCTTCAGCCAAAAGCTTGTTGGCATGATCACGTGCCAATTTCGCAATGTTGGAGTTGAAGCCACCGCAAAGCCCGCGCTCTGCTGTTGCTACCACCAACAAATGCGTTTGGTCATTGCCCGTGCCGCCCAACAATTTAGGGGCACCTTCGCGCCCCTTATAGGCAGAAGCCAGCGAAGAGAGCACATTGTTCATGCGCTCTGCATATGGCCGTGCATTTTCTGCATTCTCTTGCGCACGACGCAACTTAGCCGCTGCCACCATCTGCATGGCTTTGGTGATCTTCTGGGTCGATTTGACCGACGAGATCCGGTTTTTAAGGTCCTTCAATGAGGGCATAGCACCTCAGCTCCTTAGTTAAACCACTCAGTTATGCAGCGAATGTTTTGGCGTAATCACCAATCGCAGCGTCGAGTTTCGCTTTCAAATCATCTGACAACGCTTTTTCTTTAGCGATTGTTGTCAAAAGATCTTGATGCTTTGAGCGCAATGCTGAAAGCAAGCCAGCTTCAAATTTCTGAACGTCGCGCACGGCGATTTTGTCCAAATAGCCATTCACACCCGCAAAGATAACAGCAACCTGCTCTTCGGTTTTCAATGGTGAGAATTGAGGCTGTTTGAGCAACTCAACCAAACGTGCACCGCGGTTCAACAATTGCTGTGTTGCAGCGTCAAGGTCAGAACCGAACTGCGCAAAGGCAGCCATTTCACGGTACTGCGCCAATTCACCTTTAATCGAACCAGCAACTTGCTTCATCGCTTTAATTTGCGCTGATGAACCCACACGCGACACAGACAAACCAACGTTAACCGCAGGGCGGATACCTTGGAAGAACAAGTCAGTTTCCAAGAAGATCTGACCGTCTGTAATCGAAATCACGTTTGTAGGAATGTACGCAGAAACGTCGTTCGCTTGAGTTTCAATAACAGGCAAAGCTGTCAAAGAACCTGAACCGTGATCTTCGTTCAATTTCGCAGCACGTTCCAAAAGACGTGAGTGAAGATAGAACACGTCACCAGGATAAGCTTCACGCCCAGGTGGACGACGAAGAAGAAGTGACATTTGACGATAAGCAACAGCTTGCTTTGACAAATCGTCATAACCGATCACAGCGTGCATGCCGTTATCGCGGAAATATTCGCCCATGGCACAAGCAGTAAATGGTGCCAAGAACTGCATTGGCGCTGGGTCAGATGCGGTGGCTGCAACAACGATAGAATATTCGAGTGCGCCAGCATCTTCCAAAGTCTTTACGAACTGCGCAACAGTTGAACGCTTTTGGCCAACCGCAACATAGATACAATAAAGCTTGTCATCCTCATTGCCAGCATCGTGTGCAGGCTTTTGGTTGAGGAATGTATCCAAGATGATCGCTGTTTTACCAGTCTGACGGTCACCAATGATCAATTCGCGCTGACCACGACCAATCGGGATCATCGCGTCAACTGATTTAAGACCAGTAGACATTGGCTCGTGCACAGACTTACGTGGCAAAATGCCAGGTGCCTTCACGTCAGCCAAAGCGCGGGCTGAAGACTTGATTGGGCCTTTACCATCAATCGGGTTACCCAAGCCATCAACAACGCGGCCCAAAAGCTCTTTACCAACTGGTACGTCAACAATCGCACCAGTACGCTTAACTGTGTCACCTTCTTTAATGCCCCGGTCAGAGCCAAAGATAACAACACCGACATTGTCGGCTTCAAGGTTAAGAGCCATACCTTTAATGCCACCTGGGAACTCAACAAGTTCACCAGCTTGCACATTATCAAGCCCATACACACGAGCAATACCGTCACCTACTGACAATACTTGCCCAACTTCTGAGACTTGCGCCTCTTTCCCAAAGTCCTTGATCTGGTCTTTTAGGATGGCGGAAATTTCCGCAGCTTTAATGTCCATTAGCCGACCTCTTTCATGGCGATCTTCATGGCAGTCAATTTCGTCTTAAGCGAGGAATCGATCATTTGCGAACCGACCTTAACGATCAAGCCCCCAATAAGATCGGCATCCACATGCTGCTCAAGCGTGACATCCTTGCCGATTTTCTTTTTCAGAGCAGCAGCAAGGCTGTCCTGGTGTGCTTTCGAAAGCGGTTGAGCAGAAGTAACTTCGGCGTGAACTTCACCCCGATCTTCAGCTGCAAGCGCTTTGAACTGGTTGATCATGGCAGGCAAAGCGAACAAGCGTCCGTTTTTGGCCACCAATGAAACAAAATTGGCGACAAGACCCTTGGCCTTAGCCTTCGCCAAAAGCGCAGCAATCACTTGCTCTTTCTCTTCGCCGCTGATCACAGGGCTTTTCAAGAAAGCAGCAAATTCTGCGCTGTCATTAATCAATTTGGAAAGGCCATCGAGACCCTTTTCAACACCGGCGACATCTTTAGCGTCGCGCGCAAGGTCAAAAAGTGCTGACGCATATGGCCGTGCGATCTGAGTTAGAACTGAGTTTTGTGCGCTCAACGCCTCTATTCCCCAATCTTACCGAACTTTGCTCAAACCCGTTTTGTAAAGTTGAATCAACTTTCAAATTCGAGACAAAATTCAATGGTGTTTATAGTTGGACCTAGCGATCCCCCTCAAAGTTCCGGCACCGTCTATCACATGGCTTTCGGGTGCGCAATATGTGGAGGCCTTTTTCATGCCCAACTTTGGGCGGATTCGTAAGATTCACAGCTTGAATCGTAAAAGATTGACAAATTGTCGCACTTTATCCCCATTTTGACCGACAATCTGACGGATAAGCCTAGTAAAAGCTCATCGGGTCAATATCCACTTGCACCCGCAAATTTCCCGTCGGTTTTGGCCCTTCTGCCAACCAGAAACGCACATAGCCCGACAGGTCAAATTGTTTTTCACTCTGTATCAAAAGCCGCACCCGATGACGGCCGCGCACCATCGCCACCGGCGCATCAGCCGGGCCAAACAATTTCAGCTTCGCATCGTCCGGCGCTTTGGGGGCAACAGTCGCCAAATGGCGGGCAAAGCCAAAGGCCACATCATGTTCATTGGCCGAAATGATCAATGCGGCCAATCGGCCAAAGGGCGGCAGCCCCACAATGCCCCGCGCTTTAATCTCATGCGCATAAAATGCTTCGCGGTCTCCGCGCACCAGCGCTTGCATCACCGCATGTTCCGGCACATAGGTTTGCAAAAAGGCGCGGCCCGATTTACCCGTCCGCCCCGCGCGGCCGGTAACTTGGGTTAAAAGCTGAAAGGTCTTTTCCGCTGCCCGCGGGTCACCATGGGCCAAGCCTAGATCTGCATCCAACACACCCACCAAATTCAGTTTTGGAAAATGGTGCCCCTTGGCCACCAATTGCGTGCCGATGATCAGATCATAATCACCGCGACCAATTTCCTCGAATCGCGCCTTGGTCTGCGCCATCGTGCCCATATCAGAGGACAGGATCACGCGCCGCGCATCGGGAAAACGTTTCGCCGCCTCCTCAGCAATTCGTTCAATGCCCGGCCCGATGGGCACCAGCGAATCGTCCGCCCCACATTTATGGCACTCTTTCGGCACCCCAATTTCATGCCCACAATGGTGGCAGGTCAACACGCCGCGGAAGCGATGCTCCACCAGCCAAGCGGAACAATCGGGACATTGATATTGATGCCCGCAGGAACGACACAATGTAAGCGGCGCATAACCTCGCCTATTGAGGAACAGCAAAGCCTGCTCACCCCGATCCAGCACCGAAAAGATTTCACGCGCCAATTTCGGCGCAATCCATTCGCCCTTTTCCGGCCCCTCTTCCCGCATATCGATGGCGGTAATGTCGGGCATTGCAGCTTCAGCAAACCGCCCCAACATTTTCACATGTTGATAGCGCCCTTGGTCCGCATTGTTTCGGCTTTCCACCGATGGCGTGGCGGAAGATAGAATCACATGACCCTTGGTGAGGTTCGCCCGCACCACCGCCATATCCCGCGCGTGATAATTCACGC
This sequence comes from Maritalea mobilis, assembly GCF_004363175.1. Lineage (GTDB taxonomy): Bacteria > Pseudomonadota > Alphaproteobacteria > Rhizobiales > Devosiaceae > Maritalea > Maritalea mobilis. The sequence goes on from NZ_SNYR01000003.1 coordinate 160,374, forward strand.
GGTCCGACTGTTTGAACGCCCCATCATGTTCTTCATCGATCACGATCAGGCCAAGGTCAGGAAACGGCAAAAACAATGCCGAGCGTGCGCCCACTAGTGCTTGCACTTTGCCCCGCGCTACGGCCCGCCACATGCGTGCCCGTTGCACCGGGGTCATATCGGAATGCCATTCACCCGGCCTTGCTCCAAAGCGTTTTTCAAACCGCTCGAGGAATGTATGGGTCAGTGCAATTTCCGGCAACAGGATCACGGCCTGCCGCCCCGCCTTCAAACAGGCTGCCACCGCCTCAAAGAAAACTTCGGTTTTACCGGAGCCGGTCACCCCGTCCAAAAGCGATACGCCAAATTGATGAAAACCATTCTCCGTAATGGCATCCACTGCCGCCCGCTGCTCTTCATTCAACTCCAACGGATTATGATCCGCATCCGGCGCGGTCACGATAGGGGGTGGCGGCACAAAATGCTGTTCCAGCACCCCCTGCTTCACCAAGCCTTCGATCACAGAAGGCGAAACACCACTTGCCCCTACCAGCGCCGTCTTCCCCCATGAAAATCCATCTTCCATGGTCTCAATCACGCGCTGCCGTGCTGCCGTCATTCTCTCTGGGCGCATATCAGTCAATTGATAAACCGTCACTGGCTTGTCTGGCTCAAAGGCTTCGGGCGAACGCAACACACCGCGCAACACCATGCCGGGTTGGGCAAGCGTATATTTCGCCACCCAATCCACCAATTGCATCAGCTCAACTGTAAGCGGCGGCGTATCAAACACCTGCTCAATATCGCGCAATCGATTGTGGGCCACCTTATCTTTCGGCTCGCCCCACACAACGCCCATCACTTTGCGCGGGCCAAGCGGCACCTGCACAATTGAACCGCGCTCCACCTGCATGTCGTGCGGCACACGATAGGAATAAGGGCCGTCCACGGCCACACTCACCATCACCGCCACAATATCAGATGCAATTAATTGGCTCACAAGCGCTCCAAAAGATTCGTTTCGCCAAGGCTAGAAACTTTCGCCGCAAATGTCAGCCATATTTAGAGAATTGCGAAAGGCCGAACGGATTTAACCGCACGGCCTTACAGATCAATATCTGGCGCAAACAATGCGCCCTCACATTACCACTTAATTTGCTGGCTCAAATTCAGGCAATGGCGTGAGCCCGAGACTTGCCGGATCAGCAAATGCCGTGTTGGTGGCAGCACTGAAATTGGCATATTCAAAAAAGTTCGCCCAAGCGTAGATATTGTTGGCCAGTTTCTGATCAATCTGGCCCGGATTGGCCGCCATATATTCCACCAAAAAATTCCCCATCGCATAGGCACCGCTAGGGTCATTATTACCTGTGATCCAGCCGCCATAAACATTCTGCGACGTTGGCGTATTCATCTGCGATGCCAGCCACGCCCAAAGATATTCGCAAGGCAGCATAACAATGATGGCATAAATGGGATCATATTTTGTCACCACATTATGCTCAAATTGGGAGTAAGCCTTAGTGATTTCTGGCGGGGAGATATCAGCCGCACTTGCCACATGCCATGTGTCGGGGAACGTAGCATTATATTTTTGATAGCCCGCAAACTTTTTCAGCAAAAAGGCCTGGAGTGCAGAACCCGCTGGCGCTTGACCCGCCGCATATTGATAATCATCCGCGCCATTATAGCAATAATAAGCATCCGCCACATTATAGCCGCCATAAACATTCGGATCTAACAATCCACTATTGATGCCCTGCAAATAAGAAAGGTTCAAAGTGGCCTGCGCATTTTGCTGCACAATATTTTGATTCCACATCTCCCAAAACAATGAATTTGCGGGCGGTGGCGCTGTTGATAATGAAAAGTCTTTCGCCAGTTCAGCGATGTCACCAATCGATCTGTTATTTCTCAAAACAAATATCCTCAATCTAAATTTAAAAAATCAATATTTCAGCCGTAATGCGGCTATCTTGGCGCGCAAGTTTGGCGGTATATAGGTCGTAATAAAACCCATCACGCTGGCCAAATACGGCCATATGAGATTGAACCAGAGCATTCCGTGCCAACCAACAATTCATTGCCGATGCGGTTAAGAAACAGTTTGGCAACTGCGCAGCCTATTTGCGCTTTGGTAAGCGATCGGTGCTATAATTTGGCCAGAAACCGGATTAGGCAAATTGATGGCGTTTGAAACCACACATTCAAAAGAAGTTGGCAAGTGGCGTACCATGTGGCTCGATGAGCTTGGTTCCTTGCGCCGTTTGTCAGAGCAAACCTTGATTGCTTACGACCACGATTTGGAGCAATTGTTTCAATTCCTCGTCGGCCATTTTGGCGAACCTGTACAAACCAAACATTTGCGCGACATGACGCCAACGGATTGGCGCGCTTTTTTGGCCCACAAGCGCAGCAATGGCGCCAAAAACCGCTCCATTGCTCGCAGCCTTTCTGCGCTGAAAAGCTTCTACAAGTTTTTGGCAAAAGAAGGCTGGGCGACACCAGATAGCTTAAACGCCATTCGCGCGCCAAAAAAAGATCAGTCCCTGCCCAAAGCCCTGACCGCGATTGATGCAAAACGCCTGATTGAAGATGGCGACATTTTAGATGAAGAACCGTGGATCGCCGCGCGAGACATTGCGGTAATGGCCCTTTGCTATGGCGGCGGGTTGCGGATTGCCGAAGCCTTGTCGCTCACCCCGTCTGATATTGAAGGCAAAGACGGTTTGCGCATCACCGGCAAGGGCGGCAAGGTTCGCATGGTACCGATGATCAAAGCCATCCATGACGCCATTGAAGATTATTGCAGCAAATGCCCATACAGCCCTGGCCCGAAAGACGCACTGTTTCGCGGCGCTCGCGGCGGCCCTTTGCGCGCCCGATTGGTGCAACTGAAAATGCAAAAGCTGCGCGCCGCCTTTGGCCTACCAGCCAGTGCAACGCCCCACGCGTTGCGCCATTCCTTCGCCACCCATCTGCTGGGCGCTGGCGGCGATCTTCGCGCCATTCAAGAATTGCTGGGCCACGCATCCCTGTCGACAACACAAATCTACACTAAGGTCGATAGCGCCTATCTGATGGAAGCCTATTTAAAAGCCCATCCCCGCTCCTAACGAACTGCAATTAACTGGACGGTGCACCATAAACCCGACTTGCCTCAGCGCCGCGAGAGGCATTTACTTCACGGGTTAAATCTGTTGTGATCGTAACAGCACATCCAGCCAAGGTTTGTCCCCCATGTCCACATCTGCCGCGCCCAATCGCTTGTTGGGCTATTTTATTGGTGCTTTAGGCGCCAGCTTCTTTTCCACCAAAGGCATTGTGATTAAGCTCGCCCTTTTGGAAAATGTGGATGCGGTGACCACCCTCACCTGGCGGATGATCATTGCGGTGCCCTTTTTCGCAGTGATTGGCTATTTCGGCTATCGCAAGCAAAAAGCCGCCAATGGCGGCAAGTCGGTTCTGAACTGGCGCACCACCGCAAAAATTTGCACGGTCGGTCTCATCGGCTATTATGTCGCCTCCTATCTGGATTTTGCGGGCCTCAATTATATTTCCGCCCAATTTGATCGGCTGATTCTGCTCACCTACCCCATCTTTGTGGTGGTCATTGGTGCCCTTTGGCAGCGCCGCAAAATCAGCGCCGCCGCCATGATCGCCTTGGGCGTTTCCTATGGCGGCCTGGCGATCATCTTTGCGCATGATATCCAGCTTGAAGGGCAAAACACGGTGATCGGCGCATTGCTGGTGCTGGGCGCCGCGTTGGCCTTTGCTATTTATCAGCTGCTGGCCAAGCCATTGATTGACCAAGTGGGCGCACGCCTCTTCACCTCCATCGCCATGAGCGCCGCTGGCGGCATGGTGATCATTCATTTCCTTGCCACCCACGAATTTGCTGATCTCATCCTGTCGCAAAAGGCCATGTGGCTGATGCTGGCCATCGGCACCATTTCAACCGTCGCACCTGCCTATTTGATCGCCATTTCCATTGGTATGGTGGGGCCGGAACCAACTGCGGTGCTCGGCAATGTGTCCACCATTGTCACCATCGTGCTCGCCATCACCATTTTGGGCGAACCCTTTTCGCTTTATCACGGCTTTGGCGCGGCGCTTGTTTTGTGCGGCGTGCTGCTGTTCACCCATATGGACCATCGCGCACAAAAACTGCCCGCTGGCGCAGCGCAACTCAAAAAACAGCCATAATGTAAATCCATTCTGCCCGTTCATTGCTCAAACAAAGTTGAAATTATGAAAAAGATTATTCTTACCAGCCTGTTGTTCAGCATTTCCGCCAGCGTCAGCTATGCCGCTTGCGACACGAGAAATCTGGTGGCGGAGTTGCAACAAAACGACCCAGCCACATATGACGCTTTGAAAGCAGAGGCCGATCAATATGCCAACTCAGAAGGTCTGTTCTGGGAAGTCTATCACGAAGATATGCCTTTCAAATCATATGTATTTGGCACGCTGCACAAAGCCGACCCTCGCGTTTTGAACCTGCCCGCCAATGTGCAAGCCGCGTTGGAAAGTGCTGACGTGGTGGCGGTCGAAATTGAAAATGCCGACGACCCAAGCGCCGTTGGCGCCGTAATTGGCAAAAGCCCGCAACTGATCCTGCAACCTCAAGGCGAAAGCCTGGCTGACGATCTGTCGTCAGAAACAGTTGCCGCTGTTGATGCTTATTTGAACGAGTTGGGCATGGACTTTGATATGCTCGCGCCGCTCCAACCTTGGATTGGGGCGTCCAGCCTTTCTTTCACCAAGTGCGATATGGAATGGGGCGGCCCCACCGCACAGGTTTTGGATGCACGTTTAATCGAATTGGCCAAATCGAAAGACATTCCCGTCGTCAGCTTGGAAACCATTGAGAGCCAGCTTGAAGCCATCTCATCCATCAATGAGCAAATGTTTATCCGCTCTATCGAAGATGTCGCCCGCCTTTATGAAGAAGGCATTTATGATGCCGTGCTGCAAACCATGAATGAGCTTTATCTCAAAGAACAGATCGGCATGATCATCCCGGTGCAATTGCACTATACCAGCCAGTATGAAGGCCAAGATGATGATTGGGCGGAGTTCCAAGAAGCCTTGCTGGATGCCCGAAATGAATTGATGGTCGAAAATGCCGGTCAGCTGATGGACGAACAATCCACCTTCGTCGCGGTCGGTGCCCTGCACCTCATCGGCGACACGGGCCTGATTGAAGGCCTCCGCAATTACGGCTTCGGCGTCCGTCGCATTCCATTGGAGCGTTAGGCAAATTGTCAAAAAGCTGGGACCGACAAGCACTAGACAGTTTGGCAGCCGCCACGACGGAAATTTATGAGCGCAACGCTGCCAAATTTGTCGCGCAACGCCCTCAAGAACCTATTGAAGCAAAATGGCTGGATCGCTTCTTGGTGTTGCTACCCGCCACACCCGATATTTTAGATCTAGGCTGCGGCGCTGGGCTGCCCATCGCAACCTATCTGACGCGAAAAGGCGCAAATATTGTTGGCATTGATGCCAGCCCGACGATGATAGACATGGCCCGCAAAAATCTGCATGACGCCAGTTTGCACCTCGCAGATATGCGGACCTTTGAAACTGAGCAAATGTTTGACGGTATTGTGGGATGGAACAGTTTTTTCCATCTCACCAAAAGTGAGCAGCGCGAGCTTCTCCCCAAATTAGCTAGCCGCCTAAGGCCAAATGGCGCCTTACTCCTCACCGTTGGCCCTGTCGACGACGAAGTGGTTGGTCAGGTCGGTGACGATGCCATATATCACGCCAGCCTTTCACCGAAAGAATATGAAGAGCGCCTTGCCGCCTGCGGCATGTCCATCGCAAATTTTGTGCCCGAAGATCCCGATTGCTATCAAATGACGATATTGCTGGCGCAGAAAAACTAAATAAAAATGCCGGGTCAAAAACCCGGCATTTCCAAATTCAACACTGCGGCGCAGCTTACATATGAATGGTGCCATCACCACAGCCGAGGGCGGCTTCGCGCACAGCCTCAGACATGGTCGGGTGAGCATGGCAAGTCCGTGCCAAATCTTCGGCTGAACCACCAAATTCCATCAACACAGCGAGCTCGTGGATCATCTCGCCAGCGCCTTTGCCCACAATATGAGCACCCAGAACACGGTCTGTGTTTTTGTCAGCAATGATTTTCACTAAGCCATCAGTTGACAACATGGCTTTCGCCCGGCCATTGGCGGTGAATTGGAATTTCCCGATTTTATAGTCGATGCCCGCATCTTTGACTTCTTCTTCGGTTTTGCCGACAGAAGCCACTTCTGGGCTGGTGTACACAACGCCAGGGATTACGTCATAATTCACATGACCAGCTTGACCTGCCAAAATTTCAGCAATGGCTACGCCTTCATCTTCGGCTTTGTGTGCCAACATTGGGCCAACAACCACGTCACCAATGGCATAAATGCCGTCTACATTGGTTTTGTAATGATTGTCGATTTTCACGCGGCGGCGTTCATCCAGCTCAACACCAGCTTCTTCAAGGCCAAGGCCTTCAGTGTAAGGCGTACGGCCAATTGCCACCAACACCACATCAGCGTCCAACTCTTCAGCATCGCCGCCAGCAGCAGGCTCAACAGTCACTTTCAAGCTGTCGCCTGATTTGTCCACATTGGTCACTTTGGTGGAAAGCTTGAATTTGAAGCCCTGCTTTTTCAATGTGCGTTGGAAGTTTTTCGCCACTTCCCCGTCCATACCTGGCAAAATGCGGTCCAAAAATTCAACCACAGTCACTTCTGCGCCCAAACGTGACCAAACAGAGCCAAGCTCAAGGCCAATCACGCCCGCGCCCACAACGATCATTTTTTCTGGCACAGTTTCAAGATCAAGCGCACCCGTTGAGGTCACGACGCGCTTTTCATCAATCTCAATGCCCGGTAAGTTCGCTGAATCTGAACCGGTCGCAATAACAATGTTTTTGCTTTCGATTGTTTGGGTAGACCCATCATCTGCAGTCACTTTCACCTTGCCCGGTGCTTCAATGCTGCCCCAACCATGGAAAGGTGTGATTTTGTTCTTTTTAAACAAAAACTCGATGCCAGACGTGTTGCTTTTCACAGTGTCGTCTTTGTGCTTCAGCATCCCAGCCAAATCAACATTCAAGCCTTCAACCGCAATGCCCAATTTCGAAAAGTTGTGGCCAGCTTCTTCATAAAGCTCAGAGGCGTGCAACAAAGCTTTTGAAGGGATACACCCGATGTTCAAGCAGGTGCCGCCATGGGTTTCGCGTTTTTCAACAACCGCAACCTTCAGCCCCAATTGCGCTGCGCGAATGGCACAAACATAGCCGCCAGGGCCGGTGCCGATAATGGTGAGATCAAATTGTTCTGACATAAATGCCTCTCTTATTTTAAACCCTGTTGGAGGCGATCTTGCTCGCCTTCTTCATTCCTACCGTTGGGTCAGGGCCACCTTCGCGGCCATGCCAATCAAAACCATGCCCGTGGCGCGGTTAAACCATTTGCCCATGGCATAAAATCCGGCCCGCACCTTCGGGGTGGTGAAAAAAATCGCAACCAGCGAAAACCAGCTGAACAACACAAAGGCCATTGCCCCCACATAGCTAAATTGAATGTGGATCGGGGTAGATAGGCTCACCAATGTGGTGAACACCGATACGAAAAAGATCGTGGCCTTCGGGTTCAGCAAATTGGTCAAAAAGCCAATGCCGAAACTTTTAAAGATGCTCTGGCTCGCATCAATATGAGATACATCCATTTTGGCTGGTTCTGGTGCCGGCGCACGTAACGATTGGATGCCCAAATAAAGCAAATAGGCCGCGCCCAAAAACCGGATAATGTTAAAGGCCAAGATCGATTGGGAGATGATCAACCCGACGCCCAAAATGGTGTAAGTGGCGTGCACAAACACAGCCATGGCAATGCCTAAGCTGGTGAAAATGCCTGCCTTGCGGCCATTGGCGATGGATTGACGCAGCACCATGGTGAAATCAATGCCTGGCATAATAGCAGCCAAGCCAAAAACGGCCATAAGCCCCAAAAATTCTACCCAATAGGCCTGCATTGCGACGCGTCCCTAAAACTGCGTTTTGCCAACGCTTATTTAAAAAAGAGGCGCCATCAGCAGATCGCGCCTCTTCAATTAATTAAAGATCAAGCACCAAGCGCTGCGGATCTTCCAAGCTTTCTTTAATGCGCACCAAGAAAGTCACAGCTTCTTTGCCGTCAACAATCCGGTGGTCATATGAAAGCGCCAGATACATCATTGGCTTGATCACGATTTGGCCATTCTCAACCACAGGGCGCTCTTGAATTTTGTGCATGCCCAAAATGCCAGATTGTGGCGCGTTGAGAATTGGTGTGGACATCAAGGAGCCGTAAACACCACCATTTGAAATGGTGAACGTGCCGCCCTGCATGTCAGCCATAGACAATTCGCCATCCCGCGCAGCGCGACCCAAACGGCCAATTTCCTGCTCGATTTCAGCGATCGACATTTGGTCTGCGTCGCGCACAACAGGCACAACCAAGCCTTTATCTGTGCCCACAGCAACGCCAATATGCGCGAAGTTTTTATAGATGATGTCTGTGCCATCAATCTCCGCATTCACCGCAGGAATTTCTTTCAACGCATGACAAACTGCTTTGGTGAAAAAGCCCATAAAGCCAAGCTTCACGCCGTGTTTTTTCTCAAACAGATCTTTGTAAGATTTGCGCAAATCCATCACTGGCTTCATGTCCACCTCATTAAAGGTGGTCAACATGGCGGCGCTGTTTTGTGCATCCTTCAAACGACGCGCAATGGTTTGGCGCAAGCGAGTCATTTTCACACGCTCTTCGCCATCACCGGCTGCACGTGGGGCGGAAGCCGCTGCTTTTGGTGCTGCTTCTTGCTTTGCGCCCATATTGGACACAGCAGACATCACATCTTCTTTCAAGATTTGGCCACGCTTGCCAGAACCTTGCACATCACCAGCATCAACGCCTTTTTCTGTCATCATCTTTTGTGCAGATGGTGCAGGTGGCATTTCGCCAGAATCGCTGGTGCTTGGGGCGGCTGGTGCCGCTGCAGGCGCTGGGGCTGCCGCTGCAGCGCCTTCGCCAACGGCGATGCGCGCCAACACAGCGCCAACTTCAACGGTTTCACCGCTTTGCGCAACAATCTCAACAATCTTACCAGCTTGTGGCGCAGGCACATCCATGGCGGCTTTGTCTGTTTCCAACTCCACCACAGCTTCATCAGCTTCTACGCTGTCGCCAACTTGTTTGAACCATTCGCCCACATCTGCTTCCACAACAGATTCGCCTGAGCTTGGTACCAAAAGTTCAATAATTTCAGCGTCACCGCCAGATTTGTTTTCGTCAGCCATCGAAGCCTCGCTTGTCTCGGCATTATCATCATTGTCTTGCGCTTGAGGGGCAGCACCGTCGCCGGCGCCAATGGCGCCAATCAATGCACCAACCTCAACAGTTTCACCCACTTCGGCACTAATCGCTTCCAAAATGCCTGAGCTTGGCGCAGGCACTTCAATGGTCACTTTGTCCGTTTCCAGTTCAACAATCGGCTCATCAGCATTCACCTGATCGCCAACTTTTTTGAACCATTGGCCAATGGTGGCCTCTGTTACGCTTTCGCCCAAAGTGGGCACTTTAATTTCTTGGGACATATTACTTTCCAATCAATTCGCACTATTCGGCAAAAGCTTCATCCAAGAAGGCCTGCAATTGCGCCAAATGGTTGCGCATCAAACCTGTTGCTGTGGATGCAGAGGCAGCACGACCCACATAACGTGGCCGTTCACCCGCACGATCCATTTGCTCAAGCACCCATTCAACATAAGGCTGAATGAAGGCCCAGGCGCCCATATTTTTCGGCTCTTCCTGACACCATACAATTTCAGCATTTTTGAAGCGTGACAACTCATCATGCAATGCTTTTGCTGGGAACGGATAAAGCTGCTCCAACCGCATCAAATACACATCGTCAATGCCGCGCTTTTCACGATCTTCCAACAGATCGTAATAAACCTTGCCGGAACACAGCACCACGCGACGGATCTTATCATCTGATTGCAATTTAATTTCTGTTTGACCGCCCGGTGTCTCCGCATCATCCCACAACAAGCGGTGGAAAGTGGAGCTTGGGCCCATTTCTTCCAAAGAAGACACGCAGCGCTTATGGCGCAACAAGCTCTTTGGCGTCATCAAAATCAACGGCTTCCGGAATTCGCGGGTCAATTGACGGCGCAAAATATGGAAATAGTTCGCCGGTGTCGTACAGTTCGCCACTTGCATATTGTCTTCCGCACAAAGCTGCAAGAAACGCTCCAAACGGGCAGAAGAGTGCTCTGGTCCTTGGCCTTCATAACCATGTGGCAACATCATCACCAAGCCAGACATGCGCAACCATTTGCGTTCACCTGATGAGATGAACTGGTCGATCACAACTTGAGCGCCGTTCACAAAGTCACCAAACTGCGCTTCCCAGATGGTCAGCGCATTTGGCTCAGCCAATGAATAGCCATATTCAAAGCCCAACACGGCCTCTTCAGACAGCATTGAGTTGATCACTTCATAACGGGCTTGGCCGTCTTTGATATTGTTCAACGGCGTATACATGCGGCCATCGGCCTGATCATGCAACACAGTGTGCCGCTGCGAGAAGGTGCCGCGCTCACAATCTTGACCAGACAGGCGAACCGGATGCCCTTCGGTGACCAATGAGCCAAAGGCCAAGGCTTCACCAAGTGCCCAATCAATGCCTTCACCAGCATCGATCACTTTCTTACGGTTGTTCATAAAGCGCTTAATGGTCTTATGCGCCTCAAAACCTTCCGGAATTTCAGTGATTTTATTGCCGATTTCACGCAAGCGATCCACATCAACGCCGGAATTGCCGCGCCGTGCGCCATCTTCCGCATGCTTGATGTTTTTCCAAGCGCCATCCAACCAGTCAGCCTTGTTGGGCTTATACTCGTCACCAGCGGAAAATTCTTCTTCCAAATGGCTGCGCCAATCAGAAATGAACTGGTCCACTTCCTTTTCGCTCAACACCCCTTCGCTCACCAGCTTGTCAGCATAGATTTGCAACGTGGTTTTGTGCGAACGGATCGCTTTATACATTTGGGGCTGCGTAAATGACGGCTCGTCGCCCTCATTGTGGCCAAAGCGGCGGTAACAGATCATGTCGATCACCACCGGCTTTTTAAACTTCTGACGATATTCCACCGCAATTTTCGCAGCGAAAGTCACCGCTTCCGGATCATCACCATTCACATGGAACACCGGCGCTTCAATCATCTTCGCCACATCTGTGGGGTAAGGTGAAGAGCGTGAATACATTGGGGCCGTGGTAAAGCCGATTTGGTTGTTGATCACAAAGTGGATCGAGCCGCCTGTGCGGTGGCCTTTAAGGCCAGACAAGCCAAAACACTCAGCCACAACACCCTGGCCCGCAAACGCCGCGTCACCATGCAACAGCAAGGGCAGCACGGATGAGCGGTCGGTTTTCTTTGGCGGCACGAAAATGCCGTCTTCGGCATTGTGCTGGTCTTGCTTGGCACGTGCTTTACCCAAAACAACTGGGTTCACAATTTCCAAGTGAGATGGGTTAGCGGTCAGCGACAAGTGCACATTATTGCCATCAAATTCACGGTCAGATGACGCCCCAAGGTGATATTTCACATCGCCTGAGCCTTCCACATCATCAGGATGTGGCGCGCCGCCTTTAAATTCGTGGAACAAGGCGCGGTGTGTTTTGCCCATCACTTGGGTCAAAACGTTCAAGCGACCGCGGTGGGCCATGCCCAACACAATGTCTTTCACGCCCAAAGCACCGCCGCGCTTAATGATCTGCTCAAGCGCTGGGATCAGCGCTTCACCGCCATCAAGGCCAAACCGTTTGGTGCCGGTATATTTCACGTCCAAAAACTTCTCAAAGCCTTCCGCTTCGATCAGCTTTTTCAAAATCGCAACTTTACCTTCTTGTGTGAAGGCAATTTCCTTGTCCGGCCCTTCAATCCGCTCCTGCAGCCAGCCTTTGGCTTCAGGGTCAGAGATGTGCATAAATTCAATGCCGAAGGTCGAGCAATAGGTGCGCTGCAAGATTTCAAGCATTTCTGGGATGGTGGCATATTCAAGCCCCAAATAGAAATCGATGAAGATCTTGCGATCATAATCTTTTTCGCTGAAGCCATAAGAGGCGGGGTCAAGCTCTGGTGCATCTGCCTTGCCTGACAAGTTCAGCGGATCCAAATCAGCATGCAAATGGCCGCGCATCCGATAAGCGCGGATCATCATAATGGCATGGATAGAGTCGCGTGTTGCCTGCTGCACTTGGCTTGGGTCGATGGAAACGCCTTTGGCTTTGGCGTTCTCAATCGCGGCTTTTTCAGCCTTGGCTTCAAATCGGCCCCAATCGCCATCAAGGGCAGCAACCAATTCGCCGCCTTCGGCCCGTGGCCAATCTGTGCGCTCCCAAGATGGACCAGACGCGCTTTTCTTCACATCTTCTGCATTGTCCTTGAGCTCAGCAAAAAAAGACCGCCATGTCTCGTCAACACTGGCGGGATTCTCCTGATATTTGGCGTATAGCTCTTCAATATAGTCGGCATTGCCGCCATAGAGAAAAGATGTGAGCAGAAACGCTGAGTTCTGTTCTTGTCGTGTCATTGACCTGCCTGGCGAGGAGTGGCCTCGTCGTCCCCTATTCCAACAAAATTTGCAGCTGTCACGAGCTGCGTGCCATTTGAGTATCGCGCGGGAGGCGTTAGGTTTCGATTAACGCTAAACCCGCGCGGTACTTAGATAATTTAGCCCTTGAGAACCTCAAGAAGCGTTTCACCGATTTTCGCTGGTGAGCGAGACACTTTAATGCCTGCATCTTCCATGGCGGCGATTTTGTCTTCCGCGCCACCTTTACCACCAGAAATCACAGCACCGGCATGACCCATGGTACGGCCTGGAGGCGCAGTTAGACCAGCGATAAAGCCAGCCATTGGCTTTGAGCGGCCTTTTTTGGCTTCCTGCTTGATGAATTCAGCGGCTTCTTCTTCCGCAGAACCACCAATTTCACCGATCATGATGATGCTTTCGGTTTCATCATCGTCCAAGAACATGTCGAGCATGTCGATAAATTCAGTGCCCTTCACTGGGTCACCGCCAATACCCACAGCAGTGGATTGGCCAAGGCCAGCATTGGTGGTTTGGAACACAGCTTCATAAGTCAATGTGCCTGAACGTGACACAATGCCCACTGAACCTTTTGAGAAAATGTTGCCTGGCATGATGCCGATTTTACATTCGTTAGGTGTCAAAACGCCTGGGCAGTTTGGACCGATCAAACGTGAGTTTGATTTCTCAAGCGCAGCTTTCACCTTCACCATGTCCATCACAGGCACGCCTTCAGTGATACAAACGATCAATTCAATCTCAGCTTCAATCGCTTCCATAATCGCTGCGGCTGCGCCTGCAGGTGGCACATAAACAACAGATGCATTTGCGCCTGTTTCTTTTTTGCCTTCAGCAACAGTTGCAAACACTGGCAAATCAGCCGTGCCGCCATCAACATTGCCGGTCCAAGTTTCGCCACCCTTTTTCGGGTGAATGCCGCCAACCATTTTGGTGCCGTGATAAGCAAGCGCTTGCTCGGTGTGGAACGTACCTGTTTTACCTGTCAGGCCTTGAACCAACACTTTTGTATCTTTGTTGATCAAAATTGACATGACTTACGCTCCTTTAACTGCAGCAACAATTTTCTGCGCTGCATCATCTAGGTCATCTGCGGGAATCACGTTCAAGCCGCTCTCTTCGATGAGCTTCTTGCCTTCCGCCACTTTAGTGCCCTCAAGGCGCACAACCAATGGCACGTTCAAGCCCACTTCTTTCACAGCGGTCAAAACGCCTTCTGCGATCACGTCGCAGCGCATAATGCCACCAAAAATGTTGACCAAAATGCCTTTTACACTTGGGTCAGCTGTGATGATTTTAAAGGCTGCAGTCACTTTTTCAGCGTTCGCACCGCCACCAACGTCAAGGAAGTTGGCAGGCTCTTCGCCATAAAGCTTGATGATGTCCATGGTCGACATGGCCAAGCCAGCGCCGTTCACCATGCACCCGATGGTGCCGTCCAAAGCGATGTAAGCCAAATCATATTTGCTGGCTTCAATCTCTTTTTCGTCTTCTTCGGTCAAATCGCGCAATTCAACAATGTCAGGATGACGGAACAACGCATTGCCATCAAAAGAAACTTTGGCATCCAACACGCGCAAATGACCGTCTTCCATAACGATCAGCGGGTTGATTTCCAAAAGGCTCATGTCTTTTTCAGTGAAGGCTTTATAAAGGATCGGGAACAATTTCATGCCATCGGCACGGGCATCCCCATCCAATTTCAATGCATCACAAATGGCAGAAGCATCTGCTTCAGTTACGCCTGTATCCGGATCAATCGGCAGATTGTGGATTTTCTCAGGTGTTTCTTCCGCAACCGCTTCAATGTCCATGCCGCCTTCTGTTGAGGCAACAAAAGCCACGCGGCCAGTTGTGCGGTCGACCAACAAAGAAAGATACAGTTCGCGATCAATATCCGCGCCATCTTCCAAATAAAGTTGGTTCACCTGCTTGCCAGCAGGACCAGTTTGCTTGGTCACCAAGGTGTTGCCGAGCATCTCGTCAACATGGGCTTGCATTTCGTCCAGATTGAACGCCAAACGCACGCCGCCTTTGGCGTCTTCTGGCAATTCTTTGAACTTGCCTTTACCACGGCCACCAGCATGAATTTGGCTTTTTACCACCCACAATGGGCCGCCCAATTCTTCAGCTGCTTTGCGCGCTTCTTCTTTTGAAAAGATCGGAATACCTTTGGCCACAGGCGCGCCATAGGAGGCCAAGAGCTTCTTAGCCTGATATTCATGAATGTTCATCGCATCACTCCGTTGGTTTCGCGATTTAGTTTAAGGGCGCGCTTTACGCCAATTTCGGTGCAATTTTCTTGCACGCCTCAACAAGGCCGTCGACTGATGCGACAGATTTGTCGAACATGGTTTGCTCAGATTTGCTCAATGAAATCTCAACAACTTTTTCAACGCCGTCAGCGCCAATCACAGTTGGCACACCAACATACATGCCCTTCACGCCAAACTCGCCTTTCAGGTAAGCGGCACAAGGCAATACGCGTTTTTTGTCTTTCAAGTAGCTTTCAGCCATTGCAATGGCAGAAGTTGCTGGCGCGTAGAAAGCTGAACCTGTTTTCAACAAGCCCACAATTTCAGCACCGCCATCACGGGTGCGCTGAACGATTTCTTCCAAACGCTCTTTGGTGATCCAGCCCATTTTCACAAGGTCGGTCAATGGAATGCCGGCAACAGTTGAATAGCGGGTCAAGGGCACCATTGTGTCGCCATGGCCACCAAGCACAAATGCGGTCACGTCTTGTACGGATACGTTGAACTCATCCGCGATGAAGTGACGGAAGCGAGAGCTGTCCAAAACGCCAGCCATGCCCACAACTTTGTTGGCAGGCAAACCAGAAAAGCGCTGCAACGCCCAAACCATCGCATCAAGCGGGTTGGTGATACAGATCACGAATGCATCTGGCGCATATTTGGCGATACCTGCGCCAACCTGCTCCATAACTTTCAAGTTGATTTCCAACAAATCATCGCGGCTCATGCCAGGCTTGCGCGGCACACCAGCGGTCACGATCACAACGTCCGCGCCAGCGATGTCTTTATATTCGGAAGTGCCTTTAAGGCGGCTGTCATAACCGTCTACCGGCGCTGATTGCGCCAAATCAAGCGCCTTACCTTGCGGCACACCGTCAACAATATCAAACAAGGTTACGTCACCAAGTTCTTTCGCGGCAGCCAAGTGAGCCAAGGTGCCACCGATCTGTCCGGCGCCGATCAGAGCGATTTTTTTACGAGCCATTTCCCAAGTTTCCCTATAGGTAAAGTAAGTTGTTTCCAATCCCTCAATAGCGCTAAGTGACTAGTTGTGCAAGTGAACCCTTCGTATAAGTTGATGCACAAATTGCGTTCAATTTCTGCGCAATTGGTCTAGGCCGGGTTCTCTTCTGCCTCTTCCACATCATTAAGCGGGGCGCCCAAATATTCAAGGGAGCGCATTTCCATCAACCGCGACAATGTTCTTTGAAATTCAAAAGCTGTTTTGTCGTCGCCACTTAACTCTTCCAACGGCGCGGCAAAAGACGCGGCTAGCTTGCAGCCACGGTCATACAATGTGTCAATTAAAAGGATAAACCGCTTCGCTGCATCGCTGCGTGCGCGGTCAAGATAAGGAATCTCATCTATAATAAAGGTGTGGTAATGGTGGGAAAGTCGCAAGTAATCCCGCGATCCCAATGGCGCTTCACATAGTTGTTTAAAGCCGATTCGCATCACGCCAAGCGCCTGATGCGGCACCTCAAAGCGACGCCCCTGCAAATCAATAATTTCCGCATCCCCAACCTGGCCGCCCGTCAAATTATTCCAAACACGGTCCAATCCTTTGCGCGCGGCATCATCATGACCGAAGAAATAAATTGGCTGCTCTTCTAGCTTTTCCCGGCGATAATCATGGTCCACATCCAGCCGCAACACATCTGTCCTTTGTTGCAGCAAGTCGATGAAGGGCAAGAAGAGTTGACGGTTCAACCCGTTTTTATAAAGCCCCTCTGGTGGCACGTTAGACGTGGCCACCACCACAATGCCAGCCTCGAACAACTGGCCGAACAGGCGCGACAGCAACATCGCATCGGTGATGTCATTAACGTGAAATTCGTCAAAACACAGCAATTTCACTTTATCAATGATCGGCGCCGTCACATAAGGGATCGGGTCACGCCGTCCACGATCTTTGCCTTCATTCTGCTTGCGAAAATCAGTGATGGCCTCATGAACTTCCGCCATAAATTCGTGGAAGTGCACCCGCCGCTTCTTTTCAACCTCAATATGGTTGAAAAACAAATCCATCAGCATGGTTTTGCCGCGGCCAACTTCGCCCCAGATATAAAGCCCTTTTGGCGCTTCATCCGCGTGGTTCTGCCCTAACAAGCGTTGAAATAGATTTGGCTTTTGCTGCTGATGTTCGCGCAACTGCGCAGCAAGTTGATCGAAATGGCGCACAATATCAGCCTGCGCCGGATCAGGTTTAAGCACCTGATCAGCGACCAGCTTTTCATAATGCGCGAAAAATGACTGCCCCATAAAAGGCCTTTATTTGGCTGGAGGGATTATCCGACCATGGAAACGCCTTGGCCACCCGCCATGGTGCCCACAAAGCGATCACCATTTTGCAGCAGATTGCCGATCATTTGCCCTTGCTCATTAAACAATTGCACCTGATTGCCTGCCAATTGCCAAGAGCTGACAGCGGCCACAGCGGGCACCGCACAATTCGGAGCCGACGCGCGATAACGGCCTGTGGACCCTTTGGCAGATTGAGTGAGGTTCAAACGGCAGCTTTCTTCACCCGCCTGCACGGTCCACACGCCCAAAAGCTTGAGCACGGTCAGCGGCCCCGTCAAATCACGTCCCGCCACATTGGTATTCTCATTCACATCGTCAAGCGACACAAATGAGCCATCGCTTTCACCAAACAAAGATTCAGCTTGGCCATCCGTTGGTTGCGCACTGGCCAATTGCGGGTCTTGCGATTGGGGCTGGCTGCCATCAACTGGCGGCAACTCAGACTGGTTGACCGTACCCGTATTCACCGGGGTCAATTGTTGCGGGGGCGCAGAATTTCGGGAAGAAGACGAAAATGGCGAGCGCGTGGTTGTACATCCGGCAAGCGCGAAGACACCTGCAACGCACCCCAGTTGAACAAGTTTCACAAGATTTTTCGCCATGCACGGGTCTCCTTTGTGCGAAATGTTCTTTAGCCTGCTTGAAAAAGGTTAAAACGTTATCAACCATAATTTTGTCAAGCCCCAGCGCGCACAACGCGCTTCAATTGGGCGCAACAGGCCATCTTTTGTTCTAGTCAGGAATGTGGCGAGTTTACGTCTCGTCGTCGGATGTGTCGGAAAAACTGTCTTTTTTGAAGTCTTCGCGCAAGCTGTCCAGCAGCAATTTTGCGTCTTCCGCTTCACCTTCCGGCACCATAATGGGCACGCCGCTAGGGCCAATGGCCCCGGCGAAGCCCGCCAAACCCACTTCGTTCCCCTCAATCGGGTGAAACCCGTGTGACTTGAGCGCCAAGATCAGCAAGCGCGCTTCGCCCAAATCATCAATCTTTGCAATGGTGGTCAGGCCCATTGATTGCCCTTTCAAAAGAAAGCCGCCTGAAACGGCGGCTCCCACTTAGATTAAACGACGCGTTCAACCATCATTTTCTTGATCTCGCCAATCGCCTTCGCCGGGTTCAACCCTTTAGGACATGTGTTGGCGCAGTTCATGATGGTGTGGCAGCGGTAAAGGCGGAACGGATCTTCCAGATCGTCCAAGCGCTCCCCGGTCGCCTCATCACGGCTATCAATCAACCAGCGATAAGCTTGCAGCAAAACAGCTGGCCCCAAATAACGGTCGCCATTCCACCAATAGCTCGGGCAAGAAGTGGAGCAACATGCACACAAGATACACTCATAAAGACCGTCGAGCTTTTCGCGATCTTCCCGCGCTTGCAACCATTCGGTGCGCGGCTCAGGTGTTTTGGTTTGCAGCCACGGCTTAATGGAGCGGTGCTGGGCGTAGAAATTGGTCAAATCCGGCACCAAATCCTTCACCACAGGCATGTGCGGCAATGGATATACATTGATTGGGCCTTTAAACTCATCAATGCCTTTGGTACAGGCCAGCGTGTTCAGCCCGCCAATATTCATGGCGCAAGACCCGCAAATCCCCTCACGGCAGGACCGACGCAAAGTCAAAGTGGGGTCCACCTTGTCTTTAATGTACAAAAGCGCGTCCAACACCATCGGGCCGCAATCGTCCAAATCGACAAAATAAGTGTCGATACGCGGATTTTCGCCGCTATCTGGATCATAGCGATAAATGTGGAATTCCCGCACATTGCTGCCCGAAGGTTTCGGCCAGGTTTTACCCTTTTTGGGTTGCGAGTTTTTAGGCAGGGTCAATTGAACCATTTTTTAATCGGCTCCCTAATGCAAGTGCCGCTGCTCTTTGCGAATGACCAGCTTCAAACCTGACCAAATTGCATCAACAGCACAGACCTTGACATCAACAAGATCGGTTTGAAGCGCAAGCGCCCGCACCACATCTTCGGTGACATCTGTTTCAACTTTTGCAGCCCGTTTGGGCCATGAAATCCAAATCATGCCATCTGGCACAATCGCCCGCTCCAACAGCGGCATATTCTTCTCAAGCGCGGCTTTTTCTGTGGTAAAGCCATGCACCACATCAAATCGCGTGTCTTGTTCACCAAGCGCCGACCAATCCAACTCATTGATCAACGCAAATTCCCGCGCATCTTTAAGATCACCTTGGCTTTCCGGCAGGTTCAAAAACAAAACTTTGTGCCCGTCCTTCAACCCCAACTTTTTCGGCAATGGCGTGCCTGAATAACCCGCATTTGCCGACATGTTATGCCCCCCGCACAAAAGTTGCGGGGTAACTCACACCCGTTGAGATGGTGAAATCACCTTGATAGCGATATCTGGTTGCCGCCTCAAAAAGACCGATCTGGCTATTGTCTTTATCGAACAATGCAATTTTGCCATCGACCAACGCCCAACCCGCCACATTGCGCATGCCATTCACACATTTAGGTGTCGGCACCGCAAGCCGTTGGGACGCATCACCAGACTGATCAAACTTCAATTCAACCAAACAATCCCGATCCGCATTGTCGGCCAAAATCCAAAATCCAACCAAATCTTGCTCAGCATTGATCGATTGCGCTTGGCCAGCCACCAATGTGCCATTCGCGTCTTGGCGCGTTTCCGTGCCCGACGCTTCAACGCGGCGAGTGGCTGGTGCATCTGTTGCGACGCACCCTGCCAACAAGCTCGTTAAAACCCCGGCCATCAAAAATGTGCCAAGACGAAATTGCATATTAGTAAACCCGAGCCTTTGGCGCGATCTTTGCCAAATCCACATCTTCAGAGAGGGGATCAACATGCACCGCACGCATAGACAGATCGACTTTGCCATCTGGTGATAAGCGCGAAATGGAGTGTTGACGCCAATTCTCATCGTCACGGTCAGGATAATCTTCCCGTGCGTGGGCGCCGCGGCTCTCTTTACGTGCTTCAGCAGAAACAACCGTGGTGATCGCATTGGCCATCAAATTTTCAAGCTCAAGCGTTTCCACCAAATCAGTGTTCCAGATCATTGAGCGGTCATGCACCTTCACATCGGCCATTTCGCCCCAAATCTCTGTCATCCGCTTCACGCCAGACTGCAAGGTTTCTTCGGTGCGGAACACCGCAGCATCTTCCTGCATGGCGCGTTGCATCTTATTGCGTAGCTCAGCCGTTGGCGTAGAGCCATTGGCATTGCGCAAGCGATCAAAGCGGTCCATTGATTTTTCAAAGCTGGCTTCATTCACATCTGGCACAGCAGCTTCTTTGTCCACCACTTTGCCAGCACGAATAGCCGCCGCACGGCCAAACACCACCAAGTCAATCAGCGAGTTGGAGCCCAAGCGGTTCGCCCCGTGCACAGAAGCACAGCCTGCTTCACCCACTGCCATAAGGCCCGGTACAATGGCATCCGGATCATCTGCTGTTGGGTTCAACACTTCACCCCAATAATTGGTCGGCACGCCACCCATATTATAGTGAACAGTTGGGATCACAGGGATCGGCTCGCGGGTCAAATCAACACCAGCAAACACTTTCGCGCTTTCGGTGATGCCCGGCAAACGCTCTGCCAACACATCTGGATCAAGGTGATCGAGATGCAAGAAGATGTGGTCTTTGTTCGGGCCAACGCCGCGGCCTTCACGAATTTCCATCGTCATGCAGCGTGAAACCACGTCACGTGACGCCAAATCCTTGGCGTTCGGCGCATAACGCTCCATAAAGCGCTCGCCTTCAGAGTTGGTCAAATAACCACCCTCACCGCGCGCACCTTCTGTGATCAACACGCCCGCGCCATAAATGCCAGTTGGGTGGAACTGCACAAATTCCATATCCTGCAAAGGCAAGCCCGCGCGCGCCACCATGCCGCCGCCATCACCCGTACAGGTGTGGGCAGACGTGGCAGAGAAATAAGCACGGCCATAACCGCCAGTTGCCAACACAGTTTGCTTGGCGCGGAAGCGGTGAATGGTGCCATCATCCAATTTCCAAGCAATCACGCCTTGGCATTGGCCATCTTCGCTCATCAGCAAGTCTGTGGCGAAATATTCGATAAAGAACTGCGCATTATTGCGCAAAGACTGGCCATAAAGCGTGTGCAAAATAGCGTGACCGGTCCGGTCAGCCGCCGCACATGTGCGTTGCACTGGAGGGCCTTCACCATAATTTTGCATGTGGCCGCCAAATGGGCGCTGATAGATCTTGCCTTCTTCAGTCCGCGAGAAAGGCACACCATAATGCTCAAGCTCATAAACGGCTTTTGGGGCTTCACGTGCGAGATATTCCATCGCATCATTATCGCCTAACCAGTCAGAACCCTTTACAGTGTCATACATATGCCACTGCCAGCTATCCGGGCCCATATTGCCCAAAGATGCCGCAATGCCGCCCTGCGCCGCTACCGTGTGCGAACGGGTGGGAAACACTTTTGAGATACAAGCCGTGCGCAAGCCTTGCTCGGCCATGCCAAGCGTTGCGCGCAAACCTGCACCGCCAGCGCCAACAACCACAACATCAAATTCGTGGTCGACAATTTTATAATCGCCTTTGTTTGCCATGCTGGCTTATCCTCCAAAACTCAATTTCAATAGAGACACAGTGGCGATAATCGCCACACCAAAGGCGAAAAAGCTGTTGAGCATCAACAACAGCCATTTGGTGCTTTCGGTGTGCACATAATCTTCAATCACCACTTGCAGCCCCAAGCGCATATGAATCGCGGCTGACAAAATCGTCAAAATGGCAAAGCCAGTGATAAAGGGATTGGCGAATGTGGCCACCATCTGGGCGCGGTCCGCGCCTACTAGTGTGATCACCAGCCAAACAGAAAACAACATCAGCGGCACATTGGCCAAAGCCGTCATGCGCTGGTTCCAGAAATGCTCAGTGCCGCTTTTGGCAGACCCAAGCCCGGTCACCCGTGATAAAGGTGTGCGAAAACTCATTTTTAGCCCCCCAAAGCGCTAAATCAAAAATAGCCAAACAATGCCCGTGAGAACGACAGAACCACCAATGGTTGCCCAGGCCATGGTGTATCGCTCAGGCCCATAACCTTTGCCAAGGTCCCAAACAAAGTGGCGCAAGCCGCCCAGCAAGTGGTGGAACAAGGCCCAAGTGTAACCGATCAGGATCAGCTTGCCGAACCAGTGGCCAAAAAAGCCCTGTGCAACAGCAAAAGCGCCGTCACTGATGGCAGCAGCGGCCAACCACCACACCAAAAAGGCGGTGCCGGTATAAAGCCCCACCCCAGTGATCCGATGCACGATCGACATCACCATGGTGATTTCTTGCTTATAAATAAGAATATGTGGAGATAAGGGTCTGTTGGGTTCAGCCATGGCGTCAAATGCCCCTTCTATTTGCCCTCGCCGTGCAAACGGCCATTGGTCTAGTGTGGCCAATGATTACCCTTTGACCGTCAATTCGTCAAAGAAAACCATCTCCACCTTAAGTCGGATACCAACGCTTACCTATAGGTAAAGCGTAAATCAAGCTCTCATTTGAAGCAACAGTTACTCATAATCCGTTAATTTCTTGTCCGGGTCATAAGGCTGGTCAGCCACTGGCTTGATCACGGCTTGGCCACACCGCATTTTGCCTGCGGCTTGATCAAAGCAATATTTTGGCTCGCCATAAAGCACCCAACCTTCGCTCAAAGCCTTGGTCACCTTATGGCAGAAGCTGGAATCATCATCAGCGCTGAGAAAACGATAAACATCCATTTTGGCATCTTTCTTTGGGTCAATTGATCAATCTGGCCGATTGATCACATGGTTTTTGAATTTAAACAAACTGTTTAGCGATTTTTATGCTTGTTTTGACCCTCGCAATCAATAAATTGAGCGCAGGGCAATGAGATGAAAGAGACTGATGGCAAATTTTCCAGAGCGACTCATTAAGGGATATAAAGAATTCACCTCCTCGGCGCTGATCAATGAGCGCGAGAAATATAAAGAGCTCGCGGAAAAGGGCCAAAAACCAACCGTACTGATCATTGCATGTTGCGACAGCCGCGCCGCACCGGAAACCATTTTTTCTGCAGGCCCGGGCGAGCTTTTTGTTGTGCGCAATGTGGCCAATTTGGTGCCACCCTACGCGCCAGATGGCAATCACCATTCCACCTCAGCCGCCATTGAATTTGCGGTAAAAGGCTTGGGCGTTAAAGATATTGTGGTGATGGGTCATGGCCGCTGCGGTGGCATTCAGGCCGCGCTTTCCACCGATGGCGCCAAACTGGATGATGGCGATTTTATTGGCAAATGGATGAGCATGCTCGCCCCCGTGGCAGAGCAAGTGGCGGCAACAGATCAAGTGATGACCCCGGCTGAACGTCAAAACGCACTCGAGCGCGTTTCCATTCGCCGCTCTGTGCAAAATTTGCGCGAGTTTCCTTACATCAAGCAGATGGAAAAAGACGGCGCTGTTAATCTACATGGCGCATGGTTCGATATTTCCACGGCTGAATTGTGGGTCATGAATGGCGAAACAGGCGATTTCAGCCGCGCCGAAAACTAGGCAAAAATCTAGTCACGCACCCAGCGATAAAGCCGATCCGGCAAGCCTTCTTCATTGTCGCCCTCGGTGGTCCGCACCAATTTAAAGCCCTGCGCCTCATAAAAGGCGCGGGCGCGTTGGTTTTCTTCAAAACACCACAGCTCCAGCTTAGAACTCTTAGTCTTTGCATGGTCCAACAGTGCTTGGCCAACACCTTGGGCAATCATATCAGGGTGCACATAAAGGTGCGCCACCCAATGATCAATCCGCACCAAAAAGCCAACAAGCTTCTCCGCCAAAACACCGGCATAAACTTCGCCGCGCCCCATCAAATCTTTCAGATGGGCAAAGTCCTGTTCGCGCGTATAAAGGATCGGCAAAAAGGGCAAAAGCTGCTGCCGCGACACGCGGAAAATCTCCACCAAACGCGGCAAATCTTTTTCAACGGCCTTGCGGATTTGAACCATAGCTGCACCTCAAACAAAACACCCGCCAGATCAAATCCGGCGGGTGCCAACATTACCATTAAAATGGTGAAGAGTTACGCGACTTTTTTCAAAAGGCCGCGATTGATGATTGCCTCAGCAATTTGCACTGTGTTTAGCGCAGCGCCTTTGCGCAAATTGTCTGAAACCACCCACATATTGAGGCCGTTTTCCACGGTCGCATCTTCGCGGATACGCGACACAAAAGTGGCGTCCTCACCAGCCGCATCAACGGGGGTGATATAGCCGCCATCTTCGCGCTTATCGACCACCATAATGCCAGGCGCTTCACGCAAAATATCGCGCGCTTCATCTGGTGTGATTTCATTTTCAAACTCAATGTTCACCGCTTCAGAGTGGCTGATAAACACAGGCACACGCACTGCCGTACAAGTCACTTTGATTTTCGGGTCGAGCATCTTTTTGGTCTCAGCCAAAACTTTCCACTCTTCCTTGGTGTACCCATCTTCCATGAACACATCGATGTGCGGGATCGCATTGAAAGCAATCTGTTTTGGATAAACTTCAGGCTCAGGAATGTCAGTGACAAAAATGCCTTTGGTTTGGTTCCAAAGCTCATCCATCGCCGCTTTGCCAGAACCAGAAACAGACTGGTAAGTGGCAACCACAATCCGCTTGATTTTCGCATGATCATGCAAAGGCTTCAGCGCCACAACCAACTGTGCAGTTGAACAGTTTGGGTTCGCAATAATGTTCATGCGCTCTTCTTGCGCCATATAGGCTTCAAGATGATGCGGGTTCACTTCCGGCACGATCAAAGGCACATCTTGGTGGTAGCGCCAGCAAGATGAGTTATCGATCACGATACAACCGGTTTTGCCGATTTTTTCTGCCCATTTTTTGGAAATGTCTGATCCGGCAGACATCAAGCAAAAATCAACACCAGTGAAATCGAATGTTTCAAGGTCTTTACATTTCAGCGTCTTGTCGCCAAACGAAACTTCGCGACCAATTGAGCGTGAAGAGGCCAATGCAATAACCTCATCAGCGGGAAAACCGCGCTCAGCCAGAATGCCCAACATTTCTTGGCCAACATTCCCCGTTGCGCCAACAATTGCAACCTTATAACCCATCTTGATTTTTCCTGTCTCACCCCCGCTTTTGACGTTACGTTAGCCGGATCGTCCCCCTGGCGGGGGCGCTCAGGGAAACTTAGCAGGTTTTGGTGGTTTTCTTCTCGGTCATCTTGCCAACGCCAAGCGCCACATCTCTGGAAAGAGACATGGTTTTAACAGTCATCATAGTTGTGTGCATCAAGTGCATCATGATTGTCGCGTTAGCCGAGTTAATTAAACAAGCGTCGTTGTTGTATCTCATTACCGAGATTAGTCAATAAAGCTTGCCGAAATATTATTTCATCCAGTTACCTCGCGCCAACAACGCAACGCGAGGCATTTTGTTCCCAAAAAGCCGATTAAATCTTAGCGATAATCGCATCGCCCATTTCGGCGGTAGAAACCTTTTTGCAGCCATCTTGCATAATGTCGCCTGTGCGCAAGCCTTCATCCAAAACAGATGAGATTGCACCCTCAAGCTTGTCGGCCAATTCAATCATTTCAAATGAATAGCGCAATGCCATAGCAAAGCTGGCCAACATCGCGATTGGATTCGCCATACCTTGGCCCGCAATATCCGGCGCAGAGCCATGTACTGGCTCATAAAGCGCTTTGCGCTTGCCTGTGTTTGCATCTGGCGCTCCCAAAGAGGCGGAAGGCAACATGCCCAATGAGCCGGTCAACATTGCCGCCGCGTCAGACAAGATGTCACCGAACAAATTGTCGGTCACAATCACATCAAATTGCTTTGGATTGCGCACCAATTGCATGGCGCAATTGTCAGCCAAGATGTGATCCAACTTCACGTCGGCATAATCTTTGTGCACTTCGGTCACCACCTCGTGCCACAACACACCAGATTTCATCACATTGCGTTTTTCAGACGAATGCACGCGATTGTCACGAGTACGGGCCAAATCAAATGCCACACGGGCAATCCGGTCGATTTCATAAGTGTCATAAACTTGGGTGTCGATGCCGCGTTTTTGGCCATCGCCCAAATCGATTATTTCTTTTGGCTCGCCAAAATACACACCGCCGGTCAGCTCACGCACGATCAGAATATCGAGGCCTTCAACCAGCTCTTTTTTCAAAGAAGACGCATCCGCCAAAGCGCTATAGCAAATGGCTGGACGCAAGTTGGCGAACAGGCCCAAATCTTTACGCAACCGCAGCAGGCCAGCTTCCGGGCGTACGTCGTAAGGCACATCATCCCATTTTGGGCCGCCCACAGCACCAAAAATCACCGCATCCGCCTTCAGCGCTTTTTCCATATCTTCTTCGGAAATGGCCTGGCCATGCGCGTCATAGGCGCAACCGCCCACAAGTCCGGTATCATAAGAGAAATCGGCAAGGCCTTTTTCCTTCAGGTGCGCAATAAGCTTTTCCACCTCAGCCATAATTTCAGTGCCAATTCCATCGCCGGGCAACAGCAAAAGATGATTTTGTGCCATAATCACATCCTGAATTTGAATAGAAACTGCCGCTTTGCTAGCGCTCTCAAGCGCAAATAGCAAGGCGTTGCAGCCAGAATGCGTCCTGCCGCAACTTTAGGATGAGGCGATCATACGCTGGTTTCTCATCGCAGCATAAAGATGCAGCGCACCGATCACCAAGGCGAGCGTGGAAAAGGCAAAGTCGCGAAAGACCGGACTTTCTCCATCCGAAAACAAAGTGAGCCCGAAAAACTGGAAAAATAATGCCGATCCGCGCAACACAAAAACGCCACCAATCAGAGCCACCAGCACACGCACGGCCTTGCCATAATTATCCTTGAAGGCCGCCCACAAACAGATCAGGCTCCACGCTAGAAAGACCGCGGCAATCACAAGCGTTAAAAGTGCTGGCCATATCTCCCCCGCAACATCTGCCGCCGCCATCACCTTGCCAGCCCGCAAAAAGATATAAGCTTCACCGCCAAGCACCGCTACAAGCACATGCAACAGTGCCAAAATCAAATCCGCCAATCCGGCCAATAAATAAAGCATTTCATTCCCCACCATACGCCAACGTATGGAACTTAGCTGAATGCTTTGATTTTGGCGAGAGGTGTTTTGACGCAGGCTAAATCCAACCGGTGACCAGCAATATGATCACATAGGCCGCGGCCAATAGATCGACCACAATGCACATGGGCGGATACCAGCTCACCACCTTGGCGCCACGCCCGGTATTGTGCTTGATGAAATCCCAAACCGCGTGCGCGCCCAGACCAATCGGCACAGCCCAAGGCCAAATCAACAGCCCGGCCACTGCCAACCCATAGGTCACCAACGCCGCCAGAAACTCATCACGTTGCTGCTGCGCATCATGGCGATGGCTCAACAGCAAAACCGGGTACACAAGGCCGATCACCATCAAGGCCCCAGCAGCGACTTGCAGCGGATATTGCGGAAAAATCAGGTGCAGAGCGACCAAAAAGGCCACCATCACCCCAATGCCAAAATAAATTGCGTCTTTTGAAAAAGAAAACATCTCATCGCTCCAAATTATGGAGCGATCATAAAGCGGCTTCCACTTGGGGGAAGGTCAAGAAGGGGCACCTGCGGCAATTCGCGCTGTGACTTCAATTTCCACTTTCATTTCAGGCTTAATCAAGCCGCACACCACCATTGTAGCGGCTGGCCGCACCCCGGCAAAATATTTACCGGTCACTTCAAACACCGCCTCGGCATAATCGGCGTCGGTGATGTAGTAATGCGCGCGCACCACATCGTTCAGCGATGCGCCCGCTTCTTTCAGCGCTTTTTCAATCGTCAAAAAGCAGTTTTCAGCCTGTGCCTGCACATCCTCTGGCATTTGCATGGTCGCATAATCATAGCCAGTCGTCCCCGACACATAAACCATGTCGCCATCCACAATTGCCCGTGAATAGCCAGCCTTTTTCTCAAATGGAGAACCTGTGGAGATGCGCGTTACACCCATGGATTAGATCCAAGGCCGCTCTTCTGAAACCTTATCTTCAAAGGTTGAAATGGCTTCGCCCTTTTCCATGGTCAGGCCAACATCGTCCAAACCTTGCAGCAACGCATTTTTGCGTGATGGATCGATCTCAAACTCAACCGTGCCGCCATCCGGCCCCTGAATGGTTTGCGCTTCCAAGTCCACAGTCAATGTCGCGTTTGACCCGCGAGACGCGTCGTCCAACAATTCTTTCAACTGCTCTTCGGTCACCACGATCGGCAAAATGCCGTTTTTAAAGCAGTTATTATAGAAAATATCTGCAAAGCTGGTGGAGATGATGCAGCGAATGCCAAAATCTTTCAGCGCCCATGGAGCGTGCTCACGGCTGGAGCCACAGCCAAAATTGTCGCCTGCCACCAAAATCGACGCATTGCGATAGGCGGGCTTGTTCAGCACAAAATCTGGCTTTTCAGTTTTGCCATCTTCTTCATAGCGCATCTCGGCAAAAGCGGCCACGCCAAGGCCCGTGCGCTTGATGGTTTTGAGATATTGTTTCGGGATAATCATATCTGTATCGATATTGATCAACGGCAATGGGGCAGCAACCCCGGTCAATGTTGTGAACTTATCCATGTGTCGCAATATCCTTTCGTTCCCCTTCAAATGCCCCAGCCTCAAAAGCGCGTCAAGTCGCACTTGCGCCTCAACGTTGAATTTGATCGTAAAAAATGGCTAGATACGCGCAGATATTTTGACCAATAGGAAAAATCATGACGCCTCATAACCATGCCCCCAAAGATGCCTATGCTGAAACCGTGCTGCTACCGGGCGATCCGCTACGCGCAAAATGGGTGGCAGAAACATTTTTGGAAGATGCAAAGCTCGTCAATTCCGTCCGCAATTGCTTAGGCTATACGGGCACTTATAAGGGCAAAAAAGTCTCTGTGCAGGCCACAGGCATGGGCCAACCTTCCCTCGCCATTTATGTGCATGAATTGATCAATATTTATGGCGCAAAAAACTTTATCCGCATCGGCACCTGTGGCGGGTTGAACAAAAAGGTCAAAGTGCGCGATGTGGTGCTGGGCGTTGCCGCCTCCACCGATAGCGCTATGAATGTGGGCACCTTCGGCCGCTATCATTATGCGCCCCACGCCGATTTTGACCTGTTGCGCAAAGCGGCAGACCTTGCCGACACTCGCGAGATGAAGTTCCACGCAGGCGGCATCGTCTCATCTGACGTATTTTATGTTGAGGGCGGCGCCAAAGGTTATCAGCCTTTGCTCGATCACGACATCTTGGCCGTGGAAATGGAAGCCGCCGCGCTTTACACCTTGGCCGCAAAATATAACCGCAAAGCCATCGCCATCTGCACCATGACAGATTGCCTGATCACCGGCGACGAAATCGACGCAGACGCCCGTCAAAGCTCGCTGGAAGATATGGCTACCCTGTCGCTCGACCTAGCGGCATCGATATAAGTGCGGCCAGCGCTTAGGCGCTGGTCAACTGCATTAACCGCGTCTTAACTTTTGCAGACTTTGCCCTTTTATGGCCGCGATTTTCCCGTTCTAATGAGCCAACAGGGAAATTAAAGGCTTTTTGATGCTCGACCATAATAATGCGGCACGCCTGAAAGAGGGCGTTAAGTCACTTGAAATGATGACGCGGTTTGCACTGGCCACGCTGGCACTGGCCAGCGGGGTCTACACCTATCTTGGCGTGCGCAGCCTCATTGATGGCTCTGCCGATATGGTGTTCTTCGCCGCCATCATTTATTCCGCCGCTGTGTCCGTGGGTATTTACGCCTTCTGGACCTATATGATGCGCTTTTTGCCGCTTATGCGCGACAGTGCGCGCCGCGGCGCATTGATCGCCGTGATGGGGCTGGGCAGTTTGATGATTGTGGCCATGTCTTCATGGCTCAACGCCGCCGCCTTAGCAGGTTCCGCTGCGCTTGAACAGCATTTGGCCGTTACCCTTGAAGATTATGTGGCCGATCTCGACAAAGCCCACGGCAATGCCCTATCCGCTCAAAGCCTATTGCCAGATGTGCAGCGCGCGTCGGTTCGCTTTTCCCGCCTTGCGGATGATGAACGCCAGTCCGGCGCGCTCACCGGCACCTCAGGTTCGGGCTCCGTAGTGCAATTGCTCACTCAAATGTCACAGCAATTGGATGAAGTTGGCGCTTCCATCATCGCATCGCGCGAAACCGTAGCCACCCAGTTTGAGCAGGGCTCACAACATTTGGCCAATATGCGTGCGCTTGTTTCTGGCGATGGCGAAGTGCAGCCCCGTGCCGATCAGTTCGCCGCTGAAGCGCTGGCCCTCACCGGGGTCATCGCCTCCTTGCAGGAAACATCTATCGCCGCTTCAGTTGACCGCGCAGCAGAAGACTTGTCATTAGGCTTTATCGCACCTGTAGCCGATGGCGGCACCCAAGATCTGGCCAATCGTCAAGATCGGGTGATGCGCTCAATTATGGACGCCGTGGCGGCACAGTCTAAAGCGCTGCAAACGGCGGCGCAGGATATTCTCAATCAACCCGCCGTACCCACGCGCCGCTTTGTGCCACTCTCAACGCCAGAAGCCGTGTTGCTTTATGCCCGCGACTTCCTGCCATCATGGGCGGGCGCCATCTCCATCGACTTGCTGCCGATGGTATTGGTCTTGATCCTTTCGGTGGTGCATTCCGCTTCCCGTCGTGAAGCCCGCACCTTGGACGTGGCAGATAAAATCACCGCCGCTGAAATGATGCGCGCCGTGGCCCTGTTCCGCGACATGAATGCCGATCTGCCACCTGAGCAGGTCCAAAAAGCCATCGAGCATGCCGCGAAAGAAAAGCTGCCTGACGATGAAAAGCCCACCGCAGCCAAAGAGGATGCATCTAAAGACGAGCCAACTGACACAGAACCACGTGACGACAACATCACGCCCCTGCGCGACAATAAGAAATAACTTATGAGCACCAGCACCAAGACGCGAATTTGGCTTGACGATGGCCGCTTAATGCGGGTGGTCTTCTTCGTGCTGTTGTTCGCCACAGCAATCATTCTGTGGCTCGATTTTGATCAGCTTTACAGTCAGCAATCTGACGCGCCCTACAATCCGCAGCAAGGCGACACGCCCATTTTGCCTTCGGTTGATCGGCCTGAAATCAACCCGAACGATCCGC
Source organism: Maritalea mobilis (assembly GCF_004363175.1). GTDB lineage: Bacteria > Pseudomonadota > Alphaproteobacteria > Rhizobiales > Devosiaceae > Maritalea > Maritalea mobilis. The sequence goes on from NZ_SNYR01000003.1 coordinate 191,732, forward strand.
AATTTGCCCCCAATGAGCGCGTGGAACTCCCACGCGAGACGCTGCAACAGCCGCTGACCGCCACATTGGAATCCGGCAAATTGCTCTCGCTTCAAGGTGCTATTGATGTTGGCTCATTCGCCCGGCTAGAGCCTGAACTCACACGCATGGCTGAATATGTAGAATGGGTTGAAATCAACTCCCCTGGCGGGTCCGTTGATGATGCTTTGGCCTTGGCCAAATTGGTGCGCGAACTTGACCTTAATGTGCGTGTGCCTGCAGGTGGCTACTGCGCCTCCTCCTGCCCGCTCATCTTTGCCGCGGGGGTAAAGCGCGATATGCACCAACGCGCCAATGTCGGCGTCCATCAAATCTACGTCCCTGCCAACGATCCGAACGCCAATCGCAACCCGGCGCAAGCCATGTCAGATGCCCAATCCATCACCGCGCGGATCACCAAGCATTTGGTCGATATGGGGGTGGATGGCGCGATGTGGGTGCACGCCCTCGAAACACCGCCTCAGCGGCTTTACTACTTCACCACAGAGGAAGCCAAATCCTACAAATTGGCCACACTCATCTCAAAATAAAAGCCCCTCGCAAATGCAAGGGGCTTCCAAGAATTCTTTGCCGAAGCGACACGCTTAGATATCGCGCACATCCACAAAACGACCTGCTACTGCAGCAGCTGCCGCCATAGACGGTGACACAAGGTGTGTCCGGCCTTTAAAGCCCTGACGGCCTTCAAAGTTACGGTTTGACGTTGAGGCACAGCGCTCGCCCGGCTTCAACTTATCCGCATTCATCGCCAAGCACATGGAGCAGCCCGGCTCACGCCATTCGCAACCCGCTTCAATGAAGATTTTGTCCAAACCTTCTTCTTCCGCCTGCGCTTTCACCAAGCCAGAACCCGGCACGATCATCACATTCACGCCATCTGCAACTTTCTTGCCTTTCAGCACTTCTGCGGCTGCCCGGAAATCTTCGATCCGGCCATTGGTGCAAGACCCGATAAACACGCGATCAATCGTAATGTCAGTGATTTTAGTGCCTGGCTTCAGGCCCATATATTCCAACGCCCGCCATTTTGAAGCGCGTGTGTTTTCATTTTCAATATCGTCAGGATTTGGCACCACGCCATTGACCGAAACCACATCTTCTGGGCTAGAGCCCCAAGTCACGATTGGTGGCAAGTCAGATGCATCAAGGGTGATTTCCTTGTCAAACTTTGCGCCTTCATCCGTGTGCAATGTGCTCCAATAGGCTTTCGCCATTTCAAAGGCTTCGCCTTTTGGCGCCCGTGGGCGGCCTTCAATATAATCGAAAGTCTTTTGGTCTGGTGCAATCAAGCCAGCGCGCGCACCCGCTTCGATTGACATGTTACAGACGGTCATCCGGCCTTCCATAGAAAGCTCTTGAATGGCTTCGCCCGCATATTCGATCACATGGCCTGTGCCGCCCGCTGTGCCGATCTCGCCGATAATCGCCAAAACAATATCTTTCGCGGTCACGCCTTTTGGCAATTTGCCATTCACAGTAACGCGCATATTTTTAGCTTTAGACTGGATCAATGTTTGCGTTGCCAACACATGCTCAACTTCTGATGTGCCGATACCGTGCGCCAATGCGCCAAATGCACCATGGGTTGAGGTGTGGCTATCGCCGCACACAATGGTCATGCCCGGCAGGGTGAAGCCTTGCTCTGGGCCAACAATGTGCACAACGCCTTGGCGCTTATCCAACTCGTTGAAATATTCAACGTCGAAATCCGCAGCATTCTTCGCCAATGTTTCCACTTGCAATTTGCTGTCTGGATCATCAATGCCCTGCGAGCGATCGGTTGTCGGCACATTGTGGTCAACCACGGCCAATGTGCGCTGCGGCGCCCGCACTTTGCGGCCAGCCAAACGCAGGCCTTCAAACGCTTGTGGACTTGTCACCTCATGCACAAGGTGACGATCAATATAAAGAAGGCTTGTGCCATCTTCATTATTGGTCACCAAGTGATCGTCCCAAATCTTGTCATAAAGCGTACGTGGATTGCCCATTTTATGCAGTCTTTCATTCAAAATTGCCTGATTAAAGTCGTTCTAAAACCAGCGCAAAGCGCGGTCAAGTCACGATCAGGGCATATTCGTCCACCAGACATGGGCCAAAGGTATGAAATTGGCGTGCAAATTTAACGTGGAACCCACCCAAAAAGACTACTGACTTTCTTTACTATCCCTGTTTAAACTCAACATAATTAAAATCAAAAAGGGGATACCCAAAATGGCGCAGGCCACGAGCGCTTACAAGTCTCAGCTCATCGAACTTGCACAATCCAAAAGTCTCACCGATCAAAGTTTTTTGAACTTTCTTGGCCATCTGGTGAACTCCATCGACGACAGCGATTTGAAGAACAAGGATTTGTCCGAACTGCTCGACGCTGCCAAAAGAGCCTATGATCAATTAGGTCAACGCAGCGCCCACCAACATCACATCTCCAATTGGGCACCTGAAGATGCCCACAATGACCACATTGTTGATGCGTTTAATGAAGATATGCCCTTCATTGTCGATAGTGGCCTTGCCGCCATTCGCGCATCCGGTGCGGATATTATTCTGTTTGCCCACCCGATTTTGCCCGTGCGCAAAACCGAGCATGGCATCGAAGTGCTCGAAAAATTCGAAGAAGGCGTGCAAAAAGAAAGCCTATTGCATGTGCATTATCGCCCAGGCCTGAGCGCCAACAACCAGCAAGTGCTGGTGGAAGAGCTCGACAATGCCTTGGTGCAGGTGCGCCACGCGGTGAATGGCTGGCGCCCCATGTTGGAAAAGCTGGGTGAAACCGTGCGCCGCTATCGCGACAATCCTCCACGGATTGACGAAGCGGTGCTGGCAGAAAGCATGCACTTTTTGGGCTGGCTGGCAGACCATAATTTCACCTTTTTGGGCATGCGCGAATATCGGTTGCAGGACCAGAACGGCACCCCGCATTTGGAACCCTTGCCCGAAAGTGGCTTGGGCATTTTGAAAGACCCTGACCTATATTTCCTACGTCACGGTTCAGACTATGTGGAAATGACAGATCAGCACGTGGCGTTCTTGCAAAAATCAGAGCCGCTAATGGTCACCAAAGCCAACATCAAATCTGTCGTGCACCGCCGTGTGCACATGGATTATGTGGGCGTTAAATTGTTTGACGAGCAGGGCAATCTATCCGGCGAACTTCGGATTTTGGGCCTGTTCACATCCATGTCCTTGGCCACGCCACACACCTCTGTGCCGCTTTTGCGCCGCAAGGTGATGCATGTCATGCAACGCTCTGGACATTCTCCAAATTCCCACTCCGGCAAAGCCTTGATGAACGCTTTGGACAATTATCCGCGCGAGGAATTGTTCCAGATCGACGAAAAGCTGCTCTATGAGTTTGCCACCACCATTTCAGAGTTGGCAGACCGGCCGCGCGTGCGGGTGCTGCCGCGTATAGATCCGTTCGACAACTTCGTGTCGGTGCTGCTGTTTATGGCGCGGGATAAATATAACTCGCATATCCGTAAGCAAGTGGGCGAATATCTGGCCGAAAAATATGATGCCCGGGTTTCTGCCTTTTATCCAAATTTCCCAGAAGGTGAGTTGGCTTCCGTTCACTTCATTCTTGGCCGCAATGGCGGGAAAACACCGCAGCCAGATCGGGACGAGTTGGAAGAGCACATCACCAACCTCACCCGTTCCTATGGGGATTGGTTGGCCTCTTTGGTGAAAGACCCACGGTCAATCGCCAGCTATGTGAATGCCTTCACCAATGCCTATCAGGAAAAATATGCCCACGAAGAAGCATTGGTGGATATTGAGCATTTCAAACAACTTGATGATGACATCAAAATCGGTGTGCGGTTGGACAAACATGCCCGCCGCGAAAATGCCTATTCGCTCAAGCTTTATCATCGCTCAACCGCCATTCCATTGAGTGCGCGGGTGCCACTGCTGGAGAATTTCGGCTTTAGCGTGGTTAATGAACGGACCTATACGGTTTCGCCCGAAGGGGAAGAAGAACGTGTGCTCCACGATATGACCCTCAAGGTTGAAGATTTCGAAGGTGATCTCACCGAAATCTCTGATGTGATTGAACGCGCAATCAAAGCCGTTTGGTACAAAGAAGCTGAAAATGATGGCTATAACCGTCTGGCGCTCTTCGCGGCCATGTCATGGGACAATATCGCCATCATCCGCGCCCTATCGCGCTATTTGAAACAGGCCGACATCACCTATTCCCAACGCTATATGTGGGAAACTTTGTCCAAGCATCCGCTGACGGCAAAAGCGATTGTTGATCTGTTCCACGCGCGCCACAACCCGAACTTCAACGGCGATGCGCAACTTGTTGAGCAAAATGCCCGCGAAACCATCAAGCAGACGCTAGATCAAATCACCAGCTTGGATGATGACACCATCTTCCGCCGCTTCGTGAACTTGGTCGATTCGAGCTTGCGCACCAACTTCTTCCAACGCCCGAACGGACAACGGCGTCCGGCCCTGGCCATCAAATTTGACGCATCCAAAGTCAAAGGCCTGCCCGATCCACGTCCATTCCGCGAAATCTTCGTCTATAGCCCACGGGTTGAAGGCGTGCATTTGCGGGGCGGCATGATTGCCCGGGGCGGCTTGCGCTGGTCAGATCGACCTGAAGATTTCCGCACCGAAGTGTTGGGCTTGGTCAAAGCGCAAATGGTGAAAAACGCGGTGATCGTGCCTGTGGGCGCGAAGGGCGGCTTTGTGCCAAAGCAAATGCCAGCCAACCCAACGCGAGAAGAATTTATGGCCGAAGGCACTGCCAGCTATAAAATCTTTATCGGCTCATTGCTCGACATCACCGACAATCTGGATATGGACGAAATCATTCCACCGGAAAATGTAAACCGGTTGGATGGCGATGATCCCTATTTGGTGGTGGCTGCCGATAAAGGCACCGCAACCTTCTCCGACACCGCCAACGCCATTTCTGACGAGCGCAATTTCTGGCTCGGCGACGCTTTCGCCTCTGGCGGCTCTGTGGGTTATGACCATAAAAAAATGGGCATCACGGCCCGGGGTGGCTGGGAAGCGGTGAAACGCCACTTCCGCGAGATGGATCATGACATTCAGTCAGTTCCGTTCACCGCTGTTGGCGTGGGCGATATGTCCGGCGACGTGTTCGGCAATGGCATGCTTTTGTCACGCCAAACCAAATTGGTTGCCGCATTCGATCACCGCGACATCTTTATCGATCCGAATCCAGATCCAGCCTCCTCTTTCGAAGAGCGGAAGCGCTTGTTTGAAATGGGCCGGTCCTCTTGGCAGGATTATGACCAAACCAAGCTCTCAGCTGGTGGCGGTATTTATCCGCGATCTTCAAAATCCATCACAATTTCACCAGAAGCAAAAGCTGCGCTTGGCATTGAGCAAGACCAGCTGAGCCCCAATGAATTGATGTTGGCCATTTTGAAATCTAAGGCCGATCTATTGTGGTTCGGCGGCATCGGCACCTATGTCCGCGCCTCAACTGAAAGCAATGCCGACGTGGGCGACCGCGCCAATGACGCAATCCGCATCACGGGCAGTGAAGTGGGCGCCAAAGTGATCGGCGAAGGCGCCAATTTGGGCACGACCCAATTGGGTCGTGTTGAGTTTGCCCAGCATGGCGGCCGCATCAACACTGATGCGATTGACAACTCTGCCGGCGTGAATTCGTCTGACTTGGAAGTGAACATCAAAATTGCTTTGGGCAGCTTGGTACGCGATGGGCAAATGGATATGCCACAGCGCAACAGCTTCTTAGCCGAAATGACCGATGAAGTTGCTGAATTGTGCTTGCGCAACAACTATTTGCAAACCTTGGCCATCTCTCTGGCCGAACGGCGCAATGTGGCTGATTTGCCGTACCATGCAGACTTCATCAAATCGCTTGAAGCTGCGGGCCAGTTGAACCGCAAGGTTGAATATTTGCCCAAGCATGTGGATTTGATGGAACGCGAAACCCATAATCGCGGGATGACCCGTCCGGAATTGGCGGTGATTTTGGCCTATGCCAAAAACACGCTTTACGCCAAATTGCTGGAATCTGACGTGCCGGACGATCCATATTTGGGCAAAGAACTGTTCCGTTACTTCCCAGAACAATTGACAGCAACTTATCCGGACACGATCACCAACCACCGCTTGCGGCGCGAGGTGATTGCCACGGTGCTATCAAATGCCATGATCAACCGGGGCGGGCCAGATTTTGTGCACCGCATTGCATCTTCCACTGGTGCCGATCCGGCGCAAGTGGCCGCTGCCTATGCGGCTGCCCGCGATAGTTTCGGCCTAACCGATATGAATGCCGCCATTGATGAGTTGGACAATAAAATGTCCGGCCAAACTCAATTGGCCCTTTATGATGAGTTGCGCTCATTGTTGTTGCAGCAATCCGCTTGGTTCATCCGAAATGTCAATTTTGATGACGGCATTTCAAAAGTGGTCGAACGTTACGGCACGGGCATCAACACAATTCGCGGCATGTTGGACGAAATTTTGCCAGCCTTCATCAAGCAAAGTGTTGAAGAGCAAACCGCAAGCTTTGTGAAAGGCGGTGCACCGCAAACCTTGGCCAAGCGGGTGGCGCAGCTTTCTGCCCTCACTTTGGCCACCGAGATTGTGCTGATTGCGGAAAGGGCAGAAACAAGCGTTGAAAACGCTGCCCGCGCCTATTTCGCCATCTTAGAAAACTTCAAGCTGGGCCGCATCACAGAGCAGGTCAACACCATCGAGGTACATGATTATTATGACCGGATGGCGCTTGACCGGGCCATGACCAACCTGATCCGCGCCCAGCGCGACATCACGTTGGACGTGCTGGCCTTTGATGCCAATGATGTCAAAAAGGCCTTTGCCGATTGGAACAATGCCCGCTCTGCTGATATTTCGCGCACCCGCGAGATGGTGGAAAACATCACCGACAGCACCTTGGGCGTGTCCAAGCTCTCGGTGGCAGCGGGTCTTTTGTCTGATTTGGCAAAGGGCAATTGATGAGCAGCTCACCCGCAATTTCAAGCCCGGCGCATCATCGCGCCGGGCAATTTTCTTGGATGCTGTTCGACTTTGCGGCACAGCCCTTCCATACGCTTATTCTAACCTTTATTTTCGCCCCCTATTTCGCCGCCTATCTCAGCCCAAACGCTGTAGATGGCCAGGCCATGTGGGGCTATGCCATTGGCATCGGCGGTTTTGTTATCGCCATTCTCGCCCCGATTTTGGGCGCCATGTCTGATACAACAGGCCCGCGCAAACCCTATATCGCCTTCTTTTCCATCTTTGCCGTGCTCGGCTCAGTGCTGATGTACTTTGCAGCCCCCGGCACAGAAAATGGCGTCCTGTTCGCCGTCGTCGGCGTATTCCTCGCCATTATTGGCTTTGAATTTGCCACCATCTTCAACAATGCCATGATGCCCAATCTGGTAAAGGATGAAGATTTGGGCCTGCTCTCTGGCTTTGGTTGGGCCTTGGGCTATGTTGGCGGCATTCTGACGCTGATCATTATGCTCACCATGATGTCGGCCTCCGCTGAAACGGGCAAAACCCTCATCGGCCTCGACCCCATCTTTGGGCTAGACCCAACCCTTCATGAAGGTGACCGTGCGTCAGGCCCCTTCACCGCGCTTTGGTATTTGATCTTCATCATCCCGCTATTTTTGTTCACACCAGATACGCCGAAAATTGAGCGCACCAAAAATGCGGTTCAACAAGGCCTGCGCAAACTGGTCACAACCCTAAAAAGCCTCCCCCAGCGCAAAAGCTATTTCGCCTATCTGCTGTCCTCCATGTTTTACCGCGATGGCCTAAACGGGCTTTACGCCTTTGGCGGCATTTATGCAGGCGGCGTGTTGGGCCTATCCATCATTCAAATTGGCGTCTTCGGCATTATTGCAGCATTGGCAGGTGCCATCGGCGCCACCATCGGTGCCTTTGCTGATCGCAATTTCGGCCCAAAAGCTGTGGTTACCATTTGCTGCATCCTGCTGATTTTGGCGTGCCTGATTGTTGTCTCAACAACCCAGCAATATGCCCTGTTTGTGATCCCGCTTGAGGCAGAAAGTACGCTACCTCTGATCATCTTCTATATTGCTGGCGCAATCATTGGTGCCGCAGGCGGTTCGGTTCAAGCCGCATCGCGCACACTGCTGGTGCGGCAAGTGCCAAAAGAAGAAGTGGCCGAAGCTTTCGGCCTCTTCGCCCTAACCGGCCGCGCCACCAGCTTCATCGCCCCGCTTAGCGTCGGCCTGATGACCAGCTGGAGCCAATCCCAACAAATCGGCATAACCCCAATCATCGTGCTGTTTGCGCTGGGGGCGTTCGGATTGCTGTTCGTGACAAAGAAATAGATTTTTTGTCTCACCGTCCGGCAATGACGTGAGAGGGTATTCCGGCACCCTGCACAGCATAAAATCAAGGCACCAATCGGCGGGGGTGCCGGGGACGGGAGCGAAGCGACCGGTGGCGGCAATAAAAGACTCTGGGATGCCGGGGTAGCGAGCACCGCGAGCGACGGCGGCGCGTAAAAACCACAACAAAAAAGGCGGACCCAAAGCCCGCCTTCCAAAAATCAATTCCGCGAAAAAATTAGCCTTCTTTTTTCGCCAACTCAACAGAGTCCATGATCACTTTGCGGGCTTCTTCAATGCCCTTAATGCCCTCGATTTTGGCCCATTTGCCAGGCTCAAGATCTTTATAGTGCGTGAAGAAGTGCTCAACTTTTTGCACTTCAATCTCAGGCATGTCAGAAATGTCTTTCACATGCTCGTAAGATTTAGTGAGCTTAGAAATTGGCAAGGCCAACAATTTCTCGTCCATGCCACCATCATCTTCCATGATCAACACGCCGATCGGACGACATTTGATCACGGCACCTGGCATAATCGGACGTGAGTTCATCACAACAACATCCAACGGATCGCCATCACCACAAAGTGTGTTTGGCACAAAACCATAATTGCCTGGATAGCGCATCGGGGTGTGCAAGAAGCGATCAACAAAAATCGCGCCGCTATCTTTGTCAAATTCATATTTGATTGGCTCGCCGCCAACAGGCACTTCAATCACCACATTGATTTCTTCAGGTGGGTTTTTGCCCGCTCCAATTGCGTTCAAGTCCATCATGTTCTCCATCGGTCAAATTGAACAATTGCCTGCACTAATGCCTAGCCCTCGCCGTGATTGCAAGTCATAATCAGCCCCAAGCGATGCATTGACTGAATTTTGGAGGAGTTTATGGCGCAAAAACAGGTGATGAGCGTGCTGGTTTCAGCATTGGCTGGGGTGGCGCTCGGCACAAATGCAATGGCTGCAGATATTGATGTGGCCTATACCGATACGGACCTAAACAATTGCACTGTCATCAATGCAGATGACTTCGGCGCCACCTTCGCCTGCCCCGGCTGGCGCGGCATTCCGGTGATGATTGCTGAAGGCGATCTGCGCTTTTTCGTCAGTTACGGCCTTAACGCCGTGAATGAACGCGCCGCCCATCAAACCCTGCCCCAGTTCAACACAATTGGCGCAAAAATTGAGTGGCGGATCACCAACCGCACTGGCGATTGGCGCCCATACGCCACCATCCTGCGCTATTACACAGACAATGAAGGCGGCCCCGAAGGCCAAACTCTTGTTGTGACCAAAATCGAACAAGGCAACACCTGCCAAATCGCCCGCGTGGATGCCCGCAAATATAAAGACGCCAACGCAATCGCCAGCAAGTTGGCAGATGATCTAGCCTTCGATTTTGATTGCTCAAACGAACCTATCGAATATCAGCCCTAATTTGCGCAGGGCTGAATCGCAGTTCAGCCCTCCACTCGTTAACCGGCACGTAGTTCATGAGAGGCACCAATCGGCGGGGGTGCAGGGGACGGACACGCAGTGTCCGGTGGCGGCAAAAAAGAGTCTGGGTGCCGGAGCCAACTCGCCCGACCCGAGGACAAGAAAATGCAATCCGTGTCCGGTGGCGGCACAAAAAATGGCGGCGCAAAAACGCACCGCCATTCACATAAAACTCAAATCACATTTAGTGCCGGAAGTGACGCATCCCGGTAAAGACCATCGCAATGCCAGCTTCATCGGCTGCTGCAATCACTTCATCATCACGGATAGAACCGCCCGGCTGGATCACGGCAGTCGCGCCGGCTTCGATGGCTGAAAGCAAACCGTCAGCAAACGGGAAGAACGCATCTGAAGCCACAACTGACTCAGCAGTGAGCGCACCTTTGATCTTTTGTGCCTTCGCCGCATCTTTCGATTTGCGATGAGCGATACGCGCGGAATCAACCCGGCTCATTTGTCCGGCACCAATGCCCACGGTAGCGCCATCTTTGGCATAGATAATGGCGTTGGATTTAACATGCTTGGCCACAATGGCGGCAACTTTCAAATCAGCCATTTCCTTTTCGGTTGGCTGACGTTTGGTCACCACTTTCAGTTCACAATCATGCACGCTTTTATTGTCGCGCGATTGCACCAACATGCCACCGGAAACTGATTTCACCATCAAGCCATCCGCTTTCACGTCGGCCAAACCACCAGTCAGCAACAAGCGCAAATTCTTTTTCTTCTCGAAAATGGCCAAAGCCTGCGGCGTGGCAGAAGGCGCGATAATCACTTCGGTGAACACCTCAATGATTTTCTTGGCAACCTCTTCATCAATTTCTTTGTTCAGCGCCACAATGCCGCCAAAGGCCGAAACCGGGTCACACGCCAAAGCCTTGTCATAAGCTTCTGCCAAATCAGTGCCCAAGCCAACGCCACATGGGTTCGCATGTTTGATGATCGCAACAGCAGCGGTGTCTTCCGGATCAAATTCCGAAACCAACTCAAATGCCGCGTCGGTATCGTTGATATTGTTGTAAGAAAGCGCTTTGCCTTGCACCTGCTCTGCGCTAGCAACACCGCAACGCTCTGAGCCATCTTTATAAAAAGCGGCCCATTGGTGCGGGTTCTCGCCGTAGCGCATCACCTGGTCCAACTTGCCAGCAAAACTACGATAGGCCATATCGTCATTTTCCAGCACTTTGGCAAACCAGTTGGAAATCGCTGAATCATAGGCCGCAGTGCGGGCATAGGCTTTCGCCGCCAGCTTTTTGCGTGTCGCAAGATTGATGCCCTCTTCTGAGGCAATTTGCTCTAACACATTGTCATAATCTGAGGGGTCAACCACAACGGTCACAAACGCATGGTTCTTCGCAGCGGAGCGGATCATGGCCGGGCCACCAATATCGATATTCTCGATCACGGTATCATAGTCCGCGCCAGATTTTACCGTCTCAGCGAAGGGATAAAGATTGACCACCACCAAATCGATTGGCGAGATTTGGTGAATGCGCATGGCACTCTTGTGGGTCTCATTATCGCGCACGCCCAACAGGCCGCCATGCACTTTAGGGTGAAGCGTTTTCACCCGCCCATCCATCATTTCCGGAAAGCCGGTCAATTCCGCAATATCAATCACCGGAATTTGCTCATCTTCCAGCAATTTGCGTGTGCCACCAGTTGAAACCAGTTCAATGCCTTGGGCCACCAAGCCGCGGGCAAAGTCTGCAATTCCAGTTTTGTCAGATACAGAAAGTAAGGCGCGTTTCATGGTCACTTTTTCGACCCCCAGTCTTGTGCGCTTGGCCAGAACTCGCATCGCGATCAAATTTCGCAACGCGTAAAATTCGCGGTCTCGCTAGCACGGACTGGCCAATTTTGAAACCACTTTCAGCCAATTTTGCCCAAACCGGGCCGGAAATGCCCGAATTATTGACCTTCAGGCAAAAACGACCAAGCCACATCAATATGCGGCTGCACCGTACCATAAAGTACAATTTGCTGAATCGGCGCCAAGCCCGTGCGCAGATTCTGTCGCGCACTGCCCTCAATCATGGCACTTGCCCCTTCAAACAGGAACAGCCATTTCGCGCCTGAACGCAAGGTCAGCTCAATCATATTGTGCGCGTCATTAAACTCCGCCTCAACCCCAAGGCCAAGGTGGAACCGCAGCAAGAATTGGTCTGGCGCCTGATTGTGCGACAAATCACAGGTCAGCAAATCCTGCCCCACCAAAGCATCGCCTTGGTTGGGCAACACGGTCAGCACCCGTGTGTGCTTCACCCCGGTCAGCGCTTCATAGCCTTTATTATCGAAAATCAGGCTGTTTTCTTCACTGTCCAGCCGCATTGGGCCTTCGCCATTGTCGGCGATAAATTGCTGTATCAGCTTCTTGTTGGTGAAAGGCGGTGTGCCTTGATAATCCAATTCCAAGCCTGAATGCGCCGCTGGCAAGCTGAACAAATGAGCATCTTCGCCCATATCTTCATCGCCCGGGCCACAATTGCCCACAATCAAATCATTGCGGTGGGAATATTCAAAGCTCCCCGCACCCGCCATCATATAGTCGGCCATTTCCGGCGCAGGCAATTTGCCGCTATCTGCGATTAATTTTGATTCTGCGCCCAGCAAAACACCAAAGCCAGCCAGCATGCGCGATTCGCCAAACACAGATTTGGTGGCACTGCGCGCAGCCAAGGCCAAACTGTCCTCATGGGAAATTTGTCCGGTCGAATTGAAATAGGCCAAATCACCATTGCTCAAGGTTAGCCCCCCAAGCGCGTCATACATTTTGCGGGTGATCGCCAAAAAGGATTTTGCCCCTTCCGGCGAAAAGGTCGTCAAGCCTTGGCGCAGACTCACCAAGTTCAACAGCAAATCAAAATGCACTGCACCCGAACGCGTCAAATGCATGCCGAAATCGCTCAATTGGGCATAAAGCGTTTGGTTGAGATGGTCGATCATCGCGCTAACTTCACTTGTGTCGCGCCCAAGCGAGATGGCCGCGCCCAAAAGCGCCACTTCAATCAATGCGCGAATTTGTGGCTGCGTTTCAAAATTCTGGCGCACGTCAAGCGATTGAATTTGCCGCGCAAGTGAGGTCACAATCGCCTCGCGCTGGCTTTCATTCGCGCCATAAGTCAGCACATCAAAATGCTTGATCCAATTGATCACGCGCCGCGCCGTGGTCGCCCGGCTCCACACTTTAGCATCATAAGTGCCATAGCGGGTCACCCAATCCAGCGCCAACGTCATCGCAAAACGTTTTTCGCCCTCATCGCGCGCCGCATCAAAATGATAAAGCCAGGAAAAACAATGGAGTTCTTCAAGCCAACGTGAAGAAACATGCTCCATGGCGAAAGGGCTGATCCCTTGCGTATCCACATGCTTATTGCCCAGCACATAACGTCCGGCCATCATATCTTTAATGCTGAAATGATCGGCAGCACGCACTTCCACAAATTTGGAGGCCACAACGCCAATATGTCCATTGGCCCATGTCCACCGAAATAGTGGGCTGGTGACGAAACTGTCCATCACAGCCGCATATGCACGCTTCGAAATTTGCCCCGCCGCAATGACCAAATCGAAAACCCCGAACTCTTTTACTCGCCAACAGAATAGCATTTGCGAGGCCACCTATGGACCCCTTAATTGCATTTCAAACAGATTTTAGGAAAAATCGAAGTGATTATGCCACACGTTGTAAACGCGCCGCGAAAAAGCCATCCGTGCCACCTGCGCAGCCATTTGGCAGCTCAAGACACGGCAAAGCCCGCACATATCCATTCACATCGATGGGTCCAGCCCAACCGTTCAACTCATCCGCTTGCACCGGGGCAAGCTTAAAATCGCCATGCTGGTTCAAAAACTGTTCTATTTGATTCTCGCCCTCTTCGGGCTCTAAAGAACAGGTGCAATATATCAGTTGCCCACCTTTGGCCACCCTTTTCGCCGCTTCGCTCAGCATTTGCGATTGCAATGTGGCCCGTTGGGCAAAGTCTTTCTCTTTGCGGTGCCACAACACTTCCGGGTGCCGACGATAAGTGCCCGTGGCACTGCAAGGCGCATCTAGAAGCACCACGTCAAATTCGCCAACCCCATCAAGTTGGGTCGCGTCTGCCTCAAGCATTTTGGCGTGAAAATTCAAACGCTCTAGATTTTCCTGCAACCGCTTAAGGCGTTCTTTTTCAATCTCAACCGCGGTCACAAGCCCGCCCAAGTCACAAAGCTGGGCGGTTTTGCCACCCGGGGCCGCGCATAGATCCAGCACTTTTTTGCCAGCAAGCGAGCCAACAAGCCGCGCTGGCAATGTGGAACTTAAGTCCTGCACCCACCATTGCCCATCGGCATAGGCGGGCAAATCCATCACGCTGGCATCGCGTTCAGCAAGGCGATAGCTTTGCGGCAACAAAGGTGCGATCTGTGCAAATCCGCCCTCTTCTTGGCCGGGCAACACCCCGCTTTTAAACACCAAGTCCAATGGCGGCTGGTCCAAAACCATCTCGGCCATCCGCAACGCTTGGGTTTCGCCGTAACGCGCCATCCAGCGCTTAAACATCCAAGCTGGCACCAAGTCCTGCACTTTAAGCGGCCAGCTATCTGCTTGCCGCTGCACATTGCGCAAGGCCGCATTTGCCAGCTTGGCAAAGCGCGAAGCGCGCCGATCACGTTTGATGGTTTCAACCGCCAAATGCAGCGCCGCATGGGCGCCCAATTCCGGCATAAACAGCAATTGCGCAACGCCAATGCGCATAGCGGGTTCAAAAAGCCCTGCCCGTTTTGGCGTGCCTTTTTCCAGCACCTGTTCCAAAACTTTGTTGATTTGGCCATGCCGCCGCAGCGCTGTGGTCACCAGCCGATTGGCCAAAGCCCGTTCGCGGCCATCTTCAAAATCGCTCGCACCAAAAGGGATAAAGGGTGCACCGGTCAGCACCAATTGCAGGCGCTGTGCCGCCGACCGCCGAACATCTAATCCGGCGGTGTTGCTTCTTGCTGTCATATTGATTTAACCCCAAGGCCCTTTAGACGTTTTATCTGTTTCTTGATCATCCCGCGCGGTCTGTGGCACGCGCCACCCGGCTGATCGCGGCGCTTTCTTATGCGCGCGGCCCGTTTGTTGCGCTTCAATATGGCGAGAACGGGGCCAAGCTTCATTTTGAACTGTATTTTGATCCACCCGCTGAGCCTTCGCCATGTCCAACAGCGCGGCAATGCGGTTTTTCACGTCCGGGTGGGTTGAAAATAAATTGTCGCCCCGCTGCCCAATCAACGGGTTGATAATATACATATGCGCCATGCCCGGCGACCGCCGCGCATAAGGATTGGCGATTTGCTTTGCATGGGTCGCAATTTTGTCCAGCGCACGGGCCAACGCTTCCGGATTGCCGCAAATTTCAGCGCCGTCGCGGTCCGCTTCATATTCGCGCACACGGCTCACCGCCATTTGCACCAACAACGCCGCCAAGGGTGCCACAATCACCATCAAAATTGAACCGATCGGCCCAATAGGTGAGTTATTGTTTCGTGCCCCGAAAAATAATCCAAATTGCGCCAACATAGAAATAGCACCCGCCAAAGTGGCGGTGATGGTCATGGTCAGCGTATCGCGTGAACGGATATGCGCCAATTCGTGCGCCACAACAGCTTCAATCTCATCATAGTCCAACCGTTTAATCAGCCCGGTCGACACAGCAACCGCCGCATTTTCCGGGTTACGCCCTGTGGCAAAAGCGTTGGGTTGGTCGCTTTGGATCAGATAGATTTGCGGCGCAGGAATCCCTGCATTTTCAGATAGTCTACCCACCATCTCATATAGATCAGGCGATTGGTTATAGCTGATGGCTTGCGCATTTTGCATCCGCAGCACAATTTTGTCGGAGTTCCAGAAAGAAAACAAATTCATCATCAACGCGATCATCAGCGCCAACATCAAGCCGCCGGTGCCGCCAATAACGAAACCAATCGCCATAAACAGCCCGGTTAAAACCGCCAGCAAAAATGTGGTTCTGATTGCGTTCAGCATCTGAATTTCCTTTCCGCCTCTAAATGGGCATCCCGCTCAAATCTGGCAAGGGCAAAACGCAGAAAATTTGCATCTCCATAATGTCCATCCTATTGTGCCAAAACTGCGGCGCAGACGAAAAGGCTCCCTGCCCATGTCCGACATGTCCGACACTCCAAACGAAAGTGCTTCAAACAGCTGCATGGCCCATCAATTGGTGGATGGCCATGTTATTGACCCGCAAACCGCGCGAGATGTGGGCCATTTCCGCAAAGCACTGCGCCAGGAATTATATGCCAAACGCAAAGCGGTGCCATTGGTTCAACGCCAAAACACTTCAGCCGCATTGGCCGAAATGCTCAACACCCATATTGGCGACCCGCGCGACAAAATCATCGCAGCCTATTGGCCAATTCGCGGCGAACCTGATTTACGAAACTGGATGGCGGAAATGCATGTGAAAGGGGCCATCTTGGCACTGCCCACCATGCCCGCCAAACATCAGCCTTTAGAGTTTCATCGCTGGACGCCAGAAAGCGAAATGAAGATGGGTCACTTCCACATTCCGATTCCACAAGTGGCAGACCCGCTTGATCCTGATCTGGTGATCGTGCCGCTTTTGGGTGTCGATCAGGACCAATATCGTCTAGGCAATGGCGGCGGTTATTATGATCGCACATTGGCACGCCGGCCCAACGCCCAAACCATTGGCATCGGCGCACAATTTTGCCAGATCAAAACCATCTTCCCCCAAGCTTGGGATATTCGCCTCAACACAATTTTACTGGCCCCATAAAGGGTTCTGATTGACCCTATGTCAGGCCATTTGCTAAACAATGCGCAAATTAAGGATTGCCGATAATGGATAAAAAACCAGATCCCAAAATTGCAGAGCAAGCGCTGGCCGAAGCGCAAGCCCGTCGCGCTGAAATTGATGAAAAACAAAAGCAAGCGCCCAAAGAGATCAACGGCAAAAAAGGCCCCGATCCTGCACGCTATGGCGATTGGGAAAATAAAGGCATTGCCTCAGATTTCTGATTCTTTTGCCTCTGCACGTGCATTTTTGTGTGCGTCATAAGCCGCCAATGCATCTTGGCGCGATTTCTTCAAATCTACCATCGGCTCGGGATATTTGGTCCCGTCCAACCCATATTTTTCGCGCATCTCTTTCGGCGCCTCCCAAGGGGCGAAGAGATAGCTTTTGGGCACATCGCGTAATTCCGCCACATGGGTGCGGATATACTCCCCTTCCGGGTCAAATTTCTCGCCCTGCAACACGGGGTTAAACACTCTGAAATAGGGCGCGGCATCTGCGCCAGTGCCCGCCACCCATTGCCATGAAGCGCTGTTGCTGGCCAAATCTGCATCAAACAAAGTGTCCTCAAACCACGCCAGCCCGTCGCGCCAATCCTGTCGCAAATTCTTAGTGAGGTAAGAGGCAACAATCATGCGCACGCGATTGTGCATATAGCCCGTGGTCCAAAGTTCCCGCATACCCGCATCAACAATTGGAATACCGGTTTTCCCCTGTTGCCAGCGCTTCACACGCAGCTCATCTTTCGCCCAGGTAAAACCTTCAAACTGCGGCTGAAAATTCTCCTTCGGCAAGGTTGGAAAATGATAGAGCAGATAATATGAAAATTCACGCCAGCCCAGCTCAGAGCGAAAATGCTCCACATTGCGATCTTGGCTATAATGGTCCAGCGCTGCCCATAATTGATGGGGCGAAATCTGGCCAAAATGCAAATAGGGGGACAAGCGCGAAACAAATGGCTTGCCCGGCAAATCGCGCCCTTCTTTATAATTAAACAGCCCGTTTTCAGCAAAATCATCCCAGCGGGCACGCGCACCCGCCTCGCTAATGTCCCACCCTTCAACAATCGATTTGCCCCAATCCCGTGTGGGCAGCAGGTTCAACTCATCCAAGGAAGCAGCACCATCGATCTTGCCTTCATAGGCATTGATTTGCTGAGGGGCCTTAAGCGGTGCACGCGGCGGTTCAGCGTTCAAACACCCTTTTTTGTAAAAAGGCGTGAAAACTTTATAAGGGCCGCCATCCTTTTTTTCGATGGTCCATGGTTCAAACAATAAGCTACCATTATGGCTATGCGCTTCAACATCGTCATCGGCGAACCATTGCTTGAGTGCCTTATCGCGCGCTATCGCCTCCGGCTCATACATCCGGTTCCAATGCACGGCCACAAGCTCAAATTCAGCCTTTAGCTGCTCAAAAACCGCCCGCGGCGTGCCTTTAAAAAGCACCAGACTTTCATTCAAATCCTTATGGAGTGCCGCCAAACTATTATGCAGCCAAACATTGGAGGCGCCGCCTTGTTGCGGCTGCCCATCTTGGCCCTGATCATCAATAAAGATTGGCAAAACAGGCACACCATGGTCCAACGCCACGCAAAGAGCGGGGTTATCCGCCAGCCGCAAATCCCGCCGAAACCAACAAATTGCGATTTTTTGCTTACGACCAGTCAAAATAAACCCTCATGCATCTGTTCATAGAACAAACGCATGAGGGCATCATTTAGATCAGAAGTTTGATCGGTTTTTTAAGCCGTTAGGCAACTTGACTGGCCACCACACGCGGGGCGCTCATTTCATCTTGCGACACTTCAACTTCAACCACATCGCCACTGTCGGTTTTAAACCGCTTCACAACCCGATCCAGGTCGCTGGCGCGGCCTTCGGTTTGCTCAATCGCTGCGTTGGTTTCTTCCACCAAGGCCGCATTATGTTGGGTGGTTTCGTCCATTTCCCGCACAGAAGCATGCAAAGTTTCAATCTTGTCTGCCTGCACCCGGCTATCGCGCGCAAAGCCCTGTACCAAGGTGGAGAAATTGGAGACGGCATCAACAATCTCATCCAATGATTGGCCAGCCCGCGCCACCAAACCAGTGCCGCTATCCACTTCTGACGTACTCTTTTCAATCAGCTCTTTCACTTCGTTAGAAGCTTCAGCGGCTGATTGCGCCAAGCGCCGCACTTCCACGGCAACAACTGCAAAGCCTTTGCCCGCTTCACCAGCCCGCGCCGCTTCAACCGAAGCATTCAACGCCAACAAGTTGGTTTGGAACGCAATATTGTCGATCATCTCAATCACAGTCGAAATCTGTTTTGAGCTTTCATTGATCCGGGTCATTGCCGCATTGGCTTCACGCATCACATCGCCACCGCGCTGCGCAATCTCTTGCGCCCGTTGTGAACCTTCATGGCCCTCTTGCGCCCGCTGTGCATTCTGCTCCACCATTTCGGCAATCTCTTGCATCGCAGCAGAAGTGTGCTCAAGCGTTGCCGCCTGCCGCATGGTCCGTTCAGCCAAATCGTCTGAACCAGACAAAATCTCGCCAGTGGCTGATTTCAACGCGCCAGATGTGGTGCGCAAACCGCCAATAATATTGGTCAATTCTTCCGCCACCTTATTGGTGTCATCGCGCAACCGGGCAAATGCACCGTGATAATCACCATGCACCCGCTTAGACAAATCTGCCTGCGCCAAGTGTGACAAAACTTCACCGGTATCAGAAATGCCGCGATCAATGGTCGACATCAGCATATTGATGTTTTGGCCCAATTGATTAAGGCCCTCATCGCCGAAATCTGCTTCCACGCGCTTGCTCAAATCGCCCATCACAGCAGCGTCAACAACATCACCAATTTCTTTGCGCAGATTTTCCAGCATGGCGGCAAAACCACCCATACGGTCAATCCCAGCATTCACACCGGCCACCGCATGCGCATAGGAGCCCAACATGCCTTCTTCGCGAATTTTGCGATAATAGCGCCCTTCACTGGCCGCTTGCATCGCCAAATAACTTTCCCGCACAAAGGCATCGGCAACGTCAATCATGTCGTTAAACGTGTCTTTCACGTCGCTACATTCGCCCTGTGCCCCTGGCGCCACCAAGCGCACATCAAAGTCACCCTGACGCAAGCTTTCACCTGTGGTTTTCAACCGACGGATAAAACCGCGCAAACACAAAAACTGCCGCACAAGATAAAGACTGGTCAAAAAGGGCAGCACGCTGCTCGCGGCAATATAAACCAATGGTGCATCGAACACGGCCAGACCAAAGGCCAGCAGCGAAGTTGCGGCCAAAATGGCCCCCGCAATCGCGACCTTATAAAGTGAATACGAATTCATCATAATCCATGCCCTTTTCAGCCAAAAGCTCATCCAATTTTGCAGACGAAGCGGCTAGACCTTCTTTTCTATTCTTGTAGCTTTTCTCAACATCCAGAAGAATTTCATAGATCGCGCTGATCTGCTCAATCGCTTCCGTGCGGGCATGCCGCCGATTGGAATGAAATGAGGTCACTTCACCATGTTGGTTTCGGCTAGGTGTAACATGGGCAAAAACCCAATAATGATTGCCATTTTTGGTGCCGTTCACCACATAGGCAAACACTTCACGCCCGGCGAGCAATCGCTCCCACAGCAATTTGAACACACATCGAGGCATCGCTTTTGAGCGAATTGTGCTGTGGGGCTTGCCCAACAGTTCACGTTCGTCATATTCCGCCAAATCAAGAAAAACTCGATTGGCGTATTGGATATGGCCCTTTAGATTTGTTTTAGAAACAACGATCCGATCAGGATCAAATGGGCGCTGTACACCTTCAACAGCAAGCATAAAGACCTCAAATAGTACAGTAAACTACGACTTTTAAGTAAGGGTTCTACCCCATACGATCATTATTTAAATAACTTGCTTAAAATTGAATGAATCAAATTCAATTTTTAGTCAATTAACAAGATGATCGAATTAGTTACGCCAAAAGTCTATAGATTAGGGAAATGGTTACACACAACCGTAGGTTTTAACTTGTTGGTTACAAGGGCAACATTTAACAAAGCATTAAAAAACCGCCACGTGATAACCACATGGCGGTAAGCTCTTAATATCAGTAAATAATTTGTTGAGATTGCAACTAAGATTAGGCCAGCAGACCCAAAATAACGCCCTGAACAATCACAACTCCTAGTAGATAGCCACCGTCAATAATCGTCAGGCTGACCTTTTGTCCCTGATAGGCGTGGTTAAGCACCATTGAGGTCAAAATAAAACCAAACCACATATGTGCACCCACCATCACAGCATCCCAAAGCTGTATATCCGTGGCGCTACTGTCCATAATGGCGCGGGTAAGCAGCAAGATAAAATAGGCCATAATCAATTGGCACACAGCGGCGATAACAAATGGCATCGGAGATGATTTGCCTTCCGGCATCAACTCTTCTCTGGTTTTACCCAGCGCATTCATCCATTGAGTGCCCAAGCTGGTGTACCAGCCCATGCCCAGCACCATGCTGCCCACTGCGGCCAACAAAACCGCAAGCCAATTAACATCTACAAAATGGTTCATCTTTTTATCCTCCCCGAAAAGATGAGATGGACGACTTGTTCGCCCACAATAATTATGGCTTTACGCCACCCAATTTGCAAATAATTTCCCATTCTTTCTCAGTAACGGGCTGAACAGAAAGCCGCGAATTGTTGACCAATACCATATCTTGAAGTTCTGGATGCTGCTTTACATCTTCAAGTGTAATTGGTGTTTTAAGGCTTTCTACCGCTTCAATATCCACGCATTCCCAGCGCGGATCATCGGTTTTACTGTCAGGGTGCGCTTCCGCCGCCACCCGAACAATGCCCACAATGCGCTTTTCATTTACGGAGTGATAAAAGAAGCCTTTGTCGCCCACCTTCATTTCACGCATATTGTTACGCGCCTGATAATTGCGCACGCCATCCCATTCTTCGGGGGCGCCTTTATTCAATTGATCTTCCCAACCCCAAGTATTGGGCTCGCTTTTAAACAACCAGTAAGCCATTACTTCTTCTCCTCAGGTGGGTTGATTGCCCATGCCCATTCCGTCACGCCAACAGATTCGAAAACCCCTTGGGTCACATATGGATCTGCTTCCGCATAAGTGCGCGCCGCGGTCATGGACGGCACATCGATGATGATCAAGCTGCCCGTCGGGTTGCCATTGTCATCCAAATAGGGCCCAGCCAATTTCAAATTGTCGCCCAGCTCTTGCCAATAAGCCAAATGTGCGGGCCGAGTCTCTTTGCGCTTTTCTAACGCGTCTGGGCGATCTCGCCCTGAAATCACAAAATACATCTTCTTCTCCACTATTCTGACCGCAAGGGCCGCGCCATCAACTGCGCCACCAAACCTTCAATCGGCGCCTGCCCCGCCAGCAAAGCATTCACGGCTTTGATGATCGGTGCATCCACCTGATATTTGTCTGCCAGCGCCAACCCAACCGGGCTGGAATGCACGCCCTCTGCCAATTTCGCGCCAGAGTCTACAATCTGCGCCACGCTTTCGCCCGCGCCCAACCGATAGCCAAAATCGAAATTACGCGATTCCCGCGCAGTGCAGCTCAGGGTCAAATCGCCAAGGCCAGCAAGGCTGTTCAAACTTTCTTTCGCGCCCCCCATGGCCTCAACCAAAGGTCCCATCTCCGCAAAGGCCCGCGCCATAATGGACGAACGGGCCGAAAGCCCAAGCTCAGCGCCATCCACTGCGCCGCAAGCCAGCGCGTAAATATTCTTCAACGCACCTGCCAGTTCCACACCCACAATATCGTCGCTTGAATAGGGACGGAAAGTTGGCCCAGCAAGCAAATCAACAATCTTGCGCGCCGCTTCAATGCTTTCCCCGGCAAGGGTCACCGCCGTCGGCTTGCCCTGCGCCACATCCACAGCAAAGCTCGGCCCTGAGAGCACAAACGCATGCGCCTTTGGGCTGGCCTCGGCCAAAATCTCGCTTTGGCGCTTCAACGTGTCTTTTTCCAACCCCTTGGCACACAAAACAATGCTTTTGCCGGCCAGGCGCTCTGCGCCGATCTCTGTTAAAACCGCGCGGCTGGCCTGAGCAGGCACCACCAGCAAAATCGCTTGCGCCTTTTCAATACCTGCATAGCCCAATTGCGCCGTCACATGGGCATCCATCTCAACCATTTTGAGATAATGCGGGTTGCGCCGTTCTTCATTGATGGTGCGAATGGCCACTTCATCGCGGCCACACAACATGACCTTTCGTCCAGCCAAGCCCAACGTGTGCGCCAATGCGCTGCCCCACGCGCCTGCGCCGACCACATAAATGGGTTGTTCACTCACACTGCATCCCCTTTTGTTGCCAGCGCCATATCGGCATCATCCAACGGCCATCTTGGGCGCGCCTGAAAATCAGGCCCGTCCCGCTCGCCCAAATTAAACCGTTCAATGCCCGCCCATGCAATCATGGCACCATTGTCCGTACACAGTTTAATCGGCGGCACCACCATTTCCGCGTCATATTCAACCGCCAAATCTTTTAGCAATTGGCCAATGGCTTTGTTCGCCGCAACGCCACCCGCCACCACGAAACGGGGCTGATGTTCTGAAAATTCTGCCTGAAACCGCGCCAAAGCCAATCGGCAGCGATTGTCCAAAATCTTCAAAATGGTCGCTTGAAAGCTGGCACAAATATCCGCCACATCTTGGTCGCTCAGGGGTGCTTCTTTTTCAGCCGCCAGCCGCACAGCGGTTTTCAAACCAGAAAATGAGAAATCAAGCCGCTTTTCTTTGAGCAAGGGTTTGGGGAAGACAAATCTTTTCGGATCGCCTTTTTGCGCCCATTGTTCCACCTGCGGCCCACCCGGCATACCGAGGCCAAGCATTTTCGCCACCTTGTCGAAGGCTTCTCCCAGCGCATCATCAATGGTGCTGCCCCAGCGTTCATAATCGCCAACGCCCTTCACCAGCACAAATTGGCTGTGTCCGCCGGAAACAAGTAACAGCAGATAAGGAAATTCAAGCCCGTCTGTTAAACGCGGCGTCAGCGCATGACCTTCCAAATGGTTGATGGCCAATAGCGGCAAATCATGGGCATAAGCCATCGCTTTCGCGCTAGTCAGCCCCACCAAAACCCCGCCAATCAGCCCCGGCCCGGCCGTTGCGGCAATGCCATCCAGATCGTCAAAACCCAACTCAGCAGCGTCCAGCGCCTGCGCGACAATATGATCCATATATTGCACATGGGACCGCGCGGCAATTTCCGGTACAACACCGCCAAAGGCCTTATGCTCATCAAATTGGGACCGCACAATATTCGACAATATTTTCGCGCCGCCCTGCGCGTCGCGCTGCACAACTGCCGCTGCTGTTTCATCGCAGCTGGTTTCCAAACCCAAAATGGTGGTCGTTGCTTGCCCCATCGGCATGATTTCGCTAAGCCTTTTTAAAAAGAACAACTGAACTACTGGCCCATAGCCCTATAGCAAGTGGATTGAACATTGCAAACAGAACAAGCATCCAAACCGCGTCTCACCATCGGCACCCGAGGCTCCTTGCTCGCCTTGGCCCAAGCCAAACAGGTGCGCCGCGAGCTCGCCCAAAAAACTGAGTTGAGCGAAGATGAAATCGCCATCGAAGTGATCAAAACTAGTGGCGACATTATTTTGGATCGGCCCCTTTCTGAGGTGGGCGGCAAAGGCTTGTTCACCAAAGAAATCGAAGTAGCCTTGTTCGACAAGCGCATCGATTTGGCTGTGCACTCCGCCAAAGATGTGGCCACCATTTTGCCTGAAGGCATGATCCTGCCTGCCTTTTTGGAGCGCGAAGACACCCGCGACGCTTTTGTTTCCCTGAAATATAAAAGTCTTGATGATTTGCCAGAAGGCGCCAAATTCGGCACCTCTTCAATTCGCCGCGGCGCCCAAATTTTGCGCCAACGGCCCGATCTGCAAATTGTTGAATTTCGCGGCAATGTGCAAACCCGCATGCAAAAGCTGGAAGATGGCGTGGCGGAAGCCACCCTGCTTGCCTATGCCGGGCTGCGGCGCTTGGAGATGAGCCATATTGCCAAGCAATTGATTGACCCCACCATCATCCCACCAGCCCCCGGCCAAGGTGCACTCGCGCTCGAATGCCGGGCAGATGATGGTGAAGTTATTGAATGGGCCCGCACCCTCAACCATGCGCCAACTGCTGCCAAAATGGTTGCCGAGCGCCATTATTTGCACGGCCTAGACGGCTCGTGCCGCACACCAATCGCCGCTTATTCGACACTTGAGGGCAATGAACTGCATATTTTCGGCCAAGTGCTCTCTTTAGATGGTCAAACGGTTTACGAAGCCGAAGTTTCGGGCCATGCTGCAGATGCGGAAGAAATTGGCAAAGAATTGGCCGCCATCATCAAAAGCGCAGCAGGCGAAAAATTCTTTGAAAGCTTTGAAAAACGCGCCGACTAAAATCTAGCCTTGGATGAGGTGATTTATGAGCGAAACTGGCAAATCCCTTTTGGTCACCCGCCCCTTTCCAGGGGGGCAAAAAACGGTGGCTGGCCTAATGGGGTTGGGCCATCGTCCCATGGCGGTGCCCCTCTTTTCCAAACGCATTTTGCCGCTGGATATGCCGTCGCCTTTTCAAATCACCGCTACCATTTTCACGTCGGCCAATGCGGTGCAGGCGCTCTCGCGCGACGAAATTGAAATCGGCCATAAATTACTGCCCTGCTTCACGGTGGGTGACACCACGGCGCAAGCCGCCACCCATGCCGGTTTTTCAAATCTGCTGTCGGCCAATGGCGATGTAAAAGATTTGATCGCGCTGATTGAAAAAATGGAGCTGACCGGCAATTATTTTTACCCCTGCGCTATTGATCGCAAACCCGATCTTGAAGATCATTTTCGCGACACAGGCGTAAATATTCAGGCCAATCCGGCTTATGAAATGAAGCCTATTCAGGCGTTGCCCCCCGCGGTGATCACCCAGCTTCAACAAAGCGATATTGATGGGATTTTGATTTATTCGGCCCGCGCCGCCACGCAATTTGCAAATCTGTGCACCAAGCATAATATATATATAAGTGGCCTGCCCTTTTATTGCCTTTCCCCCAGCATATGGGCGGAATTGCAGGCACATGGCGCCACCAACGGTTTTGTCGCAAAAGCGCCAAATGAAAACACTTTATTTGAACTCTTAGAATAAGTTCCAAAACCAAACACCAAACGCTGGCTAAAAAGGTTTTTCAATGGTCGACGATAATAAAAAGGGTCCAGTGCGTCCCCCCATTCTTGATGCGGAAGCAAAAAAGCCATCTTCCTCCGCTGAAAACTCGACCACATCGACATCAAAAAGCGATGCCAAGCCGTCAACGGCCACATCCAGCGCAACAAAGCCAGCCGACAAAAAGCCGATTGATCCGCCCAAATCAACGCGTGAGAGCAGCAATGATGAAGGCAGCGGCATGGGCACCTTTGTGGCGGCAATCGTGTTGAGTGCTGCCCTTGGCATAGCCGGCACAGCGGGCCTTGCTTACTATAAAGTCTTTCCGTTCAATCAATGGGCTGCACAATCAGACTTGGCCCCCGAAATCGCCAAGCTTCAAAAACGCATCTTCGATTTGGAGAACGCCCAGCCAGACCTGTCGCCCTTTGCGACAAATGACGATTTGAGCACGCTGCAAGCCGAAATCGACGCCATTGATACGGCTCAAATCGAGCAGGCAATTGCCAATATTGAAGCGCAATTGGCGACAATTGAATCACCATCAGATACGTCAACTGCGATTGACCTTGGCCCCATTGAAACTGCCCTTGAAGGTTTGGAGCAAGATGTGGCCAACCTTAAGGAAACCCAAGCGCAATTGGCTGAGCGCAGCGCCACCGCAGCCGAGCCGAACAGTGAACAGCCATCGGCACCGCCGGTCGACTTAACGCCAGTCAACGACCAGCTGGCCACACAGTCCGAAAACCTATCGGCCCTAGACGAGCAATTGGCCACGCAGAAACAGGCCCTTGCTGACCTGCAAAGTCAAATTGCCGAGTTGGAAGCACAAATCAAAACGCTAGAGCAAGATCAAAGCGCGCGCCAAACCGCGGCAAGCGCTTTGGCCGCCGCGCGCTTGCCAATTCTGATGAGCGAGATTGACACCAATATCGAAAAAGGCGACCCGTTCGCACGTCCAATCACTGAGCTAAGTTCAATTTTAGGCACCGCCCCATCGCCCGAAGTGATGGGTGTGGCGGAAAACGGCTTGGTGCCAGCTTCTGCATTGGCAGGTCAGTTCGGCACATTGCGCCCACAACTTATGGCCGCCCGCCCCGGCGTTCCGAATGATGCGCCATGGCAAGATAAGCTGCTCGGCGCGGTAAAAGATGCAGTGAATTTACGCCCAATTGATGCCCAAGATGATGATCCATTATCTCTAGTCGAACAGATTGGCACCGCACTTGAAGCAGAAGATGTGCAAAATGCGCAGATGCTGATCCAAAAATTGCCGGCGCAGATGCAGGAAATTCTTGCCCCTATTTCAACTAACATCAGTCAACATATTTTGATTGACCAATGGATGGTTGAAACCCGTAGCACCTTGCTCAATCAAAACGCGCAAGAAAGCCAAAATGAAGGAGACGCCCAATGATTCGCATTTTCATTATCGTCGCCTTTTCTTTGCTGGTCGCCTGGGGCGCCAGCATCATCATGTCAGTCCCCGGTGAAGTCGTTATCACCGGCTTTGGCTATCAAATGCAGCCGAGCTTGGGCATCGTACTGTTTGGCCTGATCTTGCTGATGCTGATCACCATTGTGGTCTGGGCCATCATTCGCCGCATCTTTGGCATTCCAGCGCTCTTCTCACGCGCCAATGAAAAGCGCAAACAGCGCAAGGGCGTTGATGCTTTGTCAAACGCCATCATTGCCCTGCAAACTGGCGATCCAAGCAAAGCCCGCCAATTCGCGCGTGAAGCCCGGCTCAAGCTTGAAGGCAATACAGCCGCGCAATTGTTGGAGGCCCAAGCCAATATGCAAATGGGCGAACTGAAACAGGCCCGCTTGCAATATCGCGAAATGATCGAAGATCCGAAAACCGCCATTGCGGCGCTGTCCGGCCTTTATGAGCAGGCTCGCCAGCAAAAGCGCGAAGATGCAGCGCTGCAATTTGCGCAAAAAGCCGCCAGCTTGTCCCCCAAACTCTCTTGGGCGCAAAAGGCCATCTTTGCGCATATGGCCAAGCAAGGCGATTATGAAGATGCATTGGCGCAATTGGACAATATTCCATTTGAACGCGCTGACCGCGAGAGCCAAAAGCGGTTGGACGCTGTGTTGCGCACAGCCCTGGCCAAGGAGTTGGAAGAGACTGACCCGCAACGGGCGATCACCTTTGCCAATGAGGCGTTGAAGAAACAGCCCGAATTTGTGCCCGCATCATTGATTGCCGCACGGCTTTACATTTCATCAGGCGAAATTCGCAAAGCCTCCGGCTTGCTGCGCCGCGTGTGGCGTGCCAGCGCCCATCCGCATATTGGCGAGCTTTATATTCACGCCCAGTCAGGTGCATCTGCGGTAGAACGATTGAAACGCGCCAAAACCATGGTGGTTGAGCATCCTGATCATTTGGAAAGCGCCATCCTGCTGGCCAGTGCTGCCATTGCGGCCCATGAATGGGCCGACGCCCGCGCCGCATTGCAGCCATTCACCGACCAACAAGCCACCCAAAAAGTGTGCACCTTGATGGCGGAAATTGAGCAAGGTGACACAGGCGATCAAGGCAAGGCCCGCGCGTGGCTGTCACGCGCCGTCACCGCCAAACCAGACGCGACTTGGATTGCAGATGGCATCAGCGCCGACGAGTGGGAACCAACGTCTCCACTCACCGGTCAGCTTGATCAATTTGAATGGAAGGTGCCTTCTCGCGCCATGGCCAAACCAAATGGTGCCGCGAAACCCGCACCATCACCTGCCCCAGCCGAACCCAAAAAAGAGGTGGCACCAGCACCGCTGCCCGCACCACCAAATCCCATGCCTTAACGGGCTATGGAAAGGCCAAACCCGACACAACAGCAAATACGCCGCCCAGCAAAAGCAATCCTTCAAGCCCGTGCAAGATCACGGCAAACCAGATGCTTTTGAAACGCCGCGAAGGCAAACTATAGGCTAAGCCACCAATGGCAAAAGCCAACATTTGGGTGGGGCGATGGAGGTGGTAAAACGCAAACAACACCGAGTTGGCCACCCAGTCCCAACGGCCAAAGGCCCCCTTCATCTTCGGCAGCAGCACGCCGCGGAACAACAATTCTTCACCGAGGAAATAATTAAATATACTCGATATAATTGCGATCCCCATCAGCCACCATGCCCCCGCAAACTCAGGCCGGGCGAGAGATTCAATGTCCATGGAAGGCAATTTTTCCAAAAAGGGAAATAGCCATGTCACCATATCAGCAACCATTGCTTCAAATGGCGACATCTCAATCGCTGCGTAAAATAAAAAGGCAGGGATCAGCCACCAAAACAGTTTGTAACTTGATTTACCCGTTTTGGGATCGGTTGGCTTTTCCAACCACAAGCGTTGTTTCAATGCCGACCATTTAAATGGAACATTTTCCAGTCGCAACAGGATGATCGACAAGATAAACTGCCACACCATGCCAGCGATCATCATGCTCCAAATCACCAAGCCAATGTCCCACATCTGCCCGGATGCCAGCATGGGGCTTAAAACAAATGCACCAATGGGCATTGGCACAGCAACGGCCAACCAAATCAGAATGATTTTGCCCAAACTATATTGTTCGTCTTCGAAACGCGCATCATTTGCACGCACAAAATTTTCGTCAATCTTCATCGGTTGTCCCCTAGAACCATAATTGATACGGCACAGATGGGACTTCAACTTGACAGTGTCAAGCTACAAGGTAATTGAAATGCAAGAATCTGAAATATCCTTAAGAGACAAGCTGATCGACACTGGCCTTAAACTACTTTTGGAGGGCGGACCAGAAGCTCTGACCTTGCGAAAATGCGCACAACTGGCTGGCGTTTCTCATGCGGCACCCGCCCACCATTTTGCGGGATTGCGTGGGTTAAAAACCGCCATGGTTGGGCGGGGGCATGAAATTTTTGCCCAAATGATGCGGGACGAAATGGACGCAGCACCCAAAGACAAAAACGGCCAAATTCTCGCGATCTGTCAGGGCTATATTCAATTTTCTCAGCAATACCGCCATTTATTTAACTTGATGTTTGTGCCACCCGCAGAATTTGCACCAGACCCGGCGCGTGATGATGCGGCCAAAGCTTCTCGGGATGTTTTAACTGCACTTTGCAAACAGCACTTCCCGGGCCCCAACCAACATTTTTATGAAATCGCGATTTGGTCACTCGTACATGGATATAGCAAGCTTCTAGAGATTGGCCGCGTGCAACCCGGCAGCCAATCCCAAGCAGATATAGAGTTCGCCAAAATCCTCAAATTGCTGGACTTCCCTGGAACTCAATAAGTCCGCGCCTAGCAATCCACATTTGGCCCAACCGCATTGCGCCGATTGATAAACAGCAAGAAGTTGCGCCGAATTAGATTTTTCCAAATCAACACGGGCAGCCCCTTGATAAAATCAAGAAACGAGCCCTTGCCGCTCCGGCTCATTGTCCGCGCCACCATGGGCGGAGGCACTGGCTTGAAATAGCTTTTCACATTGGCTGGCTTGCCTTTCAGCAGCAATTTCAGCGCCTTTGCTGTCGCCTCCGGATTGTTCCAATCCGCATTGAACACCACACAGCCCTTCTTATTGATGATGAACACCGCATTTGGATAACCACCATAGGCACCATGGGCGGTGCCCTCCAAATCATCCACCAAGATGGTCCGCTGTTCGCCATCCTCCGTGCAAAGTCGTTGGGCGACGCCCTGCTTTTCTTCATAACTTTTATGGGCGCCAATGCTTTTGCCCGGATGGGCCTCACGCACATAGAGAATTGCAAAGTCAATTTGTGGAAACTTATCCTTCAAATTCCCCATGCTTTTCCGCCGTCCTTGAAACAGCGGGCATGTGATAGAACCAAGTTCCAACACAAGAAACTCACCGTCAAAATCCAGTAAACGACGCGGCGCGCCATTCACATCTTGCAACTCAAAATCTGGTGCTTTCTGTCCCACCTTTGGACCACGGAAATTATCCAAATCATAATCGCCGGTTGAAAATTCGTGATAATTATAGTCGCTCATTTTTCCGCTCCTCTGTTTAGCGGGTTGAATTTGGCGTTAGATTTTGCGTCATTTTGCGCAGCAACAATGTGAGCTGCGCCACCTCTTCAACACTTAAATTTTGCTGTGCTTGGGCAATCAATTCCTGCGCGATTGGCTTTAAAATCGCTTCCAGCGCGCGCCCCGTTTCCGTCAGAAACACCCGCATTTTCCGGCGATCGCGCGGGTCTGCCTGCCGGCGGATCATTTCTTTTTTTTCCATGCCGTCCAACAAGCGTGTCACTGTTGTGCGGTCGCGAAATGTCAGCTCGGCAATCGCGCTGGGCAGCCGCCCATCTTCTTGCCACAACATCAACAATACGGCCCATTCTTCAGCCGAAATTTTATGTCCCGCTGATGCAAATTTTTGCCCCAACTCGCGCCGGGTTAAAAAGCTCAAACGATTGACCCAATGCAGGGGTATATCTTCAAAATTCATCATAATATGTGCAATATACAATAATTGTATTATACAATCAATAGTGCATTTTGCGCTTGACCGATTCAAATTTGAGGCGCAGAATCTTAAATAGTTTCAACAATTCGGAAGGAGGTGATCCATTGTCTATTCGATATCTAGATCAGAAAAAGGGCTTTGGAAGTGAGGTGCTGTTAGAGGAGCAAACGCGCCGCTAACATCTTCTTCCAAGCAGCCAAAAGGCGCAAAAGCTCCTTTATGCTGATATATATCGACGAAGGGTTGCCGGGACATTCCCGCGCAACCCTTTTTCATTTCTGGCACCGGAAATTTAGAGAAGCAGACAAAATTCTTGTCCGCGCCGCCCACCCTGTTTTAAAAATAAATGAGGCCGCTGTAGCTCAGTTGGTAGAGCACGTCATTCGTAATGATGGGGTCGTAGGTTCAAGTCCTATCAGCGGCACCATGTCTTAAAGCCAGCACTTAAATTTTTGCACGTTTTGTTGTGCGCGCCAAAACCAGCCAAAACACCAACCCAATCGCCGCATAAACCGCAAGAATGATCTGCATATCTGCATAAGGCATTGTGGTATCGCCACTTGTTTGCCCCGCCGCAATGCTGAGGGTAATTGCAAACAATAACCGGCCCGCAAGGCTTTGCACCGAGAGATAAGTGGCGCGCGTTCCATCGTGCAGCAAAGGTTGAATACGCGCCTGAATAAAGGGCCGTGACAGCGAGTCGGGCACCATGCGGAAAAATAAAAGCGCGATAACAAATAGATTGTTCGACGTGGCCAACGCCACGGTAAGGCCAATTTGAAGCCCAAAGGCCAACAACAATATGCCGCTTAGCCCAAACCGCTCCCGCAAGGGCCCCGCCATAAGCGAAAATCCTACCGAGATCACCATCATCAAAAATGTCACTGCCCCGGAAACAAGCGGTGTTTGTTCCGCATGTCCCATCGCAGCCAAAGATTCACGAATAAATGGCTGGCCAAAAACGAAGGGCAAATGGCTAAACACATACATAAGCAGCGTCAGGCACAGCAGCCACATCAATGTGGGGTGCATAAAGTTTTGCCACAGTGCGCGAAAATTCTCCCGATAGGACACAGATTTGCCGTGTGGCGGCTCGCGGAAAAACAAGGTTATGCCCAAAAGCACCACACTCGCCATGGCCGTGGCCACCCAAGGCAAGGCTTCATCAAAAAGCGCCATTGCGCCGCCTGTCACGGCAGAAAGAGCAAGTGCGGTAAAACCAAATCGCCAGGCTGTCATTTCCGCCTGTTCAATTTCGTCTGCCCGCCCCTCCGCATTCAAACTTTCATATAGCAAGGAGCTGTCTGTACCAGAGGCGAAGGCCGCACTGGCCCCCAGCAGCAAATTGGCCAACATAAATTGAGAAAAGCCTTCCCCAAAAACCAAAATCAGCACCGCTGCCAATCCAGCTAAAGCCGCCGCAATCAGGGTTAAGCGGCGCCCCAACCGATCAGACATGTAGCCGGAGGGCACCTCAAGCACTGTGGTCGCAATATCGTAAATCACATAGAGAAATATCGCTTCCGCAGCCGATAGATTACGCTCAAAAAAGAGGAACCATGTCGCCTGCCAAAAAATCAGCGATTGAGCAAATTTGAACCAAGGGAACAAGACAATGTTGCGAACCATTCGCAACAAATATCATGATTCTAGAGAATCGACGAGCGAATAAAGCCGTCTGAGCGGCTTAGAAATTCACCGCCGCTTTAGCCGATGCTTTTGCGCTTAAATCTCCAGCCAAGGAGCTAGCGAGTTCGCCAGAAAGGGTCAACT
This sequence comes from Maritalea mobilis, assembly GCF_004363175.1. Lineage (GTDB taxonomy): Bacteria > Pseudomonadota > Alphaproteobacteria > Rhizobiales > Devosiaceae > Maritalea > Maritalea mobilis. The sequence continues at coordinate 224,830 of NZ_SNYR01000003.1, forward strand.
CCCCGCGCCCATCCGCAAATGAATGTCGCGCATCAAGCCCAAAAAATCCAGACACGCCATTGGCCAGATTGCCATTAAAACTCACATCAGTTCCCAACAAGGTGGCGTTCACTTGTGAAGAGCCTGCATCAATAACGCCGTCCAAGCCTGCACGCCAGTTCATCTGCATGCCGCCCATCTCAATGGGCGCACCCACCTCACCCCGCACACTCAATTTAGAAACATGCCGCGCATCGACCGCAAGGGGCGCTGGCCCACCAGTCTCGTCATATCCATCAAGCTGCATAAAGCTATAGCCAATTTGCGCTTTGAAATAACCATTCTGATCCAGCGCGTCCAATGGCATGGTTACGGCCAATGTGGGCGCAAAAAACTGGCCCCAAAACGCACCGTTAGCCACCTCGCCATTCACATGCCGCTCTGTTTGATTGGAAATCGCACCAGCGGTTACATGCGCCGAGATGATCAATTCATCAAATTGCTGGCGCCAATAGGCCCCACCATAAAAGCTTTCCGCGCCCGTGTGATCGCTGTTCGCCCCAACGGTGTAATTTGAAAGGCCCGCGCCAGCAATCAGACCAAATGTGCTTGTCGCGTTCAAATCATTCTCAAAGCCGCCAATAAACCCGAAATCCGTTTTCTGGAATGCTGATGTGCCTGTCCGCTCAGCCACATGCCCAACACCGCCATAAAGCTTGCCCCAAAGCGTCGCCATATCGGGGTCAGGTGCAACACCAATTTTCGCGCCATTGGCCTGCGCAAGCGAGTAATTGTTCAAATTGAACAAAAGCCGATCTTGTTGCGCAAAAATAGTTGGGTCGATGGTCGCAAGCCGCGTGCCGCCATTGAGCAAAATGCTGAACCCGTCATAATTGATGATCTCGGGCGCACTTTCCAAATCAGTGTCGCCCTGACCTGTGCCGCCGGTGTCGGCAAAATCCAGTACGGCGCTCACACCCGTTTCGATATTCAACACATCAATATCATCTGGGTTGGCACCCCCTGCACCATCATTGCCATTGCCGAAATCAAGGGCACCGATCACAATCGACCCATTCAGCAAATTCAGCACATCATTGCCATCACTGCGAAAATCAACAGCATGCCCGCCAGTGCCTTCCAAGCGGCCAGAATTCATCACCTGCACTGGCGCAACATCAAAACGTTCATCCACCATCAAGGCCACATCAGCCAGCACGTCGCCATGATTAGCAATATAGATTTGCCCCCTTCCGCCAAGCGCCGCGCGCAGGCCCACATTGGTGCTATCAATATCACCAAAATTATTGATGGTGATCACCCCATCATTGGCCACAGCCCCATCAATACCCACATCATTGCTGCTTAAAAGTGCATTACTATTGATGGTGATATTGCCATTGCCACTTCCTTTAATGCTGGCATCCACAGCTTCATCTTCCGCTGTCACACTGCCCCGCACATTGATATTTATGTTGCCATCCCCATCCACAATTTCGGCATCGATGCCTTCTTCATTGTTCGAAACAACATTGCCGGTTGAGGCAATTAAGATATTGCCGCCCTCAGTGTAGGCCTCAATGCCGTCACGCTGATCACCGGTCACATCACCAACGCTATTGATCAGAACATTGCCTGTTTCCACTTGACCGGAAATCCCCCACAGGCCGCCATAAATATCGCCCGTTGAGCTGATCACCACATCACCAGTCCGCGAAAAGCCAGCGATGCCTTCACCAGTATCCGCGTAAACATTCCCCGCATTGAAAATATTGACCATGCCCTTTTCGGTATCCGCATAAATGCCATATGCACTCAATCCGGTTACCTCAATGGCCCCTTTGTGATCGATATAAATATCACCCTCATCCACCGCTTCAGCCTGGATGCCATCAGACCCATTGCCAGAGGTGACAATCTCGCCTTCATGTATGATGCGAATATCGCCTGCACCGTCAAAGCTATCGGCAAAAATACCGGCGGATATATCGCCAGTTGTTGTTAAATTACCGATCGATTGAACGGTGACATTCCCCCCATCTTTTAAAGAGGCATAAATCGCATCTCCCGGCGTATTATCGGTGGTGATATCTCCCTCATGCGTAACTGAAATACCGCCCGCCCCGGTTTCAAGGATAATGATACCTCCGCCACGCGGACCCGTGGCCGTGATGTCGCCAAAGAAATTCACCAAGACATCGCCAATGCCATCTTCTTCGATATAAACAGCGGGCTCGCTGTCCACGCTAACGCCAAAACGGCCTAGATCTACGTCAAGTGTAACCCCTGTCGCGGCACCGCCATCACGAAAATCAATGGCTTCAACGTCAAAAGCAGGCGTAATATTTTGCGTGAGGTTTTGCACGATAAGATGATCGATCACCGACCCATCTACATTGACGCCAGCTGAAAGATCACCTTCGCAAATGGCTGTGCTGCCATTCACTGTGCACGGACCTGCACTCGGGGGAATTGCGGTTTGCGCCATTGCGGATTGGGTTGGTCCCCAAACAGCCAGCAAGCTCACCAAGCCAAATGTTAAACGCATGCGCATAAATTTCTCCCCCAACGCGCTTTTTGTAGGGGAATTCAGGCTGACTTGCAACGCACGCGCAGATTATTTCACACGCGAAATATACTGCTCGATAAAACTGTCAATCTTCGCCATGACGCCCATTTCAGCGCTTAAGGGGCGGCTGAAGGAAAATAAGATCTTATAGTGACCCGTTTCAGGCAAAATTACGCTTTCATGCGCCACATCATGTTGCGCCAACGCCGCAGCCAATTCCTCTTGATTCCATAGCTTCACCACATCGTCACGATCACCATGAAACATAAGGCTGGGCGGGCTTTGGTTATCTACAAAATAAACCGGACGGGCCAAATCTGCTTCTGGAACGTCTGCAAAAATCTCTTTGGTGCTGGGCCAATCTTTCGGATCAAACGCATAAGGCCCAGCAAGGCCCACAAATGCTGCAGGGCGCGACGCCTCTTCAGGGCGATAATCTGCGCCATAAGCCATCAATGCAGCAATATGCGCCCCTGCTGAATGGCCCATCACGATGATTTCTCGTCCCTCGGCTTGCGCCATCTCGGCAGAAACCCATCCATAGGCCAGCCGCGCATCTTCCATAAAGCCCTCAAATTGAACCTCGGGAAACAAGCGATAATCAGGGATCACCACATCATAGCCGGCCGCCGCCAAGCGCGTGCCCACAAAATGATAAAATGCCTTTTCGCCCGCCCGCCAAGCGCCGCCATAATAAAACAGGATGATAGGGCGTTTCTGATCTAGCTCAGCAGGGTTTGCGGGATAATAATCAAGCCGATGCCGCGCCAATGGCCCATAGCTGATCTCGCGCACATCCTCTTCGTAAGGATAGGCTGCAGCATGGCTCATCGCCACCAACGCCTTATCCCGCGCAGGTGGATAAAGCGCCACAAATGCCAGCACGCCAATCACGGCCACTAAGATCACCAAAAACCAAATCACAATGCGCACATTAACTCCTATTGTCCTGTCAGATACGCATTAGGTGCCAAAATAGTTTCGTTTAAATGCCGCTTCTTGACGCAAAAGCGGAAAATCATATTCAATTCACCCATGAATGCGCCGGTGACGATCCGCACTTACGTCGAACCCGATTGGCCACATCTCTGTGCCATTCACGATGCCGCACGCCAAATCGAACTGGCCAGCGCAAAAATTACAGAAGCCGCCTTCGCGCCCTTTCAAAAATGCGCCTATCAAGAAGGGTTTTTTGCCAACAAGATCATCGTCGCCACCCGGGCAGAGAACATTTTGGGCTTCGCTGCCTATCGCCCTCGCCAACTCACTTGGCTTTATGTCGACCCGAACAATTTCAGCCAGGGGATCGGCCAAAAACTGATCAAACATATCTTGGTCCACACTGAACGACCTTTGGACGTTCAAATGCTCGAAGGCAATCAGCGCGCGCAGCGCCTATATGAATTTATGGGATTTGCAGTACACAAGCGCACCAAAGGCAAAATTCAGGGGCGAAAGCCCGTTGAAGCAACGGGCCTTACCCTTAGATTAAACCACTAGCTTTTTATAAAGATGCCATGTGGCATGCCCCAACACAGGCAAGGCCAATGCCAGCCCTAAAAACACGGGCGCCATAGCCACAAAGGTGAACAGCACAATCACCGCTGCAAAGCCGATCATTGGCACAAAATTCTTCGTAACAGCCTTAAAGCTGGTGATGATGGCCGAAACAAAATCCAGCTCACGCTCCAGCAAAAGTGGCATGGCCACCACCGTCGAGGCGAACAAAACGAAAGAGAGCCCTGCGCCCACAAGCGTGCCAACGGCCAAAAAGCCAAACCCTTCAGATGTGGTAGTAATAATTGTCACAAACATGCCGATAGACGAAAAGCTTTTAAAGCCAAGAAAAAGCGCCAGCAAAAGCCGAACCTGATAAACCCAAATCCAAAAGATAAACAGCACAACAAAGGCCATCCAGCCCAACTGCCGATCCTTTTGCCGAAACATCACCGCAAAAATCTCGCCCATTTTCAAAGGTTCGCCCGCTTGCAAACGGCGCGACACTTCATAAAGCCCAACGGCAATAAAAGGCCCCAGCAATGGAAAACCAATTGCAATGGGAATGATCATCCATGGCATGTCGTAAATGGAAAGCGCAGCCCAAATGGCAAAACCGCCGACAATGTAAAAACCGCCAAAAATTAATCCGTAAATCGGCGCACGCATAAAATCGTGCCACCCTTGGCCGAGCGCTTGGCCCACATCAGCAAAACTAATTTTATTGACCTGCGGCAAGCCACCAGGTCGCTGAATTGTTTCAGTTTGTTCGGTCATGTCTCCCCCCAACCGAATAGAGTCGAAAACGCTCTCACTGATCCAAATTTGCGCCTCCACACAAACGCTTGGTCAGCATCATCCCTGTTGCCATCAAAGCAAGGTTTACGCTGGCTGGCAATCAATAATAGAAATATTCAGACTCATCCCGCACTAAAGCTGGTGTGGTTAAAGCGCCTGCCCCGCCACCCAGGCGGAAGACCATGCCCATTGGAAATTATAACCACCCAGCCAGCCGGTCATATCCACCACTTCGCCGATGAAATATAGGCCCGCCACCTTCTTCGCTTCCATGGTGCGGTTGTCCAATTCGTCGGTGGCTACGCCGCCAAGAGTCACCTCTGCTGTGCGATAGCCTTCAGATCCAGTGGGCTTCACCTGCCAGTCCTGAATTTGCTGCGCCAAATTGCGCAATTTCTTGTCGCTCAAATCCGCCAAATTGCCGGAAAGTTTTTGCTGCGCCAGCAAAAACTCCACCACCCTTTTGGGAAGCAATGCGTTGAGAATTGTTTGCACGGCGCGTTTGCCATTTTCCTGCCGCGCCAACCGCAACAGCGCAAACACATCATCGCACGGCAGCATGTTCACCCCAATTTGATCACCCTCCCGCCAAAAGGAGGAAATTTGCAAAATGGCGGGCCCGCTTAATCCACGATGGGTAAACAGCAATGCTTCATCAAATCGGGTTTTTGCATGTCGCACCTGCACAGGATCAATAGCCACCCCGGCCAACGCCTTAATAGGCTCCAAGGTTGATTGATCAAAAGTCAGCGGCACCAGCCCCGGGCGCGTTTCCACCAACCGCAAACCAAACTGCTTGGCCAGATCATAGCCAAAACCCGTTGCCCCCATTTTGGGAATAGATTTACCCCCTGTGGCAACAACCAGTTTTTCAACCTCAACGCGCTCCCCGTCGAGCTCAACAACAAACCCATTGTCTGTTTTCTCAACATGCTGCACCGTTGTTTGCAGCTTCAGCTCAACACCTGCCGCCCGCAAATCATCCAACAACATGTCGATAATCTGTTGTGCGCTGTCATCACAAAAAAGCTGGCCCAAGGTCTTTTCGTGAAAAGTAATTTTCCGGTCCCGCACACGGGCAATAAAATCCTGCGCTGAAAAGCGCTTAAGGGGCGAGATCGCAAAGCGTGGATTTTCGCTCAAAAACTGTTTGTAGCTCGCATTCACATTGGTGAAGTTACAGCGCCCACCGCCAGAAATGCGGATCTTGTCGCCGGCCTTTTTCGCATGGTCCACCAGCACCACACTGCGCCCACGCTTCCCAGCCTCCGCCGCCGCCATCATGCCAGCGGCCCCAGCCCCAATAATCAACACATCCACTTTACGCAAAAAGCTCACTCCTTAGTTGAAGCGAGCCTTACGCGGAAATCAAACCCTTGGCAATCTAGAGTGTTGGCTCAGCCTGAACTGGCGCCTCTTCATCAAGCACCAATGTGCCATAAAGCTCTGAAATATAGCCAATGCCAAAAATGAAAGAGAACCAAGCTGTAAACACAACAAAAATGAGAAACACAATCCAGCTCAAATCCAAGGGGCCCGGCGTATTTACAAGTCCAAACACATTTAACAATACGCTATAAAGAATGCTCAGCACCGTATAACCAATACTCAGCACAAGCAGGGTTCCAAAATTTGCCATCGTCGATGCATGGGCTTGCTTAAGTGTAAGCGGCCTCTTCAACGCAGAGGCGGGCAATATAAGGGCGATACCAGCAAGATAGGCACCAATTACCACCTGAATAATAAAAGGAAGAATGGCCGCAAAGATTGCACCATATGCGCTTATTAAAAGAAAAGAAAAAATTGAGAGAATGGCAAAGATCACACCAAAAACAACAACCGCAACAATAATGGCGATCAATATAAGCTTTATGCTGGTAAGTATATAAGATGTGGTGCGTTCCGTCGGCGGCATATAAAGCCAGCTTTTTGGCTCTTCCCCTAATAGGCAGAAACGGTGCCAGCCAATATATATTGCAGCAATAAACAACACGGCAAGCGCGATATATATGAATGAAGACCCTGAAAGACCAATCGATATAACACCAAGCACACCAATTATGGCTAACCAAGCGGCACTCAGCCGAAACGCTACCCCCAAATTCGTAAAAATGCGCCAAGCGGCCACATAAAGTATATTCAAACCCTTCATAAGAGATCTCTCGAAATATTGGTTAAATGATCGAAGTGATCATGATGCCCATGGCGAAACTGTCAAGTCTAAGTCCCTGCATAATCTCAATTATTCTTCCCTGATTGCATATCTGCTTGCCACAATTTAAATCCCCATGCTAAAAACAGCACGCTTTTGGAATGGTCCAAAGGTACAAACTTCTCAGGGCGGGGCGAAATTCCCCACCGGCGGTAAATGGAGCAATCCATCAGCCCGCGAGCGCCTTTTGGTTTATGCCGAAAGGGTCAAGCAGATTCGGTGCAAACCCGAAGCCGACGGTCATAGTCCGGATGGAAGAGAAGAAGTCGAACAGAAAGAATGCTACGCCCATTTGGCGTGCATACACGACTTTTCTGTTCGGTTCTCCCTTATCACGCCCTGATTCATATCGGTTCGGAAAGGAACTCGACACATGGATCAGTCCGCAACTCTTTCTTTGCGTCACCCGGCAATCTTGGCAGGGCTTTATATGGTTGGCGCAGGCATTGCCTTTGCTGCCGTCAATTCGCTCACCCAATTGGCCACCTTAACCCACGGCACACCGTCAACAGCTGCTGCATTTTGGGAATATCTGCTGGCCTTTGTCATCATGTTGCCGCTGGTGCTGAAAATGGGATCAGGCGCGCTGAAAACAGAACGCCCCATCATGCATATTTTGCGGGTCATTTCAGCGTCAATCGGGGTGCAATTGTGGGTGCTCGGCCTCGCAAAAGGCGTGCCCATTTGGCAGGCCATTGCCTTGATCATGACCTCCACTTTCTTTGTCACCATCGGCGCGGCATTGGTGTTGCGTGAAAAGGTGGGCCCTGCCCGCTGGGCAGCCACCTTGGTGGGTTTTATTGGTGGCATGGTGATTTTGGAACCATGGGCTGAAGGTTTTACCGTCAACTCATTGCTGCCAGTTGGCGCAGCGCTATTTTGGGCCATCACTTCTTTGTTCACCAAGGAGCTGACCAAAACTGAGCAAGCCGATTCCATCACGCTATATCTATTATTGCTCACCACCCCTGCCAATGCGCTCTTTGCCTTTATGGCGACGCAGGGCAATGCGGAAATGAGCCTTTTGGATGGCTTTATGATCTCCAACAATAGCGCGCTGATCTACATCATCGCTGCAGGCCTTTTGGTGGCGATCGCGCAATTCCTGATCACCAAAGCTTATGCAACTGCCGACGCGGCCTATGTTCAGCCCTTCGACCATCTCAAACTGCCCTTTAACGTGTTGGGCGGCCTTTTGGTATTTGGCTGGGTGCCAACCGGCAACCTTTGGGTAGGTGCCGCACTTATCATTGTGGCCTCGCTTTACATTGCCCAGCGTGAAGCCAAGCAAAAGCCATAAACCTGCAAAAGAAAAAAGGGGGTCGCACGCCCCCTTTATTGATCTAGATCAATAAAACACGTGTTATCTTTTTGATTAGACACTATTTTTCGAAAAATTGAGCCTTTTTATTTGATCTAGCACAAAGAAGCGATCACTTCCTGAAGCTACCTTCTCCTCATCAAGACCAACAAATGAGATCTTAAAGGAGAACGTCATGGTCACCCGTCGTCAAACAATATTCGGAGCCCTCGGCACAGCAGCAGCCCTCACAGCGGTGGCCAATTTGGCGCCGCAAGCACTTGCGGCTGACAATATTGACGAGATGCCTCGCAAAAAAGTGAAATTGGTGCCCCCTCCATTTGTGCATGAGCATGAGCAAGTTGCTTCTGGTCCTCCACAAGTGATCCAATTCGAAATGACCATTCAGGAAAAAGTTTGGGAATTGGATGATGAAGGCACTGTAACCCACGCCATGACATATGATGGCACTGTGCCCGGCCCAATGATGGTGGTGCATGAAGGCGACTATGTTGAGTTGACCCTCATCAACCCAGAAACCAACGAGTTGCTGCATAATATCGACTTCCACGCCTCAACAGGCGCATTGGGCGGCGGTGCATTGACAGAAGTTGCCCCTGGCGAACAAGTTGTGTTGCGCTTTAAAGCCACACGCCCCGGCACCTTTGTTTATCACTGCGCCCCAGGCGGTTCTATGATCCCTTGGCACGTTGTATCAGGCATGAATGGGACCATTATGGTGCTGCCACGCGATGGCCTGAAGGACGATAAAGGCAACCCATTGCGCTATGACCAAGTGTTCATCATTGGCGAGCAGGATTTCTATGTCCCACGCGATGAGAATGGCGAATATAAGACATATGAAACCGTATCTGAGAGCTTCTCAGACCAAATTGAAACCATGCGCGGCTTGATCCCAACCCATGTGGTGTTCAATGGCAAAAAAGGCGCTCTTACAGGTGACAATGCGTTGAAAGCCAAAGTGGGCGAGAAAGTGCTGATTGTGCACTCACAAGCCAACCGCGACACACGTCCACACTTGATCGGTGGCCATGGTGACTATGTTTGGGAAACAGGCAAGTTTAACAACCCACCTGAAAAAGACCTTGAAACATGGTTCATCCGCGGTGGTTCAGCAGGGGCCGCATTCTATGAATTCTTGCAGCCCGGTGTTTACGCTTATGTGAACCACAATCTGATTGAAGCCGTGGAATTGGGTGCAACCGCACACATCCTTGTGGATGGTGAATGGAATGATGATCTGATGAAACAGGTCAGCGCCCCAGGCCCAATCACCAAATAGGTTGGCCAAATAACACAACAAAGCGCCCGGCCAAATTCCCACTTGGCCGGGCTTTTGGGTGAAGGAGTGGTGAAATGACCACTGATCGTTTCAAAAATACTGGTTCTGTCATCTTGCCCGTCATGCTTTTGGCTGGGGCGAGCTTTTGGCTTTTGCAAAGCCTAACCGCGCCACAACAAGCAGCTGGCCCAGCGCTTTCCGCCGCCACTTATGATGCGACCATTGAAGCGCCCGAATTGATCACCATTCCACCGCGCACCTTCGAATATCGAGACCCAGCGCGCTACATTGAAAATGAATTGCCCCAAATTTCTCCCTTGGTGCACGCCAAGGTGCAAACCCCGCTCAACGTCGCCAAAAATCTGGTGACCAACGCCCAATATCGCCAATGCGTTTTGGACGCCTATTGCCCGCCCGCCATCACCATCAAGACACCCATCGACGATCACCCCGTGGTGGGCATCAATTATGAGATGGCAGAGAAATATGCAGCATGGCTCAGCGCCAAAACCGGAGAAAATTGGCGGCTGCCCACCGCATTGGAGTGGGCACAATTTGCAGGCGAAAAATATGACGACCCTGAAAAAGATATTCAATCCGACCCCACAAACCCCGCCGTGGCTTGGCTTTCTGAATACCGGGCCAAATCAAAAAGCAAATCAACAACACCGAGCCAGAGCTTAAGGCCAGCTGGCCTGTTCGGCGCCAACAGCTTGGGCATCAATGATGTGGCCGAAAATGTCTGGGTGTGGACCTCAACCTGCTACGAACGCATCAATGTGGACGCCACCAACAGCCAGTCAAAAGCCATCAGCTGTGGCGCCCGCGTGGTTGAAGGCGCACACCGCACCTATCTGTCTGTGTTTATTTCAAACCCGCAAGGCGGCGGGTGCACCGTTGGCGATCCGCCCGATCATTTGGGCATTCGCTTGGTCAAAGGCGGCGACAAGCCAGACTTTTTCAGCTTTCTTCGCCGCCTATGGCCCTTCGGGTCTTCAATAAAAGCTTAGCGCCTTGGCGCCGCTCTGGGGCGCATAAGCTTGCCGCCATAAAGACCAACAAATCCCCAGAAACCTGCCACCCAAAGCAGGTGAGATGTCCGCATCAACATCACGTTAATCTCAAGATCAAACGCCGCAACAATCCGCAAAATCGCCGCAACCAACACCGCGACAAACAGCAACAATGTGCCCTGTGTTGCCACCAATGGATATCCCGTATGTCCCAACGTTGCGCGACACATCACGCCAATAATCATCAGGCCCACCGCCCCGGTACTAAGCGCATGAATCGGCGCCACCAACGGCACGAGCCCGTCATCAAGCAGGCTCACCCCCATCAAGGCAAAACCGATCGGCAAAAAGCCATAACCCACATGCAGCACAAGCAGCAGCCCATCGCGCCAAATCAGCTCAGGATGCCACCGCAACAGGCGCACCAGATGCAAGCCTGCCAAGAGCATAAAACCGAAGGCAAAAACCAAAGGTAAGCTAAATAGCCCAGTGCTTTGCAATACAAAGCCAACCAGCACCAAGGCACTCGCCAGCACGGTCATTTTGTCAAACTGCCCAAAGGGCTGCGGCAAAGTTTCGCTTTTCTGCTTCACCAAATAATTGCGGGTAAAGCTGGGAATAATCCGTCCACCAATCAGCATGATCAACATCAGCACCACGCCAAGCGCTAAATAGGCGGCAGGCTTCACGTCCATTCCATTGGCCCATGCCCAATAGAACCAGCATTGCGCCAGCACCAACAAGCCAAACATCACCAACACTTTGAGATTACGCCAGTTTTTGCCTGCAATGATTTCTCGGCAAACCGCGGCGGCAAACAAGGCGGGGAACAAAAGATTGAAACCAATCACCATCCACATGGGCAACAGGGCGGATAGATTGATGGCAAAGCGCCCCAACACCCAGGCCAACACCAAACCGATCAAGGCCAGCCCATTCACGGGCAGTCGTCCGGTCCAGTTGGGCACGGCGGTCAATAAAAAGCCAGCGATGACCGCTGGCACAAATCCGAACAAAGTTTCATGCATGTGCCAGTCGGCCGGCCCCATCGCCAGCGGCAAATCTATGTCACCTAAATAAAACGGCACCCACATTAAAATGGTCAGCCCAGCGTAAAAGGCCCCAAACAAAAAAAAGGGGCGAAAACCATAGCTAAACAAGGTCGGGCCCTCAAAAGGCTGCGTACGCGCAATAGCCATTTTCCAAAATCCTTCAAGTAGATACAAAAAGGGCGGGCATTATCTTCGCCCGCCCCAAAAATCTGGATTTACTGAACTTGTTCAAACAATTCAGCAAACACTTTTTTGGCTTTGCCTTTGTGCTTGGCTTCTTTGGCTTCGTCCAAATTGCCCAGCTCACCAACAGTGATCAGCGCCACCATGCCCATGGCATAGTGTGGTGTGCATTTCACGCCATAAACGCCTTCTTCATCCACAGTCAGCACATATTCAGCATTGAACTTGCTTTTGAACTCTTCAACGCCAGCAGGCAACATGCCTTTGATGCTTTCAACATTGTGGCCCTTATCTGTGGGCACAAATTTGATGGTGTCGCCAGGCTGAGCAGCAATGAAATCAGGTTCAAAAACCATTGTGCCCTTTTCGCCTTTGTTCAACATTTTCACTTCAAACTCTTCAGCCAAGGCTGGGCTAAGCACCATGCCAGTTGCAGCGACAAGACCGAAAACAGCGATTGCTTTTTTGAAACCGTTTTTCATTTTGATTTCCTTTCAAAAATTCCTTTGTGCGTTGACCAACCTTGTAACTGATCTGGAAAACTGGTTATTTGCGTTAGATCAAACAAACGAACGACCATGCAAAAAAAAGCACCTAAGATCGATCCTAGCCTTGTGGCCGACTTTCCCCTCTTTCTCGATATGGAGAAGGAGGCAATTGCCGACATCTTGGAAAAAGGCACGGCCAAACATTATAAAAAGGGCGATCACTTCTTTGATCAGTTCGAGCCAGCGACACATTTTTTCTTGATGTTGGATGGCTATTTAGAAGTCAGCAAAACCACCGAAGATGGATCACAAGTGATCATGCGGCATTTTGGTGTGGGGGAATTGTTTGGCGTGGCGCCAGCCATCGCGCAAAAAAACTATCCCGCCACCTCTCGCGCTTTGGTCGATTGCGTCGCGATCTTATGGGACAATAAATTTTGGGATTCATTTTTGGTGGAGCATCCGCGCTTCATTCAAAATGCCTATAAATCCATCGGCGAACGTTTGGCCCAATCCCAAGAGCGCATTGTTGAAATGTCTACCGAACAGGTGGAACGCCGCGTGGCCCACGCCGTCATGCGCCTCACCCATCAATGTGGGGTGAAAACTGAACAGGGCATTTTGATTGATTTCCCGGTTTCCCGACAAGACATCGCAGAGATGACAGGCACCACCTTGCACACGGTTTCACGCTTGTTCAGCGCATGGAGCAGCAAGGGGTTGATGCAGGTGGGCCGACAAAAGATCGAAGTGTTAGAAGCACATAAATTGGCGCTATTGGCCCAAGGTCATTAAATTCAATGCCCATAAGCCTATGGTCTAAAATCGTTTAGCCGAGCCGTCGCGGGCGAGAGCCAACTCTTCCGCAAACTGGCTTTCATCCAAATGATATTCTTCCGCCGCATCCACAATCGTGTGGAAGCTTGCAATGGGACACCCCACGCAAGACATACGGTTTTTCATAAAAACAGAAACGGTTGCAGGCCAACGACGCATAATTTCGTCGAGGCTCATATCTGGATCAATTGCGCTTTGCGTTGACGATGCAAACATCATGAGACAAATCCCTTCATCTCATCACATTAAACGTTGATTGCCGATACAACTTTGCGCCAGCGCAAATAAAAACAAGGTGCGCGCCGCCCCTTTACTGTCACGACGCGACCAAAAATTGGCGAGCGGCATTGTTATAAACAACACCGCTCGACCTATTATTTATCCAAATCCAAAATCACCTTATTGGCCTCGCCTTTGCCAACGGCTTCAAAGCCTTGGGCAAAATCTTCAAACGGCAAATGATGTGAAATCACAGGGGTCACATCCAAGCCAGATTCCAGCATGGCCAGCATTTTGTGCCAGGTTTCAAACATTTTGCGCCCATAAATGCCTTCAAGGGTGAGACCTTTAAAGATCGCCTTGTTCAAATCCATTTCCACCTTGCCGGGGAAGAGGCCGAGCAGCGCCACGCGGCCACCGGTAATCATATGCTCGATCATCGAATCCATGGCAGGCGCGGCACCAGACATTTCAAGTCCAATGTCAAAGCCTTCACGCATGCCCAGTTCGCCCATCACTTCGCGCAGATTTTCTTTATCCGCGCGCACGCCACGGGTTGCGCCCATCTTTTTCGCCAAGGCCAACCGATCATCGTTCAAGTCGGTCACAATAATATGCCGTGCCCCCACATGGCGGCACACCGCCGCGGCCATACAACCGATCGGCCCAGCCCCTGTGATCAGCACATCTTCGCCGGACACATCAAAGGTCAGCGCCGTGTTCACCGCATTGCCCAACGGGTCGAGGATAGAGGCCACTTCGTCGCTCACACTGTCTGGCAAGGGCCGCACATTGGCTTCGGGAATGGCCACATAATCAGCAAATGCGCCGGGGCGGTTGACCCCAATCCCCTTGGTATCTGCGCAAATATGGGCACGACCAGACTGGCAGTTCCGACATTTGCCGCACGGAATATGCCCTTCGCCCGACACGCGCTGGCCCACTTTAAGGCCCTGCACTTCATCGCCAACTTCTTCGATCAAGCCCATATATTCATGGCCGACCACCATGGGCACAGGCACTGTATTTTGCGCCCATTGATCCCATTTCCAGATATGCATATCCGTGCCGCAAATCGAGGCCTTCTTCACCTTGATCAACACATCATGTGGCCCGACTTGAGGCTTTTCCACCTCATGCAATTCAAGGCCCGGTGCATCCTTTGCTTTCACCAATGCGCGCATCAGATCACTCCCAATTCTTTGCCAGTTTGCTCAAAGGCGGCAATCGCCCGGTCCAGATCTTCTGTCGTATGCGCGGCAGACATTTGCGTGCGGATTCGCGCCAATCCTTTCGGCACCACGGGGAAGGAGAATGCGGTCACATAAACGCCCAACTCCAACATGCGCTTGGCGAATTTTTGCGCCAAAACCGCATCATGCAGCATCACCGGGATAATCGCATGTTCGCCCGGCACCAGTTCAAAGCCCAATCCAGCCATTTTCTCGCGGAAATATTTCGCATTATCGAACAGCTTTTCACGCAGCGCAGGAGACTGTTCCACAATATCCAGCGCTTCTAATGTCGCCGCCGCAATCATAGGTGGCAACGCATTAGAGAACAAATAAGGCCGCGCCTTTTGCCGCAACATGGTCACCAACGGCTTCGCCCCGGCAATATAGCCGCCTGCCGCGCCGCCAAGCGCTTTGCCGAAGGTACCTGAATAAAGATGCACGCGATCTTCCACCCCATGATGGTGCGGGGTGCCTTGGCCATTTGGTCCCATAAAGCCCACCGCGTGGCTGTCGTCCACCATCACCAACGCATCATATTTTTCCGCCAAATCACAAATGCCCGGCAAATTAGCGATAATCCCGTCCATCGAGAACACGCCGTCAGTCACAATCAGCCGATGCCGCGCATCCTGTGCCGCCTTCAACTGTTCTTCCAGCGCGTCCATATCATTATTGGCATAGCGGAACCGTTGGGCCTTACACAGCCGCACCCCGTCAATGATCGAGGCATGGTTCAACGCATCAGAAATGATTGCATCTTCCGGCCCCAACAGCGCTTCAAAAACGCCCGCATTGGCATCAAAACAAGCGATAAACAGGATAGCATCTTCGGTGCCCAAGAAGTCAGAAAGCCGCGCTTCCAGCTGCTGGTGGATCGCCTGTGTGCCGCAGATAAAGCGCACCGACGCCATGCCGAAGCCTTCGCTCTCAATCGTCTCAATCGCCCGCTTTTCAAGGCGTTTATCATCGGCGAGGCCGAGATAATTATTGGCGCACATATTGAGCAATGGCACATCTTTGCCATCTTCACCGCGCACAGTGATGTTGGCCGACTGCGGGCTGGTGATTCCATATTCGGATTTGAACAAGCCTTCTTCCCGCAATTGGGCCAGCGCCTGTTCGGTGTGTTGGATCAGCTTTTTCGACATAGCAGACAAATCTCTATATATTGGACTAAATCCAATATAGTGGAATTTTTATCTACTGCCAACATCAAGAAGGTGAGATTTTTGCGATTGTGATCGCGCAGCGCTTTGTCGCTCCCAGAATGCCCTAAAGCTGCGGTTGCGCCACCACCAAAATCGCCTTGGCTGGGCCGTCGCCAATGTTGCGGATCGTGTGCGGTTGGTCAGCGCGATAGCGTAGCGTATCCCCCTCTTCCGCCTTGGCCCGCTTGTCCCCGGCCTCAATTTCCAACGTGCCACTCAAACAGGTCAAATGCTCGAACGTCCCAGCCGCATGGGGTTGCGATTGCAGCGCACCGCCCGGCTCTGCGCTAAAATCATACCATTCAATCGGCATCGGCGTGCGGGGCGGATTCAACAGCCGCACCGTGCATAGCCCATCGGCACTGCCTTTCGAAGGCGTTGAATAAGCTGGGATATGGGTGATCATATGGTCGCTGGCGGCTTGCTCACCAAGGGTTGAAAGGTCTAACCCCAATGACTGCGCCAAGTTCCACACTAGGGTGAAAGTGGGGTTCACTGCCCCCCGCTCAATTTGGCTGAGCATGGATTTGGATACCCCACATCGCTCCGCCAACATCTCCAATGTCAAACCTTGATCTTTCCGCGCTTTGCGCACCATTTCGCCCAAATGAGGCGGCGGCATCAATGACCGTGACATAGGCATCCCTTCACTGTTTGAAACAAAAATACAATATATCGGAATTTTGATCCAAACAATGGTTACAAGTGATTCTGTGCCGCAAATTTGCACTGAAATCCCCGCCAAAATTTTATAAAATTATAGCAAAACTCCAGTTTTTTATGGTGAAATTTCATTTTTTTCCGGTAAAAACTCCACTTTTTTCAGGACCTATAGCTCACTCTAAAAAGTAACATCTGCGACCATTCGTCAAATAGGTCGAAAATCAAAAAAATTATGTTATGATTCCAGCCGAGGGAGAACCTCTGGGGATGAAAATGAGTTCGCGTAAAGACATACATAATTCGGACATACCTGTTCTTTGCAAATCTTGCGAAGCGCGCCATAAAGGTATTTGCGGCGCATTGGAGCCTGAGCAATTGGTGGAGCTTGCCCGCCATACGCGGCAGGTGCGCGCAAAATCTGGCGAAGAGCTGATCGGCGATACCGAAGAAGTAAAGTCTTACGCCAATGTGATCTCTGGCGTGGTGAAGCTGACCAAAATGCTGGCCGATGGCCGCCAGCAAGTGATCGGCCTGCAATTCGCACCAGACTTTCTGGGTCGTCCCTTCGCAGATGAAAGCCGCTTGAGCGCAGAAGCCGCGTCTGGCGTTAATCTGTGCAAAATCCCCCGCTCTGCCCTTGAGAGCATGATCAAGGCCTCACCCGAACTGGAGCATCGTTTGCTGATGCAAACGCTGAAGGAACTGGATGAGGCGCGCGACTGGATGGTGACGCTGGGCCGCAAAACCGCTGCGGAAAAAGTGGCCAGCTTTCTGTTCCTAATCGCCACCCATATCGACCCCACAAAAGATATGGAAGAAATCGACAGCATCAAATTCGATCTGCCCCTCACCCGCGTTGATATTGCGGACTTTTTGGGGCTGACGGTTGAAACCATTTCGCGCCAGCTCACCAAGCTGCGCAAGGATGGGGTGATCGAGATTGAAAATAACCGGACCTTCTTCGTGCCCAGCATTGAGCGGCTAGAAGATCGCTGCGGCTAAATCAAAAGCGCTTTTAATTCATGCTCCGTGAGGTCGGCAATGCACACTTGCTTTTGCCGGCTGGTTTCGCCTTTCAACACCTCAATGGCGCTGGCGCGACAACCCAGCTGCTTGGCCAATAATTTGACCACAGCCTTGTTGGCTTTGCCCTTTTCCGGCACTGCCCGCACCCGCACCACCAATTGCCCCTGCCCGTCCGCATCGGCAACAATGTCGCCAATCTCGTCGCGGCTGGCATTGGGCGTGACCTTCAAAAACAATAAAAGCCCGGCGCGTGTTTCGCGCCAGGCTTTCAATTCTGTCTCTGCCATCGCTTTAAGCTAGAAAGCGTAAGGGTAGAGGTAAAGCACGATAATGCGCTGCAGCGCATAAATGCCGATAAACAATACGATTGGTGAAATGTCCAACCCGCCCACATTTGGCACCACGCGCCGGATCGGGTTCAGCACTGGTTCGGTCAATCCATTCACGACCCGCCAGATGGTGGCCACAAACTGGTTTGAATAGTTGATCACGTTAAACTGCAACAACCAGCTCATCACGATCATGATGATTGCTACCCACCAATAAAGGTTGAGCACCAGCATAATAATTTCCAACAAAACCCGCATAGATGTCTCCGCTTTGCGCTTATTCCCTTCCTATGTAGCTATTTGCACCGCTGTTCACAAGAGCCAGCAAGGCATTGGGGCTGATCAAGGTAAATAAGCTCAAATAAATAAAACCCGCGTCACCAGATACGCGGCGACACGGGTTTGAACTTTGACTTTTGATCCGGACGAGATACGCAAAACCAAATTCCCGTCACACCCAAATGGGTGCACAAACCGTGCCAAACTGCACATAAAGCCTCACCCCCAACATATTGCGGGTGAAGCGCCATGCCGGGCACTAAAAATCTATATTTATGAATGTGTGTTAAGTTTTACGCCAAAAGCGATTGCGGAATGAATTGCATTTTGCAATTCAATTCGCAAATTGCGCTATTTGATTTTGGCCGCCTGCCGCACCTCAGCCCGCAACAATGTGCGCTCACGCGCTGACACGCCAATAAGCTCAGCCACCCGCCACACCATATTGTCCTCAAGCTCATGATTGTGCTGATCCACAAACACCACCTGCCACATCATATTGATGATGGCGTGCTTTTCTTCCACCTCAAGTTGGTTCAAAACCGAGGTGAACGCATAAAGATCAACCGCATCATTATTTTGCTCAATCGCCAATTCCAAAAGGCTTTTCACCTCTTGTGGGCTAAGACCATAATATGATTGCAATGTGTTCTGAATTGCCTGTTTCTCATCGTCACTGCTTTCGCCATCCACAGCAGATAGATGCACCAACAAAGCTGCCACACATAGCTTTGGCTCCAATGTGGCCACATCAGTTTGCTTTTTCGCTGAAAACAATTTCTTGATGGCGTCAAACATATAGGCAGCTTCCTTTCTCACGAGTCGCCCTAAGGGTAAAATAAAACATGCGGAAAGGGAATTGTCCTTTTACGCCAACCCTTTTAGGGTCTGAACTCAACACCTATTCGGATCAAGCCCTTATGTTACGCATTACCCTTGCAATTGGTGCATTTCTTTTTTTGATGTCAGAACTTATGCGCTTTGTGGCCCATGAATATGATGCTGCCAATGCAGGGGTGCAATTGCTGGCCACGCTACTATTGAGTGTTGGGTTTTTGGCCGTTGCCTTCGGCCCGGAAAATGGACGCATAAAGCGCTATGCTGGCTTTATGTGGGTGTTCAGCGCCTTTCTCATGGCCTTCTTCTCGTTTGATCTGTTGGGCTATGGCCGCACCAGCTTATTTTTGCACCATGACAATTATTTGTTCTGGGCATCCCATTTGGGCGTGTTGTTGAGCGCAGCAACGTTGGCCTATGCCCATTGGCAAGTGCGACAGCAAACAGTGTGGCACCCTGCGCCCATGCTGTTGGTTGCCACAACCGCGCTATTGGTGGGATCAAGATTGCTCAACATGCCGCTCAACTGGCAATTTGTCACCAGCATCTTGTGGAGCTTAAACCTGATTTGGATGGCGTTCAATCCGCTGAACGATCAAGCCCGCTAAAACGGAGCTTAGAGCAGCTTTTCAATCGCGTTGGCCAATTCAATATCTTTTTCTGACAACCCATTTGCATCATGGGTGGTGAGCAGAATTGACACCTTATTGTACACATTGAACCATTCAGGATGGTGATTGTGCTTTTCAGCCAAAATGGCCACTGAGCTCATAAAGCCGAAAGCTTCAACAAAATTTTTGAACTTAAACTCACGCTCAATGCCGTTTTTAACCGGGTTAAACACCCAATCTGGCAATTGGCTTAGGGCCTTTTCCCGACCCTCAATATCCAATGGTTCTACCATGAATCTCCCTATTCATTCTTCTCCGAACGGTCGGGCCGATCATCTCCATCGTCCAAAATACGCATCGCCGCCCCGTCCAAATCTTCATATTGGCCACTTTTTAAAGACCATAAAAATGCGCCTAAGGCCAGTATACCAATGATCAGGACAACGGGAATAAGGATCAATAAAGGAGTCATTCAGCTGCTACCGCTTTGATTTGTGGCGCATTTGATGAATGCGTCGGGAGGTCTTTGGTTCCATCTTGCTGCCCCAAACGCAAGCGCAGGGCATTCAACGTAACGATAACGGAGGAAGAAGACATTGCCAAGGAGGCCAAAAGTGGCGTGGCATAGCCCATCACCGCCAGAGGAATGGCCACCGCATTATAGCACAGCGCCAATGCGAAATTTTGCACCACAGCCCGGCTGGCCCGCTTGCTCAATTTCAAAGCAAATTGCACATCGGCCAAACGGTTATGGGTGAAAATAAAGTCAGCCGCATTGCGCCCAACATCTGCCGCGCTTGATGGCGCCATCGACACATGAGCAGCCCGGAGCGCCGGCGCATCATTGATGCCATCGCCCACCATCAGCACTTTTTGATCGCCTTCACCAGCTTCTTGGATCGCCTCAACCTTTTGATCAGGTGTCAGCGCCCCATGGGCATTTTCAACATTCAAGGTGCGGGCAACGCTGGCCACCACTTGTTTCCGGTCACCCGAAAAGATCGCTAAATCATAGCCATTAGATTTCAACTCAGCCAAAGCAGCTTGCGCATCTGGGCGCAACACATCTTCAAAGCCAAAACCAGCCACCATCTGCCCATCGCAAGACAGGTAAACTTCACTTTGCGTTGTATCTGAGCTTTGATAATTCGGATCGCAAAAATCTGCACGACCCCAACGCCAGATTTGCCCATCAATATGTGCTTCCACGCCTGCGCCCGGCACTTCAGCCGCATCAGCCAGCGGTGGCACGCTGCGGCCCTTGAACGCCCGCACAAAGGCTTTAGAGAAAGGATGACGTGACAATTGGGCCATTTGCAAGGCCTGATCAATGGCTTTGTCATCACCCAAAATCTGGCCGTGGAAAATGGGGGTGCCGAGGGTCAACGTGCCGGTTTTATCAAACGCAATTTTAGTGACTTGCGCCAAACGCTCCAGCGCCGCCCCGTCCTTCATCATCACCCCGCGTTCAAACAAACGCCCGGCCGCCACCACATGCACAATCGGCACCGCCAGCGCCAAAGCGCAAGGGCATGTAATGATCAACACCGCAATGGCCGTCACTGTGGCATGATACCAATCACCATTGTAAAAGCCCCAGCCAAGGAAGGTGAACAGCGCCAGCAAATGCACAAACGGTGCATAAATTTCGGCGGCCCGATCTGCAATGCGCTTATAGCCAGCGCGGCTGCCTTCTGCCGCATCCATCAGCTCGATCATGCGCGCCAAGAAACTTTGGTGCGCGGCCTTTTCAACCTCAATCTTCAAGGCGCCAGACAAATTGGTCGCGCCGCCCAAAACCGCGCTGTCCTTGCCGCACAATTCTGGCACCGTTTCCCCGGTCACCAACGACATATCCAATTCGCTTTTGCCTTCGATCACGCGGCCATCCACCGGAATGCGCTCACCCGCAGCCACTTCCAGCACCATGCCCACTTGCACCTCATTGAGCTTGATAAATTCGCGCTCACCATTGGGCAAAATCTGCACCGCGCCCTTGGGGGCCAGCGACGCCAAGCCGCGCACCGCAGAACGGGCCCGTTCGCGCATCACATGGTCTAAAGTGCGGCCAATCAACAAGAAGAATAGAAGGGTCACCGACGCATCGAAATAGGCATGTTGGCCTGAATTGATGGTTTCGAAAATGCTCAACCCTAACGCCAGCAAAACGGCGAGAGAGATCGGCACGTCCATATTCAACCGCCCATGGCGCAAGGCCCCCCATGCGGATTTATAAAAGACCTGTCCCGAGAAAAACACGGTTGGCACCGCAATCAGCGCCGAAATCCAATGGAACAGATCCCGCGTGCTTTCATTGGCACCAGACCAGATGGAAACCGAAAACAACATAATGTTCATGGCGGCAAAGCCCGCCACAGCCATGGACAAGATCAGTTTGGACAGGCTTTTGTCTTTACCCGCCTCTTCCACATCCAACAAAAAGCTGCGATAGCCGGCCCGGCGAATGGCCTCAACCATGTCCATGGGCGCAGCCCCGGCCAGCGCCTTGAACACCACTTTCACCCGCTTGGTGGACATGTTTACCCGGGCAGAACTAACCATTTCAAGGTCAGCCAACTCGGTTTCGATGGAGCGAATGCAAGCGGCGCAATACATATCAGGCACGCCAAATTCCACTTGCTTTTGCCCACCGCCTAAATCGGCAGAGGCCGCAATAATCGCTTCATTGCTGATTTGGCTGGCACCATCTTCAATCAGATCAGAACCAGCCTCTACACCCGGGGCGCAGCAGCTCATTATTTTGTCTCCACCATAAACCGCTCGCGATAAACAAACGGAATGTCATTTTCGCTGACCAACTGCAGTTCAATATCCCATGCGCCAAAGCCCAATTCATGGTCCACAACAAAGTCGCCATTCGCATCTGGCAACAAGGTGACCATATGGTCTTCGCGCTCATGGCTTGGGCGCATCAATTTCGCTTCAGCCTGCTCTGCCACCACGGGGGCGCCTTTCGCATCCAACAAGCGATAACGCAAAGTGCCCTGCTCAACCGCCAAAGTTGGGGTCCAGCCCAATGCATCTTGCGCCCGGTTGGCCACCAGCTTTTCATTATAATGCTGGCTGGCGACATAGGAGTTTTTCACCACAAGCCCGGTCCAACTGGTCGTGGCAAAATAGGCCATGATCAAATTGACGGTGATGATGGTGCCGAAAAATAAGCCGATTACCATCAGCATATGCTTGCCGGTAAATTCTTTTGGCTTTTGAGGGTTAGACATTGATTGCTCCATCATTCTACTCCCGTGGCATCTCAAATTTAACTGTTTCGCGAGAGCTTTCCTCGCCAAACAAATCGGTCACCACAAAATCAAACCGTACAGGATTCTCGTTCAATTGTTGAGGCATGGCGCGGACATAAACCCGCACAGGCAACACCCGATCTGGCTCCACGTCCAGCACGATTGAGCTTTGCGGTTCATCAACGGAGCTGGCCAATGTCATCTCACCGCCCGGCAAACCTTCCAGCGACAAGCGCACAGTGCGGGGCTCAGGCGTCATGTTCAGCACTTTCACATCATAGCCATTGCGCACAGCCCCATCTGAAAGCATCACATAAAGTGGGTTCCGGTCATGCTGCACATTCACGTCCAACCGATCCCGCAGAGACAAGGCGACAAGCATCGCCACGCCAATCGCTGCCCAGAAACAGAAATAAACCAGTGTGCGCCACCGGATGATGGAACGCCAATTGGTGCGGCGCACGCGATCCAACAAATTGCCTTCGCCATCGCGCACTTTGGTCGGGTCAATCGTTGATGACCCGCTGGTCGCCAATTGCATATTTTCGTTGTAATCGTTCAGCGTGGTGTAAGAAATCAAGCCGCGCTCACGCCCCAGCTTGTCCATCACATTGTCGCACGCATCGATGCACAAGGCACAGGTGATACATTCAAGCTGCTGCCCATCGCGAATATCAATCCCCATGGGGCATACGGCCACACAGGCATTGCAATCCACGCAATCGCCAATCGGAATACCTTCCTTGATCGCTTTTTTGGAATGCTTGGTGCGGGGTTCACCGCGCCAATCATTATAGGTCACGGTCAGCGAATGTTCGTCCAACATCGCGCCCTGAATTCGCGGCCATGGGCACATATAAGTACACACCTGCTCGCGCATCAGGCCACCAAAGGTGTAAGTGGTGGCCGTCAGGATTAAAATGGTGAAATAGGCCACCATCGGCGCGTCGAAATGGATCACATCCATAAACAAGGTCGGCGCATCAGCAAAATAGAATATCCAAGCGCCGCCAGTGGCCACGCCGATCAGCAGCCAAGTACTATGTTTCGCCACCCGCCGCCAAATTTTATTGAACGACCAAGGGGCACTATCCAGCTTCATGCGTTGGTTGCGGTCGCCTTCAAAAAAGCGTTCCACCACCAAGAACAAATCCACCCACACGGTTTGCGGGCAAGTATAACCACACCAAGCACGGCCCACCGTGGACGTGATCAAAAACAGCCCCACCCCGGCCATCACCAACAGGCCCGCCACATAATAAAATTCCTGCGGCCAAATCTCGATGAAAAAGAAATAAAAGCGCCGATTGGCCAAATCCACCAGCACCGCTTGGTCTGGCGCATATTCGCCCCTGTCAAACCGCAACCATGGGGTGATGTAATAAATCCCCAAGGTCACGATCATGATCAACCATTTCAAACGGCGGAAATTACCGCTGGCGCGCTTTGGAAAAATCTTTTTCCGCGCAGCATAAAGCGGCGGGCGTTTGCCCGCTCGGTTGACCGCTTCTACGTCAAAATCTTCAACCTGAGGTTCCCCTTGGGAGGAGCTTATATCTGTCATGCTAAATGATCCCTATCCATCGCATTGGATCTAAGACTAGATTATTCCAACCAACCAATTGTTGATATGGGTCAATTCCCCTCGCGACAATTTGTCAGCCTCGGAACAAACATCCTGCTCACCAAATTATGATTGTGAGCCCCAGCGACCGCCCGCTATAGTTTCAATCAATTCCTTGCAAAAATATGGTGACCATTATGGCAGATCCTAAAACCTATAAAAAGACCCAAGACGCATTGGAAAAGCTGAACGAAGAACAGTTTTACGTGACGCAGAAAAATGGCACCGAGCGCCCATTCCAAAATGAATATTGGGACCATAATGAAAAAGGCATCTATGTGGACATTGTCTCCGGCGAGCCTTTGTTTGTTTCTGCTGATAAATTTGATTCTGGCTGCGGTTGGCCCAGCTTCTCCCGCCCCATTAACCCCGATTGGGTGAAGGAACACACCGACACCAGCCACGGCATGGTGCGCACCGAAGTCCGCTCCCACCATGGCGACAGCCATTTGGGCCATGTATTCAATGATGGCCCAGCCGAAATGGGCGGCCTGCGCTACTGCATCAACTCCGCCTCCCTCCGCTTCATCCCCTCTTCCAAAATGGAAGAAGAAGGCTATGGTGAGTATTTAGAACTGGTGGTGGGGTAAGTCTCAAAACAAAGGAAACACGCGGAAAATTCTTGTCAACCAGATGTTATGCCGTTAGCTTTTGACAAAGCATTTTTGACGGATTTTTCTATGTATACTCAGAATGAGCTCGTTGCACAGCCGCGCTATTTCTGGCGACGTTTTTTTGCCCTCATAATCGACGCCTTATTGTTTCAAATAGCCATCTTCATATTGGTGCTGGTTGTTAATCCCATTGTGCCATTTGAATTGCGGGCGACATTTCCAATCGGTCATACCCAATGCGCCAATGTAATTGAAAATCAGACGCTTAGTGAGATTGCAGACCTCACTGATCCAGATCGATCAGCCCACCGCAAATATGTGATATGTGAACACTCATTTTTTGGTCTTAACCCAGCGCGGAACATTCTGGTTAGAACAGAAACGCGCGCACCAGGATCAAATTTTTCTCAATATAAACAATTGAATGTGCCACTGACCAGCAATGGCAAACTCGATCATGCTCACTCAGCACTCGATTATGTAAATTTGTTTTTGCCACTTATTATGGCGCTCTTTATTTTTAAATATGCGGCAACTCCCGGCAAACTGCTTTTAGGTCTTCGGGTTATCTCCGATCAAAGAAACGTTCCATTTTTGCGCTGCATGTTGCGAGAATATCTGAAGGTTTTGCCTCTATTGCCCTTGATGCTGGCCACTGCCGGTCTTTCACTATACTTCTCAAACCTTGAACTGAAACAAGCATTGATAACAACAGTCTCACTGCTCAGCTCTCCAATCTATGTGATAGTTTTGCCAGCATTATCTATTGGCCTCGTCATCGTTTGGTATGTTTGGCCGCTCTTAAAATGGAGAAACCAAATGCCTTATGATCGCATCACGAATTTCTACGTGATCAAGAAAATCTCCGCTTCAAAACAGCCAATCACCGAGCTTGTTGAATGACCAACAAGCCCATCAATTTAGTAGAAAAATTTGCGACATTTTCTGAACATTGGTCGCCCAAAATTGTGGCGCAGCTTAATGATTATGATGTGCTGATCGCCAAGGTGGAGGGCGAGTTTAACTGGCACAACCATCCCGATACCGACGAAATGTTTATGGTGATTGAAGGCGAAATCACCATTGAAATGAAAGATGGTGACGTCACGCTCGGCCCCGGCGAAATATATGTAGTGCCGAAAGGCAAAGACCATCGCCCGGTGGCCAAAAAAGAGGCCAAGATCATGCTGATTGAGCCGCAAGGCGTGCCGAACACAGGTGACCCGGCCACCGCCAAAACAAAAGAATGGCGCTAACCCTCTTGTCATAAAACAATGGCCGATCATAATGGGGTCAAGACCTGTTCGTCAGCCAAGGCTTTTTCATGCCCCATAGCTTTCAATTCGCCCTGATCTTATTTGGCATTATGGGGTTTGCCCTGTTTGTGCGCCCCATTGAAAAATCATGGATCACCTTGCCGATTTTCTTCGCAGGGCTAGGGCTGGGCTTAGGGCCAGCGGGTTTAGGCGTGATCGACCTTAATATTGACGACAGCACCATCCACACGGTGGCGGAAATCACGCTGATTCTCACTCTGTTTCTCGATGCCTCCAAAATCCGCCTGCGCAACCTCAAGGCGCACTATGCCCTGCCTACACGTATGTTGCTGATCGGGATGCCGCTGACCATTTTGATGGGCGCGGCCATGATCATGCTGCTGGCACCAGATTTGCCGTGGGCAATGGCGCTGCTGACAGCGGCCATCCTCACCCCAACCGATGCGGCGCTGGCGCAACCAATCCTCGCAGATAAGGACGTGCCCACGCGCGTTTCAGAAGCGATCAATGTGGAGAGCGGCTTGAATGACGGGCTGGCCCTGCCCGTGGTCGTGTTTGCCGCCCTGCTGATGGCCAATGAAGCCACCAGCAATATCAGCCTCACGCCCCTTGCCATCGGCCAGTTTGTGGGCGCTCAAATCATATTTGGCCCTTTGGCGGGCATCGCGATTGGCTTTATCGGCGCAAAATTGCTCGATATGGCCACCCACCATAAGTTCACCCAGCCCATATATGAAGGCATTTTCTTCCTCAGTGTCGGGCTGGCGGCCTTTTTCGGTGCAGAGAGCATTGGCGGCAATGGCTTTATCGCGGCCTTTGTGGCGGGCCTGACTTTTGGCAATGCCAAGAAAACCAACCACAAATTCATCACCGAATTTTTGGAAGGCGAAAGCACCTTCTTGTCCATCCTCACCTTTATGATCTTTGGCGCGGTGCTCGCGCCTGTTGGCTTGGCCCATGCCAATTGGACCACAGTGCTGATCGCCGTCGGCTTTTTGACCATTGTGCGCATGGTTCCGATCGCCATAAGCCTATTCGGTGAAAAGCTGCACTTTTATGAGCGCTTTATTTTGGGCTGGTTTGGCCCAAAGGGATTGGCCTCCATCCTGTTCGCCCTGTTCGTGGCGGAGCAATATGAATTGCCCCATATTGATGAAATGCTGGCCTGCACCGTGCTGACGGTTGGCCTGTCCATTCTGGTCCATGGCCTAAGCGCCAAGCCACTGGCCCACCATTTTGAAAAAACCATGCAGAAAGTCAAAAACAAATGAGCAAATGGTTTGCACCCATCACCCTTGAAGCCGACACCGCAAAATTGGTGCCGCTGAGCCCTGATCATTTGGCCGAGTTGCAAGAAGCCTCTGCCGAGGGCGAGCTTTATAAGCTTTGGTATACAGGCGTTGCCGCGCCGGACAAGATGGAAGCGGAGATTGAACGCCGCCTAAAGATGCAGGAAGAAGGGCAAATTATTGCCTTCAGCGTGGTCGACAAACGGGTGAATAAGGTGATTGGACAAACCACCTATTTCCGGCTGGATAAGCCAAATCACCGCGCCGAAATCGGCGCCACCTGGTATGCCAAATCGGCCCAGCGTTCACCCATCAACACCGAGTGCAAAATGCTGCTGCTTGGCCATGCGTTTGAGGACATTAAAGTGAATGCGGTTGAATTCCGCACCCACCATCTGAACCATCAAAGCCGCCGCGCCATTGAACGGTTGGGCGCGCGTTTGGACGGGATTTTGCGCAACCATGTGGTGATGCCCAATGGCACGCTGCGCGACAGCGTGATCTATTCCATTTTGCCCCACGAATGGCCCGCCATTAAAACCAATTTGCAATGGCAATTGGATAAGCCGCGCGACTAGGCGCGGCTTTCCGCCAATTAACTTGCCAAGGACATGCCCAATGCGGCGCGGCCTTCATCTGTGCTGAGAGAAAAATCCTGCCCCAGATAATCGTCGCCCGCTGGCCCGCATAAATAGGCGATGGCTTTGGCCACCCAATCCGGTGAAATGTGCACCGATGGGTCCAATTGGCTAACCGGATTGATGCCAGATGCTTTGATCTCCTCCTGCATCTGCGTGGCGACAGTGCCCGGGCTTAAGCCGATAGAACGAATGTTCTGCGCTCCATATTCTTTGTGCAAAGTGCGGGTGAGCTGCAGCAACCCTGCCTTAGTGGCGCAATAATGGCTCCAGCCTTCAAGAGCACTATAGGCCGCGCCGGAACTGATATTGATGATTGTGCCGCCTTGTTTTGCCAGCATCTGCGGCAACACCGCATGCATCACATAATAAGGCCCTTTTAAATTCACATCGACCATCTGCGACCAGGCCGCAGGATCGCTATCACCTATGTGCGCAATTGGGTCGATCATGCCCGCATTATTGACGACAATATCGAGGCCACCAAAACGCTCTGCCTGTCCCATCACCGCTTTCACCGCGTCATAATCGGCAACATCTATTGCCGCCACTTCAACGCGGTCCCGCTGCGGGTCCAGCTCTTCTGCCAGTGCCTCCAGCTTCTCTTTTGACCGCGCGGCCAAAATCAAATTGGCACCCAACCCATAAAAATGCCGTGCCGCCGCTTCACCAATGCCCCGGCTGGCACCCGTGATCAATATGGTCTGATCTTTAAAATCCATAAAATTCTCCTTGGTTGAGGCGACGCTAGCAAAGCAAGATGCTGCAATAAATAGCTTCACTTACAAGATTTTATTGCACATTATGCAATAATGCAGATTGACGATTTAGACATCGCCTTAGACGTGGCCCGCAGCAAAAGCTTTGCCCAAACGGCGCGCGACCGGAATGTGGACCCCAGCAATATCACCCGGGCGGTGGCAAGGCTTGAGGATCGCTTGGGCTTTCAATTGTTTCAACGCTCAACGCGGCAGGTCAACCTCACCGATCGCGGCCAGCAATATCTGGAGCAAATTGCGCCCTTGCTTTCAGGACTAAAAGAAGCGGAACGGGAGGCAAAAGCCCATATTTTGGAACCAGAAGGCCAAGTGCGCCTCACCTGCTCATCCGCTTTTGGCCATGAGATTTTGCTGCCCTTGCTGACCAAATTTCAAGCTGAATATCCGCGCATCGAGCTGAAAATCTTCATGACCGACGATAATGTGGCACTGTTGGAACGACAGATTGACATTGCCTTACGCTTTGCGCCAACGCCCCAAGGCAATGTGCACGCAGCCAAGCTGCTGTCGCCTCAATATTATTGTGTGGGTAGCCCAGAATGGCGGCATAAAATCAGCATACCAGCGGATTTAGAAGGGGTCGATTGCCTACTGTTGGATTTGCCACCTGCGCTAACCAAATGGCACCTCAATCACCAGCGCACTGGGGAAAAATGCACCATCCGCGCGAAGGGTAATCTATCTTTGTCGGCGCCGCTTGCCCTGCTAAAAGCCGCGCAACTGGGCCACGGCCCCACCTTGCTGCCGGATTGGCTGGCCAAATCCTCGATAGAATCCGGCACGCTGGTCAATTTACTACCAGAATGGCAAGGGCAAATCCGCGACGACGCCACCCATCTCTGGTTGCTACATCACCCGCATCGCCACATGCCGCTCAATATTCGGATCGTGAAAGATTTTCTGATCGATCAGATCAGCGCACCATAGAAATTTGCTTCACGCCACCGCATTGCGACGTTGGGCAAAGTTGGCACGGCCCCAATCGCCGAGCGAGCTCATGACATTTTCAAGGTCTTGCCCCACAGCAGTCAATGAATATTCAACATGCGGCGGCACCACCTCAAAAACCTCGCGGTTCACAATGCCATCTTCTTCCAGTTCGCGCAGGGTTAGCGTCAACATACGCTGGGTAATATCAGGGATGGCGCGGCGCAACTCACCAAAGCGCTTGGGCCCTTCGATCAGATTATGCACAACGATCAATTTCCATTTGCCGCCAAGTTTTGACACCGCATAAACCACCGGGCAAAGCTGGCTTCTTGTGGCCTGATCCATCGATTCAGGCATCTTCAAGCCATGTACTTTCATATCATCGCACATTTTTTTCTCCGCACATTTTACGCCATTTCCGGCGCAAGGCCCCAACTTTCCTTTGGGCACATTTTTGTTAGTATACTTTATGTACCTACATATCAAAATAGTGCCTTCTTGCAGTTTTTATCCTAATGCCCCCATTTAGGTCAAGCGCCGCCGGTGACGACATATTGTTCGCCCAACAGGCGACAAAGATTTTTGACCAATTAGGAATGTTCAAATGACTAAAGTTGCAATTGTTTTTCACTCTGGCTATGGCCACACCGCCAAGCAAGCTGAAGCGGTGCGCAATGGCGTTGCCCGCACAAAGGCCAGCCCAATTTTGATTCCCGTGGAAGAAGCCGACAATCATTGGGATGATTTGAAAGCCGCAGATGCCATCATTTTCGGCAGCCCAACCTATATGGGCAGTGTATCCGGCGAGTTTAAAGCCTTCGCTGACAAAAGCTCGAAAGTTTGGTTTGAGCAGGGCTGGAAAGATAAGATCGCCGCTGGCTTCACCAACTCATCCAGCCTGAATGGCGACAAACACTCAACCTTGCAGCAACTCTCTTTGCTGGCCGCTCAACATGGCATGCATTGGGTGAGCCTTGGCCTGATGCCCGGCAACAATTCATCAACTGGCTCAAATGAAGATTTGAACCGCTTGGGCGCTTCCCTCGGCGCCATGGCCCAATCGAATGCGGACCAAGGCCCTGAACATGGCCCTATCCCATCTGACCTTGAAACTGCTGCTCATTTGGGCGAGCGCGTGGCCACCATCGCAACTCAATTTGCCGCCGCAAAAAAAGTTGCTGCCTAACCCAAACGAACTTCAACCTCTCTCTAAAAGAAAAGGGCCCCAACCGGGGCCCTTTTGCAATTTCAATTTTTATGATGCAGCCTATTGGCCACCGCCCAATGAGTGAACATAAACCGCCAACTGCTTCACAGTTGCGTCACCCAAACGGTCTTGCCAAGCAGGCATCACACCATGTTGTGGCTTGCTGATTTGAGCAGAAATCGCTTCAACATTGCCGCCATAAAGCCAGATGGCATCGTTCAAGCTTGGGGCACCCAAATCAGTCATGCCGCCGGCATCTTCGCCGTGACAAGCTGAACAGTTTTCCTCAAACAAGGTTTTGCCTTCTTCAACATAAGCTTCGTTATGCTCTAGGCCGGAAAGGCTGGCCACATAATTGGCAGTGGCGCGGATTTGATCCCGTTCCATAAACTCGCCAAAGGCTGGCATTTCGCCGATCCGTGTGTCTTCGTCCGCATCATAGCGCACACCGTGAGCAATCGTTGCGTGGATCTCATCAATAGAGCCGCCCCACAACCATTCATCATCGTTCAGGTTCGGATAGCCTGGCGCACCAGCTGCACCCGCACCGTGACACTGAGAACAATAAACCTTGAACGCAGACTCGCCACCAGCAACCGCAAAACGGGTCAGTTCTGGATTTTCAAGCACTGCGCCAACATCCATGCTCTCAATTTGCGACACAAACTCAGCTTTCGCTTCATCAGCAACAGCAACAGTTTTGGCCAGCTCGCCGCGGCTAGAATAGCCCAAAATGCCTGGTGTTGCGCCATTGATCAATGGAATGGCTGGGTAAAGAACACAATAGATTACAGCCCAAACGATGGTGCCATAAAAGGTCCACAACCACCAACGTGGCATAGGTGTGTTCAGCTCTTTAATCCCGTCCCATTCGTGACCGGTGGTTTCAACGCCGCTGATTTCATCAATTTCTTTTTTACTCATCGGCCTATTCCTCTCCTTGAGGCGAACGATCATCTTTTAAGGGGATTTGGGCAGCCATTTCGGCATGTTTTTTCGCGCCTGGACGCATCAAAAACAAAATCACGCCGACAAAGATCACCAACAAATATAGAAGCCCCCAACTGTCTGCAAAGTGTCGAAAAGCATTGTAATCCATTGTCTTTTCTCCCTTAGCGATAGTTTGCTTGCGCGTCGTAAGAGCTGAAATCAACCAGCGTGCCCAACATTTGCATGTAGGCCACCAACGCATCCATTTCCGTCAAGCGTGCTGGGTCACCATCAAAATCACCCAAAACAACCTTCGGATAACGGGCTTCCAAGCCATCCCAATCCGCATCTGGATCTGCCTGTGCTTTCAAATCAGCTTCAGCATTCTCAATCATCTCTTCAGTGTAAGGCACACCGACGCGCTGATTGGCCACCAAATGATCTTTCACATTATCGAAGCCAAGATCGGCATCCGCCAAGAAGCTATAGCTTGGCATCACACTTTCCGGCACAACTGATTGCGGATCTTTCAAGTGCTGAACGTGCCATTCGTTCGAATAGCGATCGCCCACCCGCGCCAAATCTGGCCCGGTTCGTTTAGACCCCCACTGGAATGGATGGTCATACATAGACTCTGCAGCCAATGAATAATGACCATAACGCTCCACCTCATCCCGGAAAGGACGGATCATTTGCGAGTGACAGTTGTAGCAACCCTCACGAATATAAATGTTCCGACCCGCCAGTTCGAGCGGTGAGTAAGGGCGCATGCCCTCCACCTTCTCAATGGTGTTTTCCAAATAGAACAAAGGCGCGATCTCAACGATACCACCAATGGACACTGTCACCAGACCTGCGACCAGCAATAGGGTTGCGTTACGTTCAATAACACCGTGTTTATCTAACAATCCCATGGTTCAACCCCTTATTCTGCTGGTTGCGCTGTAGCCACATGGGCAACGGCGATCGGTTTTTCGTTCCGGGTTTTGCCTTTAATGGTCATGTACACATTGTAGGCCATCACAAGACCACCCACGAGATACATGGCACCGCCAACAGCCCGAAGGATGAAGTAAGGTTTCAACGCAGCAACTGTTTCAGCGAATGAGTAGACCAAGAAGCCTTCCGCATCATATTCGCGCCACATCAAACCTTGTGTGATGCCGGAGACCCACATCACAGCTGCGTAAACCACGATGCCGAGAGTGGCGAGCCAGAAGTGCCAGTTGACCATGCGCAATGAATATAAGCGCTCGCGGCCCCAAAGACGTGGCACCAAGAAGTAGACCATGCCGAAGCTGATCATACCCACCCAGCCCAATGCACCTGAGTGCACGTGACCGATGGTCCAGTCTGTGTAGTGAGACAAACCATTCACCGCTTTAATGGACATCATTGGCCCTTCAAATGTGGACATGCCGTAGAAGGCCACCGCAATCACCATCATCCGGATAATCGGATCGGTGCGCAGCTTGTCCCAAGCGCCTGACAGGGTCATCAAGCCGTTGATCATGCCGCCCCAAGAAGGCATCCAGAGCATCACAGAGAACACCATGCCCAAAGTTTGCGCCCAGTCTGGCAACGCAGTGTAGTGCAAATGGTGTGGGCCGGCCCAGATATACATAAAGATCAAAGACCAAAAGTGAATGATGGACAAACGATAAGAGTAAACCGGACGTTCGGCTTGCTTTGGCATAAAGTAATACATCATGCCCAAGAAGCCCGCTGTGAGGAAGAAGCCTACCGCATTGTGGCCATACCACCACTGGGTCAATGCATCCTGCACGCCAGCAAAAGCGGAATAGCTCTTCATAGAGAATGGAGAAACCGGCATCGCCAAATTGTTCACCACATGCAACATGGCAATGGTGAAGATAAAGGCAAGATAGAACCAGTTCGCCACATAAATGTGTGGTTCTTTGCGTTTAAACAAAGTGCCGAGGAACAGGATCAAATAGCCTACCCAAACAATGGTGATCCAGATGTCTACATACCATTCAGGTTCAGCATATTCACGCCCCTGAGTAATGCCGAGCACATAGCCGCTGGCCGCCATCAAAATGAAAAGCTGGTAGCCCCAGAATACGAACTGGGCCAAGCCATCGGACAAGAGGCGCGCGCTGGTTGTGCGCTGCACCACATAGAAGCTGGAGGTGATCAAAGCTGTACCGCCAAATGCAAAAATCACCGCTGAGGTGTGCAATGGGCGCAAGCGACCAAAATTCAAATAAGGTTCAATGTTGAGCTGTGGGAATGCCAATTGCAACGCAACCACAACCCCAACCAAAAAGCCAACAACACCCCAGAAAGTCGTCAGGATTACACCTGCGCGAATTGGGTCGTCAAAATAGCCCGATTTATCAACCGGTGCTGCGTTCCCCGCAAAATCAACTTTGCGGAGGACAAAGATTGTCCCCAGCGCGAGCGCAAAAAACACGACCCACGCATGTGTTTGAAATAATACGTCTTGTGCAAAGCCAGCCGCCAAAAGCGACAGCACAGCCCCAATTGCCAGCAAGATCGTCCAGCCTAAATTTCTCATATTTCCCCGCAGAAAATAATCTCGGTTTAAGTTTAACCGGAAATTCTTCCCGGTTTGCCCCATCCGCAACTTATCGAGGTGCGGTCATCGCCTCGTTGATCTAGGTCAAGGCCAAATAGAATTTTCAACGCCATCATGCCCTCAGTTGGCGCAACCTTTTTAAAGAACAAATCAAAGCAACATGAAAACTGATAGCACATCCGCTTTGGAAAGAAATAGAGCACAAGCCGTATTGGACGGATTTGACGCACATCAGCGCCAAATGGAAACCCTGTGCGGCCGGCTGGAATTGATCGCAGATTTGCTGCCAGATCAGGCAGATCCAACCCTGTGCAAATTCACCAGCGATGGCATTGTTAAAACCCTATCAGACGCACAAGCATTTGAAGAAAAAGAGCTTTTTCCTGCCCTGCAAGCACTAAGCCTGCTGGAGACAGACATGAAAGAAATCTTCGCCCAATTGCGCGAAGAGCATTATGAAGATTTGTGTTTCGCGGAAGAAGTGCGCGACAATTTGCGCGCCATCATAGAGGGCCACCCCTCCCAATCGGCCAATGCGACCGGATATATGCTGCGCGGCTTTTTTGAAAAATTGCGCCGCCATATGGCCTATGAGCGCTATTTGGTATCGGCGCTCAGAACAAAAAAAGCGCCGGGAACACCCGACGCTTCTTAAACTTAAAAAGCAAATTCGCCTTAAGACGCTTTTGCAGCCGCGCGTGACGCACGCTTACGATCGTTCGGATCGAGCATGATTTTGCGCAAGCGAATGCTCTTTGGCGTCACTTCCACATATTCGTCATCAGCGATGTAAGACAAGGCTTGCTCCAAAGACATTTTCTTTGGTGGTGTCAGCTTCACCGCATCATCTTTACCAGCCGCCCGCACGTTGGTGAGCTGCTTGCCTTTGAGCACGTTCACTTCCAAATCATTACCGCGCGAATGCTCGCCAATGATCATGCCTTCATAAACGTCCACGCCTGGCTCGATGATCATCGGGCCACGATCTTCCAAGTTGAACATCGCAAATGGCACAGCTTTACCATTGCCATTGGAAATCAACACGCCTGTGCGACGGCTCTGCATTTTGCCGCGATATGGCGCATATTCATGGAATACGCGGTTAAAGATCGCTGTGCCGCGTGTGTCTGACAACAATTCAGGCTGATAACCGATCAAACCACGGGTTGGCACATGCAGCACCAAACGGGTGCGGCCACCGCCAGATGGCTTCATCTCAATCAAATCGCCTTTGCGCTCTGAAAGTTTTTGCACCACTGGGCCTGAGAATTCTTCATCCACATCGATGATCACTTCCTCAATCGGCTCCAATGTTTGGCCATTTTCTTCCCGGAACACCACTTTCGGACGGCCCAAGCAAAGCTCAAAGCCTTCACGACGCATTGTTTCGATCAAAACAGACAACAACAATTCGCCACGGCCAGCCACATCATAGCTGTCACCATCTTCACCGTCAGTCACCTGCAAGGCCACATTACCCTCGGCTTCCGCATAAAGGCGATCGCGAATAACGCGTGACTGAACTTTGTCACCTTCAGTACCCGCCAACGGACCATCATTCACCCGGAACGACATGGACAAGGTTGGGGGATCGATCGGCTGCGCCTGCAAAGCTTCTTTCACGCTAGGCGATGCAATTGTGTCCGCCACCGTGGTGGTCAACAAGCCAGAAAGCGCAACAATGTCGCCCGCCTTCGCTTCTTCCACTGGCACACGCTCCAACCCTTTAAAGGTCAGCACTTTTGAAATCCGACCACGCTCAATCACGGTGCCGTCAGCAGAAAGGCCGTGCACTTGATCATTTGGCTTGATCGAACCTGAAACCACACGACCGGTCAAAATCCGACCCAAAAATGGGTTGGATTCGATGGTGGTCGCCAACATTTTAAACTCACCCTCTTCCACTGTGGGCGCTGGCACATGGTCAATCACCATATCCAACAACGGGGTCATGCTTTCTTGCGGGCCGCTTGGGTCGGCCGCCATCCAGCCCTGCTTGGCTGAACCATAAAGCACTTTGAAGTCCAACTGTTCTTCATTGGCGTCCAGTGCCACGAACAAATCAAAAATCTCATCAAGCACTTCTTCAGCGCGCTGATCAGGCTTGTCGATCTTGTTGATCGCAACAATCGGCTTAAGGCCAATTTTCAACGCTTTAGACAACACAAATTTGGTTTGTGGCATTGGGCCTTCAGCCGCATCCACCAACACAATCGCGCCATCCACCATGTTGAGGATCCGCTCCACTTCACCGCCAAAGTCGGCGTGGCCCGGTGTGTCCACAATATTGATGTGCGTGTCTTTCCAATCCACCGAGGTGACTTTGGCCAAAATGGTAATGCCGCGTTCACGCTCCAGATCATTGCTGTCCATAGCCCGCTCTTCAACGCGTTGGTTTTCGCGGAAGGAGCCGGATTGTTTCAAAAGCACGTCAATCAGGGTCGTTTTACCATGGTCAACGTGCGCGATGATGGCGATATTGCGCAAAGCCATTTTAAAGGTCCAATCTATTGGGAGTTCTATCTGCCGCTGCTTTACTTGCGTTACGGCTTTGGAGCAAGACCTATTTGCGCAAACAACCGAAAAACCGGGTCTTAAAGCCCCTGAACTGTAGTTTTAGGTAAATATGTGCGCCATCGGCAACAGCCAATGCTGCGCCAAACCCAGTTTTTCCTTCGCAATATACCCGAATAATGTACAGTACTCAGCATTACGCCACCAATAATCGACCTGCCATGTTTAAAGACTTCTCCGCCCAAGCCCTTTTTATGGGCATTTTGGTTGCCTTTGTCGGCTTCGCCAGCTCCTTTGCCGTTGTGCTGCAAGGCCTGCGCGCCGTGGGCGCCACCGATGCTGAGGCCGCAACTGGCTTGATGATGCTGTCGATCTCCATGGGATTGGGCGGTATATACCTCGCCCGCAAATATCGCATGCCCATTTCTGTGGCCTGGTCCACCCCCGGCGCGGCCTTATTGATCAATTCCGGCCCCATCGAGGGCGGCTTTGGCGTGGCCATTGGTGCCTTTATCATCAGCTCAATCTTGGTGATTTTGGCCGGACAGATCAAACCCTTCGGCACCCTGATCAATAAAATTCCGAGCGCCATCGCCAACGCCATGCTGGCAGGCATTTTGGTAATCTTGTGTTTCGCGCCGTTTAAAGCCATCGCGTTTAACCCGGCCCTTGGCCTACCCATCGTTTTGGCGTGGCTGATTGTGGGACGCTTCAACAAAGTGCTGGCGGTGCCCGCCGCCTTGATCGCCTTTGTGATTGTGGTGGTGCTGGCCATCGAATTGCCCACAGACAGCGCCGCGCAATTGGCAGCGGCTTTCCCCCCAAAACTAGATCTGGTGATGCCCGGTTTCAGCCTGCCTGCTTTGTTTGGCCTCGCGCTGCCGCTATTTTTCGTCAATATGGCCAGCCAAAATATTCCCGGCCTCACCGTGTTGCGGGTGCATAATTATGAAGCGCCCGCGGGCAGCCTTTTCTCCACCACAGGTGTGTTCAGCCTATTGGCCGCGCCCTTTGGGGCCCACGGGGTCACCTTGGCCGCCATCACCGCCGCCATGTGCGCCAGCGAAGATGCCCATCCCGACCCACAAAAACGCTATTGGGCCGCCATTATTGCCGGCATTGCCTATTTGTTTTTCGGCTTGGCCGCCGGGGTCGCCGCCACCTTCATCACCCTCGCCCCCGGCATTTTGATCGAAGCGGTGGCAGGCCTTGCCCTGATCGGCGCTTTTGCCGGATCAGCCAAAGGCGCGTTTGAAGGCGAAAACCACCGTGAAGCCGCTGCCGTCACCTTCCTCATCAGCGCCTCCGGCGTGAGCTTCTTTGGCATCGCCGGGGCATTTTGGGGATTGTTGGCAGGCATATTCATTGCCTACGCCAACAATTTGGTGCGGCGAAATAAAGAGAATTTGGACAATAAATAAGGGTCTCTCATCTGGCGCTGAGAGACCCCCACAATTCGATTTATCAGCAGCAAATGGGAGTTCGCAATGCAGTCAAAATCCTGCGCATAGTGCCTGAAATAAGGGCTTTTGCTCAAGATGACCTGAATGATACCAACCCACCGCTTTCGTCTAATCGCCTCATAGCAGCAGCGAACCAGAAATTTGATTTAAAATTGAATGGTTTGACCAATACCATTGGCCAGGCGGAAGCCGAACTCGCCATCGTCGCTTGGAACCACAGAGCAAGGCCAATCTAAGGCCAACGCCATCGCGCTTGGCCAAATCACTTGCTGCAGCTCAAGCCCTTGCGGCGCGGCATGATCAAGCGGGTGCGCGCCCTGCCATTCAATCAAATTCGGCGTTGACGACGGAAACACATAGCCATGTCGCTCCACCGCAAATTGCCAGCGCAATTCCCCACGCGCCAAATCCAAAATCTCATAATGATCTGGCCCCATCTCCCGCGCGGTTTGCGCAATATCTTCGCACCGCGCCACCATGCCAATGGCAGCAATCTCGTCGCCAGCAAAGCTTGGTACATCAAGCCCGAACCAGCGCGACCGTTTGGGCGACGCAGCAGGATTGATGGCAATCAATTCAAGATAGATGGGATAATGCGGCGCTTCGATGCGCCATAATTTATTGTGGGTGGCAAACAATTCATGCTCGCCACCGCCAAACGGTTCCACGCCAAACCATTTGGTCAATTGAGCGGCCCCGCGCGATAAATCGGCAGTGCCCAAAACCAAATGGTCCAGCGTCAGCCTCATTTTTTCAAATCGCGACGTGCGGCATATGTTTTCAACCGCAAGCCATTCAATTTGATAAAGCCTTGGGCATCATGGTGATCATAGGTGCCTGAACCTTCTTCAAAGGTCACCAAATCTTCTGAATACAAAGAGAATGGTGAGGTGCGGCCCACAACAGTTGCGCTGCCCTTATAAAGCTTCAAGCGCACTTCACCGGCCACCATCTCCTGGCTCTTATCGATCAAGGCTTGCAGCATTTCACGCTCTGGCGAATACCAGAAGCCATTATAGATCAGCTCAGCATAGCGCGGCATAATCTCGTCTTTAAGATGCGCAGCGCCACGGTCCAAGGTGATGGATTCCATGCCTCGGTGTGCTTCAAGCAAAATGGTGCCGCCCGGCGTTTCATAAATGCCACGGGACTTCATGCCCACAAAGCGGTTTTCAACCAAATCCAAGCGGCCAATGCCATACTTGCCGCCCAATTCGTTCAGCTTGGTCAGCAATGCAGCAGGCGTTAGCTTTTCACCATTGATGGCGATTGGGTCGCCTTTTTCAAATTCCACAGTGATATATTCTGGTGTATCCGGCGCATCTTCTGGATTTACAGTGCGCTGATACACATAATCCGGCGCTTCCACGGCTGGATCTTCCAACACCTTGCCTTCAGACGAGGTGTGCAGCAGGTTCGCATCCACAGAGAATGGCGCTTCACCACGCTTATCTTTCGGCACCGGAATTTGGTGCTGTTCAGCAAATTCAAGCAAACGGGTACGCGACTGCAAATCCCACTCA
Organism: Maritalea mobilis; assembly: GCF_004363175.1. GTDB lineage: Bacteria > Pseudomonadota > Alphaproteobacteria > Rhizobiales > Devosiaceae > Maritalea > Maritalea mobilis. Next base: position 265,082 of record NZ_SNYR01000003.1, read on the forward strand.
CGCCAAGGCGCAATCACGCGGATATTTGGGTCCAGCGCATAGGCTGCCAATTCAAACCGCACCTGATCGTTGCCCTTACCAGTCGCGCCATGCGAAATCGCATCAGCGCCCACTTCATGGGCAATTTCCACCAAACGCTTTGAAATCAAGGGGCGGGCAATGGACGTGCCGAGCAAATAGACGCCTTCATAAAGGGCGTTGGCACGGAACATGGGGAACACAAAGTCGCGCACAAATTCTTCGCGCACATCTTCAATAAAGATTTCTTTGATGCCCATCATTTCCGCTTTTTTGCGGGCAGGCTCCAGCTCTTCACCTTGGCCCAAATCGGCTGTGAAGGTCACCACTTCACAATCATAGGCCACCTTCAGCCATTTCAGAATGATTGAGGTGTCCAACCCGCCAGAATAGGCCAACACCACCTTATTGATTTTCTTGCTCATCGGCTCAAACTCTTCGCTTTAGTGCTATCTCGCGCCCCTTATAGATTTGCGCGGGGCAAATGAAAAGCCATTCCCCATAAAATGCGACCCAATAAACCCATAGACAATTACAATAAAGCTGGGCATATGATGAAAACATCATGTTATCGGGAGGAGCCAGCATGATGGAATGGATCGCTGAATTCGCCACTATTTTTCTGCCAAGTCCGGCGCTACTCGCCGCCTTTGCAGTTGCCACCATCATTTTAGCCATCACCCCCGGGCCCGACATGGCACTTTTCTTATCGCGCGCCCTCAATTTTGGCCGCGCCCATGGCTTTGCGGCCCTCGCGGGCGCTTGCTCCGGCATCTTGATCCACACATTGCTGGTCGCCCTTGGCATTTCTGTGCTGATCGCCACCGCCCCCACCGCTTTTCTGGTGTTGAAAATTGCGGGTGCGCTTTATTTGATTTGGCTGGCCATCGGCGCGCTGCGCGCTGGCAATAATGTGCAGTTCAGCTTTGGCAAAAGCACCAAACAACCAAGCCTTAAAAAATCATACCTCACTGGTATTGGCATCAATTTGCTGAACCCAAAAATCGTTCTGTTTTTTATGACCTTTTTGCCGCAATTTGTGGTGGCGGGCGACCCCTATGCCGCGCACAAATTGTTCAGCCTCGGCATTTTATTCATCGTGATTTCTCTGCCACTCACCGTCGCCATGATTGCAGGGGCGGATTGGCTGTCAAAAGCCTTGCAGAAATCCAAATGGATTGGCCGGGCGCTTAATTATTCTTTCGCAGCCGTTTTCACCGCATTTGCCGCAACCATTCTGACCGCACAAGCCAGACATTAAATCGAGTAAGGCCCACATATGAATTATCGTCACGCATTTCATGCCGGTAATTTTGCTGATGTAATTAAACACATTATTCTCACCCGCATTCTCAGCTATATGCAGCGCAAAGAAGCTGGATTGCGCGTGCTCGACACCCATGCGGGCATCGGCCTTTATGATTTGACCAGCGAGGAAGCTCAGCGCTCACCCGAATGGGAACAAGGCATCAAAGCGCTGCTGGCCGCTCAGCTTGATGAAGAGGTGCAGCAGGTCATCGCCCCATATCTGGAGATTGTGAAAAATCTCAATGAGGGCGACAAGCTAACCCGCTATCCCGGCTCACCGCTGATCGCGCAAATGATGCTGCGGCCACAAGATCGGCTTTCGGCCATTGAATTGCACCCGCAAGATATTCAGCGCCTGGAACATAATCTAGCAGGCGACCGAAAAACCAAAGTAACCCATTTGGATGGCTGGCAAGCTTTGGTGGCCCATGTGCCTCCAAAAGAAAAACGCGGCGTGATTTTGGTGGACCCACCATTTGAAAAAGCGGGCGAGTTTGGCCGATTGGCGGATGGCGTGAAAAAAGCCCATCGCCGCTTTTCCGGCGGCGTTTATGCCCTGTGGTATCCCATCAAAGACAATGAGGCGAAAGAGCACTTTTTGCTGCAATTGCGCGAAAGCGGCATTGGCAAAATTTTGCGGATCGAGTTTTTCATCGACAAACCCTCCAGCCCGCCCAAATTGCACGGCACCGGCATGATTGTGGTCAACCCGCCCTATGTGCTGCACGACGAAATGAAAAAGGCACTGCCTGCGCTGCTGCCCATTCTCGCCCCCAGCGGCCGCGGGCGCGTGCGGGTGGAGTGGCTGCGCGAAGACTAATAATTTTTGGCGCAAATTGTCCTAAACTTGACGCAGCAATGTCTATAAGCTATTTTTGACAAGACTTATGGTTTGATCAAACCTCAAACTGAAAGGCGCGAAATGTCAAATAAGAACCATGCATTGCTGATCATCGATGTGCAAGAAAGCTTCCGGCACCGGGATTATTATCAAGAAAAATATGTGCCAGACTTTGTGGCCCAGCTTCAAAAATTGATTGATGGCGCAAAGGCCAACAACATCAAATTGGTGCAAATTTTTCACATTGAAGAACAAGGCGCTTTTGCCAAATCCTCTGGCCATATCCATACATTCGCGCCAATTGAGCTGACGCCAGACCATATTATTGAAAAAACCCGCCACAGCGCCTTTGTGGGCACACCACTCGATATATGGCTGAAGGAACAAGGCATTGATGAACTGACCATTTGCGGCATTCGCACGGAGCAATGCTGCGAAACCACCACCCGTAATGCGAGCGATATGGGCTACAAGGTCAATTATGTGACCGATGCCACCCTGACATTCGACATGCATCATCCAGATGGCTCAGCGCTCTTGGCGGATCAAATCAAACACCGGACGGAAACCGTTTTGGCGGGGCGCTTTGCCACCATTCGCAGTGTCGATGACACCATCGCCCATTTTGGAGACTAACAATGGATAGAGGGCCAGCACCCACCCCCATCAAAACCTATTTTGTGATCGGGCCCACCCCGTTGATGCTGGATATTGCTGGCCCTTGCGAGGTGCTGCGCGGCGCCAATATGGCGCAAAATCAATGGCGCTATGAGGTGGAATTTATCTCCGCCCAGCCAAACGCCCCCTCCTCCATGGGCCTTGCACTTTCTGATCTAAAACCATTGCCGGATACAATTGAAGAGGATGCCATGGTGGTGATCAGCGGCAATGCCAGCGCCATGCCTGGCTTCGCCGCCATGCCAGCTGAACAGGAAACAAAAAACGCCAACACACAATTGGAAGATTGGCTGCGCCGCACCATCAACCCGAAACATAAGGTGGTGACCGTATGCAGCGGCGCGCTGAACGCGGCGCGGGCGGGCTTGTTTGATGGCAAACGATGCACCACCCACCATAAATGCTTGGACGAGTTGCGGGACATTTCCCCCAAATTAAAGGTCGAAGAAAACCGCCTCTATATTGAAGATGGCAATCGCTATTCAAGCGCGGGCATCACCTCTGGCATTGATTTGATGCTCTATATTGTGGGGCAGCAGTTGGGGTTGGCCATCGCCGCGCAAATCGCCCAGCATATGGTGGTGTTTACCCGCCGTGACGGCAACGAACCGCAGCTTTCGCCTTTCTTGCAGGGGCGTAGTCATTTGCACCCCACCATTCACCGTATTCAAGATCAGGTGACCACGGACCCCGCCCTCAACTGGACGGTGGAACGGCTGGCCGCCGAAGCGCATATGAGCGCCCGTCACTTCTCGCGCCTGTTCAATCAAGAAACCGGTTTGAGCGTGCCCGACTATGTGAATGGATTGCGCATCGCCATAGCCGAACATCAGCTCAAGGCACAACATATCAGCATCGAAAAGCTGGTAGATGATTTAGGCTATAACTCAGCCCGGCAGTTTCACCGGGCATGGAAGCAACGCCACAACCAATCGCCACGCCAATGGCAGCGCACGCAATTGGCCAGCGCTTAAAATAAAGGCCTATTCGGCTGCCGCAATAGCATCGCGTTCTTTTTTGCTCATGCGCTCAGTTTCAGATTTCAACTGACCACAGGCTGCGAAAATATCGCGGCCACGCGGGGTGCGCACTGGGCTGGCATATCCGGCCATATTGACGATGTCGGCAAATTTTTCGATCTGCGCCCAGCTTGAACATTCATATTGTGAACCCGGCCATGGGTTGAACGGGATCAAATTGATCTTGGCTGGAATACCATCCAGCATCCGCACCAATTTCTTGGCGTCCTGCACGCTGTCATTCACATCTTTGAGCATCACATATTCAAACGTAATGCGCTTGGCGTTGGAAAGACCCGGATAATTGCGGCAAGCTTCAAGCAGCTCTTCAAGTGGCCATTTTTTGTTGATCGGCACCAACTCATTGCGCAGCTCATCATTCACCGCGTGCAATGAAATCGCCAACATCACGCCGGTTTCTTCGCCAATTTTTGGAATGAACGGCACAACGCCAGAGGTCGACAAGGTGATGCGGCGACGCGACAGGGAAATGCCTTCCCCGTCAGACATCAGCAACATTGCTTTTTTCACATTGTCATAATTATAAAGCGGCTCGCCCATGCCCATCATCACCACATTGGTGACCGAGCGAATGCCTGCGCGCGGCACAATGCCATCCGTTGGGCGCTCGCCGCCCGGATAATCGCCCAAACGTTCCCGCGCCATCAACACTTGCGAGACTATTTCACCTGCGGTGAGGTTGCGCACAAGCTTTTGCGTGCCGGTGTGGCAGAAGGTGCAGGTGAGCGTGCAGCCCACTTGCGACGACACACACAAAGTGCCGCGATCTTCTTCAGGAATATATACCGTCTCAACATCAACTGGCGGCATATTGGGTTGCATCGGGTCTTTAAACCGGAACAACCATTTGCGCGTGCCGTCGGTTGAAACTTGCTCACTGACAATTTCAGGACGAGACAGGTCAAACTTTTCAGCCAATTGCTGCCGCAAGCCTTTAGCGATATTGGTCATCTGATCAAAATCGCTAGCGCCATTGACATAAAGCCAGTTCCACAACTGGGAAACCCGCATCTTGCGCTGCTTTTCAGGCAAGCCCAATTCTTCCAGCGCCTGCATCAGATCGTCACGATCCATCCCCACCAAAGATGGTTTGGTGGCGGTTTTCACATTGGCATTGGCAATATCTAGGCTGATCGACATGTTATAACCTCATCAATTCAGAGGCGAGCCAATACCAGAACCTAGGCCAAAAGGCAAAGAATTTAGATGGACGGCTCGCTAGCCACACGCATTATCAATGGCGCGCATCGACGCGGTTGCGCCGGAAAGTGAAAAGACCAAGCGCACCTTGGTGCCCCGCTGGTCGATCCCTTCAACCACCATGGTTGACCCACGCCGCATTGCCGCGGCCATATCGGCACTTTGGCTCACATCTTCAAGCCACGCCGCATCGCCCTGGGTAAACATGGAATAGGATTGGCTGCCAATTTGCACGGCGGCCAAACTATCTGTTTGAAAATCAAAGCCCGCCACAAGATTAATCTCATAACGCACACCCTCATTCGGGCGGTGGGTCACATAAAAATATGGGTCACCCATATCTTCCAATTGCGGCTCAATTTCCACCGGCTTGGAATGGGTGAAGCACAAATTTGTGGCAGATTTCACCGTGGAATAGGCAGACCAGGCTTTAAAATCACCCAAAGATTGCACCGATTGTGCAAAGCCCGCTTGGCCCACTGCCAGCACCATAATCATGGCCAAAAATCCAATTTTGACCAAGGAGCAAGAAGAGATTGCCATATTTCTGATGCGCATAAACCTGCCTATCATCTATGTGTGCCTGATTTTGGGGTTAAACCACAGCTTGGCTGAAAATGCACCCCAAAACAGACCCTAAACGCACGAAAGCGCGAACCTAGGTCCGCGCCTCGCATGAATTTGTCCCAGTTGGGATTAATTACATTCTTTATCGATTGCGTTCATCGCCGCGGTCACACCAGACAATGAATATGTGTCTGTTGTACGTGTACCACGTGTTGAAATACCGCGCACCACAAGCTCTGAACCGCGCTTCATCGCATCCACAAAGCTTGGCTCATCCGCAGTTGAGGCCAACCAACCTGCTTCTTGCTGACTGTCGGTGACCATTGGGTAGGCTTTGCCATCCACAGTGGCACTTGCCTCAGCACCCGGCTTAAACGGATAGCCAATCAAAGTGGCCACTTCGTTCCGTTTGCCAGACCCCGTGCGATGGGTCACCAAAAAGTGAATGGGGCTACGCGTCACATTTGTTGGCTGAGCATCTTGCGGCTGTGAAGAAATATAGCAGATTTTGCCCTTGCTATCCTGATCGGTCCAGGCGGTCCAAAAATTGAACGTACCAATTTTGTTGGCTGCGGCCTGTGCTGTGCCTGTTGAAAGCACACCAACCATCAACGCAATGCCTGCCTTAAGCGCAAATCTTTTCATTTGTTTTGCTTCAATCATTCCTTTGGGTCCTTTGTCCAATTACCCACGTTCCCGCTTATTATCCGCCAATGAGGGTTACCAAGCCGCAAAGATTTGCAGCATTTTATTCAAATCCTCAAAATAAGCAGAAATTTGACCTTATTTTGGCATATGTCTTATCCATACTCTCTGTTTCACAATTCAAGGTGAACGAAGCGTTAAAACTGAGCGGCAAAGGAGCCAAAATGTCCAATTTTCCACGTTCAATCCTGCTTGTATGCCTTGGAAACATCTGCCGTTCACCCACCGCGCACGCTGTGTTGCAGCAAATGGCACAAACTAAAGGCATTCCGCTGGAGATTGACAGCGCTGGCACAGGCGATTGGCACATCGGCCACCCGCCCGATGAACGTGCCACCCAAACCGCCAGCACCCGCGGCTATGATCTTTCGCCTCTACGAGCACGCCAAGTCATCATTGAAGATTTTTATAAATATGATCTGATCCTCGCCATGGACCACTCAAACCTGCGCAACCTGAAAAAGCTCGCGCCCGCAGACGCGACGGCTCAAGTAGAATTGTTTCTGCCCTATGGCGACAGCAACACCCAAGAAGTCCCCGACCCCTATTTCGGCGGCACCGACGGTTTTACCCACGTACTCGACTTAATCGAAACCGCCAGCGAGAATATTTTGGCCCGGTATAAGGGCTAGTTTTTTGTTTCGGGGTATTTTTTGCGCGCCGCCGTCACTCGCTGCGCTCACTACCCCGGCACCCCCGGCTTTTTTACGCGCCGCCGTCACTCGCTGCGCTCATTACCCCGGC
>NZ_SNYR01000003.1:272192-712641 GCF_004363175.1 Maritalea mobilis
TACCCCGGCACCCCCGGCTTTTTTACGCGCCGCCGTCACTCGCTGCGCTCATTACCCCGGCCCCCCCGCCAGTTGGTGCGTACCACTAACTTTGTGCAAAACGCAGTGCATGTCCCCACACCCTCCCGTCATTACCGGACTTGATCCGGTAATCCATTTCACGCAGGCCAAGGCGCAGAGACTTAGGTTCAAAAACACAACTCTTGCCAAGTCGAAAGGTGAATTGGATTGCAAGATCAAGTCTTGCAATGACGCTAGTGAGATTGGTTGGTGCTCTGCTTCTACCTTTGGCAGTTTGGCCCCGGATCAAGTCCGGGGCGGCCCAAAGGGGTCATTAACAACAAAGCACAGCTCAAAATCGGGGCGCCCATTGGCGGGGGTGCCGGGGTAGCGAGCGCAGCGAGTGACGGCGGCGCGAAAAAACATCGAGACCAATCTAAGCTGCCAACGGATAGGCCTCTTCCACCAAATAAGGCCCACCGCCAATTGATTCGCGGGCTGAGTAGAGCACAAATCGCGCCACTCGGAACCGTAATGGATAAAACGCACCAGATGTTTCCAAATGGTGCGCCATATCTTGGGGCGGGACGTCACTCAATCTTGCCAGCGTGACATGGGGCGAATATTTGCGGCCAGAGGGCCTTAACCCCAATTGTTGCATCACTCGCTCTTGCTTATCGTGCAATTGCAGCAATTCTGGCGCAGGGTCGACCCCTGCAAAAAGCGCCCGCGGCCTTTTGCCGCCAAAAACCCCAAGATGAGACAAGGTGACGTCGAACGGGTCCTCAATCGACAGCCGATCCAGCTCATGCACAATTTCATGAGCGGTGCGGTGATCAACATCGCCAATATAACGCAAGGTAATGTGATAATTTGAGGGATCAATCCAACGCGCGCCATGTAGGCCGCCTCGTTTTAAGGAAAGCGCGAAACCAACATCGCCTGGAATTTCCAGACCAGTGAAGAGACGGGGCATAAAACCTCCCTTCTAGATGTGCAGCATTATCGCTCAATCCAAGAATATCATGATTCGTGTGACAATTTGGCGAAAATTTTATTTGTCGCCTCAAGGACTAAACCGGCATTTCCCCTAAAACGTACATCTTGAAATTGTCTGAATTCATCGCCATATTACGGGCAAGATTGTATAACCCCGGCAAAATGCCGGACTTATTGCTGAAAGGGAACTCATCTATGGCAGAATATGATCGTCAAACAGTAGCCTCACGAGGCGGCGCTCAGGCCGCAATCGATGAGGGCCTGCGCACCTATATGCTGGGTGTTTACAACTATATGGGCATTGCTTTGGGCATCACCGGTGTGGTGGCCTATTTCTTGACCATGCTCACAACCACCAACAATCCTGATGCAGCTGTGGCGCAAATGGGTTCACATTACCTCACCTCTTTGGGTGCAACCCTTTATGGGTCTCCATTGCAGTGGGTTGTGGCTTTGGCACCTTTGGCCTTCGTGTTTGCCCTTAGCTTTGGCATCAACAAAATGAAATTTGCCACAGCACAATTGGTGTTCTGGGGCTTCTCAGTCGCCATGGGCCTTTCACTGTCTTCGATCTTCTTGGTCTATACAGGCGAAAGCATTGCCCGCGTGTTCTTCATCACTGCCGGCACATTCGGCGCGATGAGCCTTTATGGTTACACCACCAAGCGTGACCTGACCGCTATGGGTTCATTCTTGATGATGGGCTTGATCGGCATCATTTTGGCTTCTGTTGTAAACATCTTCTTGCAATCAGGCGCCTTGGCCTTCGCCATCTCCATCATTGGTGTGTTGGTGTTTGTTGGCCTCACCGCTTACGACACGCAAAAGATCAAAGAGAACTATTATGAAGGCGACGGCTCAGAAACCATGGGCAAGAAAATGCTTATGGGTGCTTTGGCCCTCTATCTGGACTTCATCAACTTGTTCTTGATGTTGCTACGCTTGTTCGGCAATCGCGAATAGCGACCCAACAGCTAAGCGCTGAAATTAAGATCCCCGCTTCATTTGAGGCGGGGATTTTTTGTTGGGGGATATTATTTTTCGTTCACGGTTGAGCAGCGCCTTTCGGCGCCTAACCTGCACAGGCGCGGGCCAAAAGTGGCCCGGGGTCCTCGCTACGCTCGTCTACTCTTTTTCCTCCGAAATACCTCTGCACCCCGGCACTGTCACCCCGAACTTGATCCGGGGTCCAAGCAGCTTCTGTGAAGGTGCACCACATATGTGTTTTGACCCAGCCAGGCGACTACATGGATTACCGGATCAAGTCCGGTATTGACGTGAGAGAGTGTAGCTGCGCCCTGCACGACGTAAGATGGGGCACCCATTGGCGGGGGTGCCGGGTTAGCGAGCGCAGCGAGTGACGGCGGCGCGTAAAAAAAGCTGGGGGTGCCGATGACGGCATACAAAGAAGGGGAGCCCAGCCTGCGCAGCACGAGCGCGGCATGAAAGCGACGGACAGCCGGCGCACAAAAATCCGGCACCGAACAGCCACGAGACAAAATAGGAGAACACCCCCCTATTTCACCAAGCTAATATCCCCATCCAGCACTTTAAGCACTTGCGCCAACTCGTGCCCGCGCTTGAGCACTTGGCCATTTTGGCCGACCACACGATATTGTCCCTGCTTGCGCCGCAGGCTTGGATCTTTTTCCACCCGGAAAACCGGCATTTCGCTGGCGCGTTTGAAAATGGAAAATACGGCGCGATCTTTGAGCATATCAATGGCATAATCACGCCAATCGCCGCTGGCGACCTTACGGCCATATACATTGAGAATGGTGGAGAGTTCGTGCCGGTCAAAGCTCACATTCATCGGAGCCGGAGGCGATTTTGACGATGATTCGTTGGAATGTACCAATCGAATATGCTGGCTGTCGCCTTTGCTTGGAGATGAGGCCAAATTTCACACCCTGTGGTTCAAATCACTTTGTAAATGATTGCGCCGATTTGGCGGTGTGACAAGCCCCAGCGTGCAATCTATTGGGCAATCGGGCATTTTTGGCCATCTAAGCCCAGAAATCACAACATCCCAAATTGGCCCCAATTTAATCACATTTCCGGCAAACTGTTGCCGAAATACATCGTTAAAAAGAAATCATAGCCTCCAGTACCCAGCCCCTGAGCGGTTTGCCCCCAAATAAGCCAGCTCAGGGTGCTGGACCTCCAAAATCAGTTTGGATGGCCTCCAGATACCCTTTGCGCCCCCTTTCGGGGGCGTTTTTATTTCTGAATAGAAGCGGCGCCTAGAATGGGGCCAGGGCCTTTGGCCCCTTTGGCTTGCACCAAAACCGCCATGCCATCGGCACGGTCGGTGAGAATATCTTGCAAGGGCAGTTCGACCTGATGGGTGTCTTCCCCATGCCACATGCCAATGGGCATCCGATTGCGGGCAATATAGCTATAGGCCAGCGTTTTACCGCCATTCTCGCCCCGGGCGATGGCCGTTTTCGCCGCAGAAATAAACGGCACCACCCAGATGGTGGCATCTGCAGCGGCAGCGCCATTGCGCGACAAATTGATGAGCAGATTGCCATCTTCAAGCGCCAAATCAACACCCAGCTGCAATTCTGCCCCGGCCACCAATGCATTCACATCATCGCGCCGCGAGCCAACCGCATCCTTCTCACCGTTCACAATCAATTGCGGCGTATAAACACGCTCAGAACCAAAGCTCTTGGCATAGGCGCGTTGCAATTTGGAATATTTCGGCGCGGAGAACACATCTTCCCACCCGATATAATTCCAATAATCCACATGGTAGGCGATGGTGATCAAATCGTCCCGCTTGCCCCAATCGCGCAAGGCTTCATCCGCTGAAGGGCAGGATGAACACCCCTGAGAGGTGAACAGCTCCAGCACTGCCTTTGGGCTGGTTTTCATTTCCATGGCCCAAGCGGCAGACAGATTTAGCGCGGCCAACAAGGGCACCGTCAATGCAACAATCAATTTTCTCATGGCATTTTATTACGACAGTCCCGCGTAACAGACCAGTCACATTGGAGTGAGCAAACTCAATTTTGAAAAAGATAGTTTTTGAGCAAAGCTTCAAACTCGTCGATCACTGCCTCACCTGCGTCACAAGCGCGGTACATCACCGCCGCATGCACCAAAAATCCGCGCACAGCAATCACGTCCAATTCTTGCGCAGGTCTCCCCAGATCAAGCTGGTGTGCCAAGCTTTCAAATAATTGTTCTTCTGCAGGTTCTATCATTTGACGGCACAAATTTTGGCCCTCACCCACAATCAGGCGGATAAACACATCATCCCGCATGATGAGGGAAAAGAAGGGCGTGAAAATTTCACGCATGTGCGCCGCACTTTGAATGCGGCCAAATTGTTCAATCTGTTGCTGGCATTGTTCAAGCTCTTGCGCAAACAAGCTCGCCGCCAGCGCCAGCTTTTCGCTGAAATGAGCCAACACCGTCCCCTTGCCCACCTCAGCCGCAGCCGCAATTTGCGCAATTGAAATCTCATCATAGCTGTGGCGCGCCATTAGCGCCGCAAAGCAATTGAGAATATGGGCGCGGGTGGCATGTGCCCGCTTTTGCTTGCCTTCAACACGTGCATTCATAGAATTCTCCTAACACAATTGACCGCGGTCAAAAAGTAAAATATATAAATTGACCACGGTCAATTATTGAAAGTATCCCATGAAGATTGTTATTATTTCCGGCCACCCCCGCGCCGACAGTTTCACCCAAGCCCTCGCCGAAGCCTATCAGCTCGGGGCCAAGGACAATGCCGATGTGAACCTTTTCGCCTTGTCACAAATGGAAATCGACCCCACACCGATTGCCGCTAAACCCACTCAAGAAAGCTGGAATGAGGACATTCAAGCCCTTTGGGATGCGATAAGCGCCGCAGATCATGTGGTGATTACGCATCCGCTTTGGTGGGGCACCATGCCCAGCGAACTGAAACACCTGCTTGATCGGCTGTTGCTGCCTGGATTGGCCTATAGCTATGCAAAAGGAAAGGCTTTGCCCATTGGTCACCTCAAAGGCAAAACCGCCGAAGTGATCATGACATCTGACACACCGGACTGGTTTTATCGCCTCGCCTATGGCAGCGCGCAAACCAAATTGATGAAAAATCAGATTCTGAAATTTGTCGGGCTGAAACCTGTGCAGTTCACCCACATCTCGCCAATCCGCAATATGCCAGCAGAGCAGCGGCAAACCCATCTCGCAAAGATTGCCGAGCGGGCGCGTGTTTTCACATCAAATCATAAAAAAAGCGCGGCCTAAACCGCGCTTCTTAATTCAATAAATCCTCGGCCATATTTGGCCGAGGTGCATTTGCTTAGGCAACCAAGTTGCGCAATACGTAATGCAAGATGCCGCCATTGCGGTAATATTCCAGCTCATCTTCTGTATCGATGCGGCAAAGAGCAGTGAACTCTTTTGCTGAACCGTCAGCAGATTTCACACTCACAGTTACATCGCAACGTGGTGAGATTTTGTCCAAGCCTTCAATGGTGATTTCTTCATCACCTTGTAGGCCAAGGCTTTCCCAGCTGGCGCCATCTTTAAACTGCAATGGCAACACGCCCATACCTACGAGGTTTGAACGGTGAATACGCTCAAAGCTTTCAACGATAACCGCGCGAACGCCGAGCAAACGTGTGCCCTTCGCTGCCCAGTCCCGTGAAGAGCCTGTGCCATATTCTTTACCGCCAAACACAACCAATGGTGTGTCATTGTCAGCATATTGCATCGCGGCGTCATACATGGCTTCCACATCGCCATTTGGCCCTTTAGTGAAACCACCTTCAACACCTGGCACCATTTGGTTCTTGATGCGGATATTGGCAAATGTGCCGCGCATCATGATCTCGTGGTTACCCCGGCGAGAGCCATAAGAGTTGAAGTCTTTTGGCGCAACCTGACGGTCAGTCAAATAACGGCCGGCTGGTGTGTCTGATTTAAACGAACCAGCAGGTGAAATGTGGTCAGTGGTGATGCTGTCACCAAACAGGCTCAAAATGCGCGCGCCCTTCACATCTTCAATCGGCTTCACATCTTTAGTGAGGCCTTCGAAATATGGTGGGTTCTGCACGTAAGTTGAAGAAGAGTTCCACGCGTATGTTTCGCCGCCTTCAACCTTAATAGCCTGCCAACCTGCGTCGCCTTTAAATACGTCTGAATAGCGGCCCTTGAACATTTCAGGGGTCACTGTTTCACGCACGATTTCAGCGATTTCTTGTGAGCTCGGCCACACATCTTTCAAGTAAACGGGCTGACCATCTTTACCTGTGCCCAAAGGCTCAGAGGTGATGTCAGTAGTCATTTTACCTGCCAATGCATAAGCCACAACCAATGGCGGTGACGCCAAATAGTTTGCTTTCACATCTGGGTTCACGCGGCCTTCAAAGTTCCGGTTACCGGAAAGTACAGAACACGCCACCAAATCTTCTGCCTGAACGGCAGCAGAAATTGGCTCAGGCAATGGGCCAGAGTTACCGATACATGTGGTACAGCCGTAACCCACAAGGTTAAAGCCAAGCTTGTCCAAATCATCTTGCAGGCCAGAGGCTGTCAGATAATCAGTCACAACTTGTGAACCAGGCGCCAATGAAGTTTTCACCCAAGGCTGCACTTCCAACCCAAGCTCAAGCGCTTTGCGGGCCACAAGGCCAGCCGCCACCAAAACCGCAGGGTTTGATGTGTTGGTACAAGAAGTGATCGCGGCGATCACCACATCACCATGGGTGATGGAATAATCGGTGCCTTCAACTTTAGCAGCAGGCGCATCAGTTTTCGCGAACTCACCCGCCAAAGCTTTGGCAAACTTCTCTTTCGCTTCAGAAAGATTCACACGGTCTTGCGGACGTTTTGGACCAGAAATCGCGGGCACAACATCTTTCAGATCAAGATAAAGCACATCGGTGAATTCTGGATCAGCACTATCGCTCGTGCGGAACATGCCTTGAGCTTTTGAATATTCTTCAACCAACGCCACACGGTCTTCATCACGACCAGAAGTGCGCAAATAAGCCAATGTTTCGCTATCAACTGGGAAGAAACCACAAGTTGCACCATATTCTGGCGCCATGTTGGCGATGGTCGCTTGGTCTTCCAAGGTCAAATTGTCGAGGCCTGGGCCGAAAAATTCAACGAATTTGCCCACAACGCCGCGCTCACGCAACATTTCAACAACGCGCAACACCAAGTCGGTTGCGGTGATGCCGTCTTGCATTTCACCTTCAAGCTTGAAACCAATCACTTCTGGCAACAACATAGAGATCGGCTGGCCCAACATGGCCGCTTCCGCCTCAATGCCGCCAACACCCCAGCCCAAAACGGCCAAGCCGTTGACCATGGTGGTGTGGCTGTCTGTGCCCACAAGCGTATCTGGGTAAGCCACCGTTTCACCATTTTCTTCTTTGGTCCAAACAGTTTGGGCCAAATATTCAAGGTTAACCTGGTGACAAATGCCGGTGCCGGGAGGCACAACGCGGAAATTATCAAATGCTTCTTGGCCCCAACGCAAAAATTCATAACGCTCGCCATTACGCTCATATTCGCGGGCGACGTTTTGCGTGAAGGCGTTGCCTGTGCCGAAATAGTCAACCATCACAGAGTGGTCGATCACCAGATCAACAGGCACTTGCGGGTTAATTTTTTGCGGGTCAGCGCCCAAATTTGCAGTGGCATCGCGCATGGCGGCCAAATCAACAACGGCTGGAACGCCAGTAAAGTCCTGCATCAACACCCGTGCTGGACGGTATGAGATTTCATGGGAAGAGGATTTGTCTTTCAACCATGCTGCGCAGGCTTCAATGTCTGCTTTGGTGACCGTGCGGCCATCTTCAAAACGCAAAAGGTTTTCGAGCACCACTTTCAAAGAATGCGGCAGGCGCGAAATGCCTTCAAGGCCGTTTTTCTCTGCTTCAATTAAGGAATAATATGTATAGGATTTATCGCCGACCTTAAGGGTCTGTTTGGCGTTAAAACTGTTCAATGAGGTCTGTGTCACGTGCATTGCCTGTATGTTCGGAGTTTCAACATGAGCTCTGGTCATTTTGCCCAAATCAATCGGCAAAAACCAACAAGCGTGAAACGAGTTACCATTGTCCCCATAATGGCGCTCGCGCGCTTTATAAAGAATAACACCGCCTCTTGCCAGCCTCAACTTAATGCCATTATGTGCTTCTCATGAGAAAAAACGGCAAAAACCCTGAAAATATTGCATTAAATGTGATGAATTTGGCCTGCGAGCGGGGCGGATTTGAGATTTTCTCCGGCGTTTCCTTCACAGCGCAGCCCGGTGAAGTGATTCTTTTGCGCGGCCCAAACGGCGCCGGCAAGTCCACATGCCTTGCCACGCTTTATGGGGTTTTGCCCAAATCATTTGGCACCGTCAGCTTTGAAAATATAGATCCGGAGCGCGAACCTCGGGAATATTTGCACATTGTGGGCCATGTGCCGGGGGTCAAAACCACCCTCACCGTGAAAGAAAATCTCACTTTCTGGGCGCAGCTTTATGGCGGCACAGAAAATGTGCTTCCCGCCATTGAAGCCGCTGGGCTGGAGGCAATTCAGGATTCTGAAGCCTCAATTCTCTCCGCTGGCCAAACGAGACGACTGGGCCTTGCCCGTCTGCTGGTGGCCAATCGCCCCATTTGGATTTTGGATGAACCCACCTCCGCCCTTGATAAGCAAGGCGACCAATGGGTGGGGCAATTGATCGCGGATCATTGCGCCGAAGGCGGCATTGTGATCGCGGCGACCCATTTGGACATTCCTCATCTCGCGCCAGAAGCGGTGAAAACCGTAATGATCGGGTACTCAGCTGTGGACCATGCCTCATGAAACCATTTCTCGCCATGCTCACCCGCGATATGAAACTGGCCACCCGCATTGGCGGCGATAGCCTGACCGTGCTGCTATTTTACATTATGACCGGGGCCATCATGCCCTTTGCCATCGGCCCGGATAAGGATCAATTGGCCCAGCTCGGCCCCGCCATCATCTGGATCAGCGCGCTGCTCTCCCTTTTGTTGGCGCTCGACCGCCTGTTCCGTATGGATCACGAAGATGGCTCGCTGTTGGCCATGCGCCAAGCCAGCCTGCCGCTTGAGATGATTGTGGTCGCCAAAATCTGCGCCCATTGGGTCACAACTGCGTTACCCCTGATTGTCGCCACCCCTGTTTTGGCGATATTGCTCAATCTTGAGATAGATCAAACCCTTCGGGTGATTTTCACCCTATTGGTGGGCACGCCAGCGCTGATTTGCTTTGGAGCCATCGGCGCGGCGGTAACCGTATCCATCAAACGCGGGGGCCTGATTGCACCGATCTTAATCTTGCCGCTCTCGATCCCTACATTGATTTTCGGGGTCAGCGCGGTCTCCAGCGGCGCAATCGCCAACGCACAGGATGCGGCACTTTTGTTCCTTGCAGGGTTTACCTTGCTCAGTTTAGTGTTCACCCCGTTTGCGGCGGCACTCGCATTAAAAATGGCAGCAGAATAGTCTATGACAGAGTCAAAACCTCAAGAACCAACGCCACAAGATTTGGGCTTTTTCTCGCGGATCGCCCATCCCGGCTATTTCCTTGAATGGTCGCGCTATTTCATTTGGCCGCTGGTGGGCATCACCACCATTTTGATGGCCTATGGGCTTTATCTGGCGTTCTTCAATTCACCTGCAGATTATCAGCAAGGCGAAACCGTGCGCATCATGTATGTGCATGTCCCCAGCGCTTGGCTGTCCCAATTCTGCTATGCGGTGATGGCAATTGCCGCCATTGGCTCACTGGTGTGGCGACACCCCTTGGCTGATGTGTCGGCCAAAGCTGCCGCACCCTTGGGCGCAACCTTCACCGCCATCGCGCTGATCACCGGTGCCCTATGGGGCGCACCCACATGGGGCACCTTTTGGGAGTGGGATGGGCGCATGACTTCCACCCTCATCATGCTCTTTATCTATATGGGCATCATTGCTCTGTGGCGCACCTTTGAAGATCAAGTGCGTGCCGGCCGCATCATCGCGGTGATTACTTTGGTTGGCGCCATCAATGTGCCCATCATCAAATTCTCAGTGGATTGGTGGAACACGCTGCACCAACCAGCTTCTGTGTTCCGTTTGGATGGGCCCACCATGCCGCCCTCCATTCTGCTGCCGCTATTTGTGATGTTCTTTGCCTTCTCATTCCTGTTTTTGCTGCTGCATTTCATTTCCATGCGCACCGAAATCTTGCGCCGCCGCGCCCGCGCGATTGAACGGCAATATGCGCAACAATTAAGGACCCAAAAGCCATGATCGAATCCGGCAAACATTTCGAATATATTTTTGGGGCCTATGGCCTATCTGCATTTTTGATCGCTGCGCTCTGCGTTTGGGTGGTCTTTTCGTACAAAAAACAGGAAAGCCGCTTGGCAACGCTGAAAGCGATGGGGCTGAAACGTCGGTCTGAACGCACGCCGATCAAGCCGGAGTAACCGCCATGAAACGCACGCTGATTTTTGCCCTGCCCTTGGTGCTGACCGTTGCGCTGTTTGCGCTTTTTGCCAGCCAGATCAACCGCGATCCAGACCTGCTGCCCTCAGCCTTGATGAACAAGCCCGCTCCTGAATTTACGCTAGACCCTGTTGAAGGCCATGATCAGCCAGGCTTTTCCAGCGCCGACCTCAAAGGCCAATTGAGCCTTGTAAATGTTTGGGCCAGCTGGTGCGTGCCCTGCCGCGAAGAACATGAATTTTTGATGCGCTTGGCCGAACGCGGCGATGTAAAGATTTTTGGCATCAATTATAATGACCAGCCGGAAAACGCCCGCGACTTTTTGCGCAAGCTCGGCAATCCCTTTGATGCCGTGGGTGCCGACCGGAACCGCCGCGTCAGCTTAGAATGGGGCGTTTATGGCGTGCCGGAGAGCTATCTCGTCAATAAGGACGGCGTGATTGTGTACAAACATACCGGCCCGATGAGCGAAGACAGCTTCCAAAATCAAGTGCTGCCCGCCATCGCCAAAGCATTAGAGGCGCAAGAGGCGTCTTAAGCCTCTTCGCCGCTTGGCGCATATTTATTCAGCACCGGCACCACCAGCACAAATGAGAAGATCAAGGTGAGTGGCATAATGCCCCACACTTTGAACGCGACCCAAAAATCGGTCGAGAAATTACGCCACACAATCTCATTAATCAGCGCTAAAACGAAAAAGAAAATCGTCCAGCGCCAAGTGAGAATGCGCCAGCCTTCATCGCGCAATTTATACACGTCACCAAATACATAGCGCAGCAGCGAATGGCCAAACAATAAGCCCCCCAACAGCACGCCACCAAATAGCATGTTCACAATGGTTGGCTTGAGTTTGATGAACGTATCATCCTGCAAATAAAGCGTCAGCCCGCCAAAAATCAGCACGACGACGCCCGTCACCAACGGCATGACGGCAATGCGCTTCAAAATCAACCAGCTCAAAACAAGCGAAACCACCATGGCGCCCATAAACCAAGCGGTGGCGACAAAAATGCCCGCACGGCCGTTCAATATGAAGAACAGCACCAAGGGGCCAAGCTCCAAACCCAACTTAATCAGCTGTGGCTTAAGCTCCTCCCAGTTCAGCTCTTCCGCGGGATTTTTCTCTTCGCTCATTTAAACCTCAATCTCGTTTCGGGCCATGCCCACGCTTTGCGATAGATAGTTGGCCCATTCCTCAACGCTCAGCGACATGCTGCCTGCGCCAATGGCCACTTCAATCGCCTGCACTTCATCATAAATAGTGGGCAAAGTGTGGCCAGACAACCAAACCTTATCCGCATCAATTTGCTTTTCAAAGGCCGCTTCCAGCGCCGCTTTTGGCGCTTCGATATGGACTTGAAAATTGGGCGTCTCCGGCACCATTGGCACGGTGCGCACCCCGTCAATTTTGTTGAACTCAACCGCCAACGCCTTGGCGAAAGCTGTAAATTCACCCACGCGCGGCAAAAACTCGTCCAACCCAATCAGGGCTGTAATCGCCTGCGGAAATTCAAACGGCACATTGCCGCCATGGCGGGTGAACCAGACATCGCTTTCGGCCAGAAATTCTTCATCCGCCAACAAGCCGCAGCCACCAATATTGGCCAACTCTTTATAAAAGCTGCAATAAAGGCTGTCACACAGCGCCATAATCTCAGCAAGGCTTTTGCCATAGGCTTCGGCAACGCCAAAAACCCGCGCCCCATCAATATGGAAATGTACGCCACGTGCGCGACACCATTCAGATATTTTCACCAATTCCTCAAATGGAGTCAGCTTATAGCCTGCCCGCCGCACAGGTAGCTCAACACTCACCACGCCGGGCACTTCGCCCATCTTCTCCAGATCGTCCACAGTGAAAGGCTGATAGGCTGTGCCCAAACGCCGGAACTGGATCGGGTGCAAAATCTCCACCGCTTCCATTTCATCAATGTCGAAATGGGTCATGCGGTGAATGGCAACTATATTATTGCCCTGCCGCTCCACAGCGGCACGCAAAGCGGCCATTTGCGCGATCATGCCCTTAATGCAAAAGCGTGCGCCGCTGGTGCCGAACAGTTCCTTCAGCCGTTCCACCACCACATCGCTTGCCCCGCCATCACCATAGACATCACTGGGCAATTGCGCATAGTCAGACTGCGCCAATTTCGCGAACAAATCAGCCGGTTTAAACGGCACAAACGCGTGCAACACATGCGTGCACGCCAACATTTTTTCCCGTGCCACCATTATTGTGCCCCCGCAATCGCTGCCGCAAAATCATCTGCCTCAAACGGCTCTAAATCTTCGATGGTCTCGCCCACGCCAATAAAATGCACGGGCAATTTATGCTTTTGCGCGATCGCCACCAAAATGCCGCCACGTGCTGTGCCATCCAATTTGGTCATCACCAAGCCAGTCACCCCGGCCCGTTTGCCGAAAATCTCCACCTGATTAAGCGCATTCTGCCCCGTAGTCGCGTCCAGCGTCAGCAAGGTGGTGTGCGGCGCTTCGGGATCAAGCTTTTTGATCACACGAATGATTTTTTCAAGCTCAGCCATCAGCTCATCACGATTTTGCAAACGGCCCGCCGTATCAATGATCAACAGATCGCAATTTTGTTCTTGCGCTTCTTTCACCGCGTCGAAAGCCAAACCTGAAGCATCCGCTCCTGTTGGCCGCGTGATCACTGGCACATTGGAGCGTTCACCCCAAACCGAAAGTTGTTCAACCGCTGCCGCGCGAAACGTATCGCCCGCCGCCAACATCACCTTTTTGCCCTCACGGCTATATTTCGCCGCCAGCTTGCCAATGGTGGTGGTCTTACCTGACCCGTTCACGCCCACCATCAACAAAATATGCGGCTTGTGCGCAGTGCCCAGCTCGAACGGCACCGCCACAGGGGCCAAAACCTTGCTCACCTCATCGCGCAATACTGAGCGGATTTCCTCCACGCTGATTTCTTTATCAAAGCGATCTTTGGCCAGTTTTTCAGTGATCTGGATGGCGGTCTCCACGCCCAAATCCGCCTGGATCAGCGTATCTTCCAACTCTTCCAGCGCTTCATCATCCAGCTTGCGCTTGGTAAAGATCGAGGAAATATTGTCGGTGAGCTGATCGGAGGAGCGTTTCAGCCCATCGCGCAGACGAGCAAACCAGCCTTTTTTCTTCTCGCCGGAGTCTTCTTGCGCGCCGCCGTCGCTCACTTCGTTCGCTACCCCGGCACCCCCGCCGGATTTATCATCGCCACCTGCCGTCGTTTGTTCGCTATCAACATCAGGCTCAGGCTCAGGCTCAGGCTCAGGCTCAGGCTCAGGCTCAGGCTCAGGCTCAGGCTCAGAAGCAGCATATTCCGGTTCGGAAATCTCTTTCAGCTCTTCTTCGACCGTCTCCACAGCTTCAGCCGCGGCCCCTTCCGCCGCAGGGGTGGGCGGTTCGGCGTCTGGCGCTTCTTTCAGATCTTCTTCAATCTGATCCAGCGCATCCTCTGCCGCCTCAACCACCTCTGGAAGCTGCTCTTTTTCAAGCGCAGTGGTGCCTTCCGGCGTCACATCAGCGGAGGTTTCTTCAGTTTGATCCTGCGGCGTCTCTTTAGGTTGAGGCTCATCTTTGCCCCCCAACAGCCGCGACCAAAAGCCCTTTTTCTTCTCCGCCATAAAATCCTCTTACGCCACAGCCAATTGCTTTTCACCGATCAGCCCATGCTGATCCTGGCCCGTCACTTTCACATCCAAAATCTCGCCGGGTGCGCCTTCAACCCTGATCGGCACAAATTGTTCTGTGCGCCCCAGATTGTCGCGTTCAATCAGCACCGATTTAGTGTCCCCCATCTGGCTGGCGCAGAACGCGTCGAACTGCTGTTCACCCAAAGCGCGTAGTTTCGCCGCCCGGTCCTTGGCCACCTTCTTGTCCACTTGCGGCATTTTCGCCGCCGGGGTGCCTGGCCGTGGCGAATAGGGGAACACATGCAAATAGGTGAGATCACATTCTTTCACAATCGCCATGGAATTGGCGAACATCTCATCGGTTTCCGTGGGGAACCCGGCAATAATGTCGGCGCCAAACACCATATCGGGGCGCATCGCCTTTGCCTCATTCACAAATTGGATTGTGTCCTCACGCAAATGCCGCCGCTTCATGCGCTTCAAAATCATATTGTCGCCCGACTGCAGCGACAAATGCAGATGCGGCATCAAGCGATGTTCAGACTTGATCGCCTCCATCAAAGCCTCATCCGCCTCAATGGAATCGATGGACGAAATGCGCAGGCGCGGCAATTGTGGCACATGTTTTAAAATCGCTTGGGTCAGCGCGCCAAGGCTCGGCTTGCCCGGCAAATCCGGGCCATAGGAGGTGATGTCCACCCCAGTCAACACCACTTCGCCAATGCCATTATCGGCCAGCTTTTTGATCTGATCGACGACCACGCCCATGGGCACAGACCGCGACGGACCACGGCCATAAGGAATAATGCAGAAGGTGCAGCGATGGTCACAACCATTTTGCACCTGCACAAAGGCGCGGGCGCGGCCATCCATGCCCTCGATCAAATGGCCTGCGGTTTCCTTGACGCTCATAATATCATCGACAAGGATTTTCGAATTGCCACCAATGCCGAATTTGAGACCTTCATAAGTCTCCCGCTTCATCTTTTCGCCATTGCCGACCACAAGGTCCACTTCACCCATCGCGGCAAAGCTTTCCGCATCGGTTTGAGCCGCGCAGCCCGTCACCACAATTTTGATGTCTGGATTTTCTCGCCGCGCCTTGCGAATGGCTTGACGGGTCTGGCGCACAGCTTCCTGCGTCACCGCACAGCTATTGACGATGAGAATATTGTCGAGCCCCGCCGATCCAGCATGATCTTTCATCACTTCAGATTCAAAAGCGTTGAGCCGACACCCGAAGGTGAGGGTTTCAATACTCATGCAGCACTTTCCTCAAAAAGTTCGGCCGGTAATGTCCCCTCCCCGTCCAATTCATACGGGCCTGTCATGATAATATGATGGTCACTCGCGCGCCACTCTAGGTATAAATCTCCACCCGGCAAGCTGATCGTCACCTCGCGGTCGGTCAAGTCTTTGCGCACCGCCGCCACAGCCACAGCACAAGCTGCCGTGCCACAAGCCTCAGTCAGCCCTGCCCCGCGCTCCCAAACGCGAACTTTAATATGGTCCCGCCCCATCACCTGCGCCAATGAGATATTGGCCCGCTCTGGAAACATGGGGTGATATTCAAGCATCGGGCCAAGCCGCGCCAGATCATGCGCGTCCAAATCCTTCACCCAAAAGATCGCATGGGGATTGCCCAC
This sequence comes from Maritalea mobilis, assembly GCF_004363175.1. Taxonomy (GTDB): domain Bacteria; phylum Pseudomonadota; class Alphaproteobacteria; order Rhizobiales; family Devosiaceae; genus Maritalea; species Maritalea mobilis. The sequence goes on from NZ_SNYR01000003.1 coordinate 287,946, forward strand.
ATTCACCACGCTAGGCGTGTGCAACACAGGCGCATCAATGGGCCCGATCTGTAATTCGATCCCGGTCGTGTCTTCAAATTCTTCTGCCAACGGAATCTGATCCCACGCCAAGCGAGGCGTGCCCATATCCACGCTCACCACATCGCCCTTCAGCTCGGCATTCAGCAAGCCAGCATTGGTGTGAATGGTCACTGCTTTCTTGCCCAGCTCTTCGGCCACCAAATAGCCAACGCAGCGCGTGGCATTGCCACAAGCATCCACTTCGCCGCCTTCGGCATTATAGATGCGCATAAACACGTCCACACCATCTAGCGGGCTATGCTCCAAAACAATCAGCTGATCGCAGCCAATGCCCTGTTCCCGATCCGCAATCCAACGCACTTGATCATGACTGAGCTTGAGCGGTTTCTGCCGCGCATCAAGCACCACAAAATCATTCCCCAAACCGTTCATTTTCAAATATTGGACTGTATCAGCCATGGATTTTACGAGACCTTTGATCAGGATTTACAACATTTCATCGCTCTATATGGCGCAGATTGGGTTAAATTACTACCCTTAGTGGCCGCGGTGAATTGACTCTTTGCCACGATTGCCTTAAAGCAACACCCGATATTTACCGTGTCGAGTTGTGCTCGAGTCACTACCCAAAGCGAATTTGCCGATTTTGGGGGTCAACATCCATCAGCGCGTTGCGCCCATGGATGCTCTTTTTGTTTGCAAAATTTGATTTTGCCGAACGGAAGCCCCACTTTGGAGACCAAAGCACAAAACGACATATAAAGAGGTGACCATGTTTCAAAGTCTGGGCGATCGGTTAAGCGGCATTTTTGATGGGCTAACACGGCGCGGCAATCTGTCTGAAAGCGACGTGAATGCAGCCCTGCGCGAAGTGCGCCGAGCCCTGATTGAAGCTGACGTGTCTTTGGAAGTGGTGCGCGGCTTTGTTGAACAAGTGCGCGACCGCGCTGTTGGCGCCGAAGTCACCAAATCGGTCACCCCCGGCCAACAAGTGGTCAAAATCGTCAATGACGAATTGGTCGCCGTGCTGGGCAATGAGGCGGTACCGCTGGATCTAAACGCCCCGGCCCCCGTTGCCATTATGATGGTCGGCCTGCAGGGCGCGGGTAAAACCACCGCCACAGGTAAGATCGCCAAGCGCCTGAAAGAAAAGCAAAACAAAAAGGTTTTGCTGGCCTCTCTCGATACACGCCGCCCCGCCGCGATGGAACAATTGCGGGTGTTGGGCGAGCAGATCGACGTAGATACACTCGAAATCATTCAAGGCCAAGGCCCCGTTGAGATTGCCAAGCGGGCGCAGAAAACCGCCAAATTGGGCGGCTATGATGTGCTGTTTCTCGATACAGCAGGCCGCACCCACATCGACGAAGAATTGATGGCGGAAACCGCTGAGATTAAAGCGGCCACCAACCCTCACGAAATTTTGCTCGTAGCTGACGCGCTGACCGGTCAAGACGCAGTAAACCTTGCCCGTTCCTTTGATGAACGTGTGAGCGTGACCGGCATTATGCTGACCCGTATCGATGGCGATGGCCGCGGCGGCGCAGCGCTTTCCATGCGCGCGGTGACGGGCAAACCGATCAAATTTCTCGGCACAGGTGAAAAACTCACCGATCTAGAAGATTTCTACCCTTCTCGCGTCGCTGACCGGATATTGGGCATGGGCGATATTGTGTCGCTGGTGGAAAAAGCCGCCGACACCGTGTCGCAAGAAGAAGCGGCCAAAATGGCCAAGAAAATGAAGAAGGGGGTTTTCGATCTTGATGATTTGAAAAACCAACTGCTTCAGATGAAAAAAATGGGCGGCATGGGTGGCCTGATGGGCATGATGCCCGGCATGGGCAAAATGAAAAAGCAGCTTGATGGCGCAAACTTCGATGAGAAGATTTTCGACCGCCAAGTCGCCATCATCCAGTCTATGACCAAAAAAGAACGGGCCACCCCAGCCTTGCTAAACGCCTCGCGCCGCAAGCGCATTGCCGCTGGCTCTGGCACCTCCGTGCAAGACATCAATAAGCTGATCAAAATGCACCGCCAAATGGCCGACATGATGAAAAAAATGTCCAAAGGCAAAGGCGGTTTGGCTGGCATGCTCGGGGGCATGATGCCAGGCGGCATGGGAGGCATGCCCAATATCGACCCGTCAAAGCTTGACCCGAAAATGCTGGAAGAAATGCAAAAGCAAATGGGTGCGGGCGGCGAAATGCCTGATCTGCAAGAGCTTCAAAGCCAAGCAGCCCCGAAAAAAGAATTGCCCAAAAGCGTTGATGATCTGCTGAAAGGCGGCGCAACACCACGTTTCCCCGGCTTGCCCGGTTTGGGCCCTAAATTGGGTGGCAAAAAATAATGGTCACCATCCCCACCCTCGAAACAGAACGTCTGATTTTGCGGCCCTTTCAGCCTGCGGATTTTGACGCCTATGCCGACATCTGGACTGATGGGGAATGGACCAAATTTGTTGGAGGCTCTATTCCGCCAGAGCGCGCTTGGCGAGCATTTGCAAGCTTAATCGGCCACTGGACCCTGCGCGGCTATGGCATGTTTGCAGTGGAAGAGAAAGCCAGCGGCAATTTTATCGGCATGATTGGCCATTTGCACCCCTTGGATTGGCCCGAGCCGGAAATTGCCTACACCCTTGCCAAATCGGCAGCGGGCAATGGCTATGCCACCGAAGCGGTGCGCAAAGTAATTGATCACACCTTTAATACCCTCAACTGGGAAACCGTGGTCAGTTACATTGATGATGACAATATTTCCTCACAAAAAGTTGCCCAGAAGGTGGGCGCGACAGCGGAGGATTTGATCGATTTGGGGGGTAGCCCCGCGCGGGTTTATCGACACCCTAATCCAAACAACTAAATCAACGAAATTACCGCCCGAAAGCGGTTAAAAGCCAAATTAGGAGAATATCAATGGCCATTAAAATTCGTTTGTCACGCGGCGGTTCTAAAAAGCGCCCTTATTACCACGTTGTTGTTGCTGACGTTCGCGCACCACGCGACGGCCGCTTTATCGAGCGCATCGGCTCTTACAACCCAATGTTGCCTAAAGATTCAGCTGACCGCATCAAGCTGGACAAAGAGCGCGTTGAGCATTGGTTGAGTGTTGGCGCCCAGCCTACTGACCGTGTACACCGCTTTTTGGACGCTGAAGGCTTGTTGAAGCGTGAAGCACGCAACAACCCGAAAAAAGCCCTTCCAGGTAAAAAAGCGCAAGAGCGTTTGGAAGAAAAGCGTCAGGCTGAGGAAGATGCGAAAGCTGCTGCTGAAGAAGCCGCAAACGCTGATGCACCAGCAGAAGAAAACGCTGCAGAGTAAGTCTTCTGAACTCTTTCAGAATTTGACTGCATAAGGAACACGCTATGGGCCGCACACAAAAAGACAATCTGGTTTTAATGGGCCAGATCGGGGCGGCCCACGGCATTAAAGGCGAAGTTCGGATCAAGAGTTTTACCGAAAACCCCACTGATCTCGCCGCCTATTCCCCGCTGTTGACCAATAAAGCGGAACAAACCATCACCATCAAAAAAGCGCGCGTGCAGAAAAACATGCTTGTGGCCATTTTGGAGGAATCCAAAACTCGCAATGATGCAGAAGCGCTGAACGGCACCAAGCTTTATGTGCCGCGCGAACGCCTGCCGCAAACCGAAGATGATGATGAATTCTACTATACAGATTTGATTGGGCTGAAAGCGCGCACCCCAGAGGGCGAAGAGCTTGGCTCCGTTGCTGCCGTGCAAAATTATGGCGCTGGCGATGTGTTGGAAATCCGACCTGCAAAAGGCCCAACCGACCTTTATCCTTTCACCAAGCAAAGCGTGCCCACCATCAATTTGGCCGAAGGCTATTTGATCATCGTGCCGCCTGTTGAAGTGATTGTGGATGATGAAGAGGCGTTTGAGTGATGTTCAAAGCGGACATCATCACCCTGTTTCCTGATCTTTTTCCCGGCCCATTGGGCGCATCCATCATCGGCCGCGCCGCTGAAAATGACCTATGGTCTCTCAACGCCACCCAATTGCGCGATTTTGCCACTGACAAACACAAAAAGGTGGACGACACGCCTGCAGGCGGCGGCCCCGGCCTAGTGCTCAAACCCGACATTTTGGCCAAAGCAATTGATCACATCTCGCCAGAAGACGATCCGCGCCCGCGCATTTTGATGAGCCCGCGCGGCAAACCATTTGACCAACAAATGGCGCGAGATTGGGCCAATGGCCCCGGCGTGGTGATTGTGTGCGGCCGTTTTGAAGGCGTAGACCAACGCGTGATCGACAAGCGCAACCTCACCGAAATCTCCATTGGCGATTTCGTGCTGTGCGGCGGCGAAGTGGCGGCCATGACCATGCTGGAAGCCACCGTGCGCCTCCTCCCCGGCGTCATGGGTTCCGCCGAAAGCGAAGCCGATGAAAGTTTCGAAAACGGCCTGCTGGAATATCCGCAATATACCCGTCCCGCAGAGTTTGAAGGCGGACCCATTCCTGAAGTGGTCACTTCCGGCGACCACAAAAAGGTCAACCAGTGGCGACAAGAACAATCCGAACAACTGACTAAACAGAACCGCCCGGATTTGTGGGAAAAATATCAGAAAAACAAATAGATCAGAAGGTTGTACCCGACCTTAGTAAATACCATATCTGAAATATCATTTTATATTTTTTGATTTTCAGGAGAGCGGATATTCTCATACGTTTTTTGTATTTTTTACTTATTTTTATCAACGCTTTATCATCATCAAGCTTTGCACAGCTCCCTCGCTGCCTCGATAAACTGCCAAACAAAATCTGCGTAGCCGATGAAACCGGGGCATGTAACCAACATGCCAGCGATCAATATGCGGTTACACTTCGCGAAGAACTAAAAAAGCTACCGGATTTATTTAGCCAACTGACCTGTGAATTAAATCACATTGAGATCGGCAAACGAGATGGATTGCTGGGACAGCATTTTAGTTTTGCTTCAAAGATTTATCTCAACGAAAACCTCTTTAAAAACAATGCTTCGCTTGAGAGAGAATTTGATAGTTTTGGACTAGGCTTATTTAATAATGAAGCCTTGTACCACTATGTTGATTTCAAGGGCGCAACACAGCCGAACGCGCTAACATATATTCTTGCTCATGAACTGGTACATTTTCTGGAGCATGAATTTTTGATGGCTAACGCTTTCCACTGTTTAGAGGTCAAAAAAGATGCTCCGGCTTTAAACAAATCAAGATCATGCATTCATGATTGCGAAAAACAGTTCTCGGAGGAGGAAATCCGACAGCAATTTGCGTTACTTGATCGTTCCCAATATCTCACTTTCTATTCACTCTCCTCCCCACATGAAGATTTCGCCGAACTATTGAGCCTTCGTCCCCTATTGGAGTTTGTTACAATCACTGCAGATTTCGATATTACGCCTCTTTTCAACTACAATGAACAAATAGAAGATCCTCAACTGGCGCCAAAGCTAAAAATAATCGATCAGCTTCTCAACCTCCCGCTTCAAGATGCTGACGCTGCAGGACGGGAGGCATATGCCCACTTAACCTGCCAGAAAAATTACAAAATAGAACAGAAGCCACCTGAACATTGGCATTTTCAGCCTGATTGGGCAGAAAACCCATAGACTCTGCCCGTTTTTTGCGCTATAGCCCGCCAGAATAAATTTGTCTTTAAACACCAAGACCTGTGTATTCGTCCCTTTTTCCGGCTTTCGGGCAATGAGAATTGTGGGACGCTCTGACTGGCACCAGAACAATCGGACGAAAAAATGAACATTATTCAGCAGCTTGAAAAAGAGCAGCGCGAAGAGCTTGAAGCCAAGCGCGAAATTCCAGAATTCTCTCACGGCGACACCGTTAAAGTTTGGGTGAAAGTACGTGAAGGCGACAAAGAACGTTTGCAGGCCTATGAAGGCGTTGTGATTGCCCGTTCAGGTTCAGGCCTTCATGAAAGCTTCACTGTGCGTAAGATTTCTTACGGCGAAGGTGTTGAGCGTGTATTCCCAATTTACTCACCAATGATCGACAAGATCGAAGTGTTGCGTCGCGGTAAAGTCCGTCGCGCGAAACTTTACTATTTGCGTGAGCGTCGCGGTAAATCTGCACGTATTTTCGAAGCAACAAACGCACGCACAAAGCGCATTCAAGACGGTGAGCGTCAAGCCGCCGCTGATGCACGCGCCCAACGCGAAGCAGATAAAATTGCTGCTAAAGAAGCACAAGAAGCTGCTGCAAAGGCTGAAGCCGAAGCAAGCGCTGCAGAGGAAAACAACGCAGAATAAGCTTTGCGTTTTTCTATTTTCTTTTAAAAACCCGGCCTTTGTGCCGGGTTTTTTATTGGCGTCTCGCAATCACCGCGATGAGGCTACGTTTTCGCCATTTCCCAAACCCAGCCCACCAGCGTCATTGCAAGACTTGATCTTGCAATCCAATTCACTGCTCGTTTTGGCACGCGCTGGTTTTTAGAGTGCAAGTCTCTGCGCCTTGGTTAGTGTGAAATGGATTACCGGATCAAGTCCGGTAATGGCGGTAGGGGGTGGCGATATGCACCGCACTAGGCACAAAGCCGATGGCGGGCACCAATCGGCGGGGGTGCCGGGGACGGACACGAAGTGTCCGGTGGCGGCAAAAATAAAGGCGGCCCGAGAGCCGCCTTCTTCAAATCAAATACCAAACGATCTTAGCTGGTTTGCGCCAACAAGGAAGCGTTGCCGCCGGCGGCGGTGGTGTCGATACAAATTGCACGCTCATGCACAAAGCCCGCCACATCGTGTGGGCTGGTGATGAACGGCACAATTGGGCCATCCAGCGCGGCCATGGCGGCACGCAATTTTTGAATGCCCTCGCCTTGCCCGGCCAATGCGACTGCATCAATGGCCAAACCGTCAAGTTTTTCAGGATCAACAGCGCCTTCAATCAAGCTGATTGGCGCGCCAGCGGCTTTTAGCCGTGCCAGTTCTGACGGCAGCGGGCTGCCGACAACCACCAATCGGTTACCCCACAGCAATGCGGCTTTGGCCAGCTCAAGCAAATCATTGCCGCGACCAACGGCCAAAATCCGGCCGCGCGGTGTGTAGCTGATGCGGTTAAACTCACCAGTTGGGCCAGGCAGTTCTTTTGCCATTTTTGGCTCATCATCACCCAAAATCTGCGCACGATCATCACGATCCGCCCATTCGATGAAAGAGATTTCCTCAAAGGCCGTGGCAATGTCGATAGCGCCGATTTGACCAGTTTCGGCAATTTCATGTGCCCGTTTAGCCACACGGAAACGCGGCAGATAGTTTGGCCCACCTGCTTTTGGACCCGTGCCGGAGAACCCTTCGCCACCGAAGGGCTGCGAGCCAACAATCGCCCCGATCTGGTTGCGGTTGACGTAGAAGTTGCCCACTTTGATGCGCTTGCCAATTGCTTCAACCCGATTGTCCATACGGGTGTGCAAACCAAATGTGAGGCCAAAGCCTTTAGCGTTCACCGCATCAACAACCTTATTGATGTCGCGGGCCTTAAAGGTGGCCACATGCAGCACCGGGCCAAACACTTCGCGCTCCAACTCTTCAATGCCGCTGACTTTGAAAATATGCGGCTCAACAAAATGCCCCTCTTTCGGTGCATTGATTTTCTTAAGCAAGCGCCCTTCATTGGTCAGCGTGGCGCAATAGTCCGAAATATCTTTTTGCGCTTCTGCATCAATCACCGGACCAACATCTGTGGCCAAATCCCAAGGATTGCCCACCTGCATTGCGTCCAACCCGCCATAAAGCATTTCAAGCACATGGTCGGCCACATCCTCTTGCACATAAAGCATGCGCAAAGCTGAACAGCGCTGACCCGCACTTTGGAAAGATGACGCGAGAATATCGCGGATTGCCTGCTCCGGCAATGCGGTGCTGTCGACGATCATGGCGTTCAAACCGCCAGTTTCCGCAATCAACATGGCATCGCTGTCAGCGGTTTTGGCCAATTGCTTGTCGATCAATTTCGCCACTTCGGTAGAGCCAGTGAAACACACACCGCCCAAATTCGGCTGCGAGGTCAGTGCTGCACCAATATCGCCAGCGCCCGGCACCAAGATCAGTGCATCTTTCGGCACGCCTGCTTCATGCAGCAATTCAACGGCCCGCGCACCCATCAAGGGGCTTTGCTCCGCTGGCTTAGCGACAACCGCATTGCCCGCAACCAAAGCGGCTGCCACTTGTCCGGTGAAAATCGCCAAAGGGAAATTCCATGGGGAAATGCAGCCGATCACGCCCCGCGCATCGTCCTGCTCGCCCAAACGCTCCGCTTCATTGGCATAAAAGCGCAAGAAATCTACGGCTTCGCGCACTTCGGCAATGCCGTCCAAAAGGCTTTTGCCTGCTTCGCGTGAGGCCAAGGCAAATAGCTCTGCCGCATGCTCTTCGTAAAGGTCAGCCGCCTTGCGCAATGCTGCTGCCCGTTCACTTGGTGCCTTTGTGCCCCAAGTTTTTTGGCCCTTTGCAGCCAGCTCAACAGCTTTGGCCACTGCCGCAGGCGTCGCATTGGCAATTTCGCCCACGTGATCTTGCGGGTTGGCTGGGTTCACCAGCTTTTGCACGGTGCCCTTTTCGCCAAGCGCAGCATCCAGCGCGAAATTCCATTTATAGTCGCCCGAGAATTTAGAGCGAGCGGCATCCAAAGCTGCAAACTCGACCGGATCTGTAATGTCCCACCCTTTGGCATTGAGACGCTTGTCGCCAAACAGATCCTTCGGCATCGGGATTTTATCGTTGGCAATCGGGTTCAATTCCAACACTTCCGAAATCGGGTCCGCCACAATCATGCTTGGTGGAATTTTCTTGTCGTAAACCTGGTTCACAAAGCTGGAGTTCGCGCCATTTTCCAACAAACGCCGCACCAAATAGGCCAGCAAATCGCGGTGCGCCCCAACCGGCGCATAAATCCGGCAACGCGTGTCGTTCTGTTGGCGCAAAGCTTCATGCAAGCCTTCGCCCATGCCGTGCAACCGCTGGAATTCAAAACCTTCCCGATCATTGCCAGCCAAATGCAACACAGCGGAGGCGCTGTGGGCATTGTGTGTGGCGAATTGCGGATAAATTCGATCGCGCATATCCAGCAATTTGCGGGCACAGGCCAAATAGGACACATCAGTATTCACCTTGCGGGTGAACACGGGATAGCCAGAAAGCCCCATCACCTGCGCGCGTTTAATCTCCGTATCCCAATAAGCGCCTTTCACAAGGCGGATCATGATTTTACGGTCGAGCTTTTCTGCCAGCGCGTAAAGCCAGTCAATGGCGTAAGAAGCACGTGGACCATAGGCTTGGACCACAATGCCAAAGCCATCCCAACCATCTAGCGATGGGTCAGACAAAACTTTCTCAATAATATCGAGCGACAAATCGAGGCGATCCGCCTCTTCCGCGTCGATGTTGAGACCCATTTGCGCTTTGGCGGCTGGCTTCACCAACTCCAACACCCGCGCCACCATTTCATCAACCATCGTCTCGCGCTTGCCGAATTCATAACGCGGATGCAGCGCAGACAGCTTGATGGAAATGCCTGGATTTTTCCGCACATCCCCATGCACCGCATCTTTCGCCAAGCGATGGATCGCATCAAGATAGGCAGCGTGATAGCGTTGCGCATCTTTTTCCGTACGCGCAGCTTCGCCCAACATATCAAAGGAATAAGTGTAGCCTTTCGCCATTGGCTTTGCCCCGTTGGACAAGGCTTCCTCAATGGTGCGGCCCAACACAAATTGTGACCCCATAATGCACATAGCCTGCCCCACCGCGGTGCGGATCACAGGTTCTGACATGCGGCGCCCCAAAAGGCTAAGCGGCTTTAAAACACCCTTCTTCTTGTCGTTAAGCAAGGTCTTCGACACCACAAGACCAAGGGTGGACGCTTCCACCAAAAGACTTTCGGCAGCCCCCAAATGCTTGGCCCAATCTTCATCAACAATCTTATCTTTGATCAAATCATCGATGGTTGGCCCATCCGGCACCCGCAACATGGCTTCAGCCAAACACATCAGGGCAATGCCCTCATCTGTAGACAGGCCATATTCAGCCAAGAAGGTTTCCATCAACCCTTGCTGCGCTTCATCACGCAATTGCTGCACCAAGCGTGCCGCTTCTTCGCTGATCTTTTCCCGATCACCCGACTCCAGCGCCACCATATCCAAAAGCCGTTTTACGGCTGTTGCTTCATCCGGCAAATAATTTGCCCGCATTGTTTCACGAATTTGGTCCAACATGAGACCTCCCAGAACCGAAAGAATTTTGCGCCATCTTAACTGATCACTTAAAGACCATTGGTCTAATGAATTGAATTTTGCAGTACAAAACAACTATTCAACATGCTAATAAAACACATAAGTCACGCAAAATGATCAAGGACAGGCCAAATGGATGCCATCGATAAAAAAATCATCGCCGCTTTGGCCAAAAATGCCCGCATGTCTATGGCGGGCTTGGCCGAAAAAATCGGCCTATCCAAAACGCCCACCCAAATGCGGGTGAAAAAGCTGGAGCGTGACCGGATTATTTTAGGCTACCACACAAGGGTCAATCATGAAAAATTAGGCAATGGCCACATCGCCTTTGTGCAGGTGACCCTTTCAGATACCCGCGCGAAAGCCCTAGACAATTTTAATGAAGCGGTGCGCAACACACCCGAAATTGAGCAATGCCATATGATTGCGGCCAGCTTTGATTATTTGTTGAAAGTGCGCACAAAAGATATTTCAGCCTATCGCCGCATATTGGGGGAGGTCATTTCTGCCCTCCCCCATGTTGCACAAACCTCCACCTTTGTGGCGATGGAGACGGTGAAAGATATTTAAGCGCTGCACCCCACGCACAGCATTTAAAAGGCTCACCGGTGCAACAAATTAAAATGCGCTTGTTGGACGGTCAAAGACCCGACGGCCAAATCCACTTTCCGTGAGATTGACCAACATGCGCGTGCTTTTGCCCCGTTCATCCAGATAAGGGTTAAGCTCAACCAAATCCAAAGAAGTCATCAGACCGCTATCGCAAATCATTTCCATCGCCAAATGGGCTTCGCGATAGGTCGCCCCGCCCGGCACAGTGGTGCCAACGCCGGGGGCATAGACCGGATCAAGAAAGTCCACATCCAAGCTCACATGCAACATGGCATCATCGCGCTTCACCGCTTCCAGAACGGAACGGATCAAGCTGGCTACACCCTTTTCATCAATATGGCGCATATCCATCACGTCCACACCGCGATCACGCAGCAATTCGCCTTCTTGCTGATCGATGGAGCGCACGCCAAACACATGAAAATCACGTGGATCTACCGGATCAATCGGCACATCCAAAATGCCATCAAAGCCCTTTTCACCACAGAAAAACGCTGCAGACATGCCGTGCATATTGCCGGAATGTGATGTATCTGGCCGGTTGAAATCGGGATGCGCATCCAGCCAAAGCACGTGTAGCTTTTTGCCCTTTGCGGCCGCATGCCGGGCCGCGGCTGTAACCGTGCCCATGGAAAGCGAATGGTCGCCGCCCAAAAAGATAGGCAAAAACCCTTTTGAAAATGCATCAACGCCTGTTTTGTAAAGCGAACGCGCAAAGCCAGCCACTTCATTTTCATGATGGGTAGCACCGCTCAGCTTCAGCTCAACTTTTTCCGGGGTTACATCACCCCAATCTTCAATAGTGTAGTCTAAATCTTGCAACGCGCCGCCAATATTGGCCACCCGCAACGCAGCAGGCCCCATAATACAGCCGGACATGCCCGCGCCACCATCTACAGGGGCGCCGATCAGCGCAATTGAGCCCTTCGCCATATGCTTATCCTAAATTTTGAACCCTAGCTCTCGCCTTTTCGGCGTTTTGAGCAGTATGCCGCCGGGCATGATCAACGAAAAGATAGATATATGCGCAAAATTGCGCTATGCTTTCGCAAATCGAAACCAACTTATGTGCATTTTGATCAAATGGACGAACTTGATACCCGCCTTATCGCCTTGTTGCGTCACGATGCCCGCACCCCGGTGGCGAGCCTCGCACAATCGCTCAACGTATCTCGCGCCACCATCAAAGCGCGCATTGATCGCCTAACTCAAAATGGCGTGATCAAAGGGTTTACGATCATCACGGGGTCGCCCCGCGACGACAAAAGCATCCATGCCATTACCTTGGTGGAAATTGAAGGCCGCTCAGCCGAAGCGGTGATCAAAACCATGTTGGGCTTGCCGCAGGTACGCACCTTGCACACCACAAATGGCAAATGGGACATTATCGCCCAGCTCGAAACCGAAGATTTGATCGAATTTGACGATGTTTTGCGGCGCATCCGCCTGATTGAAGGCGTTAGCCTAACGGAAACCAACATCTTACTGGCTCCACGCAAATCGCGGTTGGATTAAAGCCTTAGCCGAATTGATGACAATTTGACGCGCATTTTTCTGCGCTAGCGAACGCGGTTCGTCGCGCGCGATCTTGTTAGTTACAAAAACAACTATTAGTCCTTAACGCGATAAGCATATGGTTTCACACACCATCCCTGCAATGCTATTCTCGCGCACCTTGCAACGCGCAATACATAATCATCGCATCACGTCAAAGGAGTATATTATGGCCAAAGCATTCGCTTCCCAAGGGGACACAACGGAAAAGAACATCTCTTTCACCGAAGTGGGCGACGGTCTTTATGCCTTCACCGCAGAAGGCGATCCAAACTCCGGCGTGATCATTGGGGATGAGTCGGTGATGATCGTTGAAGCTCAAGCCACCCCACGCTTGGCCAACAAAGTGATTGAGTGCGTGCGCTCAGTAACTGACAAGCCGATCTCACATGTGGTGCTCACCCACTATCACGCCGTGCGTGTACTCGGTGCCTCAGCCTATGGCGCGCAACAGATCATCATGTCTGATAAAGCCCGCTCTATGGTGGTTGAACGCGGACAGGAAGATTGGGACAGCGAGTTCCAGCGCTTCCCGCGTCTTTTTGAAGGTCATGAAAGCATTCCCGGCCTCACTTGGCCAACAACCACATTCAGCGACAAAATGACCGTTTATCTCGGCAATCGCAAAGTCGACATTATGCATTTGGGCCGCGCCCACACGGCGGGCGACGCGGTGATTTATGTCCCCGATCAAAATGTGATGTTCACGGGCGATATCGTTGAATATCATTCCGCCTGCTATTGCGGCGATGGCCATTTTGCCGATTGGGGCAACACGCTTGATGCCATCAAAGCCTATAATGTTGACGCCATCGCACCAGGCCGTGGCGATGCGCTTGTGGGCGAAAAAATGGTCAATGCCGCCATTGAAAACACCCGCGATTTCGTTTCTTCCACCTTCAAGCCGGTGCAAAAAATTGCCGCCCGTGGTGGCAGCTTGAAGGAAGCATGGGACGCTGTGCGCGCCGAATGCGATCCTAAATTTGCAGACTATGCCATTTACGAACATTGCCTGCCTTTCAATGTGGCCCGCGCATATGACGAAGCCCGCGGCCTAGACACGCCGCGTATCTGGACCGCCGAGCGCGACATGGACATGTGGAACCAATTGCAAGGCTAAATGGAAAAGGCTGCCAGAGGGGGGAGACCTAATGACCAAGATTTTTGAAACGCCGCTTTATCCTTACACACGGCAGGCCGACCAGAATGCGGCCCAGCCCGTGCGGCGCAAAGTGGTGATCATCGGCGCAGGGCCAGTTGGCCTTGCCGCCGCGATCGATTTGGCGCAACAGGGCATTGAAGCCATTATTGTCGATGAAAATGACAAGGTGAGCTTTGGCTCTCGCGCCATTTGCTTTGCCAAGCGGCCCTTGGAAATTTTGGATCGGTTGGGCTGTGGCGAGCCGATGGTAGATAAAGGTGTGGTGTGGAACTTGGGCAAAGTGTTCTTTGATGAACGCCAAGTCTATGAATTCAACCTACTGCCGGAAGAAGGCCATCGCCGCCCCGCCTTTATCAATTTGCAGCAATATTATTTCGAAGAATATCTGGTCAATCGCGCCCGCGAATTGCAACAGCAAGGCGCGCCCATTGAAATTCGCGGTGGCAACAAGCTGATCAAAATCGATGATAAGGGCGACCATGTTGACCTGACCATTGATACGCCAGAAGGCCCCTATCAGCTGGAGGCTGATTGGGTAATTGCTTGCGATGGCGCCTCCTCGCCCACGCGGCAAATGATGGGCTTAGACTTTGTTGGCCGCATCTTTGAAGATAATTTCCTGATCGCCGATGTGATTATGGATGCGCCCTTCCCCACCGAGCGCTGGTTCTGGTTTGATCCCCCGTTCAATAAGGGTCAATCAGCGCTGCTGCACAAACAGCCAGATGGCGTGTGGCGCATTGATTTACAATTAGGTTGGGACATCAACAAAGAAGAAGAGAAAAAGCCGGAAAATGTGATCCCGCGCCTCAAAGCCATGCTGGGCGACGATGTCAATTTCGAGCTGGAATGGGTGTCCATCTACACATTCCAATGCCGCCGCATGGAAAATTTCCGTCATGGCCGCGTTTTGTTTGCCGGTGATTCGGCGCACCAGGTGTCGCCATTTGGCGCCCGTGGCGCCAATTCTGGCCTGCAAGATACAGACAATTTGTGCTGGAAACTGAAACTGGTGATGGACGGTAAAGCGCCTGAAAGCTTGCTCGACAGCTATGATGATGAACGGGTCTATGGCGCGGATGAGAATATTCTCAATTCTTCCCGCTCAACTGACTTTATCACGCCAAAATCCGACATGTCGCGCCTGTTGCGGGATGCGGTGTTGGATTTATCAGAGCATTACGAATTTGCACGTCCGCTGGTCAATTCCGGGCGGCTCTCTGTGCCCTGCACGTACGACCAATCTGAATTGAACAGTGAAGACAAACTTGACGGCCCAACGCGCAGCCGCCCAGGCTCACCGTGTGCGGATGCACCTTTGGGCGAGGGATTCCTGCTGGATCAATTGGGCGACCAATTCACCCTGCTCACCATCAATGCAGACGCACCAAATGAGTTGGACGTGGATGGCATCAAGATCAAGCGTTTGGCCCTATCCAGCGCAGATGACACCAGCAACGCCATCAAAGAACGCTATTTGGGCAACGCACAACAAGCGGTATATTTGATCCGGCCCGACCAGCATGTGGCGGCCCGGCATGATACATTTGATCAAACCTATTTCACCAACGCGCTACGCCGCGCCATCGGCAAATCTGTTTAGGAGGCAAAAATGAGCGAACGTTTGAACTTAAAGCCCAATATTGCCAATGCGGATGATTTTTATGCTGAACTATTGGCGGCCCATGAAGGGTTGAGCAAAGAAGATAGTGATGCGCTAAACGCCCGCTTGCTGCTGATTCTCGCCAACCATATTGGCGACCGCGATATTTTGGCTGCAGCATTGAAAGCAGCCAAAATCTAACCCAAGCTCAACGCAAAATCTGGACATAAAAAAAGCGCCCTAGTGGCGCTTATTTTTTCGGTTGGGGTAAACCGAATATTTGGAGCGGGCGATGAGATTCGAACTCACGACCCCAACCTTGGCAAGGTTGTGCTCTACCCCTGAGCTACGCCCGCATCCGAAACGAGATCATATGATCAACGTTCGGCGCTTATATGCCTAATGAAGAAAGCAATTGCAAGTCAAAAATTGGCATCTGTGAAACTTTTATGCTATCCGCTGATTTAACGTTAAATTTCGCGAACGAATTTTGCGGCGTTCTGGGCGGTTTTAGCGCTTCTCTCTTGTTTTTCTAAATTGCCCACGCCACATTCAATCCCAAAGCGATCAACCTTCAGGTGTTCTATGGAATTCTCAATGCAAGCCAATCTGACCCCAGAAAATGGGCAGACCCAGGCAAATGATCTGATCAAAGATTCAGATACGGCAAACTTTGCAAAAGATGTGATGGAAGCCTCCCAAACCGTTCCCGTGCTGGTGGACTTTTGGGCGCCATGGTGTGGCCCGTGCAAGCAATTGGGCCCGATGATCGAAAAAGTGGTGCGCGAAGCCAATGGCAAAGTGAAATTGGTCAAGATCGATATTGATCAAAACCAAGCCATTGCCGGCCAAATGGGCATTCAATCTATTCCAGCGGTTATTGCTTTTGTGGGTGGTCGCCCAATTGACGGTTTTATGGGCGCAATTCCTGAAAGCGAAATCAAAGCCTTTATCGAAAAAGTCACCGCCAATGCACCGGCCAACCCAAATGATCCAGCCGCGCAAATTGAAGCAGCGTTGGAACAGGCCAAAGCAGCAATGGATGCCGGTGATTTTGGCAGCGCCTCACAAATCTATGCGCAGATTTTGCAGTTTGATCCGCAAAATGATGCTTCCATTATCGGCATTGCCACCATTCACCACAAAATGGGCAATGAGCAAAATGCTCGTGATACATTGGCCAAAGTTTCTGAAGAAGGCCAGCAAAGCGCTGAATTTAAAAGCCTCGATTCTGCCCTGAAATTAGGCGAGGAAGCTGCGGCATTAGGCGGTTCTGCCAAGCTGGAAGCTGATGTGGCAAATGATCCGGAAAACCATCAATTACGTTACGACCTTGCATTGGCTTACAATGCAGAAGGTGAAAAATTGAAAGCTGCGGAGCATCTATTGCATATTATGAAGGCTGACCGCGAGTGGAATGAGGACGGCGCCCGCACCAAACTGCTTGAGCTGTTTGAAGCCTGGGGCCCAGCTGACCCTGCTACCGCCAAGGCCCGTCGCATGCTTTCTGGCCTACTGTTCCGATAGGAGATTTAATGCATTTACCCTCTCACATCCCTATTTTTCCGTTGGAGGGGTTATTGCTGTTCCCACGCGCGGTGTTGCCTTTGCACATTTTTGAACCGCGCTATGTGGCAATGGTGGATGAGGCATTGAAATCCGACCGCCATATTGGCGTTATCCAGCCCGCTTTAGACGATAAAGACGGGCTGGCCCCGGTGGGCACATTGGGCCGCATTACTCATTTCGAGGAATTGCCGCAAAATCGCTATATGATTGGGCTAACTGGCATTTCCCGGTTTAATCTTAGCAAAGAGATTATTGATCTTGAAACGCCCTATCGCACCGCAAAAGTGACCTATAGCGAATTCAAAGCAGATCAACATGACCCTGAAGATCTCAGCGAATTTGACCGCAAGCGCTTTGAAAAAGTGCTGAAAAATTATGCCAAATTCGCAGAGTTCGAATTGGACTGGTCTGAGATCAAAGACACCGAAACCGAAGACTTGGTGAATAGCTGCGTCATGGCCAGCCCCTATCAATCGCGCGAACGCCAAGCCTTGCTGGAAGCAGCAACGCTTAAAGAACGTGCCGAAATGTTGATGGCGCTGGCAGAAGTGGAGATGTCGCGCAGCGACCCAACCCAACGGATGCAATAATGGAAAACCATAATATTGATCCAAAAATGTTGGAAATGCTGGTCTGCCCGTTCACCAAAACACGGTTAGAACTCTCCGCCAATGGCAAAGAATTGGTGTCCCACGCGGCACGGCTTGCCTTCCCCATTGAAGAAGGGGTGCCACTTTTGGTGCTTGATAGCGCCCGGCACCTGCAAGAAGAAGAGCTCCGCTAAAGCGGCAAGCCTTTTAGTAGGCGCAAATCATCATTGGCCGCGGCGGCGTGGCCGATAAAGGCTTTTTTCAAAAACGGCGCCCGATCCACCAGCCCAAGACCAACATCGCGCATGACGCGCACCAAGGGTTGGTCATTTGAAAACAGAATATTGAGCGCATCGGTCGCCAATGCCATCAAGCCCGTATCGAAACGACGCAATTTTTGATAGCGATCCAAAACGTCTACGCCGCCCAAATCTTCGCCATGGCGTGCAGCTTCCACCAGCACTTCCGCTAAGGCGGCCACATCTTTCAGCCCCAAATTCATGCCCTGCCCCGCAATCGGATGCACCACATGGGCCGCATCACCAATCAAAGCCAACCGATCACCGACAAATTCTTTGGCAATTTGAAGCCGCAAGGGGAAAGCCTGTACCGGCGCCAAAATGCTCACCTTGCCAAGGCTCGACCCCATTTTGCGTTCAACTTCGCGGGCTAGTTCCTCTTCCGGCATCGCCAGAATGTCAGGCACCAATTTGGTTTTCTCTGACCAAACCAAGCTCGACCGCTTGTTGGGCAATGGCAAACTGGCAAAAGGGCCGTGTGGCAGAAAATGCTCGTAAGCCACATTTTTGTGGTCAAGCTCATGCTCGATGGTGGTCACAATGCCAGATTGACCATAATCATGACCGGTGGTTTCAATGCCCGCCATCTGCCGCAATGCGGACCGCGCGCCATCGGCAGCAACCACCAGCGCCGCATGAACAATCAATCCGCTTTCAAAATGAACGATGGAATGAGCGCCGCCTTGCTCAATTTTTGTGACCTTGTCTGGCGCAATAATCTCCAAATCAAATGCATTCAACTTTCCCATCAAAGCACCGATTGTGGTTTTGTTGGGCACCATATGCGCAAATGGCCGACCGGGCTGCACATCGCCTTCGAACCGCAAAAATAGCGGGCGGGTTAAATCCTTGTCCGAACTGTCGGTAATATTCATGCCATCAATGGGGCTGGCATCAGGCAACATATCGGCCCAAACGCCTAGCGCCTCAAAAACCGATGTTACGCCCAAAGCCAATGCTGAAGCGCGGCCATCTTTTTCTGGCACTTCAATTTTGCGCACATCATTCAGGCCAACTTTCAATTCCGGCATGGCCTGCTTCAACGCCAGCGCCAGCGTAAGCCCGGCTGGTCCCGCCCCTACAATCAAAATATCCAGCTTTTTTGCTTCTGATTTTGCTCGCGCCATGATGCACCTATTGATTTGACTGAGCCGCACTTTGGACCCAAGCCAAAATAAAAACAAGTTCCGCCTTGTCGCAGCAGGTGAATCTTTAGGCACACATTCGATTCTGCACATTTATTGTGCATGTAAAATAAGCCGCCCATAAATTGATCGTCAGACAACTTATGGAAAATCCCTAAAAATCAATATCTTATCTCGACACAAAAAACTGGCACGCATTTTGAATCTTATGACGGTGACCATTGCCCCGCCGGGCAATCAACCAAGAGGAACCGATCATGAAACTGATAAGTGCCATAATCAAACCGTCCCGTCTTGAAGATGTACGCACCGCACTCAGCGAAAAAGACATTCACGGCATGACCGTGGCTGAAGTGCGTGGCTATGGGCGGCAAAAAGGACATACCGAGATTTACCGTGGCGCCGAATATGCGGTGAACTTCATGCCCAAACTCAAGCTCGACATTGCGGTTTCAGATGAACAAAGCAGCGATGTGGTGGAAACCATCGCCAATGCTGCCCGCTCTGGCCGCATCGGTGACGGCAAAATCTTTGTGCTGAATCTCGAAGACGCAATGCGCATTCGCACCAGCGAAACCGGCGTTGAAGCGCTCTAACTCAAAAAAAGATGCTGGAGAAAAAAATGAACAGCTTACTCTCAAATCGCGTGCTTAAAACTGCACCCCTTGTGGCGCTGGGCTTGTTGCTGCCCACCGCAGCCCAAGCGCAAGACGCCGCCCCCACCCCTGAATATGCCATGATCTTCAACACGCTTTTGTTTTTGATCGGTGGCTTCCTCGTTATGTGGATGGCCGCAGGCTTTGCCATGCTGGAAATGGGGTTGGTCCGCTCCAAAAACGTCTCCATGCAAGGCCTTAAAAACATCGCGCTATATTCCATCGCTGGCATCATGTTTTGGCTAACCGGCTATAATTTGATGTACACAGGCGTTGATGGCGGTTTCATCGGCTCTTTCGGCCCCTATGATTTCCCCGCCCCTGGCGCAGACGATCACAGCGCTGGCTATTCCGTGGCCTCTGACTGGTTTTTCCAAATGGTCTTTTGTGCCACCACAGCGTCCATCGTTTCAGGCACTATGGCCGAGCGGATTAAATTTTGGCCGTTCCTAATTTTCACCGCCATTTTGACCGGTATTCTCTACCCGATCACAGGCTCTTGGCAGTGGGGTGCTGGCTGGTTAGCTGGCATGGGTTTCGCAGACTTTGCGGGTTCAACTCTCGTACACTCCGTGGGTGGCTGGGCGGCCTTGGCGGGCGCAATTATCCTCGGCGCACGTAAAGGTCGCTATGGTCCAAACGGCCACATCACACCAATGCCAGGTTCGTCCATTCCATTGGCAACCTTGGGCATGTTTATCCTGTGGCTCGGCTGGTTCGGCTTTAACGGTGCATCTCAGTTGGCCCTGGGCACCATTGCCGACGCAGGTGACGTGTCACGCATCTTCGTTAACACAAACCTAGCCGCAGCCGCAGGTGCGATTGCCACCATCGTTTTGATGCAACTGATTTATAAAAAGATCGACGTGACCATGGTGATCAACGGCGCACTGGCTGGTCTCGTGTCCATCACCGCTGAGCCTTTGGCCCCAAGCGTGCCACTTGCTCTGTTCATCGGCGCCGCTGGCGGCGTGATCGTTGTGTTCGCCGTGCCACTACTCGACAAACTGAAAATTGACGATGTGGTTGGCGCGATCCCCGTGCACTTGCTCGCCGGCATTTGGGGTACGTTGGTAACCCCACTTAGCGGCTCAGGCAATTTCGGCGTTCAGCTTGTGGGCATTCTCGCCATCGGCGCTTTCACCCTTGTGGCCTCAACTTTGGTGTGGATGGCCCTCAAAGTCACCATGGGCATCCGTGTGGATGAAGAAACTGAATCTTTGGGACTGGATAAAGCTGAAGTTGGGGTTGAGGCTTACCCCGAATTCTAACAAAACAACAAATAACCAGATCCCAAGGCCCGGCCATTTTTGGCCGGGCTTTTTTATGTGCACTGCTCAACCGTTTTTTCGCCCAAAATTAGGGCCAAATTAACTATAGCATTTTAGCTTTATCGTTTGAGTAACTGCGTTAAAAGAGATCTGTTGAAGCCGCATGCCAACGTCAACTGCCATTGAAAAACAAGAAAAACGCGACACGGCCATCGCCGTGAAAATCCCCTTGCGCCTTATGGGGATCCTATCGCTGTGCGCCTTGGCGCTCGTCTTTTTGGCCCTCATGTCTTGGTCTGTAAATGATCCAAGCCTGAGCTTTGCCAGCGATTCGCCTGTTTCCAATTGGCTTGGCTTCCCCGGCGCGGTGATCGCCGATATTGGATTTCAGTTTTTCGGCCTCGGCATTTTGGCGCTCATGGTCCCACCTGTTTTGTGGTCCATGAAAATGATCAAACGCAAATTGCCAACCCACATGGCGTTGCGCAGCCTTTTGTGGCTGATCGCCTCCATGTTGATTTGCGGCATGTTGGCCTTTTTCAGCGCGCCAACAACGTGGCCCCTGCCCTCCGGTTTGGGTGGCATTATCGGTTTGGGCTTTTCAGCCATGGCCAGCTTTGTGGCTGGCGATGTGGTGGTGCAGCAAGCCGGTTGGCTCTTCGCATTGATTCTGTTCACCCCCGCCGCAGTTTCGTTCTGGCTGGCTGTGCGGTCTATCGATCCATTTGCGATCCACGAACCGCAAAAGAGCAAGCAAAAAGATTCGCCTAAATCCGTCAGCATGGCCATCCTGTCTGCCATCGGAAATTTGGGCGCCATCACACTTGGCGCCATCACCCACTCGATCTTTTCTGCCAGCATTGCGCTGAAAAAAGCGCGGGCACGGCAACAGGAAAAACGCGCTCATCACAATGATTCACGTGAAAACATTGAGCCTGTTTTGGACAATGGTCCCACCCCGCAGCCTCAGCCTCAACCTTACACCGCGCAAACACACGCAGCGCCAACAAATGCTCCGCGCATCGAACCTCGCTTTGATGATGACATGGCGCGCAATGCCCAAAGCTATGTTGAAGGCAATGCAAGCGTTGATTTTGCCGAAGACTATATTGATTACCCAGAATTTGATGACGAGCCAGCGGAACCTCAGATGGCCGGCGCCCAGCCGCCAACTGCACAACCTGCCGCCGAGCCAACTGCCGCCATTGCCAAGCCTCGGGTAACCGCGCCTGCGCCACGCCCCGCTCCTGGCCGTCGTGTCATCCAAGAAGCACAAACATCATTGCTGCATGATGATGGCTTTGAATTGCCGGAACTGTCTTACTTGGCAGATGTGCCCAACACCGGCACTGCAAAAGAACATATGCCAGAGACACTCGAAGAAAATGCGCGTCGCCTAGAAGGCGTTCTGGAAGATTTTGGTGTGAAAGGCGACATCATCAATGTGCGCCCCGGCCCGGTTGTCACCCTTTATGAATTGGAACCTGCCCCCGGCATTAAATCCTCTCGCGTCATCGGACTGGCAGACGATATTGCCCGCTCAATGAGCGCCATTTCTGCACGGGTTGCCGTGGTACCTGGCCGCAACGCTATCGGCATTGAACTGCCAAACGAAAATCGCGAAACTGTTTATCTGCGCGAACTGCTCGCCTCACAAGATTTTGAAAAAGTGAAAGGTAAGCTGCCACTTTGCTTGGGCAAAACCATTGGCGGCGAACCCATCATCGCTGATTTGGCGCGCATGCCCCACTTGCTGATCGCGGGGACAACTGGTTCCGGTAAGTCGGTGGCGGTAAACACCTTCATTCTGTCATTGCTTTATCGTTGGACGCCTGAGCAATGTCGCTTGATCATGATCGATCCAAAGATGCTCGAACTCTCGATCTATGACGGCATCCCCCATTTGCTGACACCTGTGGTGACCGATCCGGCCAAAGCCGTGACTGCACTCAAATGGGCAGTCCGCGAAATGGAAGACCGCTACAAAAAAATGTCCAAAGTCGGCGTGCGGAACATTGACGGCTTCAACCAGCGCGTGGCCGAAGCCAAGAAAAAAGGCGAAGTCATCACCCGTACGGTACAGACCGGATTTGACCGTGAAACTGGCGAAGCCATTTTTGAGAGCGAAGAGTTTGATCTCGAGCCACTCCCCTTCATCGTGGTGATCGTTGATGAGATGGCCGATCTGATGATGGTCGCGGGTAAAGATATTGAAGGCGCCATCCAGCGCCTCGCGCAAATGGCGCGTGCCGCGGGCATCCATTTGATCATGGCCACACAACGTCCATCGGTTGACGTGATCACTGGCACGATTAAAGCCAACTTCCCAACCCGGATTTCATTCCAGGTCACCTCAAAAATCGACAGCCGCACCATTTTGGGCGAGCAAGGGGCGGAACAATTGCTCGGCATGGGCGATATGCTTTACATGGCTGGAGGCGGTCGGACCCGTCGCTTGCACGGTCCATTTGTGGCCGACGGCGAAGTTGAAGCCATTGTGCAACATTTGAAGGCACAAGGCGCACCAGAATATTTGGAAAATGTTACCGAAGAAGTCGAAGAAGAAGGCGGCATCGGCGGCACATCCAATCTCGGCAATTCAGGTGACGAGCTTTACGACAAGGCAGTCAATATTGTTCTGGCCGACCGCAAAGCCTCCACCAGCTATATCCAGCGGCGGCTTTCCATCGGCTATAACCGTGCGGCCACGTTGATCGAACGTATGGAAGAAGAAGGGGTCATCTCCCCAGCCAACCACGCTGGCAAGCGTGAGGTTTTGGTAGGGGATGATGAATCTGCCCTTTAAAGGCTACACTATCACCACCATATGCTCATCTGTTTGCCACATTCACCGCTCATGATGCGCACAAACAAATGTGCGACAAAGGACAGCTTTATGCGTTTTTTCAAGCTTAGCTTCGCCGCGCTGCTTTTCTCATTCAGCGCCATTTTTTCTGCTCACGCTCTTGATCGTCAATTGACCCAAGAGGAAGTGGACATCATCAACGACATCAGCGCGCACCATTCTGCCATCGAGCAAATGGCGGGCCGCTTCATCCAATTGGATAGCGCAGGTAATCGGGCCGAAGGTATTTTTTACATTAGCCGCCCAGAAAAAGTGCGCTTCAAATATGCGCCGCCATCACGCGAAGAAGTGGTATCGGTTGGCCGCGGCTTTTATGTTTTGGACCGCAAAGAAAAAACCAAATACGCCTACCCACAACACCGGGTGCCGCTTCGTCAATTTCTGTCAGATAACATCAATCTGTTCGAAACAAACATCACGGACGTGACGAAAACGGAAGAGATGATTGCCGTTTCTGTCTCTGACGACACACCAATCGGGCTGGTTTCAGTCACCATGATTTTTGATTTGGCCACCAAAGAGCTCAATCAGTGGACATTGACCGAACCCAATGGCAGTGAAGTGACATTCTCAATTTACGACACAACCACAGACATCGATATTCCGAAGGCCTACTTCTACATTCCTGCAGATTACAAATCTCGCAGCGAATAAGGCAGTTTTTAAAAACCGGGTTGCTCCCTCGCCCTGATCGGTCATTATGTTCATTCATGATTCGAACGATCGGGCGAGGGATTTTTTATGGCGCTATCAATTGCAACTTGGAACATCAATTCCGTAAGACTGCGCCTGCCGCTGGTGCTTGGGTTTTTGGAAAATCACAAGCCTGACATTTTGTGTTTGCAAGAAATCAAATGCCAAAATGAGCAGTTCCCTGCCAAAGCACTTGCCAAAGCCGGATATGAATTCCAGGCGGTGAATGGTCAGAAAAGCTATCACGGTGTGGCCACCATTTCACGCCTTCCAATCGTGGAAGAGCACAAGCGTGAATTCTGCCAAATGGGCGACGCGCGCCATATCTCAGTGAAAGTGGATGCCCACTTCGGTTCGCTCAATGTACATAACTTTTACATTCCGGCTGGGGGTGACGAACCTGATCCATTGATCAATCCCAAGTTCAAACACAAGCTGGATTTTCTCGACGAGATGGAAAGCTGGTTCGACGGACCAGAGTTTGACAATGGCCATGTGATCGTTGGCGACTTTAATATTGCCCCACATGAAAATGATGTGTGGTCACATAAGCAATTGCTAAAAGTGGTCAGCCACACCCCAATCGAAACGGAAAAGCTGGACGCCATTCAAGCCAAACGCGCTTGGGCAGATTTGGTGCGGCAGCATATTCCATATGACCAGCGCATCTATTCATGGTGGAGCTATCGCTCAAAAGATTGGTCAGCCTCTGACCGTGGTCGACGCCTTGACCATATTTGGGCGACAAAAGACGTCGCGCCCTATGCACAAAGAACAGAAGTGTTGCGCGATGCACGCGGTTGGGCACCAAAGCCTTCAGACCACGTGCCCATCATCACCCATTTTGAATAGCCTAGCCGCTTTTCAATTTGGCGCGAACTGAGGTGAGGTTTCCCACATAGCGGGAAAGCGACTGCCGAATATGGGCGGACATCATTTCACCCAGCTCGGGATATGTTTGAATCAGTTTCTTGAAATGTGTACGTGGCACAAAAACCACTTCGCAATCCGTAAGCGCACGCATGCTGGCCCCGCGCGGAGTTTCCGCCAAAAGCGCCATATCACCAATCAGAGCACCGGGCAGATCCACAATGGGGCCCGCATGTTTCGCGCCTTCATGTTCAGTCGCCAAGCGACCAGACACCAAAATGAATGCGCCTTCGGCCACGTCGCCTTCGGTGATCAAAAGTTCGCCCTCTTTCACCTGACGGAAATCAGAAACAAAAGCCACCAGATTGATCTGGTCTTTGGAGAAGCTCTGGAAGAAATCAACCTGCCCCAGAACCTCAATCATTTTTTCAAGTGCCATGTGCCACGTCCCCCAAAACGCTTCACCACTTATGGGACTAAACGATAGCCCCCTTCTTCAGTGACAAGCAAGCGGGCATGCGTTGGATCCCGCTCAATTTTTTGCCGCAGCCGATAAATATGGGTTTCCAAAGTATGGGTGGTCACCCGATTATTGTAGCCCCAAACTTCTTGAAGCAGCACATCGCGCGACACCGTTTTCGCGCCCTGACGATAGAGAAATTTCAAGATTGAAGTCTCTTTATCGGTCAGCCGAATTTTTTGATTGTCGTCTGTCTCAAGTGTTTTGGTCGACGGGTGAAAGCGGTATGGCCCGATTGAGAACACCACATCTTCGCTTTGATCATGTTGCCGCAGCAAGGCACGAACCCGCGCCAGCAAAACAGAAAAGCGGAACGGCTTTGTGACATAATCATTGGCGCCGCTCTCCAAACCCAGAATTTGGTCCGCGTCACTATCGTGACCAGTGAGCATCAAGATCGGTGACTTCACCCCATCTTGCCGCAAAATTTTCACCGCTTCACGCCCATCCATATCTGGCAGACCCACGTCCAAAATCAGCAGATCAAAATGTCCCTCTTTGGCCTGCTGCAATGCACCGTTGGCATTTTCAGCTTCCACAATGTCAAACTCGCGATAATGGGCCAATTGCTCAACCAAGCTTTGGCGCAGTTCCGCTTCATCATCCACGATCAACAAACGGCGTTTATTCATAAGGTCTATCCAAAATTGTTCTGGCCAAACGGCAAATCACTAACAGCTCTATCTAACATCATGCGTGTTTCACATGCTCATCACAAGGGCGTTAGCAATTCGTGTAGTTAATGGCCAAAATTATCGCGGGTCTAATTATAGTCACGCGCCCCAAAAATGGCAGAACCAACCCGCACATAGCTGGCCCCCATTTCGATGGCCGTTTCATAATCAGCACTCATGCCCATAGAAAACTTCTCAAGGCCAACTGATTTTCCGAGTTCAACCAAACGCGCAAAAAAAGGTGCCGGCGGTTCACCTGCAGGTGGAATGGCCATCAATCCTTGAATGTCGAGACCAAGATCATCTTGGCAATAGCGCACAAACTCCGCACACTGGTCTGGCGCAATGCCACTCTTTTGCTCTTCCTCACCAATATTGACCTGGATGAAAAGCGGGATATTTTTGCCCTGCGCTTCCATCTCCTTTTTGAGATGACGGGCAAGCTTTTCGCGATCAAGCGAGTGGATCACATCAAACAACTCCACCGCATCTTTTGTCTTGTTGGTTTGCAGCGGCCCGATCAAATGTAACACCAGATCAGGATATTGTGCCCGCAAATCTGGCCACTTGCTCTGCGCTTCCTGCACACGATTTTCACCAAAATCACGCTGACCCGCTTCAAGGATCGGCACAATATCTTCCGGCCCATAGGTTTTAGATACGGCGATCAGCTTCGGCGCTTCGCGTTCTGCACCGTCAAACCGCTTCGCCGCCTGCGCCATATTTGCCCAAACTTGATCCAATTCTTTTGCGCCCATCTTTTACCTCTTTTTCAATGTCCCTGCCCTATTCTGTCTCATGCTTTCAAAGACCCAACAAGGACCCATGTTCCTGATGAAAGCTTGACCGACAAGGCAAATTCTGGTGAAGGTCAACGTCAAGGTTTGAACCACAGATCAATATTATTCAAGGACAAAAGAAACCGGTATGACTTCGGAACGTTACAACCCGCGTGAAAGCGAACCGCATTGGCAAAAAGTTTGGAACGAAAACCAAAGCTTCGCCCTAAATGAGGAAAGCGAAAAGCCGAAATATTACGTCCTTGAGATGTTTCCTTACCCATCAGGTCGTTGCCATGTTGGCCACGCGCGGAACTATACAATGGGTGATGTAATTGCCCGGTTCAAACGCGCCAAAGGCTTTAATGTTTTGCACCCGATGGGATGGGACGCGTTCGGCATGCCAGCTGAAAATGCGGCCATGCAAAACAACGCCCACCCGAAAGAATGGACCTATAAAAATATCGAGTCCATGAAAGAGCAATTGATCTCTTTGGGCTTGAGCTTGGATTGGTCACGCGAATTCGCAACTTGCGATCCTGAATATTATCACCAGCAGCAAAAATTGTTCTTGGACTTTTTGAGCAAAGGTTTGGTTTATCGCAAAAGCTCTAAAGTGAATTGGGACCCAGTGGACCAAACAGTTTTGGCCAACGAGCAAGTGATCGATGGTCGCGGCTGGCGTTCTGGCGCATTGGTAGAGCAAAAAGAACTGACCCAATGGTTCTTCAAGATCACAGATTTTGCAGAAGACTTGTTAGACGAAATCGCCAACCTTGAGGGCTGGCCGGAAAAAGTGCGCTTGATGCAGTCTAACTGGATTGGCAAATCTGAAGGTTTGTTGGTGCGCTGGGCGTTGGATGAACACACCGCACCTGAAGGCCATTCAGAGTTGGAAGTTTACACCACCCGCCCGGACACAATTTTTGGTGCGTCCTTTATGGCTGTCGCCGCAGACCATCCTTTGGCCCAAGCCGCTGCAAAAGATAATCCTGAATTGCAGGCCTTCATTGAAGAATGTCGACGCATGGGCACATCTGTCGCCGCATTGGAGACCGCAGAGAAAAAAGGCTTCAACACCGGGATTCACGTGAAACACCCGTTTGATGATAGCTGGACCCTGCCCGTCTATGTCGCCAACTTTGTGTTGATGGACTACGGCACCGGCGCTATTTTTGGCTGCCCATCTGGCGACCAACGCGATTTGGATTTCGCCCGCAAATATGAATTGCCTGTTGTGCCCGTGGTTATGCCAAAAGACGCAGATGCCGCGAGCTTCGAGATCGGCGATGAGGCCTTCACCGATGATGGCGTGATGATCAACTCAAAATTCTTGGACGGGATGACACCGCAAGAAGCCTTCGACGAAGTTGCTCGCCGGTTGGAAAACATCTCCATCAATAATCGCGAGCAAGGCGAGCGCAAGGTAAACTATCGTTTGCGCGATTGGGGCGTTTCACGCCAGCGCTATTGGGGCTGCCCGATTCCGATTATTCACTGCGACAATTGCGGCGTTGTGCATGTGCCAGACGATCAATTACCGGTCGAATTGCCCGATGATGTGACCTTCGACAAACCCGGAAACCCGTTGGATCATCACCCCACATGGAAACATGTGAACTGTCCGAACTGTGACAGCCCTGCCCGGCGCGAAACCGACACGATGGATACATTTGTGGATTCATCTTGGTACTTTGCGCGCTTCACCGCACCACGGGCAAAAACCCCAACGGTGCGTGACTTGGCTGACCATTGGTTGCCAGTCGATCAATATATTGGCGGCGTGGAACATGCGATCTTGCATTTGCTTTATTCTCGCTTCTTCGCCCGCGCGATGAAAGAGACAGGCCATTTGTCTGTCACCGAACCGTTCAAAGGTCTGTTCACCCAAGGCATGGTGACCCACGAAACCTATAAGTCAGAAGCAGGTGACTGGATCGCGCCAACCGAAATCGACTTGAAAGAAGAAGATGGCAAGCGCGAAGCCGTGTTGAAAGACACAGGCAAGCCAGTGAAAATTGGCTCGATTGAAAAAATGTCCAAGTCGAAAAAGAACGTGATCGACTTGTCATCCATGTCAGAAAGCTTTGGTGCAGACGCGACTCGCTGGTTCGTATTATCTGACTCGCCACCAGAGCGTGACGTACAATGGACCGAGTCTGGCATTGAAGGCGTGTGGCGTTTCATCCAACGCGTATGGCGTTTGGTAGACGATGCAAAACAGATTTTGGACAATGAAAATATTGGTCCAAAAGCCCAAATGGATGCGGAAGATTTGCTGAAGTCTGCGCACCGCGCCATCGATCAAGTAACCGACGCTTACGACAATTTGCGCTTTAACCGTGCGATTGCCCAGATCTATGAATTGGCAAATGCCATTTCAAAATCTATGGCAAAGATCAAAGGCGATGCCGCAGGCGACGAGCGCAAAGGACTGAAATTTGCCATTGAGACTTTGGTGAAATTGTCCAACCCAATCGTGCCTCACTTGACCGAAACATGTTGGGCCCACCTTGGTCAGGACACATTGTTGGTGGATGAATCATGGCCAGAAGCTGACCAGAAATATTTGACCGACGACACAATCATGTTGCCAATCCAGGTTAATGGTAAAAAACGTGCTGAATTGACCATCGCGAAAGATGCCACCAAAGCGCAAATTGAACAGGCTGCCTTGTCAGCCGAGCCAATTGCGCGCATGCTGGATGGCAACGCACCGAAAAAGGTGATCGTGGTACCAGGTAGAATTGTAAATGTTGTTATTTAAACCATTTAAACTTGCCGCCTTGGCGGGTCTAACTGCCACTTTACTGGCCGGCTGCACTTTGCAACCGGCCTATCAAGGCGCAACTGCTGGCAAAAAAGACTTCGATTTAACCTATGCCGAAGCAGACACGCGGCTGGAGCAAGTGATTTTCCAAAAAATCCGCTTCGACCTCGGCCAAGAAACGGGCGCAACTTATAAGTTGGACCTAAGTGCTGGTGCCAGCGCACGGGCCTTGTTTAAAGCTGGCTCGCAATTTGCGCGCAATGAAAAAGAGATGAAAGTCACCATCTCCTATCAGCTCATTCAGCAAGATAGTGAAGAAACAGTGCTTTCTGGCTCACGCTTTGCCACGGCCACCTATCAAACATCTGGTCAGTTGGTTGCTGACAAAGCAGCCGCGCAAGATGCTGAACATCGCGCAGGCGAAGCCGCTGCCAAACTGGTGGAAATTGATTTGTTGCAGTTTTTCAATGAGGCACCAACGCAGTGACGGCCTTAAAAGCACGTGACGTTCCCGGCTTTTTAAACAAGCCCAACCTGAAATCCGGCATTATTTTGATTTACGGACCGGATGCAGGTCGTGTGCGTGAAACAACAGACCAGCTGCAAAAGCATTTTCAGGGCAAAGATGCCGACCCCATGAATCTGATCAGCCTGCAATTTGCTGATTTGGACAATCCTGATGCGACCATCGAAACCGAAGCAAACACCAGCTCCATGTTTGGTGGACAACGCATTGTGCGGGTCCGCGGCGCCACAAATGCGGTAGCTCCAACCTTGGAACGCCTCGCCGCCGAGGATGTTCCTTCCATTTTATTGGTTGAAGCGGGCAACCTCACGCCAAAAGACAATTTGCGCAAAGTGATGGAGAAAGCCAAATCGGCCCGCGCCCTGCCCTGCTTTGCCGACGATGCCCGCAGTTTAGACCAACTGATGCGCGAGATGTTTCGCGACAATCAGGTTCAAATTGATAATGACGCACTACAGGCATTGAAAGATCAGCTGGGTAACGACCGTCAAATCACCCGGTCTGAAGTTGAAAAACTAATTCTTTATGCCGCCCATAGCAAAAAAGTCACCCTTGACGATGTGATAACCCTGTGCGGCGACAATGCCATGTTGGCTCTAGATGAAATTATCGACAGCGCAGGCACGGGCCATGTGCAGAAACTGGACCAGGCTCTCGCCCGGGCATTTGATAGCGGCATTCATTCTTCCGCCATTCTCACAAGATCACTCATGCATTTCACGTGGCTGCGCACGCAGCGCACAAAAATGGAAGAAGGCGCCTCGCTGGAGCAACTGGTGAACAGCGCACGACCGCCCATCCACTTTTCCCGCAAAGCAAAAGTACAAACACAAATCAGAACATGGTCATACGGCAACCTCGCTACGGCCTGTACCCGCATTTATGATGCAATTGCGCAAACGCGGAAAAACGCAGCTTTGGATATTGCCCATACACGGCAAGCCCTGCTGGCCATTGCAACTATAGCGGCTCGACACTAATTTTTAGATGATTCACGTGAAATCATCCTAAAATGACCGTTTTTGATGCAATTCTCTCGTCACCTTCAGCGTGCAATGGCCCGACTTTTACACCTGAAGGCGACCACAGAAACGCACAAAAATCCAAATTTTCGCTGTTTCACGAAGAAACTATTCACTCTTTGATCCAACTTTTACTGATGTGATTGATCTCCTCGCGGCGCAATCCAATATCCGCCAACTGACGGTCACTTTTTCGATCCAACTCAAATTTTAGCCGCGCAGCTCGCACATAACGAAATAACCAATTGAACGATCCAAGAATTCCTCTTCTTGCCAACATGGCCACATCTCCATTTTTCATTTATGATAGGAATGAGACCATATCCGGTGGAAATACGGTCAATATAGCGCTGATTTCGCAAATCAATTTGCAAGAATGAAAAATGAAGATCGATTGGAACAATATAAGATTGTTTGTGGCTGTCGCTGAGGCTGGCGGCCTCACGGGCGCATCTACAAAAACAGGCATCAGCCCGGCAACGCTTGGCCGACACATCAACGCGCTTGAAGAACTTGTTGGCAATCCCCTATTTCGCCGTTCTCCACGTGGCTATCAACTCACCGAGTTGGGCGAAGATCTTCTGGCCCATGCGCAAAACGTCTCAAAATCCATGTCCGCGCTGCAAAGTTGGAGCGAACAGCTCAATGTAAAACCAACTGTACGCATATCAGCGGGCCCTTGGACCTCCTCTTTCCTGGCGCAGCACATGCATCAGCTCTGGCAAGAAGAACCAAACTTCAAGATTGAATTGGTCACCGGTATAGAACGCGTCGACATCGGCCATCGCCACGCCGAAATTGGCATTCGAAATGCCAGACCACAGGAACAATGGTTGGCCGGACGCAAAGTCGGCATTGTGAATTATGCGCTTTATGGAAAAGCTGGCAGCCCGGAAAAAATCAGAAGCCGCTTCATTGGTGCCAACGGCCCACTGACCAATGCACGCTCGGCCTTATGGATGAACGAGCATTATTCAACTCAAATTGTTGTACATGCGAGTGATTCACTCAGCATTCGCGAATTGGCCGCGGCGGGGTTGGGGCAAGCTATGTTGCCCTGTTTTATCGGTGATGATGACCCACGCTTGGTGCGGACAAGTACCGCAATTGACGATTTGCAGACGGAGCATTGGCTCGTCATGCATCATGAAGAGCGCCATCGCCCCATCATACGCAAAGTCGCTGATCGGCTGGCTAATTTGCTACAAAATCACCAAGATCGGTTTGCTGGCACAAAAAAAGACGGGCCAGAGCCCGTCTAATTCACTTAAATCTTGTTAAATGGCTTAGCCATTACGCTGCAAACGCGAACACACATCGTCCAATTGATCGAGCGTCCGGTATTTGATCTCAATCTTGCCACCACGCTCTTTATGGTCGATCGACACTTTCAAGCCTAAGCGATCAGACAATTCCTTTTCCAAGGCCAATGTGTCTGAATCTTTTTGTTTGCGTTTCGTTGCAGCACTGCTCGCACCTTCTTCATCTGCACGCGCCTGCTTCTGCACCAGATTCTCAGCTTCACGGACACTAAGTCCACCTTCAACGATCCGTTGGGCAAGTGCCGCAGGATCTTTCGCTGTGATCAAAGCACGCGCATGGCCTGCTGATAGAGCGCCATCGGCCACGTAGCCTTGCACGCTCTCTGGCAGCTTCATCAAACGCAATGTGTTCGCCACATGCGAACGGCTTTTGCCGATCACTTGCGCCAAATCATTCTGCGTATAACCGAATTGCTGCATCAATTGATCGTAACCTCTTGATTCTTCAAGAGGATTTAGATCAGCACGCTGAACGTTCTCAATGATCGCCAATTCAAGCGCTTCACGGTCATCCAGTTCGCGGATAATAACAGGCACTTCATGCAAGCCAGCACGCTGTGCCGCGCGCCAACGGCGCTCACCAGCCACCAATTCATATTGATCCGGCTCTACCTTGCTCGGGCGCACCAGGATCGGCTGCATAATGCCCTTTTCCCGGATCGAATTGGTCAGATCTTCCAATTCTTCTGCCGAAAAGTGACGGCGCGGGTTGTTTGGGCTGGCGACAATAAATTCAACCGGCAATCGACGAATGCCTGAGCTATCTGCATGGCGCGGCGCATCCATTGGCGGTGTATCGCCAATCAAAGCTGCCAAACCACGTCCCAACCGACTATTTGAATTTTTCTCATTCATCGCTTTAACCCTTATGCCGCCTTCAACCGGCGCTCACGCTTAATCACTTCGGTGGCCAACCGCAAATAGGCCTGAGAACCCGCACAGCGCAAATCATAAAGCAGCGCTGGTTTTCCATATGATGGCGCTTCTGACAGCCGCACATTACGCGGAATTACCGTGTCATAGACAAGTTCGCCCAAATGTTCGCGCACATCGTCCAAAACCTGCATCGACAAATTATTGCGCTTGTCAAACATGGTCATGATCACGCCCTGAACATATAGTCCAGGATTTAGGTTCGTCTTAATTTGTTCAATAGTTTGAAGCAGTTGGCTCAAACCCTCGAGTGCGAAAAACTCGCACTGCATCGGCACCAAAACCGCATCTGCTGCGGCAAGTGCGTTAATCGTCAATAGGTTAAGCGACGGCGGACAATCAACCAGAATATAGGTAATCGGCTTACCTTCATGATAGAGGCTGCCAGCATTTTCCAAAGCATTACGCAAACGGAAAGCGCGATCACCCTTCTCCGCAATGGCCAACTCAAGCCCTAACAGATCCATTGTGGAAGGCACAATCGCAACATTTGGCACATTGGTGTGCACAATTGCGTTTTCCAACTCAACTTCACCTGTCATCAGATCATAGGCAGAATATTGGCGCGTGCTGCGCTCAACGCCAATACCAGTACTGGCGTTACCCTGCGGATCAATATCCACGATCAAAACACGTTCGCCAATCGCGGCCAAAGCCGTTGCCAAATTGATAGCTGTCGTGGTTTTACCCACTCCACCCTTTTGGTTCGCTAAAGTCAGAATACGCGGCCGCATCGACGCCTCCTGTCAATAATGACCCTATTTCTGCGCTAAATCGCGTAATTCAACGATGGCTGCGTCTTCAAGGGTCTTACTTTCCACTGTGGAATAAGTATAGCGCCAATTCTGCAAAGATTCTTCAATTTCTTTCTTATATCCCCGGCCTTTTTGGAAAAGACCCACAGAATTTTGCTGCCAAAGCGGATAGATATAGCCACAAATATCATCTAAAGATGCAAAAGCACGCGCGGTAAAAACATCAATATGCCCGATTTCCGGGCTTTTCAGCGACTCAGCACGTTCGGTATGTACAATCGCATTTAATTCAAGTTCGCGCACGATCTGCCGCAAGAAAGAACCTTTACGCCCATTGGATTCAACCATATGAACAACGATTTTTCGCTTCTTTAAAGCAATCGCCAAGGGAATCGCAGGAAATCCACCCCCGCTGCCCATATCGAGAATCACCTTAGAATCGCTGGGAATCATTGGGATAAGTTGCAGGCAGTCCAAGAAATGTCTTGACCAAATTTCTGACAGTGTTTCACGTGAAACAAGATTTTTGATCTTCTGCCATTTCGCGAGCTGCACCTCATAAAATTGCAGTGCGCCAACGACCTGCGTCACGTCAGATGGCTCAAATCCATCTATGGCAGAAAGATAATCGGCAACCAAAGCTTGATCGGAACTCATGCATCAGTTCCAGTCTTCTTCACCAAATAACCGCGTTTGATCACGGCTAAAATCAAAGTAATGGCCGCAGGCGTTATGCCTTCAATCTTTTGCGCATGAGCAATTGTCTTCGGCCGTGCCGCGTTGAGCTTCTGACGCATCTCACCAGAAAGACCCGATAATTGCTCATAATCCATCCATTCAGGAATAGTGCGCTTTTCATCACGCTGCATGGCCTCGACGTCAGCTTGCTGCCGATCTAGATACACCGCATATTGCGCATCAACACTCACCTGCTCAACAACTTTATCATCCAGTTGGCTTAGCTCCGGCCAGATATTTTTCAACTCGTCAAAACCTATGTTGGGATAAGACAGTAGATCAAAGGCCGAGCGTCGAACACCATCTGCGTTGATTTTCAATCCGTGTTTCGCGGCTTCGTTTGGCGTGATGGTTAATGATTTCATAAGAGCGCTAGCATGGTTTAGCGCATCCATCTTTGCACCAAAGGCAGCTTCCCTTTCAGCCCCTACAAGACCATAGTGTAACCCAATAGGTGTTAAGCGCTGGTCAGCATTGTCCGCCCTGAGATGAAGGCGAAATTCCGCGCGTGAGGTAAACATGCGATAAGGCTCAGTGACACCACGTGTCACCAAATCATCAATCATCACAGCAAGATAGCTCTGGGTACGCGACAAATGCATACCGCTCCGTCCCTTCGCGGCAAGCGCGGCATTCGCACCAGCCAGAAGGCCTTGCGCGCCCGCCTCTTCATAACCTGTGGTGCCGTTAATTTGACCTGCCAAATAAAGGCCGGGCTGCTTTTGAAGCTCCAGTTCGTGTGTTAACTCACGTGGGTCAACATAATCATATTCTATGGCATAACCCGGTTGAATAATTTCAGCCTTTTCCAAACCTGGCAAGGCACGGATAAATTGATATTGCACATCTTCCGGTAAGCTGGTCGACAATCCGTTTGGATAGATTGTGTGATCGTCCAAACCCTCCGGCTCCAGAAAGATTTGATGGCTATCCCGATCATTGAAACGAACAATCTTGTCTTCAATGGACGGGCAATAGCGTGGCCCTTTACTATCGATCTGACCAGAATACATCGCTGAGAGATGCAAATTATCTTCGATAATCTGATGCATCTTTTTATCTGTCCGCGTTATATAACAAGGCACCTGCGGCACTGTGATCTCATCGGTCAACATAGAGAACGCTTCTTTCTCTTCATCCCCATGCTGAACTTCAAGAACGTCCCAATTGATCGTGCGTCCATCCAATCGCGGCGGCGTGCCGGTTTTGAGTCGACCGAGCTGCAAGCCAAGTTTTTCTAGCCGATCAGATAGACCAAGCACTGGTGCCTCACCCACACGGCCCGCAGGAATCTTCTTTTCGCCAAGGTGGATAAGTCCGCGCAGAAAAGTTCCGGTCGTCAAAACGACTTTTGCGCAGTTCAGAGTGTCGCCATTTCCAAGCTGAACACCAACAACTTCACCATCCTCAGTGATGATGTCGTCCACCTCACCTTCAATAACGCTGAGATTGTCCTGCGCATCAATAGCTGCTTGCATCGCTTGTTTGTATAGCTTTCGATCAGCTTGTGCACGCGGTCCACGTACCGCGGGCCCTTTACGCCGATTGAGCAAACGATATTGAATACCCGCCTGATCAGCCACACGGCCCATCAACCCATCCAGGGCGTCGATTTCGCGCACTAGATGACCTTTGCCCAATCCGCCGATAGCAGGATTGCAAGACATCTCCCCAATCTTTGCATATTGGTGGGTAACCAATGCTGTTTTGGCGCCAACACGTGCGGACGCGGCTGCAGCCTCGCAGCCCGCATGGCCACCGCCAACAATGATCACATCAAACTGGTTTTCTTTGAGCATGGTGATTTATCCCTGTTTCACGTGAATCCAAAACGGACATGTTTCACGTGAATCATTTGCCAATACAAAAGCCTGCAAATAGTCGATCTAAAATCTGTTCCGCATCTACTAAACCAATAAGGCGAGAAAGCGGAATGGTCGCTTGTCTTAAATCTTCCGCGACGAATTCGAGAGGTTTAGTTAAATCTACCCCAGCACGCAAGTGAAAAAGACTGTCTTCAAGTGCCTGTCGATCACGCTCATGAGAGATCAGGCTTGTTTCACGTGAATCCTTAGAGTTGCGCGTAATCTCGTGGAGTTTGTTCAATAACTCAGTCATACCTATGCCCTCTTTTGCAGACACAGATAATGTTTCACGTGAATCACCGCTAGTTTCGGTAGATTTTGTATAAAGCGTCCAATCTGCACGCGGGTAAATTTGAGGCTCTGGTGTTTTGCCGTCGATTAACTCAATCACCAAATGCGCTTGCTCTATCGCCTTATAGGATCGTGTAATACCCTCAAGCTCCACCTGGTCTTCCGTTTGACGGATTCCGGCCGTATCGAAGATCTGGAACAATTGTCCCTTAATATCAATCTCAACATCAATCACATCGCGGGTGGTCCCTGGAATATCTGTAACAATAGCGCGGTCAGATTTTGCAAGTGCATTTAATAATGTGGATTTACCAACATTTGGTCGGCCCACCAACGCCACGCGGAAACCATCTTTAATAATTTGGCCTTGGGAAAAGCCAGACAAGGCCTGTTCAAGATTTGTGATTAAGCTGTTTAAATCTTGTGCAAATTTTGGGGGTAACTCATCATCGACATCCCCTTCATCGCTGAAGTCAAGGCGTGCTTCAATTTCTGCCAACAAATTGATGATTTGATCTCGCCATGTGGTGACCCTTTCAGAAACACCGCCTCGCATTCGTGTCATGGCCAACTCACGTTGACTTTCTGTGCGAGCATCTAGCAGATCGCCTAGACCCTCAACTTCGGTGAGGTCCATCTTCCCATTTTCAAATGCACGTTGGGAAAATTCACCGGGCTCAGCGAGACGTACATTTTTGTGTGACGTCGCGAGGGAAAGCAACTTTTGCACAACGGCCTGGCTGCCGTGACATTGAAGCTCAATCACATCTTCGCCAGTAAAGCTATGTGGTGCGGGAAAATAGAGAATAAGCGCTTCGTCAATCACGCGACCAGCATCATCTCTAAGCGTTGCGAGCTTTGCATGACGCGCAGTCGGCAGTGTCACGCCAAAAGAACTTAGAACTTCAGCTGAAGAAGGTCCGGAAAGCCTTAAAACAGCCACCCCGGAAGGGAGGCCGCCACTGGACAACGCAATAATGGTATCCATTGCAGCGGCACTCCTAATTTAGGTGTTCATGGAATCGAAAAATTCTGAATTGGACTTGGTTTGACGCAACTTATCCAACAAGAATTCGATGGCATCCACTGTTCCCATTGGGTTCAGAATGCGGCGCAATACGTACATCTTCTTCAATGTATCCGCTTGCACCAGCAGATCTTCTTTCCGTGTACCAGACTTGGTGATGTCGATCGCCGGGAACACGCGTTTATCAGCAACTTTGCGATCAAGCACAATCTCAGAGTTACCCGTGCCCTTAAATTCTTCAAAAATCACTTCATCCATGCGGCTGCCTGTATCGATCAGGGCCGTGGAGATAATGGTCAAAGAACCACCATCTTCAATATTACGCGCAGCACCGAAGAACCGCTTAGGCCGTTGTAGTGCATTGGCATCCACACCACCGGTCAGAACTTTACCGGAAGATGGCACCACCGTGTTGTAAGCCCGACCCAAACGTGTGATCGAATCCAACAAAATCACCACATCACGCTTATGCTCAACCAAGCGCTTGGCTTTTTCGATTACCATCTCAGCAACCTGCACGTGGCGTGAGGCAGGCTCGTCAAAGGTTGAAGAAATCACCTCGCCGCGTACAGAACGTTGCATATCGGTCACTTCTTCCGGCCGCTCATCGATCAGCAGCACAATCAAATAACATTCTGGATGATTTGTTGCGATAGATTGCGCAATATTTTGCAGCAAAACCGTTTTACCGGTGCGTGGCGGCGCCACGATCAAGGCCCGCTGGCCTTTGCCCAAAGGCGCAACCAGATCAATAATCCGTGCGCTCTTATCTTTGGTGGTCGGATCACTTACTTCCATATTGAAGCGTTCATCCGGATAAAGAGGTGTCAAATTGTCAAAATTGACTTTGTGGCGTGCTTTGTCTGGTTCTTCAAAATTAATCGAATTGACTTTAAGCAACGCAAAATAACGTTCGCCATCTTTCGGGGAGCGGATTTGACCTTCCACTGTGTCCCCTGTGCGCAAAGAAAAGCGCCGAATTTGCGAAGGGCTGACATAAATATCATCAGGACCTGGCAAATAGTTGGCATCAGGGCTGCGCAAGAAGCCAAAACCATCCGGCAAGACTTCAACAACGCCTTCCCCGGTAATATCGACATCATTTTCGGCCAATTGTTTAAGAATCGCAAACATCAATTCTTGCTTGCGCAAGGTGCTTGCATTTTCGACTTCAACTTCTTCGGCAAATGCTAAAAGTTCGGCTGGTGTTTTAGCCTTAAGCTCGCGGAGCTTCATATTCTGCATGAAGGACGCATCCTAATGTGGGCAGATAAAACTAAGGGTGGGATTAAAGTGTGCGGAACCAGATTAAACAAATCAGTTCGCATCAAGTGGTTGAGCTTATAACCCAATTCAAATCACTGTTCAAGAAAACTATTGGCTCAACCAATTTAACTAAAACGGCTTCACCACAACCATAATGACAATAATAATCATCAATAGAGTTGGCACTTCATTGATCATCCGAAAGAACTTGGCGCTTTTCTGATTTTGATCTTGTGCAAAATCTTTCACCAACTTCGATAGGTAGCCATGCATGCCAGATAGGGCAATCACGCCAGCAAACTTCACCAAAAACCAAAAGTCAGTGAAACTCGCCATTTGATAGCCAAACACAAGCCAAAGGCCAAAAATCCAGCTTGCCACCATGGCAGGCGTGGTGATGG
Source organism: Maritalea mobilis (assembly GCF_004363175.1). Lineage (GTDB taxonomy): Bacteria > Pseudomonadota > Alphaproteobacteria > Rhizobiales > Devosiaceae > Maritalea > Maritalea mobilis. The sequence goes on from NZ_SNYR01000003.1 coordinate 327,992, forward strand.
CCTTCAGCAATCGCCGTTCCATAATTTTGAACGTTTCGCTTTGGGTTGAGCCAATTTCCGCATCAGCATGATACACCATCAAGCGCGGCAAATAGAGCATGCCCGCCATCCATGCGATGATGGAAATTATATGTAATGACTTGACCCAAAGCATCAATTTACCCTTTCACGCGCCGAACCAATTGCTCCACATGTTCAATTGGCGTTTGCGGCACAATGCCGTGACCCAAATTGAAAATATGCGGTGTGTCGGCAAAAGCCTCTAGAATGGCATCTACAGCGCGATTCATCTGATCGCCGCCCGCCACCAGCCGAAGAGGGTCCAAATTGCCCTGTACGGTCGCCAACGGCGCAATATGCGCCTTTGCATAATGAAGCGGCATCGCATAATCGATACCAACCGCATTTACCCCGGTTTGCTGAATATATTTTGGCACATTGGCAGCCGCGCCGCGCGGAAAGCCAATAATCGGTGCGTTAGGAATCTCCGCCCGGACCTTATTGATCAATTTAACCGTTGGCGCGACCACATAATTTTCAAACGCCACTTCGTCGAGATTAAGCGCCCAACTTTCAAAAATCTGCACCACATCGGCACCAGCTTTGAATTGTGCAATCAAATATCTCGCGCTGGCTTCCACCAGCATGTCCATCAAGTGCGCAAAGGCTTCAGGCTGTTGCAAAGCAAAAATCCGTGCCGCGGCCTGATCTGGCGATCCTTTACCGCCAATCATATAGGTTGCCACCGTCCATGGCGCCCCACAAAACCCGATCAAGGTCTTATCGTCATCGATCTTAGACCGTAATCCAGACACCGTTTCCAACACAGGTTGGAGATGATCGAGAACATTCTCAACAGAGAACTGCTTCAAATCATCCATACCTTGAATAGGCTCAAGCAAAGGCCCCTCACCTGGTTGAAATTGTACAGACTGTCCCAACGCATCTGGAATGACCAAAATGTCTGAAAACAAAATAGCTGCATCCAGATCAAAACGACGCAAAGGCTGTAAGGTCACCTCAATCGCTTTTTCAGGCGTGTAGCAAAGATCTAGAAAGCCTTTGGTAGATGCACGTACCTCACGATATTCTGGCAAATATCGTCCTGCCTGCCGCATGATCCACATGGGGGGCACATCAAATTTCTGTCCTAATACACATTGCAGCAATTTGCGGTCAGTCAATGGGTCCACCTTTTCCAATTAAAACCAATAGATAAGATATTTATATCTTTCTTCTTTTTCTTCTTAGCTGTGTTTTGCAGGAATTCTTTGTTTCCCACAACCCCAATCCACATGCGGCACTTAGACCCGTTCATGTTGAGCAAATTTTCGCCTGTCCACGATCAAAAAGTTAACGAAACGTAAATTTTGCCCGTTAACAAAGGATTAACGGTTAATTATTGGTTACTGCATAACTAGTGGAAAAGCTGTGTGCAAATCGGGTACTGTTTTGGATAAGGAGTCTTATGCCCGAAATCCACATTTTCCTTAAGCCTTTTTTAACCATGGCAAAAGCTGTGCATGAAATTCAAGCAAGCGGTGAAAAAACCGGGTGTAAAACCATTGGAGAGCGGATTGTGAGCGGCTTGAATAATTTACCCACAAGCCAGCGGGGATAACTAGTTAAATATATGAAAAATAATATTATTTTAGCTTCGAAAAGCGTCTCAAGAGTGCAAATGTTGCGTAATTCTGGGCTCAATTTTGATATTGTCCCTGCCCATGTGGATGAACGCGCAATTGAACGGAATAATCAATTGTCAAAACTGGATCAAAAGTCCCGCACCGCCCATTTGGCGGCGGCAAAAGCATTTGCCGTTGCGCAAAAACATCCGGATTATTTTGTCATTGGTGCGGACCAAACCATCATGCTGGGCCAAACGCCGCTACATAAGCCGCGCGACGGCGCACATCTGCGCGAACAGCTGAAAATGATGCGCGGCAAAACCCACAGCCTGGTCAGTGCTGCAATTATTGCGAAAAACAATGAGATTTTGGCCGAAACCAGCCAGACGGTAAAACTCACCATGCGAAATTTCACAGATGATGAGCTGGAAAAAGTGATCAAAATCGCCGGTGATGAATTGTTGCAGTGCGCCGGCGGCTATCAATTAGAAGGGCCAAGCGTGCAATTGTTTGAAAAAGTGGATGGCGATTATTTCACCGTATTGGGCTTGCCCCTCTTGCCCTTGCTTAAAGCCCTTCGAGACGTAGGAGCCCTATCATGAGCACCTCGCCAAAAGCCTTTGTAACGGGCAATCCGGTAAAACATTCTAAATCCCCACTTTTGCACGGCTATTGGCTGAAAAAATACAATATTTCAGGCACTTATACGGCAATTGAGACGGATGAGAATAATTTGCCGGAACTGATTGAGCAGGTGCGCAATGGCGAAATGCGCGGTGGTAATGTCACCATTCCCCACAAACAATTAGCGTTTAACCTGTGTGATCGGCACACCGAAACGGCAAAAAAAATTGGCGCTGTGAACACCGTGTGGGCCGAAAATGGCAAAATATGCGGCGACAATACTGATGGGTATGGCTTTTTAGCCAATCTTGACCATCAATTGCCCCAATGGGATCGTCATAAAGGATGTGCGATCATTCTGGGTGCAGGCGGTGCCGCGCGGGCCATCTTGTCAGCGCTTGTGGATAAAGGGTTCAAAACCATCTATTTGCTTAACCGCACCCTCGCCCGTGCTGAACAATTGGCACAAGAATTTGACGGACCGATCATACCGCAAACACTTGATAAATTTAATGAATTGGCTGCAGATGCGGACTTCGTGGTCAACACAAGTTCCATCGGCATGCATGGATCAAAGTTTGAGCAATTGGATGTGCATAAATTGCCCGAAACAGCGATTGTCACAGACATTGTTTATACCCCGCTGATGACGCCATTGCTGCAAGACGCGAAAGATCGCGGGTTAAATATTGCCACAGGTCTGGGCATGTTGCTGCATCAGGCGGTTCCAGGTTTTGAAATCTGGTTCGGGCAAAAGCCTGAGGTGGATCAGGCATTGATGGATTATATGTTGGCGGAGATTGAAAATGGCTAACACAGCTCAAAAGCCAATTGTTCTGGGTCTCACCGGCTCCATTGCGACAGGAAAATCCACCGTTGCAGGCATGTTCGCCAAGCGCGATATCCCCATCTATGATGCGGATAAGGCGGTGCATGAGCTATATGAAGGTGAAGCCGTGGCGCCCATGCGCGAGCTTTTCCCCGAGGCGATCATCAACGGCAAAATTGATCGGGCTGCGCTGTCAAAACAAGTGGTCGGCAATGCTGAAAATTTGGCCAAATTAGAAGCACTTATCCACCCAATGGTGCAGCAAAAAATGCATAAATTTTTGGATCAAGCTGCCGAGGATAAAGAAGAATTGGCCATTCTGGAAATCCCGCTTCTATTTGAAACAGGCAAGAATTATCCCACCGATTTTGTCGCCGTGACCTTTTGCGATCCCGAAATTCAAAAACAACGTGCACTGGCACGCCCGGGCATGACCGAAGAAAAACTCGACGCCATTATTGCCCGGCAAATGCCGCAACATGAAAAACGCGCCCGTGCCGATTTTGAAATTGATACCGGCACCGACCAGATGCAAACGCAATCGGCTGTGGATGAGATCATCAAAGCTTGTTTGGCCGCCAAAGCCCACTAAAATAGCCGCAACACCGCATCATATTGGAAGTTGCTAGTGAAACGCGAAATTGTCTTGGATACGGAAACAACAGGCCTAAACCCGGCTACGGGCGATCGGCTGGTTGAAATTGGGTGTGTTGAGCTGATCAACCACATCCCCACAGGCAATAATTATCACGTTTATTGCAATCCAGAGCGGGATATGCCGGAAGAAGCGTTTCGGGTGCACGGGCTGGGCAATGAATTTCTGGCCGATAAACCGCTTTTCCAAGATGTCGCCGACGATTTTCTCGAATTTGTCGCTGATTCGGTGCTGGTCATTCACAACGCGCCATTTGATATGGGATTTTTGCAGGCCGAACTGGAATGGGCGAAAAAGCGGCGGCTTGAAAATGAAGTGATCGATACTGTGATGCTGGCGCGCAAAAAGCACCCCGGCGCCCGGGTGAATCTGGATGCGCTCTGCCGCCATTATGGCATTGATAACACCCGCCGCACTTTGCACGGCGCCTTGCTCGATAGTGAAATTTTGGCTGAAGTTTATCTTGAGCTGTTGGGGGGGCGCCAGGTGGGCCTGTCACTCGCCGCGCAAACTGAAAGCCAGAATGAAGGCGTGACCATAAAAAAAGAGGCCGCGCGGCAACGCCCGACCCCTTTACCATCTCGTTTGACCCAAGATCAAATTCAGCGCCACAAAGATTTTGTGCTTCAAATGAATGAAGAGGCGCTTTGGGCCAAATATTGGCGCTAAACCAAATTAATTTGGCTTGGCTTCGCCATTGGCCTGCTGTTGAGCGGCCGCTGCTTCCAAATTTTGACGATAGATTGAAGAGAAATCTACAGGTTCCATCAACAATGGTGGGAAACCACCAGATTGTGTGACGGTTGCCAACAATTGACGCGCAAATGGGAAAATCAAGCGTGGACACTCAATCATCACCAGCGGGTGCAATTGGTTTTCAGGGAAGTTTTTAATCGCAAACAAACCGCCATAAACCAACTCAACATTGAACAATACTTTGTCGTCACGTTCTGCTTTGGCATTGATGGTCAATTCGACAGCGTAAAGCTCATCCTGCTGCTTTTGAGCGCCCACATTGATCGAAATGCTAATTTGCGGCGCGCTGCCAGCACTCAATGAAGCTGGTGCATTCGGATTTTCAAAGCTCAAATCCTTAATATACTGCCCAACAATGTTGAGTGATGGAGTGGGTTGATCACCAGCGGGTGTCTTATTTTCTTCTTCGGCCATGTTCCTGCCCATTTTGATTAGAATTCTTTGCCCCTGTGGCTATCACTTTTCCTGCCACACGACAAGAAGCCAAAAAACCCTTCTATCCGCGCTTATCGTCACGCCAATCTTCATCGTCAAAATCGATCACGCCATCTTCATCGCGCGTACGGTGTGGATCAGAAAAACCTGAATGATATTGGCTTTGATAAGAACTGGCAGACACAATTTTCACGCGCTTGCGCAATTCAGCAAAAAGAAAATGCCGCACTTGAGGCACAAACAGCGAAAAGCCCACCGCATCGGTGAAAAAGCCGGGGGTCAGCAACAAAGCACCCGCAATGGCCAACATCACCCCGTCAACAATCTCTTGGGCGGGAAAGCCGCCTGCATTGAGTTTGTTTTGAATGGAAAACAAAACTGACATGCCTTGCTGCCGCAGCAAAAAGGAGCCCAAAATAGCCGTGAACACAATGCCGCCCATGGTCCACCAAAAGCCAATCAATCCGCCTAAGGCGACAAAAATGGCAATCTCAATGATGGGAACCACCACAAACAGGGCAAATAAAATCCGAGACAAAGCAACTCCTTTTCAATGGCTCATGTGACAAAATGACATTTCTTTGACCAATCAATGGTCTCAAAGCTGGCCATAAGCGTATGTTGACATATATATAGGGAGAAATAATGAAATTGCGAGCGCGCATCCGCGCATGATGAGGCAGATATGCAAGACTTTCTAGATCCAACCACCCTTATCTTTTTGATTATTGCTGTGGTTGTGCTTTTCCGGCTGCGGTCCGTTTTGGGCACGCGCACCGGACATGAGCGCCCGCCTTACCAGCAAGACAATAAAAATGAAAAAGACAATGCGCCTGACACTGAAAGTGCCCGCGAAAAAGATGCTGGCAATGTGATTGATCTGGGCCGTCGTGATTCGCCTTCACGTCCGCAATTGGATGCGCAAAAGCGGCGCTTGAAAATTGAAGCTGAGATTGAGCGGATTGCCAAAGATCGCCCAACAGTGGCCAAAGGGCTGCAAGAATTGAGCGATCTGGACCGCGATTTCTCACCAAAGCAATTTTTGGATGGTGCCATCTCAGCCTATGAAATGATTGTGGTGGCTTTTGCCCAAGGTGACAAGAAAACCTTGAAAATGCTGCTTGATCGCTCAATTTATGATGAGTTTGAAAAAGCCATTAATGAGCGTGAAGCACAGGGCCAAACCAACCAGTTCACCTTTGTTGGCTTTAAAAATGTCGACATTGTTGATGTGGAATTTGAAGGCAAAGATGCCTTGGTCACCATCGATTATCGCGCCCAAGTGGTCAGCGCCGTGCGCGACAAATCCGGCGAAGTTGTTGAAGGCGATTTGGAAGCCATCATGGATATTGCTGACGAGTGGACCTTTGCACGGCCTGTAAAATCACGCGATCCAAACTGGAAATTGGTGCGCACTGATCAGTTGGACTGATCCATGGCGCGGCGGGGCAAAAAATCAGCTCAGGATATGGGGGATTGGCATTTATGGACCGAGGTCACACGGTCCGTGTCACCCCTTAAGCCAGAAAAGCTGCAATCTTTGCGCAAATTAACCCCGCCCGAAGCCAAACAGACTGAGCTGAAAAGCACCGCTCACAATCTTAAATCCAGTGCAGCGACAAATTTGACTGGCAAGCGGGAATGGGCGCCGCTGGTGCCGCACACCCCACAACAGCAAATAAACGCACAGCCGCACATCAATTCAGTGGTGCGCAGTAAGGTCAGCGAAAAACGCATCGACCCGAAAACCAAGCGGCGCCTAAGCCGTGGCCGCCTGTCAATTGACGCGACTTTGGATTTGCACGGCATGCGCCAGCATGAAGCCCACGGCGCGTTGAGCCATTTTGTGGCCAGCGCATATGCCCGTGGATTGCGCAACTTGCTGGTGATTACCGGCAAGGGCGTGCGCCGCACGGATTTTGCCCAATTTGAGCAAAAGGGCGTGTTGCGCTATCGTGTACCCCAATGGCTGGAAGAACCGCATCTGCGCAGCATGATTGCAGGCACAGAAGGGGCCGGCCAATCCCATGGCGGGGAGGGTGCGCTCTATATTAGGTTGAAACGGAATCCGAAATGACCCCATTAGGTGCCAAAATGCGCCAAATGCGACGTGATCGGAAAATCACGCTCAAGCAAATGGCGGCAGATTTAAATGTGTCGAGCGCATATCTTTCTGCGCTTGAGCATGGCCATCGGGGCAAACCAACCTGGTACATGTTGCAACGCATCATTTCCTATTTTAACGTGATTTGGGATGAAGCTGAGGAATTGCAGCGCCTGGCAGATTTGTCAGATCCAAAAATCACGCTCGACACGGCGGGCCTTGATCCAAAAGCCACCGAATTGTCGAACAAGCTGGCGCAAAATATCAGTTCTTTGGAACAAACAGACTTAGATTTTCTTATTCAAGAAGTTGAACAGCGCGGCGCCCGCGCTCGTGCGAAAAAATAATTTCATCCATAATGCGCAACGCTGCGTAAACTGTACTAGCCCTTTTTAAAATCCAAGTTCCATTGGGCCAAAGGTGATATTAAATGAATGATGCGCACCGCAAGATTAGCGCCGAAACGCTCGAATTCCTTATAGGTCGCACCGCTCTTGGCGACAAAAAATCATTTGAAGAACTATATTCTTTGATGGCGCCGAAACTTTTTGGCGTTTGTTTCCGTATCTTAAGAGACAAGCAAGAAGCAGAAGATGTGCTGCAGGATGCCTTTGTGAAGATCTGGCAAAAGGCCGATCGTTACGCAATGGGGCGGGCAACACCGGTGGCATGGCTTTCAACGATTGTGCGCAATCAGGCGATTGATCGAGTGCGGGCGCGGGGCAAACCCACCGAGCAAATTGATGATCATTTTGATCTGCCCGATCAAGATCCAACGCCCGAGCAACACACAATCTCTGGCCAAGTGACCAAGCAGATTGATCTGTGTCTTGAACAATTGAAGAAAGATCATGCCCAATGTGTGCGCCGCACCTATTTGGGCGGCTGGTCTTATCAGCAGGCGGCGGATGAGTTAAAAGTGCCAATTAACACAGTGAAAACATGGATAAGGCGCTCACTTCTGTCGCTAAAGGAATGTTTGGGAAATGAGCAATAGCGTGAATACAACTGATCTGAACGAAAAAGAGCGATGGCTGGCGGCCGAATTCGCCATGGGCGTGCTGGATAAAGATGAGCACGCGCAGGCCACCATGCTTTATGATCAGAATGTCAGCTTTCGCCATGAGGTGGATGGATGGACATCGCGGCTCACCCCCATGTTGGATGATGTGGAACCGCAAATGCCATCACCGGCTGTGTGGAGCCAAATCGAAAATCGCTTGGGCTTGGTTGAAGCGCCAGCGCAAGCCAAAGGTTTCGCGGCTTGGTGGCAAAGCGTCAACCTATGGCGCAGCCTCAGCTTTGGCACCAGTGCCCTTGCAGCCATCGCACTGGCCTTGCTGATTTACGGCAATCCGCTCACAACGCCACAAACCGCGCCAGTTACGCAAGATCTGGTTGCCACATTAACGGCTGAGGGCGCAGGCCCCGCCATGGTGGCCCGCCTAAACCGTGAGGAAGGGCGGATGACTGTGCTCACCAACATGCAGGCCAGCACCGAACATGATCATGAATTGTGGTTGGTGCCCGCCGAGGGCAACCCAATCTCATTGGCATTAGTGGAAGCACAGGGCAGCGCTGATCTGCAAATTGACCAAGCGATCCTCGAACAATTGGGCGAAGGCGCAACATTTGCAATCTCAGTAGAGCCGCTGGGTGGCTCACCCACCGGCTTGCCAACCGGCCCCGTGATCGCCACCGGCCAACTGCGCACCATCTAAGCGCAACAACATCGCAAAAATTCAAACCGGGTCGGGCCTGTACCGTCCCGGTTTTTTTGTGCATTCTTTCGACGTCTAACAAATCAACCTAGGAGAGATGATGGGATATTTATGTAATCACGCACGCTGACAGGGGACGGTGCCTTTCCAGCTAGTGAGTTGAGATCGACACTTATCAGTGGCACTTGCCCGCAAGCGAGTGACTTCGAGTGGGAGACATTAAGAGCAAGAATCCCACAAGCAGGAACTGAAAGTAGCCGCGATGGCCAAGCGGCGAATTTGTCCCTCCCTCAACAAGCCTAGAGCCGCCAGCTAATGGCGGTAAAAACAAACGGAACCCTGCTCCTTGATTTCGAAATTCGAAACAAGGAGTCAGAAGTGGCGAGAAATTCAGAAAATACCTGCTTTCAATGCGAGTATTGTCAGCAGCAAGTTGCCCCGCTTTCCAATGGGAGCTACCGCAATCATTGTCCACATTGCCTATATTCAAAGCATGTGGACCTGAAACCGGGCGACAGACGCAACATTTGTGAAGGCCTGATGAAACCAATTGGCTTGGTGAGGCACAAGAAGAAGGGCTGGCAACTTAAACATGCCTGTTTGTTGTGTGGTCATATCCAAATGAACAAGATTGCGGAAGATACGGTGCAGCCAGATTGCATCGATCTCATGATTAAATTGATGTGAGACCTATTGGCCGGTGAAATTTTATCGGCCAATATCCTACTGAAATAAAACGATTTTTCAAAAAAGTTCAAAAAAATATGCGCTTTTTGAAACAAAGCTGAAAACGCCCCCGTATCTGCAGTAACCCTTCAATAAGGGTGATCATAAAAACGGAGAGGTACATCATGCTTAAGACAATTTTGAAAACATCATCAGCAGCATTTGTTGCAGCGTCAATCGGTTTTGCGTCAGCTGGTGCTGGCTTTGCAATGGACGAAAACCCAATGGTGGGTGGCGCGCCAATGTATGCTGATAAAAACATCGTTGAAAACGCTGTGAACTCAAAAGATCACACCACATTGGTGGCTGCTGTGAAAGCTGCTGGTCTTGTTGAAACATTGCAAGGCGAAGGCCCATTCACTGTGTTCGCGCCAACCAATGCTGCGTTTGAAGATTTGCCAGAAGGCACAGTTGAAACACTGTTGAAGCCTGAAAACAAAGACATGTTGACCAAAGTGCTGACCGCACACGTGGTTGCAGGCGACATTAAAGCCGCTGATTTGATGAAAATGATCGAAGACAATGGCGGCACATATAACTTCACAGCAGTGAGCGGCGACGCTCTGTCAGCTCAAATCAATGATGGCAATGTGTACATCATCGACGAAAACGGCAATGCCGCTAAAGTGACCATTGCTGACGTGAACCAATCAAACGGCGTGATCCACGTTGTAAACTCAGTATTGGTTCCAAAATAAGCTTATCGTGAGCGTTGGGTTGGCCTTCGGGCCAGCCCGATATTTCGACCCCAAAGGGAGATTGGCAAATGTCTAGTGAAACCAAACAAGATCAAAGCAATAATCGTCGCGGATTTTTGAAAAAGATTGGGCTGAGCGTGGGGGCATTTGCGGTGGCTGGCGTAGGCACTGGCACATATTTCTGGCGCGCAGGCGACGAAGCCACAGCCAATGATCAAGGCGATTTTGAAATTTCGCGCACCCCGGAAGAATGGAAAAACATTCTGACCGAAAATGAATATAAGGTGCTGCGCGAAGAACAAACGGAACGGGCTTACACCTCTGATTTGTTAGAGGAAAAGCGAGAAGGCATTTATCATTGTGCCGGGTGCGACCAAGCGGTTTATCCGTCTGAAACCAAATATGATAGCGGCACCGGTTGGCCAAGCTTTTGGGCTCCGGTGGATGAAGCGGCCATCGGCACCAAGCCCGACAACAAATTATTCATGACCCGCACGGAAGTGCATTGCAGCCGCTGTGGCGGGCATTTGGGCCACATTTTTGATGATGGACCAAAACCAACAGGCAAGCGCCATTGCTTAAATGGCATCGCCCTGAATTTCAAAGCCGCTTAGCGGCGGTCAAAGGGGTTATTGTCATCCTCCAAGCAAGCTGATCTTAGATCATCCATATGACCCCCAAGAGCCAGGTTCGCGCCCCGAACCTGGCTTTTTTGTCATTTAGAGTGGAAAAATCTGGCTTGAAAAATATTCGAGCTGTCAAAGTTCCCTAGCTAAGTCATTGAATCTAAAGCTCACAAAAACGTTATCAAATCCAACTGATCGGATTCAAAAACCAGCGCGTTTCTCTGCTGACCGTTGGCCAACGGATAGTTTTAATCTTGGAGAGAACATCATGCTAAAATCTATCCTTAAGACGTCATCTGCCCTTTTTGTTGCTGCTTCAATCGGCTTCGCCGCTGCCCCTGCTTTGGCAGACGGTCACGGCGCGAAAATGAACATTGTTGAAACAGCAATCGCTTCTGAAGCACACACCACTTTGGTGGCTGCTGTGCAAGCCGCTGGCCTTGTTGAAACATTGCAAGGTGACGGCCCATTCACTGTTTTTGCCCCAACAAATGATGCATTTGCTGCTTTGCCTGAAGGCACAGTGGAAACATTGTTGGAGCCAGAAAATAAAGACCAGTTGACGAAAGTATTGACCGCCCACGTTGTGGCTGGCGATGTGCGTGCAGCTGATCTGTTGAAAGCCATTGAAGATAATGGCGGTTCATATGAGTTCGAAACTGTAAGCGGCGACATGCTCAAAGCTGAAGTGCGTGACGGCAATGTGTTCATCATCGACGAAAACGGCAATGCTGGCCAAGTCACCGCAGCAGACCTTGAGCAAACCAATGGTGTGATCCACGTGGTGAACGCTGTTTTGGTGCCAAAATAAGCTTATATCGCCTTGTCAGTCTCCGGTTGGCTTAAGTGATTTAAGCCAACCTTTCTTCCCCATCCATAAGTCTGCTGACAATGGCAATGGAAGCGCCCTGATCGCCCTTCAGGGCGCTTTTCTTTTCTCGCTGCGCCATTTGCCACAAGTGAAAGTGCACGCCCTTGATTGCACGGCAAAAATTATTCGCTATGGTGAGGCAAATTTTCTCCAGATGCGAATTGTCCTATGCGCACCAACCCTATTCTCAATACCGACAGCTATAAAGCGTCACATTTTTTGCAATATCCCGAAGGCGTAACGACCGTTTATTCCTATATTGAGGCCCGCGGCCCAAAGGATCATGATCTGTTGTTTTTCGGGCTGCAAATGTTCATCAAATCCTATCTGACCACGCCAATCACGGCTGAAGATATTGATGAGGCAGAAGAGATTTTCACTGCCCATGGCCTGCCGTTTCATCGCGAGGGTTGGGCCTATATTTTAGAAAAGCATAACGGCTATATGCCGATCGCTATCAATGCGTTGAAGGAAGGCACTGTCACCAAAACCAGCGTGCCACTGGCGCTGATTTACAACACAGATCCTAAATGTGCTTGGCTCACCTCTTATCTGGAAACCGCCATTTTGCGCGGCGTTTGGTATCCCACAACCGTGGCCACCAATTCGTTTCTGATCAAACAGCAGATCAAAGCGGCGCTGGAAAAATCTTCAGACGATGTGACAGGTCAATTGCCCTTTAAGCTGCATGATTTTGGTGCGCGCGGTGCGTCTTCTCAAGAAACAGCGCAAATTGGCGGTTTGGCCCATCTGGTCAATTTCCAAGGCACAGACACAGTGTCAGCCCTGCCCATGGCCCGCCAATATTATGGCGGTGACGATCCGCACTTTATGGCAGGCTTTTCCATCCCCGCCGCCGAACATTCAACCATGACCAGTTGGGGCCGGGCAGGGGAAAAAGACGCCTACGCCAATATGTTAGAGAAGTTCCCCCAAGGTCTCGTGGCGGTGGTGTCTGACAGCTATGATCTGTTCAACGCGCTGGAAAATATCTGGGGCGACGAGCTGAAAGAGCAGGTTTTGGCGCGTGACGGCACGCTCGTGGTTCGGCCAGATAGCGGCGATCCGGTTGAAATTGTCTGCCAAACTCTTGAGGTTCTAGGCGACAAATTCGGCTATAGCACCAACAGCAAAGGCTTTAAGGTGCTGGACCCGCATGTGCGCGTTATCCAGGGCGATGGCATCTATCTCAACAGCCTCAAAGATATTCTCGACGCAATGATCGAGAAGGGCTGGGCCGTGGACAATGTGGCCTTTGGCATGGGCGGTGGCCTGTTGCAGGCCGTATCGCGCGACAGCTACCAATTCGCCATGAAAGCCTGCGCCATTGAGCGCAATGGCGACATTCAGCCCATTTATAAAGAGCCCAAAACCGACAAAAAGAAAACCTCAAAGCGGGGTATTCAAGGGGTGTTTGAGGAGCAGGGGCAATTGGTGGCCAAAACCATTTTGCCTGAACAAATCGCCGACTCTGAAAATATGCTCAAGCGAGTTTATTGGTTGGAACAGGGTGTGCCGCAAATCACCCATCTTAGCTTCACCGAAGTGCGGCAACAGGCAGAAGAAACATCATAAAAAAGCGGGGCTTGTCGCCCCGCTGATCATTTTAAAGGATAAACCGACTGAGGTCTGTATCTTCGGCCAGTTCGCCCACCGCTTTGCGGACATAATCGCCGTCAATTTCGATGGTTTCGCCATTTTTATCTGGCGCATCGAATGAAATATCTTCCAGCAATTTTTCCATCACAGTCTGCAATCGCCGGGCGCCAATATTTTCCACCTTCGCATTGATGGCCACAGCCAATTGCGCAATGGCATCAATCGCATCATCTTTAAAATCAAGCGTCACGCCTTCTGTGTTCATCAGCGCCACATATTGCTTGATCAAGCTGGCATCCGTGTCATTCAAAATCCGTACAAAATCCTCATGGGTGAGGGCACGTAGTTCTACCCGGATCGGCAAGCGACCTTGCAATTCCGGCAGCAAATCTGACGGTTTGGCCACATGGAAAGCGCCAGAAGCGATAAACAGAATATGATCTGTTTTCACCGGACCATGTTTGGTAGACACGGTGGTACCCTCAATCAGCGGCAGCAAATCGCGTTGCACGCCTTCGCGGCTTACTTCGCCGCCGGAACGGCCATCTTTCACGCAAATTTTATCGATCTCGTCGAGGAAAACAATGCCGTGATTTTCCACCAGCTCAATTGCTTCGGCAACAATCTTGTCCTGATCCAGCAGCTTGTCAGCTTCTTCATTGATCAGCAATTCATAGCTGTCGACCACTTTAACCGTGCGCTTCACACCTTTTTGGTTGAAGGCTTTGCCCAACATATCGCTGAGGTCAATCATGCCCATTTGCGCCCCGGGCATGCCGGGAATATCAAACATGTTTGAGCCTTGCGCGGCTGACACTTCAATTTCGATCTCTTTGTCGTCCAGCTCATTATTGCGCAGCTTTTGCCGATAGCTGTCGCGGGTGGACGGGCTGGCAGATTTGCCCACCAAAGCGTCCAACACCCGGTCTTCCGCTTTCAAATGCGCTTTGGCTTGCACTTCTTTGCGCTTCTTCTCTTTCAAAAGCCCAATGCCGGCTTCCACCAGATCGCGCACAATCTGCTCCACATCGCGGCCCACATAGCCCACTTCGGTGAATTTGGTGGCTTCCACCTTCACAAACGGCGCTTGCGCCAACCGGGCCAGGCGGCGGGAAATTTCGGTTTTGCCAACGCCAGTTGGCCCGATCATAAGGATGTTTTTGGGGCTTACTTCCTGTCGCATTTCTGCGTCCAGCTGTTGCCGCCGCCAGCGATTGCGCAGGGCCACGGCCACGGCGCGTTTGGCATCTTTTTGGCCCACAATATAGCGGTCCAATTCAGAAACGATCTCACGAGGAGAAAAACTCAATTCACTCATCATTTTTCCTTCCGGTGCCTTACAAAAAGCGCACCATCAAATCTTCATCATAATATTGGCCATCATATTTGATGGCCTTGCGGGCCAGGCCGTAGCGCTCAAACCCCAATTTGAGATAAGTCTTTATCGCCGCTTGATTATCGGTCACCACACACAGAGACATCTGCTCAATGCCCTCTTGTTTGGCATCTTGGCACATGATCTCCACCATGCGCCCCATAATGCCCTTGCCCCGCGCTTGCGGGCGGGCATAAACCGCAATCAAACTTGCCGTGTGGTGCACATTAGCACCTTTGCCTTGGGCAAAAGCCGCCACCGCCACCAACTCATTGTCATCAAACGCCCCATAGGTATTTAAATCAGAAAGCCAACTTTCGAAAAAGCTCAGGGGTTGGTCAATCACATTGGCCAAGCCCGAACCAAAAGCAGTTGGGTGGTTGCGAAAGCCTTCGATGCGGATTTCACGAAAAATTTCCGCATCCGCAGGCGCTAAGCGGCGAATATCAACCATCAATCGTCCAAATCAATGGTTTCAACGGTCAAGCTCTCATTGGTGTAAACGCAAATCTCAGCCGCAATTTTCATGGACCGACGGGCAATCTCTTCCGCGTCATAATCTGTGTCCATCAACGCGCTGGCCGCCGCCAATGCATAATTGCCGCCCGAGCCAATGCCCATCACCCCACTATCGGGGGAAAGCACGTCGCCCGTGCCGGTTAAAACCAAGCTGTCCTTTTTGTCGGCCACAATCATCATGGCTTCCAAACGGCGCAGATAGCGGTCGGTCCGCCAATCTTTGGCCAATTCCACGCAAGCGCGCATCAATTGATCGGGATATTGCTCTAATTTGGCTTCCAGGCGCTCAAATAGCGTGAAGGCATCTGCAGTTGCGCCCGCAAATCCGGTGATCACTTTGCCGCCTGCCAAGCGCCGTACTTTACGCGCGCCATGTTTAATAACAGTTGGGCCGAGTGAAACTTGACCGTCACCAGCAACAACAACTTTGTTGCCTTTGCGCACGGTCAAAATAGTGGTTCCCCGCCAACCGGCAGAACCTTGTTGTTGATTTTGCATATATCGTCTCCGTTATCGCAGCCTCATATTTAAGAACTTCGATGATGATTACAATCATAGTGGGGCAACCTTTTGGCCCTTTGTCGACCTTTCCCATTTCGATTCAACCTGATAAGAGGAAGGGGAAAATTGGCCGCGTTGCCCGATTTGACGGGCTTTTAGCGATGCCAAACATAGATCATCTGAGGGGCGTTTTTATGCGCAGTGCAAAAATTTCTCGCAAAACCAACGAAACCGATATTCAGGTTGAAGTGAATTTGGACGGTCAAGGCACCGCCAAAATTGAAACCGGAATCGGCTTTTTGGATCATATGCTGGATCAAATTGCCCGCCACGGTTTGATGGACATCACCATTAAGGCCAAAGGCGATTTGCACATTGATATGCACCATACGGCCGAAGATGTGGGCATTGCCCTCGGCCAAGCGGTGAAAGACGCGCTGGGCGACAAAAAGGGCATTCGCCGCTATGCCTCGTGCGATTTGCCGATGGATGAAGCCCTGTCTCGTGTGGCGCTGGATATTTCTGGCCGGCCCTTCTTGGTGTGGCAGGTTGAATTTTCCCGCGACAAGGTGGGCGATATGGATACGGAACTGTTTCAAGAATGGTTCCAGGCCTTCGCCATGAATGCAGGCATCACCCTGCATGTGCGCAATGAATATGGCAGCAACAATCACCACATCGCTGAAAGCTGCTTTAAAGCCCTGGCCCGCGCGCTGCGTGAGGCAGTTGAAATTGATCCCAAGCTTGAAGGGCGCATCCCTTCAACCAAGGGCGCGCTATAGGAATTTCCCATGCGGCTATATTCAATTTACGAAAAAGCAGTTGAAGGTGGCGAAGAAGAGCTGGAAATTGTGGCCGACAAATTCTCATGGTTTGCGGCCATTCTAACCCCCATTTGGTGTCTTGTGCATTTGATGTGGCTCGAATTGCTCGCCTATGTGGGCGTGGCCTTTATCTTGGGCTTTGTGACCTTTTTTGTGGGTGAAGATGCATCTTGGTGGATCGGCATTCTGGTGGCGCTGCTCATCGGGTTTGAGGCAGGCTCCATTCGGGGGCGTTTTCTGGAACGCAAAGGCTTTGTGCTGAAGGCCATGGTGCCCGCTGCAACCCATGATGATGCCGCCTATCGCTATATGGCCACGCGGGTTTTTGCGCAAAAAAACAAGCCAGAACCCGCACCACAGTCCAGCTCGCCTTTCCTCAGCGCTGAACGCCCGGAGACTTCTGTTCTATGAGCGAAAAATTTGTGATTGTCGATTATGGCGCAGGCAATTTGAAGTCCGCCCATAAGGCAGTGGAACGCGCGGCAAAATCAGCCAATGGCAGCTTTGAGGTCCTTGTGTCGAACAAGGTGGAAGATGTGCAGGCGGCCGACCGGATTTTGCTGCCCGGCGTGGGCGCATTCGCCGATTGCCGCAATGCCGTGTTTGCGCTGGACGGCATGGTGGACGCACTGGATGAGCACGCCAACAAAAAGGCAAAACCGTTTTTGGGCATTTGCGTTGGTATGCAGCTTTTGGCCACCAAGGGTTTGGAAAAGCAAACCAGTGAAGGTTTGGGCTGGATTCCTGGCACCGTAGAGTTTTTGGCCCCAAATGATGAAACATTAAAAGTGCCGCATATGGGGTGGAACAACCTCAATCTTGTGCGTCCGCATCCTGTGTTTGACCATATGGCTGGCCATCCGCACGCCTATTTTGTGCATTCCTATCACTATTTGACCGAAGATCCGTCCCATGTGATCGCTACTTTTGATTATGGCGGCACCCATGTGGCCGCCATAGGCCGCGATAACATTGTCGCCAGCCAGTTCCACCCGGAAAAATCGCAAGCGGTGGGCCTGACCATGATCGAAAATTTCCTCAATTGGAAAATCTAGAAAGACGAATTGATGATCCTTTTTCCCGCCATTGATTTGAAAGACGGCAAATGTGTACGCCTGCAAAAAGGCGATATGGATAAGGCCACCATCTTTAATGATGACCCGGTGGACCAAGCCCAGCAATTCCATGCGCAAGGCTTTAAATATCTGCATATGGTCGATCTCAATGGCGCCTTTGCAGGTGAAAGCGTCAATGGCGATCCGGTGGAAAAAATCATCCAACAGGTCGATATGCCCGTGCAATTGGGCGGTGGTATTCGCACACTCGATCACATCAAAGCCTGGCTTGATCGTGGCCTCAGCCGCGTCATTCTCGGCACCATCGCCGTGCGCGATCCGGATTTGGTCTATAAGGCGTGCGAGCTTTATCCCGGCAAAATTGCTGTGGGCATTGATGCCCGGGGCGGCAAAGTCGCCGTGGAAGGTTGGGCCGAAACGTCTGAATTGGATGTCATCGAACTGGCGCAAAAATTTGAAGGTGCAGGCGTTGCCGCGATCATCTTCACCGATATTGACCGCGATGGCATCCTCACCGGCATCAATTGGGACGCGACATTGGAATTGGCCAAAGCCACCACCATCCCGGTGATCGCTTCTGGCGGCTTGGCCTCGATGGACGATATTGAGATGATGACCGAGCCTGAAATGCAGGTACTCGAAGGCGCCATCTCCGGCCGCGCCCTCTACGATGGTCGCATTGATGTGCCCGCAGCACTTGAAAAATTAGCGAGGGTAGAATGACCCTTAAAACCCGCCTCATTCCCTGTCTTGATGTCAAAGACGGCCGTGTCGTTAAAGGCGTCAATTTTGTCGATCTGGTGGATGCAGGCGACCCGGTAGAAGCCGCCATCGCCTATGACGCCGCCGGGGCCGACGAATTGTGCTTTTTGGACATTACCGCCAGCCATGAGGAGCGTGATACGATTTTTGACGTCGTGGCCCGCACGGCAGAACATTGCTTTATGCCCGTCACCGTGGGCGGTGGCATTCGCGCGGTAGAGGACATTCGCAAGCTGCTGCTTTCAGGTGCCGATAAAGTCTCCATCAATTCCGCCGCGGTGCGCGACCCGGATTTTATCAACCGCGCCGCCGATAAATTTGGCGACCAATGCATTGTCGTCTCGGTTGACGCAAAGGCGGCACATAAAGAGGGTGAAACCCCACGCTGGGAAATCTTCACTCATGGTGGCCGCAATGCCACGGGCATTGATGCGGTTGAATTTGCCACCGATATGGTCAAGCGCGGCGCGGGCGAGCTGCTGGTCACGTCAATGGACCGCGACGGCACCAAAATTGGCTTCGATCTAGAATTGACGCGCACCATCGCTGATGCGGTGAGCGTGCCCGTTGTCGCCTCTGGTGGCGTGGGCAATTTGGACCATTTGGTGGATGGCGTGAAAATCGGCCATGCCAGTGCGGTGTTGGCTGCTTCTATTTTCCACTTTGGCACCTATTCTATTGGCGAAGCCAAGCGCTATATGGCGGAGCAGGGCGTGCCCGTGCGGTTGGATGAGGAGGCGTAAATGAGCTTTGACTTAAAAGCGCTGGAAGCGATCATCGCGCAAAAGGCCACTGCCTCGGCAGAAAAATCCTACACCGCCCAGCTTTTGGCCAATGGCGGCGAACGCGCGGCCAAAAAATTGGGCGAAGAGGCGGTGGAAACCGTAATCGCCGCCATTCAAGGTGACCGCGACGAGCTGAAGGCCGAAAGTGCTGACCTTTTGTATCATTTACTTGTGGTGCTCAAAGCCCACAATATCAGCCTTGAAGAGGTCGAATCGGTGCTGGCCGAACGCACCGGGCAATCCGGGCTAGAGGAAAAGGCCAGTCGCGCCGAATAGGGGGGAAACATGAATCCGCTATCTTTGGGGCCAGAACTGTCCCCCTATCACGAATTCACCACCGAACAATGGGCCGCCCTGCGCCATGGCGAACCCATGACCTTGGATTTGGACGATCTGAAGCGCCTGCGCGCGCTCAATGATCCGATCTCGCTAGAAGAAGCGCAACAAGTCTATCTGCCGATGACGCGGTTGCTGGCCTATTATGTGGAAGCGGTTCAGGGCCTGCACAGCGCTGCAGGCAAATTCTTGCAGCAAAATGGCGACAAAACGCCCTTTATTATTGGCGTTGCCGGATCAGTTTCTGTCGGCAAATCCACCACAGCCCGTATTCTGCATGCCTTGATGCAGCGCTGGCCATCCTCTCCGAAGGTTGATTTGGTCACCACCGATGGGTTTTTGCTGCCCAACGCGGAATTGGAAAAGCGCGGCTTGATGGAAAAGAAGGGTTTTCCCGAGAGCTATGATCGCCCAGCTTTCTTGAAATTTCTGGCCTCGATCAAAGCGGGTAAGCCCAACGTCAAAGCCCCCACCTATTCGCACCTTGTTTATGATGTGGTGAAAGGCGAAGAAATCGTTGTCGACCGCCCAAATATCTTAATTGTTGAGGGCCTTAATATCCTGCAGCCCGGCGATTTACCCCGCGATGGCCGCCCCATCCTGTTCGCGTCTGATTTTATTGATTTTTCCATCTATATCGATGCGGAAGAACCCCATTTGCGCCAATGGTATGTGGAACGCTTTCTGCAATTGCGCGAAACAGCCTTTAAAGACCCGCAAAGCTTTTTCCACCAATTCTCCAAGCTGAGCATTGAAGAAGCCAAAAAACTCGCCGCTTCCATTTGGGAACAGATCAACTTGCCCAATTTGCAAGAAAATATCCTCCCCACCCGCGGCCGCGCCGACCTCGTCCTCACCAAAGGCGCCGACCACGCGATCAACAAGGTACAATTGCGAAAATTGTAGTGGGTGTCGGGCCAGTGCACGACCTATCCTAACCCCACCAACGTCACCCCGGACCTGATCCGGGGGCCAAGCAGCATGTATGCAGCTGCACGGCATAAGTGGCGTTATGCCAAACCTCAACCGCTACATAGATTACCGGATCAAGTCCGGCAATGACGTGAGTGGGTGGGGCGATCCCCTGCACAACACCAAAGTGAGGCACCAATTGGCGGGGGTGCCGGGGTAGCGAACGGAGTGAGCGACGGCGGCACGAAAAAAGAGCCGGGGGTGTCGGGGACGGGTGCGTAGCGACTGGTGGCGGCAAAAAAGACTTGGGAAAGTGAGCGCAGCAAACGAAGGCGCGCACAAAAACTACTTCTTCCCCGCCTCCATCACCTTGTCCTTGAACTTGCATTCATCGACAATAATGCAGTGATAACACTCCGGCTTGCGTGCTTTGCAAATATAGCGGCCATGCAAAATCAGCCAGTGGTGAGCATTTAGCAAATGGTCTTTTGGAATGACTTTCAGCAACAGTTTTTCAACCGCCAGCACATTTTTGCCTGGGGCTAATCCAGTGCGGTTGGCGATGCGGAAAAGGTGGGTATCCACGGCGATGGTCGGGTGCCCAAACCCAATATTCAGCACCACATTCGCGGTTTTCCGTCCGACGCCAGGCAGCGCCTCAAGTGCCTCGCGGTCTTCCGGCACTTCGCTATTATGCTGCTCAATCAATGCCTTACATAAAGCATAAACATTCTTCGCCTTGTTGCGATAAAGCCCGATGGTCTTGATGTAATCGCGGATTTTGTCCTCGCCCAAGGCGTACATTTTCTCAGGCGTATCGGCGACTTCAAACAGGGCCTTTGTGGCTTTGTTCACCCCTGCATCCGTTGCCTGCGCGGAGAGGACCACCGCCACCAACAGGGTGAAGATATTGACATAATCCAATTCCCCTTCAGGATGCGGATTGTTCGCCTCAAATTTGGCGAACATGTCATTTATCGTTTGTTTCGTCAGTCGTGTCCGTTGAGCCATTGGGTCCTCTTGCGCGTGGTTGGGTCAAGTCTGCCCAATTTAGTCCAATTCTGCTGGTTAGAAAGGCTAAAGATGCAAATAATACAACCGCAGGACATGCACGACATATTCAAGGTTGGATTATGCAGCAGATTTTGGCTTTCTGGCCAACTCGAAGGGCATCCAATGGCCGCATTCCAACCGTTGCATAAATATGCGATGTAGAATGGGCAGATGTGGCCCAATAGGCCATGATCAAAAAGGAATGAAAAGCGCAAATGTCTGCCGATCACCAATTTGATGACCAGTTAGACCCGCCCCTGTTTCGAGCCACCCTGCGGCCACACCGCTCTCTAAGCGAGCGCGGCATTCTGGTGGTGACCATCATTGCGGGCGTCTTGGCACTTATTCCCGGCCTCACCTTCTTTCTAATGGGCGCTTGGCCGATTGTGGGCTTTATGGGCCTGGATATTTTACTGCTCTATTGGGCGCTCACCCGATCTAAACAGGGCGAAAAACAATATGAAGAAGTCGGCCTTTGGCCCGATGCCATCCGCATCCGCAAAGTAGATATTAAAGGCCGGATCAAAGAGTTTGAGCTCAATCCATTTTGGGCGCGCTTGGTCACCAAACTGAATGCGGAAGATGAGGTCGATAGCCTCCACCTGATCGCCAAACAACAGCGCATCGCCCTGGGCGAATTCCTCAACCCTGCCGACAAAACCAGCTTCGCTCGCACCTTCGGACAAGAGCTTTCGCGCGCGAAGCGGTAGGAGTTTTTGGGCGTAGAAGTGTTGGTGCTCCCTAACGCGTCACCCCGGACTTGATCCGGGGGCCAAGCAGCATGGGTGAAGTTGTGCAACATAAGTGTTTTCGCATAGCCGCCGCTACATGGATTACCGGATCAAATCCGGTAATGACGTGAGGGGTTGGTGTAAAGCCCGCCACAGCATAAAAGCGAGGCACCAATTGGCGGGGGTGCCGGGGTAGTGAGCGTAGCGAACGACGGCGGCGCGTAATAACGTCAAAACCGGGTCGATCCCCAAATCCATCTTGCACTATATTGAGCTTCACGTTCAAATGCAGGAGCTTGAAAATGGATCAAAACATGCATCAGCTAGAAATTTGCGCTTCTGACTATGAAATTGTGCGGCAGGTTGTCGAGCAATTGCACGAAACCCCGGCTGACGAGCATCAGATTGACCGCATCGCTGCCGACTTGGGCATGACGCAGCGGCAATTGACTGACCTATTTCGTCGCTGGGCCGGGCTAACACCGAAAGCCTTTTCCCATTGCATCACGCTCGACCGTGCGCGCCAAATGCTCAAAGCAGACTTGCCGATTTTTGACGCGTCATTGGAACTGGGCTTGTCCTCGCCCGCGCGCCTATATGATTTGTTCGTAACCCATGAAGCGATGCCGCCGGGCTTTTACAAAGCCAAGGGCGAGGGTCTGGAAATTCGCTACGGCTTTCATCCATCGCCCTTTGGGCAAGCATTATTGATGATCACAGATTATGGCCTGGCAGGCCTTGCCTTTGCCGATGCTGGAAAGGAGCAGGTTGCGCTGGCCGACATGCAGTCGCGCTGGCCCAAAGCCACCTATATTCATAACCAAGCTGAAACCGCGCATTGGGCTGACCGGGTGTTTCTGCCCCATCAATGGCAGCAAGATCAGCCCATTCGCGTGGCGATGATCGGCACTGATTTTGAAGTGCGTGTGTGGCAAACCCTTTTGAAAATCAAGCCGGGGGAAGCCAATTCATATGGCGCAATCGCTGAAGAGGTTGGATCCCCAAAAGCCGCCCGCGCGGTAGGCGCGGCGGTTGGCCGTAACCCCATTTCCTTTGTCGTGCCCTGCCACCGCGTGATCGGCAAAAACGCTGCCCTCACAGGCTATCATTGGGGCCTGACCCGCAAAAAAGCCATGCTGGGCTGGGAAGCCGGGCAATTGGAAAAAAATTCTATTTGATATCGTGGCTGTTCGATGCAGCGTTAGTCCACTCTAACCCCCTAATGATATTGTCGCTGACATTTCTCCACCCAACGAGCCGCCCCGGACTTGATCCGGGGCCAACTCTCTTGCGCGATACTTGGTCCCGGCTCAGGGCCGGGACGACCACAGAGGGGAAGATCATGAGCCAAACACTGCCCAACCTTGAGTAAAAATCTAACGCGTAGCCGAAACCCAAATGCTACCGCCAAGCATAGCAGTACCCGAAGCATATCCTAAACGACGTCGCGCTTTTATGCTTTGGAAAAACCGTTGGGCCTGCACTGCGAGCAGGGCATAGCCGCCCAAAACAACACCAACAATCACCGTTGACGTGGCGATGAGAATAAAAAATTGGGTGGTCGTATTGCCGTTCGGGTCCCAAAACTGCGCTAGGAACGACACGTAAAACATGATCGCTTTCGGGTTTAGCACGCCAACAAAAAATCCGGCCCGCAGGCTTTCAAACAGGCTTTGTTGGCTGGCCTGTGGCTGAACATCCATTGGGGCCAGCTGCCGCGCGGCGCAAATTTGTTGAATGCCAAGATAAGCGAGATAGAAAACGCCGCACCATTTCACAATTTGAAACAAGAGCGCAGAAGTGGCTAGCAATGTACCAACGCCCAAAAGCGCCAGCGCGATGATGACAAAACCGCCAACAATGTCTCCCGCGACGCAATAAAGCGCCGCACGACGTCCATTATTGAGCGCTTGCGAAACCACCATTAGCACGCTAGGGCCGGGCACTATGGAAATCAGGCTGTAAGTGGCAATAAACGCCAACCAAAGCTCCAAGCTCATTGGCCAACTCCTTAAAAAAAGAGCCCCATTCGGGGCTCTCTTACATTAGATATTTTCCACGTTCAGCACTTTGCCATTTTCATCCAGATCGTAAATGATCGGCTTACCCGTGGCGATTTCGCGTTTCAAAATTTCTTCTGGCGACAGGCCTTCAAGCGCCATCACCAAAGCCCGCAGCGAGTTGCCGTGCGCAGCCACCAAAATCGTGCCACCATCCAAAACGCGGGGCTCAATCTCGCGCTTATAATAAGGCAACACGCGGTCTGCTGTGTCCTTGAGGCTTTCGCCACCCGGAGGCGGAGTGTCGTAGGAACGGCGCCAAATATGCACCTGCTCGTCGCCCCATTTTTCCCGCGCGTCATCTTTGTTCAGCCCGGCCAAATCGCCATAATCGCGCTCATTCAAATCCTGATTGCGGATAATGGTCATATTGGTGATGCCCATTTCTTCAAGCATTAAATCAAGCGTATGCTGGGCGCGCTTTAGAGCTGAGGTGTAACAAATTTCGATCTCATAGCCGCGCGATTTCAGCAATTTGCCAGCTTCTTTGGCTTCTTCAATGCCTTTGTCGGTGAGGCCCGGGTTTTTCCAGCCGGTGAACAGGTTTTTCAAGTTCCATTCGCTTTGGCCGTGACGCACCAAAATCAATCTACGATCCATGATTTATTCCTCTAATCCCAAAACATCTATCATTGAATAAAGCCCAGCGGGCTTGTCTTTCGCCCAAAGGGCAGCGTGAATAGCACCTTGCGCAAAAACCGAACGGTCTTCGGCAATATGCCCCAATTTAATCCGCTCTTTTTCGCCCGCAAAAATCACATCATGCTCACCAGTCACCGTGCCGCCGCGAAGCGTGGCAAAACCAATTGTGCCTTCCTCGCGTTCCCCAGTGATGCCATCGCGGGTGCGCACGGCCTGTTCGGCCAAATCAACATCGCGACCCTTGGCAGCGGCTTCCCCCAGCAGCAAAGCGGTGCCGGAAGGGGCGTCCACCTTCATCCGGTGATGCATTTCCAATACTTCAATATCAAAGCTTTTGGGCAAGGCCCGCGCCGCTTTTTCCACCAGCGCTGCCAGCAAATTAACGCCCAACGACATATTACCAGATTTCACCAAGGTGAGATGGCCAGCCTGAGCTTCAATTTCGGCATCCTGTTCCGCGGTCCAGCCGGTGGTGCCCACCACATGAATTTTGCCTTTCGCCCGCTTGGCCACATCAATCGAAACTTGCGGGGCGGTAAAATCGATGATCGCGTCACTTTCGGCAATCGCTGCGTCCAAATCATCGCTGATCAAAACGCCCTGCGGTTCCAACCCGGCCAATTGCGCCGCATCCTTGCCCAAATGTGGGCTGCCAGCGCGCTCCACGGCGGCGCTTAGCACGGCGCCTTTGGTGGCATGAATGGCGCGAATATTGGCACCCCCCATGCGGCCGCCAGCACCCAAAATCAATATTTTAAGATCGTTCATGAAAGACCTTCTCCATTGCTGGCCCTTTGATAGCCAGAAAATGGGGTGGTGGAAAGGGGAAGAGGCCTAAAACAGTTCGCCAAAAATCATCCGCTCGCCAATGGCGTTCAATTTTTGCTCATCTTCGCTAGTGGCGATGGCCCGCAATTCTGGGCCCGCATCGCTAAGTGAACATTCATGAAAGCCATTATGGAGATAATAAGGTCCATTGAAGGGCACATGCTTCCAAGTGAGGCCCGCCAATCCCTTAAAGTCATTTTCCCGCGCATATTGGCGCATATGGGCGAGCAGGCGACGGCCCAACCCTTTGCCCTGATGGGCGCGGGCGACACAGATTTCGGCGATGTAAAGCAAATCATCCACTGGTCGAGCGCGGACAAAACCAACAGGCAAGTCGCGATGCTCAATAAGCCAGAACAATTCATTCTTGCGCAGATTTTCGGCATAAATTTCTGCCGACAGTCCCGTCAAATTCGCTGCGGCATACGCGCCGCCCATATTGTCGAAACGCTTGGTGGCGTCATGATCGATCTCAGACAATGTGGCCGCATCTTCCGGGTCCGCGGGACGGATATGGGTCACCGCATCATTGGCCGCATGAATTTCATCATTGATGGCACCCGCTGCGGCAAACGGATCATCGGCCTTACAAACAGGGCGTCCCACCACAAGGTGCGCCGCGCCTGCTTCAATGGCTTGATAGGGCGTGAAAATACGTTTCTGGTCGTCTGCGGCGCTGCCTTTAGGGCGAATGCCAGGCGTCACCGCCATCAGCTTGCCGCCCGATAAGTTGCGCACCATTTCAATTTCCTGCGCCGAGCAAATCACCCCGTCAATGCCGAGTTCAGTCGCTTGCTTGGCCCGCCGCGCCACCAAATCGCTCACGCCATAAGCATAGCCAGATGCTTTCAAATCTTCATCATCCAGCGAGGTCATCACCGTCACGCCTAGCAATTTGGTGTCGGTGCCTTCCACCGCGCGTTTCGCGGCTGCCATGCAATGGGGTTCGGCGTGGATGGTTACAAAGTCCGCGCCCAGCTCGGCGAGGCCTGCCACGCCCTTTTCCACCGTGTTGGGAATATCGAGCAACTTCACATCCATAAAGATCTTTTTGCCCGCGCGTTTCAGTTCCCGCGCAAGGCCCAGCCCGTCGCCGCCATAAATCAACTGATAGCCAATTTTAAAAAACACCCCACGATCATCCATCCGCTCCACCAACGCCTCTGCTTCCTTACGGGTCGGCACATCAAGGGCGGTGATCAATTGGGGGGTCGCATTGCTCATTTGTGGGCTCCGGCGGCTAGTGGCGTCGGAGTTGTTGCATCGCACAGTTCGGGGAAAACGGCAAGTTTTAATGCGGATCTTTATTTTGCCGCCACCGCTCGCTTCGCTCCCGTCCCCGGCACCCCCGCCGATTGGTGCCCCACGCCAGCGTTTTGTCTACCCTTTCCTCCCCACCAACGTCACCCCAAGACTTGATCTTGGGGGCCATTTCACGCTGGACACAAGGTAGGGTCGCTTTGATGTGATCGGAGGATGCGGCATTGCACCATCATTTAGGTGCTTCGCTGTTGCCCTCAAATGGATTGCAAGATCAAGTCTTGCAATGACGCCAGAGTGTGAAGTGGGTACCTTGCTCAATTAGGTACGTTGTTTGACCCAGGATCAGGTCTGGCGCGCCCTTAGACGGGGTAGAAGCTTCTAGGATAACCTCACGAGGAGAAGAGTAGACGAGCGGCGCGAGGAGCTCGCAATTTTCAGGCTTTACGCCGCCTAGCCGGAGGTTAGGTGCCTAGCCTCCCGGTACGAGAGAATATGATGCTATTCGACCGTGCACGTAAAAAACACTCCCACGTCATTACCGGACTTGATCCGGTAATCCATGTAGCGGTTGCGGATCGGCCCATTCCTCCAACGCCACCCAATCACTAACGAGGCGCTTTTCTGTCCAGTGAAAAGCAAAAATGTTGCCGCCGCCGGGGGCGCCGAGATGATGTTGATCTTCCTCACGTGAAATGGGGCGTTGGGCCACATGGCATTTGAGCAAAGTGCCAACGGCCCCGTGCCCGACAAACAGAATATGCTGGTCAGCCGCCATCTTCATATGGTCGTTTACGGCGTCAACTATTCGCTATTGCGCGTCAATGGCGCGTTTCCAGCCACGAATGGACTGGGTTGGATGCGCGAAAAACTGGGTGGCGACGGCTTCAAACTCATCTTTTGGTAAAAAGCCGGTGGCAGACCGATCATTTTCGCCACAGCGCGGATCGGTTTGAAATTGCAGGCTGAGATGGTCGCCAATAAGCGTTGCCGCATCAATGGCCTTTTGCTCGTCGCTGGAAATGATCATTTCGATATCGTCAAAGATGCCCCGATCAACGGCGGCTTCAATCCGCGTGCGCCCAGTAAAAGAAAGCCCCCATTTGGTCACGTCCAAATGAGGGTCAATCACAACTTCAGGATGGGTCAGATATAAAGAGGTCAACCTCTATCCCCGCTTGATGCTGGTCAGTTCATCCACCAATTTATCAGCCCGGGCTTTGATGCGCGGGTCGGCAATTTCGCCTTCTTCATTAAAGGCCGTTGCGCCCATGCCAATACCCAAGGGGGTAGGCGCCATTAAGGCGCTGAGTTTCGACAGAATATCGCGCATATGCGAAAGGGCCATCACGCCAGCCAATGCGCCGGAGGAGACGGAGCCAATGCCAAAGATCGCATGGGAAAAGGCGCCCTGGCCCTGACGGGTCAGCCAGTCGATCGTGTTTTTCAAAATCGGGGTCACAGAGCCATTATATTCTGGCGTCGCCAAAAATACGGCATCTGCCTCGGCAAAACGTTTGGCCAGCTCTAACGCACATTCAGGCTTTTCGCTCTGCTCTAAGTCCTCATTGAACAGGGGCATCGGATAGTCATGCAAATCGATATATTCTGCATCCCATCCCTTTTCCTGTGCGCGGCGCACCATATAGTGCGCCAGCTCCACATTATATGAACCTTGCCGAATGGACCCGGAAACCGCCAAAAACTTAGCCATAATGATCTCTCTTCCTAACTGGCGGCAAACAAACCCATCAGAACGCTTGCGTCAAGCCTTTTAATAAGTTTTTTCTTTTTATTTGCCGTCAGCAATGCCTTCAAAAAGGCTTTTGATTTTGGAAAAGAACCCATTGGAGGACGGATTATTGTCTTTGGTGGACAATTCGGCAAACTCCTCAAGCAGTTCGCGTTGGCGCTTGCTTAGATTTTGCGGCGTCTCCACATCCATCTGAATATACATATCGCCAATTTGCGACGCGCGGAGCACGGGCATGCCCTTGCCTTTCAGGCGCACGCGTTGGCCTGCCTGCGTGCCATGTGGCACTTTCACGCGGGCGCGGCTGCCATCCAGTCCCGGCACTTCAAATTCACCACCCAAGGCCGCTGTGGTCATGGAAATGGGCACACGGCAGAACAGGTCCGCACCATCGCGCTGGAACAGTTCGTGCGGGCGAATGGAAATAAAAATATAAAGATCGCCAGAAGGGCCGCCGCGCATGCCAGCTTCCCCTTCGCCAGAAAGGCGAATGCGGGTGCCATCTTCAATGCCTTTGGGCACATCTACGCTCAGATTGCGGTTTTCCTGCCGCCGCCCTTGGCCAGAACAATCTGTGCAAGGTTGGTCCATTGTTTCACCGCGACCGTGACATTGCGGGCAGGTGCGCTCAATGGTGAAAAAGCCCTGTGCCGCGCGCACTTTGCCATGGCCAGAACAGGTGCCACAGGTGGAAAAGCCGGTGCCCGGTTTTGCGCCAGACCCTGAACAGGTGTCGCATTCGGCCATGGTGGGCACGTCAATTTCCACGGTGCGGCCTTCAAAGGCCTCTTCCAGATCAATTTCGAGATTGTAGCGCAGGTCTGAACCGCGCAATTGTGAGTTGCGGCCACGCCGTTGGCCACCGCCGCCCATAAAATCGCCGAAAATATCTTCAAAAATGTCGGACATGGAGGACGAAAAGTCGGCGCCAAATCCATGGGCGCCCGCGCCACCACCGCCATTTTGAAAGGCTGCATGACCGAAGCGGTCATACGCCGCGCGCTTTTGCGCGTCCTTCAGCGTGTCATAGGCTTCAGAAATTTCTTTGAATTTTGCTTCCGCTTCGGCATCGCCCGGGTTGCGGTCCGGGTGAAATTTCATGGCCAATTTGCGGTAAGCTGACTTGAGGGCCTTGTCATCGACGGATTTGTCGACACCCAAAACCTCGTAAAAGTCGCGTTTTTCCATGGCGCTTATGCTCCAAGATTGATGGCGGGCCCAGCGTCAGGCTGAACCCGCCATTTGTGCGTAAGAGGTGTTATGAAGACTTTTTGTCGTCTTCGTCGTCTTTGACCTCTTCAAAGTCCGCGTCAACAACATCATCAACATTGTCGTCGCTGGCGTCGTCTTGGTCGCCATCATCTTCTTGTGAGGCTTGATACATCGCCTCACCAAGTTTCATGGAGCTTTGAGCAAGGGCGGAAGTTTTCTCTTTGATCACTTCCGCATCATCGCCTTCAAGCGCTGATTTCAAGTCAGCCAAAGCATCTTCGATGGCTGATTTGGTTTCGTCATCAAGCTTGTCGCCATGCTCTGAAAGCGAGCTCTCAGTTGAGTGCACCAAAGCTTCCGCCTGGTTTTTCGCTTCCACAGACTCGCGACGCTTCTTATCGGCATCCGCGTTGGCTTCCGCATCCTTGACCATCTTGTCGATCTCATCATCAGAAAGACCGCCAGAAGCCTGAATACGGATTTGCTGTTCTTTTCCTGTGCCTTTGTCTTTCGCAGACACATTCACAATGCCGTTGGCATCAATGTCGAAGGTCACTTCAACTTGAGGCACACCGCGTGGTGCAGGTGGAATGCCCACCAAGTCGAACTGGCCGAGCAACTTGTTGTCAGCAGCCATTTCGCGCTCACCTTGTGAAACCCGAATGGTCACAGCAGACTGATTGTCTTCCGCAGTTGAGAACACTTGGCTTTTCTTGGTCGGAATAGTTGTGTTCCGGTCGATCAACCGAGTGAACACGCCGCCCAAAGTTTCAATGCCCAAAGACAATGGGGTTACGTCAAGCAACAACACGTCTTTCACGTCGCCTTGCAACACGCCAGCCTGAATGGCTGCACCCATCGCAACAACTTCGTCAGGGTTCACACCCTTATGAGGCTCTTTGCCGAAGAATTCTTTCACAGTTTCCTGGATTTTTGGCATACGGGTCATACCGCCAACCAAAACAACTTCGTCAATTTCACCCGCAGTAATGCCCGCATCTTTCAATGCAGCTTTACAAGGATCAATGGTGCGTTTCACCAATTCAGCAACCAATTGCTCAAGCTTGGCACGTGTCAGTTTCAACTGAAGGTGCTTTGGACCAGATTGGTCAGCCGTGATAAATGGCAAGTTCACTTCGGTCTGGGTTGAAGA
Organism: Maritalea mobilis; assembly: GCF_004363175.1. Taxonomy (GTDB): domain Bacteria; phylum Pseudomonadota; class Alphaproteobacteria; order Rhizobiales; family Devosiaceae; genus Maritalea; species Maritalea mobilis. Next base: position 359,046 of record NZ_SNYR01000003.1, read on the forward strand.
TGACAATTCGATTTTTGCTTTTTCAGCAGCTTCTTTCAAGCGCTGCAAAGCCAGCTTGTCGCCACGCAAATCAATGCCATTTTCGTTTTTGAACTCGTCGGCCAAATAATCGACCAAGCGCATGTCAAAATCTTCACCACCCAAGAAGGTGTCACCATTGGTGGATTTTACTTCAAAAACGCCATCGCCAATTTCAAGGATCGAAATATCGAAGGTACCACCACCAAGGTCATAAACCGCAATGGTGCCTGCTTCTTTTTTGTCCAAGCCATAGGCAAGCGCTGCTGCTGTTGGCTCGTTGATGATCCGCAAAACTTCCAAACCGGCAATCTTACCGGCATCTTTTGTGGCCTGACGCTGGCTATCGTTAAAGTAAGCCGGCACAGTGATCACCGCTTGGGTTACATTTTCACCCAAATAGCTTTCAGCTGTTTCCTTCATTTTTTGAAGGATCATAGCAGACACTTGTGATGGAGAGTGCTTTTCGCCATTGGCTTCCACCCACGCATCGCCATTGTCGGCTTTCACGATTTTGTAAGGCACAAGCTTTTTGTCTTTTTCCACCATCGGATCATCGAACCGACGACCGATCAGGCGTTTAATCGCAAAAAGCGTATTTTCTGGGTTGGTTACGGCCTGGCGTTTCGCCGGCTGACCAACAAGGCGCTCATTTTCTGTGAAACCCACCATGGAAGGGGTGGTGCGGGCGCCTTCCGCATTTTCAACTACTTTTGGCTCAGAACCATCCATCACGGCAATGCATGAGTTGGTGGTCCCAAGGTCAATCCCAATTACTTTACCCATTTATTCAACCTCTTTGTTGGCAGACCCTTGTCTGACCCCGTTTCCAGCAGTCTTAAACCGGCGTTTCGCCGCTCGGGTCCCTTAAGATTTGGAACGCGCCGCCGCACGCCCCTTGGTATTGATCGACATATAAGAAGGCCTTATGCCTGCTTCAAGCGCATAGCGGAGAAAATTTAAAAAATTTCTAGGCGCTTTATCTCGATTCAATGACAGAAAAATCTGTCCCCGAAAATTTAGCCGCGGCTATATAACGTCTATTGACGCAAAAAGCGATGGTGGGAGCGATAAAAATGAAACTTTTTCCGGGTCAACTTTCATCACTTGAGCAAAAAGAGCTTTTGTCTCAATTGGTTGAGGCAATTGATCAAGCGCCATTTTTTGTGCCGCGTATGCCGCGTACGGGCAAAGCCTTCTCTGTGCGCATGACCAATTTGGGGCCTTTGGGCTGGGTGGCCGACAAGGATGGTGGCTATCGTTACCAGCCAACACATCCCGAAACCGGGCAAAATTGGCCGCAAATGCCGCAAAAAGTGTTGGATCTTTGGGCAGATTTAACTCAATGCCCAGTGCCGCCAGAAGCCTGTTTGGTCAATTATTACGTCACCAGCGCCAAAATGGGGCTGCATCAGGACCGTGATGAAGAGACATTTGAGGCGCCGGTCATGTCCATTTCCTTGGGCGATCGGGCGCGATTCCGCTTGGGCGGGCAAACCCGAAAAGATAAAACCTCAAGTTTCGAATTATCGTCAGGAGACATTATTTTGCTGCAAGGGGAAAGCCGCTTGGCCTATCACGGCATTGACCGGGTGCTGCCGCAAAGCTCACCATTATTGTCAGCCTATCCAGCGCATTTCCCGGAGGGCGGTCGCATTAATCTCACATTGCGGCGTGTGACGGCGTTTTAAACAGCCTCAAGCGCAGATTTGTCCTGTTCTTCATCGTCCCAATATTTGGATAATTCGGCTTCCGGCGTTGGGCGGCCGAGATAGAACCCTTGTAACTGATCACATTCCAGCTTGTTGAGCATGGCCACTTGGCTTTCAGTTTCCACGCCTTCAGCGGTGACATGCATTTCAAGCGAATGGCCGAGGGCAATGATGGTGGAGATAACCTGCATCGCCTTTTCATTGCTGTTTTCATCGCCGCCAAGGAAAGAACGGTCAATTTTGATTTTATCAAACGGGAATTGCCACAAATATCCAAGTGAAGAATAGCCGGTCCCAAAATCATCCATGGCAATCGAAACACCCAATGCCTTAATCTCATTAAGCTGGCGCAAATTGCGTTTGGTGTTTTGCATCAGCAGGCTTTCAGTGATTTCCAGCTCAAGCCGATCTGCGGGTAGGCCAGTTCTGGCAAGCACCGCCTTCACCCGCTCAATCAGCGAGCCGCTTTCAAACTGCACAGCCGACAGATTAACCGCCAAGCGCAAATGGGAAGGCCATTTCATCGCTGCAGTGGCAGCCTTTTGCAAAATCGCTTCGCCCAGTTCCTCCATAATCCCCATTTCTTCCGCGATGGGGATAAACTTCTCAGGTGAAACAAACTGGCCAGATTGATCCTGCAAGCGCATCAGCGCTTCAAAACCACATGGCTCGTGCCGACGCCCGCAATAAAGCGGCTGAAAATATAGATCGAAAGAATGATGTTGTGTGGCATGCCGGATAAGGGCTTCAAGCACCCGCCGATCCGCAATATCCTGTTCCATGGCTTGATCGAAAATAGCATGCCCATTGCGTCCGTCAGTTTTTGCCGCATAAAGCGCAATATCGGCCTTTTTCATCAAGTCCGTCACGTCTTTGGCGTCTGTGGGATAAAACGCCGCGCCAACGCTTACGGTGGCGATCAAATTGTGATCTTTAATCTCATAGGGGTGCGACAGTGCTTTTTGCAAATTGTCAATAAAGTCGCGCATTTCGGCTTCATCATCAAACCGCGTATAGCAGGCAAATTCGTCCCCGCCGATCCGAGCAATTGAACGGAAATCCTCGCATTCATATTTAAGCTGTGCCGAAAATTGCACCAGCAACTCGTCACCCACATCATGGCCATAGCCATCATTGATTTCTTTAAAACCATCCACATCAATGGCAATCAGGGCAAGCTTTTCGCCGCCGCGCTGGCTGTTGTTGCAGGAATATTCGAGCTTGGTCAAAAAATTGTTTCGATTGTCCAAGCCGGTCATGGAGTCATGTTTAGCCAAATAATGGGCGCGCTGATCCGCCAAATCGGCTTCTTTGCGCGAACGTACGCTCAGATAGGCAGGTACGCCAACCACAAACAGTGCCGTCGCGCCGAGCAAAAGCGAAATTTCCCAAATGGCGGTTTGAAACAATATAAAGCGTTCGGTTTGGTCCACCCGCACCCGCAAGGCATATTGCAAAATTCCATCTTTCAGCACCGGGTGGTTCACCTCGGCAAAATGAAGCGGTTCACGGTGCCCATCACCTGTGCCCAACCGCACTGTGTGGCTTGCAAGATCAACGCTTAAAGTGTGCACGAGATTTTGGTGGAAGGTGCCATCCACATGCATATGTGGCCCAACAAGCGCCTCAACAAACTGAGTACCCCCCTCAGTCCAGTGATCGTCATGTTCATGATCTGCGACTAAGCCAGCGGTTTCTTCGGCATGGAATTGGTTGGCTTCAAATCTAACTTCGCCAGTTGGCGAGATAAACTGAACCGAATAAATGTTCCCCACATCGCGGAGTTGTCGCAAGATACGTTCGGTCAAAGAAAAATTGGCTTCACTCTCCAGCAATCGCTCAATCTGGTGCGTTTGCGTCGCCGCATTGTCCGCCCAGGCCACACCATCAGCGCGCGCATCTTCGAGCAGCATGTGGTTGAGAATGGTCGACATGGCATAGATGCACGCGGCAATGGCGGCAATTGCCGTCACCCCGACCGCTAGATAGAGTTTTTTGCTTTTCCAATTGATCTTCATGGAACGTCCTAAAAATATAAGTATGGACATATTAAAAGACGGCACGATCAAATTAAGTTAAGATACATCAAGCAGTTCGGGTGCGATTAAAAATATCCTGAATAAACAATTAAGTGGAGAGTGAAGTAGCATGGCGATGGGGAAATGCGCGTGTGGCGCGGTGGAGATCAATGTGCCGGACATATCAACCAAAATTGGAGCGTGTTTTTGTGACACCTGCCGCAAAATCAATGGTGGTGGCCCCTTGCTGGGGGTGCATGGCGATAGCGAGTTGCGCACATCAGGCGATGCTCAAATTGGTCGATATAAATCGTCAGACTGGGCCGAACGGGGCTTTTGCAAAAACTGCGGCACCACGCTATTTTATCACCTCATGGTGGGCAGCATGGATTACATCTATTCTGCTGGCCTGTTTGACCAGCAAGAATTTGAAATTACAGAAGAAATATTTACTGATGCCAAGCCAGATTATATAGGCTTTTTAAGCGAAAAAAGCGTCAAGAAAACCGCCAAACAAGTGTTTGAAGCGGTGAATAAAAATGGCGCTTAAGGCTTTGCCCTAAGCGCCATTAAACAGATTCGCTAATTTAAAAAATTAGACTGACTTATCGATATTTTCGCCTTGGTCGGCTGCTGCAGGCGCAACTTTTGGCCCACCTTTGGCCACGCCCACCATGGCTGGGCGCAACACGCGCTCGCCAATCACATAGCCAGCTTGCACCACTTCAGTCACTGTGCCTTCGGCTACGTCCGGGTTGGGCACTTCAAACATGGCTTGGTGGAAATGCGGGTCAAATTTTTCGCCTTTCGGCTCAATTTTCTTAATGCCGTTCTTTTCCAACAGGCGGATCATTTCGCGTTCGGTCATCTCCACCCCTTCAATCAGGGATTTAAATGTGCCTTCCGCTTCGTCACGCGCTTCTTGCGGCATGGTCATCAACGCGCGAGAAAGATTGTCAGTCGCGGTCAACATATCGCGGGCGAAATTGGCAATCGCATATTGGCGTGCATCTTTCACATCGCGTTCGGTCCGCTTGCGCAGATTTTCCATTTCGGCAACTGCGCGCAACAAACGATCTTTCAGTTTGGCGTTTTCACTTTCCAAAGCCGAATGCGGATCAGCCGCTTCAGGCGCATCAGCGCCTTGTTGCGCTTCGGCACCTGCTGCCGCGTCCTGAACTTCGGTTTCGTCTAGCTTTTTTTCGTCGTCGCTCATCATTTGGCTTCTAACTCTATTGATTTAAATTCGCTGTTGCCCCGCATATCGACCATTGGGCGATCAATTTCAAGCTCTGTCTTGGCCTCAGCCCCGCTTATGGATCAATTTTGAGACCACATGGGCCGTATAATCCACAGCAGGCACAATCCGGGCATAATTGAGCCGGGTGGGGCCAATCACCCCCACAACCCCGACAACTTTGTCATTATGGTCGGTAAAGGGCGACAAAATGACCGAGGAGCCGGACAGGGAAAATAATTTGTTTTCCGAGCCGATAAAAATCCGCACCCCGTCCGCATCCCTTGTATCAGAAAGCAGGTCGATAATCGCCTTTTTGCTTTCCAGCTCATCAAAAAGCTGGCGCACCTTGTCCAATTCTTCATTGGCCATAGTGTCATTGATCAAATTGGCGCGACCCCGCACAATCAAGGTGGGGCTTTGGTCATTCGTGTCTTTGGAAAGGGTCGCTAACCCAGCCTCCACCAAACTGTTGGTCAAATCGTCCAATTCAGTTTGCTGGCGCTGCTGCGCTTTTTCCATTTGCTGCAGCGCTTCTTTCAGCGTGTGGCCCACCACAAAGCTCGACAGATAGTTCGAGGCCTGTGCCAGCTCACTCATGGTCAGGCCCGGAGGAATGGGGAACACGCGGTTCTCCACATGCCCATCTTCGCCCACCATCACGGCCATGGCGAGGTTTTTCTCAAGCTGCACAAATTCAATATGCTTGAGCACGATGTCAGCCTTCGGCGCCAAAACCAACCCGGCCCCGCGCGACAGGCCAGAAAGCACTTGGCTGGCTTGGGTCAAAACATCTTCGACCTTTTCATGCTGTGCCACATCGGCAAAATTTTGCGTGATCGCGCGGCGCTCTTCTTCATTCACCGCGCCCACTTCCAACATGGCGTCCACAAAGAAGCGTAAACCAGACTGAGTGGGGGCACGCCCCGCAGAAGTGTGCGGTGCGGCGATCAATCCCAAATCCTCCAAATCCGCCATCACATTGCGTACGGAGGCGGGGGACAATGAAATATCCAATGCGCGCGACAATTGGCGTGAGCCAACCGGTTCGCCGGTTTCCAAATAACGTTCAACCAGCCGCCGGAAAATATCCTGCGAACGCGCATTGAGCACAGATAGAAAATCTTGGTTGTTGGTCATACTCATCCATCAATTTGGTGATTACTTTTCCTATTTAAGCGCTGTTTGCGCCAAGGCCAAGCCCCTGATCAAATTGAAGCCCTTCGGCACCTGTCCACACACTTTAGAGCTCTGCTAAAATTTTGCGAAAATTTGCATAATTATAGTTGAAATTCTTGTAATTTTTCACCTTTTTGCCATTTGGGGGCTGCCCGGAGCAAAATCCATATTAACGATCCCTTTACCTTGCGCTTTGAAGCCGCTAAGAGGCTGGGTCAAACGCTTAAAGCATAAGGAAAAATCATGCGACCCTCCAAACGCGCGCCCGATCAAATGCGGTCAGTGAAAATTGAACGCAATGTCTCTAACCATGCCGAAGGGTCGTGCATGATCAGCTTTGGCAATACCCGCGTATTGTGCACTGCAAGCGTTGAAACCAATCTGCCGCCATGGCGGCGTGGTCAGGGTTTGGGCTGGGTCACTGCCGAATATGGCATGCTGCCTCGCTCCACCGGCCAGCGCATGCGCCGGGAAGCCACTGCAGGCAAGCAATCTGGCCGCACCCAAGAAATTCAACGGCTTATCGGCCGCTCACTCCGCGCCGTAATCGACATGCAGGCCTTGGGCGAAAACCAAATCACTGTGGATTGCGACGTGATCGAAGCCGACGGCGGCACCCGCACAGCCTCCATCACCGGCGCGTTTATCGCCATGGCCGATGCTATTGCGTGGATGAAAGAACGGGAGCTGGTCGGTGAGAATGTAATCCGCGATCACCTCGCGGCCATTTCCTGCGGCGTTTATCAAGGCACCCCAGTGCTTGATCTAGATTATGACGAAGATAGCGCGGCGGAAACAGACGCCAATTTCGTGATGACTGGCGCTGGAAAATTTGTTGAAATTCAAGGCACTGCCGAAGAAGCGCCCTTCAGCGCTGACGAATTGCTAAGCTTGATCGGTTTAGCGCAAAAGGGCATTGGCGAGTTGGTCGACATGCAAAAGCGGGTTTTGAACGGGGAAACAATTTAACATGGCACTGACCTTGGAACGCGGCCAAAAACTGGTGGTGGCCAGCCACAATGAGGGCAAGGTGCGTGAATTGCGCACACTTCTGTCTTCGTTCGGCTTGGAACTTGTTTCCGCGGCAGAACTTGATTTGCCGGAGCCGGAAGAAACTGGCACCACCTATCACGAAAATGCCGAGCTAAAGGCCCTCGCGGCAGCAAAAGCCGCCAATTTGTGGGCGTTGGCCGACGATTCTGGCCTCAGCGTTGATGCGCTGGATGGCGCGCCGGGCATTTATTCTGCCCGCTGGGGTGGTCCAGAACGCGATTTTGGCAATGCCATGGTCAAGGTGCACACAGAGCTGATGCAAAAAGGCGCCATGGGCCCGGGCCAGCGCACAGCAGACTTTGTGGCGGTGCTGTGCCTCGCCACACCGGAAGGCGATACCGAATGTTTTGAGGGCCGTGTTTCCGGCACACTCGTATGGCCGCCCCGTGGCGAAAAAGGCTTCGGCTATGACCCCATGTTCTTGCCAGAAGGGCACAACCGCACTTTCGGCGAAATGACCGAAGATGAGAAACACGCTTGGGCGCCAGATAAAATTGGATTGTCCCACCGCTCGCGCGCCTTCTCCAAATTTGTAAAGGCCTGCTGCATTGGCTGATTTTGCCACCGATCCTGAACTTTTCGGCGTTTATGTCCATTGGCCCTTCTGCGCCGCCAAATGCCCCTATTGCGACTTCAATTCGCATGTGCATCGCGGCGCGTTTGATGAGGTAGCCTATGTGGACCGCTACATCAAAGAGATTGAGCATCAGGCCCAATTGGTGCCGAACCAAGTGGTCAGCTCCATCTTTTTTGGCGGCGGCACCCCCTCTTTGATGGACCCGCGCAGCGTCGAACGGATCATTTCGGCAATCAATCAAAATTGGCGCTTGGCCAACAATGTGGAAATCACCTTGGAGGCAAACCCCACCAGTGTTGAGCAGGAAAAGTTTCAAAATTACCGCTTAGCTGGCGTAAACCGCGTGTCCCTTGGTGTGCAAAGCTTGCGGGCCGAACCACTAGCTGCGCTTGGCCGCTTGCACTCCGTTGACGAAGCGAAAAAGGCGCTGGATTTGGCTCGGTCAACCTTTGATCGATTCTCCTATGATCTGATCTATGCCCGGCCACACCAGAGCCTAAAAGAATGGGAAGACGAGCTGCTGGAAGCCCTTTCCATCGCCGACCGTCACATTTCGCTCTACCAGCTGACCATTGAAGAAGGCACCCGCTATTTTGACCTGTTTCAGGCTGGGAAATTGCAAATGCCTGACAGCGATCTCGGCGCGCATTTTTATGAGCTGACGCAGGAAATCTGCGAAGATCATGGGCTGCCCGCCTATGAAATCTCCAACCATGCCCAGCCAGGCGAAGAAAGCCGCCACAATTTGATTTACTGGCACTATGGCCAATATGCGGGCATCGGCCCCGGCGCCCATGGCCGCCTGGTCATCGCCGACAAACGCATCGCCACCTCCACCGAGCGCATGCCCTTTAAATGGGCCGAACGGGTGGATGAAAAGGGCGTTGGTTTCATCGAATATGATGCCCTTTCTCGCAGCGAACAGGGTGACGAATATCTGCTGATGGGCTTGCGCCTCAAAACCGGCATTGACCCCGTGCGGTTCCAGCAATTGGCAGGCCAACCTCTCAAATCCGAACAGATCGAACATTTGATGGGCATTGGCTTTATCGAATATCTCGACAACGGCAATTTGCGCGTCACCGACAAAGGCTTTCCCGTGCTTGATGCGGTGGTGGCGGATTTGGCGGCGTAAGGGTCGGCTGGTCTGCCGCTTCCAATCCCCCTCCCGTCATTACCGGACTTGATCCGGTAATCCATTTCACGCAGGCAAAGACGCAAAGTAATCGATATTTTTCTCAGCGCGTGCCGAAACGAGCACTGAATTGGATTGCAAGATCAAGTCTTGCAATGACGCTGGAGAGGGTAATAGGTGCCGTGTCTCACAAAATGGGCTAATTGGCCCCGGATCAAATCCGGGGCGGCCGCCAAGGGACTATTATCAAAGCACATTACAAAATCGGGGCACCCATTGACGAGGGCGCCGGGGTAATGGACGCAGCGAATGGTGGCGGCGCGTAAAAGAACACCGATTAGCCGCGAGACCAAACAATCAGCCCAATGCACTACCGCATCTTCGCGTAAAGATTCTCCAGCTTTTGCGAACTGTCCAAATGGAAGCGATGATCAGCAGGGGGATGGGCGCGTTGGCCGCATTCGAGGCGGGGGCAGATGCGACAGCCGACGCCGATGGGCACCAATTGGCTTTGATCTTTCAAATCAATACCGTCCGCATAAATCATCTCTTTCGCGTGCGAGATATGGCAACCCAAACCAATGGAAAGATGCCGCCGCGGGGCGTTGTGGCGATAGCCGCCCTTGGCGATGCTTTTGGCAATGCAGAAATAGCTTTCCCCATCGGGCATTTGCGAGATTTGAATATTAACCTTTTCCGGCTGCAAAAAGGCGGAATAGATATTCCAGCGCGGGCAAGCGCCGGAATGGCGCGGAATGTGGATGCCGGAAAGGGAGAAGCGCTTGGAGATGTTGCCCGCAATATCAGTGCGCACCAAATGCATCGGAATGCCTTGCGCACCGGGGCGTTGCAGGGTGGTCATGCGGTGGCAAACCTGCTCAAAGCTGGCGCCAAAGCGCCGGGAAATACGTTCTACGTCATAGCGAAATTCGCGGCAGGCGCGCAAAAAGGGCTCATAAGGCATCACCAGCGCCGCGCTGAAATAAGAGGCCAATACATTGCGGGCCAAAAGCGGTGCATCGCCTTCTTCCGGCAGCGTGGATTGATCAATTATGCGATTGATTTCATGTTCCGCTGAGAGAAGCGCTAGCCGATGGGCCACGGCGAAAAGCGCCGTCTCTGGTGCCAACACATCGGAAATGAATAGCCGCGATATATTCTCGTCAAAACGTTGGGCCACGCCATGGGGCAGCGACGCCAATTTGCATTCAATGCCAAACACATTAGCCAGATAGGCCTTCATCCCATATTCAAAATTGTCTGCGGCCTGATCAATGTCGTGGCGCACCCGCTCAGCTGCCGCCTCCAGCGCCGGAAAGTGATTGGCGTTTTCCTGAATAAAATCTGAGATGGCCTCGGTGGCCATATGATAGCCAACCGCGCTTTGCTGGTCACTTGCCTGCGTTGCAACGCCACCTTTGGTTTCCTGATATTTATCAAACAGACGCAATATCGCCCGCGCGGCATTAGGGTTGGAAAAAGCGAGATCGCGAATTTCATGATTGGTGAGGTCGCTATCGGCGAAAATATCATCGCCAAAAAGCTCCATCAGATCGCCAACCAACTGCCCCTCATCACTTTCCACCAGCTCGCCCGGCTCAATGCCAAAATGGCCCGCGAGCTTAAAAAGCAGTGGCACCGTAATGTTGCGGCGATTGTGTTCCAGAAGGTTCAAATAGCTCGCAGAGATGCCCAGCGCATTGGCCAGATCTGCTTGGCTCACATGTTTTTGCCGCCGTAAGCGCCTGATTTTACCGCCAATTTGTGGTCCGGCCTTATCCATTTGTCCCTCCCGAACTTTACAGAAATTTACAGATATTTCTGCGCCACTTTACAAGGATTTACAGCTTAACACCTTGATATTACGAATTATCTTGCATTTCGATCCCGTTTGTCAAATCTTTACATGGTCACTTCGGGATTGGCCCGAAAATGGAGAATTACAATGACACACACAATCGAAATGCCCCACACGCAAACGCAAGATCAGTACATCACAATCATTGCGCGCACTGTGGCTGACGCCATGCGTCAGTTTAAGGCGCGCGGCCTCGATGCAGAGGGTTATGCGATTGTTGGTCCTGTCGATAAACATCGGTTTGCCTTAGCGGATGGCGATAATCCCAGCACCGATATGTTTGAAGGCGCGCAAATGATCGCCGCCACCTTCCGCCGGTCCAGCCCCCGGCAAGGACAATAAGTCTCATCAGGGCTAAGCGCCAAATTTACTGACTATTCTACCCTCCAAACGATGCCGTAGCTCATGCGGTGTCCACCGCCGGGGTCTCCCGGCGGCTGGGAGGGGTATATCTAAAGGGAGAAGAGATATGCTCGACCGCAACCAACAAAATCAGTTCAAAGCCCCAGAATGGGCACCAGACCGCTGGAAAAATATCAAACGCAACTATACGCCAGAAGATGTGGCCAAATTGGCGGGATCGCTGCCGATCCAACATTCATTGGCGGAAAATGGCGCCAAAAAATTGTGGCAGCTTTTGCATAGTGAAGATTATGTGCCGACCCTCGGCACCTTCACGGGCAACCAAGCGGTGCAGCAGATCAAAGCGGGGCTGAAAGCCATCTATTTGTCCGGCTGGCAGGTTGCGGCAGATGCGAACAATTCAGGCAATATGTATCCTGACCAATCGCTTTACCCTGCGGACAGCGTGCCCGCCATCGTTAAGCGCATCAACAAGGCGCTACAACGGGCAGACCAGATCCAGACAATGGAAAAACTGTCTGGTGAAAGCACCACCGATTATGATTTCTTCGCACCGATTATTGCTGACGCGGAAGCCGGGTTTGGCGGTCAGTTGAACGCCTTTGAATTGATGAAAGCCATGATTGAAGCAGGTGCCGCCGCGGTACACTTTGAAGATCAATTGGCGTCTGAAAAGAAATGCGGCCACTTAGGCGGCAAGGTTCTGGTGCCAACAAAAACCTTCGTCCGCACATTGAACGCCGCGCGTTTGGCATCTGACGTTATGGGCGTGCCCACATTGATTATGGCACGGACGGATGCGGAAGCGGCACGGTTGATCACCTCAGACGTTGATGAATATGACGCACCATTTGTAACGGGCGAGCGCACCGAAGAAGGCTTCTATCGCCTGAAAGGTGGGTTTGATGCCGCGATTGCCCGTGGTTTGGCTTATGCGCCATATGCGGATTTGATCTGGTGCGAAACCTCAACGCCAAATCTGGATGATGCCCGCCGCTTTGCTGAAGCGATCAAGCGCGAATATCCAGAGCAAATGCTGGCTTATAACTGCTCACCATCGTTCAACTGGGCGAAGCATATGGGTGAAGCAGAGATGGAGAAATTCCAAGCTGAATTGGGCGCGATGGGCTATAAATATCAGTTCATCACCTTGGCTGGCTTCCACAATCTCAGCTACACCACATTTGATCTGGCGAGCCGCTATAAGGATCGCGGCATGGCGGCGTATTCAGAATTGCAGCAGGCAGAATTTGGTGCGGAAAGCCGCGGCTTTTCGGCCACACGGCACCAGCGCGAAGTGGGCACCAGCTATTTCGATGCCGTTTCCATGGCGGTTAGCCAAGGCTCCAGCTCAACCACAGCCATGGCCGAATCCACCGAAACTGCACAGTTCTAAGCATCTACCCTTTGGCAATAGGTCGTTGTCCCCACAGTTGACGGCCAAAAGTCAAAACTCAACCGGCGGGTTTCCCCGCCGGTTTTTTTATTCAAATTAGTCGGCCTTTTGGCCAGATGCTAAAGCTTTGCTGGCTTCGGCCAGGCCTTTCACCTCATCAATGCCTGCAAGGATTTCGGCAGATGAGCCTTTAAAAGCATCGCCAATCGGCTCGGCACGACCACCCAGACATTCGGCCAAAAAGCCTTCCATGGTCGCAAAGAAGCTGAGGCGGTTTTCTGGGCGTTGGAAGCCGTGACCTTCATCGGTGTAATTCAAATAAGTCACCGGCAAATTCTTTTCCTTCATCGCATCAGCGATTTGATCTGCCTCGATTTTGGTGACGCGTGGGTCGTTTGCCCCTTGGCCAATCAAGAGCGGCACTTTGATCTTGTCCACATGGGTCAAAGGCGACTGGGCCACAATGCGTTCCCGATCTTCTGGCTTGGCCGGATCACCAATATGACGATAGAAGGTGCCTTCCAAAACAGGTCGCCAATAGGGCGGGAAGCTCTCCATCAGGGTCACCAGATTAGACGGGCCCACAATATCAACGCCGCAGGCAAATTTGTCTGGCGTGAAGGTAACGCCCACCAACGTGGCATAGCCACCATAAGAGCCGCCACCAATGGCAACCTTGTCAGGGTCGGCAATGCCTTGTTCGATTGCCCAGTCGACGGCATCGATCAAATCATCATGCATTTTGCCAGACCATTCGCCGATGGCTTTATTGACGTGATTTTTGCCAAAGCCAGTTGAGCCGCGATAATTGACGCTAAGCACCGCATAGCCTCGGTTGGCCATCCACTGGTGGGTGGCGTTATAGCCATAGCCATCGCGTGCCCACGGCCCGCCATGCACCCACAATAGGGTTGGCACAGGCTTATCTGGAATGCCGTCACCATCTTCATCGCTGCCCGGTGGCAAAGTGTAATAGCTCACCAGTTCCAACCCATCGCGCGCTTTAATCGCCACGGGATGCATAGGTTGCAATGGCGCGTCGGCGAGGGCTGGGCGGCTGGAGAACAGTTCGGTCAATGTTTTGCTGTCGCGATCATAAAGCTGGAAGGTGCCCGGCGCTTCCGCCGCATCATCAACCACCACCCATTTGCGATTGTCGCGCGTGGCACTGGTGATGCTGATCTGGCCTTTGAACTGTGATTTCAAATAGGCAAGATCATCTTCGACAGACGGATCTAAAGCAGTCCATTCTGCCTTCAAATGATTGACTGCATAAGCCAGCGGCTCCAGCGTCACCGGGTCTGACGCGATGTTCGAAATATCTGCGAGATCGCTGCTGGCAATTTCCGTTACCTTGCCGGTCTCAATTTCCACCTTGGTGAAGGCGGCTTTGTCGCGCCCACGGCTGTCGAGCATATAAATGCTCTTATTATCTTTGGTGAACCCGATCAGGCTGGTATTGAAAAAATCATCATTTTCAATGGATTGAAACAGTTCGCCTTTTTCGCCTTTGGCGTTCACATGATAAATATTGGCGCCGCCACCGGGAATGGTTTCCACTGCAAAACGCGGGGTGAGGCTATTATCAATTTCCCAGCCGCCATAGCCCGGATTTTCGGCCAACAGGCTCATTTCGCCTGTGTGATAATCCAGCTCATAAAGATCAAAAAATTGCGGATCACGCTCATTAATGCCGATAATGGCGCGGCCGGGATAATCCTTATTCATTTGCAACATTTGTGCCCGCGCCCCATCCTTGATGGGCGTAAGATCGCGGGTTTCTGCGGTTTCAATATTGGTGGCGTAAAGATGGAAATTCTCATCGCCGCCTTTATCCTGTTGGGTCAGAATATAAGCGCTATCTGGGGTCCAGAAATGGGCATTGATGCCGCGCAACTTATCTTGCGTGATCACGCGGGCTTCGTCTGGCGCGTCTGCGGGCGCCACCCACACATTCATCACCCCATCTTTTGGTGCGAGCCAGCTTAGCCATTTCCCATCGGGGCTGATGCGGCCTTGCGATTGGGTGGGATTGCCCAACAGCGCTTCGCGCGGAATAAGGTCATATTGGGGGGAAGATGCAAATGCGGGTGCCATTGTGCCTCCGGCCATTGAAAGTAAAATTGAACAGGCGACCGTGGCGGCCAGCCCAGATGATTTGATTGAATATGACATATAAGTGCTCCTTGGCAGAATGCCAAAGAGATGAGGCGCATTTGCCGCCGAACAAGGATGAATTTATCCGTTTAACCGATAAACTCGCACTTGAATTGAGCCACATTGAAGTCCACGCGCGCCCGAGCTTTTAGGCGGTTCTCATCTTTTGTGCCATCCCCACAGAATGGGGGGCCGTAAATTCAAACCCATATTGGCGATAAAGGTGATGGGCCTCCCCATCGGCAAACAAATTCACCCAGCAGGAGGTGGGCAAATTGGCTTTGATATATTCATCAATGGCTTGCAAAATCTGCTTGCCCAAACCCTTGCCTTGATGGATGGGTGCGACAGCAATGTCTGTTACTTGCGCAAAGCAACCGCCATCTCCAATAACGCGTCCCATGCCAATCAAGGCGCCCTGTTCATCACGCAAACACACGCCAAATAGCGAATTCTTCATGGCGATTTGCGCCGCGTCTAAAGATTTAGGCTGTAGGCCAGCTAAAACCCGCATATCGCAATATTCTTGCGGGGTAGGCGTCTTGTGTTCGATCTGAATCTTGGTCATGTTGGCTTCATCTATATTTGGTTGGATCGCACATAACGTGCAGAGTGGATTTTTAAAATGAATTTTATAAAGCGTTTATGTCGTGTCTTGGTTTTGGCTGGCTTGGTTGTGGGCCTGAGCAATGGTTCAATTTCAACCTCATTTGCGCAAGCGCCAAAGGGCATCAATGAAGCCTTTTTGGTCGAAAATACAGCCCGGGTCCGCAAGGTGAAATCCTATTATGCGGGCAACACAGTGATGACTTATAACAAGCCCTATGGCACCCAAGTCGAATATTTTGCGCCAAATGGCAAAACCTATCTCTGGTATCCCGGCAATCGGGCCATTGTGCGCGGCGAGTGGAAGGTGAACAAAGGCAAAGATGGGTTTCCGCAAACTTGCTTCCGCTATCAGGCCAACAGCGTCAATCCTTACACCAAAGTGCCCGGTGGACAATGGCAATGCGCCCAATCCATCTACATCATGTTCACAGACATACAGCGGGTGAAGGGCGACGCGTTGGGGCTGAGCAAAGGCTTGCCGTTCAAACTCTCCAAGCGCAAAACCAGTTTTCAGAAATTGGCGAAAAAGGCAAAGCTGGATGCAAACAATTTGCGCTATTTGCCGACGGCGCGGGATAAATAAGCGCAGTTAAACCAGATCAGTCTCCGTCCAGCCAATCGCGGCAAGATCCTCCGCGCGATAAGGTTGATCAATGGCGAACAGAAATTCGTCTAATTGGGGAGGCTTAACTGGACTGCCAGCGAGCATCGCATGGGCTTGCCCACGATGGTGAATTTGGTGCTGAAACAGATGCAACAACACATTTTCCGCGGGCTCAGTGGTGTTGTGTAAGTGCACGATTGCTTCCAACTTTGCCGCATCTAGATTTTGGCAAAATGAGACCAACCGCTCATCCACTTCGCTTTGCGCGTCACGCAGTGCCGCGGGATCATCAAACGGTGTTTCATCCTTCCATGCATCAACGCCAAGATTGCCGCCTTCAAGCGCGTCAACATAATACCAGTCAACCACCAGAATATGGTTCAAGGTTTCCCATAAGGACGGGAAAAAGGATGTGCGTTCCTTTTTAAATTCATTCATGTCCAGCGCTGAAATGGCGGTGAGCAAGCGATAATTGGCGAGCCGATTATTCTGCGCCAACTTCACAAAGGGGCGGGCCACAGGGTCCATAAGTCTATCCCAGATTAAAATTAAGCCTATAGCCGAGGGATTCGGCCACATGATGTCGCTCCACATTGGCCTGATTTTCCAAATCTGCCAAGGTGCGGGCCACCTTTAAAACCCGGTGATAGGCCCGGGCCGACAGATTGAACTTTTCCGCTGCATTGACCAGAAGCTGCTTGGAATCACTTTTCAACTCGACCACTTTTTCAATGATATTTGCGCTGGCCTTGGCATTGGTGTGAATGCCTTTATCTGCCAAATCCGCATAGCGATCTTGCTGCACCTGGCGCGCCCGCGCCACCCGTTGCGCGATGGATTTGCTCGGTTCTGCCTTGCCTTGATCAATCATATCAAGGGCAGATACAGCGGGCACATCCACCCGAATATCAATTCGATCCAAAAACGGGCCGGACAGGCGGGCCTGATAATCAGCTGCACAACGATCGCCCCGGCGGCACGTGTGCCCCGGCGTGCCCGCCATGCCGCATTTACACGGATTCATGGCCGCGATCAGTTGGAATTGCGACGGGTAGCTGACCCGATGATTTGCGCGGGCAATCACCGTTTCACCGCTTTCCAGAGGTTGGCGCAAACTGTCCAACACTTGCGGCGAAAATTCGGGCAATTCATCTAAAAACAGCACCCCATTATGGGCAAGTGACACTTCCCCCGGCTTCACCTTTAATCCGCCCCCCACCAGCGCGGCCATCGACGCAGAATGGTGCGGAGCGCGGAAGGGCCGTCGATCAGACAATTGCCCGCCCGCCAACTGTCCGGCGACCGATTGCACCATGGACACATCCAGCAGCTCGCGCGGATTTAGGGGCGGTAAAATAGAAGGGAGTCGCGCCGCCAACATGGACTTGCCCGCACCGGGCGGCCCAACCATCAAGAAATTATGGCCTCCAGCGGCGGCCACTTCCAGCGCCCGTTTGGCGCCTTCTTGCCCCTTAATGTCGGCCATATCGGGCAGATCAGCGCCCATCTCCTGCCGCTTGGGTTGCGGACGGGCGCACATTTGCGCCCCTTTTAAATGGTTGATCAGCGCCAATAGGCTTTCCGGCGCCACAATATCAAGCTCGTTGCTCGCCCATGCCGCTTCCGGTCCAGCTGCGTTAGGGCAGATTAAGCCAAGTTCCATGGTCTGGGCCGCAATGGCAGTGGGCAACACCCCTGCAACCGGCGAAATGCGGCCATCCAAAGCCAATTCGCCCAAGACCAAATAGCCATTGGCCATATCAGGCGAGATCGCCCCAATCGCGGCCATAAGGCCTAAGGCGATGGGTAAATCATAATGGCTGCCTTCTTTCGGTAAATCAGCGGGGGCGAGATTGACGACAATGCGTTTGGGGGGCAGCGACAAGCCGGATGCATTGAGCGCAGCGCGCACCCGCTCCTTACTTTCCGCCACGGCCTTATCGGCCAATCCAACAATATTGAAAGCAGGCATGCCATTGGCGACCTGCACTTGCACGTCAATAGGCACAGTATGAATGCCCTGAAACGCGACCGTTTGAATGCGCGTGACCATAAATTTCCAAAAACCAAACTAAGTATTATCACGAAGCCTAGCAGGGGATATGGTCACACGCAAGAACGTTTCAGGAACGTCTGCCCAATGCAGTTGAGAACATGCCGCCCATCAAGCCCACATCACGCTGCATGCGTGGCGGCAATGGGTTGTCCATATGATGGGATGCAGTGGGCTTTTTCTCCACCATTGCGGTGTTAATCGCGGTTTCAGTTGAAGGGGAGCTTTTGCGCCAGCGGGCAAAAAAGCCATGGTTCGGTTTAGGGAAGTTGGTCATGTGCAGCTCCTTTGCTGAAGGGGTGCTAAGAGCATGAACCTCAACCGTGCCTTTGACCAACAAAAGCTATGACCTCTAGCATAAGTAAATTTTATGCATGGCATGGTCATCAGTTTAAAGGTTCAGCTCCGCACCTCGGTTTTGTCTTGGTCAGGGAAAACGAAATTAGCGTCCACGCTTGATATGCCCATAAGGCTCAATGCCGAGATCACGCCGCAAATGCGGCGACAAATGATATGTGCTATATTTAGTTTTTTTAGGTCTCGGCTGAGGAGAACTAAGGTTCGGACCACGCTGCGCAAAGTGAATGATTTTGCGCAGAAGGGGTGATTTGAAGGGTATCGACGCAATTTGTAAGGGCATTATTCAACTCCTTAAAGAAAAATGTTGCGTACAATATGAATTGTGGCCATGCTGTTGGCCAACAAAAGCTCTGGCCTCTAGCATAAGGAGATTTTATCTATGGCGCTGGACCCATTGCCTCCGCTCACCGCGTTGCGGGCATTTGATGCTGCGGCACGACACAATAGTTTCACCAAAGCGGCTGAAGAGCTGAATATGAGCCAGGCCGCCATCAGCTATCAAATCCGGCAATTGGAAGATCGATTTGGTGAGCCACTTTTTATCCGCAATGCGCGCCAAGTTATTCTAAGCGAAGCAGGTGCGCGGCTGGCCCCATCCGTAACCGAAGCTTTTGAAATCATCCGGCGCGGCTTTGCAGAAGCCAAAGGCCAGCGCGATGATTTGCTGACCATCACCATGGTGCAAACCTTCGCCAGCTCCTGGCTGGCCCGCTATATTGGTGGATTTCACATCAATAATGGTGATGTGGCCGTCAAAGTGGATATTTCGAGCAATGTGATCTTGGATTTTCACAGCTCTGGTATGGACATTGCCATTCGATCCGGCCATGGCGACTGGCCCGGGCTGGTGGCCAAAAAGCTATTCCATTTCGATTATACAGTGATGGCTGCCCCATGTTTTATAGAAGAAAACACGATTGAAAAGCCCGAAGACATCATGGGGCTACCCATGGCCAGCCCGCACGATCCATGGTGGCGCATTTGGCTCGAGCAGCAAGGCATTGATGCAAAAGGCATGGCACAAGCGCGCGGCCCAGTGTTGGATGTGCAATATATCAATGGCATCGCGGCGCTGTCTGGCCATGCGCTGGCGCTGCTCACCCCAGCATTGTTTTACCCTGAGCTGACCAATGGCAGTTTAGTGCAGCCATTTGATTATGTGCATCGTGAAGAAAAGGCCCTTTGGCTGTGTTATCCCAAAGGGCGCGAAAATTGGCCAAAGGTTAGAAGGTTCGAAGAATGGCTGTTTGCCAAGCTCGATGAAACCATGCCTAACCGACGGATTTAAAACTTAAACCGCACCCCAACCATGCCAGCATTGGCGCCATCAATGGGCGCAAAACCAGTGGTGCCCCACGCGCCTGAGCGGTGCTGCGCCCGCCAGAACACTTCAAGCTCTGGATTGTCGACATGGGAAAAACTGATTTCCGGCCCCACATAAAAGAGCAGATTGGCAGGAATATCCTGTGCCTCTTCCCGCTCTTTCGCGATGCCAAATGTGTCAGTGACTGCGCTGAGGCCCAGCGTAAGCGACGGGGAAACGCGAACTGTATCGCCCAGCACCCAACCATTATAGCGGCCAACACCACCGGCCCAAACTTCAGCAGTGGCAGGGCCTTCGCCAAAGCGGCCAGCCACACCAGCTTCAAGGCCCCAATTCCAGCCTTCAGGATCGGTGATGAAAAATTTCTGATAGCCAAGGGCTATACCATAGAAATTTTCAGGGATCGGGTTGGGCGTGAAAGTGTGACCGAAATAGCCTTTGTGATAGCGCCCGCCGAAAATAAACACAGACTCATCAAACGCATCGCTGGTCATCACCGGCGCAGGGTCAACCATAGTGGTTGGCGGCACATCGCCCGGCAAAGATTGTGCGCCCGCGCCCTGAAGGGCGGGAACGCACAAGGAAAACGCTAGCAAAACTGATTTGGAGGTCGATTTCGACAAGACAGCACCCAATTACTTCGTTGTTTGCGGCCTTGCCTAAACTCTTTTGCAAAGCGCGCCTTTTGAAAGGCTTCATATCAGAAACGCGTGAACATTCATATAGTTCCACCGTGTCGTTTTGATTACACCTTTTGTGCAAAAATCTGCTGGATGTGCGTATACAGCCCACCCAAAACCGCCATCCGTTCTTCGGGATTATGATCCGCAATATGCGGGGGCATTTGGTCCATAAAGCTGAAATGGTGTGCGCCTACCACCATCTGCACGCTCACTTCCAATTGCGGCGGGCAGAGACCGGCAAAAAGCTGGATCGCGTTGGGTGGGATAATATTGTCCTCGCTGCCACCGACCACAGTCAATGGCGTTGAAAGCGCGTCTAAGGCGTTGGGGCCACGGAAGAAATCGATGGCAGGGGTCAGCAGTGCCAAATGCGTAAATTTAAAGGAAAATGGGTGCTCAATCGCCTCGCGCTTGATGGTGTAAGCCGTTGCCCCGGCCAAATTGAGCAATAGGCTCGCACCGATCGAATGGCCAACGCCAAACAAGCGCGTAGTGGGCACCGCCAATTGATCTGCAGCGACGCAAAGCCGGTCTAGCCGTTCCAGTAACTCGGCGCGCGTCGGCACTGGGTCTGGCAGCATCTCAAAATGTGGCGCAATCACATTGAAACCCGCTGTGTGAAAACTGTGCAGCAAGGCGTGATGCCGATCCGGACTGCCGCCGCGCCCGGCAGCAAACAATAATGTTGGCGCATTGGGGCCAACGGCCAGATGTGTGACATTGAACGGACTATTGGAGCCGGAAAGCTGATGCGTTTGCTCAATCATTGGGCTATCCCAGCCGAGCGACATGCCAGCGCAAATGATCATCCATAAAGCTGGAAATGAAATAGTAGGAATGGTCATATCCCTCACGCATATTGAGGGTCAGATCGATCCCGGCCTTCTCGCAGGCATCTTGCAGCAGCCAAGGCTTTAAGCCATCATCCAGAAAACCATCCGCACTGCCTTGATCGACCAAAATCGTGTCGTAGCGCGCGCCGTCTTCAATCAGCTGTACCGCATCATAATTGCGCCATGTCGCTTTATCTTCACCGAGATAGGCGGTTAGCGCTTTGGTGGACCAATCGCAGCTAGAGGGGTTCACAATTGGCGCAAAAGCAGAGCAGCTCTTAAACTTCTCAGGGTTTTTCAACGCTAGGGTCAGCGCCCCATGGCCACCCATGGAATGGCCAAAAACCCCAACACGCGCTGGATCAATCGGGAAATTGGCCAGCACCAGATCATAAAGCTCATCGCGCACATAGGTTTGCATTTGATAATGGGCGGCCCACGGGGCTTCCGTCGCATCAAGATAAAAGCCCGCGCCTTTGCCCAATTGCCAATCATCCGCATCGTCGGCCACATCTTCGCCGCGCGGTGACGTGTCGGGGCACACAATAATCAACCCCAATTCCGCAGCCATGCGGCGATATTCGCCCTTATCCATCACATTTTGATGGGTGCAGGTGAGGCCAGACAGATAAAACAGGGCCGGACATTTTTGCTTTTTGGCCTGCGGCGGCACAAACACCGCAAATGTCATTTCACAATTGGTGGCGACAGATTGATGGCGATACACCCCTTGAACGCCATCAAAGGCCTTGGCTTTGGAAATGGTTTCTAATGTCATTTTTGTCCTCGTTATTTCTTGCTGCCGTCACTCACTGCGTTCGTAACCCCGGCACCCCCGCCATTTTTTTGCCGCCACCGGACACTGCGTGTCCGTCCCCGGCACCCCCGCCGATTGGTGCCCATCATAGACGCTGAGCAGGTATGGGGATAAAGCGTGTTAAAGCTCCTCTATGGCCGTCCCGGCCTTGAGCCGGGACCAAAGTGCAACCCTAGAAGAGCTGGCCCCGGATCAGGTCCGGGGCGGCCTAGTGTGGAGTGGCGCAACGGCTCAAGCGTGCATCAAACCAACCAAACTCTAATACACCACCACAGAACGGATGCTTTCGCCGCTATGCATCAAATCAAAGCCTTTATTGATCTCATCAAGGCTCAGCGTGTGGGTGATCATGGGGTCGATTTCAATTTTGCCTTGCATGTACCAATCAACAATTTTCGGCACATCGGTACGGCCACGGGCGCCGCCGAAGGCAGTGCCTTTCCAGGTGCGGCCTGTTACCAATTGGAACGGACGGGTGGAGATTTCTGCGCCAGCAGGGGCCACGCCAATAATGATGCTTTCGCCCCAGCCCTTATGGGCACATTCCAGCGCTTGCCGCATCAAATTGACATTGCCGATACACTCAAAGGTGTAATCCGCGCCACCGCCAGTCAAATCCACAAGGTAAGGCACCATATCGCCTTCAACCTCTTTCGGGTTGACGAAATGGGTCATGCCAAAGCGCTCGCCCCAAGCTTTCTTTTCTGGGTTGGTGTCCACGCCAATAATCATATTGGCCCCGGCCAAGCGTAGCCCTTGGATCACATTAAGGCCGATGCCGCCTAAGCCAAACACCACCGCGTTTGCACCGGGTTCAACCTTGGCTGTGTTGATCACCGCGCCAATGCCAGTGGTCACGCCGCAACCGATATAGCAAACCTTGTCGAACGGGGCGTCCGGGTTAATTTTGGCCAGCGCAATTTCAGGCACCACGGTGAAATTGGCAAAGGTTGATGTGCCCATATAATGGAAGATTTTCTCGCCATTGATGGAAAAGCGCGAGCTGCCATCTGGCATCAAACCGGCCCCTTGGGTGGAGCGGATTTTTTGGCACAAATTGGTTTTCGGGTTGAGGCAATATTCGCATTCGCGACATTCTGGCGTGTAAAGCGGGATCACATGATCGCCCGGCTTGAGCGAGGTCACGCCCTTGCCCACTTCCACCACAACGCCTGCGCCTTCATGGCCCAAAATAGCTGGAAAAATGCCTTCAGGATCGGCACCAGACAGGGTGAATTCATCCGTATGGCAAATGCCCGTGGCTTTGATTTCCACCAACACTTCCCCGTCGCGCGGGCCTTCCAATTGTACCGTTGTCACTTCCAATGGTGCGCCCGCTTTGGTAGCGATTGCAGCTCTTACATCCATTTTGGCCTCCCGTTCTTTTTCTAAACGCTATCTGAGAATCACCCATAAGGCGAGTGGGGAAATTCAGCAAAATTTTCTGCCCGCAGCATAAATATACGCATCCTCAGTGCGACAATGTTAGTTCATTCATATTCCGGCCATATTAGGCAGGGCAATCTGCAACCAAAATAATGCAGCAAGGTTATTCTTCATGTTTTTAAAGCCAATTCTCGCCGCCGCTTTTTCCATCGCTCTTTTTGTGCCTGCGGCGCAAGCTGGGCCCATTTGCACGCTAATCGCCGATCCAGTGAAAAATACGCCTTTGCTGGAAGAAGGTGATTGCGACCACCGGGCCACGCCCGCATCAACATTTAAGTTTGCTTTGGCTCTGATGGCGATTGAAGACGGCATCATAACAGATGCAAACGCGCCAAAATGGCCGTTTAAAAATGGCTATGCCGCGTGGGGCGGAAAAAACTGGAAACGTGAAACCGACCCAACCGACTGGCTGAAATATTCGGTGGTCTGGTATTCCCAATTGATCACCAAGCAAATGGGCGTGGAGAAATTAAACGCCTACGCGCAAGATTTTAGCTATGGCAATCAGGATTTTTCGGGCGACGCAGGCAAAAACAATGGCTTAGAGCGTGCGTGGTTGGCATCATCATTGAAAATTTCGCCAAACGAGCAATTGCAGCTTTTGGCGCGGTACACCAATAAAGACCTCAAATTATCAGAACGCACCTACGCGCTCAGCCGAGACATTATGCCCTCACAAATGATCAATGGCTGGCAAGTGTTTGGCAAAACCGGCATGGCCTATCCGCAAACCAAAAATGGTCAATATGATCGGGATCGGCCCTATGGCTGGTATGTTGGTTGGGCAGAAAAAGGCGATCAGCGCCGCGTCTTCGTGCGTTTGCGCCAAGATGATCGCAAAATGGAAGGGGCCACCGGCAAGCGGGCGCAGACCAATGTTTTAGTGGCGCTCACACCATTTCTAACAGAATAGGCTTAAAGACTCATGCGCCCTAAAAGGCCACTGGTCATCAACCCATCAAAGATGAATTGAACCGACAGCGCCGCGAGCAAAACGCCGACAATGCGTGAGATCACATGCAGCACGGTAAAGCCCAATATGCGTTGCAATTGGGTGGCGCCGAGCAAAAACAAATAGGTCAGCATCAAAATCAGCAAAAGGCCCGCCACCACGGCCACCTGGCGTGGCGGGTCGCCACTGGCATCTGCCATCAGCAAAATGGTGGCCCCAATCGCCCCCGGCCCGGCAATCAGCGGTGTGGCCAAAGGAAATACGGAAATATCTGAGGAAGAAGCGGCTTCCGCATTTTCCTCGTCCGTGGTGGAGGTGCCGCCTGAAGAGCGGGCAAACACCATATCAATAGCAATCAGCAACAAGAGAATGCCGCCTGCGGTGCGCAGGGCGGGCAAACTGATGCCAAAAATGGATAAAAGCGGTTCGCCGAAAAACACGAAGAACAAAAGCACCGCGCCACCAATCACCACGCCTTTAAACACCATGGCGCGGCGTTCAGCCGCCGTGGCCCCTGCGGTTAATGCTGCAAACAGCACCACAATATCCGCTGGCCCAATGGTCGCGAAATAGGTGGTGAAAGACACCAGGAAGGTTTCAATTGGCATAAGCACTCAGCCCCATAATGCTTGTCTGGGGCTGAGTTTTACACTTCTAGCGGCGCTTTTCAATCGCGTCCCAAATCAGGGCGGCAATATCTGGCCCGCCAAATCGTTTGATTTCACGAATGCCAGTGGGCGAAGTGACGTTAATTTCGGTGAGATAATCGCCAATCACATCAATGCCGACAAAGATAAAATCGCGCTCTTTCAGGGCGGGGGCGATTCTGGCGCAAATTTCTTTTTCCCGCGCGGTGAGTTCGCTTAATTCAGGTCGTCCGCCCACATGCATGTTGGAGCGGCTTTCGCCCTCAGCGGGAATGCGGTTGAGGCCCGCCACCGGTTCGCCATCAATAATAATGATGCGTTTGTCGCCTTTGCGCACATCCGGCAAATATTGCTGGATCATAAAGGGTTCGCGGAAGCTCGATTCAAAAATTTCCAGCAGCGACACCAGATTATGATCGTCTTGCTTCAAAAAGAAAACGCCCGCGCCGCCATTACCATAAAGCGGTTTGACGATGATATCGCCATGACGCTTGCGGAAATCAACAATCTGCGCCCGATCACGCGTCACCAAGGTTGGTGGCATCAAATCTGGAAATTCGGTCACCAAAATCTTTTCAGGTGCGTTGCGCACATGATCCGGGTGATTGACCACCAGCGTTTTCGGCAGCAATCGCTCCAACATGTGGGTGGTGGTGATATAATGCATATCAAATGGCGGGTCCTGCCGCAGCAAGATCACGTCAAACTCACTCAAATCGGTCAGCGATGCAGCGCCAAGCTCAAACCAATGATCATTGTCATCAAACAATTTGACCGACGCCACTTCCGCTTTCACAACGCCATTTTCAAGGCTCAGCGTGGCAGGCGTATAATAATGCACATCATGGCCGCGCGCCTGCGCCTCCAACATCATGGCAAAGCTGGAATCACCTGCGGGGTTAATCGCGCCAATGGGATCCATCTGCACGGCAATTTTTAGTTTCTTATCAGTCATAAGGCGCCTGTTACCCTTCATAAACATCTTCGGCCATAAACGTGTTCTGGATATGGATGGGCCAGCGCCAAGGCGCAAGACCGATCACATCAAATTGTTTTTGATGGCTAGCATATTGCTCATTTTTGGCCAACCAATATTGCGCTGCCCGCCGATGGCGGTGGGGCTTGATTTGTTCTAGCGCCATATAAAGCGCGCCACGGCCACGCCGGGCCTTCACTTCCACAAAAATGATCTGATTGCCCCGCTGGGCCACCAAGTCTAACTCGCCCACAGGGGTTTTTACCCGTCGGGCCAAAATGCGATAAAATTTAATGCGCAAAAACAATTCCGCCAGCCGCTCACTTTTGCGTCCATAACGCTCGGCTTGCTGGCGGCGCTCGATCATTTTTTAAGCTCCAGTGCCGCTTGATAAACTTGTTTGCGCTTGAGGCCAAAGCCTTGGGCAACCTCATCAACCGCGCTACGCAGCGGCAGTTCTTTCAGCCGTTCGGCAAGCGCATCCTGCCATTCATCTTGATCTGGCTCGCTGGCCATTTGGGCGCCCTCCACCAAAATCACCAATTCGCCCTTCACGCTCTGGCCCGCAAATTGTGCGGCAAGTTCGCCCAAGCCGCCGCGATATAGCGTTTCAAATTTTTTGGTGATCTCTCGCGCCACAACCGCTTGTCGGTCAGCGCCAAAAATCTCCGCCATGGCTTCAAGGCACGCCGCAACACGCTTGGGGGATTCGTAAAACACCAGCGTTTCCGATCGACCCATTAGCTCTTTCAACCGTTCTTTCCGCGCCATTTGCTTTGGCGGCAAAAAGCCCAAAAATGAAAATTGATCAGTTGGTAAGCCTGCCACAGCAAGGCCCGCCAGCAGTGCCGACGCACCGGGCAGGGCCACCACATCAATGTCTGACTTTGCCGCTTCACGCACCAAGGGGAAACCCGGGTCAGACAATAGGGGCGTGCCTGCGTCTGAAATCAGCGCAATCGCCGCACCCTCTTTCACCTGTTGCACAAAATGGGCAGCCATCTGGCTTTCATTGTGCTCATGCAATGCTTTGCGGGGTGTTTTAATGCCAAAGGCAGAGAGCAATTTGGCCGATGTGCGTGTGTCTTCACACAGAATCAAATCAGCACCGGCCAAAATCTCCAAGGCGCGCAAGGTAATATCTTTCAAATTACCAATTGGCGTAGCCACAATATAGAGCCCCGGCGGCACTTTTGATGCATTCATGCCATGTTCGCCAATAAAATAGCGTCGATCCGGGGATAATTGCGCCATAGAATTTGCTCAATTCCTAAATATATGTTGATTTCAGCATTTAAGCGCCCACACTATAGTGGATCGCGCATCGGGGACAAGCACCGTGATCAAGCCGAATCTGCGGCGAAAAAGCGGTATAAGATTTGTACAACTTGGCGGACGTGCAAATCAAATAGGAGTTTGGGGCATGGCATCAGTGCAAGCGGCAGCCAAAAAAATCACAGCTAAATCAGTTTTCGCCCAAGGGGCAAAATGGTTGGTCAGCCTTGGCGCTGGCGCGGCGCTTTTGGCATGTACACCTGATTTCAGTTTTGGCCCATCAACCGGGGCCGATCGCGGTGTGCAGCGCCCAGATTTAAGCAGCCAGTCTAATCTGCCCCCAGCCAAAGGCGAAATTATTGGCGAAGGCAATGTGCGGGTGGCGCTTTTGCTGCCCCTAAGCGGCAATGAAGGCCTTTCAAGCGTCGGCACGTCCATGCGCAATGGCGCGAAAATGGCGATTGATAAAATCAATAGCTCCGCCGGCTTCCCGCGCAATGTGCAACTGGTGGTTAAAGACACAGGCGGCAATGCCTCAACCGCGCGCACGGCCGCAGCCGAAGCCATCACCGAAGGCGCAAGCCTGATTCTTGGACCATTGCGGTCAGATAGCGTGCGCTCTGCCGGCGCCGTAGCGCGGTCGTCTGGCGTGCCATTGATCGGCTTTTCCAACAATTCGGGCGCTGCCGCATCTGGCATTTATCTACTCAATGTGCTGCCAGAGACGGAAGTCAAACGGTCCTTGCAATATGCCCAGAATTTCGGTCGCAAAAGCTTTGCTGCGATTGTGCCTAAAACCGCCTTTGGCCAAATCCAAGAAGGCGCGTTCCGGGTTGCCGCGTCACAAACTGGCGCCAATGTGCAAGGCATTTATCAATTCGCCAACGAAACAGAAGCCCGCACCGCGGTTGAACAAGTGGTGCCGTTCCTGCTCTCTGGCCAAATCGACACCTTGTTTATCCCTGATCGGGCAACCGCCCCATCAATCGCTGTGCTGTTGGAAGCAGCCCAGATTGATAAAAACAGCCTGACCATTCTTGGCTCAGCTGACTGGGATGGCGATGAAAGAATCAGCCAAACTCCATTTTTGGCCGGGGCCTTTTTCCCTGCGGTGGATGGAGCAGGCTATGACAAATTGAAGCCAGAATATGAAGCGCTTTATGGCGCGACGCCACATCCAATGGTCACGTTCGCCTATACCGCCGTATTGTTGGCCAACTCCACCAGCCTTGCCACGTCAACCCCGCCATATGATCGGGCCCAATTGACCCGCGCCAGTGGCTTTTCCGGCCAAGACGGCGTATTCCGCTTCACCGACAGCGGCGCCAACGAACATGCTTTGGTGATCAAACAGGTTGAGCTGGGCGGCAGCCGCGTGGTGGACAGCGCCAAAATGCCAAGTGCAGGCACCCTCGCAACGCGATAAAGCAATCAACCTCTAAAGTTAAGCAATGTGCACGCCTTTGGTCTAAACCCCGAAGGCGTGTTCTGTTTCCCCATTCACCATTGCGGCGCAAAGTTTTTGCACCTTCATTCTAAACTGCTTATAGTGAGCCAAAGGGCTTAAACCGCGCACTTTGGGCGCGCGGCATGTAGGGGTAAAAAGCGTCAAATGTTTATGTTCGATCTAAAGGGCCGGGAAACGGCCCCGCAGCACCGACCATCTTCGAAATGGTATCACAATCTATTGTCGGTGGTGCCAGGGCTTAGCTCACGGCCGACGGTGCCCCTGAGTGATCTTGACCAGGAAACAACTTTCGCATCGCCCATGACCTTGGCGCGGATTGGTCCACTGGAAGTGCGCGTGGCGATGAGCGCCAGCGAAGTCCGCAAGGCGCAAGAGCTGCGCTATAAAGTATTCTATGAAGAAATGTCAGCCAAGGCTGATGCCCGCACGCGCCGTACCAAGCGCGATGCGGATGAGTATGATCCCCTATGCGACCATATTATTGTGCTTGATCACGATAGCGCCCAAGGCGTAACCGGTCGGCCAAAAATTGTAGGCACTTATCGAGCTTTGCGCTCTGAAGTGGCGCTGGCAGCGAATGGTTTTTACTCCGCTGCGGAGTTTGATTTGAAACCCATGTTGGCCACCCATTGGCAGCAAGGTTTTTGCGAAGTGGGCCGCTCCTGCGTATTGCCCGAATATCGCGATAAACGCACCATGGAAGCTTTGTGGGTGGGGCTTTGGGCCTATGCCGTGCTGAACAATATTGATGTGTATTTCGGCGTGGCCAGCTTTGAAGGCACAAACCCTGATGAGCACAAAGAAGCCCTGAGCTTTTTGCACCACCATTGCCCCGCGCCAGAAGGATGGCGGGTGTCACCCCAGCCAGATGTGGCGGGGAAAGTCGATTATATGGCGGCTGACAAGATCAATGAACGCGCCATCATGAAAAAGCTACCGCCTTTGATCAAAGGCTATTTGCGCATCGGCGCTTATGTCGGCGATGGTATTTTCATCGACAAGCAATTTGGCACCACAGATGTGATGATCATCACGCTATTGGACCAAATGCCGGAGCGTTATAAGCAACATTTCCGCACCCTGACCGGATTAGACCGGAAAAACTGAGAATTTGCCATCAATCGCTGTTGGCAAGCCCTGCACACTTGCATAGTGTTTTCACCTTAATCGCCTCAAATATGTGATTTTGTGCATGACCGAACACGCCGACCAAAACGCAAAGCCCGAAACAGCGCCTGCGGCCGAAAATGCTGCTCCGCTTGCTCATGATATTGAGCAAGAAGAATATGGCGCTGCTGAACCACCGAAAAAGCCTAAAAAACCTGCCAGCTCCAGCCAACCTACGCCGATGATGGCGCAGTTTTTGGAGATCAAAGCGGTTAATCCCGGCTGTTTGCTGTTCTATCGCATGGGCGATTTTTACGAGTTGTTTTTCGAAGATGCCGAAATTGCGTCTAAAGCACTTGGGATTGCCCTCACTAAACGCGGCAAACATTTGGATGAAGATATCCCCATGTGTGGCGTGCCGGTGCATGCGGCGCAGGACTATTTGAAAAAGCTGATCGCCCAAGGCTATCGCGTTGCCGTTTGCGAACAGATGGAAGACCCGGCGGAAGCGAAAAAGCGCGGTTCAAAATCTGTCGTAAAGCGCGATGTGGTGCGGCTGGTCACCCCTGGCACCATCACCGAAGATGATTTGCTGCCCACCGGCAGCAACAATTATGTCGCCACCTTGTCCATGCTGCGCCATGGCGAAAAGGATTTTGCGATTGCCTATGCGGATATCTCCACGGGCGATCTGTTCTATGCCGAAATTGCCGCGCCAATGATCAGCGATGAATTGGCACGTATTGAGCCGCGCGAACTGGTGCTAACCGCAGCTACCCGCGATGCCCTGATCGAAGCAGGCGGCGTACCCGCCGCTGCTGATATTCAGTTGGCCGAAGAGCGGGTAGACCTGTTCGATTCTGATTTGGCGGGCGACCGTATTAGCAAATATTTTGCCGCCGACCAGTTGGACCCATCTGCCTTTTCCCGGTTGGTGCGGTCCGCCATTGGCGCATTGATCGGCTATATTGACGAGACGCAACGCGGGGCACAGGTGCCGCTGCGCCAGCCGCGCGTGGGCGGGGCCAATGCAATGATGATTGACGCGGCTACTCGCACGTCGTTGGAATTGCTGCGCACCAACCGGGGCGAAACCAAAGGGGCCTTGCGCCATTGCCTCGATAATTGCGTAACCGCTGGCGGTTCCCGCCTTTTGTCGTCGCGCATTGCGGCACCTTTGGCCGATCCGCAAGCTATCAATGACCGATTGGACATGCTCGATGATTTTGCACGTGATAGCTTGCTGATCACCGATATTCGTGGCCGCTTAAAAGCTGCACCAGATTTGGTGCGCGCCGTAACGCGCCTTTCACTGGATCGGGGTGGCCCGCGCGATATGGCCGCCATCGGCGCAAGCGTGATTGCCGCTGGCCATCTTTTGGCGCCGCTCAGCCAAATCCGAAATCCAAGCACAGGCGTGCAAAAAATTGTCGCGGCATTGGAGGCCTCACCGCAAACTCTGGCCGACCATTTGGCCCGTGCCTTGAAAGAGGAATTGCCACTGCTGCCCCGTGATGGGGGATTTGTGGCCAAAGGCTACAATCCGGAGCTGGATGAATATCGCACATTGGCAACGGAAAGCCGCCAGATTATCGCGGCGCTGCAAGCCAATTATGCCGACATTTCCGGCATCAAATCCATCAAGGTGAAGCACAACAATGTGCTGGGCTATTTCGTTGAAGTGCCAGCTTCCCATGGCGATAAGATGATGGGCGAACCGCTCAATCAAACCTTTATCCACCGCCAGACCTTGGCCAATGTGGTGCGTTTCACCACCAATGAATTGTCTGAATTGCAAGGTAAAATCACCCGCGCCAGCGAGGCGGCAGTGGCGATTGAGCAGGGCATTTTCACCCAATTGCGTGCGGAAATTTTGAACGAGACCAAAGCGTTGCAACAGCTTGCCGATGCGTTGGCAGAACTGGATTTTGCCACAGCAATGGCGCTGTTGGGCCTTGAGCGCAATTATAGCCGCCCCAAAATTGACAACAGCACCGCCTTTGAAATTGAATCCGGCCGCCACCCGGTGGTGGAAATGATGCTGCAAAAAGAAGGCACCACAAATTTTGTGGCGAATGATTGTGACTTGTCCGGGCCAGAAGCAGCGGGCGAAGTGGGTGCCCTTTGGCTGATTACCGGGCCGAACATGGGCGGTAAATCCACCTATTTGCGGCAAAATGCATTGATCGCCATCATGGCGCAAATGGGCATTTATGTGCCTGCGCGTTCTGCCCATATCGGCGTGGTGGATCGCATTTTCTCGCGCGTCGGGGCAGCAGATGATATAGCCCATGGCCGTTCAACCTTTATGGTCGAAATGGTAGAAACTGCCGCCATTCTAAACCGCGCAACAGCCCGTTCACTGGTGGTGCTTGATGAAATTGGTCGCGGAACGGCCACATTTGATGGCTTATCTATTGCTTGGGCCGCTGTGGAAGCTTTGCACGAAAACACCAAATGCCGTGCCCTTTTCGCCACCCATTATCACGAACTCACCGCCCTTTCAGAGCGGTTGGATCGGGTGAGCAACCACACCATGAAGGTGCGCGAATGGGAAGGCGACGTGGTGTTTTTGCACGAAGTGGCCAAAGGCACTGCCGACAGATCATACGGCATTCAGGTGGCAAAATTAGCGGGGCTGCCGGACCATGTGGTAACCCGCGCGCAAGAAGTTTTGGATATTTTGGAAAAACGCGAAGCGGGCAGCATGGAAGAAGGCATGAGCCAATTGCCACTTTTTGCCGCACGTCCGCAGCCAAAGGTCGAAAAACATCAAGATTTGCTTGCACAAAAAATGAAAAGCATAAATCCTGATGAAATGACGCCGCGCCAAGCGATTGATTTGATTTACGAACTGAAGAAACTTTCGAGGGAAAATGCCTGAAAATAATCGGATGCCAAAAGCATTTAAACTGCAAAAAGCAGACGATTTGATCGGACATATTCTCGATCAGCTGGGCGAGCTGTCTCCCGCCAGCAACGATGCCCGCAAAATTGTGCTGGCTACGGCCAAAAAAGCATTGGCCGATGCGCGCAGCCAATCCGAGCAAGATTTGCTGGAAAATGGCAAGGGCAAGCGTTGCGCCAAGAATTTGTGCGCCGCCCAAGATGAAATCATCAAAATGGCGTTTAAGTTCGCCTCTGGCTATGTGTTCCCCGTCACCAACAGATCTGATGCGGAAACGCTAACCATCGCGGCGGTCGGTGGCTATGGAAGGGGCACCTTGGCCCCCGGCTCAGACATCGATTTGCTGTTTATCCTGCCCTATAAGCAAACCCCTTGGGGCGAGAGCGTCACTGAATATGTGCTCTATTTGCTGTGGGATTTGGGCCAAAAGGTCGGCCATGCTGTGCGTTCTATTGATGAATGTATCCGCATGGCAAAGGCGGATATGACTGTGCGCACCGCCACGCTAGAAAGCCGCCAAATCATTGGCGATCTGGCGCTTTATGACGAGCTGCAACAGCGATTTGCCGACGAGATTGTGGCCAATAGCGGCGCGGAGTTCATCGCCGCCAAAATGGCTGAGCGTGATGATCGGCACGAGAAAATTGGCAACACACGCTTTGTGGTGGAACCGAACATTAAAGACGGCAAAGGCGGTCTGCGCGATTTGAACACCCTGTTCTGGATCGCGAAATATTTCTACCGCGTGCGCACCAGTGCCGAGCTGGTGAAAAAAGGCGTCTTTTCCCGCGCAGAATTCCGGCGCTTCCAACGCTCCGAGGATTTTTTGTGGGCCATCCGCTGCCACTTGCATTTCCTGACCGGGCGCTCCGAAGAAAAACTTTCGTTCGAGCTGCAACAGGATTTGGCCCAGCGCTTGCATGTGAGCGGTCGCGCGGGTTTGCGACCTGTGGAACGCTTGATGAAGCGCTATTTCTCGGTGGCGAAAGATGTCGGCGACTTGACCCGTATCTTCTGCACGTCGCTGGAGTTCAATCACGCCAAAGATGTGGACGTGCTGGGCCGTGTGCGCAAAAGCCTTTCTGGGCGACGCAAGATCAAAGGCGAGAAAGATTTTGTGGTCGATCGTGGCCGGATCAACATTGTAGATGATCAGGTTTTTGAAAAAGATCCGGTCAATTTGATCAAAGTATTTTGGGTGGCGGGGCGCGAAGGGCTGCTGTTCCATCCAGATGCGCTCAAGGAGCTCACCCGTTCCCGGCAATTGATCGACAAACATCTGCGGCAAAATCAAAAAGCCAACGAATATTTCCTCAAAATTCTAACTCACCCACAATCGGTAGAGCGCATTTTGCGCCGCATGAATGAGGCGGATATTTTGGGAAAATTCATCCCTGAATTTGGCCGCATCGTCGCGCTGATGCAATTCAATATGTATCACCATTATACGGTGGATGAGCATTTGATCCGTGCGGTCGGCGTGCTGGCCGAAATTGTCGAAGGCGGGCTAAAAGATGAACTGCCGCTGACCCATGAATTGCTGCCGCATCTCGCGGACATCAAACTGCTTTTTGTGGCCCTGTTCCTGCACGATATTGCTAAGGGCCGGCCAGAAGATCATTCGACGGCAGGCGCCAAAGTGGCCCGCAAGCTGTGCCCACGTTTTGGCCTGACGCCTGCCGAAACCGACACCATCGCCTGGCTGATCCAAAATCACTTGGTGATGAGTGAAATCTCACAGGCGAGGGACGTGCAAGACCCTCAAACCGCAGCCAATTTCGCCGACATCGTACAAAGCCCCGCCCGGCTTTCATTGCTGTTGGTGCTTACCGCGTGCGATATTCGTGCCGTCGGCCCCGGCGTATGGACAGGCTGGAAAGGCTCGCTTTTGCGCGCGCTTTACTATGCTACCGAGCCATTGCTTTCGGGCGGCCATTCACAAATCAGCCAGTCCGAACGGATCGAGGCAGCGAAAGAACGCTTGAGCCAAGCCCTGCGTGATTGGCCGAAAAATCAGCGCGAAGACTATATCGAAAGCCATTATTCCACCTATTGGGTGCGCTCTGAATTTCAGCTGCAAATGGAGCATGCCAAGATGATCCGCAAGGCCAACCAGCTTGGCCAAAGCTTTGCGGGCTGCGTCAGCGTGAAAGCCTTTGAAGCGATCACAGAGCTATCGATCTATACGCCAGACCATCCGCGACTTTTGTCACTGATCGCCGGGGCCTGCACCTTGGCCAATGCGGATATTATGGGCGCGCAAATCTCTATGATGCGGGATGGCCATGCGCTGGATACGCTGCGACTGAAGCGCACCTTCACCGCCGATGAAGATGAACGCATTCGCGCCCTGAAAATCATCGAAACCGTGCAAAAATTGCTGTCGGGCGAGAAAAATCTACCAAAAGATTTGGGCCGAGATTCCAAGCTAAACAAGCGGCTCAAGCCCTTCTCTGTGCCGACAGATATTTACATTTCAAACTCGCTTTCCAACAAATTCACCGTCATTGAGATTTCAGGGTTGGACCGCACAGGCCTTCTGCATGATCTGACCCGTGAGCTGGCAGATTTGAGCCTGACCATTCAGTCAGCGCACATCGGCACCTATGGTGAGAAGGCGATTGACGTTTTCTACGTCACTGACCTGACAGGCATGCAAATCACCGATAAGGCGCGGCAGAAAAAGATCAAAGAAAGCCTGTTGGAAGTGTTTGCCGGGTTCGAGCGCGAGAAGAAGGCGCTTCGGGCCAAGCGCCACAAAAAACTGCGCGAAGGCGCGTCCCTTAAAGGGCTTGCCTGATGAGCTTGGTGCGCAATTTTGCCTCTGTTGGGGGCGCGACCCTGTTGTCGCGTGTGCTGGGCTTCGTGCGCGACATTATGATGGCGGCGATTTTGGGCGCAGGGCCAGTGGCCGATGCCTTCGTGGCCGCCTTTCGCTTGCCCAACATGTTCCGCCGCATTCTCGCCGAAGGCGCGTTCAACACGGCCTTTATTCCACTCTTTGCCAAGGCGCTGGAAACCCAGGGCAATGAAGCGGCGGTGAAATTTGCGCAAAACATCATCTCATCGCTGATTGCACTTCTGCTCGTGCTGACGGTGCTGGCCGAAATATTTATGCCGCAATTGGTGATGATTTTGGCCCCGGGCTTTCAGGAAAACCCAGACAAGTTCGAGCTCACCGTGCTCTTTGCCCGAATCTGCTTCCCCTATCTCGCCTGCATGTCCTTAATGGCCGCCTATGCGGGGATTTTGAATTCGCTGCGCAAATTTCTGGCCGCGGCTTTGGCCCCGGTATTGCTGAATGTCGTGCTGGTCGGCTTTTTGGCGGTGCTCGCTTTCACACGACCTGAAATCGCTCAATCAGGGTTTTGGCTGTCCATCGGCGTGCTGGTGGGCGGCGTGGCTCAAGTGGTGATGGTGATCTTTGCGCTGGTGCGTACCGGCTTTTTGCCGCCCCTCTCGCTGCCGAAATTGGATAAAGATCTGCGCCGTTTTTGGACCCTGGCTGTGCCCGCCATTTTCACGGG
Organism: Maritalea mobilis; assembly: GCF_004363175.1. Taxonomy (GTDB): domain Bacteria; phylum Pseudomonadota; class Alphaproteobacteria; order Rhizobiales; family Devosiaceae; genus Maritalea; species Maritalea mobilis. The sequence goes on from NZ_SNYR01000003.1 coordinate 395,338, forward strand.
CGGCGTCACCCAAATCAATATTGTCGTGGGCACCAACATCGCATCCAATGAAGCCAGCGCCGTGTCTTATCTTTATTATGCCGATCGGCTTTATCAATTGCCGCTGGGCATCATTGGCATTGCCATCGGCGTGGTGCTGCTACCGGAATTGTCGCGGCGCTTAAAATCCGAAGATTTTGCGGGTGCGGCGCGGGTGCAAGATCAATCTATGCTGTTCGCCATGATGTTGACTGTGCCGGCCGCTGTCGCCCTATTTGTGATTGCGGAGCCGATCATCAAAACCTTGTTTGAATATGGCGCCTTCTCGGCCTTTGCTGCTGAACAAAGCGCCATGGCCCTAGCCGTTTTTGCGTTGGGCTTGCCCAGCTTTGTGCTCGCCAAAATATTGCAGCCTGCCTTTTTTGCGCGGGAAAACACCGCCAGCCCCGCCATGTTTGCGGTGGTCACCGTCGCCGTCAATATTGGATTTTCGCTGGCGCTATTCCCCTTCTTCAAACATGTGGGCATCGCTGCGGCGACCACCATTGCGGGCTGGACCAATGTGGTGCTGTTGGCGGGTGGCTTGATGCGGAAAAAGCAATTCCAACTCACCCGCGAAACCCGAAATGGCTTGATCTATTTGTGCCTCGGCGCTGCGATCATGGGCTGGGTTCTGGTGGGCGGCCAATGGCTGCTTGCCCCCTATTTCGCTGCCGACCAATTTGTAGCGGTGCGCTTTGTCGCCTTGTTGGCGTTGGTTGGCGCTGGTGCGGTGGCCTATTTCGGCATGGTGCAGCTTTTTGGCGTTTATGATTTGCGCCGATGGCGTCGCTTGGCCACAGAGCCGACCAAAGGCTAATTCGCAAAGCGAACATGTCCTTCGCGATTTCCGGCAATGGCCCACTTCACCTTTTGTTTTATTCCGCTATAAGTAACCCCGTTAATTCATTGTAGATTGTAAATAGGTTGATCCATGACCGAGTTTCAGAACCGCCTTTTCTCAGGTGTTAAGCCCTCAGGTGATTTGCACTTAGGCAATTATCTGGGCGCGATCCGTCGTTTTGCCCCCATGCAAGAGCAGTTTGACTGCATCTTTTGCGTGGTTGATATGCATGCGATTACGGTCTGGCAAGAGCCTGAAGATTTGCGCCATAAGACAAGGGAAATTGCCGCGACCTATATTGCCACCGGCGTAGACCCGAAAAAATCCATTATTTTCAACCAAAGCCAAGTGATGCAGCATGCAGAGCTGGCATGGATTTTCAATTGTGTGGCCCGTATCGGTTGGATGAACCGCATGACCCAATTTAAGGATAAAGCGGGCAAAAACCGCGAAAATGCCTCCTTGGGTCTTTATGCTTATCCAAGCTTGATGGCAGCGGATATTCTGCTTTATCGCGGCACACATGTGCCGGTGGGCGACGACCAGAAGCAGCATTTGGAGCTGACCCGCGACATTGCGCAAAAATTCAACAATGATTTCAAAAAGCAAATTGTTGAAGAAGGTTTTGAAGATGGTGACTTTTTCCCGCTGACGGAGCCATTAATCTCTGGCCCGGCCATGCGGATTATGTCTTTGCGCGATGCGTCGAAGAAAATGTCTAAATCAGATGATTCCGAAATGGCCTGCATTGGCCTGATGGACAGTGCGGACGATATCGCCAAAAAGCTGCGGAAAGCAAAAACCGATCCTGAACCCTTGCCATCAGAGATGGAGGGATTGGAAGATCGTCGTGAAGCCCGCAATTTGGTTGAGATTTACGCGGCCTTGGCCAATATCAGCTCAGAAGATGTGCTGAAAGAATTTGGTGGCCAAGGGTTTGGTGCATTTAAACCCGCTCTTGCGGAGCTTGCGGTTGAGAAATTGGCCCCAATCTCTGAAGAAACCAAGCGCATGTTGGCGGACCCGGCTGAAGTGGACAATATTTTGCGTGACGGGGCAGGTCGTGCCCGCGAAATCGCAGAAGAAACCATGAAGCATGTGCGCCAAATCGTTGGTTTTGTTAGCTAAAATATGCCTGATCGAAATGCGCTTGGCAAAAGCGCATTTCGGTGGCAGCATGTCGCCATGAGCGTTGAGCACGAAGATCAGACAGCCCAAATGCCAGATTTTGGCGGGCGTAAATTTTTAGCCGTTTTGGACGGCACAGAAGAATGTTGGGTGGCGGTGACCTTTGCCGCCTACCGCATGAAGCGCACGGGTGGCATCGTCAAACTTTTGGTGGTGATAGAGCCGGATGACTTTCAGCACTGGATCGGTGTGGAAGATGTGATGCGCGCCGAAGCCTATGAACAAGCCAATCAATGGTTGGATGAGGCAGAAACCAAAATCGCCCAAATCGGCAATATCCAAGTGGAGCGCGAAATCCGCGAAGGCCGCACCGCCGACGAGATTGAAGAGCTGATCAGCGAAGATAAAAATATCTCCATTCTGGTGCTGGCGTCTTCCACCTCAACCGATGGGCCAGGGCCTTTGGTCAGCACATTGGCAGCACGCGGGGCCAACGCTTTGCCCATTCCCGTGGCAATTGTGCCAGGCATTTTGACCGACAGTCAGATCGCGGAATTGGCATAAATTTCCTCAAATTGCCGAAATTTTGTGCGATTCAATGCTTGCCTTTGACGCGCAAAAGACTATTTTAAAATCATTCTAAACTGATTTCGGGTGTCCAAACCGCCCGACAAGATTAATCGGAGAGATCGGTCATGTTTATTCAAACCGAAGCGACGCCAAACCCACAAACCTTGAAATTTCTGCCGGGCCGCGATGTGTTGCCGGAGCAGCCAAAGGATTTTCGGGATGAAGAAGCTGCAAAAGCTTCGCCTTTGGCCAGCGCTTTGTTCACCATTGATGGGGTGACCGGTGTGTTCTTTGGCGCAGATTTTATCGCAGTCACCAAAGATGACAGTGATTGGGCGCATCTAAAGCCTGCCATTTTGGGTTCGATCATGGAACATTTCATGTCGAACCAGCCGCTTTTGAGCGATGGCGAAACTGCAGCGCAAAACACCCAAGCTGAGGAATTCTTTGAAGAAGACGACAAAGAGATGGTCGAAGTGATCAAGGAATTGTTGGATACACGTGTGCGTCCGGCGGTGGCCATGGATGGCGGCGACATCATCTTTAAAGGCTTTAAGCAAGGCACTGTTTATTTGCACATGCAAGGCGCGTGTTCAGGTTGCCCATCTTCAACCGCGACATTGAAAAATGGCATTGAAAACCTGTTGCGTCACTTTGTGCCGGGCGTGGAAGACGTTCAGCAAATCTAGGCGGTTCACACCGACTTGCGTTATCGACGCATATTTTTGACTTGATTTGTGGGCGGAGAACCGACAAACCATTTGCCTATGGAAAATGAGCTTCGCCCCCAACATCCTGTAATTCTAGCGCTTGATACAGCGCACCAATATTGTCAGGGCGCGCTGGTGCGGGCTGATGGCGAACTTCACCAAATTGTTGAACCGCGCAGCCGTGGCCATGCCGAACGTTTGATCGACATGGTGGACGAACTGTTGGCAGACGCGCACCTCACCATCAAAGAAATTGACCGCTTTGTGGTCACCACAGGCCCAGGCTCATTTACTGGTTTGCGGGTGGGCCTTGCCGCTGCGCGCGGATTCGGCGTGGCGTTGAATAAGCCCGTCCTTGGCCTTTCCACCTTGGAAGCCATGTCGCTTTCCGCCCCACCACAAACGCCTCATAAAGTGCTGTTCGATGCACGGCGCGACCAACATTACTTCCAAGCCTTTGCCGCCCCCGGCCAACCAAGTGGTGCGCCGCAACTGCTGGAAAATGACCGGATTGAAGAACATATCAATCGGGGTGATTTGGTGTTGGGCACTGGTGCAGATTTCGCCATCGACCAATGCGGTGCGAAGGGTAATTCTGATGCGGCCGAATGGCTCGATATTGCCCGTGTGGCCCGCTATGGCGCATTGATCGCTGCGGATAATTACAAGCCAGAGCCGCTTTATGTGCGCGCTGCCGATGCCAAACCGCAAAGCGGCAAAAGCATTGCCCGCGAGGGACATGCCCGATGAAAATCTGGTCAGCGCCGCTCGGTTTGCACATCGAAATGGCAGACAGCCAAGACGCAGAACAATTGGCCAAGCTGCACGCAGAGGGCTTTTTCCGGGGCTGGTCAGTGCCCGATTTTGTGGCCTATATCAGCAACAAAGACACGCCCATCTATGTGGCGTGCGACAAACACCGCAAAATTGCCGGCTTTTCCATTTTGCGGGTGCAAAATGATGAGTGCGAGCTGCTGACCATCGTGGTGAGCAAGCGTTTTCGCGGTAAAAAATTAGGCGATGCGTTGATGAAAGCCATGTGGCAAGATTTGTTTTATTCTCCCGTCACCAAGATGTTTTTGGAAGTGGATGAAGACAATGAGCCGGCGAAAAATCTTTATGCCCAATATGGATTTGCCCAAGTGGGCACGCGCCGCGGCTATTATCCGCGACCAGATGGCCACACGGCCACCGCACTTGTCATGCGTGCCGATCTCGGCTAACCCGTTGGCAATAGTGCGCACAAAAGGATAGGTCTAATGAGCGAAAATGCAGACGTCAGCCATTTGGAAAATATGTGCGAAAAGTCTGGCATGCGCATGACCGAACAGCGCCGCGTGATCGCGCGGGTGCTGGAGGGGGCAACCGACCATCCGGATGTGGAAGAGCTTTACCGCCGCGCCTCGAAGATCGATGAACGCATTTCCCTGTCCACTGTTTATCGCACCGTGAACCTGTTTGAAGAAGCAGGGTTGGTCGCCAAGCATGATTTTAAAGATGGCCGCGCCCGGTTTGAACCGATCCCCGATGAACATCATGATCATCTGATCGATGTGCGCTCAGGCCGTGTGATCGAATTTCGCAATGAAGAAATCGAAGCCATCCAAGAAGTGATTGCCCGCAAGCTCGGCTATAAATTGGTGGACCACCGCTTGGAGCTTTATGGCGTGCCGCTCAATGATGCGGCAAAAGAGGCAGAAGAAGACTAATATGATCCTATCCGGCTTAATCTTCTTCCTCATCATTGTGCCGATTTTGCTGGTGTTGGGGCTGATACAACAGGTGATTTTGTGGCTGCGCTTGCCACAATGGAATGTGATCCCGATGCTGGCGCACAAATTGCTCTGCAAATATTTGGGCATCAAAGTGAATGTGGTGGGCAAAATCGCCAAAGGCAAACCCACCCTTTTGGTGTCGAACCATATTTCCTGGATGGATATTCCAGCCATTGGCGCCGTGCTGCCCATCAGCTTTGTGGCCAAAGCCGAAGTGGGGCGCTGGCCGATCGTGCGCACCTTGGCCAAAATGCAAAAAACCATTTTTGTCGACCGCACCCGCAAAACCGATACGGGCCGCGTGGCCACTGAAATGGGCGCGCGCATGAATGAAGGGCGCGGCGTGGTGCTGTTTGCCGAAGGCACATCCGACATTGGCAGCCATGTTTTGCCTTTCCGCTCCGCGCTAGTTGGGGCAACCCAAATGGCTATGAAGTCTGGCGGGGGTGAAGAGATTTACATCCAGCCCATGTGCATCGCTTATACCAAGCTGAACGGCTTGCCCATTTCCCGCGCTGAACGCACCAAAATTGCTTGGGTTGGCGATATGGGGCTAACCGATAACTTGAGCGACATTTTGCTGTCGGGCACAAAATCGGTGACCATTATGCTGGGCGAACCGATGCTGATCGACGCGGAAATGAACCGCAAGGCCATCACCCAAAAAGCCCATGCCCAAGTGCGGGCCATGTTGGTGGCTTTGAACCGTGGTTTGCCATTGCCGCAGGTGCATCAGGGCTAAATTTGCAACATCAGCAGAATCGTCGCATTTCCGGTGGTTTGCACAGGGCTCATTTTGGTGTAACAAGTCGCTCCTGAACTTCCCCTTATTGGCGAAAAGAATTTGTGACTGCGATGAAAAAGCTCTTTATCAAAACCTATGGCTGCCAAATGAACGTTTATGACAGTGATCGCATGAGTGATGCGCTGGCAGCGTCTGGCTATGAGGCAACCACAGAGATCAATGATGCTGATCTTGTGGTGCTGAACACTTGCCATATTCGCGAAAAAGCAGCTGAAAAAGTATATTCAGAGCTGGGCCGTTTACGCATTTTGCGTCAGTCGCAAGAAGCCAAAGGCAAAAAGATGATGATCGGCATTGCCGGTTGTGTGGCTCAGGCTGAAGGCGAAGAGATTATGCGCCGCGCGCCGGTGGTCGACTTGGTTTTTGGCCCGCAATCCTATCACAAATTGCCTGAATTGGTGGGCCGCGCCGCCAATGAAAAGGTGGTGGAAACTGACTTTCCGGCAGAAGACAAATTTGAGCATTTGCCCAAAGCCAAAAAGGAAACCACCATTGCCCGTGGCCTAACGTCCTTTTTGACCGTGCAGGAAGGCTGCGACAAATTTTGTTCCTTCTGTGTGGTGCCCTATACCCGCGGTGCTGAAGTGTCTCGCCCCGTGGCGCAAGTGGTGGCTGAAGCGCAAAATCTGGTCGATGGTGGCGTGAAAGAAATCACGCTGCTGGGTCAGAATGTGAACGCCTATCACGGCCTCGATGAAAAGGGGAACAGCACCGGATTGGCCGATCTGATCTATCGTTTGGCGGACATTAAGGGGTTGGAGCGCCTTCGCTACACGACATCGCACCCGCGCGATATGGATGATGCGTTGATCGAGGCGCACCGCGATCTCGATATGCTGATGCCTTATCTGCATTTGCCGGTGCAAGCTGGGTCTGACAAGATTTTGAAGGCCATGAACCGCCAGCACACGGCCAAAGAATATATGGATCTGATCGACCGCATCCGCACCGCACGGCCTGATTTGGCGCTTTCAGGCGACTTTATTGTCGGCTTCCCCGGTGAAACGGAAGAAGATTTTGAAGCCACCATGCAGTTGGTGAAAGACGTGCACTACGCAGCGGCCTATTCCTTCAAATATTCAACTCGCCCTGGCACCCCCGGCGCGGAGATGGACGGGCAAGTGCCAGAAGATGTGAAATATGAGCGGTTGCAGCGGTTGCAAGAATTGCTCAACGCCCAACAAAAAGAGTTCAATGATTCATGCGTGGGCAAAACCTTCCCCGTACTTTTTGAGAAAAAAGGCCGCGACGAAGGTCAGATCGTTGGGCGGTCACCCTATCTGCAACCCGTACAAGTTGAAGCAGATTTGTCTCTAATTGGCACAATTCGACCTGTTTCTATGTATGATACCGGGAAATTTTCACTCTTTGGTAAGATTGTCACATAATAATCTGAATAGATGCGTATAGTTGGGGTAAGGCTTTAACTTGATTCGACAGGAGCGCTGATTGACAAAAACTTGGTCGCCTGAGGGCCAGCAAAACACCACCAATGATGTGGAACTTGCTTTTGAAGATAACCGGCTGGTGTCCCAGCTATATGGTGAATTCGACCAAAATCTTGCGCTGATCGAACAAAAACTGGGCATTCAAACCATATCGCGGGGCAATCACGTCTTTCTGTCCGGCAGCAATGTGGCGGTGGACCAAGCCCGCCGTACCCTCGAAACCCTTTATGAAATGTTGGAAAATGGCCAAGCCATCACGCCCGGCGAGGTGGATGGGGTCATCCGGATGATTTTGACAGAAGATAGCCAACTCACATTGCCCACATTTGAAAAACGCGGCCGCGTGCGCATGGCGCAAATCGCCACGCGTAAATCAACCATTGTGGCCCGTTCCCCCGCGCAGGATGGGTATATCCGCGCCATGGATCGGCAGGAATTGGTGTTTGGCGTTGGCCCGGCGGGCACGGGCAAAACCTATTTGGCTGTGGCTTATGCGGCTACCTTGTTGGAACGCGGCGAAATCAACCGTATCATCTTGTCGCGCCCAGCGGTGGAAGCGGGTGAGCGCTTGGGCTTTTTGCCCGGCGATATGAAGGAAAAGGTCGATCCTTATCTGCGCCCGCTTTATGACGCGCTTTATGATATGATGCAGCCGGAAATTGTTGAACGCTGCCTTGAAAGCCAAACCATCGAAGTGGCGCCGCTGGCCTTTATGCGTGGGCGCACATTGTCCAATGCCGTGGTGATTTTGGACGAAGCTCAAAACACCACAACCCAGCAAATGAAAATGTTTTTGACCCGTTTGGGCGAAAACTCAAAAATGATTATCACCGGCGACCCAAGCCAGATCGACTTGCCCAATGGCGTGCGCTCGGGCTTGGTGGAAGCGCTGGATTTGCTCAATGGCGTCAAAGGCATTCAGATCACCCGCTTCACGGATAAAGATGTGGTGCGCCACGAATTGGTGGCCCGCATCATCCGCGCTTACGATGGCAAGCCGCAAGAAGATGAGGCCTAACGCCTTATGTCGGCTTATCAGATTGAGATTGATGTGCTGCGCAATGATGAGCGTTGGCCAGAGCCATTAGCAGATCAAATTGATCATATTGTCAGCACCGCGCTCGACACATTGGGATTGGTGATCGAAGGGCCCGCCGAATTGTCGCTGCTGCTGACCAATGATGAAGAGCAGCAAAAGCTGAATGCCAATTGGCGGCAAAAAGACAAAAGCACCAATGTGCTCTCTTTCCCGCAAATTGAGCCGGATGAAGCCATTGAAGGCATGTTGGGCGATATTTCTTTTGCCTATGAAACCGTGAAGCAAGAAGCGGAAACGGAACAAAAACAATTCGACCATCATTTCGCCCATTTGCTTGTTCATGGCTTTCTGCATATTTTGGGCTATGATCATTTGGAAGATGATGAGGCAGAAGAAATGGAAGCCGCAGAGCGAAAAATATTGGCGCGGCTTGACATTGCAGACCCTTATGCCGACATAGTTGAACAATAAACGGCCAAAAAGAAAATGGCCAAAAGCACGGAGAGAAAACGGTTTTAGCTAAAACCGATCGACATGAACGATAAAGATCAATCTATCGCCGCGGCGGATCGGCCGCATCGCCAAGTTGGCGACCAGAGTTCCTACACTGAGGAAGCCCCCCGTTCATTCTGGGCGCGTTTGCGTGCCAAGCTCACCGGTAAAGCGCCTTCATTGCGCGAAGATTTGCAAGTTGCGCTGGATGACAACACCGAAACAGAAGGCGATGGCGCCTTTTCTGCCGGTGAAAAAGCGCTGATTCAAAATGTTCTGAACCTTGCCCACACCCGTGTTGAAGATGTGATGGTGCCGCGCGCTGATATTGAAGCGTGCGAAGACAATGCGTCCATGTCCTCTCTTATTGCGCGTTTCCGCGAGGCGGGTCATTCGCGCCTGCCCATTTATGGCGACAATCTCGATAATATTATCGGCATGATCCATATTAAGGATTTGCTGCTGTCGCTGGCGGAACCACAGCCAGAAAATGAAAAGCCGGACCAACCGGAAAAGCTGAAAAGCCCGCTCTTGCGCACGCAAATTGCCAAGCAACGGAAAATGGTGCGCGATGTGTTGTTCGTGCCGCCCTCTATGCCTGTGGCAACCTTGTTGCAGCGCATGCAAACCACCCGCGTTCACATGGCGATTGTGGTGGATGAATATGGCGGCACCGATGGTTTGGTGACCATCGAAGATTTGCTGGAAGCCGTGGTGGGCGATATTGAAGACGAACATGATGAAGCGGACGCCAGCCAGCTCAAGCGTGTGGACGAAAACACGCTGATTGCAGATGCGCGGGTCGAGTTGGAAGATTTATCTGATGAGCTTGGTCCAAACTTCCAGCCCGGTGAAGCGGCAGAAGATGTGGATACACTTGGCGGTTTGATCATCAATTTGGTAGATCGCGTGCCCGTACGTGGCGAAGTGATCGCCAAAGTACGTGGGTTCGAATTTGAAATTATGCAGGCTGATCCTCGCCGCGTGAAAAAGATCAAAATCACCCGCCGTCGTCGTGGGTTGCGCACACGCACACGACCTGCTGGCCCCGGCGAATTTGCGCCCGCTGCGCAAAATATAGATCCAAATCGGCCGAAGCCGACAGCAGCCGAAGCCAAAGCCGAACCGGAAAAAGAAAAAGCATCCGCCACTGGTTAAATCAGTGGCGGTCAGCCTCCACAAAAATGTCGGATTAAATCGGCAAAACTTGTCCATTGAAATATAGGACAAATCAGGATTCACTTGCCCAAATCAACCTGCCGGGCGAGAGCCAAGCAAATTTGAGTGAAGGGATGTTGGTGTGAGACTGAGCGCTATTGCCGATTGGTGTGTGTTGTCCCATGGTCCCAAACGTTATATCGCGCTGTTCATCATCGGTGCGTTGGCAGCGCTTGCTTTGCCACCTTTCAAAGTCCTTCCATTATTTTTTATCGGCATTGCCGCGCTGGTGTGGTTTTTGGATGGGGTGGAAACCCAATCCGGTTGGCGCAAGCTTTTTGGTCCTGCCTTTTGGATCGGCTGGGCATTTGGCTTTGGCTATTTTACCGTCAGCTTGCATTGGCTGGGCGCTGCGTTCTTTGTAGATGGCGATCTATTTTTGTGGGCCTTGCCGATCGGCATTTTAGGGCTTCCAGCTTTCCTCGCGATTTTTTGGGCATTCGGCACCGCCTTTGCGCATTTATTTTGGTCCGACTATGCCCAACGCATCTTCGCCCTTGCTGCCTTTATCGCGCTGTTTGAATTTTTGCGCGGCATCGTGCTCACCGGATTGCCGTTCAACGTGCCCGGCTATGTGCTGACTGCGCATCCTTATCTGATGCAAAGCGCCGCATATCTTGGCGTTCATGGCCTCAGCTTTATTGCGCTATTGGTCGGTGCCAGTCTGGCGTTGTGGGTCACGCCTTTGGCGGGCGACAGGGCAAAATATTTGCCTGTTATCGCCTTATTGGGCTTGGGCATTATGGCCGGGCTGGGCGCATGGCGTTATCACCAAGCCCCGTTTGAGCCGCGGCCAGATGTGCGCTTGCGGTTGGTGCAGCCAAATATTCCGCAAAATCAAAAATGGGATCCGCAATATAAAGATGCGATTTTCAATTCTTTGCTCGGCTTGTCGCAAACACGCATAGACCCGAATGATCCGGGTTTGATCAGCACCACCCATCTAATCTGGCCAGAAAGCGCGTTTCCATTTTATGTGGCCGAAGAGCCAGAGGCCTTAGCCCGCATTGCCCGCATGTTGCCGCAAGATACATTGCTGCTCACTGGCGCCGCGCGCCGCAATTATGATTTGGGCGGCTTTTCCGACCAAAATAATGAAGTTTTCAATTCGATTCTGGCGATCAATGATCAAGGCGAAATCATCGCCTCTTATGATAAGCGCCGTCTGGTGCCCTTCGGTGAATATTTGCCGCTTAAATCGCTATTGACCCAATTGGGGCTGCGCAAATTTGTGGCGGCGGCAGACAGTTTTGTAAAAGGCAAGGAAACAGGTTTGGCATTTGCGCCCCAAAACACACCTGCCATTTTGCCGCTCATTTGTTATGAGGTGATTTTTTCTGGCGCGTTGGGCCAAAAGGCTGAAAATGCGGAATGGATACTCAACCTCACCAATGATGCTTGGTTCCAAGGCACAATTGGACCAGCACAACATGCGCATCACGCAAGGGTGCGCGCGGTGGAACAAGGCTTGCCTTTGGTGCGGGTGGCGAACACGGGTCACACATTTGTGACAGACCCAATTGGACGTATTACTACGCAAATTCCGGTAGATACGCCCGATCTAGCCCTCGCACAAATACCATACCCCCTTGAGAAGACAATCTTTTCGCAATACACTTACCTATTATTTTACTTAATTATTGGCGCATCCATATTTGCCGTTTTTTTGCGAAATCGCTGGCGCCACACTTGGGAGACATAGTTGGGACATTCAGCACCACCCCGTCAACCGCATGCCATTGATACTCAAGTTGGCGTTTTTCTACGCCAACGTCGAAAAGAATTAGGTATGTCGATGAAAAAGCTCGCAGACGCTGCGGGTATTACTTATCAGCAAATTCAAAAGTACGAAACGGGCACCAATCGTGTGCCCGCTTCTCGTTTGGCCGTTCTGGCGCGTATACTCGGCGTAGAACCAGGTCAGTTTTATCAAGCCGCAACGGAAGGCGGGTTTGGGGAAGAAGGGCAAGATGCCTTCTCCATGGGCCCAGCAGATGAACGCATTCGGCTGCTCAAAGCTTATGACCTGATAGATAGCCCCCATGCGCGGGACACTTTGGTTCAATTGGCAGAGCAAATGGCTAAGAATGGGGAAGCGAATAATATTTCGCCCATGGCCAAAAGCCGACGAACTTAAAGACTTGCCCTAAAGATATAACGTTTTCTTTATATCCTTATTGCATAAGATGGTGCCAACCTTTATGAAGGTGAACCCAAGCCTGATGGCTTTAGGGTTTTGCAATCACTTTGCCTGCAAGGTGGGTTTTGTTCAAATAATGAAAGGCTATGCGTGTGGCGTCCTCTTCATATCTTTTTACCTCCGAATCAGTGTCAGAAGGTCATCCAGACAAGATTTGCGATCGCATATCGGATGCAATTTTGGATGGTTTTTTAAAGGAAGACCCCTATTCGCGCGTGGCTGTTGAAACATTAGCCACCACCAATCGCGTGGTTTTGGCCGGGGAAACCCGCGGCCCCAAAACCATGGATGCGGAGCGCATGGAAGCCATCGCACGCGAATGCATCAAAAATATCGGTTATGAGCAGGAAGGCTTTCACTGGCAAAATGCGCAAGTGGATTGTTTCGTGCACGAGCAATCGCCTGAAATTGCCCAGGGCGTAGATGCCTCTGGCAACAAGGATGAAGGCGCAGGCGACCAAGGTATTATGTTTGGCTTTGCCACCAATGAAACCAAAGAATTGATGCCAGCCCCAATCTTGTTCGCCCATAAGATTTTGCGCTCGCTGGCAGATGCCCGCCACAATGGCGATGTGCCGCAATTGCGGCCTGACGCGAAGAGCCAAGTTACCTTGCGTTATGAGAATGGCGTGCCCATGGGCACCACATCTATCGTATTGTCGACCCAACATGAGCGTGGGTTAACACAAGACGATGTGCGCAAAATTGTGCGTCCCTATGTGATTGATGCCTTGCCCGAAGGCTGGATGTGCCCTGAAGACGAATTCTATGTGAACCCAACAGGTGAATTTGTGATCGGTGGTCCAGATGGAGATGCGGGTCTTACAGGCCGTAAAATCATTGTGGACACTTATGGCGGCGCTGCCCCTCATGGCGGCGGTGCATTTTCTGGCAAAGACCCCACCAAAGTCGACCGTTCGGCTGCCTATGCTGCCCGCTATTTGGCGAAAAATGTGGTGGCTGCAGGCTTGGCCGATAAATGCGTGATCCAATTGTCTTATGCCATTGGCGTGTCCAAGCCCCTGTCCATTTTTGTGGACCTGTTCGGCACCGGCAAAGTGAATGAAGAAAAGCTCGGCCAAGTGCTCAACAAGGTGATGAACCTGTCGCCACGTGGCATTCGTGAGACGTTGGAGCTGAATAAGCCCATCTATGAACGCACCGCAGCCTATGGTCATTTTGGCCGTCAGCCTGATGAAGATGGCGGTTTTTCTTGGGAACGGACCGATTTGGCCGAAAAAATTCTGGCCGAATTGACCTAAAACCAGTACATCGCCGGGTCATGACGGAAAAAAACAAAACTGACTTTGGCCTTGAAGCCGAGCGGCGTGCCTTTTTTGGGCGTCGCTCGACCCATAAACTCTATTCGACCCAGCAAAAGCTGGTGGATGAGTTGCTGCCCCACATTGAGATCGATCTGGAAAAGGGCGCACCTGACCTTAAACAGCTGTTTGGCGACAGATCTGACGCGCCGCTCTTTTTAGAGATTGGCTTTGGCGGCGGCGAACATTTGGCACGACATGCCAAGGCCAAACCCGCGCAAAATTTCATTGGCTGCGAACCCTTTATGGGCGGCGTTGGCAAAATGCTCGCCGCCATCGATCAGGACGATCTGGAAAATGTTCGGCTATATCGCGAAGATGCGCTGCATTTGTTGCGGGCCCTGCCGGATCAGTCCGTTGCAGGGGCCTATCTGCTTTATCCCGACCCGTGGCCGAAAAAGCGCCACCATAAGCGGCGGTTCGTAAACCCAGTGACATTGGGCGAACTGGCGCGAATTTTGAAGCCGGGCGCTGAATTTCGGGTTGCGACAGATATTGATGATTATGCCACATGGGTTTTGGCCCATATGGTGCGGCGAGATGATTTTGCCTGGCAGCCCAAACATGCCAGCGAATGGCGCACCCCTTGGGCTGATTGGCAACCCACGCGCTATGAGCAAAAGGCCAAGCGCGAAGGTCGCTCCTCATTCTACTTCAGCTTTTACCGCAAATAGACCTTAAAAGAACTCGATCTTATCCAAGCTGGCTTTGAAGAAGGGGAAATAATCCTCTGTGCCGAAATGGTTGCCCACATCCACTTGGGCCGCAATTTTGGTGCCTTCAATATCGATGAATGTGCTCGGCGTGCCGCCAAAAGGTTGTGGCCTATATTGCCCCTCCGCATTGGCATTGCTCCAGCGTTCAATCACATAGGCTTTGGGCTGGCCATCCTGATTTAAATGCACGTCGACCCAATGACGACCTGTTGATGTGGTGAGCCATGCGCGGGCAATATTAGGCCCTTCCTGTGTCCAGGCCACGCCATTTTGCGGCAACAATGCAGCAGGCGACCAAGCGGCCAGTTCCACCAACAATCGCCCTTCAGCCGATTTAAAATGATCGTCACTTCCCCCATCGCGGGCGACGGGGACATTGCCAAACAGCCAAAACCGGGTCCAAGATTGGTCGTCCCACATCATATCGCTGCCGCTGATCAGCATCGGGAAGCTATTGGAGCGCAGCGCCCAAGTGAACCCACGGTCTGGAACGATAAATTGGGTGGCGGTGAACGGAAAATAATTCGGTTGTGCCTTGTCACCAAGGCCCAACTCGCCATGCATCTCCAACCGAACATTGCGGTAAAGCTTTGCGCCGGGCCGTAAAGAGAAGTTGAAATAACGCTGCGCTGCTTCAGGCAAGTCTGAAACAAGCGCTGGATCATAAGTCTCAACGTCCTGCCCAGCCGGAGTGCTCAAATCTTGTGTAATTTGATGCAGTTCAGCTTTGTCGAGCAGATTGCGGCCATAAAAGCCGAGCACCAAACCCAATATGATCAGCGGTAAAATCCACCACAATGTAATCATTTTGACGCCCATCTATGTCACTCCTTTTGCAGCACAATAGTTGATGGACACGGGCGTGCCTTGATCGGCGTCAAGCGACGACTGCGCAAATGGGTTGCGAATAAGCGAATTTCGGACTATAAAGGCGTCAAAATCACAGTTGAACATGTGAGAGTGGGTCCAGCCGGTCCCGCTCTTTTTTGATATTAGGGGCCAATGAAACAGCTTTTGGACTTAAATGAAAAAGCCTTTGGGCGCGCAGGGCCGCTGGAAGAGCGGATTTGGGCGATCCTTGAGCCTGTAGCTGAAGATATGGGCTATCGCTTGGTGCGCGTGCGCGTCACCGGTGATAATGGCTGCACGCTGCAAATCATGGCAGAAAATGCCCAAGGCGACTTCACCATCGAAGACTGCGAAAAATTCTCACGCGAGATTTCGCCAATTCTGGACGTTGAAGAGCCGATTGAGCGTGCCTATCATTTGGAAGTGTCTTCCCCCGGTGTGGACCGGCCATTGGTGCGCTTGTCAGACTTTGAAATGTGGGCGGGACACGAGGCCAAAATTGAATTGGCACAATTGCAGGACGGGCGCAAAAGATTTCGCGGCACCTTGCAAGGGGTGAATGAAGATCAAATATTGATCCATATTCCCGACACGCCAAAAGGCGAAGAACCGGTTTGGGCGCTGAAGATCGAAGATTTGGCAGAAGCCAAATTGGTGATGACCGACAAATTGCTTGATGAAGCACGTGCCCGTCAGGAAGCGGCAAGCCCGCTGGATAATCCTGAATTGGAAACAGAACTTGATGAAGCTGACCACGATAAGGATGGGACAGATGAAGCTTAACTTGATGCCTCTTAAGGAGACCAACTAATGGCTGTCAGTGCAAACAGGCTTGAACTGCTGCAAATTGCCGACGCGGTAGCGCGGGAAAAATCAATCGATCGGATGATCGTGATTGAGGCAATGCAGGATGCCATTCAAAAAGCTGCTCGCTCGCGCTATGGCGCTGAGACTGAGGTGAAGGCGGAAATCAACCCATCAACCGGCGAACTGAAAATGTGGCGCTTGTTGGAAGTGGTGGAAACCGTTGAAGAATATAGCCGCCAGATCAGCCTTGAAGATGCACGCAACCGCAATTCTGCGGCGCAGTTGGGTGACTATGTGACCGAATCGCTGCCGCCCATCGAGTTTGGCCGGATTGCAGCTCAGTCTGCCAAGCAAGTGAT
The DNA here is from genome assembly GCF_004363175.1 of Maritalea mobilis. GTDB lineage: Bacteria > Pseudomonadota > Alphaproteobacteria > Rhizobiales > Devosiaceae > Maritalea > Maritalea mobilis. The sequence continues at coordinate 411,638 of NZ_SNYR01000003.1, forward strand.
TGTACAAAAAGTGCGCGATGCTGAACGCGAGCGCATGTATGAAGAATATAAGGACCGCATTGGCGAAATCATCAACGGCACCGTGAAACGTGTTGAATATGGCAATGTGATTGTGGATTTGGGTCGTGGCGAAGCGATTATCCGTCGTGATGAATTGATCCCACGTGAAACATTCCGCTATGGCGACCGTGTACGTGCTTACATCCATGATGTGCGCCAAGAACAGCGTGGCCCGCAAATCTTCTTGTCACGTACGCACCCGCAATTCATGGCCAAATTGTTCACGCAAGAAGTGCCAGAAATTTACGATGGTGTGATCAATATCCGCTCTATCGCCCGCGACCCAGGTTCACGTGCGAAAATTGCAGTGGTGTCTAACGATTCATCTATCGATCCGGTAGGTGCTTGTGTGGGTATGCGTGGTTCGCGCGTGCAGGCTGTTGTGAACGAGCTGCAAGGCGAAAAGATCGACATTATCCCATGGACCGAAAATATCGCTGATTTGGTGGTGTCTGCATTGCAGCCTGCTGAAGTGGTGAAAGTGGTTCTGGACGAGCAAGTTGAGCGTGTTGAAGTTGTGGTGCCGGATGAGCAATTGTCCTTGGCCATTGGTCGTCGCGGTCAAAATGTGCGCTTGGCCTCACAATTGACCGGTTGGGACATCGACATCTTGACTGAGCAAGAAGAGAGCGAGCGTCGCCAGAAAGAATTCACCGAACGCTCAGACCTATTCATGAATGCCATGAATGTGGACGAGATGGTGGCCCAACTCTTGGCATCAGAAGGCTTTGCGTCTTTGGAAGAAGTGGCCTATGTTGAGCCAATCGAAATTTCTTCCATCGAAGGCTTTGATGAAGAAACTGCAGCAGAAATTCAGGCCCGTGCGGCAGAATTTTTGGAGCAGGCTGAACGCGACCGCGATCAAAAGCGGACCGAATTGGGCGTTCAAGATGAGCTTTATGAAATTGACGGTCTAAACGCTGCCATGTTGGTGGCTTTGGGCGAAGATGAAGTGAAAACCATCGAAGATTTCGCAGGCTACACACCAGATGATCTGGTGGGTTGGAAAGAACGCGAAAATGGCGAAGTCAAATTCTATGACGGCATTTTCAAAGACTTCCCGATCAGCCGTGAAGAAGCTGAAGAGATGATTATGTCTGCCCGCGTAAAAGTTGGCTGGATCACCCAAGAAGAACTTGATGGTGATCAAGAGCTGACCGACGAAGAAGCAGACGCTGAAAGCGCAGAAGCGCAAGAGGAGTAAGACGCTGGAAACAACCCAAATGCCACAAGGTAAATATGCCATGGGCGACAAAGTGGATAAGAATTTGCGCACCTGTTGTGTGACACGCGAATCCTTACCCAAGTCCGAGTTAATTCGGTTTGCACTTGGTCCAAATGGCGAGATTTTACCTGATATTGCTGGAAAAGCTGGCGGACGTGGCGTATGGGTGACGGCGAACAGACAAATATTGGCGCAGGCGGTGGCTAAAAAAGCTTTCGCCCGTGCCTTAAAAACCCAAGTCAATGTGCCGGATAATTTGGTGGAAATCACCCAGGCACATTTGGAAAAGCGATTGTTGGGTGCATTAGGCCTAGCCATGAAAGGCGGCCATCTGGTCACGGGCTATGAAAAGGTGCGCTCCGCAATCGAAAAAGAGAAGATCAACGCCCTGATTGCCGCCAGCGATGGCAGCATGGATGGGCGGAAGAAAATAACCCAACTTCTACGCGCAATGGAGCTGGAAGATGAGGTGCCGCAAATAGATTTTCTCAATGCAGAACAATTGAGTTTGGCATTGGGCGGCAAAAATGTGATACATGCAGCGCTGGTAGGCGGCGCGGCGACAAAATCTGCAGTGGATCGGGCCAATCAATTGGTGCGATTTATGGCTGAGAACACAGGGTGAGTGACGGATATATGAGTGATAAGGACAAAAGATCAGATGCAACACCTGGTAGCGGGGGCAAAAAGACCCTGACGCTGAAAGGTGCGCCTGGTGGTGGCGCGCGCCCAGGTGGCACACGGTCGTCCCGGACCGTCGTGGTGGAAACACGCAATCGCCGGATCAACCCGCCAGCAGCGGGTGCGAATCGCGCGCGGCCTCAGCAAGGTGCTGCGCCAGCATCGCAAGGTGAAAAGCGTCCGCAACAATCAGCTGGTGGTCAAAAGCCACAGCAAGGTGGCGGCCAGCGTCAACAAAATCGCAAACCGCAGCAAGAGCGGGCACCGCGTCCTCAGCCACAGCAAGGGCTAACCAGCTCTGAATCAGCTGCACGCGAACGCGCATTGCGCGAAGCTGCCGCACGGGCTGAAGAAGAAGCGCGTCAGGCACAAGAAGCTGCCCGCCGTCGTGCAGAGGAAGATGCACGGCGTAAGGCAGAGCGTGAAGAAGCGGAACGGCGCCGGATTGAAGAAGAAGAGCGCCTAGAAGCTGAACGCGTTGCACGCGAAGAAGCAGAAGCGAAAAAAGAAAAAGCACAGCCAAAAGCCAAGGCAAAAGCTACGCCGGAACCTGCTGAACCAGCAGCACCTGCGGCTGATCCAGCCCGTAAGGGTGTGAACCACAAGCATGATGGTCAACGCAATAAGAGCTTGGTGAATGAAGAAGAGCTGGAGCGCGCCAAACGGGCAGCGCGTCCACAACCTTCGAAAAAACCAGCTGGTGACGACCGTCGTCGCACACGTTTGACCGTAACCTCTGCACTTTCAGGCGACAGTGAACGCGATCGCGGCCCATCTTTGGCAGCGATGAAGCGTCGTCGTGAAAAGCAAAAAGGCCGCGGCCCACAACAGGCGAAAGAAAAGATTTCGCGTGAAGTGACCATTCCAGAGGCCATTACCGTGCAGGAATTGGCCAACCGGATGGCTGAACGTGCGGTAGATGTGATCAAATTGTTGATGCAGCAGGGCCAAATGGCCACCATCAATGACGTGTTGGACGCAGACACAGCCGAACTGATCGCAGCAGAATTGGGCCACACCGTGAAGCGGGTTGCCGAATCTGACGTAGAAGTCGGCTTGTTTGAAGATGCTGCTGAGCAAAATCCAGATGATTTGAAGCCACGGGCACCAGTTGTGACCATTATGGGCCACGTTGACCATGGTAAAACATCACTTTTGGATGCGATCCGTGAAGCCAATGTGGTTTCTGGCGAAGCTGGTGGTATTACCCAGCATATCGGCGCCTATCAGGTTGACCGTGATGGGCACCAAATCACCTTCTTGGATACACCAGGCCACGAAGCCTTTACCGCCATGCGGGCACGCGGGGCGCAAGCCACCGACATCGCCGTTTTGGTTGTTGCGGCGGACGATGGCGTGATGCCGCAAACCATTGAATCGATCAAACACGCTAAGGCAGCAAATGTGCCGATTATCGTGGCGATCAACAAAATGGATAAACCAGAAGCTGACCCGAACCGCGTGCGCAACGAATTGTTGCAACATGAAGTGTTTGTGGAAAGCATGGGCGGTGAAATCCTCGACGTTGAAGTGTCTGCCATGAAAAAGCAGAACCTTGAAGGCATCTTGGACGCAATCATCCTGCAGGCCGAAATTTTGGAGTTGAAAGCCAATCCAAAAGGCCGGGCGCAAGGCATTGTTGTTGAAGCCAAATTGGATAAAGGCCGCGGCTCTGTGGCCACCGTATTGGTGCAAAACGGCGAATTGGCCGTTGGCGACATCGTTGTGGCGGGGTCACAATGGGCGAAAGTGCGGGCCTTGATCAACGATAAGGGCGAGCAAATCAAAACAGCTGGTCCTTCAACACCAGTTGAGATTCTCGGCTTTACCGGTGTGCCGGACGCAGGTGATTTGTTGGGTGCTGTGGAACATGAAGCCAAAGCGCGTGAAATTACCGAATATCGTCAGCGCAAGCAGCGTGAAAAATCAGCTGCGGGCGGCGTGACATCGCTTGAGCAAATGATGAGCCAGCTGAAAACCGAAGATTTGGCCAAGATTCCATTGGTCATCAAAGGTGATGTGCAAGGTTCTGTTGAGGCGATCAACGGTGCGCTTGACAAGTTGGCGACGGACGAAGTGTCTGCCCAAGTGCTGATTGCTGGCGTAGGCGGTATCACCGAATCTGACGTGACCTTGGCGGCAGCCTCTAAAGCTATCGTGATTGGCTTTAACGTGCGGGCCAACAAGCAAGCACGCGAAGCAGCGGCCCGTGAAGGCGTTGAAATTCGCTATTACAACATCATCTACGATCTCGTGGACGACGTGAAAGCAGCCATGTCTGGCTTGTTGTCACCTGAAGTGCGCGAAACCTTTATCGGTAACGCCGAAATTCTTGAGGTGTTCAACATCACCAAAGTGGGCCGCGTGGCAGGTTGCCGCGTAACCGATGGTATTGTGGAACGTGGCGCTGGCGTGCGCTTGATCCGTGATGATGTGGTGATCCACGAAGGCAAGCTTTCTACCTTGAAGCGCTTCAAAGACGAAGTGAAAGAGGTGAATGCAGGCCAAGAGTGCGGCATGGCATTCGAGAAATATGAAGACATGCGCGCAGGCGACGTAATCGAATGTTACCGCGTTGAAGAAGTCGCGCGGACTTTGTAAGTCACTCGGCTGCAGAGTTGAATTTGAGTATGGCGCCAAATGGCGCCATAACTTTACTTCTGGATCAATTCAGAAGAGGTAGCAAAGTGCTTCGTAGGTCAGATCGAGTGGCTATAGCAGTTTTGGGCTTGATTTCAGGGACAATTCTTTATGCCATTTGGACGGATTATCGGCCTGACCTATATTTTGATTCTCTAAATCGTCGTCTCGCGCAGAATTTCATTTGGGATTGCGACAATTGTGCCCCTCGCGGAAGCTCAAGAGGATTGTCGCTAATCCCCGAGCATTTCGAAAAAGGGATGGCGTTGTCTGAAGTAGAAGACAGTTTGTTTTCTTCAGGATATGAAATTGAGAACGCTGGCACAAAATCCGAGTATCAGCTGGAGCATGACCCTCAACACGGCAAAGAATATCTTGTGAGTCGTTATAAACTTGATATCGGACAACTCATGTGCACACGAGACTTCATGATCTATGTGGCATCAAATCAAGATAGAAAAGTTGAGAAGATAATTGGATATAAGACTTGGGCATGTCTTTAAAATACAAGTTGTAATATTGGTGTACTAAACCAAGAAGGCAAAGATTATGAGTGGTGAAAAACTCCCCTCCCAACGCCAATTGCGCGTGGGTGAATTGGTGCGGCATGCTGTGTCGAGCTTTTTGTCTCGTGATGAAGTGATGGATGACGATTTGGTCGGTGCCTTTATCACGGTGCCAGAAGTGCGCATGTCGCCAGATTTGAAATTGGCCAAGGTCTATATCATGCCCTTGGGCGGCAAAAATGCCGAAACGGTGGTGGCTGCGCTCAACCGGAATAAGAAATTTATTCGTGGGCAGGTGTCGCCGAATATTGATCTGAAATATGCGCCGGATTTCCGCTTCTTTGTGGATGACACATTTGATGAAGCCGGACGGATTGACGAATTATTGCGTTCAGATCGGGTCGCGCGCGATCTCGACCATGACGACGAAGACGATCAAGATTACTAAACGCATCAAGGTGTTATGTCGCAGCAAAAACGCGTGAAACGCGCCATTTCCGGCTGGCTCATTCTCAATAAGCCTTATGATATGACTTCTACCCAGGCGGTGGGGAAAATCAAATGGTTGTTTGAGGCCAAGAAGGCTGGTCATGCGGGCACGTTGGACCCTTTGGCCACCGGTATTTTGCCCATTGCCCTTGGGGAAGCCACGAAAACCGTACCCTTTGTGCAAGATGGCACCAAGATTTACGAGTTCGATATCGCATGGGGCAGCGCCACCACCACTGACGATGTGGAAGGCGAGGTGATCGAAACCTCCGATCACCGCCCAACCGAAGCAGAACTCACAGACATATTGCCGTGTTTCACGGGAATCATTACCCAAATTCCCCCGGCCTTCTCCGCTATCAAAATTAATGGCGAGCGTGCCTATGATTTGGCGCGCGCTGGCGAAAAACCTGACATGCCGCCGCGTGAGATTGAAATTGAAGCCCTTGAGGTTTTGGCGCATGGCGCAGAAATCTCCACTTTGCGCGTCACCTGCCAAAAAGGCACCTATGTGCGGGCATTGGCACGGGACATCGCCAAAAAGCTGGGCAGTGTGGCCCATGTGTCGCGCTTGCACCGCGCCGCCGTTGGCCCATTTACACAAGATGATGCGGTGAGCATTGAATATCTTGAAGATTATGCTGATAGCATCAGCCGTGATCAGGCGCTGCGACCAATCGCGGATGCGCTGGGGCATTTGGACGAGGTGAGCCTTGACCAAAAGCAAGCCCAAGCCGTGCGCATGGGCAATCCTGCTTTGTTGTTGGGGCGCAATGCGCCGATCAGCCTTGAGGTGGCCTATGCCACTCATAAAGGCGATGTGTTGGCCATTGGCCGAGTGGAAAAGGGGCAGTTTAAGCCGAGCCGGGTGATTTTGCCCGATTCCGCTCAACGCAATTGAAGTCTTTTCATTTGCGGCAAATTCCTATATACACCCGCGCAACCGCCTTTGCGGGAAAACGACCCTGTGCTGGACGACATCTCGGCGCAAGGTGACCTTTAAGCCTTCATTTTAGAAAGGATTGGCCGATGTCGATTACGCCTGAGCGCAAAGAAGAATTGATTAAAGAATATGCCACTAAAGCAGGGGACACTGGTTCTCCTGAAGTGCAAGTTGCAATTCTGTCAGAGCGCATCTCAAATTTGACCGAACACTTCAAAGACCACAAGAAAGATAACCACTCTCGTCGTGGTCTTTTGAAAATGGTTAGCCTACGTCGTCGTTTGCTTGACTATGTTAAGAACAAAGACGTGGCACGTTACCAATCGCTGATTGAGCGTTTGGGCTTGCGTCGCTAAGGCAAAGACTTGATGTGGAGGGCTTTACGCCCTCCATATTGTTTGAACGAAAGGAACAATGCCGGAGCAGGATCGTCGGACGCTTTTTCTTCGTGGCAGCCATGCCAATTAAAAGCGCCTTGCCATCTTGCTTGCTGGTTTGTTCCTTTAAAAAGATCAATGGCGACAGGCTGCGTTCACCAAGGGTGAACGAGCATCTATCGCCTATTTAAAGGACTAAAAATGTTTGATCATCATAAAGTTGAATTGAACTGGGGCGGCCAACCGCTGACCCTTGAAACTGGTAAAATGGCCCGTCAGGCAGACGGTGCCGTTGTGGCAACTTTGGGCGAAACTGTTGTTTTGGCCACTGTTGTTTCTGCCAAAGAAGCAAAAGCGGGCGTGGACTTTTTTCCACTGACCGTGAACTACCAAGAAAAATTCTATGCTGCAGGTAAAATCCCTGGTGGCTATTTCAAGCGTGAAGGGCGCCCAACTGAAGCCGAAACATTGATTTCGCGCTTGATTGACCGTCCAATCCGCCCGCTGTTCCCAAATGGCTATAAAAACGAAACCCAAGTGGTCATCACTGTGTTGCAGTATGATTTGGAAAACCAGCCAGACGTTTTGGCCATGGTTGCCGCTTCAGCAGCACTGACCATTTCTGGCGTTCCATTTATGGGCCCAATCGGCGCTGCGCGTGTGGGCTATGTTGATGGCGAATATGTGCTGAACTTTGCACCAGAAACCGCTGCTGACAGCAAGCTGGATCTTGTGATGGCCGGTACGCAAGACGCTGTGTTGATGGTGGAATCAGAAGCCAAAGAATTGAGCGAAGACGTGATGCTCGGCGCGGTGATGTATGGCCACGAGCAAAGTCAAAAAGTCATCGAAGCGATCATCAAATTGGCTGAATTGGCAGCAAAAGAGCCACGCGAATTCACCCCTGAAGATCATTCAGAACTTGAAGCAGAAATGCTGAAAGTGGTGGAAGACGATTTGCGCGCTGCTTACCAAATCACTGAAAAGCAAGCACGTTACGAAGCTGTAGACGCGGCGAAAGCCAAAGTGAAAGATCACTTTGCGCCTGCCAGCGAAGAGGAAGAAGCCAAATACACTGGTGAGCAAATCGGTGCGGTGTTCAAATCTTTGCAAGCCAAAATCGTGCGTTGGAACATTTTGGACACAGGTCGCCGTATCGACGGCCGTGACCTTGAAACTGTGCGTCCAATTGTTTCAGAAGTTGGCGTATTGCCACGTACACACGGTTCTGCCGTATTTACACGTGGTGAAACACAAGCACTTGTTGTGGCCACATTGGGCACAGGCGATGATGAGCAATTCATCGACAGCCTAGACGGAACCCGCAAAGAAAACTTCATGCTGCATTACAACTTCCCTCCATATTCTGTGGGTGAAGCTGGCCGCATGGGTGGCACAAGCCGTCGTGAAACGGGCCACGGTAAATTGGCATGGCGCGCCATCAACCCAGTGCGTCCAAAGGTAGAAGATTTCCCTTACACATTGCGTGTTGTGTCTGAAATCACTGAATCAAACGGTTCATCTTCAATGGCCACCGTTTGTGGCACCTCATTGGCCTTGATGGATGCTGGCGTGCCGTTGGCGCGTCCGGTTTCTGGCATCGCTATGGGCTTGATTTTGGAAGGCGAGCGCTTCGCAGTATTGTCTGATATCTTGGGTGACGAAGATCACCTTGGCGATATGGACTTTAAAGTGGCTGGTACTTCTGAAGGCATCACATCGCTGCAAATGGACATCAAGATCGCCGGTATTACCGAAGAGATCATGAAAACAGCCTTGGCCCAAGCCAATGGCGGCCGTTCGCATATTTTGGACGAAATGTCCAAAGCGCTTGACGGTGCCCGTGAAGAATTGGGCGAATTCGCGCCACGTATCGAAACCTTGCAAATCCCAACGGACAAAATCCGTGAAGTGATTGGCGCAGGCGGTAAAGTGATCCGCGAAATCGTTGAGAAAACTGGCGCGAAAGTCGACATTGACGACACAGGCACCATCAAAGTTTCTTCTTCAGATGGCAAAGCCATTGAAGCAGCTGTGAAATGGATTAAATCCATCACAGATGAGCCAGAAGTTGGCGAAATCTACAAAGGCACTGTGGTGAAAACCGTAGACTTTGGCGCTTTCGTAAACTTCTTCGGCCCACGCGACGGCTTGGTGCACATTTCTCAATTGGCGGATAAGCGCGTTGAGAAAACCACAGACATCATCAAAGAAGGCGACAGCGTTTACGTGAAGCTGATGGGCTTTGACGACCGCGGCAAAGTGCGCTTGAGCATGAAAGTGGTTGACCAGGAAACTGGTGAAGAAATCAAAAAGGAAGAAGAAGCTGACGAATAGTCGGTTGCCTTTAACCTAATCAAAGCCCGGCCAGTTTCGTCTGCGCCGGGCTTTTTTGTGTCAAATGCGTTCAATAGCTGACGATTTTGCTGACCCGCTTTGCTGCAGCGCTTTTGAATACGACTTTGAAGCAAAAGCCGAACCGGGATTGTTCAGTTTGGCAAACCCCATCCACAAAGCCAACTTTGCCGTGGGTGGCCACGTTGAAAATCTCAATATCTTTGGGCAGGTCCCGTGCCTTGGCCGCCGCGATAATATCGTCGTGGCCTTTCACAAGATGATCCACTTGCTGCTGCCAAACCGCGTCCGCTTCAACAATTTCTCCAAGCGAGGGATGGCCCGCGCCTAAGATAAAGAGGCAAAAATCCACCATCAATTGGTTCTTTGGCGAATTGTTGCAATCGGGTGGGTAGCTGATGGTGGGGTCGGCCAATGAATTATCCTTTTTGATCCGGCAACACCCGGTGTGGCGGTTGGTGACCATCTAAAAATGTGCGGATATTCACAAGCACGGTTTCGCCCATTTCAATCCGGCTTTCCAGCGTGGCTGAGCCCATATGGGCGGTCAGCACAACTTTATTGGCCCGGGCCAGCTCCAGCAATTCGGGATTGATCGGTTTATGATGCTCAAAAACATCTAGAGCCGCGCCGCTGATCTGGTCGCTTTGAATGGCTTTGATCAAAGCGTCTTCATCGATCAGATTGGGCCGCGCCAAATTGACCAGAAACGCATCTGGCTTCATGCGGCCAATATTATCGCGATTGATCAGGTGTCGCGTCGCTTTGGTAGAGGGGGTGTGCAGGGTCACAATATCCACCTCAGCCAACATCTCCTCAAGATTATCCCAATAGGTCGCGCCAAGTTCATCTTCTAGGCTTTCTGGGCGCTTGGAGCGGCTATAATAGTGAATGTTCAAGCCAAAAGCTTTGGCGCGGCGGGCCACGGCGGTGCCAATGCGGCCCATCCCCACAATACCCAATTTTTTGCCAGAAAGACGCCGGCCAAGCATCCAGTTGGGGGACCAGCCGGGCCAAGATCCATCTTTAAGCAGCACTTGGCTGCCCTCAACAAGCCGCCGTGGCACGGCGAGGATCAGCGCCATGGTCATATCGGCTGTGTCATCGGTTAAAACGCTTGGCGTGTTGGTGACGGTGATGTTGCGTGCGGCGGCGGCATTTACGTCAACATTGTCCACCCCATTGCCAAATTGAGCAATCATGCGCACACGATCCCCCAACTGGTTGATCACATCAGCGTCTAAATTGTCGGTAATGGTGGAAACCAAAACATCACAATTTTGCGCCGCCTCAATCAATTGTTGGGTGGTAAAGGCCTTATCTGCTGTGTTAAATGCCACATGAAACAACGCGGCCATGCGCTCTTCAACTTGTATGGGCAATTGCCGCGTAACCACTACACGGGCGTTCGTGTGAGGCATAAATTCCCTTTCAACCCGAACACGCGCACTCGGTGGGAAATGAACCACATAAAAGAGTGACGTTTTAGCCTAACATTAAGGTGTCTTTGCCTATTTGCGGGGTAAAATATCGAGCCTTGGTCCCAATAACAAGAGATGAAATAGAGATGCGTTTTTTTGCTGTTCCATCCCGCTTCAAGTTCAAAGCATTTTGGCTGGCGCTTTGCGCCCTATGGCTGGTGGTCACCCCGTCTTTCGCGCAGCAAACAGGCCCTTCCGGCTTGCCTTTGCCGCGCTTTGTGTCTCTTGGCTCTGCCAAAATCAATGTGCGCCATGGACCCGGGCAAAAATATCAAGTGGCTTGGATTTTCACCCAGTCCGGACTGCCGGTCGAGATTATTCAAGAATTTGATACTTGGCGCAAAGTGCGCGATTCGGATGGCGATGAAGGCTGGATACATCAAAGCCTTTTGTCAGGCCGCCGCACCGGCATCATCGCCCCGTGGCTGAACGAACAATCGCAAGCGATTCCGCTTTACGCACGTGCAGATCGGGGCGCACCATTGCGGGCGCAGTTGGCGCCAAAAGTGTTGGTGAATGTGCAAGAATGTGCTGAAAGCTGGTGCGAAGTGTCAGGCCGTTTTCAGCCAGAAGGTGAAAATGCCAGCGCGATCAATTTCAAAGGCTGGGTTGAACAGCAATTTGTCTGGGGCGTTTACGCTGACGAAGAGTTTGACTAAGCCGAAAGCGGTTTAGTTTTCGCGGCGCACCCGCACCACCACATCCACATGTGAAATCTTCATGCCTTTCGGTGCATCCGGAAGGCCTTGGATCACAATCTCATTTGAAGGAATGTCGATCACGCGATCTTCATCTTCAATATAGAAATGGTGGTGGTCAGACGTATCTGTGTCGAAATAGGTGCGGGCCGCATCCACAGTCACTTCGCGCAACAGGCCCGCATCTTTAAATTGACGCAACGTGTTGTAAACCGTGGCCAAAGAAACGGCGACACCGCTTTGGTCCGCTTCCGCGTGCAAGGCTTCCGCGCTCACATGGCGATGGCCATTGCCATAAATCAAATCTGCCAAGGCCAAACGCTGCCGCGTTGGGCGCAAGCCGGCCATTCGCAGCACGGCGGTTAAGCACGGGCCCCGAGAACTTGGCTGACGAAAGCTAGATTTTTGCAACTGGTCCATTCACACTCATCCCAATTTGGTTCAAGCGCACTATAGGCGCGTCCCACAAGGGGTTCAACAAAATCCCATGTACAAGATTAACACCCATATTGCAACAAATCCGGTGCATTGCGCCCCTAAAAGCCTAAAGCGACAGGCTGCCACGCAAATAAGTTGTTGCAGATCCAACTATATGGACGCGGTCGCCGACCAATCGACAGGTCAAATTGCCACCCCTGCTGGAGGCCTGAACCGCGTCTAATTCGGTCTTGCCCAATTGCTCGGCCCAAAAGGGCACAAGGCTTGTGTGGATAGACCCGGTCACTGGGTCTTCATCAATGCCGCCGCCGGGCAGAAAATAGCGCGACACGAAATCGACCTTGTCGCCTTTGGCGGTAATCACCACACCCTCGGTGCCCAGCTTGGCCATCGCCAACAAGTCTGGCTCAAATCCGCGTACACTGGTTTCATCTTCAAGCTGCACAAAATAATTCTCATAGGATTTGAAAATGCGGATCGGCGTTGCCGCAAAACTCGGCCCAATTTCGTCCGGCAACGCGTCTAAGACCTCAAACCGCACCACGGGAAAATCCAGCCGATAGCTGGGCGCGCGCTCATCATCTTGTGCCAAACTCACGCCCAATGCGCCAACCTGACCGTGAAACTTCAACGGCATCGACGCTTGATATTCACTATGTAGAATGTGTGCGCTGGCGAGTGTTGCGTGGCCACAAAAGCTGACTTCATGGGTTGGGGTAAACCATCTTATGTCCCAGCCATCCTCTGCTTCGCGTTTACGCACAAATGCGGTTTCTGAAAGATTGTTCTCCATGGCGATGCGCTGCATCAGTTCGGCATCCAGCCAATCATCCAACACCATCACCGCAGCAGGGTTGCCCTTGAACAACTGATCGGTGAACGCATCAACTTGAAAAATTTGCATAGTGATTCCCTGTTTGTGAATTCAGCCACAGCGCCATTAGAAATTGGTCGCATGATGACGAGGAAGAATGGGACTGGCAACGCAATAATGCGTAAAAAAGCCGGGCAATTGGCCTGTTTGGGCTTGGCCTTCCTTCCCGCGCCCTATATGGGTTAATCAAATGCAATAACTTTGCGCAACGACCCAAAAATGCTATTGGACAATCAAGTTTGTTTTTGGGTTACACACAATTGGCAATGCCGTGCAGGTGTTGCGCGAAATGAGAATAAGGGAAAAAGGGCTTATGACAGAGCGCGCCCATCAGTTTAGTTACGATGATTTGATTTTGCATGGACGCGGCGAACTGCCTGGGCAAGGTGACGCCAAGCTACCAGCGCCGCCAATGTTGATGTTTGATCGCATCACCAATATCGATTCCGATGGCGGTGAATTTGGCAAAGGTAGCGTAACTGCCGAGTTGGATTTGAACCCAGACCTTTGGTTCTATCAGTGCCACTTTATCGGCGATCCGGTGATGCCAGGCTGTTTGGGCCTTGATGCGCTGTGGCAAATGATCGGCTTTTTCCTCTCATGGTCAGGTTCGCCGGGCCGTGGCCGCGCTTTGGGCGGCTCTATTAAATTTGTTGGCCAAGCCACAAATGACAAAAAGCTGCTGCAATATCATGTTGATATTAAAAAGCACATGCGTGCGCCTTTGCCATTTGGCGTTGCCAATGGCTGGGTAAAAGCTGACGGCGAAATCATTTACAAAGCCGAAAATTTGCGTGTGGGCCTGATCGGCCTAGAAGACCAATAGGCCTAACCGCATCACACGAGAGTGTAAGAGGACAAAATGAAACGAGTTGTCATCACAGGCATGGGGATTGTTTCCTCCATCGGCAATAACCGCGCAGAAGTTTTGCAAAGCTTGCGCGACGCAAAGCCGGGCATCACCCGCGCAGAAAACCATGTGAAATATGGCTTCCGCAGCCAAGTGCATGGGGAACCAACATTGGATCCGTTTTCTGTGTTGGATCGCCGCACAACCCGCTTTATGGCACGGGGCGCCGCATGGAACTATATTGCCATGCAAGAAGCAATTGAGCAGGCCGGTTTGGAAGAAGAAAACATCTCCAACCCACGCACAGGCATTGTGATGGGCTCTGGCGGTCCTTCAACCGAAACATTGATCAATGCGGCAGACATTACCCGCGAAAAAATGAGCCCGAAACGCATTGGGCCATTGGCCGTGCCTAAAGCTATGAGTTCAACAGCTTCTGCAACTTTGGCCACTGCGTTTAAAATCAAGGGTGTGAACTACACGATCACCTCTGCTTGCGCGACGTCAAAGCACTGCATCGGCAATGCCTATGAGCAGATCCAAATGGGCAAGCAAGACATTGTTTTTGCGGGCGGCAGTGAAGATCTTGAATGGTCAATGTCCAACATGTTCGACGCGTTGGGCGCAATGACCTCAAAATATAACGACACGCCAGAAGTGGCCTCCCGCGCTTATGATAAAAACCGTGACGGTTTCATCATCGCTGGCGGCGCAGGCGTGATGGTGTTGGAAGAATATGAGCACGCCAAAGCACGTGGCGCGAATATTCTGGCTGAAATTGTGGGCTACGGCGCCACATCTGATGGCTATGACATGGTGGCGCCATCTGGCGAAGGGGCTGAGCGCTGCATGCGCATGGCGCTGGAAACTGTGAATTGCCCGATTGATTATATCAACCCGCATGCCACTTCCACGCCAGTTGGCGACATCAAGGAAATTGAAGCGATTCGCGCGGTGTTTGGCAATGAAGACAAATGTCCGCCATTGTCCGCCACCAAATCTCTAACCGGCCACTCTTTGGGTGCTGTTGGGGTACAGGAATCAATCTATTCCGTGATGATGATGAATGAAGGCTTCTTGTGCGAAAGCGCCAACATTTTTGAACTCGACCCAGAGTTCGAAGATATGCCGATTTTGCGCGAGCGTCGTGATAATCAAAATATTGGCTGCGTCATGTCCAACTCATTCGGCTTCGGCGGCACCAACGCAACGTTGATTTTCAAGCATCCGGACGCATAATCTGCATATCGCGCTGCGCTTGCGCTAGGCACCAATCGGCGGGGGTGCCGGGGTAGTGAGCGTAGCGAACGACGGCGGCGCGAAAAAAAGCCGCGGGTGCCGGGGACGGACACGAAGTGTCCGGTGGCGGCGAAAATAATAAAGGGGCCAACGGGCCCCTTTTTCTTGCCAACGCGGCAACCCTTCGGTTACGCCCATCAGTTCGAGGAAAATCATGACCGACCCAGTTTACGCCATTGGCGATATTCACGGCCAGTTGGAGCAGCTACACAAAGTGCTCGACAAGATCGAACGCGATGGTGGGTCAAATGCAAAGATTGTCTTTCTAGGTGATTATGTGGATCGTGGCCCCAACAGCAAAGACGTGATCGAATTGTTGGCCGACGGGGTAAAGTCCGGCAAAAATTGGCATTGCATTTTGGGCAATCATGACCGGATGTTTTCCATGTTTATGGAAGATTATCCGCGCACCGATTATCGGCTAAAGCCAGGTTATGACTGGTTTCATGAGCGCATTGGCGGCGTGGAAACCCTCGCGTCTTACGGCATTGATGCGGATATTGATCGACGTATTTTCCAATTGCATGAAGATGCGCAAGAGGCGGTGCCACAGCACCATCTGGACTTCATTAACAATTTGCCCCTCACGCTCACCACAGGTGAGTTGCTGTTTGTCCATGCAGGCATTCGCCCCGGCGTGGCCCTAGAGCAGCAAACAGAAGATGATTTGGTGTGGATCAGAGAGGGCTTTTTGGATGACCCGCGTCCACATGATTGGCTAATTGTGCATGGCCACACCACAGTGCCCGAAGCCACACATTATGGAAACCGCGTCAATCTTGATTCAGGTGCAGGCTATGGCAAGCCCCTAACAGCGGCCGTATTTGAAGGATCAGAAAGCTGGGTTTTGACCGATAACGGTCGGGAAGCGCTTAAGGCAGAATAGGCGCGACTGAAGCCGCGCCCTAATCCTTAGCTGGCAAAAACGCCATCCATATTTTTGAAGCCTTTAACTTCAATCGGGTTGCCGCATGGATCAGTGAAAAACATGGTCCATTGTTCGCCCGGTTCGCCCTCAAACCGCACTTGTGGAGGGATGATAAAATCCACATTGGCGCGCTTAAGGCGTTCGGCCAATTTCTCCCAATCCCCATGTTCAAGAATAACACCCAGATGCGGCATCGGCACTTTGTGGTCGCCCACAATGCCGGTGCGCGCCGTTTTAAACGGCATGCCCACATGCAGTGAAATTTGATGGCCAAAAAAGTCGAAATCAACCCAACTTTCGGCACTGCGGCCTTCATGGCAACCAAGAATTTCGCCATAAAAATACCGGGCCACGTTGAGATCGGTTACGTGATAGGCCAAGTGGAAAATCGATTTCATAAGGGACAACCTATCTTTTAAAGAATAAGCGCGATTGTTGTGATTTTTGGTCCAACCGTCAAGCAAAGCCTGTTGATTTGGTTGAGCTTTTCTTAGCGCGCTAGCTGGCCAACATGGCTTCAATTTTTTCCTGC
Organism: Maritalea mobilis; assembly: GCF_004363175.1. Taxonomy (GTDB): domain Bacteria; phylum Pseudomonadota; class Alphaproteobacteria; order Rhizobiales; family Devosiaceae; genus Maritalea; species Maritalea mobilis. Next base: position 428,014 of record NZ_SNYR01000003.1, read on the forward strand.
ACGCTCAAGGCTTCCTGTGGCGTGGCCAAAAGATGGTCTTTGCCTTCAATCATGCGTGCAAAATGGTCGAGCTGCGCATGCAGGCCATCAAGGCGGGCATTGGCACCCGGATCAACAATTTGAGTAAAGCCCTCGCCATCAGTGACCCATAGCTCGCTGAATTGCCGCACGGAAAAGCTTTGCTTTTCGCCTTTGATGAAAATCTCCTGCCGGTCAGGTTGCGCGCCGCCGACACTGGCGAAAATATTGAGCTTTGTGCCTTTCTCATTGGTCAGCCGTGCCGCCAAATTGGTTTCGCACAACTCATCATCGGGATAGTCGACATGCGCCCAATCCAATTGCACACGCCCCATCACTCGTTCGGCAAAAAACATAAAGTGCGAAATCACTTCCCGGGTCATGCCGCCTTCGGCGCGAAAGCGCAGCCAATCGGCTTTTACTTGCCAAGCGCGGGGCCATTGGGCGTAGGAGACGAATATATCGATGCCCGCAAGTTCGCCCATCTCGCCGGATATTGCCGCAGATTGAACATGCGCCAACGCCGCGCCAGTCGCCTGCACGAAGTTCACTGCTGTCGGCAGCTGTGCCGCCTCTAAATGGTGCACCAATTCGCGGCTGGCGGCTACATCCGTACCGAGCGGTTTCTCCAAAAATAAAGGCTTGCCCAAGTCAGCCGCATATTTGGCGTATACATGTCGTGGCGCTGGTGGGCAGGCGAGATAAATCAAATCCACCGCATCAATCGCGGCTTCAGCCGTTGCGGGAATATTGGCGTGGGGGGCAATGTCTCGCGCGACGTGTTGTGCCGCTTCGCTCGGGTCCCACATGTGGGTCACTTCAAATGCCGGATAAGTGCTCAACGCGTGCAACATGCGTTGGCCCATAATGCCCAATCCGATTACGGCGATTGTTTTGCTCATCTCGCTTACCCTTTTTTTGAGGCAACGATAATCAAGCTTTGGCGCGGCGTCGATATTTCATTTTGCTGGTGCTGGCATTCAGCCCATCATAAACCAGCAACTCGCCCACCAAAGGGGCGCCGACCTTTGTGATCAACTTAATTGCTTCAAGTGCTTGGAGACTGCCAATAACCCCAGTAATTGGCCCCAATATGCCGACTTCTTCGCAAGAAAATTGCGCTTCATTCTCTGGCGCTGCGGGATAGAGGTCGTCAAACGACGGATTATCATCCTGATAAGGCATAAAGACCGTCAGATTGCCATCAAACAGGGTGACTGCCCCCGCGACGAGCGGTTTTTGGTGCTGAGCGCACAGATCCGCGACCAGCTTGCGCGTCGCAAAATTATCGCTGCCATCCAGCACCAGATCGTAGGTGCTGATCAGCGCATCACCGTTGTCAGCTGTCAGGCGCATTTGATGAGTGTTCACGGTAATATGCGGGTTGAGGTCGGCAGCAAAGCGCTGCGCTGAAGCCACCTTGGCGATTCCCTCATCTGATGTGCGATGCACAATCTGGCGCTGCAGATTGGAAAGCGAGACATGGTCATCATCGATGATGCCGATGGTGCCAATGCCCGCCGCCGCCAGATAGGCAAGGGCAGGACTGCCCAAACCACCAGCACCAATGATCAGCACTTTCGCTGCTTTAAGGCGCTGTTGCCCAACCCCGCCAATGCGTTTCAACACAATATGGCGGGCATAGCGGGCGGTTTCTTCAGCGCTTAAGGACATAAATTAAAGCGGCACCACAATAAAGCGACGATCCGGCCCCTCAAATCCGTGTGCCCAAACTGAAACCAGCAACACAGCATGGTCAAGACTATAAGACTGGAAGGGCATAAACACCGCTGATGGGCGATAGGTGATCGGGCAACCGCGCGATTTTGGGATATGCCCATCTTCATAAATGCGGTCCGTATTGCCGTCCAAATCGGTCAAGTTCACCGCAAAACCCATCGGCTCTTGGCCCATATAATCGACACAAGGTTCTGTAGACGGGGCCTTAAAAATATCGAGGGCGATTTCATACATTTGATCACGCGGTGCAGGACCCATAAAGCCCGGCACGTTAAAGGCGATGCGTGTTTCATCAATTTCGGGCTCGCCATCTGCTTGGAAGGCGATCATATCTGCTGGGGTGACAATGCCATAGGCTTCCAGATCAGCAAATGCTTGGCTGGCGGCCTGCGCACGGATCACATGAAGCGGGGTCATTTCCTCTTCTGACCGCACGCGATAAGGTGAGCCTTCCACCCATTTATCTTCTGCAATATCAATAAGATAGATATTTGAATAGGCAAAGCCGGAGCCATCCTGGACGCCAAATTCTTCAAAGGCGAAATAGCGACCATCTTCTGAATAGCCAATGGCATTCAGCAAGGCGCGATCACCCGCAAGGGCGGTGGAAATAAGTGTCAGGAAAATTGTTGCGACCAGCGCAAGGCGAGAAAGTGGAGTAGACAAGGTCATTCGAGCACCTCTTTGCAAAGCGTGCCGCCTATGACGACACCCCAGTTGAACCAAACCCGCCCGCACCTCGATCAGTGCTAGACAGAGATTCTGTCTTTATCATGACCACTTTTTCAACCGGCGCAATCACCATCTGCGCAATGCGGTCACCGCGATTGATGGTGAAGGGCGCTTTCCCATGATTGATCAAGATGACTTTTAGCTCGCCGCGATAATCGGCATCCACCGTGCCGGGGCTGTTGAGAACGGTCACGCCAAACTTGGCTGCAAGGCCAGAGCGGGGCCGAACTTGTGCCTCATAGCCATCGGGCAACGCGATGGAGAGGCCAGCCGGAACCATGTTAAATTCGCCCGGTTCAATAATCATAGGTTCATTCTCAGGCACCGCTGCGCGCAGGTCTAAGCCCGCCGCGCCAGATGTCGCCTGCTGCGGTGCCTCAAGCCCTTCGCCATGGGGCAAAACTTTAAACTGAACCTCGACCATCATGCTCCCTTAAATTCTTTTGCAATAAGGTCTGCCAGCTTTTCAGCCACGCCTTTTTTGCTCATCTTGTCCCATTCTTGCGGCTCATCTGAGCGGAAGAATATAATCTTGTTCTGGTCACCGCCAAATGTGCCCATCTCAGGGCTCACATCATTGGCCAACAGCCAATCGCAGCCTTTGCGTTGCCTCTTGGCGCGGGCATGTTCAACCAGCTTTTCGGTTTCCGCCGCAAAGCCCACCACCAATTGAGGACGTGTCGCTGCGTCCAACTGGGCAACAGACTTTAAGATATCCGGGTTGAGCACCATCTGAATGCTGGGCGCAGCCGTTTCGCCGGGTGTTTTTTTGATCTTTTCGGCACCCGCTTGCGCTGGCCGCCAGTCGGCTACGGCGGCGCAGAAAATCGCCCCATCAGCCGGCAAGGCTTGATGCACCGCATCATACATATCTTGCGCGCTGCCAATGGTAATCGCATTCGCGCCCACGGGCGGCGGCACATCTGATGCGCCATAAATAAAGCTCACCTTCGCGCCACGGTCTAAAAGACTTTGAGCGATAGCCGTGCCCTGCTTGCCGGAGGAGGCGTTGGAGATAAACCGCACCGGATCAATCGGCTCACGTGTGCCGCCGGAGGTGACGATAAAATGCTTGCCCTTAAGGCTTTGGCCTTTGTCAAAATAGGCGCAGATTGCGTCAAAAATTTCTGGCGGTTCCGCCAATCGGCCTGGGCCAAATTCACCACAGGCCATGCTGCCTTCAACCGGCCCCAGAAATTGCATGCCATCAGCTAGCAATTGGCGATAATTGCGCTGGGTTGCCGCCGATTCCCACATGCGCACATTCATCGCGGGGACGACGATCACATCCTTATCTCGCGCCAAAATCGCTGTGGATGCTAAGTCGTCGGCAATGCCGTGGGCCATCTTGGCCATAAAATTACCAGTCGCCGGGGCCACCACAATCAAATCCGCGTCGCGCACCAGTTCAATATGGTTGATCTCAGCTTCGCGGCTGAGGTCAAACAATTCGGTTAGGGTCGGCTTGCCTGAAACGGTGCTGGCGGTCATCGGCGTCACGAAATTCTGCGCCGCGGCCGTCATCAAAGGCTGCACCTCTCCACCTGCTTTGCGGATCAAACGCATCACATCAATCGCCTTAAAGGCGGCAATGCCCCCGGTGATGATCAATAAGATTTTGCGGCCTTCAAGCATAGATGTTCCCTCGTTTTTAGAACAATAGGGTTTTCAACGCCGCTGCGGCAACCAAAACCATCAAAATTGTGCTAAGGGCGGCAAACCATCGCTTCATGAAAAACGGCGTGTTTTGCTTTTGCTGCTCTGCATCTTCCAGCATTTTTTCATAGCGGTTCAGCAGGTCTGGCAGTTTTTTCGCCGCCAGCAAGAACTCGTTACCTGTGGCAATTGCATCTTTGATGATCCCTTCCGGCCCCACCTTGCGCTTCACCCATTCCGAAACGATTGGCTCTGCTGTGGTCCACATGTTCAACTCTGGGTCAAGCGAACGGGCCACGCCCTCCACCAGCACCATATTTTTTTGCAACATCACCAGTTCAGTGCGAGTTTGCATATTGAACAGCTCGGTCACATCCATCAATTGGGTGAGCACTTTTGCCATGGAAATTTCATCAGCAGAACGGCCTACCAGCGGTTCGCCAATGGCGCGCAGCGCCTGGGCAAAATCATCAACAGACTGATCTTTCGGCACATAGCCAATATCAAAATGCAATTGCGCAATGCGCTGATAATTGCGGGTGATAAAGCCATAAAGAATTTCCGCGAGAAATTTCTGCTCCTCCGGCCCAATACGCCCCATAATGCCGAAGTCAACCGCCCGCACAGTGCCATCATTGGGGGCCACAAACAGATTGCCCGGGTGCATATCCGCGTGGAAAAAACCGTCGCGGATCGCATGGCGCAAAAAGCTTTGTAGCAAATCTTTGGCGATCTTTTTGCGGTCCAGCCCGGCAGAGTCGATTTTGGCATGATCGCGGATGGGAATGCCATCCATCCAAGAGGTGACCATCACTTCTTTCGAGGTTTGCGGCCAAACAACAGTTGGAATTTCAAAGCCCGGATCGTCGGCGATGTTCTCATTCATTTCCGAAATGGCCGCCGCTTCCAGCCGCAAATCCATCTCTAAAAATGCAGAACGCTCCAAGGTCTTGATCACATCAAGCGGGCGCAAACGCCGCGACTTCGGCACAAACCGTTCCGCCAAGCTGGCCGCGGCACGCATAGAGGCAAGGTCTTTATAAAAACGCTCTTCAATATCGGGCCGCAACAATTTAACGGCAACCTTTTGCCCATCAATATAGGCCTCATGCACCTGTGCAATGGAAGCGGCGGCAATGGGGTTAGAAACCTTGTCCAGCCTATCCGCCGCACTGCCTAGCGCAGACTTTAAAATCTGCGGCACCAGCTTTTGGTCAAAGGGCGGCATTTGATCCTGCAGCCCTTGCAGGTCGCCAGACACATGGGCGCCCACAATGTCGGGCCGTGTGGCCAGCATTTGCCCCAATTTCACATAGGTCGGGCCGAGTTTTTGCAACGCTTTTGACAGGCGCTCTACCCGCCCGGTCTTGCGCACAGAGCGCCGTTCAATCAGCCGTGCCAATTTGATCGCGCGGGCCGCCGGGCCTTTAATACCTTGCCCTTCTGTGACGGAAAGCGCACCTTCGCGGGCCAAAACATAGCCAGCGCGAACCAAGCGAAAATAGGCTGAAATGCTCATAGATGCGGTGCCTATCTAATTTTCCAAGCAGAATGAATGGTGGCGATGTTGCCGGTGAGCGGCGTGTAGCTCACATTTTCAAACCCGGCTTCGCGGATCATTTGCGCAAACGGCTCTGGCTTTGGAAATTTGCGAATGCTCTCCACCAAATATTGGTACGGGTCGCCATCGCCTGTCACCATCTTGCCCATGGGCGGGATCAGATGATCAGAGAAAAGGTCATAAACCTTATCAAGCCCCGGCACATCTACGGTTGAAAATTCAAGCACCATCAAGCGACCGCCGCGTTTCAACACCCGATAGGCTTCGCGCAAGGCCCGATCAATCTGCGGCACATTGCGAATGCCGAAGGCGATGGTATAGGCATCGAACTTCTTGTCTTCAAACGGCAGCTCTTCCGCATTGGCTTCCACAAAATCAACGCCATCCTGATAGCGCCATTTCTTCGCCCGTTCCGCGCCCACGCGCAACATATCGCTATTAATGTCTGACACAGTGACGCTTGCATTGCCGTGTGAAGCAGACATAATGCGCTGGGCAATATCGCCCGTGCCGCCCGCCATATCGAGCACATGATAATGATCATTGCCAGATTTTGGTGGCGCCAGCTTGGCCACAAACGCATCCTTCCACACCCGGTGCATGCCGCCGCTCATCATGTCATTCATCAGATCATAGCGGTCGGCCACCTTGTGAAACACATCATTCACAAGCCCTTGCTTTTCGCCCAAAGGCACTTCGCGTTCACCGAAATGTGTGGTTTGTTGTGCGTCAGTCATTTAGATATTCCTTCAATTTCGCCGCACCATATCCCAAGAGGTTTTGGATTTCCAACAAAACAGACCAAGATATGGGTGCAATGGATTGACGCAGGTAAAAAGAGGTAAACCATTTGGATGCCTCATTGAATATGGATAAAGCCTATGCCCGAATTGCCCGAGGTTGAAACAGTAAGAAGCGGTCTCGAACCTTTTCTAACCGGTGCCACCATCAATGAAGTGAAACTTAATCGGCCAGACCTGCGCTTCCCTTTTCCCGACAATATGGTGAAACGGCTTGAGGGCCAAACCATTCAGCATGTGGGGCGGCGCGCCAAATATTTGGTGGTAGAACTGAGCTCAAGGGAAAATCTGCTGGCCCATCTCGGCATGAGTGGCAGCTTCAAAGTCGGTCAATATGTGCCTGATGCGGAGGCGCGGGTGCATAAGCAAAAATTGTCGCCCAAACATGACCATGTGACCATGCGCCTAACCCATCCGACCCAAGGGGAGGTTGAGCTGATCTATAATGACCCGCGTCGCTTCGGCTATATGGATTTAATCGCCGATGGGGCGCCCAATAAGCATTTGGACCATCTCGGGCCCGAGCCACTGTCTAATCAGTTTAGTGCCGAGCATTTGGCAATGCGCTTTGCCGGGAAAAGAAGCCCGGTGAAAACCGGGCTGCTGGATCAGCGTATCGTGGCTGGTCTCGGCAATATCTATGTGTGTGAGGCGCTGTTTGAAATGGGCATTGATCCCTTTAAGCCAATGGCGGCCTTGGCCGATGCCCATAAGAAAGAGCCTGCCTTACTCGATGGGTTGACCCAAGCCATCAAGCGGACCCTGCTGGTGGCCATTGAGGCGGGCGGTTCCACCTTAAAAGACTTCAAAAATGCGCAGGGCGATCTGGGCTATTTTCAGCACCAATTTAAAGTCTATGGCCGCGAGGGAGAAGTCTGTGCTAATGAAGGCTGCGGCTCACTTATTGAGCGCCGGGTACTCTCTGGTCGCTCCACCTTTGTGTGCCCCACTTGTCAAAGCTAGCATCAGGCGCGGCGAAAGCGGGGCAATGTTGCCCTGAGGCCACGCCTTTTGGCGTATTTTGATATTGACGTGATCACTTAGGCGCTCTATAACGCGCCAACGAAATTTTGGCGGCAGCTGTGCCGCCGCTTTTATTTCGGTTGGAATGAACGATCATTTGAGCCGAAAACGCATAACGAGGAAAAGCATGGCAAATACTCCGTCAGCAAAAAAGGCTGTACGCAAGATTGAGCGTAAGACCGAGGTCAACAAAGCACGCCGTTCGCGCATGCGCACATTCATCCGCAAAGTAGAAGAAGCAATTGCTTCTGGCGATGGTGCTGCTGCGAAACAGGCATTGCAAGCTGCTCAGCCTGAAATTATGCGCGCCGCAACTAAAGGCGTCGTTCATAAGAACATGGCTGCTCGCAAAATCTCGCGCTTGGCGTCACGTGTTAAGGCTGTTTCTGCTTAAGGCATAAACACCCAAGACATTTCAAATTTGAAAGCCCTTCTTTGAGAAATCGAAGAAGGGCTTTTTGCGTGCATTTTTTGCGCTCTCAGACAAATTTTGGTTCAACCTATTGGCAGCTAATTTTCGCCAAGTGGAATCGAAAAGCCCAAACCATTGAATCTATTTAAAATTTTGTCATCTAACTGATATGTGCAGCGAAAAAATAATAAATTTCAAAGGGTTAATGTGGGGTCTGCTTACGCCGAAACGCAAAATAATGACCCCAAATCAGCGGAAAAATCAGAAAAAGTAAATTTTTTATTAACGTCATTTTAGGGCTTGATTTTTGAATTTGTAAGAAGAGTCAACGCCTTAAAAAGAAGGGGTCAGACTCACCCTTGCTCAACCGCAATTTTGAACAAAGAGTCAATCCCCATTTTGCGAGATTCCACGGTTGAAACCCACAATTTTCAAGGCTAATATGATCCTCGTTGGAACGAAGACTGATGATATGTGAGTAAAAAATTGCCACATATTATTCTAACCGGGGGCATTGTGATGCGACACAAGAAAAACGAGCGTGTTGGGCTCGAGTTTCGTAATATATGTAAAGAACTCGCATCATTCTTTTCTTAGCTCACCAGGTCTTGTGAGTTTCAATAGAAAACATTCTGGCGATTATCGCTAAACTTTAAAATAAACCGGCAATTCTCAACGTTGAATATTTCAGCGATCGATATTGCTATGTTTACGGGGCAAGAAAACCCGTCGTGCGGCCAACTTTGCGGGGTTGGAGACGGGTGAGATTTGGGCAAACAGAGGCACATAATGAACCACACAACGCTTTTGGCGCGCGACTTCGGACAAGAAACAGAACAACAAGACGTTGCGACCAATCAATCACAACAAATGGGTGGAGAGCTAATGGCAGATTTGGGGGCGGATCAGTCTAAGATTTGGGAGCGTGTTAAGAAAAGACTTTGGGCAAGCGTGGGTGAAGATGTTTTTTCATCTTGGTTCGCGTCAATGGAATTGGAAGAGATTTGCGATGGCATCGCGCACCTGTCCGTTCCAACCCGCTTTTTAAGCTCATGGATTACATCAAACTATCAAGATCGTATTTTAGAGTCATTTACATCAGAAACAGATCAAGTTAGCCAATTGCACCTCACCGTACGTGTGAATGGCAAGCCGCGGGCCACAATTCAGCAAAACAGCACACCAGAGACTGCGAAGCCAGAGGCGAAAACCACTACGGCGCAAGGTTTGCGCACCGGCGCTCAGCACAATGCACGCATTAAAGCGGGCGACGCGCTTTCAGGCTCTGCGCTGGACCCAAAACTCACTTTTGATAGCTTTGTGACCGGCTCTGCCAACGAAATGGCTTTGGCCGCAGCCAAGCAGGTGGCGCAAGCTGCTGCGCAAGGCACTGCCGCCTTTAACCCGGTTTATATCCATTCTTCTGTTGGCTTGGGTAAATCCCACTTGCTGAACGCCATTGCGTGGGCAGCAGGTGCAGGCGACAAGAACCGCAATATTGTTTATCTCACTGCCGACCATTTCATGTATCACTTCATCACAGCGGTACAGCGCCAAAGCGCAATTGCTTTTAAAGAATGGCTCCGCTCAATCGATGTGTTGCTCATCGATGATATGCAATTCCTTCAAGGCAAATCTGTTACTGAATTGGGTCAAGCCTTGAGCGCCTTGCTCACTGGTGCCAAGCAAGTTGTTGTGGCGGGCGATGCGCCTCCACGGGATTTGGACATGTTGGATGATCGCTTGCGGTCGCGCCTGTCTGGTGGTCTTGTGGTGCCGATCCAGCCTTTGGATGAAGAGTTGCGTCGGGCCATCGTGGAAAAGCGGGCTGAGCAAGCCGCAGCTAAATTCCCAGGTTTGCATATCCCAGCGCCTGTGTTGGATTATGTTGCCCGCAATGTGCTGTCGCATGGCCGAGATTTGGATGGCGCGGTGAACCGCTTGGTGGCCGCCAACCAATTGACGGAAGAACCGATCACCATCGAGCTGGCTGAAAAAGCACTGCACGATCTGCTGCGCACACGTGATACACGCCGGGTGAAGATTGATGAGATCCAAACAACAGTGGCCAAGCACTTTAAAGTGTCTAAGCCGGATCTGTTGTCCTCACGTCGCTCACGCTCTGTGGTACGCCCACGTCAGATCGCGATGTATCTATCAAAAGTGTTGACCTCGCGCTCATTGCCAGAGATTGGCCGTCGCTTCGGCAATCGCGACCACACCACCGTGTTGCACGCTGTGCGTAAAGTGGAGCAATTGATGGGCGGGGACACCGGATTTGCGCAAGAAGTTGAACTGCTTAAGCGCATGATCGAAGAGTAGAAACGCGAGAAAAAATTCTCGGGGGAGGGTAAAACGGTGCATCTTGACAAAAGATGCGCCGTTTTCTGTTGTTATTGCGGGTTTTGCGCGAGTTAGGTCTTGCCTTTTGCGCCAGAAAAAGCCAGTTTCGCAACCCCGAATAGATCAATGATAAGCGCCATCGATAAATCACGATGGCAGCATGGGAGACGTCAGATGAAGGTCACTTTGGAGCGCAACCATTTGCTCAAATCTTTGGGCCATGTTCACCGTGTTGTTGAGCGGCGGACCACATACCCCATCCTGTCCAACGTGTTGATCAATGCTCATGATGGGCAGCTTGAATTGCGGGCAACCGATTTGGATATTGAAATCACTGAAAGCGTGCCCGCCATGGTGGGTGTTGCTGGCACCACCACAGTTCCAGCCCATACGCTGTATGAGATTGTGCGCAAGCTTTCAGACGGTGCAGAAGTTAATCTGGAAACAGATGGCACCAATGAGCAAATGACCATCACCTCTGGCCGCTCAAACTTTAATCTGACCTGCTTGGCGCCCGACGGCTTCCCAGACCTGAAGTCTGGCGATTTTAGCCACAAATTCACCTTGAAAGCTGGTGCGCTGAAAAATCTGATCGATTGCACCCAGTTCGCTATTTCTACGGAAGAAACCCGCTATTACCTCAATGGTATTTTCTTCCACACCATGAGCGACGATAGTGGCGTGATCTTGCGCGCTGTTGCCACAGATGGTCACCGTTTGGCGCGCGCTGAAACCGCAGCGCCACAGGGTTCTGAAGGCATGCCATCTATCATCGTGCCCCGCAAAACAGTTGCCGAAGTGCAAAAGCTTCTGGGCGATGATGATCAGGATGTGGTGATCGAACTTTCAGACAGCAAAATCCGCTTTGAATTGGGCGGTGTGGTGCTGTTGTCAAAACTAATCGAAGGCACATACCCGAATTATGAAGGTGTGATTCCGAAGGACAATGACAAACGCTTGGCGGTTGATCGCAACGCGCTGAAACAAGCGGTTGACCGTGTGTCCACCATCGCATCAGACCGGGGCGGCAAGGCCGTGAAACTTGGCCTAAGTGAAGGCTTGTTGGAGCTGAGCGTGACCAACCCAGACCACGGCACGGCGCGTGAAGAATTGCCCATCGAATTTGAGCATGAAGGCTTTGAAATCGGCTTTAATGCCCGTTACTTGCTCGACATTATCGAGCAGGTGCATTCAGAGCAGGCCATCTTCATGTTCTCGGACAGCGGTTCACCAACCATTGTTTTGTCAGAAGATGAATCCGACCGGGCGCTTTATATTTTGATGCCAATGCGGGTATAGCGGGATAAAAGGGCAGGCCATCCATGGCACATAGAGAACTGCCCACCCATTATATTTCCAGATTGCGGCTCACCAATTTCCGCAATTATGCAAGTGCGGCTTTGGACCCTGACGCGCGCCATGTGGTGCTGACGGGGCCAAACGGGGCGGGCAAAACCAATCTATTAGAAGCAATTTCTTTGCTTGGGCCAGGGCGTGGCTTGCGCCGTGCTGCCTTTGAGCAGTTGGCCCTGCACACCAGCGAAACCGGCTGGGCCGTGGCCGCTAGCCTTGAAACGCCAATGGGGCCTGTCGATATGGGCACCGGGCTAGATCAAGGCGTGCAAACGGGCCGCCGGGTGCGGATCAATGGCAGCGCCGCCAAATCCGTCGAGGAATTGGGCGAATATGCCCGCATTCTTTGGCTGACTCCAGCGCTGGATGGCTTGTTCACCGGGCCCGCAGGCGATCGCCGCCGCTTCTTTGACCGATTGGTGATGACCCTCATCCCCAGCCATGGGGCAGAGGCCAATGCTTTTGAAAAGGCCATGCGCCAGCGCAATAAGCTGCTGGAAACAGATTTTGACCCCGGCTGGATGAGCGCGATTGAAGCGCAAATGGCCACCCATGCAGCGGCAATGCACTTTGCGCGGGTGGATATGATCACCCATCTCAACCAATTGCTGGATAAAACACGCGGCAATGCGCCGTTTCCTGCGGCTTATGTGGCCCTTGCAGCGCAAGATGAATTGCAGGAGGAGTTTGTCTCCTCGAGTGCCTTAGAGAGCTTCCTGACTGATTTATGGCGCAATCGCCGCCAAATTGATCGCGGTGCTGGCCGCACCACCTTGGGGCCGCATCGCACGGATATGCAGGTCACGCACGTCGATAAGCAAATGCCAGCCGGGCTTTGCTCCACGGGCGAGCAAAAAGCCTTGCTCATCGGCCTTATCTTGGCGCAGGCCGAGCTGGTGCGCCAGATCACCCATATCTCGCCGCTCTTATTGCTGGATGAGATCGCTGCGCATTTGGACCCGTCGCGTCGCGCGGCCTTGTTTGAGATTCTCAACGCATTGGGCACCCAATGTTGGATGACGGGCACCGACAAAATGCTGTTTGAAGCCTTGGGCGACGAGGCCCAGTTCATCGCGGTAAAAGACGCTCAATTGGCGCTTTAGCATCATAATTTTATGACAATTTCGCCTTGAGTGGCCAAAAGGGGCGACAATCCCAAGAAAAAGCGGCAAAATCGGGCTGCAACGCTTTGGTTTAGGGCCAAAAAGGTCTAGAAAAAGAGAAGCTAAACAGATTGTGATTCGGTGCAAATGAGCGAAGAAAATCAGACCCCTCAAGATAATGAATATGGTGCGGAAAGCATTCGCGTGCTCAAGGGCTTGGATGCGGTGCGCAAACGGCCGGGCATGTATATCGGGGACACCGATGATGGCTCTGGCTTGCACCATATGGTCTATGAGGTGGTGGACAACGCGATTGACGAAGCGCTTGCTGGCCATGCCGACTATGTGACCGTGACATTGAACCCGGATGGTTCTGTCTCTGTCACCGATAATGGTCGCGGCATTCCAACCGATATTCACGAAGAAGAAGGCGTTTCTGCTGCCGAAGTGATCATGACCCAGCTTCATGCGGGCGGTAAGTTCGATTCCAACTCCTATAAGGTGTCGGGCGGCTTGCACGGCGTGGGCGTTTCTGTGGTGAATGCGCTTTCAATCTGGTTGGAGCTTGAAGTGAAGCGCAAAGGCAAAGTGCACCGCATGCGCTTTACCCATGGCGTGGCAGACGCACCTTTGGAAGTGGTTGGCGATGCTGGCGACGAAACAGGCACCAAAGTGACCTTCCTGCCCTCGCCTGAAACCTTCACCATGGTGGAGTTTAGCTATGATACGCTCGAGCATCGTTTGCGCGAATTGGCTTTCTTGAACTCCGGCGCGCGCATCATCTTGCGAGATCAACGCCACGGCGAAGATAAAGAAGTTGAGCTGTTTTACGAAGGCGGTTTGGAAGCCTTTGTCCGCTATTTGGACAAATCCAAGCAGGCGCTGATTGAAAACCCGATCTATATCACCGTTGAAAAAGACGACATTACCGTTGAGCTGGCCTTGTGGTGGAACGAAAGTTACCACGAGAACGTGTTGTGCTTTACTAACAATATTCCGCAGCGCGATGGCGGTACCCATTTGGCGGGCTTGCGCGGGGCGTTGACCCGGCAAGTCACAGGCTATGCGGATAGCTCAGGCGTGCTTAAGCGCGAAAAAGTGTCGCTGACAGGCGATGATTGCCGTGAAGGCCTGACCTGCGTGCTGTCCGTTAAAGTGCCGGACCCGAAATTCTCATCTCAAACCAAAGACAAGCTTGTGTCCTCCGAAGTCCGCCCCGTGGTGGAATCAGTGGTCAATGAGCGTTTGAACCAATGGTTTGAAGAGCATCCGCAGGAAGCTAAGAACATCATCTCAAAAGTGGCCGAAGCTGCTGCGGCGCGTGAAGCTGCGCGCAAGGCGCGGGAGCTGACCCGGCGTAAAACCGCGTTGGATGTGTCCTATCTGGCAGGCAAGCTTAAAGATTGCTCGGAAAAAGACCCGGCCAAATCAGAACTCTTCCTAGTGGAGGGTGATAGTGCGGGCGGATCGGCCACTCAGGGCCGTGACCGGGGCACTCAGGCCGTTTTGCCGCTGCGTGGTAAGATTTTGAACGTTGAGCGGGCGCGCTTTGACAAAATGCTATCGAGCCAAGAAATTGGCAACCTTGTGATGGCGCTCGGCACATCCATCGGGCGCGAAGAGTTCAATATCGAAAAATTGCGCTACCATAAAATCATCATCATGACCGATGCGGACGTGGATGGGGCGCACATTCGTACGCTGTTGCTCACCTTCTTCTATCGGCAAATGCCTGAATTGATCGAAAATGGCCACGTCTATATCGCGCAGCCACCGCTTTACAAAGTGCGTCGCGGTCAATCAGAGCAATATTTGAAAGATGAGAAAGCACTCGAAGAATATTTGCTAAACACTGGTTTGGAAGATGCTGCGCTGATCACTGCCGCAGGCGTCACTCACACGGGGCAAGATTTGCTCGATCTGGCTGGCAAAAGCCGGGATATGGTGCACACCATCAATGGTCTGAATGCACGTTATGATCGGCAGATTGTAGAGCAATGCGCAATCTCCGGCGCGCTGAGCCTTGAAGTGTTTGAAGACCCAGCCAAGGGCGAAAAAATGGCCAACACCGTTGCGCAGCGACTTGATCTTGTATCAGCCGAAACGGAGCAAGGTTGGCAGGGAACATTTGACCCGGCTGAAGGTTACATTTTTGAACGCACTGTGCGTGGCGTGTTGGAAAGCCATAAAATTGACAGCGGCTTGCTGCGCTCAACCGATGCGCGCAATCTGGAAAAACTGGCCAGCTATTTGGGCAATCTGTTTGAAGGTTTGGCCAAGCTGGAACGTAAAGCACAGCACCAGCAGATTTTTGGTCCGTTCTCGCTTTATGATGCGATGACCAGCTTTGGCCGCAAGGGCATCTCTATGCAGCGCTATAAGGGGCTGGGTGAAATGAACCCCGACCAATTGTGGGAAACAACGCTCGATCCAAACGCTCGTTCTTTGCTGCGTGTGCACATTAAAGAAAGCGATGTGGCAGACGAGACCTTCTCTAAATTGATGGGGGATTTGGTTGAGCCGCGGCGTGAATTTATTCAGGAAAATGCCCTGAGCGTGGCCAACCTCGATGTATAGTTAAAGGCGCCTTAGGGCGCCTTTTTTATTTTAGGGGCTTTTGCAGCAAGATCGTGGTGAACCCGCTATCCCATTCTTCATCGGGATATTGCTTAATCTCCTCAAACCCATGCTTTTGATAAAATGCGCGGGACTGAACGTTAAAACTGTCGGTTTCCAGTCGCACCTGACCATGCGATTTGACAATCTCTTGCTCGGCAAAGGCCAACAGTGAGCTGCCAACCCCTTTGCCTTGCGCTGCAGGCGACACATGCAAAGCAGCCACAAAGTCACCAATCCAATGGATCATCCCCAAAGGCTTGTCATCCAATGTTGCCACATAAATGTCGGCGACATATTGCTCGAGATAATCAAGCACACGCGTGGGGAAATCTTTGCCCTTTTCAATGCCGGGGCCAGTAAGCCGGGGGTGCCACACTTGCTCAAATGTTGCGATCAAAATGTCGGATAGCGCAGCTATATCTTCTTTGCGCGCCGTACGAATGGAAAGGGAAGAACTCATCACTTGCTCACAATTTGGCCAAAAGCCTTCTTTAAGGTGATGGCTGTGCGCATGCAAAGGGCAGCGAGAGAGAAAAATGCGGTGTTGCAAAAATGTTTACACCCCATAAACCGGCCACAATTACATTGTTAAAGCACTTTCCTCGACTTTTAATCAAATCCGTGAGGGCTGTTGGTGGCGCGTAAACCATCCAAATCATCCGACCTGAAATTAACCACCGCTGATCGTGTGGGCGCGAACAAAGGCAAAAAGTCTGGCACGCGCACCAAAACCAAAGCGGCGGCGAAAACAGCTGCTCCGAAAAAGAAAACAACACGTCGTAAGGCGAAAAAGCAGCAGAAATGGACCTTCTGGCGGGTCTTTCGGCGGCTATTCTATTGGGGCGTGGTTCTGGGCGTTTGGGCCGGCATCGCGGTCATCGGCGTTGTCGCCTATTATGGCATGCAATTGCCATCCTCTGACACATGGGCCATTCCGGATCGCCCGGCCAATATTCGCATTGTTGCGGCCGACGGGCGGCTATTGTCCAACCGCGGTAAAATGGGGGGCGAAGCGGTCTCCATTCATGAATTGCCGCATTTCGTGCCTGCTGCCGTGTTAGCGATTGAAGATCGGCGCTTTTACGACCATTTCGGGGTCGATCCGATCGGCATCGCCCGAGCCTTCGTTAACAACACGATTGAAGGCCGCATCACGGGCGGTGGCTCCACAATCACCCAACAGGTGGCGAAAAATCTATTCCTAACGCCAGACCAAAATTATGGCCGGAAAATTCAAGAAGCGCTTTTGTCCGTTTGGTTGGAGCAGAACTTCACCAAAGACGAAATTTTGCAGCTCTATTTGAACCGGGTTTATTTTGGCGCAGGCTCTTATGGTATTGAGGCGGCAGCCCAGCGTTATTTCGGGAAGTCTGCCCGTAATCTATCCTTGGGCGAATCCGCCATTTTGGCGGGCCTCCTCAAAGCGCCGTCACGTCTGGCGCCGAACAAAAACCCCGAAGGGGCAGCTGCCCGGGCCCGCCTGGTGCTCAATGCCATGGCGGAAGAAGGCTACATCTCAGAAGCTGAGGCAAAAGCGGCCGCTATTGATCCCAACAAACGCATCCGCACCCGCGTCACCGGCACTGAATATTATGTGGCCGATTGGGTGGAAACCTTGATGGATAACTATCTGGGTGAAGTGAATCAGGACGTGATTGTCTACACCACCATCAATTGGGAAATGCAGAAACAGGCTGAATTCCTGATCAAAGAAATTGTGCGGGAACAGGGCGAAGAACGAGCCTTTAGCCAAGGCGCGCTGGTGTCTATGACCCCGGATGGCGCAGTGCAGGCCATTGTGGGCGGTATTGATTATACCCAAAGCCAATATAACCGCGCGGTCACTGCACGGCGGCAATCTGGCTCGGCGTTTAAACCATTTGTGTATCTCACCGCGTTGGAAAACGGCTATCGGCCAGACACAGTGGTGGAAGATGCGCCATTCACCTACCAGAATTGGTCGCCGGAAAATGCAGGCGGCAAATATCGCGGGCGCATTCAATTGCGTGATGCATTGGCCATGTCGTCCAACGTTGTTGCGGGCAAATTGGCCATTGAGCTTGGCCCACGCCAGATTGCGCAAACCGCTTATAAGCTCGGTATTTCCAGCAATATTGATGCGGTGCCCTCAAGCGCGTTGGGCACAACAGGCATTTCATTGCTTGAGCTCACCGCAGCCTATGCGCCATTTGCCAATGGTGGCGAGGGCATTATCGCGCGGGTTATTTCGCGCATTGAAACCGCCGATGGCGAAGTGCTTTACAATCACGAACCTGTGGGCCCCGGTCAGGTGATCGCGCCTGAATATATCCCCATGATGAATGACATGTTGGTGCATGCCGTGGAAGTGGGCACAGGCCGCAAAGCACAGTTTGGCAATTGGCCCATCGCGGGTAAAACGGGTACCTCCCAAAAGAACCGTGACGCTGTGTTTGTGGGATATAGCGCGCGCCTCGTCACCGGCGTATGGGTGGGTAATGATGATGACACCCCCACCAAGGCAAGCGGCGGCAATATCCCCGTGCAAATCTGGCACGATTTTATGCAAGAAGCCCATGAAGGTTTAGCCGTTGCGCAAATTCCGGGCGGCAATGTGCGGTTTGACAATCAGAATCAAGTGTTGGAGCCGATGACCAATCGGCAGGCGCAGCCGCAAGAGGGGCAACGCCGCAATCTTGGTGATTTGATCAATGAAATCTTCTCGCGCAACTAGGCGCGAGAAGATGATCTTGCTCGCCTAATAGATGAACGGAATCAGTTTTTTGGTCCGTGCTTCATAGGCCTCAAATGGCTCGCCATAGCGGTCGCGCAAATAGGCATCCAACAGCGGTACATTGTAAAACGCGAAAGTGCAAAACAGCATCAGCGGAATGGCGGCGCCCAGCCAGTGCCCGGCGATCAGCGCATAGGCACCCACCCAAACAATATCGCCAAAAAAATTGATGTGCATGGAATAGGCGAACAACCCGCCAGTATAAAGCTTGCCCTTATTTGCCGGGTCTTGCTTGAAAACATGCCGTTGCAGTTCGGACCATGTGTTGAGTAGGCAGCCAAGCGCAAACAAGGCGATTGCCGCATAATCAACCATTCCCAGCGGCGCATCATTCGGCAGCACCAAAATGGCGAAGCCCACATAATAGAGGGCAAAAGCGGCGGGCACAGCGAAGGCTTCAGACCAAGGCAAAGTGCGCTTCATCAGATAAAACATCATAAAGCCCATGCGTAGTAAAATGACGATATTGAAGGCCAAGATCACGCCGTAGCGGGTGGGGGTAGTTGCGGGCAACGACCAGTCAACCAGATTGGCGATCAGTGGTCCGCCACTACCAAACATGATCCATGCCGAAAGCCCGATCAGTGCCAGTTCTATCAATGTGATGGTGATTTTTTGCGGAACAGATTTTGATTTTGAACCATATAGCTCAAGCATAATGCACCTCAATCTTTGTGCGGGAGGAATGAAAAATCAGGTTGGCGATGGTGGATGGCGGCGAGATAAATCTCACCTTCCATCTGGCGCAAAAGAGACAGCATTTGCGGAGACAAAGCAGTTTCAATTTTCGTGTAATAGCTGCGGATCGCATCTCCAAATTTTTGGTTGCGCGCCATACTGTCAAAAAACAGCGCGAAATACCGGGCCAGCCCATATTTGTTGAAAGTGGCGGTGTCGCCGAACATGGATTGATAGCCAGTCTGCAACAGGTGAAGTTGATCCGTGTCCGAGGCATTGGCAAAGGCCTCAAAATCCATCGCGGCAAAGCCATCGAGAAAATAACGCTGCAACACCTGGTCGATCAAATCGTCCTTTGAGCTGAAATGATGATAGAGCGCGCCTTTGGAAACACCCGCTTTTTTGATCACCTCGCTAAGCCCCACGCCATCATAGCCTTGGGCCAAAAACATATCGAAAGCGATGTCCAATAATTGATCTTTGAGCTGCGCCATTTAAGTCTCCACATACAAACCGACCGGTCGGTTTGTATGTAGGCGCTAAAATTGCGTGCGTCAAGAAAAAGAACAAAAATATCTAACGGGTGATTTGATAGCGCATCAGCTCGCGCCCATTTTCCTTCAGCCAATCATGACCAAGTTTCATGTCTGGCAAGGTCTCTTTCACCGTGCGCCAAAAGCGGGGTGAATGGTTCATTTCACGCAAATGCGCCACCTCATGCGCGGCGACATAGTCCAGCACAAAGGGGGGCGCCAACACCAATCGCCACGAAAAATTCAATTGGCCCGAAGAGCTGCAAGATCCCCAACGGCTGGTTTGATCACGAATGGTGATCCCCTTGGGCGAAAGCTTCAAACGCGCCGCGTGGAGCTGCACTTGCCGTTCCAAATCCTGCCGCGCCTGCGCCTTTAACCAATCGCCCAACTTGCGGGCAAAGTGTTCAGGCGCCCCCGGCACGTCAATTCGCTGTAGCGCGTCATCTATTTGCACCAAACCGCGCAATTGCTCGGTACGGCCCAAAATATGCGGCACCCCACGCAAGGGAAGCGCCATGTCCGGCTCAACTAGGCGAGGCAAGGCAATCTTGTCCATGCGTTGATTGAGCCAATCATGATGCCGTCGCAAAAAATCCTGCGCATCGGGCCAATTGCCACGTTTCGGCACTGTCAAAGTGGGGCCATGTTTGGGATGCAGCGATAAGCGATAATGTTTGGCCCGCGCATTTTGGCGCACCAAAACATCCACCGAACCTGCGGTGAGATCAAGGGTCAGCCTGTCGGGAATCGCTTGGCGACGTTTCAACATCATGATTTGAATTTCGCGCAAATGAACCTGCTTTGGCAACAAAAAAGGCACCCTAAATAGGGTGCCAGATCCGCTTAAGATCAGTTTTGGGGGTCAGGGGTCCCTTGCGCTTATTTCGGGGGCAAGCGCAAGGGCAGGGAGGAAGCTAGATTTTAATAGTCGTCGCGTTTCTTTTCATCATCGCGGCGGGAAAAACGATCATCTTCGTCGTCATCATGGCGCTTTGCGCGGTGTTCAGACTTAAAGCGATCAAATTCTTCACGGTCACGGGCCATATGCAAATTGCGCAAGAAATCTTCAAACTCTTCACGCTCTTGCTCAAGGCGGGCACGCTCTTCTTCAATGCGACGAATTTCGGCTTCGCGATATTCATCAAAAGCAGCGTTGCCAGTTGCGCCACGGCGATGTTTAGAACCGCGACAGCCCTTCATTTTGTGCTTTTGGTTTTTCATCCATTTTTCGGCTTTGTCGCTTGAGCCGCCCCAATGTTCGCCCCACAAGATGTAGAACAACATGGCCAAGCCAAGCGGCCAGAAAATAATAAAGCCAAGAACCATAAGACCAATGGTCAATGGGGACCATTCTGGTTTAATCAATTGTGTGCTCATTGTATCACCTCTTCATCAACGATGACTTAGATTTGGGCGCGATTTTGGTGGCTTCAAGCACCAATTTTTTGCAAAAAGGGTCTTGAAAAAGCACAAAGCAACGCCCAGCGGCCCGTAAAACGGGGAAAAATGCCCCAAAATTTCCGCGGCCCATTCAAATTCGGGAGCCAAAATTGACCGATTCAGAACAAACAGCACCCGCCTTGGCCTATAGCGGCCACCATAGATTGCGCCTTGAAACGCTGGTGCGTTTACGCTGGCTTGCCGTCGCGGGGCAAAGCGCCGGGGTGCTGGTGGTGGCATTTTTGCTCAATTATGAACTGCCCTTGGCCGCCTGTTTCACCCTGATTGCCATGTCTGCCTGGCTAAATGTGTTTTTGCTGGTGCGGTTTCCCGCCACCTTGCGTCTGCGGTCGCAAGTCTCTGCCATCCAATTGGCGTATGATTCATTGCAATTGGGTGGGCTGCTTTATCTAACCGGTGGCCTTTATAACCCTTTCGCTTTGTTGCTTCTGGCACCGGTCAGCGTGTCGGCCACCACTTTGCCTTATCGTTGGACCTTGGCGCTAAGTGCCTTGGCCGTGGCCATCATTTCATTGTTGGGCCTGTTTCATATGCCACTGCCATGGAGCGGGGCGGAACCGTTCTCCATCAATAATCTATATGTGTTTGGCATTTGGGTCGCCTTGGTGTGCGGTGTGGCCTTCACCGCGGCCTATACCAACCGGGTAGCCCACGAAGCGCGGCAATTGGCTGATGCCCTTAGCGCCACAGAATTGGTGCTGGCGCGAGAACAGCACCTCTCTGCCATCGATGGCTTGGCCGCCGCCGCCGCACATGAGCTTGGCACGCCTCTGGCCACCATTGCCCTTGCTGCAAAAGAGATGCAGACCGATCTGGACGACCCGCAATCGCTGAAAAAAGATTTGGAACTGATCACCGAGCAAGCCACCCGCTGTCGCGAGATTTTGCAAAAACTGCGCAACCTCAACACCAATGAAGAGCATTTTTACGAACTTAGCCCCAGTGATCTAGTGGCTGAAGTGTCTGAACCCCAGCGCTTTTTTGGCATCGATATTGATATTGATGCCCAAGGCGATGGGCAGGAACCAAAAATGGCGCGGAATTCGGGCCTGATCTACGGCTTGGGTAATCTTATCGAAAACGCGGTAGATTTCGCTCAAAGCCGTGTTGAGGTGAAGGTGCGGTGGACCGACAAGATGTTGGAAATATCCATCTGTGATGATGGGCCTGGCTACACTCAGGATATGCTGATGCGTATGGGCGAGCCCTATCTCACCACCCGGCCAAAAGATATGAAAGATAGCGACCCCACTGAGCCCGGAGGCCTTGGCCTTGGTATCTTTATCGCGAAAACCTTGTTGGAGCGCACGGGCGCCCACCTCGACTTTTACAACCGCGATGAAGGCCGCCATGCCTGCGTCAAAATAGCATGGCCAAGACAGGTGATTGAACTCAATGAGTGATTTAAACGTATTCGTCGAGATGGTTTTGACCTTAGGGTCGAAATAGTGCCATAAAGTATCAATTGCGAGGATACGACAATGACCAGTGTGCCCGAACTTTTGGACAAAGATTTGTCCTTACTGCTTGTGGATGATGATAAACCCTTTTTGACCCGGCTTGAACGCGCCATGCAAAAGCGTGGCTTTGATGTGCGCACGGCAGACAGCGTTGCCGCAGGCATGGCACAGGTTAAATCCAACCCTCCCGCCTATGCGGTGGTGGATATGCGCCTTGAAGATGGCAATGGGCTGGATGTGGTGTCCACGCTGAAAGAAAAGCGGCCAGACGCGCGCACTGTGGTGCTCACTGGATATGGCAATATTGCCACCGCCGTAACTGCCGTAAAATTGGGGGCTGTGGATTATCTTGCCAAGCCGGCTGATGCGGACGACGTGTTCAAAGCGCTGATGGCTGATGAAGATGAGATCAAGGCCGATCCGCCAGAAAATCCAATGTCGGCAGATCGGGTGCGTTGGGAGCATATTCAGCGGGTTTATGAATTGTGCGACCGCAACGTGTCGGAAACCGCACGACGCCTTAATATGCATCGCCGCACCTTGCAACGCATTTTGGCAAAACGCGCCCCACGCTAAAACATTTCGATAAATCAACGCACTTTGTCTTTTTTCCGTGCCATCCGGCTGCTAAACATAAGCAACGGACACGGGAAAAATCACAAAGGTTTTTAAAATGAGCGTTGTTTTATCTTTCCATGGTGCAGCAGGCACCGTCACCGGATCTTGCTATCGGGTCACCCATCCGGGTGGTCAATTCCTTGTGGATTGCGGCCTGTTTCAAGGCAACAAAGCCGTGCGCGCGCTTAACGACAAACCTTTCCCGTTCGACCCAGCCAAACAAAATTATGTGCTGCTCACCCATGCCCATATCGACCATGCGGGCCTGTTGCCCAAATTGGTCAAGCATGGCTTTAAAGGCCCTATTCATGGCACCGCACCCACAACCGGTTTGATGGATTATTTGCTGCCAGACAGCGCGGGCATTCAAGAATATGAGGCCGAACGGCAGAACCGTAAACGGGCACGCAAAGGCGAAGAACTGATCGAGCCGCTCTACACCCGCGAGCATGCAGAAGAAACCATCGCGCGGTCTAAAGCACATCCCTATGAGGAATGGTTTGAACCCGGCCCCGGTGTAAAAGCACGCTTTTGGAATGCGGGGCATATTTTAGGTAGCGCCTCCATTGAAGTGCATGTGCAAGATGAACAGGGCAAGACCATCAAAATGCTGTTCTCTGGCGATTTGGGCCCGGATGAAAAAGTGTTTTATCTCGAGCCTCACGCGCCATCTGGCTTTGACTACATTTTGTGCGAAAGCACATATGGTGGCCGGGATAGAGATGACTATTCCCTAGAAGAACGCCGCACTGCACTGAAAAAAGAGATCAATCAGGCTCTGGCCCGTGGTGGCAATTTGGTCATTCCCGCATTTGCGGTCGAGCGCAGTCAAGAATTACTGCACGATATCGGCCTCTTGATCAAACGGGGTGAAATTGACCCGCAATTGGTTTTCCTCGATTCGCCTTTGGCGCGCCGCGTCACCTCCGTGTTCAAGCGCCATGCGGCTGACCTGCAAGATGTGGAACTAAACCCTGAAGAGCTGTTTGCCGATGATCGGTTCCGTATTGTTGAATCGGTGGAAGAGAGTAAAGCCATCAACCGGATCAATGGCGGGGCCATCATCATGGCCGCCTCTGGCATGTGCGATGCCGGGCGGATCAAACACCATTTGCGCAACAATATTTCTGATCCAAAATCCACCGTGCTTTTCGTTGGCTACCAAGCGCCGGGCACATTAGGCCATGTGATCAAATCGGGCAAAAATGAAGTGCGCATCCATGGTAATAACCACATTGTGCGCGCCGCCATTCGCTCCATCGGCAACTATTCTGCCCATGGTGATCATACCGAATTGATGGATTGGATTGCCGAACGCTTGCCCGCGCACGGTGCAATTTTCCTTACCCATGGGGAAGATGAAAGCCGCGATGCCATGAAACAGGCTTTAGGCGAAAAAGGCTTGGGGCCAGACAAGGTGATAGCACCACAATTGGATGATCAGTTTGAACTGCGCGCCAACGGCGTTGGCGAAGTGCATCAAGCCGAGCATCTGCGCATCGATCCGCAACAATTCACGCAAGATTGGTCCGCCGAATATGCCCGCTTCTCCATCGAGCTCGGCCATCTTCTCACCGAAGAACAAAGTGACAAAAAACGCCTAAACCTAATGAAGCGCCTCCGCGCTGAACTGGACAAAGCTTAGGTGCGACGGGAACAAGCTAGGTGATCATTTTCATCGGACCCAACCGTCAACGCGGTAACGTGCTTGGATTTAAGGCGTTTCAGGATGCGCCGGCGACCAAGCACAAAACCTATAATTGGCTATTCAGAACACACCGCTTGCCCCCAGCGACCTATATCTTCACGTTTATTGACCGTTTGCACCCGCGCGAACGGCAATTGGCGGCCAAGATTTATCGCCACATCAATGCTGCCGGAACTGGCTTTAAAGCCCTAAATGATCCCGCCAAAGCCAAAAATAGGCTGGGGATTTTACGGGCTTTGCATGGCGCGGGCATAAATGACTTCAATGGCTATCGCGCAGATGAAGCGCCACAACCCGCTAAGTTCCCCGTTTTCCTGCGCAATTTGTCAGTCAGTTTGCCGCCAGTCACAGATCTGATTTACTCACAAAGTGAGTTGGAAATCGCGATTGAAAAACTAGCTCAGACCGGGGAACCTTTAGATGATTTGATTGTCATCGAATATCGTGCTGAGCCTTATATGGAAGACTATTTCGTCAAGCTTTCAGCCTATCGGATCGATGATCGATATATGCTGGATTTGTTTCTCTATGACCAGAAATGGTATGTGAAATATGGCGAAGTTGACACCATGCCGCCCAACTCTGCGGAAATTGAAGCAAAGCTGTTGCGCGAAAACAAATGGATGGACGAGGCCAAGACGGTTTTCGATTTAGCGCAAATTGAATATGGCCGCGTCGATTTCTCATTGGTCGACAGTCGCCCGCAATTTTATGAGATCAATTTCCATCCGCAATTCACGATGTCGGAATATGAGTCCAAATGCCCGGTGCGGTTGGAAAATGCAAAGTTTGCTGCCCGTCGTCGTATGGATGCGATGAAGGCTTTGGTCTCAAAATCATCTGCTCAACCCATTGCAAATATTGTAGATTCAGAGATAACAGCCTTTCGCCTTCGTCCTTGGCGAAATTTTGCACCCCAAAGATATTGAGTTTTTATGCTTATTTTTATCGGCCCAAACCGGCAGCGTGGCAATCTGCATGGGTTTAAAGTTTTTCCTGATGCGCCAGCGTACAAGCACAAAACTTACAGCTGGCTCTTCCGCACCCGGCGGTTACCCGCGGCGACATATATTTTCACTTTTATCGATCGATTGCACCCACGCGAGCGCCGTTTGGCAAGCAAAATTTATCATCACATTAATGAGGCGGGCGCCGGGTTTAAGGCGCTGAACGATCCGGCCGCAGCCAAAAACCGCTATCGGTTGCTTCGCACGCTTTATGACCATGGGGTCAATCAATTTAATGCTTATTTGGCCAGCGACGCGCCGCAACCAAATCGGTTTCCAGTTTTTGTGCGTCACTTGTCCGTCAGCTTACCGCCGCTCACGCAATTGCTTGAAAATCAGGATGCGCTTGATGACGCACTGACTGAACTTGAGCAAAAGGGAGAGCCGCTTGACGACCTCGTCGTGATTGAGTTTTGCGCAGTGCCATATCAAGGCGAATTCTATGCAAAGCTGGCGGCCTATCGTATCGATCAAACCATCAGCTTCAACATGATGCTCTTTGATGAAAAATGGTATGTGAAATATCGTGATGTCGATCATATGCCGCCAGATGCGAGTGCATTTGAAGCAAAATTAATGAAGGAAAATGCGTTTCAGGACGAAGTAAGGCGCGTTTTTGAATTGGCCAATATTGAATATGGTCGGGTGGATTTTGGCTTGGTTGAAGGCAGGCCTCAATTTTACGAAATCAATTTCCACCCTCATTTCTCATCGTCTGAATTCGCATCAAAAGATCCGCAGCGTTTGGAAAATGTTACATTGGCCGCCCAGCGTCGGCTGAATGCGCTCAATCAGCTTGATCAACAAACAGATGCGCCTGCCATTGCCAATATTTCTGATTCAGAGATTACAGCGTTCAGATTGCGCCCTTGGCGCAACTTCGCGCCGCAGCGATATTAAAGCGCGCTGGGGCCGGGGTCCATCAGGCTGTGGATGCGGTCGGCGCCGAGGCGGGCCAGTTTGATCATCAAGGTTTTTCGGCGTGCGGGGGCCATTTTGTCGAGGCCGGAGGGGCGGATCATATCAGCGCCATGTCCGTCAGCAACGATGAGGCCTTCACTTTCGGGAAAAATTTCAGCAGCCAACTCTGGCGGTTTGGCGAAGAAAAAGCGATCACAAAACTCGTGATATTCGGGCCATTTCTGGTCTACCCGAAAATCTTCCAAACTGGATTTGATCTCCACAATCCAAATTTCGCCCTTTGGCGTTACGCCCAGCAAATCCGCACGCCGCCCATTGGCCAGTGGCACTTCAGCAAAGCAGGTTATGTCATGTTGCGCACGCAAAAACCGCATGCAGCCGCGTTGCACTTTAAGCGCGGTTTCAGATTGTCTTCCATCCACAATGGGGGGCAAATTTTGCAGCGAATCTTGGGTCATCGCGCAAGTTTAGCGCAAAATATGTGCTGCGCAACGCGGCAAAATCAAAAGGCACCCCGAAGTGGAGTGCCTTTTGATGTGGGTTTAAGCCGCCGCAACTTCGGTCAAAAACTTGTCGACCGTTGTCCGCAAGGTTTGCGCCTGCTGCGCCATATCCTGCGAGGCCACCAACACCTGATTGGCGCTTTGGTTGGTCTCGTCCGCCGCAGTGGTGACCGTGTTGATTGACCCGGTAACCTGTTCCGTGCCCGTTGCGGCTTGGGTGACGCTTTGGCTGATTTCTGCGGTTGCCGCGCCCTGTTCTTCCACAGCGGAGGCGATGGACGTGGTATATTGTGTCACCTCGGTCATGGTGCTGGCGATTTGCTCAATGGCCGCCACCGCATCTTTGGTGCTTTCCTGAATTTCCGTAATCTGGTTGGAAATTTCTTCTGTGGCATTAGCGGTTTGATTGGCCAGTGATTTCACTTCGGTGGCCACCACCGCAAAGCCCTTGTCCATTTCGCCCGCCCGCGCCGCTTCAATCGAAGTGTTAAGGGCCAACAGATTGGTCTGTTCTGCAATATCCTGAATAAGCGCCACCACATCGCCAATCTTTTGTGCGGCATCGGCCAAGCGGGTCACCCGACCATTCGTCAACTGCGCCGCTTCCGCAGCTGAATTGACGATTGTATTGGTTTTGGCAACCTGTCGCGAAATTTCTTCAATGGAAGCGGCTAATTCTTCTGCCACCGCGGCCACCGCTTTCACATTGGTAGACGCTTCTTTTGAAGCATTGGCGGCATCGCCCGCTTGCCCAGACGTATTGTTGGCAATTTCATTGAGCATATTGGCCGTATTGGTCATTTGCGCGCTGTTGGCCGTCACCATTTCAAGCGCATCACCAACTGTGGTGCGGAAGTGGGTGATCAATTCTTCCACGCGTTTTTGCCGTTGGGCTTGGGCCTGTGCTTCAGCGGCACTTTCGCCTTCTAGCCGTTGGCGCTCAATCGCATTTTGCTTGAACACATCCACGGCCCGGGCCATGTCGCCCACTTCGTCTTGACCGTCTGCACCTTCAATTTCTACATCCAACTTGCCTTGGGCAAGCTCGTTCATGGTTGAAGAAAGCCGGGCAATCGGGCGGGTAATGGTACGGGCAAACAGGATGCCAGCGACAATGATCACGGCCAAAATACCGGCCCCGATCATCAACATCAAATTGCGCAAAGCAACCACAGGCTCATTGGATTCAGCAACCCCCTTAACGGCGGCCACGGCCCAACTCACCCCAGCGAAGCTGAAAGGTTCTGTGAAGAGATAAAAATCCTGACCGCGATAGGTGTCGGTGGTGGCAAAGCCACGTTGCCCGGCCAACGCGTCATCAATAGCCTGATAATCGAGGCTGGTGTTCAAAATATCATTTTCTTCGGTGAAGGCTGAATCATTTCGGAACATGTGATCGGCACCAACGATAAAGGTTTCGCCTGTTGTGCCAAGCCCGGTTTTGTCATGCATGATGGTGGTAAACTCGTCCACTGGCAGTTGAAAAGCCAACACTCCAACACGGGTGCCAGACTTGTCAATCAATGGTGTCGACATAAAAGTCGCTGGCAAGTTCTGACTGGGGGCGTAAGGGGCAATATCAAAGAAAGAGAATTCGCCGGGCGCTAAATTCGCCGCACTGCGAAACGCACCACCCAAATCTGACTCAGCCCATTTGCCGCCATTGGCCGCAAAGTTGGTGGCATAGTCATTTTCTTTGGCCACGGTGTAGGTCAAATTGCCCGCCACATCGAACAGGAACACATCATAATAGCCATTTCGGCGCATTAAATTGCTGAAATAGGAATGGTAGCGCGCATGCACGCTGTCATACCAAAGGCCCAACTCTGCTTTTTGCAGCTTGTCCTTTTCACCCACAGGAAAAGGGTTTTGCGCCACATAGCCCTGTTGCAAAATGGTTTGCGGATCACCTTCAATCTGCTGCCAGGCATTGGCAAAATCTTTGCTGGCATCCACCACCACAGGGTTTTCGGCCTGCAAAAGCAAATCGTCGCGCACTTGCGCAAAATAGCGTTTAAGGGCAATGGCGCGGCTTTCAACAATCGCTTCCAACTTACTCTTGGTCATCTCGTGCACGGTTTGAGAACTGATTAAAAAGCTCGCAGTGCCAAGCCCCATGCCAATGGCGAGGGCAGAAATGGAAAGGGCAAGTGGCAGGCGGGCTGCAATTTTTAAGGTAGGCAATTTAAACATGGCAATCGCTCGCAATCAGATAAATCTATGCGGGCCATTGTCCTGCAATCTTGGTTAATTGCAGTTTCCAGTAAAGATAAGGATTATTGCTTAGATCGCCACATTGGTGGAGAGATGGCTATGGCGTTTGGCCACGTGGCCCACCGTGCTGTCGCCTAAAATTTGAACGCCGTGCACAGGGTCGCGTCGAATATCAATGCGGCGATATCCTTGGCTTTTCTTGTAAATGGTCGAGCCAGCTCGCTTTTGACTAAACCGACGCCGATCCGGCCCAAAGTAGGTGGAAGTTTCATAAAAAGTGATCGGCGCATTGATCTGTCTGCGCAGGCGCGGCACCATTTGCGCCGGATCCCAAGGCAGGGTGAGAATGTCGTCAAACCCAATTTGGATGCATTGCGAAATCAACATGGGCAGCGGCACTTCCACAAAGCAGATCAGTGGCGAAAAGCGCACCCGGGGCCGCGAACTGTTGCGGATATTTTGGATTTGAGACTTGATCTGCCCCAGCTCGCCATCAGTGGCAAACAGGAAAAAATTGTTCGGGACCTTACGGGTAAGTTCTTCCACGGCCAATAGGTTAAGATAGGGCGTAATCTGACGAAAGCCCAAATCCCGTGCCAAATCATTGATCAGCGCAATTTGAGCGTCATTGCCGCCCATATTGGTCGCCACATCAAAAGAACTCATGAAAACCCCTAACCACGCGCAAAAATCCCTCTTTCCTGCGCGGTAGCTAAGCCCTTATCACAACTGAGTTAATTTTTTGTCGACAGGCTGAAATTGGTGGCTGCCATCGCATAGGTCTGCCCCGGATGCAGCATGCGCACATAGGTGATCATTTTCGCATCGAGCGCGGTGCGGCGCTCAATCACAAACAGAGCGTCCCCTTCGGCAAGGGCAAGCGCCTTGGCCTGGTTCGCCGTTGCATTCTGTGCTGAAAATTTATGTTCCGCCTCGGCATATGGCATGGTCGCAATAAGCCATTCATTGGGGTTGGTGGCGTCAAAAGGTTGGGTTTCCGCACTCGGCACCACGTCTAAATTGATCCAGCGTTCTTCCAACTGATAGGGCTGGTCACCGGCATAGTGCAAAATCTCGAGATAAAGCACTGGCTGTTTACTGCTGACCCGCAAAATGCGCTGGGCGAAATCATCTTCGACCAACACGTTGCGGGTGAGAATCTTGAAACGATAAGGCGCGCCCGTACGCTCAATTTCATCGCGCACCAAAGCAATATCCACCTTGGTGGTGCGGCCGCCTACAGCAGCGACCCGCGTACCTGCACGCCGCTTGCGTTCAACAAAACCTTCTTCTGCCAATTCCCGCATCGCCCGATGTACCGTCGCGCGCGCCACCCCATATTGCTGGGCAATGGTTTCTTCATGCGGCACCGCATCACCCGGGCGCAATTGGCCGCTGCGGATTTGGCTGAGCAAATCATTCTTGATGGTGAGATAGGGGGAGGCTGAAGCGCGTTCTGTCATAGCTTGCTTATAATTCGCTCCGCAGTTTTTTCAAACAGGCAATATAGTCTGCGCGGATCGCGTCATGATTTTTGTGCTGCCCACGCGTCACCATGTGCCGCCCGGCGGACCAGACCTGATCAATCGCTCGGTCGTCACTGGCAAAAACCCAATGCTCCAATTGCCGATCACCAGTCAGCCCGTGGCCCAGCATGCGGTCACGATCAAGGGTGAAAAAGTCTGCCAGCTTGCCCACTTCAATCGCCCCATGGTCCCGGCCAAGCGCCTGAGCGCCGCCTTTGGCCACACCATTAAACAGGGTGGCGCCATTGGAACCATTGGCAGGGGCCAACATGGCGCGGCCCTTGTGGCGATAACGTTGCGAATGTTCCAACACCCGCAACTCTTCGCTCAGGGTAATTCGAATATCGGAATCCGACCCGACGCCGAATGTGCCGCCCAGTTCCAGAAACTCAACACCATTGAAAATTCCGTCACCCAAATTGGCCTCTGTGATCGGGCAAAGCCCCGCCACGGCACCAGACTTAGCCAATTGTTGGGTTTCATCATCAGTCAAATGAGTGGAATGGATCAAACACCAGCGCGCATCTACATCATAGTTGGTCATCAACCATGACATGGGGCGTTGACCATAATGGTGCTCAATCTCATCAATTTCTGCCAATTGCTCGGCAATATGCATATGGATCGGATCATTTGGCCGCAGCGCCGCCAAGTGATCAAGTTGCTCTTGGCTTGCCGCTCTTAATGAGTGTGGGGCCAGCCCCAACCGATAATCATCAGGCATTTTGCGCAACAATTGTTCGCAGTCACCGAGCAACTTTTCAAATTGATCCATTGTGTGCCCAAAGCGCTTTTGCCCACCCTGCAGGGCACGCTGGTCCACGCCGCCATAGGCATAAAACACAGGCAAATGGGTGAGGCCAATGCCCACATCCTGCGCCGCATGGATAATCGCATGGCTGGTTTCCGCTGGGTTATCATAAAGCGCGCCGCCCACTTGATGGTGCACATAGTGAAATTCCGCCACCGCGCTATAGCCCGCTTCCAGCATTTCCATAAAGGCAAACCGCGCAATCGTGTAAAGGTCGCCGGGGGTCAATTGATCCAGAAATTGATACATTAGGTGCCGCCAGCTCCAAAAGCTGTCGCGACTGTCGCCTCGATATTCCGTAAGCCCCGCCATGGCGCGTTGAAAACTGTGAGAATGCAAATTGCCAATTGCCGGGAGCAGAATTTGATCCCTCAAATCAAGGTCACTGGCTTGCACTTCGGTATCGGTTTCAATCTGCGTGATGCGGTCTGCATTCCATTCAATGCGCACATTTTGCGCCCAGCCTGTGCCCAGCAATGCAGTTTTCACAAATAGCGACGACATATCTCACCTAATATGTATGGACATAATAAAAATAAGCATATACATATTTGAATAAAGCGCAATGATAAATCCCGGCAAAAGGATCTCTTCCATGGCGAAGCCAACCCAATATGTGCTCACCAATTTGCGCATCGCCCCGATGATCGCCAATGGCGAGAATTATGGCGGTGTCATTGAAAATGGTGCCCTTGCCATTGATGGAGAAAAGGTCGCTTGGGTGGGAGCCGCGCAGGACATCCCATTGGATCATCGCACATGGCACAGCGAAGATTTTGACGGCGCTCTGGCAACGCCAGCCCTCATCGATTCTCACACGCATATTGTGTTTGGTGGCGACCGCGCCAACGAATTTGAAATGCGGTTGGAAGGCGCAAGCTATGAAGAAGTTGCGCGCGCAGGTGGCGGCATCATCTCCACGGTGAAAGCCACACGCGCTGCCAGTGTTGATCAGCTGGCTGAAAGCGCCTTGCCCCGGTTGGACGCACTGATCGCCGAAGGCGTCACCACCATCGAAGTCAAATCTGGCTATGGCCTCAATTTAGAGAGCGAGCGCAATATGCTGTTGGCCGCGCGCCAGCTTGGCACATTGCGCGATGTTACAGTGCGCACCACCTTCCTCGGTGCCCACGCTACACCGCCAGAATATAAAGATCGGCCCGATGAGTACATCCGCTTGGTCGCCGAAGAGATATTGCCGCAACTGCACGCAGAAGGTTTGATCGACGCCGTCGACGGGTTCTGCGAAGGCATCGCCTTCTCACCCGCACAGATGAAAATCGTGTTCGACGCTGCACAAAAGCTCGGCTTGCCGATTAAACTGCATGCGGAACAACTCAGCAATTTAGGCGGCGCAGCGCTGGCTGCTTCTTATGGCGCTTTGTCTGCAGATCATTTGGAATATTTGGATGAAACGGGCGTAAAAGCCATGGCTGACGCTGGGTCGGTTGCGGTGCTGTTGCCGGGGGCATTTTACACCTTGCGCGAAACCCAATTGCCGCCGCTCGAACTGTTGCGCCGCCATCAGGTGCCCATCGCATTGGCCACAGATTGCAATCCCGGCTCCTCGCCACTCACTTCACTTTTATTGACCATGAATATGGGGGCAACCCTGTTCCGCATGACGCCGGACGAATGTTTGGCGGCCACCACTCGCCACGCCGCAAAAGCCCTTGGCTTTGCGGATCGAGGCACCTTGACCGCTGGGCAGCGGGCGGACATTGCCATTTGGAACATTCAGCACCCCGCAGAACTTAGCTACCGCATTGGATTCAATCCCCTCAAAGCGCGTATTTTTGGAGGCAAATTATGAGCATGATCTTGCAACCGGGGCAGGTCAGCCTCACCCAATTGGAAGAAATCTTTCGCACTGCCACGCCCGTGCAACTGGACCGGGACGTCAAACCCGCCGTGGAACGCGCAGCCTCGATCATCGCCAAAGCCGCAAAGGGCGAACCAGCGGTTTATGGTGTGAATACGGGCTTTGGAAAATTGGCCAAAACCCGCATCGCTGTGGAAGATACGGCCACCTTGCAACGCAATCTGATCCTCTCGCACGCCAGCGGCGTTGGCGAACCTTTGGCCGCCAATATTGTGCGCTTGATGATGGTGCTCAAATTGCTCTCGCTCGGGCGCGGCGCGTCCGGTGTGCGGTGGGAGCTGATCGAGCTGATCGAAAATATGCTCGAAAAAGGCGTCACCCCTATGGTGCCGGGGCAAGGCTCAGTCGGCGCGTCCGGTGATCTCGCACCCTTGGCCCACATGACAGCGGTGATGATCGGCGAGGGCGAAGCCTTTTACCAAGGCCAACGCATGAGCGGCGCAGACGCCCTAAAAAGCGCTGGGTTGGACCCAGTGGTGCTTGGCCCGAAAGAAGGTTTGGCCATGATCAATGGCACGCAAACCTCCACCGCCTTGGCGCTGGCAGGCTTGTTTGAGGCATGGCATTTGGCCAAAATTTCCCTCCTCACCGGGGCTATGTCCACCGATGCGGCAATGGGGTCAAATGCGCCCTTCCATGAAATGATCCAAACCTTGCGCGGCCATCAAGGGCAAATTGATGCGGCAGCACAATTGCGGGCATTGCTCTCCGGTTCCCAAATTCGCGACAGCCATTTGGAAAACGATGAGCGAGTGCAAGATCCTTACTGCCTGCGGTGCCAACCTCAAGTCATGGGCGCGGTCATTGGCCTGTTGCGGCAAGTGGGCGACACATTGCGGGTGGAAGCCAATGCGGTGACCGACAATCCGCTGGTGGTGAGCGAAGATGAAATCATCTCCGGCGGCAATTTCCACGCCGAACCTGTGGCCTTCGCCGCTGATCAGATCGCCTTGGCGATCTCTGAAATGGGCGCCATCGCCCAGCGGCGCATCGCCCTGCTGGTCGACCCGGCTTTGTCCTTCGGCCTCCCCGCCTTCCTCACGCCCAATCCCGGGCTCAATTCCGGCTTTATGATTGCTGAGGTCACCTCAGCCGCGCTGATGTCTGAAAATAAGCAAAAGGCCGCGCCGTGCTCTGTCGATTCAACGCCCACCAGCGCCAATCAGGAAGACCATGTGTCCATGGCCTGCCATGCCGCACGGCGCTTGCTGGATATGAACCAGAACCTTTCCCACATTTTGGGCATTGAATTGCTCTCTGCTGCCCAAGGCATACGCTTGCGGGCGCCGCTCACCACCTCCGCGCCGTTGCAGGCGGCAATTGAAGCGGTGCAGCATGAGGTGAGCGCCTTGGACGATGATCGCTACATCTCCCCAGATTTGGTGAAAGCAGGCCAATTGGTGCAACAACCGCATTTGCTGGCGGCTGCGCATATTGATCTGGCGCTGGAGGCGTAGATGGAGCCGTTCACCCTCAACCGTGGCGATAGCCCACTCATTCTGGCCTTCCCCCATGTGGGCACCTTTGTGCCAGCCGATATTGCTGGGCGGCTGAATGAACGCGGCACCGCGCTGGTGGATACAGACTGGTTTATCGATGAGGTCTATGAAGGCTTGATGCCGGAAGCGACCACCATTCGCGCCACCTTCTCCCGCTATGTGATTGATGCCAATCGCGACCCCGAGGGCGTGTCGCTCTATCCCGGGCAGAACACCACAACCCTGTGCCCCACCATCGATTTTGAAGGGCAACCGCTCTATCACCTAGGGCAGGAGCCAACGCCCGGAGAGATTGAAGCCCGCCGCATCGCCTTTCATTCGCCCTACCATGCCGCCATCCGCGAAGAGATTGCGCGGATAAAAGCCAAGCACGGTTTTGCGGTGCTTTATGATGGCCATTCCATCCGCAGCGAACTGCCTTTCCTGTTTGAAGGCACTTTGCCCGCACTTAATCTGGGCACAAATGAAGGCGCAACACTCTTCCCTGAAATGGAAAAACGTGCCTTTGAAATTGCCCAACAAAGCAGTTTTGAAAGTGTGTGGAACGGTCGTTTTAAAGGCGGCTGGACCACGCGTCATTATGGTCAACCCGACCAAAATATTTGCGCGTTCCAAATGGAAATTGCCCAAAGCGCTTATCTTAAAACAGAACATGCCCCATGGGCGCTGGATGCGGAAAAATGCGCCCACCTGCGCCCCATTCTCAAATCAATCTTAGAGGCTTTGCTGGACGAAGCCGCCCGCGCCGCCGCGGCATAGGAGGAAATGATGACTGACAATCCACGCAAAAATGCCCGCACCGTTCGCTCGCCCATCGGGCCAGACCTGATCTGTGGTGATTGGACCACTGAAGCGCCCATGCGCATGATGATGAACAATCTCGATCCGGACGTGGCGGAAAATCCCCATGAATTGGTGGTTTATGGCGGCATTGGCCGCGCCGCCCGCACATGGGGCGATTTTGACAAGATCGTTGATAGCCTCAAAACGCTGAAAACCGATGAAACCTTGCTGGTGCAATCGGGTAAGCCCGTTGGTGTCTTCAAGACACACGCCGACGCCCCGCGCGTTTTGATTGCCAATTCAAACTTGGTGCCCAAATGGGCCAATTGGGATCATTTCAACGAGCTCGATAAAAGGGGCTTGGCCATGTATGGCCAGATGACGGCGGGCTCATGGATTTATATCGGCTCCCAAGGTATTGTGCAGGGCACTTATGAAACCTTTGCAGAGGCCGGTCGACAGCATTATGGCGGCGATCTAAAGGGTAAATGGATTCTCACTGGCGGCCTTGGTGGCATGGGCGGCGCACAACCGCTTGCTGCGGTGATGGCGGGCGCATCCTGCTTGGCTGTTGAGTGCAATCCCGACAGCATCGATTTCCGCCTGCGCACGCGTTATATCGACGAAAAAGCTGAAAGCTTGGACGAAGCGTTGGAGATGATCGACCGCTGGACCAAGGCAGGCGAAGCCAAATCAGTTGGCCTGTTGGGCAATGCAGCGGAAATTTTCCCTGAACTAGTCAAGCGCGGCGTGCGGCCAGATATTGTCACCGACCAAACCTCCGCCCACGATCCCATCAATGGCTATCTGCCTATTGGGTGGAGCATGGCTGAGTGGCGCGACAAGCGCGAAAGCAATCCGAAATTGGTAGAAAAGGAAGCCCGCGCCAGCATGAAGGTGCAGGTGCAAGCCATGCTCGATTTCCACGCGCGGGGCATCCCAACCGTGGATTATGGCAACAATATTCGGCAAGTGGCCAAGGATGAAGGCTTGGAAAACGCATTTGATTTCCCCGGCTTTGTGCCTGCCTATATTCGCCCGCTTTTCTGCCAGGGCATCGGTCCGTTCCGCTGGGCGGCGCTGTCCGGCAACCCGGAGGATATTTATAAAACCGATCAAAAAGTGAAAGAGCTGTTGCCCGACAATAAGCACTTGCACAACTGGTTGGATATGGCGCGCGAACGCATCTCGTTCCAGGGCCTTCCTGCCCGCATCTGTTGGGTCGGCTTAGGAGATCGCCATCGTTTGGGTCTAGCCTTCAATGAAATGGTCGCCAATGGCGAATTGGAAGCGCCGGTGGTAATCGGCCGAGACCATTTGGACAGCGGCTCTGTCGCCTCGCCAAACCGCGAAACCGAAGCCATGCAAGATGGATCAGACGCGGTATCAGATTGGCCATTGCTCAACGCACTGTTGAACACAGCCTCCGGCGCCACCTGGGTGTCGTTGCACCATGGCGGTGGTGTTGGCATGGGCTATTCGCAACATGCAGGCGTGGTGATCGTCGCCGATGGCACACCAGAAGCCGCCAAGCGGTTGGAGCGGGTTTTGTGGAACGATCCGGCCACCGGCGTCATGCGCCATGCAGATGCGGGCTATGAAATCGCCCAAGATTGCGCCCGCGAAAAAGGTTTGAACCTGCCGGGCATTCTCTAACTTTCGGATGGGGCGGAAGTGCTAAGCTTTCGCCTCACCTACATAATTTCGACAAAATTGAAATTGCATAGTAGTCTTGGGCAAGGCGCGGGGGCGCTTGAGGAGACGGACATGCAAAAGCTCAATTCTTTCGGCGCCAAAATCGGCGTTGCGATTCTTTCTATTCTATTTCTGGTGCAAGGCGCGGCGGCAGCGCGCATTCTCACCATTGAAACCAAACCAGCCAATATTGAGCTGCAATCAGCCTTCATCAATGGCCAGCGCGCAGACATCGTGGCGCAGGCAGGCAAATATGCCTTCATTGAGTTGGAGAATGAAAATCAGTGTTATGCCACCTTGTCGCTGATCGCCAAAAATGGCCGCTTCCTACGCAAACAACTGAATTTATGCGATGAAGAATGGCAGGTCGCCCTGAGCTTTGGCGACACAGGCTCTGGTCCATCTGTGCGCACCATCACCATTGTGCCATCGCAAGAAAATGTGCGCATTCTGGCGCTCAGCTTCGATGGAAAGCCACAACCGTTCACCGCCTTTGCCAATTCAAACCGGGTAGAATTTGATATTCGCCGTGGCCCGTCAGGCTTCAAATGTGTGGGCGAATTGTCCGCAGCCTTGTCCGGTGCTGACAATTTCAAACGTACCGTAGACCTTTGTGCCTTCAACAATGAAGTGATTTTGGATGTTGAGCCACAACGCTATTATGAAATTCTCACAGTCCGTTCTGGGGGTGACGACAAGGTCACAGGCATCAAGCTAAATGGCGAAAAATTGAACATCATTCGCCATATTGGCAATGATGCGCGGACCCGCGTTTTCGCTGACAATTCAGGCATCAATTGCACTGGCAATTTGGAAGTCGATTTCGCCTCAGGGGCATCGGGTGAAGGCCAGCTTGATCTATGTGGCTCCAACTTTGATGTGACCATCACGCCAAAGCCAAAATTCGCCTCTGACACCTCATTGCGGGCGGGCTATAGCTGGCGCTTTATCCCTGCGCAAAATGAAAACGATATTGCTGCGCTGAAATTTGAAGCGCGTAGCTTTAACCGCACGGGTTTTAGTGCCGTGTGTGAGCCGGGGTCCCGCCGGGCCACCATCTATTTGGATGGGTATCCATCGCGCGCCGATCTACCACGCCGTACACGCATCAATTGGACCACGGGCCGCTATAATGGTGTTGTAAACGGTGACCGTGGGCAATCGCCTGTCGGTTCTGGCGCGGCACCAAGCTTTTCGCGGTCTACAGATGATCGCTTGTGGAATGGCCTCATCTCTGGCGCCACCTTCACAGCAATCGCCAATGATAATCATCGGCTTGTGCTGTCCCTCAGCGGCAGTGCAGGGCCAGTGCGTGAGTTCGTTCAAGCCTGTAACAGCCGCTTCAACGGCCCATCTGTTTATGGCGACGTGACAGATGATAGCAGCCTGCAATGGAGCACACCGCCATCACGTCGCGATGGCGACTTGCGCCTGGTGTTTGGCGATCTCAGTTCAGACCGTATCGGCATTGAAGCACGCTGCACTCCGCAAGATGATGTGGTGCGCATCATGTTTGCGTCAGCGCCACGTGGCTTAGCTGATAACCGTCGCGTCAATGTGGATTGGCGCGTAGGCGATGAAACAGGCCGCATCCGGGCGAACACCCGGTCAGTGGAAGGGTTTGATTGGGGCGCACTGCCCATTGCCACCATCGACACGCGTGATCCGGTTTGGCGGGCGCTTGCCCTGGGCAACATTGTGCGCTGGAGCGTCAATGATCAGCAAACCGCAATCTACTCACTCAAAGGTAGCGGCACGGCCATCCGCCGTTTCTTGAACGGCTGTCGCCCGGCGTCACAACCCGACATTGGGGATGGCGGCGATGATGATTTTGGTGTGTCACCCGACCGTCCTTCAACAGGCAACGACACGGTGG
This sequence comes from Maritalea mobilis, assembly GCF_004363175.1. Taxonomy (GTDB): domain Bacteria; phylum Pseudomonadota; class Alphaproteobacteria; order Rhizobiales; family Devosiaceae; genus Maritalea; species Maritalea mobilis. Next base: position 467,325 of record NZ_SNYR01000003.1, read on the forward strand.
ACACCATCATCAATATCTTTGATTTGATCAACCAGCAGTCTGATTCAAATGTGAAGATCAACATCAACACCCAAAGCGCTGCGGCACGTCAGGTGTTGAGCAATTATCAGGCAGATCCGAACTTTATGTGCGGCTTATCTGCCAACAGTCAGCCTTTGGGCAACCGCGCCATTTCCATCGGGTTTAAAAATGATCGTGGGCAACATGTTGAAGTCTATGAAATAAGCCCCAATGGCCAGCGCCAATTTGTGCGGGAAGTGCCGCCAAGTGCACGGTTACAGCTTACCCGATCTGCCGGGCAGGGCTTTGAAGTACGGTCCGCTGGCGGCGGATGCCTAACCACCATGGTCGCACCAAATGCCGATGTGGAATATAGCATCAAGCCGACCATGGGCCGGGCAGACCCTGACGCCGTGGCCAAGAGCTATAGCTGTTCTGGTCGTGAAGTGGTGGCGTTGATCGAGCCAAACAAAGGCACTGCCTATGTGAATGATCAATATGCCTTGCACCGCGCGCGGGTGAATGGCGGCTTTGCCAATGTGTGGGGCGATGTGCGCGCCAAAATCACCAATCAGGAATTGGTGTTGGAAGAAGGCGGAACAACCCGCCTATCTTGCCGTGCGCGCTAAAATCTAAAAATTGAAGTGTTGGCTATTTCATCTTTTTCGACAAAATGTAGGAAAAGGGGATAGCCAGCACATAGCCCAAAATGGCTGCCGCTGCGATGCCCAATCCCATATTCGGCACCATCTGAGTCACCAAAACGGCGATCACCAATGCGCCTGCAATTGCAGAACCTGAAATAATCCACAACATGCCAATCAGTTTATTCATTTTCTTCCCCCAAATGAATTAAAACACAGTCCTTATAGAGAATGATTGTGTGAAGGGGTTTGACCTTGGTCAAGTGAAACGCCTTGTTTGCACCCAATCCATCTTTTGGGTGATTGACCCGCTTTCAAATAAATATTACCAATACTAAAATAATTTTACTAAAGGTAATTTATGCCCAAGGGGGACTTATGAACGAGGTTGTGGCGCAGAAGTTTAAGCGTTTGCGCGATGAAATGAGCGCGCAGAATATTGATCTGGTGGCGTTGGGGCCAACCGCACACACGCAATGGCTCTTGGGCTATTCGCCTTACCCGGATGAGCGCATGTGTTTGCTGTTGATCGGCAAAGAAAACGAAGCCTTTGTGATGCCAGCACTCAATGCAAATGCAGTGCGCGAACATACGGACATTGAGTTTTTCGAGTGGGCAGATGATCAAGGCCCAACTGCTGCCTTGGAGAAAGCCCTCGCCAACGTCACGGGCGGTGCGGTGAAGCAAGTTGTGCTTGACGAAACCATGCGCGCGGACTTCGCCTTGAACTTGCTCGACAAGTTGGATGGCGCGGCACATCAGTTCACCAAATCAACGGTCGGCGCGTTGCGTATGCGCAAAACCGAAGCCGAATATGAACTGCTGAAATTGAACGCTCAAATCGCGGATGAAGCACAGGCTATTGCGGCAAAAACCGCGCGTCCCGGCGTGACGGAGCGTGAGGTTGCAGAAGCCGTAAAAGAACACTTCATGTCTAAAGGCGCCAAACCTGTATTCGACATTGTGGGTGCCAATGAAAATGGCGCGTTCCCCCATCACCACACCTCAGATCGTGTGTTGAAATCAGGCGATGTGGTTGTGGTTGATATTGGCGGCACCACAAAAGGCTACCCAAGCGACATCACCCGCATGGTTGCGGTTGATACGCTGCGCGATGATTATCAAGAAGTGCATGATGTGGTGGAAGCTGCGGTTAAAGCTGCATTGGCAGCGTGCAAGCCGGGCGTCAAAGCCTCTGACGTGGACAAGGCCGCGCGCGATGTGATCACCGAGGCGGGCTATGGCGAATTTTTCAGTCACCGCACAGGCCACGGCCTCGGCATCGAAATCCACGAAGAGCCTTACATCTCAGCCTCATCAGATGTGATTTTGGATGAAGGCATGGTGTTCTCCATTGAACCGGGCATCTACCAGCCGGGAAAATTCGGCATCCGGTTGGAAGAGATTGTCTATCTCCGCGCTGATGGGCCAGAAGTGCTCTCGGAGCGTTCGCGAGACATTGTGATTTCCAAAGACTGAAATGAAAAAGGGGCCGATCGGCCCCTTTTTTATGCCTTCAATTCAGCCAAATCCTTATAGGCGTCTAAACACTCCACATTGGCCAAGGCCGTGGTGTTTTTGATCTTGCGCCCATGGATCACGTCGCGCACCGCGATCTCCGAAATTTTGCCAGAACGGGTGCGGGGAATGTCCGCAACCGCAATCACTTTTGCTGGCACGTGCCGTGGTGTTGCACCAGTACGGATGCGTGTTTTCACCAGCTTGATCAAATCTTCATCAAGTTTCACGCCGTCTTTAAGCCGCACAAACAAGATCACCCGCTGATCGCCCTGCCAATCTTGGCCAACGGCAATGGCTTCTTCAATCTCATCAATCGTTTCCACTTGCCGATAAATCTCGGCTGTGCCGATGCGCACCCCGCCCGGGTTCAGCGTCGCGTCTGAACGGCCATGGATGATGTAGCCGCCATGGTCTGTCTTTTCCACAAAGTCGCCATGGGCCCACATATTGTCAAATTTGTCGAAATAGGCGCTGCGATATTTCTCGCCATCTTCATCGCCCCAAAAGCCGATCGGCATGGACATGTGCGCATTGCGACACACAAATTCACCCGGCTGATTGATCAACTCATTGCCATCATCGTCTAGGATGGCAAGATCCAACCCTAATTGCGCGCCTTGCAACTCACTGCGATAAACCGGCTTGGTGGGCACCCCGCCCATAAAGCAGCCGCAAATGTCGGTGCCGCCAGAAATGGAGGCCAATTGCACATCGTCCTTCCAGTCGCGGTAAATATAGTCGAAATTCTCTGGCAATAGCGGAGAGCCGGTCGACAGGATTGCCCGCAAGCTCGCCAATGAATGGGTCTCACGCGGCTTCACATTCAAATTGTTCAGCGCATCAATATATTTGGCGGACGTGCCGAAAATATTGATCTGCTCTTGGTCGATCAAATCCAGCAGGCGCGGTGCTTTGGGGTAGAATGGATTTCCATCAAAAGTGATCAGGGTGGCTTCTGCCGCCAAGCCGGTCACCAGCCAATTCCACATCATCCAACCGCAGGTGGTGAAATAAAAGAAATTATCGTTTGGCTTCACATCGCTGTGCAGCACCAGTTCTTTCAAATGCTGGATCAAAAGCCCCGCACCGCGATGCATGATGCATTTGGGTTTGCCTGTCGTGCCAGAGGAGAACAAGATCACCATCGGCGCGTCAAAATCCATGCGCTCAAATTCAATTTCGCTCGGCGCGAACGGCGCAATAAATTCATCAAGCGTTTGGTGCGCAATCTCATATTGGGCGTTCGGCTTTGGCGTATCCAGCAACACCACATGCTCAATCTTGGCTTCCTTTGCCACCGCATTGATGCTCGGCGCCACATTGATATGCTTGCCCGCATAATTGTAATGCGGCACCGCAAACAAAATTTTAGGTTCGATCTGCGCCAGTCGGTCCGTCGCCCCTTCCGGCCCAAAATCCGGCGAGCAGGACGCCCAAATGGTGCCCATGGCCGCACTGGCCAAATAAAGGGCGATGGCTTCGATATCATTGGTCACAATCGCGCCCACGCGATCGCCCTTCTCAACGCCTTTCGCCTTCATGGCCTGCACCAGCTGGCTCACCAGATCATAAAGACCCTTCCGGGTAATCTCGCGCCGTGTGCCATCATCGCGATGGCCGATAATGGCGATACGGCCATCCGCATTTTTCAGTGCATTTTCGGCATAGTTCAGCTTGGCGTCAGGAAAAAAGCGTACTTTGCGAATATCATCATTTTCGATCAGGGTGCGCTCACCCTTTTCGCCAATGATGCCAAGTTCGTCCCACAGGGAGCTATAAAATGCTTGCGGTTGGTCAATGGAAAAGCGCAGCAATCCGTCATAATCGTCTGGTGCACAATTGTGCAGCGCCTTGGTCTTTTCCGCAAAGGCCCACAAATTTGCATTTTGCTGACGGGTTTTGGATGGTGTCCACAAAATATCGTTGGCCATTTGTCCTCCCAAAAGCCATTTTTCCAAGATTTAGTGATGTGATCAAACCATAATGCTTGTCAAAACCCAAGCGTTAGTCGTATTTATACGGTATATCGCAGGGCGCTTCCGCCGCTGCATTTGCTGAACAAGAAAGCACAGAGCCGGGCAATCATCATGGTCCTCAACGCAACCGTCCAGTCCCAGTCAAAATATAATTTCAATTTACACGAAATGCCGGTGCCGCTTGTCTATGCGGAACATCGTATCATTCTGGAATGTAATGCAGAATTTGCGCGGCTCTTCGGCTATGGTCGTGCCGAATTGCGCAATAAGAGCTTCCATTTGCTCTATCCAAATTTTGAGGACTTTGTGCGCACAGGCCAAATGTGGTCCACCAACATGACCATGGGCATCACTTATTATGATGAACGGATCATGATCAAAGCGGATCAAACCCGCTTTTGGTGCAAGGTCCGCGGGCGGTCCATGACATCGGCAAATCCCTTTGCCAAGGCGGTTTATTGCTTTGAGCCATTGCCCCGCGCCATTGCCACATCCGGTTATGAGTTGACTGACCGTCAACGCCAGATCGTGGCGCTTGTCGCCCAAGGCAAAACCAACTCCGTGATTGCGGAGGAGTTAGACCTCTCCAAACGCACAGTGGAAGCACACCGCGCACGGGTGATGAAGGCGATAGGTGTTAGAAATACGGCAGAACTGATTGCCTGGTTCTCTGCGCATCATTCTGCGCGATAACATATTTAGGCGATCGGGCTATCCACCTCATCCAAATGCATCACCGGATTTTTGATCTGTTTGCGAATCCATTTGGTAAAGGCGACCACGCCGGGTTTCTCCGCCTTATCGTCCGGAATCGCTAGAAAATAAGCGTCTTCGGTGTTTAGCGGCGTAGGGTCGATCACTTTAAGGCTGCCCTGCATCACCTGTTGTTCGATCAGATAGAACGGCAAAAGCCCTGCGCCCATGCCCGCCGATGCGGCTTCAATGATCATGGAGAATTGGTCGAAGCGATGGCCTTTAAACGGCTCCTTGTTCTCAATGCCCTGCTGTTCAAACCAGTCGCGCCAGCCGGTTTGCCGCGTTTGCAAATGCAGCAACGGCGTATTGACCAGTTTTTGCGCACTGTTCAAGCGATGCAATTTCACCAAGCTCGGTGCCGCCACAGGCACCATCATTTCAGCGCAGAGCGGATGGCACGTTGCGCCGGCCCAAATCGGCCGACCAAAATGCACCGCCACATCAATAAATTGGTCTTGCATTGCAAAAGGCGACCAGCGGCTTTCAATATTGATGGCGAGATCTGGGTTCTCTGCCAAAAAATCAGGCAGGCGCGGGGCCAGCCAGTGAGAACCAAAGGTCGGCAACGTGGCGATAGACAACATGGCCTCAGCCTTTGCCGCGGCCATGGTGCGATAAACCAGCCCTTCGGTTTGCTCGATCAGATAACGCGCGTCAGCCAAAAAGCGCGCGCCCGCTTCGGTCAGCACAACCCGTTTGCGCACCCGTTCAAAAAGCGTCACGCCCAATTGCAGTTCAAGGTCGCGTATTTGACGCGAAATTGCGCTCTGGGTGAGGTTCATTTCCTCCGCCGCACGGGTGAAGTTCAAGTGCCGCGCTGCGCACTCAAATGCGCTGAGCGTGTTGATCGAAGGAAAGTTGCGCCGACTGGTATGCATTATTTTTCCTCATGAAGTAATGAAAAAACATTGCTTCTTTAGGGTGTTTGCCTAAGTTATCATGAGAATAATGAATTTTTTCGACTTGACCAGCCACATTTTGCGCATTGGGTTCGCCCCGGCGAAACCGGTCAATCATAACGAACAATGGCAAATGCCAAAGGGGATAGAATATGTCAGCATCTTCACTCAAATCTGAAACCATTGAATTGATGGGCAAATTGGGCGTGTCCCAAGCTGCTTTGGAAGGCGGCGATTTGGCTGTTCATTCTCCCACCAATGGCGAAAAGATTGCCGAAGTAAAAACATCAAGCGCTGCTGAAATCAAAGCGCAAATTGAAAAAGCGCATGAAGCGTTCAAAGTTTGGCGCACAGTGCCAGGCCCACGTCGCGGCGAATTGGTACGCTTGTTGGGCGAAGAATTGCGGGCGTCTAAAGAAGATTTGGGCCGCGTGGTTAGCCTTGAAGCAGGCAAAATCCCGTCTGAAGGTTTGGGCGAAGTGCAGGAAATGATCGACATTTGCGATTTCGCTGTTGGTCTTTCTCGCCAGCTTTACGGTTTGACCATCGCCACTGAACGCGCGGATCACCGCATGATGGAAACATGGCACCCGCTTGGCGTGGTTGGCATCATTTCTGCCTTTAACTTCCCTGTGGCCGTGTGGTCTTGGAACGCGGCTTTGGCGCTGGTGTGTGGCAACTCAACCGTGTGGAAGCCATCTGAAAAAACACCTTTGACCGCCTTGGCCTGCCAAGCGATTTTGGATCGTGCTTTGGCCAAATTTGGCGACGCACCAGAAGGTTTGGCCACCATGTTCGTGGCCGAGCGCGACGGTGGCGAAGTGATGGTAGATCACGAAAAAGTGGCGCTGGTGTCTGCAACAGGTTCAACCCGTATGGGTCGTCAAGTTGGCCCACGCGTGGCGCAACGCTTCGGCCGCACCATTTTGGAATTGGGCGGCAACAATGCGGGCATCGTTTGCCCATCAGCGGATATGGATATGGCCGTGCGCGCCATCGCATTTGGTGCCATGGGCACCGCAGGTCAGCGCTGCACCACAACCCGCCGCCTGTTCGTGCATGAAAGCATGTATGACGACATGGTTGCCCGGTTGAAAAAAGCCTATCTCGGCGTCACCATTGGCGATCCATTGAAATCAGATGCCTTGGTTGGCCCGCTGATCGACAAAGATGCAGCCGACAATATGAACAAGGCGCTTGAATCTGCTAAAGCCTCTGGCGGCACCGTAACTGGCGGCGAGCGTGTAGATGTGAACGGCGACGCGTCATATTATTACCGTCCAGCCTTGGTGGAAATGCCAGAACAAACTGGCCCAATGTTTGAAGAAACATTCGCGCCAATCCTCTATGTCACCAAATATTCTGACTTTGATGACGCGCTAGAAATGCAAAATGCAGTGGGCGCGGGTCTTTCCTCCTGTATCTTCACCCTCAATGTGCGTGAAGCTGAGAAGTTCCTCTCCGCTGTTGGCTCAGATTGTGGCATCGCCAACGTCAATATCGGCACTTCAGGTGCTGAAATTGGTGGCGCCTTCGGTGGTGAAAAAGAAACTGGGGGTGGACGCGAATCCGGTTCTGATGCATGGAAAGCTTATATGCGCCGCGCCACCAACACGGTGAACTACGGCACAGCCTTGCCATTGGCGCAGGGCGTTAGCTTTGACATTGAGTAAGGACGACATAAATGGCCGCCGATCTGGTTTCTCATCCCGGCTTTTTCCGGGCCAACCGCATAGCCAAACTATCGGTTTCTGAGATCATCAAAATCAGCACTCGTGCCCGCGAATTGCGGGCCGAGGGGCACCCGGTCATCATATTGGGCGCAGGTGAGCCCGATTTTGATACCCCGGATCATGTAAAACAAGCAGGCATTGCTGCCATTGAAGCGGGGCAAACCAAATATACCCCGCTTGACGGTACGCCTGAGCTTAAAAAGGCCATTTGCGACAAGCTGGCACGGGAAAATGGGCTGACCTATCAGCCCGCCAACATTTCCGTGTCTGCCGGGGCAAAGCAAGTTTTGTTCAATGCCTTTATGGCAACGATCAATCCGGGCGATGAGGTGATCATCCCCACCCCGTTCTGGACCACTTATGCAGATATTGTGGAAGTGTGTGGCGGCGTGCCGGTGTTGGTGCAATGCCCAGGCGAAAAAGGCTTCCGCTTGCAGCCAGACCAGTTGGAGGCGGCGATCACGCCAAAAACCAAATGGTTAATGCTCAATTCGCCATCAAACCCGTCCGGTGCCGCCTATTCGGCTGATGAAATGATGCCCTTGCTCAATGTGCTCAAGCGCAATCCGCATGTGTGGTTGGTCAGCGACGATATTTATGAACACATCACCTATGATGATTTCAAATTCGTCACCCCAGCACAATTGGCCCCTGAACTGCAAAGCCGCATTCTTTTGGTCAATGGCGTGTCCAAATCCCACGCCATGACAGGCTGGCGCATCGGCTTTGGCGCAGGCCCGGTTGAATTGATCAAGGCCATGGCTGTAATGCAGTCACAGTCCACATCTTGTGCCTCTTCCGTGTCGCAAGCCGCAGCGATTGAAGCCCTGAATGGCGACAATAGCTTTTTGGAGGAACGGCGCTTGTCGTTCCAGGAGCGACGCGATTTGGTGGTGGCTGGCCTCAATGAAATTGAAGGCGTTACCTGCCGTGTGCCGGAAGGTGCATTTTACACCTTTGCTTCTTGCGAAGGCTTGATCGGTAAGAAAACGCCTAGCGGCAAAACCATCGAAAGCGATAGCGACTTTTGCCGCTATATTTTGGAAGAAAGCCACGTGGCCATCGTGCCGGGCTCAGCCTTTGGACTTTCACCATATTTTCGTATATCCTACGCAGCAGCAAAAACAGAATTAGTCGAAGCGATATCCCGCATTCAAAAAGCGGTAAGCGCTCTGGCTTAAACAACTTCCCACAGAAGGATCTTTTTAAAAGATCTTTTCTTGCCCGCCAGTCTTTGTACTGGCGGGTTTTTTTGTCCGAAATCTGTCCAATCGGTCCATTTCCGACTTGTCCCTCCGTCTCGATTTGCTAGCCATAGATTTAAGAGGCGGAGGAGCGCACAATGGCTGCACAGACATTTGATCAACGACAAAACACATTGGGCGAAGGTCCGCTTTGGCACCCTTTGCGGCAACAGCTTTTTTGGTTCGATATCCCCAATTGCAAATTACGTTCGCAAAAGGATGGGCAAGCGCTGGAATGGGCGTTTGATGAGATTGTCACGGCCGCAGGTTGGCTGGATGAAACCAAATTAGTGATCGCTTCTGAGAGTCAAATTTTCACCTATGATCTCGAAACCAACGCGCAAACCCATCTGGTGGATTTGGAAAAGGATGTGCCCTCCCGTCGCTCAAATGATGGACGCATCGATCCGTGGGGTGGATTTTGGATTGGCACCATGTCCAAAACCGATCCAACGCAAGAGAAGGGGGGCATTTATCGCTTCTACCAAGGCGAATTGCGCCTGTTGGTGCCAGACGTTGCGATTCCCAATTCGATCTGCTTCGCCCATGATCGTTCATGCGCATATTACACAGACACGCCAACTCATCTGGTGTGGAAGCAAATGCTGGATGCGGAGGGGTGGCCCTTGGGCGAGCCGATCGTGCATGTGGATTTACGCAAGAAAAAGCTAAACCCAGATGGGGCATTGGTGGATCAAAATGGCCATATCTGGATCGCGCTTTGGGGCGCATCCTGCATCGTGGAATATAATGAGCAGGGCTATGAAGTGCAGCGCATTTCCGTGCCCGCAAAGCAGCCCACTTGCCCGGCTTTTGGCGGTCCCGACTTTACGGACCTTTACCTCACCTCAGCCCTTGAAAATCTAAACCCGCCAAGCGCGCAAGATGGCCAGGTTTTTTGCTTGAAAAATGTGGTGAAGGGGCAAGCAGAATATGCGGTCAGCCTAGACTGACCGCACCAAAATCTAGCGAATAATCTGCGGCCGCACCTTAATGCGGCGCACTTGATTTTCCGGCAAGTGCCGATTCAAGCGCTTATTGATCATTCCATAAATGCCGATCACACATAGCGTCAGCAAGATAAAATAGAAGGCCAAAATCGGATAAGGCACAAACGGGTTGAAGGTCTTGTCCGCAAAATAATTGGCGTAATAAAGCGCATCGCCGCGCTGTTGCCAGCTTGGAAAACCGGAAAAGAATACCAGTGTTGTCGCGTGAAACAGGAAAATCGCTTCATTGGTGTAAGCCGGCCAGGCGAGGCGCAACATGGTTGGCCAAATGATCTTTTTAAAGCGCGGCCATCCCGTAATGCCATAGGCATCGGCAGCTTCCACATCGCCTTTCGGGATGGATTTAAGCGCGCCGTAGAAGATCTCCCCGGAATAGGCTGCCGTGTTGAGGAACAGCACGATCAATGCCCCAAGCCACGCTTTGGTCAGCCAGCGTGTTTCCACGGTGATTTCCACAAAGCCCAGATTGATGTCGGTGCCCAATTTCGGCAACAACACAAACAGCTCATAAGCAAAGAAGAACTGAATAAAGAGCGGTGAGCCGCGGAAAATAAAGATGAACCATTCTGCAGGCACGCGGAAAAACGGGTTCTTGCTGGCTTTGGCCATCGCCACGGCAACGGCGAGGAAGAAGCCTAAGCAAAGCGCCAACACGCCGAAATAGACATTCCAGATCAAGCCCGAGCCGATCAGGGTGAATTGGTCACATAAGGTAAAGTCCGAGCGCGGTAACAGGCGTTCACCAAAACCCATGGAGCGGAAGGCATAATTTTGGATGGTTTCAATGCAACTCATGCTGAACCTCCCGCAAGTGATTTGCCGCCAGTGGTAGCTTGGCCAAGGTTCAAACGATCCATGAGTTTTTCAAACACAATTTCAGAAATCTTGGTCATGGCGAGATAGAACACCAAAAGGCCCAAGAAATAATAGATGCGCCAATCCGGGTGCGGATAGGAGAAGGCGGAGCTTTTTGAGCCGCCCAATTCCCGCGCCCAATAAACAATGTCCTCAACCCCGAGCAAGAACAGCAAGGGCGTCGCTTTGATCAAAATCATCCAAAGGTTAGACAGGCCGGGAAGCGCATAAACCCACATTTGCGGCATCAAAATCCGCCAAAACACTTGGCGCTGCGTCATGCCATAAGCTTCGCCAGTTTGCAGCTGCGCATGAGGCACAGCGCGCATGCCGCCATAAAGCACGTTGGCAGCAAAGGCGCCAAACACAATGGCAAAGGTCAGCACGGCAAGAATAAAGCCGTAAGTTTCGTGCACCCATTGCGGGGAAGTGGAAAGCGGCAATTTCGCCGCCGCACACACCACAAAATCATTGCCTTGCCGCACCGGTTCGGTCCAGTCCGAGCACAGGGTTTTGTGGCGCACATATTCAAAGGCTTGGTCGAGCGCAATCACGAAGAAAAGGAAAAAGGCAATGTCGGGCACACCGCGCACAATGGCGGTATAACCTTTGCCGAGCCAGCGCAGCGGTGCAATGTGCGACCGCGCAGCAGACGCGCCAAAAAAGCCGAATAACAAGGCGGTTGGCGCGGTAACAGCCAACAGCAACAACACAGTGCCAAATGAGGCATAAAAGCTCATATGCTTGCCTGTTGTCAGATAACAGGTCAGCCAGGTTAAGCCTTCAATTTGGTCGGGATTTGCGCAGAATTCAAACATATAGGTAAAGGGCGAGACAAGTCCCGCCCTTCCTCAATTTCTTAGAAGCGTGGTGAGTCTTCGCCCAACCATTTGATGATCAGCTCGTTCAATGTGCCGTCATCTTTCATGGATTGGATTGCTGCATCAAACTTGCCGCGCATGTCTGGATCAGACTTGCGGAAAGCCATGCCGATGCCGCCACCCAAAGGTACGTCGTCACCAACAAAAACCATGTCGCCATTTGAATCTTCAACCAATGGGATCAAGAAGTCTTTGTCTGAAAGCACTGCGTCTGCTTCACCATTGCGCACAGCAGCAACAGTTTCGTCAGGTGTTGCAAACTCAAGCAATGTCGCACCAGTTGTGGTGATGTGCGCAGCTTGAATAGTGCCTGTTTGTGCAGCAACAACGCCACCGTCAAGATCAACATCAGCGCTCAACGCAGCATATGCTGAAGGTGATGGAGGTGTGTAGTTCTGTGTGAAATCAACAACTTCCTGACGCTCAGGTGTGATAGACATACCTGCGATAATCGCGTCATAGTTGCCAGATACCAAGTTAGGGATGATTGAATCCCAATCGTTGGTAACCCACTCACAATCCATTTCTGCACGCTTGCAAAGCTCATCGCCCAACTCGCGCTCAAAACCGTCAACTTCACCGCTATCATTGATGAAGTTATATGGAGGGTAAGCGCCCTCGGTGCCAAGGCGCACAGTGTCCGCCATCGCAAAGCTTGTGCTCATTGCCAAAACAGCAACGGAAAGCATCAATTTTTTCATTTTAGTCTCCCTTGGTTTAACCTCTTTTATAAAGAGATCTTGAGTTGGTTATGCCGGAACGGTCGCACTCAAGAATTGCTGTAGCCGTTCGGTTTTGGTGTTCTTAAACACCTCATCAGGGGTGCCTTGTTCTTCAATGCGGCCCTGATGCAAAAAGATAACATGGTCAGAAACATCTGCAGCCAAGCGCATATCGTGGGTCACGATAATCATGGTGCGGCCCTCTTTGGCCAAATCCTTGATCACCTTCACCACTTCTTGCTCCAACTCTGGGTCTAGCGCAGATGTTGGTTCATCAAACAAAAGCGCTTGCGGTTCCATCGCCAAAGCCCGCGCAATCGCGGCCCGTTGTTGCTGCCCGCCAGAAAGTTGAGCGGGATAATTGTCGCACTTGTCGCCAATGCCCACTTTGTCCAGCAACATGCGCGCACGCTCTTCCACCACCGCAGGGTCTTCGCCCAAAACGGTGACGGGCGCTTCCATCACATTTTGCAAAATGGACATATGCGCCCAAAGATTGAATTGCTGAAACACCATGGTCAAATTGGTGCGAATGCGGATCACTTGCGCCTTGTCAGCGGGGTGACGGTTTAACCCTTCACCTTTCCAATGCACAGGCTCCCCATCAAAAATCACGTCTCCTTGCTGGCTGTCTTCCAACAAATTGACACACCGCAACAAGGTGGATTTGCCAGAGCCTGAAGAGCCGATCAAGCTCACCACATCGCCCTTATGGGCCACAAGGTCGACGCCTTTAAGCACTTCAAGATTGCCATAGCTTTTGTGAAGGTCGCGTACTTCAATGACAGGTGTTTGCGTGTCCGACATATTTTCTTTCATTCTTTGATCGCTAATAACCGATCTAGCCCAAATTTAGCAGGCGCACAATTGGCTTTTGCCGCGCACCCTACCCAATTAGGGGGAGTGATCCATCAGTTTTTGCGTGAAAAAGGTGCAGCCAAGAGGTCGAACAAATTTGCCCCAGCGCCGCAAAATGCTGGCGCGGGCCATGCCTGCACACAATAGATGAGATGGCGCAAAAACGCTCAACAGCCTTGCCGGACCAATGGTCAGGGTCAAAAGCATCAATCATGTCCTCCCTCGCATCAGGTCCAATTTCTCGGGCCCGATTTGCGCTGCCCTCACAACGCTTTATCCGCAAATTCAAAATTTGCGATATGTTCCATGTCAGTATGACCGATTATATTTTGACTGAATAGTCATTATTTTGCACAAAATTCAATAAAGATTTCGCACTTTGCTTAGGTAAAATCGCCGAAATGGAAAGGGCGGACAAAAGCCCGCCCTTTAAACAATTATGCCGCTTTTGTTGTCGCAGCGCTGGTGGCCAACGGCTTGCCCAGGAACATGCCGCCGAACCGATTGTCCAAAAACTCATCCAGATTGATTTGCTCTTGGCGCACAAAGCCTTTGCTTGGCAATTTGCCTGTCCGCATCAAGTCCATCGCTGCGGTCACGCCGGCAGCAGTGGTGATTTGAATGGCGGTCCACTCTTTGCCAGCCACTTCCATTGGGGTGGAAACATTGAGGAAAGATTTTTCCTCATATTTGCCATCAATGGTGCCCGTTGCGGTGCAGAACACGGTTACCGTGTCTTGCTTGGTCACTGGCAAAGCCGTGTTGAAAATTTCGCACATCAAGTCCTGACGCTCTTGCAGCTTCAAATCCTGCAACAAAATTTTCAAAATATCGCGGTGGCCCGGATAGCGGATCGAACGGTAAGACACGTTTTTCGCGTGGCCTGAAAGCGTTTCGCACAAGGTGCCCAAACCGCCAGAAGTGTTGAAACACTCAAAGTCGGTGCCGTTCAATGTGAATGTCTGCAAATTCTCAAGTGGTGGCACTTCCACCAACTTGCCATCCACCAAAGCTTCACATGGGTTGCAATATTCATTCACCATGCCTTCGGTTGACCAGGTGATGTTATATTTCAGCGCATTTGTTGGGTAGCGTGGCAACGCACCAACGCGCATGGACAAATCTTCAACCTTGTCAAACTGCTTCGCCAAGTGATAACCCGCAACACCCACAAAACCGGGCGCCAAGCCACATTGTGGCATAAAGGCAGTGTCAGCGTCTTTGGCCAAGTCCATCACAAACTTGGTGCCTTTCACATCTTCCGTCAGGTCGAAATAATGTGTACCTGCTTTTTTCGCGCCCGTCGCGATAGCAGGGGTCAAAAAGTAGGGTGCAGCGCTCAACACGGCATTTTTGTCTTTAAGGGCAGCCACCAATTCATCTTCATTGGTCACGTCCACTTTGGCCGTTTTCAGGCCCAATTTGGCCACTTCCGCCAAGGCAGCTTCATTGGTGTCGGCAACGGTCACGCTATATTCAGGCTGGCTTTCCAAAACCACGCCCACCATGCGGCCAATTTTACCTGCGCCAACAATCAAAACATCCCAATTCATATCTGTCCCTCTGGTTTGATTTTTTAAACTGGTAAAATTGTGCCAGCGCGCACTGTCAGCGCATAGAATCTGAACCGCCATAATCAAGATGAAATGACGGAAATTGGTTGCTATATCCGACAAAATGACGAAAAAGAGCTGCGCAACACGCGCTTAACCACCTGATGCACTTGCGCCTTGGCAAAAACTTGCTCATCGTCACTTTATCATATGCTTGACTATTTGTCGGAAGGGAGCGGCGGCATGGAAAAGCCCATACGGGATGAATTGGATCGGCAATTGATTGCCCAATTGCAATTTAACGCCCGCGCCAAAACTTCTGATATTGCCAAAAAACTCGGCATTGCCCGCACCACGGTGCATGAGCGGATCGCTCGACTCGAGCGCTTGGGCTATATCAAAGGCTACACAGTACAATTGGCGGAAGATCCGGGCCGCCAACATGTGGAAGCCTTGGTGATGATCGAGGTGCATCAGCAGCAGGGCAAGCAGATCGCCGATAAGCTGAAAGACTTCCCTGAAATCAAACTCTGCCTCGCCATCAATGGCGAATATGATTTGCACCTGTCAGTCGAAGCACCGCAGCTCGAAGATATTGACGAAATCATCGACGAAATCGCCCTCATCCCCGGCGTCCGCCGCACGCAGACGTCGCTGGTGCTGGGTCGTAAATTCGATCGGCGGTAAACCAGATCCACCGGATAAAGAAAACGACCCACCGTACAAAATATCCTCATCCACCACCGTCATTACCGGACTTGATCCGGTAATCCATGTAGCCTTGACCAAATGGGCAATGCACTAGTGGCTAGAGTGCCGAGGCTGGACCCCGGATCAAGTCTAGGGTGACGGAAGAGCACTTGTCTAAAGCCTCTAATCCGCAAACCCAACCAAAAAGCCCGGCTCATAATAAAATTCTTCCAGATTTTCTCCCGGCCCACCCCGATCAATCACCACAAAATCGCTGGTCTGCTCCAATGTGGTCAGCACCCCGTGCCAACAGCCCATTTTCAAATTGATGCCTTGCCCAGATTGAGTCAAAAAAGCCTCTGGTTTGCCCGGCGTGCCCGCCTCATCCGGCGCTACAATCACCAAAAACGGGCGCTTGCTCATGGGGATAAAAGCCTGTGAGCCGAGCGGATGTCGCTCCACCATTTTGAGGTGCAGGGGAATATCATAAGGCTTGCCACGGAAAATATTCACCAGCGGTCGGGGCTCTACACCACCCAGCTCAACCGTCGCCAAATCATTATAGCGGGTGCACATGCCATTATTGATCGGAAAATGATCAGCCTTGTCCAGATCAATCACTTCGCCAAACGGCGCAAAGGCTTCGATGGTCAGCGGCTTGATAGGAATAAACGGAACTTCCATTTATGCCCCCAATTTCAGCTTCATATGCCGGTTCACGTCTTTGTAAAGTAGATAGCGGAATGGCTCCGGCCCACCCGCATAGCAGGCTTGCGGACAGAAGGCGCGCAACCACATAAAGTCGCCCGCCTCCACTTCAACCCAATCCTCATTCAGCCGATAAACCGCCTTGCCCTGCAGCACATAAAGCCCGTGTTCCATTACATGGGTTTCCGCGAAAGGGATCACGCCGCCGGGCTGGAAAGTCACAATATTCACATGCATATCATGGGCCACATCACTGGGGTCCACAAAGCGCGTGGTGGCCCAAGCGCCATCCGTATCTGGCATAGGGATGGGGTCGTGGTCGTTCTCATTGGTCACAAAGCTCGTTGGCGCATCGATCCCATCCACTGTTTCATAGGCTTTGCGAATCCAATGAAACCGAAGCGGTGCATCTGAATCATTCGCCAATTGCCAGTCCGCCTCCACTGCCAAATAGGCATATGACCCCACGCCCAGTTTGTGCTGTTCTCCGTCAAGTGTCAGCGTGCCTTCGCCCTCGGTCACAAACAAAACGCCTTCAGCGCTTGGGTCTGGCTCTGGCCGGGTGCTGCCACCGCCGGGGGCAACCTCCATCACATATTGCGCAAAGGTCTCCGCAAAGCCGCTGAGTGGCCGCGCAATTATCCAGGCGCGGGTATTGTCCCAATGAGGCAGGTTGGACGTGACAATATCGCTAAACACCCCTTTTGGGATCACCGCATAAGCGTCTGTAAATTTGGCGCGGTCGGTCAGCAATTGCGTTTGCGGCGGCAGGCCACCTTTGGGCGTATAATATTGGCTCATCTAGTCCTCCCCAAACATGTCTTTCAGCCGCAATAGAGCAATCCGCTCCACTTGCTGACACGCCGTTGCAAATTCTTCATCCCGATCATGATGCACGCGCTTTTTAAACTGTTCAAGAATCTGATCCTTGTTCAGCCCTTTCACCGCAATGATAAAGGGAAAACCAAACTTGGCCGTATAAGTCTCGTTCAACTCGGTGAAAGTGGCACGCTCATCATCCGTCAAAGCGTCAAGCCCAGCACCGGCTTGCTCCTTGGTCGAGTCTTCAGTCAACCGTTTCGCCGCTGCCAACTTGCCCGCCAAATCCGGGTGTGCGTTCAACACTTTAAGCCGCTCGCTCTCCCGCGCTTTTCTAAATTGCGCCGCCAATGCCGCATGTATGCCGATGGCACAATCATGCGCCGGACCAAGCTCAGATTCATAGGCCCGTTCTGCAATCCAAGGCGAATGTTCAAACACGCCGCCAAACTGCTCCACAAAGGTCGTGCGGCTCATATTCACCAGGTCAAATTTTGGTGCTGCATAAGGGTGATGCTCCATCCAATGGTGCGCAATATCAATGCGTCGCGCCACCCAAACATCGGGTTTAGATTGGATATAGTCGAGGAAACGCCGTAGCGCCATAATCCGCCCGGGGCGGCCGATCAGGCGGCAATGCAGCCCGATATTCAGCACTTTCGGCGCCCCCGTTTCGCCTTCGGCATAAAGCGCGTCAAAGCTATCTTTCAAATAGCAGTAAAACTGGTCGCCACTATTAAAGCCCTGCACCGCAGCAAAGCGCATATCATTTGTGTCCAGTGTATAGGGGATAATCAATTGTGGCTGTTGTGCCTCGCCATGGGGTGCCCGCCAATAGGGCAGATCATCCGCATAACTGTCCGACACATAATCAAAGCACCCCATTTCCTGGGTCAGCGCCACCGTATGGTCCGAACAGCGGCCCGTATACCAGCCTTTGGGATAAGCGCCCGTGGCCTCATAATGCAGCTGGATCGCTTCTTTCATATGGGCGCGCTCTTCGGCTTCGGTGAAGTCCTTATATTCGATCCATTTTAGCCCGTGTGAGGCAATTTCCCACCCCGCCTCCTGCATCGCCGCCACTTGCTCGGGCGAGCGTTTAAGCGCGGTGGCCACCCCATAAATGGTCAGCGGCATATCAAATTGGGTAAACAGCTCATGCACCCGCCAAAACCCGGCGCGCGCGCCATATTCATAGATGCTTTCCATGTTCCAATGGCGCTGGCCCTGCCATTGCTGTGCGCCTACAATTTCAGACAAAAAGGCTTCGGATGCCTTGTCACCATGCAACAGGCAATTCTCGCCGCCTTCTTCATAATTGAGCACAAATTGCACGGCAATCTTGGCGCCATTCGGCCATTGAACCGCTGGTTTGCGGCGGCCATAGCCGCGCATATCCCGTTCATAGCGTTGCGGTTTATCGCTCATTTGCTCCACCCTTTATGCTGATATTTTTGCGTTGGCGAAATCCCATATAGCATGCACTATGCATGAAGCGATGATTTGCGCCTAGGGGGAAATGCCGGGCGGCAGTAATTTTTTGACCAATTGTTAAAATTTCTTGACATAACCCCCAGAAACACGGCAAAAATGCATGCAATAGGGGGAGGTAATTATGGCGACAGGCAAACTCACAACTCATGTGTTGGACACAGCGCGCGGTTGCCCCGCAAGCGGATTGCAGCTCTGCCTATTTGAGCTGAACAATGGCACTGCCGAAAAAATTCTGGAAACCCGCACCAATCATGATGGCCGCGTTGATGGGCCGCTGTTGGAAGGGGTTTTAAAAACCGGCACCTACGAATTGCGCTTTATGGTGGCAGATTATTTTAAAAGCCACAGCGTTGAAGAGCCGAATGGTGCGTTTTTGGATGAAGTGCCCGTGCGCTTTGTGATTGCCCAGCCCGATGCCCATTATCATGTGCCGCTTTTGGTGTCGCCTTATGGCTATTCCACCTATCGAGGGAGCTAATTTTGAACTTCGATTCAAAAATTTCTTTTTGGCTGAACGATGAAATCATAGAGCTCGAAAAGCTCAAATCAGACCAAACTTTACTTGATTTTTTACGTCTTGAAAAAACACTCCGCGGCACAAAAGAAGGTTGTGCCGAAGGGGATTGTGGTGCTTGCACCGTGCTGGTGGGACGGTTGAAAAACGGCAAGCTGCGCTACCAGGCCGTCAATGCCTGCATCAGCTTTGTCGCCAGTTTGCACGGCACCCACATCGTCACCATCGAACATCTGAAAAGCGATCAGGGGCTGCATCCAATCCAGCAAGCTATGGTTGAACATCATGGCTCCCAATGCGGTTTTTGCACGCCGGGCTTTGTTATGTCGCTCTATGCCATGTGGATGGAAAATGCTGACCCGACCACAACCGAGATTGAGGAAGCTTTGCAGGGCAATCTCTGCCGATGTACGGGCTATCAGCCCATCGTCAAAGCCGCGCGGAATATCGTAAAATTCGGCAGCTTGGAGCAGGATTTTCTGGTCAAGGAACGCCAGCAAAATATCGACCGCTTGCAAGCGCTGCAAAATGACTCGCCCATCGCCATTGAGAGCGATGGAGACAAAATCTTTGTGCCCAAGACTAAGGCACAATTGGCCGAAATTTATGTGGCGCACCCAGATGCAACTTTGGTCGCTGGCGCCACCGATGTGGGCCTCTGGGTCACCAAATTTATGCGCCCAATCACCCCTTCCATTTTTCTAACAGCGCTTCGTGATTTTGATGCGGTTCAGGAAAAAGATGGCCAGCTGATCATCAATGGCGGTGTAACCTACACGGATCTGCTGCCGCTGATTGATGAAAAACTGACACAGCTCAGCGCCTATTGGCGGCGCATCGGCGGCGCTCAGGTGCGCAATATGGGCACCATCGGTGGCAACATTGCCAATGGCTCCCCCATTGGCGAGACGCCACCAGCACTGATCGCATTGGGGGCAACCATCACGCTGCAAAAAGGCGAAGAAACCCGCCAATTGCCGTTGGAAAAATTCTTTATCGAATATCGCAAGCAAGATCGCGCGCCCGGCGAGTTTTTGGCGCAAATTCAAGTGCCATTGCCGAAGCCTGAAGCGCACTTTGCGGCCTATAAAATTTCCAAACGCCGGGATGAAGATATTTCCGCCGTCGCCGCTGCGTTCCACCTTGAAACAGACGGCAACAAGATTGGCAGCTTGCGCATCGCTTACGGCGGCATGGCGGGCGTGCCTAAACGCGCGGACAATGTAGAAGCTGCGCTGAATGGCCAACCGCTCACCCGCGACACATTTGAAAATGCGCTGGATGCTTTTGATCAGGATTTCACCCCGATGACCGATATGCGGGCCAGCGCGGCCTATCGCCAGCAAGTGGCGAAAAATCTGCTGCTGCGCTTTTATGATGAGTATTTTGGTGAAGCGGAAAGTTTAGATACATTGCGCCAAGCCGCATTGGTGGAGGTGAATTGATGAGCCAAAAGCAATCCGCCCTTGGTCCAAAACCGCACGAATCCGCCCATAAACATGTGGCCGGTGCTGCCGACTATCTTGATGACATCAATGAACCAGCCGGCACGCTGCACGCCTATATCGGCCTCAGCACCATCGCATCCGGTACCATCGAAAATATCGATTTCACCGACGTGCTGTCGCATCCAAACGTGTTGGGAGTGCTCACCGCCAGTGATATTCCGGGTGAAAATGATGTCAGCCCCACCGGGTTACATGATGATCCGATCTTTGCAGACAAAGAGGTGCTGTTTCTCGGCCAGCCTGTTTTTGCGGTGATTGCCACCCATCGCGATGCAGCCCGCCGCGCGGCGAAAAAAGCCAAAATCAGCTATCAGGAAAAATCTGCCATTCTCGATATTCGCGCTGCCGAAAAAGCAGGCGGTGAATTTGTCACCGCGCCGCTCACCTTGAAAAATGGTGATGTGAAGCAGGCGATGGCAAAGGCCCCATTGCGCCTCAAAGGCGAAATGGAAATTGGCGGTCAGGATCATTTCTATCTCGAGGGCCATATCGCCATGGCCATCCCGGGCGAAGACGACACGGTCAAAGTCATCTCTTCCACCCAACACCCCTCTGAGGTGCAGCATATGGTGGCCCACGCTTTGGGTGCGCACCAGCACGCAGTGAATGTGGAAGTGCGGCGCATGGGCGGCGGCTTTGGCGGCAAGGAAACACAAGCTTCGCTGTTCGCCTGTGTCGCAGCCATCGCCGCTAAAAAATACAAACGTGCAGTGAAAATTCGCCCGGACCGTGACGATGATATGGTGATGACGGGCAAGCGCCATGATTTCCTCGCCACCTATGAGGTGGGTTTTGACGAAAGCGGCAAAATCCACGCGCTGGATGCCGACTTTGCCGCCCGCTGCGGTTTTTCAGCTGACCTCTCCGGCCCGGTAACAGACCGCGCATTGTTCCATGCGGACAATTGCTATTTCCTTGAAAATGTCGAGTTGCGCTCGCGCCCGCTGAAAACCAACACTGTGTCCAACACCGCTTTCCGCGGTTTTGGCGGCCCGCAAGGACTGCTGGGGGGAGAACGGGTGATTGAAGAGATCGCCTATAAGCTCGGCAAAGACCCGCTTGAGGTGCGCCGCGCCAATTTTTATGGCCCGACCACAGGCAACAAAACGCCTTATCACCAAATTGTTGATGATAACATCATCGCTCAAGTGGTGGATGAGTTGGAAGAAAGTTCTGACTATCAGGCCCGACGCCAAAAGGTGCTGGCGTTCAACAAGACCCACAAAAATCTGAAGCGCGGCATCGCGCTCACCCCGGTTAAATTCGGCATTTCCTTCACCGCCACGTGGTACAATCAGGCGGGTGCATTGGTGCACATTTACAAAGATGGTTCCATCCTGCTCAATCATGGCGGCACGGAAATGGGCCAAGGGCTTTATTCGAAAGTGGCGCAAGTGCTGGCCGATGAATTACAGGTCGACCCCAAGCGCGTTAAAGTCAGCGCCACGCGCACCGACAAAGTGCCCAACACCTCCGCCACCGCCGCGTCATCCGGCACGGATTTGAACGGCATGGCCGCTGCCGATGCGGCGCGGCAATTGGAAGCTCGGTTGGTGCGTTTTGCCGCCGACAAATTCCAGATCGAAGAAGCAGACGTGAAGTTTGGCTATGAGCATCTGGATTGCTCAGGCAAACAAGTGCCGTTCGAAGAACTGATCGCCGCCGCCTATATGGAGCGCGTACATCTTTCTGCCGCCGGATTTTACAAAACGCCAGATATTCACTGGAACCGTGAAACCGGGCGCGGCACACCGTTCTATTATTACGCCTATGGCGCGGCTGTGTCCGAAGTGGTGATCGACACGCTCACGGGCGAATATTTTGTGGACCGTGTGGATTTGCTCCATGATGTGGGCAACTCGATCAATGAAGCGATTGATTTAGGGCAGGTTGAAGGTGGCTTTATTCAGGGCATGGGCTGGCTCACCACAGAAGAGCTTTGGTTCTCCGATAAGGGCGAGCTGAAAACCCACGCGCCCTCCACCTACAAAATCCCACTCGCGTCGGATCGACCACGCCACTTCATCACCAAATTGGTCACTTGGTCGAAAAACGAAAAGCGCACCATCAAGCGCTCCAAAGCGGTGGGTGAACCGCCCTTTATGCTCGCTGTGTCGGTGCTGGAAGCATTGTCTATGGCCGTGGCCAGTGTGGACGATTATAAAACCTGCCCGCGCCTAGATGCTCCGGCGACGCCGGAGCGCATTTTGATGGCGGTGGAAAGGCTGAAAGGGCAGCGCTGATGATGGCGATTTCCGTTTGGCAGCAATTCTGGGCACAGGCGAAGGGCGAAGCCATCTTGGTGGAAATTCTCGCCATCAAAGGCTCCACCCCGCGCGATAGTGACGCAAAAATGGTGGTCAGCGCGTCGGATGTGTTTGGCACAATTGGCGGCGGCCAAGCCGAATATATGATGATGGATGAAGCCCGTAAAATGTTGCGGCACGGCCAAACCCATCGCGAGATCGAGTTGCCGCTCGGCCCGCAAATCGGTCAATGCTGCGGTGGCCATTTTACTTTCTCTCTGCGTCGTTTGGATGCGAGTGCCGCCCAAATCTTTGAACAGAATTTGCGCGACGAAGTCCAAGCGCAAACACCAATTTACATCTTTGGTGCAGGCCATGTGGGCCGCGCTTTGGCACAGGCGCTAAAGCCGCTGCCCTTCAAGCCGATCTTGATCGATCAGCGCGCCGAAGAACTGGCCAAAATCGATGGCATTGAAAAACGCCTCAGCCCGCTACCCGAAGCCGAATTGCGCACCGCGCCGGAGGGGGCAGGCGTGGTGGTGTTCACCCATGATCATGCGCTAGACTTTATGATCACGGGCGAAGCCTTGGCCATGAACCGCTTTTTCTATGTCGGCATGATCGGCTCAAAATCAAAGCGCAACACATTCCGGTCGTGGTTGGCCGATGCCTATCCAAAGGCGTCATTCGATCAATTGGTGCTACCCATTGGCGGTGCCAAGGTCAAAGATAAACGGCCTGAAGTGATCGCGGCTTTGGTGGCGGCAGAATTGATTGAGCAACAGGCAGCGCAGGCGCAAGCAACCAAGTTGAAATTAGGGGGCGAATATGCCAGATAGTGCAATTTTTTACGAATGGATCGCCTTTGGCGTGCGCTGGTTGCATGTGATTACCGCCATTGCGTGGATCGGCTCCAGCTTCTATTTCATCGCCTTGGATTTGGGCCTCAAACCCAACCCGAAACTGCACAAGGGCGTGCGCGGTGAGGAATGGCAGGTCCATGGCGGTGGCTTCTACCATATCCAGAAATATATGGTCGCGCCCGACCATATGCCCGAACATTTGATCTGGTTTAAATGGGAGGCCTACACCACCTGGCTCTCCGGTTTCGCCATGCTCGCCATTGTCTATTATGTCGGGGCCGATCTTTATCTTATCGACCGCAATGTGATGGATATGAGTGTGCCGCTCGCCATCTTCCTGTCGGTCGCCTCCATCGCCGGGGGCTGGATCATTTATGATCTCCTGTGCAAATCCCCCATTGGCAAAAGCGATACGGGCCTGATGGTACTGCTGTTTGGCGTGCTGGTCTTCATGGCTTGGGGCTACACGCAGATGTTCACGGGCCGCGCCGCATTGCTGCATTTGGGTGCCTTCACCGCCACCATCATGTCGGCCAATGTGTTCTTCATCATCATCCCCAATCAAAAAGTGATCGTGGATGATTTAAAGGCCGGTAAGGAGCCTGATCCAGCCTTGGGCAAACAGTCCAAACAGCGCTCTGTGCACAATAATTATCTCACCCTGCCCGTGCTGTTTTTGATGTTGTCGAACCATTATCCGCTGGCCTTCGCCACCCAATATAATTGGGTGATCGCCTCAATGATCTTCTTGATCGGCGTGCTGATCCGCCATTTCTTCAACACCAAGCACGAAAGCGGCAAGTTTTTGGGTTGGCCGTGGTTCCTGTCTGCGGTGCTGTTTATTTTGATCATGTGGTTGTCCACCAATCCGAAAATCTCGGGCCTCACCGAAGATAAAATGGCCACCCTCAATGCCGCACCCTATATGGCATCCGCTCAATTTGAAGAGGCGCGCGACACGGTGTTGGGCCGTTGCTCCATGTGTCACACCGAAGAGCCAGTGTGGGATGGGGTGCATCAAGCGCCGAAAAATGTCATTTTGGATAATGACCAAGCCATTGCCGCTTACGCGCAAGAGATTTATATCCAAGCCGGGCGCAGCCACGCTATGCCGCCGGGCAATGTGACCTATATGTCAGCGGAAGAGCGCGAGTTGCTTGTGGCATGGTATGAAAGCGTAAATCAGTAGGACCGATCAATATGAGTGAAAAACTAGTCCGTGGGCGCGTGCTGAGCTTCCACGCGAAACCGCAGGCGCGCGATGATGATAGCGCCTATCGCTATATTGAAGATGGCGCCTTGCTGGTGCGCAATGGCACCATTGCGGCCATGGGCATCTATGATGAGGTGAAAACCCAAGCCGCCCAAAATGTTCAGATTGATGATCATCGCGGCAAGCTGATCCTGCCCGGCTTTATCGATCCGCACATTCATTTCCCGCAGATGCAGGTGCTGGCCTCCTATGCTGGATCGCTGTTGGAATGGTTGAACACTTACACCTTCGTGGAAGAACAACGTTTCGGCGACGCGGTTCATGCCGCGCGTATTGCAGACCATTTAATGGATGAACTCATCCGCAATGGCACCACCACCACCAGCGCCTTTTGCTCGGTGCATCCCGGCTCCGTCGATGCCTATTTCAGCGCCGCGTCCCACCGCAATATGTTGATGCTGGGCGGCAAAGTGATGATGGATCGTGAAGCGCCAGAAGCGCTCACCGATACACCGCAATCCTCCTATGACGATACCAAATCCGGCATTGAAAAGTGGCACGGTCTGGGCCGCAATTATTATGTAATCACCCCGCGCTTCGCCATCACCTCCACCCCAGAACAGTTGGAAGCCGCAGGAACGTTGGCGAAAGAATTTCCAGACCTGCATATTCAAACCCATTTGAATGAAAACAAAAACGAAATCGCCTTCACCAATGAGCTTTATCCTGAAGCTGGCGACTATTTTGGCATCTATGAAAAATACGGGCTGGTGGGCGACAAATCCTTATTCGGTCATTGCATCCATATGAGCGACCGCGAGCGCGACGCTATGTTTGATACAAACTCGGTGGCCGTCTTCTGCCCCACCTCAAATATGTTTATCGGTTCAGGCCATTTCGATTGGCAAAATATGGAAGGCGACCAAAAACAGGGCCGCATTGGCTTGGCCACCGATATTGGTGGCGGCACGTCCATCTCCATGCTGCGCACCATGGATGAAGGCTATAAAGTGCTGCAACTGCAAGGCCAACGCCTACCCCCTCTGGTCAGCTTTTACCAAGCGACATTGGGCAACGCCGAAGCCCTTTCCCTGCAAAACCGTATCGGCACGTTGGACGAAGGCAGCGATGCCGACTTTATCGTCCTCGACGCCGCAGCAACCCCGGTGATGAAGCTGCGCATGGAAACAGTGCACGATTTGGAACAAGAACTTTTCCTCCTGCAAACCATGGGCGACGACCGCGCCATCATGGAAACCTATGTCGCTGGCGAAGCGCTGAAGTCCAAGCTAACCGGGTGACACTCCCAGCGGCCGTCCCGGCCTTGAGCCGGGACCAAATATCATCGCAAATATAGGCAAATAGGCCCCGGATCAGGTCCGGGGCGGCCTGGTGGGTTTTGTGCGCTCAGCGGCTCATGTGAGTTTGCTTCTGTTTAAAACCTATACCTTGCCCCACCGTCATTACCGGACTTGATCCGGTAATCCATGCAGCACCAACGGTTACACAGGAGCGCTGGTTTATTTACGCCCAGCTCGATCTCACTTCACAAAATCAAACGCATCCACATCAAACAGCCCATAATCCGTCATCTTCAAATGCGGAATCACGGGTAATGCCAAAAACGCCACCTGCAAAAACGGCTCAGGCAGGGTGCACCCCAGCCCATGCGCCGCATCACGCAGCTTTTCCAAGGCATGGGCCACTTCTTCAAACGGCAGCTCGCTCATCAGCCCAGCAATAGGCAGAGCCAGCTCCGCCAAAATTTTACCTTCATGCGCCACGCAAAAGCCGCCGCGCATTTCAATAATGCGGTTGGCCGCAGTGCTTAGATCGTCCGGGTTGGTGCCCACCAAAGTGATGTTGTGGCTGTCATGGCCCACCGACGAGGCAATCGCCCCCTGTTTCAGCCCGAACCCTTTCACAAACCCATGGCCAATATTGCCATTTTTGCCATGCCGCTCCACCACGCTCACTTGAATGGCATCCTGCGCCGGGTCCGGTTGCAATATGCCGTCCTCGCGTGGCAGCACGCCTTCTTCGCGATAGGTCAAAATTAGCCCCGGCTTCACGCCCATCATCGGGGTCAGGTTTTTCCCCTCACTGGCCGGCACCTTAAACTGATCGGGGTTGGTCTTTTGCGCCTTCATCGAACTGAGCCCAATCGGCTCAAGCGAGGGCCGCGCCGCAAACGCGTCGTCATCAACCAACTGGCCGGATTTGATCACATCGCTCACCGCGCATTGCTCCAAATCATCGAGCAACACAATGTCCGCTAGCCAGCCCGGCGCGACGATCCCGCGATCATCGAGGCCGAAAATCCGCGCCGCCGAATGGCTTGCTGCGCGATAAACGTGATGTGTCGGGCAGCCTTTGGCGATCAGGCGACGGATCAAGCTGTCCAAATGGCCTTCTTCGTGAATATCCAGCGGATTGCGGTCGTCGGTGCAGAGCGCCATAAAGCTGGAGCTTTCCGCGGTCAGCACCTCCGCGAGCGCATTCAAATCTTTCGAAACGGACCCTTCGCGGATCAAAATCGCCATGCCTTTGCGCATCTTCTCCCGCGCTTCGTCAGCACTGGTGCATTCATGGTCTGTGCGGATTTTTGCGGCCAGATAGCCGTTCAAATCCATGCCCCGTAGCAATGGCGCGTGGCCATCAATATGCCCATCCTGAAATGCCAACAGCTTGTCGAGCACGTCATCATTGGTGTTGATCACGCCGGGAAAATTCATAAATTCCGCCAACCCGATCACGCTCGGATGGTCGCGATAGGGCAGCAAATCCTCAATCAGCAACTCCGCGCCAGATGTCTCGAACGCTGTGGCAGGCACGCAGGAGGAAAGGTTGACCTTAATGTCCATCAAGCTGCGTTCCGACGCGTCGAGAAAATATTTGATCCCATCCGCGCCCAGCACATTGGCAATTTCGTGGGGGTCGCAAATGGCGGTGGTCAGCCCGTAAGGCAACACACAGCGGTCAAACTCCATTGGCGACACCAGCGAGCTTTCAATGTGCAAATGGGTGTCAATAAAGCCCGGCACTGCGTAGCGCCCCGCGCCATCAATTTCCCGCTCGCCGTCATAGCTGGCATGGGTACCCACAATCCGGTTGCCGACAATGGCGATATCGCTATCGGCGATTTCCCCGGTGATGATGTCGAGCAGACGCACATTTTTGATCACCAGATCCGCTTTGCGTTTGCCCGCACCCGCTTGGATCATTCTGGCCAGTTCTGCCTTATCCATCGCCTGCTCCCCCAACTAATTATTTTATCGTTTGGTCAAATATTATAAACGGTATAAGCCCAATAGAAAAGGGCGGATCAAAAGACCCGCCCTTAAACTTAACCAAGCTTTTCAGCCTTATTGAGGCAATTGATCGTCAACGCCCTCAACATAGAAGTTCAAGCCAAGCAAAACGCCATCTTCAGCTTCTTCGCCTTCAGCCAACCAAACAGAACCATCTTGCTTGTTCACTGGGCCTGTAAATGGCTTCAATTCGCCTGAAACGATGGCCGCCTCTGTGGCTTCCGCCATGGCTTTCACATCGTCTGGCATGTTGGTGTAAGGCGCCATTTCAAGAATGCCTTCTGCCAAGCCATCCCATGTTGACTGGCTTTCCCAAGTACCATCCATCACATCTTGCACACGCTTGATGTAATAAGCACCCCAAGTGTCCACAATCGCGGTCAATTGAGTTTCTGGGCCGGCTGCAATCATGTCAGATGCTTGGCCGAATGCTTTGATGCCGCGCTCTGCTGCCACTTGCATTGGCGCGGTGGAGTCAGTGTGCTGGGTCAAAATATCAACGCCTTGGTCGATCAGGGCTTTGGCTGCATCGGCTTCTTTGCCCGCATCAAACCATGAGTTCACCCAAACCACTTTCAGTTTGAAATCTGGGTTCACGCTTTGGGCACCCAAAGTGAACGCGTTGATGCCTTGCACAACTTCTGGAATTGGGAATGAACCGATATAACCCGCTACGCCTTTTTCACTGGTTTTCGCAGCGATTTGGCCGAGAATATAGCGACCTTCGTAAAAGCGTGAGTTATAGCTGGTTACGTTTTCTGATGTTTTATAGCCAGTGGCGTGCTCAAACTTCACATCAGGGAAGCGCTCAGCAACGGCCATTGTTTGGTCCATAAAGCCAAAGCTTGTGGTGAAGATCAATTCACAGCCAGAACGGGCGAAACGTTCGATAACGCCTTCAGCCTGTGGGCCTTCTGCCACATTCTCAATGAAAGGCGTTTCAATTTTGTCGCCAAAATGTGCTTGCAGTTCTTGGCGGCCAATATCGTGGGCTTGGGTCCAGCCACCGTCAGTTTTTGAACCAACATAAACAAAGCAAACTTTCATGGGGTCTTCTGCCAAAGCAGAAGCAGCCATGCCAAGCGACATTGCGGCAACGCCAGCAAGTCCGATCAGCAGTTTTTTCATCTCTTCACCTCCGAGGTTTGGTCTGGCAACATGCCAAACTTTTATTGTTTATCGATCAGGCACAAAAGGCCGACCAAGCATTGCGGGCGTGTTGATCAACGTCGCCCGAACATTCTGTGAAATCAGCACCAGCACCACAATGGTCGCCAAAAATGGCAACGCGGTGAGCAATTGTGAGGGCACTGCAATTCCCAACGCTTGCGCGTGTAATTGTCCAATAGATACCGCACCAAATAAATATGCGCCAGCTAAAACGCGGGCAGGCCGCCAAGAGGCAAAAACCACCAGCGCCAGCGCAATCCAGCCGCGCCCAGCAGTCATATTTTCAACCCATTGCGGGGTGTAAACCAGCGACAAATGTCCGCCCGCCAGCCCGGCGCAAGCCCCGCCAAACATCACCGCCAAATAGCGATAGCGCAACACGGGAATGCCCAGCGCATGGGCTGAATGATGGTTGTTGCCGATAGAGCGCAATGTCAGCCCCACGCGGGTGCGGAACAAAAACCAGCTCACGCCGAACACCAGCGCGATGGAAATATAAAAGATCGGGTCTTGGCCAAACAAAAGCGGCCCAACCAGCGGCAAGTCGGTCAAAAAGGGAAAGTCCAGATTGCCAAGTTTTTTGCCCGCTTGGCCTACAAATTGCTCGCCCATCAGGCTGGAAACACCAAGCCCCAAAATGGTGAGCGACAAGCCTGTCGCCACTTGGTTCGCAGCCAAGCTCAGCGTTAGAAAGGCAAAGAGCAGGGAGGTGATCACCCCCAGTGCAATCGCCGCCAGCACACCAATCCAAGGATTGCCTGTTAGGCTGGCGATCACAAAGCCGCCCACGGCGCCCATCACCATCATGCCTTCAACGCCTAGGTTCAAAACGCCTGAGCGTTCAACCACCAATTCGCCAATCGCCGCAATCAAAAGCGGCGTGGCCGCGGTGGCAATGGTCAACAAAATCGCTTCTGTCATGCCCATTATGCGGCTCCTTTTTGCGCGGCGCCGAAACTGAGCCGGATTTTGTAAAGAATAAGCGTGTCACAGGCGAGCACGAAAAACAGGATCAAACCTTGGAACACCCGTGCAATTTTGTCGGAGAGCCCAAGGCTGATTTGCGCCGCTTCACCGCCCAAATAAGTCAGCGCCAACACAAGCCCAGCCACAATGGCCCCAATCGGGTTTAAACGCCCCAAATAGGCAACGATAATGGCGGTAAAGCCATAACCGGGCGACACGGTTGGCCGCAATTGCCCGGTGGCCCCTGCCACTTCGATAATGCCTGCCAACCCGGCGCAGCCGCCTGCCAAAAGGAAAGAGAAAAAGATCATCTTCTTCGCGTCAAACCCGGCAAATTGCGCCGCCTTCGGGCTGGTGCCGATCACCTTCACTTCAAAGCCTTTCAGGCTTTTTGCCAGCATTACGCCAAGAGCAATCGCCACCACAATGGCAATCACAAAACCCCAATTGGCGCGGCCATCCGCGGGCATCATTTCGGGAATGCGCGCCCATTCATGAAAGCGGCGAGATTCTGGAAAGTTCAGCCCTTCCGGGTTGCGCCAAGGTCCGCGCACAATCCAATCCAGCAGCATTTGCGCCACATAAACCAGCATCAGGCTGGTCAAAATCTCATTGGTTTTAAACTTGGCCTTCAACAGCGCCGGGATGAAGCCATAAAGCATGCCGCCCATAATGCCGAAAATCAGCATCAGCGGCAGGATCAAAAAATTCTGCACATCAGGCAGCAAAATTGGCAGCGCGGCCCCAAAAATCGCGCCCACAATCATTTGGCCTTCCGCTCCAATGTTCCAATTGTTCGATTGAAAGCAAATGCAAAGCCCGGCGCCCATCAAGATCAAAGGCGCTGCCTTGATCAGCAATTCATGCACGCTCCACATTTCTGAAATGGGTTCGATAAAAAAGGCATAAAGGGCGCGGTCTGGCGCTTTTCCCAATGCCGAAAACATAATGGCCCCGGCAATCAACGCCAGAAACAGCCCCAACAGTGGCGAAAGAAACCGCATAGCGGGGGCGGGCGCACTGCGCTTAATCAGTTCAAGTCTCATGCGCTTGCTCCCTCTGCTGGCACAAAGGCCCCGGTCATTTTCAACCCAACTTCATTGCGGTTGGTCTGGCTGGTTGGCACAAAATCAGACAGTTCGCCCTCGGCCATCGTCGCCAACCGATCTGAGATTTCAAACAACTCATCCAAATCCTGTGAGATCACCAAAATCGCCGCGCCAGCCGCCGCCAGATCAATCAGATTTTGCCGCAACTGCGCCGCCGAACCGGCATCCACACCCCAAGTGGGTTGGTTCACAATCACCAATTTGGCCCCGGCCATCACTTCGCGGCCCAGCACAAATTTTTGCAAATTCCCGCCGGAGAGTGACATAGCGGTCGGGTCGTCATTGCCTTTGCGCACATCAAACATTTGCGCAATTTTGTCTTTCAACCTTTTTGCGGTGCCGTGGCGGATAAAGGGGCCGGTTTGCAAATCCTTTTCCAACCCGTGGCGGGTCAACACCACATTGTCAGAAAGGCTCATTTCCGGCACAGCCGCATGGCCCAGCCGTTCTTCTGAAACGAACATGGCGCCCTTTTTGCGACGCTGCAAAATGGAGAGATGCCCCACAGGCTCGCCATTAATTTTCACCATGTCCGGCGCGCTGGTGCGCTCACCAGACAAAACGGCAAACAGCTCGCTTTGGCCATTGCCCGCAATCCCGGCAATGCCAGCCACTTCGCCCATGCGCACGCCAAAATTGATGTGCTTCAGGCTGGTTTCAAATCCGGTCAATCCGTCAGCGGTCAGGTCGCTGACTTGCAAAATAACTTCTGCGCCGTCGCTGGTGGTCGCGCGGGGCGCAATTTCATGAATATCATCGCCCACCATCATTTTGGCCAGGCTCAGCGGGGTTTCCTCAGCGGGCACACACTCGCCCACCACCTTGCCATGGCGCAAAATGGTGGCATTTTGGCAAAGCGCCTGCACTTCCGCCAATTTGTGCGAGATATAGAGGATTGCCGTGCCTTCGCTCGAAAGGCGACGCAGCACCTTGAACAAATCTTCCGATTCTTGCGGGGTCAGCACCGATGTGGGTTCGTCCAAAATCAGCAATTTTGGTTCTTGCAGCAAGCAGCGCACAATTTCCACCCGCTGGCGTTCGCCCACTGATAAATCATGAATACGCGCATCGGCTTTCAGCGGCAGGCCATATTCTTTCGAAACAGCTTCAAGCCGTTTCGCAATGTCAGATAATTTCTGATCTTTCGGCATGGCCAGCGCAATATTTTCCGCCACGGTGAGGGCATCGAACAGCGAGAAATGCTGGAATACCATGCCCACGCCCAAGGCGCGTGCTTCTGCCGGATTGCTGATATGAACTGGCTTGCCCTGCCACAAAATGCGCCCCTCATCGGGTTGCAAGCTGCCATAGAGCATTTTCACCAAAGTGGATTTGCCCGCCCCGTTTTCCCCCAACAGGGCGTGGATCTCACCAGCCTGAATTGCAAAGTTGATCTGGTCATTGGCCTTGAAGCTTCCATAATATTTGGAAATGCCATCAAGCGCCAGCAACGTCCCCCCGCCATTTGTCGTCATAAATTATCGCCCACATGCCCAACTTGTGGCGATTATGACGATTTAGCGAAAATCGTGCAAGCTACTTGAAAACAATTGTGGATAGTTTGACCAATTGGCAAAAATAATAGCCTATTGTTCCACTTTATAACCGATACGCAAACCGCCCCAATGGCGTCCAGAAATTTGGATTGGCACCGAGGCATCTTTCATCAGCACAAATTGGCCATTGCCCATGTCGCGACGATAGGTTTGCACCAAAAATGGTTTGGTGTTTTGCGCCGCAGCCAAGCCGGTCCGATCATCAAATATGCGTCGATTTCTGCAATTCGCTGCGTTCCACTCTGCGTCACTGCCCGGCGCTTTCGAATAGGCCTTATTGTGGGTGGGCAAATAGCCCTGCACATCAACTGCCGCACAAAACACAATGCGCGGGTCCATGCTCAACACCTTTTCAAAAATGGGCTGCCAATGCTGGTCGGTCCAATCCACATATTCAGTGAAATATTGCGCCGGATTGGTGTTGGGAATTTGCTTATATTGGCGATCAAACGCAGCTCTTGAATTAAGCGTACCATGAGCCACAGCCTGATCCATCAGCTCTTCAATTTTTCGCGCCACGCGTTCGCAAATGCGGATAATTTTTGTATCACCCGTCTCCACGCCAGACTGGGCAATAAACACCATCAAATCTTCAGAAATGTCCAAAATAGAATCCGCACGTGACGTGAGTTGACCAAGCTGCTTTTCAAAATGCTGCACGCTTTGGTCCAAGCTGCTCAACTCGTCATTAATGGATTTTGAGGCATGGATATTCTCATCCACTGGAGCCTTCAGCCCTTCAATATCGCTCACCAATTTGGAAACGCTTTGGCTTAAATGAGTCAATTGGGTGCTGGCTTCCTGCGCAGCCTTGGCTTCATCAATCGCTTTGGTCGCTGTTTGTGCGCTTTGCTGGCTGCGTTCCTGCAGCCCGGTCAACACCGTCACCAACTCTTCCAAATTTTGCGCATTCTGATCGGCAAAACCTTGAATCTGGTCAGCCAAGGTTTTCACTGAAGCGGCGATCACCGCAAAGCCACGTCCCGCATCGCCGGCCCGCGCCGCTTCCACACTGACATTGAGCGAAAGCAATTGGGTTTCGCGGGCAATTTGCGCGATGGCGCGGCTGGCCACTTGCACTTCTTGCACATTGCCATCCACCGCGCCCAAGCTTTCTTTAAAATGCAGGCTGCTGGCACTCAGCTCTTGCATGCATTTATTGTTTTTGGTGATGGTGGTTTGAATTTGCGCCGTGCTGTCGTGCAAAATCTGTTCAGCTTGCTCAGCCGAATGCACAGCCTCGGCCATGGATTGGGCGAGCTTCGTGTTGGTGGCCAGCACTTGGTGCGAGGTGCGGGTAACAGTGCTCACATTTTGCGCCTGTTGTACACCGAGGGCGGCGAGCTCACTCACCACGCCATTCACATCGGCGATTTCAATGCCCAATCGTTCAACCCGGTGGCCAATATCGGCCAAGGTTGTTTCATCATGATTGGCTTGGTCGGCGCGTGCAATTTGGCTCAAAACATTCATCCAGATCGAAAAATATGCGCCAGCTTATGGATAATAAGTTACGAAATATTTACCTTAATTAAGCGTAAGAAAAAATAAAGGCCGCTTCATTTTTCAACGAAGCGGCCTTCAAAAATATAGCGAAGTTTGATTTACGAGAAAATCATCAAGGGCTTTTCCAGCAATGATTTGACCCGCTGAATAAACACCGCCGCGTCATATCCATCCACCACGCGATGATCGAAGCTGGAGGAAAGGTTCATGATTTTGCGTGGCACAAATTTCTCCCCATCCCACTTCGGCATGGTCATCATTTTATTGACGCCCACAATCGCCACTTCCGGGTGGTTGATCACGGGCGTGTTCACCACGCCGCCCAATGCCCCCAGTGAGGTGATGGTGATGGTTGAACCGGTCAGTTCTTCGCGTTTGGCGCTGCCATCCTTGGCTGCTTGCGCCAACCGGGCGATTTCTTTCGCGCTCGACCACAGACCGTGATTTTGCGCATTCTTCACCACAGGCACCATCAAGCCATTATTGGTTTGTGCCGCAATGCCCACATGCACATGCTCAAACTGATGCACAATGCCATTATCATCGTCAAAATGCGCATTGATGCCAGGCTGTTCAGAAAGCGCCGTCACCATCGATTTCATCAAAAATGGCAAAAGCGACAGCTTGGTTTGCGTTTCATCCTTTTGCGCGTTCAGGCTTTGCCGCAACCCTTCTAGTTCGGTCACGTCAATTTCTTCCACATAGGTGATGTGCGGAATGCGGGCATTGGCCACGCTCATCTTTTCCGCAATCATTCGCCGAAGGCCTACCACTTTAACGTCTTTGGTTGGCTCGTCGCCCGTGCCCGCATAAGGCGCGGCAGGCTTGCTCGCGGCGGCGCTGCCACCCTTAGCCTGCTGGCTCAGCAAGTAGCGGTCCAAATCTTCGTGGCTGATGCTGCCTTCTGGCCCTGTGCCCGTAAATTGGCTCAAATCCAGATTGAGGAATTTGGCGCGGCTGCGCACAGCAGGCGCCGCCAACACTTTTTCGCCAGAGGTCCGTGGCGGCAACACTTCTGCTTTGCTGTCTGCTTCTGGGGTCGCGGCGGGCACAGCACTTGGTTCCGGCGTGGTATCATTTTCAATCACATGAATATCAGCCTCATGTGACCCGCTTTCGCCATCCAAAGTCGCCAGCTTCACAATTTCCGACCCAACGGAAACCACATCGCCAACCTCTGCGCCCAACCAGGTGATTTCACCTTGCACGGGTGAGGGGATTTCAACGGTGGCCTTGTCGGTCATCACCGCACCAAGCACTTCATCTTCGGCAACCATGTCGCCAACTTTGACGTTCCATTCCACCAGTTCGGCTTCGGCAACGCCTTCGCCCACATCTGGCAGCTTGATTACATAGCTGCCTTTGGCAGTGCTTTTCGGCGCATCATCGGCAGGTGCTTCTTCTGGCTGTGCAACAGGGGCTGGTGCAGTTTCTTCAGCCTCTTCCTCATCGCCAACGGTGGCAAGTTTCACGATTTCCGATCCAACCGAAACAATGTCGCCCACCTCTGCGCCCAACCAGGTGATTTCACCTTGCACGGGCGAGGGGATTTCCACGGTGGCCTTGTCGGTCATCACCGCGCCGATCACCTCGTCCTCGGCAACCACGTCACCCACTTTGACGTTCCATTCCACCAATTCAGCTTCGGCCACGCCTTCGCCAACATCAGGCAGTTTGATAATATGCGTACCCATTATTGTGCCTCCACTGCGCGTTTAAGCGCCTTGCCAACTCGTTTCGGGCCGGGGAAATAGTGCCATTCCTGCGCGTGCGGATAAGGTGTATCCCACCCCGCAACACGCAGCACTGGCGCTTCCAAATGTTTGAAACAATGCTGCTGCACCAGCGCCGCCAATTCAGCACCAAAGCCAGAGGTCAATGTCGCCTCATGCAACACAACGCAGCGACCTGTTTTTTCAACTGATCGCACAATCGTGTCCAAATCCAAGGGCAGTAGCGAGCGCAAATCGATAATCTCCGCATCAATGCCTTGTTCCTTGGCCGCGGCTTGGGCCACATAAACCATGGTGCCATAAGCGAGGATGGTCACATCCATGCCTTCTTCCACCACATTGGCTTTGCCAATCGGCACGGTGTAATGCCCTTCAGGCACTTCGCCCTTTTCATGCTTGGCCCAAGAGGTCACTGCATTTTCGTGGTGCCCGTCAAACGGACCATTATAGAGACGCTTCGGCTCCAAAAAGATCACCGGATCATCATCTTCAATCGCCGCGATCAACATGCCCTTGGCGTCATATGGGTTGGACGGGATCAAAGTTTTCAACCCGCTCACATGGGTGAAAATGGCTTCCGGGCTTTGCGAGTGCGTTTGCCCGCCAAAAATACCGCCGCCCGTGGGCATGCGGATCACCATCGGTGCGGTAAACTGCCCGTTTGAGCGGTGCCGCATCCGCGCCGCTTCCGAAACAATTTGGTCATAGGCTGGCAACACATAGTCTGCGAACTGAATTTCAATGCAAGGCCGCTTGCCATAAGTGGCCATGCCAATGCCTGCACCCACAATGGCGCTTTCATTGATCGGCGCATCAAAGCAGCGGTGCTTGCCATATTTTTGCTGCAGGCCTTGGGTGCAGCGGAACACGCCGCCGAAATAGCCCACATCTTCACCGAACACGACTACATCTTCGTCCATGCCCATTTTCACATCCATCGCATCGCGGATGGCTTCAATCATCGTCATGCGTGCCATGGTTTACGCCTCAAATTCCAAACGTTGACGGACCAGGTGATCAGGCATTTCTTTGTAAACGCCTTCAAACATCTTCTCAGGATCGGGGCCTTTGCCGCGATTGAGCGTGCCATATTTCTCGGCTTCTTTTTGAATGGCGATCACTTCGCTTTCAATTTCTGCCATGGCTTGGGTGTGCCGCTCTTCAGACCAGGCACCTTTTTTAATCAGGTGCAGTTTCAAGCGCTCCAGCGGATCGCCCAAGGGCCAGGCATCGCTCTCTTCTTTCGGGCGATAGGCTGAAGGATCATCTGAGGTGGAGTGGGCGGCCACGCGATAAGTCACCCATTCAATCAGCGTTGGGCCAAGATTGCGCCGCGCTCGTTCAGTCGCCCATTTTGAGGCGGCCAGCACAGCAAGATAATCATTGCCGTCCACGCGAAGGGAAGGGAAGCCATAACCATGGGCACGCGCTGCAAATGGCGCATTGCGTCCACCGGCCAACCCGTTAAAGGAGGAGATGGCCCATTGGTTGTTCACAATGTTCAGCACCACAGGTGGCTGATAGACAGAAGCGAACAACATGCCCGAATGGAAGTCCGTTTCCGCAGTCGAGCCATCGCCAATCCAAGCCGAGGCAATCTTGTCATCGCCGGAAATGGCAGACGCCATAGCCCAGCCAACCGCCTGCACATATTGGGTGCCCAAATTGCCGGAAATGGAGAAAAAACCATGCTCTTTAAAGGAGTATAAACATGGCAATTGGTGCCCGTCCAAATTGTCTTTTTCGTTCGAATAGATCTGACAGATCATATCAAACATGGAGCACTCGCCCGCAATCAACAGGCCTTGCTGCCGATAGGTAGGGAAGTTCATATCGCCTTTGCGCATCATGCGCTGAAAACCAGTGGCAATCGCTTCTTCGCCCAAACATTGGGTGTAAAAGCTGGTTTTGCCTTGCCGCTGTGCTGTCAGCATCCGCGCATCAAAAATGCGGGTTTTCATCATGTCTTTCAGGCCGCGCAACAGGCTTTCATCATTCAGATCATCGCCCAAAAATTCCGCCCACGGCCCAACAGCATCGCCTTTGCGGCTCAATACCCGCACAATGGAATAGGCGAGGTGGCGCATATCTTCAGCTTTGGTGTCAATGGCTGGGCATTCAACGGCACCTGCCTTGGGCACTTCAATATAGCTAAAGTCTGGCGCGTCGCCCGGGCGGCCTGGGGGTTCAGGAACAGAAATAGATAGCGGGCCGGAGGCTTCCGGCATTTTTTGGTCAGACATGAATATCTCCTCCGGTGCTTATGATGCACCTGATGTCGCGCGAAATTCGACTTAGTCGTCTTAATCTGGCTTGGGGAGATTGGTCAGTTATGCTGACTTTATTTTAAACCCTAGCTCCCCCCAATTATGCATATATTGGCACAAGCTTTGCGCAGTTTCTCACTAAAATAGCCCTTGAACCATACGCTTTTTAGCCGTAAATCTCAATATGGATGTTGATTTTGGAGAAAAAATGAAGCTCGACGCCATTGATCGAAAGATTGTTGCGATTTTGCAAGAAGAAGGCCGCATGCGCACCAATGAGCTGGCGGAAAAGGTTGGCCTGTCGCCAACCCCATGCGCCCGCCGGGTGGTGGCGTTGGAAGATCGCGGCGTGATCACAGGCTACACGGCCTCGGTCAATCAGGAAATGCTGGGCCTGCCCATCTCCATCTTTGTGTCGGTTGAGCTAGACAATCAGGGCGCCGAAGCACTGCAGCTTTTCGAAAAAGAAGTGCAGAGTTTTGAAGAGATTATGGAATGTTTCATCATGACTGGAAGTCAGGATTTTTTGATGCGCGTGGTCGCGGCCGATCTCGGTTCCTATGAACGTTTCTTGCAAGAAAAGCTCACCCGCGTCCCCGGCATCCGCTCCATTCGCTCCCGCTTCGCCCTCCGCCGCATCATCAAGCGCGACCGCCTGCCCAATCTAAGCCATTAAGAAACGGCTTCCACCTGCGGGGTAAACATATAGCCCGCGCCATAAACGGTGCGGATCAGCTTTGGATTTTTCGCTGTATCTTTCAGCTTTTTTCTGAGCCGCGAAACCTGCGCGTCAATGGAGCGGTCAAAGCTGCCATCGCCGTCCTGATCATAAAGGTCCATCAATTGCTCGCGCGATAAAACTTTGCCCGGCATGCCCAAAAAAGCCTTCAGCAATCGGGCATCGGCGGCGCTTAAAATCTCTGACGTGCCGTCCTTATAGCTCAGCTCAAAGGTGGAAAAATCCACCTGCCAATCGCCAAATTTCAGCTTGTCGCCAAGGCTGGCAGTTGCACGTGGTTGCGCCTTTTCCACCCGCCGCAACAGGCTGCGGGCGCGGGCGGCAAGTTCAATGGTGTTCACGGGTTTCACCAAATAATCATCGGCGCCAAAATCAAGGCCGAGCACCCGGTCGCCCAGCGCCCCACGGCCACTCACCACTATGGTGGGAATGTTCAATTGCCCCACCGTGTCGCGCAGCAACATCAGTGCGTCGCCATCAGGCAGCGACAGGTCCAAAATGCAAAGGTCCGGCGTTTGCGCCAGCAGCGCGGCGTCAAAGCTTTTGATCGTGTCAAACGCCTGAACCTCAAACTTTTGCGCCTTCAGCTCGCGGCCATACAGCGCGCGCACATCCGCGTCATCTTCTAAAATATAAATCAGCTTCTGATTCATATGGCGCTTTGCTCCCCCCGTGCCAGCGACACTTGCACTTCTGCAGCAAGGATCGCGCGGGCGAGACTATTGTGCTCAAACGGTTTGCGCAATATGGGGCAGTTTAGACCTTGGTCAAAATCGCTTTTCACCAAGTTGGCGTGCCCTGTCATTAGGATCAGGCCGACATGCCCGAAATTGGCGCGCACATGGTGCCCCAGCTCCATGCCGCTCATGCCGCCAGGCATCGCAATGTCGGAAAGCACCAGCTCTATGCCGCTCACTTCATCCAGCAATTCCATCGCTTCGGCAGCATTTTCGGCCTCCAGCACCGCATAACCCAGCCCCACCAATTCGCGTCGCAACACCGCGCGCACCTCGTCTTGATCGTCCACCAGAAGTGCCAACGCGCCTTGTTTGTGCGGAATTTGCGGCACCTCCGGCACAGCTTCAGTCTGCGTTGGCGCCGCCACGGCCGGGATGCTGATTTCAAATTCAGTGCCCAAATCCATGGCGCTGTTCACCGCAATATCCCCGTCCGACATTTGCGCAAAGCTTTGCGCCATAGAAAGGCCAAGCCCAGTGCCGCCTGAATGCACCTTAGTGGAAAAGAACGGGTCAAAAATCTGTTTCTGCACCTCTTGGCTCATGCCCGTGCCATTGTCGCGACATTGGATTTTGATGTGCTGATCCGCACCTGCCACCAACCGCAACTCAATCAGCCCATGCTCTTTGCGGGTGCTTTCTTCAATCGCCGCTTGCGCGTTCAGCGCCAAATTCAACAGCGCATTTTCTAAAGCGCCGGGGTCGACCTTTGCCCACAATTTTTGTGATGGCAGGTCCAGCCGTAATTGTGTTGTCGCAGGCAGGGAGGGCTTAAGCAAATTGGCGACTTCCTCCACCGCCTCATTCAAATTCACCACCTTCGGGTCCAACGGTTGCCGCCGTGCGACCGCCAGCAATTGTCGGGTCAGTTCCGCCCCGCGTTTTGCCGCGCGGAGAGACGGGGCCACCATTTCTTCGCGCAAATGTGGGTCTTCCATCTGCTCCGCGAGGGGCCGCAAATTGCCCAAAATAATGGTCAGCAAATTATTGAAATCATGGGAAATCCCAGCTGAAAGCCGCCCAATCGCTTCCATCTTTTGTGCTTGCGATAGAGCGGCTGCGGCTTGTCGATGGCGGGTGAAATTGATCGACAGAACATAAAAGCCGCGCACCGTTTGATCGGCGCGAATATCGGGCCGCAAGAACACGCGGATCTCCAGCTTGCGCCCATCTTCATGGTCAAACTCAAGATCAAACTCCACTGCTTCGCCTGCTTTGGCGCGGGCAAAATAGGGCGCGGAATCCTCATGCATATGGGGCGACAAAACCTCTTGGCTTTTATGCCCCACAATATCATCCACCGATTGGCCATAGCTTTGGGCAAAGCGGCGATTGACGAACTGAAACACTTCATCTTGATCGAGATAAGCGATGCCCGCAGGCACTTCATTGGCGATCAGCCGCAATCGTTCTTCCGAGCGGCGCAAATCGCGCGTCTGAGCATTGATTCGCTTTTCCAGCTCAATTTCATAACGGCGTTGCTGGGTAATATCGGTATAAATGGTGGCAAAGCCGCCCATAGCCAAAGGCGCGCCCGAAACCCGGATCACCCGCCCATTGGGCCGCACCCGCTCAACCGTGTGGGCGCGAAACTCCCGCGCCACGCGCACCCGCTCCGCCACCTGCTGTTCCACATCGCCTGGGCCATATTCGCCATGTTCTGAATTATAGCGGATCAGCGCTTCAAACTTGGTACCACGGGTTAAAAGCCGGGCAGGCACATCCAGCAATTCGCCCAATCTTTTATTGGCAAAAACCAGCTCCAAATTCTGGTCAAACACGGTGATGCCTTGATCAATA
This sequence comes from Maritalea mobilis, assembly GCF_004363175.1. Lineage (GTDB taxonomy): Bacteria > Pseudomonadota > Alphaproteobacteria > Rhizobiales > Devosiaceae > Maritalea > Maritalea mobilis. The sequence continues at coordinate 508,926 of NZ_SNYR01000003.1, forward strand.
TTATCAAGGCCCGCCTCAATTTGCATCAATAATTCAACGGCTTGGCTGTCGCTGATCTCGTGGTCGCCCATGGCGTTAATGTCCTCCCCACCCGAAAATGGCGCTTGTCACAATTGCGTACAATTCGGGCATAATCTGGCAATCCCTCTTGGTTAAAACTTGGGTAAAGGCATTGCACTGACTTCGGCTTATAGACCAAACTCAAATTCAGTTGAGGTCAAGCGCCTTTGGGGAGGAAAATTGTGACAGAACCAACAAAGATGTTGGATGTAGCCAACATTTCTTTGCGTTTTGGGGGTGTGAAAGCACTCACCGATATTTCGTTTCACGTTGATGAGGGTGAGATTTTCTCGCTGATCGGCCCCAATGGTGCGGGCAAAACATCCATGCTCAATTGCATCTCCGGCCGCTATAAGCCGCAAGAGGGCTCTATCCAGTTTGATGGAAAGGATTTGCTGTCCCGGTCCATCAATGACCGCGCCAAAATCGGCATCGGCCGGACCTTTCAAAATCTGGCGCTGTTTTCTCACATGTCGGTCATCGACAATATTCTGGTGGGTCGCCACCATATGATGAAAAACAATTTCCTCACAGGCATGCTTTATTGGGTCGGTGGTGCGCAAAAAGAAGAGGCGGAAGCCCGCGCGGAAATTGAAGACATTATCGATTTTCTAGAAATTCAACATGTGCGCAATGAGCCTGCGGGTTCCTTGTCATATGGCCTGCGCAAGCGGGTCGAGCTGGCCCGCGCCATCGCCATTCAACCCAAGCTTATTCTTCTCGACGAGCCGATGGCCGGCATGAATCTTGAAGAAAAAGAGGACATGGCCCGCTACATCATCGAGCTCAACGAGCAATATGGCATCACGGTGGTGATGATCGAACATGATATGGGCGTGGTGGTGGATATTTCCCACCGTGTTGCCGTGCTCGATTTCGGTCAGAAAATTGCCGAAGGTTTGCCCGAAGCCGTGGTGGAAGATGAACAGGTGAAAACCGCCTATCTCGGCATTGATGATTTCTCCTTGGATGATGAAAAGGAGGCGATGTAATTATGTCGACCCTCACTGAAAAATCCGGCAATGACATTCAATGGGCAGATGGCAGCCATCACCTCAATGCGGTGAAAAATGCAGACACGCTGCCCAAATTGCTCGCCGCCAACGCCAAGGCGCATCCCAATGATGTGGCCCAGCGCGAAAAAGATTTCGGCATTTGGAATGAGATCACATGGGGCCAGTTTAACGACCATGTGGCCAAAATGTCTTTGGCCTTTAAAGAATTTGGCCTGCAGCCAGGTGATGTGGTGGCGCTGATTGGCGACAACCGTCCGGAATGGGTTTGGGGCGAGGTGGCGGCCCACGCCAATCAGGCCATGAGCATGGGCATCTATCGCGACGCACTGGAAAATGAGATCGAATATCTAATCAACTACGCCCAGCCAAAGATCGTGGTGGCAGAAGATGAAGAGCAGGTAGATAAGTTCCTCATGCTGGAGGATCGCATCCCCTGCGTCCAGAAGATCATCTATCACGACAAGCGCGGCATGCAGAAATATGATGATCCGCGGCTGATCTTTTTGCCAGATGTTGAGCAAATCGGCGCGGACATTCTGGCCAAAAATCCCAACGCCTATGATGAGATGGTGGCGCAAACCAAAACTGACGATGTGGCCGTGCTCTGCACCACATCCGGCACTACGTCAAATCCCAAGCTCTCCATGTGGAAACATTCTGCCTTTTTGGGTCATGCGGTGAATTATCTGAAGGCAGACCCGATGGGCGCGGGCGATGAATATCTCGCCGTGTTGCCGCTCTCTTGGGTGATGGAGCAAATGTACTCCGTGGCGTGGAATTTGGTCGCGCGGATGATCGTCAATTTCCCTGAAAGTCAGGATACGGCCATGGCCGATCTGCGCGAGATTGGGCCACACTTTGTGTTGCTCAGCCCGCGCGTCTGGGAAGTGGTGGCCGCCGATATTCGTGCGCGGATGATGGAAAGCTCGCCTTGGAAACAAAAGATATTTGAATGGGGCGTTGAAAAAGGCCTGTCCGCGCTGGACAAGGGCGAACGTGATCAAATGGCCGAGCTTGTGCTGTTCCGCGCCCTGCGTGATCGGCTCGGCTTCTCCCGTCTGAAGTCCGCCGCCACTGGTGGGGCGGCCATGGGGCCAGATACGTTCAAATTCTTCCAAGCCATGGGCGTGCCGCTCAAACAGCTTTATGGCCAAACCGAAGGCCTAGGCGCCTACACCATCCATAAATGGGATGAGGTGGACCACAATTCAGTGGGCTATCCGATGCATGATTGCACCATCTCCATCATCAATCCCGACCATGAAGGCTTGGGCGAGATTGTGGTCAGCCACCCCAATTTGATGAGCGGCTATTACAAGAATGAAAAAGACAGCCAAGAAGCCTTTGACGATCAGGGACGGTTCCTGACGGGCGATGCAGGCTATCTGGACGAAAAGGGCCATCTGGTGGTGATCGACCGGATCAAAGATCTGTCAGAAACCAGCACCCAAACCCGCTTCTCCCCGCAATTTATCGAGAACAAATTGAAGTTTTCCACCTTTGTGGCGGAAGCCGTGATTTTGGGCAAAAACCAGCCTTATCTCACCGCCATGATCTGCATTCGCTATCCGATCGTGTCCAAATGGGCAGAGCAACGGCGCATTGCCTTCACCACTTATACTGACTTGTCCGCGCGGCCAGAAGTTTACGAGCTGATGCGCGAAGAAGTGGAGCGGGTGAATGAGACATTGCCCGAAGCCCAGCGCATCCAAAAATTTGTGCTGCTCTATAAAGAACTCGATGCGGATGATGGTGAATTGACCCGCACCAAAAAAGTACGGCGCGGCGTTATCGCTGAGAAATATGCTGACATTATCGAAAAGCTTTATTCCGATGACGAGCGGGTAGCGATTGATACGGTGATTTCTTTCCAAGATGGCACCACCCAGCGCATCAAAACGTCGCTCAAAGTTGAAAATCTAAGCCAAGCCCCTGAAGCATCAGAACAAAGGAGCCTTGCCTCATGAAATGGGATCTCTTCTTCCAGCTCTTAGTCAATGGCCTGATTGTGGGCATGCTTTATGGTGTTGTCGCCATGTGCTTTGTGTTGATTTACAAATCCACGCAGGTGGTGAACTTTGCGCAAGGTGAATTTCTGGTCTTGGGCGCATGGGTCTGCCTTGCCTTGGTCACCCAAATGCAATTGCCTTTCTTTCTCGCCTTTATCTTCACGCTGGTTTTCATGGTGGCCTTCGGCATCATTGTGCAAACGGTGATCTTAAGGCCTCTTATTGGCGAACCCATCATCTCGGTGATCATGGTCACCATTGGCCTGTCTATCTTTATGCAGGCACTGATGAACTGGATTTTCGGCAATGATGCAAAACGGTTCCCAGATGTGTTTGGCACCACAGATGTGGTCAATATTGCTGGGTTGAATGTGGAAGTGGCCTATTTGCTCTCCCTTGTCCTATCCATCGTGATTATGGGCGTTTTCTTCTGGTTCTTCCGCTTCACCCGGCATGGTCTTGCCATGCGCGCCACCGCTTTCGATCAGCAAATTGCCCAAAGCTTGGGCATTTCGGTCAAGCAAACATTCGCCATGGCCTGGGCCATTTCGGCCATGGTGTCCGGCGTGGCGGGCATTGTGATCGGCATTGTGAATTCAGTGTCCAACTCTCTCGCCTTTGTGGGCATCAAAGTGTTCCCGGCGGTGATTTTGGGTGGGTTGGATTCCATCGTTGGTGCCGTTGTTGGCGGCATCATTGTTGGCGTGTTGGAAAACCTCGCCGAATATTTCGACGGGCAATATCTCAAGCTCGGCAATCTCTACACCATCGCGCCATTCTATGTGCTGATCATCATTTTGATGATCAAACCTTATGGCCTGTTCGGCACCAAAGACATCGAAAGAATATAGGTAAAGGGGTAACAAAAAATGTCATATGTACCTAATCCGCGCCCCGCTGGTGATTTCCGCACCACCTATAAGGACGATAATCGGCTGTTCAAAACCCACTTTGAAACCCGCTCAGCGCTTGTGCTGTTGGCGTTGGTGATCGTGGCAGCGCCCTTTATCGGCAATTATTGGCTCACCCAGCTTATCTTGATCGGCATTTATGCCATCGCGGCCATCGGCCTCAATATTCTGGTGGGCACAACCGGGCAAATCTCTTTAGGTCATGGTGCCTTTTTCGGTTTCGGCGCGTTCGCCAGCGCCTGGCTTGTGAATTCATATGGCGTACCTCCCTTACTGGCCATGCCAGCGGCGGCAGTCCTAACCACCGCCGTTGGCATGATTTTTGGGGTGCCTGCCGCGCGGATTAAGGGCCTTTATCTGGCCATCGCGACCTTGGCTTCACAATTCATCCTGACCGACTTTTTCTCGCGTGCCGATTGGTTTTCGGGCGGTGTGTATGGCGCATTGGCCGAACGGCCCAGCTTCTTCGGCTTCGCCTTTGATGATGATCTGCGCTATTTCTATCTGGTGCTGTTCTGGTTGGTTGTGTCCGCCATTGCGGTGACCAACCTGCTGCGTTCTCGCGATGGTCGGGCCTTTGTGGCCGTGCGTGACCATTATTTGAGCGCCGAAGTGATGGGCGTGAACCTCACCAAATATCGCATTCTGTCTTTCGGCATTTCATCCTTTTTCGCAGGCTTAGCCGGGGCGCTGTTCGGGCATTATCTCGAATATGTGTCGGTGGAAGGCTTCACCATTCTGCTGTCGATCCAGTTCTTGGCCATGATCATTATTGGCGGGTTGGGCTCGGTCTATGGCGCCATTCTGGGCGCGGCATTCATCCTGTTGCTGCCTCAAGTCATGGAAAGCATCACCACTATCGCAGCCACAGTTTTTCCGGCCATGGAAAGCGGCAAATCCTATGTGAAGCAAATGTCCATAGGCGCGGCGATCATCCTGTTTTTGATTTTTGAGCCGGAGGGGCTCATCCACCGCTGGCAGCAAATTCGCGCCAGTTGGAAACTCTTCCCCTTCTCGCGCTAGCGGGATTGGGGACCTGAAGAAAAGGCGTTCTTCCCCGGCTATGAAACGCCAAAAAAAACAATATGCCGAGGGTAAAGAGGAGACAAAAGTGAAACACACAAAACTGACTTTATTGGCCCTTTCAGCATCATTGCTGCTGGGCGCATCGGCCCAGGCGCAAGATAGCGTTTTTGTTGGCCATTTGGTTGACTATACCGGCCCAACTGCCTTTGTGGGCAAAGCCTATGGCCCCGGTGTTTATGACGCCATTAATTACGTCAACGCCCATGGCGGCATTGACGGCACGCAAATTGAACTCACCCAGCTTGATTATGCCTATAAGGTGCCAGAAGCCTTGGCCGCTTATAAAGCATGGTCAAGCCGCGATATGGTGGCGATGCAAGGGTGGGGCACTGCCGATACTGAAGCGCTGATCTCATTTGTGGCAAAAGATAAGATCCCGGTTTTCTCCGCATCTTATTCTGCACACTTGACTGACCCGCAAGGCACAAACCCAGCCACGCAAAAGCCTGCGCCATATAACTTCTTCTATGGCCCTTCTTATTCAGATACCTGCCGGGCATTGGCCCAATGGGCGGCTGAAGATGCGAAGGAAAAAGGCATCGAAAACCCAACCTTCTTGCACGCAGGCGATAATCACCCTTATCCGAATGCGCCAAAAGAAGCGTGTAAGGCCTATGCCGAAGAATTGGGCATGACTGTCGCAGACCCTGTGGTTGTGCCCATGGCGCCGGGTGACTTTAAAGCCCAATGCCTCACCATCAAGGAAAGTGGCGCGCAATATGTCTATCTTGCCAATTTGGGCGGCTCCGTTGTGGCCTTGCTTAAATCTTGCGGCACAGTGGGCGTAGAAGCCAACTATATGGGCAATGTGTGGGCTGGCGACTATGTCACCATCGAAGCTTCACAAGCCAAAAACATGATCTTCCCATCCTCAACCCCCTTCTATGGGCAGGATGTACCGGGTATGGATTTGGTCACCAAAATTGCTGAATCTGGCGAATTCGCCGATGGGGGCAAACCAACCCACCACTATATCCGTGGCATTTGCTCAGCTTACTACATGATGGAAGCCATGGCCTGGGCCAAAGAAAATGGCGGCATCACTGGCGAAAACATCAAAAAAGGCATGTACGCCAAGCAAGATTGGGTGCCTGAAGGTCTTGAAGGCGTTTGCTTGCCTTCAACTTGGACCGACACAGACCACCGCGGCTTGATGACCGTGGCGATCAACCAAGGTTCATATGATGGCGAAGTGAAAATTGAGCGCATCAATGAAACAACCTTGCCACGTCGTGACGACTGGTTGGGCCTCTAATCGCAACCACAAACGTTAAGCGGGGGGGGCATTGGTCCCCGCTGCCAAGAACAAGCTGACGGGAAGGAGGCATAAAATGAAACCACAAATAGCCGCAACAGGTGAAGCGATGGCGACAGAAACCATCCTTTCCGTCAACAATATTGAGGTGGTGTTTAACGAGGTGATCCTCGTGCTGCGTGGCCTCAATCTCAATGTCCAACGCGGTAAAATCACCGCCTTGCTGGGCACCAATGGCGCAGGCAAATCCACCACGTTGAAGGCCATCACCAATTTGCTGGCCACTGAGGATGGGGAAGTAACCCGCGGCTCCATTGATTATGAAGGGCAGGACATTACCGATATTGGCCCGGAGGCGCTGGTGCGCAAGGGCGTGTTTTTGGTGATGGAAGGGCGCGGTATTTTGCAAGATATGACCGTGATTGAGAATTTGCGCCTCGGCGCCTATTCGCGGCCCAATGCCAATATCAAAGAAGAGATTGAAGAAGTCTTCCGCTTCTTCCCCCGCCTGAAAGAGCGCACGGGCCTTGCTGGCTATCTGTCCGGCGGCGAGCAGCAAATGCTGGCCATTGGCCGTGCCTTGATGGCGAAACCGAAATTGATCTTGATGGACGAACCCTCCATGGGCTTGTCGCCCCTTCTGGTGAAAGAAGTGTTTGGCATCATCAAGCGGCTCAATCGTGAGCTGGGCATTTCGATCTTGTTGGTCGAGCAAAACGCCAATATGGCGCTGCATGTGGCAGACGAAGGCTACATCATGGAAAATGGCAAAATCGTTCTCGACGGCACCGCCGAAGAGCTGATGGACAATGAGGACGTGAAAGAATTCTATCTTGGCGGCGGCGGGGAACGCCGTTCGTTCAAAGACATTAAAAGCTATAAACGCCGCAAGCGTTGGCTTTAGGTGGGTGAACGCCATGACCCAAACCTATTTCGACAAAGCCGAAGCGCAAGATCCTCTGTTCCGCCAATCCGGCCTCATGGCCAAATTGCGCAAACAATTGGCCCATGCCGAAGCCAATTCCGCCTATTGGCAGGAAGCGCTTGAAGGCATTGATCCCGAAACCATCCAGTCGCGCGACGATCTGGCCAAATTGCCCATTTTGCGCAAAAGCGATTTGGTGACCTTGCAGGCAGAGCGCGATTTATTTGGCGGCATCGCCACCGATAAATCGGCCATCAAGCGGGTGTTTTTCTCCCCCGGTCCTATTGTTGAGCCACAAGCCGATATCGAAGATCCGTGGCGCATGGCTGCCGCGCTTTATGCCGCTGGCATGCGCCAAGGCGATCTGATCGCCAATTGCTTTTCTTATCATCTCACCCCTGCGGGTTTTATGTTTGATGAAGCGGCCGCCAAGCTCGGCGCCACCGTGTTTCCAGCCGGGGTAGGCAACACCGAAACGCTGGTCGATGCGTTCAACCATTTCCAGATTTCGGGCTATGTGGGCACGCCAGACTTTTTGCAAATCATTTTGGAAAAAGCCAAAGGCTTGGGCAAAGACATAAAAAGCGTCAAGCACGCCCTCGTGTCCGGTGGTCCGCTATTCCCTGCCATGCGCGAATTCTATCAAGCCGAGAATATCGATGTGCGCCAATGCTACGGCACCGCCGAATTGGGCCTTATCGCCTATGAAACCGAAGGCGAAGGCTTGGTGATCGCCGAAGATTGCCTCGTGGAGATCGTCCGCCCCGGCACTGGCGATCCGGTCAATGAGGGTGAGGTGGGCGAAGTGGTGGTTTCCATCTTTAACCCCACCTATCCATTAATCCGCTTTGCCACGGGCGATTTGTCCGCCACTTTGCCGGGTCAATCCGATTGTGGCCGTACCAATGGTCGCCTTAAGGGCTGGCTGGGCCGTGCGGACCAAACCACCAAAGTGCGCGGCATGTTCGTGCATCCGCAACAAATTGCACGCGTGGTCAAAGCCTATCCGCAAGTGGGCCGTGCCCGGTTGGAAGTGACCGAGCAGGAGGGCAAAGACCAAATGACCTTGCTGTGCGAAATCGAAAATGTCGCCCCGGGCCTGCTCGACGATATTGCCCAAACCATGCGGGCCGAAACGCGCCTCCGGGCTGATATTCAAGTGGTGTCGCCCAATGCATTGCCCAATGATGGCAAGGTGATCGAAGACAAAAGAGTGCTTGGCGTTTAGCGTCTGATTTTGATCAGGCGCTAACCTTATGCCATCTGCACACGCCTACGTGGTGACGATTGCTTGGTGATCACCCATTCTGCCACCACAAAATTGATCAGCCACGCAAAGCTCATCGCCAGCGCGTCAACAAACGCACTTGTCTCCCTAGCGATCATATAGAGGGGAATAAACAATAGAACCTGCGTGCCCGCCCCCATGCCCAGCGCATAAGCGCGGATCATCCAATTGCGGTGGGCCACCACATGCTTGTTCAAAATCGCATATGTGCTCAGTCCGATAAAAAGCGCCATGGCCAAGCTGACTGCCAAGCGTACCCAATGCAGCAATTCATGGGTGTCCAGGGGATAAAAAAGCGTCATCCACAAGCCGCTCAAGGCAACAGCAACGCCTGCCAGTGCCGCCACACGGCCGGCCATGCGGTGCCATTGCGGATGCTTGGTGCGCAGCCCAGCTGAAAATTGCAGTGCGCCCAACAGCGCAAACAAAGTCGCACCAACAATATGGGTCATCATAGGCACCGGACTGGCCGCAAATCGTGCGCCTTCATCTAAAATTTCTGCGCCGGTGATCATTGAAAATATCCGCACGCCACCTGCCACAAGCGGCACCGCGGCCAAAAGCATAAGCAAAGAAACAATGATAAAATCGTGTTTAGTCACCACCAAACCCTCCATAAGTGTATTAGTTAAATAATACACCAATGCACTAAGGCAAGAGGGAGGAGATAAAGAATTTAGATGAGTATAAATACTATTTCAAAGTTAGAACTTTCAAAGTTTGTGGAGATTCGAGGGTATTTATACTTAACTTCTAATTTGACGGCTTCCCATTTTGCGCCCATGCCTAAGCCAACAAGCTAAGGAGAGTGCCAATGTCGACCGAAAATATCCTCGCCAACCGCGCAAATTTCATCGAAGCCTGCCACATGCAGTCTGAGGCATGCGCCGCGTTGGGATCGCCATTCACAGCGCAGCTCTGCCAAATGATGGCAGCGCGTACATTTTCTTCAGTGGCGTTGGAAGAGAGATTGGCCACTTGGCCGGGTGATATCACCTATCGCGTTCATTCTGTGCCGCTGCGCCTGTGTGGTGCGTTCAACGCCTTGGCCCGCTCTGGCCAATCCCCATCCTTAACCACGCTCTATCCGCCGCACCACGCCAGACAGCTCGATGAACATTTTTGGCACGTGCTGGATCAAGCCGTGCTCGAATTTGAAGATCAGATTTTGGCGCAAATCGAGTTTGCCCCGCAAACCAATGAAGTGCGTCGCGCCAGCGCCCTAATGCCTGCCTTGTTAAAGCTTTCGGTTCAATTCCAATTGCCCATCAATTTGTATGAAATGGGCGCAAGTGCAGGGCTCAATTTGGCGCTCGACCATTTTGCCTATCAATTCGCCGACCAACATTTCGGGCCGGAAGGCGCGCCATTTACCTTGCAGCCAGATTGGCAAGGTCCAACCCCACCTCATGCAGAGCTGAACATTGCGTCACGCTCGGGGTGCGATTTGAACCCGTTAAACACAATCCATGCCGAAAATGCCACCCGCCTCATGTCTTATATTTGGCCGGACCAAATTGAACGGGTGACCCGCACCGAAAAAGCCATCAATTTGGCAACTCAGCTCAATATTAAAATCGAAGCTGCAGATGCCGCCTCCTGGCTAAAACAAAAATTAGCAGAGCTAAAGCCGGGTCAGCTTCATGTGGTTTATAACACGGTGGCCTTTCAATATTTCCCTGCCGCTGCGCAGCAAGAGATTCGCGATCTATTGGCCGCAAAAGGTGCAGAGGCAGATGCCGCCACGCCGCTTGTGTGGCTGCAATTGGAAGTGGATGGGCAAAAGCCCGGATTTGCCATCACCCAACAGCTTTGGCCCACTGGAAATATGGTGGAATTGGGCCGCGCTGATGCCCATGGTCGGTGGGTGACTTGGCATGAGAAAGAAAAACCGATTAAGTTATAAATGCTTGATGTTTATGAATAAGAAACCATATGCGTGTCGATGCGAACAAAATTTCGCCCTATCGCTTGCTAAAGTGGTGTCATAATTGTTTGCTAAGTGCATAACATAAAACCAATTTTTGATGCGCCTTAAGGGAGACCTCAACATGCCGCACCTTTTTGCCCGCGGTCGTAAACCGCTTAAATCCATGCTTTGCGCCTCAGTCGCGGCCATTTCAATCGGTGTTGCCAGCCCTGTTTTGGCGCAAGACACTGATGCTGCAACTGAAGCCAGCCAGTCTATGTCATCCTCCATCAGCCACAAAGTTGAGGTTGGTGCGATCGATATGACCAATTCCAATATGGATGAGGTGACATTGCGCGAAATTCTCACCGGTAAATTGGCAGAAAATGCTGACCAACTGGCAGGTTTGAATGCAGATACGATTCGCATTCCTGAATTGCGTTTTTCATACGAAATTAAAGTGGAAGATACAGTCAGCACCAATGAAATGGTGTTGAGAGAAATTCGCTTTGAAAATGTACGCAACGGTGTTGCGCAGCGCGTTTCCGTTGAAGAAACCCTTGGCGATTTCGGCACAAAGGGCGAAGTTGAAACCCCTTATGAAGAGGTGGGCTTCAAATACGGTCTGTCTGAAATCACAGACATGAACCTGCCTGCTTTGTTGGGTGCCTATGGTTTGATCGAACGGCCGAAATCAGACGATATGGAAGTGGTTTATAGCAGCTATAAATTGGCTGGCGGCGACATCACTTCTGAAGCTTTTAGCTGTGAGTTTGGCAAAGCCCAATCTGGCACCTTTAGTGCAAAACCATCTTCAATGGATTTCACTAAGCTCGCCACCATGGTTGAAGAAATCGAAGCGGCTGGCGACAATCCAAGCCAAGAACAATTGGGCACAATCGTTGATTTCTATGCGCAATTGTTGTTCGGCTTTGAATCTGCCCCAACCACCATGGATGGTATTGCCTGTTCAGGTGAAGAAGATGACAACAAGTTCAACTTCAGCACTGGCGAAATTTCAATCGGCTCATTCGGCAACGGCATTTACCCTGAATTCTCTGTGTCGAACATCGAAGTGAAAGTTGAAGGCGAGCAAGAAGGTTACTTCAAGCTCGACAATTTCACCTTCAAAGAAATCGACTTTGGCCCAACCTTCGCAAAATTGGGCGAAGCGTCTGAATATACCGAAGAATGGTTTGAGCAAAATGCACGCAGCTTGATCCCAACCATTCGCGGCCTCACCATCGCCGGCGTAGAATTTGATGTGCCAAATGAGGAAGAAGACGGTGAACGCATCCTCGGCACAATGGACAAATTTGATATCAGCCTCGCGCAATATCAAAACGGCATCCCAGCAGATATTCGCATCGAAGCCCTAGCGCTTAAAGCGAATCTGCCAACAGAATCAGATGATGAGAGCATTCAAAAGCTTATCGAGGCAGGCCTGACAGAGGTTAATCTCGGTTTTGTTGCTGATCTTGATTGGAATGCTGAAAATGAGCAGATCAACATCAATGCACTCACTGTGGCGTTGAAAGAATTCGGCACTGCCGAAATTCGCGGTACCATCAATGGCGCAACTGAAGCCTTGTTCGCCAATGATCCGCAAATGGCGATGATGTCTGCCATGTCACTTGCTGTGACTGATCTTAATGTCATGATCGATGATGAAGGCTTGGTGAAACTTGCTTTGGCACAAGCTGCCGAAGAGCAAGGCGCACCAGTTGAGGCTTTCGCCAACCAAGTTACCGCCATGTCTCAAGGCATGATTGTGGGCATGTTGGGTGGCACTGATTCTGCAGTGAAACTTGGTGAAGATGTTGCTGGCTTCCTAGGCGGCGACAAAAAGATCAATGTGAACCTGAAAGCAAAATCAAATTCTGGTCTCGGTATGCCACAATTGATGATGCTGCAGTCTGATCCAACCAAATTGCTAGACTTTGTGGACCTCAATTCAACCCTTGAATAGAAATCAATCCATTGAGCTAAAAAGAAAGGCCGCCCAATGGGCGGCCTTTTGTTTATGGCGCGTCGTGCCGTTCCACAATCAGCAGCACCAGCGTCACCAATACCGCCAAAAGGCAGAGAATGGCGCCCGCAATGCCAATTGCGCTGAGCCCATAGAGGTCAGTAACGGCACCGCCCAGCGCAGCACCGCCAGCAATCCCTAAATTTGCAGTTGCAATATTCATGGCCCCGGCAAATGCGGCGGCGCTTGCGCCCATTTTCATCACCCGTACTTGGCAAGTTACAAAGGCCGCAATATGCGCCCCACCCCAAATCGAAATGATCACAAAGCTCGCCACCATATTGGAGATCTGGAGCGAGAGGGTGAGGATGGATAAGCCGAGAATACTAGCCACAATCAGCGTTAAGCGGGTCGGGCCGCGATCCACCATCAATCCGGCAAGCCAATTGCCCAACAATCCCGCCACGCCGAAACCAAACAGCAAGGCGCCGATGGTTGGCGGCGCAAACCCCAAAACCTCACCAAGAAACGGCAAGATATAGCTATAGGCGGTAAAGGTGCCCGCAAACACCAAGCCAGTCGCGAGCAGGTGCACAAAAAAAGTTGGTTGGGTCAGCAAGTGGAGCTGGTTGGAAAATGTGGGCACGTTCACGGCGTTCTCGCGCGGCGTGGTAAACCAAATCAATGGTGCGCTCAGCAACACAAATAGCGCGGCAAAAATATGCACCCCATTCCACCCGAGAAAGTGAGCAGCCCCGGCCGCAGCAGGCACGGCAAAAACACTGCCCAGCACGGTGCCAAAATTCACTTGCGCGATGGCTTTGCCGCCTTTGCCCGGCAGTGCCACCGCGGCTGCCGCGGCGCTGCCCACGCTCACCAGGGGAGGCAGCAAAATGCCTTGCAAAAACCGCATCAGGGCCACCCCTTCAAATGAAGGGGTGATGGCAATTGTTGCGGTGAGCAGTGCAAAGATCAGCAACCCAACGGTCAGCACCAAATGATTGGGAAGCCGCGCCACAGCGAAAGTGAGGATTGGCCCACCGATCGCCGCACCAAGCGCAAACAGCGAAACGAGACGCCCAATTGTTTCCAACGAAACATCAAACGCCTTGGCCATTTCGGGCAGCAATCCAACCAGCATAAATTCGATGGTGACAATGCCCAAAATCGAGAGGACGAGACAAGGGACAAAAAAGTCCACAAGTCTCATCCCCCGGTTGGGGTTCGGAAATGGCTTGTGGAGAATAGCCATTAAACTAGATATTCGTGCCGCTATCGATGGTGAATTCGGCACCGGTAATGGTGGGCGATGCGGAACCTGCCAACCATGTCACCATGTTCGCCACATCAGTTGGCTGGTTGTAACGCGGAATGGCCATCAAGCTGCGCTGCGCATCGGAAAACGGCCCATCGGCGGGGTTCATGTCCGTGTCAGTTGAGCCGGGATGGACAATATTAGCGGCAATTTCGCGCACGCCATACTCACGTGCCAGCGCTTTGGTCAGCCCGATAAGTGCCGCTTTGCTCATGGCATAAAGGCTCATGCCAGGGCCGGGCACCCGCACCGCCAAATTGCTGCCGATGGTGATAATCCGGCCACCCTTATTCATTTTTTTCACGGCGGCCTGTGTGATCAGATAAACGCCGCGCACATTCACTGAAATGGTTTGGTCAAACGCGGCTGCGTCCAGTTCTTCAAATGGCCCGACATTAAAAATGCCGGCATTATTCACCAACACGTCGAGACCGTCATGATATTTGGTGGCCGCTTCAACAGCCGCTGCCATTGCCACTTCATCACGGTTATCAGCCTGCACCGCTTGGGCTTTGCCGCCTGCCGCTTCAATCTCTTGCACCACCTTTTGCGCGCCCTCAGCAGATTGGGCGTAAGTCAGAGTCACAAAGGCGCCTTGTGCAGCCAAAGCTTTGGCGGTCGCTGCGCCCACGCCACGGCTGCCACCAGTGATCAAAGCTGATTTTCCATTCAAATTTGTCATATCGAATCCTTTTTGTAATGATTAATACATAAATATAAACTTGATCTCGCCTGTCAACCGATTTATGTATTATATGTTACAAAAAAGAGGAGCCGCGCATGGCAACACGTGGTCGTCCACCCAAATTTGATCGAGAAAAAGTGCTGCAAAATGCGGTGGAAGTCTTTTGGTCCAAAGGCTTTGCAGAAGCGTCGATGGCGGAGCTTTCGGCCGCGATGAAGCTTAACCCGCCCAGCATCTATGCCGCTTTTGGCAGCAAAGAAGGTCTGTTCCGCGCGGCGCTTGATCAATATGTCCGCACCGATGGCGCGGGCATTTGGGATAATCTGGATAAGGCAGACAGTGCACGTGAAGCCGTTGAGGCTGTGTTGCGTGCCACCGCTTGCGCCTATACGAGACGAGAACAACCGCGTGGTTGCATGATTGTGCTGGCCGCCCCCCAATGTGAAGCACATCCGTCAGTTTGCGCAGAACTGCGCGAACGTCGCCTCAGCAGTGTCCATCTTCTGGTGCAGCGCTTTGAACAGGCCAAACAGCAAGGCGAGCTTCCCACAGATTTGATCAGCGAACAGCTGGCCGACTATGTTTCAACCGTGCAGCACGGCATGTCGATCCAGGCACAAGATGGCGCTTCAAGAGAAAAACTGTTGTCTGTGGCCACCACAACAATGGCTGGATGGGACAATGCGATCACCGCCTGTCGTCAAACTGTGAATGCTTGAGCTTTAACATTAAAATCAAAACCCCCAAATTTGAGGCCCTTTTTATTTGAAATGTCACATAAATTTGGCCATAAGACTTAACATAATTTTTAATTGATAATTCGAAGGGCTATTTATGTCTCGCTTCTTCGCCGCTTTATTTTTATTTATTGTGGTCCATATATTTTTATTGTTTCCTGCCATTTCCAAAGCGCAAACGCAGCCTGAATTTGCGTTTGAAAAGCAAATCCAGCTCGATCTGTCCGTAGACGACATCAGCTACACAATCAAATTTTCAGATCTAAACATTGAAGGTGGCAACGCCTCACAAAACGAGATTTTCGCTGCCATAGATGCGGGTGATGAAGCACAGCTTCGCAAGATATTGAATGCGGCGTCGATTCTTGTGCCGCTTATTGAAATTGAAGTTGGCATCACTGCGGACGAATCTCGCTTAAACAATAAGGTGCGGTTCGAAAACTTGTCTTTCAGACAGGTGAAAAACGGCATCGCGCAAACCGCGACAATAAAAGAATATCGTGAGTCGCAAAGTCATTTTCTGGGTAGAGATGATCCAATTGACCCCATCCGTGTGGCCTATCACGATGTCTCTTTCGCCCAGTTTGATATTTTGGCCGCCCTGCTGGAAAAGCAATTGATCACCCAACAGCATAGCAATATTCTTCCCTTATTATATGCGGCGCTGCATGTTGAGCGGGTTGAAGTTAGTGGTATGGAATTTGGCTGCACCGCACAAAATGTCGTGGCAACAAATATCGTCGCCAAAAATAATAAAATTCCAGGCGATGTCGCCGCGGCGCTTTTGGCGCATGACGCGTCGGAAGAAAATCCAGAACTTAACCCCGATGCCTCCACAACGAAGTTGATTTATGAGGCGCTTTTTCAGGAAGTTGCAGGCACTCAATTTGACGCCTATAGCGCACAGAGTGCCAATTGCACCTCAGGCTTTGGTGGGTTGCTTAGCATCCAAATTGATCAGATTGTCGCCGACAAGGCGGCAGATGGAAGGCTTGGAAACTTCACCTTAAGAGATATTTTTTTGGATGGTGAGGAATATGGGGGCGGCGTGTTCAGCCTTGGGGAGCTCACTTTAAAGCCAATGGATTTCAAGCATGTGATTGAGAATCTCCAAAATATCGAAGACTTCACTTTCGAAGATTTGGCAAATGATTCCTCCTTTTTAACCCCTCAAATGGACGGGATCGCCGCCAAAAAATTACATCTGTCATCTCCGCGGTGGGGGTATCTGAACGGCAGTGCAGATCTTACCCTTGGTGCCCACAGAAATGAGGTGCCCACCAAAATCCAGCTTTCGCTTTCTGACATGATGTTGGGTGTGCATCCCGACACCTTTTCCAACAATGCATTTCATGGACTGCTGGAAAAATTCTTCAATTTCCGTGTGGCAAATATCAATCTGGATATGGTGTGGCAGGAAGATCAGCAACTTGTTCAAGTAAATGAAATTTCGGTCGATGTTTCGCCGGGCATTAATGTGCAGTTGAATGCCCAACTGTCCGGGGCGGATTCGATCTTGTTTTCCGGCAATGCCGCCGCTGCTGCCATGTCTGCAATCACACTGAAACTTGATCGGTTTGAGGTGAAGAGCTCTATTGATGAAAACGCCTTCATGTATTCAGAGGGCACAGAAAATAGAAGCCTCACTCAACAAGAGTTGGAATTGTCTGCCGCACAAGCGATTGCGCTTTACAGCGATGTGCTCGCCGAACATTTCACCGCCGAGCAAATGACTGCTCAGATGAAATCCTTTGTTGAGGGAAAGTCAGAGCTTCAGCTCATCGCCCGCGCCAAAAAAGCGTCGGTCCCTGTCGGCTTGATCCAGTTTATCATTAAAGATCCCACGCTCTTTGCTCAATATTTTGAGGTGGAAAAACTGAACTTCATTTCATTGTAGGCCCAGCGCCGAAGCCAAACTTTATCGCGCGCCGTTGATTTAGAGGCGCTCAATCTTCTGGATACGTCGCTCGTGCCGGCCACCATCAAACGGCGTCTCCAGCCACGTGGTCACAATGGCTTCAAGCTGATCTTCATAGATCATGCGTTCACCCAGCGAGAGCACATTGGCATCATTATGCCGTCGCGCCATTTCGGCTGAAAGTGTGTTCCAACACACCGCACAACGAATGCCTTTAACCTTGTTAGCTGCAATGGCTTCACCATTGCCCGAACCGCCCAACACAATCCCGCGCTCAAATTCACCTGCAGCCACTGCCTTGGCGACTGGGAAAATAAAGTCCGGATAATCACAAGACTCATCGCTAAAGGTGCCAAAATCCTGCACCTCATGCCCGGCTTCGGTCAAAAAGCCTTTGATCTTCTCTTTATAGCGATAACCCGCGTGATCAGTGCCAATTGCGATTTTCATAAGGTGATTCCATTTGCCGTGGTGTCAAACATTAATATGCATGTCTTCGTGCCACGCAATTGATTTTGCAAAATGTCAATCACTGCACGCCGTCATTGCAAGACTTGATCTTGCAATCCAATTGAGCTGTCAAAATGGCAGATGCGCCTGAAAAAGTCGCCTCATCTTCAGCAAGCCGATAAGTGAATTGGTCCCCAAGGTCAAGCCTTGGGGTGACGTGGAATATGGAAAGAGCGTTGCACAAAGTTGACGTGAAGCACCAATTGGCGGGGGTGCCGGGGTAGCGAACGTAGTGAGCGACGGCGGCGGGAAAAAGCCGGGGGTGCCGGGGTAGTGAGCGTAGCGAACGACGGCGGCGGAGAAGAGCCGGGGGGGCCGGGGTAGTGAGCGTAGCGAACGACGGCGGCGGGAAAGAGCCGGGGTTGCCGGGGTAGCAAGCGCGTAGTGAGACAGCAGCAGGAAAACCACAGCATCTCCGATCATCTCCACGCGCCACATACAACTTTTCTACCATAGCCCCCACACCCCATCCCCCTTGCCACCCGTCCCGCACCATGTTAAATAAACAAACGTTCATTTAATTAAGAGAGGCGAATTTGGCACGCACTCAAGGGTCCAACGGGCAAGAAACTGCAAAGCGCATTGATGAAGTGGCGCTGAAACTCTTTGCAAAAAAGGGTTATGCCGCCGTGTCCATGCGCGAGATTGCCTTGGAAGTCGGGGTGCAGGCGGGGGCGCTTTACAATCATTGCCCCAACAAGCAGGCGCTGCTCACCAATTTGCTGGCCGATCATATGCAGGCGCTGCTCGACGCGTGGGGCGACATGGAACTGCCGAAAGATCCGGCGCAACAGCTCGAAGCTTTTGTCCGCTTCCATATTCAATATCACCTGAAACGTCCGGATCAGGTGTTCATTTCCTATATGGAATTGCGCAATCTCGAACTGGACAATTTCAAGAAAATTGAAGCCCTGCGCCGCCAATATGAGGCGATCCCGAAAAATATTCTCGCCGCTGGGCAAATGGCGGGCCAGTTCAATCTGGCCGACACCCATGTCGCGGCTATGGCCATTCTGGCCCAGCTCACCGGGGTCACCACCTGGTATCGAGAGCAAGGGCGGCTGAGCCAACAAAAAATCGAAGATATTTATGTTCAATTGGTGTGCCAATCTGTGGGCATCACCTTAAGTGGAGGACACTGAAATGTTCACAACCGGAATGAATTTCGCCCTTGGGGAAGATATTGAAGCCTTGCGCGAAATGGTGCACCGCTTCGCGCAAGATCGCATTGCGCCCATGGCGGCCAAGATCGATGAAACCAATGAGTTCCCCAACGAGCTTTGGAAAGAGTTCGGTGAGCTGGGTTTGTTGGGCGTCACCGTATCAGAAGAATTTGGCGGCGTGGAAATGGGCTATTTGGCCCACTGTGTGATTGTGGAAGAAATCAGCCGCGCCTCGGCCTCTGTAGGCTTGTCTTATGGCGCGCACTCCAATCTCTGCGTCAATCAGATTTACCGCAACGGCACCCAGGCGCAAAAAGAGAAATATCTGCCCAAGCTGATCTCTGGCGACCATGTGGGCGCCTTGGCCATGTCCGAACCCGGCGCTGGCTCAGACGTGGTGTCGATGCAGCTCCGCGCCAAAAAGGTTGAGGGTGGCTATAGCCTCACTGGCAATAAAATGTGGATCACCAATGGCCCCGATGCAGATACGCTGGTGGTTTATGCCAAAACCGATCCCGAAGCCCATTCCAAAGGCATCACCGCCTTTATCATCGAAAAAGGCATGGACGGATTCTCCACCGCGCAAAAGCTCGACAAGCTGGGCATGCGCGGCTCCAACACCTGTGAGCTGGTGTTTAAAGATTGCTTTGTTCCGGAAGAGAACATCTTGGGCGAATTGAACAAAGGCGTGCGCGTTTTGATGTCCGGTTTGGATTATGAACGCGTGGTGCTCGCCGCAGGCCCTGTGGGCATCATGCATGCGGTGTTGGATGTCGCCGTGCCTTATGTGCATGAGCGCAAGCAATTCAACCAGCCCATTGGCGAGTTCCAATTGGTGCAGGGCAAATTGGCCGATATTTATTCCACCATGAACGCCAGCCGCGCCTATGTTTATGCGGTGGCCCAAGCCTGTGATCGCGGCGAAACCACCCGCAAAGATGCCGCAGGCTGCATTCTTTATTCCGCTGAAAAAGCAACGCAATGCGCCTTGGATGGCATCCAGCTTTTGGGCGGCAATGGCTATATCAACGAATATCCAACAGGCCGCTTGCTGCGCGATGCAAAACTTTATGAAATCGGCGCCGGCACCAGCGAAATTCGCCGCATGTTGATCGGTCGCGAAATGTTCGTGGAAACGAAATAGAGGGCAAAATGGCGGTCATTAAATCCCAAATCTCCACCGCGTCAGAGAGCTTTAAAACCAATCAAAAAGCGCTGCTGAACCAGATGGCGCAGATTGAAGAAGCGGTTGAAATCGCCCGACAGGGCGGCGGCGAAAAATCGCGCGAACGCCATGTGTCGCGCGGCAAATTGCTGCCGCGTGATCGGGTGGCCAAATTGCTTGATCCCGGCTCGCCCTTTCTGGAAGTCGGCGCCACGGCGGCTCATGGCCTTTATAATGGCGATGCCCCCGGCGCGGGCCTGATCACCGGCATTGGCCGCGTGGCCGGGCAGGAGGTGATGGTGGTCTGCAACGATGCCACCGTTAAGGGCGGCACCTATTACCCCATGACCGTCAAAAAACATTTGCGGGCGCAAGAAATCGCCCTCGAAAACCATCTGCCCTGCGTTTATCTGGTGGATAGTGGCGGCGCGAACCTGCCCAACCAGGATGAAGTGTTTGCCGACCGCGACCATTTTGGCCGGATTTTTTACAATCAGGCCAATATGTCCGCCAAGGGCATTGCACAGATCGCGGTGGTGATGGGGTCGTGCACCGCAGGCGGCGCCTATGTGCCCGCCATGTCAGACGAAACAATCATCGTTAAAAATCAGGGCACCATCTTTTTGGCGGGCCCGCCCTTGGTGAAAGCCGCCACGGGCGAAGTGGTTACCGCAGAAGATCTGGGCGGCGGCGATGTGCATACGCGCCTCTCCGGCGTGGCCGATCATTTGGCCGAAAATGACGAACATGCCTTGCAATTGGCCCGCGAAGCCGTTGCTAATCTCAATCGGCAAAAACCATCAAGCTTGCTCACCCAAGCGCCCGAAGACCCACTTTATGATCCCAATGAGATCATCGGCGTGGTCCCCGGCGATTTGAAAACGCCCTACGATATTCGCGAGGTGATCGCCCGCGTGGTCGATGGCTCGCGCTTTGAAGAATTCAAAGCCCGCTATGGCACCACGCTGGTTTGCGGTTTCGCCCATATCCACGGCATGCCCGTGGGCATCATCGCCAATAATGGCGTGCTGTTTTCTGAAAGCGCGGTCAAAGGCGCGCATTTTGTGGAGCTGTGCTCGCAACGCAAAATTCCGCTGGTGTTTTTGCAAAACATCACCGGCTTTATGGTCGGCCGCAAATATGAAAATGAAGGCATCGCCAAAAACGGGGCCAAACTCGTCACTGCTGTCGCCACCACCTCGGTGCCCAAAATCACCGTGCTGGTCGGCGGCTCCTTCGGCGCAGGCAATTATGGCATGTGCGGCCGCGCCTATCAGCCACGCTTTTTGTGGACATGGCCCAACTCCCGCATCTCGGTGATGGGCGGCGAACAGGCCGCAGGCGTTCTCGCCACCGTCCGCCGCGACGGGCTGGAGCGCAAAGGCGTCGAATGGTCAGCGGAAGAGGAAGCACAATTCAAGCAACCGATCATCGATCAGTTTGAAGAGCAGTCCCACCCGCTTTACGCGTCGGCGCGCCTCTGGGACGATGGCATCATCCATCCCGGCCGCACCCGCGATCAACTCGCTCTCTCCCTCAGCGCGTCCCTCAATGCCCCTATTGCGGACACGCAATTTGGCCTGTTCAGAATGTAGGAGCGCGATAAATGCCTGAAAAGAAATTCAGAAGTCCGCAAGAAAAGAAAGATCTGTCTTACAAAAAAGATCGTCGGAACACTTATGGAGAGAACGACAAAAGCTCGCGAAAGAACATTCCGCGTAGTAAGGCGCTAGGCAATAGAAAACTTCGCCGGGTAGACAAGATGGATTGGGTTGAAGAACCTGACAAGGCGATGGATGAATTTAACAAGCGCAAACATGTGCGGTGGAAGAAAAGCGCGGATACCCCACTAGGTGAAGTTTTGGATGACAAAGATGTTTAAGAAAATTCTGATTGCCAACCGGGGTGAAATTGCCTGTCGCGTGATGCGCACGGCGCAGCAAATGGGCATCCAATGTGTCGCCATTTATTCCGATGCGGACGCGAACGCGCAACATGTGCAAATGGCCGACGAGGCCTATCATATTGGCCCTAGCCCTGTGGCAGAAAGCTATTTGAAGGCCAACAAGATCATTGAGATCGTCAAGCGCACGGGCGCGGAAGCGGTGCATCCGGGCTATGGCTTCCTCTCGGAAAATCCAGACTTTGTAGAAGCGCTGGAAGCCAACAATATCCGTTTTATCGGCCCCTCTGCCGATGCGATCCGCAAAATGGGGCTTAAAGACGCGGCCAAGGCGCTGATGGAAGAAGCGGGCGTGCCCGTGGTGCCCGGCTATCATGGCGACAATCAGGATGCTGATTTCCTCGCCGCAGAAGCCGAAAAGATCGGCTATCCGGTGCTGGTCAAAGCCCGCGCGGGCGGCGGCGGCAAAGGCATGCGCCGTGTCGATGATCCGAAAGAGTTCAAGTCGGCATTGGAAGGCGCCATGCGCGAAGGTCAATCCAGCTTTGGTGACCCGCGGGTGCTGATCGAAAAATATATCACCACCCCGCGCCACATCGAAATCCAGGTCTTTGGCGATGATCATGGCAATGCCGTGCATCTG
Organism: Maritalea mobilis; assembly: GCF_004363175.1. Taxonomy (GTDB): domain Bacteria; phylum Pseudomonadota; class Alphaproteobacteria; order Rhizobiales; family Devosiaceae; genus Maritalea; species Maritalea mobilis. The sequence continues at coordinate 531,393 of NZ_SNYR01000003.1, forward strand.
TTTGAGCGTGATTGCTCCCTGCAACGCCGTCACCAAAAGGTCATCGAAGAAGCCCCCGCGCCGGGCATGATCGGCGAGATGCGCAACGCCATGGGCGAAGCGGCGGTCAAGGCTGCGAAAGCGATCAACTATTCCGGCGCAGGCACGGTGGAATTTATTGTCGATGCCGCCAACGGCCTCAACCCGAACGGCTTCTACTTCATGGAAATGAATACCCGCCTGCAGGTGGAGCATCCGGTCACCGAATTGATCACCGGGCAAGATCTGGTGGCGTGGCAATTGCGCGTCGCCAGCGGCGAAAAATTGCCTATGACACAGGATGATTTGTCGATCGATGGGTGGGCCTTCGAAGCCCGGCTTTATGCGGAAGATGTGCCCAAGGGCTTTCTGCCCGCCACAGGCACCTTGCAGCATCTGGCGCTCGACGATCAAACCGCCCGCATCGATTCTGGCGTCGCTACAGGCGATGAAATCTCGCCTTTTTACGATCCGATGATCGCCAAAATAACCGTGCACGCCAATGACCGTGCCGAAGCCCTGCAAAAGCTCAACAAGGCCCTCGGCAACAGCCAAATTGTCGGCCTCGTCACCAATAAGGACTTTTTGAAAGCCCTCACCGAGCACAAAGATTTTGCCCGAGGCAAGGTGGATACAGGCCTGATTGATCGCGATCTCAACGCACTGATCGAGCCGGTCAAGCTCCCTGCCGACACCATCGCCGCCGCGTTCATCGTGGCCAGCAATCTGGCACAACAGCCAACCACCGATATCTGGCAGAGCTTGCCCGCTTACCGCGCCTGGCCCGGCGAAAGCCTGCCCCTGCATCTGCATCATGCCGACCGCGAAATCATTGGCCGCATCCAGCTTCTGGAGGGCGCCTATGAAGTCGCGTTTGACGATCAAACCGTTGAGGTGAAATCGGCCAAACTGAACGGCGACAAATTGGTGCTGAACTTCGGCGACCACCAGCAAAAAATGCGGGCGAATCAGGCCCATAATCAGCTCACCCTGTTTGCCGATGGCCAAAGCCACCAGTTTGACATCGTCGAAGTGGAATTGGCCGAAGAAGCCACCAGCGGCGACAATGTGATCTCGCCCATGCCGGGCGCCATTGTTGACCTGAAGGCCAAACCCGGGCAGGCGGTGAAAAAGGGCGAAAAACTGATCACCATTGAAGCGATGAAAATGGAACATGCTCTCGCCGCCCCGCGCGATGGGGTAGTGGCTGAAGTGCTGGTCAATATGGGCGATCAGGTGCAAGATGGTGCCATGCTGATTACGCTGGAGCCCGAAGATGGATAAGGTCACATTATTTGAGACGGGCCCGCGCGACGGGCTGCAAAATGAGAAAAAACTGATCGACACCGCCGATAAAATCGAGCTGGTCGATCTGTTGTCCGAGTGCGGCTTCAGCAAAATCGAAGTTACCAGTTTTGTCTCGCCCAAATGGGTGCTGCAAATGGCCGACGCGACAGACGTGCTGGCGGGCATCCATCGCAATCCGACCATTGCCTATGCCGCCCTCACGCCCAATCTGCGCGGCTATGAAGGCGCAAAAGCCGCCCGCGCCGATGAAGTCGCCATCTTCGCCTCCGCGTCCGAAGGCTTCAGCCAGAAAAACATCAATTGCTCCATCGACGAGAGCTTAGAGCGGTTTGCCCCGGTGCTGGCTGCCGCTAAGGCCGACAATATCCCCGTGCGCGGCTATGTCTCCTGCGTCACCGATTGTCCCTATGATGGCCCAACGCCACCGGAAAACACTGCCCGCGTCGCCAAAGCGCTTTACGACATGGGATGCTATGAAATCAGCCTCGGCGACACCATCGGCGCGGCCACCCCCGAAACCACCTCTTTGATGCTGCAAGCAGTGCAACAGGTCGTGCCCATCGCCAAACTGGCTGGCCATTTCCACGACACCCACGCCCGCGCGCTAGACAATATCGAAGTGTGCCTCGGCTATGGCCTGCGCACCTTCGACGCCGCCGTCGGCGGCCTCGGCGGCTGCCCATACGCCCCCGGCGCTAAAGGCAATGTCGCCACCGAAAAAGTCGCCAACCTGCTACACAGCAAAGGCTTCGCCACCGGCCTCGACCTTGAAAAACTCGCCAAAGCCAGCCAATTTGCCCTAAACTTAAAGGGATAAAATCATGCCCGATTACACCACCATCTCTTTAGAAACCGACACTCGAGGCGTCGCGACACTCACGCTAAATCGCGCCGAAAAGCACAATGCCATGAGCGCAGATATGATTGCTGAACTCACCGCCGCAGCGGCTGAGATCAATCAGGATCAGGCGATCCGCGTGGTGGTGCTGACGGGCGCGGGCAAGAGTTTTTGCGCCGGAGGTGATCTCAATTGGATGCGCGAGCAGTTTGATGCGGACAGGGCAACGCGCATGGCGGAAGCGAAAAAGCTGGCCATGATGCTCTTCGCGCTGAACACGCTGGAAAAACCGCTGATCGGCAAGGTCAATGGCAATGCCTTTGGCGGCGGCGTGGGCATGATGGCCGTGTGCGATATGGTCGTGGCGGCAGATCACGCCAAATTTGGCCTGACTGAAACCAAACTCGGGCTGATCCCAGCCACCATCAGCCCCTATGTGGTGGCCCGCATGGGCGAGGGCAATGCCCGTCAGGTGTTTTTCTCAGCCGCCCTATTCGGACCAGATCGAGCGCAACAATTAGGCCTTGTGGCCAAATCAGTGCCGTTTGAATTGCTGGATGAAGCGGTGGAAGCCGAAATCAAACCCTATTTCGCCACCTCGCCGCAGGCCGTCACCGCCGCGAAAAAACTCGCCCGCCAACTCGGCCCCCGGCTGGATGAAGCGTTAATCGACGACACGATCCGCCAACTGGCCGACACCTGGGAAACCTCGGACGCGCAAGAGGGCATCGGTGCCTTTTTCGATAAGCGTAAAGCCAATTGGGTGAGATAGCCTGCGGAAACAAATCCACCGCTGCCATTACCGGGCTTGCCCCGGTAATCCAATTGCGGCTAACGGCGCATTCTGAATGCTGTTTGGGCTGAAGGAATGCCAAAGGTGTGCTCAATTGTATATGCAGCCATCGCTTTCACAAATGGCAAGTCATTTTGCATTCGTTGCAGGTCGTCCAAGTCATTGGGGTCTATTGTAGGTTCTTTTGCGCTAGCGTGCGCAACAGCACATCTATTTGAAACATTAAAATATTGTTCGATTGTGCTGTCGGTCTTTTTTGTAGGCATTGGTTCCCAATCGTGAAGACGGTTTGGCCGATATTCACGCACATCGTCAAAGTGTTCTCGAATCCACTGCTTAAGATGACCGCCACGCCCATGCGCCAAATTTAAGATTCTGAAATATGAGAGACATTGGTAGGCAGGAATGTTTAGCAATTGGCCTTCTCTGTAGATTGCCAATGCAAGTTTTGCGCTGTGATTCGATGGTTCGGAGAGATACTCGATAAAGAAATCGTTGTTAAACTCAATGCTTGTTTCTCCAATGTAACCTTGTTGCCTGGGCAAGTCGCCGCCGGAGAATTCCTTTATTTCGATAGGCGTTTCCTTAATCCAAGAAAGAGCATTCGCGAAATCGCAAATATGCTGGTGGGCTTGTGACAACGCAGTTCCGTTTGGTTGTTTGAGCGCAATCATGTGGTGAATTGGAGGCAAGTCATTTGTAGCAACACGACCGGAGCGGAAAAGTATCTTTTGGTCAGCGAATTCTATGGAAACGGGAAGAGAGGGAATCGCAATCCCCACTAAAGCAGCGTAGCCCCAATTGCCCTTCTCAAAAAACACTTCACTATCGATTTTCTGAAGTTCTCTGAGCATTTTCGCTTTCTAGGTTGCGCGATAGCCTAATCTAGCAAGATTTTCATTCGAAACAATACGCCTTGAGATCCGCTTACCTCCCCCTTGTGGGGGAGGGATTGAGGGGGCAAACAATTGCAAAAGCCAAACTTATCGCGCAAAAATATCCTTTAGCCACGCAATCTTGTCGGCAACGGCCCGGCGCGAAATTGGGCTGACGGCCGTGAAGGCGCACACAAAATGGTCCACGCCGTCATAACGGATAGCCTGCACCTCCACACCCGCTTGCTTGAGTTTTGCGGCATAGGCTTCGCCCTCATCCCGCAAAACATCGCATTCGCCCGTCAACACAAAGGCGGGTGGCAAGTTGGCAAGATCATCTGACCGAAGCGGGGCGGCATAAGGGTGCTGCCTTGTGTCCTTGTCGGTATACATATCCCAAAACCAATACATTTCTTCAGCAGGCAGCATATAGCCGCTGGCAAATTGCTGGTAGGATTGGGTTTCCGGGTCACCGGGACAATCGGCAACAGGCACTTGCAGCAATTGCCCTTTCACTTGCTTTTCGCCGCGATCGCGCAACATCATCGGCACCACTGTGGCCAAATTGCCCCCAGCGCTCATGCCTGCCGTTACGGCGCGTTCAGGGTCGATTTCCAACTCTGCGGCGCCGTCGCCCATGGCCCAAACGGTTACGGCATAGCAATCCTCCGGCGCTGCCGGAAATTTATGCTCTGGCGCCAGCCGATAATCTACGGACACCACCACCGCCTCAGCCTCATGGCAATAGCGTTGGCACATGGCATCATCGATGTTGAGATCGCCCAGTGCAAAGCCGCCGCCATGAAAATAAACCACCAGCGGGAAGGGCCCGTCTCCTTTCGGACGGTAAACGCGCACGGGAATGTCTCCCGCTGGCCCACGCACCGTGCGGTCATAGATTTTGCCGAGTTCTGGCAAGCTCTCGCTCCATCCGGCGCCTTCGCTCATCTTGGCGATAAAGGCCCGCGCCTCCTCAATGGGCATAGTGTTAAACAGCGGCTTCTGCGACGCTTCATCAATAATGGCTCTAATTTCTGGACTTAAGGGCATAATAAATTCCTCCGAACGGAGAAAATAAATCGAGTTAGCCCGCCTGTCCTTAGTTCAGAATGCACAAGAACTTGATTGATGGCGCGTTGGCCCGTGGCGTTACCGTTGTTTGTTCACAAACGCCGCCACCGCGTCTTTGTGCGCGCCTGAATGGTGGCAGGTGCCTTGCACAAGGGCGGTATGATCCAAAAAGTCAGAGAGGTTCATCTGCTGGGCTTTGCGCATCAGCAATTTTGATTGTCGCACTTGATAGCGTGGTTTAGAGGCGATTTCATTTGCCAGTGTGGTGGCCCGATCCATCAATTGGTCGGCAGGCACGGCATCCAGCAAAAAGCCGATCTCTTTGGCTTCCTTGGCATCAAATAAGCGCCCGGTAAAGGTCAGTTCTGCAGCCCGCTGATAGCCCACAACGCGCTGCAAGAAATAAGCACCGCCATCGCCGGGGATCAGCCCCATATTGACGAAATTTTCGCCAAAGCGCGCATGGTCAGCGGCGATGCGGATATCGCACATGGCGGTCAGGTCAAAGCCCGCGCCCACAGCCACACCATTGATCGCGGCGATTACGGGCACGCTCAGTTCGGCAAATTTCATCGGGATGCGCTGGATGGTGGCCTTATAGGCCGCCGCGATATCATCTACCCCGCCAGAAAACATGCCTGTGCGTTCGTGCATGTCTTTCACATTGCCGCCAGATGAAAAGCCTTTGCCAGTGCCAGTAAGGATCACGCAACCAACGTCGGAGCTGGCCTCGGCCCAGTCAAGGGTATCGATAATATCATCGATCAGGTTGGTGCCGGTGAGGGCGTTCAACACGTCCTCACGGCAAAATGTCAGCGTGGCCACGCCCGCATCCAAACTCAATTTGGCATCGGTGAGCGTGGGCAAGCTCATCAGATTAGTCCAAAGCCGCTGTCAGCTCAGGCACCAGCGTGAACAAATCGCCCACAAGGCCATAATCAGCCACAGAGAAGATAGGGGCATCTTCGTCAGTGTTGATCGCCACGATTGTGGTGCTGTCCTTCATGCCTGCCAAGTGCTGGATCGCGCCAGAAATGCCGATGGCGATATAAAGCTTTGGTGCCACAACCTTGCCGGTTTGGCCCACTTGCCAATCGTTCGGGGCATAGCCCGCATCCACCGCAGCGCGAGAGGCGCCAAGCGCCGCGCCCAGCTTGTCGGCCAATGGCTCAAGCAGCTCGTTGAACTTTTCTTTCGAGCCGAAAGCACGACCACCTGAAACCACAACTTTAGCGCTCGCCAATTCAACCCGATCACCGCCGGCCAGTTCTTCGCTTTTAAAGCTGGAAATGGAATTGGCTGGTGCGCTTTCCACGCTTTCCACGCTGCCGCTGCCATCCAATGCGGCCGCTTCAAAAGCGGTGGTGCGCACAGTGATCACCTTTTTGGCGTCGCTGGTTTGCACTTTTTGGAACGCATTGCCCGCATAGATCGGGCGCACAAATGTGTCGCCGCTCACCACTTCGGTGATGTCAGAAATCTGCATCACATCGAGCAAAGCCGCCACGCGGGGCAGGGTGTTTTTCCAGTTGGATGTCGCCGGGGCCACAATCGCATCATAGCCATCGGCCAAAGAGACGATAAGATCGGCCACAGGCTCCGCCAACTGGTGAGCAAAAGCCGCATTGTCGGCGTGCAGCACTTTGCCTGCACCTGCGATTTTTGCCGCTTCCGCCGCCACATCGCCTGCGCCTTCACCAGCCACCAACACATCAAAACCGCCGCCCAATTGCGCTGCCGCACTGGCCGCGCGCAAGGTAGCTTCGTTCAAGCTTTTATTGTCATGTTCAGCAATCAAAAGTGTCGTCATTAGATTGCCCCCGCTTCGTTCTTCAATTTATCAACCAGCTCTGCAACGGAACCCACTTTAATGCCTGCCTTGCGTTTTGGCGGCTCGGTGGTCTCAAGAACGGTCAAACGGTTTTTGATCTCAACGCCAAAGTCACCAGGCTCTTTAACGTCCAAAGGCTTTTTCTTCGCCTTCATAATGTTCGGCAAAGAGGCATAGCGCGGCTCATTGAGGCGCAAATCTGTGGTGATGATCGCGGGCAGGGAGAGCGACACGGTTTGCAACCCGCCATCCACTTCGCGGGTCACGTCCACACCATTGTCGTTGAGTTCAACGGTGTAAGCGAATGTGCCTTGGCCCCAGCCGAGCAACGCGCCGAGCATTTGACCGGTTTGGTTGGCATCATCATCGATGGCCTGCTTGCCCAAAATCACCAATTGTGGCTGTTCTTCATCCACAACAGCTTTCAGCAATTTGGCCACATCAAGCGGCTCCACTGTTTCATCTGTCTTGATCAGAATGCCGCGATCCGCGCCCATGGCCAAACCTGTGCGCAAGGTTTCCTGCGCCTTGTCTGGGCCGATCGACACCACGATCACTTCTTCCGCTTTGCCAGCTTCTTTCAGCTTCAACGCCTCTTCAACGGCAATTTCGTCAAAGGGGTTCATGCTCATTTTCACATTGGCGAGATCAACGCCAGTTCCATCCGCTTTCACGCGGATTTTGACGTTGTAATCAACGACCCGTTTCACGGGTACAAGAATTTTCATCTTATTGGTCTCCGTAAGTTATTCGGCAATCTCAATTGCCATGGCCGTTGCTTCACCCCCACCGATACATAGCGATGCAACACCGCGCTTTTTAGAGGTGTGTTCAAGTGCATGCAAGAGCGTTACGAGAATGCGCGCGCCAGAAGCGCCAATTGGGTGGCCAAGCGCACAAGCGCCGCCGTGAATATTCACGCGATCAGCGTCAATCTTGAGGTCATGGATCGCTGCTAGGGTCACCACAGCAAAGGCCTCATTGATTTCCCAAAGATCCACATCATCTACTGCCCAGCCGATCTTGTCGATCAGCTTTTGCATGGCAGGTACTGGCGCGGTGGTGAACCAACCTGGCTCATGCGCATGGCTTTGATGGCCGATAATCCGGGCGCGAATGTTCAAGCCTTTAGCTTTGGCATCGCTCTCCCGCATCAGCACCAACGCCGCTGCCCCATCAGAAATGGAAGACGCATTGGCCGCAGTCACGGTGCCATCTTTGGCAAAGGCCGGGCGCAAGCTCGGAATTTTGTCCGGGCGGGCATTGCGTGGCTGCTCATCCTGCTCCACCACAGTGTCGCCCTTGCGGCCCTTAACGGTCACCGGGGTGATTTCTTTGGCAAACGCGCCACTTTCTTGTGCTTTCAAAGCCTTATTCAACGAGTTGAGGGCAAACTCATCTTGTTGCTCACGGCTAAAGCTATATTTCCCAGCACAATTCTCAGCAAATTGGCCCATCAATTCGCGCTCACCATAGGCATTTTGCAACCCGTCAAAAAACATATGGTCAATCACGTCGGTGTGGCCCATGCGGGCACCGCCACGCATTTTGGGCAACAAATAAGGCGCATTGGTCATGCTTTCCATGCCACCTGCCACAGCAATGTCGCCATTGCCCGCCTTGAGTTGGTCATGGGCCAGCATCACAGCCTTCATGCCAGAGCCGCACACTTTTGAAATGGTGGTGGAAGGGGTGCCAAGGGTCAGCCCCGCGCCCAAGGCGGCTTGCCGCGCCGGGGCTTGGCCAACGCCAGCATTGAGCACATTGCCCATCAGCACTTCAGAAATATCTTCTGGTTTCAGGCCAGCGCGGTCCACAGCGGCCTTAATGGCGGCGGCGCCCAATTCTGGGGCGGTCACTGTGCCCAAATCGCCTTGCAACCCACCCATTGGGGTCCGGGCCGCATCAACAATTACAATATGATCCGTCATGAAATGCTCCTATCGCGGCTGCAAGCGCACCGCGCCATCCAAGCGAATGGTCTCGCCATTCAACATGGTGTTGATGATGATATGTTCAACAAGCTTGGCAAAGTCTTCGGGATGGCCCAACCGTTTTGGAAACGGGGTATTCTCGGCCAGTGAATCCTGTACTTCTTGCGAAAAGCCTTTCATCATCGGGGTTAAAAAGATGCCCGGCGCAATCGACAGCACCCGCACGCCATCGCGCGACAAGTCCCGCGCCATCGGTAGGGTCATGCCTACAATACCGCCCTTGGATGCGGAATAAGCAATTTGGCCAATCTGCCCCTCATAGGCAGCAACCGACGCCGTGTTGATGATCACACCACGTTCGCCATCACCCTCAAGCGCATCGGTTTTCACCATGCCCGCAGCAGATTGTGAGGCGCAGTTAAAGCTGCCGATCAAATTCACGCCCAATGTTTTGGCAAACAGGCCCGCATCATGCGGATTGCCGTCGCGGTCTACAGTTTTGGCACCTGGGGCAATGCCCGCACAGTTCACCATCACCCGCTCTTGGCCCAACTGGCCCCGCACATGCTCAAAGCCTTGCGCCACGCTGGCGCTGTCGGATACATCAACTTTGGCAAAAGCGCCGCCAATTTCGTCGGCCACTTTTTGCCCAGCGTCTTCGTTCAAATCGAAAATGCCAACCTTTGCGCCCAAAACGGCCAAATGCCGCGCCACGCCTTCGCCCAGGCCTGACGCGCCGCCGGAAACGACCACGGTCAATTCGCGATTAATATGCATATTTATTCACCTTTAAATTTGGCGTCGCGTTTTTCGCTAAACGCGGACATGCCTTCTTTTTGGTCGTGGCTGGAGAACAAGCCGTGGAAGCTGCGGCGTTCAAACAAAACGCCCTCGGTCAAGCCGCCCTCAAGCGCGCGGTTCACCGCTTCTTTGCCCGCCATCACAGAGAGTTTGCCAAATCCAGCAATCTCCTTGGCGATGTTCATCACTTCATCCACCAGGCTAGCAGCATCAAAAACCCGCGCCGCCAAATTGCAGCGCTCCGCTTCCGTGGCGTCCATCATCCGGCCGGTCAAAATCATGTCCATGGCTTTATATTTGCCCACGGCTTTGGTCAGCCGTTGTGAGCCGCCCATGCCGGGGATCACCCCAAGCTTGATTTCTGGCTGGCCAAATTTCGCGCGGTCGCCCGCATAAATCACATCGCACATCATCGCCAACTCACAGCCGCCGCCAAGGGCATAGCCGTTCACCGCCGCCAAAATTGGCGTGCGGATGCGCGACAGGCGATCCCACCCGGCAAACCAATCTGCGTTCAGCATGTCGGTTGCGGTCTTGTCTTGCATTTCTTTAATGTCTGCCCCGGCGGCAAATGCTTTTTCTGATCCGGTGATCACAAAGCAGCCCACATTCGGGTCGCGATCATATTGCTCAAGCGCGGAGGCAACAGCCTCCATCACCTCTAAATTGAGCGCATTAAGGGCGTCTGGGCGATTGAGGGTGATCTTGACCACCCGCTCGACCTGTTCCACCAAAATAACATCGGTCATCACGCTGTCCTTTACCTCGATCAAATTTAGAAATGAATGCGCCTAGTCTTTACCAAGCGCATCCAAATCGTTGATGATGCCGGAAAAATCGTGCCCCACGCCGTGTTTTTCGACAAACTTTTCATACAATGATGTGGCGTGTGCGCCAAGAGGGGTCACCCCGTCGCTTTGGGCAGCCGCATCTTGGCTTAGTTTCAAATCTTTCAGCATCAGGCTGGCATCAAAGCCTGGCTTATAGTCCCGGTCAGCGGGGCTTTCCGGCCCAACGCCTGGCACCGGACAATAAGTGTTCACGCTCCAGCAAGAGCCAGATGATGTGGAAATGACATCAAATAATGCGGATTTATCGAGGTTAAGCTTGTCCGCAAGGTTAAAGGCTTCCGCCGCCCCGATCATGGAAATGCCCAACAGCATATTGTTGCAGATCTTGGCGGCTTGTCCTGCGCCGCCTTCACCGCAATGCACTGCCTTTTGCCCCATAATGTCGAACAGCGGCTTGGCCTTGCCATAGGCATCGTCGCTGCCGCCCACCATAAAGGTTAGGGTGCCCGCTTCCGCGCCGCCCACGCCGCCAGATACGGGCGCATCAAGGCTCAACATGCCTGCTTCTTTGGCCATAGTGTGCGCCTCTTCGGCGCTTTTCACATCAATGGTCGAACAGTCGAGAAAAACGGTGCCCTTATTGGCCAGCCCCAAAAGCTGCTTGTAAACGCTCAGCACAATATTGCCGTTCGGCAACATGGTGATCACCGCGTCAGCGCCTTCCACCGCGCCTTCGGCACTGTGTGCCAGCTTTACGCCATGCGCCGCTGCCTTTTGGGCAATCTCTTGGTTCAGGTCAAAGCCTAGCACCTCGTGCCCGGCGGTGGTGAGGTTGGCCGCCATGGGGCCACCCATATTGCCCAATCCGATAAATGCAATTTTCATTTTGTCCTCCCAAAGACGCGAGAAAATGTCTATTTCAGTTTCAACTCTTTGTCCCCAAGCGGCTTAAACATGGCGTCCACCATTTGCTCCGTCACTTGGTCAAGCGTTGCAGGCACCCATTGCGGGTTGCGATCCTTTTCAATAATCGCGGCGCGAATGCCTTCATAAAAATTGAACTCATAAAGCGAGGCATCCGCATAGCGGAATTCCTGCCCCAAACAAGGTTCGATACTGTCCATGTTCTTGGCGTCATTGATGGCGCGGAACGTGGACTTTACGGAAAGCGGGCACTGGCGTTTCAAAACCTTCAGCGCCTTTTGCGCAAACTCGCTTTCATCCGCTTCAATCGCTGCCATGGCATCGTCAAAACTCTTGTCGGCAAACCAGTCAGCAATCTGCGTGTGGTGCCAGCGTGCATCGCCCTCTGGCGGTGTTGCCGCATGGGCTTTGATCAACTCATCCACATCGCCACCTGCCAAAATGGCTTCTTTCAGCGCGTTAAACTTGTCCTCCGGTACGTAATAATCCGCAAATCCACAATAGATGGCATCATCGGCAGTCATGCGTCCGCCGGTCAACCCGTAGAAATACCCTAAGCCGCCCGGTGCGCGAGATAGCAAATAGGTGCCGCCTACATCGGGCAAAAACCCGATACCCGTTTCCGGCATGGAGATAATGGAATTGTCGGTCACGATCCGGTGGCTGCCATGGGCCGAGACGCCCACGCCACCACCCATAATAAATCCATGCATCATGGCCACATAGGGCTTGTTGTAATTCTCAATCAGCGCGTTCAATTCATATTCGTCGCGCCAAAATTGCATCACCCCATCATGGTCGGTGCGGCCATTTTCATAAACCGCTTGAATATCGCCGCCCGCGCAAAAAGCGCGGTCGCCCGCGCCTTCAATTAGCACCGCATGAATGTCTGGATCGCCCTGCCATGCCTTCATGGCCTCAAGCATATCCAAAACCATTTTATGGCTGAGCGCATTCAAGGCTTTTGGGCGGTTGAGCACAATGTGCCCAACCCCATTTTGGCTCGAAATCAGAACGTCTTTGTCGCTCATTTTGCACTCAAGAGTTGCCGCGCCACAATCATGCGCATGATCTCATTGGTGCCTTCCAAAATCTGGTGCACCCGCAAATCCCGCACGATTTTCTCAATGCCATAATCAGCCAGATAGCCATAGCCGCCATGCAATTGCAGCGCCTGATTGGCCACATCAAAGGCCGTGTCGGTCACAAACCGTTTCGCCATCGCGCAATATTTGGTCGCCTCTGGCAATTGCTGGTCATAGGTCCAAGCCGCCTTGTAAAGGAAGGTGCGGGCCGCTTGCAGCTCAATTTCCATGTCGGCAAGGCGGAATTGCAGCGCCTGAAACTGGTTGATGCTTTTGCCAAAGGCTTTGCGTTCTTCCATATAGCTCAGCGTCTTGTCGAGCGCGGCTTGCGCTGCGCCCAAGGCGCTGGCGGCAATGTTCAACCGTCCGCCATCAAGCCCCTTCATGGCATATTTGAACCCGTCGCCTTCCGTACCCAGCAAATTGCTGACCGGCACGCGCACATTGTTCATCACCACTTCGGAGGTGGGCTGCACGTTCCAGCCCATCTTCTTTTCATTGGCACCATAGCTGAGACCCTCTGTGCCCTTTTCCACCAAGATGGCCGAAATACCCTTCGGACCCTCTTCGCCAGTGCGGGCCATCACAATATAAAGGTCTGATACGCCGCCACCAGAAATAAAGCTCTTGGTGCCGTTCAGCACAAAGTGATCGCCGTCACGCTTGGCCGTGGTTTTCAACGCCGCCGCGTCTGAGCCGGAGCCCGGCTCAGTGAGGCAATAGCTGGCCACCTTGTCCATGGTGCAAAGCTGTGGCCCCCATTCCTGGCGCATCTCTTCGCTGCCAAAAGTGTCGATCATCCAAGCGCACATATTGTGGATGGAAAGGAACGAGGCCGTGGCTGGGCACCCATGGGAAAGGGCTTCAAAAATCAGCGCTGCGTCCAGCCGGGTCAGGTCAGAGCCGCCAATATCGTCGCGCACATAAATGCCCGCCATGCCCAATTCGGCCGTTTGCTTGATCACATCCAGCGGAAAATGCTTGGCCTGATCCCATTCCACCGCGTTCGGCGCAATGTTCTCGGCGGCAAATTCCCGCGCCATATCAAAAATGGCGCTTTGTTCTTCGCTTAATGCAAAATCCATCTCGGATTACTCCATAACAGGAATGGTAAAGCTCGCGCCTTCTTTCACGCCAGAAGGCCAACGCGAGGTCACCGTTTTGGTGCGCGTATAGAAGCGGAACGCATCTGGGCCGTGCTGGTTCAAATCGCCAAAGCCAGAGCGTTTCCAGCCACCAAAGGTGTAATAAGCGAGCGGCACGGGGATCGGCACGTTCACGCCGACCATGCCTACATTGATCCGGTGGGTGAAATCACGCGCCGTGTCGCCATCGCGGGTGAAAATCGCAACGCCATTGCCATATTCATGGCGCATGGCATAGCCCACTGCATCTTCATAAGTTTCCGCCCGCATCACAGAAAGCACAGGGCCGAAAATCTCTTCTTTATAGATGTCCATGCCTTCGGTCACATTGTCGAACAGGCAAGGGCCGATAAAATATCCGTTGGGGTTGGTGCTGTGCTTAAAGCCACGTCCATCCACAACAAGGTCAGCGCCTTCTTCAACGCCCTTATCCACCAGCCCAGTCACGCGCTTCAGCGCATCACCAGTCACCAGCGGGCCAAAATCTACATTGTCGCCTTCTGTGTAAGGGCCAACCCGCAGCGCTTCCACGCGGGGTTTCAACGCTGCCACCAATTTGTCGGCAGTTTCCTTGCCCACAGGCACGGCAACGGAAATGGCCATGCAGCGTTCGCCCGCCGCGCCATACCCAGCACCCACAAGCGCATCCACGGCTTGTTCAATGTCCGCATCCGGCATGATGATCATATGGTTTTTCGCGCCGCCAAAACATTGCACGCGCTTACCGTTCGCGGAGCCGCGCGAATAGATATATTCCGCAATCGGGGTCGAGCCCACAAAGCCGATCGCTTGAATATCTTCATGGTCCAAAATGCCGTCCACGGCTTCCTTGTCCCCATGCACCACATTCAACACGCCCTTGGGCAAGCCCGCTTCGATCATCAGCTCCGCAAGCATGTTCGGCACAGATGGATCGCGCTCAGACGGCTTCAAGATAAACGCATTGCCCGCGGCAATCGCTGGGCAGAATTTCCACATGGGGATCATGGCCGGGAAGTTGAACGGCGTAATGCCCGCCACAACGCCCAAAGGCTGGCGCATGGAATAAATATCGATGCCTGTTGAGGCAGCGGCGCTATATTCGCCCTTCATAAAGTGCGGCGCTCCGATGGAAAATTCGGCCACTTCCAAGCCGCGCACCACATCGCCTTTCGCGTCCGGCAAAGTTTTGCCGTGCTCGCGCGACAGAGCTTCGGCCAGCTTGTCCATGTCGCGATGCAAAAGCTCAACAAATTTCATCATCACGCGGCCACGACGCTGGGCATTGGTATTGCCCCAAGCGATTTGCGCTTCCTTGGCAATCTCGATGGCCTTGGCCAATTCGTCCTTGCTGGCCAGTGGCACTTTCGCCTGTACTTCGCCAGTCGCCGGGTTCAGCACATCGGCAAAACGGCCAGAGGTACCTTTAACATGTTCGCCATTGATAAAGTGGGTGATCTCGTTCATTGCTCGGGCCTCCTCCAGATCCCTTGCGCGCAATATCAGCTCAAATGACAAGCTTTGGCTGTGCGCTGCGCAAACTGCGCCTTAAAAAATATATCGCCCGCATCATATTGTGCGTGAATGGGCGTTCAACAACAAATCAAGCAAAACCATTGTGCAAAAATACAGTAGCTATAGTGTAACACATCGGCTAATCTCACACCATTATGCGCACCAATTGGGACGATTTTCGGTTCTTCCTCGCTGTGGCCCGCCACGGCACGCTCACTTTGGCCGCCGCCCAGTTGGGCGTCGATCACGCCACCGTGTCGCGCCGCATTGCCGCGCTGGAAGATAATATTAAAACCAAGCTGTTCCACCGCTCGCCCCAGGGCTATGCCCTTAGCGATGCCGGGCTGAAAATGCTGCCCATCGCCGAGCAGGTGGAAAGCGACGCCATGCGCGCTATTGATGAGCTGAGCGACAAGCGCTCCGACTTGTCCGGCCCCGTGCGCATCGGCGCCCATGAGGGCGTCGCCAGCTTTCTACTAGCCGAGGGCGCGGCAGAACTCTGCCGCCTGCACCCGCAATTGGAAGTGCAATTGATCACCGTGCCGCGCAATTTTTCACTCTCCAAGCGCGAGGCTGATTTTGTCATCACCGGCTCACGGCCACAAACAGGCCGCGTCAAAATCCGCAAAATCGCGTCCTACGCCCTGCATATTTATGGTGCGCAAACCTATCTCGACAATCACGCTGAAATCGTCACCCGCCGCGACCTGAAGCGCGTGCGCGGCATCGGCTATATCCCCGATATGATTTTCGATAAGGAGCTGGATTATATCCCCAGCGTCGACCCCTCGCTCAAAGCCCACCTCACCGCCACCAGCCTGCATGTGCAAGTGCAATTGGCGGTCGATGGGGCCGGGGTCTGCATTCTGCCCGATTATATCGCCAAAGATCACGCCAACCTGATCCCCATCCTGTCCGATGAAGTGGAGATCAAGCGCGATCTGTGGCTCACCATTCACGAAGATTTGGCCCACTTGACCCGTGTGCGCACGGTGGCCGATTTCATCACCAAAGATGTGCAACAGCGCCTGAAAGCAAGAGCATGACAAAGACCCGTTATTTTGAAGATTTGACCATAGGCGAAAAATTCGAAACCGAAACCTACACGCTGACCGCCGAAAAAGTGCACGAGTTCGCTTCAGAATATGACCCGCAATTCATCCATGTGAATGAGGACGAGGCGAAAGACGGCCCTTTCGGCACCATCATCGCCTCCGGCTGGCAAACCCTCTCCGCCACCATGCGCCTCATGGCGCTGATCAAGCCCTTCGGCCAAAACCCACTGATCGGTATGCGCATCGACGATTTGAAATTCGCCGCCCCGGTCTATCCGGGCGAAAGCGTCACGGTGAAGGGCGAAATCGTCGAGCTCACCAAATCCCGCACCACCCCCCGCGGCTATGTCGGCATTTTGCTGAACACGGTCAATTTGGACACCGGCAAGCTCGTCGCTACCCAAAAATGGACCTGTCTGGTCCCGTGTCGGGAGAATTGAAATCGACGCTAAAATTTTAGCGCTACCCCCTATAATTTCACTAAAACTTTTTTAGAGTTTTCTAAAGTTATAGGGGGCGATTTCAGTCTTTTTGGGCGAGCTAGTGGCTCGCCTTTGCCACCTTGATCATGGCGCCGATAATCAGGAACGCACCTGAGATCAGCAACAGGATAAAACTTAGCGGCAGGAAGAAGCTTTCCTGCACAATGCGGTTGGGGCTTACCCCGCCGCCAAAAACAAACATTTCCACCAGCATCGATGCGCCAGCACAAAGCAGCGCGGCGATACCTAATATGATGAATTTACTAGCCATTTCTCTGCTCCTTTAGTTGGCAGGGAAACGTTTTTCTGTCTGGAAGGTTCCTTCGAATTTTCATGATCACGGTGGAACCAACGGCACAGGGTACGCGTTTTCCTTACATCTCATCTGTCGCCATTATGGCGGCGAAAGGAGGATGAAATGCAAATTGTACTCGACGAAACACATGACTTAATCGCCGCAGAAAAAGTAGACGGTACAAAGGTTTACGATGTTGCAGGCGAGAAAATGGGCACGGTGAAATCCGTGATGATCAACAAGCGCACTGGTAAAGTGGCACACGCGATCCTGTCCATTGGCGGCTTTTTGGGCATGGGTGAAGATTATCACACCGTGCCATGGGAAAAGCTTGATTATGACACCGACCTTGGTGGCTATAAGCTCGATGTGCCGGAAGAACAGTTGAAGTCAGCGCCAACCTTTTCAGCTGAAGAAGTGACCGCGCTGAATGATCGCGAGTTTGAACATCGCATCTATCATCACTATGGCACACCGCCCTATTTTATCTAACAGACACAAGCCACTGCGCCAATTTTTGGCGCGGTGGTGCCATTTGATGGGAGCGAAAAATGCCCGCAAAATCCAAAGCGCAGCAAAAGGCGGCCGGCATGGCTTTGGCCGCTAAACGCGGTGAAATGAAAGTCAGCGACCTGCAAGGTGCCGCCAAGGACATGTATGACAGCATGAGCGAAGAAGAACTGCGTGATTTTGCTGAAACCAAGCATGACAATAAACCAGAGCACGTGGACAATTAGCCCACGTGCCCGCTTTATTTCTTAGCGCAGGCTGGCTTCAATGTTGCCGCCGTCAACCGTCATGATATGCGCGGTGGTACGAGCGGCCAATGCCAGCGCGACAAAGGCATCCGCCACATGGCTCGCCTCAACTTCACGCTTCAGCAAATTACCCGCCATATAGCTTTCCGCACTGATATTACGGGACTTTGAACGGCTTTCGATGAACTCATCGGTGAGCAAGCCAGAGCGGATACGGTCCGCATTGACGCCATTGACGCGAATGCCTAATTCGCCGAGCTCAAGCGCAAATTGCTTCACCAAAAAGAAGGTCGCCGCTTTCGGCAAACCATAGGCGCCAAAATCTTTGCCCGGATTAACCGCCTGCTTCGACACATTGAACAAAATCTGCCCACCAGCGCCTTGCACCTGCATCACTTTTGCAGCGGCTTGCGCGATTTTCTGGTGCGAGAAAAAGTTCAATTCAAAGCTATTGCGCAATGTGTCCTGATCCATGTCGAGCATGGATTTTGACCACGCAGCGCCTGCATTGCTGACCAGAATATCAATGCCGCCAAATCGGCGCACCATGGCGTCCACGGCCTGTTGCGGGCCCTCAGCACTGCACAAATCAATCACCGCGCCATCATGGTCCATGCCCAAACTACCGAGCTCGGTCAAAAGGCTGTCTTGATCGCGGTCCACCAAAAAGATGTTCGCGCCTTGGTCCTTGAAAGCTTTAGCCGTGGCCAAGCCGATTGCGCCTGCGCCGCCCGTAACCAGCACAGCTTTGCCCTGCAATGGCTTTGGCTTAGCTTTGCCCAATTTGGCCTGCTCCAGTGACCAATATTCCATATCGAACAGATCATCTTCTTTGATTGGATAGAAACCGCTATTGGCTTCGGCCCACTCCATCACTTGAATGGTCTGCGTGCCCAAATCAGCCGCAATGCGCGCGGCGGATGCGTTGGCGCCTGCACCGATCAAGCCAAGGCCGGGCACCCAGAAAAGGTTTGGCGTTGGCACCAGCATGGTTTTCTTGTCGCTCACCCGCGCATCCTGTCGGGCGAAATAGGCTTTGTAACTTTCCACAAACGCATCAATGGCAGCATCCACGCTGGCTTGGTCGTCACTGGCGATGATGGTGGGGAAGCCTTTGGTGCGGATCACATGGTCTGGTGTGGCAACGCCGCGCTTGGCCAGATCGCCCAAATCATCGCGGGTCAAAAAACTCAGAATTTGATCATTGGCGCGCAAATCTAAAAAGGGAGCTGCTTGATCCTGATTGCCCGTATGAGCCTTCATGGCGCGGGCGAGGCTGGCGCGAATTTTGGGCAAAATGCTGTTCGCGCTGATTGTTGAGCTGGGTGCTGCTGCGGGCTGTGCGGCACGCGCATTAAACCAAGCTTCAACCGCACTCACATGTTCAACCATCAGTTCATATGAGCTTTTAGCGTCTGGTCCGAAGGTGAAGTGGCCATGATTGATCAAATGCAGCCCTTCAACATTTGGGTTTTGATCAAAAATATCGGCCGCGACCTTTGCCAGCTCGAAGCCGGGCATGATGTATGGCACCAGCGCGACCTTATCGCCAAAAATCTCTTTCACCACCTCTTCCACATTCGGCATATTGGCCAATGCCAACATGGCTGTGGCGTGGGTGTGATCAACAAATTTATGCGGGATATAGGCGTGCAGCAATGTTTCTACCGACGGATTTGGTGAAGTGCTGTCCAGCAAGTTGGAGCGCTGCAAATTCACCATATCTTCATCAGACAGGGCCAGCAATTCGCGCAGCTTATTAAGCGGCTCAATTTGCACGCCGGGCAGGCCCGCCGCTTCAATGGTTTCAAGGTCCCAACCGCTGCCTTTAACATGCAGCACATCAATCTCATCGCCGAAAATATTGGGCCGTTTGACCTTAACAGACGTGTTGCCGCCCCCATGCATAACCATGTCAGGGTCTTGACCAATCAATCGGGATGTATAAACCCTCAATGCCAGTTGACGATCTGCTTCCTCTGGGCCAGCATTATCGAGAAAAGATTGCGCGTCTTGTTCGTTCCAGAGATTTTTTACCACGAGGCCGTCCGTCCAATTTTTAGGGATGATTTTTTGTAATTTGACAAATGTTAGCAACATCTGTCAAATAGAAAAAAGAGGGGAATTATGGCATACGGCAAAAGGCGGGCTTCTGGCCAGGTGAGTGGTGATGAAATTGTGGTGGAAGCCGCATGGCTTTATTATCATGATGGGCTGAACCAAAATGAAATTGCCGACCGGCTGGATGTGTCACGCGCCACTGTGGTCAATTATTTGCAGGAAGCGCGGGAGAAAAATTACATCCGCGTCACCATGGCACCTGATGTGTTTATGGGCCATAAGCTTTCCCACCAATTGCGCGAAAAATTTAACCTGAAAGCCGCCTTCATTGTGCCCAACGGGCAGGGCGATATTCAAGCGCGATTAACCCGCGCGGCGCGGGGCGCGGCAGAGTGGTTGCCAGATTTGGTGGCACCCGGCGACAAGTTGGGCGTGGCATGGGGCCAAACCATTTATGAAATGGCCGAACTGCTGGTTTCCTCTGCTAACGTCACCATCCCCGATGTGGAAGTGGCGCAATTGGTCGGCTCCATGGCAACGCCATATGGCTTTACTGCTGAAATTTGCTCCGCCCATCTGGCGCAAGGGCTTGGCGCAGCCTGCATCAATTTGCACGCCCCAGCCATTGTGACCAATGTGGAATTGGCGCGGCAATTGCGGGCTGAGCCGATCATCAAAAATCAATTGGCGGCCTTAGAGCAATGCAACAAGGCAGTGTTTGCCGCCGGCTCCGTCAACGCCAATTCCCATGTGGTGATGAGTGGCATTGCTACCGAAGATGATTTGAAAACCTATGTCGATAAGGGCGCATGCGGCGTGCTGTGCGGTCGCTTTGTAGATCAAGCGGGCAAGCCTGTGCACGGGCCGTTGGACGACCGAATGATCGGCATTGAGTTGGAAAAACTCACTCACCTCGAAACTGGCTTGCTGGTTTCCGTTGGTGAAGATAAGGCGCAAGCCATGGCGGCGGTGATGAATGGGGGCTATGCCACCCATTTGGTGACAGATGCTGAAACAGCGCAGCTTATCCTTGCACTAGACTAAGCAGAACAATCCAAGGCAAATTGAGAAAAAGGGCGCAACCTGAGTTGCGCCCCTTTCGCATTTATTCCTGCTCAGGGAATAGGCTTTTTAGTCCTTCACTAGACGCGGCACACACACCGCGCTCTGTGATCAAACCAGTGATCAACCGCGCTGGTGTCACATCAAAGGCAGGGTTGCCGCCCGGTGTTGCATCCGGTGAAATTTGCACCCAATCGCGCTCGCCATTTTCCAGCTTGCCATAAACATGGGTCACTTCGCGGCCATCGCGTTCTTCGATTGGAATTTCTTTCACGCCATCATTCACCGTCCAATCGATGGTGGGTGAGGGCAGGGCCACATAAAATGGCACATTATTGTCTTTGGCAGCCAGTGCCTTCAAATAGGTGCCGATCTTGTTGCACACATCGCCTTGCGCGGTGGTGCGGTCTGTCCCCACAATCACCAGGTCCACTTGCCCGTGCTGCATCAAATGGCCGCCCGCATTGTCGACGATCAAAGTGTGCGGCACGCCATGGCTTGCCATTTCCCAGCTGGTCAATTGTGCGCCTTGGTTGCGGGGGCGGGTTTCATCAACCCACACATGCACTTTAAGGCCCTTTTCAACCGCGTGATAAATGGGCGAGGTGGCGGTGCCCCAGTCCACAGTGGCGAGCCACCCCGCATTGCAATGAGTTAAAATATTGATCGTCTCACCAGGGGCTTTCTTCGCCGCAATCTCTTCAATGAGCTTGAGGCCGTTTTGGCCGATGGCGCGATTGATCTCTACATCTTCATCGCAAATTTCAGCCGCCAATTTATAGGCCGCAGCCGCCCGTTCCGCTGGCGCAATAGCGCTGAGGTGGGCTTTGGCGCGGTCCAACGCCCAGCGCAAATTGATAGCGGTGGGGCGGGTTTCGTTCAAAATTTCCCATGAAGCATCAAGATTTTGATCTGATGGATCATTGGCCATGGCCAACGCCATGCCATAGGCGGCGGTGGCACCGATCAAGGGTGCACCACGCACCCACATATCTTTAATGGCCACAGCCGCATCTTCGCGTGATTTCAGCTCCACCACTTTCAGCTCGTGCGGCAACAGGCGCTGCTCGATGATTTTGACGGTCTTTTGATCATCCCCTAACCAAATGGAGCGATAATGAGTGCCATCTATTTTCATAGGAAATTGTCCTTTCTGACCGCGCGCGCAAGCTCGGCGATTTGATGTGGGGATTTATAAGCGTCACGTGAGATCACGATCTGACGGCCAAACTGCAAAGCCCGTGCCTCGCAAGCGGCGCGCAAATCGGCGTCCTCAATGCTGTCGAGCTCCATAATGTGGGCAAGGCCCAAAATGCGGCGGTGCATCTCAATGCCGCCAAAGCCCAGCGCATCTGACCAGATTTGATTCAAGCGATCTGTGAGCGCTTGTTCAGATGCAAGATTGTGGCCCTGATCTTCATAAAGCCGTTTGTCATAAAGAATGCCAGTGCGCTCCGTGCGCCACAAATGGCTGAACTCTTCTTCAAAATGGTGCCAGATGTCGCAGGTAACATCCAAAATCCATTGCGCATAATCATCACGCGCGCCTTTAGACGCTTCATGACCATCCTGCGCGAAGAACGCCATATAGAAATTGCCCAGCAACATGCCGATGTCGAAGCCGATGGGGCCATAGGTGGCAAATTCAGGGTCAATCACCACGGTGTCACTTTCGGTGACCATAATGGAGCCTGTGTGCAAATCACCATGCAACAGCGTTTCAGCATTGTTGCAGAATTTGGCTTTGAAATGCTGGGCCGCAACCTTCATATCGATGTCAGCGCGCAAGCTCGCCACAATCCCATCCAATTGTGGGCTGGTGTGGCGGTTCATCTCCGCATCGAAATACGGATCGGTGAAGACAAGATTTTCGGTGATGTCACACAATTCAATATTGTCGGCGAAAAGTGCCAAATCTTTTTTGCGCTCTTTGGTGTCCATAGACAGATCGGACCCGCGGAACAGGGTACGGGCACAAAATTTGCCCATCACCTCGGCCAGATTGTCGTGCTTGATCCCGTCGCGCAAGCTGTTGCGCAAAATCACATGCGGGGTCATGAACTGCATCACGATCAGCGCTTGCGATTCGTCGAAATGATAAACCTCAGGTACATCTTCCGGCGCATATTTAGCTTGGCGAATAAGCGCGTGATATTCAAAGAAAGCCCGCTTTAGGGGCAACGGCCAGCTATCGCCCACCAGCCGCACATAGGGCAAGGCCTGCTTCACAATCGCCTGGCCATTTGGGCCAGTGACAATAAAGACAAGATTGAGGTTGCCATCGCCAACTTCTTGCGCCGACCAGCTTGCCGCATCAGGCCCAACTTTTTCTTTCAAGATCTCCAAATGGCCAAGTTTTTCGCCAATTGTGTCTACATTTAGTGGTTCATATGGATTGCTCACAATATCCTCCCAATGCGCTGGTCACACTAACAAATTCAGGGGTTAGGGTGACATGGCAAGCGCAAAACGCCAAACACATATTGCCCCATGATTTGCAATTTAAATGTCAAATGTCAATAACGTTTGACATTTGATGCGAAATGCATTTATCGTGCCGCTATCGGAGGAGTTTATGGCTGGAATACCCATCAAAATTCGCGGGCTTGAAAAGCGTTTTGCGGCCAATCGTGTGCTGCGCGGCGTGGATTTAGATATCCCTGCGGGCAAAGTCACCGTGCTGATGGGCGCCAATGGGGCGGGTAAATCCACCTTGGTCAAAATCATCTGCGGGCTTTATGCCGCCGATGCGGGCCAAGTTGAATTGAACGGAAAGCCCTTCGCACCAACCACACCTTCTGAAGCGCTGCAAGCGGGCATTGTGACCGTCCACCAAAATATCAATGATGGCGTGGTGCCGGATTTGGACGTGGCGTCCAACCTGATGCTGGATTGGCTGGCCAACCCGAAAAGCGCGCCCGTGCTCAACCCCCGCAAAATTCGCCGCTCCGCGGAAGAAATTGCCGCAAAGCTGGGCCTCAATTTCGATATGAACATGATGGTGAGCGACCTCACCTTGGCGGACCGCCAATTGGTGGCCATTGCCCGCGCCATGGCGCATGCGCCGAAATTGATGATTTTGGATGAGCCGACAAGTTCACTCTCCGCATCAGAAGCCGAACGGCTTTTTGCGCTTGTCGATAAATTGCGCGAAGGCGGCGTGGCCATTCTTTATATTTCTCACCGCATGTCAGACATTCGCCGCGTGGCGGACCGTATCGTGTCCATGCGTGATGGCACCATTGTGGGCCAATATGAAACTGAGCCTCTCGATTATGAGGGCGCCGTGAACGATATGCTTGGCCACACCATGACCGATGTAAACATCGCGGTGCAGGCGCCGGGTGAAAAAGTGCTG
Organism: Maritalea mobilis; assembly: GCF_004363175.1. GTDB lineage: Bacteria > Pseudomonadota > Alphaproteobacteria > Rhizobiales > Devosiaceae > Maritalea > Maritalea mobilis. Next base: position 555,372 of record NZ_SNYR01000003.1, read on the forward strand.
GAGCTGGAAAATCTGCAGCTCAAGCCTGAGAGCAAGCCGATCAATTTAACCGCGCACCGCAACGAGGTGATCGCTATCACCGGTTTGGTGGGCGTGGGCAAAACCCAACTCACTGAAGTGCTGTTTGGCCAGTTGGCCCCAGCCGGTGGCACGGTGACGTTGAAAGGCAAAAGCTACACCCCACAATCGGCGCGCGACGCGATCAATCAAGGCGTGTTCTTGTGCGCGAAAGACCGCGGCACCAATGGTGTGGTGCAAGATTTTGACATCAACCGCAACATCACCCTGCCATTCCTTTCAAGTCTGTCGACGCTCGGCTTTGTGCGCCGCCGTTCTGAATATCGCATCACCAATGAGGCCATCAGCAAACTGGGCATTGTATGCCAAAGCGCCAATGACGATATCGGCACACTTTCTGGCGGCAATCAGCAAAAAGTGATGGTGGGGCGCTGGCTCTCGCACCCCAGCGATGTGTTGATTTTGGACGAGCCGTTCCAAGGCGTAGATATTGCAGCCCGGCGCGACATTGGCGCTAAACTGCGCGAAACCGCGAAGGACCGGGCGACCATCGTTTTGGTAGCTGAGCTAGATGAAGCCTTAGAGATTGCAGACCGCATTTTGGTGATGGCTGAATTCACCATTGTCGGCGAGCACAAAAATGAAAATGTCGATGTGGACCTGATCTTGGAGCAAGTTTCAGGCGCGGCGGCACCTCAAGATCTACAAGAACAAAAAGAAGGGGCTGCTCGATGAGCGAAACCCGTGTGAACAAAAAATCCATGTCACTGACAGATTATGCCATCCGCTATGGCTTTGTGGCCCTGCTGGTTGGCCTTGTGGTCTATTTCAGCGTGGCGGCAGAAGGTTTTGCCAGCCCTTATAGCGCCGTGTTCATTTTCCAATCTGTAGCGATCACGGGCATTTTGGCCCTCGGCGTTACTGCAACATTGGTTGTGGACGGGTTTGACCTGTCCATCGGCGCGGTGGCCACCTCGGCTCTCATGCTTTCCGCCTATGTGATGGTGGTGATGGAACAAAGCGCACTAGTGGCTGTGGTTGCCTGCTTGCTGATGGGCGCCTTAGTGGGCCTGATCAATGGGTTTTTGATTGTGCAAATGCGGGTGCCTGACCTGTTGGCTACTTTGGGCATGATGTTCTTGCTGATCGGTTTGCAGCGCATTCCAACCGAAGGCCGTTCCATCGCGACAGGCATGAGCTTGCCAGATGGATCAACCGCAGGCGGCAGCTTCTCGCCCGAATTTCTGGCCCTTGGCCGTCACCGCTTTGACTTTTTCATCGACAATCTGATCCCGGTTTCCGTGGTCTTTTTGGTGGTGATCGCCATCGGCATTTGGCTGTTTCTTGAATATACCCGCTATGGTCGCGTGATGTATGCGATCGGTTCGAACGAACGTGCGGCGAGCCTCGCTGGCGTGCCAGTGAAGAAGTACAAAATCATCGCCTATATGATTTCTGGTGTTTTGGCTTCCGTCGGCGGCATCTTGCTGGCGGCACGCTTGGGCCGTGGCGACATTGCTTCAGGCAACAATTTGCTGCTCGATTCTGTGGCAGCGGCGCTGATCGGCTTTGCCGTTTTGGGCGCAGCGAAACCAAATGCATTCGGCACCGCGGTGGGCGCGCTTTTTGTCGGCATTTTGCTGCAAGGCCTCACCATGATGAATGCCCCTTATTACACCCAGGATTTTGTGAAAGGCGGCGTGCTGGTTGTCGCGCTCATGTTCACATTCGCACTTTCAAATAGACGCTAGGCCCGACCACCCTAGAGCCTTCAATAAAGCGGTCGATTAAATCGGAGGAACCAAATGAACCTATCAAGACGCATGTTTGCCAAATTGCTCGCCGGGGTTTCCCTAGCTGCATCTGGCTTTGTAGGCTTGGCCCAAGCGGCTGATATGCCTGCCCCGTTTGACAATCCAGGCGAAGTGAAAATCGCTTTGGTGCGTTATTTGTCTACCGGTGACTTTTTCCAGGCTTATTTGTCAGGCGTTGAGCGCCAGTCAGAAGCATTGGGCGTAGATTTGCGCGTGCTCGACAGCCGCCAAGATGCAGCCTTGCAGGCTGACATGGTGGACCAAGCGATTGCATTGGGCGTTGACGGCATCATCGTGCAGCATGGTTTGACTGAATCTATGCAAGCCGCAGTGCAACGCGCAGTAGATGCAGGCATCAAAGTGGTGGCTTTTGACGTGAACGTTGAAAACCCAGCCGTGCCACAAATCGAGCAATCTGACCGTGACTTGGCCCGCTTGGCTTTGGAACAAGCGATTGCTGACAATGGCGAAAGTTGGAAAGCCGGTTATGTTTATGTGCCAGGCATTGCCCCGCTCGATCGCCGCAACGAAACATGGGTAGAGTTTAAAGAGCGCTATCCGGGCATCGACGAAAAAGCCCAGTTCGGCACATTGGACAACCCAATTGCCAACTCAAACGCCAACCAAGCCCGTTCAGTTTTGTCTGCAAACCCAGACATCACTGTAATGTTTGCGCCATATGACGAATTCGCCAAAGGCGTGAAAATCGCTGTTGACGAAGCAGGCATGTCAGAGCAAGTGAGCATCTATTCTGCTGACGTTTCAACATCTGACATCGCAGCAATGCGCGAGCCAAACAGCGCGTGGAAAGCAACTGCAGCAACCAACCCGGCTGTTGTGGGTGAAGTTTCTGTTCGTGCATTGGCCATGATGTTGGCTGGTGAAAACCCTGGCGCAAGCGTTGTGGTGCCACCAACCTTGATCACACAAAAAGATCTGTTGGAAAAAGACATCAAAAATATGGAAGAGCTGAGCGAGAAATTGCCACAGTTCGCCCATGCGCCAGTGGCTGTACCTGAGTGGATGCCACTGCCATAATTTAAGGGTCTAACCTTAAAAAGACGCAACCCTTTGACTGGGGCGATCTGTCGGGCAGCACCCGTCGGTCGCCCCATTTTTCTTTGGAGGCCAATATGCTCAAAGGCATAGATGCAAAACTGTCCGCCGACCTTGTTTATCTGATGATGCAAATGGGCCATGGCGATGAGATCGCCATCGTTGACGCTAACTTCCCGGCACAATCAACCGCGCTTGAAACCGTTTCTGGCGAACTGGTCGACCTGCCTGCGATGGACGCACCAACCCTTATTGAAGCGATGATTTCGCATTTCCCGTTGGATGAATTTTACGACTTTGCCGCATGGCGCATGGAAATTGACGGTGCACCAACCGAGATGGGCGAAGTGCACAGCCAAGTGTTTGCGCTGTTGGAAAATGCCAAGCCAGAGGGTGCCAAATTGGGTTCGCTCGAACGCCAAACCTTCTATCAACAGGCCAAAAATTGCTTTGCCGTTGTGCGCGTGGGTGAGATGCGTCCATTCGGGTGCTTTATCTTGCGCAAGGGCGTGATTTTTTAGCCAAATTGCAGCGCTTCGATCTTTATTTATCAAATGTTATATGATACTGACATTAGTAATAATTGATGTATTCACGCCAACTTTGATTGGGGAATCTGGTGAAGAATAAAAAAACCACTGAAGAAGTCGCGTTGGGCATTCGCCGTCGCGTTTTTGAACATTCCATGCGCAACAATGGTGGCTATTTGAGCCAAGCTTGTTCCGCGGCTGAGCAATTGGCGTGGCTTTATAATGAAGCCCTGAATTTGGGCGAACCCACCATGCCCATGATCCCGCCACCATTTGGCGGCGTGCCAGCCCCCGGCAATGATGATTATGTGACCGGCGCGGGCTATAACGGCCCGTTTGAACCGCAATATGATCGTCTGTTCATCGCGCCAGCGCACTATGCCTTGGTGGCCTATGCCACCTTGATCGAAGTGGGGCGCATGGCCGAAGAAGGGCTGGAAATGTTCAACAAGGACGGCTCGTCAGTTGAAATGATCGGCGCCGAACATTCCCCGGGCATGGAAGTGCACAATGGCACATTGGGCATTGGCCTTTCCACCGGCGCGGGCCTTGCCTATGGCCGTCGCTTGCGTGGCGACAGCGGCGAAGTTTGCGTGTTCATGTCAGACGGTGAAGTGCAAGAAGGCCAAACATGGGAAGCCATCCAAGCCTGTGCGCACCACGGCATTGATAATGTGTGGGCCATTATGGATGTGAACGATCAGCAATGTGATGGTGCCATGTCTTCCGTGATGGAAGTGCGCGACATCGCCACCAAAATGCGCGCCTTTGGCGCCACCGTGGTGGAAATTGACGCCCATGATTTGAATGCCATGCGCGAAGCCAAAGCTGAACCCCATGAAGGCCAGCCATTGATCATTCTTGCCCATTCCTCGCCCACCAAAGGCATGGAATTTTTGCAGCGGCGCTTCCCGCGTTTGCACTATGTGCGCTTTAAGTCTGAAGAAGAGCGCGATGAGATGAACCAATCTATCGCCAAAGAACTGGGCATTGATCCTGTTCAATTTGACACGCATTAAGGGAGTAAACTGAGATGGTTGAAATGGTAACGCGCCCTTATGCGAGCGCTTTTGAAAAATACGCACTGGCCAATAAAGATGTGATCTGCATGTCTGCGGATTTGACATCATCTTGCGAAATTGATGGCTTCCGCGATCGGCACCCTGAGCAATTTATGTCCATGGGCATGGCAGAGCAGAACATGATGAGCTTTGCTGGCGGCTTGGGCCTTGCGGGATATCGCCCCTTTATTCATACCTTTGGGGTGTTCACCTATCGTCGACCCTATGACCAATTGATGGCCTCGATCGCTTATCCACGCCGCAAAGTGCGGATCATGGGCTTCTTGCCGGGTGTCACCACACCCGGTGGCATGACCCACCAAGCGATTGAAGATATTGCCATTATGCGCGCCATGCCCAACATGTCGATTTTGGAAACAGGCGACGCGACGGAGGTTGAAAGCCTCTGCGAAGCGGCAGACTCAATCGATGGTCCTGTTTATTGCCGCGTATTGCGTGGCTCGGTGCCGCGCTTGTTCGACACGCCAATCAAGGTTGGCGAAATGCGCGAACTTTCCGCCGGGGATGATGTGCTTGTGGTGACCGCAGGCATCACCACAGAAGAAGCCCTGCGCGCCAAAGCCGCGTTGGCTGGGGCAGGCGTTTCCATTCGTCATTTGCACCTTCACACACTGAAGCCGTTCGACTCCAAGCGGTTGCTTGACCATTTGCAATCGGTCAAACATGGTGTGATCACCTTGGAAAACCATGTGATCAATGGTGGTATCGGCTCGCTAGTGGCTGAAACAATTGCTGAAGCAGGTATTGAGAAAAAGCTGGTGCGCCTTGGCCTGCAAGACACCTATGCCCATGGCGGTTCGCGCCCTTATTTGATGCGCTATTATGGCTTGGATGCATTGGCCTTGGTGCGTGGCATTGAAGGTCTGATGAACATCGAAACCAATATTGATGCGGACGATTTGGATGCGGTGCGTGTTGATGCCGTGCACTCAAGCGCGAAAGCGGAGGCGCTTTAACCCATGGATCGGATGCGCGTTACCTACCAGATTGATGCCCAAAGCAATGATGAAGCCTTGGAGCGGGCACACAACATCGCGTTGGAACAAACCGTTGAGATCCCGCGCGATGTGGTGCCGCAAGGTTTCATCGAAGATGAGATTTTGGGCAAGGTGGAAAGCTGCGGGCAAGCCAGCGATGGGCAGTTTGAAGCCGTGTTGTCTTATAGCCCCGAAAGCGTTGGCACTGAGCTGACCCAATTGTTCAATGTGGTGTTTGGTAACTCCTCTATTCAAAAGGGATTGCAAGTCACCAACATTGATTTGGGCGGCAGCCTCTCTAAGCAGTTTCCCGGCGCACGGTTCGGCATCAAAGGCGTGCGTGAACGTTCTGCCACGCCAAAGGGCGGCCTGATCTCGCCCGTATTGAAACCGCAGGGGTCAAGCGCAGACGAACTGGCAGAAATCGCCTATCTCTGCGCCGTGGCCGGGGCCAATATCGTGAAAGAAGATCATGGCCTTGTGAACCAGCCTGCCGCACCGTTCAAAGAACGGGTGGAAAAGATCTCCAAAGCGGTGGAACGTGCCAACAAAGAAACAGGTCAGAGCTGTCTTTATCTGCCAAATATTGGCGGGCATTTTGCCCATCTGATCGAAGATGCGCAGTTCGCTAAGCAGGCGGGGGCAGGCGGCATTTTGCTGATGCCGGGACTTTTGGGCTTTGACATCGTCAATCATTTCGCCCGGGATGCGGGGTTTGATTTGCCGATCATGACCCATCCCAGCTTCTTGGGACCATATGTTTTGTCAAAAGACACGGGCTTTACCCATGCCATTATGTTCGGCCTGTTGCAGCGCTTGGCCGGGTCTGACATTTCGGTGTTCCCAAATGTAGGCGGTCGCTTTGGCTTCTCGGTCGAGGAATGTACCTCCATTGCGAATGCGTGCCGAGCAACAGATGGCATCGGCCAACCAATTTTCCCAAGCCCGGGTGGCGGCATGTCCAAAGACCGTGCGGGTGATATGCTCAACATGTATGGCGACGATGTGGTCTATCTTTTGGGCGGTAGCTTGCTGCGTTATGGCGATAAAATCGGCGAAGGCATAAAAGATATGCGCGCCGCACTCGAAGCCGCACGCAAATAAACCTTTGAAAATAAACAGATGCGCGCCGAACGGGCGCGCATTTCGCTTTCCAACTGGTCAAATAAGAATTGGCTTTTGAAATTGTCACATCAAGTTAAATGCGTTAACACCCTTGCCGAATAACTTGCTTGAGGGGAAGAAAGCATGACCACCCGTGACATCGTTCTGATCGCACTTTTCGCCGCCATTATGGCTGTTCTCGGGGTGTTTCCCCCAATCACATTGCCAGTAATCGCCGTGCCCATCACCGCGCAATCCTTGGGCGTAATGCTCGCTGGTGGCGTGCTTGGCGCGAAGCGTGGGGCGCTTTCAATGATCCTTTTCTTGGCGCTGGTCGCCGTTGGTTTGCCGCTTCTTTCCGGTGGCCGGGGCGGCGTGGGCGTGTTCTTCGGTGCTAGCGGTGGTTTCTTGATCGGTTGGATCGTAGCTGTCTTTGTGGTTGGCCTGCTGGTGGAGCGCTTCTGGGATAATCTCAACTATATCAATGCCTTCATCGCTAGCGTGGTGGGCGGCATTGTGTTGCTTTATGCCATTGGCATCCCGTGGATTTCTGTGGTCGCAGGCATTTCGCTTGGCCAAGCCTTTACCGGCTCCATGGGCTTTATCCCTGGCGATTTGGTCAAGGCCGTGATCGCCGCATTGGTGATCGTGACCGTTTCAAAATCCTACCCGATCATCAAGAAATAGCGGCGTTGCGCCCATGATTGAAATTGTCTCGGCCAGCTTGATGAAAAACGGACGGACTATCTTGTCCGACCTATCGGCCAAACTGACCGAACGCCGCATTGGCATTATCGGGCATAATGGCTCGGGCAAGTCGAGCTTTGTCAAAATGCTCAATGGGCTGGAGCCGTGCACAACGGGCCAAGTGAAAGTCGGTGGTGCTGATGTGAGTGAACACCGCGCCCGCGTCGGCTTTGTGTTTCAAAACCCGGACAATCAATTGGTGATGCCGCTGGTGGAGGAGGACATTGCCTTTGGCCTGAAAAAGTCGGGCCTCAGCAAAGCAGAGATCAAAGCGCGCAGCGATGCTTTGCTTGAAAAATTCAACCTCAGCCATTTGCGCGAGCGCCTCACCCACGAGCTGAGCGGCGGCGAGAAACAGCTGATCGCCTTGATCGGCGTGCTGATAATGCAGCCCGAACATATTATTCTCGATGAACCCACCACCTTGCTAGATCTGCGCAATCGGGCCATGCTGATTTCCATGTTGGACAAGCTGGAGCAGCAATTGATTATCGTCAGCCACGATCTGGATTTGATGGCCCAAATGGACCGGTTGCTGCTGATCCATGAGGGCAGATTGCATGCGGATGGCGCGCCAACTGAGATCATCCAAACCTATCGCGACCTCTCATGCTGATCAGCTTTTATAAGCCCGGCAACAGCCTTGTACACCGCACCCCGGCGGGGTGGAAAATTGTGCTGCTGTTTGTGTTCTGTACGGCGCTGTTTCTGGTGCAGAACTGGTGGTTTCTGGGTGTGGCGATTGCGCTGGTGCTGACCAGCTATCTGCTAGCGAAATTGCCGCTATCTCTGACATGGCAGGCGGTGCGCCCGGCGCTTTGGGTGCTGGTGCTGATCTTTTTGGTGCAGCTTTGGCTTAATGATTGGCAGTTCGGCCTTTATGTGGTGCTGCGTTTTGCGATCATGATCGTGGCCGCAACCCTGCTGACCCTGACCAGCAAAACCAGCGAGATGATTGAAGGCATCGAGCGTAGTGTCGGCAAATTATTTGGCGCGGATATTGCGGAAAAGGTGGGGCTCGCCTTTTCACTGTCTTTGCGGTTTATCCCGATGGTGCGCGAAACCTATCAAGAGGTGCGCGAGGCGCAAAAGGCGCGCGGATTGGGGCGCAATTGGCGGGCGCTGATCACGCCCACCATGATCCGCACGCTGAAATCGGCAGATGATATTGCCCAAGCCATTGATGCCCGCTCCGCCGGCGCCCCTTTGGGCGAGAAGGCGCCGCGCCATGATTAAAATCCGCGGCCATCATCTGCTGTGTGCGCTGACCTTTGCCGGGCGCGGCTATAGCCGCCAATTTGAGCGCGACTTCAAAGCGATTACAAAGCGCATGCGCGCCAATGAAATGATGCAGATTGTGGATCGGCCTGACGAGATATGCCAAAGCGTGCAAGACTGCGACGGCAGCCATTGCTATGAACCGCGGATCGATCAACGCGATCAACTGGCACTGGCGGACATCTCAGCGCTTCTCGGACACGAGCTGAAGGTTGGCGATGAAATCGCCCCTGCGGAGCTGTTTACCGAAAAAATGCGCACCGCCTTCCGCGACAATCAAATTCGCCGTGGCTGCTTTGATTGCCAATGGCGGGACTTTTGCGACCAGATCGCAGCCGATGGATTTCAAAACACACTTTTGCTGGCAGAAAAATGAGCTCGGAAATTGTCTCGCGGATCAAACATCATCTGAGTAGCGATCCAGCAAGGCCGACCATGTTTGCCGGACAAGAGGTGCTGACTGCGAGTGCATTGTTGGCACAGATCGAAGCGGCGGAAGCGCGGCTGCGCGATGAAGGGGCGCTTGCACAAATTGCACTGGCCTTGCCCACCTCGGTGGAGGCGCTGGTGCTGTTTATCGCGGCGCTGAAGGTGGCGCGGAACACGATCTATTTTGACCCTAATTGGCCCGCTGAAACAAAGCAGCGCATCTTGAATTTTGTGCAGCCCGACCTGCTGATTGATCAGGTAGGATGGACCAGTTTGCCGGGCGGCGAAGCGCCGGAAGGCGATGCCCATTATACCTGCTTTACCTCCGGCTCCACCGGATTGCCCAAGGGTTGTTTGCGGCACGAAAGCTCCTGGCTGGCCAGCTTTGAAGCTGATCAACCTTTCTCTGACATTACGGCGCAATCGACCATTCTGGTGGCCGGCAGTTTTGCCCACTCGCTGTTCACTTATGCCGCCATCCGTGGCCTAGTGGCGGGGGCGAGCATTGTGCTGTTGCCAAATTTCCATCCGGGCGCCTTATTGCGGCAGATTGAGCGACATCATCAGGCTGTGCTGTTTGCGGTGCCGACGCAATTGGACGCGCTGGTGAGTGCCGCCAAGGGCGCTTATCCTCATTTGAGAAAAGTGCTGTGCACAGGTTCGAAATTGGCCCCACACCTCGCGGCTAAGGTGAAAGAGCACTTTCCCAAGGCTGACTTGATCGAGTTTTACGGCACGTCCGAGCTGAGCTATGTCGCCGCGCGGCCCGTGCAGCAAGACGATGCGGCAGGCCTTGTGGGCAAGCCGCTCGACCCGGTGCAAATCGAAGTTTTGAATGAAGAGGGGTTGCCTGTGCTGCCCGGCGAAACCGGGCAGGTTTTTGTGCAAAGCCCACTGGCCTTTAAAACCTATCTCACCGAAGCGGGGCAGCGCGATATGCCGGACCGGATCAGCGTTGGTGATACGGGCTTTGTCGATGCAAAAGGGAATTTGCATTTGGTGGGGCGGGCGGATCGCATGTTTACCGTCAGTGGTCGCAATGTCGCGCCAGAAGAAATTGAAGCGGCATTGCATAAATTACCGTACGTTGCCCATGCTGCCGTGTGGGGCAAAGAAGATGCAAAACGCGGACATCAGATCGTCGCCGTGCTGCACCTGAAATCCGCGCCATCGCGCGCCCAAATCTTGAGTGACTTGCGCCCGCATCTCACCCCCTATTTAATGCCGCAATATCTGTTTGCAGTCGCGGATTGGCCGCACACCAGTTCGGGCAAAACTGATCTGCAAAAGCTGAACATCCAATGGCAGGCAAACCAATTGCAGGAGCTGACATGAGCAATGGGGTCTATATGGTGGCGGCGAAGCGCAGCGCGGTGGTGCCGCGCGGCGGCGCATTCGCCAATTTGCAACCCCATGAACTCGCGGCACCGATTGTGAAAGCGCTTCTGCAAGACGTTGCGATTGAAGCGGCGCAGATCGACCATATTGTACTCGGCAATGGACTCTCCGGCGGCGGCAATGTGGCCCGCATGGTCGGGCTGGCGGCAGGCCTGTCAGAGAGCGTGCCAGCGCTCACCGTGGACAGCCAATGCTGCGGCGGCATGGATGCGGTGCAAATGGCCATGCATATGATTGGCGCCGGGGCGGCGCAGATGGTGCTGGCGGGCGGCGTGGAAAGCTATAGTACTTCGCCCCGGCGCATCGCCCGCGGTTTGAATGGCGCGCCCGATCAGGAATATCAGCGCCCGCCCTTTGCCCCCGACGCGACACAAGATCCAGATATGCTGGAGGCGGCGGCGCAATTGGCGACCACGCGCAAGATCAGTCGTAGAGTGCAAGAAGACTTTGCCATTTTGAGCCATCAAAAAGCGCTGGACGCTGCGGCAAGCCAGCAAGATGAAATTGTGCCCATCGCCGACGTGGACCGCGACCAATTCACCCGCCAGCTCAGCGCCAGACTTTGCGCCAAGCTGCCCATGCTGACAGGCGATAAAGAAACCGGCCTCACAGCGGCTACCACCGCTGTGGAAGCGGATGGGGCGGGGCTGTGCCTGTTGGTTTCGGAATCCGTGTTGCGCGCCCACCCGCAATGGCAAGACCGTGCGGTAAAACTATGTGGCGGCATCAGCCGGGGCAGCGATCCGGCGATGCCAGCTTTGGCGCCTATTCCTTCTATTCAGCATATTTTGCAGCAGCTTGGACTTAGCGCAGCGGATATTTCGGCGGTCGAAATGATGGAGGCCTTTGCGGTGCAGGCCATGGCTTGTCTTGAGGAAACAGATTTGCCACTCGACCGCACCAATTTAGGCGGCGGGGCCTTGGCACGGGGGCATCCCATCGGCGCATCCGGCGCGATCAATTTGGTGCGTCTGTTTTATGAAATGCAACGGTGTGAAGCCGGGGCTTATGGCCTAGCGGCCATTGCTGGCGCGGGCGGATTGGGATCAGCCATGGTGATGCAGAAATGATCGATATAAATCAGATTGCCGATTGGACGGAATATCTGGGCGCGACATTTGAGGAAGTCTCACCGTGTACGGTGACGCCAGCTCAACTGGAGGCCTACGTGCAGGTCTCGGGCGATGCAAATGCGATTCATCAAGGCGATGAAGCGATCATTCCCGGTAACTTGCTGGTGAGCCTCGTGCCGCACTTTGTGCAGCAGCATTTGAATCTGGACGACACCATCATCGGCATGACTGTCGGCTACGATAAAGTGCGATTTAAAGCGCCAGTCAAACTTGATGAGCAACTGTTCTTCAAGGCGGAAATCACGCAAGTGCGGCTGCATAAAGATGCTGCCTATGTGGCCTATCAGGTGATGTGCGAACGCGCGGGGCAGATGGTGATGTCGCTTGAGATGCGCGACCATTATGCGCAAAAGAAAACTGCCGTCTGAGCAGATCAAACGGCAGTTTTTGGCGTGAAGTTAAAGGGTTTAAATTCCCCAGGTCCGCTTCAGCCAGGAGGAACGTGCGGCAAGGGCGGCTCGGGCCAATTCTGATTCTGGGGCGAAAAAGTCAAAGCCGTGAAAACCGCCGGACCAGATGTGCAACTCGCACACACCGCCAACAGCCCAGATGCGGTTGGCGAACTCTACATTTTCATCCCGGAACATTTCCGCACTGCCTGCCTCAATAAAAGTCGGAGGCAGATTGGTCAGATCTTTGGCGCGATAAGGGGCGGCGTATATCGAGACTTCGTCGGTGCCGAGCCGATCGCCCAAAAGGCATTGCCATCCCAAAAGATTGGAGGAGCGTACCCATGTGTTGCCTGCAAGATATTGATAGCTCGACAGGGTTGAGTTGGTGTCGTCAATCATCGGGCACATCAGCATTTGGCCTGCTAATTTGACGCTGCCGCGATCACGGCACAACAGAGCGACCCCAGCAGAAAGTCCGCCGCCTGCGCTGCCGCCCATCACAATGATGTTCTCCGGATCGATGCCGAGCATTTCCGCATTTTCCGCCATCCAGACAAGACCAGCATAGCAATCTTCCACCGGGGCGGGGTCCGGATGTTCGGGCGCAAGACGATATTCCACCGTGGCCCCCACAATGCCGAACTCCATGATCAAATCCACAAGGCGCGGCACATCCATGCGGCGATTGCCGACCATCATGCCGCCGCCATGAATATTATACATGGAGGGGGCAGGCTTTGCCTCGCCCTTAGCAATCTTGTCTTTCAACCCTTTGGGCGACAGCACCGAGACAATAATGTCCGGCGCGCCTTTTGGTCCGGGCACTTCATATTCGGCGAAGTCGATGGGCTTGTCGCCAATGGCATCCTCGAAGGACGGGAACATATCGTCCATGCCCGCACGTGCGCTTGCCAAACTTTCAACGGTCATTTCCGGTGAGTCCGGCGGGGCCATTTGTGCCAGTGGACCCAGCATTTCTGGATCGTAGGGCACCGGGGTTGGTTTAGGATCACTCATTTATTTCTCCTCCAAACAAACTTTACGGACCTTCAGGATCGACCACATCGCGGTCGGCCCAAAGCTCATCCACTGCCGCACGCAATTCTTCGCGACCAATGCGAGCCAACAGAGCGATGGCACCCAGCGCCTGCTCGAGTTGTTCCATCTTGGTGGCGCCAAACAAGGTGTTGATATTATGCGGATGGGTGAGCGTGAAGGCGATGCACATTTGCGCGGGTGTCGCGTCAAAGCGCTTGGCGATCTCCGCCAATTTAGGGGCTGAGTCGACGATCTTCTGACGCACATTGCCCGGATCACGTCCCACTTCGCGCTCCGGCGGTGTCGGCTTGACCAGCACGCCACCCTCCATCACATCAGACGATTGCATCTTAAAGCCCTGCGCAAACAATTTGGCGAACGGTTCACCATCTGGAATCGAACGGCGGGAAATGGAATATTTTAGCTGCGCCATTACCGGGCCATCCACATTTTCAGCCTTGGCAATGTCGATGCAAGACTGAATATTGGTGGCGGACCAATTGTTGACGCCCCATGCGCGGATCAAACCCTTTTGCTTCAGCTCCGCCAAAGACATGACCAGATCGCGCATTTCAATGGTGCTGTCGCGCACATCGCCAAGCACCACTAGATCGGAATAATCAGTGCCGACGCGGAACAAGGCATTCTCAATTTGCGGCAGGAAGCCTTTGTCTTGATCCCAAGCCTCAAGCCACAATTTTTCGGACAGCACATAATCTTCACGCTTCAATTCAGCGCCGCGCACAATGGCGGAAAACAGAATATCGGTGAGGGGCGGTGGCGTGGTTTCCGGCGTGCCATAAACCCCCACATCAAACATATTGATGCCTGCATCTATTGCGCGGCGGATCATGCGGACCGCAAGGCCATAATCCATGCGATCGTAAATATGCCATGACCCCAAGGAGAATAGGGGAATATTAAGGCCCGTATCCGCCAATTGATTATGGGGCACTTCTTTGTTGCTCATATTTTGCTCCCTGAATTCGAACTATGAAAGGCGCGGATCAATGACCGCTTTGATGGTGTGGTGTTGGCACATGCTGTCGAGACATTCAGACGCTTTGTCCAAGCCGACAGGTTCGGCAAAAAGCTTGTCCCACGGCATGGCATCGGCGAAGTTTTTGAAAAAGCTGATGGCGCGGGCATAGTCGGAAATGTCGCCATTGAGCGAGCCGACAATGGTCAGTTCCTTGCCCATCACCGTGCCTAGCGGCACCGGACTATCCACCGGAGCGGTGGAGCCAACAATCGCCACGCGACCGCGCTGTCCAGCCATATTGACGGCCTCTTTGCCCACGCTGTTGGCTCCGGCAAAATCGAACACATAATCGGTACCGCGCCCTGCGGTGAGCTCGTGTACCTGCGCGATCATTGCCTCGCTGCCCGCGTCAATATGAATGGTGTGGTCCGCGCCAAAATGCTTGGCCATATCCAACCGATCTTGCGGCGCGCCAACCATAATCACTTGCGCGGCACCAGATAGCTTGGCCACTGCCGCGGCGAAGATGCCCAAGGCACCGGAGCCCTGCACCACGACGCTGGACCCGGTGCGGATGGCACCCACTCGGTCAAAGGCGCGCAGCACGGTTTTGGCAGCACATCCGGCCATAGAGGCCCAGGTGTTTTTCACTTCATCCGGAATGCGCAATTTGGCAGCACCGGGGGTGACATAGGCATAGTCGGCCAGCCCGGCTGTGGCGTAAGGCGGTTTGTCGGAACGCTGCAGAAAGCCATAGCCGCGATTTTCGCAGGCAACAGGCTCGCGCAACACAACGCAGCCATAACATTTGCCACACGTGGATTCTGACCAGCCGATCCGGTCACCTACCTGAAGTTCACCGCCCAACGCGTCTGTGGTGCCTTCGCCCAACGCGACGATTTCACCGACCATTTCATGGCCTAAAACCATGGGCAACATGCCCGGAAAGCTCATTTTGCCTTGCCAGATTTCCACGTCCGTACCGCAAAGGGTGGCGCAGACAATTTTGACAAGCGCAGCGCCCGGCTCAACGCTCTCGGGCAAGGGAATATCTTTAACATCAAGTGCTTTGGCATGGGCGGCTAACACGGCCGCGCGGGTTTTATTGGGTACCATCTTGTCCTCCTATGTCAGCAATTGGCCGCCATCGACGGCAAGGCTGACCCCGGTAATGTGGCTCGCCTCGTCGCTGGCGAGGAAATAGGCGGCCGGGGCCACTTGGGTGACTTCCGCGATCTGGCGCAAGGGAATGCGCGCTTCCCACATAGCCTTGGCTTCGGGATTTTCAGCAAACCCGGCGGTCAGCGGTGTGATTACAGGGCCGGGCGCAACCGCATTGGCGCGAATGCCGAACGGGGCCAATTCGATGGCCGTGGTGCGGGTGATCGCATCCACTGCGGCCTTGGTGGCCTCATAATGGCCCATGCCCGGGGTCGGCTGGCGTCCGCCAATAGAAGAAATATTGACGATGGCGCCTTTCTTTGCGGCCACCATCAGCTTACCCACGGCCTCGCTCATCATCCATGTGCCCAGCACATTGACCATTAGTGCCTTTTCAAACACGGCGCTGTCCAATTCTGTCACTTGTCCATGGCCGCCCACAATGCCAGCATTGTTCACCAGCACATCAATGCGGCCATATTGTTTGGCAATTTTATCGACCACCGCGCCAATATTGTCGCGGTTGCTGATGTCGAGCTGGTGGGAATCGACGCCGATTTGCGTGGCGGTTTCGGCAAGTTGATCGCCATTAATATCGGCAATGATCACCTTATCCCCATGTGATGCGAATTTTTCGGCAATGCCTTGGCCCAACCCTTGCGCTGCGCCAGTGACCAGAACGATCCGTTGTTCAGTCATAACTCCTCCTAAATGGGCGTCTTCACCTAATTGAAAAGACCATCTTGACGTTTAGTATACATGTGTAGAAAATAAAGTCTACAACTGGAGAATAAAATCACGCAAGGTGAGGAGAGACCGCAATGACTGCCATCAGTTCCGAGTTTAAAGTTCCCAAACGTCAGCTTGGCCCCAATGGTCCTGAGGTCCCTGTCTATGCCCTTGGTTCGTGGAACATTTGGGACAGAATGACCCGAGATGAGGCGATCGCTTTGATTGATCGTGCACAAAAAGTGGACTGCGCGTTTTTCGATGTGGCCTATTACAATATGGGCCCGCACGCCGAACAATCGCGCACCGACATTCTGTTTGGCGAGGCCATTAAAGCGTCAGGATTGAAGCGCAGCGACTTTTTGGTGTGCGGTAAATTATGGCTGTGGGAATATCCGAAGCTGAACTTTAAAGAACAGATCGAAATCAGCCTTGAACGGGCGCAGCTCGACAAGTTTGAAATGGTGGTTGTGGGCGATTATTTCGCCGAAAATCCGCATATGGAAAATCTCACCGCCGAGGTGAATAAATTGATTGATGCGGGCCTGATTGACCATTGGGGCATCAATAACTGGATCTATAAAGACACGCGCACAGCGCTTGATTTTGCCAAGGCGAATGATCTGGTGCCACCAACTTTTGCGCAATTAAAATATAGCGTTGTGCGCCGCACTATGACTGAGGGCAAGCATTATGGGCCGCTGTTTGAGCAGGGCGAATTGGCCCTGCAGGCATCAGATTGTTTGGAAGGCGGCATTTTGGCGGGCAAAACGCCAAACCGAAAAATCGGGGCAGATGTCGGCGACATAAGGCAAAAGATTTATGACGCGGTGCCTGAGCTGGAAAAGATCGCCAAAGAATTTGACGCAAGCCTGGTGCAGGTGGCGCTGGCATTTTGTTTGGCGCACCCGGCCACGGCCAATGTGCTGTTTGGCGCATCAAAGCTATCTCAATTCGAGGATAATCTGGGCGCAATTGAATTGGCGCAAAAGGCTGGTCCGCTTATTCGCGAGCGGCTCGATCATTTGTGGCTCGACCAGCATGTTCCAGAACAAGGCGGGTTCTAGGGACCAAAATCTAGGCACTTTCGCGCAAAACTCACTATTGCGTTCTTTTTCAACGTGTGTAGAATAAAAAATGTTGGGATGTGATCCTAAGGAGTGGGACGGGGTCGCATAGTCGCCAACAGGAGGAGAGAAATATGCAGTTCAAACATAAAATTATCGCGACATTGTCGGCTGTAGCGCTGTCTGTTGGCCTAAGCGCGCCAGCATTGGCGCAAATCACCGAATTGAAAATCGGGAACTTTCTCGACATTACGTCATGGGATCCGGCCATGGCCGATATTGGCTTTGATGGGCCTTACCTGTCTGCCATTTACGATCCGCTGCTAACTGTTGATGCAAATGGCGATGTGCAGCCCGTTTTGGCCACAAGCTGGGAATATTCAGAAGACTTTTTGACCCTGACCATGGATGTGCGCACGGACGTGACATTTACCGATGGCTCCGGGTTTAATGCCGAAGTGGCCGCGGCCAATTTGGAGCATTTGCAAGCAAGCGCGCGCTCTGGCGAAGCCTACACCAAAGTGAGCGACATTAGCGTGGTGGATGAAGATACAATCACCATCACCTTGAAAGAGCGCGACGATACCATGCTCTATCTTATGGGCTTGGGCCGTTCCTATATGGCATCTGCCGCAGCGATTGAAGCGGGAACTCTTGCACAAACCCCGGTCGGCTCTGGCCCTTACACATTGGACTCGTCAGTGCCCGGTTCAGAATATCACTTTGTGAAAAAAACTGACCATTGGGATGCAAGCACATATCCTTATGAGAAAGTGTCCATCTATCCAATTCTTGACCAAACAGCGCGCCACAATGCGATGTTGTCCGGCCAGCTTAATGTGGCCTTTGCCGACCCAATCAACAATCCGCAAGCGGAAATGGGTGGCTGGAACGTCACTGAATCCCTTGCGGGCTGGGTTGGCTTGCAAATCCTCGACCATGATGGCGAGCGATTGGCCCCACTTGGCGATATCCGCGTGCGCAAAGCCTTGAACCATGCATTTGACGGTGCCGCAATTTTGCAGGCCATTGGCCAGGGTGCAGGCGTGAAAACCAACCAAGTGTTCACCGCAGCGTCTGGCGTGCACGATCCTGAGCTTGAGGGCCAATATGAGTTCTCAATCGAAAAAGCCAAAGAGCTGATGGCGGAAGCCGGTTATGCCGATGGCTTTGAATTGTCCATGCCTATGTCACCCATTTTTGCCACTTGGCAGCCCGTGGTGCAGCAAACATTCAACGAGCTTGGCATCACGGTGACTTGGGACGATATGCAGATGCCTGATTATCAAATCAACGCGCCTAAATATCCAATGTTCATCGCCTTCATCGCGATCGACAGTGATCCTGTGGCAAACTTTGCGCGCCAATTCTCAACCCCACAATGGTACAATCCATCACCAGATTATGTGCTCTACGCGGAATTGACCGACATGGTAGATGCCATTCGCGATGCCGATCCGGAAGAACAGATCCGCCTGATCAAGATTTTGAACAAGCGCCTGACAGCAGATCTGGCCTGGTGGGTCGTTTGGTACCAAGCTGCCAATACGTATCACAGCGTGTCTGAGATTTCGGTGACAGGCATCACCGGCATGATGTTCCCGACCTTGCGGTTCATCCAGCCGAAATAATACCCACCGGCGCGGGTTGGCAAAGCATATCAATGCCGACCCGCGCTACCTTCTAAGACCATGGAGTGCCCATGACTAAATTTATCGCCAAGCGTTTATTGGCCGGGCTGATTTTGTTGGCTGCTGTGTGCATGGGCACATTCTTTTTGGCCCATCTGGCCATCAGCGACCCAACTGTTGCCTTGCTCGGTTCTTCTGCCACACCAGAACAACAGGCCGTTTTGGCCAAAGAATTGGGATTAGACCGGCCCTTGCTGGTGCAATTTCAAGCTTGGTTGAGCAGCGCAATCACTGGCGATTTGGGCACATCTTGGCGCAACCAACAGCCAGTTTGGGACCAAATTGTGCTGCGGGTGCCCGTCACCCTTTCAGTGGTCAGTTTTGCTATTCTGATAAGTGCATTTGTGGGCGTGGTTTGCGGCTTGATCGCTGGCCTAAATCCAGGCAGCACCTTTGATAAGGGTGTGAAAATCGCCACCGTTCTGCTGTTCGCTTTGCCGGGCTTTTGGATCAGCTTGATGCTGGTCATCTGGTTCGCGGTGCGCCTGCGCTGGTTCCCATCATTCGGCTATGTGTCGCCCGCGGTTTCTTTTGGTGGCTGGATTCGCTCCATCACCTTGCCTGCCGTGGCGCTGGCTTTAGGCGCGATCGTGATGATTGCGGAGCAATTGCGCAATCAAGTGATCGCCGTGTCACAACAAGATTTTGTGCGCACATTGCGCAGCCGCGGCCTATCCAATTTCCGGGTCAATTTGCACATTTTGCGCAATGCGTCTCCGGCGGCCCTCACCGTGATTGCCGTGCTCTTCGCCTCTCTGCTGAGCGGGGCAATCGTGGTGGAGGCTATTTTCAGCCTGCCCGGCCTTGGGCAACTCACCCAATCTGCAGCGCAAATTGGCGACATTCCTGTGTTGCTCGGCATCACCATGGTGTCGGTGGTGTTTGTGGTGATCATCTATGTGGTGCTCGATATTGCGTTGGGCTGGATCAATCCAAAGGTGCGTTTGAAATGAGTATTGCAGACAAAATTTTGGACCAGAAACCAAACGCACCTGTGCGCACATCAATCACCCAGCGCTTCTTCCAACGCAAAGCCGGGGTAACCGCCTTCACCATCTTTATATTGGTGGTGCTGATGGCGTTATTGGCCCCATGGATTTCGCCGCACGACCCGAACTTTGTGCAGTTGGCCAACACAAAGGCACCGCCAAGCGCGGAACATTGGTTGGGCGGCGATAGCGCCGGGCGCGACATTCTCAGCCGCATCATTTGGGGCGCACGCACCACCTTGTTTGGCGCTGCCATAACCATCATCACAGCCCTTGCTGTGGGTGTGACCACTGGCGTTATGGCTGGCTTTTTTGGTGGACTTGTTGACCGGGTATTCTCTTGGTTGTCGGATGCTACCCAAGCCATTCCCGGCATGATCATCTTGCTGGTGGTGGCTGCTGGCACACGATCCAACTTCCCCATTTTGATGGCTACAGTTGGCGTGTTTATGGCGCCGGGCTATTTCCGGATCACCCGTTCCGCCACCTTGGCCATCGTCAATGAGCCTTATATTGACGCCGCGAAAGTAGCTGGCCTCACCGCGCCACGCATTATTGCGCGCCATGTGTTACCCGGCATTTATGCGCCCATCATTATTCAGACCGCGCTGGCTGCGGGTATTTCTATGGGCATTCAAGCGGGCCTGCAATTTTTGGGTGTCGGCTCTGCCAACACACCAAGTTGGGGCGCCATGATGAATGAGGGGTTCCGCTTTATGCTGACCAACCCCACCCTGTTGCTTTGGCCGTCTGCAGCACTTGGCATCACCATCGCGGCGCTGGCCACCATTGGCTCCACCTTGGCGGAAGTGGTGCGGGTGCGCACCCCTGTTGTGTCCGAAACCGAAGGCGAGGACGATAAAGATTGGGACCCCGCCCAAGGCACAGGTGCCTTTGCCCATGACAAAAATGAAGCGATTGTACGCCTCAAAAATTTGCGTGTGTTTTACCAAAATGGTGACGAACAAAAAACCGTGGTCAATGGCATCTCATTTGATGTGAAGCCGGGCGAAGTGTTGGGCATTGTGGGTGAGAGTGGCTCGGGGAAATCTCAAACCATTTTCTCCTTGCTCAACCTGCTGCCCAAAGGCGGCAAATATGTTGCCGACCAAATTGAGATTGCGGGCAAGAATGTCAATGAAATGACCGGGAAGGATCGAGCGAAGATTTTGGGCAGCCAATTGGGCTATATCCCTCAAGAGCCCATGAGCAATTTGGACCCGACCTTCACCATCGGTCATCAGCTCACTGAGCCGTTGCGGTTGGTTTTTGGCCAATCAAAAGCCGAAGCAACGGCAAAGGCAAAAGCATTACTGGCACGCGTCGGCATCAATGATGTAGACCGGGTGATGAAAAGCTATCCGCACCAAATTTCAGGCGGCATGGCCCAGCGGGTTCTGATTGCCGGGGCGATTGCGGGGCAACCCTCTGTGCTGTTGGCAGATGAACCCACAACAGCGCTCGATGTGACGGTGCAAGCCGAAGTGTTGGAACTGCTGCGTGAGCTGCAACAGGAATTTGGCATGGCGCTTATTCTGGTCACCCATAATTTTGGCGTGGTGGCGGACATTTGCGACCGGGTGGTGGTGATGCGCGAGGGGGCGGTTGTGGAAATGGGCGAAGTGGAGCAAATATTCGCCCAGCCCAAAGCGCAATATACCCAAGACCTCATCGACGCGTCTTTGGACGGCACGTTGAGCCGCAAAGATTTGGACGCTTCAGAAACCAGCAATGTGCATATTTTGAAAACCGCAGGCGGAGGGCAAAAATGAGCAATGTCGCCAAACCGCTTTTGAGCGTCGAAAATCTCACCGTTGAATATGGCCCGAAAAATAATGGCTTTAAAGCGCTCGACAAGGTGAGCGTTGAAATTGCTGAGCATGAATGCATGGGCATTGTGGGCGAAAGCGGATCGGGCAAATCGACACTCGGCCGTGCCATTCTTGGCCTTGCGCCCATCGCCGAAGGCAAAATTCTTTTTGATGGGCAGGACATCACCAATTTGAAAGGCAAGCCAAGACGTGATTTAGCAAAAAGCATTCAGGTGGTGTTTCAAGACCCTTATGGCTCACTGAACCCGGGCATGACCATTGGCGATATTTTGGCAGAGCCGCTGACGGTGGCTGGCGAAACGCGCCAATCTGCCCGGCAGCAAGTGGCGGATTTGATTGACAAGGTGCATTTGCCTGCCAATTCAATCAACCGCTTTCCCAATGAATTCTCCGGTGGGCAACGTCAACGGATTGCCATTGCGCGTGCGCTGGTGCGCAAGCCACGGCTGATCATTTGCGATGAACCCACCAGCGCCTTGGATTTGCGGACGCAAGCGGCGGTGATCGATTTGTTCATCGAGCTGCAGCGGGAAACGGGCGTGGCCTATATGTTCATCTCCCACGATTTGGGCGTGGTGCGCCGCATTTGCCACAATGTCGGGGTGATGAAGCGGGGGCAATTGGTGGAACATGGCGACGCCGATAAAGTGACCCGCACGCCCGATCATCCCTATAGCCGAAAGCTATTGCTGGCATCCCCAATCGCCAACCCGGCAGAGCAAAAGAAGCGCCGCGCCGATTGGCTTGAGATGAGAGGTTTAGACAATGCCGGAGCGATGTGATACGAAATCTCGCCGGTTTGCACTTGCCTGTTTTCGGGGACAAAACAGCGCGCTCAACCATTTGCACAGCCGGCCCATAAAGAGAGTTGCCGATGCCAAAGATCATAGACCACGACAAACGCCGTCGCGAAATTGTCGACGTGGCAAAACGATTAATGCTCGAGGGGGGCTTCGAAGCCGCAACAATGCGCTCAATTGCAGCGGAAGCGGGCTTCGCCAATGGGGCGCTGAAACATTACTTTCCGGGCAAAGACAGCATCATCGCCGCAACCTTCGAGAGCGTGTTGGCAGAGATGGACCCGGAAGGTGCACTGGACAATTTGGACGTGCCGGAGGGCGCCGACCCAGCGCAAGTGTTGCGCGATCGATTGCGCCAAACCATGCCGCTTACCGACTATGCGATCAGCGCGGGCCGGGTGTTGCTGGTGCTGTGGGACCACGCGGCCTCCAATCCGGAATTGGCCAAAATCTATCGCGACTTTTTGCAACGCTGGCAAAGCTCAACCGTGAGCTTGTTGAAATATGCGCAAAAGGGGCGAGCCCAAAGCACAGACGAAGAGTTGGATGCCTTGGCGCTGGAAATCATCTCCATCACCATTGGGGCCAATGTCGTCAATCTGATGCACCCCAAAGGCGAACAGGTCGCGACCTATCACCAAATCATCGACAATATAATCAAGCGCACGCAGGGCTAATTTATCTCTGTCGGAAACTGGCCACCGCTTGCGCAAAGTGGAGGACAGTTTATGGCTAGTCAAAAGCCCTTCATCGCCGAACATATTTATGCGGATGCCCAAACCGGTAGCACGCCAATCCTGTTGATCCACGGGTTCAACTCCAATGGGGCGCAAGATTGGGACGGGCAGCAATGGTTGGCACCGCTGAAAGCGGCTGGCCGCAAAATCATTGTGGTGGATTTGCCCGCCCATGGAGAAAGCGCACGTGTGGACGTGCCCGAGGATGCCACAGTGAGCAAAATTGTGGCGACCTTATCAGAGATCATCGACAATCATGGCGGCAAAGCCGATGTGGTGGGCTATTCCCTCGGTGCGCGATTGGCGTGGGCCTTGGCCAGCCAACGGCCAGAACGGGTAAACAAGCTTGTGCTGGGTGGGCTGAGCGCAGGCGACCCGTTTGCCATGCTCGACTATGACGCAGCGCGTAAATTTGCCGATGAGGGCGTGACGCCCGAAGATGAAATGACCGCCATGATTGCCTCAATGGCCATGGGTGAGGGGAAAGACAGCCATTCCCTGCTCAATTTGATGCAAGGGCTGGGGCGTGAGCCTTTCGACCCAAGTGTGGAAAAACCTGCTGCCCCCACTTTGCTGGCCGCTGGCCTTGAAGATCCGATGGCGGGCAGTGTGGACGCTATTGAACCCTTTTTAGACAACAACAAAACCGTGCGTGTGCCGGGGGACCATTTTAGCGCCCTCAAAAGCGACGCGTTTAAACAAGAAACCTTCGCCTTTTTAGGCATCGCACACTAGGGGCGGCGGAGCCGTTCACGTACATCGCAGCGCAATAGGCCAACAGGGCGCGCCATAGGCGGGGCGCCATGCCGTTTGAGCTGTGCCCAATAAACTGAGGAGAGAATGAACATGTCATCCAATCAACCTGTACAAGCTGATCCATCGCGCATTTTAGAAATCGCAACGGGCTATATGGCCTCGCAACAATTATTCGCGGCCAGCCGCATCGGCTTGTTTAAGGCCGTGGCCAATGGCGCCAACCGCCCACAAGATATTGCGGCAGAAACAGGTGTTTCCGAACGCATGGCACGCACTTTGGGCGATGCAATGGCGTCGCTTGATTTGTTAACCCGTAAAGACGGGAAATATGGCCTAACCGAAGCCGCCGCCGCATTTTTGGTTGGCGATGAGGCCGACTTGGATTTGGCGCCTTTCCTGACCTTCTTGCGTGAAATCAGCTATCCGCACTGGCTGCAATTCAGCAAAACAGTGGATACAGATGAGCCGGGCGATCTCGGCATGAATGATGAGCGCTGGGGCACCTTTATGGCTGGCGTGATGACCTACAATAAATTGCACGCCGATATGTTCAGCAATGCGCTTGACTTTGCTGGCCACAAAAATGCACTGGATTTGGGCGGCTTGGCCCCAAACTTCGCCATCCGTGCCATGCAGGCCAATAAGGACCTAAATACAACTTTCGCTTACGCGCCGGATTTTGTTGAGGGTATCAAAACCGCCATTGCTGACGAGGGCGTGGCAGATCGGTCAACTGTGATTGGTGTGCCAACACCAGAAGCCAAGCCGGAAGGCGAGTTTGATCTGGTGTTTGTCAACCATGTGATCCACCGCTTCAGCGTGGATGAAAACAAACAGATTTTTGCGAATGCCCGCGCGGTGGCCAGCAAAGGCGCCAAGCTAACCGTGTTGGATTTCTATCTGGATGATAATGAAAAACAACGCGCGATTGATGCCCAACATGCCAGCGAATATCATGTGATTGATGGTACAGTTGTGTTCCCAGAATCTGAAGTCTGCGCCTGGTTGAACGACACCGGATGGAAGCCAGTTGAAATGGTGGCCCTGCCGGGTAGCCCTCGCGTTTTGGTTGCAGAAGCTGTCTAACCGCAGCAAAAAAAGACAAAAAACAACAAAAAAAGAAGGGGCCGCAAGGCCCCTTTTTAGTGAGGTCCAACTGTCTAGGACCCTAGGGGTTTAGGCATTTAATTTTGTTGATAGACAATCCGGCCGCCAACCATGGTGAGCTTGATCGGCATATCCGGCAGATGCAGAAAATCTTCGCCAAACACATCGCCGCCAACCCAGCACAAATCAGCCACCTTGCCCGGGGCAATTGTGCCCTTCCAGCTTTCGGCAAAATCCTGATAAGCGGGCACGCTGGTATACATGCGCAACAATTCGACCTTCAGTTCATCGGTGAGTGGCACCTGTTGCTGCTGCAAGCGCTTGGCGGCTGAAACCACAATATGTCGCCAATCTGGGCTGGCCACCGGGGCATCTGATGTGAGGGTGAGCCAATTATGCTTCACCATTAAATGCAGCGGCCATGCCCGCTGGGCCACCTCTGCATTGACGGCTTGCGCCAGCCAATCATGGGTTTGATCCGCAATAAGCGGTTGCAGATCAATGCCAATCCCTAACCGCTCCATACGTTCAAGCTGTTCCGGCGTCAGCAGGTCGCCATGAATAATGTAATGCCGCAAAGCATCATCTGCACCTACGTCTTCCAAGGCTTGAATAAACGCATCTGACGCGCGGTCACCCGTGGCATGAACACCAATTTGCAGCCCGCGCTTATGTGCCTCAAAAATCATCTGACGAAAGACGTCTAACCGCTCATCTTCCGTTCCTGCGCCTGTGAGCAATTCGCCATGGCCACCGCCCTGATAGGGAGCAAGCGTCCATGCGCTGCGCATGGGGGGAATGCCGTCAGCAAAGATTTTCACGCCATTGACAGACAGCCATTTGGGATCGGTCTGCGGCAAAGCTTGATCCAATCCTGACATATAATCGTCGAGCTGACTTGCGCCGTCCAGCAGCCCAAAAAGGCGCAACATGGTCACCCGTGCAGTTTGTGCTTTGGTGCCGGTAAGCCGGGCGTAAGTGTCAAACACTTTGGTGCCGAAACACCCCGTTGCGCCGTGATCTTCCCCCGGTCCAATACCCGGTTCGGTATAAGAGGTGATGCCCAATGCGGCCAGTTTTTCCCAAGCGGTGAGAATGGCGGTTTCACGCCCTTCTTCGCTATCGAGCAACTTGCCATGCCAATCAAAATCATGATCTTTGAACATCAATTTGGGATAGGTGGCCCCATACCAAACCCCATGCAAATGCGCGTCATTTATGCCCGGCAAAAGGGTGCCGCCGGCCAGCTGGTGAAGCTGGGTTTCCGGACCTTTACATTTCAGCACATCAGCCTCACTGCCAACGGCCAAAATCATATCATCTTTAATGGCAATCGCGTCATATTGCGCGTTGCGCGCATCCATGGCGTGCACCTTGGCACCGACGAAAATAAGGTCGGCGGTTTTTTGCGGATTATCAATCATCTATCTGAATTACATCTTGTTTTAATTTCCACCATTGTAGGCAAAAACAAATGCGACACAAGTTTTTTCTACATATGTTGAAAATTCAGTGGGAGATGTAAATGTGGCTGCATCCGGTGGGCAAAAAACTATTTCTTATCCAGCGAATTCAAGAACAATAGGCTGGCGACCACGAGTGGCAAGCAGGCCAGATAGGCACTGCGCACCCCGAAATGCTCGGCGATAAAGCCCAGCAAGGGCGGCCCCAAAAATAAGATCACAAAGGCAGATTGACCCAGTGCGGCCACATTTACTGCGGCTGGGCGATCTGTGCGCTGGGCTGCCGCAGAAATGGTGATCGGATAAACAGCCGAACAGCCAATGCCCATAATCACAAAACCAGCAATAGCCACCATTGGAGCAGGGGCAAAAATGATCATCGCCGCGCCAATGCCAGTTAGGCCAAGTAGAACACCCGCGGTTCTTTTACGTCCGAAATGGTCGACGATAGGGTCAGCAAACCAACGGGCGATGGCCATGGCCAACGTGAACCCGCTGAGCGCCATGCCAGACGTCCATGGGTCGGTACCAAAAGCGTCGCGCATGTAAATCAGCGACCAATCCACCCCGGCCCCTTCGGCCAACATGGGGGCGGCAACAACAATGCACAACCCCACCATCTCCACAGTGGGCAAGGCGAATATGGGCGTGGCGCTTTGGGCTTCTTCGGCGCGTGCCGTTGCCGGCACAATTTTGCTGACCACCAACACCACAACCAAAATCACCACAAGTGCAATCAGCAGCAAATGGCCGCTAGTGGCAATTTGCATGTCGCGAAAGCCCGACCCGATAATCGCCGCCACAAAAAAGCCGCCGCTCCACATGCTGTGAGCGCGGCTCATAATGCCCCGTTCGAGCATGGCCGAATGCCGATCTGTCTCAAGATTGAGGCAAACTTCCAACACGCTGATGAACACGCCCAAAATAAACAGAGTGCCGAACGCAATTGCCGGATGCGAGGCAATGCTGATCAGGCTGGCGCAGATCGACACTACAGCAAGCGGCACCATAATCGACAAACGAACGCCAAAGCGCGCAATGATGGGCGCAGCAATGGTGAGCCCGATAAAGGCACCGCAGGAAAGACCAATCAGCACCAACCCCAGACTGGCCTTGTTGACCCCCAACGCCACTTGAATATCAGGCAGGCGCGAAAACATGCTGCCCACAGTGAGCGACAGAAGAAAAAAGCACAAATAAAGCTGATGATGAGGGCGCACGCGAAGGGTCCTAAGTTGACAATTTTGCGCCACTTTACTGAACCGTTTGCCTCTCGCTAGCCCCCGCTTTGACTGAGCGTGCAGCAGGCCTGCACCCAACGATCACCTCAACCACCATGCGCTTAAGGGAAAGCATTCATGCACCGCTGGGCAAGACCGGGGGAAAGCCCCGGGATAGCCTGACAGTTACATTTTGCGCACGTGGGAACGTCCAATGTTTTGGGCGGCGTGAAAAGCAGATTTGTTCGCATCAGGAGGGCGGCGCTTTGATAGCTGAGACCATTTATACCAACGGCAAAATCTACACTGTGGACCCATCCACCCCATGGGTGGAGGCGCTTGCCGTGGCCAATGGTCAAATTGTTGCCCGCGGCACCAACGCAGATGTGGAAGCCTATAAAGGTGCAGCTACGCAGATTGTTGATCTGGGCGGCAAGATGGCCATGCCCGGCATTGTGGATGTGCACAACCATATTTTGCTGGGCGGCATGGCAGAGCTTTATGAATTGCGGTTTCCCGGCAGCTTAAGCCGGGAAGGCATTTGCGCTCTGGTAAAAGAGGCGGCGGAAAAAGCTGCGCCGGGCGAATGGATCATCGGGGCGCAATTGGGCGCCGACATGAACAATGTGCTCAACAGTTCGGAATCGCTGGCCATGTTAGATGCGGCGAGCAATGGGCATCCGGTGCTGCTGCGCGATGAAACCTTTCACAATCGATGGGTCAACTCCAAAGCCATGGAGCTGGCGGGCATCACTGAAGATATGCCCAACCCAGACCAAGGCGAGTTCGGTCGCGATCCTGCCACAGGCAAACTCACCGGCTTTATGATTGAAGCCGCCTCTGGCGTGGTGGAGCGCGCATTGATCGAGCAAGGCGGCGTGACCCCGGAAATGGGCGTCGCGGCGGTGAAAAAAGCCTTGAATGTGCTCAATGGTTTTGGCGTCACGGCCTTTTTGGATGCGGCCTCCATGGAAAACATCATGCAGGCCATTGCCGGGCTTTATGATGAGGGCGGGCTAACCGCATGGGCTGCGTGTGCCATGCCCGCGGTGGAGCCAACCTTTCTGTTTGGCATTTCAGGCGATGATTTATTCGCCAAGCGCGAGCAGTTCCGCCGCCCCCATGTAAAGCCCGATTTTGTGAAATTCTTCCTAGATGGTGTGCCGGGCGCTAAAACCGCCGCTTTCCACGACGCTTATCTCGAAGACCCGATCCATGGTTGCTGTTTCCGCGGCGCGACGATGATGACCTATCCGGATTTGATCCGCTGGTTGGGTAAATGCGAAGAGCAGAATTTGGCGGTAAAAATTCACTGCGCGGGCGATGCGGCTGTGTCGCAGGCATTGGACGCCATCGATGTGGTGCGCAGCTTTAACGGCCCCACCCATCTGGTGCATCATATCGCCCATGCCAGCTATATCCGTGATGAAGATATTGCGCGGTTTGCTGAGCTGAATGTGGCGGCAGACCTGTCGCCGATGATCTGGTATCCCACCACTTTTTTGGAAGCCCATAAGCAGGCCATGGGCGAAGAGCGGGCAGAAAAATTCTGGCCAAACAAGAATATGCAAGAGGCAAATGCCCTCATGGCTGGTGGTTCTGACTGGCCTGTCATTCCAAACCCTAACCCTTGGGATGGCATTGAGGGGCTAGTGACCCGCGAAAATCCGTCTGGCGCGTTCGAGGGCAAAGCCTTGTGGCGCGAACAGGCATTGGATTTGGCCAGCGCGGTGGAAATCTTCACGCTCAATTCGGCCAAAGCGCTCGGTTTGGACAAGGAGATCGGCTCGTTCGAAGTGGGCAAGTCTGCGGATTTGATCGTGCTGAACCAGAATATTTTTGACGTGTCGCCAAAGAATATTTCCGACACTAAAGTCGACGCCACCTATTTCCAGGGCAAGCTCGTTTTTGAAAGAGCGGTGCAACATGGCTAGCGAACAGCCCATTCCCGTCACAATGGTGACCGGCTTTTTGGGGGCGGGCAAAACGACTTTGCTCAATCATTTGCTGGGCCAGCCCGATTTGGACGGTACCTTGGCCATCATCAATGAATTTGGCGAAATCGGCCTCGACCATTTGCTGTTGGAAGTAACCGACGAGCGCATGGCCCTGCTCGACAATGGCTGCGTGTGCTGCACCGTGCGCGAAGACTTGGTGCAAACCTTGCTGGAGGCGAACCAGAAGCGGATCGCAGGCGAACTGAACTTTAACCGAGTAATTTTGGAAACCACGGGCTTGGCCGATCCAGCCCCCATTCTACATGCCCTTATGGCGCACCCTGAGTTAGAAGAGCAGTTCGAAATCGAAACCGTGATCAGCCTAGTCGATGCCACATCCGGCGCGCAAACTTTGCGCACCCACGACGAAGCCAAAAAGCAGTTGGCGTGTGCGGACCAAGTGATCCTCACCAAAACAGATATTGCCCGGCCAGATCAAACGGCCAGCACCAAAGGCTTGATCGAAGATCTGAATCCAACCGCACAATTGCATATTGTGCGCAATGGCGATGTGGCCAGCGCGCAACTGTTCAACCGCGCCTATGGCACCAAAAGCCGCGATGCAAAAGATTATGCCGGATGGATGGAGGCAGATCATGAGCATCAATGCGATGCCCATTGCGACCATGAACATCACCGCCATGATGGCATTGCCACCTATGCGTTCACATCTGACCAACCAGTGGATTGGATGTTGTTCCGCGAATGGCTCGACAATCTGGCGGCCTTAAAGGGTGCGGACCTTTTGCGCATGAAGGGCATCGTCAACATCACTGAAGATGCAGACCGCCCCATGGTGGTGCATGGGGTGCAGCATGTTTTTCATCGCCCCAAACAACTCAATAATTGGCCTTCGGATGATCGGCGTACCCGCCTGATCTTCATCGTCAAAAACATCACGTTGGACACCATAGAACGCACGCTGATCAAGTTTGCGCAATTGGAGCCAGCGCGACTTTCAGCGCGAACACTGGGAGGTGCTTCGCACTGAGATAAGACCAAATTCGATTGAACACGGGAGGAACCTAATCGAATGAATAAATTTATGAAAATATTGGCGCTTGGCGGCATGGCCAGCCTTGCATCCATGGCTTTCTCTGGCTCCGCGCTGGCAGCAGGCCCCACATGTGAAGATGGCCCCATTCAGTTGGGCTCGGTCTCCACCGTTACGGGCGTAGTGGACTTTTCTGACGCCCCAAATGCTGCAGAAGCCTATTTCGCACAATTGAACGAAGCAGGCGGCATCAATGGCTGTCAGGTTGAATATACCTTGGCCGACGACCGGGGCGACCCGCAGGTTGCGGCACAGGCAGCGCGTGACTTGATCGACAATAAGCAAGTTGTGGCCTTGGCTGGCGGCGCAAGTCTTCTGGATTGCGCTGTGAATGCGGGCACTTATAACCGCACAGGCGTGTTGAATGTGTCTGGCCTTGGCGTGGATGCAGCGTGCTTTAACTCGCCATCGGTTGCGCCGGTGAATGTGGGGCCATTTACCCTCACCACCGCGATGCTCTATTACGCCAGTGAAGTGGTGGGTCGCGAGAAAATCTGTACCTTCTTCTACATTATCGGCGGCACACAAGAAGCCTATACAAAGGGCGTCACCGATTGGGAAAAGTTGACAGGCAAAAAGCTGCATCTGATGGATTTGACCTTGCCAGTGCAGGGCGATTTGACCCCATACGTAATCCGCGCACGTGAAGCAGGATGCGAAGCCCTGCTGACCAACCAAGTGGAGCCGGGCATCGTACAATGGGTCAACACAGCAGAAGCGCAAGGCGTTGAAGGCATTGACTGGTTGTTCCTGGCACCGGGTTATGCCGATGCAGTGGCCAATGCATTGGCGGATACAAACCAGCCAGTCTATGTGGGGACCGAATGGGAACCTTACACCGTTGAGAGCGAAGCCAACCAAGGTTGGATCGACGTAATGACCAAGGCCGATCTGCCGCGCACAGCCTTCTCACAAGGCGGTTATTTGGCAGCGCAGGTGATGACCGATGTGATCAAAAGCATTGATGGCCCAGTGACCCGCGAAAGCGTGAAACAGGCGCTGGAAAATATGGAACCCCTTTCATATCCTATCGCAGGTACGCCTTACATTTTCGGTAAAGCTGAACGGCACAGCCCCATGCGCGCCACCAAAATTATGGCGCTTAAAGATGGCGAGTGGAAAGTGCTGCTCGATGAATGGCTGACATTGCCTGAGCTTGACTAAGTCAAAAAAGGCCGGGTGATTTCATCCGGCCTTATTCAAAGGTCCAGACATATGAATTCACTTCTAACACCGGCTATGGCGGGGCTTTCCGCTGGTGGGGCTTACGCCATTTTGGGCGTATGCGCCATTTTCACCTATCGATTGGTGGCCGTTGTCAATTTCACCGGAGCCGCCGTGGGGGCATGCGGCGCCTTTATTATGGTTGCACTGGTGGAAATGGGCATGCCGCTTTTTCCCGCCGTGGTGCTGGGCATCGCCGCAGGGGCGCTGGCCGCTCTTTTTGTCGGCTTCATCACCACCATCTGGTTTTCCGGCGCAAATGGCTCGGTTAAAGCCGCGGTGACCGCTGCGCTGTTGGTGGGCTTTATCGCCCTTGGCCTGCGTCTGACTGGGGGACAACACCCGAAGCGCTTTCCAGACATTTTGCAGGGCGCGTGGTTGCGCTTGGCAGATGTGCAAATCACCAATGCATCGATCGCCGCCATTGGACTGGCGATAGTATTGACCATCGCCGCAGAGCAATTTTTAAACCGCACCCGCACTGGGTTAGAGCTGCGGGCCTTATCTGAACGGCCTATGGCTGCGGAATTGCTGGGCATTCGCGTGCGGCTGCTGGCGCTGATTGTCTGGGCCATTGCAGGGGCGGTGACCGCTTTCGCATTGATGTTGATCGCGCCGTTGCGCTCACCTGATTTCGCGTCTTTGAGTCTCTTGATCGTGCCTGCCCTCGCGGCGGCGCTGATTGGGGCATTCAAAAGCTTCCGCGCTGCACTGTTTGGCGGGCTGGCCATCGGAATTATTGAAGGGCTGGCCAGCGGATTGGTGGGTCTAAACCAATATCGCGCGGCAATTCCGTTCATCGTCATCTTACTTGTTCTTTTATGGTCGCAAAGGGAGGCTCGTTGGGATGAATCGCGCTAGTCTTCGCGCCGCTTTTTTCGCGGCTTTATCTATTCTCGTGGCCGGTGGCTTGGTGGTTGGGCTATTGCCAAATTATTGGGTTTATCTGATCACCGCCGTGTTTATCCTCGGCATCGCTTTGCAAAGCTTGGGCATTGTGACCGGACGGACCGGCATGATCTCGCTGTGCCAAATGTCATTCGCAGGCGTTGGCGCGTGGACAGTCGGTTATCTCAATTTTATCGACTTCCCGGGCGGTTTGCCGCTTTGGCTTTTGCTCGGTGGCCTTGCGGCCCTGCCATTCGGCATCATTATCGGCCTGCCCGCTTTGCGGCTGCGCGGCATCAATTTGGCAATTGTCACGCTGGGCTTTGCATCCGCCTTTGACGTTGTGCTCGCCACCATCACCTATCCGGGGCAGACCAATTTTAAAATGGTCGCCCGCCCGGCAGGCATGGAAGGCGATGTGGGCTATTTCATGTTTGTGATCATGATCTATGCGCTGATTGCCGTGGTGCTGGAATTCCTTAACAGGTCTCGCCTTGGTGCATCCTGGTTGGCGGTGCGCCATTCTGAACGGGCGGCGGCGGCGCATGGGGTGTCTATTCCCACAACCAAGCTGAGCGCTTTTGCGATTTCAGCCTTTATTGCTGGGGTCGCAGGCGGCTTGTTTGCAGGCTATTTGGGCACGCTGGTGGCAGAGAACTTCTCCATGATGCAATCGCTCACCTTGTTTGCGGTGGCCACCATGGCGGGCAGTCAATTTACCCTAGGTGCCATTATTGGCGGGGTGCTGGTCAGCTTATTTCCTGAGTTGTTGCGGCGGCTGAATGTGCCGCAGGATTTCGGAAGCGTGATCTTCGCCGCGGGTGCGGTGCAGGCACTTTCAACGGGTGAAAGCATCAGCGAAACCTTTATGCGTTTGGGTGGCAAAATAGTGCCGAAGGGCTTGTTTAAACGCGCCAAAGCAAAGACCCACAAACTACCCGCTGCCAAAACATTCGCCAAAGATGTACCCGCCTTGCAGGTGCAGGATGTGACCGTGCGGTACGGCAATGTGGTGGCGTCGAACAAAGTCAACTTAACGGTGCCCCACGGCAAAGTGGTCGGCTTGATCGGCCCGAACGGTGCGGGCAAATCCACACTTGTGGATGCCATAACGGGCTTTTTGCCAGACTACGAAGGTGATATTCGCTTGGGCGATAAAAGCCTCAATGGCGTTTCCGTTACCGAGCGGGCGCGTTTGGGCGTGCGCCGCACATGGCAAACCACCCGCATCGCGCCAGAGCTGCAAGTGGGCGAATATATGCGCCTTGCCGCAGGCAGCGACCTATCTGACGATGAAGTGGAAGCGGTGTTGGATTGGTTTAACTGTCCGCCAGCAAACACACCAATTGCCAGCATTGATGCCGGCACACGGCGCCTGCTTGATGTGGCGGGCATTGTTGCCGCCCGTCCACCTGTGATCTTGTTGGATGAACCAGCCGCAGGCCAGTCCTACGCCGAAGCGGTGCGCTTGGGCGAGCGAATTCGCCAAATCCCAGAAACATTCGGCTCCTCAGTTCTGCTGATTGAGCACGATATGGATTTGGTGCGGTCCGCTTGCGAAGAAGTGACGGTTTTAGATTTCGGTACGGTGATTGCCCACGGTGCACCCGCCAATGTGTTGGAAACACCGATTGTGCAAAAAGCCTATCTGGGCGTCGACCATGAATTGGAGGCAAGCGCATGAATGCTCTCGAACTGAACAAAGTGCACATCAAGCGCGGGGATATACCCATTGTGCATGGGGTAGATATTGTGGCGAAGCCCGGCGAAATCAGCGTGCTGCTAGGTGCCAATGGTGCGGGCAAAACCACAATACTGGAAGGCACTTCCGGCGTTATTCCTATTGCCAGTGGCGATATTGTGCTGGAGGGGGCGCAAATGTGCAAAGCCAGCGCGGGGCACCGTGCCCGGTCCGGCATCGCCCATGTGGAGCAGGGCCGCACCATCTTTGCTGAAATGAGCACTGAGGACAATTTGCGCGTGGGCCTGCACCCGGAAAGCGGGCTGGAACAAGCTTATGATTTGTTCCCAGAGCTGAAAACACGCGCCAATGTAAAGTCAGCAATGCTTTCGGGTGGCGAGCAGCAAATGCTGGTCATCGCCAGGGCGCTGCTGGGCAAACCCAAAGTGGTGTTGATCGACGAAATGTCTGCCGGGTTAGCCCCGGTGGTGGTGGCACGGTTGATGCAGGCTGTGCGCCTGTTGGCAGATCAAGGCCTTGCCGTGTTGCTGGTGGAACAATTCGCCAATCTTGCTTTAGATATTGGCGACCGCGCCTATGTGCTGCGGCGGGGTGAAGTGGTTTATGATGGCTCATGCGAAATTTTGCGCAATGACCCAGCCATGCTGCACCATCTCTATCTGGGCGATATGGAAAAAGACAGCGCCTAACCCCCATAAAAAAGCCCGGAAAGACCAAGTCTCTCCGGGCTGAAGTTTCCAGCAATGGTGTTGGGGGAAGACAAGCTGGAAAAATAATTAACGTGTGAAATATATTGACAGTTGGTGCTGGGATTTGCAACCCTGTTGGTCAACGCATGTAGGCCAATTTGCTGGGTTTGCAGGCTTTTGACGTGTCGATGCCGAACAAAGCAAATCTCGATGCACCAAGGGTCAAGCACAGCTTTTGAAATGGATGAGAAATGGCAGAACAAGCAACACAATCAGAACGGGCCCAAATTATCGACCAATTGCTGGAAGCAGAGCAGCAGCGTTTTGCGGATACCCATCCAAAATCGCAATCCCTGTGGGGTGAAGGGCGCAAGAACTATCTTTATGGCGGCCCGTCACACTGGATGCGGCGCTGGGCTGGCGGTTTTCCCATTTATGTCGACAGCGCCAAAGGCGCCGAAGTGCAGGATGTGGATGGCCGCACCTACACAGATTTTTGCTTGGGCGATACGGGCGGCATGTGTGGCCACGCGCCAGAGGCCGTAACCGAAGCCGCTTTGGCCCAACTCAAGCGCGGCACCACCACCATGCTGCCCACGGAAGACAGTATTTGGGTCGGGCAGGAATTGGCCCACCGGTTCGGCATGCCTTATTGGACCCTGACCACATCAGCCACCGACGCCAATCGTGGTGCCATCCGCTATTGCCGCATGGTGACGGGCCGCCAAAAAGTGTTGGTTTTTTCCGGCTGCTATCATGGCGGTGTGGAGGAGGCGCATGTGGAAATTCGCGACGGCAAAGTTGGCCTGCGCAATATGATCCACCCCAATGGCGTTGATCATTCAAAAGTGTCACATGTGGTGGAATTTAACGACCGGGAGGCGCTGGCGGAAGCGCTGGAAAGCGGCGAAATTGCTTGTGTGCTGATGGAACCGATGATGACCAATTTCGGCATGATCCCGGTGGCACCCGGCTTCAATGAATTTGTGCGCGAAAAAACGCGAGAAACCGGGACGATTTTGATCATTGATGAAACCCACACCATGTCCAGCGGCACAGGCGGTTTCACCAAAACCCACGGGTTGGAGCCCGACATCTTTGTGGCGGGCAAAGCCATCGCGGGGGGCATTCCGGCAGGCATTTTCGGCATCAGCGAAGAACTGGCACAGCGCATTTGGCAAGAAGTGCCACATGTGAACCCGAAGAAACGCCAGTCCGCCCATTTGGGTATCGGCGGCACCTTGGCGGGCAATGCCCTAACCGTGGCGACCATGAAAGCGGTGCTGTCCAATATCCTGACCGATGAGAATTTCGACAAAATGATCGCCAATGCGGAACGGCTGGCAAAGAGCGCGCGCAAACTGATCGAAAAGAACAATTTGCCCTGGCACGTGACCCAAGTGGGTGCGCGTGCGGAAATTATGTTTTCGCCGCAACCACCGCGCAATGGCGCAGACGTGATCGCAACCCGGCAAGGCGATTTGGAAGTGCTGTTGCACGCCTTCTATATGAATGAAGGGATTTTGGTGACCCCATTCCACACCATGTTTTTGATGTGTCCGGCCACCACGGCAGAGCAGGTGGATAAGCACACCGAAGTGTTTGCGAAATTCATCAGCCTGCTGCAAGAAAATGGAGTGGTCTGATGCCCTTTTCCTTAAAGGATAAAGTGGCCCTGATCACTGGGGCGGGGCGTGGCATTGGCGCTGCGATTACCACCCGCTTTGCTGAAGCAGGTGCGCAAGTGATTCTAGCCAACCGCACCTTGGATTATGCCGAGGAACTGGCGGTTACCCTCACAGCGGCGGGGCATAAAGCGCTGGCGCTGCCACTGGATGATCTATCGCGTGATGGATTGCATCATCTTGTGGGCAAAGCAGCAGCGGCTGCAAATGGGCAATTGGATATTGTGGTGCACAATGCAGGCGGTTGCCCGTGGGGCGATGTGGAAGAGCTAGACGAAGATCAGTTGGAATTGGTGCTCGATCTGAACCTCAAGTCCTGCTTTTGGCTTACGCAGGCCGCATTGCCTTTTCTGCGTAAATCAAATGCTGGACGGTTTTTGGTGACTTCATCCATCTCATCACGTCGCGCCTTTGGTGGCGGCACGCATTATTCAGCGGCGAAAGCGGGCGTGAATGCTTTTATCCGAGGCGCAGGCTTTGAGCTAGCGCGGGAGAACATCACCGTGAACGGCGTGGAGCCGGGCTTTATTGCCAAGCCCGGTCGTGGCCGCATGGGGCAGCCCGATGCAATGGCGGAATTGAGCAGGCATATCCCCATGGGCGCACTGGGCGAAGCCGACGATATTGCCCACGCCATGCTGTTTTTAGCGTCAGAAGAAGCGAAATATATCACCGGACAAACCATAATTGTGGATGGCGGCGCGAGCTTGCCGGAAACGGGTTACGCCGTGGAAGACCGATGGGGGCTATAATGAGTGCACTTAAAGGCAAACGCACCTTGATCACCGGGGCCGCCACTGGCATGGGCCGGGCCACCGCAGAACGATTTGCAAAAGAAGGGGCGGAACTGATTCTTTTCGGGTTGGGTGGCGAAGCGCTGGATGAAGTTGCTGCAAAAACAGATGGAGTGGCCGTGCATGGTGATGTGACGCAAAAGGTTGATATTCAAGCGGCGATAAAAGCCTGCGAGGGGCGGCTGGACATCTTAATCGGCGCGGCCGGCGTGATATTCGATGACGACCCGGAAACAATTGATGACGAGGTTTGGGACAAAACCTTTGCCGTCAACACCACTGGCGCCATGCGCATATGCCGTGCGGCGATCCCCTTGTTGAAAAAACAGGGCGGCGCCATCGTCAATATCGCCTCCGTCGCGGCGCAAAATAGCGGGCCCGGCATGGCCAGCTATGCAGCCAGCAAGTCGGCGCTGATCACCTATACAAAGTCGATTGCCAATGCCCATGGGCCTGATGGTATTCGCGCCAATGTGGTGCTGCCCGGTTGGGTGCGCACGCCCATGAGTGAAATGGAAATGGCACAATTGGCAAAGACACGCGGCACAAACCCAGAAGAAGAATTTGAAAAAATACGTCAAACCATCTGTTTGCGCCGGATTGCCGGGGCGGATGAGATTGCGGCCTGCTGCCTGTTTTTAGCCTCTGATGAGGCCAGCTTTATCAGCGGCACCCAATTGGTGGCCGATGGCGGTGGGCGCAAGAAATAGGGTGAGCTAAACCCTATTCTTCAACAAATTCTTCGAGCAGATCGAGAAGCTTTTCAATGCGCTCAACGCCATATTTTTCTTCTAGAGATTGATAGATGCGGCGTTGTTCTGGAGAGATGGCTTCAATAAAAGCTTTGCCGCTTTCGGTGACAGAAAGCACGGCGCGACGGCCATCATCATCGGCCCGGCGGCGCAGAATAAAGCCGCGATCTTCAAGCGTTTTGATGATGCGCGTCAGGCTCGGCGCCAACACGGAAGCACGGTTAGCCACTTCGGTGGCATCCAACGGGCCTTCTTCATCAACAACACGGAGCACCCGCCATTGTTGCTCGGTCACATTATGCGCAGCCAGCATTGGCCGAAAATGAGACATGACAGATTCGCGAGCACGCAACAGGGCCATTGGCAGTGAGCGGCGGGTACTTTGTGGAAACATATTTCTTTCCATCCGGCTTCAAAAAACTTGGCACCCTTTATTGCGGGATTGTTGAATTGGGGCAAGCCTTTTCCTTTGACGCTTGACAAGAGAGAAAAATATATTTAACACGTTAAACAATATTGGGACGGAGGCGACTATGCCGCATTTGAGCATAGAATACTCAGCCAACCTGGCTGATAAGATTGATATGAACGCACTTTGCCATGCGCTGCATGACGTGATGATCAATGCAGGGCCATTTGAAAAAGGCGGCGTGCGCGTGCGCGCTTTCCGCGCAGATCATTATGCCATTGCGGATTTGCATGCGGAAAATGCATTTGTCGATATCAATTTGCGCATTGGTCAAGGCCGCAGCCAAGAAGACAAAAAGCAAGTGGGCGAGGCACTGATCGCACGCGCCCAAGCCGAATTGGCATCGCTTTTTGAAACCGAACATTTTGCTCTTTCACTCGAAATTCGCGAAATTGACGCCGAATTAAGTTGGAAGCGCAACACCATCCATAAACGCATTCGAGCAACAGGATCTAACGCATGACCGACCTGAAGACCAATATTGAAAAGGCACAATCCTATTTAGAACGCTTTCGCAAAGAGGGTGTGTTGAACCATATTGCAGGGCAATCAGTTGCAGCAGATAGCGGTGAGCAGTTTGAAATTATCTCGCCGGTTGATCTGGAGCCGATTGCAAAGGTTGCGCGTGGCGGTGCGTCAGATATCGACAAGGCGGCAAAAGCGGCAAAAGCAAGCTTTGCGGAGTGGGCCGCGATGCCGGGCAAAGAACGCAAAAAGCTATTGCACCGCATTGCCGATGCGATTGAAGCGCGGGCCGAAGAAATCGCGTTTGTTGAAAGCATCGATACGGGCCAAGCCATCCGCTTCATGTCGAAAGCCGCTTTGCGCGGGGCGGAGAATTTCCGCTTTTTCGCGGATCGTGCGCCAATGGCCCGCGACGGTGAATCCTTGCGGGCCAACAATCAATTGAACATCACAGCACGTTCGCCGATTGGCCCAGTGGGGATCATCACCCCATGGAACACGCCGTTTATGCTGTCGACCTGGAAAATCGCCCCAGCGCTAGCGGCAGGCTGCACAATTGTGCACAAGCCTGCGGAATTTTCGCCACTCACCGCGCGCCTGTTGGTGGAAATTGCCGAAGAGGCAGGCCTGCCTAAAGGGGTGTGGAACCTAGTGAATGGCTTTGGCGAAGATGCAGGCAAGGCGCTGACTGAACATCCTGACATCAAGGCTGTGGGCTTTGTGGGCGAAAGCCGCACGGGCTCCATGATCATGAAGCAAGGCGCAGACACATTGAAGCGCTTCCACTTTGAATTGGGCGGCAAAAACCCAGTGGTGGTTTTTGATGATGCAGATTTGGACCGCGCCGCAGATGCAGCCGTGTTCATGATCTACTCACTGAACGGCGAGCGCTGCACCTCTTCATCGCGCTTGTTGGTGCAATCATCCATCTATGATGAGTTCACTGTCAAGGTGGCGGAGAAAGCCAAGAACATTAAAGTTGGGCACCCGCTTGACCCACAAACGGTGGTCGGCCCGTTGATCCACCCTGTGCACGAAAAGAAGGTGCTGGAATATCTTGAGATCGGCCCCAAGGAAGGCGCGACTGTTGCTGCTGGCGGCAAGAAGGCGGACGGGTTCACCAGCTGCTATGTGGAGCCAACATTGTTCACCAATGTCACCAACGATATGCGTATCGCCCGGGAAGAAATTTTTGGCCCCGTATTGAGCGCCATGAAATTTGACAGCGAAGAAGAAGCGCTGAGCATCGCCAACGATACAGAATATGGCCTCACAGGCTATGTGTGGACCTCAGATGTGACCCGCGCCTTGCGCTTCACCGATCAGCTCGAAGCGGGCATGATCTGGGTAAATTCAGAAAATGTACGCCATTTGCCATCGCCATTTGGCGGCGTGAAAAGTTCTGGCATCGGCCGCGATGGCGGCGATTGGTCTTTTGATTTCTATATGGAAACAAAGAACATCGCTTTTGCAACTACCGCGCATGCCATTCCAAAATTGGGTGGCTAAGCCTGCCCCACAAATAAGAATTGAGTTTGCGGTTTTAGGCCGCGTTGAGGAGATCCGTTAAAATGCCTGTACCCAAGAGTAATTTATATCCCGACTTCAACATTGTTCGCTTGTCTCATGTGGAATTTATGGTGACCGATTTGGCGGCCAGCAAAGCTTTTTATGCTGATACGCTTGGGTTGCAAATCTCTTATGAAGATAGCGAAACAGTGTTTTTGCGCGCATTGGAAGAACGCAATCATCATTGTATCATTCTGCGCAAAGGCCAGAAAGCTGAAGCCAATGTGTTGGGCTTTAAGGTCTATGATGAGCAGGATTTGGACAAGGCTGAAATCTATTTCAAAGAAAAGGGTCTGCCCACTGAATGGATTGAGCGCCCGCATCAGGGCCGCACATTGCGCACTCAGGATTTGCATGGCATCCCGCTGGAATTCTATGCGCGCATGAACCAGCTCGACCCAATCCATCAGCAATATAAGCTTTATAAAGGCGTGCGCCCCTTGCGCATTGACCACTTCAACTGCTTCTCCACCAATGTGGATGAAAGCGTGGCCTTTTATAATGATCTCGGCTTCCGTGTGACGGAATATACCGAAGATGAAGAGAGCAAAAAACTTTGGGCGGCGTGGATGCACCGCAAAGGTGGTGTGCACGACATGGCCTTCACCAATGGCCGTGGTCCCCGCTTGCACCATACGGCCTTTTGGGTGCCAAACCCGCTGGCCATCATCGACTTGCTCGATTTGATGTCCACCACTGGCTATCTCGAAAATATCGAACGTGGCCCGGGCCGTCACGGCATTTCAAATGCATTTTTCCTCTATATCCGCGACCCAGATGGTCACCGTATCGAGATCTATTGCTCGGACTATATGACCGTTGATCCAGACCTTGAGCCGATCAAATGGGATTTGAAAGATCCGCAGCGGCAAACCCTTTGGGGCGCACCCGCACCGCGCAGCTGGTTTGAGGAAGGCACGACCTTTGCCAATACCGAAATCAGCGACAGCCAATTGGCCGCGCAGCCTATTGTGGCGCCATAAAGCGAACCCACTGGCGTTGGGCGGGGCGAAGATAACGGCAAGGCGAGAACTTTTTGAGCACTGAGCCGTTGACCTTTTAACCCCATCCCAACGCCAAGAGGCGTTTGACTTGAACGGCTAACAAAGGAAAGCGACATGAAACTGAACGACCCCAAATTGCTCCGCGAAGCCCTGCCAGTTGCTGGTAAATGGATCGAAACCAGCGATGATATGCTGACGGTCAAAAACCCATCCACCGGCGACATTGTGGGCAAGCTGCCCAAAATTGGCGCTGAAGAAGTGGAAGAAGCGATTGCCGCTGCGGCCAAAGCGCAAAAGCAATGGGCCAAACGCACCGCAAAAGAGCGGGCACAGATTCTGCGTCGCTGGTTTGAATTGATGATGGAAAATCAGGATGACTTGGCGGCCATTTTGACCCTTGAGCAAGGCAAACCGCTTTCCGAAGCCAAAGGCGAAATAGCCTATGGCGCAAGCTTTATTGAATGGTTCGCCGAAGAGGCACGCCGCGTTTATGGCGATTTGATCCCGGCGCACCGCACCGATAGCCGCATCATGGTGATGAAGCAGCCCGTTGGCGTTGTGGCGGCCATCACACCGTGGAACTTCCCCAATGCGATGATCACCCGCAAAGCCGGACCAGCGCTCGCTGCAGGCTGTGCGATGGTGCTGAAACCCGCGTCGCAAACCCCGTTCTCAGCCATTGCATTGGCCGTGTTGGCGGAACGCGCCGGGTTGCCCATGGAATTGTTCTCCGTGGTCACCGGCTCTTCCAAAACCATTGGCGACACACTGACCGCCAGCGACGTGGTGCGTAAAATCACCTTTACTGGCTCCACGGAAGTGGGCGCCATGCTCTATGAGCAAAGTGCTCCAACCATCAAAAAACTCGGCTTGGAATTGGGCGGCAATGCGCCCTTTATCGTGTTCGACGATGCCAATGTGGATGACGCGGTGGACGGAGCAATCATCGCCAAGTTCCGCAATAATGGCCAGACATGTGTGTGCGCCAATCGGATTTATGTGCAAGCCAATATCTATAATGAATTTGCGCAAAAGCTGAAACAAGCATTGCAGAAACTGAAAACCGGGGATGGCTTTGAAGATAATGTGACTTTCGGGCCGCTGATCGATCAGGGCGCGGTTGAAAAGGTGGAAGAACATATTGCGGACGCCAAGCAAAAAGGTGCGGAAGTAACCTTGGGTGGCCAGCGCCACAGTCTTGGCGGCACCTTCTTTGAACCGACCATTATGACCGGCGTCACCCAAGATATGGCCGTGGCGACGGAAGAAACTTTCGGTCCCGTTGCGCCGCTATTCAAGTTCGAGAGCGAAGCCGATGTGGTGCACATGGCAAATGACACTGAATTTGGCCTTGCCTCCTATTTCTACGCCAATGATTTGAGCCGGGTTTGGCGCGTCGCTGAAGAATTGGAATATGGCATGGTGGGCGTGAACACTGGGCTGATCTCCACTGCGGAAGCGCCGTTTGGTGGCGTCAAACATTCCGGGTTGGGTCGTGAAGGTTCGCACTATGGCTTGGATGAATTTTTAGAACTCAAATATGTCTGCCTCGGCGGCATCAAGGTAAATGAGGAATAATATGACCAATCGGGCGCGCATCGCCACATTTAAGCGCAACAACAAGCTGGGCTACGGGGCCATCACCGACACAGGCGTGGTGGACCTTTCTGCCCGCTTTGGCTCCAAATATGCTGGGTTGCGCGAAGTGATCGAAGCGGGCGCGCTGCCCGAATTGGTTGAGGCCGCAAAAGGCCAGCCCTGCGATTTTGGTTTGGATGAGATTTCCTATGAAATTCCTATCCAAAACCCCGAGAAATTGATTTGCGTGGGCGTTAACTTCCCTAACCGAAATGAAGAATATAAGGACGGGCAAGAGGCACCGCCAAACCCGTCACTTTTCATCCGGTTCCCACGCTCCTTCACTGGCCATGACCAAGCTTTGGTCCGCCCCCACGCCTCGCCACAATTGGATTATGAAGGCGAGATCGTGTTGGTGATCGGCAAAGGCGGGCGGCACATTGCTGAAGAAGAGGCGTTGGACCATGTGGCGGCCTTGACCTTGTGCAATGAAGGCACCATTCGCGATTGGGTGCGCCATGCCAAATTCAACGTGACCCAAGGCAAAAACTTCGACGATACAGGCTCCATCGGTCCATGGTTGGTGCCGTTTGAAGGCGAAGAGCAATTGGCCGATGTGCGCCTCACCACAAAGGTGAATGGCGAAGTCCGTCAGGATGATCGCACCTCACGCATGATTTTCAGCTTTAGAAAATTGATCAATTATATTTCGACCTTCACCACCTTGGTGCCCGGCGACGTGATCGTGACCGGCACACCAACAGGCGCAGGCGCGCGGCTTGATCCACCCCAATGGCTGAAGCCCGGTGATGTGATCGAAGTGGAAGCTGAA
This sequence comes from Maritalea mobilis, assembly GCF_004363175.1. Classification (GTDB taxonomy): domain Bacteria; phylum Pseudomonadota; class Alphaproteobacteria; order Rhizobiales; family Devosiaceae; genus Maritalea; species Maritalea mobilis. The sequence goes on from NZ_SNYR01000003.1 coordinate 599,604, forward strand.
GGCATTGGCCTGTTGCGCAACACAGTGCGGGATGAGGACTAAAATGATCAGTGATGATGATGCCAAAAAGCTGGCGGAAGAACTGCACAATGCCGAAGAAACGCGGCAGCAAATTCCGCTGATCTCTAAGCGGTTTCCGGAGGCAGAACTGGCCGATGCCTATAAGGTGCAAGATGCCTGGGTGGCCCATAAATATGGGTTGGGGCGTCAACGCATTGGCTGGAAAATTGGCCTCACGTCAAAAGCCATGCAGGCGGCATTGAACATCACCACACCCGATTCCGGCGTGTTGTTTGACGATATGGCATTTGAAGATGGCGCGACGGTGCCAAAAGATCGCTTTATCCAACCGCGCATTGAAGCGGAAATTGCATTCGTACTGAAAGCACCGCTTAAGGGCGACAAGGTCACCATGTTCGATGTGCTGAACGCCACGGATTATGTGATCCCGTCACTGGAGATTTTGGACACGCGGGTCGTGCGGAAAGATGCAGACACAGGCCAGATGCGCACCATTGTCGACACGGTATCAGATAATGCGGCGAATGCCGGGCTGGTACTGGGTGGCCGTGCTATGCGGGTTGATGAGGTAGATTTGCGCTGGATTGGCGCCATCGTGCAGCGCAATGGCGTGGTGGAAGAAACCGGCCTTGGCGCAGGTGTGCTGAACCACCCGGCCATGGGCATTGTGTGGCTGGTGAAGCGGCTGGCGCAATTTGACATTGGCTTGGCACCCGGCGAGATTGTGCTTTCCGGCTCTTTCATCCGCCCCGTGGAAACCAGCCACGGCGACACCATTATGGCAGACTTCGGCCCCTTGGGCACCGTCAGTACCTATTTCGAATAAGGAACATCACAATGCCAGCACCCACCAACAAATTTAAAGCCGCCATCCTAAAAGGCGAAAAGCAGATCGGGCTGTGGATGGGCCTCGCCAATGCCTATACGGCTGAAATTTGTGCCGGGGCTGGCTTTGACTGGCTGGTGATCGATGGCGAACATGCGCCCAATGATCTGCAATCTATTCTGGGTCAACTGCAAGCTTTGTCCAACTATCCGGTGAACCCTGTGGTGCGGGTGCCAATTGGCGAAACCTGGTTGATCAAGCAAGTGCTGGACCTTGGCGCGCAAACGATTTTGGTGCCGATGGTGGAAAGCGCTAAACAGGCCGAAGAGCTGGTGCGCGCGATTAAATATCCCCCCGCTGGCGTGCGCGGCGTTGGCGCAGCGCTGGCCCGGGCATCGCAGTTCAACCGCATTGGCGATTATCTGCAAACAGCCAATGATCAAACCTGCCTGATTGTACAGGTGGAAAGCCAAGTGGGCGTTCAGGCGATCGAAGAGATCGGTCAGGTCGAGGGCGTGGATGGCATTTTTATCGGGCCTGCTGATTTGGCAGCAGATATGGGCAATCTGGGCCGCCCCGGCGAGCAGGTGGTGAAAGACGCGGTGCTTGATGGCATTGCAAGAATTGTCGCCACAGGCAAAGCCGCAGGCATTTTGAGCGCGGACAAGGCTTTTGCGCGCGCGTGTTTAGACCAAGGCGCGAGCTTTGTTGCGGTTGGCACAGACGTAACTCTGTTCTCAGGTGCCACCAGCAAATTGGCTGAAGAATTCACTGGTGCGGGCCACGCTGCACCTGCAGGTGACAAGACCTACTAATTTTCTAAAGCAAGGCCCTGCCCATCAGATGAGCAGGGCAAACTTGCACCTATACTTTTAACATGTTAAATATATAGTCAGGCAGCTCGACTGTTTAAAAAATACTATGACATGGCGTTGGCCGCTCAACTGGGCAGACAACTGCATGCCACCACAAAGCATAATGAGATCGCGAGTTGCCGATGAGGGAGTTTTGTTGGAGGAAGTGCCATGCTGATACAACCAGAAACACGCATACAACATGCGGTGAACGATGCGTTTCAACCGCTCGCGCTGGATATTTTTGGCTCATTGGTGGTGGGGTTTAACGACGCCGATCCGCAAAGTGCTGAGCTGCACACGGCAGACTTTGGCGCTTGCCGATTGTCGCACATCACGGCAAGTGCCCATTCGGTTGATGGCGCGCGCGCGGTGCGTCGTTCATTCGACCCGGACGCCATTAAGCTGATTTTGCAAAATGAGGGCCATTCGCGCCTGAAACAAGCAAATGTTGAACTGGAATTGGTGCCCGGTAGCTGGCTGGCCTATGATCCAACCAAATCCTATAGCTTGGATAATCTATCGCCGGTGAAGCAATTGATCCTGCAATTGCCACGCCACAATATTCCAGCCGCCGCATTGCAGCAATTGATGCGCCCAAACAAGCTCGATATAGCCGAGCGGAGCTTGCACAAAATTTTGTACACCATGATGTCTTCAGCATTGGACCAAGTGGATGGATTAGATGCCGAAGGACAATCCGGCGTAGGCGATGCGCTGCTTCATTTGGCCAAAACATTGGTGCTGCGCATCGATCCAGAGGATTTGGAGCGCTCTGCCGTGTTGCTCAAAACACTGCGCATGCGGGTTAAAGCCTATATCGAAACCAATCTGTCGCGCTCAGATTTGGACATTGCCGAACTGGCGCAAAAAATGGGCTGTTCTCGCCGCTATTTGTTCCGCGCCTTTGAGCAAGACGAAACCACCCCATCAGAATTTTTGTGGGGGCTTCGGCTGGATAAGTCTTTGGAACGTTTGTCTTCGCCCAAATTTGCAGGAGCGTCAATTTCGGAGATCGCATTCTCTTGCGGCTTTTCATCAAGCTCGCATTTTTCACGCGCCTTCAGAAAACGCTTTGATATTTCACCAAGCGAAGCGCGGCATGCCAAAACGTTGAATTAAAAAGGGGCCAATTGGCCCCTTAATTCTTGGTCTATGATTAGCCCTAAGGCTTTAAAGCATCTGCCACCAATTTTGTGTCAGCAAACTGCTCAAACTTGACCACTTTGCCTTCCTCAACTTCCCACACATGGGTGACACGCGCTTCAAAGCTTTTGCCAGTTGATTTGGCCGTGGCTGCATAAAGACCGACACCCACAACATGCTGACCAGCGTCTAGCAATTGGTTGAGGGTGAAGGTGAAATTATCGAACAGATCGCCAAGCGCGAAGAACACGTTCTTCTTCACTTCTTCTGGACCAATATAGGTGCCAGCGCAGGGGAAACCTGCGGCCTCTGTCCAGGCGCAATTCTCGGCCAAAGGCGCCAACATGCCCTCCAAATCACCGCGATCACTGGCGGCATAATGGGTTTTTACAATCTCATAGGCTTCAGACATTAGGTCTCCTTAAACCGGCTCTTGGCCCGGCAGATAGTAGGTCATGGATGCTTTGCGGATGAATGCGCCAGCCGGGTTGTTGGCAATGGAGCCATCGCCCTCAATGCCCAAAAATTTGCCGGTAGACCGCATTTCATTAAAGTCATGGAAGAAGGTGGAGGCCACCGGGATCAAATATTCCCGGAAGGTGAAAATATATTGGCCTTCATCAAACTTATAAGTGGTCGCCAAATCCACATCACCATGGCCACGCTGCACGCCCACCAAATTCTGCCATGCATAGCGCGTGGATGAGAGATAGGTGTGTTCATAAACATGGTTGGGGCTATAGGTGTAATGCGCCCGCAAGCCGATCAAGTCGCGCGTTTCTGCGGGCTCTGGTCCGCTAATCTCTGCGCCATCCAATGTGCCGGGGCGGAAAATCTGTTCCACCTGCGGGTCGCCCGCTGCCTCTTCAACACTGCGAATATGCGCGTAAATGGAAAGCACACGACCTGTGCTCACATTGATGATCACCGTGTCCGCATCTTTGGGGCGATCTGCAAAAACCATATCGATAAAATAGGTGTTGGGCGCCAAATTGATCACCTCACACCAATCGCTGCCGCTTTGGCCATTTTCCTGCCAATCCACCTTGTCTCTTGCGGTGAATTTTAGAGCCAGTTTGCGCCCATCTTTAAAGCTGATGGCAAAATCCTTGCCGATCAACTCGTCGGTTGTGGGCAGGCGGTTATGATCAATGCCAGCGGCAAAATCATCATAATTCTTCCAGTCTGCGGGTCTCGCTTGTTCGCTCATTTGTTCCTCCTCTATTCAACAAATGCCAATGTGGGCAGATCAACCGTGCCAGCGCCGCCATCGACGGTGACGATGGCGCCATTCATCATCGACGCCTCCGCACTGGCCAAAAAGCAGATCACATTGGAGATTTCTTCCGGTGTGGCCGCGCGGCCCAAAGGCACGTCTTTCGTGACCAGTTGATAGGCCTCATCCACTGAGTTCAGCCCGTGCTTTTCAATCAGCACTTGCATTTGATCGTCGGCCATGGCGGTGCGCACCCAACCGGGGCATACCGTGTTGGTGCGGACGCCCTTGCGGCCATAATCGCGCGCCAGCGATTTCGCTAGACCAATCAAACCATGCTTCATGGTCACATAGCCTGCCGCATCCGGCCCGGCAAACAGCCCAGCAATGGAGGCCACAGCCACAATGTTGCCTTTGGCTTCAATCAGGGCGGGCAGAGCAGCGCGGGCCGTTACAAACGCTGTGTCTAGATTGGCGCGGGTGGCGTTCGCCCACGTCTCATCGCTCATGGAGATGGTGGGGCCAACACCATGGCCACCCGCATTGGCGATCAAAATATCCAAATGGCCATATTGATCCACAAGGCTCTGGACCACTTGGCCCATCGCGTCTGCGTCCGCTGCATCTGCCGCATAGATATCGGCCTCAATATCGGCAGCGACAGTTTCTAATGGTTCTTTGCGGCGACCCACCAAGGCCACCTTGCCGCCTTCAGCGGCGATCCGCTTGGCAACTTCAGCGCCAATGCCGGTGCCGCCGCCCGTGATCAGCGCTACTTTATCTTTAAATCTCATCTGTTCCTCCTCGGTCCGAACAGAGCCTAGGTTTGGCGAGATCGCGTGTCGCGCCCCGGTGCGCATTCAAGATTGATCAGGAGTGCAAAGGCTGCCAGAAACCGCGTCAACCCCTTGATAGCCGGGGCTTTGACGGGTCAAAAATCAGAATAATCATCGCGCAAGCCCAAATGCGCGTACCCTGAGGAGGAGGAAAAATGAGTTCTTACGGCCTAGTGATCAATGGCGAAAAAATCAGCACGACAGACTATCTCGATGTCTTAAACCCGGCAGACCAATCGGTGGTGGGGCAGATGCCCCTTGCCAGCACAGATCAACTTGATGACGCAGTGCGCGCCGCCCAAGTGGCCTTTCCGGCGTGGCGTGATTTGGATGACAAAGAACGGCAGAAATTGTGCAATCAATTGGCAGATAAGCTGGAAGCGCACCATGAGGAATTGGCCAAGCTGATCACGGCTGAACAGGGCAAGCCACTTGTGCAATTGGGTTCACGCTTTGAGCTGGATGGGGCCATCGGCTGGAGCCGCGCCACGGCGGCGCTGGATTTGCCAATCGAGGTGATTGAAGAAACCCCTGATGGCCGTGTTGAGCTTCACCGCAAACCCATTGGTGTTGTGGGCTCCATCACCCCATGGAACTATCCTGTGATGATCGGGTGCTGGCACATTATCCCGGCCTTGCGGGCGGGCAACACGGTGGTGATTAAACCGTCACCGCTCACCCCGCTTTCCACTTTGCGCATGGTAGAGCTGTTCAACGAATTTCTGCCCAACGGCGTATTGAATGCGGTGACCGGTGATGATCAATTGGCCGCTGCCATGTCTGCCCATCCCGGATTCAACAAAATGGTGTTCACCGGCTCCACCGCCACGGGCAAAAAGATCATGGCATCTGCGGTGGATAGCTTAAAACGCTTAACGTTGGAACTGGGGGGCAATGATGCTGGTATCGTATTGCCAGATGCCGACCCGAAACAAGCGGCCGAAGGCCTGTTTTGGGGCGCGTTCCTGAACAATGGGCAGACCTGTGCGGCGCTTAAACGACTCTATGTCCATGCGGATATTTATGATGCAGTGTGTACTGAAATGGCGGCCATTGCGCAAAATGTAAAAACCGGACCTGGCATGGAAGAAGACAGTGTTTTCGGCCCCATCCAAAACCGCAACCAATTTGAAAAAGTCAAAGCTTTGGTGGACGACGCCAAGGCGCGTGGTGCGCGTATCTTAACGGGTGGCGAGCCAATGGCAGGGGAGGGCAATTTCTATCCCATCACGCTGGTGGCGGATATTGAGCAAGATGCACGGTTGGTGGAGGAAGAACAGTTTGGCCCGGCCTTGCCCATCGTCAAATATCACGATGTGGACGAAGCGGTGAAGATGGCCAACGCATCACCCATGGGGCTAGGCGGTTCAGTTTGGTCGAGCGACAAATCCAAAGCCAAACAAATCGCCAATCGACTCGAATGCGGATCAGTTTGGATCAATAATCATGGGGCCATTCAACCCAACGCACCCTTCGGTGGCGTCAAACAATCGGGCATCGGCCTCGAATTCGGCATGGAAGGCCTCAAAGAGTTCACGGTCACCCAAACCGTATTTGTTTAAGCGTTTTGGGCAGCGCTATGGCGTCGCCTTTTCCAACTTTAGTGGCTCAGTTGCGCTTTAGATGGTACAACCGATTTATTATGTTCTTGGGAGTGAAGCGCAATGCAAAACCAAATTTTGTCCTGCCAATGTGGCAAGGTGCAATTGAGCTTAAAGGGCAAGGAAATGGCCAGTGCTGATTGTGGATGCAGCAGCTGCCAAAAGGCTGGGGCAAAAATGCAAGCTTTGGATGGCGCACCTACAATTTTGAACTCGCACGGCGCGACCCATTTCGAGCTTTATCGCAAAGATTATATCAATTGCGAAAAGGGTGCCGAGCATTTGGCGCAGTTTCGCTTGAAAGAAGATAGCCCCACCCGTCGCATCATCGCGACCTGCTGCAACACACCGATGTTCCTCGATTTCGGCCCCGGCCATTGGGCCAGTGTTTACGGCATTTTGTGGCCAGCCGGTACCGTGACATCTAAGCGGGCTAAATCATTTTCAGTTGGTTTTATGGCCAAGCTATTGTGGGCCTGGGCAAAGATGGGCTTCAAATCGCCTAAGATCACATTTGTCGATCGGCAAATTGAACTTTAAAGGTGCCAATTGCATGCGTAAAACCCATTTTTGCGTGTAAAAAACGCCTATTGCATTGTTTTGCCTTAACTTCTCCCTTAGCTTTGTCGAGATTTATTTGGGGAGGAAGCCAATGAGCGGTACGGAAAAATATAACGCGCCAGCGCTCGATAAAGGGCTCGACATTATTGAAACATTGGCCGAGGCGGGGGAAAGCCTCACCCAAGGTGAAATCGCCAAGCGGTTGGATCGTTCTGTCAGCGAAATCTTTCGTATGCTGGTGGTGCTGCGGCGGCGTGGGCTGATTGCGCTGGATGAAACCAGCGACCGCTATTTCCTCACCACCCGCTTGTTTGAACTGGCCCACCGTATCCCCATCGTAAAGCGGCTGACCGTGGCCGCTGCACCTGTGATGCAGCGACTTGCTACCCAAACCAACCAATCTTGTCATTTGGGGGTCCGCTCCGGCGACAGTATTGTGATTGTGGGGCAGGTCGACAATCCCGGTAATAATGTGCTGAGCGTGCGCATGGGTGCGCGGATTGAATTTTGGCGCACCTCATCTGGCCGGGTGATTTTAGCCCATTCCGATCCCGAAGAGCGGGAAAAGGCAATCGCCAGCATTCCTCATCCCGATAAGGTGCCTGCCAAACAATTGCGTACTGAATTGAACCAGATTGCCAGCCAAGGCTATGAGCAATTGGAAAGCCTTGTGGTGAAGGGCATTGAGAATATCAGCGCCCCGATTTTGGGCTTTGATGGCTTTGCCACCGCAGCGCTGACCATACCTTATATGGAACGCGTGCAAGGCGGCATGCCGAAGGAACAATGTTTGCAGGAATTGCTGGCCGCCGCTGAAAGCATTTCAGTGCAATTGGGCGGCCCAGCACGGGCGCTCACTTAAATCAGGAGCGCGACTCAAGCTTTTGGAAGCGGGTGGGATGGCAATTCATTGGCCTCAAAACACGCTTCCACCAAAGCCATGGTGTCGATGCAGTTTTCAACTGAGGTTTCCAACGTTTCATCTTCGCCAATATGGAAGCGCTGCACATTGCGGAAAATGCCGGAAAACGCGTCGAGGAACCAAGATCCTTCAAGCGGGATTTGCTGCCATTCCTGATCTTTTGTCGCTAGCCACAATTCGTCTGGCTCGCCCTTTGGATAGTTCAGGTTAACACCGATCTGGGTCACAATCGCACCCTTGTCACCCTCAAAGCGGAACGAGCACTCTTGGAATTTACGGCCATAATCATGGTTATGATTAAGGGTGAGGGTGCAGCGCAGCTTGTCGCCATAATCCAAAATGGCCGATGTGCGGGTTTGCGCCATACTTGCAGAGCGTGGGTCGCCCATTGTGCGGGCAAACACGCCTTTAGGTGCGCCCACCAACGACCGGATCAAATCTAGATAATGAATAGAGTGCACCGCAATTTCGATACGTTCTAGCCCCTCAAGGAAAGGCCATAATTCCCATGGCGTTTTCAAATTGAGGTGCATTTCAATTTCGAGCAACTCACCCAAAACACCTTGCTGGATCGCGTCGCGCACAGCCAGCATTTGTGGGCTGAACCGCAATTGAAAATTGATACCCGCCTTCAAATTGCGATCACGACAAATCTGCAAAATCTCTTTCGCCTGATCGAAATTAGACCCCATTGGCTTTTGAATCAGCACCGTCGCGCCCTCAGGCACATGGTGCAAGGTTTCGGCAATGGCCGCAGGGGGCAAGGCCAAATCATAGATCACATCGGTGCCGTGCTGCATGGCCTCAGCAAGCGTGGTGAAGACTTTGTCCACACCCCATTCGGATGCAACTTCCTGCGCGCGTTCCTGATTCAAATCGAACAGGCCAGCCACCGGAATATTTTCATTCTTATAGGTGGGCAAATGTGCATCAACCACAATGCTGCCCGCGCCAATGATGACGGTGGGCGTGGTGCGCGATGGTTTTGGCCAGCTTTGCATAAGCGTCATGGGAGTACCTTTCCGCCATTTTTTGATTTGGCGATCTTGAAGAATTAGCCGAGCAAAGGGGTAAATGCACCCCAAAAGTTAATTTCATTTATAAAAATACTTTTGACATATAAAAAAATCAAGTTTAGTTTGCGGGAAAAATCAATCCAATGGAGCAGCCAATGGAACGCATGGGAATGGTGATCGGTGTGTGGCCTGAATTTATTGCGCGCTATAAAGAATTGCACGCAGATGTATGGCCGGAAATTTTGCAAAGCCTAAGCGATTGCAACGTCACCAACTATTCCATTTTTCTGCGCGAACCAGAAAATTTGCTGTTCGGCTATTGGGAATATGTGGGCAGCGATTTTGCCGCCGACATGAAGAAAATGGCCGACATGCCCATTACCCAAGAATGGTGGGAGTTGTGCATTCCGTGTCAAAAGCCATTGGAGAGCAAACAAGAAGACGAATGGTGGGCATCTATGGAGCAAGTCTTCTACCATCCATAATCCACCTTGCGGATCGAAAGTCTATTCATGACCAATAAAAATAACACAGCCCCAATGGGCGAATATGATCCACGACTGATATTGCTGGACCCGAACGATAATATATTCGGCGTGGCCCGGCCCATTCGCGCGGGCGAGATGCTGATGATTGATGGCGAGCTTGTGCAACTCGACCAACAGGCGGGCATGGGCTTTAAAATTGCGGCCCGCAACATCGAACAAGGCGAACATATTTTAAAATATGGCGCCGTGATTGGCGTGGCCAATCAACATATCACCAAGGGCCAATTGGTGCATGTGCACAATATTGAAAGCACCTATATGGCCAACACCGTGACAACAGGCACCAGAAAAGAGGTTATCTCATGAAGGGCTATTTACGCAGCGACGGCCGCAAAGGCATCCGCAACATTGTCACAGTGGTTTATCTGGTTGAATGCGCGCACCACGTGGCGCGGCAAGTGGCGCAGCGCTTTGCGCCACAAGATGTGCAGGTGATCGGCTTTCCGGGGTGTTACCCAAACGAATATGCCCAATCCATGATGGAACGACTTTGCACCCACCCGAATGTGGGCGCTGTTTTGCTGGTCTCTCTCGGATGCGAAGGCTTCAACAAGCTAAAGCTGAAAGATGTGGTTGCTGAAACTGGCCGCCCAGTTGAAGTGCTGACCATTCAGGGCGAAGGCGGCACGGGTAAAACGATGCAAAAAGGCATCGAATGGGTCGAGCAACAATTGCAGGATTTGAAAGAGGCGCCAACGGTCGAGATGGACTGGTCGGAACTGGTGGTGGGCACCATTTGCGGCGGGTCTGATGGCACCAGTGGCCTAACCGCTAACCCTGCAATTGGCCGCGCGTTTGACCAATTTGTGGACAAAGGTGCGGCATGCATCTTTGAAGAAACCGGCGAGTTGATCGGATGCGAGCCGCATATGGCGAAACGCGCGGCAACCCCTGAGCTGGCTAAAGAGCTGGTGCAAAGCATCGAAAAAGCCGCGCGCTACTACGAGGTACTGGGCTATCCAAGTTTCGCGCCGGGTAATGCCGATGGCGGCCTTTCGACCATTGAAGAGAAATCCATGGGCGCTTACGCCAAATCTGGTGCATCGACCATTTCTGGCTTGATCAAGCCAGGCGATATTCCGCCCTCTGGCGGGCTTTATCTTTTGGACGTGGTGCCAGATGGTGAAGTGCGCTTTGGCTTCCCCAACATTGTCGATAATGCTGAGATTGTTGAACTGATCGCGTGCGGCTCGCATGTGATTTTATTTGCCACGGGCCGCGGCTCGGTTGTGGGCTCCGCCATTTCACCTGTGGTGAAAGTTTGCGCCAACCCGCTCACCTATAAACGCATGGCCGACGATATGGACGTGAATGCGGGCAAGATTTTGGACAATGAGGCCAGCCTAGATGAGGTGGGCCAAGAGATTGTTGACCTTGTAGCGCAGGTGGGCGATGGCGAAATGACCCGCTCTGAAGCGCTGGGCCACACAGAATTTATTCTCACCTATAAGAGTTTTGAACCGATTGGACCGGCCTGCTTGCCGGCCGCATAGGAGTTAAAATGCAACGCGTAAAAGACAAGTTTTGCCTGGTCACCGCAGCGGCCCAAGGCATTGGCCGCGCCAGCGTAAAGCGCTTGGTGGACGAAGATGCCACCGTTCTGGCCACCGATATTGACGAAGAGGGCTTGGCCTCTTTGGCAGAAGAAACAGGCTGCGCCACCAAAGTGCTCAATGTGATGGACAAGGATGCAATCAAGGCGATTGCGGAAGAATATCCACATATCGATGTGCTGTTTAACTGCGCTGGCTTTGTGGCCAATGGCAATATTTTGGAGTGTGACGATAAGGATTGGGACTTCTCGTTCAATCTCAACGTTACGGCCATGTATCAAATGATCAAGGCGCTGTTGCCGAACATGATCAAAAATGGCGGCGGCTCCATCATCAATATGTCTTCCGTTGCCTCCAGCGTCACGGGCGTGCCAAACCGTTTTGCCTATGGCGCATCCAAGGCGGCGGTGATCGGCCTGACCAAATCCGTTGCGGCTGACTTTGTGAAAGACAATATTCGCTGCAACGCCATTTGCCCGGGCACAGTGCATTCGCCATCGCTTGAGCAACGCTTGGCAGCGCAGGGCGATTATGAAACAGCAAAAGCGCAATTTATCGCCCGTCAGCCCATGGGACGCATTGGCGAGCCAGATGAAATTGCGGCGCTTGTGGCCTATTTGGCCAGCGACGATAGCGCGTACACCACAGGACAAATTCACGTCATTGATGGCGGCTGGACGATCTAAGGAATAACAAAAATGAAACTTTTACGCATTGGCCAACCGGGCCAGGAAAAACCTGCTCTTTTGGGGCCGAATGGCGAATATTATGACGTATCTGCCTATATTGATGATGTGGCGGGCGACGCGCTTTCTGATGAAAAACTGAATGAGCTTTCGCAGTTGGATTATGTAGATTTGCCGCAATTGGACGCCAATGAGCGCATTGGTGCGTGCGTGGGCAATGTGGGCAAATTCATCTGCATCGGTCTGAACTATGCCGACCATGCAGCGGAATCTGGCATGGAAGTGCCTTCTGAGCCCGTGATGTTTTTCAAGGCGACGTCTGCCATTTGTGGCCCAAATGACGAGGTTGAAATTCCACGCAAATCAGAAAAATCTGATTGGGAAGTAGAATTGGGTGTCGTGATCGGCAAGCGCGCCAAATATGTGGAACAAGCTGACGCCATGGACTATGTGGCCGGCTATTGTGTGGTCAATGATCTGTCTGAACGCGAGTTCCAGATTGAGCGCCAAGGCCAATGGGTGAAAGGCAAATCTGCCGACACTTTTGGACCAATTGGGCCTTATTTGGTGACTCGCGATGAAGTGGCTGACCCACAAAATCTCGATATGTATCTCGATGTTAACGGCGAGCGCCGCCAAACCGGCAACACCAAAACCATGGTGTATGGCGTGGCGGAACTTGTGTCCTATGTATCGCAATTTATGAGCCTGCAGCCGGGCGATATTATTTCCACCGGCACACCTCCAGGCGTTGGCTTGGGCATGACCCCACCAACCTATTTGAAGGTAGGTGACACAATGGAATTGGGCATTGAAGGTATGGGCGTGCAGCGCCAGACCTGTGTTGTCGCAAAAGACTAACCCTCGTAACCCCGCTGGCCTTCCCACACTCGTTTAGAGCTGGCCAGCGGGATTGCACTACCAATATATACGGAGCATGCCGGCATATAGGGGCTTGCGAGAGCCGGGCAAAAGCTGCTTCAGTCGCAACATATTTTAAAAAACGGCATGACACATGGCGACACCTGATAAAATCACCACCATTGACGATTTGAAAAAACTGGCCAAGCGGCGCGTGCCACGCATGTTTTTTGATTATGCGGATTCAGGTGCGCTGACCGAAGATACCTATCGTGCCAATGAGCGAGATTTTGAGCAGATAAAGCTGCGCCAGCGCGTGGCGGTCAACATCGCCAACCGCAGCACTGCCACCAAGATGATCGGGCAGGACGTGGCCATGCCTTTGGCAATTGCGCCCACAGGGTCTGCGGGTCTTCAACATGCAGATGGTGAAATTCTAGCGGCGCAGGCTTGCGCTGAATTTGGCGTGCCCTACACGCTGTCAACATTGTCAATTTGCTCGCTTGAAGATGTGGCTGCTGCATCATCGCGACCAATTTGGTTTCAGCTTTATGTGATGAAAGATCGCGAATTTAGCAAACGGCTAATTGCGCGCGCGAAAGCAGCCAAATGTAGTGCCTTGGTGTTGACCCTTGATCTGCAAATTATGGCCCAGCGCCACAAGGATGTGCGCAATGGTCTGAGCGCGCCGCCAAAGATCAATCTCAACACCATGACCCAATTTGCCACTAAGCCACTTTGGTGTTTGAAAATGCTGGGCACCAAAAACCGGCAATTTGGCAATATTCATGGCCATGTGGAAAATGTGAGTGATCTTTCTTCGCTCAGCGCTTGGATTGGCGAGCAATTTGATGAGCAGCTAAATTGGGATGACATTGCCTGGATCAAAGAACAGTGGGGCGGCCCGCTGATCTTGAAAGGCATTATGGACCCGGAAGATGCCAAAATGGCGCTCAAAGTTGGCGCGGATGCGATGATCGTCTCGAACCATGGTGGCCGACAATTGGATGGCACGGAATCGTCGATTGCCGCATTGCCAAAAGTTTTGGATGCGGTGCGGGGCGATAGCGAAATTCATTTGGATGGCGGTGTGCGTACAGGCATTGATATTTTGCGGGCCCGCGCAATGGGTGCTCAAGGTGTTTATGTGGGGCGGCCATATCTTTATGGACTCGGCGCGATGGGCAAAAAAGGCGTGACCAAAGCGCTGCAGATTTTCCATAAAGAGCTAGACATCACCATGGCGCTTTGCGGCGAGAACAATATTGAAAATATTGGTCGCCACAATCTGATAGATCCTAATCCTAGACTTCTTTAGGGCGTGCGCAGCTATTGCCAATAACCAGCTTTGGGGTGGTGATGGCCGTGCGCGGCTCGATCTTTCTGTTGGGCGCTGCAATGCGTTCAAACAACATATCGCTCGCCAGTTTGCCGATCTCTTCAATCGGCTGCACCGCCATGGTGAGCTTTGGCTGTATCACGTCGGACCAAGGCACATCGTCAATACAAGTGAGGGAAATGTCGTCCGGGCATTTAAAGCCCAAGTCCTGAATGGCTTGCAGTGCCCCTAAGGCCATCACGTTGTTGGCCGCGACGATCGCGCTTGGCGGCTGCGCACGGGTGAGTAAGCGCATGGTTTCGGCATAGGCCAAATCGCCATCATATTTCGCGTCAAAAACCAGACTTTTATCAACATCAATGCCAGCGCTTTGCATGGTTTTATAAAAACCTTCGGTCCGCTGATCAGCAGAATAAAGCCCTTCTTCACCAGCCAGCAACGCGATGCGCTTATGGCCCAAGCGGATCAAATGCTCGGTGAGCATCGCACTGGCCAAAATATTGTCTGAGCCAACAAAGTCGGTCTCTAAGCCTTCAACCTTATGGTCGAACAATACTGTTGGCATGCGCAGCCGATTGATGTGATCAATAAATTCTTGATCTTTGCCGTGAGGCGAGAGCAAAATGCCTGCAACGCGTTGCCCGGCCAAAAAGTCTAAAATCTGCCCTTCATGCAAGGCGACGCCGCGAGAGGCGGAAACAATGACCAAATGGCCTTTTTCAATGGCACAGCTTTGAATTTGGTTGAGCAACCGGCCAAAGAACGGGTTGGCCACATCGCCAGCAACAACGCCGATAAGCTTCGAAGAGCCGCTTTTTAAGCTGCTGGCCACCGGGTCTACTTTGTATCCCGTTTCATGAATAGCCTGTTCGATTTTCTGCAAAGTTTTTGCGCTGACACGACTGGAATCGTTCAAAGCGAGCGAGACGGTGGAAATTGACACACCGGCAATTTTAGCAATATCGCGAATAGTGGTCATTATCGAACCGATTTTATAAATTTGAATTTGGCTTATTTTCTAAAGATATAGTGGATTGAGTTCTGCTTGGCAAGCGTGTGTGCCCCTAGATATATGATATATGACACATTTATGAAATTCGTATTTGAAAACTAATTTTATATATGATAACAATCTTTGCGCTTGACTTGAATTTGTCGGGCATGATTATGTGAATTTATCGAAACGGTTCGATTGTGTAACTCTGGATTACCAACCTGCTTTCCGCTTTAAATGGGGCGAATGGATGGAAAACACTTTCGACATTGGACATGTGCACATGGGAGGGAACTCAATGCAGCTATCCAAAACACTTAAAACCACAGCTTTGGCCACCGGACTTGGCCTTGCTCTTAGTGTGCCAACATTGGCGCAGGAGCTTAAAGTGTGGGAATTGTCTTCCACCAGCGAAGGCGTGAACCAAAACTGGGAAGACGTGATTGCTCAATTTGAAGCTGAGCACCCAGGTGTAACTGTAAAATTCGAAACCTTTGATGGCGAAAGCTACAAAAAAGGTTTGGCCGTTGCTTTGGCATCGAACAATGGCCCAGACGTGTTTTTCAACTGGGGTTCTGAAGATTCAATTTCGCTCGCACGTAACGGCTTGGCCGCTGACGTAAGCGAATTGGGCGAAGGCCGTTGGTTGGATTATATCGGTGAAGAAATGCTTGGCCCATTCTCCATGGATGGCAAAGCTTATGGCGTGCCAACGCACTCCATCGCGGTGTACATGTATTACAACAAAGATTTCTTTGCTGAAAACAACATGGACTTCCCAAAGACCAGCGATGAAATGTTTGAAGCCTGTAAAAAAGTGCCAGAAATGGCTGGCGGCTCTGCCTTCACCGTTTTGGGCAACAAAGACCAATGGCGGGGCATTCACTATGTATCGATGATCACCTCACAATATGTGGGTTCTGAGAACATGCTGAAAGACATGCGTTTGTTGAACGATGCGGACGAGCTGTTCACTGACCCAGGTTATGTGAAAGCACTTGAGTTCATCGCACGCATGGAAAAAGAAGGCTGCTTCCAGCCAGGCGTAAACGCCACAACTGCTGATATGTCAGACGCGATCTTCACTTCAGGTGGCGGCATGTCAGATTATTGCGGCACATGGTGTGCTTCTGGTTTCGACCGTCAGGGCTTTGAAGGCAAATATGCGATTGCGCCATTCCCAGCCATTTCTGATGCGCCAAAAGAAAACCAAAACTACATTTTGGGTCTAACCGAAGGCTTCCAGATCAGTGCAAAGTCTGAGCACAAAGAACTGGCCGCTGACTTTGTTTCACTGTTGTTGACTGACGAAGTGCAGGCGCAGCGTTTGGTGAAAGCCGCGCGTATTCCTTTGAACGGCGCGAATGTTGATCAATATGCTGACGAAGTGCACCTAACCATTCAAGAAGTGGTGGCAGACTTGCCGAACTATGACGGCTTTGCCCCAATCCTTGATGTAGACCTGAACGGTAAATTGGTGGACGTTTACAAACGTGGCATTCAAGACGTGATTGATGGTCGCACAACACCTGAAGAGTTGATGGCAACGGTTCAGGAAGAAGCGAGGAAAATCAAGAACGCCATGTAAGCTGATTAAGTTCAGTACGCAGGTTTCATCTTGACGTCTCAGGGCCTCACCCCTCTGTTTGGCCCTGAGACACTCCTTAAAGGAATGGGCCCCTAAGCGTTGATGCCATATATGTGCGCTGATCGCAAAACCTGCCTAAACTAAATCTTTCAATTGTGTTTTCGATCTCGGGGGATGATCTCATGGGCAAAATACATAAGGATTGGGGCGCTTCCCTTATTCTTTTGTTACCCGGCCTATTGCTCTTGGGCGCCTTTATCTTTCTGCCACTGGTGCAAACAATCGTTTGGTCACTGTTCCGGCAAGAAGTTTTTGGTGGACCACAGCGCTTTATCGGCCTGTCAAACTTCAGTGAAATTTGGGCAGACAGCACCTTCTGGGTTGCCCTGATCAACAATATTCAATTCGGCGTTTTGTCCGTTGTGTTGCAAGTGGGCATGGGCCTTGTGCTCGCCGCTTTGCTCGACCGCGGTGTGCGTCGCCTCAAAGTGTTTTACCGCACTGTGATTTTTGCCCCGATTGTGGTCTCAACAGCAGCAATCGGTTTGCTGTGGAGCTTGTTCCTCGACCCCAATATCGGCCCGATTCAAGACTGGCTTTCCATGCTGGGCTTGCCACATCCTCGCAATGGTATTTTGGGCGAACCAGATACCGCACTTTATGGCGTGATTTTTGTTGGCGCTTGGCAATATACCGGTTTCATGATGGTGATCTTGCTCGCTGGGATGCAATCCATTCCAGAAGAGCTTTATGAAGCGGCCCGCATGGATGGTTGTAAAAACATCCGCGCCTTCTTCAACATCACCTTGCCTTTGATCCGCAATGTGATTGTAACGGCAATCCTGCTCACCGTCATCAGCGCCTTTAAAGTGTTTGATTTGGTCTATGTGCTCACCAATGGTGGCCCAGGCACAGCAACAGAAGTGTTGGCCTCATACATTTTCCGCAATGCGTTTGAGTTCTCCAACATTGGCTATGCCAATGCGATGAGCGTGGTTTTCCTTGGTATTGCTTTGGCCTTTGGGTTTGTGCAGCATCGCTTGACGAGGAGATGGTAACATGGCGACCAATCTGTTTCCTAAAACCAGAAAATTGGCGTTCTTTATGCATCTCTTCTTGGGTGCATATGCGGTGATGATCCTGTTCCCACTGAGCTGGATGTTTATCGGCGCTTTGAAAAGCCAACGGGAAATGTTCACCAACCCAATCGGCCTGCCGGAAAGCCCAAACTGGAGCAAATTTGCCGAGGCTTGGGATGCAGGTGTGCGCGACTATTTCCTCAATTCGGTGATTGTTTCATTCTTCTCCGTTTTGTTGATCGTGTTCATCTCAGCCATGGTGGCTTATGCATTGGCGCGGATGGAATTCCCGTTCCGTCGCACCCTTTATTTGCTGATCATTTTGTGTTTCGCCATCCCCATGCACGCGGTTTTGGTGCCAGTATATGTGCTATTGTCTGAAACCAACTTGCTCAACACACATTTGGGTTTGATCTTGCCTTACGCGGCCTTTGGTCTGCCGTTCTCGGTCATCCTTATGTATTCCTTTTTCTACGAATTCCCCAGTGAACTCGAAGAAGCGGCCAAGCTGGACGGGTGTGGTCCCTGGCGTCGTCTTTGGTATGTGGTTTTGCCCCTCTCAAAGCCGATCTTGGTTTCGGTCGCGATTTTCAACTTGGTTTCCGTTTGGAACGAATTTTTGCTCGCCACGATCGTGATGACTTCGCGTGAAGTGCAAACCTTGCCATTGGGCTTGGTGCGGTTCCGCGATCAATACGCAACCGATTGGCCGGGCATGTTGGCGGCGATCACCATGGGCTCTTTGCCTTTGCTGATCATCTTCATGCTGTTCCAAAAATATTTCGTGAAATCCATGGCAGGTATGGGAAAATAAAATGTCAAAATTAGAGATTAAATCCCTCGTCAAGCACTATGGAAAGCTTGAAGCCCTTCACGGCCTAAGCCTTGATGTGTCTGGCAATGAATTTGTGGTGTTTGTTGGCCCATCTGGCTGTGGCAAATCAACCTTTTTGCGCACCATTGCAGGGCTGGAAGACATCACATCCGGCACCATTTCAATTGATGGTCAACCAATCAACGATCTAGAGCCAGACCAACGCGGTGTGGCCATGGTGTTCCAAAATTATGCGCTTTATCCGCATATGAGTGTGGCGCAAAATATGGGCTTTGCCTTGCGCATGGCCGGGGTGCCGAAAGACGAGATCAAAGCCAAAGTGGACGCGGCGGCAAAAGTGCTCAAGCTTGAGCCCTATTTGGAGCGTCGCCCCGCAGATCTTTCAGGCGGACAACGCCAACGCGTGGCCATTGGCCGGGCGATTGTGCGCGATCCAAAAGTATTCCTGTTCGATGAACCATTGTCGAACTTGGATGCGGATTTGCGCGCCCATATGCGCCTTGAAGTGATCAAGCTGCACCGTCAGCAAAAAGCAATTTCCATCTATGTGACCCATGACCAAGTGGAAGCCATGACCATGGCCGACAAAATTGTGGTGATGCGCGATGGATATATTGAGCAAATTGGCTCACCGCTTGAGCTGTATAACGAGCCGATCAACCAGTTTGTAGCCGGCTTTTTGGGCACACCGAAAATGAACTTTATGCCAGCCTTGGTGAAAGCCCAGCAGGCAGACAAAGTGGCATTTTCAGTGTTGGGCACCAATGTGGAAGCACAGCTGAAAGCAGGCGCGGATTTGAACGTCAATATTGGCGACAAGCTTACCTTGGGCGTGCGGGCAGATGGCTGGAAACGCGATGAAAATGGCATCAAAGGTGCTGTGGTGCATGCTGAACAATTGGGCAGTGAAACCGTGATGTTTGTGGAGTTGCCGCAAGATCATCAGGTGACCCTTGTGCAGCCGGGACAGCACCAGTTTGAGCCGGGTGAAGCCATCACCATTTCACCAGACGAGACCAAGCTGCACCTGTTTGATGAAAACGGTAAATCGCTTCCTGTTCAGCGTGTTTATGGCGCGAGCAAATAGTTTTTAGGATTCTTTATGAGTAATGCATTTCGGCAAGTCCATCTGGACTTCCACACCAGCGAAGCCATCCCTGAAGTCGGGCAAAAATTCGACGGCAAAGCGTTCGCCAGCGCCTTCAAACGCGCCCATGTGAACTCCGTTACCCTGTTTGCGCGCTGCCACCATGGCTGGAACTATTATGACGGCAAAGTGGGCCAACGCCACCCAAGCCTCAATTTCGATCTGCTGCGCGCGCAATATGATGCGTTGAAAGCTGAAGGCATTCGCGTGCCGATCTATATCACCTGCGCGTGGGACGAATTGAGCTGTCGCGAACATCCTGAATGGCGGGTGATCACCCCGGATGGTAAGTTTTTGTTTGCGGGCGGCAATTTGGGCACACAGGAAAAAGTGCGCTGGGGCCTGTTGGATTTCTCCACGCCCTTTATGGACTTTTTGGAAGCACAAATTCAGGAAGTGGCCACGCTTTTCTCCGATTGCGATGGCATCTTTTTGGATATCGCCCACCAATATCCGTCCTGCAGCCCATCTGCCCTTAAGCAGATGAAAGAAATGGGCTTGGATTGGACCAAGGAAGAAGATCGCTTGGCCCATGCTGCCCATGTGAAGGCTGAATATATGCGCCGCACCACAGCGGCCGCCAAAGTGGCACGGGCCGATATGCCTGTGGTGCACAATCACGGCAACCTGACCCTTGGTGATCGTTCGATTTTGGATTTCAATGAAAATCTGGAAATTGAATCATTGCCCACAGGTGGCTGGGGCTATGAGCACTTCCCGATCGGCGCCAAATATGCGGAAACCATTGGTGCGGATTATTTGGGCATGACCGGCAAATTCCACACCACTTGGGGCGAGTTTGGTGCGTTTAAACACCCAACTGCTTTGCAATATGAGTGTGGCTTTATGCTGGCCCATGGCGCACGTTGCTCTATTGGCGACCATTTGCACCCAAGCGGCGAGATCACCCAAACCACTTACGATATTATCGGCAAAGCCTATCAGGAAGTGGAAGAAAAAGAGCCTTGGTGCGTGGGTACAAAGAACGTGGCTGAAATCGCGGTTCTGTCTGTGCGGGCCATCAACACCCCTGATATTCCCACATGGGAACCTGCCTCGGTGAACAATATCGCCGATGAAGGCGCGTCGCGGCTGTTGCTTGAAGAACATCAATTGTTCGACTTCATCGATGTGGAAGCAGAATTTTCAAACTACCGTTTGATCATTGTGCCAGATGAAGCAGAAATTGGCGCTGAACTGCAGCAAAAACTACAAGCCTTTGTGGATCAGGGCGGCAGCCTGCTGCTCACTGGCCAATCCGGTGTGGACGCAACAACCCACAAGCCATTGTTTGACTTTGGTGGGGAGATTGCGGGGCCAGCGCAATATGAAAATGCCTATGCTGATTATGCCAAAAACATTGCAGCAGATTTTGTGCATGATCCTGTGTTGTTGGGGCAAACGGGCTATAGCTTGAAAGTGACAAAGGGCGAAAGCCTAGGGCAAATGTTTGACCCCTATTTCGACCGTTGCCACAAGCATTTTAACGGCCATATGAACACGCCTTACCACACAGAGCCGAGCGAATTTGCCGCCGGCGTTGTGCATAATCGCGTGGCGTATCTACCTTACCCCATGTTCTCCATTTACTTTAAGGCCGGTGCGGTTGTGCACCGCAAAGTGTTGGGCAATTTGGTGGATTTGCTGTTGGGTAATCAGCGCAAACTTCGCACCAGTCTGCCGGTGGGCGGCCGGGTGACATTGCGCACGCAAGTTGCAGAAAACCGCGACATTGTGCATTTGCTTTACGCCACCCCACAATTGCGCGGCACCTTCAATGGCCAGCCAGTGGAGATCATCCAAGATCTGCCAGAACTGCGCCAAATTGATGTGGTGCTGAAAACGGAAAAACCTGTTTCCGCAGTGAAATTGGTGCCCGAAAATAAAGATGTGGCGTTTGAGCAGGCCACCGGTGAAGTTAAATTCACCGTAGATAAAATCCAAGGGCATCAGATGGTAGCCGTGAGCTACTAATCTCTTCAACTGGGCTTCTGGCCACTTGTGGCGGGGCAGCTTTCTGGCTGCACCCGCCATTTTTAATGAAAGTCTCTACTTGGGAATAGCTTTTTGGCTTGGTCGCGTGGATGATGAGCCCGCGCAATCGGCTTGGCTTTATTGAAGCGTCGTGCAACATCATCTGCTTGAGGTAAGGTTTCACCCAAAATGTCTTCCTGCGGATGTCCAAGTTTGGTCAGTTCATAAGACATATCTTCAATTTTTTGAGCGATTAGATGCACCACAATACCTTCGCGCTGCAAAGTGCCAGTGACTTTCAGCAATCGCCCGCTCATCACAATGCGTCGATAACGCTCATAGATTTTGGGCCAGACAACAATGTTTGAGACCCCTGTTTCATCTTCCAATGTGAGAAAGATAACGCCAGACGCGGTGCCTGGTCGCTGCCTTGTGATCACTAAGCCACAAACCGAAACTCGTTTTTGACCAATGGTTGGTAAGGCAGCATGTGGAACAATGTCGGGCATATCAGGCCGCAACAGCTCCAAAGGATGCGCTTTGAGAGATAGGCGGGTAGAAATATAATCTTCCACCACCTCTTCGCCCAAATGCATTTTAGGCAAGGTCACATCGGGTTCAAAAATGGCTTCCCCATCAATGGGATTATTGAAAAGCGGAAGTGGTTTTTTGCTGCGAATGGATTTAACCTTCCACAAGGCATTCCGGCGATTAAGCCCAATGGACAAGAAAGCATCAGCTTCGGCCAGACGTTCTAAAGCACTAGGGCTGATGCCCGCCCGAAGCCACACACTTTCGGGGTCAGGGTAGCCATTGCCCCGCGCAGCCACTAACCAGTCTGCATCCTCCTCACGAAAGCCTTTGATTTGGCGAAAACCCAACCGCAATGCTAATTCCCCATTAGCACATCGCTCCAATTTATTATCCCACTCACTATGGTTGATGCACACGGGACGTACATCCACACGATGCTCACGCGCATCGCGTACAATTTGGGCGGGAGCATAAAAACCCATTGGTTGCGCATTAAGCAATGCACAAGCAAAAACGGCAGGATAATGTTTCTTTAGCCAAGCAGACACATAGGCCAACATGGCAAAGGCCGCAGCATGGCTTTCAGGGAAGCCATATTCACCAAAGCCTTCAATTTGAGAAAAGCATCGTTCAGCAAAATCTTGTGTGTAGCCACGCTCAAGCATGCCGCCAATAAAGCGATCTCGAAAAGTGCTGATGGTGCCCATGCGCCGAAACGTTGCCAATGAACGGCGCAACCGATCCGCTTCCTCCGCGCTAAAGCCTGCAGCAACAACAGCGATCTGCATTGCTTGTTCTTGAAATAGCGGCACACCCAGGGTTTTCCCCAACACGCCTTCAAGCTCTTTTGAAGGGAAGGTGACCTGCTCTTTCCCTTGCCGACGATTGATATAAGGGTGGACCATTCCCCCTTGAATTGGGCCGGGCCGGACAATCGCCACCTCAATCACCAGATCATAAAAAGTGCGGGGTTGCATGCGCGGCAAAAAGTTCATCTGCGCGCGACTTTCCACCTGAAACACCCCAATCGCATCTGCTGCGCACAACATATCGTAAGTGTCATCATCCTCCTGCGGCACTGTCGCCAGATTGAGAGGAGTATGATGGTGATGTTCAATCAATTGGAAGGCTTTACGAATGCAGGTGAGCATCCCCAAGCTCAACACATCCACCTTCAAGATACGCAGGGTATCAATGTCGTCCTTGTCCCATTCAATAATGGTGCGATCATCCATCGCCGCATTTTCAATGGGACAAAGCTCGTCCAGCCTATCTTGTGTGATGACAAAGCCGCCCACATGTTGCGAAAGATGTCGGGGAAAGCCGATAATTTCGCCGATCAGCCGGACCGTTTGTTTAAGCCGACGATCATTGAGATCAAGCCCCAATTCTTGCATACGCTTTGTGTCAGCCCCGCCATTCGACCACCCCCAAATCTGGCCTGATAAAGCGGCGGTCACATCTTGTGACAGGCCCATAACCTTGCCAACCTCGCGGATGGCACTGCGGGAGCGAAAATGGATAACTGTGGCGCATAATCCAGCACGATGTCGGCCATATTTGTCGTAAATATGTTGGATGACTTCTTCACGCCGTTCATGCTCAAAGTCCACATCAATATCCGGCGGTTCTTGTCGGTGGCGGGATACAAATCGCTCAAATACCATGGTGATCATGTCTGGCGTTACATCTGTAATACCAAGGGCGTAACACAGAATGGAATTGGCCGCAGACCCACGCCCTTGACATAAAATATCTTTGGAGCGGGCAAATTGTACAATGTCATGCACGGTGAGAAAGTAGGCGGCATACTTCAATTCGCCGACCAATTTCAATTCTTTATCGGCCAGATCTAAATAACGTTGAGGTACACCATTTGGGCAACGTCGTTTTAAACCTTCATAGGTTAATCGTTCTAGCCGATCTTGTGCACTTTCAACATGGCTGGCCTCATTCGGATAATTGTACGAGAGTTCATCCAGCTGAAAATTGCATTTTGCGGCTATGTCTAATGTGCGACGCATGGCACTAGGATGCCTATAAAATAACCGCTCCATATCTGAGGCACCTTTCAAGCGTCGCTCGCCATTTGGCTGTGCCTTTCGTCCGATTTCATCAATGGTAATATGTTCTCGCATGCAGGTTAAAATATCTGCCATTTGTCGCCGACTAGCACGGTGCATCAGCACGTCTCCAACAGCCACCATAGGCGTGGCCAATCGATGGGCTAAACGAGCACATTGATCAAAATAAGCTTGATCATCTCCATCATATTTGGGCACAGCTCCCAAAAAAACATCGCCGGGAAATGTCTCGCTTGTTTTGTGTAGATGTTGGATGACGTGCTTATCCATAAGCTTTTTTTGTGGAAGACCAATCAACACCATGCCCGCGCAATGATCTAAAATATCTTGCAGCCTTAAGACGCATTTGCCTTTTTCCGCGCGCCTTTTGCCCTTCGTCAGCAATCGCGTTAGTCGTGCATAAGCAGGTCGATCCTGCGGTAGGGCTATCCAATCGATCGGACTGTTTTGAAGCACCAGCCTTGCACCCACAATCAGTTTGGGGAGTCGCGTCGGTTGAGGACAATCAATATCGTGATGCACACCCATGTCTTGGCGAGAGCTGGAATCCACTTGTTTTTGAGATCGAATAGAAATGGCTTCCTTATTTACTCGCTCATATTCTTTCAGGGCAGAAAACGCACGTACGACCCCGGCCAAGGAGTTTTTATCTGTGATGGCTAACGCTGGTAGCTCAAGTTCGATTGCACGGGCGACCAATTCTTCAGGATGGGAGGCGCCTTCTAGAAAGGTAAAATTGGTGGTGATGCATAATTCAGCATAATCATGCACGGTTTGAGCGGGTAGAATGGGCACATAATTCATGCAAATTCTCCTTGCACAAACCAAGCTGGATTTTGTGGAGTATAGAACAACCAAAGACGCCGCCCCTGCTGTGTTTCAACCCGCCAATAATCTCGAAGTCCTTTGCGCCAATTATCATCTTGAACCCACCACTCTGGTGCAATTCGTTCAGGGCCGATGGACTTTTCGACTGCAAACATCATGCGTCGCCAGCGAAAATTAGATGGGGGGAATTGGCTCGTACCCTCAATAGGTTCAGGGGTGAAAAAGCTTAGTGGACGCGGCGGTGTTTTAGGCCACTCATGGACCGGCCGCGACCAGGCCGCAGGTGTAATAGAATAGCAACGCTCTGGCGCATGGCTGGATTGAGGTTGAAATCGCACAATGTTTTCGATGCCGATACGACTGCCAATGCGCGTGATTAAGTCATCTAAGGCTTCATCATTTTTTACCGTGCGCGTGCCAATTTGCTCAACGGGAAGCGCTTCAACATCAATAGCCTTGAGGTGTATTTGGTCAATACCATAACCTGCATCAAGCTTTTCTACACTACGCTCAAAAAGCTTGAGCAGGCGGGCAGCGTCACGCATAGGTCTAGCGAGTTTTAAGTCTGCATTTTCACTTGCTTGATCCACTTTTCGAATAATCAAACGTAGATGTCGTGCGCCATATTCAAACCGTTTTAGTTTTTTGGTGAGTTGCTCAAGCAATCTATCTAGAGCTGCCATCACGTCACTTTGTAGACCAATGGGATCAGGAAAGCTCATCCGAACGCCAAAGTGCGGCGGATCGCCTAGGGGCTTAATCTTTTCAGCTTGCCAGCCCAACGTCTGGTCAAGTCGTTCAAGGACATCAGGGGCAAAGCGATGGGTGATGGTTTTGCGAGGCAATGCTAGCATTTGCTCAATGGTATTGACGCCTAATCGTCTTAAACTTACCACATCTTTTTCGCTTAAGCGTAAGCTCGCAATCGGAAGGTCGCCAATGGCTTTTATTGTTTGTTCGGGCGGCGCAATCATATCTTTTGAAGCATAATGACTAATCGCCCAAGCTGCGCCAATTGTGTCAGCAATGCCGATATGTAACTCAAGGCCTGCGCGTGCAAGACGTGCACGCATTTGGTCAAGTATGTTCTGCTCACCACCAAATAAATGGGCGCAACCAGCTATGTCCAGCAGTAAGCCATCACGGCCATCCACTCCAACCCAAGGAGAATACTGCCGTAACCATCTTGCTAGAGCGTATAAAAACCGTTGATCGGCCAGTGGATCCGCAACTTCACTGATCAATTTAGGGTAAAAAGCGCGCGCATCTGAATAGCTCATTTCTGCATAAAGCCCGTGTGCAGTCGCCTCTTTATTTAAACAATAAAGACGGTCCGCATTTTGCTCGTGATAAACAAGAGCAAACGGAGCATTAACTGGTCTTTGGCGTAAAACGCGGTTGCTCGCTAGCTTCGGAAACCACAATGACACGACGCGATTTTGCATGCCAGCGCACCTCCCAACTCTTCAATGTTCCTGTTTTGTTCTTTATAAGCGACCAGCGCTGAAGAGTCGAGTCTGAAGAGTCGTATATAGGTTCGCAATGCCATCTGGTATGAGCTGCATTATTACCTGCATCATTTTGAACCATAAATAATCCAGGAATGTTTCCATCCTTTGCGGCAAGCTGTAACCGCCTTCCTTGACGAAAATCCAATGGTTCGGGCAGTTCAGCCACAATGAAACTCACTGCCCCCGACCGCAACGCGTCCTCGGCAGTGCCCAAAATTTCTGTTTGATCTTTACACTTCACCATAATAGCGCGTGCTGGATCATAAAAGGGAGTAAGGCCAAGTGGATGGAGTTGTTCGGATTGCCAGCGACTACGCGCCCATAATATGGGACCATCCAGCTGACCCGCCATCATCGCTGCAAAACCATAGCGCGACGGACCGCAAACCTCATGGGCACGGCCAGTCAAAAGTGGAAAGAAACACTTAAATGATCGCTGTCTATTCATGAGAACAAAATAACAACAAAATTTGAATATGAAAAGAAAATACGGTTTTGGGGAATTGGTGCACCCGACACGATTCGAACGTGTGGCCTCTGCCTTCGGAGGGCAGCGCTCTATCCAGCTGAGCTACGGGTGCGCCGGTGCGCCTTTGGGTGGGCAGTATTTGCCACGGCGCGAATGTGCCGGGAACTTAAACCAAGCCTTGGCTCGTGACAATGCTCAATTTCACCCATTTTGGGATAAATTTGGCGATTGCGCTTCACCATTTGAAATTTCGGGTTGAATGGGCCGGGGGGGCAGGTAACATGAGCGCCTGATGGGCGAATCCCACATCGCTTCTATGGTTTGAAGGAAACAAAATGCATCTCTTGCTGGTCGATGGCTCCACTTATATTTTTCGCGCTTACCACGCCTTGCCACCGCTGGCACGCAAGTCAGATGGGTTGCCTGTTGGCGCTGTGTCCGGCTTTTGCAATATGCTTTATAAGTTGACGTTGGACTTTGAAGGCGAAGAAAACCCCACCCATATGGCGGTAATTTTCGACCATTCCGGCAAAAGCTTCCGCAATGATTTTTATCCTGATTACAAAGCGCATCGGCCGCCGGCACCCGAAGATCTTGTGCCGCAATTTCCGTTGACACGGGATGCAACGCGGGCATTTGGCATTGCCTCAGTGGAGCAGGAAGGTTTTGAAGCGGATGATTTGATTGCCACTTATGCGCGCCAGGCCGAAGCCAAAGGCATGCGGGTGACGATTGTGTCGAGCGATAAGGATTTGATGCAATTGGTGTCTGACAAGATCACCATGCTCGACACCATGAAAAACAAATGGATCAGCTTTGATGAGGTGCGCGAGAAATTTGGCTGCGGCCCAGACAAGGTGGTGGATATTCAATCGCTGGCAGGCGATAGCGTGGATAATGTGCCTGGCGTGCCGGGCATTGGCATTAAAACCGCGGCGCAATTGATCGAAGAATATGGCGATTTGGATACGCTATTGGCGCGTGCAGGCGAAATTAAACAGAATAAGCGCCGCGAAAATTTGATCGAATTTGCGGATCAAGCGCGTGTGTCGCGCGATTTGGTGCGATTGAAAGAAGATGTGCCGGTGGACGTACCGCTGGACGATTTGACACGCCAACCCATCAACGCCAGCGATGTGATCCCCTTCCTGAAGGCGATGGAATTCACTACCATCACAAAACGGGTGGCGGCTGCCCTTGATGCAGACGCAGAAGAAATTGAAGCGGATGAAAGCCTGGCGGCGGATGAAAGTGAAGTGGAAGCTGCCGCAAGCGTACCTTCTGGCGAGCACACCCCACAAGGCTTGTTCGAAAAACGCTTGGCAGAAGTGCAGGCCATTCCGGTGGACCATGATAAATATGAGATTGTCCGTACGCCCGACGCGCTGCAAAAATGGGTGGATGCCATTTGGGACAAAGGTCATGTGGCGATCGACACCGAAACTACAGGCCTTGATAATCAGCAAGCGGATTTGGTGGGCATTTGTCTTGCGGTGGAGATGGGCGAGGGGTGCTATATCCCGCTGCAACACAAATCTGGCGAAGGCGATTTGTTGGGTGGCGGCATGGCGCCAGACCAGCTGCCATTGGCTGATGTGTTGAGTGCGCTAAAGCCCGTTTTGGAGGCGCGTTCAATCCTCAAAATCGGGCAAAATATGAAATATGATATGGGCATGTTGATGCGCTATGGCATTGAAATGTCGCCCATAGATGACACCATGTTGATGTCCTATGTCACAGATGGCGCGCGCAATAATGGTATGGACGCATTGTCTGAAAAATGGCTGGGCCATACCCCAATCAAGTTCACCGATTTGGCAGGCACCGGCAAAAAACAAAAGACCTTTGATTTGCTGGAGATTGAAGCCGCAGCCAAATATGCGGCGGAAGATGCGGACATCACATTGCGCCTTTGGCATGTGCTGAAACAGCGCGTGGTGGCGGAAAAAGGCACAACTCTGTACGAAACTATTGAACGGCCACTGGTGCCCGTTTTGGCGCGGATGGAAGGGCGCGGCATTCACGTCAATCGGCAAATTTTAAGCCAATTGTCTGGCGAGTTTGCTCAACGCGCAGCAGCGCTGGAAGCAGAAGCGCACGAATTGGCGGGCGAGAAATTCAATGTCGGTTCGCCCAAGCAATTGGGTGATATTTTGTTTGGCAAAATGGAATTGCCGGGCGGCAAAAAAACCAAAACTGGCGCATGGCAAACCGGGGCTGGCGTGCTGGAAGATTTGGCGGCAGAAGGCAATGATTTGGCACAAAAAGTGTTGGATTGGCGCGGCCTGTCTAAATTGAAATCAACTTACACAGATGCGCTGCCAGAATATATCAACCCGCATACGGGCCGGGTGCACACATCTTACGCGCAAGCGGCGGTGGCCACCGGGCGACTATCCTCTTCTGATCCGAATTTGCAGAACATTCCGGTGCGCTCAGAAGATGGACGCAAAATCCGTACGGCCTTTGTGGCTGAAAAAGGCAAGAAGCTAATCTCGGCTGACTATAGCCAAATCGAATTGCGGGTGCTCGCCCATATTGCGGACATTGACGCGCTGAAAAATGCCTTTTCCGACGGGTTGGACATTCACGCAATGACCGCCTCAGAAATGTTCAATGTGCCGATTGAGGGCATGGACCCGATGGTGCGACGGCAAGCCAAGGCCATTAATTTTGGCATCATTTATGGCATTTCCGCCTTTGGCTTGGCGAACCAGCTTGGCATCTCGCGCTCAGAAGCCAGCGACTATATCAAAACCTATTTTGAGCGGTTCCCCGGCATTCAAGACTATATGAATGAGATGAAAAAGTTCGCGCATGATAAGGGCTATGTGGAAACGCTGTTTGGGCGCAAAGCCTTCTTCCCAGAGATCAACACCAAAAACCAAGGGCACCGCGCCTTTTATGAACGTGCGGCAATTAACGCCCCGATCCAAGGTACCGCGGCTGACATTATTCGCCGGGCGATGATCCGCATGGAAGCGGTGTTGCAGGAAAGCTCTGTGCCGGCAGATATGCTGCTGCAGGTGCACGATGAATTGATTTTTGAAGTGCCTGAAGAAGCGGCGAATGAAGCGATCCCGCTGATCCAAAAAGTCATGTGCGATGCGCCACAACCCGCCGTTCAACTCAGCGTGCCGCTCGAAGTGGATGCACGCGCCGCCGACAATTGGAATGACGCGCACTAACGTCTAACGCCACCGAATTGCCACTTTGAGGGCATAGCAAAATTTGCACACGCCCCTCAAAGTGGAACGAAACCATGACAAAATCATACATTCTCGCACCTTTGGTCCTGCTCGGCCTAGCCGTTGCATCTTATGTGGCTGAAGCGGTGCTTTACGGTGGTCGACTGGATGAAAACAACGTTGTGCAAGAAAGCTTTTTCTTGCCGCTTACTTTTATTTTGATCGCATTGGCCATTGTCAGCTTTGTTGGCCTCGGCGCCCGTCAAATGCTCAAAAAATAGCCCGAGCTGATGGTGCAGCCCGGGCGGTAGATTTAGTCGCAATTGCTGGCAGTTTTAAGCGTGTCCTCAAGGCCGAATAGATAGAAGCT
Organism: Maritalea mobilis; assembly: GCF_004363175.1. Taxonomy (GTDB): domain Bacteria; phylum Pseudomonadota; class Alphaproteobacteria; order Rhizobiales; family Devosiaceae; genus Maritalea; species Maritalea mobilis. The sequence goes on from NZ_SNYR01000003.1 coordinate 630,191, forward strand.
CGCGGCGAAAAACTCATTCACCATATCTTCTTCGGGTTCGCCATTGAGCAACAACACGACCCCGCGTTTCCAATCGCGATTGTAAATCGCGAACGTCACCGCGCCGGGGTCGCCACCTGTGTGACCCCAAAAGGTTGTGCGCTCGGGCAATGGCCCTTTCAGGCGAAACTTCTCTAAAAATAGCCCATAGCCTTTTTCATCGCCCACATTCAGGCCTGCATATAGCTGCTGAAAATGCTCGGCGTCCAAAATGGTTTCGCCGTTGAAGCTACCTTCATTGATCATCATGCCCAAAAACGCGGAAAAATCTGAAATGGAAGACCGCAAGCCACCATCTGGCCAACTGGCCAAGCTGTAAGGACGGTTGGGATTGAAACCGGCCAGGGGCGCATCATAATAGGGGCGGGCCAACTCACCATCTTTAAAGTCGCCTAAATGCCAATGGGTATTTTTCATGCCCAGCGGATTAAACACGCGTTCTTCTGTCAATTGGTCATAGGGCATCTTTGTCGCTTGTGATACGGCATAGGCAGCAAGGGATGAGCCAATATTGCTGTAATGATATTGGCCAGGCTGTACAAAGTTGGCTGCCGCATCAAATTGAGTGCCGTTCGGGCTGAGATAGTCCGCCAAATAAACATCAAGCGGCATCGGGTGATCTTCATCTTGATGATAAGTGTTGGTGGAATAGTAAAACGACTCCCGGTCATTTATCCCGGCGCGATGCTGGGCCAAATCGGCAAAAGTCATGTTTTCTCCGTTTGGTGCCCCAATATTGAAGTTCACATAATCAGCGATCTTTTGATCGATTTGCAACTCACCGCGCGCAGCGGCTTGCATCATGCTTACGCCAATCAGCATTTTGGACGTTGAGCCAAGGGTGAAGGCTGTTTCGCCAGTTACTTTTTGCGCAGCTTCTAAATCGGCATAGCCGAAGCACAGTTTGCCAATTGCGCCTTCAGGCCCCACCAATGCCATCGCGGCACCGGGGATCTCTTGCGCCACCAGCATGTTCTCAAATTCAGATTTCAGGGCCGAAAACTCGTCATCCGCCCATGCAGGGGTCAAACTGCTGCTCAGCAGCATGCCTGCCATGATCCACCTAATCATTTCGCACTCCTTTGATGATGGAGGCTTAGAAATAAGTGCAAACAAAATTTGTTCAAGTGAAATTTAAAAGATAAAAAATTAAAATAATACTTTAATTTAATTCTGGCGTGCGTTAGATGTGCTAGTCGGCAGGAAATGTGCCTTCATAATAAATCATCTGGCTCCCCTGCAGCGCTTGGCTGCGGTAAAAGCCGTTGGCTTCATCATTGTCCAACTCGGTTGCAACCCAATAGCTTTGTGCGCCATGGGCTTGCCCCCATTTGAGGGTTGCGTCGAACAATGATGTGGCGATGCCCTTGCGCTTTTGGGTGGGCGCAACACCCAAATTATCAATGTAAAGCACGGGCGGTTCATCAGGGCTGAAATGCAAAATGGCGCGGATTTGGCCAACCACCAGATGGTCCAATTCGGCAACAGCCATAAAATGCCCGTCCTGCGCGCAAAATGCGTCCAGATATTGAGGGTGAATTGGGGCGTCAAAAACATCAGGCGCCACTGCATCCAATAGGTTCATGTTGGCGTGATTGATGATGTGAATATCTATGCCCATTGTTGCCTCCTGCTATCTACAGCATTGCGCAAACTTGAAACCCATTCAATCACCCCCATATCTGACCAACTTCATGCAATCCGGAGGCGGGGACCCCATGCGCGGAAATCAATTCACGAAAAAGACAGTTATGCTGGCGAGCATTTGCGCCGCCATATTGATGCCTAATGTGGCGCAAGCCGAGATGAACCAGGTAGGCACCATCTACCATTATGAGCGTTCAAATCATGATGGCAGCTTGCCTGAACATATTGCGGTCTATTACGCGGCGCGGGGCGAAGTTGAGGTGTATAAGGCGCAGGAAAAATGCACCAATGCCGCCTTTGTCCATGCGAAGATGGACCCGGAAACCGGGGTTGCTTCAACCATCACAGGTGCGCGGCTATTGCCCGATGCAGAGCATATGGATTTCGCCTTTCTCACTTATGATGAGATGGCTAAAGAGCTTTCAATTCGGGTTGACTTGCCCAACATGCCGGTGATCGAAAAGTCCACAAAAATCGCGCATACGCCGTGGCATCTCTATGATTTTGATTTTGCCAGCCTCACCATTGCCCACCAATTTGCCAAAGACCCAAAAGCAGATTTCTCATTTGGCTTGCCGTTATTATTGGCTGATCCAAGTTTGGAGCAGCCGTTGACGGACTTGGGCACCATCGAGGCGCAGCGTGATGAAAGCTACACGGCAGCATCCCATCGTTTTGTTTTGAATTTTGCTGGTAACGAAGAGCAGGTTGGCGAGTTGATCTTTAACCCGCTTTACGGCCATTTGGAATTTGCAAAGCTCAATATGCCAAACCATTTGGGCTACGAAAATTTTAAGCTGGATCTATTGTCGACCCAAAAAGCCGGCGAGAAAGGCTGGCATGCCTTCCTCACCGATCATTTTAAAGGTTGTTAGCTGGCGGCTAGCTCAGCCCGCCGTGCGGCGAGCTTGGGCTGCAGTGCCAGATACAGCGCTGAAATGGCAAAACAATAAATGGCATTGCCCCAGCTTTGCTGCGCCAGATTGATATTGGCGTCGATCAACATGCCGGAAATACCTGGCCCGGCAGCAGAGGCAAACACCATGCCCGCAATGGCCAAGGCCCGGATGCCGCCAATATGGGCTGTGCCATAAATCTCCGCCCACAAGGCCCCAGCGACAGAAGGGGCCATGCCGCCAGAAAAGGCGACAAAGATGAAGAATAGGGGGATGGCCCATTGGGCGTTAAAGCTGGCCATCACCAAGCTGGCAATGCCCATCGGCACCAAAAAGAAGGGCAAAAGCCGGAACGCGCCAAACCGGTCCACCAAAAAGCCTGTGACCAACGCCATGGTCACATTGGTGGCTGACATAAGCGGCAGCCATGCGGTGTAGGTCAGCACCGACCAACCTTTAATCTCCACCAAATGCGCTTGATGGAAGAAGTAAATCGTGGCCAAGGCAGGCAAGGTCATCGCGCCAAACACCAGCAGATAAAAAAGCGGGTCTTTAAGCACATTGGCACGGGTCCAAAATTCGCCCGTCACTTTGCCTTCTTCTTCCCCATCGGGGTTCACCTCACCACGCGCTTTCGCCCGTTTGCCATCCGGTGGGTCGCGCAGCAGGAAGGTGATGATCGGGATAAAGACGACAATCAGAATCGCGGCTGCAGCAATCCAAACATTACGCCATCCGATCGCCAAAATTCCCACTGTGACGGAGAAAGGCAAAATGGCTTCGCCAAGCGTGTAGCCCATTTGCGAGAAGGCCAGCGCCCGCCCGCGAAAGCGATTGAACCAGCGTGCCATGGCCGTTTGCGCCACATGGGGCAACATGCCTTGCCCAAAAAAGCGCAAGCCAAACAGTGCAAACACCAGCACCACCAAATTACCAACTTGCGACATAATCAGGGTCATCACTGCAAGGCCAACCAAACAGATAATGCCCAAAAGGCGCGGACCAATCCGGTCAGCCAGATTGCCGACAATGGAAATCAAAATCGCGCTGGCCAAGGTGGCGAGCATATAAAGCTGACCGAATTGACCATCGGTCAGATTAAAGAAACTGCGAATCTCAGTGTTGAATTGAGCGATAAAAATCGTCTGACCGCCCATGGAGGCGAAGGTCATCATAAAGCCAGCGCCGATCCATTGCACTTGCCGTCGATTAAGGTCCCGCAGCGGCGGGCTGGGAGAGATAAGAGACATTTGAATCACTTTCTGCCTTTTCTCGCAAACAAATCTGAACCCGCAACAGGTCAGGTCGCCATATGTCTGAAGAAAGATAATGTGGTTGGACCAAAACAGTTGATCCTATTTATGAATAAATTGCAAATTTTTACGGTTAACCATTACTTAACAAACCGCTCGATTTCCGCTAAAAGAATGGCTAACGTCCAAACATGCTTTCGAGCGCACGGGGAAATGGGGTTGTTAAGGGTGGCAAAATCTATTTTGCGATACGGGTTGGCTGTGGCGTTTTTGCTCCTTGCCGCATGGCCTGCTGCCTCACAGCAGGCGGTCAACCCGCTCACTCCCGAGCTGTTGGCAAAATATGCCCAAACCAAATTCCAACCGACTGATGAAAAACTTGCGATCGCCGCGCAGGAAAAGATTTGCCTGACTCAGGCGATCTATCATGAAGCACGCGGCGAGCCAGAAGATGGCCAATGGGCTGTGGCCCAAGTGATTCTCAATCGAGTTGAGCACCCAAAATATCCTGACAGCATTTGCGGCGTAGTATTCCAAAACTCGCACCGCATGCATGGCTGTCAATTCTCATTCGCCTGCGATGGCAAATCCGACAATGGCGGCAAGGGCAATCGTATCGTTCGTGAAAGCTGGGTGAAGGCTGGCTTGATTGCCAACACGGCTTTCAAACGCTTCCAACAGCGTGACCCGCTGGACGCATTGCCCACAACCGCGTTGTTTTATCACGCAGCACGCGTTTCACCGAGCTGGGCCACATCCTATCAGCCCGTGAAGAAGATCGGCGCCCACATTTTCTATACCCCACTATAAGGGCAAAAAATGCATACAGACCAAGCATTATGTTGGCGGGTTGAAGAGGCTTGCCAATTGGCTTGGCCGTCCTTGCATGCGCAAAATATTGGCGGTTATGTTTTCCGCTATAGCGGCTCAAACCGCTCGCGCCGTGCCAACTCTTTTAACCCTTTGAACGGTCAGCGTGCTCAGGGCGAAGATTTTATCACGCAGGCTGAGCAATTCTTCGAGCATTTTCAAATGCGCTCTTGCTTCCGTATGCCTGAAATCGGCGCTGAGCTGGATGACGTGCTTGCCGCCAAGGGCTATGCCCGCGAGGCTGAAACCATCACTCTTTATGCGTCAGACGTGTCGCATTTCACACAAGCTTCAGATGTTGAAATCTCAACAGAAAAGACACCTGAAAGCTGGCTGAATTTTTACTTTTCTCTTGCCGAAGAAGATGACCATCAGCGCCAAGTGTTTAGCGAAATGCTGAGTAAAGTTGCGCCACCAATTGCATATGGCGAGGCTATAATTGATGGGCAAGTGGGTGCGATTGCCTATGTTGTGCTGGTGAATGGCCTTGCGATCATTGAAGCAGTGGCGACCAACCCGAACTATCGACGCCAAGGCCTTGCCGCCAAGGTGGTGGGAAGTTTGCTCGCATGGGCACGGGTGCAAGGGTGCGCAGAGGCAGCGCTGCAAGTGGTGGCCGAAAATGAGCCCGCCACCAACCTTTATGCAAAACTAGGCTTTTCAACCGAACTGTATCGTTATCATTATCGCACGAAATAAGAGCGCATATGCGCCCTTATATTAAAGCCGTTTGATGGCGAACGATTTTATGGCGGCGACCAAAAAGTCGGTAAAGCCATCTGCCAATCGTTCATAACGGGTCACAAAATCTGGCGTATATTTGTACATATCCGCCAATCCCGCATAGCTATTGGCGTCCGGTTGTTTGTCCCACCATTGGCCAACCCATTTATGATGCAGCGCGATCAGGTCAAGCACCTCATCGTCGCCGGGCCCTTTGCCCGCCTGCATCATCAAAATCAAATCGCCTTCGATCTGTTGCAGCTGTGCCATACGCTCTTTCACAAGCCCATCCTCGCCGCCTGTGTGGTCTTGCACGGCTTGATCATATTTGCGATTTGATTTTTCAACTTCATCGCGCATCTGGCCGCCATGTTTGGCCACCAATTCATCCTGATAGGCTTTTTGCTTTTCGGGCGAAAAGCCTTTGTATAATTCTTCGTTGCTCATTTTGATTTCTCCGTTCAACTCAGCGATTGAGCGGTCAATCACCGTCAGTAAGGTTTGCTGACGATCCACATTTTGCGCCAACTTGTCGCGATGCTGCCTCATATGCTGCAGCCGATCAAAATCCGCGCCAGCCATCACGTGCTGGATTTCCTTTAACGGCATATCCATTTCGCGAAAAAACATGATTTGCTGCAAACGCAACAATTCGTCTCGCGTGTAATAGCGATAGCCATTCTCGCCAACATAGGCAGGCTCCAGCAGCCCAATCTGATCATAATGATGCAAGGTGCGCACGGTGACGCCTGCCATCTCTGCCACTTGTTTGATCAAATAAGTTTTCACTGTCGTCCTGCCTTTCCGCTGACAACCCAAATAGGGGCTGACGCCGCGTTAGGGTCAAGCCTTGGGCATAAAAAAAGTGGCTCCCGAAGGAGCCACAAAAAAAGGAGGATGAAATAATAGTGATGCTTAGGCGGCAGCCAGTTTTGGCCCCGCATCAGCAAGTTCGATGGCGCTTGCACCGAATTTCTTGAAGTTCTCTTCAAACAATTTAACCAGTTTAGCCGCTTGCGCATCATAGGCTGAAGCATCTTCCCAAGTGGCGCGTGGTGTGAGCAATTGTGCATCCACACCATCAACAGCAACTGGCACTTCAAAGCCGAAGATTGGATCAACGCGCATTTCTGCATTCACCAACTCGCCAGACAAAGCAGCTGAAAGCAGCGTACGTGTATCTTTAATGGAGATACGATTGCCTGTGCCATAGGCACCACCGGTCCAGCCTGTGTTGAGCAACCAGCATTCTGCCAAGCTATCGCGAATCTGCTTTTTCAGCATCTTGCCGTAAACGCTTGGGTGCAGCGACATGAATGGAGCGCCAAAGCAAGCAGAGAAAGTCGCTTGCGGCTCAGTCACACCACGCTCTGTGCCTGCCACTTTTGCAGTATAGCCAGACAAGAAGTGATAAATTGCTTGCTCAGGTGTCAACCGTGCGATTGGAGGCAATACGCCAAACGCATCAGCAGTGAGCAACATCACTGTTTTTGGTACTGGACCAATGCCAGTGCGTGACACATTTTCGAGGGCGGTCAGCGGATAGGCTGCGCGGGTGTTTTCAGTCAAAGAACCGTCATTAAAGTCAGGCTTTAATGTTTCTTCGTCCAAAATCACATTTTCTAAAACGGTGCCGAAACGTTCAGTCGCCGCGAAAATCTCAGGCTCAGCCTGACGCGACAGATTGATGGTTTTGGCATAGCAGCCGCCTTCAAGGTTGAACACGCCATCAGCAGTCCAGCCATGCTCGTCATCACCGATCAACACGCGATTTGGGTCGGTTGAAAGCGTGGTTTTGCCAGTGCCGGAAAGGCCGAAGAACAAAGCGGTGTCGCCTGCTTCGCCAATATTGGCAGAACAGTGCATCGGCAACACGCCATTTTGTGGCGCGTGGAAGTTGAACAAGGAAAACACAGATTTTTTGATCTCGCCAGCATAGAAGGTGCCGCCGATCACCACCATGTTGCGGGTGAAATCGAGCGCGATCACTGTTTCTGAGCGAGTGCCGTGGCGTGCAGGGTCTGCCTTGAATGACGGCATGTGCACAATGGTGACATTGGCATCAAAGTCGCTCAATGCGTTTAGCGCCGGACGGATCAGCAAATTGCGGATGAACAAAGCGTGCCACGCATTTTCAGTGAACACTTCAACATTCAATTGCTGGCTCACGTCAGCACCGGCATAAAGTTGCTGCACGAACAAATCTTTGCCCTCAGCGCTGTCCAACATGTCTGCAAGCAACAGGTCAAACTTTTCTGGGGTCATCGCTTTCGCATTGTCCCACCACACAGTGTCGTGGGTCAGCGCATCATCAACAATAAACTTATCATTTGCAGAGCGCCCAGTGTGTTGGCCGGTTGTGGCCACAACCGCGCCATCTGCACTCAACTCAACTTCATTGCGCGCAAGGGCTTTTTCAACCAATTTTGGCGCTTTGTCATTAAACGAGAGATTGGCCGCCAAAGACTTGATTTTTGAGTTTACGTCGGCCCGCGTGATGGTGCTCATCGCTCTATTCCATGTGATTGTTGAAAATTCGCTGGGACAAATTTTTGCTGCTCATGGCCCAGTTCCTGCCCTCAACCTACAGATTAGGTGGTGCGATTGCATTTAGAGATAGGTCTTAATACCTTCGTCTAAGATTGGATATTTTCGAAAAAGTATAAAAATTATAATGGCTTAGCTAGACTGGTCGTCATTAACCACAATCTGATTGTAAAGATTGCATTACAATAAATTCGCGAAACCTTGCAACGGACACAATTTGTGCGCATTTTGTGAGCTAAGAGGCGAGCAGAATTGAAAAATTCGGTTTAAAAAATGGAACAATGCGCAGCCGCTCATGTTATGTTTCATCAAGCCGAACGAAAGGGATGATTTATGCCAAAAATCGCACTGGTTGATGACGACCAAAATATTCTGGCGTCAGTCTCAATGACATTGGAAGCCGAAGGCTATCGCGTCAATACATATACAGATGGCGCATCTGGCCTTGAAGGTTTGACATCTGACATGCCTGATCTGGCGATTTTGGACATTAAGATGCCGCGCATGGATGGCATGGAATTGTTGCGTCGTCTGCGGCAAAAATCAGACCTGCCAGTGATTTTTCTCACCTCAAAAGATGATGAGATTGATGAATTGTTTGGCCTGAAAATGGGCGCGGACGATTTTATCACCAAGCCATTTTCTCAGCGCTTGCTGGTGGAGCGCGTGAAAGCCATTTTGCGCCGTGCACAAGCCCGTGGCGATGCGCAAAGCACAGGCGGCAGTGGCGACCAACCGCAAGGCAAGTCAGTGATTGAACGTGGCCGCTTGGCCATGGATCAGGAGCGCCACACCTGCACATGGGACGGCAAAAATGTGACCCTAACGGTGACCGAATTTTTGATCCTATTTGCATTGGCGCAACGGCCAGGCGTGGTCAAAAGCCGTGACAGCTTGATGGACGCAGCCTATGATGATCAGGTTTATGTGGACGACCGGACCATCGACAGCCATATCAAACGCTTGCGCAAGAAATTCCGCGTTGTTGACAAAGAGTTTGATATGATCGAAACCCTTTACGGGGTCGGGTATCGCTTTAAGGAGCAATAGGCTTTTTGACGCTGGAAAAATCAGCACACCATGATCAAGATGACGAGATGCAGGAGAGGGCAGAGCCCGCCACCTCTGCATCGATGGATGATCTTGACACACGTCCAAGCGGAACCCCGCCCAAAAAAGCCAATCCGCTGGTGCTGAGCTATCGCGCTGCGCGGCGCTGGCTTTCTTTCACAATCTTTTCGTCACTCACCCGCCGCATTGTAATTCTCAATGTGGTGGCGCTGGCGGCGCTTGTGGGCGCGATTATCAACCAAACTCAATGGCGGTCTGGCCTGATCAATGCGCAAGTGGACAGTTTGCGGGTGCAAGGTGAAATCATCGCTGGCGCCATTGCGGCATCGGCCACGGTCGATAGTGACGTGATCACCCTCGACCCCGACAAGTTTTTACAATTGCAAGGCGATGCGCCGCTCTCCACGCTTAGCTTTTTCGACCCCAGCCTTGAATTTCCCATCAATCCCGAGCGGGTTGCGCCATTGCTGCGCAACTTGATCACGCCAACTGGCACGCGGGCGCGGATCTATGACCGTAATGGACTGATGATTTTGGATAGTGAAGACCTCTATATCCAAGGCGAAGTGCTGGGCACCACGCCACAATCGGCCCCGCGCGAGAATTTCTTTTTGATCGAATGGGTCAACCGCCTTTTCCGTATGTTGGCCGCGCGAGAATTTCCGCGCTATCAGGAATATGGCTCCACCGAAGGCACCAAATATCCTGAAGTTGCCTCTGCCATGTCGGGCGCCGCCGCTTCTATTGTGCGCGTAGATTCAACCGACAGGTTGGTCGTGTCCGTCGCCGTGCCTGTGAAGCGTTTGCGCGCCAATGTGGGCGTTTTGCTGTTGTCCACTCAACCCGGCACTATTGATACCATTGTTGAAAAAGAACGGTGGAATGTGGTGCGCATATTCGTGATTGCGGCAACCATCACCACATTGGTGTCTCTGTTGCTCGCCAGCACCATCGCCGGCCCCATGCGCCGCTTGTCTGCGGCCGCGCAACGGGTGCGCCGTTCCATCAAAGACCGGGAAGAAATTCCTGATTTCACCCAGCGCCCAGACGAAATTGGCCTCTTATCTGGCTCGCTACGCGATATGACCAACGCGCTATATAATCGGATTGAAGCGATCGAAAGTTTTGCTGCAGATGTGGCGCACGAATTGAAAAACCCGCTCACCTCATTGCGCAGCGCTGTTGAAACCTTGCCCTTGGCCAAAAAGGAAGAAGACCGTGCCCGGCTTGCTGGTATCATTCAACATGATGTGCGTCGTTTGGACCGGTTGATTTCAGATATTTCAAATGCCTCGCGGTTGGATGCGGAGCTGGCGCGTGAAACCGCTGATCGCGTCAACCTGCTCAGCCTGACCGAAACCATTGTGTCGATTCAGGAAGACAATGCGGCAAAACGCAAAGTTAGCATCGCGCTTGAAAATAATATTGGCGACGAGACGGCTGAAATTATCGGTCACGATTCACGCCTTGCCCAAGTGGTGACCAATTTGATCGACAATGCCGTATCCTTTTCGCCTGAAAACAGCGAAGTAACGGTGCAGCTGGAAGTGGATGGGCGCTGGGTTGAATTGCGCGTACGCGACGAAGGTCGCGGCATTCGTGGCGACACCAACAAAGTGTTCCAACGTTTTTATACTGACCGACCAGAAGGCGAGAAATTTGGCGACCATTCTGGGTTGGGCCTATCAATTTCAAAGCAGATCGTTGAAGCGCATTTAGGGGAAATTAACGCCCATAACCGCAACGATAGGTCAGGCGCAGAATTTATTGTTAGACTACCTCGCGCTGAATAGGAGGGGACTTTATGGCGGACGAAGCTGAAAACATTTTTGCAACTGGCATTGTTTACGACGGAATTGGCATTCTCATTCGCGGCGAAAGCGGCGCGGGCAAATCACTATTATCGTTCGATTTGATGGACCGAGCGGAATCGCGCGGCAAAGAATCGGGCTTGATTTCCGACGATAGAATTTTGGTGGAAGCGATTGATGGCGAACTGATCGCCACAGCGCCTGAACAAATTAAGGGGCAGATCGAATTGCGCGGCTTTGGCATTGTGGATCGCCCGGTGATCGAGCGGCACGCCATTCAATTGATCGTCGATATCTCAGCAGAAATGGATCGGATGCCCGAAAATGAGGAGTTTGAAACCGAACTGCTCGGGGTGAAATTACACTGTGTGCCGGTGCCTTCGCGCAGCTTGATCGATTCGGTGCATCAGCGCCTTTTGGTGCTGGAAGCCTTGCGCAAGATCAAGAAGACCAGCACATAACGGCACAAAAAGCATTTGGTGTCAGGGCGGATTGCCGTTAAACTTTAGCGGTGAGTAAATTGTGCGCTGCGGCGTGATCAAGGGGCAAATAATATGATCGGTATGGTGCTTGTGACCCATGGGGCATTGGCAGATGAGTTTAAGGCTGCGCTGGAACATGTGGTTGGGCCGCAGGAACAATGTGCGGCTGTTTGCATTGGGCCGGACGACGATATGGAAGTACGCCGCCAAGATATTCTAACTGCAGTGCATGACGTGGATAGCGGCCAAGGTGTGGTGATTCTCACCGACATGTTTGGGGGCACGCCCTCCAATCTAGCCATTTCCGTGATGGAAAACCGCGAAGTTGAAGTGATCGCCGGGGTAAACTTGCCCATGCTAGTGAAACTGGCACGGGTGCGCCCTGAGCTGGATATGAACACCGCAGTGCATGAAGCGCAAGAAGCGGGCCGCAAATATATCAACGTAGCCAATGATGTGCTTGGGGGCGTTTAAACGAGCCTCATGCCTAATTCATCGCATCCAGAAAAATCCTTCGGGCAACTTTTGCGCATCTGCAATCGGCGCGGGCTCCATGCCCGTGCGTCTGCGCGCTTTGCCCGCACTTCTGAATGTTTTGATGCCGATATAACCGTTACCCGCGATGGGCAAACGGTGGGCGGTTCATCCATTATGGGCCTGATGTTGTTGGCGGCAGGGCCGGGTTCGACCATCTTGGTGAAAACCAAAGGCCCGCAGGCGCGCGAAGCACTGGATGCATTGGTGCAATTGGTTGAAAATGGCTTCGATGAAGACACAGAAGCGGGCCAAGAAGACGCGTCTTAAATTGATCAAACATTGATTTTGGCCGCGCCCATGCCAATATGCGAGTGAACAGCTTTTGGAGGGACCATGCGCGGCATCGTCTTTATCATGTTTTTTGCCATTGGCGGCATTGTTGGGGCGCAGTTCCCAGGATTCACCAGCCAATATGAACAGCGTTTGGATGGAGCAATTGAAGAATTGCGCACCATCATTACCCGTTTTGATGAAGATGCTGCAGAGCAAAATCTCACCCGCCAGCAAGCGCTGGAAACTTATGATCGGGCAAGCGACGAATTTTTGGTCAAGCAAGGCAGTTCTATGCGCCAGATTTTCACGCGCTTTGATAAACTGACAACCCACCAAGAAACCTTGCAAAATGCTAACATCGCTGAACAGGCGATGGGCTTTGTGCAATATTTTGATCCTGAATTGGCGCAAGCCACTTGGGCGCAATATGATGTTTCGGTGCCGCTAAATCCTGAAGGCGGCCTGTTCGCGTTTCTAGGTGGCGTGGCGGCTTGGTTCGCTGCCCTTTGCGGCTGGACAGTGGCGCGCCTTCCATTTCGGCGTCGTAACCGCGTGCGCATCAGCAGCTAATCAGGCATATAAATAAATCTTTATATCTTTATTGAATGGTCAACCTTTGACCGCTATAACACGGGCAAACTGATTTTAAGGAGACCCGTGAATGAGCGCGTTGACCCAAGAATATGCTGTAAAAGACCTCAGCTTGGCAGATTATGGCCGCAAAGAAATTGAAATGGCCGAGGTGGAAATGCCGGGCCTTATGGCCATCCGCCAAGAATTTGCCGCATCCCAACCGTTGAAGGGCGCGCGCATTGCAGGCTCTTTGCACATGACCATCCAAACAGCTGTGTTGATCGAAACATTGGTGGCTCTGGGTGCAGAAGTGCGCTGGGCATCTTGCAACATTTATTCAACCCAAGATCACGCCGCCGCGGCGATTGCCGCTGCAGGCATTCCAGTGTTTGCCCACAAAGGCGAAACTTTGGAAGAATATTGGGACTTTGCTGACCGCTTGTTCGAATTCGACAATGGCGAAATGGCCAACATGATTTTGGATGATGGCGGCGACGCCACCATGTTGGTGCTCAACGGCGCGAAAGCCGAACAAGATCCATCATTCTTGGAAAACCCATCTAACGAAGAAGAAGAAGTGTTTTTTGCCACGATCAAAAAACGGTTGGCGAAAGATTCTAGCTTCTATTCACGTGTACGCGACAGCATCAAAGGTGTTTCTGAGGAAACAACCACCGGTGTGATCCGTTTGTATCAATTGCAGGAAAAAGGCGAATTGCCATTCCCAGCAATCAATGTGAACGACAGCGTGACCAAATCTAAGTTCGACAACAAATATGGTTGTCGCGAAAGCTTGGTGGATGCGATCCGCCGCGGCACAGACGTGATGATGGCAGGCAAAGTGGCCATTGTTTGTGGTTATGGCGATGTGGGCAAAGGGTCCGCCGCTTCTCTGCGTGGTGCCGGCGCCCGCGTGATGGTCACCGAAGTAGACCCGATCTGCGCCTTGCAAGCAGCGATGGACGGCTATGAAGTGGTAACCCTCGAAGACGACATTGAGCGTGCAGACATTGTGGTTACCGCCACAGGCAACAAAGACATTTTGACCCTTGATCATATGCGCCGCCTGAAAGATATGGCAATCGTGGCCAACATTGGTCACTTCGACAATGAAATTCAGGTTTCTGCACTGCGCAACCAAAAATGGACCAACATCAAGCCTCAAGTGGACATGATCGAGTTCCCGCAAGGCAACCGCATGATCCTCTTGTCGCAAGGCCGCTTGGTGAATCTGGGCAACGCCACAGGTCATCCAAGCTTTGTGATGAGTGCGTCTTTCGCCAACCAGACCTTGGCGCAAATCGAACTGTTCGCCCATGGCGAAAAGTACGAAAACAAAGTTTATGTGCTGCCAAAACACTTGGACGAAAAAGTTGCTGCACTGCATTTGGAGAAATTGGGCGCCAAGCTGACCAAGCTCTCAAAAGAGCAAGCCGATTACATCGGTGTTGAGCAAAATGGACCGTTCAAATCTGAGCAATATCGCTATTGAGATTCATTTGCAGACATTTATCCAAAGGGGCGTGCAAAACGCCCCTTTTTTTTGCCCAAAACGCATTTTGACTCTTGTTGCGCGATTCGCCGAAGCGGTATGGTGAAGTGATTCGTTGAGCGGGCAGCGATTTGATTAATTTTTAAGGGGCAAAACATGGGGCCGGTCAAATTCCGGATTGATAGAGGAGTCGCTAAACTAGGTTGCGCAACTCTTGCTATGTTGGCCGCAAAACCAGCCCTCGCTCAAACAAATATATCTACCGAACAGCTTGTTGCCACCACCCCATTGGCCGTTGCCATGGGCGCATTGCTGTGTGGTGGTGTGGCCACCTATATGGCCCTTCGCCAACACCGCAAAGCCGAACTTTTGCGGGTGAAAACCCAGCGCCAGCTTGCCGAAATGAGCGCTGCGCTGGACGAAAAAGGTGCAATTTTGCATGGCATGCGCGAAGTGACGTTGATTTGGCGGGGCGATGAAGGCCGTGCCGATTCCATCGGCCCCATCCAAGCCACCATCCCAACCTGCCAGCGCATCGATGATATTTTGGATTTCAAAAGCTGGTTGGACGCAAAGGCGGCAATTGAAGTTTCATTCAAGCTAGATGAGCTGCAAGCGCAAGGGCGTGAATTCGAATATCGAGCCCCCGGATTGGGTGACCGTGACTACCGCATCTCTGGCCGCGTGGTCGCAGGCAAGCCGCTTATCCGCATCTCGCCGCGTGAAGCGGAAGTGGATGAGCCCTATGTGTTGGCCGAAACGCGCAATAATGTGCCCACCATTGAAACCTATGCGGCGCTGATTGATAAGTTCAACCACCCAGCATGGGTACGCAATTTTCAGGGGCAGTTGGTCAAGGTCAACGAAGCCTATTTGAAAATGGCTTTGGGCGGGGCAGGGCTTGATCCGGAACAGCCGATTCCAGAACTCTTCGATGAAGAAACGCTTGCCCGACATCGTCGTCTTGATCCGTTAGATGGTGGTCCCCTTTCAGTGACCGAAGAGCATGATGATTTTGGCGTGTTAGACGTCACCATGTTCAAACTGGCCGATGGCACCGCTGGCTATGCGGTGCAGGGCCTCGCCTCGAACGAAGACAAAAACGACCCCAAAGCCAGCTTCCTAACCGCGGCCATCAATGAATTGCGCACACCGGTTGCTGTGTTCGACGGCGCGGGGCAGCTCACCCATTTCAATAAGGCATTTGGCGAATTTTGGGAAATGGATGTGGCCTGGCTGGAAACTCAGCCAAGTGAAAAGGCGATTTTGGATCGCTTGCGCACCCAGGGTAAATTGCCCATGGAGCCAGATTATAAAAAATGGCGTGCGCAACATCTGGAGGCATACGGCCTTAAGAAAACGCGCGAGACCATGTGGCATTTGCCAAGCGGCCAAGTGCTGAATGTGATTGCGTCACCTGCGCCGCACGAACGCGGCGTGATTTATGTTTATCACAATGTGACTGAGCAATTGGCGCTCGAAAGCCGCTATAACGCGCTCATTCATGTGCAAGACGAAACCCTGAACGCGTTGTCAGAAGCAGTGGCCGTGTTTGGCACTGATGGCCGATTAAAATTGCATAATGCGCAGCTTTCTCGCATCTGGAAGCTGCCAATGAACAAGCTGAACAAGCAAACCCACATTGCCGATATCGCCGCCATCAGCGCGGAAACGCTGCCAGAAGATGGGGATCGCATTTGGAGCGAGCTTAAAGTTGACATTCTGGATCTTGATGCAGAGCGCCACGACAAAAAAGGCCGCATTGTCCGCTCCGATAATCGCTTGATTGACTACGCCATTGTGCGCCTGCCCGATAGCCAGACGCTGGTGACCTTTGTGGACGTGACCGAAGGCGCATCCTTTGAGAAGGTGCTGAAAGAACGTAACGAAGCGTTGGAAACAGCTGATAAGCTTAAAGATGCTTTTGTTCAAAACATCTCATACGAGTTCCGCTCACCACTGACCAATATTATTGGCTTTGCCGATTTGTTGGCCAGCGAGGCAGCTGGACCTTTGAACGATAAGCAAAAAGATTACACCAATTTCATTCGCGCGTCGTCAAGCTCGCTTGGATTGCTGATCGATAATATTTTGGACCTGACCACCATCGACGCAGGCATTGCCGAGCTACAAACCGATGTGTTGGACGTGCATGCCTTAGTGGAAAAAGCACGCAAAGGTGTGTTGGCCGCGCTGCAGGTGGGCAGCAATGAAGTGCCGATCAATCTTGAAATCTCGATTGATGACAATTTGCCAACCTTTGTAGCGGACGGCACACGCATTGTGCAGGTGCTCTACAATCTTCTTTCCAACGCGGTGCGATATTCCGACCCAGGCGCTCAGGTGCGCTTGGATGTGTTTGAACGCGGCGGCCGCATTCTCTTTGTGGTGGAAGACGAGGGCGTCGGCATCCCTGATGACATCATTGCCTCCGTGTTTGATCGGTTTGAAGGCAAGGCCGTGGAAGGTCGCCAGCGCGGCGCCGGTTTGGGCCTTTCCATCGTGAAAACATTCGTCCATATGCATGGCGGCACCGTCGCCATTGAGCGTTTGCAACCGCGTGGCACCAAAGTCACCGTCAACTTGCCCGCCGAACAGGTGGCCAAAGGCGCCGCTGAATAATGGGCCAAGCTGACCAGCTATCAATCATCTTAGTGAGTGAGCACGCCACAATGGCGTTTGCGCAAATGCTACATGCACAATTGCAACCCGGTGACATCGTCACGCTCACAGGCGATTTGGGCGCAGGCAAAAGCTTTCTTGCGAGATCTTTGCTGCGCCATGCAGCGGATGATTCAGAATTGGAAGTGCCAAGCCCAACCTTCTCGCTGGTGCAGAATTACCAACTGAACAATCAATCCTATCTGCATGCCGATCTTTATCGCTTGAGCGACGAAAGTGAGGCGGATGAATTGGGCTTGTTCGATGATGACCAGGCAATTCTTTTGATCGAGTGGCCGGAGCGCTTGCCAGAGTTGACAGCGCGTGCGCCATTTAACCTCTCCCTACATTTGATTTCCGAAATGCCAGAAGGTCGCACATTGCATATTTCTGGTGATGCAAATCGGCTGGAAGCCCTTGCCCAACTGCTCGAATCCGGCTCAGATAGCGGCATCAAACTGATTTAAAGGCAACGATGCGGCGCTCGCTTTATTCCATCGCGCCAGACGCCCCTTTTTTGAAGGTGCTGGCCTCACGCATATTGGACGGAACCCTCGCGCCAGACTGGCCGCGCGAAGGGCCGTTCTGGCTGTCCGATATCACGATTTACTTGCCTACTAAGCGGGCACGCCTAGCGCTGATCGATATCTTTTTAGAGCGGTTGGATGGCGCTGCATTGCTGCCGAATATTTACACCCTTGGCGAAAGCGACGAGGTGGAAAACGCTTTCTTCGCCGAGCCAGATCTGACCGCCACCAACCCGGTTTCAAAAACAGAACGCACCCTGTTTCTCGCGCGCTTGATTGAGGGCTGGGCGCACACGGCAGAGCAGGCGCAGCAAGTGGGTTTTGCCTCGCCACCAAGCGCCGCCGAAATTCTCGCCATGGCGCAATCGCTTGGGCAATTGTTGGATGACTTTCTCACCGAAGAAATTGACTACCATCAGTTGAGCCAATTGGTGCCAGAAGAACTGGCCGAGAACTGGCAGCAAAGTCTGAACTTTATCAAAATCGTTACCGACAATTGGCCGCTTTATCTGGAAGAGCGCGGCTTACAGGAAGTTGCGATGGTGCGGCGGGAAAAGTTTGCGCTGGCGCAGCAAACGCTGAAAATGCGTTTTGGCGATAAGCCAGTGATTGCAGCGGGCTCCACCGGGTCAGTGCCTGCCAACGCGCGCTTTCTGAAAGAGATCAGTGCGTTGCCAAATGGTGCGCTGGTGTTGCCCGGATTTGACACGACAATGAGCGTTGAGGATTTCAGCTTTTTGCTTGAGCCAAACAATAAGGCCCATGCCCATCCGCAATATGGCATGGCGCTGCTGTTGCGCCGCCTGAGTGCCGGTCCCGCCGATGTACAGGAACTCGCACCAGCACAACAAGGCCGCGCCGAGATATTGCATCAAGCCCTTGCGACCGCTGAAAACACAGCCCAATGGCACGCGCAGCGCGAAAAGCTGAGCGGCCAATTAGAAACCGCCACGGATCAAATATCGCTCTTGGCCATGCCCAATGAAGCCATGGAAAGCCGCGCCATTGCCTTGGCCACCCGTGAGGCGTTGGCCAACAGTAAGTCCGTGGGCATCATCGCCCCAGATCGGGATCAGGCGCGGCAAATCATTGCTGAGCTGCACCGGTTTGATATTTCCGTTGATGACAGCGCGGGCGTGCCGCTCAATCAAAGCCCGGCGGGGCGCTTGGTGCGGCAGTTGCTGCAATTGGTGCAGAGCGAATTTAGCGCCATCGATCTGGTCGGGCTGTTGCTGCATTCTTCCGTCTGCTTTGGCCGTGCCCGGAGCAAGATTTCAGCATTGCGCGAAGTGCTGGACCTTTCGATCTTGCGCGGCATGCGCGGCAAGCCGGGCGTGACAGGATTGTGCAAAGAGGTGAAAGCGGCTTTTGAAAAGCCAGAACCCCGTCAGCGCCCTTTAAATGAAGACGAAGCGACGGCGCTGATCGCCTTGTTTGACGATATGGAGAAAATGCTGGCGCCGCTGATTGAGGCCTTTGCCAGCGGCAGGCCTAGCCTCTTAAACATCGCCCGCGCCATGCCCGCTATCGTGGACAAAGTGATCCATGACGATCAGGACAAACCGCATCACCCGCATGGGTTTGACCAGCTCAGCGACTGGCTGGCGGAACTCGCAGCGGGCAGTATTGAACTGAGCCAGATCGACAGCACCCAATTTGTTTCCGCTATGGCCTTGCTTATGAGCCCGGTGTCAGTGCGTCCGCTCGAACAGGCGCGGCACGATGTACAAATTTGGGGGCGGGTGGAAGCCCGCTTGCAAAGCGTCGATCTGATTATTCTGGCGGGGTTGAACGAAGGCGTGTGGCCCGAAGATGCCGACCCCGGCCCTTGGATGTCGCGCGGCATGAAATTGGCTGTGGGGCTGGAGCCGCCAGAACGCAAAGTCGGCTTGGCCGCCCATGACTTTTTGTTGGCGCTGAACGCCCCGCAAGTGGTGCTCAGCTATGCGCAACGGCGCGGCACGTCTCCTGCTGATCCGTCACGCTTTCTGAAGCGCCTCTTGGCCTTTGTCGGCAAGGCGTGTGAAAAAGCACTCACCGACCGCACGGCGCACATCAAAGCCTGGACTACGCAAATTGATGCGGTGAAACAGGTGTCGCCAGCGGAACGCCCAACGCCCACGCCACCCGCAGACCTGCGCCCGCGCCGTCTCTCGATCACGGAAATTGAAACACTGCTGCGCGATCCCTACGCGATCTATGCCAAACATGTGATGCGGCTTAAGCCTCTCGACCCGTTGGGCGCGCCACCAGACTTTGCAGAGCGAGGCAATTTGATCCACGAGGTGCTGGGCGATTTTATTGCTGAGGGCCATGATTGTGCTGCACCGGACGCCCATGATCAATTGATGGCGCTGGCACGAAAAGCCTATGAACGGCTTGCCGATGTGGCGGACCGAAGAGACATTTGGCTCAAACGGTTTGACGCCATCGCTGCCGCCTTTCTGGCCCATGAAACCACGCAAAATCTCCACATTGCCGTGCGCAATGCCGAAATACGCGGCCAGGCCAGTTTGGAGATTGCGGGCGTGCCATTCACCCTGCATGGCCGCGCCGACCGGGTGGACCAGACCGAAGCAGGCAAGGTGGAAATTGTTGATTTCAAAACCGGGGGCGTGCCCGCCAAAAAGGATATGGAAAACTTCATGGCACCGCAATTACCCATGGCGGGCCTGATTGCACGGCAGGGCGGCTTTGAAGGGTTGGAGCGTGCCGACAGCGCGGCATTCCGCTATATCAAGCTGGCCCACGGTCCAGATACTTTATCGCTCACCAATTTCCCATCCAAGCAGGAAGCAGATGAATGGGTAGATCAATATTGGGAGCGGTTCTCCCGTTTTGCTGAATTGATGCTGCTGCGCGATGATGTGGCCATGGTGGCGCAATTGAACCCGAAGCCCGAACAGCGCTTTGAAGGCGACTACGACCATTTGGCGCGGGCCAAAGAATGGGCGCCGGAAGGGGAGGACGAATAATGCGGCAAGATTTGCACATCGCCCCCGAAACCATCGACGCCCAAAAACGCGCTGCCAGCCCCACTGCCCATGCCTGGGTGGCGGCGAATGCGGGGTCGGGCAAAACCTTTGTGCTGTCGCGCCGGGTGCTGCGCCTGTTGCTGGATGGTGTCGCGCCAGATGAAATTTTGTGCCTGACCTACACCAAAGCCGCCGCCGCTGAGATGCGCGCCCGTGTCACTGACAAATTGGGCGAGTGGGCCCTGATGGATGATGATGCGCTGGTGAGCGAATTGCTCGATCTTACCGGCCAGCGCCCCACAGATGACAAATTGCGCCGGGCTAAACAGCTTTTCGCCTTCGCCCTGGAAACGCCGGGTGGGTTGAAAATCAACACCATCCACGCCTTCGCCGAATCCGTGCTGCACCGTTTTCCTTTGGAAGCGGGGGTGCCGTTTGATTTTGAAGTGATCGAGGATGCTGACCGGGCGCAAATGATGCAGGACGCGCGTGAGCGTGTGTTGGCTGGCCGAGGCAACGCCAAGCAGATGATGCCACTGCTGGACACGTTATTTGCCCGCGCCAGTGATGCGCAAATCGAAGCGGCGTTGGACCGTTTATTGGCCGAAGGCGCAAAGCTGAAAACGCTTTTGGTCTATAAAGACCGTGCGATTGAAAATCTGGCTGAATTTCTCAAGGTGCCTTCAGATCTGAGCGAAGCCCAGATTACCGACAAGGTGCTGAATCAAGCCATCCTGCCACAATCGGAATATCATGGTGTTGGCCTGCATCTGCGCAATGAGGGTTTGGCGAAAACCATTGCCGACGGGCTGATGGGAACCGACCCATCACAGCCGAGCATGGCGCAGGCCTTTGGCGCCCTTTTGACCCAAAAAGGCACGCCCAAAAAGGGTGCGGCGGGCATTGCGAAAAAAGACGCGGCTTTGGCCGGGCAAATCGAGGAGGAAGCCAATCGGCTGGCCGATCTGTTTGAACAGCTTAAACTGGCGCGCCTGCTCGACAATTCCAAACTGCTGCTGGCATTGGCCGAAGCTGTTATGGCGGCTTATGAGGCAGGCAAAAAAGCCAAGGCGCAATTGGATTTTGACGATCTGATTTTGGCCCTGAAACGTCTGTTTGCCAACGAGGCCTATGGCCCTTGGGTGGCCTATAAGCTTGATGCCGGCATCACCCATATTCTGGTGGATGAAAGCCAGGACACGAACCCGGAGCAATGGGATATTATCGAGGCCATTGCCAAAGAGTTTTTTGCGGGTGAAGGCGCGGTGCAAAAGCATCGGACGCTGTTTGCCGTGGGCGATGAGAAACAATCGATCTATAGCTTTCAGGGCGCCGAGCCGCGCCTGTTTGGCGAAATGGGCCGCCGCTTTGCCCGCCGTGCGCGGGAAGCGGAGCAGGTCTGGCATGATGTGCCGCTGCAAACCTCATTCCGGACCCAAAGCCCGATTTTGAACGCCGTTGATCTGGTGTTTGAGCCGCAAGCAAACCATAAAGGTCTGTCCGGCGTGGCTGCTGCCCCCGCGCACCGTGCTGCCCGCACCACAAATCAGGGCTTTGTGACCCTTTGGCCAAAAGAACCGCTGGCAGATAAGCCAGAGCCGAGCGACGAATATCCAATTGAAGCGGCGCGGCATGAACAACGCCCGGAAACCAAGTTGGCGCAGCAGGTGGCGAAAACCATCGATCAGTGGCTGACCAAGGGACGTTTGCTTTCAGGGCACGAGCGGGCGGTCAAACCGGACGATATTATGATTTTGGTGCAAACGCGGGGTCGGCTGTTCAAAGAAATGATCAAAGCGCTGAAGCAGCGCAACTTGCCCAATTTGGGTGAAGACAAGCTGGTGGTGAATGACCATATCGCGGTGAAGGACTTGCTGGTGCTCGGCGATGTGATGGTCAATCCGGCCGACGATCTAGGCTTGGCCACCTTATTGCGCTCACCACTTTTCGACATCAGCGAAGAGCAGCTGTTTGAGCTCTGTCATGATCGCCCCAAAGGGCCGCTCTGGGCGCATTTGCGAAACTTCGCCAAAACCCATAAATGGTCGGAAAAACCTTATGCGCTGCTGCGCGAATGGCGCACCCACTTGGATGTGGACCGTCCCTATGAGTTTTTCGCCTTCATTCTATACACGCATAAGGGGCTGCAAAAATTTCACGCGCGGCTGGGGCCGGAAATTGACGATGTGATCGGCGAATTCATGACGATGGCGCTGGCGCATGAGCGGCAGGATCAGTCGAGCCTGATTGGCTTTCTCACCAAAATGCGCGCGTCGCCCGCCGAAGTGAAACGCGAACTTAGCGAGGTGAAGGACAATATTCGGGTCATGACAGTGCATGGCGCGAAGGGGCTCGAGGCGCCTATCGTGATCTGCCTCGATGCAACCGAAACGCCAAAATCCGTCAGCTCGGATGTATTTTTGCACGTAGACGCAGAGCTGCCGCACAAAAGCTTTTTGGCGTGGAATATTGGCGGGTCGACCAATCTGCCCGAAGCCGCCGTGGGGCTCAAAACCGCACGTATGGACAAGGAGGTCGAAGAATATCGCCGCAAGCTCTATGTGGCGCTGACCCGCGCAGAGGATGAACTTTACCTCACAGGAGTGGAGAAGAAATCTGCCAGCGGTCCGGCAAGCTGGTACGATATGGCCTATGGCACCTTGGAGCCTCACAGCGATCTGCGCGAGGAGGGGCTGGTCTATCCCAACGGGGCGGTGATCAACCAGCCTACAACGCCAATTAAACTCGAACGCGATGAAACAGCCATGCCAGCCGAGATGGTTGCGCCAGTGTTGCCACCTGTGAAGCGGAACATCTTGGAACCATCCAAAGCAGATGAAGAACTGGCAACTATGCCAAGCGCAGAAGGACAACCGCTGGGCCTGCCGCCCAAATTGGCGATGGCGCGGGGCAATGCATTGCATGCACTTTTGCAATATTTGCCGCAATATTCCGGTGCAGAACGTCGCGCGCAAGCCGATATTGCTTTGCCCTTGATTCTGCCTGTGGCGCCCCATCTGCATGCGGAAATCATAGATAAGGCCCTCACCATTTTGGACTCGGAAGAGCTTGCCTTTCTGTTTGATGCCAATAGCCGTGCCGAAGTGGCCATCGCCGCGAACATCGACGTTGATGGCGCACCCGCGCGGATAACCGGACGCATAGATCGACTGGTTGTCACCGATAATGAGATTTTGATTGTCGACTTCAAGTCCGACCAGGCCGTGCCGGAAAATGCGGCGCAACTGAATGCAAAATATCGGCAGCAATTGCAGCTATACGCACGTGCTATGCAAGAAAACGACCCAAATCGCACCTTGAAAACCGCGATTTTGTGGACGGAAAATGCGCAATTTATGCTGATCTGAGAAAAGATTTTCAGCGCTTACCCAATTTT
Source organism: Maritalea mobilis (assembly GCF_004363175.1). Lineage (GTDB taxonomy): Bacteria > Pseudomonadota > Alphaproteobacteria > Rhizobiales > Devosiaceae > Maritalea > Maritalea mobilis. The sequence goes on from NZ_SNYR01000003.1 coordinate 653,965, forward strand.
CATCACTGCGCCGTGATCTGCTTGAATCTTTATCCGACTCTTCTTACATTCATGCCAACGAAAAATGAAAGGGGAACTGGTTATGACCACCCAAGTAAACGAAGCTCAATTTTCTGATGAAGTTCTAAACGCTCAAGTGCCTGTTTTGGTTGACTTTTGGGCGGAGTGGTGTGGCCCATGTAAGGCCATCGCACCTGTTTTGGAAGAGATCTCATCTGAAATGGACGGCAAAGTGAAAATTGTGAAGGTGAATGTGGACGAAAATCCAAATATCGCCGCACAATATGGCATCCGCTCTATTCCAACCATGATCCTGTTTAAAGATGGCGCTGCCGCTGACATGAAAATCGGTGCCGGCGAGCCAAAAGCAGGCTTGGTGAAGTGGCTCGAAAGCCACGCAGCTTAGTAAGGCTTTATGATGCTGAATGCGGTAGACGATACGAACTTTTCCACCGAAGTGCTTGAAAGCGACGTGCCTGTGCTCGTTGATTTTTGGGCCGAATGGTGTGCGCCCTGCAAGGCCATGGACCCGCTTTTAGAACAAGCGGCAGATGAGTTTGATGGGCGGGTGAAGTTGGTGAAGCTCAATGCAGCCGATAACCCGTCTACCGTCAGCCAATTTGGCGTGCGCAACATGCCCACCTATTTGATCTTTGATAAAGGTGAGGTGGTTGACATGAAAGTGGGCGCGACTCTTTCAAAAGTCGGGCTGACCAAATGGCTTGAAGGCGTTTCTGCCTAATCAGGGCATCAAAATCTAAATTTAAGCGCCGCGCCAATTATTGGGGCGGCGTTTTATTTTGCAAAAGCACATCGCCCGCAAGATAAAGCGAACCACAGATCACAACGCGCTGGGGTCCATCGCGACTCACTTCTTTGAGCGCATCTACAATATTTTGAGTTGGTGTGGCGTTGAAGCCCAGTTCACCCGCAGTTTGGGCAAGGCTTTCCGGCGTGGACCCGGCATTGGTGGCCAAATCATCGCCCGGCACAGGCACGGTGATGATGCGATGCGCTAGCCCATCAAAGGCGGCGAGATAGCCGCGAATATCCTTATTGGCCAGCATGCCCAAAACCAGGGTCAAAGGCCGAGAACTCTTTTCATTGAGATCACCAAGCCCTTGCGCCAAAACTTGCGCACCATCCACATTATGCCCACCATCTAACCAGAGTTCGCTATCGGGCGGCAAATATTGATTCAGCTCACCCTTGAGCGGTGAAAAGCGTGCTGGCCATGTGACCGCGCGCATTCCCTCTGCCAAGGCCTCAGAGCTTGGGTTCAAGCCAAAATGGCGCAAAGCCGCAATGGCGGTGGCAGCATTGCTTAATTGATGATGGCCGCGCAAGGCAGGCAAAGGCAAATCTTCTAGCCCATCTGTGTCTTGATAAACAAAACGTCCATTCTCGCCATAGCCATCAAAATCTTGCCCACCGATAAACGGATTGATGCCCAATTCCATGGCACGTTGTTCCAAAACGCCCAACGCATCATGCATTTGGCGAGAAAAAACGGCTTTCGCGCCCTTTTTCATGATGCCCGCTTTTTCAAAAGCGATCTTTTCAATCGTGTCGCCCAAAAACTGAACATGGTCGATGGAAATGGGGGTAATCACCGTACCAAATGGCTGTTTGACCACATTGGTGCTGTCCAGACGCCCGCCAAGTCCGGTTTCTAACAACACAACATCCGCTTCAACTTGGGTAAATAGATCGAACGCAACAACCGTGGTCAGCTCGAAAAAGGTGATCTGCTTGCCATCATTGATGCGCTCAAGGCGTTCCATCGTTTCATTAAGGCGCTCATCGCTAACCAGTTCACCGGCTAAGCGAAATCGCTCATTAAAACGAGAGAGATGAGGGGAGATGTACACATGAACCCGCTTGCCCATCGCTTCCAAAATGGCGCGCATAAAGGCAATGGTCGACCCTTTGCCATTGGTGCCCGCCACATGAATAACCGGCGGCAGCCGATCATGCGGGTTGCCCACCTCGTCCAAAAGGCGCTCAATGCGCCCCAAGGAAAGGTCCATCTTTTTGGGATGGAGCGCCATCAGGCGCTCGATAATCTTGTCTGTTTCGGTCACGAAGCCGACTATTCAGCATGCGCCACAGGCGGTTGCTCAATATGCAAATCGCCTTCAGCTGGGCCTTCATTCTTCTTGGCTTCCTCGCCTTCGCTTTCTGCAACCGCATCGCGAACGCTTTTGCGCTTCGCTGTGCTGGTTTCAATCTCATTAAGCTCAGACTTCAGGAAAATGCCGATCAAACGGCCAATGGTAGGGCGCAAATCGTGGCGATGCACCACCATATCCACCATGCCGTGGTCATAAAGATATTCTGACCGCTGGAAGCCTTGTGGCAGCTTTTCGCGAATGGTTTGCTCAATCACACGTTGACCAGCAAAACCGATCAAGGCATCAGGTTCAGCGATCTGCACGTCGCCCAACATGGCGTAAGATGCGGTAACCCCGCCAGTGGTTGGGTTGGTCAACACCACAATATAAGGCAAGCCTGCTTCTTTAAGCCGTTGCAGCGCCACAGTTGTGCGCGGCATTTGCATCAGCGAGAGCATGCCTTCCTGCATCCGAGCACCGCCTGAGGCGGTGAACAAGATGTATGGCGTTTTATTTTTAACCGCGGTTTCAGCGCCTTTAACAATGGCAGAACCAGCAGCCATGCCCAAAGAGCCACCCATAAAGTCAAAATCTTGAATGCCCACGGTCACGTCACGGCCAAGCAATTTACCTGTCGCCACCACAACCGCATCTTTCATGTCGGTCTTGGCGCGGCTGTCGCGCAGGCGGTCAGTATATTTTTTGCTGTCGCGGAACTTCAGCGGATCAACAGGCACATCTGGCGTTTCAATCTCGTTGAACTTGCCATCATCCAAAAAGGATTTCAGCCGATCCCGAGCTTTGATTTTCATGTGGAAGCCAGAATTTGGCACCACCCACTGGTTGGCTTCAAGGTCGCGGTAAAAAACCATTTCGCCGCTTTGCGGACATTTCACCCACAAATTATCGGGGGTTTCACGCTTGTTCAAAAATGAACGAATTTTCGGACGAACAACGGAATTAATCCAGTTCATGAGACCTCTTCGCCTTCCTGCATAAAATTTCTGTCGCCTTATAAGCGATCATTTAAAGCTTGGCGAGTCATGGTTTTAACCCGCCAACTCTATCCTTATTATATCCCGTTTAGGGCAAAAATGCGAGAGCCACGTTAGCGCGATGCGCGGCAGCCTGCTGCCAGATCACGCACAATGGTGTGCACCCGGTCGGCAATTTGGGCGCTGCTTTCGTTAGCGGTAACGCCATCTTCCACGGCTTTCACCAAAACAGTGCCCACAACAACGCCATCAGCATCCGCGCCAATGCGCTTTGCATCGTCTGCGGTTTTAATGCCAAAGCCCACGCAAATCGGCAAATCTGTGTGCTCGCTCAACCGCTTCACCGCCGCACCAATATTAACGGGGTTAGACAGGGCAGAACCCGTAATCCCGGTCATGGACACGTAATAAACAAAGCCAGACGTGTTGGCCAAAACCTGTGGCAAGCGCTTATCGTCAGTTGTTGGCGTGGCCAAACGGATAAAGTTGAGCCCTTGCTTCAAGGCTGGAATACACAGCTCGTCATCTTCTTCCGGTGGCAAATCCACCACGATCAAACCATCAACGCCTGCCTCTAAAGCGTCGGTCAAGAACTGATCAACACCATAAATATAGATAGGGTTATAATAGCCCATCAAAACGATTGGTGTGGTGCTGTTCTTTTCGCGAAACAACCGCACAAGCTCGAGCGTCTTTTTCATGTCTTGGCCGCTCTTAAGCGCCCGCTGCCCCGCCGCCTGAATGGCAGGGCCATCGGCCATAGGGTCAGAAAAAGGCATGCCCAATTCAATCACATCCGCACCTGCATCGGGCAAACCCAAAACAATCTCTTTTGCGGTGTCAAAATTTGGGTCGCCGGCCATAACAAAGGTCACGAGGGCAGGGCGATTTTCAGCACGCGTAGCCGCAAAGGCGTCATCCATACGCTGGGTCATATCTTCAATCCTTTGCGATTATTGCTGCAAATCAACGCCAAGATGCTTGGCAGCGGTGAACACATCTTTGTCACCCCGGCCGCACAAATTCATCACGATGATCTGGTCTTTATCCATTTTAGGGGCGCGCTTCACAACTTCAGCCAAAGCATGGCTTGGCTCAAGCGCTGGAATAATGCCTTCAAGGCGAGTCAAAAGCTGGAACGCTTCAAGCGCCTCATCATCCATAATCGGCACATATTCAACCCGGCCAGTGTCACGCAAATAGGCGTGCTCTGGGCCAATACCCGGATAATCAAGGCCTGCCGAAATGGAGGCCCCTTCGTCAATCTGCCCATCATAATTTTGCAGCAAATAAGTGCGGTTGCCGTGCAATACGCCTGGCTTGCCTGCAGTGAGTGATGCGCAATGCTCGTCGCCATCTAGCCCTTTGCCGCCAGCCTCAACGCCAACAATTTTGACTTCTGGGTCATCAAGGAAGGGGTGGAACAGGCCAATGGCGTTTGAGCCGCCGCCAACAGCAGCAATCAACATATCCGGCAAGCGGCCTTCCGCCTCCATCATCTGCTCTTTGGTTTCGCGGCCAATCACCGATTGGAAATCGCGCACCATTTGCGGGAACGGATGTGGACCTGCAGCAGTGCCGATCAAATAATAAGTGTCATCCACATTGGTCACCCAGTCGCGCAGGGCTTCATTCATGGAATCTTTCAATGTGCCTTGACCAGCGGTCACCGGAATAATTTCCGCGCCCAATAGCTTCATGCGGAACACGTTTGGCGCTTGCCGCTCCACATCCTTTGCACCCATATAAACAACACATGGAAAACCAAACCGTGCACAAACCGTCGCGGTGGCCACGCCATGCTGGCCAGCGCCAGTTTCCGCGATAATCCGTGGCTTGCCCATGCGTTTGGCCAAAAGAATTTGCCCAATGCAGTTGTTGATTTTGTGGGAGCCAGTGTGGTTCAACTCATCGCGCTTGAAATAAATCTTTGCGCCACCAAGATGCTCCGTCAAACGCTCTGCATAATAAAGCGGCGAAGGACGGCCAATATAATGCTTGTTGAGATAATCCAACTCTTCTTGAAAACTAGGATCTGCCTTAGCGGCCTTATAAGCTTCGTCCAAATCAAGGATCAGCGGCATCAAAGTTTCTGCAACAAAACGTCCGCCAAACAGGCCAAATCGGCCAGTTTCATCAGGCCCTTGGCGCAAACTATTTGCGGTAGATGTCATAGGTTTCTTCTCCCTTGCCGTCGTGCGCGTCTCTAATCGCGTGCACGGCGCATAAATTCTTTGATCAAGCCTGCATCTTTTTCGCCTTTGCGCACTTCCACCCCAGAGGATAGATCAAGGCCAAAAGGCTGCACATCGCGAATTGCTTGCTCGACATTATCAATTGTCAGCCCACCGGAAAGCATGAACTTTAGGCTAGGGTCAAGCGCTTTCAAAAGCGTCCAGTCAAATACTTCGCCATTTCCACCAGGATGAGCGGCATCTGCCGGGGGCTTGGCGTCCAAAATCAGCAAATCCGCATGCGCGGCATAAAGCGGCACGGCATCCAAATCTTCCCGATCACCAATGGGCAATGCCTTAATCACCCGCGCACCCATATTTTTGATATGGTCGACGCGCTCAACGGTTTCTTGCCCGTGAAGCTGAATATAATCAGGATCAAGCGCTAGCAAATGCTCCAGCAAATCTTCGTCCGGATTTACCGTGAGGATCGTTGTTTGGGCGCGGCCATTCACATGCTTGATCAGGCGGCCAATATCAGACAAGTCCAAATGGCGCGGGCTTTTGGCAAAATGCACAAAGCCAATCAAATCGGCACCAGCCTCAATGGCAGTGTCAACCAGCTCAGCCGATTTAAGGCCGCATATCTTGATCAGTAGGGGCATGGTGCTTTGCTCAACTTATTGCAGATTTATCGCTGTAGCTTATACCCGATCATCGAGCAGGGCCAAACCATCATCTTGGCGATGTGCAGGTTCTTGCGCATCCATTTGCTGCTTCAGCTTTTGATGCTCTTTGCGCAGCGCGCGCAGCTCCGCACGTTTTTTATGTTGCCCGAAATAGGCCCCAACGCCCCCCAAAATGATGCCAAGCAATAAGGCGCCATAAATCACAATGAAAAGCGGCACCGGAAACGGGCCAATAAAAGGCGAGCCGGGTGAGATGGGGTCTACCCCCAACATGATTTCTTGCCGATTTGCCAGTGCGAAAAAGGCAAACAGCAAAGCGAGTGGAATGAGAAAAAACCACGTCACAACACGCTTTAGCATAATGGTGCGATGCCCCTTATTCAGTTAAACGCACCTTATTTAAGCACGTTCATATATTATTTGTTCAATCGCTCGCGGATCTCTTTACCCGCTTTGAATTGAGGCACATATTTTTCCTCAACTTCAACCTTTTCCCCGGTGCGTGGGTTGCGACCAACGCGCGCAGGTCGGTTTTTGACTGAAAATGCGCCAAAGCCACGAAGTTCAGCGCGGCCACCACTGGCCAATGCGTCGCCGATTTCGTCAATGATTGTATTTACAATATTCTCAATATCTCGCTGAAACAGGTGCGGATTTTCATCTGCAAGTTTCTGAATGAGTTCTGATTTAATCAATTTGGGCCTCCCCGAGTGCGCTAATGCCCTGAATTAAAATCATATTTTTGGCGATTTCAGGGCCAAAAGCTACTCTATAGGTTGCCAAACCGAAACCAAACCGTCAAGCACTTGCGTGTTATTCAAACGGTTAACAAAAACTGAACCAATCTTTGTGCCGATCCAATTTCCGATATTTTGCCATGGTTCTTCTGGGAATGGATAATAGGTCAGCACCTTCTGATCTGCGGCTAAGCCTTCGCTTTCCATCCATGCTTGAGCGGTGATTTCATCGCCAATTTCGTCGATCAGCTGGCTTTCCAGCGCCATGCGGCCCGTCATAATGCGACCATCAGAAAGGCGCAAAACTTCTGCGCGATCCAGCCCGCGACGTTCCGCAACAATGTCGACGAACCATTCAAATGAATCATCCACAAGCTGTTGATAAGATTGCCGGACCAAAGGTGACATTGGCTCATCAATATCAGGTTCGGCCTTCAAGGGGCCGGTGGCCACCTTGTCATAATCAATGCCGATCGTGTCCAACAGCTTGGAGGCATCCATATGCTGAATCAAAACGCCGATTGAACCAACGATAGATAGGCGACGCGCATAAATCTTATCGGTGCCAATTGCGGTCATATAAGCGGCAGATGCGCCAAGCTCGTTAATCACCGCCGCAACAGGCTTGTTCTCCGCGATGGCGCGCAAGCCATCATAAAGCTCTTCGCCGCCAGCAGTGGTGCCGCCGGGGCTGTTAATCTGGACAATAACACCAGTTACATTCTCATCTGTCGCCAAATCATGCAGCACATGCCGACGTTGCGGATCAGAGGTGATCACGCCATCAATCACGATGCGGGCGATGTGCGGCCCATCTGTTGCAGATGGGGTAGAAAATCCACCCAAAGAGCGACCCAAAATCGCGATCACAGCAATTGCAATCGCAGCAAAGGCCAAAAACCGCCACAAGCGGCGCGACCGTTTGAGGGCGCGTTTGCTCATCATTTGATCGATTTGCTCAAATTCGGAAGGAGTGGTCACTGGCAACATCCTGAAAAAATTTGTTTCTTCTGTCCTAAGGCAAGTGGGGGCTGCAATGCAAGGTGCAATCCGAGTACGTGCTGCTGCAAAAGGGCACAAAAAAGCCCGCCCAGCAGGTGCCGGGCGGGCAATTCAAAGTCAACTTAGCGAAATCGCTTAGTCGTCTGAATTGTTCTGCTTCAAGGCTGCGCCAAGAATGTCGCCCAAAGAGGCGCCAGAATCTGTTGAACCATACTGTGCAACAGCTTCTTTTTCTTCGGCAATTTCCAAAGCCTTGATTGAAAGTGTCAAGCGACGTGTCTTCTTGTCGAACTGAACGATACGTGCATCCACTTTGTCGCCAACAGCAAAACGCTCTGGGCGCTGCTCTGAACGGTCGCGGCTCAAGTCAGAACGCTTGATGAACGCAGTCATGTCGCCATCAGCAAGCTGAACTTCAATGCCACCATCGTTAACTTGGGTCACGGTGCAGGTTACGATTGAACCTTTACGCATGCCGTCTGTTGCTTCAGCAAATGGGTCGCCTGAAAGTTGCTTAATGCCCAAAGAAACGCGCTCTTTGTCCACATCAACATCCAGAACAACTGCTTTCACCATGTCACCACGGTTATAGTCTTCCAAAGCTTCTTCGCCCTGACGGTTCCAGTCGAGGTCTGACAAGTGAACCATGCCGTCCACATCGTCTTCCAAGCCAATGAACAAACCAAATTCAGTTTTGTTCTTAACTTCGCCTTCAACTTCTGTACCCTGTGGGAATTTAGCTGCGAAAGCTTCCCAAGGATTGTCGAGGCACTGCTTGAGGCCAAGAGAAATACGACGCTTTTCTGGATCCACTTCCAAGATTTTCACTTCTACTTCCTGAGAGGTAGAAACGATCTTGCCTGGGTGTACATTTTTCTTGGTCCAGCTCATTTCTGAAACGTGGATCAAGCCTTCAATGCCTGGCTCCAACTCAACAAACGCACCGTAATCGGTGATGTTGGTGATGCGGCCAGTGAAGCGGCTGTTCAATGGGTATTTCTGATCGATTGTTTCCCATGGATCAGCTTCAAGCTGCTTCATGCCCAATGAAATGCGGTGTGAATCCATGTTCACGCGAATGATTTGAACCTTAATGGTCTCACCAATCGAAAGCACTTCTGATGGGTGGTTCACACGACGCCATGCAATGTCTGTCACGTGCAACAAGCCATCAATGCCGCCCAAGTCAACGAATGCACCATAGTCAGTGATGTTTTTAACAACACCCTCAACCACTTGGCCTTCTTCCAACTTGCCAACAATTTCAGAGCGCTGCTCTGCACGGCTCTCTTCAAGAACCGCACGACGAGACACAACGATGTTGCCGCGGCGCTTATCCATCTTCAAGATTTGGAAAGGCTGCGCCACATTCATCAATGGAGCAATGTCACGGATTGGGCGGATATCAACTTGGCTGCGTGGCAAAAATGCGGTCGCGCCATCCAGATCAACGGTGAAACCACCTTTAACCTGATTAAAGATGATGCCTTCAACACGTTCATTTTTGTTGAAGAGCCCTTCAAGGCGAACCCAGCTTTCTTCGCGACGTGCTTTTTCACGGCTCAGAACAGCTTCGCCCATCGCGTTTTCAACGCGATCAACATAAACTTCAACTTCAGAACCAACCTGCAATGTGCCGTCGCGGCCTGCAGCGCCGAATTCTTTCAAAGGCACGCGGCCTTCAGTTTTCAGACCTACGTCAATAACAGCAAGGTCTTTTTCGATGGCAACAATTTTGCCTTTTACAACGTGACCTTCAGAAGGTTCGTTGACTTCAAAGCTTTCAAACAGAAGCTTTTCAAAATCTTCATGAGCGACAGCAGTTTCTGTCATGGATACTCCGATCAATGTGCCGTTTTGTTGTTGAAACGCGCATAAAAATCAAAAACAAAACCCGGAGCTTTCGCTCCCGGCACAAGGGTTTTACCTTTGTTTTTCATGCGATTATTCTAAGCGATGTTTATTGGCCAATGTCCAAAAGCAAGCTGTGCAAAAAATGCCCGGATCAAAAGTTGGATTTAAAGCCCTTGATTATGAGGTGCTTTTCTCTTGAGCCAAAACATCATTCACAAGCTCTAAAGCCGCTTGGAATGCGGCTTCTATAGACAATTTTGTCGTATCTAGCAAGTGGGCATCGGGCGCAACATAAAAGGCGCCTGCCGGATTATCTTTGTCATCCGCATCGCGTTTTTCAATTTGCGCCAAAATTTCATCAAAAGTTACATCAACGCCGCGAGCATTCAGCTGTTTGGTGCGGCGCTCCGCGCGTGTCTCCGCGTCTGCCGTGATGTAGAGTTTCACATCTGCATCCGGGCAAATGCGGGTGCCAATATCGCGCCCGTCCAAAATGGCGCCGTCTTCTTGCTGCGCAAAGGCAATTTGCACCTCCCTTAGAGCGGTGCGCACTTCCGGCACACGCGCCACCTTGGATGCAGCCACCCCGGCTTCCGCTGTGGTCAGGTCGTCCTCATGATAATGGCTCAGCTCCAAAGATTGGGCTTTTTCAATGGCCAACTTTTCCCAATCAGGCCGGTCAAGATCATCGCGCATGGCGTAGCCCACAGCTCGATATAAAAGGCCGGTATCCATATGCGGCAGGGCAAAATGCTGCGCCAGCTTTTTAGATATGGTGCCTTTGCCTGAAGCTGCGGGGCCGTCAATCGCGATGATCATCTTCGTTCCTACTGGTTAGGCCGATCAAATTGAGCGCCAAGCCGGGTCATATCCGGCACAAAGCTTGGAAAGCTTGTGGCGATCATGGCGCTATCGTCAATTTTAACCGGGTTTTGCGCGGCAAAGCCCATCACCAAAAAGCACATCGCGATGCGATGGTCCAGATGGGTCTCAACGGTGCCGCCACCCGGCACCTTGTCGCCCATGCCCTGAACGGTCAAAAAGTCTTCGCCTTCAATGCAGTCAACGCCATTGGCTTTCAGCCCATTGGCCACTGCTGAAAGGCGATCGCTTTCCTTTACCCGCAATTCATCAATGCCCGGCATATGGGTTGCCCCTTGCGCAAACGAGGCGGCCACGGCCAAGATTGGATATTCATCAATCATGGATGCAGCGCGGTCTGCCGGAACGGTCACGCCTTTCAATTGTGAATATTTCACCCGAATATCAGCAATGTCCTCACCGCCAGATTGACGCTCATTGGTCAATTCAATGTCGGCACCCATTTCCAATAAGGTGGTAATCAAACCTGTCCGGGTGGGGTTCATCAGCACATTTTCAATGATGATGTCTGACCCCGGCACCAACAATGCTGCCACCATCGGGAAGGCAGCTGAGCTTGGATCGCCCGGTACCAAAACTTCTTGGCCCTGCAAATCTGGCAAACCTTCCACCTGAATGGTGCGTACACCGTTTGCATCGGTGGACACATCAACCTTTGCGCCAAAGCCTTTGAGCATTTTTTCCGTGTGATCGCGGGTATGCACCTCTTCAATCACCGTGGTGGTGCCCGGGATGATCAGGCCAGCCAACATAATGGCAGACTTAACTTGCGCGGACGCCATTGGCGTTTTGTAATGAATGGGCGCAGGGTTTGCCGGGCCTTTAAGCGCAATCGGCAATTTCCCGCCCGGCTGTTCCTCAACCACTTCAACGCCAATTTCGCGCAAAGGGTTGAGCACCCGGTTCATCGGACGAGCGGAAAGGGAGGCATCGCCTTCATAGCGTGACACGAACAGATAAGTGCCCACAAGGCCCATGGCCAAGCGCACGCCGGTGCCGGCGTTGCCAAAGTCTAAGGGTTCGCTTGGCTCTTTAAAATTGCCAACGCCCACGCCTTCAACGTGCCAATGGTCGCCTTTTTTTTCAATTTTTGCGCCCAATTGTGCCATGGCGCGGCCCGTTGCTAACACATCTTCGCCTTCCAAAAGGCCAGAAATGATGGTTTCGCCAGAGGCCATTGCGCCAAACATCAGTGCGCGGTGAGAAATGGACTTATCGCCAGGCATGGCGATAGCGCCCGTAAGCCCTTGAGATCGCATTGAGGCCAATGGGATCGGGGCAGATCGAGAATGTGACATGTATAAATTCTATCTGGAGTTAACGGTACGCAAGGCCACACCTAGCACGGCTTTTATGAATTTGACAATGTGATCACAGCAAATGACGCAAAAAAGTGCCATTTTCATTTGACAGATTGTGTTCTAGCTTCTAACCCAACCAGCCAATATTGTATTAAACTTAAAAGAGGTGATTGAAGTGGCCAAGACCGACCGCGGAACCAAGCGCCAGTGCCTAAGCTGCGCCACCAAATTTTACGATCTTAATCGCGATCCTATTTTGTGCCCTAAATGTGGTGCGCAATTTGTAACTGAAATGGCCCGTGCCAAAGCGGCTGAGGCTGAAGTTGAAGAAGATTTCGATAGCGTAGAAGAAGTTGAAACAGATAGCGCCGCTGCAGCAGCAGGTGCTGAAATTGTTTCGCTTGAAGATGCTGACGATGATGGTGATGATGAGGACATCAAAAATCTCCCAGACGTAGATTTGGAAGATGATGATGACGACATCAACAATGACGACAACGACGTTTTCTTGGAAGATGACGATGATGACGACAATATCGGCATCGACGTTCCAATTGAAAAAGACGACGATTAAAATTTTTTTGTGTTGGCGCAATTTTCGGTCTTGCAACTCGCGCACGAGTTGACTAATTTGCGCCAACAAATCGAGCCGCAAATCATGTTGCGGCTCTGGATTGGGGCCTTAGCTCAGCTGGGAGAGCGCTTCGCTGGCAGCGAAGAGGTCAGCGGTTCGATCCCGCTAGGCTCCACCAATTTTTCTTCATAAATTATTGGTTGATGATGCATCCTGCGCTAGGCTTACGCCTATTGTTTATTCGCCCGGATTCGCGCCATGTCTAAACCTGCCCAAATTGAACTTCGCCCTGCCGATTTTAACGATCCTCAGCTTCGCCAACTGGTCGAGGCACATCATGCTTATGGCGCGGCGCATTATCCGGCGGAAAGCAATCACGAGCTGGGCATTGACGAATTGGCTGCCGACAATATGCAACTTGTGACCGCATGGCTGGACGATGAATGTGTGGGCATGGCGGGGTTCAAGCCGTTCGGCACAGAGGCAGCCGAGGTGAAATCCATGCATGTGTTGGCCAGCGGGCGTGGCCACGGCATCGGCACAAAACTGATCAATCACATTTTAGAATTGGCGCGCGCTCAAAAGATAGATGAGATCTATTTGGAGACAGGCAGCAGAGAGGCTTCTGCCGCGGCTAGGGCCATGTATGAAAAATTTGGCTTTGCCTATTGCGGCCCGTTTGGAGATTATCGCGAGGACCCGGAAAGCGTATTTATGCGCTTGGCGCTTAAATAACGCCCAAATGGTCGATCAGAATGTGGGTGCCGATCAGTATAAGGATCAAGCCACCGATAATCTCGGCGATCCGCCCTGCCTTCGCGCCAACCAATTGCCCGGTCATGGTGCCGATGGTGGCCATCACAAAAGTTGCGCCGCCAATCAATAGCGCCATCAGGACGATATTGACCTCAAGAAACGCCAATGTTGCACCAACCGCCATCGCGTCAATGCTGGTGCCAATGGCTGTGAGCAACAACACACCAACGCGATGATAATCCTGCTGCGGTGCCGGCTTTTCATGCAGCGCTTCATAGATCATTTTCGCGCCAATAAGGCCGAGCAAGCCAAACGCCACCCAATGATCAATTGATGTGATCATGCTATGGGCCAAATTGCCCAACGACCAGCCGATAATGGGGGTGATCATTTCCACAAGGCCGAAAATCAAGCCAATGCGCAGCGCTTCTAACAGACGAGGGCGACCCATGGCAGCCCCTTTGCTTAAGGACGCAGCAAATGCGTCAGCAGACATGCTGAAAGCGATCAAACTGTTGGACAACATGGAAAAGGGCCTTTCGCGATCTACACAATATTAGCCTAAGGCAACTGCACATAGACAATATTGGTCTCGCCAAACGCCGAAGCGTCGATCCAGCCATGCGATGAGCGCAAGCATGTTGACTGAATCCCATAAAAGGAGGCTACTCCCCAATGACAGGGGACATAGGCGAGTTCGGCTCAAAACACAAGCTATCGGCCTGATTTTCTCCAAATAGATTTTTGCCAAACACTAAAGCAAGCGGCTGAACACCATCCAAATGGCCATGCCCACCATCATCAGATTTTCTGTGAGTGAAACCGCGCCCAGCGGCACATTGCTGTCGCCACCCACGCAAGCACATTTCAATTCGCGCTTATCGATATAAACAGCCTTGAACACTGAAATGGCACCAATCGTACCAATCAGCAAGGCCATTGGTGCGGCCAGCCAAATAAGAGCTCCGGCGACCATCAAAAGGCCCGCGCCCGCCTCTGCGAACGGATAGAAATAGCCATAGGGCACAAATCGACGTGCTGCCAGATCGTAGGTCACAAACTGGTTGGTGAAGCTGAACAGGTCGCGCAGTTTCAAGATCGCCAACACCACCATGCTGGTGGCGATAAACAGTTCAAATATCCGGATAAATGAAAAGCTCTGTGCCGTAAAAGCAATCGCCAGCGCCATCAAAAAACTGGTGGCAAACACGGCAATGACCGGTTGGTAGGTGGTGCCTTCCTGCTTCATGGTAGGAGCATCCAAATAATCATGCAGATCATCAAGCCCCCCAATGCGTTCACCAGCAATAAATGTTTGCGGCGTGGTCTCCACCTGATGCTCATCTTTAAACGCGTCAGTTTCCTCGCGATTTTTTAAATGATGATCCTCCACCTCATAGCCGTGCTTTTCCAGCAAATGCTTGGATTTAATGCCGAACGGGCAGATATGGTCATCTGTTACCATGCGATAAAGTATGGCCTTTTGATGTGTTTGAGCATCCATGGCAAAACCTCCTAAGCGCGTGAAGTCTAAAAGCTTAACGAATGCCTTGCGGTGGAGTTCCAAAAGAAAGGGGCGCCGAAGCGCCCCAAAGTTTAATTTGCTTATCCGGTTTTAAGCACCGGGTGTTGCATCGCCACTCGGCTCTCCGGAGGGCTGCTTTGTCGCTTTAGGCGGCGAGGAAGCTTTGGCTTGTCCGTTCGCAGGTGCCTCGCGGCGAGAATCTGCAATCACCGCCTGTGCGATGTCGTCAGCCGTCACCTCGTCCTCTTCATCCCCTGGCGTCGATGTTGCTGCTGGCTTGTTCATCAGTTCATCAACTGCATTGGTCAGCCCGTTAATGTCGTGCCCGTTCAGGCCAACTTCTTTCAACAAGCTGTCCAGCAATGGCGCTTGGGCGCGATAGCGCAAGGCACTGTTCACCACTTGGTCGGCCAAATTGCCATTGCTGGCGCCATTGGCGTGGCCATTTGCGGCGGCACTTGCCGGGGCGCTGCTCAAACCATCAACTTGGATGATCTTGATGCCCTCAATGTTCTCCATGGGCTTGGCACTCTCACGAATAATCTTTTCGAGATTTTCAATGAGCGAGAGCTTAATTTTCATCGCCACTTGGTCGTTGGACAGCAGGTTCGCCGCTTCATTCAAAGCCTTGTTACCAGATGCCTCAACCGCATAACGGATTTCCGCTGCTGCTGCACGTGTCTTTTCAGCCTGCGCATCCGCATCCGCGCTGATGGTCACGCGGTCCGCTTCACCGCGCGCTTGCTCGCGCACCGCTTCTGCATTGTCCGCAGCCGCTACTTTTTGCGCTTCGGCCACAACCTTCAGGCTAATCGCATCGCGTTCAGCTTCTTTCGCGGCTTCAATCAACTCAATTTGCTTCTTCCGCTCAGCAATCTCACGTTCACGCGCGGAGATAACTTTTTCTTCCGCCTCAACCGCTTTGGCCCGCGCTTCATCAGCAGTGGCTCGCGAAAGGCTCTCTTCCTTCGATTTTTCAGCAATGGCAATTTCACGATCCTGAGAGGCAATGCGCACGGTCTTTTGCTTCTCAATATCCTGCGTTTCAATTACCCGCTCTTTGGCAATGCGCTCTTCTTCTACGGCCCGTTCTGAGGTGATTTCAGACTGGCGAATTTGCTGCTCTGCTTCAATCCGTGCGCGTTCCGCATCTTTGCGCTTTTCTGATTGCTCTACCGCAATTTCTGCAGCTTGCTGGGCGCGACGCACTTCAACTTCCCGCTCTTGGTGCAGGCGGGCATATTCTTCTTCTTTCGACAAATCGAACTTCAACTTCGCCGCTTCCAAATTCTTATTCTGAATTTGAACTGCCGTATCCTGTTCAATGTCGTTGCGGATTTTCTTGCGGGATTCAATTTCCTGCGTAAGCCGGGTCAGGCCCTCAGCGTCAAACGCATTGTTGGGGTTGAAATATTCCATGCTGGTTTGGTCAAGTCCGGTGAGGGAAACACTTTCCAACTCCAAGCCGTTTTTCAGCAAATCTTCGGACACAACTTGCTGCACCTTCTGCACAAAGTTCACCCGTTGCTCATGTAATTCTTCCATGCTCATTTCTGAGGCAACAGACCGCAACGCATCCACGAATTTACCCTCGACCAAGTCTTTCAATTCATCAGGGCGCATGGTGCGCGACCCCAATGTTTGCGCCGCATTGGCAATTGAATCGGCTGAAGGTTGCACCCGCACATAGAACTCGGCGACCACATCTACCCGCATCCGGTCTTTGGTGATCAAAGCCTGATCGTCCGCCCGACGCACAAGCAGGCGCAACGTGTTCATGTTGACCGCAATGATTTCGTGTAGCACTGGCAGCACCAATGCGCCGCCATTTAAGATGATTTTCTGCCCGCCAAAACCGGTACGGACAAATGAGATTTCTTTAGACGCGCGCTGATAAAGCCGCGACACGATGATGCCTATGGTCAATAGGCCCACCAAAATGATCCCTGCAAAGACCAATATTTGCAGCACAGATGAACTCATGGTTCCTCCCCAATATATTTAATTATGAAATGTCAGTTTGATTTTTCATCGCCACAAAACGGGTTTCGTTTTGCCGCAAAAGTGTAATTTGGTCGCCCTGCTCAAGGGCGGTCTCCCCCTCATGAGGCTCCACCATCACATAATGGCTGTTGCCCAGTGCGTCGCGAATGCGCGCTTGAGCAGGCGAGCCAGCTTCTGCCCGCCCCAAGGTGATCACCCCATGTTGACCCACCAGTTCAGACCGGGCCACAGCATCGGTTTCTTCACGCGGCAAAATGCGCTGCAAAATACCGGTGCACCCGCGAATAAGGGGGAGGCTGGCCAGCCCCGCAATCGGAGCAGCCAGCCATGCGGGCAGGGGGGCGCCCACAAAATCTGCGGCAAGGCCCTGCAGGGCAAAACCAGTCAGGCCAAACAGCGTCAAAATCACAATCAGCAAGATGATGAAGGGGACTTGGCCAAAGCGGAGCCAACTTAAAAATTCCGCGAATATTCCGGGGCTGCTTACGTCAGGCCCTTCAATATCAACGTTCAAATCCATGTCGGGCAACATGCTGTCGACAAATTGACTAAGGCCCGCCCCAAACAGAGCGCCCACGCCTTCCAGCAATGCAATGAAAAACACAATCGCCAACGCGACACCAAACGGCACATTGGCCGCCGAGAAAATAAATTCAAACATAATAATCAAATAAATAAATTAAACGTGCTGTTTATTGAGCAGCTTTTCCGCTGAGAGTCCAGACATCCAGCGCCAAATCGCGCATGAAATTAACGGTTTGGGAACTTTTTCAAAATTTGAGCGTTCATTTTGCATCGCCGAGCGCGATAAACCGCAACAAATGATGGGATTTATGGGACCGCTATTAGATTTTCAAACTGTTGGTTGGCCAGATGCGATGGCACGCGTAGCACTTGCAATGGCATTTGGCTTTTGTCTCGGCTTGGACCGTGACATCAAAAACAAGCCTGTTGATTTTCGCGTCTATATGATTGTGGCCGCCACCACATGTCTACTCGCCATTATGGGGCAGGAATTTGTCCATTATTACAAAGAAGCCTACCCCGATACGAAAATGGACCTATTGCGTATTGTTGAAGGTGTGCTCACCGGCATCGGCTTCTTGGGGGCTGGTGCAATTTTGAAAAGCTCAAACGGGAGCGAACACCGGATTATCGGCACAGCAACCGGCGCCAGCATTTGGAGCTCCGGTGCCATCGGCCTCATGCTTGGCTTTGGCCTTTATGGCTTGGCGCTTCTGGCCTTTGCTGTTTTGGTGATCATTCTGGTTGTGTTTGGCATTTTGCGTAAACCCCTTTTCAATCAAAGCGACAAATATTGAGGTAGATGAAATGAAACCCTTCATCGTTCGGCCATCAAATGCGTCACTGGCCCATATCTTGAAACGCATTAACATCAAGTCGAAGGCGCTTTAGCTTGCCTTGTGCGCAATGGTGTGTGCCAAACACATGCCATTGCGCTTGACGCTTTAAGCCATTGAACGCAAAACTGCATCATGCAGTTTTTTCGTCGCGTTTTGGCTTCATTGTCACAATCTTTTCCTGCCCAGCTTGCCACCCTGTTTGTGGCCGTTGCCTTGACGGCGCTCACCATTCTGGCGGTGGGGTTGCCGATTGTTGAAAATCGCGCCCGCACAGAAGTGGGCAGAGAAGTGGAGCAAGTTTTCGCGCTTCAGCAGGAAGCCATCAACGGACTTTTCGACAAATTTCGCCTGCTCACCGGCATCGTGGCGCGGGAGCCCGATATTGCTTTGCTGTTTGTGGCGCGCGAAGCGGGAGTGCAAGACCAACAGGCGCGGGCGCTGTTGAACAAATTGGCGGGCCTTTCCGGTGCAGCCAACATCCAATTGGCAGATCGGCAAGGTAAGGTTTTTGCACAATTTCAATCTGAACAATTTGCGCCAGAAACAATCCCAGAGGAGTTGCAAAGCGCTGCGCTGGAAGGGCGCTTGGGCAGAAAAACTCTCACCTCTGGCGATGATCAAATTGCCTATGCTTTTTCGTCTCGCGTGCACCGCTTGGGCGAAACAATCGGCACGGTCACCATTTATGTGGATTTGCAAACTTTGGGCACCGCTTGGGCGCTGATCGACGAACCTGTTTTCGTGACCCGGCCAGACGGAAGCTTTGTGGTGGGCAACCAATTGGCGACGGCCTTGCAAACGGATATGGTGAAAACTTATCCCAATCAACTCACGGAATTTATGCTGGATCGGGGCAGCGGCCAGCCAGTTCCCTATCTGGCCCGATCTGTATATCTCCCACTTTATGATTGGCACCTCAATGTGATGGAACGTTTTGCCCCTGTTGCGAATGCGCGCAACCAGTTCCAGCTCATCACCATTCTCGCAGCCATCATTGTCGCTGGCATGTTGTTCTTGCTGTTGCAACGATGGCATATTGCGCGGCTTCGGTTTGCGCAAGAACATGCGGTGGCTCTGGAGCTGGAAAAGCGCGTCAGCGAGCGCACAGCAGAGCTAAAGCGCGAATATGATGAGCGTATTCAAACCGAAGAAGCGCTGCGCCAAGCCCAGCAAGAATTGACCCAGTCCGCCAAGCTGGCCTCAATCGGGCAAATGTCTGCCGCTTTATCCCATGAATATAATCAGCCCATTGCCGCCATTCGGGCCTATGCTGACAACGCACGAGCTTTCTTAGATCGTGGCCATGGCAAGCGGGTGGACGAGAATTTAGAACGCATCACCAAAATGACCGACCGCATGGCCAAGCTTTCAAAAACATTGAAGAGTTTTGCCCGTAAGCCCGGAACGCAATTGCGAGCAGTTGAAATTGGCCCCTTGATGCAGGAGGCCATCATTCTGGTCGATCCGCACGCAAAAGCAAAAAAAGTCGACTTGGATTTCACATTGCCCATCGAAAAAGTGTTGGTGAAAGGTGGCAGTTTGCGCCTTTCCCAAGTGGTGGTGAACCTATTGTCCAATGCCATCGACGCAGCTGCAGGCAGTGCTAAAAATGCGGTCACCCTTGGCGTTGATTATGATGAAAAGCAGGTGGTGTTGCGGGTGGAAGACAGCGGCCATGGTGTCAGCGAAGAGGAAAAGAACAGTATCTTTGATCCCTTCGTTTCACAAAAAGAGGTGAGCGAAGGGCTCGGCTTAGGGCTTTCCATTGCCTATAACATTGTGCACGATTTTGGTGGTGAAATTGATGTTGGCGCCAGCGCGCTGGGCGGAGCCGCTTTTTATGTGAAATTGCCGCGCCATCATGACGAAAAAGAACAGGGCTGAACATGCAAAACATTTCGCAAACCCCGCAAATTTTGCTGATCGATGATGATGAGGATTTGCGCCACGCGCTGGAACAAGCGTTGGAGTTGGATGGGTTTGATGTCAAAAGCTATGCCCGCGCGGCAGATGCAGTGCCGCAGCTTCATTCCCAAATGTTTGGCGTGGTGGTGTGCGATGTGCGCATGCCTGAAATGTCTGGGCCTGAATTTTTGAAAAAGCTGATCGAAATCGATCCTGCCTTACCCCTAATCTACATCACTGGGCATGGCGATGTGGCCATGGCTGTGGCCGCGATGCGCGATGGGGCTTATGACTTTATCGAAAAGCCATTCCCCACCAGCCAACTCACACTTGTGATCAATCGCGCGGTGGAAAAGCGCCGTCTGGTTTTGGAAAACCGGGTGTTGCGGGAAGAGATCGAAAGCGAGGATTTACTCGATGAAACACTGATTGGCCGTTCCGACCATATGGTGCAAATCCGACAGCAGGTCAAAATGCTCGGTGCCGCCGATATTGATGTGATGGTCAATGGCGAAACCGGCGCCGGCAAAGATATGGTCGCCCGCGCGCTTCACGAACATTCCAACCGCAAAGATAATCCTTATGTGGCCGTGAACTGCGGGGCGTTGCCCAGCGAGATTATCGAAAGCGAATTGTTTGGCCATGAGGCAGGTGCCTTCACCGGAGCGACGCAAAAGCGGATCGGCAAAATTGAATATGCCAATGGCGGCACATTGTTCTTGGATGAAATCGAAAGCATGCCCCTTGATCTTCAAGTCAAATTGTTGCGGGTGGTTGAAACTAGGGGGGTAGAGCGCCTTGGGTCCAACAAAACCATCCCCTTGGATATTCGCATCGTAGCGGCCTCCAAAGCAGATTTGGCGGAGGCAAGCACAAAGGGCAAGTTCCGGCAGGATCTCTATTTCAGGCTCAATGTTGCCAGCATCAACTTGCTGCCGCTGCGAGAACGGCAAGAAGATATTTTAATGCTGTTCTATCGCTTGGCGCGGCAGGCACGGGCGCGTTTCCGCAAAGAAATTCCCGAAGTCACGCCAGACGTGGTCGCTGCCCTTCATGCCCATAACTGGCCTGGTAATGTGCGCGAATTGCGCAATTGTGCCGATCGGTTTGTGCTCGGCATGGGGCTGGGCGTGGGCGAAGATTTGCCCTCGTCAGAAAATGAAACACCTGCCTATCACCTTAGTGATCAGGTCGCGCGGTTTGAAAAGTCAGTCATTGCCACGGAAATCACCCGCAACAAGGGCGCATTAAAGCCAACATATGAGGCATTGGGCATCTCCCGCAAAACCCTCTACGACAAAATGAAAAAATATGGGTTGGAGACAGATCACTTGGAAAGCGATGTGTAGAAATCTACACATCGGCTGATTTTTGTGTGTGGAACTTCACACATATATAGGCGAATACGCATATTGAATTTTGAGCAAGTAATTGAAATATAATTATAAAATAGCTTCCTCGAGTTTTGGCACGGCTCTTGCAATGTAGGGGTGAGCGGTCAGAGGGGCCGCATCTAGAATATCCTTGGGAGGATTATATGCTTAAGAAATTCGCAGCTGGCGCGGTCATCAGCGCAGCTTTGTTCGCCACACCTGCTTTCGCTGCTTGTGACCCTGGCGAAATTGTCATCAAATTCAGCCACGTGACAGCCGCTACTGGCCACCCAAAAGGTGAGGCTGCTGAAGCCATCGCCAAGCGCATCAATGAAGAAATGAACGGCACTGCCTGTATGGAAGTGTTCCCAAGCTCGACATTGTTTGACGACGATAAAGTGATGGAAGCTTTGTTGTTGGGCGATGTGCAAATTGCAGCGCCATCTTTGTCAAAGTTTGAAAGCTTCACCAAAAAATATCGTGTGTTCGATTTGCCATTCCTGTTTCCAGACATGGATGCAGTGAACAATTTCACCCAAGGTGAAGTGGGCAAAGATTTGCTCAACGCCATCGACGACAAAGGCTATGTGGGCCTTGGCTATATCTATAATGGTTTGAAGCACTTCTCTGCCAAGAAACCATTGATGGTGCCAAGCGATGCGGAAGGCATGAAGTTCCGCGTGCAAACATCTGACGTGGCTGTGGCCATGATCGAAGCGATGGGTGCATCTGCACAGAAATTGGCCTTTAAAGAAGTGTATGGTGCGCTGCAAACGGGTGTTGTGGACGGCCAAGAAAACACTTGGTCAAACATCTACGCTGAGAAATTCTTCGAAGTGCAAGATGGCGTGACCGAAACCAACCACCAATTGCTGACCTATTTGGCAGTAACCTCAAAAGAATGGTTGGACAGCCTTGATCCAGAAGTGCGCGAGCAATTCCTCACCATCTTCAATGAAGAAGTTGTGGCAGCCAATGCGCAAGCGACAGCGGTGAACGAAGATGCCAAGCAAAAAATGATTGCGGCTGGCGGTGTTGTGCGCACGCTGACACCTGAGCAACGTCAAGAATGGGTGGATGTAATGAAGCCTGTTTGGGATCAATTTAAAGACGATATCGGTCAAGACGTGATCGATGCAGCCGTAGCTGCTGGTCAATAATCCATAAATCTAGGCCGCGTCCCAACTATGGGGCGCGGTTTTTGCTTTGACGGGGCAAAGGAGGGGGCTATGGCCGCATATTGGCTATATGGCATTATTGCTGTGCTTATCGCCGCCATATTTTTGGCGGAACGCAAATACCCAGAAGTAATCAGCAATTTAGAAGAAAATATTTTGGCGCTCTTATTGGCGGCAATCACTTTGGTGTCTTTCGTGCAGGTGGTGCTGCGCTATGGATTTAACTCCGGCTTTGGCGGCGCGCTTCAACTCACCCGTATCCTGTTTGCGTGGATGATTTTGATCGGCATGAGCTATGGCGTCAAAATGGGTAGCCACCTCGGGGTCGACGCTTTTGTGCGCATGTTGCCAAAACGCGGCCTGCGCATCGCCGCCTTGTTTGGCGCAGCCTGCACGGCACTTTATGCCATCATTCTGCTCAATGCAGATTGGCTTGGCATTTTCGGTGCCAATGGCAAAGGCGGGGCCATGACCTATTGGTCGAAAATGTTCCAGCTGCAATTGGGGTTGGAAGATTTGAAATATCCAACCTTCATGGTTGATCAGTTTGGTTGGCCAGAGCGCGTGCAGCGCTGGGTGGCTTATCTCATCTTGCCAATCTCACTTGCCCTTTTGGCCTTCCGGTCCATTGAAGCATTTGTGCAAATTTTCAAAGGCGAGCGCGATCTGATGATTGCGGGCCATGAAGCTGAAGATTTGGTGGCTGAAAATAAAGATGCATTGAAGGAGGCAAACTAATGGTCTCTGCAATTTTGTTCACTATGGTGCTCGTCCTGCTGTTGCTTGGCGTGCCCGTGGCCGTCTCCCTAGGCCTTGCGTCGGTGTTGGTGATCGCGTTCTTCTCCACCGACTCTATTTCCTCCGTGGCGCTGCAATTGTTCACCGCGTCGCAAAACTATACGCTTTTGGCCATTCCGTTCTTCATCTTGGCTGCAAGCTTTATGTCCACTGGCGGCGTGGCCAAGCGGATCATTCGCTTCGCAATCGCCTCTGTTGGCCATTTCCGTGGCGGCCTCGCCATGGCTTCTGTGCTGGCCTGTATGATGTTCGCAGCTCTGTCCGGCTCGTCTCCAGCGACTGTTGTGGCCATCGGTACCATTGCCATCGCGGGCATGATGCAGGTGGGTTATTCGAAAGAATTCGCAGCAGGCATCATTGCCAATGCGGGCACATTGGGCATCCTGATCCCACCCTCCATCGTGATGGTGGTCTATTCAGCCGCCACACAAGTGTCCGTGGGGCGCATGTTCTTGGCAGGCGTTTTGCCGGGTCTTCTGGCGGGTGGCATGTTGATGTTGGCCATCTATGTGGTCGCGCGCATCAAAAAGCTGCCAGCGGAACCTTGGCGCGGCTTTGGCGAGATTTTGCAAGGCGGTAAAGAAGCAGGTTGGGGCTTGTTCCTGATCGTGATCATTATTGGCGGTATTTATGGTGGGGTGTTCACCCCAACTGAAGCTGCGGCTGTTGCGGCCGTTTATGCGTTCCTCATTGCAATTTTTGTTTATCGCGATATGGGCCCATTGGCTGGCATCACATGGGTGCCCGCAGATGCGCCGATTGAAGCGCGCGTCGGGTTTTCCGCCACCGTATATGCCTTGGGCGTGTTCTTTGTGTGGATGGCCCTGTCTTACTTCGTGGTGGGACGTGATAGTGAGATCAGCCTAGAAGCACGGTTCTGGGCAGGCATCGCCTTGTCTGTAGCGGTCATGATCGCCTACAGCATGTGGCGCGACCCAAAAACCAGCATTGCCCGCGTGCCAATGCTAATTGTGCGGGGCTTGCCGATTTGGGGCAAAAACCTTGTGTTGGTGCTCACCCGTTTCTTCCCCGCCTTGGTGCATAATGATACGCGCCGGGTGATGGTTGAAGCATCGCGCACTACTTTGATGTTGATGTTCATCATCGTCAACGCGCTGCTCTTTGCCCATGTGTTGACCTCTGAGCGCATTCCACAATCCATCACCAATGTGATGCTGGATGCGGGCTTTAACTGGTTCACCTTCCTGATTGCCGTCAATATTTTGCTGTTGATCGGTGGCCAGTTTATGGAGCCATCAGGCCTATTGCTGATCGTTGCACCTGTGGTGTTCCCCATCGCTATGGAATTGGGCGTTGACCCCATCCATTTGGGCATCATCATGGTGGTGAATATGGAAATCGGCATGATCACACCGCCCATTGGCCTCAACCTGTTTGTGACCTCGGGCATAACGGGCATGAGCCTTATCCAAGTGGTGAAAGCGGCCGCACCTTTTGTAGCTGTGTTGTTGATCTTCTTGGTGATCGTCACCTACACCCCCCAACTATCAACGCTGCTCCCCTATGCGATGATGGGGCCGGAAATCATCACGCGATAAATCTTAATCCGCCGGGCCTTTGGGGGCTCGGCGGATCACCTATAGAAATTTCACTGCTTCACTCAGCAATAATCCTGCCGAAATCAGCGCCCCAAACAGGCCAAGCCATTGCCAATTGCGCAATGCTGCAGGTGCATCTTTGCGACGGGCGATCTGCCACAGCGAAAAGTTCACCAAGCTAAAGACGAACAAGATGATGGCACTCGTGGCCTGTGCCAAATGCACCAGCGGAAAACTAACTGCCAGCACAATGGTAAGGCCCGCCACAAACCAGGTGGAAAAGAGTGGCGTTTGCCGCTGTACATCCAATTTGCCAAAAATACTCGGCACCAGCCCTTCGTTGGCCATGCCATAAAGCACACGAGAGGCCATGATGATTTGCACCAAAATGCCGTTCACCATGGCAATGGTGGCAATCACCGCGATGGGGGCCCCGCTCTGGCCTGTAAGGGCGGAGAACAAATCTGCCAACGGGGCTTTGCTTGACGCCAATGCAGCTTGGTCCATGCTGCTCACTGCCACCAGCGCCACCAACATATAAACGATCACAGTAAGACCCAGCGTGATCAGGATGGCCCGCGGCACAGTCTTGTGCGGGTCTTTGGTTTCCTCGGCCATGTTTTCGATATCTTCAAAGCCGACAAAGGCAAAAAACGCGATCATAGCCGCGGTGCTCACGGCCATCATATCCGCGTGCTCGGCAAGGGGGTTCAGGCTTTCCGCCAGAAAAGAAACATCATTTAAATTGGGCACACCCAAAAAGCCGATCACCACCAATGTGCCGATCTCCAGCAGCGTGATGATGGCCGCGAAAATGACACTCTCGCGTACGCCAAACCAGGCAATGCCTGCCAAGGCGAGGATGATGACGCTGGTGATCAGCGGGGTGGGCAGCGCCAGCAATTGTTGGAAATATCCGGCAAAAGCAAGCGCAACAACTGCACTTGAAATAATCGCTGTAGCGGTTACACCCAAGCCAACCACGCGTCCCCAAAAAGGACCAATGCCAATATTCACAAAAACGGCCTCGCCCCCTGCACGGGGATAAACCGAGGAGAGCTTCGCATAGCTTAGGCCCGTGGCTGCTGCAATTATGCCCGCCAGTAAAAAGGCAAGCGGCGCCTGCTGGCCCGCAAGGCCAACGATTTCGCCAATAAGGGCGAAGATACCTGCCCCAATGGTCACGCCGACGCCGTAAAAAACCAGCATGGGCAGAGACAGGGTTCGCTTTAATTTAACTTGGCTATTTTCTGGTTTCCGCATGAACGCCCTCCATTCATGCGGCAAAGCCTATCCTAAAGCGACGGCAATGCAATTGATCTAGATTAGGTGCCGCAAAAAGTGCGAAGCACCCGCTCTTCATCTTTTGGCGGCGCAGTAAACTGTTCAAACTCTGGCTGATCGTCAAACGGGTGCTGGTAGACTTTGTTGAGCGTGTTGAACAGGCTCAAATCTCCTTCCATCGCCTCTTCAATCATCCGTTCCATCAAATGATTGCGGGGGATAAAGCGTGGATTTGAGCGTCGCATCATTTCCTGTCGGTCCGCAAGCAAAGTGGTTTCATCCGCATGCGCTGCGGTCCATTTGCTCATCCAATCACGCCAGCCAGCGCCTTCGAACTTTTCGGCATTTGTTTCAATCTCGGCTGGGTCAAGATCAACCAAAGCGCGGAAACTATTGGTGAAATCGAGATTGTGTTTTTGCAATAGATCCAAAAACGCAACAGCAATCGCCATATTCTCATCGGAGAAAGGCAATCCAATCTTGGCGCATAGGCCACGTTGAAAAGCATCGTCATATTGCGGCGCAAATTCATTGATTGCATCTTGTGCCAGCTGCACAGCGGCATCTTCATTGTCATGCAAAATCGGCAAAAAGCACTGGGCAAGCACACCCAAATTCCAACGGGCGATCCGTGGTTGATTGTGATAGGCATAGCGGCCAAATTCATCAATCGAGCTAAAAACAGTTTCAGGATGATAATGATCCATAAAGGCGCAGGGACCATAATCAATGGTCTCGCCTGAAACGGCCATATTGTCCGTATTCATCACCCCATGGATAAAGCCGATCAATTGCCATTTGGCGATCAATTTAGCCTGCCGCGCAATAATCGCTTCCAGCAATTTGACATATTTATGCTCAGCATCGCGCAATTCAGGGTAGTGTCGCTCAATCACAAAGTCAGCCAATTGAGCAAGCGCCTCATGCTGGCCGCGCGCCATGAAATATTGGAAGGTGCCAACACGCACAAAGCTGGCGCCAAGGCGGGTCAAAATCGCGCCGGGCAACCCCGTTTCCCGTTGCACTCGCTCGCCGGTTGAGATGGCGGCCAGTGCCCTAGTGGTGGGCGCGCCCAAAGAGTGCATGGCTTCGCTCATCACATATTCGCGTAAAACTGGCCCAAGCGCTGCCCGGCCATCGCCGTTGCGGGAGAAGGGCGTCGGCCCTGATCCTTTCAGCTGCACATCATAAATTTGGCCGTCTGGCCCGGTCACATCGCCCAAAATGTGAGCCCGGCCATCTCCCAATTGTGGCACCCAATTGCCAAACTGGTGCCCGGCATAAGCCATGGCAACTGGTTGGCTGTGCGGGGAGGTTTTGTTGCCGGATAAAATGGCCATGCCCTCTTCGCTACGCCAAAATGCCTCGTGCAAGTTCAGCGCGTTTGCCAATTTACTGTTAAAGCCAATCCAAGCTGGTGCAGCCACGGGGGTGGGCGCAACAGGCGCATAAAACAGATTGGGCAGGGCGGCAAAGCTTTGGCCTAAAGGGGCGGTGGGGATATCCATAAAAACCGTTCAACAATGATTTGAATTTTCGTGCAATATCGCGCACTTTTGTGGCGATTATTAGCAGTTTTACCAAAGGATGGCCAATCGTGGCTCAGGAGCAATTTGCGCAAACAGGTCCAAAGGTCGCTATCATTGGCGCGGGCATTGTTGGGGTCACCACCGCATTGCGGCTCAAAGAGCTGGGTGCATATCCCATCATCATCGATGCGGCACCCGATGCTGCCACAGCGACCAGCGCACAAAATGCCGCGCAATTGAGCTTCACCTCGGTTGATGCAGTGGCTTCACCCGCCTTGATGGGGCTAATGCCCAAAATCCTCACTGGACAATCTCCCAGCGGCAAATTGAGCCCTCTATGGGTGAAGGACTACTTTACATGGGCACTGCGTTTTTTAAACGAGGCTCGCACCAGCCAGTTTGAAAAAAACAGCCTCGCCAATCTGCGATTAAGCCTTGCCTCAAAAGCCGTGTTTCAAGAGTGGCTCGACACTTATGATTTCGATTTCGACTATCGCACTTCAGGCAAAGTGACCCTGTTGGGACCCAACGCCAATTTCACCGCCGCACAATTGTGGGCGGATCAGAAAAAGAAGCTGGGTGCTGAGATTGAAGTGTTGGATCATGAAGGCGTAGTGCGCAAAGAGCCAACCTTCATTCAGTTTCAAGGCCGCTGTAAAGGCGGCATATATAGCCCCGGCGATGCAGTTGGTGATGCACGCAAATTCGCCCGCGCCGCGCTTCGCCATCTGATTGAAACCAATAGCGGCGAGTTTTTGCCCAACCATAAAGTGCTTGATGTAGTGATGGACCAACAAGAAATGCGCTACCTCATCACAGACCAAGGTCGCGTCGAAGCGGATGCCTTTGTCATTTGCGCCGGGCTGCAATCGGTCGATCTTTGTGCGCGTCTGGGTAAAAGCTTACCCTTGGCCCCCATGGCTGGCTATAGCTTGTCGCTCCCCATGGGCAAGGCCGTGCCAGATTTGGCCATCACGGACAGTGAAAACAAGGCAGTGGTCACACGTTTGGGCGATCGCATCCGCTATGCGGGTTATGCTGATTTTGTGCCCCACCAACGCGGCATCTCTGCAAGACGCCTCAATACGTTTAAAGCAAAATTGTTTGAGCGCTTTCCATTGGTGGCGCTGGATGAAGGTGACCTATCCCCTTGGATGGGCTTCAGGCCACTCACACCAAACAGCCTGCCAGTTATAGGCCGTTTGACGCAGAAAAATGCGTACATCAACACTGGTCATGGCATGTATGGCTGGGTGCTCAGCGCAGGCAGCGCTGATCGCGTGGCGCGGCAAATTTTAAGCGAAGTCAAATAAAAAGGGCGCTGTACGAATGCAGCGCCCTTTCAAACTTAATGATGTAATGGCCACCTATGCGGCGTCCACACCCAAGCGTTTTTTGATGGAGTCGATGCTGGCGCGCGGCGTGGCGGCCAACAAAGTTTTGGTATAGTCGTGCTGCGGGTTATTGAAGATTTCATCCCGCGTATTTTGCTCAACAATTTCACCAAAATACATCACCATCACCCGGTCAGCGATATATTTCACCACAGACAAATCGTGGGAAATAAAGATGTAGGAGAGATTGAACTCGTCCTGCAAATCCGCCAACAGGTTCAAGATTTGCGCTTGAACGGACAAATCGAGGGCAGATACTGGCTCATCAAGAACCAAAATATCTGGCCGCAACATCAAGGCACGCGCAATCGCAATCCGCTGGCGTTGACCGCCAGAGAACATGTGCGGATAGCGGCCATAATGCACGGCATCCAGCCCCACTTTGAGCAGCATAGCCATCGCCAATTCGCGCCGCTCTTTGGCGGGCATATCGGTGTTGATGACCAAGGGCTCCTCAAGAATTTCGCCAACCTTCTGGCGCGGGTTTAGCGAGCCATAAGGGTTTTGAAATACGATTTGCACATGCTGGCGCATCGCGCTGGTTGGTGAGTTTTTGCTGATGTCGATCTTTTGACCATCAATTTCCAAATCACCAGATGTTTGCGCATCAATCAGCGTTAAAATGCGGGCCAATGTTGATTTGCCACAGCCACTTTCACCCACCAGCGCAAGGGTTTCCCCTTTTTTCAGCTCAAAGCTGACGCCTTTAAGGGCACGCACCACATCGCCTTTTTTGAACATGGTGCCTTTGGTGACATAATCGCGGCAAATGTCAGTGGCTTTAATCACAGCTTCGCTCATTGACTTGCCTCCTCTTTTGCAAATGTTTCAGCAAAGTCAGAAACGGTAGGCAGGCGATCGCCTTCCGCACGTTCTGGCAAGGCTGAAAGCAACGCTTTGGTGTAGGCATTTTGCGGGTTCTCAAACAGATCAAGCACATTGGCTTCTTCCATTTGCTGGCCCTTATATTGCACCACAACCCGATGTGCCGTTTCCGCCACAACGCCCATATCATGAGTGATCATGATGAGCGCCATATTGGTTTTGGCCTGAATATCCAAAAGCAAATCAAGGATCTGTTTTTGAATGGTCACATCAAGCGCTGTTGTTGGCTCGTCAGCGATCAAAAGCTTTGGATCACATGAAATGGCCATAGCAATCATCACCCGTTGGCACTGGCCCCCAGACAATTGGTGTGGGAAACTTTTCAGCTTCTTTTCCGGGTCTGGAATGCCCACCAGATTGAACAATTCAAGCGCGCGTGCTGCCCGCTCTTTTTTGTTCAGCTTGGTGTGCGTGCGCAACATTTCATGAATTTGAAAGCCCACTGTGAAACAGGGGTTGAGGCTGGCAATTGGCTCCTGAAAGATCATGGAAATGTCTTTGCCAATAATATGGCGACGGTCCCGATCACTCAGATTGCTAATGTCACGCCCTTCAAATTCAATCTTATCTGCGGTGATGGTTGCGGTTTTGGGCAAAAGACCCATCACAGCCAACATTGACACAGATTTGCCAGAGCCACTCTCGCCCACAATGGCGAGAATGTCATTTTGATCGACCTTAAAGTTCACCCCATCAACGGCCTTAAACGGGCCGTCAGCGGTGTCAAACGTCACTGTCAAATTTTCAATATGAAGTACATTGGTCATAATGATCAGCTCCGCTTGAGTTTCGGGTCAAGCGCATCGCGCAATCCATCGCCCACCAGATTGATCGCCAAAACGGTGACCAGAATGGCAAGACCTGGGAAGGTGACAACCCACCATGCGCGCAACACAAATTCACGTGCTTCCGCCAACATGGTGCCCCATTCAGGGGTAGGGGGTTGAGCGCCCATGCCCAAAAAGCCCAACGCCGCCGCATCCAAAATAGCGGTAGAGAAGGACAAGGTGGCTTGAACGATCAGCGGGGCCAAACAGTTTGGCAAGATGGTTTTAAACATCAAGCGCAAATGCCCGGCACCAGCCACTTTAGCGCTGGTCACATATTCCCGGTTGGATTCAGACATCACAGCCGCACGGGTCAACCGCGCGAAGTGTGGCTGCAACACAATGGCAATCGCAATCATGGCATTCACCAAGCCTGGTCCCAAAATCGCTACAAGCACCAAGGCCAACAGCAATGAAGGGAAGGCAAGGATGATGTCCATCACCCGCATGATCAGTGTATCAACCCAGCCGCGGAAATAACCCGCAATCAGGCCGATCATAATGCCACCAATCAGAGAGATGGTCACAACAACCACACCAATAAACAGCGAGAACCGCGCACCATGCATCAGGCGTGAAAGAATATCACGACCCACCGCATCGGTGCCCAAAATAAAGGTCCAGCTGCCACCGTCCTGCCAAACAGGTGGCGTCAAAAACGCATCCCGATTTTGCAAGTTTGGATCATGTGGTGCGATCACTGGCGCCAAAACCGCCATCAAGATCATAAAGCCGACAATGCAAAGGCCAATCACGGCCCCTTTGTTGGCGCTAAAATAGTGCCAAAATTCATTGAGCACAGACCAACGCGCTTTGCGGGCTTCTTCTTTAACGACATCTTGGTCGATATTTTTCAACGTAGGATCAGTCATTTCGCTTCTCCTTACTGATGCCGAATGCGTGGGTTGATCAGGCCATAAAGCACGTCAACCGTAAGATTGACCATCATGACGATCAACGCGATCAAAACCAGCCCACCTTGAACGGATGGGTAGTCACGCCGTGAAATACTATCCAGCATCCACTTGCCAATACCCGGCCAAGAGAAGATGGTTTCGGTCAAAATAGCACCGCCAAGCAGCACGCCAACTTGCAAGCCGATGGTGGTGATCACCGGAATAAGTGCGTTGCGCAATGCATGCACGCCAACCACTTGAACTTGCTCCAAGCCTTTAGCCCGCGCAGTCCGCACATAGTCTTCACCCAAAACTTCCAACATGGCAGAGCGTGTTTGCCGTGCGATCACCGCCAATGGAATGGTACCCAAAACGATGGTGGGCAAAATCAAATGCAACACCGCCGACCGGAAAGCACCCGCCTGACCTGAAAGCAAACTGTCAATCAGCATAAAGCCGGTGACCTGCGGGAAGAAGTAAAGAAGCGAGATGCGGCCTGAAACAGGCGTCCACCCCAATGTGCCGGAAAACAGAATGATGAGCAAAAGGCCCCACCAAAAGATCGGCATGGAATAACCAGCAAGGGCAGTGCCCATGGTCAGTTGGTCGAACCATGATCCGCGTTTAACGGCGGAGATGATGCCAGCTGGAATGCCAATCAAAGTGGCAAAGATAATGGCACAAGTGGCCAGTTCAACCGTTGCAGGAAAAAGCGCCATGAACTCGTTCAACACTGGACGCTTGGTCGCAATTGACGTGCCAAAATCACCTTGGAACAAGCCCACCACATAGGTGAAATATTGTTCCCAAATGGGGCGGTCAAAACCAAACTGAACCAGCAATTGTTGATAGCGTTCTGGATCGACGCCTCGTTCCCCCGCAAGGGAAAGAATCGGATCCCCCGGCAGCACGCGTACAAAGCCAAAAGCTACGATCGTGATGCCGATAAAGGTCGGTACAATAAGTACCAATTTGTTGAGCAGAAATTTCAGCATGTTCGTATAAAAAGAAAGCAGGCGCCACAAAGGGGCGCCTGCAATCAACCTTTTCCTTTATGCCTTACTCGGCAAGATCAACACCGTCGAACCAGTGGCCGCCCAATGGGTCCATGACATAGCCTTGGACTTTCTTAGACATTGGCATGAATACAACTGAGTGTGCGATCGTTGCCCATGGTGCTTCACGCTTGAACACAACTTGCGCTTCTTCATAAAGCTTTGTGCGTTCTGCTTGGTCTGAAGTTACCTTCGCTTCTTCAATCAAAGCTTGGAACTCGTCGTTACACCACTGAGCACGGTTTGAACCACCAACGCCGTCACAGCCCAAAAGAACCGCTAGGAAGTTGTCAGGGTCACCATTGTCGCCTGTCCAACCAAGCAACACAGCACCTTTACGGTCCAACTCAGATGAGCGAGCCAAATATTCGCCCCACTCATAAGAAACGATCTGAACGTCTACACCGATTTTCGCAAAGTCAGCCTGAATAACTTCAGCCATCCGACGTGCGTTCGGGTTGTAAGGACGCTGAACAGGCATCGCCCAGATTTCCATAGAAAGATCTGAAACGCCTTCTGCTTCAAGCATAGCTTTAGCAGCTTCTGGATCATATGGATCGTCTTCGATCGCGTTGTTGTAAGACCACATGGTAGGTGGAATTGGATTCTTAGCAGCTTGGCCAGCACCTTGGAACACGGCGTCCAAGATAGCTTGCTTGTTGATTGCCATGTTCAATGCTTTACGAACTTTTGCATTGTCAAATGGTGCAATCTGAGTGTTGTAGGCCAAGTAGCCAACGTTCAGGCCTTCTTGTTCCATCATGACGAGATTTTCGTCAGCGGCAAGGCTCTCAATGTCAGCAGGGTTTGGATATGGTGCCACGTGACACTCACCAGCCTTCAACTTTTGTGCGCGAACAGCAGCGTCTGTTGTAATCGCGAACACAAGGTCATCGATAGGCTGTTTGCCGTTCCAGTAGTCTGCGTGTGCAGCATAGCGGATCACAGCGTCTTTTTGGTAAGCAACGAATTGGAATGGACCAGTGCCAACAGGCTCTTGGTTCAACAATTCTTTTGTACCAGCTTCTTCAAGTTGCTGAGCATATTCAGCAGAAAGAATTGAAGCAAAGTCCATTGCAAGGTTTGCAATCATTGGTGCTTCAGGACGGTTCAACACAAACTTAACTGTGTAGTCGTCAACTTTCTCAATGTCCTTGATCAAGTCTGGCATGGACATACCGTTAAAGTATTCCCATGAGATGCCTGGTACATATTCATACCATGCGTGGTCAGCCAAACGCTGACGGTTGAATGAGAACAACACGTCATCAGCGTTAAAGTCACGTGTAGGTGTAAAGAAGCTCGTTGTGTGGAACTTCACGCCTTTACGCAAGTTGAAAGTGTACTCAAGACCATCTTCAGACACTTCCCAGCTTTCAGCCAAACCAGGCTGTACTTGTGAAGTACCGCGCTTAAATTCAACCAAGCGGTTGTAAAGCGGCTTAGAAGACGCGTCAAATGTTGTACCAGCAGTATATGGTGCAACGTCAAAACCTTCTGGTGAACCCTCAGAGCAGTATACTAGTGTTTTTGCGTAAGCGCTACCAGCCATCAACCCCATAAGGGCTGTTGCTGCCAGCAACTTTCCGAATTTTTTCATGATAATGTTCCCTCCAATATCATTGCACGCAGTTAGTGCATGCAGAGGAGAGAAAAGACGGTTTTTCTTTGAGTTGCAACAGCAAATCAAAAAAATTTTGCTGAAATTGTCTGACGGGACTTACTTTTTGTAAATTCTTCTCTGAATCTTGTCTGAATGATCAAGGACTTAACCTTGATTCCAACAAGTCTTCAAACAATAAGCCGGGATTGTCATGAGATTGTTGCGTAAACTGCAATTCAGTGGCGAGAGAGGTTTGTAAAAATTGCAGAAATCCAGCCGCACTTTTCTCAAAATCAGCAAATTCATAGTATTTTGATTCGATACGCTTGATCAGCATGCGCTTTATTTTGGCAAACTTATCCGTTGCTTCCGGGCCGTTGCTGATGGAGATCGCTTGCTTGCGATAAAGGTGTAACGGCTGGCCGATATGATAGCAATAATCGGTGTGGCAAAAGGCTTTGAGGATTAAATCCAAATCCACCAAACAAGGCTGGTCTTTGTCATACTCAATGGGCAAACGTTCGCGGTCATAAAGGATCATGCTGTCCATGGACAAATTCGTCCATTTATAGCGCCCGGCAGGCAAAATACGATGATCCTGGGTCACGCCGATTTGCCGCAATGGTGCCAATTTGCTGTCGGTCACTTGTAGTCCCGTAGAGATAAGGGGATGTTCCTTCAGATAAGGAACGACGATTTCCAGCTTATCTGCGGTGAAAAGATCGTCCGCATCTAACACTGCGATATAATTAGATCGCGCAGCAGCAACGCCCACATTGCGCGCATTGGAAGATCCAGTACCAATGCCCCCGGTATTTACAAAGCGGATACGGTTATCAGTAAGATCATGCTCCGCCAAAAGCGCAGCATAATCCTCGCCATCATCAATGCTGATCACCAGCTCCCAATTGTCATAGGTTTGCGCCATAGCGCTTTGCACGCTTTCTGCCAGTGTGTTGGCGCAGCGATAAGCGGGCATAACAATGGAGATGAGGGGAGACATAAAGCAACTCGCTGAAGCACGGCAAATCAATGATGAGATGGATTATACGCGAAACGACGCTGTTCGGGTCAATTCTATTTGCCGCTCTTGAATTCAAACATTGTCACGCCCATATTTAAACCAAGCTGGTGCCAAATGCCATTTTGGGTTTGGCCAACTATGTTGCTTTAAAAGAACAGATGCGGGCGCGAAGTTCGGCCTGCAAGCGAAAGGATGAATATGTCCAGAATGTCTTTTTTCTCGTCGCCCTTCCTGCTCGGTTTTGATGAAATTGAGCAACGCCTAGATCGCTTGGCAAA
The DNA here is from genome assembly GCF_004363175.1 of Maritalea mobilis. Taxonomy (GTDB): domain Bacteria; phylum Pseudomonadota; class Alphaproteobacteria; order Rhizobiales; family Devosiaceae; genus Maritalea; species Maritalea mobilis. The sequence continues at coordinate 689,524 of NZ_SNYR01000003.1, forward strand.
GGCGGCTGATGGATATCCCCCATATAATATTGAGCGTATTTCCGATGAGGATGGGGCTGAACAGTTCCACATCTCTGTCGCCGTTGCGGGTTTCACCCAAGACGAGCTGGAAATCACGCTGGAAGATAATCAACTCCTCATTCGGGGCCGCCAGCAGGATGACCCCAACCGCGAATTTCTGCACCGTGGCATTGCCGCACGCCAATTCCAACGCAGCTTCTTGCTGGCAGACGGCATGCGCGTTGAAGGTGCAGCGCTGAAAGATGGTCTTTTGAACATCGCTTTGGTGCGCCCAAATGTCGAAAAAGTGGCACGGCGCATCGAAATTAAAACCGCTGAGTAGCGGGCTGCGTATCTAAATAGTAATGCGTTTTGAGGAGGTGTCTTATGGCACATATCGAAAAAACACCGACCAACGCACCCTTTAGCGTTGAAGAATTCTTGGCACTTGGCGGAGAGGACATTGTCTATCGTCGTCGTTTGACCGGCAAAGAATTGAAAGCATTTTTGCCAGAAGCGAAAAATGCGCCTGAGGCGCAAGTGTTTGAGGCCCTTTTTGGCGCCGACGGCACGCCGCTTTTGGTCACAGATGACAAACGGTCACTGGCCAATTGGCTAGACGAAGCGGGCATGGATATGGCGTTGCGCCACTAGAATTTTCCAATCCCCGAAAAGAAAAAGCACATTCACGTCCCTCCCTGTGAATGTGCTTTTTTAATGTTCAGTTCGCTGCAGATATTTATGCGGCGTTTGTTTCTTCCGCTTCGCGGGTCAAAAACTCATGAATATCACTGGTGCTGCTCAACTGGCGCAAGCGCTCCATCAGGCCCGGTGTACGGGTCAAACGAGCAATGCGCGACAGTGCTTTCAAATGGTCCGCGCCTGACCCTTGTGGGGCCAACAGCACAAAAGCCAAATCAACAGGCTTATCGTCTACCGCATCAAACTCGATACCATGCTCGAGCCGAATAAGAATGCAGTGCACACCGTCGAGGCCCTTCAGCTTGCCATGTGGAATGGCAATGCCTTCGCCCAAACCGGTGGAGCCTAATTGTTCACGTTCTTGCAGCGTTTCAAAAATCTGGTGGGCATCAATGCCCACCAACTCACTGGCCTGCTCCGCAGCAAGCTGCAAAAGCTGGCGTTTGCACGTGACTTTCGCGCAAGGCAAGATGGCCTTGCTCGCCAGAATCTGTGCGATTTCCATTTATGCGCCTTTCATTGTGATCAACGAAGGGGACAAGCGCTTACTTGTTCTCAAGGGCTGGGTCCACCCAGCCAACATTCCCATCAGCGCGACGGTAAACCACATTAACGCCGCCATGTCCAGCATGTCTAAAAACAATTACGTCGCTTTGCGCCAAATCCAGCTCCATAACGGCTTCACCAACGCTCATTGTGTGAAGATTATCAGTTGTTTCCGCAATAATGGCCGGATTGAAGTCTTCTTCAACTTCCTCTTCTTTTTCAGGTGAGGCAAGAATATAGGATTGTGCTTTGAACTTGTCCGTCTGTGCATTACGACGGTGATTCTTTAGTTTGCGCTTATAGCGGCGCAACCGCTTTTCAATATGCCCTGCAGCATCTTCAAAGGCAGAAACGGCATCGCCAGCGTCGGCCCCGGCTTGCAAAACAACGCCGGTGTCTAGGTGAACGACCACGTCCGCATTGAAGCGGGTACCTTCATGTTCAAGGGTGAGATGACCATCATAACCACCATCAAAATATTTGGTGATCGCAGACTCCAAATGGTCATGCGCTTTTGTGCGAAGTGAATCGCCAACATCCATATTTTTTCCAGAAACACGTAGGCTCATATATATACCCCTTTCTCTATTGCTTATATTAAGGGCGTTTTCGCCGAGGTGAATTGACCTCTGTCAATTATTTTAACGCCGCTTCGCGGTGCGATGCAATCACCTCTAATACGGATTATCGCCTCTCAAGCCCTTCCAAATGATGAAAAAAGGCACTAACATTCGCTCCATATTGATTTGGTGCGTTGCGTGCAAATGCCGTTAATTGTGGCCGATTGGTTCGCCAAATTTCCTTTCAAAATTTCTGACATCTTCATGCCCTTCCGGCAAAGGCTTTCTTGCGTATCCATTAGATTATGTGGTGTTCAAAAATCGTGCTTGCAAGGGGATAAAACTCATCTTTCTGGGTTGTGGTTCCAGCATTAATTTGTTGAAGTTGCACAATAAAGGGAGCCATATGACGCAAAATCTGAAAAAGCTGCAAACCGTGTTGGACGACGCCATACACTTGGCGCATCAATCTGAAGAGCGGGGCAAAGTTGCGCAATATATTCCCGAACTGGCAAAGGCCGATCCACAAAAGGCTGGCATCGCCATCACCTTGGACAATGGCGAAACCATTGGCGCTGGCGATTGGCAGCAACCCAACACCATTCAATCCATTTCAAAAGTGTTTACCCTGGCTTTATGTTTGGGCACGTTAGGCGACAATTTATGGGCGCGGGTGGGGCGAGAACCATCGGGCTCTGCCTTTGACTCGATCTTGCAGCTCGAACATGAAAATGGCATTCCGCGCAATCCATTCGTAAATGCGGGCGCGATTGTAGTGACTGACGCCATTTTGGCTACCTATCAGCCCAAAGAAGCTTTGGGTGAAATTGTGCGCTTTGTGCAAGGCCTTGCAGGTGACGATCAGATTTTTATTGATGGCAAAGTGGCGCGTTCAGAGGAAGAAACAGGTCACCGCAACCGCGCGCTCGCCCATTATCTGGCTTCCTGCGGCAATCTTCATAATCCGGTCGAACACACGCTGGGCGTTTATTACAATCAATGTGCCCTCACCATGGATTGTGCTCAGCTCTCCCGCGCTGGCCGCTTTCTGGCGTTCGCGGGCACATTGGGGCCAAACCGGCAGCAAATGGTGTCCATGAAACGGGCGCGGCGGATTGCGGCGATCATGCTGACCTGCGGCCATTATGATGGTTCGGGCGATTTCGCCTATCGGGTGGGCTTGCCCGCCAAATCGGGCGTGAGCGGCATGATTTTGGCTGCTGTGCCGGGTATTGCTTCTATCGCCGTGTGGTCACCCGGCTTAGATCGCAATGGCAATTCCTATATCGGCACAAAAATGCTGGAATATGTGACCAATCAGATGGATTGGACGGTCTTTTCTTAAAACCCGTTGTTTAACGCACCAATTCCCGCTTTTGCCGCCGCCGCATCACTGAAGAAGCAATGCCCATCGCTTCACGATATTTGGCCACGGTGCGCCGCGCCACATCCATGCTTTGCTCTTTGTTTAAAATCGCGGCAATCTTGTCGTCAGACAGAATTTTCTTCGGGTCTTCCGCATCGATTAATTGTTTGATCCGATATTTCACCGCTTCTGCCGAATGGTCTGCTGCGCCGCTGGCGGAGTGGATGGCCGAGGTGAAGAAATATTTCAGTTCAAAAAGCCCCCGCGGCGTGCTGACATATTTATTGCTGGTCACTCGCGAAATGGTGCTCTCATGCATCTCAATTTCTTCGGCGACCATTTTCAACGTCATCGGCTTGAGGTGCGACACGCCATGATGCAAAAAGCCGTCCTGTTGTCGGGCAATTTCTTTGGTCACCTTCAAAATGGTTTGCGCTCGTTGATCAAGGCTTTTGGTCAGCCAGTTCGCGGTTTGCAGACATTCTGACAAATAGGTTTTGTCTTCACCCTTTTTGGCGCTGGCGCTCACGCTGGCCAAATAGGTGCGGTTGACCAACACTTTGGGCAGGACCTCTTGGTTCAGCTCAATCACCCATTCTTTATTGTTGCCTTGGCGGATAAACACGTCGGGCACAATCGCCTGCACATTGCCGCCTTCAAATGCGCGGCCGGGGCGTGGGTCCAAACGGCGAATTTCGGCAAGCATATCGCCCAAATCTTCCGCATCCGCACCAATAAGCTTTTGCAGTTCGGTGATTTTGTGTGCTGCCAGTAAATCCAAATTCGCCAGCAAGGCCTGCATCATTGGGTCTAACCGATCACGCTCGCGCAATTGGATAGATAAACATTCAGACAAGTCTCGCGCAAAAATGCCCAGCGGATCGCAGCCCTGAATGGCTTCAAGAACAGCTTCGACATGACCAAGCTCGGTGCCCAACTGGTCCGCAATCTGATCCAAAGGCGCATCCACATAGCCCATTTCATTCAAATTTTCGATCAACGCACTGGCGATCAGCATGTCGCCGGGATGTTTGAGGATTAGCGAAATCTGTTCAATCAAATGGTCATTGAGGGTTTTGCTGCCCGCAGCAAATTGCTCAAAATCGGCCCCATCTTGGCTGCCGCTTGTGTGCTTTCCTTCTGGCCAGGCGAGCGATTGGGAAAGACTGTCCTGCCCCACCTGCTCGGGGTAGAGATTGGCCACATCTGTGTCCATATCCTCCGCCACCGAAACAGCGCTGCCTAAATTGTCAGCGCGACTGGACACTTCGATATCATATTCTTCCCGCCGGGGCGTGGCATCGCCATCGCGCGCGCCCTCATCGGGGTCGCCATCACCACTATCATCCCGCTCCAACAGCGGATTGCGCAACAATTCATCTTCAACAAATTGCGAAAGTTCAGTGTGCGAGAGCTGCAACAGCTTGATCGACTGCATCAATTGCGGGGTCAGCGCAAGTGTCTGCGATTGTCTAATGTCCAATCTTGGGCCAATGGCCATGCCGATCAGTGCTCCTTTGGGCAAATCAACCAGTTACATTTGCCAAAATGCCATAGGTGAGCCCAGACATTCAAGTCGCACTATACAAAATCCGTGCCAATCTTAACAATTGTCGTAATTTCCCAAAATATATCCATCGTATGATTAACGTGCGACGCCCAAACTGCCAAGGTACCGGGGACGGACGCAACGCGTCCGGTGGCGGCAGGAAAAAATGGCGGGGGTGCCGGGGACGGACGCAACGCGTCCGGTGGCGGCAGGAAAAAATGGCGGGGGTGCCGGGGACGGGGGCCAGCCAGCGCGGCATGAGCGCTACAAAAGTACGTCCGGTGGCGGTGAGAAAAACTCACTACAAAGAAAAATCCTGGCCCAGATAAACCCGACGGGCTTGCTCGTCATTGGTGATGGTTTCGGGGCGACCTTGGATCATCACTTGGCCGCCATGGATGATATAGGCGCGGTCAACCAAGCCTAAAGTTTCGCGCACATTATGGTCGGTGATCAAAACACCAATGCCACGCGACGTGAGCTGGCCAACCAATTGGCGAATTTCACCCACCGCAATGGGGTCGACGCCCGCAAAGGGTTCATCCAACAGCATAAATTGCGGATCGGCAGCCAGGGCGCGCGCAATCTCGACGCGGCGGCGTTCACCGCCAGAAAGGGCTAAGGCATCGGAATCGCGAATATGAGTGATGGAAAACTCTTCCAGCAATTCATCAAGGCGTTCTTCTTGTGCTTTGCGCCCACGCACATGGCCTTCCAAAATGGCAAGAATATTGCTTTTCACGCTCATACCACGAAAAATGGATGGCTCTTGCGGCAAATATCCCATCCCTAGCCGTCCGCGCTGGAAAAGTGGAAATTTGGTGATCGGTTTGCCATGCAACAGCACTTCGCCACTATCGGGCGGCGTGATGCCCATAATCATGGAAAATACAGTGGTTTTGCCCGCGCCGTTCGGCCCCAAAAGGCCCACAGCCTCGCCCCGGTTCACCGCAACAGAAACATTGCGGATGACAACTTTCTTGCCATAGCTTTTGGCCAGCGAATGGGCCACAAGCCATCCGGTTGGGTCAAGCGATTGGCTTTGTGCGGACGCGTTAGTTGCCACTTGAAAAAGTCCCCGTCACCCGCTTGTTGGAATTGGGGTCGGACACAAAGCGAGAGCTGTTATCGGTCACGTTTACAAACAACTGACCACCCGTTACCACCGTACCATCCTCGGTCACTTCCACATTGCCCGTCAGGTGCAAAATCTCGGTTTTGGGATCATATGTGCCATAATCTGCTTTGGCGGTTTTAGGGCCAAAATGCAGGGTCAACCGCCCGGCGGCATCAATCTTTTTTAAATCAGATGCGCCGCCTTCACCGTAAAAGGCGGTGACCTTGGGCGAATAAAGGGTGAAGTCTGTCTGCGTCACCACCACACTGCCTGTAAACACAGCCTGTTTCTTGGCTTCAAAAATCTCAAACACATCGCCCGTAATGTTCACAGGGCCATTGGATTGAGCCAAGGCTTGGCTAGCTGCCCCCAATGTCGAAAGGGATAATGCAAGCGCCAAGGCGCGGAACAACGCGTTAGTTCTCATCGTCATTTGCCTGTTCAGTTTGGGGCGGAATGGTAAGGCTGGCCCGCTCAAATTTCCAATATTGGCCTTCGCCATCATAATGCATATTTTCGGCGCGTAAGGTGCTGCCATTGGCAAAGTTAAAGGCCACACCATCATAGCCATTAAAAATTTGGGCATCGAGATCAGCGATGCCGGTGCCAATTTCACCTTGGTCATTTTGACTCGACAAAATATCGATTTGGCTGTTGAGCGCCAAAATATTGCTTTTCAATGAAAACGTGCCCGTTGCGGACGTGCCGACAATATTTTCGCCATCAACGAAATTCATCGTTGCCTTCATGTCGATCAAATCAATCATGTCTTGATTGATGATCTTCGTGGTCGCGCTTTTGGCGGTCATTTCATATGTGCCGCCATCGCTCAAAACACCAGTGGCACGAGGTGCGTCGACCACCAGCTCGTCCTGCTCCAGCCGAATGCCTTCAAATTGCGCGGTGGGCAGCAAACTGTCGATCAGCAGCGGCACCGTGAGGGCAAGAAAAATGACGCTGCCGACAGCAGGAATAATCCAACGCAGCAATTTGACCAAGCGCCGCCGCCGCTCAACACGAGCAAAAAGTTGCTCAAAGTGGGAAGGGGCGGTCAGCTCAGCCATCGTTCAGTCCTTAGCTATGCGCAAAAATGTCGGTTTCAGCCCAACCTTTAAGGTCCAGCTCGGCCCGGTGCGGCAAAAAGTCGAAACAGGCTTGTGCCATTTCCATGCGGCCTTCGCGCTTCAGCATCCGGTCCAAATGCCGCTTCAAATCGTGCAAATACAAAACATCGCTCGCCGCATATTCAAGCTGTGCATTGGTCAAATCATCTGATCCCCAGTCAGAGCTTTGTTGCTGCTTTGAAAGGTCCACGCCAATCAATTCGCGGCACAAATCTTTCAGCCCATGGCGGTCCGTATAGGTCCGCACCAATTTTGACGCGATTTTGCTGCAATAAACGGGCTTGGTCACTGTGCCAAAGGCGTTTTGCAAGGCCGCAATATCGAAGCGGGCGAAATGGAACAATTTGGTCACATTTTCGTCTGCCAAAAGCTTTTGCAAATTTGGCGCTTCGGTCTGGCCTTGCTCAATTTGCACCACATCTGCCGTACCATCGCCGGGGGAAAGCTGCACCACACACAGCCGATCACGCATAGGGTTCAGCCCCATGGTTTCGGTGTCAATCGCAACAGATTTTCCGTAATCATTGAGGTGGGGCAAATCCCCTTTATGCAAACGAATGGTCATGCAAAGTGCCTTGGTCTATTGAAAATTCATTCCCTTGTGCCACACCAGCACGTTTAGGCAAAGGCTGTTTGAACAATTCTTTGCGACTTTTCCGTGGCCTTCAAATGCGTGGCATCCCAAAACAATTCACTTGCCTTTGGTTAATTGTTTCTTAAAGTAAAGTTGTGGCCGTCGTCGGTGGGACGAGAGATCACCACTATGCGGCACTTATTTGTGGGCTGATAAGGGGAAAACAATGCTCAAAGAGTTCAAGGCCTTTGCGATCAAAGGTAATATGGTTGAATTGGCAATCGGTGTGATCATTGGCGCAGCTTTTGGCGCTATCGTTTCATCATTGGTGGATGATGTGTTTATGCCGGTGATCGGTCTGGTGCTGGGCGGCCTGGACTTTTCAAACTGGTTTATCGTGTTGTCTGATACAGGCGGCGAAACCATCGCTTCTGTTGCGCAAGCGAAAGAGCTTGGCGTGGCGACATTGAATATTGGCTTGTTCGTCAATGCAGTAGTGAAGTTTTTGATCGTGGCTTGGGTGCTGTTCTTTGTGGTGAAGGGCATCAACTCATTGCGCCGGAAGGAAGAAGAAAAGCCTTCTGCGCCACCATCACCAACAAAGGAAGAAACTTTGTTGACCGAAATTCGCGATTTGCTGGCTAAAAAATAAGCCGCATCTCAAAAGAAAGGGAGCCAGTTGGCTCCCTTTTTATTTGGCTATTGCGCCAAAATCTCATCCACAAATTGATCGGCCACTTTATGTGGCGACGCGTTTAGCGCCTTGGCCTTGGTCAAAATCTTGTCCGTGGTGACCGCCAATTGTTCCACCTTTTGATCAACCCATTTTTGATCGGTGATTTTCAATATCTCGGCTGAAACATTGATGATGCCACCGCCATTGACCACATAGTCCGGCGCATAAACAATGCCTTTTTCCAACAATGCTTCGCCCGCCGCATCATCCGCCAATTGGTTGTTGGCCGCGCCGCAAACCAGCTTGGCCTTCAAGCGGGGGATGGTGTTGGCATTTAAAATTGCACCCATGGCACATGGGGCAAAAATGTCGGCGTCGACATCATGAATATCATCTGGTGCTACGGAACGGGCACTAAACTTTTGCCGCGCTTGCGCCACTGCATGGGCATCAATGTCGGTCACAACAAGGCTCGCGCCTGCTTCGTGCAAATGCCCGGCGAGATACATGCCCACATGGCCCAAACCCTGCAACGCAACGGTTTTGCCTTCAATACGGTCATGCCCAAATGCATGTTTCAGTGCGGCCATGCAAGAAAGATACACACCACGTGCAGTCACGGGGGAAGGATCGCCAGAAGCATATTCACCCTTGGTTAGTCCCGCTGCATAGCTGGTGAACTTGGCGGCTTCTTCAATGTCCTCAACGCTGATGCCCACATCTTCGGCGGTGGTGTACATCCCGTCAAAGCTTTCCACAAAGCGGCCAAAGGCTTGCATCAATTCGGGCGTTTTATCTTTGTGCGGATCAGCAATGATTACAGATTTGCCACCACCAAGCGGCAGCGAAGCGGCCGCATTTTTATAGGTCATGCCCCGCGCGAGGCGTAGCGCGTCGGTTTTCGCCGCTTCAATGTCGGGGTAGGCAAACATGCGGCACCCGCCTGCCGCTGGGCCCAATTTGGTGCTGTGCACCGCAATAATGGATTTCAGGCCGCTGGCCTCGTCCTCCGCATAAACGACCTTTTCATAACCCGGCGCGTCAAGGCTGGTGAGTTTCATTGATCTATCCCAGAGATGTTTTGTTTTTTGGTTTTTTTAGCTGTTTTGGCCCCTCTTTACGCAAAAGGTCAATGGGCCGCACTGTTTTTCTCCAACACAAGCGCCCAAAAATACACGAGCATATGGTGTTTTGATGGGCAAAAATGCACAGCTGACCATGGCGCTTGCGCGCTGTCTAAGTCGCCTTTTGCTGCAGGCGTGTCATGCTGGAAGAAGTATGGGCGCGCCAAATATGCCCCAACGCATCCAAATCGCCCAAGCGCACTGCGTCGCGATAATCTCGAATTTCGCGGCTAAGGCTTTTGCATTCTCGCCGCACATCTTGGTCGGTTAAAGACTTCAGCCAAATGCGCGCTGTTTGGTAAAATAGCCGTTCCATGGTGTCGCGCAGGGGCTCATTGGTGGTCATATCTGCAAGCGCATGGAAGGTGGCAATATTGATGATCGAATAGCCGCGCGCGCTGGGGTCGTCCACCAGTGCAAGGCAATTCGCATAAAGCATATCGAACCGCGCAATGTCGTCTGGCGTCACTTTGCGCGGCGACAGGCGGGCCAAAAGCGGCGACAGCTCCATGCGCAATTGATACACATGATAAAGCGCCGCCATATCAATGTCGGTCACAAGCGTGCCCACACCTTGCACTGATTTTAGCAAGCCTTCTGCCTGCAATTGCCACAAGACGCGACGCAGGGGCGTGCGGCTCACGCCAAATTCTTCGGCCAAAGCCTCTTCGCTCAGGCGCATGCCGGGCGGATAATCAAGCAGAGAAATGCGCGACCGGATCTCCTCATGCAATTGCCGAAAGCGCCGCCCGGCGGGGCTTTCATTGCTGTCTTCCTTGCTGATGTGCTGAAGAAGAATTTCTTGATCCATTATTGGCCTATGCTGCTCGCATTGAATGGGCAAGTTTGTCTAACATGCCCAAGCATTGGTCAAGCTGTTCTATCGCCAAAAATTCATCGGCCTTATGCGCCTGTTCAATGGAGCCGGGGCCGCACACAATTGTAGCAATGCCCAATTCTTGAAACAGGCCAGCTTCCGTGCCAAAGGGCACAAAATGGCTTTCATTGGCCCCTGTAAGTGCAATCACAATTTCGCGGGCTTCATTGGTGCGCAAGGGCGTCAAGCCAACCACCTCGCCAATGGTGCGTGTGGTGATGTTGGAATCGGGCCAGACTTTGCGCATATCGGGCAGCAACTCCTCCGTGCAGAACGCCGCCAAAACCGAATTCACCCAATCCGCATCTTCTTGCGCAATGGGGCGCATTTCCCAGTCAATCTCGGCGTGATTGCATATCACATTGTGGGCTGTGCCCCCTTCAATCCGCCCCACATTGATGGTGGTCCAAGGCGGATTAAAAGGACTGTCTTTTGGTGCGCGGCCCTTTAATGCTTCGCGCAAGTCCAGCAATTTGCTGACATAGCGGGTGGCATATTCCGCGGCATTCACCCCTGCATCGGGCATGGAGCCATGTCCGGCCCGTCCCTCAAAATAAACGCTATATTCGCAGCACCCTTTGTGTCCCTCAACGATTTTCATTTCGGTGGGTTCGCCCACAATGGCAGCGGCGGGCAAGTGTGGACGATGCTTCAAAATCTCAACCAGATCGCGCGCCCCCAAACAGCCCACCTCTTCATCATAGGTGAAGACAAAATGGATCGGTCGTTTCAACTCATGCGCTGCAAATTGAGGCGCCATGGCCAACGCGGCAGCGATAAAGCCCTTCATATCGCACGTGCCACGGCCATAATAGCGACCCTCTCTTTTGCTCAGTTCAAAAGGGTCGGTTTGCCATGTCTGGTCCGCCACGGGTACCACATCGCTATGGCCAGATAGAACGATGCCACCGCTAATGTCTGGGCCAATGGTCCCAACCAAATTGGCCTTTTTGTGCGTGGTATCATGGTGCAGTTCAATTTTTGCGCCAACATCCTCCAGCAAATTTGCTGCATAATGGATCATATCCAAATTGCTATCCGCCGAGATGGTCGGATAGGCGATAAGTTGGCGCAAAATTTCTTCGGTGCGTTCGCGCATTAGTCCTTCACATAAAGTTTGCGGGGGCGGTTGCACAGCGTTTCCGCTGGCCCCTTATCTTTAATCAAAATGCTCTCGGTGATCTCAAGGCCCCAATCATCTTCCCAAATGCCCGGCATAAAGTGGAATGTCATGCCCGGCTGCAAAATGGTGCGATCCTCCAGCCGAATGGAAACGGTGCGCTCGCCCCAATCTGGCGGATAAGAAATGCCAATCGGATAACCGGCGCGCGAGGCGCGGTAAATGCCCGCCCGCTCAAGCGGAATGGCCAAGGCGCGGGCAATGTCTTTGGCGCGTGCCCCCGGCACCGCTGCTTCCAGCCCAGCTTCCAAGCCTTCCACCAATGCTTTTTCAGCATCCAGCAAATATTGCGGTGGCTTGCCCAAATGCACAGTGCGGCAAAGCGGGGCGTGGTAACGCCGGAAACAGCCGGAAATTTCAAAGAAGGTCGGCGTATCCGCATCGAAAATGCGCCCATCCCAAGTGAGGTGGGGTGCGGCAGCATCTGAGCCACTGGGCAACATAGGCACGATAGCCGGATAGTCCCCCCAATCATCGTCAATACCAGAAATGGCATCGGCATAGATTTGGCCTACAATATCACTCTTGCGCACGCCGGGTTCCACACGCTCCACAATGCCATCGATGATTTTCTCTGAAATGCGGGCGGCCTTGCGCATATAGGCAATTTCGTCATCGCTTTTCACCAGCCGTTGCCAGTTCACAAGGCTGGTCGCATCAACAAAAACGGCGTCGGGCAGTTCATGGGTAAGCGTCAAATACGCTTTGGCGGAGAAATAATAATTCTCCAACTCTACACCGATGCGCTTATTGCCCAAGCCGCGATCGCGGATCATGGCCGCCAGCATTTCCATGGGGTGGCAAAGCGTGGATTGCACATAATGATCCGGATAATAGGTGATCCGGCTATCATCCATCCAAATAGTGCGCAGCGCACCATTGGTATCTTGAAAGCGCCCCCACCAAATGGGGTCCTCATCCATAAAAACCAAAACACCCTGATGCACATAGAATGACCAGCCATCATAGCCGGTCAACCAACCCATATTGGATGGGTCTTCGATAAACAGCACATCAATCTCAAAATTCTCCATGGAGCGCCGAACCTTCTCCAGTCGACGTTCATACTCCTGTTGAGAAAAGGGTAGATTTTTATTCGCCATAAGCAATGTCCCTCAAATCACGAAGATGTATACATCAGTTCAATTTGTTTTTCCCGTCAACAAAAAAATCAAAGATTTATAGGCTTGTGTGCGTTGACACTCTGCCATTGTTGCGCATGATGTGTACAACATAAGCTGCAGTAAGATGATTGGGACGGAATTTAAAGGAGGGAATATGCTTGATTTAGCGGATGTTTTGGCTGCGCAAAACACCATAAAAGGGCAAGCTGACCACACTCCGTTGGTCCCGTCGCCTTTCCTCAGCGATAAGTTCGGCACTGACATTTTGCTGAAGCTGGAAAATATGCAGCCAATCGGCGCATTTAAGCTGCGCGGCGCCATCAATGCTGTGATGAATTTGCCCGAAGGCACAAAGGGCGTAACTTGCTGTTCCACGGGCAATCATGGGCGTGGGGTGGCCTTTGCTGCAAAGTTGCGCGGGTTGCGTGCCGTTATCTGCATGTCTGAATTGGTGCCAAAAGCCAAAGTGGAAGGCATTCAACAACTCGGTGGCGAAGTGTGGGTTAAAGGGCAAAGCCAAGATGAGGCGATGGCCGAAAGCCGTCGCTTATGTGCAGAAGAAGGTTTGGTTGAAATCTCACCATTTGACGACCCTTTCGTCATTGCCGGGCAGGGTACCATCGGTCTGGAAATCTTATCTGCCCGACCAGACCTTGAAACATTGTTGGTGCCCCTATCAGGTGGTGGGTTGGCCGCAGGCATTGCCTTGGCGGCCAAAGCGATCAAACCCGACATTCAGCTGATTGGCATTTCAATGGATCGCGGTGCTGCCATGGCCGCCTCAATTGAAGCAGGGCATCCTGTCGATGTGGTTGAAGTGCCCAGCTTGGCGGATAGTTTGGGTGGTGGCATCGGCATGGACAATAAATTCTCATTTGCCCTATGTCGCGATCTGTTGGATCAAACCATTTTGGTCACCGAAGAAGAAATTTATCGCGCCATGCAGTGCCTTTATTATGAAGATCGCATCGTGGCAGAAGGCGCATGCGTGGTTGGCATTGCTGCAATGTTAGCGGGCAAGTTTAAGCCCAACGGCCCATTGGCCACCATCATCACGGGCCGCAATCTCGATATGGATTTGTTCACCCAAATCATCACGGGCCAAAATGTGCAACTGGGCGATTATGTGATTGAGGGAGCCAAATATGTCCGACCCTAAGCAAAAGAGCATTGTGGTGCTGCGCGGCAGCCCGCGCGCCAATGGCAATAGTGACAAACTGGCCGACCGCTTTTGCGAAGTGGCAATTGGCGCACAATCCGTGCTGCATGATTATGCCTTGCGCGACCTTGAGTTTTTGCCTTTTGGCGAAGTGGTCGATGACCATCAGGATCAGCTTTCGCCCGCGCTGGATGATATTTATCAAGCCGATATTATCGTGCTCACCACTCCAATCTATTTTTGCAACATGTCCGGCCTGCTTAAAGGCGCAATCGATCGGTTTTTCGGATTTTTGAAGAGCGATTATCTCACCAACCCCGAACCATCAAAATTGCCCAGCGGTAAACATCTGGTACTGCTGCAAACTCAAGGGGAAGGGGAGGAACGCTATGGTGCGTTGCTTGAACAATACGGGCCCGGGCTTGATAAATTGGGTTTGAATGAACGTCATTTGGTGCGGGCTTGTGGCGTGCGGGAGCTAGACGACATTCTAGCCCATCCCACTGCTTTGCAACAGGTGGAACAATTGGCAAAGCGCCTAACGGCTTAGGAGGAAGCTCATGTCCCACGAGATATTGATTGTCACTGAACGTGAGTTGAAGTCCACCCTGCATTTAGGGCGTGGGATGAATAACCTTGTGGAAAAAGCGTTCGCGGCGCTCGCCTCTGGCAATGTGATTATGCCGCCCATCATGTCTATGGATTTGCCGGCGGTAAATGCAGAAGTGGATGTGAAAGCCGCCTTCATTCCGGGCTTTGATCATTTTGCCATCAAGGTCTCACCCGGTTTTTTTGATAACCCCAAATTGGGCTTGCCCAGCTTGAATGGCCTTATGATGTTGTTGAGCGCCAAAACCGGCATGGCCAGCGCTGTGTTTTTAGACAATGGCTATCTAACAGATTTACGCACCGCAGCGGCAGGCGGCGTGGTCGCACGTCATATGGCGCCAAAAAATGTTGAAACGGCTGGCGTGATCGGCACCGGGGTGCAGGCGCGTCTGCAAATCATCGCTGCACATTTTGAGCGGCCGTTCAAAAAAGTACTGGTGTGGGGCCGGAATAAAGATCATGCCGAAGCCTGTGCCAAGGACATTGCATACGAAATTGATGTCGAAGCGCACGCAGTGGATAGTGCCGAACAGGTGGTGAAGGAGAGCCAGTTGCTGATCACCACAACGCCATCGCGCGAACCATTGATCGATGCCGATTGGATGCATCCCGATCTGCACATCACCGCCATGGGGTCGGATCAAGAAGGTAAAAATGAGTTGGACCCGGAGATCGTGGCGCAGGCGGACATCTATGTGTGTGACCGGGTGAGCCAGTGTGAAAAATTGGGCGAATTGCGCACCGCGCTGGAAACAGGCAATTGGCCGACAGATAAAACGCCGGCTGAACTGGGCGAAATCATCGCCGGCACCAAACCCAATCGCACCACTGATGCCTCCATCACAATTTGCGATTTGACCGGCACTGGCGCGCAAGATACGGCTATTGCCAACCATGCATTTGAACTGGCGCATAATCTTGATTTTGGCACTATGATCAAAACCGACTAATCGCCGACCAACAGGACCCATTATGATAAAGCTTGATGAGCGCGACATTGAGATTTTGCGGCTATTGTCGCAAGAGGGGCGCATCTCAAAATCAGAACTGGCGGTGCGGATCAACCTCTCTCCCACCCCCTGCTGGGAGCGGTTGAAACGGTTGGAAAAGTCGGGCGTCATCCAATCCTACCGCGCAGAAATCTCGCTGCAAAAAATTGCGCCCTGCGTCACCATCTTTGTGGCGGTTGAGTTGGAAAACCATCGGGCATCCAGTTTTCAGCTGTTTGAGCAATCCATGAAAAATTACGATGAAATCGTGGCCTGTTGGGCCATTGGTGGCGGTTTGGATTATTTTATGCAAGTGATCACCAAGGACATTGATTCCTATCAACGCCTGATTGATGAGCTGCTGGAGGCCAAAATCGGCTTGGCACGTTATTTCACTTATTTTGTCACCAAACCTGTGAAACAGGCGGGCGTACCACCCATTGCACAACTTTTAGAATAGCGCAGAAAATTTCACTTTATTTCAGCATAATTATAGCGAACTTCTCTCTAAATTTCAGCGAATTCAGTCACAAATTCTCCGCTTAATCCTCCACTGTCTAAGTCAGATGAAAAGGAGGATTGAGCTATGCCGTCAAATCTTTTGAAAACCCATGACGACCTAAAAGGCATCACGCCTTATCTCAAAGACAGTCGATTGCTGCGCCAATTTTCCTATATTGGTGGCAAGTGGGTCGGCGCCGACAATGGCGACACCATCCCTGTCACCAACCCAGCCAATGGCGAGTGGTTGGGCGAAGTGGCCAGCCTGAGCGCAGCGCAAAGCGCAGAAGCGGTGGCGATCGCTGATAAAGCCTTCGAAAGCTGGTCCATGAGCTTGCCGCAGCACCGGGCAGCTTGCTTGCGCCGCTGGTTCGATTTGATCATTGAACATAAAGAAGATCTGGCCCGCATTATGGTGTTGGAGCAGGGCAAGCCACTGTCCGAAGCGCTGGGCGAAATCGATTATGCCGCATCATTCGTAGAGTTTTACGCCGAAGAAACCAAGCGCCCTAACATCGAAGGGGTCACCTCGCACCTGCATGATGCAGAAGTGGAATTGTGGCGTGAGCCAATTGGTGTGGCGGCAATGATCACCCCGTGGAACTTCCCATCGGCCATGTTGACCCGTAAAGCCGCTGCGGCCATTGCTGCTGGCTGCACTGTGGTGGCACATCCCTCCCATGAAACACCATACTCCGCTCTTGCCTTGGCAGAACTGGCGGAGCGTGCGGGCTTGGAGCCGGGCGTGTTGAACATCGTCACAGGTCGCGCGGCGACAGTGGTGGAACCATGGACCAAAGATAGCCGCGTGCGGGCATTGTCCTTCACCGGGTCCACCGAAATTGGCCGCTTGCTCTATCGCCAAAGCGCCGACACAGTGAAAAAGCTGGTGTTGGAACTGGGCGGGCATGCCCCCTTCATCGCCTTTGATGATTGCGATTTGGACTATGTGGTGGCCGAAGCTGTGAAGGCAAAATTTGCGACCTCTGGCCAAGATTGCCTAGGCGCAAACCGCTTCTATGTACATGAAAACATCTATGACGAGTTTTGCAAAAAGTTCGCCGCCGCTGCAGCAAAATTGAGCGTTGGCTTTGGCATGGATGATCCGGTGATCGGGCCATTGATGAACCAAAAGGCGATTGACAAACAGATCGAACATGTCACCGACGCGGTTGAAAAAGGCGCCAAGGTGCTCACCGGGGGCAAAGGCCATGAAATGGGGGAACTCTTTTATGAGCCAACCGTTTTGGTGGATGTGCCAGACGATGCCAAAATCATGTTTGAAGAAACCTTTGGGCCGGTCGCCGCAATCCAAAAATTCAGCGATGAACACGCGGTGACCAAAAAGGCGAACGACACTGAATATGGCTTGATCGCATATCTGCACACCGCAGATCCAAAACGGATTTACCGCATGAGTCGGGCACTGCAATTTGGCATGGTGGCGGTGAATCGCACTAAGGTAACCGGCGCGCCAATTCCATTTGGTGGCTACAAACAATCAGGCTTGGCGCGAGAAGGCGCGCGCCAAGGATTAGAGGCATTTACAGAAATTAAATATGTGTGCCGTGACTGGGCGTAAGGAGAGAGAATATGCTTAAAAATGATCAACTCGACCAATGGGACCGGGAAAACTTTTTCCACCCTTCAACCCACTTGGCGCAGCATGCGCGGGGCGAAAGCCCCAACCGGATCGTCACAGGCGGCTCAGGTGCGCATATTGAAGATCGCGATGGCAACAAATTGCTCGATGCCTTTGCTGGCCTTTATTGCGTAAACGTAGGCTATGGCCGCCCTGAAATTGCGGACGCTATTGCGGCCCAAGCTAAAGAGCTGGCCTATTATCACGCCTATGTTGGCCACGGCACAGAAGCCTCCATCACCCTGTCTAAAATGATTTTGGACCGCGCGCCGAAAAACATGTCCAAAGTCTATTTTGGCTTGGGCGGGTCTGACGCGAACGAAACCAACGTCAAGCTGATCTGGTACTACAACAATATTCTGGGGCGTCCGGAAAAGAAAAAGATCATCTCACGCTGGCGCGGTTATCACGGCTCTGGCTTGATGACAGGTTCTCTGACAGGACTTGAACTATTCCACAAAAAGTTTGACTTGCCGCTGACCCAAGTGCTGCACACCGAAGCACCTTATTATTATCGTCGTGACAATCTCGACCAAACTGAAGAGCAGTTTGTTGAGCATTGTGTCGCCAAATTGGAAGAGCTGATCGAACGCGAAGGTGCAGACACCATCGCGGCCTTTATCGGCGAGCCGATTTTGGGCACAGGCGGCATTGTGCCTCCCCCAAAAGGCTATTGGGCAGCGATCCAAAAAGTGCTGAAGAAACACGACATTTTGTTGGTGGCCGATGAAGTGGTGACAGGCTTTGGTCGCTTGGGCACCATGATGGGGTCGGACCATTATGAAATGGAACCTGACCTGATCACCATTGCGAAGGGCCTCACGTCAGCCTATGCGCCATTGTCTGGCTCAATCGTGGGCGACAAAATGTGGAAAGTGTTTGAACAAGGCACCGACGAATATGGCCCCATCGGCCATGGCTGGACTTACTCAGCACACCCGATTGGCGCAGCCGCAGGCATTGCGAACTTGAAGCTGATTGACGAGTTGAACCTGGTGCAAAATGCAGGCGAAGTCGGCAATTATCTGAATGCGCAAATGCACGCGGCTTTGGATGATCACCCAAATGTCGGCAATATCCGCGGTGAAGGCATGATGTGTGCTGTGGAATTTGTGAAAGACAAAGACAGCCGCACCTTCTTCGACCCAAGCCAGAAAATTGGGCCGCAAATTGCGGGCGCTTTGGGCCAGAAAAAAGTAATTGGCCGGGCCATGCCACAAGGCGACATTTTGGGCTTTGCACCACCATTCTGCCTCACCAAGCAAGAGGCAGACGAAGTGGTGTCCAAAACCGCAGATGTGGTGAAGGCGATGGACTTTTCCTAACCACCAGAAACCGAACCCACGCTCGCCTTTTACCCACAGGTGAGCAAAAAAGAGGGCGCCGAAATGGCGCCCTTTTCAGTTTGAGGAGTTAGGGAGAACTTAGCCGCCTTCGCCCGCGCGGTCGGCTGTGCGCCGCCATTTCTGGTATAGCGGCAACAACATGGGCACCACCAAGGTAAGTGCAGCAATGGTGAGAATGGCGAGGGTCAACTCACGCTCCCAAAGGAATGACCAACTGTCATTATTGATCAAAAGGGCGCGCCGCAGATTCTCTTCCATCATGCCACCCAAAATGAACCCAAGGATCATTGGAGCGAGCGGGAAGTCCAACAACCGCAAAGTGACCGCCGCAACGGCAAACACGATCATCAACTGAATGTCGAATGTGTTGAAGCTGACGAAATAAACCCCGATCAGTGAGAAAAACAGGATCAGCGGCAGCAAGAAGCGGGCCGGGATCGCCAAGATTTTCGCGATATATGGGATCAAAGGCAGGTTCAGCACCAACAAGATGATGTTGCCGATCCACATTGAAACGATCACAGACCAGAAAACGGCAGGTTGATCGATGTAAAGCCGAGGACCCGGCTGAATGCCATAACCAATCAATGCGCCCAACATGATGGCAGTTGTGCCTGAACCGGGAATGCCCAAAGTCAGCAACGGCACAAATGAACCAGTTGCCGCCGCATTGTTGGCAGTTTCTGGCGCGGAAAGGCCGCGAATAGAGCCCTTGCCGAACAACTTACCCTTGGTCGGGCCAGCCAAGCGCTGTTCGGTACCATACGCCAAGAAGCTGGCAATGGTGGCACCCGCACCGGGCAACACGCCGACCAAAAAACCAAGAATAGAAGAGCGACCAATAACAGGCGCAATTTCTTTCACTTCTTCTTTGCTCACTTTCATGGAGCCAAGATTATTGTGCGCTTCTTGCTCTTTTTTCCGGTCTTCATCGCTGGCTTTGGGGCGCAAAATTGCCATCAGCGCTTCTGACAAGGCAAAGGTGGCCATTACCAACAGCAGGAAGGAAATACCGTCGAGCAAATCGATCATGCCAAGCGTAAACCGCTGGATGCCTTGAGTTTGGTCTGTGCCCACGGTGGAGAGCATCAAGCCAACAACCGTCATCAACATGGCTTTGAGCATATTGCCTTGGCCGGCAAAGGCAGCCACTGCAGTAAGACCCAACACCATCAAGGCAAAATAGTCGGTCGAATGGAACGACAAAGACACTTTGGCCAAGAAAGGTGCAGCAATTAGCAACAGAATCGCGCCGATCACGCCGCCAGAAAATGATGAGTAAGCTGCAACGGCCAAGGCTTTGCCAGCTTTACCTTGCTTTGCCATCGGGTAGCCATCAAAGGAGGTGGCAACGGTGCTGGCCACGCCCGGCGCATTGATCAAAATGGAGGAGGTGGAGCCGCCAAAAATGGCGCCATAATAAACCGCTGCCATCAAGATAATGCCCGCAGATGGGTCTAGACTGGCGGCAATAGGGATCATCAAGGCGATCGCTGACATTGGCCCCAAGCCAGGCAGCATGCCGATAAACGTGCCCACCAAACAGCCGCACACCACAAAGACCAAATTGTAAGGATTAAGGGCTGTCGATAGCCCGATCATAATACCATCAAGCATGATTTTACCCTCTCAAGAACCAAGGCAATGGTTCAATAAACACCCCAAGGCCAATGGACATGAGCGCCCAAAATGCAATGGCAACGGGAACCGAAGTCACCAGCAAAAGCCAAATTTTGCGCTCACCCAAAAGCCAATAACCAACGCCCAACAACATGGACGACGCCAGAACAAAGCCGAATGGACGAATGGTGAGGCCATAAATGGACATCAGCACCAAGAAAGCTAAGGCGGTGAGCCAGTTTTGCCCCTTTGTGCTCACATATTCAGCCGGTGAGGGCAGAACAATAATGGCGATGGAAAGCGCGGTGCCCATCACAGCCAAAATTTCTGGCATGGTGCGGGCGTGGAATGCCGATTTTGCCTGAAAGGGCAGCAGCGGAATGCGCTGCGACAAAATGGCGTAGGCAATGCAAAAGGCCAGCAACAACATGCCGCCAATTCTGCGTTTGGTGAAAAACATTTAACCCCTCCCAATCCTTATCCAAAGGATTTTGGTGAAAAAAATGCGCCCGAACTGCGGGCGCATTTAAGACGAAATTCGCCGCAGACCAATCGTGACCCGTGGGCCGCGACCAATCTTCAATTGAGCTTATAGGAAGCCAAGCTCACGCATAAGATCTGCTACTTCTTCTTCCTGCTTTTCCAAGAAGGCTACGAAGTCTGCATCTGAGTTGAAAATATCAACCCAGCCATTGCGATCACGTACAGTTACCCACTCTTCAGTGTCGTACATGGCTTCAAGCGCTGCGATATATTTTGCTTTGGTTTCATCATCCAAACCAGGTGCCGCAAAGAAACCGCGCCAGTTTACGAACTCAGTGCCTGTTGAGCCTGCTTCGTCACATGTTGGTGTGTCTGGTGCGCTGTCCAAACGGGCAGTTGAGGTGACGCACAAAATGCGCACTTCATCCTGACGGGCCAGTTCAATGGCTTCGCCAAAACCTGTGGTGAGGGCTGCAATTTCGCCTGAAAGCAAGCCTGCCATGGCTTTGCCGCCCGCATCATATGGAATATATTTTACATCCATTGGGTTGGCGCCAGCATTTTTCATCACCAATGCAGCAATCAAATGGTCCATAGACCCGGCAACGGAACCGCCGCCAATGGCAATGGCTGATGGATCGCTGGCATAATCGGCCAACAATTCGCCCATTTCATTATATTTGGAATCTTTGTGCACAACGATTGCGCCAAAGTCACCAACCGTGCCGGCAATTGGGGTCAAGTCACGGAAGGACTGTGGGAACACACCTTGCAATGACCGGATCACGATTGGTGTTGAGTTGACCATCAAAGTGCCCGGATCGCTTGTTTCGATCAAATGCGCAATGGCTTTACCGCCACCGCCGCCAGACATATTTTCATATGTGGCTTGGCCAACAATGCCAGCCTTGGTCAAAGCTTCACCAGTGCCGCGAGCCGTGCCATCCCAGCCGCCACCAGCGCCACCAGGAATCAAAAAGTGGATGTCATCAACTTTCTGGTGGCCATCTGCCATCGCAGCGCCAGCTACACCAAAAGTCAAAGCAGTTGCTGCCAACGCAGCCTTAAAATGTTTGAACATTCTTTTCCTCCCGAAAAGTTCAAAACGAACTGATACGAGAAGAGCCATAGCAAAGCGCACTGACACGAACCTGACTTGCGGCTAAGAGCTGTGGATTTTTTTGACAGACATATCCCGCCAGATCGGCGGTGGCAGCGGCAACAAAGATTGTCGTGAGATAAAATGGTGCCCTGGAGAATGTTAGTTTCCCATCACAGGCATCTCAAAACAACTGATATCCAACGATTTCAATAAGTTAGCCAAGACGCAGTTCGATGTAAAGGGGCATTTTTGGTCTACCATTTGGTCTACCCTAAAGGCCCCTTGATAGATCGCTGGGTGCCCTCGAGATTGTCGCGCGGTTTAGGATGGATTTCTCAGGGCACCCCACCCCCACCGGGGGGAAATGACAAAAGCTAACTAATACGAATACCGCTTCAGATTTTTTCAGTTTTTGCTTTTGTGTCATCCCACATTTTTAGGACCTGCCAAGAGCGCATTTAAAAGACACACAAAGCCCCCTCAGGGACTCTCTGAGAGGCCTTTAAGGCAACAGCTAGACATACCCACATGGGACGATTAGCGACTCTCTATGGGCATTTATTTGGCTTGCTGGGATGCCGGAGGGGAGACAGAAGAAGCTACCCAGAAGGATACGTATAAGCACTTATGCTTGAGACAGAAAAATAAGACGAATGATTGGAGACAATTGTTGTTGTGATGAACAACATTCCCTTTTGAGATGTCTCAATGAGAGACCCAAGAGGGAGACACAAAGAATGGCACTAGGTGTTGTTGTGGCTGCAGCCACCAACAATTGACCAATAACAAGACCACATGAGTTGCAAGCGCAGGATAGGTCTCAGGTGGGTCTCAGATTCTTTCGTGGGAAAGTTGTCTTTGTATATTCTCTATAAGGAGTTCCCCAGACAAAGCTCATTTAAAAGACCAATATTGCAGCAGCAAAAAGAACAATCTCAGGCTCCCCTGCAGCGATCCCCATCAACACTTGTTGTCTTCACTGGGGACACGCACAGCTATCTCAGCGATTAACCCAGGGATACACCCAGCGTCTAGTCTTGGCTGTTGTCTTCAAACAACGAAACGCTGGGTGTCTCAAAGTGTGTCGGCAAGGGGAGCTTTAAGTAACCTCAGGGAATTCCTCAGGGATCCTCAAATGATAAGTGCGG
>NZ_SNYR01000004.1 GCF_004363175.1 Maritalea mobilis
CGCTAACAGGCGATGCCAATCAGTCGCTTGATTTTAGCGTGGCCTATGATGGCATTGGCGACCCCAACTACCGCGCGCTCAGCGCCAAATTTGGATTGTCTGTCGGGTTCTAACATGCCGAAGCCAATAATTTTTGAGATTTGAGCAATTTGGGTCCCAAATGGGGATTGTTGGCATTTAATTGGCATGGAACACCTCATCTAACAAAACAAATTCATTCAAGCAGTTGCGATCGCTTAAATGAATTTTGATGCGTATGACGATGGGATCAAATTTTGAAACGCCTACTCCAATCAATAGCTTTAATCTTTTTAGTTCTATTCGCATCGAATATTTTTGCGATCCAAGCCAATGCACAGGACACAACGCCGCCTAGGGTTCAATCCATCACCCTTTATGATCCGCCTTCACCCTATTCAACAAATAACGTGTTCACTTGGGAAGTTACATTTACAGAAGCTGTGAATGATGTGGATGTGGCTGACATGAGTGCATACGTTTATGGCGCGCTTTCGAACTCCATGACTGGCTCAGTGACACAAGTGTCCCCCAGCGTATATCGATTTACCCGCAACGTTCCTTTCGCGGCTCATACAGTTGATGCGGAGCTAAGAATGGAGGTCCACCCCAGTGCCACGGTCACCGACTTGGCTGGAAATCCGATGGTAGATCTAACGGTGATCGACGGCATCCAATCATATTACTATTATGATGTTAATCCACCTGACGTGACTCTTTCGACATCCTTGTCCCTAACGACAGACGCCTCGACAATCCGCGTCGAAATCGACTTTGATGAGACGGTGAACGACTTCCATGCCAACGATATTCAGTTAAGCGGCACGGCCTCATCTATCGCAGGTTTTGGCGGCAGCGAAGCCACTTATTGGGCCAATATCAACTTGACCGGCGAAGGATCGTTTTCGGTCAGCATACCAGCCAATCGAGCATATGACTTCGCTGGCAATTCCAACAACGCGTCGAACGTTCTATCTGGCACAAGAGATGTTACGGCGCCGGTCATAACTGTGCCCACAGACATCCGTCAATCTACTGATCCCGGTCTGGACACAGCCGTTGTTGCCTTCTCGCCAAGCGCCAATGATGCCGTTGACGGTCCGGTAGCGACCACCGTCAGCACGTCCCCTACAACAGGCTTGGAGTCCGGCGACGCATTTCCACTCGGCACCACCACAGTAACCGTTCGCGCGGAAGACATAGTGGGAAATGTGAGCACTAAGAACTTTAACGTCACCATCGTTGATACTGAGTGGCCGGTCGTTACGCCCATATCAGACATTGTGACCACAACTGACCCTGGCGAAGATACGGCAGTCGTCACATTCAGTGTAAGCGCAACTGATAATGTAGATGGCGCCGTCCCGGTCACTATTACAACATCTCCAACTACAGGGTTAGATTCAGGTTCTGCATTTCCAATTGGTACAACCCAAGTGCAGGCATACGCTGAAGACTCGATTGGAAATTCGCTTACCAAGTTGTTCAAAGTTACAGTCAATGATAATGAAAATCCCGTATTCACATCAACGCAGAGCGATATCAATATAGATATCCCCTTTGATGAGAGTTCGGCGATCGTCACCTATCCTATTCCGACCGCCATCGACAATTCCGGTAGCGTCACGATTACACGTACGAGCGGCCTTGCATCCGGCAGCGCCTTCCCTGTTGGCACGACCACAGTTACCCATCAGGCGGAGGACGACTCCGGCAATAAAGTGCTACAAAGCTTTAATGTGATCGTTGGAAACACGCCGCCAGCCACGCTTGAATTTGAGATTAACTCAAATGCAGATGGCAATGTTTCACTGTCCTCCTCGGAACCTGCCCTCAATCATATGATCAATGTGACAGGTGGGTATGGCAGCACGGGTCAATTCCAAATACACCCCAGCACCTATTCAGCAAATTATGTCCCGTCTACGGGCTTTGTGATCACCAGTGCAAGCTGTAACAATTCAGCCGTGCAGATTGACCTAAGGACAAAGACAATCGCGCTTAATCTGGCGTCGGGGCAAAACATTGTGTGTACTCTCTCCATGTCGGACAGCGCGGGCGAAACGGCCGAACAAGTGCAGAATTTCATCGATGGCCGTGCGCGGCAGATCATGGGCAACCAGCCCCGCCAAAGCCGTCGTATGGCGAGGGTTAACGGCACCGCGCCACAACCCGGTGGGTTGAATGTCTTGGGTTACCGTGCGCCGAACTCAAACCATCTGCCTGTTGGCGTAAGTGTTGCCAATGATGCGATTGAGGTGAACTATCCGACTTCACAAGATGAAGGATTGGCAAAAGAATGGGATGCCTGGGCCGAGGCAACATTCAGCCGTTTTGAAACGGATTTTGATGAGGGCAGCTTTGCCACCTTGCATATGGGCGTTGATTATCTGATTACCCCTAACAGCATTTTGGGCATTGGCGCTTCCATTGATTACACTCATGCAGATGTGATCGGCAGCACGGCCTACACCAATGGTTTGGGCTTTATGGTCGGGCCTTATTATACGGGTGAAATTAGCGAGAACTTGTATCTCGACATCAGCGCAAAGCTTGGTCGTTCCTATAACAACATCGCAATCGCTGGAGCCTCCGAAGATCAGTTCGGCGCCACCCGCGGCTTGCTCAACGCGTCTTTGTTTGGTGAAGTTGAATTGGACCAACTCACCGTGCGGCCAGATATTAGCCTGAACTATTTCTATGAGCGCACAGATGCATTTGTGAACAGTTTTGGTGTTTCTATTGCAGAACAAGAAACACGGCTGGGCGACCTGACATTCGGCACCACCTTTGCTTGGGCACAGCCCTTGGAAAATGGCTGGAACTTGACGCCTTATATTACTTTAGATGGCATTTGGACCTTCGACTCCGCCGCAGCAAATGGAGCCAGCACCATAAGCGAGCAGTTACGTGCGAAAACAGAGCTTGGCTTCTCGCTAACAGGCGATGCCAATCAGTCGCTTGATTTTAGCGTGGCCTATGATGGCATTGGCGACCCCAACTACCGCGCGCTCAGCGCCAAATTTGGACTGTCTGTCGGGTTCTAAAACTATCCGCAACAGCTTTGCCCAGCCTGAATGGGTGGGCAAGGCACTGTGCCAAATGAGCAATAAACACAGCAATCTCCAGGCTTCGGTTTGAGCAATGTGTGGCAATTGGTGCACTCGTAAAACCATTGGCACGCATCTGTAGGCATGGTTTCCGTCACCGCCTGCCCACATTCAGGACAAGTCAGCGTGGATTGGGTTTCAATCTTGACGTCATTGTCTTGAGATTTGGTCATGGATTTCTATTGCCCTCCGCCATAGGTCTTCATCGGCTGTCGAATGCCACCTCACAAAATCTTGTAAAAAATGCTCAACCAACGGGTGAGAAATAGTGGCGAGAAGATCGGTCCATCTCGATTGCTCACGAAGCCGCATGTTCGTTCGCCCGTTGGTTGATGCGCTCTGCGAATTGAAGTTTCGCTGCATTTATGCTGCTCAACATGGCCCCTCGACCTCAGCCGCGGACAGCATACTATTGTGCAAAGCCTACGATCTGTAGTAACTACAGATGCAAGTAAAAAAGTGATTGAGCTGTTGTGATGGACCGAAAAGGTTATTCAATCGGCGAGGTTTCTCGCGCCACATCCGTGAATATTGAAACCATTCGTTATTACGAGCGAATTGGCCTAATGCCCGCAGCCGATCGCACCGCCGGTGGGAACCGTCAATATAGCGATGAACAGCAAAAACAACTTAGTTTCATCAAACGTGCGCGCAATCTTGGCTTTTCAATTGAGCAAATTCGATCCCTATTGGTCATGGCGGATGAAAACCAAATGAGTTGTTGTCAGGTCAAAGACATGACCGCCTCACATCTAAAAGATATTCAACAGAAAATCGCAGAACTCAAACATCTGGAAGATAAATTGCAGGTGCTGCATCAAAAATGCCAATGCAATGAGGGGCCAAGCTGCCCGATGATCGAGGATTTGTTTGGAGAAGGTTAGCATCATCCTTCAAATTGCCCGCGGGGAAATTTCCTAAATTTCTTGGCCTCTTAGCGCAATTGTTTCCTGCCCTTTTGTTTGGCGAGTTTAATGCCTTACCCACAGGATGAAAATTCTACCGCTTGACAGATTTTTTTGACTATGCTTGTTTGTCGGACAAACGTATAAACGATCAAAGGCTAGTCATGGCTCCGCAATCCAAGTTCACAAGTGCAAGCGCCGCATCGGGCACCGCTTCGCAATTTTTGCGGCCGATCAAGCGGCGCACACGTGACGTGGAAGTGCTGGAAGCGTTAGCCGTGATGATTGAACAGGCGGGCCTGAAAGAAGGCGATAAGCTGCCAACCGAAACTGAACTGGCAGCGCGGCTGCAGGTGGGGCGATCCACTGTGCGCGAAGCCCTAAAGGTTTGGGAAAATCTGGGCATTGTTGAACGGCGGACCAGTGCAGGCACCATTTTGGCCATGGATATTGTGCCCAACTCGGTGCATGTACCCGTGGTGCTTCAATTTGAGGCCGAGGGTCTGTTGCGGACCCAGCAAGTGCGGCGCGCTTTGGAAAAAGAAGTGGTGCACCTCGCCGCACTGCATGCCAGCGAGAAAGATCATGAGGCCATCCAATCTACGCTCGATATTTTGTTCGAGGTGGTTGAAAAAGGCCTGCCCTGGCGCCAAGCTGACGCCAATTTTCACCGCGCCATTTATGCAGCTTCGGGCAACCCCTTGTTTTCGCAATTGATCGAGCAGGTGCATGGGGCATTCCACCAGCATTATATCGAACCCTTTATGGACGATAGCTATGGCTTGCCCTCCATTCCGCTGCACAAACCATTGGCAGAAGCCGTGATTGCAGGTGACGCCGCAGCGGCCGTTTCTGCGATGGAAAAAATTCTCGACAGCACCGAACAGCAAACAAAGGAGCTTTTGGGCTAGCTTTTTAAGCGGCACCGAAAGGGCGCCGTTTGATTTTAAGCAATAAGTACAACGATGTATATATTTAGTACAACGTTACATATTGCCAATTGAGTTTCCGGCACAGGCCGGATGGGAAGTGCCGCGAATACGCGGCGCAATTTAAAGGGAGGAAAATAGTGAAACACTTATTCCGTACAGTGGCCACAAGCGCCATTCTCGCAGCCACCTTGTCTGCCGGAACCGCATTGGCCGAAACAAAACTCAAACTTGTTGAGGTGATCACCAGCCCAGCGCGGACCGAGACCCTCAATGCCTTGGTTTCAGAGTATGAAGCCAACAATCCTGATGTGGATGTGGAAATCATCTCACTGCCATGGGGCGAGGCATTTGAAAAGCTTTCCACCATGGTTGCTGGTGGCGAAATTCCTGACGTGGTTGAAATGCCAGACGCGTGGCTTGCCCTT
Organism: Maritalea mobilis; assembly: GCF_004363175.1. Taxonomy (GTDB): domain Bacteria; phylum Pseudomonadota; class Alphaproteobacteria; order Rhizobiales; family Devosiaceae; genus Maritalea; species Maritalea mobilis. Next base: position 5,391 of record NZ_SNYR01000004.1, read on the forward strand.
TATGCGGGCAATGACATGTTGTTGAGCTTGGAAGACGCAATTTCCGGTTGGGAACATGGCGATACGCTGGCTCAAAAAACACTGGATATGGCACGCTTGGCCGAGGGTGAAGCCTATACTTTACCTTACGGTTTCTATCTCCGCGCCATGTTCTACAACAAGAAATTGTTGGCTGAAGCAGGCGTAGAAAAGCCACCGCACACCATGGAAGAATTCATGGAAGCGTCCGCCAAAGTGTCTCAGCTTGACGGCAAATATGGCTATTGCTTGCGCGGCGGCGGCGGCGGTTTGAATGCATGGATCATGTATGCAGCCACCATGAATGGCTCAAACGAGTTCTTCACCGAAGATGGCCAAAGCCGGATCAACGAGCCTGGCTCAATTGAGGGCATTCAGTTCCTCGTCGACATGTACCAAAAAGAATATGCGCCTTATGCCAGTGTGAACTGGGGCTTCAACGAAATTGTTGCAGGCTTTTATTCCGGCACATGTGCCTTCTTGGACCAAGATCCAGATGCTTTGATTTCAGTTGCTGAGCGCATGGACCCTGAAGATTTTGCTGTGACGCCAATGCCTGTTGGTCCTTCTGGCCAAGCCTTCCCAACCATCGGTTTTGCAGGTTGGTCAGTGTTTAACAGCACAGAGCATCAAAATGAAGCGGTTGCGCTTGTGCAGCACCTGTCTTCACCTGAAGCGAACCTGACCTGGACCAAGCAAGTTGGCGTGATCCCTATTCACGAAGGTGCAGAGCAGGATTCTCACTTTGCGACGCCGCAATATAAAGGCTGGTTCGATACGTTGAATGGCGAAGAATATATCCCAACCATCATGCCTGTTTATTTGAAGAAATTCGGCGTGTTCAAAGAGTTGGCCACGGCTTCAAGCCAAGAAGCTCTGCTCGGTCAACGTTCAGCTGAAGACTTGGCCAATGAGTGGGCCGAATTCCTCACCAATGAATATCAAGCATGGAAAGCCACACAATGACCATGGCGCTCCCTACCTCCCCCGGCAATGGCCGGGGGAGACCCCTTAAAAGATTTCAATGGCTGGTCGAGCCTTATCTCTATTTGTCGCCCGCCATTATCCTGATCGCCTTGGTGATACTGGTGCCGCTTGTTGTCGGCGTTTCCTATGCCTTCCAAGCGATTGACCTACTGAACCCGTTTGAAACAGGTTGGGTCGGCTTTGCCAATTTCGAAAAATTATGGGCGGATCGCCTGTTTTGGAAAGCCTTGACCAACACCTTCTGGTGGACCTTGGGTTCTCTATTCTTCCAGTTTTTCTTAGGCCTAGGTCTCGCGCTTTTGCTCAACAAGCCTTTTGCCGGGCGCGGCTTGGTGCAAGGGCTGGTGTTTCTGCCGTGGGCTGTGCCCGCCTTCTTGTCTGGCCTCAACTGGGCATGGCTTTTCAACCCGATCATCGGCCCAATTCCCCATTGGCTCGCCGCTTTGGGCATTATGGAAAAACCACAAAATATTCTCGCCAACCCAGAATTGGCATTGTGGGGACCAATTGTTGCCAATGTTTGGTTCGGCATCCCGTTTTTCGCCATCACTTTGTTGGCCGCTTTGCAATCTATTCCGCGCGATCTTTATGAAGCCGCTGCGATTGATGGGGCGAGCGTATGGCAAAGTTTCATCAAAATTACTGTGCCATTTTTGGCGCCAACCATCGCCATCACGGTGATGTTGCGCACCATCTGGATCGCCAACTTTGCCGACCTGATATACATCATGACTGGTGGTGGCCCCGCCAACTCAACGAACATCATCTCGTCATATATTTTCACAACCGCATTCCGTCGGCTTGATTTTGCCTATGCCTCCACGCTTGCCATTGCCTTGCTGGTGTTGCTGCTGGCCTACGCCATGTTGATTTTGCAAATGCGCAAACATTTGGTGAAGGGGATTTAATCATGCAAAAAACTGCATTCCCTATTGGCGCCGTCCTGCGTTACTTCGCCATCGCTCTTTACGTGCTGTTTGCGCTTTTCCCTATCTATTGGCTGGTGAAAATTGCGGTGACGCCCGACCGGCTGATTTACACCGAAGGCACGCAAATCTGGCCGTCTAATTTCACCTTAGACAATTTTGTCTCCGTGCTGTTTTTGACGGATTTTCTGGTCTATTTCAAAAACTCCATGATTGTGAGTTTGGGAACAGCCTTCTTCACCACTTTGGTGGCAACGGCAGCGGGTTATGCTTTCTCCCGGTTCCACTTTCGCGGCAAAACCATCATCATCGCGTTGATGCTGATCACTCAGATGTTCCCTCTCCTGATGATCATTGCACCAATCTACAAAATCATGGCCGGGCTGCGCCTGTTGGACAGTCTGACCGGGCTGATAATTGTCTACACCGCGTTCAACGTGCCGTTTGCCACCTTCCTGATGCAGGGCTTTTTCGACGGGATCCCCAAAGACCTCGAAGAAGCGGCCATGATTGATGGCTGCACCCGGTTTGAAGCCCTGCGCAAAGTGATTTTTCCGCTAACGCTGCCGGGGTTGGCCGCCACATTGGGCTTCATCTTCACGGCCGCATGGAGTGAATTGCTCTTTGCCCTGATGCTCATCAACTCTGATGCCAAGATGACTTTCCCCGTGGGCCTGAAAACCTTCGTGTCCAAATTTGCAGTGGATTGGGGGCAGATGATGGCCGCCGGCACTCTCGCCCTGATCCCAAGCTGCTTGTTCTTTATTCTTATCCAGCGGTTCCTGGTCAAAGGTTTGACCGCAGGCGCTGTGAAAGGCTGATTATGACTGCAATTACGCTAAACAGCATCAATAAACGCTTTGGGCCGGTGCATGTGCTCAAAGACATTTCACTTCAGTTCGACAAAGGCGAATTTGTTGTTCTGGTTGGACCCTCTGGTTGCGGCAAGTCCACGTTGCTGCGGATGATTGCAGGGCTGGAACCTGTTAGCTCTGGCGACATGATTTTTGGCGACACCCGCGTCAATGATCTTGAGCCGCGTGAGCGCGACATCGCTATGGTGTTCCAATCTTACGCGCTTTATCCGCACATGAATGTTGAGCGCAATCTGGGCTTCAGCCTTGAATTGCGTAAACGCGCCGCTGCGGAAAAGAAAGACCGTACGTCCCACGCCGCAGGCATTTTGGGGCTGGATAAATTGCTGGATCGTTTCCCAAAAGCCTTGTCCGGCGGCCAACGTCAGCGCGTTGCCATGGGGCGGGCAATTGTGCGTGACCCGCAAATCTTTCTGTTTGACGAGCCTTTGTCCAACCTTGATGCCGCCTTGCGCATCGAAATGCGGATCGAGATTGCTAAACTGCACCAACGCCTTGGCACCACCATGGTCTATGTGACCCACGATCAGGTAGAAGCCATGACTTTGGCCGATCGTATTGTGGTGATGAATGCAGGCCAAGTTGAACAAGTCGGCACGCCACTTGATCTCTACAGCAATCCGGCAAACCTGTTTGTTGCTGGCTTTCTGGGGTCGCCCAAAATGAACTTTGTGGCCCATGATGATGCCGCGCTCAATCTGCCAAGCTCGCTCACGAACCCGTCGGCGCAGACCTATGGCATTCGCCCCGAACATATCAAAGTGACCGCGCCTGATGACACTGCCCATCTGGTGGGCACCATCGATGTGGTCGAGCGTCTGGGGTCGGACACGATTTTCTACATCAATCACGGCGCCACCAAACCATTTGTGGTGCGCGTGCCCGGCATTGATCGCACTGCGATCGGCGAAAAGATTGGCTGCCAATTCCAGCCAGAAGATTTGCACCTTTTTGATCAAAACGGCCAAGCCATTTCGGAGCATAAAAATGGATAACTCAACCCACCCACAATTTGAAGAACGTCCCTGGGGCAGCTTTACCGTATTGACCGAAGGCGAAGGCTTTAAAAGCAAAATCATTCAGGTGAAGCCTGAAGGTCAATTGTCGCTTCAAAGCCATAAACACCGCGCTGAACATTGGGTGGTCGCCCGCGGCACGGCCACAGTGACATTGGGCGAGGAGAAATTTGACCTTGAAGCGGGTCAATCCATCGATATTCCCAAAGGCGCCATCCACCGCATTGAGAATTTTTCCGATGCGCCCGTAGATATAATTGAAGTGCAGTATGGCAGCTATTTAGGCGAAGACGATATTGTGCGCTATGAGGATATCTATGGCCGATAAGGACGCCTCTCCTCCCCGGCTCGGCATCGATATTGGCGGCACAAAAATCCAATTTGTGCTGCTGCGCGATGGCGAGCTGGTGGCCGAACGGCGGGTCAACACGCCGAAACAAATTGCAGACATCACCAATATTTTGGTCGATGGCGTCACGCATTTCCGTGCCTATTTCGGCCAGATTGAATTTATCGGCATTTGTGCCCCCGGCAGCGCCCATCCCGACACAAATATTTGGCGCAATGCCAATATTTTGTCGCTGAATGGTCACGATCTTTCGTCCCATTTTTCTGCGGCGCTGGGGCAAGAAATTATCATCGAAAATGACGCGAACTGCTTTGCCCTTTCTTGCGCCCATAATGAACATCGCGCGCCATCCGAGATGGTTTATGCGCTCACGGTCGGTACCGGACTGGGCGGCGGTTTTGTTAAGGATGGTCAACTGATCAAGGGCGCCGGCGGTTTAGCAGCAGAAGCGGGCCATGTGCCCCTAAGCCTTTTGCCGGAAGCCACGTCAGACTGGCCAACTTGCTATTGCGGTCAACGCGGATGCACGGAACAGCTCTTGTCTGGCACCGGCCTTTCGCAATTTCACGCGCGGCAAAGCCAGCGCCAAAGGTCAGCAATCGAAATTTTGGCCGATGCCAACCAGCAGGACAATGCGGCGCTTGCCAGCCTTGACCAGTTCAAACGCAGCTTCGCGCATTATCTCGCCACCATCATCCAACTGCTTGATCCTCATCGCATCGTGATTGGCGGCGGCATGGCCGCGCAAACAGCTCTCTGGCAAGAGATCTTCGCGCAAGTCGAACCCCTCTGCTTTTCTAAAGAAATTAAAACGAAATTTGAGATTGTGAGCGATAGTGCGTTGCAAGCTGCGCGCGGTGCCGCATATCTCGCACCTAATTCATCTTATACTGAGCAAGCCAAGATCTATGCATAATCAAAAACAAGAACAAAAACTCAATCATTATCTCAACTTGCTCAAGCAAATGGCTTGGCGAGAAGCCGTAGCCCATGTGCCGCTGCATGAATGGCAAGGCGAAGCTGGTGCAAGCGATGTGCTTGGCATGGAGTGGCAAAGCTGGCCACAAGTGGAAGGCGATTTTGCTTGGGGCACACCCGCAGGTCATCATTGGTTTGCCGGGCAACTGAGCGTGCCGCAAACAGATGCTGGTATTACGCCCTATCTGAAACTGGTCGCCAAAAATGAGATTTTGCTGGGCCGTACAGACCCGCAATGCCAGGTCTATTTAGACGGTGAATTCTGTCAGGCTTTTGATGGGTTCCACCGCGAACTCTATCTGCCCAAGGCCCAACAAGCCACAGGCACCGCCACCATTCACATCAATGCCTATACCGCTGAGATTGAACGGCAACTTGGCATTGGGCTGGTGTGGTGCGAACAACATGATGATGCGGCCGACCTTTATTATGATCTCGCCATTTCCTTTGAAGCCGCCCGCCGGTTAGACGAGAATGACGCACGTCGCCACCATCTGTTCATCATTATTGATCGCGCATTTGCCTGCCTTGATTTACGTGCGCGCGACGAGGCATTTTCCGCCTCGGCTCGCAAGGCACTCACTATCGCCAAAGACTTGTTTGGCGCAGACCCGCACGCCCCGACCATTTCGGCCGTGGGCCATACACATATTGATGTGGCTTGGCTTTGGCCGATCTCGCAAACGCGGGAAAAAATGGTTCGGTCCATGTCCACCGCCTGCAAGCTGATGGATGAATATCCGGACTTTGTGTTCATGTATAATCAGTGCATTCTTTTTGAGTGGTTGAAAGAGGATGCGCCCGAGCTTTTTGAACGGATCAAAAAACACGTCAAATCCGGGCAGTTTGAAATTGAAGGCGCCATGTGGCTTGAGCCGGATGTGAACATCATCTCCGGTGAATCTTTGGTGCGGCAGATTTTGCGTGGTGTAAAATTCCAGCAGGACGAGTTTGGCATCACCCCGCGTGTGCTCTGGCTGCCGGACACCTTTGGCTACACCGCCGCCATTCCCCAATTGATGGCGCAAACTGGTCTTAATATTTTTGTTACCTCAAAATGCTCGTGGAACGACACCAACCGCATGCCCTATGACACGTTTGAGTGGCAGGGCATCGACGGCACCAATGTCACTGCCTATCTGATCACCGCGCAAACCGACGACAAAGGCCATCGCGGCGACCATCGAACAGATTATGGCCCGCATCTCGATGTCAGCTCCACCGTAGGCGCATGGAACCGCTATGAGCCAAAAGCGCTAAACCAGAATGTTCTTGTGCCTTTTGGCCATGGCGATGGCGGCGGCGGCCCCTGCAAAGTGATGCTGGAAAACGCAAAGCGCATGGAAAAAGGCGTGCCCGGTCTGCCGAAGCTCAAGCTCGAAGGCATTCGCCCCTATTTTGATCGGCTGCGGCAAACCATTTCCGAAAGCGAGACAGATTTCCCCCGTTGGGTGGGCGAGCTTTACCTCGAATATCACCGCGGCACCCTCACCTCTCTCGCCAAAAACAAACGCAACAACGCCAATGGAGAGCATTTGCTGCGTGAATTGGAATTGCTGAGTGTTTTGGCAAAGCTGAATGGCGAGGCCATTGACGACGCGTTGGCTGAAATTGATGCGCTATGGAAGATTTTGATGCTCAATCAGTTCCATGACATTTTGCCCGGCACATCCATTCCAGAGGTCTATGATGACAGTGACCGCGATTATGCCGAACTGTTTGCGCGCGGCGAAAAATTGCGCACGCGCCTAGGTGCATTGGTATTTGGAGAAGGCGTCCATCTGCTCAACAGTGTAGGCGTCACCCGTCGCAATCGCTTGGCGCAGCTTGAAGGTGATGTTGCGGCAATTGATTTTGGCGCAGGCCCCTGTGCAACCCAAAAAATTCATCGCGCCGACGGCACAGCATTTGATGCAGCTCCGGTAGCAAAACTCGCGCCATTTCAATCACTAAAGCCTGCTGAAGCACAGCACGCCGCAGACGACATTACAGAACTTTCAGTCAGCGAAACCCATTTGGAAAACGCGTTCGTCCGTGTCGATCTAAATCCGCAAGGTGACATCACCAGCATCTTCGATAAGCAAAGCCAGCGTCAATTGCTACGCGATGGCAAGTTGGGCAACCAACTGCGAGTCTATGAGGATAAGCCGCTCAATTGGGACGCATGGGATATTGATTGGTTCCATGAAGAAAAATCCTGGCTGGTGGAAGGGCCTAGCGAAATTGAAGTGATTGAAACCGGCCCCCACCGCGCCGCCATCCGCCTAGAGCGGACCTATAATCAATCTCGCCTTGTGCAGATCATTTCATTACAAGCGGACGCCCGTCAGCTCGAATTTGATTTCTTTGCCGACTGGAAGGAAAGCCAATCACTGCTAAAAGCAGAGTTTGATTTTGATGTGCTGAGCGATCAGATCAAATCGCAAATTCAGTTTGGCCACGTCACCCGCCCCACCCATCGCAACACCAGTTGGGATCGGGCCCGGTTTGAAGCCAGCATGCACCGCTGGGTCGCTTTTGATGAAGCAGACTTCGCCATTGGCGTGCTCAACGATTGCAAATATGGCTATAGCGCCAAAGACACACACTTTGGCCTCACGCTGATCAAGTCCGGCATTTATCCGCACCCCACAGCGGATCAGGAACACCATATGTGCCGCTATGCCCTCACCGTAAGTGAAGGCTTGGACAGGCTTGAGACCATCAATCAACGCGCCTTGGACTTTGCCGTGCCGCTACAACTATCTGGCGGGAACTTTGCAACAACGCCTCAAACTAGCCCATCAGCGCTCATCCAATTTGAGCAAGACAATGTGGTGCTTCATGCGGCCAAAGTCAGCGAAGATGGGCAGCATATTGTCTTCCGTTTGTGTGAGGAAAGCGGCAAACGCACGCGCCTCACCGCAAAGCTAGACGACCGTTTGGGCGAGGTGCACATCACCAATCTGCTGGAGCAAAAATCAACGCAGTGCGTACGCAGCCAAACTGGTGAAATTGAACTGGAATTGAAACCGTTTGAAATTCTGACCTTAGCTGCAGCTTTAGTCTAAATTTCACCAGCTAATGGCGGGCGAACCAACAATTTGCAATTGCTTGGGGTCAGCACCCTGAACGCGTTTGAGCAACAATTGCGCCAAATGTTCGCCCGCCACAATCAGGTCTTCCTCGACCCATTCAATCTCGGGATGCAAATAGTCCAGCAAGCGCGAGGTTTTCCGGGAGATGATTTTCACATCTTCTCCCAACTTACCGCCTGCCGCATTCACCCCGTCCATCACCGCCAAAACCGCCAGCTCGTTTGAACAGATCACCCCATCCGGCATGGTGCCAGATTGCACAGCGTTGAAACTTTCATCCCGCAACCACAGTAGGTAGTTATCGCCGGGGATCGAGACATTCCACTTCTCTTCAATAGCAAACTTGTTCAGTTCAGCCGCGCAGCTCAAGCCTGATCGCAGGTGCGCGAAAAAGGTAAATTCACATTCCGGCGTCAGCAATCCAACTGACTTACACCCCAGCGCGGCAAGCCGCTTGCCCGCCTCAAACGCAAATGCCTCATTGTCAAAATCGTAAAAGGCATGCGGCACTGCCAATCGGGTCCGCCCATGGGTCACCAAGGGAAAATCATATGATTGCGCAAAAGCCACCCGCGCATCATCCGGCGCAGTCTGCGCCAGCACCAACCCGTCCGCCGCACGATTGCGGACAATTGATTGCACCTGGCTCAACTCATCATGCCCCGGCAATACGGGGTGAAACACCAATTCATAAGGCGTCGCTTCCAAAGTGCGTGCCATGCCCAAGATCAACCGACGCGAAAAGTCAGAAATATCGTCAGAAAGCTGCATCAGCAAAATAATTTTGTGCGTATTGCCCGTGCGCAAGGAAAGCCCGGCTCGATCAGGCTGATACCCCACCTCATTCGCCACGTCCTGAATATATTTTTTCGTCTTCGCCCCAATATTCGGCGCATCATGCAACGCCTTAGACACCGTGGTCACCGCATAACCCGTGCGCTCCGCAATCATCTTCAATGTCGGTTGCTTCTTCATAGTTTCGCCAATACGCACTTCGCCAATTTCACTCCAATCTTTGTGCCGCAGCTTTTGGTTGGAAGTCAAACAAAGGGTCATCGTTTTAATGCTGAAATCTCTGGTCAATCTTCTACGCGCACCTTGCTGATACACAAAAAACCAGATAGTTGTATGATGAGTTTTCGGCGAAGGAATATCTGATGGCGAAGTCAGCAAAAAGCAATAAAACTATGGCCATTGAGCTGCGCGACAAGCTGGCTGAGTTTATCGCCAATGGCAATTTTAAAGCCGGCGACAAATTGCCAACCGAAGCTGCGCTCACAGCGAAGTATGGCGTATCGCGCACGGCCTTGCGTGAAGCCTTAAAACTGCTGGAGCAAAACGGCACAATTTATGTGCATCACGGTAAAGGGCGCTTTGTTGGTGGCATAGCCGAACTGAAAGTTGAACGACCGATCACGCTTTTTGAAAGTGTAACAGCGCTCACCCGCGGCAATGGATACGACCCAACCAACAAGGTCCTGTCTATTGCAGAACAACATGCGCCTGAACACATTGCCGCTGCCTTAAAAATTTCCGCTGACGATCGAGTTTTGCGGTTAGAACGTATTCGCATGCACCGCGATGACGTGTTGATGTATTGCGTTGATTATGTACCGCGTCATCTCATCACCGATAAGATATATGATGTGGAATGGTCTGGCTCGCTGATGGATTTATTGGAAACTTATGGCCACAAGGCCACCATGTCGAGTGCAACAGCCGCCGCTGTTCTGTTGCCAGACGATGTGATCGCTGCAAATAATTTGGAAGAGTTCGGGCCTGCGTTCCGCATTGTTGAAACGGTTTATACGGCCGCCGGCGAGCCTATTGTTTATGCGGAAGATTATCACCGGGGCGACGCATTCGAGTTTAGTTTTGTGCGTTCTTAATAGCGTTGCCAGGTCAATATACCTGCGAAAATGATCATCGCAGCGCCAAGTAAAACAATAGGTTCAATTGGTGCTGCAAACAGCAAAGCGCCATAAACAACGCCCCAAATAATCTGGCTATATTGGAAAGGCGCAACCAGATTTGCCGCCCTTGAGCGTAGCGCACGCACCAACATGCTGTGCCCGCAATAAAAGCAGAAACCCGCCAAAAGCAATGGTAAAAAAGCGTCTGTAGTCACTGAGCGGACAGTCGAAAATGGCAACAGCAATACTGCGCAAATGATCAACCCAATCATCAACGTACTCACCAAAGCCAAGTCATTCTCTTCTGCCTTCAACTTCCGCATCAGCAACATGGATGCGGCAAAAACAAATGCGGATCCCAGCGCTGCGATATGCCCCCAGCCAATTGTTGAAACGCCGGGCCGCAGCACGATGATCACGCCAACAAAACCCAGCATCACGGCGAATGCCTGTTTCCACGTCAAAAGTTCCTTGAACAAGATTGCAGAAAAAAGGGCGACCAAAATGGGGGTCAGAAATGCGAGGACATAAGCCTCCGCCAAGGGTAGTAGCGCAAAGGCGACATAGATCAATATCGTATCAACGCCTAACAATAGGGCACGATAGATTGCGATCTTTGCGTGTTTGGGCCAGAGGGCTTCAGGCCGTTTTTGCATCATGGCATGGACCACCGCAAAACCCAGCCCAACAGCGCTGACCATAATCGATGTCTGCGCGATTGAATAATCTTCGGTCAGATATTTTACCATCGCATCACAAAGTGACAGAACGGCAAAAGCTACCGGCGCCCACACCAATTGTGTGGACGCAACCGATTGATTTAACTTCATTTGATTTGCCTTAAACGCGCAGTGAAGGGATGGTTTTATCGACGATATGACCGTTCAAACCGCTTCTCGATCCGAGCTTGAATTGACTCCAGCCCAATCGACAACAACCAATAGATCAGGGATGCGGTGATCAGCATTTCAATATGTCTGAATTCAGTTTGTCCCAATGTGCGCGACAAGTAGGTCAATTCCCAAACCCCTACTACTGAGACCAAGGAAGAGTCTTTCAACATGGCAATAAATTGGCTACCGGTCGGTGGCACGATCACGCGCATGGCTTGTGGCAAAATCACTAACCACATCGTTTGAAGGTGATTTAGGCCAAGCGCTTGCGCGCCTTCGGATTGCCCCTTGGGGATGGATTGAATCCCCGCTCGGAAAATCTCCGTCATGTAAGCCCCATAACAAAGCGACAATGCCAAAATACCCGCCGGAATTGCATCAATGATAAAGCCGAGCTGCGGCAAGCCAAGATAGATCAAATAGACCTGCATCAATAAGGGTAAACCGCGAAACAAAGACGTGTAGAAAGTTGCAAGGCCATAAATTGCCCCATTCTTTGACAATTTCGCAATCGCCCCCACAAGTGCAATTGCCGTAGCAATCGCGATGGAAATTGCTGAAATATAAAGGGTTGTCATCACCCCGCGCGTCACCAAAAACCCGATCTTGCGCATGATGAACTCAAAGCTGAGATCAAACGAATAGAAGAACACCAGCAAAAGAACCAATAACTCAGCCCAAACCACCAGCATTTGCTGCATGCGGCTAAATTTGCCGATGAGCTTCCAATTTAAGAAAAACAACACGGCAGCTAAGGTGGCACTGGCCAATCCTACAACGACAGGACTTTGCTCAGCGGTATTGTTTAAAAATGGGAAGATGGCGAGAAACGTGTTTTCACGCAAACCCAGAAAATAGAACGCGACTGTTAGCGCAACAAACAAAATGCTAAGCCCTACGCGTTTGGTGGCTTCTGGATATTTAATCAATAGCTCTCTGAACATATTCCCCCCGATGCTTTGTGGCGATTAGCCACGCTCTTTCCACCAATCCATGGCTTGCAGTCCCCAATAGGTCATTTGTGCTACGGCCTTGCCTACTGGGCCTCCGGTCCAGGCCAATCCGAATGGTGCAAATAATTCATATCGATCTGTTTGATCCAACAGCGCTTCTGCCGCCACCTTGCCGCCAATGGCAGTGGTGTTCAGCCCGTGCCCCCCAAAGGCCGTGCAGTACCAAATCTGTTCACTCAATTTGCCAATTTGTGGCATTTGATGTCGGGCATACGCCATCAAACCAGACCAAGCCAGCTCAACCTTCAGGCTGGCTAGCTCTGGATAAGTGCCAACCATTTCTTTACGTAAAATAGTCGCAACATCTGCTGGTTTCGCCGGAATTGTGGTGATGCGGCCGCCCCACATCAGACGTTTGCCATCGTCCACCAAGCGATAATAATCCGCTGCGCGTCGATCATCACCAATGGCGTCAGTGGTTTTGATCACTTGTGCCAAGAGGTCAGGCGCTTCTTCTGTAATTAAAACATATGTTGCGATTGGCAGAAAAGCGCGCTTTAATTTCGGCAACAAGCTGCCCGTATACCCACCAGTTGTGACCACAACTTTTTCAGCTTTTATTTTGCCGTTAGCTGTGTGAACCACCATTTGTGTGGCCAACTTCTCAACCCGCAGCGCTGCACTATTTTCAAAGATCACGCCCTCATGCGCTTCAACCGCATTTGCAAGCCCTCGCGCATAATTTAGCGGATGGATATGAAAGGCATTTTGATCCCTTAAACCTTGGTGATAGCAGGATGACATTAGGCGCGCCTGAACATCATCACGATCTAAAAATTCAAGTGGGTAATTATAATCCCTCAAGCTTTCAGCGGCGGCGATTTTTAGATCATCGCCGCTGTCATAACGGGTGACACCAGTGATACCGCTCACCGGCTTCGCAGATGTAATCTCATATTGCTCTATATTGTTTCGCACCAGCTCCATGCCCTCAATGGACATTTTGTGAAGCCTTTGTGCGTCTTGCTTACCAAGTTTTTTGGCGATCTGCGCTTCGCCAACTGCGTATCCTGGACTAACAAACCCACCATTGCGCCCCGACGCGCCCCAGCCAATTTGCTCGGCTTCCAGCAACACGACGGATTTACCACCCTTAGCTAATTCGAGCGCGGTAGTAAGGCCCGCATAACCAGCACCAATTATACAAATTTCGGCGGTGTGTGTTTCCTCAAGCGCGGAACGCTTTCGCTGATCCGCCACGGTTCTGGCATAATAGCTGTCAATATAACTCATAAGGGTATTCCGAAAGAAATGGGGTGGGCAAATGTGCCGACCGATGGCCGGCACATCAGATCTTATTCAGCGGCGTAGTTTTTGCCGTACCATTTGGTGCTGAACTCAGCGATCACGCCTTCTTCTCGCATAGCGAAGAGAATCTCGGTGATCTTGTTGTTCCATTCTTCATCACCTTTTTCGGTGATCACAACCAAAGGCTCGCGGAAGGCATAGTCACCCTCAACAATGCGAAGTGGGTATCCATTTTCAATGGCCTGTTCTGCCGTTTGCTCCGGCGCGATAACTGCATCCACGCGAACGCCAGCGCCAAGGCGCAAATCATCAAATGGCAACATCGAATCTGCATATGTGCGGATTTCACCTGGCTCTACATTATATTCGATTGGTGGTTGATCCGGCGCAGCGATGTCCAGTTGGCGACGAATGTAATCTTCAGACGTCGTCGCTGTTTCCACGCCGATAACTTTACCGTTCAGATCGCTAACACTTTGAATGTCTGAGTCTTTGTGAACAACCCAAACATAAGGGCTGTAATAATAAGTCCCCGGAAAATCGATAACCTGCGCTCGGGCATTGGTTGGCGTAACCGACCCTACACCCAAATCATAACGACCCTGCCAGCGTCCACCAGTCATTGTCGCCCAATCTGGCGTTTCAAAACGCACATCCACGCCTAGGCGATTAGCAATTTCAGTTGCTACGTCAATGTCAAAGCCAACCATCTCATTATTATCGTTGAGAAAACTTTGCGGAGGCCACCCCGAGTTTGTAGCGACAACCATTTCGCTGCGTTCCATTACCCGGTCGAGCGTTTCGCCGGCCATTGCCTGAGCAGTTGAAAGCACCAAAGCGCCTGCCACTGCAAATTTTAAAATTCTATTCAATGTTCTACTCCCTTTTATAGACCATCCGCAAAGCGTGCCGACCCACCTCGCAAATGTTGTATGACAACTAATCGTTGCACGCACTTATTCACCTGTCAATATATGATATAAAAATTATTTTTTGCCGCAAGAGCTGACGATCTAAAGCGCGCGCAAGCAGGGAGAATTGCTCATAATACGTTGTATTTAATAGGTAAAAATGAGTTGCCGCCAGGGGAAGCTCGCATCATCTTAAAGAAATGCATCGCGCTTGACAAAAATAATTTACCGTGCATGTTGTCATACAACTTAAACAAGTTGTTTGGATTTTAGCCCATAAGGGGGAGCTATGTTTAATTTTGATGCGGGTCGTTTTTTGCAGATCCAAGAGGGTGCAGTTACCCAAGCACAGGCATTGCGGCCACATATCACAGATTTGCTGGGCAACGGCGCGCAAAACATATTCTTGTTAGGCACCGGTGGCGCGGCAATTTTGATGGAGCCTGCGGCAGATCTGTTGCGCAAGCGGTCAACATTTCCCGTATTCACTGAATTCACGGCAGAATTAAATGTTGAGAGTTCAATCCATTTAGGTGCCAATTCCATCGTGGTCATTCCCTCACTGTCAGGCACCACCAAAGAAAGCATCGAGCTGTTAGAAACAACGCAAGCCGCAGGTGCCCATGTGATTGTGTTGACCGGTCATGCAAACACACCTTTGGCGCAAAAAGCAGACAAAGCCTTCGTCAACTTTGCTGAAGACGACACATCCTGCGAGAGTTTTTATATCCAGTCATATGCCATCGCTCACGCGATCATGGCTGCGCGCGGAGAGTTGGATGATGCAGATGGACTTTACAAAGAGCTTGATCAACTGCCCAAACTCCTCTTATCCGTCAAAGAGCAGTTTGAAGCAGAAGCTGAACAAATCGCCACACACATTCAAAATATGGACTATCACATCATTTCTGGTGCGGGGAACACCTGGCCTGAAGCACATTATTACGGCATGTGCATCTTGGAAGAAATGCAATGGATACGAACCCGCCCCGTCCATGCTTCCCACTTCTTCCACGGCACACTAGAATTGCTGGAGAAGGATGTGAGCGTTGTTCTTTACAAAGGTGAGGACGCTTACCGACCATTAGTGGAACGCGTAGAAAAGTTTGCCCGCCAATATACAAATGAGCTGATCATTTTCGATACAGCGAAATATGAGATGGGCACCCTTTCTCCTGCAGCACGCGCCATTGCCTCGCCGATTGTGCTGGCGACAATGATGGAACGCATGAGTGCGCACCTTGAGAGCTTGCGAAATCATCCATTGACCACGCGTCGTTATTATAAGCGTGTGGCATATTGAGTTAATTGATATTGCCTTCTGGCGATATCTTTAAGGTTGGGGCGATCTAAATGCCATCGTTTGAATTTGCTTGTGTGGGCGATAATTGTATCGACAGATTTGGCGCACCTCTACACCAGGCCTTGGTGGGCGGTAATGCGCTGAATGTGGCCGTGCAACTCGCTCGTCACAAGGAAGAATCAGCCTATTTCGGCGCAGTTGGCCGAGATAAGGATGGTGATTTAACCCTCAAGACGTTAAATGAAAATCACGTGTCCAACGTCCATATTCAACGTCTTGATGCCCCAACCGCTTATACCAACCTTTCTTTTACCCCCGATGGTGATCGAATTATTGATTTTGAAGATTTTGGCGCCAGCGGCGAATACCGTCCAAACTCTGCCGAACTAGATATTTTAAGAAGAATGCGTCATGTGCACATTGGCTGGCTAAAGGATGGCGGCGCAACAAAGCAATTTCTCCGCCAACACAATGTTTTTGTTTCGCAAGATTTAGGCGTAAATGCCGCCCCTGAAGATAAAGACCCGACCGGTCTTTCTCTTGCATTTGATTCAGCGGGTGACAGCAAAGCTGATGCCAGAACGCGGGTGCACGAACTTATTGATCTTGGCGCCCAGCGCGCAGTGGTCACTTGCGGCATGGAAGGCAGCGTTGGCTACGACGGCAATAATTGGGCTGAAGCGGGCATAAATCCGGTTGAAATAATAGACACAACCGGCGCAGGTGATAGTTTTGCCGCCGGCGTCATCGCCGCCCTGCATAAGGGAAAAAACTTACAACAATCGCTTGAACAAGGGCGTGATTGGGCCGCCATAACCTGCTGCCATCCTGGCGGATTCCCACAATAACCTAATACTTTCGTTGTTATTTCAGTAAAATGTTATCTATCGACTTGCAATCGCATTTCGATGCTTTATGAGGTGGGCAAATCAGTTCTTAGTGATTATTCTGAACCGAAATCAGGCGGCATAATAATAATGATAAATAAATTCCTGACCTTTCTGTTTGGTCTAAATCGCTGGACAAAACGCACCATCCAAGTGGCGGTTGATATTGTCCTCATCACGTTCAGCTATCTGCTGGCCATGATGCTGCGGCTTGATGGAATTTGGTTTGCTGCCTACCCTGCCCGCTGGACTGTGCTGCTGCTTGTAATCCCGTTGAGCATTTTGCTGTTTGCACGCATCGGATTTTACCGAGCGGTTATCCGCTACATTGGTGGTCAAGCGCTGCTCACGATCGGCACGGGCATTTTGGTTTCGGCTGCAATGATGTTGGTTTTGAGCCAACTGCTTGGCTTGCAAGTGCCCCGTTCCGTGCCCGCCATCTATGCCTTTATCGCCTTCATTCTGATTGGCGGTGTACGCTTTTTATTGCGGGCGCTCTATTTTCAGCAACGTGCCAAACTAAATGACAATGTGCTGATTTATGGTGCTGGTGAATCCGGGCGACAATTGCTGAACGCTTTAAAGCAGGGGGCGGAATATCAACCTGTCGCCTTTATTGATGATGCCAAAGAGTTGCATGGCATTGAAGTGGGCGGCATACCTGTTTCCGGTCCAAACCAAATTGGTGATCTGATCCAAAAATATGGTGTAAAAGCCATTCTTTTGGCGCTTCCAAGCGCTCCGGTAAGCGCTCGGAAAGCCATCATTTCTCGGCTAGAGCCCTTTCAAGTGCAAGTGCGCACCATTCCGGGCATGCGCGATCTCGTGTCAGGCAAAGCCGATATTGGCGATTTGCAGACGGTTAAACCTGAAGATCTGTTGGGGCGAGACCCGATCCCTCCCAACCAACAATTGCTCTCGGCCAATATTACCGGAAAGACTGTGCTGGTTTCTGGTGCTGGCGGCTCTATCGGCAGCGAGCTTTGCCGTCAAATCTTAGCGCAGCAACCCACGCGGCTGGTGCTTTTAGAAGTGTCTGAATATGCACTTTATCGCATTCAAGATGAATTAGAAGCATACAAGAAAGCCGAACAGATCGAAATTGCGCCTGTGCTCGGCTCGGTGCAAAATCACAATCGTATCGAAACTATTTTGAAGCGCTTTAAGGTCGATACGATCTATCACGCCGCCGCGTATAAACATGTGCCTTTGGTCGAGCAAAATGTCGTTGAAGGTATTCGCAACAATATTTTCGGCACCGAAACGATTGTGAAGGCGGCGATCGCCGCGCAGGTGTCGTCCTTTATTTTGATATCGACAGATAAAGCTGTGCGCCCCACCAATATTATGGGCGCCACTAAACGGATCGCTGAGCTTATTTGTCAGGCTCACGCCAACCAGTCCAACAAAACGCGTTTTTCAATGGTTCGTTTTGGCAATGTTTTGGGGTCTTCTGGCTCGGTTATTCCACGTTTTCAACGGCAAATTGACAAAGGTGGTCCGGTTACGGTTACGCACCCTGAGATCAACCGATATTTTATGACCATTCCAGAAGCCGCCCAATTGGTGATCCAAGCTGGCGCGATGGCCAAAGGTGGCGAGGTTTTTGTGTTGGATATGGGAGAGCCGGTTAAGATCGTCGATCTGGCGCAACGTATGATCCGCTTGCAGGGTCTAAAACCCATTATCGCAGAAGATGTGCAGTACACACACAAACAGGGTGAAATTGAAATTACGTTCACCGGTCTTCGCATTGGCGAGAAGCTTTATGAAGAGCTTTTGATTGGCGAAAATCCGACACCTACTAGCCATGAACGGATCATGTGTGCGCAGGAGCGTTTTTTACCACTTGAAGATTTAAATCTTCTGCTCAAAGCATTGTTTGATGCGTGTGCTGCCTATGATCTGCCAAAAATTCGCGACATTTTGCAAGACGCACAGACAGATTATCAGCCCAATGATGCCATTGGCGATGTGATCTGGCTACAGTCTAAAAAGGGCTAGCCCTCAAAAATCTCTGCATAAATTTCCTCAAACGCAACCACCTCGTCATCGGTTAAAGCCGCGAATTCTTTTTGCCGGGCGCGGTTGGAAAATTTGCCTTGGTTCTGGCGGAGGAAATTGAACAGCAAATCAATCATTGAGGCTGGCATTTCGGTATGGGCTTCGATGCGGGATTTGAACTGATCATATCTCGTCAAAAATTCAGCCTCTTGCGGCAGGTCTTGCTCAATTGTGCGTTCAACGCACTCAAACAGAAACTCCGCATGAGGTGTCGCGTCGAAATATCGATAGAAATCGGCTGTGTCATTGGTCACGTCCACATTCATGCTCGGCGTGGTGCGCCACTCGATCAGCGGTAATATGCGCGCCGAATGACTTTCCAAAACCCGACGATAATCTTCAATCCGATCCAAAATTGCCGCTGAGATGGGGAACACCATACCTGGCGGGTTGAACCCACGCGCGCTCAAAATATGATGGATAAGGTAACGGTGCAGCCGTCCATTTCCGTCCTCAAATGGATGAATATAGACAAAGCCAAAGGCGAGCATTGCCGCGGCAATCACCGGATCAAGTTCGTCAGAAACTCCTTGATCGAACTGTATGAGGCCGGCAATCAACGTTGGCAGATCTTCTGGCTTGGCGCTGATATGTTCGGGCAAAGGCAGGCGCGTATCGAGCTCGTGCTCTCCCACAAAGCCCCCCTCATGCCGCCATCCCAACTGGATAAAGCGCGTGTCTTTGCCGATCACCAAACGTTGCAGCCGCAAAAATTCTTCTTCATCCAACGGGTGACGTCCTGCCTCGCCAATGGCTTTGCCCCAACGTTGAATACGATCATGGGGCGGCGCTTCGCCCTCAATGGCGTAGCTGGATTTGGAGTCTTTCAACAACAAGAAGGCCGCTGTGCGCGAGAGAATGGATTGCGAAATCCTGCCCACGATCGCCCGTGCTTCCTGATCAAATTGTCGCGCAACAAACTGCTCTAACCGCGATGTGCGCCGCACCATCGGGCAAAAGTCTGGCGTGCCGGGCAGATTATTATGCACCCGATGTCGGGTGGAGGTGCTGCCCTTTACCGCCCATTGTAATTTTGGGTCCACCACATGGGCATAGGTGCCGGTTTTTGCGTTTGGCAGCTCGAGCTGTGTGCCCAATAGCCATTCATATAAAAACCAGATACGGCGCAAATAGGCGCTATTGGGTTTTTGCTGGATTAGTCCCGCAAGCTCCGCCCCGTCGATTGTCTCAAACAGTTTTTTGAGCACACACAAATCCACCCCCTCATATTTGAGGGCAAAGGTGAGATGCCCTTCAAGGGTGGCAGCTGGAGCGTGTCGCGGCGTATAAAGTCGCCAATTTTGGGCTTCGATAATCTGATGTTTTCGGCCAATGGCGCAAAGAATAAGCGGCAGCGGCACGGCCAGATCATATGCATCGATCAGCGCAGCATAGCCAACCGGTTGGGCTTGTTCCGGCAATCGAAGTTCCTGAAAAACGCTTACTGGGCCCGAAAATTGATGATTTTGCTGCTTCGCCATGAAAATCGCTTACATGCTGTGAAATTTAATTGCTAAATCATAATATCATGAAAAACGCTTACAAAACAGCTAATGTCGTGATTTTTATGCAGAGTGCGTGAAAAGGGCTTACAAATTCCGTCATTCGCCCTATTCTGCTGCTTTCATTTTCAGTTTCTTTCCGCCATGTACAAGATTTACCAGCAAATTATTGATCAGGTCGCGCAAAAGATCGATGCGCCAAAACAGGTTCAAGATGAGCAGATCAAAGCTGCTTTGCTGGATGATCTGGTGCATCGTTTGGAAGATATTGAAGAAGGGGATGAACCCGCCCTGTTGCTGATGGATCGACGTGGCTTGGTCAATTCGGCCAATGGCCGGGCACTGCGCATTTTGCCCATTGAAGTGGGGCAGCATGTACATCCCAGTGAATTTGAGCCAAACCTGCCTGATGCTGGGCATCAAGATCAAAACGCCCCAACTTTGCTGCGCTTTCACGGATGTGAAGATCAAAAGCTAATCTTTGCAGGCCAATGGTTGGGCAGCGGGCAACGGCTATTGCTTACCGAAATTCGGGCTGGT
Organism: Maritalea mobilis; assembly: GCF_004363175.1. Classification (GTDB taxonomy): domain Bacteria; phylum Pseudomonadota; class Alphaproteobacteria; order Rhizobiales; family Devosiaceae; genus Maritalea; species Maritalea mobilis. The sequence goes on from NZ_SNYR01000004.1 coordinate 25,891, forward strand.
CTTTCGCCGCTGCTCGCGCAACCGCTGGAAAATATTTATGGGCTCACCCCCACTGAGCAACATATTTTGAACGATCTGGTGAAGGGCATGGATGCACAAGCCATTGCCGACCAATCCGACCGAAAAACCAGCACGGTGCGGCAGCATATAAAATCCATCCTGAACAAAACCAACGCCCGTTCACAGGCGCAATTGGTAGCGATGGTCGCCTCGGCGGGCACCATGCTCGACCAAATTGCGCTGCGGCAGGACTTGACTGAAGGCACACCGATTACCCTCAATCACGATCATTTAGATGGCGATTGGGTGCCTTATCGGCGGTTTGGCCTTGCGGACGGTTGCCCGGTTTTGTTTTTCCACGGCGCCTTTTTCGGCATTATGCCGCAAGATATTGGCCGCACCGCGGCCCATATACTGGGGTTAGATGTGATCGCGATTGAGCGCCCCGGCTATGGGGCCAATCCCTTGGAAAAAGACATGGACCCTGTGGACCGAGCGATGCGCCAGGCCAAACGCGCTATGGATCATGCGGGTTGGAAAAAGGCGGTGATTATGGGGCAAGATATTGGCACCCATTTCGCCTTTGCCTTCGCCCGCACATTCCCGCAGCACAGCATGGCGCTGATTTGCGGGGCCACCACCCCGCCCATGGGCGGCATGGACGACACCGAGCATATGCCAAAGCTGCACCGGGTAAACGCCTGGGCGGCACAAAAAATGCCTGCCTTTATGCACTGGATCGTCAATGTCGGCATTGGCCAAATTCAGAAAAAGGGCGTGGACATCATCCCGCAATTATTATTCGCCGATGCGGAATTTGACCGGGATCGCTTAAGCCAAGCCAAATATCTTGCGGCGCTTGAAACAAGCTTTGCGTTGGTCACCGCCCAGCAAGGCTTGGGCTTCACTGACGATATGCGCCTGACCAATTTGGATTGGTGGGATTGGCTAGACGGCATGGACCTGCCCGTGCATTTATTCCACGGACAGCAGAGCCAAACCGTTGCGCAAGCGGCAGTTGAAAAAATGGCTCAAAGATTGCCGCAAGCCCAATTGCATCTGGTTGAAGATGCGGGCCATTCAATGCCGTTCACCCACGCCAATTTGCTTTTGCGGCAGGCACTGCGCGCGGGCATTTTAAGCGGGTTCTGACCCCATTTTTTATAATCTATACCAAATGGTAGTGTTGGAAAAAATTATTGTCTGCTAGCGCAAGACAAAAGGAGAGATTTGATGTGGGATTTTAGTTTTTCAAAGTCGATGGGGTTGATGCGGCAAACCGCACCCTTCTTGCTATTTCGGATGGCGGTCTACTTTATTGTCGCCGTTTCTATCGTGCTGATCACCGGCACCGGGGCGGGCATTGGCTATGGCGTCGGCTTTATGGGTGATGCCGATTTTCAAGGCACCACCACTTTTTGGGGTGGCGGCATCGGCTTGGCGCTCACCTTGGGCATCATCTTTTTCCTGCGCGAATATACGCTCTATATGGTCAAAGCTGGCCATATCGCGGTGATGATCGAAGCATTGGACGGGCGCGAATTACCCCAAAATCAGGTGGCCTACGCACAAACCATTGTGAAAAACCACTTTGGCAAAGCCTCAATTTTGTTCGGCATCGACCAATTGGTGAAAGGCGTGATCAACGCCATCACCGGATTGTTGCAGGGCTTGATGTCCTTGTTGCCTGTTCCGGGGTTAGACCGGATTATGGGCGTGGTGCGCGCTTATCTTAAAGTGGCCGTTGGCCTGCTGGACGAAGTGGTGTTGGCACATATTTTGCGCACAAATGCAGAAAACCCTTGGCATGGCGCGCGCGAAGCATTGGTGCTTTATGGGCAAAATGCAAAGCCGATGATGATCAACGCCGCATGGGTTACCCTGTTTGTATATCTGCTGTCCTTCCTCGTGTTTTTGGTGATGTTGGCCCCTGCCGGTTTGGTGGTTTATTTGATGCCGGGCGCATGGTCAGCTGGCGGCATTGTGTTTGCCATTCTGTTTGCTTGGGCGGTCAAAGCCGCCTTGATCGAACCATTTGCCATTGCATGTTTGCTGCAAGCCTTTTTCAAAGTCACCGATGGGCAAGTGCCGAACCCCGAATGGGAAGAGCGTTTGGAAGGCGCATCCAAGAAATTCAAGGAATTGGGCAATAAAGCCGCAGGCTGGGCTGGCATGGGACCGAAAGCCCCGCAACCAGAACCAACCAAGCCCGCCTAGGGAGGAAAAATGAAAAAACTTGCCATGATCACCATTGCCAGCTTGGCAATGGGCGCTACCGCTGTGTCTGCACAAGAGGCGGGCCGCACTATTATTGTGATGGACGGTTCCGGCTCCATGTGGGGGCAAATTGAGGGCGTACCAAAACTGCAAATCGCGCGCGAAGCTGTGGCCAATCTGTTGCCGCAATTGGATGCAGACCAAGCTTTGGGCCTCGTCGCCTATGGCCACCGCCGCCGGGGCGATTGCAGCGATATTGAGGTGTTGGTGCAACCTGCCTTGGGCCAATCTGAAGCGATAACTGATGCGGTCAATAAAATGCGGTTCCAAGGTAAAACACCGCTTTCTGCCGCGGTGCGACAAGCTGCCGAAGCGCTGCGCTTTACTGAAGAGCCAGCAACCGTAGTGCTGGTGACCGACGGGCTAGAAACCTGCGCAGCTGACCCCTGTGCCCTCGGCATCGAGTTGGAAGAAGCAGGCATTGATTTCACCGCGCACGTAATCGGCTTTGGCTTAAGCCAGGCAGAAGGCGCGCAAGTCGCCTGTTTGGCGCAAAATACAGGCGGCCAATATGTGTCCGCGAAGGACGCCGATGGCCTGACCGCCGCACTTAATCAAACCGTCGCGCAAACAGCAGAAGTCAAATCAACTGAGCTGGCTGAGCCCGAGCCAATTGATCTGCCTACAGCGAAGTTGATGGTAGATAAGCAAAGCACGCCAATCACCACGGCCATTGAGGTGAGTTGGGACGGGCCAAATGCTGAGGATGATTTTATCGACATTGTCTCAGCCAAAACGCCTGAACAGGCGGGTCTCGACTTTATCTATACGGCCAACGGCAATCCGCAATTGTTCAAAATGCCCGCCACGCCCGGCGACTATATTTTGCGCTATCGTTGGACAGGTCGCACTGGCTGGGACACGATTGCCACCCTCCCGATCACCGTCACTGAAGCAGAATTTGTGCTCGACGCGCCTCAATCCGCCGAACAGGGGGAGATGGTCGAGGTGACATGGAAAGGACCAAACAATGCCGATGATTATATCGACACCATAGAGCGCGGGGCCAGCCGCACCGATGGTGAAGTGACCTATGCTTGGGCACGCGATGGCAATCCGGCGCAACTGCAAATGCCAATTACGCCAGGCGAATATGATCTGCGCTATGTGGTGCAAGGCGAGCAAGATCGCTCTGTTGGCTTGGTCGTGCCTCTCACCGTTTTGCCAACAACGGCAAATTTGGTGGCGCCTGCGCAGGTGAAACCCGGCGCTGAATTTGAAGTGCAGTTCAACGCGCCCAACACCTCTGGCGACTGGGTCGACATTGTCACCCCCGGCTATGAAGAGTTTAGCGGCGAGATCACTTACTTCTATACGGAACACGCCCAAAATGGCGTGGGCCGCCTCACCGCCCCGGCAGAAGAAGGCACCTTCGAATTGCGCTATGTGCTTGAAGGACGCGATGGCCGTATCGTGCTTGTGCGCAAGCCACTCATCGTCACCGCAGGTGCCGAAGACACCATAATTTCAGAATAGGAACCAAGATGATGAATATGAAAATTGCAGCCCTATCCTCGTTCATTCTGCTCACCAGCGCCGCCGCCATAGACGCGGCGCCGATTGTGCCCCAAGACGGTTTGTGGCGCGGCGATGCCACAGGTGGCAGTGTGGAAGATTGCAATCCCATGATGGAAAATATGTTGCAAAATAATGGCGCGTTCACCCAGAAAGGCGAAACACGCCGCATCAAATGGGGCGGTAAATTTGACCCGAATTCAATGAACATTTTCAATGAAGAAGGCGCCCCCATGGCGTGGGAAAGCACAGGCGAGAACAGCTATAAGGGCAAGATTTTTGACGGCTCAAGCTGCGCCAATGCTGACACTAACAGTTGCACCCGTGTGGGCGCAACCGTGACCATGCAATTGATCTCCCCCACCAAAATTGAAGGCACCACTTTGGTGGAGCTAGGGACGTTGATGGGCGACACCGAAGCGATGGCAGCGCTCAAGCAAATGGGCATGGCCGATTGCAAAGTGAATGTCACCTATGACGTGCAACGCGTTGGCGACTAAAGCAAAGGCGGCCCAAGGCCGCCTTCTTACTATATTGGCTGCGTGGTGCGCTTGAGATAATCAAGTGCGTCCGCGCTAACTTGATCTTTCAAAAGCTCAAAACACTTTTGATGATAAGCGTTTAGCCAATCACGCTCGGTCTCAGTTAAACGTTCTGGCAGCACGGCGCTGGTTTCGATGGGCATATAGCTTAGGGTTTCAAAGCCGTAGAAGCCGTCGCCTAAGTCGATGATCTCAAACAGATTTTCGATGCGAATGCCATATTCTCCAGCGACGTAATAGCCGGGTTCGATGCTCAGCACCATGCCGGGCACCAGTTCCACATCGTTGAAGGCGCGGCCGATGCGTTGGGGTTGTTCGTGGACGGAAAGATTGTGCCCCACCCCATGACCAGTGCCGTGATCATAGTCTTTTTTGATCGACCAGAGCGGGGCGCGGGCGATGGCGTCGATGTGATGGCCGAATGTTTTTTGCGGAAATTTGAGTGTGGCCAGCGCCAAAAATCCACGTAAAACTCCAGTATAATTTTCGCAAAATTCAGGCGAAGTTTTACTAAAATTATAGGTGCGAGTGCTGTCTGTTGTGCCGTCAGCAAATTGACCGCCGGAATCGTGCAAATAAATCTCATATGGATCGAGCGCACGGTTGGATTGTTCGGTGACTTTATAGTGGCACATGGCGCCGTTCGGCCCGGCCCCGGAAATCACATCAAAGCTGAGTTGTTCAAAGCCAAACAGCTGGGCACGAAGCTGTTCGATCTTTTGCGTCACCTCGAGTTCGGTAATGGGATCACCAGCTGCAAAACGCTTGGCAACATTGGCGTGTAGCCATGCGCCAAGTTCGGTCCAGGCAATGCCATCGCGCTTGTGACAATCGCGCATCCCGCCCAGCTCGGTGGCGTTTTTTATCGCCTTGGTTAGGGTGATGGCGCTACGGCTATGTTTGATCTGGCTGCTCTCGCCTGCCGCGAATTGCACAGCCACGGGGGTGAACAAGGGATCATACCCTAAGACTTTATCGCTGGCGGCATGGTCAGCGATGGCCGGCAGAAACCGCTCGGGTGCGCAAATTTCAACGCCATCCAGTTCAAAGTCGGTCAAGTCTTGTGGCACTTTTTGCGGATCGACAAACCATTGCACGCCCCCTTCGCGATCCAAGGTCAGGAACGAATTGATAAAGGGATTATAGGCAATATCATTGCCGCGAATGTTCAAGAGCCACGCAATATTGTCCGGCTGATTTTCGACCAGCACATCAATGTCATGCGCCACCAGATGGGCCGCAATGCGTTGCCGCTTGATGGCAGAATGCTCGCCGCTCTTTTCTTCGCCAAACGGACGCGCTTTATCAGCAATGGGGGCGGGGCGGTCAGTCCAGAGCTGGTCGATGATATTATTTTCTGTGGCGATCAGATGATTGTGCGACTCTGCCGCCGCTTCGGTCAGTTCTTGATGCCAGCTGGCGGGGATATGCATTGGATCAAAGCCAATGCGCAGGCCGCGCTGCTGTGTGGTTTTGAGCCAATCGGCCAACGGTTGGTCATGCAAATGACGATAGGAGAACAGACCCTCTGGACATTGCTCGCGCACCTGCACCGTGTAGCGCCCATCCACAAACAAGATCGCCTGATCCTGCGTGATCAGCGCCAACCCTGCTGAGCCGGAAAAGCCCGTGGCCCACATGAGGCGCTTGTCGCAATCGGCAACATATTCAGCCATATGGGCATCAAAGCGCGGCACAATCAGCGCATCCAAATCTTGGCATTTCAGCGCGTCGCGAATATCGCTAAGGCGCTTCGCTTGGGGGGAGCTATTCAACATGGGAAGACTTTCATTCAATCGGATCACGATGGTGACACGCCACTTGCCCCTTTGCCGGGTCGCCCTTCAATAGCGGCAATGTGGTTTTGCACACATCTGTTGCGAGAGGGCAGCGCCCATGAAAGGCGCACCCGGTGGGAATGTTGAGTGGGCTGGGCAATTCGCCTTTGAGGGGGATGGCATTGCCCTTATCGTCTGGGTCAAGCGATGGGGCCGCACTCAACAAAGCTTCAGAATAAGGATGGCGCGGCGCGGCAAACAATTCTTTCGCAGGGCCAATTTCCACAACGGACCCGAGATAGATCACCGCCACCCGATGCGATACATGTCGTACCAAACGCAAATCATGCGCCACAAACAAAACGGTCAGCCCCAATTCTTCCTGCAACCCAAGCAGCAAGTTCACCACTTGCGCCTGCACCGACACATCGAGTGCGGAAACCAATTCGTCGGCGATCAGCACTTCCGGCTCGACGCTCAAGGCGCGGGCAATGGCGATACGCTGGCGCTGGCCACCGGAAAATTCGTGCGGGAACTTGTCTGCCGCATCTTGCGGCAGGCGTACCAGCTCCAGCAATTCAGCAATGCGGGCGGGAATGTCACGCTCAGCACGCATTTTGTGGACACCCAACGCCTCACGCAACATGTCCCCCACCCGCATCCGGGGGTTTAACGAAGAATAGGGATCTTGAAAGATCATCTGCACCCGGCGGTTATAGTCGCGCTGGGCCTTGCCTTTGGCATTGAGAATGGTCTCGCCATAAAACTCAATCTCACCCTGCTGTGGCTGATAAAGGCCAGCAAGCACCCGCGCCAGGGTGGACTTACCACACCCGCTTTCGCCCACAATGCCAAGGGTTTCGCCTTTTTCCAGTCGCAGCGACACGCCATTCAGCGCCTTCACCTTTTGCTGCGGCCGCCGCATCACCCAATCTGCAAGAGAGCGATTTTTGGCAAAGTGCAGCACGATATTTTCAGTTTTGAGAACTTCAGTCATGATTGCCCCCCTGCCCCATCGGGCGCTTGGGTGGGATTGAAACAAGCGACTTGATGCTCGGTGCCTTCAAGCGGCGGCTTTGTTGTTGCGCAAGCCTCAACAGCATGGGCGCAGCGCGGGGCAAAGGCGCAGCCTTTTGGCAAGTTCATCAAGCTGGGCGGTGTGCCGGGCAGTGAAAAGAGCGGGGTGCGCGGCTCGACATTTTCGGGCACCGATTGCAATAGGCCCATGGTGTAACGATGTAGCGGGTTGCACAGCACATCGCGGGTGCTGCCCTTTTCCACCAGCTTGCCGCCATACATCACCGCCAACCGATCACAGGTTTGCGCGGCGACGCCCAGATCATGAGTCACCAAAATGACCGACATACCCAACTCTTGCGACAGGTCCAAAATCAGTTTCAGAATTTGATTTTGAATGGTCACATCAAGCGCGGTGGTAGGTTCATCCGCCAACAGCAATTTTGGCGAGGAGGCCAAGGCAATGGCGATCATCACCCGCTGGCGCATCCCGCCAGAAAATTGATGCGGATAATCATTCAAGCGTCGCGAGGCATCAGGTATGCCCACCAGCTCCAACAATTCAATAGCGCGATGGTGCCGTGCTTTTTTGTCCAGCTCGGTGTGGGCCACCAGATTTTCTTTGATCTGAACGCCCACCGTCAGCAACGGATTGAGCGAAGACATGGGTTCTTGGAAAATCATGGCAATGTCTTTGCCGCGGATTTTACGCATTTGCGCTTCAGGCTTGGTGACCAGATTTTCGCCTTGCCACACCACTTCACCCGTCACTTCGCCATAGCGTCGCGCCAGCCCCATAATGGACCGCAAGGTTATGGATTTGCCCGAGCCACTTTCGCCCACAATGCCCAGCACTTCGCCTGTCGCGAGATCAAAACTTACCTCATCAACCGCACGGAGCTTTTGACCGCCCACATGGAAGGACGTGCTAAGATTTTTGACCGATAGAAGGGGTGAATTTGATTGTGTCATATCTGTCCCCTATCCCCGTGGTCGCATCAGATCGGTGATGCCGTCGCCCACCAGTGAGAAGCCCAACCCCGTCAACACGATGGCAATGCCCGGCATCAGGCTGAGCCACCAAGCCGTGGTGATGAAATTGCGCCCTTCAGCAATCAACACGCCCCATTCCGCCTGCGGCGGTTGCGCGCCCAAACCGAGATAACCAAGGGACGAGCCGAGCAAAATGGCCAGCGCCATATCGGTCATCCAATACACAATCACCGGGGTGATGGCGTTGGGCATTAAATGGCGGAAGATAATGCGGCGATCGGAATAGCCCATCACCTTGCCCGCCGCCGCGTAGTCATTGGCCATCTGGCCCATAATTTCGGCCCGCATCAACCGCGCATAATAGACCCAGCCCACAAGGGTGATGGCGATATACATATTGGTGAGGCCCGGCCCCAACACGGCGACCACCGCAATCACCAGCACCAAAAAGGGAAATGTGATGATCGCATCGACGCAGCGGCCAAAAATCATATCGGCGACGCCGCCATAATAGCCCACCAATGCCCCAACAAAGATACCGATGGCCAAGCAAAAGATGGTGGCGAACAGTGCCATTTGCATATTGACCGAATAGGCCCAGATCACCCGTGAAAAAGTGTCTCGCCCCAAATTGTCGGTGCCAAACCAATGCAGCGCCGAAGGCGGTTGTTTGATCGCCGTGTAATCAAACACATTCGGGTCGTAAGGCGCGAACAGATCTGGAAACAGCGCCAGTGAAATCGAACTGAGCAAGATAAAAAGGCCGAGCAAAAAGCTGGGGCGCTGAAGCGCCACCAATTGCGATTTACGCGGCAAGCGGAAAAGAAGTTTTTTGACCATTTACGCCACCCGCAATCTGGGATCGAGCCAAGCCTGGATCATATCCGTGAGCAAAAAGATGATGGAGACGAGCACCGCAAAGGTGAGCGTCAGGCCCTGAATGAGCGGATAGTCGCGGGCAAAAATCGCATCGAGCATCAGGCGACCCACGCCGGGCACCGCAAACACAGTTTCAGTGACCAAGGTGCCGCTCATCAAATTGCCGATGGATAGGCCCAACAGGGTGACGGTTGAAATCAACGCGTTGCGCAGCACATGGCGGCCCAGAACAATGCGCTCCGGCAAACCTTTGGCGCGGGCAAATTGCACATATTCAGCATCCACCACTTCAATCACCGAAGAGCGCAAATTGCGCATGATGATCGCCGAGGTGTAAAGCGCCACGGTGAGCGCAGGCAAAAGCAAATGATACATATGTTCAAGAAATGTCGTGCCATATCCGCCCACTGGAAACCACCGCATGCGCGCGGCCAAAAAGGTGAGCAACAGCAAGCCAATATAAAAAACCGGGGTGGATAGCCCCACCTGAAAGATGGAGCGAATGCTGGTGTCGACCCAACTGTTGCGGTTCAACGCGGCGACAAAGGCCAACGGCCCTGCGATCAACAAGGAAAACAACACCGCATAGAGCGTGAGAAACCCTGAAGCAGGCAAGCGCTCAATAATCACTTGGGTGACAGGCGCTTTCAGCAAAATGGAGTCACCCAAATTGCCGGTGAAGACATTTTTGACAAAGATGCCAAATTGCACCCAAAGCGGTTGGTCTAACCCCAAACGCTGGCGGATTTGTTCGAGCTGTTCGGCGGTGGCTTTTGCATCGGCCATGGCAATGGCCGGGTCGCCCGGCAAAGCGCGTACCAGCAAAAAGATGATCACCATCACGATCAAAAAGGTCGGGATGATTTGCAGCAACCGCGAAAGGAAATAGGAAATGGTCGACATAGCTGTTCTCAAAGGACATGTGAGCGCCAATGCGCCCACATGCCAAGGTTAGGGTCAGGTGGATAAAGACCCATAGGAGGAGGCCCTAACGTTCGATCCAAGTGGAGGCGAACTCATTATTGCCCAATGGGGTTTGCACATAGCCCTGCACATCAGCGGACAAAGCGACCGCAAATGGCGTTTCGTACATAAAGAGCAATGGTGCCGCTTCATTGTAGATCGCCTGCATCCGCGCATATTGCTCGGCGCGTTTTGCTGGATCCATCTCCACATTGGAGGCTTCATAAAGGCTGTTGAACTCTTCATTGTTCCAGCCTGTGCCAACAGCTTTTGCCGTTGGGTAATAGCCCAACCAGCCTGCCACCTGCGCCGGATCGTTCACATCATTCACCCAGCCATAGGTGTGAATGTCGAACTCACCCGAACGGTTTTTCGCGCCACGGGTTGGCCCATCAACCTGTTCCACGTTCAAATCAATGCCGATCTGTGACCACATTTGCTGCAAGGCGCTCAAAATGATCGCATCGTCAGCTGAGCCCGCCAGAATGGTCAGGGTCAATTCGGTGCCGTCCGGCACGCCCGCCTCGGCAATCAGCGCTTTGGCTTTGTCCAAATCATATTGATAGATCGGGCCATTATCTGTGGCCAATTGGGTGGTGGAGGCCATCAGGCCGGATGAAACTGGCTTGCCCGCCCCTTGCAGCACCAATTGCACCAAAGCGTCCTTATTGGTGGCATAGTTGAGTGCCTGTCGCAGCTTCACGTCCGCCAGCGGATTGGCAGAACCATCAGCACGGGTTTCGCGGGTATTGATCGGCGAATAGATAATGCGGGTGGATGGGAACAGCTCCATATTGATGTTTGGATCTGCTTCCAACTCACCCACGCGGGCAAACGGGATAAATTCAGCCGCATCGACTTCACCTGCTTGCAGCTTCAAAATACGGGTCGCATCGTCGGGGATCACAAGGAAGTTGATGCCATCCATATAAGGCAACGGCTGACCATCCTCGCCTTCGCGCCAATAATGCGGGTTCGCGCCAAATTGCATCAAGGTGCCGCGCTGATGGGATTTCATCATGAAGGGACCGGACCCCACAAAGCCATCAATAGCGATACTTTGGGCTTTTTCCTGATCCGTTTCGCCGCTCGCGGCCTCAAACGCATCAGCAGAAACAATGGCGGTGTTGAACGTGGCCAGCATCAACACAATGGTTGGGTCTGGTTGGTTCAGAGTGATGGTGATCTGGTTGCCATCGGCACTCACCTCTTCAATGGAGCTGAGCAATCCGGCCCATGGGCTGAGATCGGCATCCGACGCACGGGTGAGTGAAAAGACAACATCTTTGCCCTCAATCGGCGTGCCATCGGAAAACATGATGCCATCACGAAGGGTCAGCGTCACGCTTTGCCCGTCTTCGGCCACATCGTAGCTTTCGGCCAAACCAGAGGTCACGGTTTTGCCGTCCGCCTCGGTGCGCAACAAGGTGTCGTAAAGATTGGTGACCATCCAAATATCTGGATTACGGTCAGCGTAAATTGGATCGATCAGCGTGGAATCATCATAGCGCGCAAAGGTCAAAGACCCGCCGCGTTCAATGGCCATGCTGGGCACTGCTGAAAACATTGCGGCGGCAGCTACAGTCGCCATCAATAGTTTTTTCATCCTAGTTTCCTCCCTCAGAGATGAATTTTGCACTATTGCAGATTGTATCCAATCCAAACTGCTATCTGATTTTAATTTAGTCAAGCTAAAATTTATTTTAGTAAAACTTAAGGGGTTGTGTTTGCGTGCGCAGCCATGCACATTGGCGCATCGAATTATTTACGCCGATGTTTGAAAGGCCTGTCCCGTGCAAGATGCCCGCCCTGAACCCAGCAATGAAGAAATTGGCTTTGCCATCAGGCGGCGGCGCAAAGCGCTGGGCAAAACACTGGTGGAAGTGGCCGAGGCAACTGAACTGACGGTTGGTTTTATCTCGCAAGTGGAGCGCGGCATCAGCGCGCCTTCCCTCTCCTCATTCATGCGGATTGCGCGGGTGCTCAACACCTCAATCGAGCAATTGCTAAATGTGAGCGAGCCGTTTGAACCGCTCACCAAAGCTGAGCATCGCCAAAGCTACAGCTTGGGTGAAAATGGCCGCTGGTATGAAAAACTAGGGCCGGGCTTTTCCGGCGCCCTGTTTTACCCCTGCATCATTCACCGCCCGCCCGGGCATGTGGCGGAGATGATGCAGCACAAAGGCGAAGTGTTTTGCTATCTGATTTCCGGCGAGCTGGAATATCATCTGGGCGACAAGGTTTTTGAAATGAAGCCCGGCGACACCATCCATCACGACACCAGCGAAAAGCACTTTTCTAAAGTTGTGAGCGATGAGGAAAGCGTGGAACTTTGGGTGAGTTCCCACCCCATGACCAGCCATTAAGTCTTGAAATCAGAACACCCACAAAACAGATTGACCGATCCAAATATATCAATTATTCATGATATATGGATATATTACAATCAACTCAGGCTTTTGCTGCCCTCAGCCAAGCCACACGGCTTGAAGTGTTCCGCCTGCTGGTGAAAGCCGGCGCGGATGGTCTTATGGCCGGGGAAATTGGCGAAAAGCTGCAGGTCAAACAAAACACCATGTCGGCCAACCTTTCTGTGTTGCTGAATGCGGGCCTGGTGAAGAACAAGCGCGAGGGCCGCACCATTCGCTATTATGCGGATATGGACGGGGTCACTGCCATGCTTTCCTTTTTGCTGGAAGATTGTTGCGGCGGCCAGCCGCAATTGTGCCAGCCCTTTATTCAACAAATCACCTGTTCAACGGAAAATTGTAATGACGCGTAAAGCTGCTCAAATTCTCATTTTGTGCACGGGCAATTCTGCCCGTTCTATTTTGGCTGAAGGGCTGATCAACCATCTTGGTGCCCCAGATTTTGTCGCCTATTCCGCCGGGTCACAGCCCAAAGGCGAGCCACACCCACAAGCGCTCAAGACGCTCGAAAAACATAAGATCGACACCGGCTTTGCCCGGTCTAAGAGCTGGGACGAATTTGCCGGCGCGGATGCACCAGCGCTCGATTACATCATCACCGTTTGCGACAATGCGGCGGGCGAAACCTGCCCAATTTGGCCCGGCAAACCAACCACGGCCCATTGGGGCATTCCTGATCCCGCAGCGGTGACCGCGCCGCAAGAAGCGGTGGAAGCAGCATTTGATCTGGCCTATGCCCAATTGCACGCGCGCATTTCACGCTTCTTGGCACTGCCATTCGATCAGCTCGACCCTACTGCCTTAAAACAAGAAATGATGGCCATCGGCCAGATGGAAGAGGTGGCCTAAATGTCTACGCAAGAGCAAAGCACCGCCCCTGGCGGCATTGGCACATTTGAAAAATATCTCTCCATCTGGGTCGCCCTCGCCATCATTGTCGGCATTGGCCTTGGGCAAGTGATGCCCGGATTAGTGCAATTTTTGGCGCAGTTGGAAGTGGCGAAGGTCAATCTGCCTGTCGCCATTTTGATTTGGGCGATGGTCTATCCGATGATGGTGTCCGTTGATTTCAGCTCCATCAAAGATGTGGCGAAAGAACCGAAAGGCCTAGCGATCACTTTGGTGGTAAACTGGCTGATCAAGCCTTTCACCATGGCGATTTTGGGCGTTGCCTTTTTCAAATATATTTTTGCCGCCTTCATCACCCCTACCGAAGCCGACAGCTATATTGCCGGACTAATTTTGCTGGGCGCCGCCCCCTGCACGGCAATGGTGTTTGTGTGGTCTCACCTCACCAAGGGCGACGCGAACTACACGCTGGTGCAAGTCAGCGTCAATGACCTGATCATGATCTTTGCCTATGCCCCCATCGTCGCCGTGCTGTTGGGCGTCACCAATATTCCAGTGCCCTGGGACACGTTGGTGCTGAGCGTGGTGCTTTATGTGCTGGTGCCGCTGGTGGCGGGTTATCTCACCCGCAAAGCGCTGAACGCCCGCGCCCACAATGTGGCCGCCGTCGATGCGTTCACCGCCAAACTCAAGCCCGCTTCCATCGCCGGGCTGTTGGCCACCGTGGTGCTGTTGTTCGGTTTTCAGGGCGAAATAATCCTCGCCAATCCGTTGCTGATCTTGTTCATCGCCATTCCGTTGTTGCTGCAATCCTACGGCATTTTTGCAGTAGCCTATTTGGCCGCGTGGAAAATGAAGGTACCCTTTCGCATTGCCGCCCCTTGCGCCCTGATCGGCACCTCCAACTTTTTTGAGTTGGCAGTGGCCGTGGCGATTGGCTTGTTTGGCCTCAATTCCGGCGCAGCGCTGGCAACGGTGGTCGGCGTGCTGGTGGAAGTGCCTGTGATGTTGTCGCTGGTGGCTTTGGCCAACCGTACAAAGCAACATTTCCCCGGATAGCAAAACCATGACCGACAAAAAACCTAATATGCCCAATCTGGTCGCCGACCAGTTGCACCCGATTGACCACAGCCAATTGTTCGCAGCACAGCCCGCCCATCCGGTACGCGTGTTGATGCTCTATGGCTCTTTGCGCCAACGCTCCTTTTCCCGGCTTTTAACCGAAGAGGCCGCGCGGATTTTGGAAGCTTTGGGCGCTGAGGTGAAACTCTTCAACCCCAAGGGCCTGCCCTTAGTGGATGAAGACAATGTAGACCATGAAAAAGTGCAAGAACTGCGAGAGCTGTCGCTCTGGTCCGAAGCGCAAGTCTGGTGCTCGCCGGAACGGCACGGCAATATGACCGGGCTGATGAAAACACAGATCGACTGGCTCCCCCTCGCCCCCATCGGCGGCGTGCGCCCCACTCAAGGCCGCACCTTGGCTTTAATGCAAGTTTGCGGCGGCTCACAAAGCTTCAACACCATCAATCAAATGCGGGTGTTGGGCCGATGGATGCGCATGATCACCATCCCCAACCAATCCTCGGTCCCCAAAGCCTTCAATGAATTTGACGAGGCAGGCCGCATGTTCCCCTCCCCCTATTACAATCGGGTTGTGGATGTGATGGAAGAATTGATGAAATTCACCCTACTCACCCGCGGCACCGCTGCCTATCTGGTGGACCGTTATTCCGAGCGGGTGGAAAGTCGCGAGGAGCTTTCAAAGCGGGTGAATATGAAGGCGATATAGCCTACTGCCCCGCCTGTGGCCAAGCCGACAGATCGGGTTGGATTGCATCCAGCTTTTTCATTTCGGCAAAGATCTGCTCTCGGACCCAGCGGTGGGCGGGGTTGTTGGTGGAGCGTTTGTGCCAAACGCCGACAATTTTGACGATGGGGACATGCATGGGCGGCACGAAGATGTCGAGCTGCATCTGATCGGCCCATTTTTGGCCCAGCTGCCAGGGAATTAACGCGATCATATCGCTTTCGCTCACCACCCGGCAGACGCCGGAAAAAACCTGCAAGGTCATGCCCACTTTTCGCGTGCGGCCAAGTTTTGCTAATGCGGCATCCCCCATGGCGGAGGAATTACCTTCTGGGGAAAACAGCGCGTGTCGCAGCGCACAAAATAATTCCAACGGCATCAACTCGCCTGCTTTGGTATTGGCTTTTTGAAGCGCAGGATGATTTCGTCTTGCGATCACGGCAAAAGCCGAGTGAAACAAAACCTCTTTTTCCGCCCAATTGCCCACGGGCTCTTCTGGGATTAATGCCAAATCGGAACTGCCCTGCTCCACCGTTTGAATATAGCGATGGGGCACCAAATCGATCAGTTTAGGCTGGATGTTTGGCGCGGCTACGGCCATACCGTTGGCAAGGATCGGCATCAAAAGTTCTGCGAAAAAATCAGATGCGGCGATGCGGAAGTCCATATGTTCTGCAGCTGGGTCAAAAGATTTCGGCTGCGCGAACAGCGCTTCAAGTCGATCCATTTCCTCCCGGAGGGGTAACGCAATTTTTTGCGCATAGTCGGTGGGCACCAATCGGTTGCCACGACGAATAAACAATTGATCATTAAGCATATGCCGCAAGCGCGAAAGCGCACTGGACACTGCGGATTGCGACAAGTTCAGTTTTTGCGCCGCCTTCACCGTGGATTGCTCGCGCAACAGCGCGTCCAACACCCGCATCAAGTTCAGATCAAAGGTTGCGAAATTCATCTGATCAATAACCTAAATAAGCAAAATCAATTTGGTTTATTTTAGTGCCAGTTTTATCAATTGAGCAATGGGAGAACTCTGGTTCAGAAAATGGAGGAGGAAGAATGAGAGATTTATCAAAATGGTTTTTTGCGGCAGGCGCACTTTGTGCGTTGGCAGGCATGGCGTGGGGCATTCAAATGTCTGCTACCCATGATCACACTTTGTCACCCGCCCACGGGCATTTAAATTTGATCGGTTTTGTGACGCTCACAATTTACGGCATTTATTACGCACTTACGCCTGACGCTGCCCAATCAAAACTTGCGCCAATCCATTTGGGCATCAGCCTGTTGGCTGTGATCATTTTGGTGCCCGGCATCGCCATGGCCATCAGTGGTGCGGGGGAAACACTGGCCAAGGTGGGGTCAATTGTCACCATTGCCACAATGGGCCTATTCATCTTTATGATCCTGCGCCATGGTGTGGGCGTAAAGCAATAAACCAACTGAGAAGGACAAACATTATGAGCCAAAAAATTAAAGTGTATCACATCCCCGTTTGTCCTTTTTCCCAACGGCTTGAAATCTTGCTGGCGCTTAAAGGTCAGCAAGATGCGGTTGAGTTTCACGTGGTGGACATCACCAAACCGCGCGACCCGGACTTGCTGGCCAAAACCCGCGGCACCACCTCCCTCCCCGTTTTAGAAACAGCGGAGGGAGATATTTTGAAAGAAAGCCTCGTCATCCTGCGTTATCTGGACGAGGTGATCGGCGAAAACCCGGTTCGCCAGCAAGACCCAATGCGCCATGCCGTTGAAAATATGCTGATTGCTTTTGAAGGGCCGTTGACCATGAGTGGCTATATGATGGTGATGAATCAAAAGTCCGACGAGCGGCAAACCTATATCGATAAGATGCTCAACCATTATCGCATGCTGAACGATTTTCTAGCGCATCACAGCCCCAACAACACCTTCCTATTTGAAGAGTTTGGGTTGGCAGAAGCGGTCTACACACCGCTCTTTATGCGGTTTTGGTTCCTGGATTATTATGAAGATTTCGATATTCCACAAACCGAAGAGTTTGCACGGCTGCTGAAATGGCGCAATGCCTGTCTGGCGCATGACGCGGCACAACAGGTCAGTCGCGAAGAGATCGTCAAACTCTATTATGACTACGCCTTGGGTGCTGGCAATGGGGCGCTACTTGAGGGCCGCGCAAAATCAAGCTTTGTATTCAGCCCGGATTGGCGCGAACGTCCATGGCCGCCAAAAGATAAATACAACCAAGCCGCGAGCGATGAAGAACTGGGCTTAGCCAGTTAGGCTACTGCTTTAACAATTTAGCCGCTTCATCTGATAAAAGCTGTGCCAGCACGGTGCCTTTCTGGCTGGCGGCGCTGCGGTGTGGCTCGACCAGCGCAATGTTGCGGAAGGCGCGATCTACCTTAATCCTGCGCAATCGCACGTCAGTCCCCCGTTGCGCCTCCGTCTTGGTGTAAATTTCTGGCAAAATGGCCACCCCAACCCCGGCGGCGGCCATGGCGCGGATCGCGTCCAAACTGGTGCCCTCATATTCATCGGATAGATATCCGCCCACCTGCCCGGCCAACCCCGCCACGATGTGAGACAAGCGGTGCTGCGGACCTAGAGTCAGGAAGGTGCGGTTCGCCAGTTTTGATAATTCAATGGGCTTGTTGCTACGGGCCAACGGATCGTCCTGTGCCAAAGCCGCCCATAAATGCTCTTTAAAAAGATGGGTGGCCATGCCCGAAGCGTGATCTTCCGGCGTTGAGATAATCATATCCAAACGGCCCGACCGCAAGCCTTCATCCAGATCGCGCGTGCTTTCTTCGCGCACCACCAACCGCAAATCTTGATAATCTGAGTGCAAGCGCTTCACCACATTGGGCAGCAGATAAGGGCTGATCGAGGGCAACACGCCAAGGCGCAACCGCCCTTGGAAGGCACTCACCCCGCTTGCTGCCGCACGTAAATCCGCCATGTCCCGCAGAATCAATCGCGCCCGGCGCATAATTTCGCGCCCCTCATTTGTGGGGGTTGCGCCCCTCCGATCCCGGTGAAAAAGCGCAACGCCCAGATCCGCTTCGACCTCCGCCAATTGGGCTGAAAGGCTGGGTTGGCTTACGTTCAACTTGGCCGCTGCCGCGCCGATGCGACCAATATCGGCCACGGTCACAATATATTCCAACTGACGGATGGTTGGCCTAATCATAGTTTCATCCTATGCTTATTAGCGTTTATATATATTTGAAATTATATCTAGAGTCCGTCAAGAGCAGTACCGATTTAGTTCGGCACGGTCTTGAAAGGAGTTTCGATGTCCATATCCCTCGATATGTTGGCCAGCAATCTGATGGCCCCCACCATTTTGTTTTTTGCTCTTGGTCTGGTTGCCGCCTTTGCCCGCAGCGATTTGTCCATCCCCGAAGGCGCGGCCAAGGTGATGTCGATCTATTTGCTGCTGTCCATTGGCTTTAAAGGCGGGGTCAGCGTAGCTGAAAGCGGCATCTCCGGCCAATTGTTGGCCAGCCTTGCTGCCGGCGCATTGCTCTCGTTGCTCTTGCCAATTTTAGCCTATGCGCTGTTGCGCGCCATCACCAAACTGGACCGCATGAATGCTGCCGCAGTGGCCGGGCATTATGGTTCGATCTCCATTGTCACCTTTGTCACCGCCGCCAGTTTGCTGGAAACGAGTGGCATCGATAGTGAAGGCTATTTAGTGGCCGTGGCGGCCATTATGGAAGCACCAGCCATCGTTTCGGCCCTATGGCTCGCCGCACGCGACAAGAGCCAAACCAAAGTGGACGCCAATCTGGCACGCCACATTTTGGCCAACGGCTCCATCGTGTTGCTGGTCGGCGCGTTTCTGATCGGGGCGATCACAGGCAAACCGGGTTTGGCACAAATCGAGCCCTTTATCGTGCTGCCCTTTACGGGCGTATTGTGCCTATTTTTGCTGGATATGGGCCTCACCGCCGGGCGCAGCTTGCTGTCAAACCGCGGTGACCTCTCCTTAGGCCTTTTTGCCTTTGGTGTACTGATGCCTTTGATCGGCGCATTGATCGGCTGGGTGGTTGCCAAACCGATCGGGCTATCCGCTGGCGGGACATTCTTGTTTATGGTGCTTAACGCATCTGCGTCTTACATCGCTGTACCCGCCGCGATGCGGCTGGCCCTGCCCCAATCAAAGTCAGGCATTTATTTGTCGCTGTCTTTGGGGGTGACCTTCCCAAACAATCTCACCATCGGCCTGCCCATCTATTTGGCCTTGGCCATGATGTAACCTTAAAGCAGGCGCCAGCAATGGCGCCTGCTCTGTTTGATTGGGCCCAAAAATGTTAGCCTAAACACGGAATCGGCGCGGAAACGCAAAAATTTCGATCTGCTTTGTTCCAAAGCAATTCGCGGCCGTAGGCCGCGAAAATTAGGTTTTGCCCGAGGCAAAAGATTTTTTGGCGCTGCGCGCATATACCCCAATGCCCACCACCAACCCTGCCACCACAAAGCCCACAAAGGCGGCGAGATTTACGTCGACCATGGTGAACAGAAATGTCGACACAACGCCTAAACAGAGTGAGGCGATGATGGTGCGGGGCATTTTGTAGGGCACAAAGAACGTGGCCCACACAGCAGGCAAGAAAGCAACTAGCGCACTGAAGGCGGCGATAACACTTTGCAGCATATCGCCCAACAGCCACGCCAGAAGGCCGATAAACACAAAAAGCGCTGCGACCAACAGGCGCAATTGTGGCACCTGCAATTGGCTGCGTTGAGCGCCGCTCATTAGCGGCATGATGAAAGTGTCGATGGTGGACATGATCACCGCGATCAGCAAAATATCGGCTAACCATGGTGCACTTTCCGGCATTAGCGCGCGCAAGGTGCCGCTCATGTCGCCGATGAGTGTAGAGTTCACGCCCAGCCAATATATGATCAAATAGCAGATGCCGCAAAGCGGCGCGCCGATCAAAAAGCCCCAGCGGGCCACATTCAAATCTTTCGCCACCACCATGCGCTGCCAATTGTCCACGGCCAACACGGCGCTGACCGGGATAAACAACCACACGCCCACCAGAAGTGGCCAGCGATAGGGCCCCAAATCCCAAAAGGGTGCTTGCGGTGTGGTTAGGGTGCCAAAATTGGCCAGAAACAAAGCGACCATGCCGCCAACGATCAATAGTGCTTGGAAAATATCTGTGCGGGTGGCCGCGCGATAACCGCCAAAGGCGGTGTATCCACCGGTCACCAAAGTGGAGAGCAAAATCGCCTGCCCAGTGCTCAAAGTGAAAATCGAGCTGAGCAAGGCAGCCAGTGCCAGCAATTGTACCGCGGCCCGCAACAAAAACACCGAAGCAATCGGTAGCCATACACCAAAGGGATGTTTGATATTGTGTGCCAGCACAATCAAATCCACTAGGCCCGATGCGCCATATTGCTGCGCGAAACGTTGCACAAAGGGCGCCAAGAAAGCGCAAAGGAACAGGCCCAACATATAGGCAAGTGCAAGCGATAGGCCGATGACAGGGCTGGCTTGCGAAAACAACATGATGGCCACAAATGTGCCCACGCCCATATTCCCGCAAATGACGCCTGCAAGGGTGGCGGCAAAACCGCTTTGACCATCATTAAAAATATAGGCATTGCGGCTGATTTGCCGCGCGCCCAGCAAGGCATAAGCCAATGGCCCAATCAACGCCGCGGCCAAAATCAGCCCAAACCAAAATTGACTATTCATTCAATCCTGCCCCCATCGGCGCCACCTTATGCGCAAACAGGATCATGCGTCTAGCCAACCCAAGGCTTCAGGCCGACAGAATTTAGGCCCGTTGGTGCCAATAAATTTGTTTGTCCACCCCATTTGGGGGAGGCCACGGCCCCTCACCTGCGGCATGGAGGAAGCGCGGGGGCTTTTGCTCAGAGGGAATCTATGTTCAATCTCATCATTGGTGTTGTGATTTTAATCGGCGGCTATGTCTATTTGCAAAATCGGCTTGCTGCCGCCAAAAACGCGGTTTCAAACGCCTATGCAGGCATTCAGGTGCAATTGAAGCGACGACATGATTTGGTGCCTGCTTTGGTGGATGCGGTGCGCAGCGCCATCAAACATGAGGAAAAATTATTCGACCAAATCTTGGCGGTGCGCCAAGAAGCAGTGACCGCGCTTGATCAAGAGATCGAGAAAGTCGAAGTGGCAGAAGCAAGCCTAACGCAAGGCTTGCGCGAATTTTTTGCCTATGCAGAAGATCATCCCGAAATTACAGCCACGCAAAACATTTCTGAATTGCAAAAGCAGTTGGAAGAAACCGAAGATCAAATTGCCGCCTCGCGACGGCTCTATAATGGCAATGTGGAACGGTTTAACACGCAATTGGATGCGATTCCGTCCAATTGGGTGGCACAAACAATGCGGTTGGAGAAAGCACCCTTTTTCGGCCTGAGCGCCAGCGAAGCAAAGTCCGCGTCCCATATGCCTAAAATTGATCTGCCCGGTGCCCAATCATGAGCAAAGCGCGTACCCATTGGGACCCGATTGAGGGTCAAATCAGCATTAAAACGCCTGACCTTTCCACGATCAAGCAAGGCATTGCTTTGCCCATGTGGTTGAAACGGATTTTGCCGCTCGCCGCTGCGCTGAGCTTTGTAGGCGTCATCATCGAAGGCATGGTGATCGGCAGCTTCCCCATTTACAGCACGGTGGCGGCCACTGTTTTTATGGGCGCATTTTTGCTGGCTGATCATTTTGAAAATGAACATGGCCGCAAAACCATCAGGCGGGTGAAACTGGCACAAAGCCAAAATTGGAGCTACACGCCCGATTTGATGGAGCGGCAATTGAGCTATGTGGCGTCGAGCACCAGCGACGGCATTGAACGACGCGCCACATCTGTCAAATCTGAGCGAGCCGAAAAGATTGAGGCGGAAGTACCCGAGCTCACCAAAGTGCAAGTAGGCGCTTATGTTGGGGCTTATTTTGACGGGGAATTTTGGGGCGAAAGCCGCGAAGACAGTTTGCCCTTTTGGCTCGCCCTTGGCTCCATGCAAATGGAAGCCGGTTTGGCGGCCGACCCCAATTTACGCCGCGATAATTTTGGCGGCCAAGGGGGATATGGCCAGTTTTTCAGCCTACTTGGCGCCTATAAGATCGACCGTAAAACCGGTGTGCGTGTGGTGATCCAGCCAGAAAATATACTGCACAAAGGGCCCTTGGACCGCGACATCAAAACCGAAAGCATGGACTTCAATGATCGGTTTAAAATTTCAGGTCGCTATTTGGACAAAGGCCAATCCCAACATACCCCCGACTTGGAAGTGATGCGCATTTTAACCCCGGCAACGCAAGATGCCATGTTGGCGCTGCACCATCGCTACCACAAGGTGGGCTTCGTGCTGGATGATGATGTGCTGTATTTCATGGCGCAGGATAAGCTGGTTGGCAAAAATGCCATGCCTGATCGCATTGATGAATTGCTGTGCGAGCTATCACGCGAATTTGAAAGCGCTAAATTGGGCATCAAACCCTATATCGAATAGGCTTCATCACAGATTTATGCGCGGTTGCAAATGTGAATTTTGCAACTAATTTTGCGCGCCCTCTTCAAACCAAAGGTCACTCGTGCCAAATTGGTGCCGGAGGACATGTATGGATTATCGTCTTTTGCCCCAAAAGTCGGGGCCAACCCTTTTATTTCGTCAGTGGAAACCTTCCACAAGCAGCGCAGAACGCGCCGTTTTTTTGGGCCATTCCCAACCCACCCATTCGGGCATGTTGGGGCCGTTGGCTGAAGGTTTTCAACGCCAAGGCTGGCATGTTTTTTCCGGCGATGTGCGCGGCCATGGCCGCAGCACCGACAATGCGCATATTTTGGGCCATTTGCCCGCCAAAAGCGGATGGCAAGACGCGGTGGCGGATATGCGCCACTTTTTGGAAAATAGCTTCGAGCACATTGCATGGGAAAACCGCATGGTGGTGGTGCCCAACATCACCGCCCTGCTGACTCTGGAAGTGATGAAAGACTGGCCGGACCTAGCCAAACATATCGTCTTGATCTCACCGCCGCCAAACCAGAAAACTCTTGCTCTTTTCGGCAAAGCCTTCGCTTTGGCGCGCATGCGGATGAGAAAACCCGATGCGCCGGATGAACAACCGCTTCATCACCTCTATGCCTTTTTGGGCAGTCATTTGAAAGATCGCAACCACCCCGCTGACGTGATGAGCTCGGACCGTGCATTGATTCAAAAAGTAGTGAACGACCCTTACGGCTGGCCGATCCCGACGCCGGCCTATTGGTCGAACATATTTGAAGGCATGCTTTCAGCTTGGCGCTGGCCGAAAGACGCCAAGATGAAACCAGGCACGCGGTGCCTGATGATGTTTGGCGGCGAAGACGCCATGTTGCGCGATGGCGGGTTTCTCGCCCCGATCGAGCGGTTTTTGCATCAAATCGGCATTGATGATGTGGCCTCAGAACGGGTGAATGGCGCGCGCTCCGCTTTGTTTTTGGAAGAAGATAAATATCAAATCAGCCAGCGGGTGTTGGATTGGGCCGAAGGCACCCATCGGCCGCAGGCGGACCATGAAGAAATGGCTGTAGCCGATTTGGCCAGCAGCATGATTACCCATATGGGCACGGCGCAAAATACAGAGCTTGGGGCCAGCGAACTGGTAGAGCTTTGCTACAACGCCATTGACGATGAAAGCCGCTGGACCGAGGTGATCTATCGCATGATCTATGATGCAGAGCTTGAGGGCGATGTGTCAGAAGAAGATATGCAAGCGCGGATCAGCCAATTAATGCCCCATTGGGAACGGGCCTTTACCCTCAACCAGCAGGTGATGATGAATGCCACTTTGGGCATTTTGCTGCAAACCGTGGTGGAGAAACTGCAAATCGGCGTCGCGATTCTGGATCGGGATGGCGAGCTGCTACATGCAAACGAAACCTATCGTTCGCTGCTCAATCATCTCTTTCCTGATTTAGTGGCCCAAGGCAATCAGGATAGCTATGACCATCGGGCCACACGGCTTTTATTGGCCTCAGCCAATGATGAAGAAGCGGGCAAGGATCGCGTGATCATCTTTCAGGAAAAGCCTGTCGGCTTTCAGTTTTACCCCCCTGCCCTGCACCAAACCGGGCTACAGCGCAAAAAGCCCGCCTCCATTTTGATCGCCCGCACTGGCACACAAGCTGGCGAGATCAGCGGCGATAAAAAAGTGTTGGCGGAATTGGCCTATGGCCTAACGGGCAAGGAAGCCGAAATCGCATTGGGCGTGGCAGCGGGCCAAAGTTTGGATGAAATCGCCGAGCAGTTGGGCATTTATGTCAGCACCGTGCGCGGCCATTTGAAAAAGAGCTTTCAAAAAGTTGGGGTGCACAGCCAGGCGGAACTTTCCGCCCGGCTTATGTCCGGCCCCATTGGCTGGCTCAAATAATTATCGATTGTTGCAATGTAGATCTGATTTCAAATCATAAACCCGGTGCATTTTGCCCTGCGCCACATTGATCACGCGGTTGCCAACATAGCGGTTTGTTGTCGGGTTTTTGCATGTCAGTTTGATCCGCACTTTGCGCTTCACGCTGCACCCCACAATTTTATAGGTGATGGTGCCACTCACTTGCTCGCCCGCCTTGATCGTGTCGAAACGCCCACCATAGGTGATCGGCGCTTTGATGCCGCCAGAGTACCATGTGGCATTCGCACGAGTGCGCGATTCAATTTTAAACCGAATATCGGTGTCCGTGACGTTTTTAAACACATAGTTTTTTACGCAATCTGCCGCCACCGATGGCGCCGCAAACCCCAGAAGTGAAAATGCTGTAAAGGCAGCGCCCAGTGTCAATTTTTTCATTAGTCTCTCCTCTAACCGCCCCCGGTCTGAACTGAGACCAACCTATTGGCGACAAAGGCATTTGGCCTCTCCCATATGGGTGAGACTATCGACAAACAATGTAAGAAAATGCCGTGCATTGGCCTTGGCATACAGCGGCGATGTTCACAGCGCGGGACGTGGTGGTCAGGCCAAAACATGCAGCCTTAGATTTGCGCTGAATAACGCAAATGGGATTGGCGGCAGGCAACCCGCAATTTTCTGACGAAAAGCCCTTTTGGTCTAGACAAACGCTGACGCCAGCTGCCTGTGCGTGCGGAAATTTGGGGTTCTTAATCAACCAGCCTGCGCAAGGTTTTTCGCTATAGCCTTCGAGATTGGTGAATTCGACGGGATGATCACCCGATGCGGCAGTTTGGTCAGGTTCAAATAAATCAATTTCCTTCTGGTCCGTTTCCGAACCGTCAAACAAATCGATCTCCTTGGTGGGTGCCTCATCACCGTCGAAAAGCTGGATGGCGCTATCCTCGCCACCCTTATCAAGTTGAGCCGGATTTTCCGGCTCACCGGGTTCGGGAAATGCATCTTCAAAATAACGATCAGGATATTTCTGAATGTAAAGATCGGTTGCCTGATCTTGCGTTTCCACCCCCAACAACACCAAGGCATCGTCGGCATCCACCCCCAAACCTTGGCAGCCAAACCCCGCCGCGCATCGCAAATGGTCGGCGCTTTGGGCAAGGGCCATTTGGCCCATGCCAAGCAACGCGATGAACATCAGCGGGATCAGCCGGGTCATTGCAATTGCTCAATCGCAAATTGATCGACGAAATAGTGGCTTTCGCCCGGCGCACCACCATTCCATTGACCAAGGAAGAAACTTGGCCGGCCAGAAAGGCGCAAGCTGGTGATTTCTTCGCTCTCCACCGTCACGCTTTGGGCCGGATTGTCGCCCATGGCGGGCACATTCAGCGTAACCGATGCCGTCAGCTTCCGCCCGCGTCGCTTCAGGGTTAGCTTCGCCCCCTCATCCGCCAGCATCTGCAAAATTTTGTCCGCATCCGCGCGCGGCCCGGCACTGCAAATATTGTCGATCACTGGCCCATCAAACAGCACGGATTTGAACTGCGTTTTCTCCGGCTTTTCACCTTCAGCACCTGCCACTTTAATCAAGGACAAATTGATGCTCGGGCCGCAGCCTTTCCATTCAGCCCATAGCAGGGCGCCAATTTGATTGGCCGCATTGTCATAGAGCGATAGCCAAGCATGTTCACTGCCCGTTTGGATGGGGAACCGCACCTGCATCGTCAGGTCAAAATCACCCGCCGGCAATGGCTTGTCCAAAATATAGCGGTTTTGTGCCTCCGCATGATCGTAGAAATTGTTGCGCCCAAAGGCGGAGACAAATATCTCCCCTGCCCCGTTCAAGGCTTTGGCATCGGCCAATTCCTGCTCTATTGACCACGCCGCATCAAGTGCTGGACCATCAAAATTTTCTTCGAAATATTTGCTGGCCACCGGCTCAGGTTCTGGCGCGGGTGCTGGTTCCGGTTCTGCTGGTGCCTCCGTGTCCGCAACGGCTTGCTCCACCGCATCTACAAACTCATCGGCATTGGCCGCAGCATAATAATTGCCATTGCCATTATCCGCGATACATTGCAGCGCCTGTGCTTCTTCGTCGCTCAGGTCAAAGCCAACCACATGCACCCGCGTGTCCACGCCCTGCGCCGCCAATTCAGCCGCTGCCGCGCATGGATCGCCACCACATGTTTCCAAACCATCTGAGATCAACAAGATATTTGCCCGGCGATCTGCACTTGGAAAAGCATCTGCTGCTTCCGCCAATGCACCTGCAATTGGCGTTTTGCCACGCGGGCTTACGCCATCAATAGCGGGCCCCATTTGGCCCGAAGCATGGTCCGCAACAGGCATCAAAATTTCTGTGTCAGCACAATCACCTTCGCGCCGATGGCCATAAGCCATCAAGCCCACGCGTGTGGTCGAAGGCAAATCGCCAACAAGGCCCTTAAGCGCCTGTTTGGCGGTGGTGATTTTCGCCACCCCGTCAATCTGCCCCCACATGGACCCGGATCCATCGAGAATGAAGAGCAAATCGCTCCCCTCCCCCGGTTGCCCATTGCCCGGCAAATCCCCTTGCTCCATGCCAACCTGCTCATCAGGATCGTCCATCTGGGCATCCGCCATGTTCAAAGTGGTTTCAGTCCCATCATTTGGCGCATATGAAATGCCCATTTCGCGCATCGCCTGCACAAGAGACCAATCGTCCGTCTCGCAATAAATATCGCTAATCTGCCATTCTTCCCCCGGTTTCCATTGCACCAAGGTGTAAAGGGTCGATGTGGGGCGGCCAAAATTGGTGAAGTTCACTCGCACTTGCGCCGCACCGCGCAACATTGGCAATTCGGGGTCTGGCATGATCTGCAAATCTGCAATTTCAGCATCCTGCCCGCAAAATACCGGATCAGCGCCCAATTGGCCCTGCAGTCCGTCAATGGCCAAATCATCGACCATATATTTTTCCGCCGCCTTGGCCTCGTTGAGCAATGGCTCATCGCCCGCGATAAAGCGCGTGGAATGATCCGCGAAAAAGAGCCGCACCATCTGCACAGCACTGTCCATTTCCACCTCTTGCGCCTGTGCCACACCGCCCAAACCGAGGCTCAATGCACTGATGGCCAAGAATGATGATGTTTTGTGAATCAAATCTTTTATCATTGGCCCGCCTCAATACGCATTTCTTGGAATAGTGCCGTGCTTTCGCCCGACCCGGCTTTTTTGAACTGCCCCAACATGAAAAAGGGCTGCCCGAAATTTTCCGTCCGCGCCAAGCGGCGTGTGGCAAACTCGTAAGCACCAGCAGGCTGGTTGCCTAAAGCGGGCATATTGAGCGTTACCCCAGCATGATATTGAAAGCCCGTACGGGTAAGCCGAAGGTCAAACCCTTCCTCAAACAGGGCCACCAAGGCCTCGTCAGCAATGGCGCGCGGTCCATCGCTGCAAATATTGTCGAGCAATGGCCCGTCAAATAGATTGCTGGTGAACTGAGTGACCGTTGGCTTTTCCCCTTCAGTCAAATTCCGCGAACTTTCCACATGCAGATAAAGCGCAGTGCCGCAGCCCTTCGTGTGGGCATATAATTGCGCCGCGATGTAATTATCCTCATCTTCGCGCAAACCGATCCAAACGCTCTCTTCGCCGGTTTTAGTTTCCAACTTGGCGGAAATCTGCATGGTGAAATCACCCGCAGGCAATCCACCATCAAGGGTGAAAATATTGTCTGCCTCTGCATTGTCCGGCGTGGCCGTGCCGCCATTTTCAAGCACAAAAATATCGCCGGCTTCCAGCACATATTTGTCCAAATTCTCATTTTGAACTACCCAGGATGCCGACAAAGCATTCCCATCAAACGGATCAACAAAGGGAAGCGCCAATGTTTGCGCTACTGCCGCACCATTGTCGGCTGCTGCCAAGCGCGCCTGTTCTTCCGCAGACATTTCCTCTTGCGCCCCTGCCAAAGGCACAAATCCGGACAACATCACCACCACCGCAAGGCTCAACCGGGTGGATTTTGCCGTAAATCGCATATTTCAAGCTCCAACTGACCAATTGGCCCACCGTTAGCAAGCCAAATGAATTGCCGCCTCTACCAAATGGTATAGAGTTTGGTGATTGGGCAGTGGGATTGGATCAAAGCTAAAAATTGCACATGCCTATGTGTCCAAATTTTAGCGTTGCGAGGCGCTTGTACCCCGCTTAACCAAGCGTTAACCTTAAATTTCTGGACGGAATCGCGAATCTGTGGCAACTTTCTGACGCAAAAAAGCCGTCAAAGTGATTTTTTACGTCAGAGCAGAAAATGGCAACAGAAGATTTGATTAGCGTCAACCCAGACGAAGAAGATTCCGTCGACAAGATTTTGCGGCATGCTGAGATGCTGTCAAATCAGTTGCAAAATCTGCGCGAGCGGATGTATCCGCCGCAGGCGCAAAAATCGCTACGCCGCTTTATGACACCAGAGGTGGCAAAGCTCACCTCCATCTCAGAATCCAGCTTGCGCACGCTATCCATTGAGGGCAAAGGCCCCACGCCGGAACGGCTGGAAAACAACCACCGCGCCTATACGCTCGAGCAAATTAACGAGCTGCGGCAGTATTTTGCTGAAAAGAACCCAAATGACGCGCTCACTTATTTGCCGCATCGGCGCGAGGGCGAACATTTGCAGGTTTTGGCCATTGCCAACTTTAAAGGCGGCAGCGCGAAGACCACATCAAGCGTGCATCTCGCCCATTATTTGGCGCTGCAGGGCTATCGCGTTTTGGCCATTGATTTGGACCCGCAGGCCTCCATGTCGGCCATGTTCGGCACCCAGCCTGAATTTGACGTGGCCAGCAATGAAACCATTTATGCGGCCCTGCGCTATGATGATCAGCAGCGGCCAATTCGCGACGTGATCCGCAAAACCTATTTCCCCGGCTTGGATTTGATTCCCGGCAATATTGAGGTGATGGAGTTTGAATATGACACCCCGCGGGTGCTGGCACTAAACGAAAACAATCACGGTTCGATCTTTTTTGAACGGCTGGACCAGGCGCTGAAGCAAGTCGATGATGATTACGACATCGTTATCTTGGATACGCCCCCTTCCCTCGGATATTTGACCCTGGCGTCGCTTTATGCCGCCACCGGACTTTTGATCACCGTGCACCCGGCCATGATGGATGTGGCTTCCATGAACCAATTTTTGTTGATGATGGGCGACCTTGTGGGCGTGATCCGCAATGCGGGCGCCACCATGCAAAAAGACTTTATGCGCTATTTGGTGACCCGCCATGATCCCAACGATCAGGCACAAGCCCAAATTGTTGGCCTGTTGCGTCACCTTTTCGCCACTGATGTGCTGTTGCCCACCGCACTTGAGAGCACAGCTGTCGAAGCTGCCGGGTTGGGCAAACGCTCCATCTATGAAGTGGAAGCAGGCGAAGTGCAGCGCAACACACTAAAGCGCGCCCGCGAAGCTATGGATTTGGTGAATGGCGCACTGGTCGATTTGATCCATGAAGCCTGGGGGCGGAAATGAGCAAGCGCAAATCTATTGTTTCAAGCTTTGGCGACCTAACTGGCGACAGCGCCAAACCGAAAGCCGCTGAGCCAAACTCTGACGACAAACAAAAGCCACCAAACCGAGTGGCTGCAGGCATTATTGGCACCACTCAACGCACGCTTTCTCAGTTACGTGAGGAACGAGATCAATTGCTGGCGCAAGCGCAAAGCGCTGATAAGATTTTGAAACTGGATCCCGAGAAGATTGACCCCTCGCCTTTTCAAGATCGCTTGCCGGATGATGATCCGGCCGCTTTTGAACAGTTTAAGCAAAGCATGCGCGATGAGGGACAGCAGGTTCCCATCACCGTGCGCCTGCACCCGCAACAAAGTGATCGCCATCAAATTGTTTACGGCCATCGCCGCTGGCGAGCGCTTAAAGAATTAGGTCTCCCTGTTAAAGCCATTCTCGTTGACTACTCTGATCGTGATCTTGTGGTCGCACAAGGCATCGAGAACGCCAATCGACAGGATCTGAGTTGGATTGAGCGCGCTCTTTTTGCCGATGAAATGCATCGCGCAGGCCTAAAACCCAAAGACATCAAAGCTGCGCTAAATGTGGACGATGCGCAACTTTCAAAGTTTCGCTATGTGATCAAGCAAGTTGGTGCCCACCTCATCCAGCTGGTGGGGCGTGCGCCCGGCATTGGCCGACCAAGATGGATCGAGCTTGCTGACCGTTTGAAAGAGGGCGTGGATGAAGATCAGCTTTTGAACACCTTGTCAGATGACAAGGTTCAAAAAAACTTATCTCCGGATGACCGATTCAGCCTTATACTAAAGCTCGCAAAACCCGAAAAGCCCAGCAAATCTAGGGAGCCGTCCTTATCGCTAGGTGAGGTGGGCACCATGCAGAAGGGCAAAAACGAGGTTCGGATTAAGCTCAAAAAGCAACACCAGGTTGAATTTGCCGAATTTCTCGAAAGCGAAATGGAAGCGCTTCTCGAGAAATATAGTCGCCATCGCGGAAAATCATGACTCACCTTGTCAACTGACAAGGTTTTAAACACAACGAACCAGGAAAGGAAATTTAAGCAAAGAAAAAGGCCTCCAAACCCGACAGTCTGAAAGCCTTCCTCGATAACTTAAGCACCTATCAAGGAATCACTTTAGACCAAAAATGTCAAGCATTCATGTTTGGCAAGCTGTATTTCTTTGTCTGAATTTTGAGAAATTATGCAAAATCTAGGTTGGCGCAAGCCGACACCGGGTCTTGTTGCAGCAGAAATGCATGCGCAAGTCGGTGAAGGGCTTTCTGTACCCAAATCAAAGGCAATCATCGCAGTCAAAAAAGTAGCCGCTCATATCGGCATGAAGCCCGCACAATTGATGCTGCTCGACATCCTTTTCGCCTTCTCCAAACCTCAAGATTGGGAGCAGGGGCAACGCCCTTTCGTTTGGCCCTCCAATCAATATTTGATGGATCAAACAGGCTTTAGCCTTCCCGCACTCAAGCGCCATTTACGCCGCCTAGGCGAACTCGGCCTCATCAGCTTTCACGACAGCCCTAACGGCAAACGCTATGGCCATCGCGACGGGCAGGGGAACATTGTCGAAGCATACGGCTTTGATCTCAGCCCACTTGCCGCGCGGGCAGGGGAGCTTGAAGCCCTTCACCAAAAGATTATGGCTGAACGGGCACAACAGCAGCAATTGCGTAAAGAGCTCACCCGTACACGCCGTTCTATCCGCGCACGACTTGTGGAGGCCATTGAAGGCGGCCTAGCGGGTCATTGGAAACAGTTGGAGCGCGAGTTCAATGAAATACTGTCCAATTTGCCAAATTCAAAAAAAGAGCAGGGGGCAATGAAAGTGGCTTTAGAAAAGCTCACTAATCTCTATCACATCATCGAAGAACTGTTCGCCGGCGCTTTGGATTTGCCCTCAACACAAAAAGCATCATCCGAAAAAATAACCGAAAATACGAACCCCAGCCAGCTCAAAATTGAACCCCATATACAAAATACAAATCATTCTCATTTAAACTGTAAAACTAAGCCAGCCGTGCCGGATAATCTACCGCAGGAGCGTGGATTCACGTTTGAAACATTCAATCAGGTATGTCCCAATTATATAAAGCTAGCGACAGAGCTTTGTGGTCAGCTCAGAGGTTGGGAAGACCTAAAAAGTGCATCACAGCAAATGGGATTGATGATTGGCATCACACCAGATCATTGGAACCGCCTAACCACACAGCTCGGAATCTATCCTTCCGCGGTTGCAATCGGCTTAACTTACGAAAAACACATTGCCGGTGAAGTCCAGAACCCAGCAGGATATCTGTCCGGCATGGCGAAAAAAGCACAAATTGGCACACTTAACCTCGGCCGCAGCATCTTCGCTCGGTTATCCAGAGACAAAAATTGTGCAGTTTAGGACAGCGCCTAAATCCCAACGCAATAAGCAAGATGGAGTTCTGCTATCTATATAAAATAAAAGGCAATATTAAATGATGACCAATTTTTTCGTCACTTGGAGGGACCTGTTTCATCTGCAGAAACCTGTGCCACATCTTCAATGTCCAATCCCTTCTTTTGCTCTGTCAGCCCCCAGATAATTGCAAAGGAAAAGGCATAGAACATCGTCGGATAGTCAAACCCCATCACCATATCAGTCAGGCCCAACACAAGATATAAAATAGGCATCGTCACCGCCCAATAAAAACGCACCCGGAAGTAAGGATGATCTTTGGGCGTGTCCCAGAGGAGAAGCGGTGCAAACAGAAGTAGGAAATATAGGGTCAAGCCAACAATGCCGCCAGCTACAGCGAAGTTGGCAATGTCGGAATGGAAGTTGAAGTATTGTCCTTTGGCCGCGAAGCTCTCCAACATGGTTCCCTCAGTTACGGCAATGAAACTGTGCCAACCTGTGCCGATAATCGGATGTTCTAAGAAAGACTGAAACGCCACCTGCCACATTTGGTAGCGGATCAATGTTGAGGCATCCATGTTTTCGCCAGATATCACGGAAATTAAACGGACGTTTAAGCTATCAATAAAGCCTGTTTGGTCAAAAAGCGCCACACATGTAAGCACCAAAATTACAAATGTAAAAACTGCAAGCCATCCTGAAAATGAAAACGCCCATTTTTTTGGTAATGCAAATAGAAGTGGAGCTAAAAGCAATATTGGGAAGCTCAAAATGGCTCCCCTCGAACCGGAATATAAGACAATCAAAATTGATGCGCCGCATCCGAGAGCATATGAAATGATACGGAAACGAAGCGATATTTTTTTCAAAAGAAGCATTGTCGACGAAAATATGGCCAATATTACAGCAATTCGAGCGATTAAATTTGGACCACCACCCGCAATTGGGGCAATTCGATATTTTCCTAAAAAATGATGCTCGTAAATTGCCCAACCTGAACCAATTAAAAGTCCGGTTAGCGCGACAAATGCAATGACAATGTAGAAATTAGTACTTTCTCTTGAAACAACAAAGTTAGACAAGACACCAATCGCTAAAATGTAGGCCATTGTGTTAAAGCCGTACTGAACGCTATTCCAACTGAAATCGACAGCTGCGAATTGAACAAAAAAGCAAATCGCTACTAGCAGCCAAATCTTCTGGAAAGTCGGCAAATTTACTTTTCGCCATTGGCAGGTTGTGAGGTAAAAAACAAGCCAAATTAGTCCACAAATAAGAGGTACAACGCCGGCTAGTGAGCCAAATACAATTGGCAGTCCGAACATGCTAAATATAAAAATCACTGAAAGAGAATTGTGAAACATCGCCCCACCTAATCAAATTTTAATTGCATCGACTATCGAACAAATTGACCATTTGCGAGAAAAAAATACGAAGAAGCTATCTTGATTGAGAGATAAATGAAGGTTAGGTGTTCAAACTTGAGCGGCAAAATGAATTTGATTCGCTCGTTATTTTAAAAATTTACTATCTTTGAATATGTTTGTTTGGCGGTGAGATGGCAAGTCGACGAGAGCAGGTACAGGAAGAGACACGTTTGCGTGTCCTCCGCCATTTTGACAGCGATCCAAATTTAAGCTCACGTGAGATTGCAAAGTTAGTTGGGATTTCCAACGGTGCTGCATATTATTGCATTAATGCCCTTATTGATAAGGGGTTGATTAAACTAAATAATTTCAAGTCATCTGGAAAAAAATCTAATTACGCATATTTATTGACACCGAAGGGCTTTAGCGAAAAAGCGCGACTGACCCTTAAGTTTCTTGAATTGAAGCGAATTGAGTTTAACGAACTAAAGAACGAGATTGATCAACTCACTTCTGAAGCTGGCGCGCTACAGCAACCTCTTGGTACCGGTAAAATTCAATGAACAAGAAAATTCTATTTGTGTTCGGGACACGGCCCGAAGCGATAAAAATGGCGCCACTTGTTAAGCAGATACAAGCTGATAGCCGTTTTGATGCAAAAGTCTGTGTGACCGCGCAGCATAGAGAAATGTTGGATCAGGTTCTCGCCGCGTTTGAAGTCGACCCTGATTATGATCTCGATATAATGAAGAAAGGGCAAGGATTGACGCAGGTCACCGCTAAAATTTTAACGGGCCTACAACCAGTCTTTGATGATTTTTGTCCAGATATCGTGCTTGTCCATGGTGATACTGCCACGACATCTGCCGCCGGCATAGCCGCCTATTTTAACAAAATTTCTGTCGGTCATGTTGAAGCCGGCCTTCGGACTGGCAATTTATTTTCACCTTGGCCGGAAGAGGGCAATCGAAAGATTACAGGCGCCATTACGTCTTATCATTTTGCGCCAACCGAATGGGCCGCAGAAAACCTCCGTTCAGAGCATGTTCCTGACGAAAAAATATTTGTAACGGGAAATACAGTTATTGATGCGCTTCAGATGGCTAAAGATAAGGTTTTGACAGACGCCTCTCTCAATCAGAAATTAGCTGACCAGTTTTCTTTCTTGTCACCTAACAAGAAAATTATCTTGGTGACGGGTCACCGGCGTGAAAGTTTTGGCCAGGGCTTTGAAAATATTTGTCAGGCCTTACATAAACTGGCTGAAAAACATTGTGAGCAAGTTGAGATTGTCTATCCCGTACATCTTAATCCACAAGTGCAGGAGCCAGTTCATCGTATTTTAGCTGGCGCATCAAACATCCATTTGATTGATCCACTTGATTATTTGCCCTTCGTTTATTTGATGAACAAAGCACATATCATTCTAACCGATAGCGGTGGGATTCAAGAAGAAGCACCAAGCCTTGGCAAACCAGTATTGGTTATGCGTGATACAACTGAACGACCGGAGGCCGTTGAAGCCGGAACTGTAAAGTTGGTGGGAACAGATGTTAACCGGATCGTTGAAAATATCTCTGACCTATTAGAAAGCAGCACGGCTTACCAGGAAATGAGCTATGCTCATAATCCGTATGGCGACGGGAAAGCGTGCGCGCGCATTTGTAATATTTTGGTGGATGTTTCATGAGCTTCGAAAAGATTTCAGTCATTGGTTTAGGATATATTGGCCTGCCCACTGCTGCCATGTTTGCTGCGCGCAAAATTAAGGTTGTTGGTGTTGATGTGAATGAAAAAGCGGTTGATACGATCAATCGTGGTGAAATTCATATTGTAGAACCTGATCTGGATATGGTGGTACATGCGGCCGTTTCACAAGGATTTCTGCGCGCAACTACTCAAGCAGAAGAGGCGGAGGCTTTCCTAATTGCCGTGCCGACGCCTTTTAAAGGCGAAAATCATGAGCCAGATCTCAGCTACATCGAAGCTGCTGCAAAATCTATAGCTCCGGTGCTGAAAAGTGGCGATCTTGTTATTTTGGAGTCTACCTCGCCTGTCGGTGCAACCGAAAGAATGGCCGAATGGTTGGCAGAAGCACGGCCTGACCTAACTTTTCCGCAATCTGCAGGTGAGGATTCAGATATTCGTGTAGCTCACTGCCCAGAACGCGTCTTACCGGGCAAAGTGATGCAGGAACTCATTACAAATGATCGCATAATCGGCGGGATGACGCCCAAATGCTCGGCGCAAGCAACCAAGCTTTATAAGGCCTTTGTTGAAGGCGAATGTGTTGAGGCAAGCGGGCCTCGAGTTGCCGAGATGGCAAAATTGACTGAGAACAGCTTTCGAGATGTCAACATCGCCTTTGCGAATGAACTCTCAATGATCTGCGACAAGCAAGATATTGACGTGTGGGAACTTATCCGCCTGGCCAATCGCCACCCACGAGTAAACATCTTGCAACCAGGCCCGGGCGTAGGCGGACACTGCATTGCCGTTGACCCGTGGTTCATTGTTTCCTCGTCACCCGATGAGGCGCGGCTTATTCGTACAGCCCGCGAAGTGAATGACTATAAGCCGGAATGGGTTTTGGAAAAGATCCACGCGGAAATTGGCAAGTTCTTGCTTGAACATCCCGAAAAAACGGCGGCCGATGTGACCATTGCTTGCTATGGGATTACATTTAAGCCCGATATTGACGATTTGCGGGAAAGTCCGGCCTTGGAAATCGTACGTAGGCTTTGCGGCAGCTTTTCAGGGCAAATCGTCGTTGTAGAACCAAACATCGCTACTTTACCTGCCTCGCTACAAAATGGGTCTATTGAGTTGAACCAAAACGGTATTGAGAAGGCGGATATGTGTGTACTCCTTGTCTCTCATAAGGAGTTCCACAAAAAACGTAATAAAAATGTGGTTTGGTTAGATTTCTCCTGTACCATAATATAATGACGAGGAATTTCGATGAAAGTGTTGGTAATGGCACCGGACCAGCTAATGACAAGAGCTGGTGGTCTCAGAACTCAAGTAGTGCGAACTTGTCAGGAGCTGCGGCATCTAGGACACGAGATCGAGTACTTTGACCCTTGGAAAGAATACAACTTGGAGAAATTCGACGTTTGTCACGTCTTTTCTATGAATCTGCCAAGTTACTTTAAGAGCCAAATTGTGGTTGGGAAGCTCCCCGTCGTGTATTCGTCGGTCATGTGGAGAAATGGTTCGAGGCTTCGAATTAGATTCCTCGTTGAACTCATGATGAAATCGCCGCATCTGGTTCTGAATGACGTAGTCGCTTGTCGTAAAATGTCCCAAACTGCTACTCTTATTTTGCCAAACACCCATCAGGAAAAAAAGTGGCTTAAGGAAGCGATTGGTGTCGATGTCGAGAAATGTGTAGTTATACCTAACGGAGCTGATAATCATTTCTCAGGAATCGAAACTGCAGTTTTGAAAGCCGATGCAAGCTATATACCGGCTAAGGACTTCGTGTTTTGCTGCAGCGTAATCAGCGAGAGAAAAAACCTACTAAAACTTGCCAATGTGTGTGTTCAGCTGAAATTACCACTAGTTATAGCTGGGCCATTTGTGGACAAGAGAATACAGAAGCGACTGCAGCAGCTTAAACGATCTGGCGCCGATATTACATTGATGGGCAGCCTAGACGTAAACTCGCCTCAACTCGGTTATTTGTACCGAAGCTGTCGTGTATTTTGCCTGCCTTCCTACTACGAAACGCCTGGGATTGCTGCATTAGAGGCCGCATTAAATGGGGCAAATGTGGTTATAACTAAGATCGGCGGCGCAGAGGACTATTTCGGTAATGGCGCAAAGTATGTGGATCCGTATTCGGAACTTGATATTAAAAAACAGCTTTCGCGCGCTTGGAATGAACAAGACACACAGAGCCGAAAAGCCGAGTTAGTAGCGACCATATCGAATTCGTTTAGTTGGGCCTCTGTCGCTGAGCAAACTGCAAATGCGTACAGGCAAGCAATGAGGTTATTTTAATGGATGCAAGAGAGAAAACTGGCAGGAAAAAGGTAACCATTGTTGGTACAATTCCGCCACCCATCGGCGGTGTTTCTGTTTTTATCTCTCGGCTTCTTCCTAAGTTGCAAGAAAAATACGATGTCGTTTTATGGGATACAAAAAAAAAGAGCAAAGCAAAGGAAGGTAGACATTCAATTCTGACCCCATTTAACTCTAAACTTCTAACACTAGCTTGGGTTATCTGGATGGTATTGCGGGTTCGACCGAGGTACTTGCACTTTCATTTCTCAAACGTGATATCATTGGTCTTTCTTGCGTTAATTCTAAAACCGACCGGAAGCCGGTTCGCGGTTACATTACACCACGGTCGTTTGGAGCACGGCGTAGTGCAACGATTTTTGGTGAAATCTCTAAGAACAAGGATAGCTTCGAGAATTGACAGGTTTCATGCGCTCAACGAAGATCAACGTTTGTATTTTCAAGACTCACTTGGTATCCCGCCACATAGAATTTCAGTGTTTAACACTCATTTAATGCCTGTGACAATTTCATTTTTGTCGAAAGCGGAGTGTGAGAACGTTAGGTACGTATTGACTTCGGGGGTTGGCGTTCGCGAAAATAGATTCGATCAACTTATCAGGTATTGGGTCGGAAAAAAACCTGATTTGGATTTATATATCTCATGTTATGGGAACAAAGATCAAGAATATATATCCGAGCTAAAGTCTGCAGCAAGTCAAAGCAAAAGAATATCATTTCTTCCAGAAATGTCTGAACTAGAATTCAATCGCTATCTGTCGAATAGCGCACTCTACGTACGCCCAGCTGAGGTCGATTCGTTTGGCATAGTCGCCGCAGATGCGATTTGCTTCGGTGTACCTGTACTAGCGTCAGATGCCTGCAAACGAGCTGATGGCTGTGTAGTCTACAAGAATAAAGACTACTCACAAATGGCTACACTTCTAGACAGAATGTTAAAAGTTGTTCACACGACTAAATTCTCCCCTTCAGATAACTGGCCAAAAATTGCAAGGTTTTACGATGAATTTCTGGCTGACTGAGACCAGTAAAATTAGAGGCAAAATATCGGAATTTTTAGCAACTGTCTTGAAACAGAGCACTTTACTATTGGCCGCGACTCTTTTGTTAAGGTCTGGCCCTGTTTTTATCGGCATTTGCCTCACGTATGTCGCAAATGCAGAAGAAGTCAGTCGAATAACCACAATGTACTTGAGTGTTTTCTTTCTTTCAAATGTCGCGGGCGGAGGAATCAATGCAATTGCCACAAAGTACGTCGCCCGCTATTCTACTAATGTATTTTTTTCCGAGGTGATAAGGCGCACTTTTTTTAGTTTGACTACAATATATACAATATTAGTATTGTTCATTTTTGGGCTATCTATACTATACACTGAGAGCTATGATTATGTAGAGGAGTGTGTGCTTTTTGCTGCGTCTCTTTCTTCGCTGATGCCACTGAATTTGTTACTTTCTATTTTGATTGGGTATCAAAGAATTGAATTCTATTTCTTTGTCGGATTGGTTAATTTTGCAGTCTTTTCGACAGGTTCTGTTCTTCTATATTTCACCGGAAATATATTGATAATGCCAACAACTGTGCTAATCGCTTCCTTGTTGTCGTTGATATGCGCCGTTGTTTTGTTGGCGACAGCTGGTCAAAGCGTGAAAACGAAGACCCTTAAAAACCAACATCAAGTTTGGCGATGCTTGCTTTGTAAATCCCTTAAAAACCTCCTCTCTAACATATTTGTTGCGCCAACATTCTTTATCATGTCGTTTGTACTTGCAAAAACAGCATTGCCAATGGAAAGCGCTGCGTTCAATTTGGTGCTTCAATTGCGCAATTTGGTTGCGCTTGTGCCAAACTCAGTGAGTCAGTTTTTCCTGCCAAAACTCTCAAAACGCAGCGGAAGCGTCGGTTGGGTGCACTACCTAATAATCCAACTGATGGTGGTGGCTACTATGACCCTTGCTTTGTATTTTGGTGCGGAAATCATAGCAGCTATATATCGAGATATGACGTCTTTAATGGTTCAGGGCATCAAATTAATGGTCGTCTCATCGGCTATTGCAGCTGCGGCGTCGATTCAAGGTCAATATTTTTTCGTGCATGCACAGTATAATATCAATATTTCCCTCAATATAATTTGGAGCTTTATATTGATAGTGCTAATAATAACAGATTCAATTCCGACAATGGTAAGCTTCGTTTCACATCTTATAGTCGCTTATTCTATTCTGTTTGGCATAGGTCTTCTTCTTTTCGCGCTCACACGAAAAGGGGCGCAAAGGAACTCTCATGCTGATTAATCGTTTGTTTTTAGGCAAATCCATAGCTTTTGTTCTTGTTATATCATCAATTCTTCCGTCGCTCGTGGACACGCCATTACAGTATTTTGATTTCCTGATAGTAAGTTTGATATCGCTGGCTTGTGCCTTGTTGTATGTCAATTCTATTGCAAAAAATCCACTAGTGTTTTTATTTTTTGCATCAATAGCTCTATTGGTTTTGCATTTGGCTATTTCTATTTCAAATATTGAAGATTTAGCTAAGGATGTGCTTAGATTTGGGACGTTACTTATTATCGTTCTAAACGTACATCACTCTTATCCAATAGAGTTAAAGGATCAAATAAAAACTGCTGCGTTTGTAATATGGATATTTAATTTTATCTTTTTTGTTTTGTATAATTCATGTGACATATTTGCGAGATTCGCGTTTAACATTTATTATAATAATCCAAATTTCGAGGAGTTCTATGGGTATTTTCTAACAAGGTTTGGAGGTACCTTTGGAAATCCAAATGCACTTGGCATTTCAACGGTCTTTCTTGCGTCTGTTTTTTTCGGAGAAAAGACCATTGCGGCTAAATTGTCTTTTGCGATGACTTTGGCGGTTCTACTAGCGACCCAATCGCGTACAGCTGCTATTGTTTTCGCTATTATGCTTTTTGTATACTATGGAATACGTGATTTTAAACTATACATCACAATTTTCGTAGCTATATCTTTAATAGCCTCTTTTTTATCATTACTGGGATATGTAGAAATAGACTTCCTTATGGAGAGATATTTTTTCTCAATTAACTTAGCTGGACGGGTCGAATTGTGGCAATCGGCGCTGCCGGCATTGACGGAAAATTTGACGATATTTCTAATTGGTCGAGGTGCTTTTAAAAGTGAATTTTTGATTTTGGACAATGAATATCTAGTTTTTTTTATCCAGTTTGGTATCGTTGGCTTTCTGTGTTTTGTCTTTGTACTCATCAGCCTTCTATTAATTGCCTGCAAAAGCTTCTATATGTCAGAGGGTAAACTACTTCTCGCACAAACGCTTGGATTTTGTGCGGCGTCTCTTGCTGCATCGCCCCTTACGATGCTCAAAACCTCAGTTGTCTTAGTTATTGTTTTAAGTACGCAGATCTCTTTATTAAAAAGAAGACGAAGATCATGAAACAAATCCTCCAAAATCTCTCAACTGGACAATCGGAGTTGGTTGAAGCGCCAGTGCCGCAGGCGCGGCGTGGGGCTTTGTTGATTGATACTACAATGTCGCTGATTTCAACGGGCACCGAGCGCATGCTGGTTGATTTCGGGAAGGCCGGCCTTGTTTCAAAAGCGCGGCAACAGCCTGAAAAAGTGCGCCAAGTGCTGGAGAAGGTGAAGACTGATGGTTTGATGACTACGGTGGATGCGGTGCGTTCAAAGTTGGGTCAGCCATTGCCGTTGGGATATTGTAATGTTGGCGTGGTTTGTGAGAGCGCAGAAGATGGGTTTCGGGTAGGGGACCGCGTCGTCTCTAATGGGCCACATGCGGATGTGGTTTGCGTCGGTAAAAACCTTTGTGCGCGTATTCCGGATAATGTGACGGATGAGGCCGCCGCGTTTACAGTTGTCGCCAGCATTGGGTTGCAGGGTATTCGCCTAGCAGGGCCGACGCTTGGCGAGAGCTTTGTGGTGACTGGTGTGGGCCTGATTGGTCTTCTCACGGTTCAAATGCTCAGAGCACAAGGTTGTCGTGTGCTCGCAATTGATTTTGATCAGTCCAAGCTAGACCTCGCAAAGCAGTTTGGTGCGGAAATCTGTAACCCAGGCACTGGGGAAGATCCAGTTGCCGCAGGCATGTCCTTCAGCCGAGGGCTGGGCGTGGACGGTGTAATCGTTGCAGCGTCCACTAAGAGCAATGACCCAATCACCCAAGCGGCGCGGATGTGCAGAAAAAGAGGCCGGATCATTCTTGTCGGAGTGACAGGTCTCGAACTTAATCGCGCAGACTTTTATGAAAAAGAACTCACATTCCAAGTGTCCTGTTCATATGGTCCAGGCCGATATGATGCTGATTATGAAGAAAAGGGAAATGATTACCCCATCGGATTCGTGCGGTGGACAGAACAGCGCAACTTTGAGGCCGTTTTGGATTTGATGTCATCGGGTCAAATTGATGTTTCGCCGCTCATTAGCCATCGTGTCCCCTTTGAAGACGCTCCAAAAGCATATGAACTGTTGACCACAGACAAAGCTGCCTTGGGCATTTTGCTGACTTACGAACATGACAATGAGGCACGGCATACGAAGTCTGTGCAGCTAACTGATGTCGAGCGCCAAACGCAGCCAGTCAAAAAAGCAATTGTTGGTTTTGTGGGGGCCGGGAATTATGCATCACGCATGTTGGTTCCGGCATTTAAAAATGCGGGTGCTGAGTTGCATTCTATCGCATCCGCCGGAGGCACCAGCGCCGTCGTCAACGGTAAGAAAGCCGGGTTTAGGCAGGCAACTTCTGATACGGCCGGGTTGATAGCAAATCCAGAGATCAACAGCGTGGCCCTTGTGACTCGTCATAATAGTCATGCCAGTTTAACGGCAAAAGCGCTGCAGGCAGGCAAGCATGTGTTTGTCGAAAAGCCTTTAGCATTGAGCCATGAAGAGTTGGCAGAAGTCGAGCAAGCTTACCAACAAGGCGAAAGCCATTTGATGGTCGGATTTAACCGTCGATTTGCGCCGCAAGTTCAAACCATGAAGAAGCTATTGCAAAGTGTGCATGCGCCGAAAAGCTTCGTTATGGTAATGAATGCTGGCCCTATTCCTGCAGATCATTGGACGCAAGATCCCGAAGTAGGGGGCGGACGGATTATCGGCGAGGCGTGCCATTTTATCGATTTAATGCGGCATTTGGCTGGCTCCCCTATCACGTCAGTTCAGGCGCGACGTATGGGCGACAATAATGCCGAACAGGTTGTGGACGATAAGGCAGCAATAATACTGGGTTTTGAGGATGGATCATTTGGCACAATCCATTATCTAGCCAATGGCGGTGCATCTTTTCCTAAAGAGCGAATTGAAGTGTTCGCTGCCGGTGCAACCCTTCAACTTGATAATTTTTTGAAGCTACGCGGCTTTAACTGGCCTAACTTTTCTAAGCAAAACCTTTTGCGACAGGACAAAGGACAGAATGCTTGCGCAAAAACGTTTGTTGATGCTGTTGAGGGACGAGCAGAAGCGCCAATTGCACCTGATGAACTTTTTGAAGTTGCGCGTGTGAGTATCGAAGTTGCTCAGCTTTTGAACAATCAATTGTAAGGTACGGGCGCGGTGGCATCGCACCTTTATTCTGCCATAGGTTGCCCGCCATCAAAACTGTTGCCGAGAAAGAACGCCTGATGGTGAGAAAAAAAATCGAGAAGCTCGGCCTCTATTTTCATACACTAAAATATCTGCGCCCGGTGCAGCTTTATAACCGTGTTTACAGAAGGTTTTTTAAGCCAAAAATAGTTGAAATTCCTGCCGAAGAGATGCCTTGCTCCGATGTTAAGGGAAGTATCAGCAGCTTTATTCCAAGACGGCAAGAATGGTTTGAGGACGGCACCGTTCAGTTTCTTAATATCCAGGATGATTTTCTAGCGCATAGATGGGGTTCCTATCCACAATCATTATTGTGGCATTACAGCCTTCACTATTTTGCAGAGTTACGCAGAACAACTGATATTGAAATCCAAAATCGGATGATTGCAAGTTGGGTGCAGGACAAAGCGCCCGGTTCAAAAATTGCCTGGGATCCCTATCCCATTTCGCTCCGCGCCGTAAACTGGATTTATGCTCACCTGAAGCGCTTAACCTCATCTCAAGCAGGTTTGGAGCCTGCAGCACTTTCTTCTTTGCGTAAGCAGCTTTGTTTTTTGTCTCAAACTGTTGAGTGGCACCTTTTGGGCAACCATCTTTTTGAGAACGGAAAATCACTTCTCATCGGTGGCCTGTTCTTCGATGGTAAGAGGGCCGACGAACTCAGAGATCAAGGCGCAAGAATTCTGCTCAAACAGATCGATGAGCAGATTTTGCAAGATGGTGCACATTTTGAGCTTTCGCCGATGTATCATGCGCTCATTCTGGAAGGTGTTTTGGAAATTGTAGCGATTGCAAGGCTTTTTCCCCAGCGGCGGAATCAACTTGTTGGTGATCTGGTGGAGAAAATTGCGAGCATCCTTCCAAAGATGTTTGATTGGCTTGCACATATGGTACATCCCGACGGGGATTACGCCTTCTTCAATGATGCCGGGTTAGGTATTGCGCCGACTTATCAAGAGTTGGCTGATTTCGCC
This sequence comes from Maritalea mobilis, assembly GCF_004363175.1. Taxonomy (GTDB): domain Bacteria; phylum Pseudomonadota; class Alphaproteobacteria; order Rhizobiales; family Devosiaceae; genus Maritalea; species Maritalea mobilis. The sequence goes on from NZ_SNYR01000004.1 coordinate 70,185, forward strand.
CAGCGGCTCGGTTTTAACATAGAGATTGATCTACAGGCGTCGGGACGGTTGCTGGAAAGTGGCTATTGCCGGATGAAAAAAGGGGATGCGGTTGTAATTGCGGACTTTGCGGAAGTGGGACCGAGTTACATTCCCGGGCATGCACATGCGGATACATTGTGCTTTGAATTTTCGATTGGACCAAATCGAGTATTCGTAAACTCGGGCACATCAGTATATGAAACAGGCGAATTGCGAGCCTTTCAAAGGAGCACCGCGGCACATAATACTGTCGAAGTTCAGGGTGAAAATAGCTCTGAGGTCTGGGGTGGGTTCCGGGTTGCAAAGCGGGCACGGGTGAAAAACAAAAAGTTTGAGGAACAAGTAAATTCGATCGCTCAAGCAGAACATGATGGCTATTGTCGATTAAAGACGCCCGTGAAGCATAAGCGAAAGTTTGAATTAAGTGACAACAGCTTGTGCGTTTATGATGAGATAGATAAACCGTTGCAAGCGACAGCACGTTTTTACCTGCATCCCGATTGTCGGGTTCAGGAAAATGAAGGTGGAACGGGCTTTAGCATTTATTTCGGCAAAGCGGATCAGAAATTTTTGTCGGAGTTTATGAACGCCGAAGCTGAACTAAAGAAAACCTATTGGTATCCGGAATTTAGTGTTCAGCAAACGAACTTTTGTATTGAACTTCGACCCACGCATACTAGCTGGTCGGCCAAATTTAGCTGGTAAGTAAAGACCATAAGATTTTCTGATGAGCAAAAAAATCAAAATATTGTTGCTGACCTTCTACGCACCGCCGGATCTAAGTGCCGGATCTTTTCGAGTTGGGGCGCTGCTTGAAGAAGCGAGACAACGCAATGATGTGATAGAGATCGATTGCCTCACAACATTGCCCAACAGGTACCAGGAATTTGAGGCAGAAGCCAAAGAGTTCGAAGAAGTCGATAATGTCGCAATATTTCGAACCAAGTTGCCGAAGCACGGCAACAGCATGTTGGGGCAAATCAGATCATATCTAAACTATGCTTGGTTCGTGCGGCAGCATTTGCGTTCAATTCGAAAAGACTACGACATCGTTGTGGCCACCTCATCGCGTTTGATGACGGGTGCGCTTGGTGCCTTCTGCGCAATGCGTATGAAAAAACCACTTTATCTCGACATTCGAGATTTGTTTGTAGACACAATGAAAGGAGTGCTCGCTAGGAAAAAGGCCAAGCTAATACTTCCATTTCTTTCTTTGCTCGAAAAATGGACATTCCGCCGTGCGAAGAAAATAAATGTGGTATCTGAAGGTTTCGTTGAAGATGTGCGCAAGGTTGCGCCGAATGTCGAAATTGGCGTTATACCAAATGGCATCGATATTGAGTTTCTCGAGCCACTTCCTGCTAATCCTGCTGATGAACATCTAAAAGTTCTATATGCTGGCAATATTGGCGAGGGACAGGGGCTGGAATTAACGGTGCCTAATGTTGCAAGAAAGCTAGATGGAATTGTGGAATTTCACATTGTTGGCAGTGGGGGGCGTCTTGGCGCGCTAAAAGAAAATATCGCCAAATGTGGGGCAACTAATGTTCATCTACATCCCCCTGTCTCAAGGTCAGAAGTTAGAAATCTCTATAAAGATGCCGATGTTTTGTTTCTGCAGCTCAATGACTATCCGGCATTTAAAAAAGTTCTACCATCAAAATTGTTTGAATATGCGGCAACTGGGAAGCCCATCATTGCAGCAATCCCAGGTTATTCTGCAAGCTTTGCTGAGGAAAATATCCGTGGTGCGATTATTGTTAAACCCCTTGATGAAGAGGCTCTAGTCGAGAGCTTTTTGAGTCTAAAAAATAACAGCTCTGGTCATATAGATCGGCGAGATTTTGTGGCAAAATATGATCGGCTCATCCTAAGCAAAATGCTCTTAAACGATATTATCAATACAGTCGAAAACGTAGGATAACGGCATTGCAATATTTAAATATTTGGGGCGCAAGACGTTGAAAATCATAGTTTTTGGGGCGACCGGATTTGTTGGCAGGCAATTGGTTCCACTTCTGAAAAGTCGTGGACATCACTTGCTGATTGTGGGTAGAGATAAGGACAAAATCAAGCGTGCTTTCCCGGGAATTGAAGCCGCGACATATGCGAATTTCGCTGATCAGGCGTCGCTGTATGATCTCGCCATAAATCTTGCGACGGTGAATTCTAACTCCAATAAATCCCTACAGGAATTTTATGCGGTGAACAGAGATCTACTCCAAGATCTTGCCCGGAGATGTCATGATATCCAAATTCCAAAATTCATAAACTTTAGCTCGGTACATGCCCTCGATGAGCAGAATAATGGCAATTATGCTGTTTCAAAAAGAGAGGGAGCTAATCTTCTGAAAGCGATGTGCTTGGATAATTATTTTTCCGTGTACCTGCCTAGTGTTTTTGGAAAAAAATGGTCGGGAAAACTTGAGTTTTTGAACAAATTGCCAAAGCCTCTCGCCAGAGCAGTTTTCGCGCTTCTCGCAGCGCTAAAACCAACCGTTCAAATTGATACTGTTGTAGATGAAATTCTGGATGAAAATGGGGAGGCGTTTGCCCCCAAAATCATTAGTAGCCGACAAGAGAATAATGGTTTTTATCATTTTGTGAGACGAGCAGTGGATCTAATGTTTGCGGCTCTGGTGATCATTGTCTTTTGGTGGCTTTTGATCGCTCTTTGGATTGCTGTGAAGATTGATTCTCGCGGCCCTGGAATCTTTGCGCAAAGACGCGTGGGCCAGTTTGGTAACGAATTCACTTGCTACAAATTTCGAACGATGACTGTTGGTACGGCGCAACGAGGAACACATGAAGTGTCAAAAAGTGCGGTTACTAGAGTAGGTCGTGTATTTAGAAAGTTCAAGTTGGATGAGTTACCTCAGGTCATCAATATCCTAAAAGGAGAGATGAGTCTTATCGGCCCAAGACCTTGTTTGCCTGTACAGGAGGAGCTTATCCATGAACGTAGGATTCGTGGCGTGTTAGAAATTAAACCGGGTATTAGCGGTTATGCTCAAATTCGAAATATCGACATGAGCGAGCCCGTATTTCTCGCAAAAACAGACGCGGCTTACGTTGGTTTAAGAGGCTTGGTTCTAGATTGTAAAATTGCAATCGCTACGGCATTTGGTAGTGGGATGAGTGATAAAACGCGCTAATGGTCAAGGGTTAAGTTTACTTAACCGCAATCTACATAAGCACACATTGCGATGGTCTCCAAGATAACTTTTGAGACTAAGATTTTCCGCACCTGATGCAAGCATATAGGCGAGGGTGGTTTTCCCACGCCACCCTTTTTGTGCACGATAGAAATGGTTTTCATATCGCCTCTATTTTTCGACCTTCAGGGTCGTCATAAATTGAGAAGAGCCAACCGTTGATGGTCAGCATTTATTGTTCATCACGATCAAATGCCTCAAACTTTTGCCTAAGGTCTTGATCAGGCTTAATCAGCAATCGCAGCTCAAAAGCATCGGCCTCGGCAATGACTGGATTTGAAAATCCGTCATTGACCGCCTCCTGATGATTTGAAGGCGAGCAGCTTTTTGCAGCTTTGCTATTTTGTAGAATTGTCATTTTTCATGCTTGCCATTTTGTAGTTTTGCCAACATGCATCATTGCTGTTTTGCTGTTTTGCTGTTTTGCTGTTTTGCTGTTTTGCTGTTTTGCTGTTTTGCTGTTTTGCTGTTTTGCTGTTTTGCTGTTTTGCTGTTTGGTAGATTTACATCCTTGTCTTTTTGCGATTTTGTACGTTTGCTAATTTTCACCTTTGTAGTTTTGTACGTTGTCTCCCCATTTGGCGGTCTGTTCTGTCAATTTGAGGAAATGCGGTGCTTCAGACCGTGAAAATTTCGCTGATATGGCCATTATTTTGGCCATACAGGCGTTTTTTCATCTTTTTGGTGTCGATGTAGCTGCTAGCCATAAATCGCGCTCATAGCGGCTTTATATTGCTCGCGGTTGATGATGGCGCGATTACCCGCAATCCCATCATAGGCTGACTTGTCATTTTGCAGTGGCAATCCAGCCCATACGCCAGCAACGCGGTCCATGAACTGATCTAGTGTGAGCGTTCCGGTCTCATACTTTCCAAGCCCTGTGTCCATCAGGAGGCGAATGGCGAGCTGGTCTTGAAGCCTTTTATCAAACACAGCCGTATGTGAGATTGACTCAGCCTCAATCAGATAGGCCAAGGTATCAGGAATGATCTGATACCGGCCAATGGCATGATATTGCCCTAGTGTATCTTCGATCCACCGCAATATCTTCCCTATGGTCAAGGTTGAAGGCAGAGCAGGGGGCTTTATCTTTGCTTTTTAATGGACCGCGTCATATTGCCGGTGAGGGGCTTCGACTGAGGCCATCAGTGATAGAAGCTGATCACGCCTTGTCTTGCCCTCATACCGTGAAGGCAGTTTTGCCAGCTTAAATTCATATTCGCGAACCGACTCCTCAAAGAAGTGCTGTTTTTTCCATTGTTCAGTAGGAAGCCCCCATTCAATCTGCAAAGGCTTGCGGACAGACAGTTTGAAATCACCTGAAGTAGACCAATCATTTGCTTTAACTTCAGCCGCACTCAAAAGACTAATCATTAGGGCGGCTGTAGCGGCAAAATTGATATTCAAGATTTGAGATGGATTGAGGCCGGCCAGCCCAGCAAAAGCCGTGCTTTTGTTTTCGATTGGTGAGGGGGATGCCAACCCGCCCCAAAGTGGAGCAGCAAGAAAATTGTTGCGCATTAAAACGGCGAGCCTTGAGATTTTGTATCTCCGGCACAGAGTAAGTTTTTTTATGAAATTCGGAACTTCGTTCCTCATTAAGATGCACACGTTACGCACCCCCAATGCGGGATCAAAAAGGTAATTATTTTCAAAGGGTTAGTTTGTTCATAGAGTGAATTTAGTGAGCCCTAAAAAATTGCTAGATATTTCAATTGCTTATGCAAGGCTGTGACAGCGGTCACAAGCTGTGGTCCAGCCTGTCCCAGCTGATGGTCCAATTTGTCCCGTCATATTCTTCGGGTAGGCGCGGTACAATTAGATCTCTTTTCTGGTTTATAAATAACCTGAATACGTTGCTGGATTTTGCCCAATTTTTCGAAGAGATTTGGAAACTTTAGGGTGTACAAGGGCATGGCATTATGCGTTGGGTCGCGTTTTGGGGATGCAATGTCGTCGTAAACATTTGTCTTTTTTTAATTGTAAGTATTGCTTGTGTTTTAAGTTGATCTATCCCTCTGAGCCAGAGCAGCAAGAGAACTGCAACTTGAGATAGTTGTGCAGTTTATGGCGTTAGGCGCCATTAGAAACCATTTTGTCGCTGTGCGATTTCTCATTACTACTCAAAGTGTTGATTACCGCATCTGGGTCTTTCTCAATTATTCGCAAAAGGTTTAAAGGTAGGCACTCCGCCGTCTGAACTCCTCGCTCCCACTTTTGATAGGTAGAAAGGCTCATACCCATAAGCTCCGCCATTTCCTTTTGGGTTAGCTTAGCTAATTTCCGCACCTGTTTGGGGCTGGAAATAACGGTGGTTCTGCCGATCGGTTTACCCATTTGCATATCTACTGCCTCTTGCATTGAATTGATGATGTCTCTTTCAAACTCATTCATGACTTTGTCTCACTCCCTTTGCGGAGGGCTAAGGTAACCCCTTCCCAAATATACAAATCAGAAATCAATTTGGAAACGCCGTCTGGTGTTTTGCAAATAAGGCCTGCCGATATTTTAGATAGTGTGCGTTGCATAACTGCGCGCCTATAATCTGGTAGTTTGGTGTTCTTCCGCGCACGACATGACACAAACCTGATGGACCATTGTGGCGATAGCGCTTGCACCCCTGACTAATGATCTCAACTCGATTTAGTTCTCTTTCGCTCATCGTTACCCAACCCATGGCCAAAGTCCTCCAAGCTAGACTTGAAGAATAGTAACACTTCCGCTTTGCTCATGTGTGACATGTTAGCTTGCGTATGACCGCTAAGTGAGGTGCGACTTTTGTTCTCCTTTTTAACGCGTTCATTCAGTTTGCTCCAGAATCTTTTCTTTGAATACTTCGGCCGGCGTTTTCCACCCAAGGCATTTTCTGGGTGTTTGGTTGAGGCGATCGCAGATTATTTTCAATTCATGATCTGTGATCGCTTTGAGGTTGATTTGGCGAGGTAGCCATCGTCTTATTCTTCTATTGGTGTTTTCTACCGTGCCCTTTTGCCAAGGTGCTGATGGATCACAAAACCAAGCTTGTGTCCCGATTTCCGAATGTAGGTGCGGCCAGGATACAAATTCTGTCCCGCGGTCAAACGTGATAGAGCGACGCGCAATAAAGGGCAGGGTGCCTATCGCTGAAGCAATCTTTTTCATTACAGGGTTTGTGTGTTTACTCGAGTTGCGCAACAGCACCGTAAATCGACTGACACGCTCCACAAGCGATGTGATATTGGCTTGACCAAAATGTTGCTTAAACAGCATCAAGTCACCCTCCCAGTGCCCAAATTGACGGCGATGGGCAACAGCCTCGGGACGGAATAAAATACTGATATCACGATGGAATTTAGACGGTAACTTCTTTCGGGCTTTGCGGGGTAAGCGTGATTTGCGGTGCAGGGGCAAATACCACCACAATTCTTGTTCTATGCCAGTTTCAGAATAGATGTAGCGATAGATTGTTTCCTGGTAAACCCTTGGTTGTACATCCTCATAAATCATCCGGTTGGCAATTTGCTCCGGCGTCCAGCCAATTTTTATCTTCTCCACAATGCGGCGACATAGATCAGGAAATCTGATCAGCTTTTGTTGCTGAGTACGTCTATTTGATGAACGCGTTTGCGCTGCAACCGCAAAATAGCCTCTCACATCAGGTAACTCAGGATCCGAAAAATAATTGCGCCGCAGCTCTCGAAATATTGTTGATCGGTGACGATTTAAGGTCTTTGCGATTTCATCAACAGATACGCGTGCATGGCGCCAGCGTTCAATCTTGCGACGCTCTTCAAGGGTGAGTTGCGAATAAGCTTGTCCCATGGCATAATCCTTCCGTTTGATAACTCATTGTTTTCAAACAAAAGTCGCACTTCAAGGTAGCGCGCACCCGCTTACATATATTATTCATATAATATATCTTATGGAACATTTGATTTTGACAGCAAGAGTTTGGTGAACCTGAGTCGGGCAAAATTGGGAGTTGTATAAACATAGTTTAGTGCAAATTAATTCTAAGGTTATGCTGTTCTCCGCTAACAGGCAATTATGCCTCCAATCGCCTGATCAATAAGTTCCTCCGGTGTTGACCAGGGATAGCTGCTCACAGTGATCAGATTTTGCGCTATGCCATTCAAGGTGCAAATCAGTAGTTCTGATTTGAGTTTTAGGGTCGCTTCGCCTAGCTTTGGTGTAGATATCTCATCAAGGCACTGAGTAAAAAAGTCGAACCGTTGCAAAGTCTCTTTGTGTTCAATGAAGCTTTGCACATCGGTTTGTTTGATGCCTTTTGACATAAAAACCAGAAAATAATGCTCTCGGTTTTCCAACCAATAATTCACATATCCCAACGCCGCTTTGCGCAGGCGTTGTTCGGAGTTCTTTTCTGCCTTTGCGTGCGCTTCTAGTTCATCAAACAATTCGGCGAAAATTTCGATCCAAATCTTGCTGAGAATATCGATCTTCCCATCGAAATAACGATAGATCGTCATCGGCGTTAAGTCGGCCTCTTTCGCGATTTTGCGCATGGAAATGGCGTCGAAACCATCTTCGTGAAAAAGCCGCAACGCGCTTGCTGCGATATGATCTCGCATTTGCTCAATATCATCTTTTGTCAGCGTAGGGCGCCCTTTGGTGGCCTTCTTTGATGGTGAAATGATCGTCACTCCTGCAAAAATTTGGCTTGGTTGACAGCGTGATGAAATTTAAAATATAACGCGTTATAATTTAATAATCCACTGACTTCAAGCTAATTAAGGGATAATTCGAATGGCAACTTCAAACGATAGTTTTGCAATGGGTATTGTGGAGCTTCGGCTCATGCGTGCCTTTTTTGTGATTGCTGCCCTGTGGAATTTTGCAGGCGCCTTTCCCGGCTTGTTGGATACGGCAGGCATGTATGAGCGCGAGTTCGGCAATGCGCTGACAGACCCGGTTATGATCGCGATTTATCGCGGTGCTTGGGGCACCGCTTTTTTATATGGGTTGGGCTTTTTATTGGTTGCCTATAATCCGGTGCGTCACACAGGAATTGTGATCATGGGTGGTTTAGGCAAAACGCTTTTTGCGCTCAATCTGCTGGTGATGTTTTTAAATGGCTGGACGTCTGACTTTGCCATGGTTGTCATCTTGGGCGATCTGGTCTTTGTGATCCTGATTCTCACCTATTTTTGGCGATTGCGCCGACATGGTCATCAACTGATCTAAGTCGTCAGTGAACCTATTTGCTTTTATATGTCCAAGTCGCCCAATAGGGTTGGGCCAAGCGTGCCTGATAATTGGTGTCCGGCATATTTGGCTCGCAAGATATCGAATTGATTGGTGATTTGCTCAGCTTTGGCGGTAAACAATTCTTGTTGTGCATCCAGCAATTCAAAAATAGTGCGGTTACCTGCTTTGAATTGTTCGCCATAGAGGCGAACGACATCTTCGCTGGCGTTGATCCGCTGATAAATTGAGTTTTGCCGGTCTTTTGCAGTGCGCAAAATGCGTGCGGCGTCGCGAATGTCGCGCTCAAGATCACGTCGCGCCTGTCGGTAACGAGCTTCTGCCTCGCCTAGGCGTGCATTGATTTGATCAATTTTGGCAGATCGATCACCGCCATCATAAAGGGAACCGCGCAGCACAATTTGTGCCTTTGCGTCGCCTCGCACCGGGTTTTCGCCCAAAATGTTTTGCTTGATTGAAGTTGAACCCTCAAGTGTAATTTGGGGTAAGTAGGAACGTTGCAGTGCCTCTTGCTGCTTACGAAGGCTTTCCATATCCGCCAAAATGCTGCGCAGTTTGGGATTGCGCCGCACATAGCTCTCGCTTTGTCCTAACTGGAATTGGGCGTCATGTTTGCGCCAATCAGGCATGGTGAGGTTACCCGGCACCAAGCCGGTAAGTCTTTTAAACTCGCTCTCATTACGCTGCCTTTGAGAGACAAGTTCGATTGATTGGGTTTTAGAATTTTCAAGCCTTGTATAGGCTTTTTGCACATCCGCCTGTGTAGCGTTTCCCGCATCAGCGTTTAACTTAACCAGCCGATATGTCTCCTTATGTGCAGCCTGGTTGGCATAGCTATTTTGCAACAGCATATCCAATTCTAAAACTGTCAGATAAATATCCGTGATTTCGTAAAGTGTGTTTTCAACTTTATCTTTGAAGCGCCAATCCGCAGAGCTGACGAGGGCCTTTGACCAGTCTAGCTCTGCATTGGTTTTGCCAAAATCAAACAATAACTGGCTTAGTGTAAGCCCGATTTCAGAGCGGGTATGGTCCTCCCCTATTTCGGTTTTTGTGTCGTACGTTACCTCAGGGCCACTTGCTATATTATATTCGACTTTTGGCCTGAATTTTGCGGTGGTAATGCCGACACCTGCTTCAGCATCTCTTTTTTGCCAACGTGCAATGTCAATTGTTGGATTGGTCTGCAACGCTACCAATGCCACTTGCTGAAGGCTGATCTTTGCACCCTTTTTTGTGTTCTGCGCAGCCATTTGTTCTAGTTGCGGATGACTGGTTGCTGACGCATCTAAATAATTTTTCGAATCAGCGACCATCAAATCCCGAGGCTCTTCACATAAAGTTTTGCCGGTGCTTAAACATGGTGCTGTTTTGGGCTTAGAGGCGCAGCCAGCAAGCATTATCTGGCCCGAAAGCGCGCCAAATATTATGCTCCATTTTAGCCAGTTTTTGCAAATTGCAACGCGCAAAGCGGTTGTTCCCTATCCCTTTGAACCGCCCTAAAGTTTAATAAACGCAGTTAAAAAACACTTAAAGTCTGCGCTAATCTCAAAATAAAAACCAAAATGACGCAATGAAAAAAAGTTACATTTTTTCATTGCTTTATCACATTCTGTTTTCGGAATTATTTGACAATATGGCGAATTTAGATAGTTGCAAAAACTTAAGAGTAAATTGTTTTAATGGAAACTGTCTCTTACTTGCACAAGAACTTTAATTTTATTTTCGTTAACCATTTTTCTTTACAAATTCGCGGCAAAACCCTCGCTTCGCTTTACACGCACCAAGTTCGACAAAATCCGAACATCACACAGGGTTCTGAGCTAAAATTTAGGGTATTGCATGGCGCAAGAAGATCAGATCCAGCAGGAAAAGACGTCTTTGGAGCGCGAATCCGCGCCTCAATCAACTGGCATTGATTTAATTGAAAAACCTCAAGCAGGTGAAACACGAATTATCGAACTGAGCGGAGATACACGGCTCAAATTCGCGTTCAACCTTGATGATGCGAATGTTGCCCTTTCCGATGTGGATTTGATCATCGAGTTTCCTGATGGTTCAAAGCTCGTTATCCTTGAATATGGGTTGATGGCCACAATCGGCGATGCACCCGACATGGATTTTGCTGACAAAATTTATTCTGGCCAAGAAATTATCGGCAGGGTTGGTGAATTTAAAGCGCAAGAAACTGAGGCGGCTAGCACCTTCTCGTCTTTGCAAGAAAGTGAACAGCAAGTTGAACAAAGTGAAGCAGACGCCGAGGAGAAGGTTGAAGCCGAAGAAACCGAACCCGTAGAGCCTGCTGAACAAGTTCAAAACCCAAACAAGCCCACACCCGAAGATTTAATCGATAAGAAAAAAGGTGACAACTTTAACGAGTTTGATCGCTCGAAGATTGATGACCATGTGGGTGCCGAGGAGCTTACCGGCAAGTTTAGCGAAACGGCATCGGCCTCCTCTTCGCCAGTGGAGGCAGGCATCGAAACGCTGCCAGAAGCGGAAATTACACTTAAAGTACTTGGCATAACTGAACAGGTGATGGAAACCGCGCTTGATGGGCGCACCATCATCAAAGGTGCGACCCACCAGCCTCCTGCCGATACAGATCCAAGTTATGGCGCGATGAGCGCGGATGAAGTGATTAATGGTACCGCGGGTGCGGACATAATCTTCGCAGATAGTCCCGACCTTGTGGAAAGCGGCACCAGTGCAGTGGCATTAGAAGTTAGCGTAACCTTCCCGTTTGAAGGGTGGACACCAACCACCATCACGGTGACGAGTTTGCCGCCGGGCATGAGCGTGATTGGCGCCACCGAAACGGACAAGGGCTGGGTGATTCCCGTCGATCCAAATTCACCGCTGCAAGAACAAATTCAAATCAGTTTTGATGTGCCAGGTTCTGGCTTGGTGCCAGATGATAATGGTTTTTACAATCTAGGGTCCATTGGCATTGAATACACTATGGATGATGGCAATGGCGGCGTGGGCGCTTCCAGTGCCTCAGCGCAGTTGGGCGTTGGTGAGATAAACTCGGATGGTGACATTGAGTTTATTGACCCGCTGACCGGAGAGCCAATAGCTGTAATCTCTGCTAGTCCTCCAGGCAACATCATCAATGCTGGTGCAGGCGATGATGAAATTTATGCAGCAGTTGGCGAAGATCAGATCAACGCGGGCGCGGGCAGCGATGTCGTATCCTACGCCATGTCAAATGCCGGGGTTGATATTGACCTTAATGTAGGAATAGCGAGCGGAGGTTATGCGGAAGGCGACAGCCTTTCAAATGTCGAACATCTCGAAGGCTCTAGCTTTGCGGATCAACTTTCTGGTGATGCGGGCAACAATGTTTTGCAGGGCTTGGCTGGTGGCGATCAATTGGACGGTGGTGCAGGCAACGATACGGCAAGTTATGCAAAATCTGACGAAGGTGTAAATGTCGACCTTGGCTCAGGTGTTGGCACCGGCGGTCATGCCGCAGGCGATAGCCTGATCAATATTGAAAATGTGATTGGCTCCGTGCATGACGACATTTTAGTTGGCGACAGCAACGCCAATATTTTGTCAGGTGGCACTGGCGATGACACAATTGAGGGCGGCGCGGGCGCCGACCAGCTTACTGGCGGCGATGGTACAGATACCCTAAGTTATGGACAATCAAGCAGTGCGGTGAATGTTGATTTAGACAGTGGTGTTGTTTCAGGTGGGGATGCCGCTGGTGACATAATTGCCGAGTTTGAAAATATCACCGGGTCAGATTTTGCAGATATTTTGTCTGGCGACAGCAACAACAACCAAATTTTTGGTGGCGCAGGCGATGACCAATTAGTTGGTCAAGATGGTGACGACGATCTGCACGGCGGCACAGGCAATGACCAATTTGTTGGCGGTGCAGGTGCCGACAATTTGGATGGCGGTGCTGGCAATGACACTGCAGATTATAGCGCTGCATCAAGCGCCATAGATATTGACTTAGAAGCAGGCACAGGTTCTGGCGGCGATGCCGAAGGCGATGTGCTCTCCAATATTGAAAATATCTTGGGCACCGGTTTTGCTGATCGTCTCAAAGGCGACAATTATGCCAACATATTATCAGGTGGTGCGAGTGACGATAATCTGGAAGGCCGTGGCGGTGCCGATGTTTTGGACGGCGGCGCAGGCCAAGATGTGGCCAGCTACGCCTCTTCCGCGAGCGCGGTCACCGTCAATTTGGCGACTTCTAGTGGCACTGGTGGTGATGCAGATGGCGACACATATATTGACATCGAAGGGGTTGAAGGGTCTGCCTTTAACGACAGTCTAACAGGTGACGCCAACGACAACATCCTGATGGGCAACGAGGGCAACGACATATTGATTGGCGGCGTAGGCGCTGACAATTTGCAAGGTGGCGCAGGATTTGACACAGCGAGCTACCAAGGTGCCGCCACCGCAGTAAATGTTGATTTGACCTTAGGGACAGGCTCAGGCAGCGATGCAACTGGGGACAGTTACGACTCTATTGAAAACATCATCGGCACGGATTTTGACGATCAATTATCGGGTGATGCTGGCGTTAATCGCCTTGAAGGCGGTGCGGGTGATGACGTGCTGGCCGGTGAAGGCGGTGCTGATGTGTTGATCGGTGGCGCTGGCACTGACACAGTTTCCTACGATAGAGCAAGTAGCGGCGTCAGTGTAAATCTTGCAACCAACTCGGGGTCTTCTGGCGATGCGGCTGGAGACAGCTTTGCATCAATCGAGAATGTCGAAGGCAGTGGATATGCCGACATTCTTGTGGGTGACGCGAATGCCAACGCGCTTTCCGGCCAAGCAGGCGATGATGTTTTACGCGGTGGCGCAGGCGATGATATTTTGCGCGGCGGTGATGGCAACGACACATTAGAAGGTGGCGCAGGCGCGGACGATATAGACGGTGAAGCCGGCATTGATACGGTGGATTATTCAGGCTCCGGTGCCGCCGTGCAAATCAATTTGCAGACGTCTTCGGCTACTGGCGGGGATGCTGCGGGAGATACCTACAATAATGTCGAGAACGTCATAGGTTCTGCCTTTTCTGATAGTCTGACTGGTGATGGCGCAGCCAACACTTTATCTGGTGGCAGCGGCAACGACACTTTGATTGGCGGCGGCGGTGCTGACATACTGGAAGGTGGCAGCGGCGTGGATACCGCTGACTATTCAGGCTCTGGCGCGGCCGTGCAAGTTGATATGGCTGCAAACTTGGCCACTGGGGGGGATGCTGAAGGGGACAGTTTTTCATCTGTCGAAAACATTATTGGCACAGATTATGATGATGACCTCACCGGCAATGCAGCCAATAACAGCCTAAGCGGTGGCCAAGGTGATGATGATCTCAATGGTGGTCTAGGCAATGATGTATTGTTAGGCGGCGACGGAGTTGATCAGCTTGAAGGCGGTGCAGGCGCCGACCATTTAGACGGAGGCGCTGGCACTGATACCGTTAGCTATCAGAGCTCGACCAATGGTGTCACTGTAGATTTGGCGGCGGGCACAGGTGCTGGCGGTGATGCAGAAGGCGATAGTTTTGCCAACATTGAAAATTTAGAAGGCTCACAGCAAGATGATGATCTAACGGGTGACGGCAATGCCAATGTTTTGTCTGGCCTTGGTGGCGATGACAATATTGCAGGCGGTGCAGGCAACGACACGCTGATTGGTGGCGCAGGCAATGATACTTTGCTGGGGCAAGCTGGCGACGACAGCCTTTCTGGTGGCAGTGGCAATGATGTGCTGGAAGGTGGACTGGGTGCTGACAGTCTAGCAGGCGGAACTGGTTCAGATACGGCAAGCTATCAAAATTCCGCCTCTGCCGTTACCATCAACTTGGCCACATCTAGTGGCGCTGGCGGCGACGCTACGGGTGATAGCTATAGCTCGATTGAAAATCTTATCGGTTCAAGTTTCGATGATGATCTTACCGGAGACAGTTCAAGCAACAGTCTGTCCGGCGGTCTTGGCGACGATATGTTGGCGGGTGCGGCAGGCGGTGATGCACTTGATGGCGGGGTCGGTAACGACACTGCAAATTATGCAGATTCCGCCCAAGCCGTAAACGTTAGCTTGTCGTCAGGCACAGGTTCGGGCGGCGACGCCCAAGGCGATACGCTTTCCAACATCGAAAACATCATTGGTTCCGCTGCTGATGATAGTTTGGAAGGTAGTGCCGTTGCGAACAGCTTGGTTGGCAATGCGGGCGATGATGTGCTCTCCGGTATGGCTGGTGACGACAGCCTTTCCGGCGGCGTTGGCAATGATGTGTTGCAAGGTGGTGCGGGTGCCGATGTGCTTGACGGTGGCGCCGATTTCGACACGGCAGATTATTCTGGTTCAAGCGCTGCAGTCACCATCAACCTCACCACCAATATCCATTCGGGTGGTGACGCGGCTGGTGATGTCCTAACGAATATAGAAAACATCACAGGATCAAGCCTCGCTGATCTATTGACTGGTGATGCCAATGCCAACACGTTATCAGGCGGCGCGGGCAACGATACGCTCTATGGCATGGACGGCGCGGACACTCTGTTGGGCGGCGCAGGCAATGATTTAATGATCGGCGGCGCGGGCGCTGACACATTTGATGGCGGTACAGGCGTCGACACAGTGTCCTTTATTAGTTCGGCTTCCGCCATCACCATCAACCTTGCTTCTGGCATGGGCTTTGGCGGTGATGCCCAAGGCGACAGCTTTGCCAATGTCGAAAATGCAATTGGCTCCGATTATGATGATGTGTTGACGGGCAATGCATCCATCAATGAGCTTTCCGGTGGCTTGGGGGACGATGCGTTAGAAGGTGGTGCTGGTGCTGATGCGCTTGATGGGGGTGCGGGTACAGACACAGCCTCTTATGCCGGGTCGGTCTCTGCGGTTGATGTGAACCTTTCAACAGGTGTTGGCACAGGTGGCGACGCAGCTGGGGATACGCTCACCAATATTGAGAACCTATTGGGGTCATCAGGTGATGACACGCTAACAGGTGATGCCAATGCCAACAGCCTCACTGGCGGGTCCGGTAATGATATTTTGATCGGCCTTGGCGGCGGGGATACTCTAGATGGTGGCTCAGGGTCAGACAGTGTAGATTATTCCGCCTCAGCATCAGCGGTGACCATCAATCTGGCCACCAACACCGCGTCTGGTGGGGATGCGGCTGGGGATAGCTTTACCTCCATTGAGAACATTTTAGGCTCAGACTTTGATGATGATCTGACCGGCGACAGCTCTGACAACAGTTTAACTGGTGGCGCGGGCAATGACCGTCTGGTGGGCCTTGGGGGTGCGGATACCCTTATTGGTGGCACCGGAACAGACACAGCAGATTACGCTGCCTCCTCTGGCGCGGTGAATGTAAACCTATCCACCGGCACAGGTTCTGGTGGGGATGCGCAAGGCGACACGCTTTCTGAGATTGAGAACATTGTGGGCTCCGCTCAAGATGATGGTTTGACCGGCAACAGCTTGGACAACCAACTCTTAGGTGGCGATGGTGATGATAATCTTTCCGGCAATGGCGGGTCTGATGATCTTCAGGGCGAAGCTGGCAATGATATTCTTGAAGGTGGTGCGGGGGCGGACACCTTAGATGGCGGCACCGGAACAGATACAGCAACCTATCAAGGTTCAGGATCAGCGGTTACTGTTGACCTGTCCACCAACACCGCATCTGGCGGTGATGCCGCAGGGGACAGCTTTACCTCCATTGAGAACCTTGAAGGGTCTGACTTTAACGACAGCCTGACAGGCGACAACAACGCCAACACCCTGAGCGGCGGTGCGGGTGATGACACCCTGATTGGTCTTGGCGGCGCAGACACGCTGGACGGTGGATCAGGCATCGATACCGCAGACTATTCCGCGTCAGCTACAGGGGTGGATATCTCTACCGATGGTTCCGTCGGATCAGGCGGCGATGCCGATGGCGATAGGCTGACAAGCATTGAAGTTATTAATGCCTCAGGCCAAGATGATGTGCTGACTGGCTCGTCTGCCGATGAAAGTTTCTATGGCAATGCTGGTGATGACCTCATTGAAGGTAAAGGCGGTGCCGATGTGATTGATGGCGGCACAGGTACGGATACCGCGTCCTATACCTCCTCATTGGCTGGCGTGAATATCGACTTGGCGGCAGGCACCTCCACAGGCGGCGATGCCCAAGGCGACAGCTTCAATTCTATTGAGACGATTATTGGCTCATCCCATGTGGATAATTTGTCCGCGGCCGCTGCCGGAAATACGCTTATCGGCGGCGCGGGCGATGATGTGCTAACTGGCAATGCTGGTGTTGACGACCTTCAAGGTGGAGCCAATAACGACACGCTTGCCGGCCTCGGTGGTGCGGACAATCTTGACGGTGGCACAGGAACAGATACCGCTGACTATTCTGCGTCTGACAATGGGGTGCAGATCAACTTAGCAGCAGGCACCGGAACGGGCGGTCACGCCGCTGGCGACACATTGTCCAATATCGAAAATGTCACGGGGTCTGACTATGACGATAGTTTGGTGGGTGACAGCGCAGTGAACCAACTGATCGGCGGCGACGGCGACGATTTGCTGGAAGGCGCAGGCGGTGCTGACAGCCTTGATGGTGGTGCGGGCAATGACACGATCACTTACACTAACGCCACAGCAGGCGTAAATGTGTCGCTGACCACAGGCAATGGCACAAACAACGAAGCTCAGGGCGACTTTATCCAGAATGTTGAAAACATTATTGGGTCTGGTTTTGCCGATACTCTTACGGGAGATTCAGGTACCAATGTGCTAACCGGTGGTGACGGGGATGATACGCTCATTGGCTTGGGCGGCGGTGATGTTTTTGTTGGGGGCGCAGGCACAGACAGCGTAGACTATTCTGGATCTGCTTCAGCCGTAACAATAAATTTGGCGACCAATAGTGCATCTGGCGGCGACGCAGCCGGAGATAGTTTCACTTCAATTGAGCGTGTTATCGGTTCCGCCTTTAATGATGCCCTCACCGCGGCTGCCGGGGGCAGCACTTTGCTTGGCATGGATGGAGACGATAATCTCACCGGTGCGGCAGGCAACGATACTCTGGACGGCGGCGACGGTGATGACATAATTGTTGGCGGTGACGGTGATGACACCATTGATGGTGGCGCTGATGATGACAGCATTATTGGTGGCGCGGGCGCAGATGATATCGATGGTGGCACAGGCACGGATACCGCAAGCTATGCGGCTTCGGCCTCCGGTGTTGTGGTAAATCTGACAACGGGAACGGGTACTGGCGGTGATGCCCAAGGTGATCAACTTTCATCAATTGAAAATTTGGTCGGCAGTGGTCTGGATGACCAGCTAACAGGTAATATTCAGAACAATGATCTGGACGGTGGTGCAGGCGATGATGTGCTTGATGGCGGCATTGGCGCTGACAATTTGGACGGAGGTACTGGCAATGATACAGCCAGTTACGCCAATTCAGGCGCAGGAGTCACGGTCAATCTGACCACGGGCGCAGGCATTGGCGGAGATGCACAGGGCGATAGCCTCACCTCAATTGAGAACCTGACAGGCTCTACTTTTGACGATACACTAATTGGCGATGCGAGTATCAATTCGCTCACCGGTGGTGATGGCGACGACAGTCTTGAAGGGGCTGCCGGTGCCGATGTACTTGATGGCGGTGTGGGGTCTGACACCGCAAGTTATGCCAACGCGGCGAGCGGTCTTACCGCTGATCTGGGCACACCATCCAACAATACGGGCGATGCGCTTGGCGACAGCTACATCTCCATTGAAAATCTTGAAGGTTCTGGCTTTGCAGATGTTCTAACCGGCGATGCGAACGCCAACACTTTGTCTGGCAATGCAGGCAATGACCAAATTTTTGGTGGCGATGGCGACGATACGCTGGAGGGCGATGCGGGTGACGACATATTAGAAGGTGGCGCAGGTGCCGACAATATTTATGGCGGCGCAGGGACCGATACAGTCACCTACTCACTTTCGAGTGCGGCAATTGTGCTGTTCCTGTCTGGCGCCGCAAGCGCGGGCGGTGATGCCGAAGGCGACCGCCTTTATGATGTTGAGCATGTTATCGGCAGCGACTATGACGATGTGTTTAATGGCACAGCGGGTGCAGAAAGCTTTGAGGGTGGCGATGGCGATGATCGCTTTAATGACTCCATGGGCGCAGACATTTATGTTGGCGGCAATGGCACTGATACGGTCAGCTATTCCAGTTCTACAGCAGGCGTGACAGTCAGTCTGACCACCGGAGCCGGGGTTGGCGGATTTGCCGAAGGCGATAGTTTAAGCGAGATCGAAAATCTCATTGGCTCGGGATATGGCGATGTTCTGACAGGCGATGCGAATGTCAACGAAATTCGCGGGTCCAGCGGCAACGACACCATTTATGGTGGTGATGGGAATGATGACTTGCGCGGTGATTCCGGCGACGACACAATCTATGGCGAAGCAGGCGATGACACACTTAGCGGCGGCGATGGATCAGACACGCTTTATGGCGGTGCAGGCGATGATAACTTGGACGGTGGCGACGGTGATGACACACTGAACGGGGGTATTGGCGCCGATGTTATTGATGGTGGTTCCGGTGTTGATACGGTTGATTATTCCGATGCACTATCAGCAGTCGCAGCCGATCTAGGTGCCAATGTTGGAACACTTGGCGATGCTCTTGGCGACACGTTTAATTCGATCGAAAATATCACTGGCTCCGACTTCAATGACACTCTGATCGGCGGCGCCGGCAACAATGTGATTTCAGGCGGAGATGGCGATGATTTTATGTCTGGCCGCGAAGGTAGCGATACGCTGGACGGGGGTGCGGGCATTGACACGGCAGACTATTCAACTGGTGGCACATCTGTAAGTATCTCCCTGATCAATGGTGGTACTGCAGGTGACGCGCTTGGCGACAGTTTCAATTCAATCGAAAATGTGACCGGCACTAATTACGGCGATACGATTGAAGGCGATAATAACAACAACCAGATTGATGGCGGCGCAGGCGCAGATACGCTTTACGACCTGGATGGCGATGATGTGGTGAATGCTGGGACCGGCAATGATTTGGTTTATGACGGCGCTGGCAACGATACCCACAATCTTGGCGACGGTAATGATGAAATTTATGGTGGTGCGGGAAGTGACGCCATTGATGGTGGTGCCGGAACGGATACATTGCGGTTCGATCATTCAAATACCGCTGTGAATGTTGATCTGCTTAACGGCACCGGCACAGGCGGCAATGCTGATGGCGACACTTATGCCAATATAGAGACCTTGTACGGTTCTCAGGGCAGCGACACCCTCACCGCAGATAATAACGGCAATTTGATTTATGCTGAAAATGGCAATGATGTTGTAACTGGTGGAACCGGAATTGACGAAATTCACGGTGATGATGGCAATGACATTATTGATGGCGGCGCGGGTGACGATCGCCTCTATGGTGATAATGGCAGCGACACCATTACCGGCGGTGACGGTGATGATTACATCTCTGGCGGCAATGGCAATGATATGTTTATTGGCGATGCCGGCAGTGACCAATATTTCGGCGGTGGCAACACCGACACAGTTGATTATTCAGGCTCAGGCTTTGCCGTTAATGTCGATTTAGAGGGCACCAGCACCGGCGGCACAGCAGAAGGCGACACTTACAACTCGGTAGAGCGGGTTATTGGCTCGAGCCACAACGATACAATTTTGGGCAATGCCAGCAACAACCGACTAACCGGTGGCGATGGCGACGACAGCTTAAATGGTCGAGGTGGAGGTGACGTTCTCGACGGCGGTGATGGCACAGACACTGCAGATTATTCTGCGTCCGGTGCCATCAATATTAATCTATCCACCGGCACGCATACCGGTAGCCATGCCGCTGGCGATACACTTATTTCAATTGAACGCATTCTTGGTTCAAATAGTAGTGATAGCTTCACGGGTGGCACCACTGGCATCATTTTTGATGGCGGTAACGGCAACGATAATGTTGCGAGCCTTTCCGGCAATGATACACTGATTGGCGGCGCTGGGGTTGATACGCTCAACTATTCGGCGTCAGCATCTGCGGTGACCATCAACCTCGCCAGCAACACATTGTCAGGCGGCAACGCCACAGGCGACACAATCTCTGGCTTCGAAAATATTATCGGTACAGTTGGGAATGATGACCTGACAGGTGACGCCAACGCCAATGATTTTGATGGTGGCGCGGGTGATGACACCATGGATGGCGCCGCAGGCAATGACACCATTGACGGTGAAGATGGTGATGACACCATCTATGGTGGTGATGGCAATGACCTAATTTCTGGCGGCGAAGATGATGATACCATTTATGGCGGTGCAGGCGCTGACAATCTGTCTGGTGATGATGATGATGACATCATTTATGGTGGCGATGACAATGACACGATTGACGGTGGTGACGAGCAAGACCAGCTGTTTGGCGAGGCTGGTGACGACATAATTGATGGCGGATCTGGTGACGACATAATTGCTGGTGGTGCTGGTGCTGACAATCTTGATGGCGGCACGGGCAATGACACGCTTGATTATTCCACTTCAAGCGCTGCCGTCACGATTGACCTGAACTCCAATAGCGCAAGTGGTGGCGATGCTACTGGCGACGCCATCGTAAATTTTGAACATGTTATTGGTTCGGCCCAGAATGATGGTCTGACGGGGGATGCGAACGACAACAATCTGACAGGTGGTGCGGGCAACGACGTTTTGATCGGCCTCGGAGGTGCGGATCAATTGGATGGTGGCAGCGGTACGGATAGTGTTGATTATTCTGCATCTGGCGCAGGCGTAAATGTGCAACTGAATGGTTTGACATCCAGCGGTGGCGATGCAGAAGGCGACTTGCTCACCTCAATCGAAAATGTCACTGGATCAGCATTTGACGATATTATTACCGGTGTTGGCGCAGATGAAGTGCTTTCTGGTGGTGACGGCAACGATACGCTAAGCGGCAATGGCGGCGCCGATACATTAAACGGTGGCGACGGCGACGATGTTTTGAATGGTGGTGCAGGCGCGGACACGCTTGATGGTGGTGCAGGCACGGATACGATTGACTATTCAGATTCCAGTACTTCGGTCCAAATTGATCTTGATGCCGGGACTGGCACAGGCGGCGACGCGCAGGGCGACACTATTTCCAATATTGAAAACGTCACAGGCTCCCTAGTTTCGGACACGATTGCTGGCGATGCTGGCAATAATGTATTGGACGGTCATGCCGGTAATGACACGATTACCGGTGGTGCGGGCAATGACACATTGATCGGCAGTGACGGCAATGATGATCTACAAGGCGGCGATGGTGTCGACACGATTTCGGGCGGCAATGATGATGACACCATATCCGGGGGCGCGGGAGATGACATTCTTGATGGTGACGCTGGCGATGATATTTTCACCGCTGACATTGGCGCAGACACAATTGACGGCGGCACAGGCACTGACACGGCAGACTATAGCGCCGCCGCGTCTGCTGTAACTATAAATTTGGACGGCACCGCGTCTGCTGGCGCCGAGGCTACTGGTGATGTTCTGACCAATGTGGAACGCGTCATTGGCTCTGACTTTGCGGATCAGTTGAACGGCACGGCGGCCAACGAAACCTTTGAAGGCGGTGCGGGCGCAGACGTGCTCAATGCTGGCGCAGGCGATGATGTGATGGATGGCGGCACAGGCGACGATATTTTCATCGCAGATGAGGGTGCCGACACCATGGATGGCGGCATTGGCAATGACCAGATTGACTATTCAACATCAGCCAGCGGCGTGACCGTTCATTTAGATGGCACTACCTCATCTGGTGGCGATGCGCAGGGCGATGTGTTGACCAACATTGAACAAGTCACAGGTTCTGCTTTTGACGATCAGCTAAATGGTACTGCAGGCGCAGATACATTGATTGGTGGCAGCGGCGATGACGTGATTGCGGGCGGTGGCAGCGGCGATGTGCTGCAAGGCGGCAGCGGCAATGATACGTTGGACTACACGAACTCCAATGCGGGTGTCACCGTAGATCTTGGCAATAACTCGGCAAGCGGGGGACATGCCACCGGCGATACAATTTCTGGATTTGAAAATGTTACGGGGTCAGCCCACGCAGACGATTTGACCGGCTCAAGTGCCAACAATGTGATCAATGCCGGAGGTGGCAACGATACGATTACAGCTGGCGTTGGCAACAATACTGTCAACGCTGGTAGTGGCCATGACACCATTATCGCAGGCGCGGGCGTCGATATTGTTGATGGTGGCAGCGGCGATGATCATATGGATTATAGCGGGTCAGCTTCCGGTGTGACAGTAAGTTTGGATGGATCAGCCTCCAGCGGAGGTGATGCGGCCGGCGATCAACTCAGCAATATTGAAGAAGTTACGGGCTCTTCGAGCAATGATGTGTTCAACGGTACAGGCGCAAGCGAAACCTTCAACGGTGGTGCGGGCAATGACGAATTCAATGCGGGCGCCGGCGACGATGTGATGAATGGCGGAGCTGGCGATGATGTATTCTATGGCGATGCGGGGGCGGACATCATTTCTGGTGGTGCCGATACGGATAGCGTGGACTATTCTGGATCGAGCGCAGGCGTCACGGTAAATCTTGATGGTACTGTTTCAGCTGGCGGTGATGCCGCCGGGGACCAACTTAACGGTATTGAACAAGTTATCGGGTCTGATTATGCAGATGTGATCAACGGCACCAACGCCAACGAAACACTGGATGGTGGCGCTGGGGATGACACGCTGATCGGCGGTGGAGGCGCAGACATAATTATCGGTGGCGCAGGCGCTGATACCGCGGACTATTCCGCTTCTGGATCGGGAATCATCCTTAATTTGGATGGCTCCACCTCTTCTGGCGGAGATGCAACTGGCGACCAAGTGTCTGGTGTAGAAAATGTCATTGGTTCCGCCTTTGATGACACGATCAATGGCACAGGCGCTAATGAAAGCTTCACCTCCAATGGTGGTGCCGACAATCTGCTTGGTGCAGGTGGTGACGATAGCTTCTTGGTGGATGCAGATACGTTAGACTTGTCAGCATCTATTGATGGCGGATCAGGCAATGACCGTGTTGAATTTGCTTCCGGTACAGGCACAATTGATGACGAGGCCATTCTAGACAGCCTTTTGACCGACATAGAAGTAATCGACTTCACAAATGCCGGTGTTGATGCAGATCTGGCCCTAAGCTCAACCGATATTCAAAATATGACCGACGGCAACAATGTGCTGACGTTGGAAACAGATGCAGGCGACAGCATCTCAATAACCGATCCTGGTACAAATGTTGTCGTTACCGCCGGGGCGGGCACAACTACCTATACGATATATGACGATGCCACCCACACTACTGAAATTGCTCAGCTGGTGGTCAATAGCTAAGTAAATAGGTGCCGAAAGTTTCGGCACCTTATTCCAGATTATTGTCGGAAAGCGTTGGACTGAACTCGACGAACCGGGCGGAGCAAATAGTCCAGCACGGTGTGTGACCCGGTGAGAATGTTCACTTCGGCTAACATACCGGGCACGATAGGGTTATTGTCGCCCAATGTTGCACCGTCTGCGCGCACCCGCACGCGGAAATAAGGATTACCCTTTTCGTCCTGCAAGGCATCAGGGGAGATTTCTACCACCTCACCTTTCAGCCCGCCATAGACGGTATAGTCATACGCGCTGATCTTTATCACGGCTTCCAAGCCCGGCCACACATTGGCACGGTCTTTAGGCGACAGGCGCGCATCCACCGCGATTGAGAGGTCATCAGGCACAATTTGGGCCAACACTTGGCCTGGTTGAACAACGCCATTGACTGTGGAAACCAGTAGCCGGTTGATCCGCCCGTCAATTGGGGCCACAACATTTGTACGTGATTTGCGATCAACCATCGCGGTGATTGCTTCGTTTAGTTTGGCTATGGTCACTGCCACTTCGGCGGCTTCTTTTTCTGCATCGGCGCGCGCTCGTGTGGTCAATTCGTTTTGTCGCCTCAGCACTTCATCTAACTCAGATTGAATAGCCGGCACTCTAAATTCGAGATCATTTATCTGTGTTACTACCTGCTGCAAGCTGCTTTCGCGTGACAAAAGTTCATTGCGTGAGGCGGCGCCAGATTTGACAAGGCCGCGATAGCTCTCAACTTGCTCAAACAGTAGGTCATATTCTTTGCGTTTATTTTCTAGCCGCAATTTATGTTCGGAAAGGCTTAGCCGTTGCTGTCTCGCCTGATCTTCGAAAATCAAAAATTGATCTTTCAGGTTCGCTTGGCGCCGTTCAAAAATTTGCTGCTCATTGGCAACTGCTTGCGGTTGATCTGCAAACAAATCATCAGGCGGCACCATTTGGCTGGCCCCCTCTGCTTCGGCCATAAGTCGCACATGCCGGGCACGTTGAGAGGCCAGTTCCAAGCGTGTCTGTTCGAGTTCAGCTTTTGAAAAGCTGTTTTCGATGCGCAGTAGCACATCGCCTTGCACAACGCTGTCGCCCTCTTGTACCAAAATGTCGGAAATTAGGCCTCCTTCCATATGCTGAATATTGCGGTTTTGCTCAGTGGAAATAATCCGGCCCCCGCCGCGCGTCACTTCATCGAGGCTCGTGAAGGCGGACCAGATTAGAAACAGCAGCAGTCCTACTGCAATAACGAGCAAAAACAATCCATTTGCGTGCCGATCAATTTGATCGGTGCGCCGGGCAAAGCTCGAGTCCTGTCGGGCCGTGCCAACCTTATTTGGCAATGTTGGATTTGCAGTGTCCATGAATGAAAACCGAGTCATTTCGCGAATGAAATGATTAGACCTTATTAACCTTAACTAAATCTTTAAACAGGTCAGGTTAGGTAGAAATAATATAAAGATTTTAAAAAGTTACATATTTTGTCTCAGCAATTGGCCAAATCGATAGATGCGGGCGCAGCGTCAAATGAAACATCGCCAGTGGCGGTGGGTGAGCTTGACTTGCGCAAGGGAAAGTGGACGGAAAGCCAAAGCACGCGCGATGCCCAAAAAATCGAGTTTGCAGGATTTTTCTTTCCGGTGGCCGTGTGCAAAATTGCTAAAACTTGGCTGGGGGTTAATGCCCCGTCTGAGAGCGAGATTTTAGCGAGATTTGGTGCTTATCCGGCGCAGGAAACGCTGAAGAGCCTCGCCAAAGAGGTGCAGGCCGAACTTGGCTTTCATCGGGATCGCCCACAGCATTTGCTGCGACAGTCTTTTCCCCTACTGGCTGAGTTGAAGGACAATAAAGCGCTGATCATTTTAAGTGCTGAGCAAAACCACTTTAATGTGTTGGGTGAATCTGGCCGTCAAAAAATCAGCGCCGAACAATTGTTGCATAATCTCACAGGCAATTGGCTGCGCGTCCATCAAACCATTAAGGCTGATCAGCGGGCCAATCATGACGCGGAGCAGCGAAACAATCCTCCGCAAGAACCTGCACTTTGGCCAGCGTTGAAACGCTTAACGGCGATGGCCACACAAAATTACCGTCCCTTCTTTGTGCGACTTCTAACGGCGGCTTTTTTGTCGAATTTGCTGTTGGTGGTGCTGCCACTCTTTATCACGATTGTTTATGACCGTGTGGTGCCGCATGGCGCTTTTGAAACGCTGACTGCGCTCACTTTGGGCGTGGTGCTAGCCTTGTTGATCGATGTCGGTTTGCGTGCGTCGCGCGTAAATATGCAGGAAGCGATTGGGGTTAAACTTGGTCTCAATTTGCAATCTGCGCTTTATCGAAAGCTCGTTAGTGTTCCCTTGGCCACTGGGCAACAATTTGCCAAGGGCTTCACTTCCACTATAAATGAAATGGATCATGCCTCCTTGCTTGTGCCGACCCTTGTTACAGGCCTTTTGGCGGACCTTCCCTTTGTCATCTTGATGCTTGCGCTAGTTTACACGCTTACTGGGGTTGTGGTGTTGGTGCCTATCTGCGGCATTTTGATTATTGGCGCGGCAGTTGCGTGGGGTAGTTTCAATACGCAAAAAAATGCGCGTGCGACGCATGATGCCCGCGTAGAAGTGCAAGATCAGGCGAATGAAACCTGCGCCACGTTGGCTACGGCAAAAGCGACGCGAACGGAACATTTATTGCTTGATAGATGGGAGCGGCGCACAGACAATAGTGCATATCTCAACCATAAAACTCGGCAAGCCAGCGCGTTCTCAACGCAGTTAATGCTCAACATCACCCAGCTCACAATTGTGATGACCATTGTGGTGGGCGCCATCGAGGTAAATGCTGGCATGATGACATTGGGCAACTTGGCCGCAGCAACCTTGCTTGTTGGGCGTATTATCTCTCCCATCAGCCAGTTGATTATGCAATTGGGCCAAATTGGCAACTTGAAAAGCGGCATTACCAAAGCGATGACTTTGTTGGATTTGCCGGAAGAAGCTGGCGGAGATAGTACCCATTCAGGCGCACAAATCGAGGGCAATATCTCCCTACGCAACCTATCTTTCTCCTATCCAGGCGCCGCTGACCCTAGTTTGAAAAATATCAATCTAGACATACGTGCTGGCGAGCGGATCGGCATTATCGGCCGAAATGGCGGTGGTAAATCGACTTTGCTTAAATTGATTCCGCGCCTCTATGCCCCAACCGAGGGGCAGCTGATGTTTGATGGTTATGATGCACGGCAAATCTCACCGTTCATATTACGCCAGTCTATCGGATATATGAGCCAAGACACGGTTCTGATGAATGATAGTGTGCGGGCTAACATTCTTAATGGCGTTGAGAACGCGGCCCCTGAATGGTTAGCGAAGATCTCAAATATTTCTGGCGTTGGTGAAATTGTGCAGCGCCATCCGCAGGGATTCAACTTACCAGTTGGTCCAAGGGGTGAACATTTATCGGGCGGTGAGCGGCAGGCTGTCGGTCTGGCGCGCACCCTGGCTGCAAATCCAAAAATCTTGCTGTTGGACGAGCCAACGTCAGCAATGGACAACACCACTGAGGCGGCGTTGATCCAAAAAATGCCGGAAGTCTTGACAGATCGCACATTGATCGTGGCCACCCACCGCATGCAGCTTTTGCGTTTGGTTGATCGGATTATTTGGATCGAAAACGGTGTCATCATGGCCGATGGCCCCCGCGATCAAGTTCTGCAAAAATTGCAGTCAAAGGCGAGTTAGGAGATAATCATGGCACGCCGTCTTGAGGAAGAAGATAACCACTGGCCGGGCTTTGTGGATGCGCTCTCCACGATTGTGATGGTGGTGACGTTTCTGCTGATTATTCTGGGCATTGTGATTTTTGCTATTTCTCAGCAGATCGCAAAAACAGTGGTGACTGCAGAAGTTTCTGGCAAACCGCCCACCGAACAAATCGAAAATGATGTTTTAGACGAGAACACACCTCAGGTCGCCGAAGTGAAGCCGGAGGGCGAGCCGGTGGAAAAACAACCCACCCCTGCTCCAAGCGATGTTGGCATTAAAGAGCCCCAGCAAAGCGATACGCTGACGCAAGCAGAAGCTGTTGAAACTCAAAATGAGCTGCAAATTCAATCGCGACGGGTGATTGAGGAGAAGCAAGTGGTGGTGGCCACTGAAGAGGAAGCTTCAAAAGAAACGCCCGATGAAGTCGTGGTCGAAAGTGCTGCACAAATTCTGACGGTTATATTCAAAGGCAAAGGCCTTGAAGTGACCGAGGATGCAGGCGCGGAAATTCAAACTTTCTTGGAAGAAAATCGCGACCAATTGCGGGGTGCAAAGCTAACCGCTTGGGGCTTTTACGATCCTGCAGCTACTGCACAGTCGCAAGCCAAACGCAAAGCCTACTTCCGGGTGCTCTCTGTGCGCAACGTGTTGATCAATTCAGGATTTGAGGGAGAAAGCCTCACCATTAATGTGCGCCCTGCCCCAACCGCTGAGGAAATTGACCAAGTGCGGGTTTTCGTCGGTGAATAGTTCTTAAAACTGAATATCTAAATCCGAACAATTAGTTGCAGTTTTTCTTAACCAAATCTGCATCTATCCCTGTCAGCCTTGGAACCAAAGCTTGCGTATTTTAGGTAATTTCGAATGATCAAAACCATTCACACTCCGCTTATCCGTATGTCCGTCGTATTTGGCGTGCTGATGCTGCTGTCGGCTTGGCAATATGAGTTCATTATTACAGCGACTTCAGCCAATGTGATGCTAAATGTCACGATTTTTGCGACATTTTTCTTTGGTGTGGCGCTTACCTATCGCAACATTCTTCGCCTCAAAAATGAGCAATTGGCCTATCTTGCCATGCGCGAACATTATGAAGATTGCATGATCGAGAAACGCGGCAATGTGATGGATCCATTGTGGCGCCACTACCGCTGTAAAGAATTGGCTGCAGTTTACCACAAGCCTGAAGTTCTTGGCCCTACCTACCAGCTCATCACCGAAGAATTGATGAGAAATAAGGACATTAATCTTTCGCCTGCCACCATGCAGACCCTGCTAGATGCAATTGATGCGCGTTTGGCTGATCGGAAATCATTGACCCAATATGTTGCTGGCATTCTAGTGCTCCTTGGTCTGATTGGTACTTTCCTTGGTCTTATGGTCACACTGGCATCTGTTGGCGAGATTTTGGCGGCGATCGATCTAACGGGTGGAGACCCATCAGCAGCCATTCAAAATCTAATGACAAAACTTCAAGTTCCACTCCAAGGCATGGCAACAGGTTTTAGCTCGTCTTTGTTTGGCTTGGTGACCTCGCTCGTATTGGGTCTGATGGTGCGTTTCTGCTCTATGGCGTTTTCTGAGTTTGTGCAGGATATTGAAGGCTGGATGTCCACCATTGTGGAGATTGATGCGGAAAGCAAAGTAAAAGCGGGCACCCCAGCGGCACAAGCAATGATTGAAGAAAAACGTCTAAGCTTGATCATGCGGACAGCACGTCTCAGCGCAGCATCTAACACTCGCATTAACGAGAAGCTTTCACGCTTGACCGATGCGATTGAAGATTTGACCTTGGATACGCGTGAGCAGCGCCAAGCGCTTAATGCGCTTATTATGGTGCAAAAACAAACCAATGAATCTCACCGATTGTTGCATGGTGCTATGCACAAAACCATTGATGCGGTGCACTTCATTTCAGCCAATCAAAATATGAAAAATGAATTGGTTGAGACGGCTAACAGCTTATCACGACAGCTTGAACTGCGCGATGAGGCCGTAACTGATCAGCTCAGAAACATTGATCTACAAATTGCCAGCCTCAACCGCAATCACGAGCAGGTGCTGAAGGTTGAGCATGAGATTGATGCACTTGACCCATATGCATTGCTGAAGGACATCAAAGCAAGCCTAGCGGAAGGCGATATGGAAGGCGTGCGCCACCACATGGCAGAACATGAGGCGCCAGCGGCCCAAAAAAGCGAGTCTGAGCAGAAGCCAGAACACCGCAAAGCCACAAACGCAGCGCAATAGGAGATCATGATGAACAACCCTCATGCTCATGAAATGCAGGCCAAGCCAGTCAATGAATTGGTCGCAAAGCAATCAGAAACGCTGCGGCGACGTATCGATAAAGACCAAGAGAAAAACGCTCACAAGCGAAAATTTCAGCGGCACCCTACATTCGCTGTGGCAACGTTGATGCTGCTAGACAATTCGCACATTTTTGATGGTGTGGTAACTGAAGTATCATCTGGTGGCGTGAAGTTCCGTCCAGCCTCATCATTCCTGCAAGAGCGGAATGGAGACCGTGTTGCCGTCAAGATTGATGAAATTCAATCAAGTGGCGTGATCCGTGCTTCTCGGGCAGACGGATACGGCATTCAGCTTTTGGATAAGCTGTCACCAGAAGAGATGGACCATATTTTGCAAAATTATGGCGTAAAAACCTAGATTTATCGCTGCCCATTTCAACTTTTAATAACGGGCGGCTCAACAATGAACGCGCCCGTCATATTTGAACATTTAATGCACCAACATAATCGCGATTTTGCAGGCCCGGATCATTTCCATGGTGGTGGAGCCGATGAAGAGCGAGCGCAGGCGTGAGTGGCTGAAAGCCCCCATCACCAGCAATTGATATTCCTGATTATTGGCGAGGTCGGCCAGTGCCTTATCCGCATCGCCGGAAAGTACTTGCTGTTCTGTGGTCAAGCCCGCCGCTTGCAGCTTTTGCGTTGCGGTGTCGAGCGCGGCCTGCACCTTGTCAGAAGGTTTGCCCACATAAGCCAGCGTGACATCAAGACCCTGATAGAGGGGCGATGTCGCCACCAATTCAACAGCTTTGAGCGACGAAGCGCCGCCGTCAAATGCCACCAACACTTTCTTCACCGGGGTGAAAGAGCGGTTGGCCACAAATACTGGCTTATGGCTGGCGCGGATAACGCGCTCAAGGTTGGAACCCAAATGGCCGGTGGCCAATTTGTGTGCTTCGCCACGTTTGCCCACCACGATCACATCGCCGGTTTCTTCCTTGGCCGCGATGGTTTCCACCAGATCGCCTTGGCGCAATCGGGTTTGCACCTCAATGTCGCCATCGCCCTGAATGATGGTCTTTGCATCTTCCAAAATGGCACGGCCATGCTCTTGTGCAAGCTTTGAACGCTCCATATCCAACGCACTCAATTTGTCGAGCAATTGGGTGCGCGCACCAAGCACAATGGCACCGCTTAGATCATCACTATCGGCCGCATTGCGGCGGCCCATAATGTGATAGACCTTCACTTTAGATTGGGTGCGTTGCGCCATCCAGGCGGCGTAATGGCAGACGCTTTCTGAGTAAGCAGATCCGTCAACCAAGGCTAAAATCGTTTGGCTTTGCATCATTACGCTCCTTTAATGGCCCATCAATTTATCAAGGGCGCCGGGTTTGTCGTGAATGGCGAGCTTGTCGACAATGGTTTCAGAGGCTTTGTTCAGCCCCACAATGTCCACTTCTGCCCCGTCACGACGGAACTTTAGCACCGCCATGTCCAATGCGGCCACAGACGAAATGTCCCAGATATGGGCACGGCTCACATCAATGGTGACCTTTTCAGGTGCTTCTTTGAAGTCAAAGCTTTTCATAAAGTCTTCGCTCGATGCAAAGAACAACTGGCCTTCAACAACATAAGTCCGGTGGCTGCCATCTTCGTTGATCTCTGTGCGCACGCGGAACAATTGAGAAATTTTCCACGCAAAGAAAATGCCAGAGAGCAGCACGCCCACCAGCACGCCAATGGCGAGATTGTGGGTGTAGATCACGAAAAACACCGTGGCCACCATCACGATGGACGATGATTTGGGATGCTCTTTCAAATTCTTGATGGAGGACCAAGAAAAAGTCCCGATCGAGACCATGATCATGATCGCCACAAGCGCAGCCATAGGAATGATGGATACGATATCATCAAGGATCACCACCATGATCAACAACACAGTGCCAGCAATAAAGGCAGATAAGCGCCCGCGGCCACCCGATTTCACGTTGATGATGGATTGGCCAATCATGGCACAGCCTGCCATGCCGCCAATAAAGCCAGTGGCCGTGTTGGCGATGCCCTGGCCAATACATTCCTGATTGCGATCTGAATTGGTGTCGGTCAAATCATCCACGATTTGCTGGGTCATCAAGCTTTCCAGCAACCCCACAACAGCAACGCCCAAAGAATATGGGAAAACAATCTGCAAGGTTTCAAAATTCAACGGAATGTTCGGGATCAAAAATACAGGTAGCGTATCGGGCAACTCGCCCATATCGCCTACGGTGCGCACGTCAAGGCCCAGCACCACGGTCAAAATGGTCAAGATGATGATGGTGACCAATGGAGATGGCACCGCTTTGGTGAGGCGGGGGAATAGATAAATAATCGCCAAGCCCAGCGCGACCAAGCCATAAGTCAATGGCGGCACCTTGCTTGGGTCCAGCTCCGGCAATTGCGCCATGAAAATCAAGATGGCCAGCGCGTTCACAAATCCGGTCATTACCGATTTGGACACAAAGCGCATCACATAACCGAGGCGCAAAAAGCCGGCTGCAATTTGTAGCAAACCAGCCAACACAGTGGCGGCAAGCAAATATTGCAAACCATGGTCTTTCACCAGGGTCACCATCAACACGGCGGTGGCCGCGGTCGCGGCAGAGATCATGCCGGGGCGACCACCCACAAAAGCGATGATCACCGCAATGGAGAAACTGGCGTAAAGACCGACCTTTGGGTCAACACCTGCGATAATGGAAAAGGCAATAGCTTCAGGAATAAGGGCAAGGGCCACCACAATACCTGAAAGGAGATCGCCACGAATGTTGCCGAACCATTGCTGGCGATATTGAGAGAGAGTCAACATAATGATTTTGTACCCATAAGCGTTGTGCTTATTTGTGTTTGGAGTTCTTTATTCTGATTATCCAGCGGATCGGCGGCTGGAAGAGCCACCCTGGCATCTCACCAAGGTCCAAATGGTTGCGCTCGTTATATTGGTTTGAAGCTAATCGTCAATCCATTGCCGGATTTATCTGACCTAGATTTCAAAAATATGTCGCTTAAACCGCGATCAATTTTGTGCCTTGGTCGGCGCAGCGTTTCATGGCGGTTGGCGACAAGGTGCCAGTGTGCACCACAATATCATAGTCCGCTAAGTGTCCGTCGCAGCAGGTGGCGGCGCGGCCGATTTTTGTGCTGTCCAACACCAGAATGCGCTGTTTGGCACAATTGGCGATGGCGTGGCGCGCGCGCACTTCATCCTGATTAAAGTCGAGTATGGCACCATCTTCCGCCAGGCCGCCAATGCTGAAAATGGCAATGTCGACAGTATATTTCGCAAAAAACTCAATTGCTTCCGCGCCGATAAAATCCAAATCGCGCAACCGCACTTTGCCGCCAGCCATGGTGATGGTGACGGATGGGTTTGCCCGCAGGGCCAAAACAGC
The DNA here is from genome assembly GCF_004363175.1 of Maritalea mobilis. Classification (GTDB taxonomy): domain Bacteria; phylum Pseudomonadota; class Alphaproteobacteria; order Rhizobiales; family Devosiaceae; genus Maritalea; species Maritalea mobilis. The sequence goes on from NZ_SNYR01000004.1 coordinate 103,508, forward strand.
ATGGATATTGTTGGTGGCCACAAACAGATTTTGTTTGTTGATCAGGGCGCGGGCCACCTCTTCGGCGGTGGTACCGGTGCCAATGGCAAGACTTGCGCCTTCAGGCACAAGTTCAGCCACTTTCGCAGCGATCCGGCATTTATCATCTTGCGCTAAGCTAGTGCGGGGCAAATAGCCGATATTTTCTGCCGGGGTGCTGAGGCTGGCATTGCCGTGGCGGCGTTTGATCAGTTGCAACTCGTCAAGCTCACGCAAATCCGTGCGTACCGTTTGCACGGTGACGTTTAAAAAATCGGCCAGTTGCCCGGCAGACAGTTCGCCATAGCGTGACAAAAGGTCGACAATTTGGTCTCGCCGTCGGGCTTTTTCCTGCGCGCGCACTTTTGATCTCATATTTTCGTTCGAAAACAAGTTTGGTCAGTTCAAAGGTAAATCCAGCGTCATATGAGCGCAACCATAAAATTATTCCTTTGAGAAAATAAAGAAATCAAACTGTCATTTAGCTGTCATTTAGCGTGGGTAAAGCCATGTGCGTCGTCTTCGAACACCGCCTCTAATTTTCGTTCGAAAGTTAAAAACTGGAGATTATGATGAAAACCTTCCTATATGCAGCCTCTTTTGCGCTTGTGGCCCCAATGGTCGCTCAGGCAGAAACTCTCACCCTTTACACATCGCAGCCAAATGCTGATGCACAGCAAACTGTTGATGCGTTTAAAGCGGCACATCCCGGCATCGAAGTTGAGTGGGTGCGCGATGGCACCACCAAATTGATGGCGCGCCTTTATGCTGAAATTGAAGCGGGTAACCCACAGCCAGACGTTTTGTTGATTGCGGACACAGTAACCCTTGAGGGCATGGCGCAAGAAGGCTTGTTGCAGGCTTATCAATCAAGCGAAGCGGCCGCCTATGACGAAGCGTTGTTTAGCGCTGGTGGCTATTATTATTCCACCAAACTGATCACCACAGGCATCGTATACAATACGGGCGCTGACAAAGTGCCAACCGCTTGGGCCGATTTGGCGGCTGACGATATGAAGGGTTTGGTGGCGATGCCATCACCGCTTTATTCAGGTGCGGCATTGATCCATTTGGCCGCGCTCACAGCCAATGAAGAACTGGGTTGGGATTATTACGAAAAGTTGGCGGCCAATGAAGCCCGTGCAGAAGGCGGCAATGGTGGCACATTTAAAGCTGTTGCCTCTGGCGAAAAGCCATATGGCGTGGTTGTCGACTTTTTGGCCATCCGCAACAAGGCAGACGGTTCACCAGTGGATTTCGTATTCCCTGAAGAAGGCGTAACCTATGTAACAGAGCCAGTGGCTATTTTGGAAAGCGCCAAAAATGTGGATGCGGCGCAAAAGTTCGTCGACTTTGTGTTGAGCCAAGAAGGCCAAGAATTGGTGCTGGATATGGGTTACATCCCTGCCCGCAACGACATGGCTGTGCCTGCTGGTTTCCCAAGCCGTGACGAGATCAAATTGATGGCATTTGATCCAGCCGACGCATTGAAAAATGCGGAGAGCAACAAAGAAAAATTCGCAGAAACTTTCGGTGTGAAATGACCGCAATTTTTGCGTCACATACAAAGGGTAGCCGGTTCGAGGATCGGCTGCTCCCTCTTGTTTTACTGCCCCTAATTCTGTTGATCCTTGCGCCGGTCGCCCGGCTGCTGCTGGAGGCGTTTGATGGCCCATCTGGTTGGGGGCTGTCTCACTTCGCCAAAATTTTCGCAGCGGAAAGCACGCAAACGGCTTTGTGGCATTCCTTGTTCACGGCTGGTGTGGGCACATTGATTTCTATCGTTTTGGGCAGCCTTTTTGCCTTCGTGGTGGCGCTCACCGATTTGCGCGGTAAAGCAGCATTGGTGTTTTGCTTGATGATCCCCATGATGATCCCGCCGCAGATCACCGCGCTGGCCTGGACGCAAATGATGGGCCCTTCTTCTGTTTTATTAAAAAGCGTTGGCCTTGCGCCGCCCTTGGGCGCGCCGCAGCCGCTTTATTCTGACTGGGGCATCGCCCTTTTGTTGGGCATCCAACATACCTCGATTATTTTCCTCACCCTGCGCGCTGGCTTGCGGATGATCCCGGCTGAAGCCGTTGAAGCGGCGCGCATTTCTGGCGCAAAAGGTTTGCGCGTTTGGTGGCAAATTATTGTGCCACTAAGCCTACCCAGCTTGGCGGCTGGCACGGCAATGGCCTTCGTCACCGCTTTGGGCAATTTTGGTATTCCCGCCATGCTGGGCATCCCGGCACGCTATTCCACATTGCCCACATTGATCTATCAACGCTTGGCAGGTCTCGGCCCTTCCGTTCTTTCCGAAGTGGCGGTTTTGGCTGTGATTATCGGCGCAATCGCTCTCGTTGGCGTTTTGGCCCACAAATTGCTGTTGAAGCGGAAAGCCTACGGCTTGGTCGGCACCTCCTCGCGCCCTTTGTCTATTTCCCTTGGCAAATGGCGCTTCCTCACCGAGTTGGGCCTATGGTTGATCATTTTTTGCATTTTGGTTTTACCGCTGATTGCATTGGTGATGACCTCTTTGGTGCCTGCTTATGGTGTGCCGCTTACGCTGGAGACATTGAGCTTTAAGGGCTGGCACGAAGCGTTGTTCCGTCAGCCCGTCACCATGCGCGCTTTCAGCAACTCATTTATGCTGGCTGCGGGGGCTGCCATTGTGTTGATGACGTTGTGTTTGCCACTAGCATGGATGATGCAGCGGCGGCCTTCGCAATTGACGCGTTTTATCGATTCAATTGTGGATCTGCCTTATGCCTTGCCCGGTGTTGTGCTGGCCATCGCCTGCATCCTCACCTTCATCAATCTGCCCTTCACCGACTGGAGTCTATACGGCACCATTTGGATCATCTTTATCGCCTATTTGGCGCGGTTTATGACCGTGATGTTGCGGCCCATTCAATCCAGCCTGTCGCAGCTTGATCCCACCATGGAAGAAGCAGCGCAAGCGGTGGGGGCAAGGCTGTTTAAGCGGTTGCGCACTGTGTTGCTGCCTTTGGTGGCGCCGAGTGCGGCGGCAGGGGCAATCCTTGTGTTTCTAACTGCCTTTAATGAGCTCACTGTGTCGGCGCTTTTATGGTCCTCCGGCACTGAAACGCTCGGCGTGGTGATTTTTAATTTGGACGATAGTGGCGAAACCGTCATGGCCTCTGCTGTTTCAGTGGCCGTGGTGGCGGTGGTGATCGCGCTGATGGGGGGCATTCAATTGCTGGCCCAAAGACTGCCTAAAGGAGTTGTGCCATGGCAGAATTAATCATGGAAAATGTGCAAAAGCATTTTGATGGCGCGCCTGCCCTTGCGGGCATTGATGCGCAAATTTCAGATGGCGAATTTGTTGCTTTGCTCGGCCCGTCAGGCTGCGGCAAAACCACCTTGCTGCGCTTATTGGCTGGATTCGAACAGCCAAGCGAAGGCCGTCTGCATATTGGTGATCAGCAAGTCGCGTGCGCCCGCTCAAACCTGTTTGTGCCACCGGAAGAGCGCAATATTGGCATTGTGTTTCAGTCCTATGCCTTGTGGCCGCATATGAGCGTAAAGCGCAATATTGCCTACCCGCTGGAAGTGCGCCGCATGCCAAAGCAAGAGCGCGACAAAAAAGTAGAGGAAGCATTGGCCTTAACTGGCTTAGGGCCTTATGCAAATCGTTCCCCTGCCGCGCTTTCTGGTGGGCAAAGGCAACGGGTTGCCCTAGCGCGATGCTTGGTCACGGATCCGCGTGCCGTTCTGCTGGATGAGCCCTTGGCCAATTTGGATTTAGCATTGCGTGCGACCATGCAAGAAGCCTTTGCGCAGTTCCATCAACGCACGGGCGCGACCATGGTTTATGTCACCCACGACCAGACCGAGGCGATGGCCATGGCTGATCGGGTGGCGGTGATGGAAAAAGGTAAAATCCGTCAGTTTGCTTCGCCGGAACAGCTTTATAATGAGCCGGACAATAGCTTTGTGGCAGACTTTGTGGGTGAAGGTGCTGTGGTCCCCGCGCGCGCTATTGGCACGCGAACACATGATCAAATTGAAATGCAGTTTTTGGGTCATCGCTTTACGGCGCGGGCCAAAATCGATGCGCCAACTCATGTGTGCATTCGTCCCGAACATTTGCGCTTTGATGATGACGCCCCTTTGCGTGCAAAGGTGAAAACCACCACCTATTTGGGCGGCAAATTTCGGGTGAAATTGGAAACATTGTGCGGCCAAATGCTGGTGGCGCTCAGCCCCCATCGCCTGCAAAATGATATGGCCATTGGGTTGGACATTGTGTCCCCATGGGCCTTTGCCGATGGCGAGGTCAGCCATGGCTAAAATTGAAATTCTGTCAGGCTTGGGCGCAAAAGGCCCCGCCTGTATTCGCCTGCATATTAACGATGAAATTTGGTTGCTCGATTGTGGGCATGGGCCGGAAGATCATACACCGTTTGATCCAAACTGGCTTGAAGGCGCAGCCAAGGTTTTCATTAGCCATGATCATATTGACCATATTGGCGGCGCGGGCCATGTGATCGCGAGCAATATCCCGATCTATTGCACTGCAACCACCGCCAAAGCTTTGCCCGAGGGGGCAAAATTGCATCTGTTGCCTGAGCGTGGCGAAACCATAATTGACGGGGTGAAACTCACCACCGGGCGCAATGGCCATGCCTTGGGCGGTGTGTGGTTTCATTTTGCATTGGGGGATGGGCTGTTCTATTCCGGCGATTGGTCAGAGGAAAGCAACTGGTTTGCCTTTGATGTGCCGCCTAAAGCGGAGCTTGCTTTGCTCGATGCCTCCTATCATTTAAACAATGTGCCGCAGGCGATGCATCGGCAAAATATGGTGGCGCTGATCGCGCAGCTTGACGGGCAAATGCTGTTCCCGGTGCCCCCTTCTGGGCGTGCAGCGGAACTGGCCTTGTTCCTCAGCCAATTTGGCGAGGTGAGTTTGGATCAAACGTGCCAAGCCGCAGTGAACCAGGCATTGGCGATGGGTGAATTGGATGGGCTTTGCGCCGAAGGGCAACTCAAGGCAGAGCGCCTGTTGCATCCCTTCAATTCCGATGCGCGTTTTTTGATTTGCGACAACCCGAATGCCGATGGAGGCCTTGCTTGGGAGCTGACCCAAAAATACGCCGCAGCAAATCGATTGGGTGTGGATGTGCACTTGATTTTTACTGGCCATATGACGGTGCATGCCCGCAATCTTAAGGCCCAATATCAAGGGCATTTTTGCCGTTGGAATGTGCATCCGCCATTGCAAGATCAGGTCAAAATGCTGAACCGCTTAGACGCCAAATATTATGCCCCGCTTTTTTGCGATGGGCCGGAAGCGTACAATGAACGGCCAGAGATTTCCGCTCAGATGATCGGCACGGAGCGAATTTCTCTATGAGCATGATTTTACCAAAACGCACCTTTTGTCTCATTCGCCATGGGGAAACTGTCGCCAATCGTGATGGGCTGATTGCAGGTCATTGGGATGTTGAATTGACAGTGCAAGGTCTTGCGGAAGCAAAGATGCTTCGGCAGTTTCAATGGCCATCGCAATTGGTGCTTTATGCCAGCCCTCTGAAGCGGGCCATGCAAACGGCACAATTGGGCTTTTTGGACCATGAGCCAATTCTCGATATCAAATTGAAAGAGCGGGATTGGGGCGCACTTGAGGGGCAAGATTTGTCTCAGCTTTGTCCGCGACAGCACACGCCGCCAAAGGGCGAGTCCTGGGCCGATTTTGTGGAGCGAAAGCAATGTGCGCTCACCAAAATATTGCTGCGCAGTTCTCCCGGCTTGCCTGTAATCGTGGCGCATTCGGGCACGATCAGAGCTGTCCGGTTTTTGCTGGGCTTGGATTTTGATGGCCCCCGCCCGGCCAATGGCCAACCAATCTTTTACTCCCCTGATGGGCAACAAAATTGGCGCGAATATCGGTTGACGCGGTCGACCAATATTTCGGCGCTTATGACAGAAAATCAAAAGGAAGAAATGTGGACTGCGTAATATTTGATATAGATGGCACCTTGGCGCATTTTGATGCGCCGCGCTTGGGCCATCTGGTGCATGGTGAAACCAAATTTTGGGATGAATTCCACACTGAAATGGCCACCGCGCCTGTGATTGATGCTGTCGCAACGCTTTTGAAAAAGCTCCATAAAAGTGGCGATAAGATCGTGCTTTGCTCCGGCCGCCCGGCGGGTTGGCAAGCCCAAACAGAGGCGTGGTTGCAGCAAGAAGAAATTCCGTATGACGGCATTTTCCTGCGCCATGAAGAAGATGATCACCTTAGCGATCCGGCCGTGAAGCAAAAATTGTTGGACGATATTCGACAAGCCGGGTTCAACCCATGGCTTGTGGTGGATGACCGTTCTGCTGTTGTGCAATTCTGGCGCGATGCAGGCTTGGTGTGCCTGCAATGTGCACCGGGCGATTTCTAAGCCAAGTTATTCGGCTTTCGCTTTCAGCGCGAACCAGGCCACCTTATCCTTCTGAAACTTGCCGCGACCATTGCGGGTCCATAAAGGCGGATGATGGTCGCCAACCACAATGATGTCGGTTGGCGGCAGGTCTGGATCGTTTGCAATTTCAGCAACACGATCGATCACATCCATCCACATTTCGGTCATGTCGCAAATGAACCGATCACCAAACGGCCCGCCCGTTTCGCATGCGAAATATTCAGTGCCTTCATCCGGGGCGATGGGAATGTGCGAGTTGAGCGTCAGCCAATAGGTGAAACGCGGTTTGGTTGCCCCATCGGTCAAATAGGCTTGAAGCTGATCGGCAACGGCCATATCGCACAAGCCCTCAAAGGTGACGCCGCATAAGGGCAATTGGTCTGCCGTATAGCGTTTGGCCAGATCTGTGGCGAAATAGGATTGTTCAAATCCGACTTTAGGGTACCAATCTGACCTGGAGAAGAACGAGCCGAAATAGGCGTGGAAGGATGCCGTTTCAAATCCGTTTTTTTGCAGCCGTTGCGGCAAGCAATCGATAGATTGGCCTTCTAGAAAGTCGAGATAATCTCCCCAGCGGCCGCAAAGCTCACGCATTTCACCGCTTGTGGTCGAACCGGTATAAGGTGCGGTGCCGGCTGAAATCTCATAGCGACTTTCCAGTCCCTTACCTTGAAGTCGGCTGGCCAGATAATTTTGGTGTTCGGGGTTTTCGAAGGCACCCATGCCTTCAACCATCACAAACAGCACGTTGTTTTCCGGCAGTACATTTGGTGAAACCAACTGACTTTCCTGTATGGCGGAGCCGAAGGTCGGTGGAGCGCCAAGATCGTGTGTCAGCAGCATTAGTGGCCGCACGCCACTCATCGCATTGGCTCCCACAATCACAAATACGCAAAAGAAGGCAGGCAGTAGGCTGACATCGCGCATGGCAGTGCGATGCCGCTTGAGCAGATAGAGCGCCGCGCTGAAACTGATCAAAAGTCCGCCAGCAATCAGCAAATAGGTGGTCGAGGCAAACAGGTTGAACGACACCATATAATGCAAGGAATGCAGCAGCAATTTGGGATGCAGCATAAATATGGATGAGATGACGATGATCACATCAAAGGCCAAAATGCCGAGATAAAGAATGGCCGTGAGCCAAATCGGCACCCGAAGCGCCAAAATTCCCGCCAATAGATAGAGGCAGAGGACCACGGTCCGGTCGATATAGGTCAGAAACGATAGGACGATGAACACTAGATTGGGCAGCAGAACTGCGCAAAGGGCAAAAAGCCATGCGCCGGGCGCGCGAAATTCTTGCCAGAAGCTGTTTTCAACGGTGCGTTCTGAAATATTCGACAAGCTATGTTCCAAATCTATATTGCGAAGATGGCGATTAAACTACGTCCAAGCGCTTAAATTTGGGTTACACTCGCGGAAGTTGAAATCACATTCTTTTCCGTCGCAATTATTGGCTAAAAATTATTGCGCTTGCTATTTTGTGCAATGAGGCGCATAACAGACGCACGTTTAACGCCATCATTGGCGATCTGATCTACCGGTTAACCGGTTTGCTTGGCTTCTCCCTGATTTCTAAAAACGTTGCACCCTTCGGGCATGTTGCCTGCGGGGAAATTCGCTCATGCGCCCAATGTGCGCTGAGCTTTCTATATAAGGTATTCGCCATGACAATCGGCACAGTTAAATTTTTCAATGCAACCAAAGGCTTCGGCTTTATTTCACCTGAAGATGGCACAAAAGATGCTTTCGTTCATATTTCAGCTGTTGAACAAGCTGGACTTTCTGGCCTCGCTGAAGGTCAAAAAGTTTCTTATGAGCTAGAGAGCGGCCGTGATGGCAAGCAATCTGCTGCCAATCTTTCTTTGGCTGACTAAGACGATTTGGGCCGCATCTTTTGCGGCCCTTTTTTTGAAAGGTCACAAGATGACCGATACTGAAAAAGCACGTGAGCAAGCTGAAAAGCAATTTGCAGTGCTGCACTAGAACGTTACGTTCAATTCTGTTTGCGAAATCAGCGCTTGCAGCAGGCCTTGCCTTGTATTTTCAATATGCTGAGCCATTTCCGCGCGCGCCTGCTCAACATTACGCTCACGCAAGGCGGTCACAATTTTTTGGTGATCGCTATTGGTCTCAAAATTCACGTCTCGGGCGCGGGTGCCCATATATAAAAAGCGGGTTCCCTCTTCCAAATGCCGCATGATCAGCGTGTGCAATCGCGGATTTTTTGATCCTTGGGCGATGGCCGCGTGGAACATTTGGTTGCGGGCCACAAAGCCCTTAGTGCTCATGCCCTCCCCCATCACATATTCTGCCTCGGCCAATTCCTCCAAAACGGATAGCTCATCAGCATTGATATGCGTGGCGGCCAGTGCTGCGGCTGCCCCTTCCAATATGGCGCGTACGGCAAATAGATCATTCATGTCTTTCACCGTAACCGGCGTCACGCGATAGCCGCGACGGGGAAAAGCTTCCATTAAGCCTTCAAGGCACAAGCGGCTCATGGCTTCGCGCACGGGCGTTTTGCTCATGGCGAGCTGTTCCGCCAGTTCCGGCTCTGACACATCCGACCCCGGCGCCAACTCGCACGTAATCACCTTTTCACGCAGCGCTAAATAGGCTTGCTCGGTCAAAGATGTAGATTTTTTTGTTTTTATCTCTTGGTCCATGGGCCCGTCCTGCGCGTCTTGTCTCTCTCTTTTGGCCAATCATTGCCCGAAAGTCAAAATAATATGCTTGTGATATATTACGTAATATTTTAAAAGCGGACTCATCGGAGGACCCAATGGCAAAAATTTTGGTGATCAATCCAAACAGCTCCAAATCGGTGACCAAGTCGATGGATGAATGTTTGGCAGAGTTGAAACAACGCACAGCGCATCAGGTAGACTGTATCGAGTTGGCAAAATCACCTCCGGGCATTGAAAATGATGATCATGTGATTGAAGTAGTGCCACATATTTTGGACGCGGTGGCGCAAAGCGATGCCGATGCATTTGTCATCGCCTGCTTCTCTGATCCGGGCATTGACGCTGTACGTGCGGCGACCAACAAACCTGTGTTTGGCATTGCCGAAAGCGCCTATCTCACCGCCCTTGGATTGGGCGGTGCCTTTGGCATCATCTCCATGGGGCCCTCGTCCATTGGACGGCACCTTCGCTATTTGGAGAAATTGAAACTTGAAAAGCGCATGGCGGGCGACCGCGCGATCAATATCAGCGTGCCGGAATTGATGGCCAGTGATGTCACCCAGGGCTTGGGTGAAATTGGCGCCACGTTGCGGGATCAAAATGGGGCAGATGTGGTGATTTTGGGTTGCGCGGGCTTGGGCCTTTATCGTGAGGCGCTGCAAGCGCACCTGCATGTGCCGGTGGTGGACCCGGTGCAGGCAGGCACAATCATGGCCATCAATGCCCTCGATTTAAATTATGGGAGAACAAGCAATGTTTGATTTGGTGGTGCAAGGCACGGCCGTATTGCCGGAAGGCGTGCGTGACAATGTGTGGATTGGCGTCAAAAACGGCAAAATCACCGCAATCGGTGAAGGCGATGCGCCTGATGCGAAAGAGCAGCATAAAGTCACCAATGGGTTGATCTTGCCCGGCGTGGTGGATGGTCAAACCCATGCCTGCTCTTATGGCGGCTTGCCCGGTATTGAAAGCACCACTCGCTCGGCCATCGCTGGCGGTGTGACCACACTCGTAGATATGCCCTATGACAATCCAGACCCGCTGAACACTAAAGCGCGGTTGGACGACAAAGTGCGCGTGATCGAAGATGTCGCTCATGCGGATATGGCGCTTTATGCCACCGTGGCCCCCGGGCAGGATGTGAGCGAAATTGGTGCGCTGATTGAAGGGGGCGTGGTGGCCTTTAAAATCTCCACTTTTGAAAGCAACCCCACCCGTTTCCCGCGCATTCAAACGCCGCAAATCTTGGAAATATTTGAAGCATTGGCCCCAACCGATATTCCGTTGGGCGTGCACAATGAAGATCAGGACATGGTCCATGCCTATATGGCCAAAGCAAAAGCTGAGGGCAAAAATGGGCTGGTCGCTCATTCTGAAAGCCGCCCGGCTTCTGCCGAAATGTCAGCGACAGCGCAATTCTTGGAACTGGGCGCGGCGGCACACGCCCACGCACATATTGTGCATCTCACCACCGCACGCGGTTTCCAGCTGGTGGACAATTATGCCTTTGATGGCTATCGCGCCACGGGCGAGTTGTGCGTGCATTATTTGTGGTTTGACCCGGAGATTGATGGTGAGGAATTGGGCGCGAAAATGAAGGTGAACCCACCTATTCGCCCCGGTGAAATCGACGCGTTGTGGGAAGAGATTTTGGCGGGCCGCGTCGGCTTTATCAGCTCTGACCATTCAAGCTGGCCGATCGACAATAAGTTTACCCCCTCCATCTTTGATGCGGGTGCGGGCATTCCCGGCCTCGAAACCTTGCTGCCCTGTTTCTACACCGCCGCCGAACAGCGCGGTTTAGAAGCGGCGTCGCTGACAGCAGAAATGTTGTGCGAACGCCCGGCCCGCTTTTTCGGCATCTGGCCGCAAAAGGGCGGCATTCAATTGGGCGCCGATGCAGATTTCGCCATTTTGAAAAATGAGCCACAAATCTGGGATTCAGCCAAAGCCCATGACGATCTCAAGTGGAGCCCCTTTGATAGCCGCACCTTCAGCGTGACGGTGGACCGCACTTATTTGCGCGGCCAATTGGCTTGGGATGGCGAAAAAGTCTGCAACGCCGCGGGCGATGGCGGCTATGTGCGCCGTGGCGACAGCAATTGGTTTGAAGATTAAGACACGGGTGATTTCGCCTGCGAGAAACTTGACTAAAGTTAGGAGTTAAACATGGATTTTGGAATTAAGGGCAAAGTGGCGTTGGTGTTGGGCGCAGGCGGTGGCCTTGGCGGCGCAATGGCCAATTCTTTGGCAAAAGAAGGGGTGAAAGTGGCCCTTGGCGACATTAATCTGGACGCAGCAGAAGCCAACGCCAAAGCCATTCGCGACAATGGCGGCGACGCCATCGCGCTTGAATGGGATTTGAGCAAGCTCGATCAAATTGACATCAATATTTCAAAAATTGAATCTGAGTTGGGCTCAGTGGATATTTTGGTCAACAATACGGGTGGTCCAAAGCCAAGCACTGTTTCAGGCCAAGCGCCAGACCTGTGGCGCGAAAGCTTTGATATGATGGTCATGTCCGTTATCGCCATCACAGATCGGGTGTTGCCGGGCATGAAAGAGCGCGGTTGGGGCCGGATCATCACCTCAACATCATCAGGCGTCGTGGCGCCTATTCCAAATTTGGGCCTTTCAAACGCGTTGCGTTTGTCATTGGTGGGCTGGTCAAAAACTTTGGCCCGCGAAGTGGGTAAAGATGGCATCACCAGCAACATCATTTTGCCGGGCCGCATCGCCACGCCACGCATCAGCTTTTTGGATGAGCAAAAGGCGAAGCGCGAAAGTAGAAGCGTTGAAGAGGTGTCGGCTGAAAGCATTGCCGCGATCCCTGTTGGCCGCTATGGCGACCCGAAAGAATATGGCGATGCCGCTGCCTTTTTGGCCAGCGACAAAGCCAGCTATATCACAGGCAGCACCATCCGCATCGATGGCGGCTTGATTGCATCTGTATAAAGCTGAAAAGGCGTAGCTTTCGCTACGCCTTCTCTTCTGTGGGTAGAAGATCAATCATTGTGTAATGATCGATCAGCAATTGGCAGGGCTGAGATTTCAGGCTGCCAAACCCTTGGGTGTGAAACGCAAATTCCACTCCGGCCCTATGAGCCGCTTCCCCATCAACATCACTATCGCCGATAAACAGCGTCTGCGAAGGTGCGTAATTGAACTGGCGTAAACAATGTAAAATGGGGTCAGGCGCAGGCTTCGGATTTTCCACGGTTTCAAAGCCGGCAATTTCATCAAAATAATGATCGATGCCATATCCGGCGAGAATTTTTCGCGCACGGGCCACAGGCCTGTTGGTGCAAAGGCCAATTTTGGCCCCTGCTTTTTTGATCTGTGCCAACAATTCATCCACCCCATCATAAAGCTGGCTATGTTGGCCATCGGCTTCATCATAGGCGCGTTCAAACACTTTGGTGGCGTCGATCAATTGTTGTGCCGTCAGGTCGGCCCCCACCCGCACCAAGCAGCGGGCAATGAACATTTCCTGCCCATTGCCGATGAAGCTTTTCACTTCATCGGCAGGGATTGAATCATGCCCAATGCTTTGGAGCATAATGGTGGCAGCGTGGTGGAAGTCACCCAGACTGTCCACCAAGGTGCCATCCAGATCAAAGATGATCGCACGATATTTAAGCGGCATGTTGCACTTCTTTTTTCGGCAGAAATACACCGCTTTTCTTGTTGATGTCGAGGCCAACTTCGGCACCGACCTCAAGCACAGGCTGGTCAAGCGCATGACTTTGGTCCACCACCATTTGGGTGTTGGCCACATCAACCAGATAGCGCACTTGTGCGCCTAAAAATTCACGGTGCACAATTTTACCGGTCAGCGCGCTGGCGCTGGGGTCTTGTCGCACAGCGATATTTTGTGGCCGCAGCACCAAATTGCCATCGCCGAAAACGGACGATTCAATGGCAATTTTTTCGCCAGTCACCAACTCAATTTGTGCCCCACCATCTGCTTTGGTGATTTCGCCTTCCAAAATATTTGCGGTGCCCAAAAAGCGCGCCACAAACAGATTTTCAGGGTGGTCATACAGCATTTGCGGGCTGCCAATTTGTTGCACCACGCCTTGGTCAAGCACGGCCATGCGGTCGGCCGTTGTGTTGGCTTCCTCTTGGTCGTGGGTCACAAAAATGGTGGTCAGCCCCAACTTACGTTGCAAGGCTAGTAGCTCGCGCCGCATCTGAACCCGAAGGCTTGCATCAAGGTTGGACAGGGGTTCGTCCAAGAGCAAAACATCAGGTTCGACAACGATGGTACGGGCGAGTGCAACACGCTGCTGCTGACCACCAGAAAGTTGAGACGGCATACGTTCGGCGTAATCCAGCAAGCCGACGAGGGATAGGGCCGCCTCAACCTTTTCGTTTATTTGATTGCTGGGGACTTTTTTCTCCACCAGGCCAAAGGCCACATTTTTGCGCACTGACATATGGGGCCAAAGCGCATAGCTTTGAAACACCATGCCTACATTGCGCTCCCAGGGGGGCAGGCCCGCCAAATCGCGGTCACCCACCAAAATCTTCCCCTTTGGGCGCGGGCCGAAGCCCGCTATTGCCCGCAGGAGGGTGGATTTGCCCGAGCCTGATGGCCCGAGAAAGGCGAAAAATTCACCGGCTTTAATTTCTAGATTTACCCCGGTCAGCACTTTGGTGCTGCCAAAGGAAAGATGCAGATCTTGGATCGAAATCCCTGCGCTTTTTTGAACAAGTGTCATTTGAGTTCCTCCACAAAGGGCGAGCGCTTAGCGCTCGCCTGTCCGGTGTTTCCGGTCACGGTCGATGATATATTGGGCCAGCAAAGTACCCGCGGCGACGATGATGACGGCGAATATGCCAAGGGCAGCCCCTGCCCCTCGTCCAGATGGGCTTTGCATGAACAAATAGATGCCATAGGCCAACGGCGCATCTTGGTCGGTTGAAACCAACATGATGGTGGCTGAAAGTTCCACAGCGGCGGTGGCAAAGCTGGTTACAAAGCCAGCCAAAATACCGCCAGACATCAAAGGCACCACAATTTTGCGGATGGTGCTTGAACGATCAGCGCCCAAACTTTCCGCAGCTTCTTCCAGCGAAATGCTGACCTGCTGCAACGCGGCGGTACATGCCCGCAAGGCGTATGGCAAACGGCGAATGGTCAGCGCCACCATGATGATGACCCACCAAGAGGCCAAAGGCTTGCCCACAAGCGGCACGTCAAAATCATTGAAGGTCCGCAAATAGCCAATGCCCAACACAACGCCTGGCACCGCAAGGGCGGCAGTCGCCATATAGTCCAGCCATTGGCGGCCAATGATTTTTGTGCGCAACACGATATAGGCAATGGCAGTGGCCAACACCACGTCGATCAAGGCGGCCAAGCCTGCATAAACAAGCGTGTTTTTGATGTAGACGCCTGATTGAGCAAACATGGTGCTGAAGTTTTCCAGTGTGTAGCCATCAGGCAGCGGGCTATAGGACCAGATGGTACCAAAGGCCAAAAGTGCCAAAGCGATATGTGGTGAAAGCACCATCAATAGGATCAAAATCACCACGCCATAAGCAAAGATGTTTTCTTTGGTGGAGAGCTTACGACGGCTCAAACCGCCCCCGCCTTTTTGCGTGGTTGCATAATCTTTGCCGCGCATCAGCAAGAAGCTGGCCCAAAGTGAGAACACTGAGAAGGCCACCAAAATAAAGGAAATCACATAGCCCATCGGGTCAGAGATGCCGATAGAGGAAATGCGCAAATAGGCCTGTGGCGCGAGCATATTGTTGACGTTCAGCAGCAAAGGCGTGCCCAAATCATCAAACACTTTGATGAACACCAGCGACGCACCTGCCAAATAGCCCGGCGCAGCCAATGGAAACACAACGCGGCGGAACAGGCGCAAACCATGTGCACCCAAATTCTGCGCGCTTTCTTCCATAGAGCGGTCAATATTGCGCAAGCTGGCGGAAAGGTTGATCAGAATGAACGGGAAATAGTGCACACTTTGCACCAAAATTACCCCGTTTAGCCCCTCCATAAAGGGAATATTGATGCCCAGATTACCCAGCAGCAAATTGAAGGTGCCGTTGCGGCCAAACAAAAGCTGCATCGCTATCGCGCCAACAAATGGCGGCATGATCAAGGGGATAAAGCCAAGGCTTTGAATAAGCATGGAGCCGCTAAACTCAAATCGTGAGGTGATATAGGCAAGCGGCAGGGCGAATACGCTGGCCAGCACTACGGACATGGCCGAAACGTAAAATGAGTTATAAAAGCTTTCCCGGAACAATGAGGAGCTGAAAAAGTCCCCAAAGTTTTGCAGGGTCAGGCCCCCGGTTTGCGGGTCCACAAAGGCGACATAGATCACCTTTGCCACCGGCAAAATCAAAAAGCCAAACAAAAGCGTTGCGATAAAGATGGCTGCGAGCACCGTGCCCGACAATTTTGGAAACAGCACATCTGTCAAGCGGCGGCGTGCAGGTGCCGCGCCAGCGGATTGATGAGTCATGATGGAATACCTTTGTGCCAGATGATGTGCTGGCCCAGCGGGCCAACACATCTATTTGGTCTGTTACAGCATTGAAGCTGCTTTATCGGCGAGTTCTTTCGCCTTTGCATAGTTGGCAGTCACTTGAGCATCCCACTCTTGCTCAACTTCAGCCTGACGACCTTCAACAACATCTTCAGCGGTTTTGCGCTTTGTTTTGAAGATGGCGTTAAAGTCTGGATCAAGTGCTGTTGCTTCATCGATCGGCATTTTCGCGATCAATGCGCGGGCTTCGTCAATCAAAGCTTGTGCTTCAGCATTGTCAGCATCGCCCAACTTTTCTTCGGCCATTTGCACGGCGCGCACTGCGTCCCGCAAATCATCCATCCGATAAGTGATCATCACATCGAACAAGGAATTCACCACATTGTAGCGAGCGCCTGATTTTTCAACGTCGAAGTTCACCGATGCTTCAATGGTGCCATTGAATGGGTTCGGGAAGTTTTCCGGCGCATTGGCATAAGCTTCAATGTTTACCGGCAAACGACGAATTTCAGGGTGATACAGCAATTCCTGACCAGGAACGGACAGCAAGAACTCGATAAAGTCTTTAGCGGCCTGCTCGTTCGGTGCATTGTTGATGATGCCCACATTGGCCGGCACAATCGCTGTTGTTTTTGGATAAACAAAATCAACAGGGAAGCCAGACGCCTTTGAGGCGAGGCCAAAGAAGTCAATCACGATGCCAAGGCCAAACTGACCTGAGTTCACACCGTCTGGCACACCAAAGCTACGCTCTGTTACTGTGGCAAAGTTACCAGCGATAAATTTCCACTGTGACCAGCCTTCATCCCAGCCTTCACCCTGAATAAGTGCTTCAACAGTCAGGTGTGTTGTGCCAGAGCGTGAAGGGGCAGACATGCCCACATGGCCGAAATATTCAGGTTCAGCCAAATCAATCCACTGCTGAGCAGGCTCAAGATCGTTACCTGCCAAATAGCGCTCATTATACATGATGCCATAGCCAGCAGCAGCGAAACCATTGTAGAACCCATCAGGGTCGTTCATGGGATAGCCAGCCACATTTGGTGGAATGCTATCGTTGCTAACACCGCTCTTCATCAACAAGCCATCAGATTTCAACACTTCAAACGCATCCGGTGCAGAAGCCCAGAAAATATCAGATGTGTTGGATGATGCTGTTTCCTGAATATATTTCACTGAGGATGAAGTCGACTTGTTGACGATCTCAACATCGACATCAGGATACATCTCTTCGAACTTTTGCTCGAAAGGTGTGGTCAGTGTTTTTGGAAAAGATGTCACCACCACCAACTTGTCTGCCGCGAAGGCAGAAGTGGCGCTTGCGGTTGCCGCAACAGCGACGCCTGCAAGCAGGGCGTTACGTAATAAATTCATACCGATTTTCCTCCCAAATCTAGGTATGCGGAAATTTCCGCACCCTCTTCATTGCAATCGGCGTGCCAATTGGAGGAAAAACTATAATTATCTGAAAAATAATAGAATTTTCTAAAATTTTACCAGACGTTTATGTGTCAATTCTGACCCATTGCGTCAATTTTGACTCACCCATTTGTGTCAAAATGGGCCTTGTCCAAATTATATTTCTTCATGCGCAGATAGAGCTTTTTGCGGGGCACGCCCAAGGCCTCAGCCGTTTGGGTAACATTGCCCCGATGATGGGTCAGTGCCTGCTCAATATATGATTTTTCAAATGCGCCCACCGCATCATCAAGCGGCAAATCGCCCAGTTCAGCGCCTTGATTTTGCAGTGGTTCTTTCGACCATTGCAGCGGCAAACCAATCACAAACCGCTCGGCAGCATTCTTCAACTCCCGCACATTGCCCGGCCAATCGTAGCGGGTGAGATTGTGGCGCAATGGGGCGCTGAGCTGCGGCACTTCGCGTTGATGCAAGCTTGCGGCGCGTTCGCAAAAATGCATGAAAAGCAGTTCCACATCGCTCTTGCGCGCCCGCAATGGTGGGATGTCGATGGAGGCAATGTTGAGGCGGTAGACCAAGTCAGCCCGTAGTTTTTCCGCCTTCACCAACTGATCCAACTCGCCCTTCACCGCAGCCACAACCCGCATATCCAATTTGATATTCTTGCTGCCGCCCAACCGGGTAATCTCCCGATTTTCCAGCACACGCAACAAGCGGACTTGGAAGTTAAGCGACATGGACTCCAGCTCATCCAAAAACAATGTGCCGCCATTGGCTGCTTCGAAATAGCCCACATGAACCTGATCCGCCCCGGTGAAGGCCCCTTTTTCATGGCCGAAGAACGCGCTGTCCACCAAGGTTTCAGGCAGGGCCGCGCAGTTTACCGCCACAAATGGTCCCTGCCCACGCGGGCCTAAGTCATGCAGCGCCCGGGCGATCACATCCTTGCCGCTGCCCGTTTCGCCGCGCACAATCAGATCCACGTTTAACGGGGTTAATGTGGCGACTTGTTCGCGCAGTTGCTGGGTGCTTTTGGCATTGCCAATCAGCCGGGCGGACAGTTGATCTTCGCCAACACGTCCCTTGAGCGCCCGCACCTCTTGCGCCAATTGACGCTTTTCAAGCGCACGGCTAAGCGTGGCCAAAAGCCGTTCGGGCGCGACGGGCTTTTCCAAAAAATCATAAGCGCCAGCCTTCATCGCCATCGTGGCCTCAGCCACTTGACCATGCCCAGTGATCATGATGACAGGCAATTCAGGATCGAGATTGATGGCATGGTCCAACAGCTCCAAGCCATTCATTTTCGGCATGCGAATGTCGCACACAATCACCCCATTAAATTGGCTGGTGATGTGGGGCAGCGCCAAATCTGCGCGCTCAAAGCTCATCACCCGATGCCCGGCCAGCTCTAGCGTGTCAGCGATTTCTTCCAGCAAATCCTGATCATCATCGATCAGCATAATTTGTTGTTTTAAAGTTCTATTCATCTGCCGCTCTTAATCCCAAACTCGCCGTGGCCCCCTGGTCTACATTGTTGCGCAGGTGTAGCACGCCGCCCAAATCTTGCGCGATGGTGTAAGAAATACTCAGGCCCAACCCAGTGCCTTTGCCCACCTCTTTTGACGTGACAAAAGGCTCAAAAATATCATGCTCTAATTGCGGAATGCCCGCGCCATTATCGATCACATCAATCATAACAAATTCGCCTTCAGGTCTGCCGATGATCTGGATGCTACCACTTTTTCGATTGGCTTCAGTAATGGCATCAATGGCGTTTGAAATAAGGTTCACCAGCACTTGCTCCACCAACAGCGGGTCACCACGTACCTGCCGCTTCAGACTTTTTGCGTCCCATTCAATTTTGACATTGGGCTGCTCGGCCAAACGTGATTGGAAAATTTCAACGGAGCGTTCCACAACAGGGGCCAAATCAATAGGTTTGATTTGATAATCCGAACGGCGGGCAAAATGCGAGAATTGCTTGACCAAAGCTGTCATCCGATCAGAAAGCCGCACGATCTTTTGCAATGGCTTTTCTAGCGTTTTCACGTCTGCCCCCTGCTCAAGCCGGGTCAAACTATTGTGCGCCGCATAGCGGGTGGCGGCGATTGGCTGGTTCAATTCGTGCGAAATGCCTGCTGACAATCGTCCAAGCGCGGCCAGCTTTCCGGCCTGCACCAGTTCCACTTGCGTTTGCTGCAATTTCTTGTTGGTGCGTTCGCGCTCCTCAATTTCTTTTTGCAAACGATTGAGAGTTTCTTCCCGTTCAATGACCGATTGGCGAAACACCTCAACGGCATTGCCCATGCGGCCCAGTTCGTCACTGCCTGTCATCTGCGCGGTGGGTTGATCCAGCTCACCCCGGGCGATGGCGCGCAAGGCATGGGACAGCGCTTGCAGCCGCGCCACAATGCGGCGGCGAACATAAAAAACAAGGATAAATGACATGGCCATTAACCCGATTAGGGAAAGCAGCACAATTTGAACGCTGGCATTTTGCATGCCAACAATCGCAGCATCGGCCACACTGATTGCAGTTGCGCGGCGTTGTTCGCCGGTTTCAGAAAGTTCTTTTTGGAACTGGGAAAGGCTTTGCTGGGCAGCAGCGAGTTCGAGCAAAACTTGCTGGCGGGTTTCAATCAATTGTTGCGCAATGGCGAAAACCCCTGTTTCAGCAATGGCAAGTTCGCGCAATGATTGGAGTGATTGCTCCAATGTGATCAGGCTGCTTGCATCGCCCAGCTCCTGCAATAGGCGATTGGCATGGTCCAAACTTTCGAGGGTAATATCGGCAAATTGTGCGAGGCTTTCGGCGCTTTGGGCATTGGTGCTTTGCAGCATCGCATTAATGGCAAAACTGCCCTCGCGCCCCACCTCCTGCACCAAATCGCGCTTTGCACTCTCGCTGCTCAAAAGATCAAAGGCCACCCGAAAATCATCACGGCCTTGCGAAGCTTCAATGCGCGACACAGCATTATCGATATTGAACGAAATATCGAGCAAAAGCGGTGAGATTTCAGACTGGAAATCCGCTTGCAGCCAGCGCAAGCTGGAAGCTTTGGCGATCAGATTTTCTTCAAGGCTGAATTGCTGGTCAGAGAAGCTCAACAACAGGCGAATATGCTCTTCAATCTCGTCGCGGGCGGACACCAATTCAGGATCGCGAACTTGGCTGATCCGATCTGACAGGTTCGACAATTGCTGATTAAGCGTTTCCTGATAGGCAGCACGGTCTTTGCGCAAGCGTGGCTCACTGAGAATCGTGGCCTGCGCGGCCAATTCTGTAACTGCCGTGGCGACTTCATTGACCTGCACAATCTCTGGCATTTGCTGCTCCACCAGAGCAGACATATCTTGGCTGAGGGTGGTGAAGCGCCACACCGCGGCCACGGAAATGATCGCCAAAATGGCGGAAATCAGCAGGAACGATGCAAATAGCCGACCCCAAACGCTGTAGGCGCCGGGGAGAACACTGAAAAAGCGATCTTTGAGTGAAGCCACCTCACTCATTTTCTGATCTCGCGCAGTTCATTTTCTGCCATATTGAGCAGCATTTCCGCTTGGGATTGCCACCGCACCTGAAACTTCTTTTGCTCCGCGGTCATGGGGGCATAGCGGTTGCCCGGCCCCGGCATGGGGCTTGGCTGCATAATCGCCACCTCATGCTCTTCAATCGGCATGGTCAGCAGATAAGTTTTGGCGAGATCAAGCTTGTTCCGATGCGCTTTGGCCAGTTCAGGATCGGCTTCAATGTCGCGAATATCGCGCCAAATGGCCCGACGGCGACCAAACTGATTGGTGATAAATTGATCAAATATCTCATTCACCATCCAATAGCGGCGGGCAGCCAATTCGGGGTCATATGCGGCCCAGCTTAACCGCAAAGCGGCGTTCAACGCGGGGTATTTCTCGTAAGACAGGGTTTTGCGCAATTCCGCATCTATTGGCACCCGGTTGATGTTGGGCGTGAGCAGAATTTTCTGCCCCTCTGGCGAAAGCACAAAATCAATAAACCGATCGGCCAGATCTGGTGCGCCACCGCCACGCAGTTTGGCGATGCGCCCGGGCACCAACATGACCGGACGCCCATATTGAAAGCTCAGTTCTTCCTCAGAAATGGCGAGAAAATCGATGTTTAAGCCAATCTCAAACCGTTCAGATTTCAGACCATCAATCACCCCAAAGCTGCGCGACGTGATGGTGGCGAAATTGGCGCTTAGTTGCAGCACATATTGCCACCCATCTTCCCAGCCCCGATCTTGCAAAAATTGTTCGACGATTAGATGGGTGGTGCCTGAACGTGAAGGCCGCGCAATGCCGATACGGCCATCAAACCGGGGCTCAAGCAATGTGTTCCAACTGCTTGGCACCTTGCTCAAACGGTCAGTTTTCCAGCTCCAACCAACCGAAGACAGCGCAAAATCATGATGCTTTTTGCCCTTATAGGGCGCGAGATGATCAAAATCGACCAGCATGTCAAAGGCTTCAGGCGATGACGCCCAGAAAAGATCAAATTTACGACCATTGCCCAAAGCGACTTCGCCCAGAGCATGGTTGGTATTTTTATTGAGCACCAGCACATCAATATCAGGATTTTCGCGCTCGAAACCTTCCACAAACGGGCCAAAAACCCGTTCGGACATTGAGGTTAAAACCCGTAATTGCTGAGATTTTTCTTGCGCGTAAACTGGCACCACCGCGCCAATCATAACGATCAGCAAAGCAGCACAAAGCATTCGATTGATCATGTTTCTCCTCACCCGAGGATCAACAAATACAATAATAATATGTGCCAAGGCAAATGGTTACATTGCGCGACTTATGCACACAGGGCGCCAAAAAGTGGACTGTCGCCACCCAAATGTGCGGGCAGAATTTCTGGCTGAAACAGCGCGGGTTCATTTTGCAAATGATTGATGATCAACTCAATATAGCCATCGGCTAGGCCAATTGATCCGCCAATTGCCACGCGCTCCAAGCCAAAAATGCTGGTCAGGTCTGCGATTTGGATGGCGATGGCTTCTGCGGCGCGGTTGATGATTTCGCTGGCCCAAATGTGGCCTTCAAGATGCGCTTGAAAAACCTGTTTTGCGTCATAATCTGAATGACCAGCTTCAGCGGCCAATTGTGCGATGGCGCGGCCACCGGCGATGCTTTCCACTGTGCCAAAACGCCCGCTGCCGCATTTGGCATTGCCTAAGGGAGAGCGCATAAAGCCGATATGACCTGCTAAACCGTTTGGGCTGGTGATTGGATGGCCATTAAGCACGATGCCGCCGCCAACACCGGTTGAAATGGTGATATAGCCAAATGCGCTTACGCCCTGCCCTGCCCCGAAATGGGCTTCGCCACAGGCGGCAGCGGTTGCGTCATTTATGATGGTGATGTTTTGCCCAAAGCGGACCCGCAAGGCGTTGCGCACATCAATATTTTTGATTTTGGGCAAGGTGCCGCCATTGACTGCGGACCAATGTCCAGCCTGATCAATTCGGCCCGTGAGGGCGACGCCCAAGCGATCATTTTGCTGAAAACCCAATTGGTTGAGCAGCTCGCCTATGCCATTGCACAAATCGCCAAAAGGCGCACTTGCTTGGGTGGGCATTTGCACTTTGTCGACCAATTTGTTGGCCTCAAATCGCGCGGCGGCGAGCTTGGTGCCGCCAAGATCTATGGCGAATCCATTCAGCATTTTAGCCATTTGGGGCCTCAGCACAAAACCAACTGGTCATGATTTCTAATCGGGTCAAGGCAGTGCCAACGGTCACGGCATCTGCCCCGTGCACAAAGCCTTCGCGGACGCGGTCGGGGCTGGAATATCGCCCTTCTGCCATGGTGAACAAGCCAAGCTGTTTGAGCTGCCGCACCATAAAATAGTCGGGCATATCTTCATCTGTGGCCGTGGGGGCGTCGACATATCCCGATAGGGTTGAGCCCAAAATCTGGGCGCCTTCGGTGACCGCGCGTTCTGCATCGACCAAGCTGCTGCAATCTGCCATGGGCAGCTTGCCCAGCGCAGTGATGGCGACGGCCAACTCGCTTGTTGAAAGCGGGCGCGGGCGGTTTGTGCCGTCATAGGCAATCACATCTGCGCCTGCGTCAGCCAAGGCTTCCACATCTTCCAAATAGGGCGTGATGCGCACGTCGCTGTCTGGCAAGTCGCGTTTTACAATGCCGATGATCGGCACGGAAATATGTGGTCGCGTGGCCCACACCTTGTCAGCGCCTTCAATCCGCACCGCCTTTGCGCCGCCCGCCACCGCGGCTTGCGCCATGGCGGCGACAATATGCGGCTGATCCATTGGCCCATGGTCAACCGGCTGGCAGGATACGACAATCCCGCCGCGCATCTGGTCTAAAATAGACATGTTTTACCCCATTAAGTTTGGCAGGCCGGTGGCCAATACGGGGAATATACACACCAAAATCAACACAATTATGGGCGGCAACAGCCAAGGCAAAATTGATTTCGCCAATTTGAGATATGGAATATTGCCCACCTGCGCCACGACGAATAGGGCCATGCCCATGGGCGGCGTGAGGATTGAAATCATCAAATTGAGCACGATGATGATGCCGAAATGGACCGGATCAATGCCGAAACTGATGGCGATGGGCACCAAAATGGGCACAACGATCAACAAGATCGCCAAGCTTTCTACCAAGCAGCCCAAGACAAAAATCATCAAATTGACGGCTATCAAAAAGCTGATTGGGTCGTTGGCAATTGAAAGGAACAATTGGGCGATTTGCTGCGGGGCTTGCTCGCGGGCGAGCACATAACCCAGCAGGCTAACCCCGGCAATGATGGTTGCAATGCCAGCCGAGGTGGCGGTGGTTTCGTAAAGCGCGTTCCACAACCGTTTAATGGTCAATTCGCGATAAAAAATCATATCGATCAAGATTGCATAAACAACGGTAATCGCGGCGGCTTCGGTAGGGCTGAAATAGCCGGAGAAGATGCCGCCGACAATCACCACGGGGGTAAGCAAAGCAGGCAAGGATTTGATGAAAAGCGTGCCGATTTCACCATAGCTTTTGCGTGGATCTGTGGGGTAAGCGCGGCGCTTTGCCATGAAATAGACCATGACCATCAAGGCGATGGCGCACATCACGCCCGGCACAATGCCACCCAAGAACAATTGGCCAATGGACGTGTTGGACACAACGCCATAAAGCACCATGGTGATCGACGGTGGCACCAAGGGACCGATCATCGAAGAGGCAGCAGTGACTGAACCGGCAAATTCTTCATCATAGCCAGCGTCACGCATCGCTTCGATTTCCATTTTGCCCAAGCCGCCTGCGTCAGCCAAGGCCGAGCCGGACATGCCAGAGAAAAACAAGGACGCCAGCACATTCACATGGCCCAAGCCGCCTGTGATGTGGCCTACCAAGGCGCGCGCAAAGCCGAACAAATGATGGGTAATGCGCGAAGAATTGAGAATAGCAGCAGCCAAAATAAACAGCGGTACCGCAAGCATGGGGAAGCTGTTTAGCCCATCCACCATGCGCTGCACGGCGAAGGTGAGGCCCATGCCGGTATAATAAAAATAACCCATGGAAACGAAAATCATGGCGATGCCAATGGGCACGCCCACCAACACCATCAACAGCCAAGCAAGGCCAATAATGCTCAAAATCATTGGTTTTCTCCCTTAGCTTTCAAGCTTTGCACCTGTTGCCAAACCCGTTGGGCAATGCGGAACAGCACAAAGAAAGACGCCACAAAGGCAGAGGCATACAGCAAGGCATCACTTGTAGGCAGGGTTACGCTTTCATTGCGCCAAGTGCGCAGAATGGTTTTGTACCCAATAAAGCTGAGATGCACCATGATGCCGAAATAAGCGAGGTCGATGAGCAAATAGAGAATGGCCTGCACTTTGGCGGCGAGCATTTCGGCCAAAAAACCCATTTTGAGTTGGGCATTTTGTCGTTCGACTTCGGGGATCGCGAAAAACGCCATCCACACCCAAAGCCAACGGGCCACTTCCTCGGTCCAAACCGGGCCGACAACCAAATTGGTTCGCCCCAGAATTTGCAACAGCACCACCATGATCAGCGCCACAAACAAAAGTGTCGCGATGGTGCCTTCCAAACTATATTTGCGCTCAACGTTCATAGGTTCTCGCTTTAGGTTTTGGGGGCAAGGCTGCCCTCACCCCCAATCAAGGCATTTAAGGAGTTGTGATGGACTGACTAGTTTCCGATCACTTTTGCAATGGCGCCTTCACCAAACTCAGCTTCAAGTTCGTCATAATAAGGCTTCATCGCCGCGCGGAATGGTGCCAAATCTGGCTCCGTAACGGTCAGGCCTTTTTCCTTAAAGCTGCCGATCAAGTTCGCTTCAGCTTCAAATGTTATGTCGTTCGACACTTTGCCGCCCGCCATGATGGCTTCTTCAACCCAGGCTTTTTCCTGATCGCTGAGACCGTTCCATTTGTCGGCAGAAATTTGGATCGCCGCTGAGGCTACAAAGTGGTTGGTCAAGGCGATATAATCTTGCACTTCATAGAATTTCATCGCGTCAATGGTCGGCAATGGGTTTTCTTGCGCGTCAACCTGATTGGTTTGCAGGGCCAAATAAACCTCTTGGAAAGCCACAGGCGCAGGCGTTGCGCCTACATTTTCAGCATAGGCAATCAGGAATGGCACATTCGGTGTGCGCATCCGCAACCCAGCCATATCTTCAATTGAATCGATCTGCTTGTTCGATGTGGTTTGACGGGTGCCATAATACCAAACGTCCAAAAGCTTCACGCCTTCATCTTGGAATTTGACATCCATTTCCTGGCCCCAAGGCCCGGCAATGATTTCTTTCAGGTGCGCATAGTCTTTGACCACATAAGGCGCGCCGATCAGCTTCAGCTCTGGAATGATGTAGCTCATGTCTGGATAGCCAGTCATCACCATATCAAGCTCGCCAGCCTGCACTTGTGCCACCATGGCTTTAAAATCGCCCAATGTGGCGGATGGGAAAAGCTTTACGCTCATCTCGCCGCCAGAAATCTCTTCCAGCTTTTCTTTAAATGCCGCTGCACCTTGATAGACATTTGAGACTTCATTGTCTTGCATGCCAAATGTCAGTTCTGCCGCTTGCACACTCGTCGTTGCCAACAAAATCGCGGTCAAACCGCTCAATGTTTTGGTCGTGATGTTCATCAATTTCCTCCATTTATGATGATTGGCAAAGACGGTGTTTGCCAATTTTTAGGTCAGCCCTTTGGCTGCCAATTCTGTTTGATGGTCGTTTAAGGTGGTTTGGGGCACGCTTAGCCGCGCGCGATAAGATCGGGCCAAATGCCGATCTGTAATGTTGGTGGCGGTTACCACATCGCCATCCAAAATTGCCTGATAAATGGCCCGATGCTCTTCATAGGCCATCATGTCATAGCGTTTAGGATCATCCGTTGGGGCACGACCAGCGAGCAAGGCGCTTACAAACATATCGTGCAGTTTCAAGATGATCGGGTTGCCGAGCACTGAAACAATGGCGCGGTGAAACGCGATGTCCGTTTCGGCAAATTGCGCCGTGCCGATAGACTTGAAATTGTCCTCAAGCGCGGCCTGCAATTTGGTGATCTGCACATTGTCAGCTTTCAATGCGGCCTCACGGGCGGCACCGGCTTCAATAAATTGGCGCATCTGCTCCAAATGTGCACCGCTTTCCG
Organism: Maritalea mobilis; assembly: GCF_004363175.1. Lineage (GTDB taxonomy): Bacteria > Pseudomonadota > Alphaproteobacteria > Rhizobiales > Devosiaceae > Maritalea > Maritalea mobilis. The sequence continues at coordinate 130,234 of NZ_SNYR01000004.1, forward strand.
CGTCGCCCAAAATCTCTCGCAAATGCATGCCGGTGGTTTGCAAAACCGTTTGAATGGACGGGCGCATCGCACGCGGGCGACGACCAGAACCGGTTTCCACATAGCCACGCATCTGCATTTGCGCCAGCGCTTCACGCACTGTGGGCCGTGAGGCAGAAAAGCGCTCACATAATTCGCGCTCGGTTGGGATTGCTGCATCAAGGGCAATCACACCTTGGCGAATTTCATCGATCAAGGCATCAGCAATCACGTCGGCGGCTCGACGCTGGTCTTTTTGCTGATGTTCAATGTCCTTTAAGGCCATCTATTCCTCCTAAATTGGCAATTAATGCTCTTTTAGATAAGCCGTTTGCCCATCTAGCCGCAAGCATTTGCTTTACCATTTTTTATTTTTGGTATTACCAAATAAAATAATTGTCAAACTAAATTTTGTCATTTAGGAATATTTGGAATTGCAAAACCCAATTTCGCCGTTGGTCTTATGAAAAAACGGCTTTGAAAACTGGAGGATAGGATGGAAACCCAATTGCGCGGCATGTTTGCCGCCCTCATCACCGCGATGAAAGACGACCAGTCTTTTTGCGCTGAACGGCAAATGCAGGTGACAAAAGCCGTGTTAAACCAAGGGCTCGATGGTCTATATGTTGGAGGCAGCAGCGGCGAATCTGGTCTGCTCAACACTCAAGAATTGTTAGACCAGCAAGAAGTGGTGGCCAACGCCGCGGCCGGTCAGGGCAAAAAGCTGATTGCCCATGTGGGTGCGCCCACTTTGCGGGATTCCATTGCCTTGGCGCAAAACGCGGCTAAGCTGGGATATGACGGGCTTTCGGCGTTGCCACCCCATGCCTATCCCTTCACGGATGGCGAAATCATCGCCTATTATCAGGCCCTGAGCGACGCGACAGATCTGCCGATGATCGTTTACGAAGTGCCCGTGCGCACCAATCGTCCCCTACCCTTTGGCGTGCTGAGCGAGATTTTGCAGTTGCAAAATGTTGCAGGCATCAAGTTCACATCTCACGATCTGTTCAAGTTCAGCCAACTCAAAGCGGCGCATCGCGATAAAACCTTCTATTTCGGCTTTGATGAGGTCTATCTCAGCGCGGGCGCCTTGGGCGCCGATGGTGGCATCGGGTCCACCTACAATGTGATGGGGAAGCTTTATGCAGAGTTGAATGTGGCGATTCGCAAAAGCGATTTGCCTACGGCACAAAAATTGCAGGATATTTCCCAGCAATTTGTGACCCAATTATTAGAAATTGGGGTGTTGCCGGGCATCAAAGCGATCATGCAAGCGAGAGGCATTTCAGCTGGCCCTACGCGCGCACCATTGTGCCCGTTAAGTGCTGATTTTGAAAAAATTGCCACTCGAATGGCAAATGATCCACTTTTTTCTGACTATTTAATCGGCCCCAATCTCTAGTTGAATTTATCCGGATAAATTACACTTTGGTCGGCGATGATTTGCCGACCAAACTACGTCCATTTTGAAAAATTTTATATATCATTTTGTATCCCTTTTGGGGGTAGTTGGGAAAGGTGCTCAGTGGGCATGAGCGCTAGTTAACTAAATGATGAAATAAAGTGAATTTCTCCAAAATTTCATTGTTCAACTACACCACAAATTTCCATGACTTTTTGGTCAAAATCTTCGATTGATTTTTGACCTCATTTTGGCGTTGATCGCGCAAAACATCAGCTAATCCAAGGGAAATTGCACTGGCCGGGGGGTGGACAGCCGGGGGGAAGGCACGCAATAGTTGATGGGGTCGATGGGTATTTTTACTGCCAATCGCGATGATTTTGCTTTTGTCCAGTCGGATGAATGCCAATGTAATTTTAGGAGGAAATTTTGAAAAAACTCACTAAACATACATTCGGAACACTGGCCTTTGCTAGTGCGATGACGATGAGTTTGACAGCTGCTCATGCCGACACTTGGCGGTATGCTTTTGAAGAAGCGCTGACAGAGGTTCAGGGCGTATATGCCCAAAAGTTTAAGGAAGAAGTTGAAGCCAATTCAGACCATGAAATTCAGCTTTTCCCATTCGGTACCCTTGGCGAGTCTGCTGATATTATGGAACAGGCGCAAGCTGGCATTTTGCAGTTTGTGAACCAGTCTCCTGGCTTCACGGGCGCGCTGATTCCAGAAGCACAAGTGTTCTTTGTGCCGTACCTGCTGCCAACAGACCAAGAGCATCTGGCTCGGTTCTACAAGCAGAGCAAGGCCATCAATGAGGACTTTCAGGATCTTTATGCCAATCAGGGCCTAGAGCTTTTGAAAATGTATCCTGAAGGCGAAGTGGCGATGACCACAAAAGAGCCGGTCAAAACATGTGAAGATTTGAACGAAGTGAAATTCCGTGTGATGACCAACCCGCTTTTGGTGGAAAGCTACAAAGCCTTTGGCGCTACCCCAACGCCTTTGCCATGGGGTGAAGTGTATGGTGGTTTGCAAACCAACATCATTCAAGGTCAGGAAAACCCGACATTCTTCTTGTATTCAACCAAGATTTATGAGGTGACCGACCACATCACCTACACGGGCCACAACAACTTCACCACCGCCATTATGGCCAACAAAAACTTCTATGATGGCTTGAGTGAAGAAGATCAAAAAGTGATCCAAGATGCGGCGGCGGTCGCCTATGATCACATTGTGACCTACCAAAAAGGTTTGGCCGAGCAAGAGTTGGCCAAAATCAAAGAAGCTAAACCTGAAATGACCGTAACAGTGCTGAGCGAAGAAGAACGCCAGTGCTTTGTTGATGCGGCTGCTGAAGTTGAAGCCAAGTTCATTGAAATGACTGGCGATAGCGGCAAGGCCATTTTGGAGCAGATGAAAGCTGATTTGGCCGCTACGGCTGAATAATCATTTGCACGCTTAAACTGCTCGGCCAAACGTGAGGGTTCTGGCCGGGCAGCTCAATTTGCGTGGGGGAAAACATCATGAGTGATGAGCATGACTTGCAAGAGCTCGATTCAGCTTTGCCGGGCTTTTTGGGGGTAATCGACACGGTGATTGGCCGTGTTGAATCTTTCTTATTGGCCGTTGGGGTGCTGTTGATGGCACTCAACACAAGTGCCAACGTTCTGGGCCGATTTGCATTCGGCAATTCCATCTTTTTTGCAGAAGAGCTAAATCGCATTCTGATCATTTTGATCACTTTTGCGGGGATCAGCTATGCGGCGCGCCATGGGCGCCATATTCGCATGTCTGCCATTTATGATGCCATGCCGCCCAAACTGAGGCGGGTTTTGATGATTGCCATCACCCTAATCACCGCCGTGTTGATGTTTGGCCTTTGCTATTATGCCATCAATTATATCGGCACGCAGGCGTCACGCGGACGGGTGCTGCCTTCCTTGCAAATTCCGGTTTGGATCATATTGGTGTGGGTGCCAGTCGGCTTTTTCATGACCGGCATGCAATATCTGCTCACCGCCATCAAAAATATGACCTCGAAAGACATCTACCTCTCCACCGCAGTGTTGGAAGGGTACGATTCTGACGAAGAGACGGAAGTTTAGGGGGACAGGACATGGCAACGATTGTATTTCTTTCAATGATTGTCCTGCTTTTGCTGGGCTTTCCGATGATGGTGCCGCTGATTGTTGGGGCAACCATCGGCTTTTTTATGATGTTTAATGGTTTCGGCCAGATGGAAACAATGGTGCAGCAAATGATGGCGGGTATTCGCCCCGCCTCGTTGATCGCGGTGCCCATGTTCATCTTTGCCGCTGACATTATGACCCGCGGTCAATCCGCGGGGCGGTTGATCAATCTGGTTATGTCATTTGTGGGGCATGTGAAGGGCGGCTTGGCGGTGTCCACCGCAGCGGCCTGCACCATGTTTGGCGCGGTCTCCGGGTCCACCCAAGCCACGGTGGTGGCCATCGGCTCGCCCTTGCGCCCACGCATGTTGAAGGCGGGTTACAAAGACAGTTTTGTTTTGGCGCTGATCGTCAACTCAAGCGATATTGCCTTTTTGATCCCCCCATCAATCGGGATGATCATTTATGGCGTGGTGTCCAACACCTCAATTGCTGAGCTGTTTATCGCGGGCATTGGGCCGGGTCTTTTGATCCTGTTACTCTTTTCGATCTATAGCTACATTTATGCGGTGCGCAACAATGTGCCGACCGAAGAAAAAGCCACTTGGGGCGAACGGCTCACCAGTTTGAGACAGGCCATTTGGCCCATGGGCTTCCCGCTGATCATTATCGGGGGGATTTATGGCGGCATTTTCAGCCCAACTGAAGCGGCTGCGGCCTGCGTGCTTTACGCTTTGGTGCTTGAAGTGCTCATTTTCCGCACCATGTCGCTGCAAAATGTGTATGACACGGCGAAATCTACCGGCCTGATCACCGCTGTGGTGTTTATTTTGGTTGGCGCCGGCGCGGCCTTTTCGTGGGTCATTTCTTTTGCGCAAGTACCGCAAGAAATTTTGAGCGCCATCGGGATCACTGAGATGGGACGCATCGGGGTGCTGTTTGTCATCTCCATTGCCTTCTTTGTCGGCTGCATGTTTGTTGACCCGATTGTGGTGATTTTGGTGCTGGTGCCCGTGTTTGCGCCTGTAGTGCAATCTTTGGGGCTGGACCCGGTTTTGGTGGGCACAATCATTACCTTGCAGGTGGCCATCGGCTCGGCAACACCACCCTTTGGATGTGATATTTTCACGGCCATTGCTGTGTTCAAACGGCCTTATATGGAAGTGATCCGCGGCACGCCGCCGTTCATTTTCATTTTGCTCAGCGTGGCTGTGTCCATGATCTTCTTCCCGCAAATTGCGCTGTTCCTGCGTGATCTGGTGTTTGCGAAATAAAGGAGGACGACATGTTTAAATCTATCCTGGTGCCATTTGATGGATCGCAAGGCGCGGAAAACGCGTTGAAGATGGCGGTTGATTTGATCAAATCTGGCGATGGTGAGGGCAAATTGATGATCCTCACCGTCTATCGGCATCATTCAATGTTGGAGGCGTCCCTTTCTATGGTACGCCCCAACGAGCCGGGCAATTTGGACGATGTAATGCGCGAACATGCCACTGAGGTAGCAGACCATGCGAAAAAGCTGGCGAAAGAAGCGGGATGCCCGAATGTGCACGCCTTCGTGTCGCCCGGTGGCGTTGCGCGGACCATCGTTAAATTTGCGGACAAGCACGACAATGATCTGATTGTGATCGGCAGCCGAGGCATGGGCTCAGTGGAAGAATATTTGCTGGGCAGTGTGTCCCATAAGGTCACTGGTCTTTCTAAGCGCCCGGTGCTTGTGGTTTAAAACTGCGCAGATGAATTTGGGGCGGCGCACAGCGCCGCCCTTTTTCGTGGAACTTACAGATTGATCCCGTTTACCATCCGGCAAATTCGGTAACTTCGTCATCGTTGACTTTACCCGCAGCCGCTTCGCTTATTGCTTGCGCTACAATGCGTGCCCCTGCCCTTGCCTCATCTTCGGACAAGATAAGAGGCGGCGTTAGTTCAAGCACGTTGGAATTCATGCCGACATAATAAAAGACAGCGCCAAGCTGCCATGCGCGATAAACGGTTTTTTGCGCGAGTTCGGCATTGGGTTCATTGGTGCCATTTTTAATAAGTTCCACCCCAATGGCCAAACCCCGCCCACGTATATCGCCAACCTCTGGCTGCTGCGATGTTAGGTGGGCGATGTCGTCCATCAATATGCGCCCATTTGCCTGCGCTTTTGCGGCCAGATTGTCGGCTTGAATTGTATTTAGCACCGCTAGGGCCGCCGATGCAGAAACGGGATTGCCATGCAGCGTTTGCATTGAGAAGGCTGGGGCGTGATCCAAAATCCAAGCGGGGCCGACAATGGCGGAAATGGGCAGACCACCGCCCAACCCTTTGCCGAACACAACAATATCCGGCACAAAATCTTCGTGCTCAAAACAGTGCAATTTGCCTGTTCGCCCAAGGCCCACTTTGACCTCGTCGCAAACCGTCAATATCCCATAATGGGCACATAATTTGGCGAGGCGCGACAGGAAGTTTTGAGGAGGCACGATCAGACCGCCATCGGCTTGAATAGGCTCCATAAAGAAGCAGGCAACTTCGTCACCGGGACAACTGGTTGCGAGAAGATTTTCGATATGCGCCAGCAATGCCTCCCCTGAGGGGTCGCCCTCAAATGGGCGGAAAGGATCAGGATAAGGCACCAGCGTGAGCCCGCTGGACTTTGCTACGCCTTCTTGCGCCGAGTGCCCCGAAACAGACATAGAGCCTTGCGTGCCGCCATGATAGGCACCGGAAAATGCCATGATGCGAGACCGCCCTGTTGCGGCGGGCACAACCCGGGCCACAGTTTCGTTCGCATCACTACCAGAATGCCCAAGCCATACGCGGCGGTCGCCAGCGCCGGGCGTTAATTTAAGCAAAGTTTCGGCCAGCTCGACAGCTGGTTGATTTGTGCCTGATAGGATGGACGCGCCAGCCTGATTGGCAAGCGCGCCGTCCACCGCTGCGCGGATGGCCGGGTGGCTGTGGCCAAGGCTTGCAACGCCCCAAGAGGCCGAAAGGTCCAACAGTTCCCGTCCGCTATCTTCGATCAAAGTGCTTCCCGCGCCGCCAGAAACGGCAAGTGGGAAAAACCGCAATTTCTGAAGCATCGACAGGGCCGCCCCGTCGCGCTTATAAAGTGGTGTGCAGTTCATGTCTGCTCCAGTTTTTAAGGCCGCGCGGACTGATCAATAAACCTTGGAATAAAGTGCGCACTTTTCGAGGTCCGACATGTCTTTCACATGATCGATCTCAGCGCGTTTGAGGGCCAGATAGACTTCGCTAAATTGTGGATCGAACCAAGAGCGCACGGTTTCGTTTGCCTCAAAACGATCAAGCGCCTCGCTCAAAGTTTGTGGCAAACGCACATAGCCGCGTGCGTGCAACTCGCTCTCTGGCAATTCGGACAAATCTTCCTGCGTTACATTCGGCATCGGCAGATTGTCTTCAATGCCTTGCGCGCCCGCATGCACCAAAGCGGCCATCACCAAATAGGGTGACGCGGCAGCGTCTGCGGCACGGAATTCAAAATTATATTGTTTTGCGCGTTTCTTTTCGTCTTTCGCCGTGATCGGGCAAATCCGAACGGACGCTTCCCGGTCATGATAGCCAAGATTATTGTATGCCGCGCTCCAGCGATGCGGGGTGAGCCGCAAATAAGAAATGTCGCTTGGGGCGGTGAGCGCCAAAAAGCTATCAAGATATTTCAAAATACCCGCAATAAAAGACCCTGTTGTGGCACTCATCCCATAAGGATGGTCAGCGTCATAGGTTGCCGGATCGTCATTTTGATCTAGGAAGCTGATATGCACATGCACGCCATTGCCCACACCATCTGGATCAATGATCGGCACAAAGCTGGCATGATGACCCATGGTGCGGGCCAAGCGTTTGGTGAGCTCGCGCAGCAACACGGCCCAGTCTGCGGCTTTTTTGCCAAGTGCCGGTGCATTGGTCACTTCAAATTGGCGCGCTCCATATTCTTTCAAGAAAGTATCTGGCTCAATGCCCCCTGCTTCCATGGCGGCGACCAAGGCTTCACCAAACACGCGGTGGTGGGTGAATGCGCCGTAATTGAACGCTTCCCCAGGTTGCAACTCTAGGTCTGGCATTTGAAACTCATGTTCAAAGGCGGCATTGACCTGTAAGCCCGCTGCGCGATCCAGCCGATCAAGCGCATCCTGCAAAATTGAGCGCGGGCAAAGACCCCATGCGGTGCCGTCCAAATTACGAATATCGCCAAGAGCTAGGCGCTCCGCTGGCTTGCCCTTTTCCAGCTCAACTTCAATCTCCGCCTTCTCATCTGGCACGATCACCAAATCGCCCAAAGCGCCAAAAGGTGACGGGGCGATGGTGTCAAAACAGGTGATCAAACTATTGGTTGGCACCCAGCCAATGCCTTTTTTGGCGCGGCCTTCACGTTCTGACACAGGATAGGCTTTGCCACGCACTTGGCCAGAAAGGTCGCAAGTTGCGGCAAAGACGAGAGGGCTATTGATCATGTTTTCGTCCTTCAAAATTCAAGCGGGCCGCGTCCCAGGCCTCGATACGATTGCGGGTTTGATCCCAATTTGTCTCGGTCACCCGCGCCACAATGGCCTCAACCAGGGCCAGCGCTGCGGCATAACTGTCCCACACCGTGCCGCTATCAATAGGCACTGGCAGCACTTCTTGCGCATCTTTTGAAATGGGTGACATCCATTTGTCCGTGACCAGCACAAGGCGTGCGCCTTGATCGTGCACGGCTTTTTGCGCCAGTTCGGCAAGCGATTTTTGATAACGCCGGAAATCGATGGTCACCAAAATATCTTTCGGCCGCATGCGCAGCAAATATTCGGGCCACACTTCAGGATCAGAGGGCAAGTGAAACACATTGGCGCGATATTGGCGCAAATGGCGCGACAAATATTGCACAATAGGATCACTCATGCGCCCACCAATCAGATAGAGGCCGCGTTTGTCATCTGACAACATGGCGCACACCCGTTCAAATTGGCTGGCGGAGATCATTTCGCAGGTCTCTTGCAGCAATTGCTCGGCCCTTTGAAAAAATCCTTTCAAATAATCATCACCTTCCACCTGCCGCCGGGTCGGGTGCAAATCCACAGGAGATTTTTGCCCCTCTTTCAATTCAGCGATCAGTTGCTGCTGAAAATCTTGAAAGCCTGCATAGCCAAGTTTGGTGACAAAGCGTGAGATGGTAGGGGCTGAAACGTTGGTTTTCTCAGCTAAAACCTGAATCGGAGCCAAGCCCGCAAAAGGATAATCCGCCAAAATAGCAGAGCTGAGCTTGCGCTCATTGGCGGTAAATTCATCCGCTTTTTCTGCGAGTTGTACCCGTACTGTCATAAATTCCTCCCCACATTCGCCATTATCGCAAATGAAAAAAATTCGTCAATAAAAATTTTATCTGTTGACTTTGAAAAATATTTATCAAATCCTAAATGCAACCAATCTGGTGGGGGAGAATAAATGATCACAGCACCAAAGCGCCATATTCTATTCGCGTCTGCGGCGATTTTCCTGGTGATATTGGCAATTGCCGGCATCACTAGTTTTGGCAGTGGTGCGTTGGAACGCACCATGATCGTTTTTCTGGTTTCCCTAATCGGGGTGGCTGGTATTGGCGTTTACAGCGGCAATAGCGGCATTTTGAGCTTTGGCCATGTGGGCTTTATGGGCATTGGCGCTTATTGCGCAGCGTTGCTCACACTGCCGGTGCCATTGAAAACCGCCACCCTGCCCAATCTCCCAAGCTGGTTGGCGACCACACAACTCGACTTTGTCTCGGCAACCCTCATTGCTGTGCTGTTTGTCGGTGTGGTCGCGGCCATTATTGGCGCGGCAATCGGCAGGCTGGAAGGCTCCGCCGCCACCATTGCCACATTGGGCCTTTTGATCATTGTACACGGCGTTACCATTGGCTGGCGCGATGTTACCCGTGGTGCACAAACATTTTTTGGCGTGCCGCGCGAAACAACATTATGGACGGCGGCCATTGCATGCATCATTGCGTTGATTGCCGCGCGTCTCTACCGCGATTCAGTGTCTGGCTTACGCTTGCGCGCTGGGCGCGACAATGCCATCGCCGCCAATGCGGTGGGCATCAATATTCAAAAAGAACGTCTGATCGCCTTTATCGTCAGCGCCATGCTGATGGCTTTGGCCGGGTCTTTGCTCGCGCACTTCCTTGGTGCGTTCAGCCCGAAAAAATTCTATTTCACAGACACCTTCTTTTTGCTTTCCATGTTGATTGTGGGCGGCATGTCTACAGTGACCGGGGCATTCACAGGTGCGGTGGTGATCACCTTGATCACCGAAATTCTGCGCCGATTTGAAAGCGGGTTCACCCTGTTCGGGTTTGAAATGCCCACCATTTTCGGCACCACACAAATCGGCATTGGCTTGATCATTTTGGTCGCCATGTTCCGCAAGGCCAATGGTTTGGCAGGTCTAAAAGAATGGGAAGAACGTTTCTTCGCCCGTGAAATTTCACCACAAGATGCTCCTGCGGCGGCGAAGCCGGTGGAAGAGCACACCGAGCTGCAAGCAAGTGGACTGGTGATGCAGTTCGGTGGTCTTACTGCGGTGAATGATGTGTCGCTGACGCTCAAGCCCGGCGAAATCTTTGGCCTGATCGGCCCCAATGGGTCTGGCAAAACCACAGTGATGAACATGCTCTCCTGCGTGTTGAAACCAACGGTGGGCAGCGTGAAGCTGGGAGGTACGGAATTGATTGGCCGCAAGTCCAATGAAGTGGCTAATTTCGGGATTGCCCGGACGTTCCAGAATATTCGCCTGTTCCCAGATTTGACGGTTTATCAAAATGTTCACGTGGCCGCTCTGTCGACGCGCGGCGGCAAAAATGCCGAAGCGCGCACTTATGCAGCGCTTGAACGACTTGGCCTATTGGATCGCGCGGATGAGGATTCCGGCACGCTTTCTTATGGCGATCAGCGTCGGGTGGAAATTGCCCGCGCTCTCGCCTGCGAACCAACCTTGCTGTTTTTGGATGAACCTGCCGCGGGCATGAACCGCGAAGAAACAGATGATTTGATGGAAACGCTCCGTAAGCTTTGCGCGGAGTTGGGCATCGGCATTCTGATCGTCGATCACGATCTAAAACTGATCAATGAGCTTTGTGACCGCGTCGCGGTCTTAAACGAAGGCAAAATGATTGCTGAGGGGACACCTGAACAAGTCCGAAACAACCCGGCCGTTGTGGAAGCCTATTTGGGGCGGTCAGCATAGCTGGCTTGCCATAAAAGGAGAGGAAGACATGAAAAAGACTTTACTCACGACCGGCATTTTGGCCATGGCCCTAACGGGTGGTGCCTATGCCCAAACATTGAAAGTGGGCGTTGCCACCGCGCAAACAGGCGCTTTGGCCCATTATGATGGCCCTGTTGTTGAAGGCCTGCAAATGGGTGTTGATGAAATCAACGCGGCAGGCGGCATTGGCGGCACCCTCAAAATTGAGCTGGTGCAAAAAGACGTTCGGTCGGACGCTGCGCAAACCGCTATCGCCACCCAAGAGTTGGTGGATGCCGGTGTGAAAGTGCTGATCTTGCCTTGTGATGCGGACCCATCATTGGCGGCGATTTCCATCGTGGACAGCGCACAAGTGCCTGCCATTTCAACCTGTGCCTCATCGCCAACTCTGCCCATGATCGGCGGCGACTATATGTTTGCCAACTTCCCAGGCGACAATGTGCAAGCCACCGTGTCGGCACAATGGGCTTATGACCAAGGCATGACAACGGCCTATATCGTTTATTCGCCAGACACCCAATATACATCTATGCCGCTCTATTTCGCAGACGTGATGGAAACATTGGGCGGCGAAGTTGTGGGCCGCGATACATATACGCTGGGCCAGCAGGACTTTTCTGCCATTGCCACACGTATTGCCAATATGGACCCTCAACCTGATGTGGTGATGACATCTGCCTATGAGCCAGATTTCCCATCTTTCATCAAAGCTCTACGGGCAGCTGGCGTCACCAGTCAGGTGATCGGTTCTGACGGCATTGATAGCCCAACCACTTTCTCAATTGGGCCAGCAGCTGACCGTTTGGTGTTCACCACAGCAGGCCACCCAACTGAAAACAGCCCAATGGCTGACTTCAATGCCAAATATAAAGAGACTTATGGCGAAGAGTCACAAACTGTGTTCAACGCCATTGGCTATGATTTGGCAAAAGTGATCGAAGCGGCCAGCATGGCAGCAGGCCCAGATGCCAGCTCACAAGAATTGCGCGATGCCATCGCCAATTTAGAAAATGTGCAGGGCGCAACCAGCCTGATCACCTACAAAGGCACAAACGGTATGCCTGTGCGTGAAGTGACCTTGATCGGCGTGATGAGTGGCGAGCGTCAATTGATTGGCCAGCCTTCACCAAACCCAGCCATCATTCCTGCACCTCGGATGCAGTAAGGCAAAGGAGCATTGATCATGGTTCAACCGCTAATCCAAGTCCGTTCGCTTGATGTGCGCTATGGCGCGGTCCAGGCGGTTGACGGGATCAATTTTGAAGTTGAGCAGGGCGAGATTGTTGCCCTGCTTGGCGCCAACGGCGCCGGCAAATCATCCACCTTGAATGCCATTGCAGGGCTGGTGCCCACCTTTGGCGGCGAGGTGCACTTTGATGGGCAAAATATCACCAATTTGCGGCCCGAAATGTTGCCCGGTTTGGGCATGACATTGTCACCTGAAGGCCGTCGCGTTTTTGGCACATTGAGTGTCGCCGAAAACCTGCAAATGGGTGCGTTCGGCATGAAGGATGCGCAAGAAATCTCCGCCGCTTGGGATCGGGTTTATACCCTATTCCCCATTCTGGCAGAACGGCGCGACCAGTTTGCGGGCACGCTTTCAGGCGGGCAACAGCAAATGTTGGCCGTGGGGCGGGCTTTGATGAGCAATCCCAAAATGTTGCTTTTGGACGAGCCGTCCTTGGGCCTAGCGCCCAAAATTATCGAACAGATTTTTGAATTGATCACCACATTGAATGAGCAAGGCGTGACCATTTTGGTGGTGGAGCAAAATGTCTCCATGGCCCTTGAAGTGGCCAACCGAGCCTATGTGCTTGCCAATGGGCAGATCGCCACCTCTGGCGACGCGAAAGAACTAGCCGCCAGCAATAATTTGCAAAATGCCTATTTAGGGGGCGCGTAAAATGGAACTCTTTTTACAACAAACGGTCAATGCCTTCGCCCTTGGCGGCACTTATGCGCTTCTGGCGCTCGGCTTGGCGGTGGTCTTTTCCATTATGGGCCTGATCAACTTCGCCCATGGTGAATTGATGACCATTGCGGGCTATGTGCTCATGTATTGCGGCTTGGCGGGCATTTCATTCGTGTTTGCCGTGCCCCTCGCCCTCCTGGCCTCCACCTTCGCGGCGGTGTTGATGGAGCGGATTGCTTTCAGGCCCGTGCGCAACAGTTCTGGGGCGACCATGTTGGTCACCTCCTTTGCGGTGGCGATGATTTTGCAAGTTTTGTTCCAAAACTTGATTTCAGTGCGTTCGCAACCCGTGCTTCTGCCCGAAGCTCTTTCCGGCAGCATTACCATCGGTGGCTTGGTGATCGGCGTCAACAAGCTGGTCGCGATCATCTCAACTGTGATCATGCTGATCTTTTTGGATCGCTTTTTGTCGAAACAGAAATATGGCATCGCCATGCGCGCCGCAGCGGAAGATTTTGCCGTCGCACGCTTGATGGGCATTCGCGCCAACACCGTGATTGCCGGGGCGTTTGCCATTTCCGGCCTGTTGGCTGGTGTGGCCGCCATCCTTTGGGTGAGCCAGCGGGCATCTGTTGATCCCCTCATGGGCTTTACTCCGGTATTGAAAGCGTTTATCGCGGCCATTCTCGGCGGCTTGGGCAGTTTGCGCGGTGCGGTGGCAGGCGGGTTTCTCCTGGGCTTTATCGAGATCTATCTCGCCGCCTTCTTGCCGCCCGCGCTGCAAGAATTCAGAGACCCGATCGGCCTTGGCATTGTGGTGCTTGTGTTGCTGATGCGCCCCAATGGCCTGCTGCCTGCGGCCTCGTTGAAAGCCGAAAAAGTTTAGGAGACGCGACATGGTTTTAAATGATTATGCGCAGCGTCTTCTTACAGACGCTGACCCAGACCCCATTGACTTTTTCAACCCTGATGGCGATGCCGACGTGCTGTTGGTGTGCGAACATGCGGGCCAACATGTGCCGGAAAAATTATATGGTTTGCAGCTGTCCAACAGCGATATGGACAAACATATTGGCTGGGACATTGGCGCTGCTGCCGTCACCAAAAAAATGTCAAAGCTACTCAATGCGCCTGCCATTTTGCAACGCTATAGCCGCTTGGTGATCGACTGCAATCGCCCACCGGAAGCACCGGATGCTATGCCAGAAGTGGCGGACAATGTGCCCATTCCCGGCAATCAAAACCTGCATCCCGCAGCGCGGCAGCAGCGTGTAGATGAAATTTTTTGGCCTTTCCACCATGTGGTAGAAGAAGCCATTCAATCCAAACGCTATCGCTTGGTGCTGTCGATCCACAGCTTCACGCCGCAATTGGGAGTTGAGGCCCGCCCTTGGCCCCTCGCCTTCCTATATCGCGGCGATGCGACGACGCCGACCAAGCTGGCCAGCTTTATCCGGGAATCTCAACCGGACCTGCCCATTGGTATGAACGAGCCTTATCAAATTGATGATGAAAGCGACTGGTTTGTGCCGCACCATGGCGAGAAGAACAATATTCCCCATTCTTTGATTGAAATTCGCAACGATCAAATTGAAACTGAGAATGGGCAGCAATTATGGGCCGCGCAATTGGCTCTGGCGACCACACAATTATTGGATGAGTTATCATGACCGTACTTTCCCGCAATATTCCGCTTGAGCAGCACCAATCCGGGCTTTTGTTCATCGACGTGCAAAACTTTGCCGCCAAACGCGATGGGGGCGAGTTTAAAGATTTAAGCGATGCCGATTTTGAGAAGGACTATGGCTGGTTCTTTGAGCAAATGCAGCGCCAAGTGGTGCCAAATATGCAAAAGCTGCAACAAGCCTTCCGCGCCAAGAAAATGGAAGTGTTATACACCACCATTGAAAGCCTCACCCTTGATGGTCGTGATCGGTCGTTGGACTATAAAATCACTGGGTTCAATGTGCCGAAAGGCTCTTGGGATGGCAAAGTGATCGACGAGCTTGAGCCAACGGACGATGAGATTGTGTTCCCCAAATCCTCCTCCTCGGTGTTTGTGTCGACCCATATTGATTATGTGCTGCGCAATTTGGGCGTGAAGCAATTGGTGATCTCTGGCATCATCACCGACCAATGTGTGGAAAGCGCCATCCGTGATGCATGCGATTTGGGCTATCTGGTCACCCAAGTGACAGATGCTTGCGCCACCTACAGCCAATCGCGCCACGACAATTCTCTCAACACCATCAAGGGCTATTGTCGCCAAGTCACAACGGCGCAATTGATTGATGAAATTGACGGGCTGAACGCCTAACTTTTCTGAGCAACCCGCCGCGCTCTTAACTGCGCGGCGGCCGCAATCAGTGCAGGCAAAAACACCAGATCACAAATGATCGCGGTCGACAGCGCGATGATCTGCATGCTGGCGAATGTCTGCACCGTTTCAAACTGGCTAAACAGAGGCGCCATAATGCCGGCACAGATCAAAATGCTGGCGGCAATCATGGGCCTGCCCGCCTCCCGCACTGCATTTGCAATCGCGTCTTCAATCTCCCGTCCAGCTTTTCGCGCCGCCACATAGCGGGAGATAAAGTGAATTGAATCATCCACCGCGATGCCAAATGCGATGGTGAGCGACAGCACGGCGACCGGGCCAAATTGCCAATTGTTCAATAGGGCATGGGCAGCGGCTGTCACCAAAAGTGGCAAGATATTCGGCAGGACCATGATAATCGCGATCCAAGCTTTGCGGAAAGCAAAGGCGATCAATAGACAGGACAAAAAGACCGCCCACAGCAATGATTCCGTCATTTGCCATAAAAGAATTGCAGGCTCGTGCCGTAAAATAGCGGGCAAACCCATCACTGTTGCGCCCTTGGCTTCAAGTGCTTGCTCAATCTGATCATAACGGGCCAATGTTTCTCTATCGACCATCGGCTCCGGCATCAAAATAAGCGCCCGTATGCGTCCCACTTCCGGCATAAACAGCTCATCGAATGCCTCAAACGCGTCCGCAGCACCAAACAGACTGCTGATTTCCTCACCCCGCCAATTCGCCAAAAGCGGACCAGATAAAACGGGGTAATCCCCGGCGATCTCGGCAATCTCAGTAGCGATTTGCTCGGGGTTCTCAACCCCATCCAGCTCCACCCAAATGCGGTAAAAGCCGCCAAAATAGGTGGAGATTTTTTCTTCAGCCACCCGCAAGGGGCTAGAGATTTGTTGATTTTGCTTGAGCGTAAACCACGGCTCAATCGGCAGCAAAATAGCAACTGCGCCAACCAGAATGATTAATGCAGAGCCGATCACCTTCATTTTCTGCCGCGCGATATTGCCCACCATATCTGCCAGTTTGCCTGAACCAAATTGCCGAATGCGACCTTGCGGTTTCAACATTAAGGCAACTAAGGGGAAGGCTATAATCACGACGACATACCCAAACAGCACCGACGATGCCCCGACTTTTGCCAGTTCTTGAAACTGCGCATCATCTGAGACAGAAATCGCACCAAAGGCGATGGCCGTGGTGATAGCCGTTAAGGCACAAGCGGGGCCGACAGCGCGAATAGCGTCAGCAATATGGGTACTAATAGGTTGAGACTTATCTTGGTTCTTGTCAGCAAAATGCGAGGTGAGATGCACACTATCTGCAAGTGCCAGCACAAAAACCAAAATGGGCACCACATTGTTTAAAACCGTGACGGGGATGCCCAGAAGCGGAAAAAAGATAAGGCTCGATCCGCCAGAAATGATCGCCGGGATGGTGCTCAGCAAAATCAGTTTGATATTCCGCAGCAAAAAGATCGCCAAAATGCTGGCCAGCAACCCGCCGCCAAGGGTGAAAAAGATCAGATCATTCTTCAACGCTTCCGTGATGGAGGCCCCGATCAGCTCTTCGCTGGCAATGCCGGTCAGCAATCCCTTGTCCAACCCAGCGGCCTGCAACTCTTTGATTTCGGCGAAAATCTGCCGTGCAGCGCCAGGTGGTGTGTCATCTGCCATTGCCACCAAAATCATCGCCGCTTGCCGCTCAGACGACAGCAGCATTTTGGGCAAAGTTGGCACCTGCTCAAATGCCGATAGGCGCCGCTCCAACTCATCTTCAGTTACGTCATTGGGCACCACCACCTGCCCTGCATAAGTGGGATGATTGGTTGGAAACCGCGCTGTGGTGATGGAAAATGAAGTGGCCACATGGCTGACTAACCCCATTTCCAAAGTGAAATCGGCAATGGTGCGAAAGTCTTCTGGCGTCAGCCCTTCGGGGCGCTCCATCAGCAATAAAAACTGCCGCCGTTTCCCACCAGTTTCTTCCAGAAATGCCTCATAAGGTGCCACTGCCGGATTTTGCGATGAGAGGGCGCGATACATGTTGGATTCGAAGCGCAAATTGAAAAGCGCTGTGACGGTGCTCACCAAAGTGATCAGCAAAAATATTGCCGCAAAAATGCGGCTATGCAGCGCAAAATGGCCCGGCCACGCTAAATCTTCCAACTTAAAAAATCGCAATTTTGTCACGCCAACTAAACTCCCAGCCCATGCCAACTTATCAATAATTTGTGGCACAGCCACATCAATTTCCAACACGCACTTTTGCGCTTCAATAAACCTTATTGTTGGTTTTGTCGCATTGACCTGCAATTTCCTGAAGCGCAATCTTTAAACGCGAGGCAAAGGATAAAGGACCAATATGATGAAAAAGAACCTCCTAGCAATTTTTGCCTTTTGTATTGTTCTTTTCAGCGCCGGAAGTGCTTTTGCCTATTCGGGTGAGCTATTTCGTGTGTGTGGATTGAATCCAGCTGGTGACAATTATTTGAGCTTGCGTGAATGCGGCAATAGCAATTGCAAAGAGGTCACGCGGCTTGGGCCAGGCACCTATTTGTGGACGATGGAACCGTTTGATGAACAGGGTTGGCGGCAAGTTGTGCCCATGTATGGTGTAGCGGATATGTTCTCCGGTGATCCTGATGTGGGTTTTGTTTTTGCTCGTTACATTTGCAGGGTCGAGTAATGCTGGAGAGATAATCTCACACGGATTTGAAGTGAATTATCCGCATTTTTCCTGATCTATTGTTGAGCCATTAACTGGTGTCCGCTAGGCTTAACCCAGTCAATTTTCAGGCTATACCTTGCCGGGCATTTCTCGCCCAAATTTTCGGGATATTTGTACTTCAATGAGCCAACCGCCCTCAGATCTTGTTCACGGCATTTATCAATCGCTTGTGGATGGCGGCAATTGGCCAGAGCTTATTTTGGGGCTGGCCGATCATGTGACGCCCATTGAAACCTTTGCTGATGATCCCGCAAGCCATCCCCCATCTGAAGATTTGCTGCATCATTTTGAACGGGCCGACACTTTATACAGCCAAATCAAAAGCACAGATATGGATGCCGTGGAGCATGCATTGCGGCAAACCGGCCCCGATATTTGCCTGATTAATGATGACGACAAAGTCGCCTTTCAAACAAATGGCCCCACAGAGATTGATATTGCGCCCTGTCTGCGAGAACGGCTAAAGCAATGTATCGCGCAGAATCGCATTGATAGCTGGGTCGAAAACCACGACGGCCATTCTCGTGTTTTCATCCTTGTGCCGCAAGCACTTGCCGCACAATTGGGCATGGCACGGGTAGACAAACATGTGCTGCTCTCGCGGGATATGGATTTAGCACTGATCGTGGCGGAATTTGCCAAGCTGCATGGTTTGAGTGGATCAGAAGAGCAATTGTTGCGGGTGTTTCTAAGTTGCACTGATCTGCGACAAGCCGCAGAGGAAATGGGCGTGACTTATGAGACCGCCCGCAAATATCTAAAATCTGTATTTGCGAAGTCTGGCTATGCCACCCAAGCCAAATTGGTGCGCGCCTTGCTGCTGCATCCATTGATTATGCTGCCCAATACCAAGGTCGATCCGCAATCCGTTAAGGCACCGCGCCGCATCACCATTTTGCCAAACGGCCAACCCTTTCGCTATTACACACTTGGGCCTGAGAATGGGCGGCCGATATTTTATATCGACGGCATTCGTGGCGGCACATTGGATTGCATGGGCTCGGTCGATCAAGTTCATCCGGTGTTGAAAGCGATGAACATTCGATTTATCGTCAGCAGTCAGGCCTATAGCTCAACGCCTGAACCGGGTGCAAATTGGCAAAACTTTGAGCAATATGCGGGCGACATTTCACATCTTCTGAATGAGCTGGACATTCAGCAAATACCTTTGCTGGCGCATGGCTATGGCGCAAACACCGCGCTTGGGTTGGCCCATGCCAAGCCTGATTTATTTACCCATTTGATGTTGGGTTCGCCCAGCTACCCTTCATATAAACATGCTGGCTGGCGCGAGATGGATTTCTCTTATCATCTGATCCATGTGTTGGCCCGCAAGTGGCCGCAATTGCTAGATCGGGTGATGCCGCTATTGGCCCGTTCCATGCGCAACGATATCGATGGGTTTAATGCAAAAAGCGCACGGGTGGCTAAATGTGCCCATGAGCGCGCCATATTTACCTGCCCGCTTTTCCTCGAACGGTCACGTCGTTTGATGGATAATTTCGATGATAAAGAAGTCAACCATTTCATCGAAGAAATCAAATTACATGCGGCGCCATGCGCTTATGAATTAGGCAAGATCCAAACCCCCATAACTATTTTTCACGGCGATGCGGATATGAACGCACCATTGGAAGGCTCTAAATATTTGGCTGCGCATCTGCCTCATGCCCAGTTGCATATTATGCGCGATATGGGGCATCACCATATGCTGGCCGAATGGGATTGGATGTTCCCCCTCGCCCTCACCCCACCTGATCAAAACTTCACGCCCCCCCCTGCAGATAGGCGTGGGTCTTTGCTAGCCTCTGCCCTGCCGGGACAATAAATTTTGCAATAGGTCCCAAATGGGGATTGTTGGCATTTAATAGGCATGGAACACCTCGTTTAACGAGCCGATTTGCGCGCATGATCTTTGCTGCGCGATTTGGCAAAATCGGATGGGGAAAAATGGCAGAACTTCAGTTAAACCGGAACTGGGTTGAACGCGCCTTTTTGGGTGTGATAACAACGTTATTGCTTTCAAACTCAGCCATGGCGACCTCTGTCACGGGCATCACCACAACAGGCGCGCGCAACGCAACGGGAACCTCTGGTACCGCTTGTACGCACGCTGAAGTTGATCTTGGATATACGTTGGCGACGACAACCAACGACCGAACAGATGGAGCGGCTACACCCTTCGATTATTCTGTTCTACGTATCCTTGATGCGGATAACAATATCATCGCCAGTATCGGGCTGGGCTATGAACACCCAACCGCCTCTGCCACATATAGTTTCCCGTTGCGGATTGGCACTTCTAGCAATTCAACTGATAGCGTTGTTGCCCCAACAAAACGCCCCTTCCGCGTACAGATTGTTGAAAGCACTACTACAAATAACGGTCCGCCCTATGCCGCCAATGGGGCCGTGCTCTTTACCTCTGCAACGTTTGATCCTTATAACCCTGTGGCAGAGCCCACTTATGAGGCCTCCGGTTGTCGTACCGTTACAGGCGGCTACACTGGTGACACGACACCACCAGTTCTTACCGTGCCAGCAAGCTTCAGTGTCAACACTGATCCCGGTGCCAACACTGCAGCGGTGACGTATACAGCGCCAACCGCTAATGACAATATTGATGGTGCGGTTACTCCTACCCGCACTGCGGGTCTCGCATCCGGCGCAACATTTCCTCTGGGTGACACGATTGTAACCTACCGTGCGGAAGATTCTGTTGGCAATTTTACCACCAAAAGCTTTACCGTCACTGTGGTTGACAATGAAGACCCAGTGGTGAATACCCCTTTGCTTGTTACCGCAGATACAGGCCCAACTGCCAATACTGGGACCCCGTATTTTAGCACCTCGGCAAACGACAATGTTGATGGATCAATTCCAACAACCATTACGACATCTCCTACCACAGGTCTGAACTCTGGGGATCCCTTCCCAGTCGGCACCACAACGGTAACCGCCACCGCAACAGATAGTGCGGGTAATGTGGGCACCACGAGCTTTAGCGTCGTTGTAAATGATACAGGCGCACCAGTCGTAACCGTGCCCTCAGACATTGTGGTCTCTGTTGACCCTGGCGAAGCCGATGCTGTCGTGAGCTTCAGCACCAGCGCTATAGACAATGTTGATGGCACTTTGACCCCAACCATTTCTTCCTCCCCGACAACTGGCTTGAATTCAGGTGATGCCTTTCCTGTCGGCACCACCACAGTAACCGCGCGCGCAGAAGATGCCGCGGGCAACGTGACCCCAAAAAGCTTCAATATTACGGTGAATGACAATGAAATTCCTGACATCACCGTGCCAGCTAATATCACCACCACAACTGATCCGGGTTCAAACACAGCTATTGTCAATTTCACCGCAAGTGCGGTGGACACTGTTGACGGCTCGATCACGCCAACCATCACCACCTCTCCAACAACTGGGCTCAATTCAGGTTCCGCTTTCCCCATAGGCACCACCACCGTGTCCGTTCGCGCAGAAGATGCGGCGGGTAATGCTGACACAAAGCAATTTACCATCACTGTTGGCGATGGTGAAAACCCCGTGTTCACATCAACACAAAGCAACGTCAATATGGACATTCCTTTTGATGAGAACACTGCGATCGTGAGCTATCCCACGCCCACCGCCACAGATAATTCCGGCAGCGTCTCTATTATGCGCACAAGTGGGTTGGCGTCTGGTAGTACCTTCCCTGTTGGCACAACAACAATCACCCATCGGGCGGAGGACGCTGCAGGTAATTTTGTTGACCAAAGTTTTGATGTGATCGTCGCCCGCATTCCACCGGGCACACTTGAGGTGCGGGTAAATTCAAGCGCGGATGGTAATATTGCGCTTACCTCATCAACTTCTGCGTTCAATCAAACGATCAATGTAACTGGTGGTTCGGGAACAACTGGCCAGATGCTGGTGCGCCCCGGCAGCTATGCAGCAACTTACGCCTTGCCCGCTGGCTTTGTCCTCACAAGCTCAAGCTGCGATAGCGCTGACGGGCAAGTGCTTCCAAGCCTCAATGAAATTCAGGCTGATCTTGTGTCCGGTCAAAATATTGTGTGCACGCTCACCATGTTCAACAGCGCAGCTGATACATCTGAGCAAGTACAGAATTTCATCGATGGCCGTGCACGGCAGATCATGGGTAACCAGCCTCGCCAAAGCCGTCGTATGGCGAGGGTTAACGGCACCGCGCCACAACCCGGTGGGTTGAATGTCTTGGGTTACCGTGCGCCGAACTCAAACCATCTGCCTGTTGGCGTAAGCGTTGCCAATGATGCGATTGAGGTGAACTATCCGACTTCACAAGATGAAGGATTGGCCAAAGATTGGGATGCCTGGGCCGAGGCAACATTCAGCCGTTTTGAAACGGATTTTGATGAGGGCAGCTTTGCCACCTTGCATATGGGCGTTGATTATCTGATTACCCCTAACAGCATTTTGGGCATTGGCGCTTCCATTGATTACACTCATGCAGATGTGATCGGCAGCACGGCCTACACCAATGGTTTGGGCTTTATGGTCGGGCCTTATTATACGGGTGAAATTAGCGAGAACTTGTATCTCGACATCAGCGCAAAGCTTGGTCGTTCCTATAACAACATCGCAATCGCTGGAGCCTCCGAAGATCAGT
>NZ_SNYR01000005.1 GCF_004363175.1 Maritalea mobilis
GTCACGTCAGTTGTACGGAAGTAGAACTGTGGACGGTAGTTGGTGAAGAATGGTGTGTGACGACCACCTTCGTCTTTGGTCAAAATGTACGCCTCACCAACAAATTTGGTGTGAGGTGTTACTGAACCTGGCTTACACAAAACCTGACCACGCTCAACTTGCTCACGGTCAACACCACGGATCAACGCACCAATGTTGTCACCTGCTTCACCGCTATCAAGCAGCTTGCGGAACATTTCAACACCAGTAACAGTGGTTTTTTGTGTGTCTTTAATGCCAACGATCTCAACTTCTTCGCCAACATTGATCACGCCACGCTCAACACGACCGGTAACAACTGTACCACGGCCTGAGATTGAGAATACGTCTTCAATTGGCATCAAGAATGGCTGATCTTTTGGACGTGCTGGTGTTGGAACATATTCGTCAACAGCAGCCATCAACTCAAGAATCTTGTTCTTGCCGATTTCGTCGTCACGACCTTCCAAAGCAGCCAAAGCAGAGCCCGCTACAATCGGAATATCGTCGCCTGGGAATTCGTAAGAAGAAAGAAGTTCACGAACTTCCATTTCAACCAATTCCAAAAGCTCTTCGTCGTCAACTTGGTCAACTTTGTTCAAGAAAACAACCAACGCTGGAACACCAACCTGACGGGCCAACAAAATGTGCTCACGTGTCTGTGGCATTGGGCCATCAGCTGCGTTCACAACCAAGATGCCGCCATCCATTTGAGCCGCACCAGTGATCATGTTTTTCACATAGTCAGCGTGGCCTGGGCAATCAACGTGTGCGTAGTGACGGTTTTCTGTCTCATACTCAACGTGTGCTGTTGAAATGGTGATACCACGGGCTTTTTCTTCAGGTGCCTTATCGATCTCATCAAAGGCTGTGCCTTTACCACCAGTCGCCTCTGACAATACTTTCGTAATCGCCGCGGTCAATGTGGTCTTACCATGGTCAACGTGACCAATAGTCCCAATGTTTACGTGCGGTTTCGTCCGCTCAAACTTTTCCTTCGCCATATCGCTCTCTCCGTATTTCGTTCAGCGTAGTGCTGGCGTTTCAATTCAAATTAACCGGCGTGTTTCGCCATGACTTCATCAGCCACGTTTTGTGGCACTTGCTCATAATGGCCAAACACCATCACAAAGTTAGCGCGACCTTGGCTCATTGAACGCAAAGAGTTCACATAACCAAACATGTTCGCCAAAGGCACGAAGGCGTTAATCACGGTCGCATTGCCGCGTACGTCTTGGCCTTGCACCTGCCCACGACGGGAGGTCAAATCACCGATGATAGAACCGGTGTATTCTTCAGGGCTAACAACCTCAACCTTCATGATAGGCTCAAGAAGCTTAGGGCCAGCCTTGCGGATCGCTTCACGGAAACCGGCACGACCGGCAATCTCAAAAGCCATCACAGAGGAGTCAACATCGTGGTATGCACCATCGTTCAACACGAACTTCACGTCGACCAATGGGAAGCCTGCCAATGGACCTGCGCCCATAACAGATTCAACACCTTTTTGAACACCTGGAATGTATTCTTTAGGTACGTTACCGCCCACAACTGTGTCAGAGAAATCAAGACCAACACCAGTTTCACCAGGCTCGATGGTGAATTTAATACGCGCGAACTGACCTGAACCACCAGATTGTTTCTTGTGGGTATAGTCGTGATCAACTGCTTGCGTAATTGTTTCGCGATAAGCAACCTGAGGCTGACCAATATTCGCTTCAACTTTAAATTCACGCTTCATGCGGTCAACAAGAATGTCGAGGTGCAATTCACCCATACCCGCAATGATTGTTTGACCGCTTTCATCGTCAGATTTAACGCGGAAGCTTGGATCTTCAGCAGCCAAACGGTTCAGGGCCAAGCCCATCTTCTCTTGGTCAGCTTTAGATTTAGGCTCAACCGCAATCTCGATAACTGGATCAGGGAATTCCATGCGCTCAAGAATAACTTTTGAGTTAGACGCGCAAAGAGTGTCACCAGTTGTGGTTTGCTTCAAACCAACGATCGCAACGATGTCGCCTGCATAAGCTTCTTGGATCTGCTCACGGCTGTTAGAGTGCATTTGGAACATACGGCCAACGCGCTCTTTTTTCTCTTTAACTGTGTTCTCAAGACCAGAACCAGCTTCAAGAACACCTGAGTAGATGCGGCAGAAAGTCAATGTACCCATGTGTGGGTCGTTAGCGATCTTAAACGCCAACATTGACAATGGCTCTTCGTCAGAAGCCTTACGAGTAACTTCTTTCTCTGTACCAACTTCGATACCGCGAATAGCAGGAATATCGATTGGTGAAGGCAAGAAATCAACAACAGCGTCAAGAAGCGGCTGAACACCTTTGTTCTTAAAGGCAGAGCCACAAAGAACTGGGAAGAATTCAACGTTCACTGTACCCTTACGGATAAGTTCACGGATCTTATCGTTAGAAGGCATTTCGCCTTCCAAGTAAGCTTCCATAGCTTCTTCGTCAACTTCAACGATCGCTTCGATCATTTGCTCACGGAACTCTTCAGCGCGATCCTGAAGGTCAGCAGGAATATCTACAACATCCCACTCAGCACCAAGGTTTTCACCTTGCCAGACCAAAGCTTTCATTTCGATCAAATCGACAACGCCAGCAAATTCGTTTTCCGCGCCGATTGGCAGCTGGATAACAACAGGCTTAGCACCCAAGCGCTTTTCAATCATATCTACTGAGTTGTAGAAGTCAGCGCCGATCTTGTCCATTTTGTTGACAAAGATCATACGAGGAACTTCGTACTTATCAGCCTGACGCCAAACAGTCTCGGTTTGAGGCTCCACACCTGCGTTCGCATCAAGAAGTGCAACAGCACCATCAAGAACGCGCAATGAACGCTCAACTTCAATTGTGAAGTCTACGTGGCCTGGAGTGTCAATGATGTTGAAGCGACGCTTTTTGCCATCACGACCTTCCCAGAAGGTTGTTGTGGCCGCAGAGGTAATTGTAATACCCCGCTCTTGCTCTTGCTCCATCCAGTCCATGGTGGCAGCACCATCATGAACTTCACCGATTTTGTGGCTTTTGCCTGTATAGAACAAAATGCGCTCAGTTGTTGTGGTTTTACCCGCATCAATGTGCGCCATAATGCCGAAATTGCGATAGTCTTCGATCTTGTAATCGCGAGCCATGATCGTGATACCTTTAAAAACTTACCAGCGGTAATGTGAGAAGGCACGGTTGGCGTCTGCCATCCGGTGCGTATCTTCACGCTTCTTAACAGCCTGACCGCGACCGTTGAGCGCATCAAGCAACTCACCAGACAAACGATCAACCATTGTGTTCTCACCACGGTTCCGTGCTGCACCGATCAACCAACGAATGGCCAATGCTTGCTGACGCTCAGAGCGCACTTCAACAGGAACCTGGTAGGTTGCACCACCAACACGACGAGAACGCACTTCAACCGCAGGACGCACATTGTCGAGGGCCTGATGGAACACCTCTACAGGGTCTTGCTTAGTACGTGCTTCAACCGCGTCGAATGCACCATATACAATGCGCTCAGCAACAGACTTTTTACCATCTACCATGAGCGAATTCATGAATTTCGTAACAACGAGATCACCGAACTTTGGATCCGGGTTGATCTCACGTTTTTCCGCGCGATGCCGACGTGACATTGAACGTAAACTCCTTACTTAGGCCGCTTAGCGCCGTACTTTGAGCGACGCTGCTTACGATCCTTGACGCTTTGGGTATCCAAAACGCCACGCAAAATATGATACCGCACACCAGGAAGGTCACGGACACGACCGCCACGAATAAGAACAACAGAGTGCTCTTGTAGGTTGTGGCCTTCACCCGGAATATAAGAAATAACTTCACGTTGGTTTGTAAGGCGCACTTTGGCTACTTTACGCAACGCGGAGTTAGGCTTCTTAGGGGTCGTTGTGTACACACGTGTGCAAACGCCGCGCTTTTGCGGGTTTGCTTCCATAGCTGGAACTTTGTTCCGCTTTGGCTTCGCCTGCCGAGGCTTGCGGATCAGCTGATTAATGGTCGGCATATTGCTCGAACCTTCTTTCCATCCGTTCAAAACTCAATTCACCAGATCACAACAATCAAATGGCGCTCCCCATCGGCCCAAAAGGCACGGCGGCACCACATTAAAACAGAGGATCGCAAGGCGTTTACCCTGAGATCTTGTGTCTCGCTATTGTCGCGTCTGTTACCCGACGGTGTGTTTGAAGCATATGGGTTTAGGCTTTTTTGTTAGCCGAAACGGTATCAAATGCTCCACGACCTACCGCGAAGGTAGGGCGTTACTAAATCGAACTCGGCTTTACGTCAAGGGTTATCGCCGTTTTTTTCTGGAATGAGAGAAAAAACCGACCTTAAGATCATCTTAAGGGGTTAATTTTGGCTTATATGGCCCCTCACCCGAAATATTCGATCCAATTCCCATCGGACTGACCAAATAATCGCGTCTAAACTTCATTGAATCAAGGTGCTGATTCCGTTGTTCACGGTTTTTGGATTCGATTCCCCAAAAAGAAAGGGCGCCTAAAAAGGCGCCCTTCTCAAAATTTATAGCTGAGCTGAATTACTCGCCAGCATTATCCGAAGAACCTTCTGGCGATGCTTCAATGCGCAATGCATTTTTGGCTGCCAATTCTTCGTCTGCCTGACGCTGACGCTCTGCCAAGATCAAATCATCGCGCTTCGCAGCGATCTTCTGGGTTGAAGCGGTGAACGCCCCTGTACCCACTGGGATCAAGCGACCAACAATGATGTTCTCTTTCAAGCCTTCAAGCGGATCAGCTTTGCCGCTCACCGCAGCTTCGGTCAACACGCGGGTCGTTTCTTGGAACGATGCCGCTGAGAAGAACGAACGGGTTTGCAGAGAAGCTTTAGTGATACCCAACAGAACCGGCACACCTTGTGCTGGCTTGCGGCCATCAGCTTCCAAACGCTGGTTCAACTCATCAAAGTCGATTTGGTCAATATGTTCTTCTTTGATCAAACCTGAATCGCCTGGATCCGTGATTTCGATCTTTTGAAGCATTTGACGCACGATAACTTCGATGTGCTTGTCGTTGATGCCCACACCTTGCAGACGATAAACTTCTTGAATTTCATTGACCAAATATTTGGCCAATTCTTCAACGCCTTTAATCGCCAAGATATCGTGTGGAGCTGGGTTACCGTCCAACAAATATTCGCCACGCTCGATGGTGTCACCTTCTTGAAGGTGGAACGGCTTGCCTTTCGGAATGAGATATTCCACTGGCTCGCCACCCTCTTCATGAGGCTCGATCACGATGCGACGCTTATTCTTGTAGTCACGGCCAAAACGGATTGTCCCGTCGATCTCAGCGATAATCGCATGATCTTTAGGGCGACGCGCTTCAAACAATTCCGCAACCCGTGGCAAACCACCGGTAATGTCTTTTGTTTTCGCGCTTTCCAATGGCGTACGTGCGATAACGTCACCTGGGTTCACTTTCGTGCCCGGATCAACCGCGATCACCGCATCAACAGACAGCAAGTAACGAGCTTCGCCACCACGATCCAGTTTCACAGCTTTGCCGTCTTTGCCAGTAATGGCCAAGGCAGGCTTCAAGTGCTCACCACGTGGGTTTGAACGCCAGTCGATCACCAAACGCTTGGTAAAGCCGGTGCTTTCGTCAGTTTGTTCAGAAACAGACGCACCTTCCACCAAATCTTCAAAGGCAATCTCACCTTCAACTTCAGCCAAAACAGGACGCACATAAGGGTCCCATTCAGCAATACGCTGACCAGCTTTAACTGTCTCGCCAACCTTGATCCGCAACAACGCACCATAAGGCACCTTGTGTGTACCACGCTCATTGCCATCTTCATCAGAGATCGCAAGAACAAGGTTACGGCTCATGTTAACGGTGCGGCCTTCACTATCCTCAGCCACTTGGCCAGTCTTAATCGAAACAACACCTTCATGGTTTGCTTCAATGAACGAGCTGTCCACAACCTGCGCTGTACCACCAATGTGGAACGTACGCATGGTCAACTGAGTGCCAGGCTCACCAATAGACTGAGCAGCGATAACGCCAACGGCTTCCCCCATATTCACAGGTGTACCACGGGCCAAGTCACGGCCATAACAAGTGCCGCAAACGCCTTGACGCTGCTTACAGGTCAATACAGACCGGATCTTGATAGACTGAACCTTAGCCGCTTCGATGCGATCAACATCAGCTTCTTCAACCATCACACCTTTAGCAACGATCACGTCGCCAGATTTTGGATCAAGAACGTCTTCTGCTGTCGTACGACCAAGAACACGGCTACCCAAAGACGCGATCACGTTACCACTATCAATGATAGGGGTCATAGTGAGGCCATCTTCAGAACCACAGTCCTTGCCGGTGATGATGCAATCTTGTGCAACGTCCACCAAACGACGGGTCAAGTAACCAGAGTTCGCTGTCTTCATCGCGGTATCCGCCAAACCCTTACGGGCGCCGTGGGTCGAGTTAAAGTACTCGTTCACGGTCAAACCTTCTTTAAAGTTTGAGATAATTGGCGTTTCAATGATGCCACCGTCCGGACGCGCCATCAAACCACGCATACCAGCAAGCTGTTTCATTTGCGCTGGCGAACCACGCGCACCTGAGTGAGACATCATGTAAACCGAGTTGATCGGCTTTTGACGGTTGGTTTCTTCATCCACTTGAACCGAAGAAATCCGGCTCATCATTTCATCAGCAACCTTGTCACCACACTTGGCCCAAGCATCAACAACTTTGTTGTACTTCTCACCGCGTGTGATCAAACCATCATTATACTGCTGTTCGAACTCTTCAACCTGCTTGCGGGTTGTCTCAACGATACCTTCTTTGGTGTCAGGGATAACCATGTCATCCTTACCAAACGAAATACCAGCCTTACACGCATAGCGGAAACCAAGATCCATGATTTGGTCACAGAAGATCACGGTGTCTTTTTGACCGCATGAACGGTAAACCGTATCGATCAATTTCGAGATCATCTTCTTGGTCATCAACTGGTTGCACGCTTCAAACGGCACCGCATTGTTCTTTGGCAGCAACTGCGCAATCATCATGCGACCTGGTGTGGTCTCATAAATTTGGCTGTGCTCATTGCCGTCCTCATCAACAGTCTTGAAGCGACCTTTGATTTTGGTGTGCAATGTGATGACTTTGTTTTCGAGCGCATACTCAATTTCGCCCATATTGCCGAAGGCCATGCCTTCACCTGGCTCATTGTCATTCATCAATGAGAGGTAATAAAGGCCCAAAACAATATCCTGCGACGGCACAATAACCGGAGAACCGTTAGCCGGGTGCAAGATGTTGTTGGTGGACATCATCAATACGCGTGCTTCAAGCTGTGCTTCCAATGACAATGGTACGTGTACCGCCATTTGGTCACCGTCAAAGTCAGCGTTAAACGCCGCACAAACAAGCGGGTGAAGCTGGATCGCTTTACCTTCAATCAATGTTGGTTCAAACGCCTGAATGCCCAAACGGTGCAACGTCGGCGCCCGGTTCAACATAACAGGGTGTTCGCGGATCACTTCGTCCAAGATATCCCAGACTTCGGGACGCTCTTTTTCAACCAGCTTTTTCGCCTGCTTCACGGTTGAAGACAAACCTTTGGCTTCAAGACGTGAGTAGATGAATGGCTTGAACAATTCCAAAGCCATCTTCTTCGGCAAACCACACTGGTGTAGCTTCAATTCAGGACCTACAGTGATCACTGAACGGCCAGAATAGTCAACGCGCTTACCAAGCAAGTTCTGACGGAAACGGCCCTGCTTACCTTTGAGCATATCTGACAAAGATTTAAGCGGACGCTTGTTCGCGCCAGTAATGGTGCGGCCACGACGACCATTATCGAACAACGCATCAACAGATTCCTGCAGCATACGCTTTTCGTTACGGATAATGATGTCAGGAGCACGCAACTCCATCAAACGCTTCAAACGGTTGTTCCGGTTGATCACACGGCGATACAGATCGTTCAAATCTGACGTCGCGAAACGACCACCATCCAACGGCACCAATGGGCGCAACTCAGGTGGGATAACCGGAATAACGGTCATGATCATCCATTCAGGGCGGTTGCCTGAAACGATGAAGTGCTCAACCACTTTCAAACGCTTGCCGAGTTTTTTCGGCTTAAGTTCGGTTGTGGCTTCCGCAATCTCAACGCGCAATTCAGCGGCCAATTTCTCAAGATCAAGCGAAGCGAGCATCTCGCGCACCGCTTCCGCACCAATCATCGCAGTGAAGCTATCAGCGCCATATTCGTCTTGGGCGTCGATATATTCTTCTTCTGTGATCAACTGGTTCACTGAGAATGGGCTAAGGCCCGGCTCAATCACCACATAGTTTTCGAAATACAAGATCCGCTCAACATCTTTCAATGTCATATCGAGCAAAAGCGCGATACGGGATGGCAATGATTTCAAGAACCAAATGTGAGCAACTGGCGCAGCCAGTTCGATGTGGCCCATGCGTTCACGACGTACACGTGACAAGGTAACTTCAACGCCACACTTCTCACAGATCACGCCTTTAAACTTCATGCGCTTATATTTGCCGCACAAGCACTCATAGTCCTTTTGTGGACCAAAAGTACGCGCACAGAACAAACCGTCCCGCTCAGGCTTGAACGTACGGTAGTTGATGGTCTCAGGCTTTTTGATTTCGCCATATGACCATGACAAGATTTTCTCGGGGCTCGCAATGTTGATCTTTACCTGATCAAACACTTGGGCCTGGGCCTGCGGATTGAAAAGATCCATAACTTGATGGTTCATTTTCCTGTCTCCTTTAATGCAGGGGTGGGATGATTTCGCCGCTCATCCCTTACCCGCTGCTCAAAATTAAGCGATTAGGTTACGTTTCAGAGTGCTATTCCGCAGCATCCTGTGAAGACTCCTCAATAGCCTCCAACGCATCCCCGTCATCGTCTTCCTCGTCATGGCTTGAGCTCAACTCAACATTGAGGCCAAGTGACCGGATTTCTTTGACCAACACGTTAAAGCTTTCTGGAATACCAGCTTCAAACGTGTCATCGCCCCGTACAATCGCTTCATAGACCTTTGTGCGCCCTGCAACATCGTCTGACTTAACAGTCAGCATCTCTTGCAAGGTGTACGCCGCACCATAAGCCTCAAGCGCCCAAACTTCCATTTCACCGAAGCGTTGACCACCAAACTGTGCCTTACCGCCCAATGGCTGCTGGGTCACAAGTGAGTATGGTCCAATTGAACGCGCGTGGATCTTATCGTCCACCAAGTGGTGCAATTTCAGCATGTAGATGTAGCCAACAGTTACGTCACGGTGGAATTCTTCACCGGTCCGACCGTCGATCAACCGAGACTGACCAGAGCCTTCAAGCCCTGCCCGCTCGAGCATCTCAACGATGTCCTGCTCTTTCGCACCGTCAAATACTGGCGTTGCGATAGATACACCTTTTTGCAAATAGTCAGCCAAACGAACAACGCTGTCATCATCAAGACCCTCAACGTAGTCATCGCCTTTATAAACGTGGTTCAACTCTTCACGCAGTGGGGTCACGTCTTTGGCTTCAGCACGACGATATGTGTCATACATTTCACCAATGCGCTTGCCCATGCCGGCACAAGCCCAGCCAAGGTGCGTTTCAAGAATCTGACCAACGTTCATCCGGCTCGGCACGCCAAGCGGGTTCAACACGATGTCAACTGGCGTACCATCGGCCAAGTGAGGCATATCCTCGATTGGCATGATGCGAGAAACAACACCTTTGTTCCCGTGACGGCCAGCCATTTTATCGCCAGACTGAATTTTGCGCTTAGTCGCAACAAAGACTTTAACCATCTTCATCACGCCTGGTGGCAATTCATCACCACGCTGTAGCTTATCAACCTTGTCAATAAAGCGCTGCTCAAGCTGCTTACGGCTGTCTTCATATTGGCCCTGCAAGGCTTCAATTTCTGACATGACCTTGTCGTCATCAACCGCAAACTGCCACCATTTTGAACGTGGATGCGCTTCAAAGATTGCATCATTCAATTTGGTGCCAGCAACATAGCCTTTTGGCCCTGCAGTTGCTTCTTTGCCGAACAACATCTCTTTCAAACGTGCAAACACGTTACGGTCAAGAATGGACTGTTCGTCGTCGCGGTCTTTTGCCAAGCGTTCAATTTCTTCACGCTCAATTGCCATCGCACGCTCGTCTTTGTCGATGCCGTGGCGGTTAAACACACGCACTTCAACAACAGTACCAGCATCACCAGGAGGCACACGCAAAGATGTGTCACGCACGTCAGACGCTTTTTCACCAAAGATCGCACGCAGCAGCTTTTCTTCCGGTGTCATTGGGCTTTCGCCTTTTGGTGTGATTTTACCCACCAAAATGTCACCAGCTTCAACATCAGCACCGATGTGCACAATGCCTGCTTCGTCCAAGTTTTTCAGTGCTTCTTCTGAAACGTTTGGAATGTCGCGTGTGATTTCTTCAGGACCCAATTTTGTGTCCCGCGCCATCACTTCAAATTCCTCAATGTGAATTGAGGTGAACACGTCATCCTTCACGATATTTTCGGAGAGAAGAATAGAGTCTTCGTAGTTGTAACCATTCCAAGGCATAAACGCGACGAGCACGTTACGGCCAAGCGCCAAGTCACCAAGATCAGTTGAAGGACCATCAGCGATAATATCGCCAGCTTCAACATGGTCACCCACCACAACCAACGGACGCTGGTTAATGCAGGTAGACTGGTTGGAGCGTTGGAACTTCATCAAGGTGTAGATGTCAACGCCAGTTTTCGACGCGTCTGTTTCTTCAGTCGCGCGAATAACGATACGTGTCGCATCCACCTGATCAACGATACCTGTACGCTTTGCAACAATCGCAGCACCAGAGTCTCGAGCAACAACAGGCTCCATGCCTGTGCCCACAAATGGAGCTTGCGAACGAAGCAACGGCACAGCCTGACGCTGCATGTTTGAACCCATCAAAGCGCGGTTCGCATCGTCATTTTCCAAGAATGGAATAAGCGACGCCGCAACCGAAATCACCTGTTTCGGGTTAACGTCCATCAAATCGATGTTTTCGCGAGGGATCAACATCACCTCACCTGCCCGACGACCAGTGACCAGATCATTCTGGAACTCATTGCCATCAGTCAATTTGGCGTTCGCCTGCGCAATGTTGTAACGCGCCTCTTCCATAGCGGAGAGATAAACAACATCATCAGTTACTTTACCGTTTTCCACCTTGCGATAAGGGGTTTCGATAAAGCCGTATTTATTGACACGCGCAAATGTAGCCAAAGAGTTGATCAAACCAATGTTTGGACCTTCAGGCGTTTCAATCGGACAAATCCGACCATAGTGCGTTGGGTGCACGTCGCGTACTTCAAAGCCCGCACGTTCACGGGTCAAACCACCTGGCCCAAGCGCAGACAAGCGACGCTTGTGAGTGATTTCAGACAATGGGTTTGTCTGGTCCATGAACTGAGACAATTGAGAAGAACCAAAGAACTCACGCACCGCAGCAGCCGCAGGCTTCGCGTTGATCAAGTCCTGTGGCATCACAGTGTCGATCTCAACAGAAGACATACGCTCCTTGATTGCACGCTCCATGCGCAACAAACCAAGGCGGTAGTGGTTTTCCATAAGTTCGCCAACTGAACGCACACGACGGTTGCCAAGGTTGTCGATATCGTCGATCTCACCGCGACCATCACGCAGATCAACCAAGGTACGAACAACTTCAACAATGTCATCTTTGCGCAATGTCCGCACAGTGTCTTCACACTCCACGTTCAAGCGCATGTTCATTTTAACACGACCAACAGCAGACAAATCATACCGCTCTGAATCAAAGAACAATGATTCAAACATCGCTTCTGCAGTTTCGATGGTGGGTGGCTCACCCGGACGCATCACGCGGTAAATATCGAACAACGCATCTTCGCGGCTTTCGTTCTTGTCGATCGCCAATGTGTTGCGCAAATAAGCGCCGATATTAACGTGGTCGATATCCAACACTGGAATTTCGTCCAAGCCAGCTTCAACCAAGTTGGTCAACAAGTCAGCGTCGATCTCATCGCCAGCTTCAGCGTAGATCTCACCAGTGTCCAAATTGAGCAAATCTTCAGCGATGTAGCTGCCGAACAATTCTGCATCATCCACCAAAATGTGGGTCATGCCGCCTTCAGCCAACTTCTTCGCTGCACGGGCAGACAATTTCTTGCCAGCTTCATGCACAACGTCACCGCTATCCGCATCGATCAAATCAAATGCAGGCTTGGTTCCACGGAACTTTTCCCAATCAAATGGCTGACGCCAACCATTATCGGTGCGCTCAAATGTATTGGTGTTGTAATATGTCGCCAAAATTTCTTCAGCGTCCATGCCCAAAGCTTTGAGCAATGAAGTCACTGGAATTTTACGCCGACGGTCGATACGGGCGTAAACAATGTCTTTGGCGTCAAACTCAATGTCCAACCAAGAGCCGCGGTAAGGAATGATCCGTGCCGCAAACAACAACTTGCCTGAAGAGTGAGACTTGCCTTTATCGTGGTCGAAGAACACACCAGGCGAACGGTGCATCTGCGAAACGATCACCCGCTCGGTGCCGTTCACAACAAAGGTACCGTTAGATGTCATGAATGGCATATCGCCCATGTAAACATCTTGCTCTTTAATGTCTTTAACAGACCGAGCACCTGTTTCTTCGTCAACTTCAAATACGATCAAACGCAATGTCACTTTCAGCGGCGCCGCAAAGGTCATATCGCGCTGACGACATTCGTCTACATCATATTTTGGCTGTTCAAAGTCATAAGACACAAAGTCCAATGACGCAGTGTTGGCAAAATCTGTGATCGGAAAAACCGATTTAAAGACTGACTGCAAACCTTCATCGGCGCGCCCGCCTTCAGGTTGGTCTACCAACAAAAATTGATCATAAGAAGCTTTTTGAACTTCAATGAGGTTTGGCATCTCCGTGACTTCACGAATGCTGCCGAAGGACTTCCGTACCTTACGTCGACCGTTATAGGTGGTGGCCATGCCCGCTCCTATGTTTTTAAAATGCCTGAAGGGCAAGTATCCAGAACACCGACAATCAGCCGACGGTGCTCGGGATATCTGCCCTCATTCAAGGTTTCCGCAACTTCGTCTGATTTGGTTAATAAAATCAGACCTATATGCTGAATTACGCCAGCAAAATTGAGTGGCGAACCGCTAAGCCCGCCACTCAAAAAAGAACTACTTAAGCTCTACAGAAGCGCCAGCTGCTTCAAGCTTAGCTTTGATTTCTTCAGCTTCAGCTTTAGCAACGCCTTCTTTAACAGGCTTAGGTGCGCCTTCAACCAAGTCTTTAGCTTCTTTCAAGCCAAGACCAGTGATGCCGCGAACTTCTTTAATCACGTTGATTTTCTTGTCGCCTGCACCAGCAAGAATGACGTCAAATTCGTCTTTTTCTTCTGCAGCAGCAGCACCAGCGTCGCCGCCAGCAGCAGCAGCAACTGCAACAGGTGCAGCAGCTGAAACGCCCCATTTTTCTTCAAGCATTTTTGACAATTCTGAAGCTTCAAGAACTGTAAGGGCAGATAGGTCTTCAACGAGCTTTTCTAGATCAGCCATTGTATTCCTCTTTTGTGTTAAATTGTTTCGAACCGTGGGTGGTTGCGAAGCGCCTTATGCCGCTTCGCCCTTTTCTGAATATGCCGAGACCACGCGGGCAACTTGACCGCCTGGAGCTTGAAGAACAGATGCAATTTTCGCTGCAGGCTGTGTAAGCATGCCTGCGATTTTCGCACGAAGTTCATCAAGAGATGGCAATTCTGACAATGCAGCAACAGCTGCTGCATCTAATTTGGTTTCGCCCATCGCGCCGCCCAAAATGACGTATTTGTCATTTGATTTGGCGAACTTGGCAGAGATTTTCGCTGCCGTGATAGGGTCTTCCGCATAAGTCAGAACAGTCGGACCAGTGAGAAACTCACCAAAGTCCGCAATCTCTGCATTTTCAAGAGCGCGCTTGGCAAGGCGGTTTTTTGCAACCTTGACCTGACCACCTGCCTGTTTCATCTGCACGCGCAGATCTTCCATTTTGGCAACTGACAAGCCTGAGTAATGAGCGACTACGACAGAGCCTGACGCGTTAAACGCATCTTGCAATGACGAGACCAGCTCACGCTTTTCCGCTTTATCCACTGCTTCTCTCCACTATAAAGCTCGGAATTATTCCGAACCGTTTGCAGATTTGCTGCTTGTTTAAGAGCTGGCCGAAACCAACCTTCCCCAAGCAACGGTGAAATGCCTGTAGATCAGCGGCTTAACACCAAACCAATCCGGTTCGAACCAAACACACATGGCAAACGCCAAATCTGTTTCATTCTCACCCCATCTATTGCAGGCTTTTATCGATTAAGCACCAAAGGTGCACCTACAGTCTCGGACAGGACTTTAGGAGCCCAATTGCTCGGGCCCCTCAATCAGGCTTACGCCTGAAACTTTATTGCGCGTTCAATTAGCCTTGAACGCTTGAAACGTCAACATGTACGCCCGGGCCCATTGTAGAGGACAAGGCAACGCGACGAATAAATGTACCTTTAGCGCCAGATGGCTTTGATTTCGCAACAGCGTCAGCAAATGCTTTGATGTTCTCAACCAACTTCGCTTCGTCGAAAGAGGCTTTGCCCACACCAGCGTGCAAAATACCTGCTTTTTCAACGCGGAATTCAACAGAACCAGCTTTAGCTGTTTCAACTGCTGTTTTCACGTCAGGTGTCACAGTGCCAACTTTTGGGTTTGGCATCAGGTTACGTGGACCCAAAACTTTACCCAAACGACCAACCAAAGGCATCATGTCAGGTGTTGCGATACAACGATCAAAGTCGATGTTGCCTTTAAGCACTTCATCAACCAAATCTTCTGCGCCAACAACGTCTGCGCCAGCTGCTTTAGCTTCGTCAGCTTTCGCATCACGTGCGAACACAGCAACACGAACGTCACGGCCTGTGCCGTTTGGCAAAGCCACAACGCCACGAACCATTTGGTCAGCGTGACGAGGGTCAACACCCAAGTTCATCGCAACTTCGATTGTTTCGTCGAATTTAGCGCCTGCATTGCTTTTTACCAAAGCAACAGCTTCGCTCAATTCGTACAATTTTTTGCGATCTACTGCTTCGCGGGCAGCTTTAGTACGTTTACCAATCTTGGCCATCTCGCTTACTCCGCTACTTCCAGACCCATTGAACGGGCAGAACCAGCAATTTGTGCCATTGCTGCTTCAACGTCATGCGCGTTCAAGTCTTTCATTTTCTTTTCTGCAATGTCGCGCAACTGATCTTGCGTGATTTTGCCGGCTACGTCGTGACCAGGCTTTTGTGAACCGCTTTTAAGGTTCAATGCCTGCTTCAAGAAATAGCTCACTGGCGGCATCTTCATCTCGAAAGTGAAGCTCTTATCCGCAAAAATGGTGATCACAACCGGAACCGGCGCGCCTTTATCCATTTCCTGCGAAGCCGCGTTGAACGCTTTACAGAATTCCATGATGTTCAACCCGCGCTGACCTAGCGCAGGGCCGATTGGAGGTGACGGCGTGGCGCTGCCCGCCGGCACTTGAAGCTTGAGATAGCCTTCAATCTTTTTTGCCATTTGTCGTGCCTTTATTTAGTTAGCCTCAATTGAGGCCGTTTTAACGACAGTGCGGTCACGAGGTTCAATGCATTGATGTGGCAACACCAACGCCCTCTCCCGCACCATTTAAATGATCAGAGCTTTTCAACCTGACCATATTCCAATTCAACCGGGGTCGCCCGACCGAAAATAGAAACTTCAACTTTAAGCCGTGCGCGTTCTTCATCGACTTCTTCCACCAAGCCATTAAAGCTAGCAAAAGGACCATCGGATACACGAACTTGCTCACCCACTTCAAAGCTCACAGAAGGCTTCGGACGATCCACACCTTCTTGAACCTGATGCAAAATGGATTGCGCTTCAGACTCAGAAATCGGAATTGGCTTATGATCTGAACCCAAAAAGCCAGTTACCTTCGGGGTATTCTTGATCAAATGGAATGTTTCGTCGGTCAATTCCATTTTCACCAAAACATAGCCAGGGAAAAATTTGCGCTCTGCGTCAACTTTACGTCCGCGGCGCACTTCCACCACTTTTTCCGTCGGCACCAAAACATCATCAAACAAATGGTCAAGCCCAGTGCTCGCCACTTTTTCTTTGATGGATTCCGCAACCTTACGCTCAAAATTTGAGTAGGCCTGGACAATGTACCAGCGCTTTGCCATGCGTTTAAACCTTACCGCTTTTTGTTAAACCTCAGCCCAAGCTGAGCAACAAGCCAACAATCCATGAGTTAATCTGATCAGCAGCCAAGAAGAACAAGCTGGCCAGCGTGATCATGATCAAAACCATGATGGTTGAAATCAATGTTTCGTTACGGGTTGGCCAAACAACCTTTGCAACCTCTGAGCGCACTTGCTGCAAAAATGTAAAAGGATTCGTCCGTGCCATAATCAATCCTGACTGTTCATTCCGTGAATTTTCAACGACTTACAGTCGTTTCTTCACAAGTTCAGATACCCATAACCAAATAGCCGCGCGAAAGTCCCGCACGGCTGGTTGCGCCTACATAGCTCTATCCCCATCAAAACGCAACCCTTTACGCACCAAATTCTTAAAGCCGACCAGCGCTAAACACCAGCCGCAAATATATCTAAATATCCCGTTCAGTCTCAATTCAGTTTCACTTTTGCATCTTTGCCTCACATTGAGGAACTGCAAAGGAACAATCATGAAACTCATCTTCACAAAGTTGGCAGCGTTCGGGCTGATCGCCGCCCTCTCCGCCCCCACACATGCAAATGCTGCAGATTGGATCGAATCTGTGTCCATTCAAAAGAACGGCATTGATATTATTCCGATCGAAGTGCGCTCAAACGGCACTGAATATACAAGCGTAAAGACAAACAGCCACCGCTTCATCTTTAAATTGCGCGCACGGGCCAAAAGCGGCAAACGGATCGTTGCCGCAGCCCTGGGCACCCTGCACGCAACGGACTATTTCGAATCCCAAGGTGCAAATGAATGGATCAAGCGCTTCGGCGGACGCGACGTGGCCAACGGCACTTTGCGCACATGGCAACTTGGTTACGAACCAAACATACCCGTAAGCAAACTACACTGGGTTGGCAAAGATCCGGTCGCCCAATGCAATGCTCTTTTGGCGCAAAAGCGGCAACAAGGCAGCTCACGCTTCAGCATTTTGAACAAGAAGCAAATGACCACCGCCTATGCCTATTTCAAGCTGGACGCCGTTGCAGCCCGCACGCTGAAGGCGAAAAACAACAGTTGGAACATCAATAGCTCCACCCAACAGGCCGCTTCGATGAACTATCAGGTGCAAGTGACATGTCTGCCCAGCAGCACAGCGTCAAACAAAATCAGCAACTAGCTTCAGCCTAGTGTTACTCCTCCAAAATCGCTGACCATTGCGCGGACCATTCGCGCAATGGATCCAGCCGATCCATCAGATCACGCCCCATCGCCGTCAGCTCATAGCCACCCTCGCCAAGCAATACCAATTGCGCTGCCTGCAATTGCTTCAAACGCGCATTCATTACCGACGGCGAAACACCGCCGCATTCGGCCTGAAGACTGCGAAAGCTCAATGCACCTTGGCGCAGAGACCACAACATCCGCATATTCCATTTACGCCCCAATATGTCGAACAGCGCCATAATAGGCACACCGGAGCCGGAGCCTCGAACAGGTTTATTTGGCAAAATACTAGACATCTATCCGCTTCTATATTAGTAGCAATATCGCTATCAAAATAGTAGCAACCAGATCCAGCAAAGGCAACTGAATATGTTTCTCATCGACTTCCAATTTGTTGACGTTAATGCACTCACAGAAGAATTGACGCAGGCACATCGCAGCCACCTATCCAGCGCTTATGAAGATGGCGAGCTCTTATTTGGTGGACCCAAAGTGCCCCGCTCAGGCGGCATCATCTTGTCTATGCATAAAGAAAAAGAGAAGCTGGAAGCATTGCTAAATGCAGACCCGATGGTTAAGGCGCAGCAAGCGCGATATGAGATAACCGAGTTCAAACCCGTTTTCGCCTCACCCGCCCAAAAGCAAGTGATCGCGTTGACCTAACAATGTTTGGAAAATGGCAGGGGCGGAGAGACTCGAACTCACGACCCTCGGTTTTGGAGACCGATGCTCTACCAACTGAGCTACACCCCTGCAAATCGGCATAAAAGCCGCTGGCATGGTCTAATGCCAACGGCGTTTTCTTTCAAGAGTAATTATGTGCTTTTTTCACTTTTTATCCAAAAAGTGGCATGGCCATCATCACAAGGCCCGCAAATCCAACAATCCACATAATCGAACGCAACCACGGCACAGCCAGCAAATAGGTCACCGCATAAACAATGCGGGCCACCAAAAACACCTGCGCCCCAAGCATCGCTGCATTTTCATGCCCCATCACAATAGCGAGTATCGCAAGCGGTAGAAATAGAAACAGGCTTTCCTTCAAATTATTCAAGGCCCGCGATGCCCGTTGCCCCGTTACAGGCAATTCCGGCAAATCGTCACGACTCCCCACATAGCGCTCCAACCCAATCTGGGAAAAGCGAATAAGCGCAGGGGTAAATAGTTGCACCAAATACAGCGCAAGAACGGCAAGTAAAATAGTCGTCATAACACAGCTCCTCCGGCACTAAGCCAATCTGAAAAGCCAACCATACATTGCCTAATATCGGCAGCTGAACTGACAATCATCTCAACCGCTGATCACCAAAAATAGTGCGCCAAACACCAACTGGAATCAGCAAATTTGTACGGCGACCACAATAACAATAGCCAAAACAATAATGTTCACCAAGCTTTTGCGGTAACGCGAGCGCCCCTACCCCTTTTTTTAAAAACCGAATTGGCGTGTCGGTTCCGACTGGCCAACTTTCCCCTTCTGACTTGAAACTTTTAATTTCAACAATAAATAGAATAATCATTCGCACAATTGGGAGAATTCCAGTGTTTAGGATTTTTATTGCATTTGCCGTGGTCCTAATAACGACTTTGGCAACATATATAATTCTTGAAATCCGAGCCGTTAACATCAAGTCGCTGCCTGTTGCCGAGGGCACTACTCGCCAGCAAAGGATTGTTGAATTAGAAAACTGGCTGCAAGAACTGGGGCGATCTGGTCACTTTAATGGTAGCGTTCTGATTGCGCATAAAAACAAAATCTTGCTGGAATCAAACATTGGAAAGCGGAGCGCCAAGGGACCATCGATCACACCAAAAACCACCTTCAACATTGCCTCCGTCACAAAACATTTTACGGCAGCGGCAATTCTTCTGCTGCAATCACGTGACAAGCTGACGTTTGATGACCCGTTGCACAGGCACCTGCCCGAGTTAAAACAATTTGAAAACGTTACCATCCGCCATCTCTTAGTCGGGACTTCCGGATTGCCTGATTATGTTGCTGCAGCCGACCAATTGTTGCAGGGCATCGAATTACTGACAAATCAAAAGCTGATCCGATGGCTAAGCACCCAAAAACCCAATTCGACTTTTCAAGTGGGACAAACATACGCCTATTCCAACACTGCCTATGTCGTATTGTCTGAGATAATTGAGCGCGTTTCTGGGCAGCCATTCCACGAGTTTATGCAGCAACATCTGTTCACCCCAGCAAAGATGACCAACACGACCATATACAGGCAAAATGCCATACATCCAGCCATGAAAAATTTAGCAACTAGTATGAAAAAACGGTTCTTCTATGTTGGTGACTATGTAGATCAGCTCCCGAGTCAATTGGATGGCGTAGCGGGAGATGGCAATATTATCACCTCGCCACGTGACTTGGAAAAGTGGCACAATGCACTGTTGAACGGTTCAGTTATCCCCACAGCAGATTATAGGGAAGCTCTCACCATTCAAACAGCCGACGATGGCACACCTATCGTTGAACACTGGGGCAATCGCGATCTTTACCTAGGGCTTGGCTGGAACCTTTACAAAGGTCGAGGCGATCACGACAGCTTTGGCAGCTGGAATGGCTATCAAAACTATTTCTATCGCGCCCCAGACAAGGACCTAACCATCGTCGTCCTAGCAAACGCCGCCCATTTCATTCCATTTTCAATGATCGTCGATGAGTTGAAGGGCAATGTCTTGAGTTGGCAAAACTAGACCAACAAAAAAGGCGGCCCTATGGGACCGCCTTAATTTCGTTCGTCTTTAGAAAAAGACTACTCGATGATTTTGGCAACCACGCCGGCGCCCACTGTGCGGCCACCTTCGCGGATAGCGAAGCGCAACTGCTCTTCCATAGCGATCGGCACGATCAACTCAACATTGACCTCAACACGGTCACCAGGCATCACCAT
>NZ_SNYR01000006.1 GCF_004363175.1 Maritalea mobilis
CATCACAGGCATCTCAAAACAACTGATATCCAACGATTTCAATAAGTTAGCCAAGACGCAGTTCGATGTAAAGGGGCATTTTTGGTCTACCATTTGGTCTACCCTAAAGGCCCCTTGATAGATCGCTGGGTGCCCTCGAGATTGTCGCGCGGTTTAGGATGGATTTCTCAGGGCACCCCACCCCCACCGGGGGGAAATGACAAAAGCTAACTAATACGAATACCGCTTCAGATTTTTTCAGTTTTTGCTTTTGTGTCATCCCACATTTTTAGGACCTGCCAAGAGCGCATTTAAAAGACACACAAAGCCCCCTCAGGGACTCTCTGAGAGGCCTTTAAGGCAACAGCTAGACATACCCACATGGGACGATTAGCGACTCTCTATGGGCATTTATTTGGCTTGCTGGGATGCCGGAGGGGAGACAGAAGAAGCTACCCAGAAGGATACGTATAAGCACTTATGCTTGAGACAGAAAAATAAGACGAATGATTGGAGACAATTGTTGTTGTGATGAACAACATTCCCTTTTGAGATGTCTCAATGAGAGACCCAAGAGGGAGACACAAAGAATGGCACTAGGTGTTGTTGTGGCTGCAGCCACCAACAATTGACCAATAACAAGACCACATGAGTTGCAAGCGCAGGATAGGTCTCAGGTGGGTCTCAGATTCTTTCGTGGGAAAGTTGTCTTTGTATATTCTCTATAAGGAGTTCCCCAGACAAAGCTCATTTAAAAGACCAATATTGCAGCAGCAAAAAGAACAATCTCAGGCTCCCCTGCAGCGATCCCCATCAACACTTGTTGTCTTCACTGGGGACACGCACA
Organism: Maritalea mobilis; assembly: GCF_004363175.1. Classification (GTDB taxonomy): domain Bacteria; phylum Pseudomonadota; class Alphaproteobacteria; order Rhizobiales; family Devosiaceae; genus Maritalea; species Maritalea mobilis. The sequence continues at coordinate 827 of NZ_SNYR01000006.1, forward strand.
GCTATCTCAGCGATTAACCCAGGGATACACCCAGCGTCTAGTCTTGGCTGTTGTCTTCAAACAACGAAACGCTGGGTGTCTCAAAGTGTGTCGGCAAGGGGAGCTTTAAGTAACCTCAGGGAATTCCTCAGGGATCCTCAAATGATAAGTGCGGGATTATCTGTCGAAACAGCTCTCGATCCTGTCTATCAATTTCTGTCCCTTTCCCGACAATTTTACAAGCTTCAGCTGCCGATTCTCTTCATTAACGTAGACTTTAACCAATTCGTGGCCGCCGCAATTCTTGTTTCTGTTGCCGATTTCCCAATAATAGACGTGTCGAGCAGCCTCCGCATAGGTCAAACCACAACGCTCTTTCAAGCCGTGGATGCTTAAAGTCTCACCATCTTGATCTGACTTAGCAATCTCAAGAAGCGAGTTTAACATGTTGATCGGTATCTTGTGCCCTAGTTCGTCAACTACCTTATACGCAGCAATCAAATTTGAAACACTCGTCATATAACGCCTCCATAAATTAAGATGAGACAACAAAACTAATGAGTTATTTCAGCGTGTCAAAGTAATAATTTGAACATAAATCCACTAACGTAGTTATATATTCGATATTAAATTGTTCATATTTGATTTATTTGAATAAACTTTGAAAGTAGTAACCCCAAGATAACGGATAATTATTTCTTTATCTAATTAAATGTAAATGAATAAATCAATTGAACCTTTGTATTTCAATTGCAATTTAGAAATCTATGTTCCAGCAAAAACTAAGCTGAATTTATTTAACCAATTTTTTCACTGAAAAAATCAGTATCTGAGACTTTAATCGTATAAAATTTTGACCGGGGATCTTTTGGTCAATTCGAGTGGCTAACATTTTTGAGCCAGTTCCCAAAATCATTGATTGTCAAATCACGGCTGCTTTTCCAAAGAACGGTTTAAAGATTTCGGCAAAATCGCTATATTATAAAGGTTATAATTTCACCTCTCCATCGTTACTGTGAATATATAAATTTCTATGAGACAATACGATTCGAAGTGTTTAACTCATAATTTTTTGATCAATAAAACACACCCAAAATTCGACAATATCTGTCTTTCGAAATACAATAATACTAGGTTAGCCAATACTTAGTATATAAAGCGCATTACTCCAGGATCGCCAAAAATGAATATCTAAGTTGAGTGTATCTGAAAGTTAGGGTTAGACACAGCATTCATTCCTAAAAGTGAGATTTAAACATAGTTTGAGTTTACAGAAAATATTCAGACTTTCACTCCGCAACGCAATCAAATTAAAAGCAAACTGCCCAATCATGCGCTTTCGATAGTGATAGGTTTCTACATTAAGAAGCTGACGTTTGGGATTGCATTACATTATTGATTAGGAATAGTCTTTCGTTGTTTTTGAAAAATTTGGATTATGGCATGAACGACAGTCACGGGGACATTGCTGAACTCGTAAATTCAAGAATCGCTGGCTTGCGTCCTCGTTTGTTAGACTTAACACGACGAAATCCACTGATCTCGACATCACTATCACCTAAATCCAAGTCCTATATCCGAGTGGTTGATGAGTTGCCTGATGTTTTGCTCTACAATCTGGCCAATGGGTCGGATATGCGCCTCATTGCATTGCCAGATATCGACCAATATCCGAAAGATGAAGAAAGTCAGGAGTTTCAGGACGCGCTGCGAGACGCTCAACTTCTAGACGATGTATATAAACAACAAATTGATGAAATCGACCTAAATTCCGACAACCACTTGAAGCAATCGCTAGAAGCGGAACGCGCACTGCGGGACCGGGTACGCGCTTCGCTCGGCATGCCTAAGCGCCAAGAAAACTACAATTTTGACATAAAAGCGCATGCAGTTAACAACGGTATTTCACCATCATATGATTTGCCGTTAAGAGGACAACAAGAAAACGAAAGCCATTTCGATGACGACATTCAAACCTTGCAGCTACCTGCTGCATTAGGCAAAAAGTTAAGGGGTCTAGAAGCAAATTGCCGAACTTGGGAACAAGAAACGGGAATTAACGTACTCCATTGTGCATTTGGTTTCGTTGAATGGTCAGAAACTGACGCGTCACAGACCTCAATGGCCCCACTTGTTCTATTGCCTGCTAACCTGAATAAGAAAAAAACAGCTAATGGATATGATTACAAGGTAACAGGGACTGGTGCGAGCCCGGATATAAACGGGGTCTTCTCTGAAAAACTAAAAAACGACTTCGGAATTGAGCTGCCACAATTCCAAGGGGGCTCAATTGAGGAGTACTTCAATACTGTCGAAGAAATTACCCCCAGAAACATCAAGTGGCGAGTCCGGCGGCAGGTAGTTATAGGAGTGTTCCCTTCAGCGCGGATGTCTATGTATTTCGACTTGGACCCGGAACGCTGCAATTTTAATGACAATGAGGCGATTAGTAAGATTTTTGGGGGTAGCACGTCCTCGGTCGGTCCATTTTTCGCTGATGATTACAATGTTGACGAGCCGCAGGTGGAAAACAAGGTGCCCTACCTTGTTAAGGACGCCGATGCATCACAATTCAGCGCCCTCGTCGATATTGCAAACCATCAACACCTAGCGATTGAAGGGCCGCCGGGCACAGGAAAGTCCCAAACAATTGTCAATGCTATTGCAGGTGCTTTAGCAACAGGGAAACGAATACTATTTGTGTCAGAAAAAATGGCAGCTTTAGAAGTCGTAAAAAACCGGCTGGAAGAAGTCGGCTTGGGTGAATTCGTGTTCCCATTGCAAGCCGGGCGATCTAACAAAAAAGAAGTGATCAATTCGATAAGGGAACGGCTGTCCGCATCCCGTGCTCGAACAGAAATCGACTTTCAAAAAAATGTACAGAAATTTCGCCATGCACGAGACGAGATTTCTAAATACATTAGTGTTGCATCGCAAGAATTCGCTGGAAGTGGTAAGTCTGTTCACGAAATTATCTGCTGTGCAATTGAGGCCAAAGAATTGCTAGATAATTATAGTCGAGAACTTAAAGCCTCCCCATTCGCTAGTGAATATCAATTTAGTGACGACAATATTTCGGACCTTGAGAAGCTCGCAACTCGGGCGAGAGACTGTTACAAAAAGGTGAGCGAGTGTGCGACAATTTGGGCCGGTGTAAGGACCTATTCGCTATCAACCTTCGAAATTGACGAGTTATTTGTAAAGTTGGACAACCTAGCTTCCAATGCAAAAGAATGCATCGAAGTTGAAAGTTGCCTCGCAGAAATCGATAGTCGACTGCTAAACTACACCTCGATAGAACTGAATAACTTACTCACTTTTTTAGAAAACCCCGAACTTAGAAGATCACTAACGTCCGAACTGAAGCGGTTATGTCTGGAACCTGACGGTTTATCCAGAATTGAGAAAATTAGAAAAACACTCGCTCGGCTCGTGTCATTAGACGAAAAGCTCCAAGTATTTTTCGAGCGATATCCCCCATACGACACTATGATCTTTTCAGATTTAGAAAGTTTGTTAGAGGATAACGAATTAACGAATATTTCTAAGAAGGCATTTGCAGAACGCGGCGAAGACCTAAAAAATCAGAAAGCTCAATTTCAGACGATTGCCGCAGCCTTGAACGGTGCGGACAAAATTGCGCCCCAATTAAAAAGCTGGGACTTTTTAGATATTTCTGCAATCTCAGCCCTATGTCAAAATTTGGGACGTGACGGATTACTGCTTCGCCGACATGAACTTCAAAACCCACTTGCGATTAAGGTACTTCGAGAGAAGTGCAACGAAGGCGTTTACTTGCGAGAACAAGAACGTCGATTGAACGAAAAGTTTGTAAATTTGCACAGAAGGACCACTGAGACAGTTGAAGAGTGCCTGGTCGCGCTCCGTCGCAAGCCTTTGCTAGATATCATTGATCGAAAGTATTCGAAAGCCAAGAAGACTTATCTCGCGATGTCCCGGAGTGTTAAATTCGTCTGGGATGAGGCTATATCCGAACTCGAAGAAGCAGTTGAATGGCTTGATAAATATGATGAATTTTGCAATGACGCACAAAATATTCAGCTGTTCGGACTTAATTTTAAAAAACTAGAAACAGATTTCGAAATACATTTAAAATTCGCTGAATTCTATGATGTAGCTCAGTCACTGTTTAGCTCTATTGACAAGAAAGATCTGTTGAATTTCTTGTGGGAGACTCCCACAGAAGTATTGATGAATGTGCCTATACTGGAGATCGATTGTCCAGGGGCTTCGTTGGATACTGTGTTTCAGGACATCAAAGAGCTTGAAAAAGCTGAATCAAATTTAGAAGCACACTCCACTACAATAGACCAAGCGTCACTTTATTTTCGCAATCCTGGCGATATCGACAAAGCTTCACTAAGAGTATTGGCTACTTCATTCTCAGAGCGGGGAGAATTGCTCCGTCAATTATCCTCGTTGTTAGGAACAGTTTCCAAACAAATTGAAGAGGGCGATGCTGAAGGAGAATTCGAACGGTTTGAATGCTTCAAATCTATTTTTTCGAAGATAAACGGCATCCTAAGCGACGAAGATCTATCCAAAAAACTAATCTCTTTGTGCGAAGATAAGTTTACTCGTAAGCACATCAAGGAGTTTGTCAGCTTAAGTGCCAGCCGCGAAATGATCCAAAAAGAGTTAGGGGGGGTGTTGAGCTTCACTGGTCAACCCTTTTGGCTCGAATCCGATTCTGTAACACTGGCGCAAAACATTGAAACCGCAATTGAGGACATCGGAGGTTTTGAAAAAGCTGCGAATTTTGCGAAAGCCTTCGACGAACTTTCCGATTTAGGTTTTGAGTTCGTAACCGAACTCTATTTAGGTAAGTTGGGTAACTTAGAAGGTTTTCCAGAGTACCTAATCGCGCGAGCAAAATGGGAAGCGGCACGAGAGGTCTTTGCGCAACATAGCGAAACTCTGCAAAAATATGACGGCGCGAGCTTGGATGACTTGAGGGAACAAGTTGCTCAGCTTGACGAAAACTTAATTAATGCTTCTCGCAATCAAATCAAAAATGAGCTGCTTGAAGCCACTTCGCCACCTCAAGGGAATGGCGTAGGTCGCAAGTCTACCTGGACTGAAATGTCACTGATATACAACGAAGTTGGGAAAACTCGGCATATTCCAGTGCGTGATCTTGTTCATCGTGCCGGTAATGCTCTGCGCAGCATAAAGCCATGTTGGATGATGTCGCCGTTGGCAGTTGCTCAATATCTTGAGCGTACGCCCAATCTTTTTGATCTATGCATAATTGACGAGGCCTCGCAGATGCCTCCAGAAGACGCACTAGGCGCAATGTTCAGATCAAAACAGGTAGTGGTGGTCGGCGATACCAACCAATTACCCCCATCAAATTTCTTTAAGAAGATGTTGGATGAGGAAGACGTCGACTACGATGAGATTGTTGATGAAGAGTCAATTTTGGAATTGGCTAACAACGCATTTCGACCGCAAAGACGGCTTCGTTGGCACTATCGATCGAGGCATGCAGATTTGATCAGATTTTCGAACAGGCACCTCTATAATGACGACCTGGTGGTTTTCCCGACGGCCAATGAAAACGATCCTAATATGGGGCTGCGTCACGTTGAGGTTGAGGGAACTTATAAGGCGGGAACGAACCCCACTGAAGCGCGTGCTGTGGTCGAGGCGGTCGTGGACTTTATGAAAGCATTTCCACATAAGTCACTTGGTGTCGTCGCACTAAATGTAAGGCAACGCGACCTCATTTACGAGTTGTTCGATGTGGAGCGGATGAAGTCGAATGAAATTCAGGCCTATGAGGAATATTGGCAAGATCACAATGAAGGAATTGAACGCTTCTTCATTAAAAACCTGGAAAATGTGCAAGGTGATGAGAGAGACACGATATTTATCAGTACGGTTTATGGGCCGGAAAAAATTGGTGAAAGGGTTATGCAGCGTTTCGGACCGTTAAACGGACAATCGGGAAGGCGCCGACTAAACGTTTTGCTCTCACGTGCAAAGCACCAAATCACCACTTTCACTTCGCTTAACTCAAAGGACATTCTCGCGACAGAGGCCGGAAATTCAGGTGTCTATTTATTGAAAAAGTGGCTGGAATTTTCCAAAACCAAGCAACTCGACTCTGGTTCGATCTACGGTCGAGAGCCTGATTCTGAGTTTGAGGAATTCGTCATCAAGCAGATAAGAGCATTAGGCTTTGATGCCGTACCACAAGTGGGAGTTAAAGGGTACTCCATCGACATAGGCGTACGGCATCATAAGTGGCCGCACGGCTTCATAATGGCGGTAGAATGCGATGGGGCATCTTTTCATTCCTCACGCTCAGCCAGGGACCGTGACCGATTGCGACAAAGTGTACTCGAAGGCTTAGGCTGGAAGTTCTACAGAATATGGTCCACTGACTGGTTCCAGAATGCAAACAAGCAAACTCAACTACTTCGCAATGCACTTGAAGAGCGACTGGAAGAGCTTCTAAGTAACCGAAATAATGAACGAGACGACGCCGAAATCAATTTAACGCCTCTCAACTTTGAACCTGAGGACGACGCCGTCGATGTTGAAGATGATCAAATCACTCTGGATTTCTCACCCAAAGCAACATCTCTTTTGAAAGACGAGAGTCGGCAAGACAGCAACCGAATCCAAATTGGCGACACTGTTCGTGTTCGAAGGACCGATAGCGAAGACAGTGTTCTTCAGTTCACGATCTCGGCCGACACCTCTGATCCCGCCAATGGGATTGTAAGTGCCGGTTCACCGATTGCCGAGGCACTGATAGACGCAGAGGAAGGGGAGGAAGTTGAGATATTAATTAACTGCCAGGTAAAAAAGGCGCTTGTGGAAAAAATCCTTCCAAATTGAAGCACCGGAAATTGCAACACCTTGTTTTTTAAGTGGGTGCTCTTCTCTAACTTAGACTGTACTGCGTTGTTACCCCATACCCTCAATAAACGTCTCAACATAGTCTCGGATTTTGCCAATAATCCGCTCGGCGACAGGTTTGCGCTCTTTCAGTTTGGGCTTTGTATCCATAATGCCGATCACATCATCGCGCATGGGCATTCTGTCGGTGAACAGATAGTCACTAATGATCTTTTCGAGACCTTGTTGAGACAACCCTTCGTCACTCCCAAGCTCATCAAGTGCTTGCTGCTTTTGTTCATCCCAAAACTCGGCAAAAACCTCGGAGACTTGGGTGCCGTCTTTAACGTGCGGCAAGTGCTGAGAAATGAATTCCTCGATAAGCTCTTTTTTGCTTCTGAGGTTCACTTCGCTATCGAGAAGGTTCGCCACTGTCTGCTTGGTTGTGTCTTGCTCTGTTGGCGTCTTATCTTTCAGGTTGTGCAGCAATGAAATGATGTAGGCCACATTGATGTTGTCGTTGGTGATCAGTTCCATCTCAAAGTCAATATCATTGAGGATTGAGACTTTTTCTTTTTGCTGTTTCACCTTGTAGTTCAAGTCGCCATATTTGCTTTTATAGTCGGCAAATGTTTGCGCATCTAAAGGCAGATCGTCGAAAGAGAACTCAGTAAAACACTCAAGGATATTGAGGAGCCGCGCGATAGACCGGAAGGCGAGAATGAAGTTCGCCTCGTCTTGTTCGTCGCCTAACTCATCAACGCTTTCAACGGTCGGCGCGATGGCCAGCAAGTTGGCATAAGCAGTATCAAACTGTTTGAGGTAGTCTTCATAAGGAGCCAAGAAGATATCTTCATTGGCCTGTTTGTTGGCGAACAGTTCAATCGCCTGATCTGTGGCTGGCTTAAGGTTGCGGAAGCACACTACATTGCCTTGAGACTTCTTCGCTCCAAAGATTCGGTTGGTCCGGGAATAGGCTTGCAGCAACCCATGATATTTTAAGTTTTTGTCGACATAGATCGTGTTCAGCGCCTTGCTGTCAAAGCCAGTGAGGAACATGTTTACCACGAGGAGAATATCGATCTCCTTCTTCTTTACGCGCTTGCCGATATCCTTGTAGTAGCCGTAAAAATCATTGGTGGAATAATTGGTCGAGAACATGGTGTTGTAATCGTCCATGAAACTGTCGAGATGTTCCCGCGAATGAGCATCTACAGCCTCACCAGTTCCGCCAGGCGTCACATCGGCTTCTAGTGTGCCATTGTCATCCGACTCTTCGTTCGCATTATAACTAAAGATGGTCGCCACATTGAGCGTGTGCTCACCAGCTTCTTTTTTCTGCTTGAACAAATTGTAATATTTGATCAGCGTCTTGACGTTGGAGACACAAAAGATCGCAGTGAATTCACGGTTATGTGTTTTGTCACCATGGTGGCCAATGATCCAGTTGGTGATGTTGTTGAGACGCTCAGGTGCCTCCATCGCCTCTGCTGTGTCGATATCTTCCACCTCGATATCTGCAATGCGGTCCTTCTGTTTCACCGTGCGGATATATTCGACGGAGAACTTAAGCACATTCTCGTCGCGAATGGCGTCTGTGATCACATATTTATGCAAACATTCGCCAAACAGGTCTTTGGTGGTGCGCTTGCCCAAATCGTTCTTTGAGGCATTGTCTGCGAAGATTGGGGTGCCCGTGAAACCGAAGAGCTGGCTGTCATGGAAGAACTCAGTGATCCGCTGGTGGGTTTCCCCAAATTGCGACCGATGACATTCGTCAAAGATAAAGACAATACGCTTATCTGCCAGGTCGCCCATGCGCTGCAAATGTTTCTCTTTGCTGATCGCGGTGTTGAGCTTTTGCAGCGTGGTAACAATCAGCGGTGTATCGTTGGCGAACTGCTTGACCAATTGGCTGGTGTTGTTGGTGCCATCCACTGAGCCATCAGAAAAGCTATTGAACTCTTTGATGGTCTGATAATCGAGGTCTTTCCGGTCGACCACAAAGACCACCTTGTGCACCTCGGGGGATTGGGTAAGTATCTGCGCGGTCTTGAAAGACGTGAGGGTTTTTCCGGACCCTGTGGTGTGCCAGATATAGCCGTTCTTTTTGCTTTCTTTGACCTGATCGACAATCGCCTCCACCGCATAATATTGATAAGGGCGTAGGGCGAAGAGCTTTTCCTCGCTCTCATTGAGCACAATATATTTGGTGATCAGTTTTGAAAGCTGGCATTTCTCCAAAAAGACTTTGGCAAATTCGTCCAGCTTGGTGATCTTTTTGTTGTCGCGATCTGCCCAAAAGAAAGTCTGCTTAAAGTCTGCCTTGTCGTTCACGCGTGGCGGATTGTTGGCGAAATATTTTGTGTTCACCCCGTTGGAGATCACAAACAATTGCAGATAACCAAATAGGCCACGCCCTGCGGAAAAGGTGTGGCGGTGATAGCGGACAATCTGATTGAACGCCTCTTTCATCTCAAGGCCGCGCCGCTTCAGTTCAATCTGCACCAAAGGCAAGCCGTTGATGAGCAGCGTCACATCATAACGGTTGTCATATTTGCCACGCATGGTGATCTGATTGGTCACCTGATATTGGTTTTTGCACCAATGTTCCTGATTGATCAGTTCGAGATAGCCAACGGTGCCATCATCGCGCTGATAATCGATCTTCTCGCGCAGAGTTTTGGCCTTTTCAAACACATTGCCGCGCGATAGGCGAATAAGCACCTGATTAAACTCCGCGTCACTCAGCGCAACGCGATTGTGCTTTTCCAGTTGGGTCTTCAAGTTCGCAACAAGTTGATCTTCATCTGCAATATGCACCCGCTCAAACCCGAGGGTTTGCAACTGATCCACCAATTCATTTTCAAGCGCTTGTTCAGATTGGGTGCACATAGGATTTATGAGTTTTCCATTTCTTCGCGAATATCTTTTAAAAGCCGCCCTTCATATTCCCAATATTGAGCGCCTTGGGCAGACGTCCAGTTAAACCCGAGGGAAACGAGCGCTTTCAATGCCGCCGCTGATAAGCTCATCTCTTGATTTTCAAAAATAACCTTGGAGTTGTTCAAAACGGTACAGGTAATCTCTGGGTCTTTGGCGTGAGTAAGAACGGCGCCCTCGGGAATATCGACCATCTTGAAGCTGAAACGTTCCGCGCGTTTTTCCAATTTGCGCATGGCCGCCACATCTTCTGGCGTTTCGACAATATCCATATCGGGCGTTAGGTTCTCCACCTCCACCATTTCTAAAATATCGACCACTCGTTCGGGGGCGATTTCGAAGAACTCGCGATTGGCGTTCACCCGCACATCGCGAAAGGCGCTGTGAATGCGTTTTTCTACATTTTTGGATTTCGGCACAAGCGAAGCGCGAAAGCACTCAAAGGGCACGGGCACACCAGAGGTATAAAGGTCGCGCATCCGCATTTCGATGGCGCGTTCGGTCACGCCCACCTTAATATACCCGGGCATCGCCTCATTGGTGAGAACATAAACAATATGAAAATCAGGATTGTCAAAAGTCATAAAAAATCTCTATTGGGGCGCATCAGACAAACATCTGCTGCAGTAGGCCTTTTTTGAAAAGCTTGGCTTGTTCTAATTTGTCACTGACGTGGTTGATTTTATCGTCGATGGCAGTAAGGAAGTCAGCGATTTTTCGCTGCTCTTCCAAGTGGGGCACTTGTAGCTTGACGGTTGCAAAGGCCGAAAAACTTATTTGTTTGCCCTCTCTTATTCCGATTACAGTTGCCGACAAACGAGAGATGAAGTCCTCTTTCTTAAATAGGTGTCGGAAGAAGTCATCGTAAATCTCAATTTTTGGAGACAAAACCGTGTAAGCTGGACTACATATTCCTAATATCTCGGAATATTCGATGCCACCTTGAAATGATCTAAGACTAATCACAAAGTGACCAGGACATACTTGTTTGTAATTGGCAGTATTTTCACTCGCATATTGTATTTCCCGATCAGTTGCACTGCGAGCCACGATGCCGTCTTTCTGCGTAACCGAGAGGACAGGCAATGTCCCATCATGGGCTTTGTCAGATATGTTCTCGAATACTTGACCAGCCTTAGTGTCTTCCCAATCCGGATAGTCCTGCCCATTCTCATCTTTGAAGCGCAGGGATTGCGAAAAGAGCTTTTGCATCACGCCCTTTTTATATCGCTCTAACAGCGCCTTTTTTTTCGTCAGTTTGGCGATCTTGTCATCCACCGCCCCAAGAAAGTCCGCGATCTTTTTTTGTTCGGGGAGAGCGGGGGCGTATATGTCTAGTGAACCCAATTGATCTGCATACAAATGCACAACTGATACACCCTGTGCGAGCGCCGCAAGCCTGTATCGCCCCCCTGAAGAGAGATAACTAGCCAAAAACCGAGGATCATGTGGGGAGCGAATAATGTTTAAATCACCTCCTAAAGCAACTCCCTTTTGGGTCACAGCACTTGCCGTTGCGATATCAATCGCAGTTTCGCCAGATGCAGGAATAATAACTTCGTCGCCAGAGGAGAGCATGAGATCATCAGTTGAAACTGAAGTTCGAGAAATGACCTCAGATATTAGACTGCCATAATGTGTGTACAGCTCACCATATCTTATGCATGGCGTAACCCCATTAGGGCTTATATCCGCCTTCGCAATACCCTTGCCTTTCGAAAATCTTGCGATCTCCTTTAATTTTTTAAGTTCCCATTTATCAGAAAATCCGGGAAATCTGAGTGTAGGTATGTTTTTTTGGACACCAACTTGAGCACTCATTTACGCACCTCGAACGGCGAAGCGATACCAAGCTCCTCGCAGAACCTAGTGATGGTCTGATCTGTATCCACCATCTCTTTTTCAAGCGATTGCAGCTTACTCACCACCTCATCGAGATCAATTTCCTGCTCTTCCTCAAACGTATCCACATAGCGCGGAATATTGAGGTTATAGTCGTTTTCAGCCACTTCGCTCAGCGGCGCAACATAAGAATACTTGTCGACGGTCTCCCGTTCCTTGAGGGTCGCCACAATCTTTTCGACATGATCGTCGGACAGGGCGTTTTGATTGCCCACTTTTTCAAACTCGGCGCTGGCGTCGATAAACATGATATTGTCGTCATGCATCCGACATTTTTTAAACACCAGAATACAGGCCGGAATAGAGGTGCCATAAAACAGGTTGGCCGGAAGCCCGATCACCGCATCAAGGAAGTTGCGCTTTTCAATGATATAGCGGCGAATGGCCCCTTCTGCTGCCCCACGGAACAAAACCCCATGCGGCAACACCACCGCCGCGGTGCCATTTTCGGCCAAGTGAAACAGCATGTGCTGCACAAACGCAAAGTCAGCTTTTGAACTCGGGGCCAGCTTGCCATATTGGCTAAAGCGGTCGTCGGTTTCATTGAGGGGATTGTCTTTGCCTTTCCATTTCGCAGAAAAGGGCGGATTGGCGACCACGGCTTCAAACCGTTGCCCCATATGTTGCGGCGCGGTCAGCGTGTCATCCTGTTTGATATCAAATCGGGAGAAGTGCACATCGTGCAAAATCATATTCATCCGCGCCAAGTTATAAGTGGTCCGGTTAAGCTCCTGCCCGTAAAACTCGCCCACATCAGCTTCTTTAGAGATGCGCAGCAACAAAGACCCCGAGCCACATGTTGGGTCATAGGCATCTTTGATCCGGCTTTTGTCCATGGTGACCACTTTGGCCAAAATGCGGGACACTTGTTGCGGCGTATAGAACTCTCCGGCTTTCTTCCCAGCCCCGGAAGCAAATTGCGCAATCAAATATTCATAGGCATCGCCCAGCACATCTGAGTTCGCATCTTCAAGACGGAAATCAATTTTATCCAGGTGGCGGAGGACCTTGGCGATCAACTCATTTCGCGCATCCGGCGAACGGCCAAGCTTGGTGCTATTAAGGTCAATGTCCTCGAACAGCTTGTTAAAATCATCCTCGCTCTCCGTGCCCATGGTGGAGCGCTCAATGCCATCAAGAATGGTCTGCAAATCTTCGATAATGAAGTTGGCTTTGGTCTGGTTCGCCCCATTGCCACGAATAGTGACCGCTGAGAACAACTCATTAGGCCTCAGGAAATAGCCGAGCTTTTCAAGACACTCGTCTTTAATGGCCTCAATATCATCCTCATCCACCACCAGCGCATAATCTTTGATCTCTTCAGTTTTCAAAAGATCGTTGGCATAGATATGCAGCTTTTCCGACAGGTACTTATAGAAGATAAAGCCCAGAATATAATCACGGAACTCATCAGCATCCATCTTGCCGCGCAGTTCATTCGCGATGGCCCAAAGTTGCTTTTCCAGCAGTTGTTTTTGCTCAGACGTCATCTTCACTCAAATCAAATTAAATCAAACTCAACGCAAGGTGCCGTGTTGGCAGTGATTTGGCAAGTGATTGCGCCCTGGGGTCTTTTAATTCTAAATTGGGTACCCTCCAGAGGCTACATTCATTCTCAGTTTTCCATCATGATATTGAAAATGTCTTCCAGCGTTTCTTCTAAAAGCTCTGTTTGTTTCCCAATGACATATCTTGAGGAAGCCACAACAGACGCCTAAATAAGCGCTGTCTCCCCCTTTAGAAAACGACAACAATCGTATGGATTCTTTACATGAAGAATATCGTCGATATGCGAGAATTTGAGCGTCTCGCACCAGAATTCTATCGATCCCAAACGAACAAACAATTGTTCCCCAAACAATTGCAGCTTTGGCTCCAGATAGCTGAAGAATGCAACGCAAAGATTCTCAACAAAGATAATGAATCGAAAAACTTCACAATCATTCCGCATCCAACAGGCATTGGAAAAACCTCAGCAATGGTTGCCTACTTCGCAGCCCTCGCCAGACAAAACCAAGTTTTCCCCAAAAGCAGAACGCGTGGTCTTATTGTCGTTCCTGAGATCAAACAAGCTGATCAGATTGTTGAAAGCATCAACAAAACGGCTGAAAGACAAGTTGCAGCAGCTCATCATTCAGAATCAAGTCCAGCATCTGATCTATTGGATGAATTTGACTTTCTCGTAGTCACTCACAGTGGGTATGCCCTGGCCCTCAGTTCGGAACTGGATGATTATTTCTCACCTAAAATATGGCTCTATTCTTTCGCTGATCTTGTCGTAATAGACGAAAACCCAGAGGAACTTGTTGAGACATTTTCAGTAAATGTTGATGAAGTCGAGGAGCTTGTCCGGTTAGCGGCTGCATTTTTACCAAATGAGTATCAACGTGAACAAGAAGTCCTTTCTTCATTGGTCGACTTCTGTAGAGACCATAAAGAAGCTGCCAAATCCGAGCTGACATCGACCAGTATGCCTAACAACATTTTGAATGCCGAATTCGAATTGAACGCTTTCGGTGTTGCATTGAGTGAGCAAATTGAAGCTGCGTCACTTGTTGAGCTGAGTAAGGACAATGATGGGCGCACCTTGATCCGTCCTTTGACGCGAGATTTGCAATTCATGTTGCGAAATTGGTTTTGGTTGAGATCCGTAGCTGGTGGCTTGCAGCTTCTTTCTTCACGGTTCTTGCTTGCTGAACATGAGCGTATGCCGATCATATTGGATGCCACAGCTCATCTTATGCCCACTTGGCAACATCCTGCAATCAACGCTCGTATCGTGTCGCCGATTGTAAACGCACGAACCTACAAAAATGTAAGACTGCTTGTTTCGCGGGAGAACGGCAATGGCAAACTCAGCAAAAAACAGAAACAGCGGTTTGAGAGTGTTCTAGATACGGAGCGAGCTAATGATGTTGAAGTTCTGGTTGTATCACATAAGAAGCACCTTGAGGCGTTTACAAAGTTGGCAGGTCAAAATCCGAAGTTTCATCGGGGACACTGGTTTAGCATCAACGGCAAGAACGATTGGGTAGAGTGTCGACGCGCTTACTTCACGACACTCCCCTTTCTTCCAGGTGAGGTTCATTCACTGAACGAACTTGCACTTGATCCTCCTTCCCAAGGCACTGTCCTCTTTCGACATGATGTAGAAACTTCAATAGACGCTACCGCTGCAAACCTCATTCAGGCAATCAACCGCACGGCTTGTCGCGTCCCTATCGACTCAGATGGCAACTGTGTGGAATGTGTTTTGCACCTGTATCTCCCTGAAGGAAAACGTGGTGATATCATTTTAGATCGTATCACTGAAGCCATGCCCGGCATTCAAGTCCTGGATTGGAGACCTATTTACAACACACCGCCAGACGTTGGTCGATCTAACGTTTCGAAGACAATGTTTGCTTGGGTCTTGAAGAATCCTGGCACGAAGACGACGACACAACGTTTAAGCAACGAATATCAACTCTTCACGGACACCCAGCGTAATGAACTTCACCGGATGCTCCGAAATGAAAATCATCGCTTAACCAGAACGCTAAAAAATCTGGGCGTTGAGGTCAGTATTGAAGGTGAAGGACGAAACCGCACTTATCATTTGAGGATCCCTGAGGAATTCCCTGAGGTTACTTAAAGCTCCCCTTGCCGACACACTTTGAGACACCCAGCGTTTCGTTGTTTGAAGACAACAGCCAAGACTAGACGCTGGGTGTATCCCTGGGTTAATCGCTGAGATAGCTGTGCGTGTCCCCAGTGAAGACAACAAGTGTTGATGGGGATCGCTGCAGGGGAGCCTGAGATTGTTCTTTTTGCTGCTGCAATATTGGTCTTTTAAATGAGCTTTGTCTGGGGAACTCCTTATAGAGAATATACAAAGACAACTTTCCCACGAAAGAATCTGAGACCCACCTGAGACCTATCCTGCGCTTGCAACTCATGTGGTCTTGTTATTGGTCAATTGTTGGTGGCTGCAGCCACAACAACACCTAGTGCCATTCTTTGTGTCTCCCTCTTGGGTCTCTCATTGAGACATCTCAAAAGGGAATGTTGTTCATCACAACAACAATTGTCTCCAATCATTCGTCTTATTTTTCTGTCTCAAGCATAAGTGCTTATACGTATCCTTCTGGGTAGCTTCTTCTGTCTCCCCTCCGGCATCCCAGCAAGCCAAATAAATGCCCATAGAGAGTCGCTAATCGTCCCATGTGGGTATGTCTAGCTGTTGCCTTAAAGGCCTCTCAGAGAGTCCCTGAGGGGGCTTTGTGTGTCTTTTAAATGCGCTCTTGGCAGGTCCTAAAAATGTGGGATGACACAAAAGCAAAAACTGAAAAAATCTGAAGCGGTATTCGTATTAGTTAGCTTTTGTCATTTCCCCCCGGTGGGGGTGGGGTGCCCTGAGAAATCCATCCTAAACCGCGCGACAATCTCGAGGGCACCCAGCGATCTATCAAGGGGCCTTTAGGGTAGACCAAATGGTAGACCAAAAATGCCCCTTTACATCGAACTGCGTCTTGGCTAACTTATTGAAATCGTTGGATATCAGTTGTTTTGAGATGCCTGTGATG
>NZ_SNYR01000007.1 GCF_004363175.1 Maritalea mobilis
CCGCTAAAAGCAAAGAATGTCTCATACGATGTAAATTATTTAAAAACCCCACTCGCTAGAAATAGCAAGTGGGGTTTTTGTATTAGGGGGGGAGTTCTTCCCACTTCCAACAGACATATTTCCATCTGCGATTCGAAACTTTGAAAGCCGGGCAAGCATGTGCCGCATCTGAGTAAATAGAATCGCTATAGCTGTCCTAGCTGCTCGGGTTGAGTGGACGGACGATAGGGATGTTTGAATAAGGAAACACATCTGATTCTAATCGAGTAGGCCGTAGTTGATCGCCAGGCGCGATAAGAGATATAGAAAGATACTTCAGTACGCTGGGTCGCAGAATCGCTTCGCTTCTATGCCAATTCGGTGGAGTGTCTGATTCTTCTAAGCTGCATTTCACGGAATCATGTCGCCTCATCAGCTTTCCAATGTTGAGCCTAAGAGTGACACAACAGAAACAAGGCTTGCGGCTTATCCACATTAGTAGCATTATGCGCTACTAATAGGTTGGCGAAAGCCGGAATTTGACGGCTTTTCAATTTAATTGCGTGGCATTGGCTAAAAGGTGTTGACTCTAACAGGCTCAACCCTTATCACCGCCTCCAGCTCATACGGACAGTCTGAATTAATCAGATCAATCCTTTGAGTTAACTATTTGAAAGTAAATTGAAAATTTTCAAATAGGGTGTTGACAGCAAGGTCTGACCAAACTATCAACGCCATTCTGAATTGAATTTGCAAAACGCGGATGACATTCAGAGTTATTTCAGAGAAAACTTTTTGAGTTTTAACTGAAATAATCGGTTGACAGGCTAATTCGTTAGTCTTATAACCCCCAAGCGCTGCACGAACTGATTTGCAGTTTGACAGTGCTTCCATAAAAGGCAGTCTAATCTGCCGGTTCGCCGGCAAGAGAATGCTTTGCGGTTGTGAGAGTAATTGATCAGCCGGGTGACATAATGTTTCGCAAAAACATGTGTCGGTTCTTTGACATTGTGAATGAGAGAAGAAAGGGAAACGTGGACGGCGAGGTCCTTGCGGATCGGCTTTTAGCTGATCATCAAGACTTCGAT